>CAVZZW010000001.1:0-1137018 GCA_963779985.1 uncultured Gammaproteobacteria bacterium
CGCGCGGCTTCCTCACGCGCGCGGGAAGTACTGCGAGGCGGTAATGCTCGGCAAAATCTGCGTAACTGCGGTTGAACTGCGGATCGTAGCGCAGCGCCTTCTTCACCGCGGTGGAGCAGTTGTCGGGCACCAGTGCACGAGGCGCGCAGCCAAAATCCTCCAGCGCCCGTACATGCGCCGAGAGCCAGTCGGCCGAGGTCTGGGTGCGGGTCGCTTCCACATACAGCCGCGCGCTGTAGGGCCACACCGCGACGAACAGCCACGCCTTATGCTCGAGCCCGGTCTTCGGATCGACGATGAGCACCGCATCGCCGGCATAATCGACGAACAGCTGATCCCCGGGCGTGTGTTCGAGCGCGAGGGTCACCGCGCGAGTGGCCCGCCACGCTTGGAACTTCACGCAAAACGCTGTGTACTTCAGTCCCTCCGGGTGGCGGTCCAGGTACTCGCGCCACAGCCGCCGGCGCGTGACGTGCTTGCGCTTGAGCTCGCGCTCAACCCACTCAAAATCTGGCGTCGGCTGCACCGCGACGCCCGGCGGGCGCCGCGGATACAGCAGCGCCTCGAGCGCCGCCTCATCCTGGCCGGGCGACAGAGGCCAGGCAACGCCCGCCCGATCCGCTCGCCACAGGCAAATCTGCACACTTGATCGGGCGCAGCCGACGCTGCGCGCAATCTCTCGCTCGCTAAAACCCTCAGCCCGAAGCCGAAGTACCTCTCGTATCTTCCTCATGGACAACCTCGCTTGCGCCACCCTTAAATCCCCTTCGCTTGATGCAAAAAGGACCCAGGGTAGCCGTTGGTCGTCCTACCTCATGAACTGGACCGACATGCCGTGAAATGCTGGACCGGCATGGCGTGAAATCGGTGGCCGGCATGCCGCGAAACGCTGGACCGACATGCTGTGAAACCGTGGACCGACATGGCGTGAATTACGCAGCAATTCCACCATCGCGACTGGCTAGCTTACTTGCCCGATCCCGTGCCGAAGAGCCAGAGGTGGAAATACGCCTATTCCAAACGCCGCTGTCGCAGCAGATCAAAGGGCTGCGCGATGACCAGTACGACGCCGGATTCGCACAGGGGGCGGATGTGGGGGACGGAATAATAGTCGAACCAGTATGGACCGACTCGCTCGTTGTTGCGGTTCCGGCGCGTCACCCATTGCTAAGCCACAAGCACGTCCCTCTGGAAGCCGTGCTGCGGTACCCACTAGTCCTTTGCCATCCCGAGACTTGCGAGGGCTCAAGCCGGCAGATCGAGAGGATTCTGAGAACCGTCAATGTCGAGCCCAAAGTCGCAGAACATGTAACAACTCACGATTTACTGCTGACGCTGATAGCGGCGGGATATGGCGTCGGATTGACCACTTCACGGCAGATTGCTGCTTGCCGGCATCCGGACGTCGTCGCACGACCTATCGCGGGGGAACCCCCGTTACTGACAACGTACCTGTTACGACCAGACATCGAACCGTCAGCGCAACTGAGCAATTTCATCGATCGCGTAAACCCGCTTGAACCGACTCCCTCTGCGTCGTCGGCTGGGCCCGGAATGGGGATATCGGATGAAAAGTGACTATCTGGTCGTGTTGACCCTAACATTGGCTGCCTGCGGAAAGTCTCAGTCGCTTGACACGGTCGATTCACTGGTGGCGGACCCAACAAGACTGAGGGAAGTCATGCGTCAATGTAGGGAAAATCACGCAAAGATTGGTGAAGCGGAATGCTCTGCGGCGACCGAAGCGTTTCGTCGGAATTTCATGGGCAACGGCAAAGCTCAATACACGCCGCAGCGCTGAACCGTCGTTGAACATCAAAACCGTGCGATTGCACGGATGCAAGCACTGAATATGTTGAATGGTCATTGCAGAACGGAAAGCCGGCAATAACGGTCTACGCTCTGGCGCGACTGTCTTTGAAGGGCTGCGCACGCGGTCTCCCTCCTTAGAAATCTTGTTTTGCTCGTCTCGATTTTCCCGATAACGGTCTTTGACCAACTCTGATCGGGTCCGGAATCTCCCCACACGCGGCACTTTATTGTCGCGCCAAGGCAGGGAGGTTCAGAAGCGCATATGCAAGGCACGAGCGTGCTGTTTGGTCAGGTGCTGGCGGTGTTCGGCATCGTGGTCGCGGGAACCTGGGGTGCGACCCAGTGGACAGCAGCGCATCTAGGCTACCAACTACGCTTGGGTACGCCCTGGTTTGACTTCCTCGGCGTACCGATCTATCACCCGTGGAGCCTGTTCGAGTGGTGGTACTGGTTCGAGGCTTACGCGCCGCGTGTATTTCTGCGGGGCGGCACGATTGCGGCGACTAGCGGCCTACTGGCCTGCTGTGCGGCCATCGCGATGTCGGTCTGGCGAGCACGGCAGTCTAAGCTGGTCACGACCTACGGCTCCGCCAGGTGGGCGGTGCTCGCTGAAATTCGCAGGGCAGGCCTTTCCAATCCCGCCGGAGTCCTCTTCGGTTCCAAGGACGGGAATTACCTGCGTCATGACGGCCCAGAGCACGTTATGGCGTTCGCGCCAACGCGGAGTGGATAGGGCGTCGGCCTCGTCATCCCAACACTGCTGACGTGGCCGGGTTCTGCCGTGATCCACGACATCAAGGGTGAGAACTGGCAGCTCACTGCCGGATGGCGTGCGCGCTTCTCCCACTGCCTGCTGTTCAATCCCACCGATCCACTCTCGGCTGCCTACAACCCATTGCTCGAGGTTCGGCGCGGAGCACATGAAGTGCGCGACGTCCAGAACATCGCCGACATCCTGGTTGACCCCGAGGGCGCCCTGGAGAGGCGTAATCACTGGGAGAAGACCTCACATGCATTGCTGGTAGGCGCAATCCTTCATGTGCTCTACGCGGGTGAGGACAAGACGTTGCGCGGCGTTGCTAACTTTCTTTCTGACCCCGCGTGCCCGTTCGAGACAACACTGCGTCGGATGATGTTGACCAAGCATCTCGGCGATTCATCGCACCCCGTCGTGGCCTCCGCTGCGCGCGAAGTTCTTAACAAGAGTGAAAACGAGCGCTCAGGCGTGCTGTCCACGGCCATGAGCTTCCTGGGACTCTACCGAGATCCGACAGTGGCCCAAGTCACCTCTCGCTGCGATTGGCGTATCGCCGATCTTATCTCCGCAGAGAATCCAGTCTCGTTGTATCTCGTCGTGCCGCCATCAGATATCAGCCGGACGAAGCCTTTGATCCGACTGATTCTCAACCAGATCGGCCGGCGTTTGACCGAATCCCTCGACGGCTCAGACGGTATTGCACGCCGCCATCGGTTGCTGATGATGCTGGATGAATTTCCGGCACTCGGTCGGCTCGACTTCTTCGAGAGTGCGCTCGCCTTCATGGCCGGTTACGGCCTGCGAGCCTTCCTCATCGCACAGTCCCTCAATCAGATCGACAAGGCATACGGATCCAACCACTCGATCCTGGATAACTGCCACGTGCGCATTGCATTTGCGACCAACGACGAACGTACCGCGAAACGCATCTCTGAAATGCTGGGCACGGCAACGGAGCTGCGTGCGCAGCGCAATTATGCGGGACACCGACTGGCGCCTTGGCTCGGGCATCTGATGGTCTCTCGCCAAGAAACCGCACGGCCGCTGCTGACACCGGGTGAAATCATGCAGCTGCCACCGGATGACGCGGTGGTCATGGTCTCCGGTCATCCGCCCATCCGGGCCAAGAAACTGCGCTACTACCAGGACGCCAACTTCAAGCGCCGCGTGCTGAAGCCCCCGGCGCTGTTAGCAGCAAAGCGATACGCGGACGCTCCAGCGGCGCGGGCAGATGATTGGAGCAGCCTATCCGTACCGGAGGTCCCCGCCAGGCCACGGATCGACGGCGGCCAACATAGTGGCGCGGTGACGGACGAGGGAGGCCTTCAGCGCCAGCCGGCATTGGCAGAGGTCAACTTCGTCACGCCGCCGGAGCCAGGCGTAGGCGACCTCGCCGTCCTCGATGACGACGACTCGGAGACTCCGTTACCGAGGGATCTTGACCCGAGGCTGCAACGGGTCGCGAGACTCGCCAGTCTTGATCCAGCGGACGGTATCCCCCTGTGAGCCGTGCCCGTCTCAATTTGTTCATCGAGCGAGAGCATGCCCGCCGGCTCGACGAGCTCGCGGCAATGAAGGGCATTTCCAAGTCGTCCATCGTTGCCGCGGCACTCGCCTCCTGGCTGTCGCCCGACTCCGGCGATCAACGCGAAGCCGCGATGGCTAAACGCCTCGATCGACTGTCTCGGCAGTTCGAGAAACTGGAGCGCGACCAAGTCATCCTGATCGAGACCGTTGCGCTTTATGTGCGCTACTTCCTCACCGTCAGCACGCCGATGCCTGAAGCGCACCGGGACGCGGCCCGTGCCCAGGGCAAGGTTCGTTACACACAGTTCATCGAGCAATTGAGTCGTCACCTGATGAGAGGGCAAAGCCTCATCAAGGATCTGCACGAGGAAATCGCACCCGACGTCGACAGTTTCGTGAAACTAGATGACTCGCAGGGCGCCGCGGAGTCAAGCCCATGAGCTCGGCGCCTAAGGACCCTATCTCGCCGCAGGCCAGATCTCTCGATCGGCGAATTCGCATGCTGCGCACGGCGATGGGTCCTGAGATCGCCCTGGCGCTCGAAGATCCGGATGTCGTCGAGATCATGTTGAACCCGGACGGCTCACTCTGGATCGATCGCCTGTCGAGCGGTCGTGCCCCGATGGGGATTAACCTCTCGGCCGCGGACGGCGAACGCATCATCCGGTTGGTTGCCGCCCACGTGCGCACAGAGGTGCATTCCGGCAAGCCGCTGCTGACCGCGGAACTCCCGGAGACGGGCGAGCGCTTCGAGGGCGCGTTACCCCCGGTCGCGCCAGGCCCGGCGTTTGCGTTGCGCAAGCGCGCGGTCGGCGTCATTCGCCTCACCGACTACGTCACCGATGGAATTCTGACGGCCGCCCAGGCGGCGTTTCTTTGCCAGGCGGTACGCGAGCGCCTGAATATCCTGATTGCCGGCGGAACGAGCACGGGCAAGACCACCCTCGCGAATGCGTTGCTCGCAGAGATCGCAAGCACGGGCGACCGCGTCATCATTCTCGAAGATACCGTCGAGCTTCAGTGCGCGGCTCGTGATCACGTGCCGCTACGCACCCGCGCCGGCGTAGTCAGCATGGCGGAGCTCGTGCGCTCGACGTTACGCCTGCGGCCCGATCGAGTAATCGTTGGCGAGGTACGCGGGGGAGAAGCGCTCGACCTGCTCAAGGCCTGGGGTACAGGGCATCCCGGCGGTATTGCAACCGTGCATGCCGGCTCGGCCGAGGGCGCGCTGTTCCGGCTCGAACAACTCATCCTCGAGGTCGCGGTCACTCCCCCTCGCGCGCTAATCGCGGAAGCCGTGAACGTAATCGTCTACATCGCCGGGCGCGGCCGTGCTCGCCGCATCCAGGACATCGCCCGTGTGACCGGCTACGACGATCGCGGCTACTGCCTGACCGCTGCGGCGCTCTCTCCCGATCCTACCCACACCAACCCCGGAGAACCGTCGTGACACAAGTCCACATTTCAGTAAATACGCCTCTGCGCGAGCGTCTACTGTGGGGCGCTGCCCTCACTTCGCTCGTCGCACTATCTCCCGCTGCGCACGCAGCCGGTTCCAACATGCCGTGGGAGGCGCCGCTGCAATCGATCCTGGATTCCATCCAGGGGCCGGTGGCCAAGATCATCGCTGTCATCATCATCATCGTCACGGGCCTGACACTCGCCTTCGGTGACACGAGTGGTGGCTTTCGGCGGTTGATCCAGATTGTCTTTGGCCTCTCGATCGCATTCGCCGCTTCGAGCTTCTTCCTGACGTTCTTCTCATTCTCGGGTGGAGCGCTGGTCGGATGAGCGCGGCTACCACGGGTTTCGAGGTTCCGCTCCATCGGTCCCTGACCGAGCCAATCCTGCTGGGTGGCGCACCGCGCACCGTGGCCGTTGCCAACGGCACGCTGTCCGCGGCGGTGGGCCTTGGGCTTCAGCTCTGGCTGCCTGGCATCGCACTCTGGCTCGTCGGTCATGCGCTCGCGGTGTGGGGTGCACGGGTCGATCCCCAGTTCATGCAGGTCTTCGCGCGACACGTGCGCCACCGCACGCTATTCGACGTGTAGAGGAACACCGTGCTGTACCTCAACGAGTATCGTCAGCGCCCTCAACTGCTCGCCGACTGGCTACCTTGGGCGGGACTTGTCGCGATCGGCGTCGTGCTCAACAAGGATGGCTCCTTTCAGCGCACGGCGCGGTTCCGCGGCCCAGACCTGGACAGCGCTACCGAAAGCGAGCTGGTGGCCACCTCCGCCCGACTCAACAACGCACTCCGGCGGCTCGGCTCCGGCTGGGCGCTGTTCATCGAGGCGGAACGACGCGAGGCCGCGGGCTACCCGCAGTCCTCGTTTTCGGAACCGCTCTCGTGGCTCGTGGATGAGGAGCGCCGGGCCGCATTCGAGCAGGCGGGAAGTCACTACGAAAGCGTCTATCACCTGACGCTCCTGTACTTGCCGCCCGAGGAAGCGAAGGTACGCGCCGCCGCGCTGCTCTACGAGAACCGCGGCGACCAGGGTGTTGACTGGCGAGCGCGACTAACGACCTTCGTATCCGAAACGGAGCGCTTCTTTGATCTACTCGACGGGGTAATGCCAGAGATCGACTGGCTCGACGACGGCGAGACGCTGACCTACCTCCATCAATGCGTCTCGATGCGACGGCATCGGGTGGCTGTACCCGAGGTGCCCTTCCACCTGGATGCGCTCCTTGCCGATGAGGCGCTGACCGGTGGCCTGGCGCCCGTGTTGGGTACGCATCACCTGCGTGTGGTGACGGTCAGGGGCTTTCCGACATCTACCTGGCCGGGCGTGTTGGACGATCTCAATCGCCTCGGGTTCGCCTACCGCTGGAGCACGCGGTTCTTGTGCCTGGACAAGTCCGAAGCCGAGAAGGAACTGACGCGCCTGCGACGGCAATGGTTCGCCAAGCGCAAGAACGTGATCGCGTTGCTCAAAGAGACGATCTTCCAGCAGCCGACTCCCCTGGTCGACACCGACGCCGATAACAAGGCTCTGGACGCCGACGCGGCCCTTCAAGAACTTGGAAGTGACCAGGTGGCCTACGGCTATGTCACGGCGACCGTCACGGTGTTGGACGTCGATGCCACTGCGGCAGATGACAAGCTGCGCGCGGTCGAGCGAGCCATCCAGGGCAGAGGATTCATTACCATCCCGGAGACGTTGAACGCCATCGACGCCTGGCTGTCGTCGATCCCAGGCCACGCGTACGCGAACGTGCGCCAGCCCCTGATCTCGACCCTCAATCTCTCGCACCTGATGCCGGTATCGGCTGTCTGGGCGGGACCTGAGCGTAACGCCCACCTCAACGGCCCACCGCTCATCGTGACCCGCACGGACGGCGCTACACCGTTCCGGCTCGTCACCCACCTGGGCGATGTGGGCCATACGCTCATCGTGGGTCCGACCGGCATGGGCAAGTCGGTCCTGCTCGCCACCCTGGCACTGCAATTTCGCCGATACCCTGGTTCCCGCATTTTCGCCTTCGACATGGGGCGCTCAATGCGCGCGACGACATTGGGGCTCGAAGGCGAGCACTACGACCTCGGAACGGACGGATCAATTGCCTTCCAGCCCCTCGCTCGCATCGATCACGAAGGCTATCGGAGCTGGGCGGGAGAGTGGATCGAAGGCCGCCTGACCCGCGAGGGGATCGCCGTGGGGCCGGCGGAGAAGGAGGTCGTGTGGTCCGCACTCGCAAGTCTCGCCAGTGCTCCCACCGAGCAACGCACGATGACCGGCCTCTCCGTACTCCTGCAATCCAACGCGCTACGCCAGGCCCTCCAGCCCTACGTACTCGGCGGCGCCCACGGAAGGCTGCTCGATGCTGATCACGACAGGCTCGGGAGCGCCAACGTGCAGGGCTTCGAGATGGAAGAACTCATGCATAGCAAAGCGGCCGTGGTTGCCGTGCTGCACTACTTATTCGCGCGGCTGGATGAGCGGTTCGATGGCGCGCCGACGCTTCTGATCCTCGATGAAGCGTGGCTATTTCTCGACGATCCCGTATTCGCCTCCCGCATCCGGCAGTGGCTCAAGACGCTGCGCAAGAAGAACGTGTCAGTTGTCTTCGCTACCCAGTCGCTTGCGGACATCCGCGAATCGACTATTGCGCCGGCCATCATCGAAAGCTGCGCGAGCCGCATTTTCTTGCCGAACCCGCAGGCCACCGAGCCCCAGATCCGCGCGGTCTACGAGAGCTTTGGTCTGAACTCCCGACAGATCGCCATCGTCGCCCAGGCGCAGCCGAAGCGGGATTACTACTACCAGTCCCGCTTGGGCAATCGAGTATTCGATCTCGATCTCGGCCCGGTGGCACTCGCGTTCGCTGCGGCATCCACCCCAGAAGACCAGCGACATATCGATGACGTCCTCGCAAGTAACCCGCCCGACGGGTTCGCCGCGGCGTGGCTGCGACACCGGGATCTGCGCTGGGCCGCCGACCTTGCCTCGTCCTTTCCAACACCACTGGAGATCACCCCATGAAGAAGTCGCTACTGGCTGCGCTCGTCGTCCTGTTCACGAGCCTAACCCCTGTTGCTCATGCCCAGTGGGCAGTCTTCGACGCGCCCAACTTCTCGCAAAACATCCTGACCGTCGCGCACACGCTGCAGCAGGTCGAAAACCAGGTGGCCCAGCTGCAAAACGAAGCCACGATGCTGGATAACGAGGCGCGAAATCTTAAAGGCCTGAATCTCAACACACTCCCTCAGATTCTCAACCTCTTGAGCACCACCGATCGGCTGATCCAGCAGACACAGGGTCTTGCTTTCAACGTCTCTCAGATGAATACGACCTTCACCCGGTACTACCCACAGTCCTATGCCACCGGAACCAGTCTCACTCAGTTGACCGCGGACGCGCAGACACGTTGGATCTACTCTCGTAGCGCCGTCCAGACCGCCATGCAGTTACAAGCCCAGGCGACGCAGAACCAGGCAACCGACGAGACAACTCTCAGCAGCCTTGTCAACCAGAGCCAGTCGGCCGTTGGCGCTCTGCAAGCAAGCCAGGCGACGAATCAATTGCTTTCCCTGATCGCGCGCGAGCTGATGCAGGAGCAGCAGCTAAGACTCACGCAGGATCGTGCTGCCGCGCTCGCGCAGGCCCACCCGATCGCGGCGCAGACCAGTTCCCTCACCGTGCGGCAACAGTTTGTCGGCAGCGGCGTCCAGTACACGCCGCAAACGGTGAGCCTCTACAACAACAACTAGAGAGGAGCCATGAACGACCTGTCGGTCATAGACCAGTTCTTAAGCGTCTTCTCGCAATACATCGACTCAGGCTTCGGCCTGCTCGGCGGCGAGGTGGCGTTTCTGACCGCAACCCTGGTCGTGATCGACATGACGCTGGCCGGGTTGTTCTGGGCGATGGGCAGTGAGGAAGTCATTGCCAAGCTCATCAAGAAGACCCTGTACGTCGGTGCCTTCGCGTACATCATCGGCAACTTCAACACCCTCGCTGGAATCATTTTTCGGTCCTTCGCGGGGTTGGGGCTTCTGGCCTCGGGGTCAGGATTGACTCAGGCCCAACTCCTGCAACCGGGCCGGCTTGCGGCAGTAGGCGTCACGGCCGGCCAGCCGCTTTTACAGCAGATCGGGCAGCTCTCCGGCTTTCCAGAAGTGTTCCTGAATCTCGACAGCATCGTGGTGCTGTTCCTCACGTGGATCATCGTGATCGTGAGCTTCTTCATCCTGGCGGTGCAGCTATTCGTGACGCTGATCGAGTTCAAGCTGACCACGCTTGCCGGCTTCGTGCTCGTGCCCTTCGCACTCTGGAACAAGACCGCATTCCTCGCCGAGAGAGTGCTGGGGAACGTCGTTTCATCGGGCGTGAAAGTGTTGGTCCTAGCCGTCATCGTCGGCATCGGCTCGACGATCTTTGGCCAATTCCAATCGCCCACGGGCGCGGACCCATCCCTGAATCACGCTCTCGCGATCATGCTGGCGTCACTGACGCTCTTGGGCCTCGGGATCTTCGGACCTGGCATCGCCACCGGCCTCGTGTCCGGGGCACCGCAACTCGGTGCCGGCGCTGCCGCCGGGACTGCACTCGGCGTCGGAGGCCTCGCTGTGGCAGGGGGTGCAGCGATTGCCACTGGCGGTACAGCCGTCGCTGCCGGGACTCGCCTGGCCGCCCGCGGCGCCGCCGGCGCCGTGCGGGTCGGCAGCGGCGCCGCCGCAGCGTATCGCGCAGGAGTCGCCACCGCGGAGGGCGGCGGTGCGCGAGCCTTCGGCGCGGGCGTTGCGAACGTCATGCGCACGGGCGCGCAGGCCGTCGGTGAACAGGTGGCGTCGCGTGCTAAGGCCGTGAGAGATCGTTTCGCTGCGGCGGCCAGCACCGGAACCGCCGGGAGCACATCGAACCCGGCCGACCCAGCCGGTACATCAGAGGGCGGGACCACAGATGCGCCAGATTGGGCGCGGCGCCTTCAGCGCAGACAAAACATCGCGCACGGCGCTTCAAGCGCCGCGCACGCGGTTCGCTCCGGCGACCACGGTGGCTCGGGCGCGAGCCCGTCCCTAGACGATCCTTCCAACGAGTAAAGGAGCGCAGCAATGCGATTCAAGCGACCTGGGGTGCGATACAGCGATACACCGCCACCGGCCACGCCTTATCAGGCGGCAGCACAAGTGTGGGACGAGCGCTTGGGGAGCGCCCGTGTGCAGGCCAAGAACTGGCGGCTCATGGCATTCGGATGCCTCACGCTCGCGATTCTCATGGCCGCGGGACTCGTATGGCATTCCGGGCAATCCCTTGTCACACCCTACGTGGTGGAGGTCGATCGACTCGGAGAGGTTCATGCGGTGGGTGCGGCAGCCACCCCTTACAAGCCCTCGGATGCACAGATCGCCTATCACTTGACGCGGTTCATCACGGATGTTCGATCGCTGTCGATCGATCCCGTAGTCGTGCGGCAGAACTGGCTAGATGCCTACGGATACACCACGGATCGCGGTGCCGCCACGTTGAACGACTACGCACGCGCGCACGATCCATTCGCCCACGTCGGTGAGGACTCCGTGTCGGTGGATGTGACCAGTGTCGTTCGGGTAAGCGACGCTTCGTTTCAAGTTCGCTGGAGTGAGCAGCATTACACCAATGGCGCGCTGTCAGGCGCCGATCGCTGGACCGCTGTCTTGTCCGTTGTCATGCAGCCGCCGCGCAATGAGCAACAGGTCCGGCGCAACCCTCTGGGTGTCTACATCAACGGTCTGTCCTGGAGTCCCGAACTCGATACGAGCGATGGAGCGAAGAAGCCATGAAGATATCTGCGTTCTGCATTTACTTACTGTTTCTGGTGTTGGTCATCGCCGGCTGCGCGACTTCCCGCAAGCCTCCGCCAGCGATCTCGCTCGACGAGCCCGTGAAGGCCCAGCCGCTACCGGAGCCTCCACAGCCCATCAAGGTCGTGGAAGTCCCAAAGCCGCTCCCGCTACCCGATCAGCTGAAGCCCGTACTTTCGGCCTCGGGCCCACCGCCCTCAACGCCAGCCCCGCCAACGGGGCAAGCGAGTCCGCAGGAGCGTGTGGAACAGGCTAACGCCGACGCAAGAGTGACGCCAACTCCTGAAGGCTATGTCAATGCAATCCAGGTGTGGCCGTACTCGGAAGGGGCGCTATACCAGATCTACACGAGCCCCGGTCGCGTCACGGTCATCGCCTTGCAGGCCGGAGAAGAGCTCGTGACCGTCGCTGCCGGCGATACGGTTCGCTGGATCGTGGGCGATACGACGAGTGGCAACGGGATAGGTCGTCGCGTTAACGTGATGGTCAAACCAACACGTAGCGGCATCAAAACAAACCTCGTCATCACCACCAATCGCCGCACCTACCTCGTCGAGCTCGCTTCCACGGAGGCGGCTTGGATGGCTTCGGTATCATGGGATTACCCCAAGGACGAACTCATAGCCTTGCAGGCCCAGGCACAGGCCGCCGACGCTGCGGCACCCGTTGCCACCGGAATGTCGCTGGAAAATCTCCGGTTCCGCTACGCGATTACCGGCGCCAATCCGTCGTGGAGGCCGCTGCGAGCCTTCGATGATGGTCAGCGGGTCTACATCCAGTTTCCCGTCGGGATCGTGCAGGGCGATTTGCCCCCGGTGTTTGTAATCGGGCCGAAGGGAGATGGGCAGCTCGTAAACTACCGCTACCACGCACCTTACTACATCGTCGATCGCCTCTTTGGCGCCGCCGAGCTGCGCTTGGGGAGCGACAAGGCGGTGGTCGTACGAATCGAGCGCACGGATGGTATCGCCTCGCGGAGCGGGTCATGAATGCACCCGATCCCAATTCCGCCTCGGCGCCGAAGGTGAGCCCCGACAGCCTGGCGCTCCGCGCGCCTCCACGCACGGTCATGCGTCTGAATCGCCGCACCCTGATCCTGGCTGCGACCGGGCTGGCGGTAGTGGTAGCGATCTCGGCGATGTGGGCCTTGCAGCCACAACACGGACGACATGGCTCAGCCAACCCTTCGGAACTCTACAACGCCGATCGCGTAGCTAAAGCCGACAATCTGGATCGCTTGCCCGAGGACTACTCGAAGTTACCGCCGAGACTCGCGCCAACCGATGAGTTTTCGCTGTCGCCGCCCCAGCTGGGTCCGCCATTACCTGGCGAGCTGGGCGGCCCGGTCCTGCGAGCCAGCGGTAACGCGCCGGCATCGGCCGATCATTCAGCGGCCGGCGGCGGCGGTCAACGCGATGCCATCGATGTCGCGCGCTCACCCGTATTCTTTCGAACCAGCAGCCCAGAAAAGTCTGACATCACTGCCGCCTCATCGACACCCGCGGCATCGACCGTCCCGAATGCCCTCTCGGGTCCATTCAGTCCCATCAGCGGCACGCAGCCAGCGACCTCTGTGCAAACCAACGACCCCACGACCATTCAGAACCGCCAGGATCGAAAGGAGTCCTTTCTCGCCAATGGTGGCGACGCAGCTACGCGCAACGCGGGGGGCGTACAGACAGCGGTTTCACCCTACACCGTGATGGCCGGTACGGTCATCTCGGCGGCTCTTGTGACCGGCATCAACTCCGACCTGCCGGGCCAGGTCATCGCCACCGTCACCCAGCCGATCTACGACACCGCGACAGGCCAATTTCTCCTGATCCCGCAGGGGTCGCGACTGATTGGCCGCTATGACAGTCAGGTCGCATTCGGTCAACGGCGAGTGCTTCTCGTGTGGTTGAGGGTTATCTTTCCGGACACTTCCTCGATCGCGCTCGACAAGCTCCCCGGCATCGACCAGGCCGGCTACGCCGGCCTCGAGGATGGCGTCGACGGGCATTGGGGGCGCATCCTGGCCGGGGCCGCCCTCGCCACGATGCTCGGCGTCAGCTCGGAGCTTGCGGTTTCCGACCAGGGCAGTACCAACGGGAACATCGTGATCGCCCTGCGCAACAGCGCCCAAGACACGACCAACCAGGTGGGGCAGGAAATCACACGGCGTAACCTGAGCATCCAGCCCACACTGACGGTGAGACCCGGCTTTCCTATGGATGTCATGGTCAACAAGGATCTCGTGTTGCGGCCCTATCAACCGCTGTTCTTTCAGAGAGGACCGCTGCAATGAGCGCGGTAACTCGCCGGCTGCGCCTTGGGCCGCTTCCCAAGACGGAAAGCGTCAAGCTCACATTTACCTGTACCGTGGTCCTCAAGGGGGAACTCGACCGCTATGCAACAATGCATTCGCAAGCGTACGGAGAAATGGTGGATTCCGTCACGCTAATTCCGCACATGCTCGCGACGTTCATGGCGCGGGATCGCGGGTTCCGACGAACTAGAGAATCCGAGAAAGGCTGACATCGCACGCCCTACAAAGGCCCCTAAGGTCGCTCCGCGCAAGTTACAACCATTACAACTTTTACGGTGTGCCACCAGAGGCCATTTGACTACCACCTGAGTGGTAGTTTCTGCGACCAGGGGCCAATTGCGTCCACGTGGCAAGTAGCGGTACGTTCCTTTCATGGGCATAGAGCAAGAAGGACGGCTTCTAGCAATCGTCGACGACGAGGACTCGATGCGGAGTGCTCTCCAGGACTTATTCGAAGCCGAACGAATGTCAGTGCGGTGCTTCACTTCGGCCGAGCAATTCCTAGGCTCTCGAGTCCGACACGGTGTTGCGTGCCTCATCGCAGACATTCGAATGCCAGGCATGTCGGGCCTTGAACTTCAAGCGACACTTCAAAGCGAGAGAAGCCTGACGCCGATAATTTTCATCACTGCGTTGGGAGACATTCCAATGGCCGTGCGCGCGATGCACGCGGGCGCCATTGATTTTCTTACCAAGCCGATTAATGAGGCAGGTCTGCTCGTGTCGGTCGAAAGGGCGTACGAGCAGCATAGCCGGAGTTGCCGAGAGGCGAGTGAAAGTTCTGACTTTGCCTTGCGATACGAGTCTTTGACACCTCGCGAGCGAGAGGTCCTCGCACTCCTCCTGCGTGGTTTGCTAAACAAGCAAGCGGCATTCGAGTTGGGCATCACTGAGTACACTGTTCAAGTGCATCGGGCCAACCTCATGCGAAAAATGAGAGCGGACTCGTTCGCGACCTTGATCAAATTCGCCACGAAGTTCGCGCCAGCGGCACCCTCGCGTTCTGCGCATGCCGCCCAGGTACGCACATTCGCGGCCAACTATTAATAGTGCGACGCGCCGGCGCAGAGCGCGACTAGGATGTAACCGTCGGGCTCGTGTGGCCCCTGGGCATGATGGCGCAGCTGTTCAAGCTGGGATTTCAGCCGACGCTGCAGCGACGCTTGTTGTGTTTCGCTTTGTTCTGGCATGCCCTCGGCATCGTATGGATCGACGTTTTCACCATGGCCTATCTCGGAGCGTACTGACGTGAACAAGCATCTCCGACCTCAGGGAGCCAGGCCACACGCTGACGCGCGCGAACACGGCAACCATCGGAGTTACCCAATCGGCTTCGGCGCGGCCTGATGCTTACCCCCGCTCCCTTCGAAGCAGCCCGGACACACTTCGTCTACGGGCCGAGCGCGCCGAAATGAAAGTCCGGCGTATTGTGTTGATTGCTTTGAGTGCGCTCATCGTCGCCGGAGCCGCATTCACCGCTTACGCTCTGTTGACGGTCAGTGACGGCAGGGAAACCAATGCATCACAGCCAGTCGCTGCTGGCGCACCGGCCAGTATCACGGACCCGTTGGTGCGAGGCGAATACCTGGCGCAGGCCGCCGACTGCATCGCCTGCCACACCGTTCCCAACCAGAAACCTTTCTCGGGCGGCGTCGCATTCAAGATGCCATTCGGCACGATTTACTCGAGCAATATCACGGCGGACAAGGAAACTGGCATCGGCGCGTGGAGCGACGAGGATTTCGTTCGGGCGCTGCATGCAGGCGTCGGCAAGGGCGGGCAACCGTTGTATCCAGCTTTCCCCTACACGTCCTACACCGCGTTGAGCCGCGACGACACCCTGGCCATTAAGGCCTATTTGTTCAGTCTGCCGGTCGCGCATGCCCCGGCGAAGCCGAACGAATTGTCATTTCCGTACAACCAGCGGTGGAGTTTGAGTTACTGGAACGCGTTGTTCTTGCGCAAAGAGCGCTTCCAGCCCGCGCAGGACAAGTCCAATGCATGGAATCGCGGCGCATATCTGGCCACTGCGCTTGGCCACTGCAACGAATGCCACACGCCGCGCAACCTCCTCTATTCGTTGAGGCACGATCGGGAACTGGCCGGTGAGGTCCTTCAAGGATGGAAGGCCTACAACATCACGCCCGATGAGACCCATGGTATCGGCAGTTGGACCGACCAGCAATTGGCTGACTATCTCAGCAAGGGACACGCGGCCAAACACGGCACGGCCTCTGGCCCCATGGGTGAAGTGGTGCAGAACAGTCTCCAGTACCTAACACCGGAAGATATCGCGGCCCTTGTGACCTATCTTCGCGGAGTGAAATCGCAGCAAGGGCAAGCCGGTAGTGAAGTCGACGATCACCCGCCCAAAGCCATGGCTTCGACCGCCGATACTCCGAGCGCGGACGAATTGACGCATCATGACGTCGGCCGGCAGTTGTTCGAGGGAGCCTGCACAGGCTGCCACCTATGGAACGGGCAAGGCCGTCAGAGCGAGGAAGCGGCGCTCCTCGGCACTCGGGCGGTCAATGACACCCACGCCTTCAATCTCACCCAGGTCATCCTGCACGGCTCGCAGTCACATACCGCGCACGGCGAGGTCTTCATGCCGTCTTTTGATCGCGCCTATAGCGACTCGGAAGTTGCTGCGCTAGGCAACTTTGTGTTGACACATTTTGGAGGAAAACAAGGATCGCTTACCGCGGAGGATGTCGCCAAACGTCGCTCGCAGTGACGCGCATATTTGAACCATACCCATGATCAAACTCAACATCAACAACAAGGTACATAGCTACGACGGCGATCCATCGATGCCCCTGCTATGGTTTCTGCGCGACGTCGCCAACCTCGCAGGAACCAAGTATGGGTGCGGCATCGCGCTGTGCGGCGCGTGCACCGTGCACCTCGACGGTCAAGCGGTGCGTTCCTGCGTCACGCCGGTAGCCACCGCAGTTGGCAAGAAAGTCACCACCGTGGAAGGGGTGGCCGAGGATGAGGTCGGTCACGCGGTGCAGGCGGCGTGGCAGAAGCTCGACGTAGTGCAGTGCGGCTATTGCCAGTCCGGGCAGATCATGTCGGCCACCGCCCTGCTACAAACCAACAAGGGGCCCAGCGATGCCGCCATTGACGCCGCCATGGCTGGCAACGTCTGCCGCTGTGCTACCTACGTGCGCATTCGCGCGGCAATTCATGAAGCCGCCGCGACGCTGAGTGCCTAGGAGCAGACCATGAACGATTTCGGGTGCGGTATTCTCATCGTCAACGAAAGCCGCCGCCGGTTCCTGGAGGGAATGGGTGGTTTGGCGCTTAGCGTCTACGCCGGTGCGGCACTGGCGGACCGAGGCCCTGCGGCCCCGGGCAGCGCCGACAACAAGCCGGTGGCGGCAAACTTCGAGCCGAACGCCTTCGTGCGCATCGCCTCGGACAATACGGTCACAGTCGTGTCCAAGCATCTTGAAATGGGCCAGGGCACCTACACAGGTCTTGCCACCTTGTTAGCCGAGGAATTGGACGCTGACTGGGAGCAAGTGCGTGTCGAAGGCGCGCCGGCCGATGTCACACGATATAAGAACTCGCTGCTGGGTCTGCAGGGCACAGGCGGCAGCACCGCTATGGCCAACTCATATGAGCAGATGCGCAGGGCCGGCGCGACCGCGCGTGCCATGCTGGTGGCGGCCGCGGCGCAGGCATGGAAGGTGTCGGCGAATACCGTCACCGTGGACAGAGGCTGGCTATACGCCAAGGGTCGTAAGGCCAGCTTCGGCCAGCTCGCCGCGAAGGCGGCGCGGCAACCGGTGCCGCAGGACGTGGCATTGAAGGACCCCAAGGACTTCAAGCTGATCGGCAAGCCAAAGCTGCACCGCAAAGACCACATCGATAAGACGGACGGGACTGCGGTCTTCACTCAGGACTTCAAACTGCCGGGCATGCTGGTGGCGGTCGTGGTGCATCCGAGGCGCTTCGGTGCGGTGCCGAGAACCGTCAACGCAGAAAAAGCCCGTGCGGTCCCGAACGTAGTTCAAGTGGTGGAATTCAGCGGCGACAACATGGCGCGCTTCTCCGGTGTCGCGGTGTTGGCAAATAACACCTGGGCTGCGCGTACTGGCCGGGACGCGCTGGAGGTCGATTGGGACGAAAGCCGGGCCTTCACGCTCGGCAGCGCCGAGATTCTGGCTCAATACAAGGATATGGCCGGTAGGAACGGTCTAGTGGCACGCAAAGAAGGCGATGTCGCTGCCGTCTTCGCGGCCAAGCCGGCCAAGGTGATCGAGGCCGAATACGAGTTGCCCTACCTGGCCCACTCTGCTATGGAGCCGATGAACTGCCTGGTGCAGCTTGGCGACGGCAGCTGCGAGATCTGGAACGGCGAGCAGTTGCAGACGGCGGACCAAGCTGCCATCGCAGCGGCACTCAAGATACCGGTGGAGAAAGTCGCCCTCCATCAGCTCTACTCCGGCGGCAGCTTCGGTCGTCGCGCCAATCCACATGCCGACTACCTGCTGGAGGCGGTGGCCATCGCGAAGGCGGCATGGGACAAGGGTGTGCGGGTGCCGATCAAGCTGGTGTGGACACGCGAGGAGGATACTCGCGGCGGCTACTACCGCCCTGCGTTCTACCACAAGGCCAGGCTCGCATTGGACGGCGACGGTCGGCTGGTGGCTTGGCAACACCACGTGGTGGCGCAGTCGATCATCAAAGGCACAGCATTCGAGAGCTTCGCTATCAAAGACGGTATCGACGGCCTATCAGTCGAAGGCGTGGCCGATATGGCGTACGACGTGCCGAACCTGCGGGTCGAGCTGAGTACGCCAGACAATATCGCCGTGCCGGTGCTGTCGTGGCGCTCGGTGGGTCACTCGGCGAACGCATTCGTGTCGGAAGGTCTAGTCGACGAAGCGGCGGCGGCGGCCGGCAGGGACCCGTACCAATACCGGCGGGCTATGTTGAGCAAGGCGCCTCGCCTCAAGGGCGTGCTGGAACTGGTGGCCACCAAGGCGGGCTGGAACCAGCCACTCAAACCCGGCGTCGCTACCGAGAAGCTGGGCCGCGGCATCGCTGTGCACGAGGCGTTCAACACGTTTGTGGCTCAGGTGGCCGAGGTTACGGTCGCGTCGGACGGCAGCTTCAAGGTCGACCGCGTGGTCTGCGCCGTGGACTGCGGCCTAGCCATTAACCCGGACGTGATCGCGGCGCAGATGGAGGGTGGCATTGGCTTCGGGCTGTCCGCGGCGCTGCACGGCGCTATCACTCTCAAGGACGGCGTGGTCGAGCAGAGCAACTTCCACGAGTACATCCCATTGCGCATCAACGAGATGCCGGCGGTCGAGGTGCACATCGTGCCTTCGGCGCAGAAGCCAACAGGCGTCGGCGAGATAGCCGTGCCCCCAATCGCGCCGGCCGTAGTCAACGCGTTGTACAACGCAACAGGTAAACGCATCCGCAAGCTGCCAATTGCCGATCAATTGCGCGCATGAACAGCGTGAGACCGACTCTACCAAAGCACACTTGGATTAAGCCAATGATGTCTAGGATGAACGCTCGGTCTAAAGGTCTACCACGTGCCGAAGCTGTGTACGTATCCGGCTGGCTACCATGATGGGTTGGCGCTATTTCTGAAGCGGTAACTTGAGTTTGTCGGCCATTCGAACCAATTCAATCAACGACGCCGCTTGCATTTTCTCCATGACATGTCCGCGATGGATCTTCACGGTTGCCTCACTCGCGCCAATCCTCAAGGCAATGTGTTTATTGAGAACCCCTGAGACGACAAAGATCATGACCTCCCGCTCCCGCTTGGTCAGCGTTTGGTAGCGTGCGTGCAATTCGTTGATCTCCGTCTCTTGCTCCCGTCCAACACGGTCACGCTGGAGGGCCTGTCGAATGGCATCCAAAAGGTCCTGGTCGCGAAATGGTTTTGCCAGGAACTCCACGGCACCCGCCTTTAGCGCCTTGACAGACATCGGAATGTCGCCGTGGGCCGATATAAAGATGATGGGAATCCGCACGCCGATATCCGCCAACTGGAGTTGAAAATCCAGGCCGCTCGTCTCTGGGAGTCTGACATCAAGAACCAAGCATCCAGGACCCGGTACTCGGTGCGCGCCAAGGAAGCTCTGTGCCGTCTCGAATGATTCGGCTCTCAAACCGACGGACTCGACGAGATCCTGGACCGCCTGACGCATACCCGCGTCGTCATCAATGATGAATACAGTGGCCGCGCTCATACCTGCCGGTCCGCATCGCAAGGCAGAGTGAAGTGAAACGTCGCTCCCACGTTTGAATTGGATGTGGCCCACACTCGGCCACCATTTGCCTCCACGATCGAGCGCGTAATGGTTAAACCCATTCCGGTTCCATGGGTCTTCGTCGTGTGAAACGGCTCAAAAATCCGATCGGCGCTTTCCGCAGGCAGTCCTTTCCCGCAATCACTGATGGAAACGAGAATGTGCCCTTCCGATTGGATGGTCGAGCGGATCCACAATTCGCCCCCGGTGTCTTTCATCGCCTCAATCGCGTTCAGCATGAGATTCATGAGGACCTGTTGCAGCTGGACCCGATCCGCCCGGATACTGGCCGCAGGAGGCTCCAACGCGGTTTGGATTGTCACCGCGTTTCGCGATGCCTCCGTGCCGAGCAGCACGGTCATTTCGTCAATGACTTCATTTAAGTCAATCCAATTGCGTTCCGCAACCGTTCCCATTTTATAGAACGACCGCACGCTGTTCATGATATCGGCGGCTCTATTCCCTTCCTGGGCAATTCTGGTAGCAATCGCGCGTGCTCTGTCCAAATCGGGCGGGTCATGTGCCAACCACCGCAATAGGGCGTTTGCGCTGGTAATTGTGGCGGAAATGGGTTGCTTGATTTCGTGTGCCAGCGCTGCGGCAAGTTCTCCCATCATGTTGACACGATTGATGTGTGCGAGGTCGTGCTCCAATTTGCGTAGCCTTTCCCGCTCCTCCTCCGCACGCTTCCGTTCCGTTACATCCATTGTGATCCCGACGTATTCGCCTGGTTCACTAGAGGGATTGCGATGCCCTATCGTGCGCAGGAATCTGATCCGGCCATCGTCGGCACAACAAATGCGAAATTCGCGGATATCGTAGTCCGTTCTCGTCTGAATGGCATTCTCGATGATTGCCTTTACTGCCGGCTCGTCTTCCGGGTGAATAGTGTTGAAAAAGCGCTCGAGTGAAACCGGGCCTTCGCTCGGATCGAAGCCATGCAGGCGAAATGTTTCGTCCGATATATGAAGTATCCGCCCGGTGACAAAATTCGTCGCCCAACTGCCGATCTGTACCAGGCTTTGTGCCTGGGCGAGGTATGTTTGTTCGCGCCGCAATTCCTCCGCTAGAAGCTCCTGCTCTGTGACGTCCATCGTGGTGCCGATGAATCCCTTAAAGAATCCTTGCTCTACGATGGGAACCGCCACTGCACGAATGTAGCGCAACTGTCCGTCAGGTCGAATGATCCGCTCGATTTGGTCGAAGCCACGATGTTCATCCAGCATGAGCCTGATGGACTCGGCGACGGCAGCGCGGTCTTGTGGGTGAATGAGAGCCAGGTACCGGTCGACCGTTGGAACTCCGTCCTTCGGGTCCAAAGCATAGATTTTGTAGAGCTCCTCGGACCAGTAGTAACCTGAATCATTGAAGGCCCAGCTCCCGATGTGGGCGATCCGCTCTCCGGCGCTCAGATAGAACTGACTCCGTTGCAGCGCTTCTTCCGCGCGCTTGCGCTCGGTGATGTCCTGGGTCGTCCCGAACATTTGGTAGGGTCGCCCTGAGGCGTCTTTCTTTAGATCGCCCAAAGCCTCAATAGTCCTTACTTCTCCATCGGGGCGGACGATCCGGTGTACGGTGTCTACGCGCGTTCCGGAACGAATGGCCTCTTCTGCCTGCCGAAATACCCGCTCCCGATCATCTGGATGGATCCGTTCACTCACTATCTCCAAGTCAATGGGACCCTCCTGTGGCGGCAGTCCGAAGATCCGGCAGGTCTCGTCCGAATAGATCACCTGATTTTTATCGAGGTCCCATATCCAGTATCCGATATGAGCTACGCGTTGAGCTTCCTCCAGCCAAGCCTTGCTCTCCTGCAACTTGCGAGACAGAGCCTGACGTTCTTGCTCCTCGCGCTTACGGTCCGTAATGTCCTGCATCGTACCGAATAACTTATGGGAGAGGTCCGCGGGATCGCGCGTCGGATGGTCGGCCGGCGCGCTCCAATGTTTCGATGTCAAAGCTTGAATTGTACGAACTTCTCCATTGGCGAGGACTATCCGAAACTCCGCATCAGGGAGCATACCGGCGGCAAGATCCTTATCCACGTTTCCATAAAGTGATTCTCTGTCGTCGGGGTGAACGATGGCGCGAACCGTCGCCAAATCCATGGGCCGCTCCCGTGGCCGGAATCCGAAAATTCGGTAACTTTCATCCGACCAGACTATGTCGCCCGTCTCTAGATCCCACTCCCAGTGACCCACTCGGGCGACACGTTGGGCTTCCTCCAGCCGTGCCTTGCTGTCCTGAAGTTCGCGGGCCATCCCCCATCGTGTGAGCAACTGGGCGAGCCGCTGGCCGGTTGCTTCAAATAGGCGTTGTTCCGCCTCACTCCAGGCTCGAATGGTCGTGCATTGATCCAGACCAAAGATGTATGGCCTGTCGGCTTTCGGATGTATCGCCAGGCAGAACTGTGATCGAACACCGCATCGCTCCGCGATTCCCTTGATAATGGGATTCTGCGCACCTGCGCCAAACCGCACGGCGGTTCGAGAATCCATGACGACACGGTGCATCTGAGCCAATTCCGCATCCATCGGAAGTTCAAGGCCGACCAACGAGGAGCTGAAGAGCTCGCCAGAGCCACAGACGATCCCCGGTCTCCAGGTCGGGTGTTCCGGATCGTAGGGACGGGCGATCCACACGCGGTCGCACCGGAAAATGGCTACAAGCACGTCACAGGCACGGCTTACCTGTTGCCAGTCCTCGGTACCTTCAAGGGCCGAGTTGATCTGGTCCATTTGCTCCAGATACCAGAGGCGGCTCTCGCGCTGGTCGTCGGGAGGGGTTGCCTTGGCATTGACTGCGCTTTCTCTGTCCATTCGTTCCCGAGCATTCGTGCCAGATGTCGAGGGTCTAGAGTATTCCCACCCGGCCCATTCTGCCGAAGAGCATCTCGACTCGATACTACAGATTCTGTGTATACCTGCGCCGATCGACAAGCCACCGAATTCTTCCTCCTTCAAGCCGACGTAGCAGAGCTCCCTTTTTTCCGAAAGTCTCTACCGAATATATGTAATAGAAGGAAACATCCCCCTCAATACCATTGCGCGTGAGCTCCCAATCTCGATCTTGGAGAGACGCGCATGCACACGATCACGAAGCACTATATCGACGGGGATCTGGTTCCCTCCCACGGCCGCGAGATCATGGATTTGATCAATCCGACCAATCGCGAGCTGATCGGTCAGGTGACCCTAGGCGACGAGGAGGACGCGAGAAAGGCTATTGCCGCGGCTAAACGAGCATTTAGCGCCTTCGGTCTGAGCACAAAGGCCGAGCGAGCTGAACTTTTGGTGCGCCTGCACAAAGCCGTTTCGGCCCGGATCGAGGACCTGACCGCGGCGATGGTCGAGGAGTATGGAGGAGTCGTCCAGTTCGCGGCGCCGATAGTTCAGTCGGGGGCTACCGCGTTCCTCGCAGCGGAAAAGGCGCTTCAAGAGCTCCCGCTGACACGCAAGTGGGGAAAGACAACAGTCACCATGGAGCCCGTTGGCGTCGCAGGTTTGATTACACCTTGGAACGCCAACGCCCTGTTCCTGTCTGCAAAGCTCGCCTCGGCAGTCGCCGCCGGTTGCACGGTCGTCATGAAGCCGAGTGAACTCAGTGCTCAGCAGACCCAAGTTTGGCGCGAGTGCATACACGAAGCGCGGCTCCCCAAAGGGGTGTGCAACATTGTAATCGGCCGTGGAGACGTCGTCGGCACCGAGTTCACGCGCAATCCTGATGTGTCAAAGATCTCATTCACGGGTTCTGTCGCAGTGGGCAAGACGATCATGCGCGACGGCGCGGCCACCCTAAAGCGTGTCACGCTTGAGCTAGGTGGCAAGTCGCCCAACATCCTACTCGACGATGCCGACCTTAAGAGCGCGATTCCGACAGCCCTGATCGCTGCTTTTCTGAACAGCGGCCAGGCATGCGCAGCGGGCACTCGGCTCCTTGTGCCAAAAAGTCGCTTTGATGAGGTGAAGCGGGCAATCGTCGAGACCATGGTGGCATTTCCTGTCGGTGATCCTGCCGATCCCAAGACCGCGGTGGGACCCATGGTGACGCAGAAACAGTACGAGCGCGTGCAGTCATACATCCGTAAAGGCATAGAAGAAGGCGCACAGGTGCTGGTTGGAGGCGAGGGCCATCCGCCCGGACTCGATGCCGGATACTTTGTTAAGCCCACTGTATTTGTCAACGTCAGGAATGACATGACGATTGCACGGGAGGAAATTTTTGGTCCCGTTCTGTCCGTCATCACCTATGAGACGGAGGAAGATGCGCTTCGCATCGCGAATGATACCGAATTCGGTCTTCACGCGTTCGTGTGTGGCACCGACTTGCCGCGTGCGCGTCGTGTGGCCTCTCGAATCCTGGCCGGCCGCGTGAATATTAACGGCATGCTGGATGATCAGCAGGCGCCGTTCGGTGGATTCAAGCACTCAGGCGTCGGTCGCGAATTTGGCACTTTTGGGATCGAGGCATTTCTCGAACCGCGGGCCATTCTCGAATGAATTTGAAAAATCTTTCCGTGGCGGCGGGGGGCGCCTGCCTGCTCGTCGCGTGTGGTGCGAAGGCGCCGACAGGAGCCGCACCCACACTTGAAGTCACCGCCATCACCGTCCAGGCAACCGAGGTACCGAACGTCATCGAGCTGCCAGGGCGAATTGAGGCCGTGCGCACGGCCGAGGTGCGCGCGCGCGTTGACGGAATCGTGAAAAAGCGCGCGTATCAGGAAGGCAGCGACGTTCGCGCCGGCGCGATGCTGTTTCAAATCGATCCACGCGACATGCGCGCCGCGGTGGAGGCGGCCGAGGCGGACCTGCGCCGCAACGATGCAGCACGAGTCAATGCGGCTCAAGTCGTGAATCGCTATGAGCCCCTCGTCAGCCGCAAAGCAATCAGCGCCCAGGAATATGACGCAGCCGTATCCGCACTCCATCAGGCAGAAGCCCTGACTGCTCAGGCCCGTGCGACCGTCGATCGAGCGCGACTGCAGCTTAGCTACACCGAAGTCACTACACCCATCGCCGGTCGCGCCGGTCGCGCGCGCGTGACAGAGGGTGCCCTGGTCAGCGGTGCTGGTGCAACACTGATGGCCACAGTGGAGCAACTCGCACCCATATACGCGACCTTCGCTCCCTCGAGTGCCGCCACGCTGGACTTCAATGCCCGAGTGCGGGCCGGCACGCTGCGGATCCCACAACTCAACGACATGGTGGTTCACCTCGTTCTGGAAAACGGCACCACTTACGGCCCGATCGGACATCTGGATTTCGCTGACAGAACCGTCGATCCCACCACGGGTGGCCAGACCATTCGCGCCCTATTTCCCAATCCCGATCAGGTGCTGCTGCCCGGCCAATTCGTCCGCGGCCGCATCGACGCAGGAGTCGTGCCGAACGGCGTCCGCATTCCACAACGAGCCGTTCAACTCAGTGACAAGCAGGCCAGCGTTACCGTCGTCAATTCCGACAGTACCATTTCGATTCGCCCAATCGAGTTGGGCGACCTGGAAGAGTCGGGCTGGGTCATCAATACCGGTCTCAAACCGGGCGACAGGGTCGTTGTCGATGGCTGGCAGTCAGTTCAGCCAGGCCAGAAGGTCCGGGTCCGCGAACTCGAGGTATCTCCGTCTCCCTCAAACTCGGCGAAGAGTTAGGCCCAACGATGAATCGGTTCTTTGTCTATCATCCTGTCTTTGCCTGGGTGATTGCCCTGTTCATCGCTCTGTTTGGAGTGATGGCGCTGCGATCGCTTCCCATCGAGCAGTACCCGGCAGTGGCGCCACCGTCCCTGAATGTTGATATTACCTACAATGGAGCGGACGCGGAGACATTGGATCGCAATGCCACTTCCATCATTTCGAAAGAGATCAACGGGGTCGACAATTTTCTGTACATGTCGGCGACAAGCCGGGCCAATGGCACGGCCGAAATCACCGTCACCTTCAAGCCCGGCACGAATCTGGATATCGCTCGAACTCAGGTGCAGGACCGGCTAAGCCGAGTCACTCCGCGACTGCCCCAGGAGGTGCGCCAGGTGGGTGTCACCGTTACCAAGGGTGCGCAGGGCTTTCTGGGCGTGGTCGCGTTGCAATCTAAATCGGGCCGAACCGACCCCGTGGCGTTGGGCAACTTCGCCTCCAACCGCCTGAGTGACGAGATTAAGCGCATTGCAGGCGTCGGCGATGTCGTGCAGTTCGGGTCGCAATACGCCATGCGCATCTGGCTCGACTCCGAGAAACTGGCCGCCTATGGAATCTCTGCGTCAGAGACATTGACCGCGGTTCAAGAACAGAACAGCCAAACGGCAGGCGGTGGTCTTGGAGAGCAACCCGTCGCGCGGCTGTCCGAATTCAACGCCAAGATCGTCACCCAGAACCGGTTTTCCACGCCGGAGCAATTCCGCGAAATAATCGTCCGCGAAAACCCAGACGGATCGGTAATCCGGCTTGGCGATGTCGCACGCATCGAGATGGGCGCGGAAAGCTACAACATTACATGCACCGTCGACGGGCATCCGATTGCAGGCCTCGGAATCCAACTCGCCAGTGGTGCGAATGCCCTTGAGACGGAGAATGCTATCGTCGCGCGGCTGAAGGAGCTCGAGCCGACCTTTCCGCCGGATATACAGTGGTCCATCCCCTACGACACTACGCCTTTCATTCTGGCGTCGGTAACAGACGTCGAAAACACACTGGTCATTGCGATGGCGCTGGTGTTCCTGGTCATGTTCCTTTTTCTCCAGGATTGGCGACCGACACTGATTGCTGCAATCGTCGTTCCGATCTCGCTCGGTGGTGCCTGTGTCGGGCTTGCAGTCTTCGGTATGTCGATCAATATCTTGTCGCTCCTCGCCATGGTCGTTGCTATCGGCATTCTGGTCGATGACGCGATTGTCGTCGTCGAAAATGTTGACCGGATCATGAAAGAGGAACGCCTGAACCGCCGGCGTGCGACGGTTAAGGCCATGAGCCAGATCACTGGTGCAATCATCGGCATCACCTTGGTTCTGGTTGCCGTGTTCCTTCCCATGGCCTTCTTCCCCGGATCGACGGGCGGCATTTATCGTCAGTTCTCCGTAACGCTCGCGGTCTCCGTTTTCGTTTCCGCCGCGCTTGCACTCACTTTGACGCCGGCACTTTGCGCCATGATTCTCAAGGAGCCGCCCAAAGGCGAGGCGAACCAGTCGCCAGAACAAAGGCCCCGGTCCGGTCCGATGGGTTGGCTCGATCGCTTCTTCGGCGCCTTCAATCGGGCCTTTACCGAGATGAGGGAGAGATACGGCCGAGGTGTCGACACCATCCTGGAAAGGCCTCTTCGGTGGTTATGTGGCTTCGCCGTCGTCGTGGCGCTAACGGGATTCCTTTTTACCCGACTGCCCGGCGGCTTTCTTCCGACCGAGGATCAGGGCTACATTTTTGTGGTCTATACAGCGGCCCCTGGCGCAACGATGGCGCGCACCGCCGTGGCCATTCAAAAGGCTGAGGACTTCTTTCATAAGCAGCCGCAAGTTAAGTCCGTGGTCTCAGTCGGCGGCTTTAGTTTCTTTGGCCAAGGGCAGTCAACGGGCATCAGCTTTGTGACGCTCAAGCCGTGGGAAGAACGGCCCGGCCGATCCAACAGCGCATCGGCGCTCGTCGCCAAGGCCGGAGCCGCGCTCGCAGACATCCCGCAAGCGCAGATCTTCGCGCTTGATCCGCCGCCAATCCAGGCATTAGGCAATGCAACCGGCTTCACCTTCAAAATCGAGGACCGCGGTGGCGTTGGCGCAGCGCGTCTGCTCGCGGCGCGCGATCAGATCTTGTCGCTGGCACGCAAAAGCAAGGTGCTCGTGGGAGTGCGACCGGAGGGCCTGCCGCCGACTCCGGAACTTTACGTCGATATCGACCGGATCAAAGCGCGCGCTCTTGGCGTGCAGATAGCGGACGTCAACCAGACTCTCGCAATTGCTTTTGGATCGTACTACGCCAACGACTTCTCCTATCTTGGAGATGTTCTGCGGGTCTACCTCCAAGCTGATGCCAGTCAGCGAATGACGCCTGCAGACCTTCTGGCGCTGAAGGTTCCCAATTCGCGCAAGGAAATGGTTCCGTTTTCGAGTTTCACGGCCGTGCGATGGACCTCAGGTCCACAACAGGTTGAGCGCTATAACGGTTATCCCTCGCGAACGATCTCTGGTGTCGCAGCTCCTGGCTATGCGAGTGGCGATGCGCTGGTTGAGATGGAGCGACTGTCCGCGCCGATCCTCCAGAATGGTCTTGGCTACGAATGGACGGGGACCGCATACGAGGAGAAGCAATCTGGTGGCCAAGTCGGAGCACTGCTCGGCCTTTCGTTACTGGTGGTCTATTTGCTTCTTGCGGCGCTCTACGGCAGCTGGCCGGTGCCGCTCGCGGCCCTCATGGCCATTCCGTTTGGGGTTTTGGGGGCCGCGGTGTTTGCCTTGGCGCGCAGTTTTTCGGCCGATATCTACTTCAACATCGGCTTGATCACCGTGATCGGTTTGTCCGCTAAGAATGCAATCTTGATTGTTGAGTTCGCGCTTGATGAGGAACGGGCCGGCCGGTCCGCCTTGGAGGGCGTCAAGGCCGCCGCGCGCCAGCGCCTTCGCCCCATCCTCATGACGAGCCTGGCATTCGTCTTCGGGATGGCTCCCCTCGTGATTGCATCGGGCGCAGGCGCAGCCAGTCGGCAGGTCATGGGAACCGGCGTCATGGGTGGCATGATACTCGTCACGGGTTTCGGCATCTTTTTCACGCCGGTCTTCTATTACTCAGCGCGTAAATGGCTGAGTCGTGCCAAAGATTTCGCGGCGCAAGATGCGAGCGAGGAAGAGAGCGATGCGGCGCGTCATGTGCTGGAGACACCCCGTGCGTAACACAGTTGCCGCCCTGTCGCTCGCAGCCGTGGCAGTAGCGGGGTGCAGTCTCGCTCCCCACTACCGGCCGACTCCGGCTCCGATTGATTCGGCGTTCCCAGCGACCACAATTTCAACAGGTCGCGCCGCACACTCGATCGATTGGCGCGAATATTTCGGAGATCCTCGACTGCAGGCCTACATTGCGATAGCGCTCGCTAACAACCGGGACCTCGCCGCTTCAGTGGCACGGATCGATCAGGCTCACGCGAATTTCCGGATTCAGAATGCCCTGCGTCTTCCCGAGTTCGACCTTGGAGGTTCGGGAGCGCGCACCCAAACACCTTTTACCGTGATTGAGTCGCAGGCCGGTGCGTCTGGCACGACAGGAGTCCCAAGTAGTGTCACATCCAACCTCTACGGAGCGCAGGTCGGAATTACCGCGTTCGAACTCGACTTCTGGGGTCGAGTTCGCAATCTCAGTGAGGCCCAACGTCGGCAGTACCTGGCTTCGATCGAAGGTGCCGATGCATTTCGTCTGTCGCTCATTAGTGCCGTCGCGTCGACCTACCTGGCGATTGTCGCGGGAGAGGAAGGGATCGCCCTAGCCGAACAAACCCTGGATGCCAGGCTAGAAGGCTACAGAATCGCCAAACTTCGGCTCGATGCCGGCGTCACCTCAACCGTCGACTATGACCAGTCCGGACTTTTAGTTTGGCAGGCCCAATCCCAACTGGCAGACCTCCGGCGTACGACTGAACAGCTTCGCAACGCCCTCACGGTTCTTGTCGGCGGACCGACCGCCGAGCCTCTGCCGGCCGGGCGTTCCATCGCGGACCAGAATCTAATCGGCTCGATTGACGTCGGTTTGCCATCCGACCTGCTTGATAACCGGCCCGATATACGACAAGCCGAACAAGTTCTGCGGAGCGCGAATGCCAATATTGGCGCGGCGCGCGCCGCATTCTTTCCCGCAATCAATCTGACCGGCAACTACGGGTACGCATCACCTCAGCTCAGCAATCTGTTCAAGAGTGCCGCCCAGGCCTGGTCCTTCGGCGGCACCTTGGATTTACCCATCTTCGATTGGGGGCAACGCAAAGCCCGGCTGGACCTGTCCAAAGCTCAGCAGCAGGAATTGATCGCAACCTACCAAAAGACCGTCCAGACGGCGTTCCGTGAAGTAGCGGACGCACTTGTCGCACGACATCACTTTGAGGAACAGATTGCCGCAGACGAGGAAACCGTTGCGAGCAATCAGAGCCTTGCCGACACGACCGAGCTGCGATACCAGAACGGCGTTTCCACCTATCTTGAAGTGCTTGACGCTCGCAGAGACCTATTCTCGGCGCAGCAGGGGCTTATCCAGCTGAAAGCCAACTCGCTACAGAACAGCGTAACGCTCTACATCGCCCTTGGCGGTGGCCGAGATGCTCTAGTACGTGATAGTCAAGTCGCCAGTTCAGGGCCCCACCGATGATGGTTTACGGAAACAAAGAAACCCACTCATGAACACCCATACCAGCATTTCGCCCCAAGAAGCCGCAGATCGTCTCGCTATTCGCGAACTCGTCGAGGCCTATGCGCACTGTGCCGACCGTCGGGACGCGAAGGGCCAGATGGCCCTCTTCACTGCTGACACTCATTTCGGGGTCTATATGAACGCCAAGGATCCTACGCCATCCATGGATCTACACGGGCGCGAGGAGCTCGCTCCGGTGTTCGCAGACCTGAACAAATACGCTGCCACTACCCATTTTGTCGGACAGAGTACAATTTTCACTCTCACAGGCACGCAAGCAACCGGCGAAGCCTACTGTCTGGCTCATCACGTCACGGCCGACAGTGGAAAGCGGCGCATAATGATCGCCTCCCTCCGGTACCTTGATAAGTTCGTGAAGACAAACGGGCAGTGGCTATTTGCCGAGCGTCTTCTTTACGTCGACTGGGTGGACGAGCGCGCGCTTTCATGACGACACGGGTAGACCAAAAGCGATTGGTCATCGTGGGCGCGACCGGAATGGTCGGCGGATATGCACTTCGTTGCGCGCTTGAGCATCCTGCCGTCGGGCGCGTTACAGTCATAGGACGCCGACCTCTCGGAATGTCTCATCCTAAGCTCGTAGAGATCCTGCATCGAGACTTCGGCGATTGCTCCTCGCTGAAGGAAGCGCTGACAAATCAGGACGCGGCAGTCTTTTGCCTAGGTGTTTATACCGGAGTCGTGTCAGATGCGGAACTGCGCCAAATAACGGTCGATTACACTATCGAGTTCGCGCGGGTCCTAAAGGCTAGCAGCCCTGGTGCGGCATTCTCTTTTTTGAGCGGCAATGGTGCCGATCGCACAGAGAAGAGTCGGATACCGTTCGCACGGTACAAGGGCAAAGCGGAAAACGGACTGCTGAAGGCGGGATATCCCCGATTGTATCTATTCCGGCCTGCATACATCTACCCCGTGGATCCCCGCAAAGAGCCGAATCTCACCTACCGCGCACTTCGCGCAATCTACCCGCTTTTTCGGGTGCTGTTTCCGAATCAGGTAATTCCGGCGAACGACTTGGCTGCAGTCATGGTCGATGTCACGGTCCGACACACGAATCCGCGGGAAATTGTGACCTTAGAGAATCGAGACATCCGAGTTCTCGCCTCGTCCCTTCACCCACTGCCTTAGAACAGCGGCAATGCCGGATGCACTCGTGTTTCTCTCAAACGATCAGGTTGCGAACCTCATCATGATGAGCACGGTTTCGTATCCCGAAGTGACGATGTGCACTGGCTGTGACCAGACCTATGCACGGCGACCTCTGTCGTCGACCGAATGGGCGCGCTGTCGGCGCTGTGGCAGCGCACTCGAGCACGGTCACCATTTTTCGATTTCAGCCTGGCTCGCTCTGACCCTGACGGCCGCCATTTTGATGGTCTTCGCCAACGTCTTTCCGGTCGCGGTCATCAGCCTGGGAGGGCTGGAGAGCCAAGCGACCGTGTGGCAATCCGTAGTCGCTTTGGCCGCCGGCCCCGGGGCGCCGGTTTCGGTTGTGGCGGGGATGATCGCCATTGTCGTCCCGGCCTTGCAGGTGCTTACGTTACTTTGGATATTGAGTTTCGCGGTGGCGGGACGGAGTTGTCCCTACTTCGTGCCGGCCCTGCGTGTGCTACGGGCCAGCAAGCCTTGGGGGATGATCGAGGTGTGTCTGCTCGCCATCCTGGTGGCGCTGGTGAAGTTGTCTGGATTTCTGCATGTCGTCGCGGGCGTTGGGGTCGCTGCGACCGTGGTGTTGGCACCGCTGATGGCCGTCATCACCAATCGCAACGCTGGGGATTTGTGGACTCTTTTTGAGGCTCGCAACGATTTGCGATTCCAGGCCGCGCGGGTGGGCCGACCCGATCGCCTGATGGCCTGTGACCTGTGCGGGCTGGTGCATGAGGACACTGGTGCCAAAGGCGGCGCTGCAATCGCGTGCGCTCGTTGCGGATCCGAAGTCCGTGCGCGCAAACTAGATTCGATCGCCCGCACGTGGGCATTTCTGCTGGCGGCGCTGATGCTTTACATACCGGCCAACGTGCTCCCGGTCATGCATACTCGCCTTTTGGGCAGTCGAGGCAGAGAGCACGATCCTGGAGGGCGTGGAGGAGTTTTGGCGCTCGGGCTCCTGGGACATCGCCGTGCTGATATTCACAGCCAGTGTCGCGGTGCCGTGTACGAAATTTTTGGCCATCACATTGCTGCTGCTGGATCAAAAGTTTCCGATGGGATCGCGTGTGGGGAAGACTCGGTTGCTGAAGCTCGTGGAGCACATCGGTTACTGGTCGATGTTGGATGTCTTGGTCGTGGCGCTGGTCACCGCACTGATTCAGTTCCGAGCCGTCGGAATCGCGGAACCGCAATCGGGGATCGTTTTTTTCGGCGCGGTAGTCGTTCTTACGATGCTGGCGGCAATGAGTTTCGACTCACGGCTCGCCTGGAAACAGCAGGTATGGCGTGGCTGACGATACGACAGGAACCTCGATCTCGTCCCTCGAGCCCGAGATCGTGCGGCGGCGGCGATTTCCGCTGGTGTGGCTGATCCCGATAGCCGCCTCGCTGATTGGCATCGCCATGCTGGTGCAATCCTGGCACTCGGGCGGTCCCCGGGTCTGGATCGAATTCGCCAATGCCCAGGGCCTCACGGCGGGCAAGACCCACGTCAGCTACAAAGATGTGGTGGTTGGCACGGTGTCTGCGGTGTCCTTGAGCAAAGACCGCTCACGGGTCGTCGCGACTGTGGATTTCACGCGGGACGCTCGCGATCTGTTGAAAGATGACACGCGTTTCTGGATCGTCCGACCGCAGATCGGAGCCGCGGGCATTTCCGGCATCGAGACGTTGCTGTCGGGCACCTATATCGCTCTCGATCCGGGCTCGACTGGCGGCGTGCAGACCCATTACAACGGAATCGAGGACGCTCCAATGGTCACCCAGGGCTCGGCCGGCAAGCGTTTTCTGCTCAAAGCCGTCGATATCGGCTCGCTGTACGTAGGAGCCCCGATTTACTTTCATCATCTCAAAGCCGGGCGGCTGGTCTCGTATCAGATGAGCCCCGACAAGAGCCTGGACATCCGGATCTTCATCGATGCGCCTTACGACCAGTTCGTGCTTCCGACGACCCGCTTCTGGAACGCCAGCGGCGTCGAACTGTCCCTCACGGCGGCGGGCCTGAAAGTCGAAACCCAGGCGCTGGCGACGATCGTGGCCGGGGGGATCGCCTTTGACGATCCTCCGGCGGCGGCGGAGGCCCCGGCCGCCGCCGCCGACAGCATGTTCTATCTGACAGGAGATCGCACGAGCGCAATGGCCGATCCAGACGGTCCCCCGCTGCGCATGCGGATGCGATTCGACTCGCCCCTGCGCGGACTGGCTATCGGTGCGCCCGTTGAATTTTACGGCGTGAGTATCGGCAACGTGGTGAAGGTGGCCGTAGACTTTGATCCGCCCACGCGGAAGTTCAGCTTGTTGGTCGATGTCGTGACGTATCCGCGTCGGCTCGGCAGTGTGTTGGACAAATTCCCCGCGCGCGACGAGGAGGACAGCAGCGTCGCGACATTCATCGGCTCGATGGTGCATACCGGCCTTCGAGCCCAGGCGCGCACAGGAAATCTTCTCACCGGACAGTTGTACGTTGCGCTGGATTTCGTGAAGTCGCCGCCCGCGGCTACTTTCGATACCGCGGCGCGTCCGCTCGTAATCCCCACGGTGGGCGGATCGGTGGACAAACTTCAGATAGATGTCGCGGACTTCGTGGCCAAGCTCGACAGGTTGCCCCTGGACTCCATCGGTAAGGGTCTGGACCTGGATGTCGGTGAGCTGGGAGACACCTTGCGGCTTCTGAACACGAAAACCTTGCCAGGCTTGTCCGACACCCTGGCGGACTCACGCAAGGTGCTGCAGGGGGCCGGAGGCGCGCTCGATCCGGACGCTCCTCTGCAGATGAATCTGAATGAGCTGTTGCAGCAGCTGACGCAGTCGGCGCGATCCATACGGGTTCTGACCGACCTGCTTAGCGCTCACCCGGAGTCGCTCATCAGGGGACGTCGCGCGGCGCCGGTCCAGAAACGCGCGACACCGCCCGCGGCTGGCGCTTCTACTGGACCCTCGAGCGGGAGTGAATGATGCGTCCTGTTCTTTTTATTTGCGTAGCGCTGTCGATCTTTTTGATGTGCGGTTGCCGATCTACGCCCCTTAGCTACTACACGCTGATTCCGCCGGATCGGAGTGGTAAGACAGCCGAAAACGGGCCGCCGGTGATAAGAGCAATTCTGGTGTTGCGGAGTTTGCCCGCGGGCATCGATACGACCCAGATACTGATCCGGACCGACGATACGCGATTCCGAGTCGAGGAAGGCGGTCGTTGGGTCGCGCCGCTCGGCGACGAGTTGCGCGGCGCTTTGGTGGATGCTTTGCGACACCAATACGGGATCATCGTAGTGGACAGCGTGCGGTATAACGATGCACCCGTGCCGAGGATCGATCTTGCGGTTAGAAAATTCGACGTCGCAGAAGGCCGGTCCACCACGGGCTCGTCCGTTACCTTGGTGGTCGACTGGGCGCTCTCGAATCCGGGGCATGAGCCGAGATCATCGTTGAACTGCCAAGCCGAATTCACGGAAACGTCGGCGGGTACGGTCGCCGCGGCGGTGGCGGCCGGGCAGGTCGCAGTTCTGAATCTAGCCCGCGCGTTGGGATCTGCGATCGAGGCGAGCTCGAACGGTGCGACGCCGATATGCTGAATCCATGTCGTTTCCTGACGATCTTCTTTTCCTTTCTGGGCGCCGTGGGATCGGTCATAGCGTTTCTGGTCGTATGCTTTTTCGCACTTGCAGTCCTGCTGTATTTCGCCGAGCTGCATCAGCACTTTCAGAACTCGCCTCAGAGCTTTGGTGAAGTTCTCTACCTGAGCGCGGTGACTGCTCTGACAATCGGTTACGGGGATCTCGTCCCTCACACAGTAATTGGGCGGTGCCTGTCGCTGGGTCTGGCGCTCCTGGGAATCATGCTCACCGGGATTGTCGCCGCCGTCGCATTCAAGGCGCTCGAGGTCCAGTATCGAGAGAAGTCAGAGTCTCCGCGAGGGCGATAACCACCGCCTTCCCATCCGCTTGGCAATTCCAGCTCCGCATCGGGGTTCCTCTACGCCGTGAGCTGACTCAGACATTCGATCGACTGAGGCTCTTAGCCTACGCACGGCAATGGCTGTACGACCATCAACGGCGTACTCCTCGCGCCGGGCTATCGCAAGCGACCGGAAATGGGGCGGTGTCCACGCAAAGATGATTAGGAACAACTCCGGAATAGACCAGCGCGGTATCGTGCTCGATCCATTCCAAGCCTATGCTAGGCGCTGTCCGCGGGGAGGATCAGATGGATCGGCTCGAAGGCATCAAGATATTCGTGCGCGTCGTTGAAAGCGGGAGCTTTTCGGCCGTCGCTCGCGAGCTTGGGACAGGGCAGCCGGCAATCAGCAAACAGGTTGCCGCGCTCGAAGAATATCTCGGTGCGCAGCTTCTTATGCGCACCTCCCGCAGTCTCAGTCTGACCGAGGCCGGGCGCGACTTTTACGAATCTGCCGTGCGACTCATCAGCGATGTCGAGGCAGCGGAATCCCGCGTCGGTTCGGGACAGGCCTCACCGTCCGGCGTGGTGCGCGTCAGCGCCGCGCCCGCCTTCTCTCGCCTCTATGTCGTGCCGCAACTCCCTGCGTTCCGCGTTCGCTATCCCAAGGTCGTTGTCGAGTCGCTTGTCTCCGAGCGGACGAGCAATCTCGTTGAAGAGGGCATCGACCTCGCCATTCGCAATGGCGCCCTTGCGGACTCTAGCCTGATCGCGCGCAAGATCGGCGAGTTCGCCCTCGTCGCCGTAGCGTCTGGGTACTATCTGGAACGCAGAGGAGTGCCGAATCGACCGAGCGATCTCGACCGCCACGACGGCGTGATTTTTGTCTCGCGGGATGGACCGCGACCCTGGACCTTCGCCAGCCGCACCGGGGTGGCATCCCATCAGGCGGCGGCATCGTTTCGCAGCAATGATGGCGAACAGCTTCGCACCGCGGTCCTTGCCGGCCTTGGCATCACCCAGGCGCCTTACTGGCTTTTTGCGGCCGACATACGCGCCGGAACCGTGCGGCGAATCCTGCGCGATTATGAGCCGGCCAGAATTCCGATCAACGCCGTGCGACCCGCGTCCCGCCGTCAGCCCAGCAAAGTCGCCGTGTTTGTTGAGTTTCTGGCTGAGCTGCTCACCGAAACGGACGACTGATCTATTCCCCAATGGGATCGATGCTATCCGAACTGAACGTCTAGTGCTCTTCTGGTCGAATTGATAGGTTTGCGTCACCGACACAAGAGAGGTGATGCCATGTCGCTTTCCACTCTTCCCCAGCCGATCAAAGCATTCCTTCAGGCGACTGCCAGCCGGGACCGCGCCGCCCTGCTTGCGTCCTTCGTGAACGAGGCCGTTCTCGTCGACATGGGCAAGGAGCACCGTGGCGATGAAATCGCTCGCTGGATAGACAGTCTTTATCTCGGCTCGAATGTCCGTGTGCACCCGCTCCACACCGAGGAACGTGACGGGCGTACGGTCCTCGCCGTCGCCGTCGATGGCGACTACGCAGCGCTCGGGGTGACAGAGCCTTTCCAGCTGGACTGGCACATCGACCTCACCGGTGATCGCATTGCGCGACTTCGCATGGTGGAAGAGAATCTGGACCTGCCGGCACCCGTACTGGGATTCGTACAGGCCATGAACATGTACGATCTCGACGGCATGGTCTCGCGCTTCGCGCCGGACGCGGTGGCAAACGACCAGATGCGCCACTACGCCGGACGTGAGGCGATCAGGGTCTGGCTCGCCAATGAAATCGCTGGCTATAGGGTAACGATGTTCGTCACAGGGATCCTGCGCCATCCGGGCGGCGTGGCCGTGCTCGCCAAGGTGACCGGCGACTACGATAAGACCGGCCTGCCCGACCCGCTCGAACTTCGCTTCTACTTCACCCTCGCAGGTGAAACGATCGCGCAGCTGATGATCATTCCGGCAAAACGCCCATGATCCCGCAAACGGCGCAACGCAGCGAGGCCAAGGAGAATGAGCGTGAAAAGATTGTTGTTATCGGCACAGTGCGTATGGCGTGAACACGATCAACAAGCTCACTTTGGGCTACGTGAGCTCAAGATATTCGCGCCATCCCGGCCGGGACCGGGCGGTTATCAGAGAATCATCGGGGGCGATCGCCATAGCAGTCGGTAATTGGTTTTGACGCAGCGCTACCGTTGCATCTGCAGTTGCATCAGTCGATCCATGGGCATCATGTTGTGGTTCAAATGAGCCATGATGATCATCGATCCGAATACCAGCAGACCCACGACGAAAATGCCGAAGGCGAGCGCGAGAATATTGTTGGTCTGGTCCGGCGCGCTTGAGATATGCAGAAAGAACACCAAGTGAACCCCCATCTGAGCAATCGCGAGAACCCCCAACAGGATGGGGACGCCCGGTGTATAGATCAGATCACTTGACGAGGCCCAAAAGGAAGCAAGCGTCAAAATAGCCGCATAGCCCAACCCGATCAGATAACTTTGGCGCGCGACATTCGTGTGCACACTGACGCCCGGAGCCTTCCCTTGAGCTTCGATTTCGGTACTCATAAGTGAGCTCCCAAGTAGACAATGGTAAATACGCCGATCCAGACGATATCGAGCGCGTGCCAGAACAGGCCAAAGCAGAAGAAGCGCCGGCTGACCATCGGCTGAAATCCGAGCGTCGCCACCTGTAGTAGCATGACAATTAGCCAGCACAGGCCTAAGGTCACATGCAGTCCATGCGTGCCGACCAAGGTGAAGAAGGCGGAGAGGAAGGCGCTTCGGGAAGGTCCGGCTCCTATGCTAAGCATGTGACCGAACTCGCTCACTTCGAGAACCAAGAACGTTACGCCTAAAATGAAGGTGATCGCCATCCAAAAATAAGTCGATCCTTTATCGCCGCTCTGTACCGCGAGCGAACCAAATCCACAGGTGACGCTCGAGGCCAACAAGCAAGCGGTCTCGATTAAGACGTGCTTTTTGTCGAACAGGTCGGCCGCCGTCGGGCCACCTGCGGTTTCGCTTGAAAGCACCGCGTACGCGGCAAAGAGCGCGGCGAATATGATGATGTCGGACAACAAGAACAACCAAAAGCCATAACCCGCGACAACGCGCCTTGGCGCAGGACCCCGAAGCGAGAGCGGCGTGACATCGCCGCCCACTAGCGCTTGTTCTACGGCGCTCATACCGCGCTCTCCTTTAAACCGTGGAGCCGCTCGAAGGCCGCGATCTTCTCCGCAGGCACTTCGATATCTCCATCGGTGCGCCATGCCTGCTTCAGACACACCACGATCGCGCCCAGAAGGCCCAGTCCTGCCCCCCACCAGATGTGCCAGATGAGCGAGAAACCCAGCAATACCGCAAAGAATGCAAGAAAGAAGCCCGTCGGATTGTTCCGAGGTACCTCTATCGATTGATAGCTGCGCTGGACACTTCGAACCTGCGCAGTTCCGCGCCGTTGCTTCATGGCCCAGAACGCGTCCGTGCGGTCCGCTTGCGGCAGCAGCGAGAAGTTCCACGCCGGCGGCGGCGACGGCGTCGACCACTCGAGTGTGCGACCGTTCCAAGGATCGCCGGTCACATCGCGATTACGGTCGCGCTGGCGAATGCTCACGGCGAGTTGCACGATCGTCAGTGCTATCCCGAAGAGGATCAGCACGGCGCCTGCAAGGGCGACGAGCATGAGCGGCTGCCAATGCAGATTCGAGTAGTGCTGCATGCGCCGCGTCGCACCCATTAGTCCGAGAATGTAAAGCGGCATGAAGGCAAGATAGAAGCCGAAGAACCAGCACCAAAACACCGCCTTACCGAGCGGCTCATTCAGCGTGAAGCCAAAGGCCTTGGGAAACCAGTAACTGATGCCCGCCATGACACCGAAGACAACGCCGCCAATCGCGACATTGTGAAAGTGCGCGATCAAAAACAGGCTGTTGTGTAGAACGAAGTCTGCCGGTGGGATCGCCATGAGGACGCCGGTCATGCCCCCGATGACGAAGGTAACCATAAATCCTATCGTCCAATAGACCGGTACCGTGAAGCGGATGCGGCCCCCATAGAGTGTGAACAACCAATTGAAAATCTTCACGCCCGTCGGCACCGCGATGATCATCGTCGCGATGCCGAAGAAGGCATTTACGTCTGCGCCTGCGCCCATGGTGAAAAAATGATGCAGCCACACCAGGAAGGACAGCACGCAGATCGCCATGGTCGCCATCACCATCGAGCGGCGACCGAACAGCGGCTTACCCGAAAATGTCGCGACCACCTCCGAGAACACCCCAAACGCGGGCAGTATCAAGATGTACACCTCCGGGTGACCCCAGCACCAAATGAGGTTGACGTACATCATCGGATTGCCGCCGAGATCGTTGGTGAAGAAGTGAAAACCGCAATAGCGATCGAGCAGCAGCATCGCGAACGTCGCCGTCAAGATCGGAAAAGACGCGACGATCAGCAGATTCGAGGCAAGCGCGGTCCAACAAAAGATCGGCATTTGCGCATAACCCATGCCCGGTGCCCGCAGCTTCAAGATGGTGGTCAGCAAATTGATGCCTGATAACAACGTTCCCAAACCCGAAATCTGCAAGGACCACAGGTAATAGTCGACGCCAACCCCCGGGGAATACGCGATCTCACTCAGCGGCGGATAGGCCAGCCAGCCGGTGCGGGAAAACTCGCCGACCACCAGCGACAAGTTGACCAGAAGTACTCCCGCCGCGGTCAGCCAGAAGCTTACGGAGTTGAGCACCGGAAAAGCGACATCGCGCACGCCAAGCTGCAGCGGCAAGGCGAAGTTCATGAGTCCGACGACGAACGGCATGGCCACGAAAAAAATCATGATGGTGCCATGCGCCGAGAAGATCTGATCGTAATGTTCGGGCGGCAGATACCCCTGCGCGTGACCGGCGGCAAGGGCTAGTTGGCTGCGCATCAACAGCGCATCCGAAAAACCGCGCACCAGCATCAGGAGGGCCAAGAATATGTACATCACGCCGATGCGCTTGTGATCGACACTGGTGATCCACTCGCGCCACAAGTAGGGCCACCACCCTTTGACCGTCACCAGCGTCAACACGCAAAAGATGACAAAGCCCACGCTCCCAGCGGCGATCATCACGACCGGTACATCGAGCGGAATTGCCGCCCAGGTGAGCTTGCCAAACATATTACTGCCCTCGTTGCGGCGAAACCGCCGCCGTGGATGACGAAACCCTGTCGAACAGGCCCTCGCTCACCTGCGCGTAGGTTTGCACCCCGTTGGCCCATGCAGGCTTCGACAGCTGCTCAAATGTGTTTGCATCCAGGACGCCGCCCTGCGTCTTTGTCGTGTTGACCCAATTCTTGAAGGCCTCCTTGTCAGTCGACACGAGATCAAAGCGCATGTCGGAGAAGCCATCGCCGCTGAACATCGCTGAGAGGCCCTCGAAAGTGCCGGGTTCGTCGGCCTCCAAATTGAGCTGAGTGACCATGTTCGGCATCGCATAGATCTGGCTGCCCAACTGCGGCACAAAAAAGCTATTCATGACCGTCGTTGAGGTCAGGCGAAATCTCAACGGCACTCCGGCCGGGACGACCAAGCGATTCAGGCTCGCGATCCCCTCATGCGGATAGATGAAGAGCCAGCGCCAGTCGAGAGAGATGACTTCGATATCGAGGGGTGCCGTGGATTGATTGAGCGGTACCGAGGGTTCGAGGTCATGTGACCCCGTCCACGCGATGCCGCCGAGAAAGAGGATAACTAGAGCTGGTATGGACCAGACAATCATCTCTATCCGACCCGAGTATTCCCAGTCCGGGCGGTAGCGTGCTCGGCTGTTTCTGGCCCGAAACCACCATGCGAATGCGAGCGTAAGCAAGATCACGGGAATGATGACGGCCAGCATGATCACGGTTGAGTCGTAAAGAATGACTCGCTCTGCCTTGCCCACAGGACCATGCGGGTCGAGCACCCCCCCCTCGCACCCGGTCAGCAGCAATGAGACGAAGGCCGGTGCGATGATCTGATCCCGGCGATATTTGAATACTGTAAGTTTGGTTCGATCTCTCACAATGGGCTCAGCGAGTTGCCGTAGATGGAATCACGCCGCCCCGAGCTTCCCTCAAGAAGGATCATCTGAGAGCTACAGGAAATAGGACTTGCAATTGAGAACACGCTGGGCATAGCGGTGGACCGCCCGCCTCATTGGTCCTTGAAGCGGAAGGCCGCTGCGGGAAGATCACACAGCAAGGGGGGCGACGAGCTACCGCTTTGAGCCTGGGCAGGGGTCAGGCCCTAGGACTGGGAACGTCGAGACTCGGAGAATCAGCCCCGATTTGCCCGCCCCTTACCAGCTTTCTATGCGACCTGGCCGATACCCACGCTCTAAAGTTCGGATGGATATCGAAGTGCCTTTCAATGGCCGCCCATTCGGTTCGAACGGCAGGAGTGCTGAAAATACGTGCGATATCGATTTCCCAGATGCTCCATATATCTGCTGCTACATACCCACGAGTTTGGAGCGAGTGAAATTCGAACGCCAAATGAATTGCATCGATGATGATTCGGCGCGATTCCGGCTCAAGCTCTCCATCGGACCGTTCAGCTAGTTCGTACAGATCGACGACCGCTCCTAGTGAGTGCCGCATCTCATGGATTCGCTTGGAATAAGCAAGAAAGATCTGTGCGCCGACCTGTCGGCTGTTGTTTCGCAAAGCAATGTAAACAGCCACCGCGCCGGTCAGGACGCTGCCAATGGTTACGATCTTCAGCAGAATGTCGAGCACAAGGCCTCTCGTCCAGCGTCGCGTTCGTCCTTCGCTGTGTCCAGTCTGAACCACCTGGATGCCATGCTGTGTTGGCGACTAGTCGCCGGGTATCCCTGGAATGTGGGTCTTGTGTCACGAGCGACAGTGGGTTAGGCGCACGGCGTCGGGGCGTTCCTGACGCAGTTGCTTAACTAAGGGCTGACGCCTCCTATGCCGCGGCGGCGTTGCCAACAAAAGATACTGCCGGCTTCGTCCCTCGAATCCTAAGAAACTCAGGTAGTCCCTTGGGGGCTGCTTCCAGAGGGGTCGGCTCGACCGGCTGGCCGGCCTCGGTCCGCTGCCAGTAGCCCCGCCCGGGAATGGGTATCCCAGCACGGCGACAGAGCTTTGCAAGTGCCACGTCGGATACCCCCAGGCGTGCAGCGATTTCGCTGACCGGCGATGTCCACACCAGATGGTAAAGATCGTCGCGCCGGAAATAGTGCCGGTAGTGAGTAGCGCCGTTCTCTGCTGCGCCGATCGGTGTACTCTCAGCGGCTAACAACAACATGTCGGCTGATACTCCGGTTGGCACCGCGGCCTTGCGCAAGTGTGGCGGTGTGAGCGCCAGCACCCGATTGCCGTGGCCGGTCAGTGCGTCTCGGCGCTGCTTGGTCTGAAAGTAGGCGTAACCGGCTGTGGTCTTCGGATCACGGTGGTTCAACACGTCACCGATCAAGTGCAACGACTGTCCGTCCTGGGCCAGCCAAGAACCGACCGTGCGCCGCAGATCATGAATCCGCAAGTTTGTCAGCCCGGCGCGTTTCAGCGTGCGCCTGAAAGGGTCGCCGAGGCTGCGCAGATACTGACCTGGCAACCTGCCACAGATGATGTAGGGATTGCCGGATATCCGTGGAATGACCTTGAGACGATCCATGGCCGCGTCACTGATCGGCGCTAGCAGCGGCTCACCGTTCTTCGTCAATCCGATGAAGAGCGTCCCCATATCCCAATCAATGTCCTCCCATTTAGCTTTCAGCAGTTCCTTGCAGCGCAAGCCCATGAGCAACAGCAGCCAAATGCCGTGCCGAGCATAATCGTTGTCCTCCTGCTCAAGGGCCTGGAGGAAGTGCGGCATCTCCATCATGGTGATGAACCGCTTGCGCGCCCTCTCCGGAAATCGAACGATGCCCGCGACGAGGTTGGGGAAATCCCGCGGGACAAGACCTGCAACTTTCCCCCAGTTGAACATTTTTCGGACTATTTTGAGGACGTCGTTCGCCCCGTAGGGATGCTCGACACCGAACTCCGAGTGAATGGCCTCGAAATCCGCGGTGACGAGACTCACCGCCAACCGCCCAGACAGCTTCGAGACGACGTGGCGCTTCAGGTAGGACTGGTCCTCCTTCCACGTCTTCTTTTTCTTCTTCGCATGACCCTCGATGTACGCCTCGACGAGTTCGTCGATCGTCTTCAGCTGCCGCTGCGCGTCGAGGTTGCTCTGTGGGTCCTCTTGGTTCGCCGCCTTGGCGAGGTATGCCATCGCCTTCTTGCGGGCCTGATCGAGGCTGAGCGCGTCGGCTCGGCCGAGAGTAGCCAGGCGCTTGCGCTGGTTGATCCGGTACGCGCACACGTACACCCGCCGGCCGCTCGGGTGCACCCGCAGGCCGAACGATTCCAGCGCCTCGTCCCAATACACGCACTGACCTTTTTCACCCGTTCCGCGGTAGGGTATGGTGCGCACGATGTCTTGCCGTAATTTCAGCTGCGGCACGGCTAATCTCCTGCAAAAAAGAGTGACCAGGGAGTGACCAGGACACGTCGAAGGAAGGCAGGTAGTGGCAGAGACGGGAGTAGTCTACGATCCGCTAAGTCTTTGAAATACCAAGTCCGGCGTGTTTGGTAGTACATGGGCGCAATGATCCGCCCAAACTCCGAAGGCAGGGGTCACTGGTTCGAATCCAGTCGGGCGCGCCACTTCAATAAAATCATGTACTTGCGTGCTCCTCGTCCGGGCCATTTTGCCCCAAACGACTTTCCGTTTTGGTCACTCCCGATGCGCGATCGTCGCATCGCCTGCATGCGGGATTACTGGCATTCGAACCGACGGTCTTGGAAGAGACAATTCCACCGATCAATTCGGCATTGCTCGGTGTCAAAGATAAGCAGGCGCTTCTCGCGTTGGCGGGGCGCTCCATAGTGTTTGGCGCCCATGAAGATGCCCAACTCCAGCGGCATGTTGAATCGCGGCAGTGGTGGACGATGTGGTGATCGTGGGTTCTGCGATCGATGACAATACCCGCGTGGACATGCCGCGCGGCGTAGTTCGTGCGTTCGATGTTCATACCGGAACACTTCGGTGGAGTTGGGATCCGATCTCGGAGATGCGCACGGGCTCCGCCTCGTGGCACAAACCCGCCTCCCAGAGAGGCGATTTGTAGGAGCTGGCGTGACTTGCCCAAAATTGATTTCCATTCGCATCCTCATCAAATACTCAACTGGTCAAACGGAGTTTCTTGCCTGCGGGTTCTCATCTTACCCCTGGGTCCCTGCGACTGAGCTGCGGGGGCGGGGGCGGCCCGACACTGCTGGACAGTCTGGAAAGCAGGCGCTAGCCTGCCCGCCGATAAACGGGAAATATAATGTCTGCATCACGCCTCTGGGTCATCATCCTTGCCCTGCTCTCGGCCACTGTTTCGGTTGCGGCGGATCCATCGTCGACTCCCGTCGAGTCCGCCGACTTAGGCAAGAAATCGCCGTTCGACGGACTCAAATATCGACTCGTCGGTCCCTTCCGCGGCGGTCGCGCCACGGGCGTTGCGGGCGTTATCAGCGAGCCCAACACGTATTACTTCGGGGCCGCCACCGGCGGATTGTGGAAGACCATCGACGGAGGCACCAGTTGGAAGCCTTTGTGGGACGATTTCCCCGAGGCCGCGCCCGCCGTCGGTGCCGTCGCCGTGGCGCCATCCGATCCCAAAATAGTCTATGCAGGCACTGGCGAGATCAACATTCGCGGCAACGTTGCCACCGGCAATGGTCTTTATAAATCGACCGATGCCGGAAAAACCTGGCGCTTCTCCGGGCTGCGCGACAGCCAGGTGATTGGCCGCATCATCGTCGATCCCTCCGACTCCAACATCGTTCTCGTGGCGGCGCTTGGGCATACGTTCGGCGACAATCAGGAGCGCGGCGTGTTCCGCTCAACCGACGGCGGCGCCAATTGGAAGAAGGTGCTTTATGTCGACGCCAAGACCGGCGCTTCGGACGTCGCCTTCGATCCCAATAATCCCAAGATCCTCTATGCCGGCATGTGGCAGGCATATCGCAAGCCTTGGATCATGGAGAGCGGCGGACCGGGCAGCGGCCTCTACAAGTCCTTCGACGGCGGCGAGCATTGGCGGCGTTTGAGCGGCGGCGGATTGCCGGACGGCATCCTAGGCCGCATCAATGTCGCTCCGACTCCCGACTCCAAAGTGGTCTATGCGATGATCGAAGCCAAGAAAGGCGGCCTGTTCCGCACGAATGACGGCGGCGAGACCTGGACGCTCGTCAGCGACAAGAACAGCATCAAGCAGCGGGCCTGGTATTTCAATACGGTCTTCGCCGATCCCAAGGATGCGAACAGCGTCTATGTGCTCAACACCTCGTTCTACCGTTCGATCGATGGCGGCAAGAGTTTCAAGACGCTGAAGACCCAGCATGGCGACAATCATGAATTGTGGATCGACCCGACCAATCCCAAGCGCATGATCGAAGGCAATGACGGGGGCGCCAATGTTTCCGTCGATGGCGGCGAGACTTGGACCTCGGAGATGAATCAGCCGACCGCCCAGTTTTATCACATCGCCGCCGACAACGAATTTCCGTTCCGCCTCTACGGCGACCAGCAGGACAATTCCAGTATTTCGATCGCGACAGTCGGGCGCTCAGGCGGAGTCGGCATCGAGGATTGGAACCCGGTCGGCGGCGGCGAGAGCGGCTTCATCATCCCCGACCCCACGGACACCAACATCGTGTACGGCGGCGGCTACGACGCCGAGTTGACCCGCCACGACCGGCGCACCGGCCAAAACCTCCAGATCACGCCGTGGCCGCGCAATACCATGGGCTGGGCTGCGGAGAATCTGAAGTACCGATTCCAATGGACGGCGCCGATCATGATCTCGAAATTCGAGCCGCACGCCCTCTACTTTGCAGCACAGGTGCTATTTCGCTCGCTCGACCAGGGCCGCAGCTGGACAGTGATCTCGCCCGATCTGACGCGCAACGACAAATCCAAGCAGCGTTCTTCGGGCGGACCGCTGACCAAGGACAATACCAGCGTCGAGACCTATGACACCATTTTCGCCGTCGCCGAATCGCCTAGAGCCAAGGATTTGATCTGGGTGGGCAGCGATGACGGACTGGTGCATCTGACCCGGGATGGCGGAGCTCACTGGACCAATGTGACGCCCAAGAGCATGCCCGATTTCGCCACCGTCCAAATGATCGAGCCCGATCCCAATAATCCCGCTGTCGCCTATGTTGCCGCCGATCGTCATCGGCTCGATGATTTCAAGCCTTATGCATTCCGCACCGAGGACTATGGCAAGAGCTGGACTCCCATTACCGAGGGGCTGGTTCCGGATGCGTATCTGCACGTCATCAGGCGTGATCCGGCCCGGTCGGGTCTGCTTTATGCCGGCACCGAGAGCGGCATCATGATGTCCAATGACGACGGCGCTCACTGGCAGAGCCTGCAATTGAACCTACCTGTGGTGCCCGTGCATGACCTCGTAGTGCATGGCGATGCCCTAGCCGTTGCCACACACGGCCGCGCCTTCTGGATGATCGACGATTTGTCGCCCGTGCGGCAGTGGGCGCCCACCATTCCGACCGAGGCGGCACATCTGTTCAAGCCGGCCGTCGCCAACCACACGGTCTTCGGCGGCGGCGGGCAACTGCGCTATTTCGGCGCGTCGAATCCGCCGGCCGGCGCGGTGATCAGCTACACCTTGTCGCCGCAAATCGGCAAACCGCGACCGGCCAAGGATGCCGACAAAGATTCCGACAAGAAGGACAAGGAAAAAGATGAGGATAAGGCTGACCCGCTCGATCAGCGCATCAGCCTCGATATTCTCGATGCCAGCGGCAAGCTGATCCGTCACTTCCCGGAATCCGAAGATGCCAAGAGCCCTGGTGACGACGATGCCAAGTCTGAGCCGGAAGAGGAAGAAGAGGGGGGCCGTGCCTCGAAACCGGTCAAGCCGCCGCATTTCGCCGGCTTCAACACGTTCGCTTGGGACTTGCGCACGGACAAGGCGCGCGCCATCAAGAACGCGCCCTTATGGGCGGGCAGCGTGGCGGGTCCCAAGGTGCTGCCGGGCCACTACCAGGTCAGGCTGACCGTCGATGGAACGAGCCAGACTCAGCCGCTCGAGATCGTGCCGGATCCGCGCGGCACGGCGACTCTTGACGAACTGGCCAGGCAATTCGCCCTGCATAGTGCGATCAACGCCCTGCTGACCGAGGTGCATGACACCGTACTCGACATCCGTGCCACCCGCGTCAAGATCATGGCGGCAAAGAAGGCGGCCGCTGGAGCGCAGGCAGCCAAGGTCGCGGCCGCCGGCGATGCCCTCGACCGCAAACTGACCGAGGTTGAGGAGATCTTGATACAGCCGCGGTCGCACGCCTCGGAGGACGCGCTGAACTATCCGGTACGTCTAAACAATACGCTGGCGGCGCTGGGAGCGCTCGTGGGTTCCGGTGATGCGGCGCCGACCGCGCAGAACGAGGCCATGTTTGCCGAACTGAAGAGCGAGGCAGCCCCTGCCTTGGCTCGATGGCGCGAGCTCAAGATCGGAGAGGTTGCGGCGTTCGAGAAGCTCAGTAGGTGAGATCGAGATGTAAAAGCCCGGCGGCCTTGCGACCGCCGGGCACCGGCTTGCCCGCTACCGCTAAGTCAGTTGGCCTGACAGTGGCGCAGAGTCTAGCGGGCGAGGGTGGCAGGTGCGTGCGCCGTGCTTCCATCCGGACGGGGCGCCGATGGATCATCGGCTTCGAGCCCGACTGTGGCGATGACGCCGTCGGCCTTCTGCAGCACTTCGCGCGCGTAGTCCCAGTGAATGGCGGTCGTGGCGTCGCCTACTGCGGCGCGCAGCAGATCGGAGAACTGATCGATGTTGGGCTCGAAACTTTGCCCTTGTGCATCAACCGGTGGATGCGCTTCGAGCAGTAACTCACCGTCGATCCAGGCTACTTTCACCGGCACGTTGATGAGATGCACTGGTGTGCCTACGGGAACCAGCGGAAACAGGGCAGCCACATCCTCCGGGTACATGCGAATACAGCCATGCGTGATCGCTAATCCGACCGCCGTGGGGTTGTTGGTTCCGTGGATCTCGTACGTGCCGTCGCCGAAGCCGAGCCGTATCTTGTAGTCACCGAGGGGATTGTCAGGTCCGGGACGTACGACTGCTGGTAGCGGATCACCAGCATCGGCGTGCTCCTTGCGAATCGACGCCGGCGGATACCAAGAAGGATGTTCAACTTTCGCGATGACGCGGGTTTGCCCCAGCGGTGTCCTTCGGCCCAACTTGCCGATGCTCACCGGGTAGGTGATGACCATCCGCTTCTCGTTCTTTTTGGTCTTCGGAAAATAATACAGTCGGTGCTCAGGCAGGCTCACGACCACGCCTTCACGAGGTCCGGGCGGCAAAATACGTCGACCGGGCAGCAATAGCTGCGTGCCCTCACCGGGTAACCATATATCGACGCTGGGATTCGCACGGATGATTTCGTCGTATCCCAAGCTGTACTTCCGGGCGATGTCCAGAAGCGTGTCGTGGTAGTGGGTCGTGATGACAGTGTCAACACCGATGATGGCCGATCCGTCGGTGGGCAACTCAAACACGGTTGCGTCACTCGGTACGGTCCGCAGCCCGAGGGTAAGACCCAATACCGTCCAGATGACGCGGAAACCACGTCCGCAGCCAACGGTTCGATCTCGACCTAAGAAGTCCGTTTGCCGCATATTAATTCATTCCATGACCGTTTGCGGATTCGAGTCTGCGAGTCGATGGTATCCCGGACCGCCTGCTGGCGAAAGCGTCGCGAGCAATTGCGCCTTCGACACGATGCCATTTCATGGGCATGCGTGATCGCGATGACGGTGCCGTCTCCGAATTCATGGTGGCTCGCGGCGGGCATGTGATGTTTGACGTTATGGAGCTGCGTCATCAGCTTGTCGGCTACCTGAGGCAATGACAGGAAACGGGGGAACGGGTTCGCAGCGTTCCAAACCAGAGCGACTTGGAAAAAATCATCTAGTTAGTGATGCGCGCGCAGTGGAGACGGCGGCTTGCAAATCAGGCAAGTCGGCAACATTCGAAACCGTCTGTCGGCCCACGAGGATACCGGGCGTCCCGCGGATACCCAACGCCCGCGCTTCGTTGGAATTGCGTGTCAGCAGCGATTCGATCTCGGCACCATGTTGGTGGAGATCCTGGTGTATTCGGCTTACATCAATACCGGCACGCCGCAATGCCTCATCGACCTGTCCATTCTCAGAAAGACGCGGCGCAGAAATCAATGCCTCGTGCGCTCTTCCGTACTGACCCTGCCACTGAGCTGCTAAAGCGCACTGTGCCGCGTATACCGATACTCCGCCGAAGATCGGCCAATCCTTGTAAACGACCGCAACCTTGGGGTCCGCTTTGAGAAGAGCCAAGAAGCTGGGAGCCAGCTTTCTGCAAAACGGGCAGTTAAAGTCGAAATACTCGACCACAACGACTTCGGGGCTGCTTGCCCCGAACACGGGCACACCCGGCGCGTCAATAATCCGCTTCTGCGCTTCCGGCGAAATCAAGGGTGGAGTTTGCGCGAAGGCTGCGACGGCAACTGCCACTGCCGCAATTACCGCACCAATAAGGACAGCAGGACCGTGGTTTGGGGCTCGATGGCGCATTTGACTCACCTTGCTAAATCTAAAGACTCAATTCGATGCAAGAGGACGACGATTGATTGCGTGGTGCGGCTGACATTAAGGTCGCTCATCACCGCGCGCCCGCTACACACCGCCTGAGGCGTACAGCGATTCTCGATGGCGATGATCTGTCGCGTCAAGATCAACATGTCAACATCCTAATTGGCGGACCGCTTCCGGGTAGAAGCCGAAATCGGCGCCGCTTCGAAGCGCAGCGCCGACCGGCCGATGTCACTACAATCAACAGTTAATTTACTTCGAGACCGACCGCTTGAACATGCGGTTGATCTTCTCATTGATTGCCTCGATGGCTTGTTGGTTCTTGCTCGCCGTCGCATTGGCTGTATCCGCGGTGCTCTGCGCATGCTGGGCAGCTGTTGCCGCGGTATGGGCCGTGCCTGCAGCGCCATTGGCCTGGCTCTCGGCGCTCGCTATCTGCGGCGATAGCTTGCTTACCTGGGACTTCAGATCATCGAGTTGTGCCTGAATGGGTTTCAGGTCGGTGCAACCCGACGCGAAGATGACGCAGAGCGTGGTTGCGCCCAACGCGAGAAGCCGGCTTTTGTACTCAATCATGGATCACTCCTGTTCTTTTATTTGCTTGTCGTTCAGCGCCCACACTGAGCACTGAAATCATTGAGAGGACCAAACCGGGCAGGTCAGGTCGCTCGTTGATGCTGTGAAATCGTGTTGGTCCGTTGCCTGCGGGGATCATAGGTCGGAGAGCGGCCTGTCCGCCGCCTGTTCATCTTGCAGATGGAGTCCATCGATCAACTCACCGAGATTCGCTGCCAGTGATTGCAGCGTCGCCTCCGAAAGTCCTAGGAGGGCCTCCGGAATCAAGCCTTCGGCGGGACCCGGCGCGTCCTTGAGGACCTTGAGCGCACCTTTCGTGATCGTGAGACCGACGCGCCGCTGGTCCTGCTCCGATCGCGTCTTGACGACATATCCGCGTGCCACCAGCTTCTCGACCAATTGGCTGCACGTCGTTTGATGGATCGACAGGCGATGTGCCAGGTCCGAAACACCGATTCCCGGGGCCTTCTGCAGTTCGTGCAGCATCCACAGCTGCGATCCGGATACGCCACATGTGTCTTCGATTTGACGGAAATGATGCCGCACGGAACCGTAAATCAACCGGAATTGCTTCAACACGTCGAGGGTGAGCTTCTTGTGGTGAAGCGGATCCCGCCGGGGTCTGGAAAGCCGCTGCTCCAATTCGATGCGCAATTACATTTCCACCTGAGATGCAATCGATGCAATATAATGGATATAAATGTATCTGTACACCGGAGACGTGGGCTCCATCATCAACCTGAGTGTCGAAAGAACGTGACTTCGGATGCTCCGGACGCAGGACGGCGGCTGCATCGCTGGTTACGTCCCGGGCCGTGGTTGCGTGGGCTCGTCTTCTGGAGCGGTGCCGTGGCCACCGGGGCGACCGCCGTTGCGTTTGCACGTGGCAGCGATGCGGCACTGGCGTTTTTCCATTGGGGAGTTCATCGAACAGTTCTGTGGTCATGGCTCGTGCCCCCATTGGGACTTGCCCTCGTTGCGTGGCTCACGCAACGCGTCTTTCCCGGCACCCAAGGTAGCGGGATCCCGCAGACGATTGCGGCACTCACTATCGCAAACAGCGAGGCGCGGGACCGACTGTTATCGATGCGCATCGCCTCGGGAAAGCTTTTACTGACGTTGGCGGCGCTCGCGAGTGGGGCTTCCATCGGCCGAGAAGGGCCCACGGTTCAAATCGGCGCCTCGATCATGCATTCGTTGAGGCGCTTCATGCGTCATTCCGTCGCGGACATTGACCGCGGACTGATTCTCGCAGGCGGTGCGGCGGGAATTGCCGCGGCATTCAATACCCCGTTGGCCGGAGTCGTGTTTGCCATCGAAGAGCTTTCTCGTTCTTTTGAGGAGCGGACTTCGGGAACGATTTACACCGCCGTGATCATCGCGGGCGTCACCTCGGTCGCGCTCGTCGGAAACTACACCTACTTTGGCACGACTCATGCGTCGCTCGTCGATTCTCGGATGTGGCTGGTGGTGCCGGTGTGCGGGCTATTGGGCGGCCTTGCGGGCGGACTATTCTCGCGCTGCATGCTTTCACTTCGCCGGGGACTTCCTCAACGGCTTCGTGCGTTCAGGGGTCGGGCGCCCGTGCGCTTTGCGTTTCTGTGTGGCCTCATCGTGGCGCTCATCGGCTGGGCCTCGTCCGGTGCCACCTTCGGCACTGGATACGATGAGGCGCGCGCAATGGTGCAGCAGGAGGTGATTCCGACCAACCTATTTGCGCTGATGAAGGCGCTGGCAACGCTGGTATCGTATGTGACGGGCATCCCAGGCGGAATCTTCGCGCCGTCGCTGGCGGTGGGCGCCGGTCTGGGTGGTACCTTGAGTCTTTATCTGCCTTATGCGCCCGGGGGTGCCATTGTGGTGCTGACGATGGCTGCTTACTTTGCCGGCGTCGTGCAGGCACCTCTTACGGCGCTCGTCATCGTGAGCGAGATGACCGGCAATCGAGATTTGACCTTGCCGCTGATGGCGGTGACTCTGCTGGGCCGAGGGGCAAGCGCCCTGGTGTGTCGTGAGAGCCTCTATCGGGCACTGGCGGTTGCGTTCATTGACACAGGAGCCGGCCCCAAGGTCCACAGTCCGCCCGAGGCGCCCCCACAGTCCGTTCGTCAGGCCAGCGATGCCACATTGAAATGACGACCCTCGTACATCCGTCAGCGAATATTGGTAGAGGTGAGGAATGAATCGAGTCGCTTGGTTTGTGTTCGCGGTCTTCGGGGTCGCCATGGCCAGACCCGCCATGGCTTGGGGTGATCTGGGGCATGAGGTAACTGCCATGATCGCTTATCGACACTTGACGCCAGCCGCCAAGGCCGCGGTCGATAAGCTTCTCGCCAGCGACACTGACACACTCACGCCCGCGGATTTCGCCAGCAGGGCAACCTGGGCGGACAAATACCGCAATGACCATCGCGAAACTGCCGCCTGGCACTTTGTAGACATCGAAATCGACCAGCCCGACCTCAAGGTTGCCTGTTTCGGGTATCCGCCTCTCCTACCTGGACAATCCGCGAGCGAAGGGCCGGCGCGGGACTGTATCGTGAACAAGATCGAGGAATTCGAGGAGGAACTTGGCAATCCTGCTACACATCCCGCTGAACGGTTGCTCGCGCTCAAATTCCTCATGCACTTTGTCGGAGACCTGCATCAGCCGCTGCATGCGTCGGATCACCGCGATCGCGGCGGCAACTGCATTGGCCTGTCCTCATTACCCGACCGCCACTCCAAGAACCTGCACGCCTATTGGGACACAGGCGTGGTCGAGCCACTCGGTAAATCTGTCCAAGACATTGCGGCCAAGCTCGATAACCAGATTAGCCCGGCGGAGGCCGCTGCCTGGAGCCAAGGTGACGCGAAGGCTTGGGCGATGGACTCGTTCCTGGTCGCCAAAGACGATGTCTACAAGCTATCGGCTCGACCAACGTGCAATGAGCACAGCTTGATTGTTCTTTCTGCCGACTACGAGGTGCGGGCGCGGGAGGATGCGATGTTGCAATTGGAGAAGGCTGGGATCCGGATGGCCTTTCTCCTAAATCAGGCATTGCAGTAGCCCCCCGCGACGCAACGAGCTCGATTCTGCGCTTCATCGAGGACAATTGGTTGAGCGGAATGCGCATTGACGATGTGACGCGGCCGGCGCCGATGGCGGGCCAAACGTCCTTCGACAGGATCGCCGGCTCGATCGAGGGTATGTTCGATTTTGACGGTCACCCGAACCTTTCGCCCCTCGTGCTCGACGGGACGACCGGTCAAGTGATCCGAGATCGGGACCGCTTCTGACGCCGTCCGAGGCGATGAAACGCTTCCGCTCTACCGGTACTCAGCCCGCCCGGCTTCCCAGTCGCGCCCGTTGAACGGTTTGACCGTCATCGATTCGATCGTGCCGCTGTCGATGCAGCGTGCATTGACGCTGACCCCGTCCGGATGCGAACGGGGAATGTAGAACGACTTCACGCCGCAGGTGGAGCAGAAGTAGTGCTTCGCCGTGTGCGTGTTGAATGTATACGTCGAGAGTGCTTCGCGGCCGCTGATCAGTTTGAACCGATCGGCCGGCACGATCAGGTGCAGATACCCGTACATGCTGCAGAGGGAGCAATTGCAGTCCGCGACCTCGATCTGCGCCGGCGCGATCACTTCGAAGCGTACGCGGCCGCAATGACAGCCTCCGGTGTGTGTACGCATATTCCGCTAGCGTTTGTGCTCTTGCGCCGCCAGGTCGCCGACCAGCGAGAGCAGGTGCTCCGGGCCATCGGCGGAACGCACGTCGGCGACGAATTTGCCGTTCACGACGAAAGTAGGAACTCCGTCAACGCGATAGCGCTGCACCAGTTGGTCTGCTCGTTGTAGCGCTGTATCCACGCCAAAGGAGTGATAGGCCTTGGTGAAGTCGCTTTCCGGAATCCCAAATTTCTTCGCGAACGCCATTTGAATGCGCTCCGATTCCGCCGTGTTGTTCGGGTTGGCGGCAACCAGAGGATTGCCGTTGACATGAATTTCCTTGAATACTTCGCCGTGCAGCTGATCCAGCTTGCCCAAGCTTTCCAGCGTGTAATACAGCCGCGCCAGGGAGCGATGACCTTCATTCCACATCACGTGGACGGGTGAAAAGCTGATGTAGGCCGGTTTGGTCTTCTTCCATGATTCGACCAACGGCTCGATCGCATAGCAGTGCGGACACGCGTACCAGAAAAACTCCAGCACCTCGACCTGGCCGGCGGGAACCGAAGTTGGCTGGGCCGGCACGAGCCGTGTGTAATGAACGCCTTCCTGCCATAGGGTCGGCGCGCTCGTCGCGGCCGCCGACGCCGTGGACGTCGAAGCCGCAACCGTCGAGGCAACTGCTGCCAGCAGCGGATTGTGCGCGCCGCTGTCGCTGGGTACGTCCTCGACGGTCTCGGAGCCGTCCTCATTCAGGCGGGTGATCTTCGACGGCAGGTCGGACGCCTGCTCAGCCGCTTTTTGCTGAACGACAGCCGGGCCGGCCGGGGCAGCCGCGGCACTCGGCGCCGAAACGGAGGCCGGAACCCCCGCGGGCGAACGCTCAGCTGCGGACTGTTGTTTGCCGCACGCAGTCAGTGCGAGCGCCAATCCGACGTACAAGACCAGCTGTCGAACGCGCATGGTCAGCGCAGGCCTTGTAGGTAGGACGCCAGATTGCGCATGTCGTCGGGCGACAAGCGTTTGGCGATGGTTTGCATGATGCCGTTCGGACCCGTCGGCCGAGCACCCGAGGCGTAGTCATTCAACTGCTTCACTACATAGACCGATTGTTGGCCGCGGAGCGCCGGGAACTTCGCAGGTTCGTTGCCGCGGCCGGTAGGGCCATGGCAGGCCATACATGCCGGGATGGCGCGCGCCTGGTCGCCTCCCCGGTACAGCTTTTCGCCGGCCTGCCAGTACGATGGATCAGCTTCCAGGCCCGTGTTGGTCAGGCTATCGAAATAAGCGCCCAAATCCGCCATGTCATCCGGGCTCAGGGCCATCGCGTTCGGCATCATCACCGGATTGGTGCGTTTGCCCTCTTTGAAGTTCTTCAGCTGTTCCGCAATGTAATCGGCACCGAGGCCTGCGAGGCTCGGCCATTCGGGGTTCGCGCTGTTGCCGTTTGCACCATGGCAAGCCTGGCAAACAATGGCCTTGGTGGCACCGGTTTCGGCACTGCCTGCGGGTAGTGCCGAATTACTGACGATCGCGCCGGAAATTGTTGCTGCGAGAATCCAAAGCCGCTTCATGATCGCCTGATACCCCATGCTAATGTGAACTGCTGTCGAGCGCGAAATTGTACACTAGAGTCAATAATTTGCGTTCAAGCGGCCGCCATGTCGACGTACCCCAATGTGAAATTCCTGACCAGCGCGGCCGAGGCGCATCAACTCGCCCCGGATAAGGGCAGGGAAATCGCTTTTGCGGGACGCTCGAATTCCGGCAAATCGACCGCCATCAACGCCATCACGCAACGTACGGGACTCGCGCGCGTGAGCCGCACACCGGGGCGTACACAGCTGATCAACTTCTTCGAATTGGCCCCCGAACGTCGCCTGGTGGACCTGCCGGGCTACGGTTTTGCCAAGGTGCCCGAAAGAGTGCGGCTTCACTGGCTGCAATTGATGGAGCACTATTTCAATGTGCGCGAGTCGCTGGTTGGGCTGATTCTGATCGTCGACAGCCGGCGAGGCCTGGGCGAGCAGGATGTCGGAATGCTCGAGTGGATTCTAGCCAGGGACCGCTTCGCCCACGTCCTGCTCACCAAGGCAGACAAGTTGAATCGCCGCGATGCTCAGCGTGTGCTGCGCGAAACCGCGGCGGCGTGCTCCGATACCGCGGTGACGGCGCAATTGTTTTCTGCGCACGAGAAGCAAGGTATTGAGGAGGCGCGCCAGGTCATGGACGGCTGGCTGAACGGCGTATAAAAAAAGGCCCCGGTGGTTACTTAGAGCAGCCACCGAGGCAGACCAACCCGGCATGGGGATGACAAACCGGGTCATTCCCGCTCAGGGAGAAGAGCGGGGAGCGTCTTTCACGCTCATTAGGTTAGATGGGGACACCGCCCGAAAGTTCCAGCCCACGCCACAGCATTTTTTAAGGTGGCGTTTTGGGGCGCACAAACGCGGATAGATGACTGATTCTGCAGCAAATCGTGCCCAAAGGCACAACTCGGATTCGGAAAAATTGCCCGTGCCCCCACGGCCGCCTCGTGGATTCTACGGTGGGTGCGACCACGCAAGGCTCAACCGATGTCGTAACCCCGAGTGCCTGCGGCCACCTCGTGGATCCGACGGCGTGGCGCGACGGCGCTGCGGCACGATCTTCAGTGCGCTTCGTCCCAATTGCGTCCAATCCCCACATCGACTTTGAGGGGTATCCGGAGGGCCGCCGCCTGCGCCATGAGGGCCCGTAGCTGCCGCGTGACGGCTTCGATGGCCTCGTCCGCCACCTCCAAAACCAATTCGTCGTGCACCTGCATGATGAGCCGGCCCGGAATCCGCGAATTCTGCAGCCACGCGTCCACATCGATCATGGCGCGCTTGATGATGTCGGCGGCCGTGCCCTGCATGGGCGCGTTGATGGCGCTGCGCTCGGCATATTGGCGCAAGGCCTGGTTACGCGACTGTATTTCCGGCAGGTACAAGCGGCGTCCGAACACCGTTTCCACGAAGCCGGCTTCGCGTGCCTGGCGGCGCGTCTCTTCCATGTAGCGCTTCACGCCCGGATAGCGTTCGAAATAAAGGTCCATGTACTTCTGCGCGTCACCGCGGCCTATCCCTAACTGGCGCGCCAGCCCGAATGCCGACATGCCATACATCAAGCCAAAATTGATGGCCTTTGCGGAGCGGCGCTGATCGGCGCTGACGTCCCCCAAGGGAGTGGAAAACACTTCGGCGGCGGTCGCCTGATGGACGTCTCGATCCTCGACAAAGGCCTGAAGCAAGCTCGCATCGCCCGACAGATGCGCCATGATCCGCAATTCGATCTGGGAATAATCGGCGGCGACCAGCGAAGAGCCGGGCGGCGCCACGAAGGCCTGGCGAATGCGGCGCCCCTCCTTGGTGCGGATCGGAATATTTTGCAAATTCGGATCCGTCGACGAGAGTCTGCCGGTGGCCGCGACCGCCTGATGATACGAGGTATGAATGCGGCCCGTTGTGCGATTGATCTGTTCCGGGAGCTTATCGGTGTAGGTCGATTTGAGCTTGGCGACTCCGCGATATTCCAATATCAGTTTGGGCAGGGCATACGTCGCGGCGAGTTCCTCCAGAACATCTTCCGCCGTCGACGGCTGGCCGGTCGGAGTCTTGCGGATGACTGGAATGCCGAGCTTGCCGAACAGGATCTCCTGCAACTGCTTCGGCGAATCCACGTTGAACGCGCCGCCGGCCTCGGCGTGAGCCTGCGCCTGCAGCTCCAGCATTCGCGCCGCAAGCTCCGAGCTCTGAGTCTTCAGCAGATCACGATCCACCAGCACGCCCGCCCGCTCCATGCGGTACAGCACGGCCACGAGCGGCTGCTCGATCGTTTCGTAGACCGCCGTCAATGCCGGAAGCGCTTCGATTTGCGGCCATAGGGCAAGATGCAGGCGCAGCGTGACGTCCGCATCCGCAGCCGAGTACTCGGCGGCGCGGTCCACATCCACCTGATTGAAAGCAATTTGCTTCGCGCCCTTGCCAGCGACATCCTCGTAAGGAATGGTCTTGACGCCGAGATATTTCTGCGCGGCCGCCTCCATGTCATGGCGCGTCGCAACGCTGTTGAGCACATAGGATTCGAGCATGGAGTCGAACCGCTGCCCCGCGAGCGCGATCCCGTAGTTCGCGAAGATATGAGTGTCGTACTTCAGGTGATGCCCCACCTTGGGCTTGGCCGAATCCTCGAGCAGCGATTTACATGCCGCGAGCACTTTGTCCCGATCGAGCTGCTGCGGAGCTCCCGCGTAATCGTGGCCGAGCGGCACGTAGGCGGCTTCGCCCGGCGCCACCGCAAACGACAGGCCCACGATGCGCGCCTGCATGTAATCGAGGCTGTCGGTTTCGACGTCGAAAGATACGAGGGGTGCGTCGGCCAGCTTGGCGAGCCACGCATCCAATGCCTCCTGCGTAAGGATCGTGTGGTAGTCGCTCGCGGCAGCACCACCTTCGACGACCGCGATGGCCGCCGCTGCCTGCGCAACCGCCACTGCTTGCGCATCCGCCGGTTCCGCGGCGCCCGCGATCACGACCTCGACCACCGCAACGGACGGATCCGCGACAGCCGGCCCATGCGCCCCGGACGGATCGGCCATCGGTCCCAACGCCTTGAGCAGCGATCGCAATTCCAGCCGCGTGTATAGCTCCCGCAGCCGTGAAATGTCAGGTGCACCGGTGGCGAGTCCTTCGGCGTCAATGTCCAATTTCAGCGCCGTGTCGATGGTGGCGAGTTTGCGCGACAGCTCGAGTATCGCGAGTTCATTGCGCAAATTCTCGCCCACCTTGCCGCCGATGTCGCCGACGTGAGCGATCAACTCATCGAGAGTCTGATATTGATTGAGCCATTTGGCCGCAGTTTTGGGGCCCACCCCGGTGATCCCGGGAATGTTGTCCGAGCTGTCGCCGACCAGCGCGAGATAGTCGACGATCTGTTCCGGGAACACGTCGAATTTCGTCTTGACGCCGGCGCGGTCGAGACGAGTGTTGCTCATGGTGTTGATCAATTCGATGTGCGAACCCACGAGCTGGGCCATGTCCTTGTCGCCGGTCGAGATCAGCACGTCATAGCCCGACGCGGCTCCCTGCTTCGCCAGCGTGCCGATCACATCATCGGCCTCGACTCCGGGTACGCGCAGCAGCGGCAGTCCCATCGCCGCCACCGTGTCGTATAGAGGCTGCACTTGCGAGCGCAGGTCATCGGGCATCGGCGCGCGATGCGCCTTGTACTGGTCGAACAGGTCGTCCCTGAACGTGCGGCCCGGCGCATCGAACACCACAGCGATGCGGTCGGGCGACTCCTCCTTGATCATCTTGTTCAGCATGTTGAGCACGCCCAAGACCGCACCGGTCGGTTCGCCCTTGGAGTTGGTGAGCGGCGGCAACGCATGAAAGGCCCGGTACAGGTAGCCCGAGCCGTCGACCAGGATGAGTTTACGGGCGCTCATGGACTTAAGCTCGAAACCCCCTCAGGGCTTTGGAGACGCGTCCGATGGGCTGCTCGTGGGCGCAGGGTCGGGTGCGCTGACCGGTGCCGCGGCTCCTGAGGCAGAAGGGGCTGGCGCCGCCACTGCGGTAGGTGCCGTTGGCGTGGACGGGGCCGGCGCCGCCTTCTTGTGCTTCGGGGTATCCGGAAGCAACAGCGGTCCTTTCTGGCCACATCCGACGACCAGCCCAACCAGGCACACCGGAACCCACAGGCGGACAAATTTCATCATAGAAGTATACCGCTTACCGCAATGCCACAGTTTGATCGGAACTTCTGGCGCCGGCTCTCGGTCCGAAACTGCAGTACCCAATTGGAGATCGTTGAATGAAGCGGATTTCAGGAACCGTGCTGGCAGTTCTTGCCGTGGGCACATGCACTGCGTCGACGGCGGCATTGGCAGACAATCTGGCTGGATTCTATGTCGGCGCCGGCGTGGGCTATTCCACGGTCAGGAGCGATGATCCCGCGTACGGTCTTCCCGGTTATTTCAACGATCACCAGACGGCGTGGAAGGCCATCGTCGGCGTGCGTCCGATCCCCATCGTCGGCGCGGAATTCGAATACATCGACTTTGGGCAGCCCGGTAACCACGGTGGTCGCTACAACATCGCCAACGCTACGGCTTGGATTCCCATCCACGCGCCGCAGCTCTGTTCGGCGTGGCGTACTTGCCGCTTCCTGTACCGTTCTTCGATGTCTATGGCAAGGCAGGCGTGGCGCGGCTGCAAACAGACGTCACCACCTTCGTCGGGCAGGGGTGTCCTGTGTATCAGACTTGCACGGGTACCTACTCGCGTCAGAACCAAACCGACAATAAGTTCGCCTACGGCGTGGGCGTGCAGTCCAAGTACTGGGGCGTGGCGTTTCGAGCCGAGTACGAGCGCATCAACTCGCAGTTCGGCGATCCCGACGCGCTGACCGTCAGCGCCACGTGGACCTTCTAATTGGCGCACTACGAACACCCGCCAATCGGTCCATATCCCCGGGGTCGAGGTACTGGCAATGAAGGTACTGGCAATGAAGGTACTGGCAATGAGGCGCTTTCGCATCCAATGCGCCAAGAGCTATAAAGTGCGCTAGAAGCGCGGTCGCGCGGCTTGCCGCGGGCCTCTATACTCGCGGGCATGAAACTCGTACTTCGACCTCTTGCATGCTCCGCCGTACTCGCGTCTGGTTTCGCTGCCGCCGTTGTCGGGTGCGCCGGCAAGGAGCTCCTGTCGGGCTCCGGCAGCGGCGACGACACCACTCGAGCGCTGCGCGCGAAGATCGACACCATCGTGGTCATCTACGCCGAGAATCGCGCCTTCGATAATTTGTACGGCAATTTCCCCGGCGCACACGGCCTCGGCGACGTCGTGGATGGCGACGGACGGCCCCTGCCGGCCTATGTCCCGCAGGTCGATCGCGACGGGTCGGTGCTCCCGGTCCTGCCGCCGACATGGGGCGGCGTCACGGCCTCGGGCATCAAACCGGTGGTGACCGAAGCCCAAAGCTCCGGCTTACCCAATGCGCCGTTCTCGATCGAGCACGCCTTCACGGCGCAGTCCAACGTCACACTTGTCGACGTCGACGGTGACGCGCGACCTGCGCCCATCGCTTCTTCGAACACCAGATGCAGATCGACGGCGGCAAGAACGACGGCTACGCCGCATGGTCCGATGCCGGCGGTCTCGCCATGGGACACTACGACTACAGCCAATCGGCGCTGTACCGGCTCGCGAAGGAGTTCGTGCTCGCCGACAACTTCTTTCAAGGCGCATTCGGCGGCTCGTTCCTCAATCACCAATACCTGATTTGCGCCTGCGCGCCGGAATACCCCGACGCGGATACGGCGCCGGCACAAGCCGTCCATCGCGATACTCGACAAGGACGCGGCCGGACAATATCTGCCGCGGCTGAAACAGGCCAAGGACGCAAAGCTCTCCGCCTTGGACGGAGCCGCCCACGTTTGCGAAAAGCGGCAATATTGCGCCGGTCAACTATTTCGGCGACGGCAAGTTCTATGCCGTGAACACCATGCAACCCGCGTATCAGCCGAGCGGCAACAAGCCGGCGGCCACCGATACCGAGTATCTTTACGCCGATCCCAACAAGGCCACGACGTTGCCGCCCCAGACGGAGGCCACCATCGGCGATGCGCTGGACGCCAAGCACGTCAACTGGATTTGGTATTCGGGTTCGTGGGACGCGGCGCTCGCCGACGGCCGCCGATCGCCGCGTCGAATCCCGCGCAGCCATCTATGCGCCGCGAACTGCCCGGCGGCAATCCGGATTTCCAGCCGCATCACCAGCCCTTCAATTACTACGCACGCTTCGATCCGAAAGCGCACGCCGCAGCCAGCGCGCCGCTCATTTGAAGGATTACAGCGCGCTGCTCGCCGATGCGGCCGCCGGCCGCCTGCCGGCGGTCACGTTCTACAAGCCGCAAGGCAATTTGAACCAGCACGCCGGCTACGCATCGGTGGCGGAAGGCGACGCGCACATCGCCGACCTGGTCGCGAAACTGCGCGCGAGCCCGCAGTGGCAGCACATGGTGATCGTGATCACCTACGACGAATTCGGCGGCGCGTGGGACCACGTGGCGCCGCCGCATGGCGATCTGCTCGGTCCCGGGACGCGCATTCCCGCGCTGATCATTTCACCGTTCGCGAAGCGCGGCACGGTCGATCACACCCAGTACGACACCGAGTCCATTCTGCGATTGATCACGCGCCGCTTCGATCTCGACGTATTGCCGGGGATCACGCTGCGCGACAAGGGACTCGCCGCGCATGGCGCGCCGCCGATGGGCGATCTGACCAACGCGCTCGAGCTGCGGCAGTAAGCGGCCGCGGCGCGGCGCCAGACCCACGCGCCGCGCGTCCCCGCACCGGGGCCGCGCCGCACAGAGAAGACGCTACTTCGACTTCGGCGCCGGTTTCGCGTCCGAGTGCGCGGGCGGCGCCGCCGGTGCGCCGCTCGATTTGACGCTCAGCAACTCCACGTCGAATATCAGCAGCGAACCGCCGGGAATCCCGGGCTTCGGGCTCACGCCGTAGGCGAGTTCCGGCGGCACGAACAGCTGCCATTTGGCGCCCGGCTTCATCAGCACCAATGCCTCCTGCCAGCCCGGGATCACGCCGTTCACCGTGAAGGTGGCCGGTGCGCCGCGCGTGTAGGTGCTGTCGAATTCCGAGCCATCGAGCAGTTTGCCGCGGTACTGCACCGTCACGGCATCGGTGGGCGCGACGGCGGCGGCCTTGCGATCTCCCGGCAGCAATGACTTTGTATTGCAGGCCCGAGGCCGTGGTCGTCACACCCTTCTCGCGTCCGTTGCGCGCCAGGAAGTCCTTCGCCGCCGCCTGATTGCGCGCCAGCGCGGTCTCCATCACCGAATGCACGAATTCCTGCACCTGCTGCCGATCGGCCGGAGTGCTCCTCTTGCCTTGCAAGCCATCCTTCAATCCGCGCGCAATGGCCTCGATGCTCACCTGGTCGGTGATCCCGACGCCATGCATCTGCTCACCGAAGGTCAGCCCGAACAAGTAGCTCGTCTGGTCGGCGTTCTGCGCAGCGGCCGGATCGGCGGCAGACGATGCTCGCGGGCGGCGGAGCGACGGGCGCAGAGGAGGGAGTTTGGGCGCCGACAAGGGGCGCGGCTGCGATCATGACGCACGCGATGCATGTCTGGCGCAAAATTCCGATGCTGGTTTGTTTCATGGCGCGAACGATACGCCTCTCAGGGTTGCAAAGGCCAGCGCGAGCATCAGACGCCGAGGGAGCCGCGCCGGATCGACCGCCACGGTCAAGCGCGACGTACAGACCAATTTACCCGCCTCATTGACGATGTCGATGGTCCAGACCTGGCGTGCGCCCGCCCAGGTGCACGGGACGCGCAGTGCCGGTGACCAGTCCCGTGCGCGCCGGCCGCACGTGATTGGCATTGATCTCCTGACCCACGCACTGGTATTCCTGCGGTGTCGACGCACATGGTCGCGCCCAGTGCTTCCGAGGGTTTCGGCGAGCGCCACCGAAGCGCCGCCGTGCAGCAATCCGTAGGGCTGGCGGGTCCGCCCGTCGACGGGCATGGTGCCGCGAAGGAAATCATCGCCGATTTCGGTGAACTCGATGCCGAGATGCTCGACCATCGTTCCGTCACTGGCCGGAATTCAATTCCGTCACCGATCGGCAAGCTCTGCCATATCGTCATTCGGAATCCTTGAGCTTGGCGGCCACCCGCCGATAGGCCTCGCGAAACGGAATGCCTTCCTTGGCCACCAACGCGTTCGCGGCGGCGGCGGCGTGGATGCCGGGATCGAGCCGGATGTTCTCCGGCCGGAAGTGCACGCCGTCGAGCGCGCTCGGCAGTATGCCCGAGCGTCTGCAGACAGGAATCGATGCCGCGGAACAGGGGCGGCTTGATCAGCTGCAGATCGCGGTGATAGCCCGAGGTCAGCTTTTGCGTGATCCCGAGCACTTCGTTGAGCGCCGCATGCGCCACCGCACTGCGTCCGCGCACCAGTTCAAAGACGTCGGGATTGCGCTTCTGCGGCATGATCGACGAGCCGGTGGTAAAGGCGGCCGGAAGCGTCACGAAGCCGAACTCCTGGGTGTAGAAGAGCATCAGGTCGGCCGCGAGACGTCCCATGTCCTGCGCGAGCAGAGTGATTTCGAACAACAATTGGGCCTCGGCCTTGCCGCGGGAGAGCTGCACTGCCGTCACCGGCTCTTGAGTGACGGAAAACCCGAGACGCCGCCGCGTCTCCTCGCGGCTGAGCTCGAGGTGCGGCGTCCCGTAGCCGGCCGCGGATCCCAGCGGGTTCTTGCCGATGCGCCTCTGCGTGAGCTCGAGACCCTCGGCATCGTCGCGGATTTCCGCGGCAAACCCTTCCGCCCACAGCGCGACGCTGCTCGGCATGGCCTGCTGCATGTGGGTGTAGCCGGGAAGCACCATCGCGCCATGCCGCGCGCCCAGCGCATCGAGCGCCGTCCGCCACCGCCGCCGCGCCGCGCCGCAGTTCTTCCGCGGCATCGCGCAAGTACAGGCGCAGCGCGGCGAGCACCTGATCGTTGCGCGAACGGCCGGCATGCAAGCGCCCGCCGGCCGCGCCGATGCGCGCGGTGAGCAGATTCTCGATCGCCGTCTGGCAATCCTCCTGTTCGAGCGAGATGCGCCAAGTTCCCGCGCGCATGTTCCTCGCCGATGGCCGTCAGGGCCTCGCGGATCGAGCTCAGGTCCTGCGCCGACAACAGCCCCTGATGCCGCCAGCATGTCCGCGTGCGCGATCGAGGCTTGGATGTCGTAGCGAACCAGGCGGTTGTCCAGAACGTAGTCGTCGCCCGCGGTGAAGCCGAGCACGCGTGCGTCGAGCGGAGTTCCCTTGTCCCAGAGTCGCGTCATTGCCGCGGCCGTGTCTCGAGTTCGAGGCCGCCATGAATCATTCAAGTGCCCGAGGCGCTCAGTTGTTCCGCCGGGCTCAACGCCGTGAGGTCCGCCACCACCAGGGTGCCGGTTCCCTCATTCGTGAAGATCTCCGCCAGCAAGCTATCGGCGGACTTGTAGCTGATGACGTGCACTCGGCGCACGCCCGCCGCGTATCGCGTTCTCGATCGCGGCCGCCTTGGGCAGCATGCCGTCCTTCAGCGCGCCCAGGTCGCGCAGGCGCTTCAAGCCCTTGATGTCCGTGTACGAAACCACCGAGCTCGGGTCCTCGACACGTTCGAGAATCCCCTGCGCGCCGGTGCATAGCACGAGTTTTTCCGCCGACAGGGCGCCGCCGATGGCTGCGGCAACGGTGTCGGCGTTGATATTGAGCAATATGCCGTTCGAGTCCGCCGACAACGGACTCACGACCGGCATCAATCCGTCGTCGAGCAGTTTGTTGATGACCCCGGCATTGACCGAATCGATGTTGCCCACGAATCCGTAATCCACGGTCTCGCTCGAATCTGTCCGCGACACGCACCGGCGGGCGCTTGTGCGCGCGTATCAACCCCGCATCGACGCCGCTCAAACCGATGGCCTCGATGTCGAGCTCCCGGCAGATCGCCAGAATGCGCGTGTTGATCAAGCCGTTCAGCACCATGGCGGTGACGTCGATCGACTTCTGATCCGTGATTCGCCGGCCGTTGATCATCCGGGTTTCCAGCCCCAGCGTCGCTTGCAAGCTGTCCAATTGCGGACCGCCGCCGTGGACCAGCACGGTCTTGATGCCCACTTGGTGCAGGATCGCCACTTGTTCGATCAAGGCGCGGGTCGACATCTCGTCGCTGAATACCGCGCCGCCCGCCTTGATGATGAACACCTTGTTCTTGTACATGCGGATGTACGGTGCCGCGCTCTTGAGCGCGCGTACGGCGACGGAGGGATCAGGTCGGCTCATGATCATCGAGATACTCCGCAAACGGCAGGTTCAAGCCAGCATGCGATGCAGAACGGCCATCTGCACCGCCAGACGATTGAAGGCTTCGCGCTTGACCACCGCGCGCGGGCCGTCCAGAACTTCGTCGGCGACCGCGACGTTGCGGCGCACCGGCAGACAATGCATGAGTTTGGCGTCGGGCGACGCGCCCGCGAACCAGCGCTCGCGTACGCACCAATCGGACAGATCGGCGCGCAGCCGCGAGTCCGCCTCCGTGTCGCCGTAGTACGTGGTGGTGCCCCACTCCTTCGCGTACAGCACGTTGGCACCTGCGAGCGCCGCCGCGCGATCGGAAGTCTCGGTGACCGAACCACCGGCACCGGCCGCGGCCAAACGCGCCTCGGCCATGATTTGCGGCGGCAGGGCGAAGCCATCCGGCCGCAGCACCACCACCTCCATGCCGCGCATGGCCGCCATGTGTACGGTGGCCGCGGGCACCGCCAGGGGCAGTGCCTTCGGATGATACACCCAGCTCAGCACGAACTTGGCCCGCGTCGGTACCCGAAGTTCGTCCATCGTGCGCCAGTCCGCCAGGGCTTGGCACGGGTGATTCATCGCCGACTCCAGATTGATCAGCGGTTTGTCGCAGAGCTCATCGATCATCGTGAACAAGGTTTCGTTCAAGATCGTCGGTTAGATTCTTGCCTTCGGCGAAAGCACGCACGCCCAGCGCATCGCTATACGACGCCAACACCGGTATGCCCTCGCGGATATGTTCGGCGGGGGCTCCTTTCATGATGACGTTGAGCCGGGTTTCCAGTTGCCACGTGCCTTGGCCCGGAGTGATCACGAAGGAGCTGCCGCCGAGCCGCGCCATTGCGGCCTGAAATGAGGCCAGAGTGCGCAATGACGGATTGAGGAACACGAGGCCAAGGATCTTGCCCGCGAGCGCCCGCGGATCCGGCTTGTCCTGCAGAGTCTCTGCGAACGCGAGCAGATCGAGGATTTGCTCGCGGCTGAAATCGGCCAGGTCGAGAAAGCGCTTCATGCCGATATTTTCGCCAGCGCGTCACTCAGTTGATCCACATGGCCCTCATTCAAGATGTACGCCGGCAGCAGGCGCAGAATGTGCGGATCTGCGCTGGTGCCGGTGAGTATGTTCTTGGCGAGCAGCGCCGCCTGCACTTCCTTGGCAGGACGCGAGGTCTTCAGGCCCAACAGGAACCCCGCGCCTTGCATGCCCGTGACCGGGCCGATGATGCAGCTGGAACGGATATAGGCGGACACCTGGCGCACGTTCGCGAGCAGCGACTCCGATTCGATGGTGTCGATCACCGCTTCGGCCACCGCACAAGCCATGGGGCCGCCGCCGAATGTGGTGCCCATGTCGTCGTATTTGAGCTGTCCCGCGATGCGACGCGACAACAACAGCGCCGATACCGGAAAGCCGTTGCCCAGGGCCTTGGCGGCAGTGATCATGTCCGGGGTGACTCCGTAGAAATTCGCCGCGAAGGGCGCGCCGGTACGGCCCGTTCCGCATTGCACCTCGTCGAATATCAACAAGGCACCGACCTCATCGCAGCGTTGCCTGAGCGCCTGCAACATCGGCTTGCCCACATCATAGGCGCCGCCGACACCCTGCACCGGCTCGACGATGACCGCGGCCGTGTTCCGGTCGATGAACTGACCGGCGGCGGCGGGATCGTCGCGCGGCGTGAAGCTCACGTCGAAGGGAGTGCGCGGAAAGCCGTACCATTTTTCGAGCGCGCCCCAGGTCGCGGCGCCGGCGGCGGCGGTTCGGCCGTGCCAGCCCTGTACCAGCGCCACGATCTTGCTGCGGCCGGTCAGTTTGAAAGCGAGCTTCAGCGCATTCTCATTGGCTTCGGCTCCGCTGTTGATCCAAAACACGGTATCGAGACCGAGCCCGGCGAACTTGGTCAAGCGGGCAGCGGCGCGCTCGCGGATTGCCATGGGCAGCGCATTGGTTTGAAAGGCCATTTGCCGAGCTTGGCGCTCGAGCGCCGCCAGCCAGCGCGGATGCCCGTAACCCAAGCCTGCGACCGCGTGTCCGCCGTAGAAATCCAAAATCTTGCGGCCATCGCGCGCGTGCAGCCAGACGCCGTCGCCGTGCGCCACTTCGATGGGATATTGCGCAAACACTTGCGCCAGGTGCCCGTTCAGAGCCTGGGTCGTCGATGTCGTCAGCGATGTGTCCATTGACTGCGTCTGCCCCTCAGGTCCAACCGGGCGCCGGGGTGGTGAGGCCGGTGGTCTCGTTGAGGCCCAACAAGCGATTCATCCATTGGATGGCGCCGCCCGCCGCGCCTTTATTGAGATTGTCGAGCACCGACATGACGGCAATGGAATTACCGTTGGTCACCACGCCCAAGTTCGCATAGTTGCTGGTCGCCACATCCTTGACCCGCGGCGCGAGGTCACCGACGCGCACGAAAGGACAGTCCCGGTAATATGACTCGAGCGCTTGCAGTGCCTGCGCCGTGCCGAGAGGCTTCTTGAGGCTCGCCTGCACGGTGACATGGATGCCGCGCGCAAAGGGGCCGGAATGGGGCACGAAATTGAGTTCCGCCTCGACACCGGTGGCGAGCTTCGCGCAGGCGATGATTTCCGGCACATGGCGATGACTCAACGCGCCGTAGCTGTAGATATCGCTGTGCCGATGCGGGTGATGGGTGCCATCGATCGGCTTGCGCCCGGAACCGGTGCTGCCGGTGATGCCGGTCACGAACAGACGCGTATCGGTTAGTCCGAGCGCCAATAGCGGCGCACAGGCGAGCAGCGTCGCGGTCGCGAAGCATCCCGGATGTGCGACATGCGGCGTGGGCGATTTCTGCAGATGTTCCGGCACGGCGCAGGTAAATTGCCGAATTCTCGCCGGCGCGCCGTGCGCGTGCTTGTACACCGCCTCGTAGGCGCCGGGAGTCGGATAGCGGAAATCGGCCGAGATGTCGACACAATGCACGCGCGTGCCCGCTGCCTCAGCGGCCGTCAGCAGTCGATCGATGATGGCAGCGGCAACACCGTGGGGTGCCGCAGAGAACAAGGCGCAGCGCGGCGTGCGGCGTATGAGCGATTCGATCTCATCGATATCGCTGAACTTCAAGGCAGGATAGGCGCTCTGCAAATGCGCGAATGCGCCCGCGACCGGAGCACCGGGCTGACTATCCGAAAGAATGGCGGCCACGTCGAGCTGCGGATGACCTGCGATCAGGCGCAGCAGCTCACCGGCCACATAGCCGGTGCCCCCGAGCACGATCGCAGGAGTCGCATCATTCATTCGCCTGCCGCCTTGGGTGCGCGCACGCGGCTCAGTCCCAGCCGGGTGATGATGTGATCGCCGAGATCCGCGGGACTGCTGATGGCATTGAATGCCTCCACGTTCATCTGTTCGCGGATGATCTCGATCCCCACTTGATTGTCCGTCGCCGGACCGGTGATCACGGCCGGCTCGATGCCGAAGCGCTCGCGCAGCAACTTGACGCCACCCCACGCGGCGACCGGGTCATTGGCCGACAACGCCACGGCGGTCAGCGCCGCCTTGATGTCCTGCTGACGCAGGATGGATTCCACGCCATACGTCCCCAAGAGTCCGTCGCCCAATTCGAACACGATGACATCCGGCTGGCCGCCGGCCATTTCCGTGAGCATGGTACGAGTCAGGGCGGGGCCGCATTTTGGCGTCGTGGTCACTATGCCCAGATCGGTGAAAATCATGGTACGCCGCGCGCCCGAGTCCTCGAACGCCAGAATGTCACGGCGCAGCGAAACGCCGGTCGCTTTGAAGGCGTCCACCGTGAGGCCGCGATGGCGCATGCGCGCGATGATGGCGGAGGCCGCCGCGGTCTTGCCCGCTTCCATGCAGGTGCCGGCGAGCGCCACCACCGGTACGCCGCGCACGTCGAGTGCGGCGTCGTAATCCAGCGCCTTGTATCCCGCCTTGGCAGGCACCCCGATGCGCTCGCCGAGATACGGAAAGGTCAGCACGGCGCCCAAAACCTTGCAATCGAAAGGCTTGCCCTTGTCCGGTGTTGCGGAGTCGCAGATGCCGAGTACACCGCCGATGTTCAACATTTGGATGACGTCGCCGGGTTTGAGCGTCGTCGGAATGTGGCCCGAGTAGCCGAACAAGGCCTTGCGGTGACCCAACGCGCCGACCACCACGTCCCCGCGCGCTACCTTCGCCATGCGGCCGCTGGTCAGCTCCAGCGTGTTGTAGCTCGATTTGTTGTTGAGGATTTCGACGACGACCACCAGACCTTCCTCGCAGGGAATGTCGGTGGCGATGCGAACCTCGCGCGACAGACCACAGGCCTGCGTAACGGAGGCGATTTTATCGACGACCACCGTTCGCATGCCGCTCACTGGTCGTGCGCCTGCGCCTGGCCCGGCGATTGCGCCTGGCCAAGTGATGAGGACGGTGTGCCCGCGCGGGTCGCCTGATTCGCGCCTGCACGCTTGTAGAATACGCCGGTCAGGGCCAGCATCTTCGAGTAGCCGAGAGCATCCGTCGGCGTCCATTCGCCGGCCGATTCGCCGTAAACGCCTTTCGAAGCCGCCATCAGCGAGTATGGCGACGTGGCGCCTTCGACGAACACGGAGCCCGGCCGGAACAAGACCCTGACTTCGCCGCTGACGCGACTTTGAGAGGACAACAGCAGGGCCTCGATATCGCGGCAAACCGGATCCAAGTGTTGGCCCTCGTGCACCAGGTCACCGTAGGGCTGTGCAACCAAGTCCTTGATGCGCGCCTGCTTGCCCGTCAACACCAGTTTTTCGAGCTCCCGATGGGCCGTCAGCAGCACGTCGGCTGCGGGCGCCTCGAATGCGACCCGCCCCTTGGTCCCGATCACGGTATCGCCGAGGTGAATGCCGCGGCCGATGCCGAAGGGGCCGGCCAATAATTCCAATTGCTCGATGATGGCGACGGCGGACAGCGCGTTGCCGTCGAGGCCGACCGGAACGCCCCGGTCGAACGCGATCACATGGCGCTCCGCGGCGCGCGGCGCCGAGAACGCGTCCTTGGAGAGTACCCACGCGTGCTCCGGAATGCTGCCCTCGGATGTCAGCGTTTCCTTGCCTCCGATGGTGACCCCCCATAGTCCGCGATTCACCGAGTACGCAGCGCCGAACGGCGGAATCGGCAGGCCGTGATCTTGGAGATACTCGAGTTGCTCCGGCCGCTTGAAGGCGCGGTCGCGCACCGGCGCCACGATCTCGAGTTCCGGCGCCAAGGTGCGCAACGCCACCTCGAAGCGCACCTGATCATTGCCCGCGGCCGTACAGCCGTGCGCGACCATCTGGGTCTTCAGCGAAAGCGCCATTTGCGCAATCGTCTGCGCCTGCAATACGCGTTCCGCTCCGACACACAGCGGGTAGACCCCGCCGCGGCGCACATTCCCCATGAGCAGATATTTGAGCACTTGCTCGAAATAGGCGGCGCGCGCATCGATCAGATGATGTTCGATGGCGCCCAGTTGCACCGAACGCTCCGCCAAGGACTGCGCCGCGGCGTCGTCGATGCCGCCGGTGTCCACGGTCACCGTGATCACCGGCCGCCGGTAGGTGTCCTTGAGCCAGGGGACGCAGAAGGACGTGTCGAGGCCGCCGGAAAAAGCCAAAAGTATGGGCTCGGCGCCCTGCCTTGAAGTCGATGTCATTGGATTTTAGCGTCCGAAGATGGCGAGAAGACGGTCGGCGAGCTTGCGCTGCTCGCGCGCGCCGGCCGTGGCGATGAATATGGTGTCATCGCCGGATATGGTGCCGATGACCTCGGGCCAGCGCGCGGTGTCGATGGCGACCGCCACGCTCTGCGCCGAGCCCACGGTCGTTTTCAACACCGTCAGGTTCGTGCCGGCCGTCAAGCGGGCGCTGACGAACTGTTTGAGGGTCGAGAAATCGTTCTTCGGCGCAGCGGCGGCATCGGGCAGCACATAGCGATCGCCCATTTTCGCCACGCCCAGTTCGCGCAGATCCCGGCTGACGCTCGATTGGGTGGCGATGTGACCATGTTTGCGCAGCATGGCCACCAATTCGGTTTGCCGTCCGACGACCTGCTCGCGAATGATCTTTGCCAGCATGGAGCGGCGCGCCGGGGCGCTGTTGTGGTCGACATCATCGGAACGCAGCATCACACAGCTCTATGCATAAAGTTGCAGATACTCTGCATAAAAATGCACGCGCTGTCAATACGCCGCAGATTCGCCCGCCACGACATCGAGAAGACTCTCGGGTAACCCGCCGGATCGCCGATGTTTCGCGGCTGGCGCGGCTCGCACGGCAGGCGACCCCTGCCGCGCCAAGGCTACCCCGCCATGCCAAGGAAGCCGCGCATCCTCGCGAGTTCCGCCTCGAGACCCTCCCGAAAGGCCGCATCGCGCGGCGCACGGCCCGTGACGTACCCGAAAGAACAACGCAGGCCGCCGTCGGCCGCCGTCACATTGCCCCAGCCGATCACTCGGTCCCGCCACAGCAGCGGTAGCGCGTAGTAGCCGAGTTTGCGTTTCGGCGCCGGCGTGTAGGCCTCGAAGCGATAGGCCCATCCCCAGAAAACTTCGAAGCGACGCCGGTCCCAGACGACCGGGTCGAAGGGCGTGAGCAGGCGCACGCTCTCGTCAGGCCGCCACCGGAGCGACGGCGGCCTGTCTGCGGCCGGCCAGTACCAGTCGATGCCGTCGACGCGCGCGTGGGCAAGGCGTCGTTTGGCGCGGACGAGTGCCTCGCCGCGTTGCGCCGTCCATTGCGGTACACCGCCACGCAGGTGGCTGATCAGCTGGTTCAAGGTGCTCGCCGAGAGCGGCGCGTATTTGTGCGCGATCACATCCACGAGAGCGTCCATCCGCGAATGGGCGACGCTCGGGTCCGGCGGCACGGCGCTCGGTTCCGGCACTCCCGCCGTGTCCGTGCGCACCTCGTAGAGCCGAGTGCCTCCTTCGCGACGGGCCACGCGCAGCAGCCCACGGTAGTGCATGACATCGAGCAATTCGGTGCTCGCGTTCGACGATCCACCGAACCAGTTGGTCACCTTGCCATGCGCGAACTGTGCGTCGACCTCGCGCGGGTGCACGGCGCCGCGTGTGCGGATGAACTCCAACACGGCCTCAGCCTGCGCGGCGCGCACCGGTGTCCAGACCGTTCGCGGCGTTCGAGGGTGCATCAATAGGTGATGCGCCCGCGGCAGGTAGCCATAATTGACGAAGAAGTCCTCCTCCAGCGGCAGCTTGGGATAGCGCCGCTCGAGATCTCCCACGCGATAGCCCGCCACCCTGTGACGCAGGGTCAGATCCTGCGCGCGCGCCGGCGCACGGATGGGATCTGCCTGCACGAAACCCAGCTTGTCGATTGCGCGCTTCAGGGTGGTCGGCTTGAACAGCGAACGCGCGATGGCGTAACGGCGCAGATGATCGAGGGTGATCGGCATGGCCGCGATGATATCCAAACCGCCGCGATTCGGTTTCGACATAACCGCCGGGCATAAAGCGACAACAGCGGAGCTTTTCCTAGTACATTACCGCCGATGCTGGACACCATTGAAGTAGAGACCGCGACCAAGCCGAACGCCGCCGTGATCTGGCTGCACGGTCTGGGCGCCGACGGACATGATTTCGAACCCATCGTTCCCGAGATCGTGCGCCGGGGTGAACGCGCATGGCGCTTTGTGTTTCCCCATGCTCCCGTTCGTCCGGTGACCATCAACGGCGGCATGTCCATGCGAGCCTGGTACGACCTCAAGGGGGTGGACCGCAGAGCCGCGGAGGACGTGACCGGCTTTCGCGATACCTACGCGCAGATTGAGCAGCTGATCGCCAGGGAGAGCGGACGCGGCATCCCGACGAATCACATCGTCCTGGCCGGGTTCTCGCAAGGGGGTGCCGTATCACTGTATACGGCACCGCGTTTTCCGGAAAAACTGGCGGGCGTCATGGCGTTGTCCTGCTATTTGCCGATGGAAAGCAGCTTCGCCGCCCAGCGCACAGCGGCCAACGACGCCACTCCGATATTCATGGCCCATGGCCAGGGAGATAACGTCCTGCCCATGGATTTGGGGGTGAAGTCGCGCGATTTCCTGAAGACGCAGGGATATGCGGTCGAGTGGCATGACTATCCGATGCCGCACGCCGTGTGCGCCGCCGAAGTTGCCGACATTCGCGATTTCCTATTCCGCGTTTTACCCTGAAGACGTTGGCGCGATATTGAAGCGTCCGACGGGTGACAGGCTGAGCCGCGGGGACTAAGCTCAGCGGCCACCATCCATTTGGCGAGGCGCGCACAGTGGCAACTTCTCCATCAACACGCGCGAATCACGCTGTTGCGGCGCAACGACTGAACGCTGAGGCGGTGCAAGCCGTCGCGCGGGCCGACGCCGCCAAGCAGCAGGTCCGCGCGGCCAAGAACGTGCTGAAGCGCGTCCGAAAACTGGCAAAAACAATAAAAAAGGCCGCCAAACAGGCAAGAAAAAGAGCCAAAGCAGCGCAGGCCGCATTGCAGGCTCGCGCACGCAAAACCGCTCCTCAAAAAGCGGCGGTCAGCACGAGGATCCGCACCGCGACACCGCGACCTACGTCATCGAAACCCAAGTCCGCTTCCCAGTCATCGAAACGACCGCCGCGGAGTGCCGCTTCCCGGACGCGAAGGTCCACGACACCTTCCGTCGCCGCACCGAAGGTGACAGCGGCGCCGAAGCGGCCCGCAACGCCGAAGCGGAACGTGCCTGCGAAGCGGCGCGCGGCGACGAAGCAGCCGGCCACGTCGAAGCGAGCCGCGGCGACGCAGCAGCCTGCCACGTCGAAGCAAACCGCGGCGGCGCAGCCACCTGCCGCGCCGCAGGTGAGCGTACCGTCGATGAGGCCCGGCGCGCCCAAGGCAACCGCCGCACCGCCGCGACCCGCGCCACGGAAGCGTGCCGCCGCGCCCAAACCGCCGGCCGCGCCGTCGTCCGATGCGACGCCGGATGCTGGGTCGCCGGGGGAGGACGGTGCCGCGCTGCTGCCTGCCGTCAGTTCTGCGGGATGAAGTGGAGGAGGACGCCGGGGAACAGCGCTTCCACCAATAGGGCCAGGAACAGGGAGGCCAGGAATCCGATGATCTGTCCCAGCACCCACACTCCGAAGGCCTTGCGCGTGGCGAGGCCCTGAATTTCGCTGAAACCCATCACTTGCAGCACGATGCTCCAAATCAATAGCAGAACATAGGAGATGAACTGCACGTGGAGCAGCAGCACGAGAAAGCCCTCGATATCGCCTCGCGGAGTCTCGACGAAGGTGGCCTCCCCGGCGAGCAGCGCGGTCAGCACCCACATCGCGAGCGACGCCACCATGGGTACGCTCCCGTAGGCGAGGACATGAATGACTTGGTTGGTCGTCGACTTCCCGCCGGCGCGAATCCCCAGTCGTTTATAGATGACGGCCATCAAGAACAAACTTGCCACGCCCGCGATAGCGCCGTATGCAAAGGAATTTGCAAGTATTCTTTCGACGCTATTGTGTACTCCGGCTCCTTCGGTCCGGTACAGCGCAAGGAAATTACCTATGCCCTGAGCCGATGCCAGCAAGTAGTCGGTAATCCCGACGGGTCGAGTGGCCAATTCACGAAACACGCGTCTCGGTCTCAACCAGACATCTTTCAGCGGGCGAATGGGTTCGGTCGGCAACACTCGGGCAGCCTACGCAATCCTTGTAGCTGACTCCAGCGTCACGCGCAGATGACAGCAGACTTTTTCGGGGCTACTCTCACAGAGAGTTCGGTACGATCTCTAGGAGAAGAGTGACCATGGCAAAGAAGAGCAAGTCGAAGAAGCGTCCAGTGGCAAAGGCAAAGCGCCTCGCCAAGAAGAGCGTCGCGAAAAAGAAAGCCCGGCCGGTGAAGGCCAAGGCCAAGAAGACCGGGAGAGCGCTCAAGGTTGCGAAAAGGGCCGTAAAAGCTGCGCCCAGGAAGGTCAAGCCCAAGGCTAAGCCTAAGGCTAAACCCAAGGCCAAACCCGTCGCCAAGAAGGCTGCGCCCAAGCCAAGCATGCCTAAGCCGCGCTTGGCCAAACCGAAGACCTCAGCGCCGCTGACTCCGGAGCCAATGGCAACACCGCCCTCGTTGCCGGTCTCGGAGACATCGAATTCGCCGACGAATCCCGGTACAGAGCCCTTGGCGTTCTAGCCTCCGCCGAAGGTAGGTCTAGGCGCGTATCAGCCCTTCTAGGGGGGCGCGCGCCGCTACTGTCCGGGAAGATTCGGGTGGCAAGAGTCTTCGCGTCGACACGCATGTGCTCGTTGAGCACGGTCTTGAACACGCTGCGCAAATCGAGAGTCGGCCGCAGGTCGCGCTCATCGAGCAGGGCTGCGTGTGCAAGCCTGGGCCAATCGGCCACCACGCGGCCGCCGCGCACGGCTCCGCCCGCGAGCAGGGCGCAACCGCCCGTCCCATGATCGGTACCTCGGATGCCATTCATGCGACCTCAACGGCGCAGCACCCCTGGGGTTGACCGGCCGGAGGCGAGCCCGAATCGGTGGGCGCTTCGTCAGTAGTTCGGCCACAGAAAGCGCACGGCAAAGGCCAGGGCGATGAGGGAGATGATGACATTGAGTGCCACGCCCACCTGAGTCCAATAACCCGGGGGAACCACCGCAGGATCCAAGTCCTTGAGGACCTGGCGGAATTGCCGAGCCGAAATCAGGGCGACCGCCGCCCCGATCAGTAGCAGGAGAACCCCGAGGCCGAGCGAAAATCCGCGCTGGGACCCTGACTCGGGCCGGTGAGACACCATCTGCAAAAATAGGCCAAACCGTTCGACGACGAAGCCGAAGCCCATCAAAGCGATGGCGCTGCGTTGCCAGGCGAGCAGGGTGCGTTCGGCCGCGAACAGCACCCGAGGATCCGCGGTGTAGGACATTCATGGCCTCCGTCGTTGATCTGCGGCCAGTCCAGTCAGTGAAATCTTACATGTTGATACGCCGACTGCCGATCGCAGGCACTGCGTGCGTTCGCGAGAATCGCTCGCAATTCACTAGGAACTCCACTATGGCATACAGTCACGGCAAGATGTTCTTGAATAACGAGGTCATGCCGCCCGCTGCGCCCCCCCTGCGCAGTGTGGTTCGAAATCGCACCGATGAGCGGAGCGAATTGGAAATCCTGCGCGCCACCAATGCACACTTGGTTCGTGAGCTTGCTGCACTGAAGGAGCGCGAGGCGCAGGCTTTGCGGCTGGCCGATCGTGACGGTCTCACCGGTTTGTACAACCGGCGGCGTATGCTGGAACTGTTGGGGTCGGCCATCGATGAGGCTGCACGGCAATCCCAATGCGTGGGCTTGCTGTTCATCGACCTGAACGGCTTCAAAGCCATCAACGATGAATATGGGCACGTTGCCGGCGACGAAATTCTGACCACGGTGGCAACGCGTATCGCAGCACGGGTGCGCACCGACGATCTCGTTTGCCGGTATGGCGGGGATGAATTCGTCGTGGTGCTTCCGCTCGTGCCGGATGCGGCCGCCGTGACGCGGGTGGCGGATGCGATCCGCGAGCGAGTGGCTTTACCCTACTGGTTTCAAGGCAATGAACAGCATTTGACCGCCGCCATCGGTGAGTCGATGTATCCATACGACGGGGAAAGCGCCGATGTGCTGCTGCATCGAGCGGACCAGGCCATGTATCGCCTGAAGGCCCGTTTGGCGTGTCCGATGATGAGCCTCGGCAGCCCTCCCTACCAGCGTCTGTCGAGACGCCGCAATGATAAATCCAAGACAGGCCGGGGTGGCGATCTCACGGGTGGTGATCTGTAGCCGGGGACGCTATCCTCCACGGTACGGCTTCCGTCAACGATGGAAGGCGAAGGACGTCACTTAACGCTACCTTCCTACAACACGTGGGTTACCGTCATGAATCAGCGCAAGTGGTGGGGCGCGAGTCTCGCATCCGGGCTCGTGCTTTCGATGGCCCTTGCGGGGTGCGTGGTCGCTCCCGATCAGGGTCACTATGCGGACGGGGTGGTCCTGTTGGCGCCGCCGCCGCCGCGTGTGGAGGTCATTGGCGTAGCTCCCTCACCTGGATATGTGTGGATCGGCGGCTACTGGAACTGGGTGGGCGGCCGCCACGAGTGGGTCCCGGGCCGCTGGGCGCCGGCCAATCCCGGGCATCATTGGGTCGCTCATCAGTGGGTGCGTCAGGGTGACGGATGGCGCTTGAAGCCGGGTCACTGGGAACGCGGATAGTTCCATCACCCGAATAGGTCACGACGCGGATAGGTTACCTAGGTCACCGGGCACGCGAGGTCGGCCTAATGATGCAGAGCCCACGCGTCGGCGCCGGTTTCCAGCACCAAGGCAAGGATCGAGTGGCTTGCGCTCAACGCGATTGCGGCCAGGGCGCACTCCCTTGGATGTCGCGCAAACGCGCTTCTCCCCCGGCATCGAACCAGTGTTCGATCAGACGGAACGATATGGATTGGCGCGGCGGCAGCCGTGCGCCATCCGACGCGAGTTCGGCGCGCGTGAACCAGCGCGCGTCTTCCAGTTCCTGGTCTCTCAGATGTATCTGCGTGGTCACCGCGTGCGCGGTGAACCCGAGCATCAGCGACGCCGGGAATGGCCACGGCTGGGAGGAGTGATATTCGATCCGGTCGACTTCGATGCCGGTTTCCTCGAATACTTCGCGCGCTACGGCATCTTCGAGCGACTCGCCCGGTTCGACGAAGCCTGCGATGGTGGAGTAGCGTCCGGCCGGCCAGGAGGCTTGACGTCCCAAGAGGGCACGCTCCGCATCGCTGACCAGTACGATGACGGCCGGATCGATCCGCGGGAATTGTTCGTGGCGGCAGCTGGGGTTGGTGCACACGAGCACGTGTCCGCTTCTGGCGGCCACGGTCTTCGCACCGCAGACGCCGCAGAAGCGGTGCCGCCGCCGCCAGGAGACTATGGCGCGGGCATACCCCAGGAGTCCCGCTTCGCCGATCGGAAGCACCGAAGCCAGGACGCGCAGATCTTCGAAGCGGGTTCCCGGCAGCAACGGCGGCGGTTCGATCGATTCGATCTCGTAGGTGAAATAGCTGGTGTCGCCGAATCGGCCGAGCAAGATCAAGTCCGCGTCGTTGCGCCGCTCAGGCGCAATGTGGGTCAGCTCCAAGTACGCCGCGCGTGGAGTGTCGCCCTCGGCAATGAGATTGCGCGAATTCCATATCGGTATCGCGCGGCTGCGCTCATCGGCGAGCGCGGCGGCAAACCACGCAGGATCCTGCCGCAAATGGGCGGCGCGGTCCAGGTAGGGACCGGCGAAGATATTCCTTTGCTGCATCCTCCGATTCTAGCAGGGCCCGGCGTAACTGATGATCGGCGCGGGTGCGGTCGCGCGCGCCGAGACACCCATGGCCGAAGGTTCGGCCGCGCAGACATAGGGACCGCACGTGGCGCAGGCCAGCTTGTGCTTGGCCAGCAAGTCGCGCAGCCGCACTCCCCCGCACACCCCGCAGCGTGAAATTCCGACTTCGTCGCGCCGAGCCAGCGCGAGCAGCAGAAACCACGCATGTTCGAAGGAAATGCTCGCGGGCGCGTGCAGCTCGAGGTACGCCTCGTAGGCCTGACAGAGCAAGGTGCCCGACTCCAGCGATCCGACTCGATACCGCGGCTCGAGGCGTCCCCCATCCGTGCCGCACAGCAGTCCATACATGACGTACAGACTCGCCAATTGCACCGATTGAAAGTTGAGCTCGGCATTCCTGAAGAAAAAAGCAGCCTGGCGCGGCGACTTGCCGCGATGCCTGGAGACGCGCCGCGCATCGTGATTCATCACGTAGCTGCGATACAGTTTTCGAATTCGATCGTCGGACAGTCCCGTCCATTGACGAATGGTGAACGTGCGGGCTTCGTGGCGAATCAAGCGCAGCGCGAGATCCAGGCGCTGGCGGTCCCTCGTGTAGCGGTCATCAGACACTCTCATGACAGGCTCCTCCTTGCTGCAATTCCCTTGATTTAGGCTCAAAATGAATTTGACAGAAATTAATCACAAAGATAGCGTGATTGCCATGGTTCCGGCGCGTGATTACCGCTGCATTTGCGGTGAAATGCGCAGGCGCCGTGCAACAACCCCACTTAAAGCGGATTTTAGCGGGAGGCAGTCATGCAGGATGCATTCGTCGGCAGCTGGGCGCAGGAATCGCACTGGTCTGCCGAGATACTAGGATCGTTACGCGATCTGAATCATCGATTCTTGGATTTGACCGCTGCGCGGACCGCGGATTGGATGGGCGCGCGCGTGGCGCAGCTGTCCGCAGCGCAGCGGGCCGCGGCCGCCGGCTGTCCCTATGCGCTGTTCGATTTGCGCTTCCAGGACGACGGTCATTGGCGATTTCGTTTGCAGCATTCAGAGATCTGGCGGGTTGCGGACGGAGCCGTGGTCGACGACGACACGGTCAACTTCGTGCGCCTGGCGCTGTTCTATGCCTGGCACGTTGCCTCGACCGCGGGCCTCAAGGCCCAGCTGCTCTTGGGGATGAACGGCGCCACCGCCACCGCATTCCGCAGCATCACGGTCAATCAACTGCCCGCGCTGGTGGCATCCGAAGCGGTGCATTTATCCGCAAGATGGAGCGGCTGCACGGCCTATTGGAGCGCGCTCACGGATGCGGCGTCGCGCGCCGACCCGGAGGGGCTGCGCCGCGTCCAACTCTACGGCCTGCAACTCGCCGCCGCGGCGCGGTTGCCGGACCCCTGAGAATGGGGCGGCGATGATTGGCGTTGCGGGCGGGGCCCCGCGAGGTTTAGGCTACGCGGCTCCTATGCACGCCCTAGTCCTTCGCCAGCTCACCAAGACCTACAAGAACGGTATCAAAGCACTCAAGGCCATCGATCTTACGGTGGACGAGGGCGATTTCTTCGCATTGCTGGGGCCCAATGGCGCCGGCAAGACCACGGCCATCGGCATCGTCACCTCGCTGGTCAACAAGACCAGCGGCGTGGTCGAGGTGTTCGGGCACGACATCGATCGGGAACTCGAAGTGGCCAAGTCCTGCATCGGCCTGGTGCCGCAGGAAATCAATTTCAACATGTTCGAGACCTGCTTCACCATCGTCGTCAACCAAGCCGGGTTCTACGGTATACCGCGGCCGCTCGCGAAGCAGCGCGCGGAAAAATATCTCAAGCAATTGCAACTGTGGGAGCGGCGCAATTCCATCGCCCGCTCGCTCTCCGGGGGCATGAAACGGCGCCTGATGATCGCGCGCGCCTTGATGCACGAGCCGAAACTGTTGATTTTGGACGAGCCCACTGCGGGTGTCGACATCGAAATTCGCCGCTCCATGTGGGAATTTCTGCGCAACATCAATGATGCGGGTACCACCATCATTCTCACCACGCACTATCTGGAAGAAGCGGAGAATTTGTGCCGCAACGTCGCCATCATCGAGGGCGGCAACATCATCGAACGCGACAGCATGGCCAATGTGTTGCGCAAGCTGCAGACCGAAGTATTCGTGTTCAATTTGCGCGACGCGCACACGGCGCCGCCGCAATTGTCGGGGTTCACCGCCGTGCTCTCCGATGCCCATACGCTGGAAATAGAGATGTCGAAGACGCAGAGTCTCAATGACATATTCGCGCAACTGTCGGCGCAGGGAATCGCGGTCAACAGCATGCGCAACAAGGTCAACCGGCTCGAAGAGCTGTTCATCCGTCTCGTCGACGGCCGCGCTGCCGGCGGGCGCGCCAAAGACGCCGCGGCGTTGCAGTCGTGAAAATGCCCGCCTCGCGTGCCCGTACCGAGTGGATCGGCTTCAAAACCATCATCATCCGGGAATTCAGCCGCATCGTGCGCATCTGGGGGCAGACCATCGTGCCTCCGGCGGTCACCGCCACCCTGTACTTCATCATCTTCGGCAGCTTGATCGGCCGGCGGGTGGGCCAGGTGGGCGGCTACGACTACATGCAGTTCATCGCGCCCGGCCTGATCATGATGACGGTGATCACCAATTCATACGGCAATGTCGTGTCCTCGTTCTTCGGTGCGAAATTCGGCAAGCACCTGGAGGAGCTGCTGGTCTCGCCCCTGCCGAACTGGCTGATCGTGGCGGGCTACATGGGCGGCGGCATTCTGCGCGGCGTACTGGTGGGGTCCGTGGTGACCATCGTCTCGCTATTCTTCACGCGTCTTGCGCTCACGCACGTGTTTGCGGTCATCTCCGCGGTGTTGCTCACCAGCATGGTGTTTGCGCTCGGCGGCTTCATCAATGCGCTGTTCGCCAAGAATTTCGACCAGATTTCCTGGTTCCCGACCTTCGTGCTCACGCCGCTCACCTACTTGGGAGGCGTATTTTATTCGATCACGATGTTGCCCGGCTGGGCGCACGTCGTGTCGCATGCCAATCCCATCCTGTACATGGTCAGCGCGTTCCGCTACGGCTTTCTCGGCACGACGGACGTCGATTTGCGGCTGGCCTACGGGATCATGGTATTCGCGGCCGGGGGAATGTTCGCGCTGGCCGTCACACTCTTGAACCGCGGCACGGGCATCCGCGACTAATGGCGGGGAGAGGAAGATGTCGGCCGCGGTAAGTACATCAGCAGCATCACGGCGTCGAGGCGCGCGGCCGGCGCGCGAAATCGGCGCACTGATCTCGTTCGCGGCGCCTCGCGCGGCGGCCTTCGCGGCAGCGTGCATGGCCGTGTGTGTGGCGGCATATGCCGCCGGAGCCGAACCATCGGCGGGGGCGGCCGAGATCCAAGGCTTCGCCGCCGCTGGCACGGCCGCCGAGGCGGAGCTCGAACGGCGTTTCGATTCCGATCTGTCGGCGGCGGATCTGCGCTCGTGGATGGAGCAGATGTCCTCCGAGCCCAATCATGTCGGTTCGGCCCACGACAAGGCTAACGCGGAATTTCAGCTGAAAAAATTTCGCGAATGGGGCTGGGACGCGTCCATCGAGACATTTTCCGTGCTGTACCCGACGCCTCGCGAAGTAGCGGTGGAGTTGGTCGCGCCGACGCATTTCGTCGCGCGCTTGACCGAGCCGCCGGTCGCAGGCGACGGCACCTCATCGAAAACCAAGGACGAGCTGCCGGCCTACAACGTCTACGGCGCGGACGGCGACGTGACCGCGGAACTGGTCTATGTCAATCAAGGAATGCCGGACGATTATCAGGAACTCGAACGGCAGGGCGTGAGCGTCAAGGGCCGCATCGTGTTGGCTCGATACGGCGGCGGCTGGCGCGGGCTCAAGCCGAAACTCGCCTATGAACACGGTGCCGTGGGCTGTTTGATCTACTCGGATCCGCGCGACGATGGATACGGCGCGGGCGACACCTATCCCAAGGGCGGCTATCGGCCGAGCGACGCCGTGCAGCGCGGTTCGGTGCAGGACTTGGTGCTCTACACCGGAGATCCGTTGACCCCCGGCGTGGGCGCCACGGCCGACGCCAAGAGACTCGCGATCAAAGATGCCAAAACCATCCTGAAGATTCCGGTGTTGCCCATCTCCTATGCGGCGGCCGAGCCTTTGCTTGCTGCGCTCGGGGGTCGCGTCGCGCCCGCAGGCTGGCGTGGCGGATTGCCGCTTACGTATCATCTCGGTCCGGGCCCGGCGAAGGTGCATCTCAAAGTGATGTCCGACTGGGGCCAGAAAACGCTGTACGACGTCATCGCGAAGATCCGCGGTACCCAGGAACCGGATCGATGGATCGTGCGCGGCAATCATCACGATGCCTGGGTATTCGGCGCGACCGATCCGCTGGCCGGACAAGTTGCCCTGATGGCCGAGGCCAAGGCGATCGGTAAACTGTTCAAGGAAGGGTGGCGACCGCGCCGCACGCTGGTCTACGCAAGCTGGGACGGTGAAGAGCCGGGTCTCGTTGGGGTCGACCGAATGGGTTGAGCTGCACGCGGCGGAACTCAAGGCCAAGGCCGCTCTCTATATCAATTCCGACACGAATGGCCGCGGATACCTCGGCGCGAGCGGCAGTCATGGTTTGCAGCACTTCGTCAGTGAGGCGGCGCGCGACGTGAAGGACCCTGAAACCGGGGTGAGCGTTTTGGCGCGGGCTTTGGCCAAGGAACACGTCGACAATTACGAATCCGGCGGTCACGGCAACTCGAGCGCCGATCTGGAACTCGGTGCGCTCGGCTCGGGGTCGGACTTCACGCCCTTCCTGCAGCACTTGGGAGTGAGTTCCCTGGATGTCGGCTTCGCGGGCGAAACGGAGTACGGCGTCTACCATTCCGCCTACGATTCATTCGATCACTATCGCCGTTTCGTCGATCCCACGTTCGAGTACGGTGTGGCCCTTGCCAAGGTCGCAGGCCGTCTGATGCTGAGAGCTTCACAGGCGCAGTTGTTGCCGGCGCGCGAAAGCGATTTCGCCGCTTCCATCGCGGGGTACGACGACGAGCTGCACAAACTTGCCGACGGCATGCGGGTGAAGACGCGCGAATTGTCGAGATTGCTGGACGACGACGCGTACAAGGTGGCTGCCGACCCGAAGAAGCCGCGCGCGGCGCCGGCGCGGGCCGCCGAGGTTCCCTACTTGAATTTCGCCGAACTCGACAACGCCGTCGCGAAGCTCGAACAGGCCGCGAAGGCATTCGACATCGCGTATGCGCGGCTCGAAGCCGTGAGCGACCCAGGCGCCGGTGCGGCACAGGAACGTGTGAATGCAACGCTGACGGAACTCGAGCAATCCCTGACCGATTCGCATGGATTGCCCGGCCGCGAATGGTATCAGCACATGGTCTATGCACCGGGACTCCATACCGGATACGGCGTGAAGACGCTGCCGGGTATTCGCGAGGCGATCGAGGAGCGCCGCTGGGATGAAGCCAATCGGTATATAGGGGTGGTCTCGCGCGCTCTCAACGCCTACAGTGCGCGGTTGGAGCGCGCGATTTCGGCTCCCTAGCGGACCGGCGGAGGTTCCGCACGGCCGTGTTAGTCGTGTATCGTGCCGGATCCAAGTCCAGGCATTTTAAGGAGAGGAAACATGACCGAAGAAAAGCAGCAAAAGTTCACGGCTAAAGTGCGCCGCGGTCTGGTGTGGGTACACTCGGTCGCGGGCACCGAACTCGCCAAGAAAAAGGCGGAAGCGACCGGCGTCAGAATAGAGGGGTTTACCGCCAGCGAACTCGCCGACGTGGAATCCGCGTTGACGTGGATTGCGCAGAACAAAGAATCACAGAGCGCTGAGCCCGCCCCTTAAGTTTCAGCCGGACGACCGCGGTGGTTCTGCACACCAAGCGGACCCGCCGAGGATTCGCGGCGGCGTTTGAATGCGCCGCCGCGAATCTGTCAGCGAGGCGCGACAGAGTCGGGGGCCCGCATCCGGCATCGTGGGGACTGCGATACACTACTGGTATGGCCCGCAAACGCGCATTGGTAGTCGACGACTCGAAGTCGGCTCGCGTCATCTTGAGCCGCATGCTCGAGAAGTACGACATTGAAGTCGACATGGCGGAATCAGCCGAACAAGCCATCGAATATTTGAAGCACAACCGCCCGGACGCAATTTTCATGGACCATCTCATGCCCGGCATGGATGGATTGCAGGCGGTGCAGGCCATCAAGGGCAATCCGCAGACGGCCATGATCCCCATCATGATGTACACCTCGCAAGAGGGCGAACTGTACGTCGGTCAAGCGCGCGCGCTCGGCGCCATGGGCGTCCTACCGAAACAAGTGCGTCCGGTCGATGTCTCGAAGGTATTGTACGAATTACATTTGTTGCCGGATCGGCGCGACATGAGCGAAGCCGCGCTGGCGCCGGTGGAGCTGGAAGGAGGCGCACCGGTCGAGAGAGCGCCCGCCGCTGCCGCCGACGCAACCGTCGATTGGGGACGCCGGCTCGAAACCGCGGTAAAGGACCAGGCGGTAGACTTGCGACGCTTCATCGTCGCAAGTCTCGACAGTTTCGCCTCACGCATCGTGAGCGACTTGCGCGACTCCGCGCCTGTTCGTCTGCCGGAGATCGCGGTGCCCGCGCCGCGCGCGGCGACGCCGAATTGGCATTGGGCCGCCGGGGTCGCCGCGGCGAGCGTCGCCGCGGTCTCATTCGCGGCATGTTGGTTCATTGCGCGCGATGATTTGGCAAAATCACGAGCGGAGGTCGCCGGTTTGACGTCGGTCAACGCCGAATTGCAGCGCGCACGCCTCGACCTTTCCGCCTCGGTCAAGGATCTCACCGCCGCATTGGCGGCTGTCTCCGCCGGCAACGCGGCGGCGAGCGGCGCGACCGGCGTGGCCGCTTCGCCGCCCATCCCTCCGCGCACAGAACCGGTCCCCTACGGCGAAATCCCCTTCGACCGCGGCCGTCTCGATGTACTGCGCGAGCTGCTGGCGAAACTCGAAGCGCAGGGTTTTCACGGCGTCGTGAAGATCACTAGCCTGTCGGGACTTTTCTGTCTCAGCGGCAACGCGACGGACGGATTCACGCCGGCCAGCGCGAGCTCGTTGGCCAGCAAGTGCGATGTCGTCGGCAATCCCTTCGAGGAGTCCCTGTCGGGCCAGCAGCGCCAATCGCTGGCCTTCGCCAATTTGATCGCCGGCGTGCGCCAGCGCACTGCGGGGGCGATCACGGTGGCCATCGAAAACGCCGGCAGCGTGCGTCCGAGTACGCCTTATCCGGCGCGCATCGAGTCGCTGACCGCGGGCGAGTGGAATCGCGCGGCCGCCGCCAATAATCGGGTCGAGTTCGCGGCGGAAGCTGCGATCCGGAACGCTAGCGAGCTTCCTAGAAGGCGATCCCGCACGAAGAATTCCGGGCCCTTGGAATCGAAATCGAAGGACCCCGAAGTCCTCGTCTGGCGCGAAGTCAGAGTCGCCTTCGCCGCGGTGTAGCCCAGCGCAAAGGACACGTTGGCGCGGAGCCGGTACAGCGCGGCCAGTTCGTAAAAGCCCAGAGAACCGTCGAGGTGGTCGACGGCCAATTTGAAGTATTGCGCCCGGGCGTCGACATAAAATCGTTTGCTGAGCACATAGGTGGTATCAAGGCCGATCGTCGGGAACGGACCTGCCTGATCTTCCTTCTGATCCACGTGCCGGGTTTGCGTGGACACGCGCGCCGGGCCGAGATGTCCGTGTCGTTGAGGCCGACGGTTGCGGCGAGCTCGAATTTTTCGCGATGTATGAAGGAATATTCGTAGGTGATGCCGAGCGTGCGCATGCTCAAGTTGGTCTGCACCGGATCGCCGGGTTGCAGCACCACGTCGCGAAATACGATGGGCGCACGCGAGGGTCGTCTGCGCCGGTTCGATCCAGCGTGAAATAGTCGAAACGCAGCCGGTGCCGCTCGCCGACCCGCACCATGGCCTGAAATTTGGGTTCGAAGTCGGAGCTATCCAAGCCCAGCACGTTTTCCGCATTGATCGACGTGCCCGGCAATCCCTGGTTGCTGTCCAGTCGAATGTCGGTCGTCGACGACAGGTGCATGACGCCGAGCGACAGAGCGGACGCGTTCGTTGGTGGGACTCAGGTAATCGTCGGCGTGCGCGAGAGTCGCGATCAGCGCAAGGTCAGCGCCGCCAGGCCATTCTGGATCATCAGGATTCTCCGTGCCGGATACTCCGGCATTGATGCTGGTGAGGAGTGAAAGGATGTCAGCTAGGTCTCCTCAAAATCAATTGATCCGTCGCGGCCCGCCTGGGGCAAGCGGGCAACGACGTGCCGATGCGCTCCAGGACGTGGGCGGCGGCGGCGCGCCAGCCGGTGAGTTTGCCGCCGTAGATGCCGAGCACGCGCGGTTTGGACTCACGGTCGGTGCTGAATATGGTTTCTCTCGATCGGTCGAAGGCCGCCTGGGTCGCGGCCGGCAGGACGCGCAGACCTGCGAATCGCTGCGTGATGTGTTCGCGGGTCAGATGCCTGAAGGCCGGGAAATAGTGGCGCGCGACGGCGAGCAGGTATTCCTCTTCCGTCGGGCAGCGGGTGGACCTCGTCCGGTTCGCCGCGATAGGGGGTTTCGGTGGTGCCGATCAAGGTTGCGCCATGCCATGGCATCACGAAGACGGCGCGTCCGTCGGTGGGACTTTCGACGTAGTAGATCCCGGCAGTCACTGCGAAGGGCAGCACGATGTGCGTACCCTGCACCAGATCCACGTCCGGAGTCGGGATGGGTGGCAGGACCGCGCGCGCCGACGTGCGGAGCCCAGGGGCCCGCCGCATTCACCAGCACACGCGCCATGCATTGCACGGCGGAACCGTCTTGACTATACGTCACGGCGACGCCGTCCTCCGTGAGCGTCGCACCCGCGAACTTCGCCGGCATCGCGAGCTCGGCACCCAGCGACAGCGCCGACTGCACTACCGCGCGGGTCAACATGGCGTCGTCCGTCTGCGCATCGTGATAGCGGATGACGGCCTGCGAGTCCGTCGGTCTCGAGGCCGTCGAGCGACGGCCATTCGCGTTTCGGCACGGTGCCGAAGCGGGTACTGGCATCGAACCCGCCCAGCAGCGCATACATCCACAAGCCAAGCTCGCAGCTGCCAGGGCCGCCGCCGCGTGTCGCGGTAGACGGGAATGAAGAATGGTTTGAGCTCGACGAGTTCGGCGGCGATTCGCAGATGAATGGCGCGTTCGCGCAGACTCTCGCGCACCAGCGCGAACTGGCCGGACTCGAGATAGCGCAACCCACCGTGAATCAGTTTGCTCGACCGGCTGGATGTGCCGCTGGCGAGCCCGCACCGTTCGATGAGCAGCGCGCTGTGGCCGGCGGCCGCAGCCGCCTGCAATACACCGGCTCCGTGTATGCCTCCGCCGACGACTGACTACATCGTATTGTTTCATTGTCTTTGAGTTGCGGAAATCGCGCTAGGACGATCAGTACCTGATTGGCTGTCCGCGAATGGCGACAGACATCACGTAGACTCGACGCCCGGCGCCTCACTCTTCGCGTTTTTCCTCGAATTGCAGCACGGGCGCGCCCGAGGTGACTTCGATTTCGCCGTCGACGATGGCGCCCTTGGCGATGGCGATGGTTCGGGCGCTGACTTTGCCGCGTATCACTGCGGTATAGCCGATTTCCAGTTTGTCCCTGACGTTGAGGCCTCCGGTGATCTTGCCGGCGACGATCGCCTGTTGCGCCTGGATGAAGCCGTGCCAGCTCCCCGTGGCGGACAGATTGAGTCCGCCCTGCAAATCACCGTCGCCATGCACCTCGCCGGATACCACGAAATGCCCTGAGCCGCGGATATTGCCGACGAACACGGAATCGGCGCCGATAAAAGTCGGAGTCGCAGGATTCCCTTCGAAGAATCGTCGTTTTTGCTCGCTCATGGGGGCTTATTACACTATTCGAGGCAGCCCGTGTTGTGACGAGCTTGGCGTCGCCGATACATCGCGAATCGAAGTAGAATGTGTCCCCATCGGGGAACCCCTCTCGAGTGTGGACATGGATATGAACAAAGCGGTCATTGCTGTCTCTTTTGCGTTGTTGCTCGGCCTCTCCGGTTGCAGCCGCCAGCAAAGCGACTGGGAAAAAACCCGGGCGGCGAACACCACGGATTCCTATGAGCAATTCATAAAGAAATATCCGAGCGGTGAATTCACGGCCCAGGCCCAGGCCCGGGTCAAGGAACTCTACGAGGAGACGCGACTGGCAGAAGGCGCGCGACGCCGATACCCAAGAAGCCTATCAAGCGTTCCTCAAACAGTACCCGGAAGGCAAATGGACCGAGGAAGCGCGTATCCGCGTGGAAAATTTCACATTGGCCCAGGCACCGTCGAACGCGACACCTGCCGGAGCAGAAACGGCGAATACTCCCGGCAATCCTGCAGCCGGCGAGGCCACCGCTGCCGCCGCAAAGCCGCCCATGGCCACCACCGCACCCGGCGCTGCAAAGCCGCCGGCCGCTGCGAAGCCACCCACCACCGCATCGGCGCCGGGACCGGCGCCGGCACCGCCTGCGTCGCCCGCCAAGGCGGCGAAACCGGCGGCATCGGCGGGATCCTATGGCATACAGCTCGGAGCGTTCAAGTCGAGCGCCGATGCCGCCAACAAGCGTTGGGCAAACTTGGCGAAGTCCTATCCCAAGCTTCTGGCCGGGCTCTCGCCGACCGTTGCACCGAAGAAGACCGTGTCAGGCACGCTGTATCGCTTGCAAGTCGCGGGGCTTACGGAGAAACATGCGCGCGCGATTTGCAATTCCTTGAAGGCCAAATCACAGGCCTGTGTACTGATCCACCCCGCGCATTAGAGAGCCGTACGCTTGGGCAGTCTGCGTCATCACTGACAATTTTGGTCAGTCGCCCAAGCTTGGGTGGCCCTGTAACCACCTGAATTTGTTGGAATACCTTCTGGCACGCAGTTTGCTTCACTTCAAGAGTGAGTTCTCAAGGCTACGGAAGGATTCGAGATGCAATCGCAAATCATCGCAATGCTGGTTCCTCAGGGGAGCCGCAAAGCCACATTGTTGGTACGCCGCGGTGACGGTCAGTTCGCGCTCGAAGGGATCGATTCCCGTGTGGCTTCCGCTACGCGCGTTGCCGCAGCCTGGTTTCGCCAAGGTTCTCCCATCGTGGATCCGGCCACCTCGGCGGTAGTCGGCTACGAGGTGTCGGAGGTATCGGCGGCTTAGAGCTCGAGTTTTCGTTCCCGCCTCAAGGCGATCTTGGCGCCGCGATCAAGCTTCCCCCGATCGCGGCGTTTTTTTATTCACGAATTCCCGCCTCGCCCAGCAAGAAGGCGTATTCCATCGCGATCTCACGATAACGCTGGAAACGACCTGACTTGCCGCCGTGGCCAGCTTCCATGTCGACGTGCAGGAGCACGGGGTTTTGCCCCGTCTTCAGGGCACGGAGCTTGGCGATCCATTTGGCGGGTTCGTAGTACTGCACCTGACTGTCCCATAGGCCGGTGGTGACCAACATCGCCGGGTAGCTTTGCGCCCGGATATTGTCGTAGGGTGAATAGGACAACATGTAGTCGTAGTCCTCGCGCTCGTAGGGGTTACCCCACTCGTCGTATTCGTTGGTGGTCAGCGGGATGCTGTCGTCCAGCATGGTGGTGACCACATCGACGAATGGAACCTGCGCGACGATGCCGCGGTACTCGCCGGGACTCAGGTTCGCAATCGCCCCCATCAGCAAACCGCCGGCGCTGCCGCCCATCGCAAACACCTTTTCCCTGTCGGCGTAGCGCTCTGCAACGAGATGACGCGTGACGTCGATGAAATCGGCGAACGAGTTCATCTTGCGCAGCTTGCGTCCATCGTCGTACCAGGCGCGGCCCATTTCTTGGCCGCCGCGCACATGTGCGATGGCATAAATGAAACCGCGGTCGATCAAGCTCAGGCGTGCCGATGAAAAGCTCGGGTCGGTGGACAGACCGTACGCTCCGTAGGCGTATTGCAGCAGCGGCGCGGTCCCATCCCGTGCACAGCCCTTGCGGTACACCAACGACACGGGTATCCGAGTGCCGTCGCGCGCCGTCGCAAACAGGAACTCGGTTTCATAGCTCGCGGGGTCGAAGTTGCCGACCACCGGATCGCGTTTCAGCAGAATCTTCTCGCCGGTGCGTACGTTGTAGTCGTAAACGGTCGTCGGCGTGGTGAGCGAGGAATACGCGTAGCGCACGAGCTCGGTGTCGAGTTCCGGATTGGTGGATATCGACGTGGTGTAGGCGGCTTCGTCGCTCGCGATGAAGGACTCCGCGCTGATCTGCGTCGCGCCGGGCGTCCAGAGGGCGATGCTGATTTTTGCAAGACCGCCGGTACGGACCGAAACCGCGAGGAAGCTGTTGAATACGTCGAAGTCTTCGATGAAAGTATCATCGCGGTGCGCAATCAGATCCCGCCACTCTGCGCGGTTGGCCTCCCCGCCGATCGGCACCTGCATCAGCCGAAAATTCTTGGCCCCCCAATTGGTTCTGATGACGAACGCGCCGCCGAGATGTTCCAGCTGATATTCGTGGTCGCGCTCGTGCGGCAGAAAGGTCTTGAACTCGAGCGCGGGATCGTCGGCGCGCGCATACCGCCATTCCGAAGACACGGTGCTTTCCATGGAGATGAAAATGAAGCGATCGGATTTCGATTTGGACACGCCCGTGTAGAAACTCTTGTCCGTTTGCTCGAATGTCAGGACGTCGTGGCTCGGGTCCGTCCCGAGCAGGTGCTTCTTGACGTACAGGCCGAGCAATGTCTCGGGATCCTTTTCGACATACAGAACGGTTCGATTGTCGTTTGCCCAGGCGAGGTCGGACTCGACGTCGGGGATCGCGGTCGCGAGGATCTCGCCGGTGCGCAAATTCTTGAAGCGCAGGGTGTATTGGCGTCTGCCGACCGTATCCTCGCAAAACGCGAGCCATGCGGAATCGGGCGAGACTTCCACCGCGCCGATCTGGTAGTAGTCGTGTTCCACCGCGAGCGCATTGGCGTCGAGCAAGATCTCTTCGGGGGCTTCCATCGAACCTTTGCGCCGCGCGAATATGGGGTGCTCCTTGCCTGCCTCGAAGCGCGTGTTGTACCAGTAGCCGCACTTGCGGTATGGCACGCTGGAATCGTCTTGCTCGAGCCGAGCGACGATTTCCTCATAGAGCGCGTTCTCCAGCGGCTTGCCTGCGCTCATGCATCGTTCGCGATAGGTATTTTCCGCGGTGAGGTAGGCCAACACCTCCGGATTGGTACGTTCATCGTCGCGCAGCCAGTAGTAGGGGTCTACTCTTTGGCCGTGCGGCGAAGCAACAGAATGGGGCCGCATCGGGGCGACGGGAGGGTCGAAATCCTGTTCTTTCATGCCGTTTGGAGCTACTTGTCCTGAGATTGGGCCGGAGTATAGTCAGATCCGTAAGCGCTCAGCGCCCCGATCGCAGCTACTAAGGGGGGGACCATGCAAACCGTGAGTCAATTGCTTAGGATAAAGGGCACCGAGGTTTTCTCCGTCTCGCCGCAGGATTCCGTGCTGCGAGCCATCGAGGTCATGGCAACCAGGCATGTGGGCGCGCTCTTGGTCATGAATCAGGGGTCGCTGCTGGGCATCATCTCCGAGCGCGATTACGCCCGAAAGGTGATCCTGAAAAACCGTTCCTCGCACGACACACCGGTGAGCGACATCATGACCTCCCCCGCCGTCAGCGTGACGCCGGAGGACACGGTGCATCACTGCATGGAACTCATGACCGAGGGCCGATTCCGGCACTTGCCGGTGGTAAAGGCCGGCCGCGTGGTCGGGATGCTCTCGATCGGCGACTTGGTCAAGGCCGTCATCCAGGAGCAAAGCCAGCACATCGAGCAGCTGGAGCGCTATATCGCAGGCTGAAATGCCGATGAAGCGCATGCGATGCCAACTGCCTCGTGCCGCGATTGCACCGACCGATTGCACGGCGGATATACGGTAATTGCATGAGCTAACTGCCTTTCGTCCTTGCATACGCGGCGGTGGGCGATTGACGGTGATGCTCACGTAGGTATCATGGGCCGCATACACAGGCGCGCTCAGCAGCGTTTGCCCCAACTTGGCACTGCAAATTTTTGAGTGCCCAGAACCGATTTAAGTCATTGTTTTTGAAAGGCTCTGCGGGTCGGCTGCAGGGCAGGCTTTAGCATGGGCGCAAGATATGGCGAATCGGGACATGGCAGATCTCAAGCCGGACCGCAGCGGCGGGGATCCACGTATCGGGGATTGGGGCCTTTGCCGGCAGGCCTATGAAAAGGACTCCTGCGGTTTCGGGCTCATCGCCAGTCTCGACGATCAGGCCAGCCATTGGGTACTGCAGACGGCCATCAGCTCACTCAATCGCCTGACGCACCGCGGTGCGATTGCGGCCGACGGCAAAACCGGCGATGGCTGCGGTCTTCTGATCAAGCAGCCGACTGCCTTCCTGCGGGCGGTGGCCGCGGAGTCGGGATTCACGTTGGCGCCGCTGTTTGCGGCCGGCTTGGTATTCCTGAATCGGGATTCGGGTTTGGCGACCCACGCGCGCAAGGTACTCGTCGAACAGCTGCAGCTCGAGAAGCTGCAGGTCGCCGGCTTTCGCGCCCTGCCCGTGGACACTCGAGCGTGTGGTTCGGAGGCGCTCAAGACCGTGCCGACCATCGAACAGGTGTTCGTCAACGCGGGTGCCGACCTCGATGAGGCGACGTTCAACCGTAAATTGTACTTGGCGCGCCGGCGCGCCGAAAAGCGGCTGGAAGCCGGCGATCCGGTTTTCTACATACCCTCGTTGTCGGCCAGCACCATCGTCTACAAGGGCATGGTGATGCCGCAATTCCTGACCGAGTTCTACCCCGACCTCAAAGATCCGCGGATGGAAGCCTCGGTGGTGGTGTTCCACCAACGCTTTTCCACCAACACCCTGCCGCAGTGGCGGCTGGCCCATCCCTATCGGTACCTAGCCCACAACGGCGAGATCAACACGGTGCAAGGCAACCGCAGTTGGGCGGTCGCGCGCGGCCCGTTGTTTCGCTCGCCGGTGCTGCCCGATCTGTCGGACATTTTGCCGGTGGTGTCATTGACCGGCTCCGATTCGCAGTCGCTCGACAACATGCTGGAACTGCTGCTCGTCGGCGGTCTCGATCCCATGCACGCGATGCGCATGCTGGTGCCGCCGGCGTGGCAGTCGGTGGATATGATCGATCCGGACCTCAAGGCGTTCTACGAGTATTACGCCACGCACATGGAACCCTGGGACGGGCCGGCCGGCATCGTGCTCACCGACGGCCGATACGCCTGCTGCACGTTGGATCGCAACGGCCTGCGTCCCGCCCGTTGGGTCATCACCAAGAATCGGCACATCACCATCGCCTCGGAAGCGGGCGTCTGGGACTACAAGCCCGAGGACGTGGTCAAGAAGGGCAAGCTCGGGCCCGGCGAGATGCTGGCTCTCGATCTTCAGACATCCGAACTTCTGGACACCAAGCGGGTCGATGACCTCTTGAAGAGCCGCCATCCGTACAAAGTGTGGCTCAAGAAGGGCGTGCGGTATCTGCAAACCGATCTCATCGATCCGCGGCTTGCGGCCGAGCCCTTCGATCGCGACACGCTGGCCGTGTTCCAGAAAATGTACAACGTGTCGGCCGAGGAACGCGACGAGATCATCCGCGTACTTGCGGAAGACGAGAGTGAAGCGGTCGGCTCGATGGGCGATGACACGCCGATGCCCGTGCTGTCGAAGAAAGTGCGCTCTCTCTACGATTATTTCCGGCAGCAGTTCGCGCAAGTCACCAATCCGCCGATCGATTCACTGCGCGAAGGCATCGTGATGTCGCTGCAGACGCAGATCGGTCCCGAATGCAATATCTTCGTCCCGGCGCAGCAGCACGCCGAGCAAATCGTCCTCTCATCGCCCGTGCTCTCGCAACGCAAGTTGCGGCAGATCGTGGCGCTGGCGGATTCCGGGGTGCCGAACGAGTTCGTCGATCTGCAATACGACGAGCACCTCGATCTTAAGACCGCGTTGTCGAGAGTTTGCGATCAAGCGGAAGCCGCGGTGCGCAATGGCAAGATCGTGCTGCTGCTGTCCGATCGATATCTCGTCAGGGGCAAGGTGCCCGTCCACGCGCTGCTCGCCACCGGCGCGGTACATCACCGCCTGGTCAAGACCGGGCTGCGCTGCAAATGCAACATTCTGGTGGAGACCGGCACGGCGCGCGACGCGCATCATTTCGCTTGCCTGATCGGCTACGGCGCGACCGCCGTGTACCCCTATCTGGCGTATCAGACATTGTTCGATCTCATGCGCAAGGGCGCGTTGAAAATGGAAGCGGCCATGCGGCAGGAGCTCGGCCGCAGCTACCGGCGCGGTATCCGCAAGGGATTGTTCAAGATCATGTCCAAGATGGGCATTTCCACGATTGCGAGCTACCGCAGCGCGCAGTTGTTCGAAATCGTCGGTTTGAGCGACGAAGTCGTCGACATGTGCTTCGAAGGCTCCGAGAGCCGTATTCAGGGCGCGGACTTCGATGACCTCAAGGCCGATGCCGATCACCTCGCGAGGCGCGCGTGGGACAGAGGCGAGAATGTCGAGCAAGGCGGCCTGCTCAAGTACATGCACGACGGCGAGTACCACATGTACAACCCGGACGTCATCGCGACGCTGCAGTCGGCGGTGATGGCCGGGGACTACGATCAATATCGCGAGTTCGCCGCCTTGGTCAACGAGCGGCCGGTATCGTGCATCCGCGACTTACTGCGGTTGAATCCCCGTGCTGACGCCATACCGCTCGAGGACGTGGAGCCGATCTCGGCCATCATCGCGCGGTTCGACAGCGCGGGAATGTCGTTGGGCGCGCTGTCTCCCGAGGCGCACGAGGCGCTGGCGATCGCCATGAATCGCCTGGGTGCGCGCTCTAATTCGGGGGAGGGCGGCGAAGATCCCGTGCGTTATGGCACGGAAAAGAATTCCAAGATCAAGCAGGTGGCTTCCGGTCGCTTTGGCGTGACTCCGGAGTACTTGATCAATGCCGAGGTGCTGCAGATCAAGATCGCGCAGGGCGCGAAACCGGGAGAAGGCGGGCAGTTGCCCGGGCACAAGGTGAACGACATGATCGCGCGCCTGCGATTCGCGCGCCCCGGCGTCGGTTTGATTTCACCGCCTCCGCATCATGATATCTACTCCATCGAAGATCTGGCGCAGCTGATCTTCGACCTGAAGCAGGTGAACCCCACCGCTCTGGTGTCGGTCAAGCTGGTGGCGGAGCCCGGCGTGGGTACGGTGGCCGCGGGGGTCGCCAAGGCGTATGCGGATCTGATCACCATCAGCGGCTACGACGGCGGAACCGGCGCGAGTCCTCTGTCGTCGATCAAGTACGCGGGCACGCCGTGGGAGCTGGGATTGGCCGAGACGCATCAAACTCTGCGCGCGAATGAATTGCGGCACCGGGTCCGCCTGCAGACCGACGGCGGCCTCAAGACCGGTCTCGACGTGATCAAGGCAGCGCTCATCGGGGCCGAGAGCTTCGGCTTCGGCACCGCGCCCATGGTCGCATTGGGCTGCAAGTATCTGCGGATATGTCATCTCAACAACTGCGCGACGGGCGTGGCCACGCAGCACAATGTGCTGCGGACCAAGTACTTCATCGGGCTGCCCGAGATGGTGATCAATTATTTCAAGTTCGTTGCGCAGGAATGCCGCGAGATCATGGCGTCCATGGGCGTGCGCAGCTTGACGGAATTGATCGGGCACACGGAATTATTGGAGATTCTGCCGGGCGAGACATCCAAGCAGCGCAAGCTCGATTTGTCGCCGGTGCTGGCGAATTCCGCGCTGGTATCGAGTAAACCTCAGTACTGTGTCGACCCGCACAACGAACCCTTCGACAAGGGCGTGCTGGGAGAGAAGATGCTGAGCGACATGCGCGATGCCATTGCCGCCAAGTCGGGGGGCAAGTTCTCCTACGCCGTGAGCAATTTCCACCGCTCCATCGGCGCGCGGGTTTCCGGGGAAATAGCCAAGCGTTGGGGCAACACCGGAATGAGCGCGGCACCGCTCATCGTCACCTTGAACGGCTCGGCCGGACAGAGTTTCGGCGTGTGGAACGCCGGCGGTCTGCACCTGCATCTCGAGGGAGAGGCCAACGACTATGTGGGCAAGGGCATGGCGGCGGGGAAGATCGTCCTGAAGCCGCACGCGGCCTCGAGCTTCGTGGCGCGCGAGACGGTGATCATGGGCAATACCTGTCTTTACGGCGCCACCGGTGGCGAGCTGTACGCCGCGGGCACGGCCGGGGAACGATTCGCGGTGCGCAATTCGGGGGCGCTCGCCGTCGTCGAAGGAGCGGGCGATCATTGCTGTGAATACATGACCGGCGGTGTGGTGTGCGTGCTCGGACGCACCGGCGTGAATTTCGGCGCCGGATTCACCGGTGGTTTCGCCTACGTGCTCGACATGGAGCGGGATTTCGTCGATCGCTACAATCATGAATTGATCGACATCCACCGCGTATCGCCCGAAGGCATGGGGATCCACGTGCAGCATCTGCGCGGTCTGATCGAACAGCATGTCGATGCCACGGACAGTGTGTGGGGCGCGCAATTGCTCAATGATTTTCGAACCTACATCGGCAGGTTCTGGGTGGTCAAGCCCAAGGCGGCGGCCATCGATTCCCTCTTGGAAAATCTGCGGCGCGCCGCTTGAGCGCCCCGCGTGTTGCTATAAGAAACTCTCATGACCGATAAACACCTGCAATTTCTGGATATTCCGCGCAAGGACCCCGACAAGCTTGCCGTGGAGGTGCGCACCAAGGAATTTCGCGAAATTTATTCGCAGTACAGCGCAGAGACGGCAGCAGCCCAAGCCGGACGCTGCATTGCATGCGGCAACCCCTTCTGCGAATGGAAGTGTCCGGTTCACAACTACATTCCGAATTGGCTGGCGTTGGTGAACGACGGCAAGTTGTTCGAAGCGGCGGAGTTGTCGCATCAAACCAATTCACTCCCCGAAATGTGCGGCCGTATCTGCCCGCAGGACCGGCTGTGCGAGGGCGCTTGCACGCTCAATGACGGCATCGGGGCGGTGAGCATCGGCGCCATCGAGAAATACATCACGGACGAGGCATTCAAGCAGGGCTGGAAGCCGGACATGTCGAACGTGATACGCACCGACAAGCGAGTCGCCGTCGTGGGAGCGGGGCCGGCCGGCCTCGCATGCGCCGACATTCTGGTGCGCAACGGCGTGACTCCGGTGGTATTCGATCGCTACTCGAAGATCGGCGGTCTGCTGACCTTCGGCATCCCGCCGTTCAAGCTGGAGAAGGACGTCGTGGAGAAGCGCCGCGAGATCATGGAATACATGGGCGTCGAATTCCGTCTGAATGTCGACGTCGGCCGTGATATCTCGTTCGAGACCCTGACCCAGGAATTCGATGCGGTGTTTCTCGGCATGGGCACCTACACCTACGTCAAAGGAGGGTTTGCCGGGGAAGATCTTCCCGGCGTGCACGAGGCACTGCCGTACTTGATATCGAACATCAATCGCGAGATGGGTATCGGCGATGAGACGGCCGGCTTCATCGATATGCGCGGCAAGAAAGTCGTCGTGCTCGGCGGCGGCGACACGGGAATGGATTGCAACCGAACCGCGATCCGTCAAGGTGCCAGCAGCGTCACTTGCACCTATCGGCGCGACGAAGACAACATGCCGGGCTCGCGGCGCGACTACAAGAACAGCAAGGAAGAGGGCGTCACCTTTTTATTCAACAAGCAGCCCATTGAGATCGTGGGCTCCGACCGGGTCCAGGGCGTGAAGCTGGTCGAGACTCGCATGGGGCCACCAGGACCGCGTGGGCGCCGCGTGCCCGAAGTGGTGCCGGGCACGGAAGAGACCATCGAAGCCGATGCCGTGATCATTGCCTTCGGATTTCTGCCGAGCCCCCCCGATTGGTTCGTTCAGCAGCAAATTGCATTGCACGCCAACGGCCGCGTGCGCGTCTCGGCGGCCCCGCAACACCGGTTTCAAACCACGAACCTCAAGGTGTTCGCCGGCGGCGATATGGTGCGCGGCTCGGATCTCGTGGTGACCGCGGTGTTCGAGGGACGCGAGGCGGCACAGGGGATATTGCGCTACCTCGAGGTGCGGGAGATGGCGGGGCAATAGCCCCGGGGATTCGGGTTGTCTTGCATAATGGCGGTGTCTCCGCCATTATGCGCCCCATAACGGCGAATAAGTCGCCATTTTGCGGGTGGCTGGGATGACATTCATCCGACGGTGGTTGCGCGCTGGCCACGATCACTTTTTTCTTCTCGGACCCCGTGGGACGGGCAAAACGTCCTGGATCGCGCACGAGTACCCCGACGCCTTAAGGATCGACCTCCTCAATCCCGCGGTTCTGCGGCGATACTCGGCCACGCCCGAATACCTCATAGAAGTCGTTGAGGCGAATTCGAAGGCAAGACAAATCGTCATCGACGAAATCCAGAAGCTGCCGACGCTGCTCGAGGTCGTGCATCTGCTGATCGAGCGCAAAACGGGTGCACAGTTCATTCTTACAGGCTCGAGCGCACGAAAGCTGCGCCGTCAGGGAGTAAATCTACTCGGCGGCCGCGCGAGCCAGAAGCTCATGCATCCCTATATGGCAACGGAGCTCGGTACGCGTTTCAAGCTCAGCACCGCTTTGCGACAGGGCATGCTACCGGTAGTGTGGGGAGCGGATGAGCCTATATCGGTTCTGGAAGCATATAACGCGCTGTATCTTCACGAGGAAGTGCAGATGGAAGGATTGGTGCGCAACGTAGGTGCCTATGCCCGATTCCTCGAGGCAATGAGCTTCAGCCATGCCGCAGTGTTGAACCTAGCCAACGTATCTCGCGAAGCGCAAGTAAGTCGTAAGACCGTCGAAGGCTATTTGGAGATCCTGGAGGACCTGTTGCTTGGCTTTCGAATTGAGGTGTTCACAAAGCGCGCCAAACGCGAACTCGCGGCTCATCCAAAATTCTATTTTTTCGATACCGGCGTATTCCGCGCTAATCGGCCAACCGGTCCACTCGATTCAACCACGGAGTTGGATGGCGCAGCGCTCGAAGGGCTGGTCGCTCAGCATCTGCATGCCTGGTGCAACTACTCGCAAACCAAGCACAGCCTGCATTACTGGCAGACTCGGTCACGAACCGAGGTCGACTTCATCGTCTACGGAGAAACCGGTCTGTATGCTATTGAGGTAAAGAACGCAAAACGTATCGACGCGAGGGACCTGACAGCCCTCAACCACTTCGCGGAGGACTATCCTCAGGCCAAGCGCTACCTGCTCTATCGTGGTGACGACCGATTGAGCCGCTCCGGAGTTTTGTGCTTGCCTGCGGAGCAGTTTCTTCTGGGGTTGAAGCCTGACACCTTCCCAGAATGAGATAAGCACGTATCACTCGCGCCACGCCTCTCCTCGGCCGATCAACCATCAACCAAAGCAATGCTCTTCGCTCGCACGTCCGCTAGGATGGCGATTCCACGTCCGAAAACGGCGAGTATTCACGGCGCAGATTGGCTATTCTTTGGCCATGGAACTCGACTCCGACGCCTGTTTCCGTGCGGTGCGCGCCCGCGACCGGCGCTTCGATGGGCGTTTTTTCGTTGCGGTCACTTCCACGCACATTTATTGCCGGCCCATTTGCCCGACTCGTCCGGCGAAACGCGACAACATGCGTTTCTATACCAGCGCGGCGGCGGCGGAAGGCGCGGGATTCAGGCCCTGCCTGCGCTGCCGGCCGGAGCGTGCGCCGGGCCTCGCGCCTATCGATGCGGTGAGCCGCTTGGTTGGTGCCGCCATGGCGGGCATCGAAGAACATGCTCTATCCAGCACCAAAGTCGGCGAACTGGCCTCCTCGCTCGGCGTCAGCGACCGGCACCTGCGCCGCGTCACCGAATCCGAGCTCGGCGTGTCGCCCATCGAGCTCGCGCAGACCCAGCGATTGCTGCTGGCGAAGCGATTGCTCGGCGAAACCCGTTTGAGCCAGACCGAGATTGCCTTCGCCAGCGGTTTCGGCAGCGTGCGGCGTTTCAATGCCTTGTTCAAATCCCGCTATGGCTTGAGTCCGAGAGCGCTTCGCGGCAGCGTGCATGGCCCGGAAGGGCTGCACTGCCAGCTGGAATTTCGTCCGCCGTTCGCGTGGACGCGCTTGCTGGACTATCTGCGTCTACGCGCGATCCCCGGTGTCGAGGCGGTGGATGCGACGCATTACCGACGCACCGTGGCGATCGACGAGCATCGGGGTTGGATTGCAGTCTCGCAGGGCAGCAAGGACAACGCGCTGAACGTCGAGATCTCACCCTCCCTGGCGCCCGTCATCGGCGCGGTCATAGTCCGTGTGAAACGGCTATTCGATTTAGGAGCCGTACCCGATGCGGTGAGTGCTCTGCTGGTACAGGATGAGCTGCTGGCCGACACGGTGCGGCGGATTCCCGGGTTGCGGGTCGCCGGAGCCTTCGATGGCTTTGAACTGGCGGTGCGCGCCATTCTCGGGCAACAAGTGTCCGTGAAAGGCGCAACCACACTGGCAGGGCGTTGGGCACAAGCCTTCGGTGATCCGATCGCCACTCCTTATCCCGCGCTCCATCGTCTGACGCCGAGCGCACAGCGCATGGCCGGCGTCGGCCCTGAGGAAATTGTCGCGCTCGGCATCGTGAGCGCCCGCGCCCGATGCTTGTCGCTGCTCGCGCCGGCCGTGCTCGACAAAAAAGTGATACTGGCGTTCGCGCCGAACGTCGAAGAACAGATAGAGGCGTTGATGAGCCTGCCGGGCATCGGTCCCTGGACGGCACACTACATCGCCATGCGGGCACTGCATTGGCCGGATGCCTTCCCCAGCGGCGATTTGATGCTCATGCGAGCCGCCAACGCCAACCAGCGGCAATTGCACCTGCTCTCCCAGGCATGGCGGCCGTGGCGAGCGTATGCGACACATTATCTTTGGCAATCATTGGGAGTCAGTCCATGAATACCTTTTGCCATCTTGAAAGTCCGATCGGCCGTCTGCTGCTCACCTCGGATGGAGCGGCTCTGACCGGTCTGTACATGGAGCCCAGCCACGGCGTGCAATCCATCGACGGCTGGACGCAGGATGAAACGGTCGCACCCCTGGCGGAGACTGTGCGGCAATTGCATCAGTACTTCGAAGGCACTCGCCGCGAGTTCGACTTGCCGCTGCGCATGGCCGGTACCGCATTCCAGCAGAGAGTGTGGCGTGAATTGACCGAGATTCCCTATGGCGCGACATGGAGCTATGGCGAGCTGGCGAAACGCATCGGCAAACCCAGTGCCTCGCGGGCCGTGGGTCTCGCCAATGGCCGCAATCCCATTTCCATTCTGGTGCCATGTCACCGGGTGATCGGTGCCGACGGTTCATTGACGGGATACGGCGGGGGCCTTGAGCGCAAGCGCTGGCTGCTCGCACACGAAGGGTTGCACTGAGCTTAAGATCAAGCGCAATCGGGATCTGCTCACGTGCGACGTCATCGGGCCCTGTAAGCCTGCGACGTTCGTCAAATGGTTGGCATGCGGTTGGAGCCGTTGCCGCAAGGCTTAGATCAAGCAAGGCTTAGATCAAGCAACGCTCAGATCAAGGGCAGTGTGATGGTGAACAGGGCGCCGCCGCCGTCCGGTCGATTGGCGGCCGTGGCGGTGCCGCCGTGAAATTCGGCGATGAGCCTTACGATGTATAACCCCAAGCCCAAGTGCGGCTTGTCGTCGCGGGCCTGGCGCTGCTCGAACAGCGACTCGAACAACCGCCCATGGATCTCTTGCGGAATCGGCGGACCGTCGTTCTGCACCTGCAGCAGGTAACTACCGAGCGCGCGTTCCAGCCGCACCGTGATGCTGCCGGCCGGCGGACAGAAGTCCACCGCATTCTCGATGAGTTTGTCGAGCAGCTGCACCAGGAGGTCGGGCGCACCGCGAATGAAACAGGGATCGTCAGGAGTCTCGAGAACGATGCGCGACTGCGGAAACCCATCGCGATAAGCAGCGATGGCCGACGACAGCAGCTCCCGCAGATCGAAAGTGACCCGCTCGGCATGTTTGATGCTCTCCTCGACCCGTGCCGCCGCGCCCAGCGCACTCAAGATGGACTGCAGACGCAGGGTGCCCTCCCGCGCCCGCGTCACATAGCCCCGCTGGTCGTCGCGCAAACCCTCGGACTCGAGATTGTCCAGCGAGGAGCGCACGATGGTCAGCGGCGTGCGCAATTCATGCGACAGCTTGCCGCCCAAGGTGCGCAGATACTGCGTGTGTTCGTTGAGGCGCGCCAGGAGACGTTCGAAGCCGCGCGACAGCGCGCCGATTTCGTCGGCGCTGGCGGATTCCGGCATGTCGAGCCGGATCTTTCCCTCACTGCTCACCGCGGAGTCGGCGGCGTTGCGCAAGCGCCCGATGCGCAGGCTGATCCACGTCGCGAAACCGAACATGATGGCGACTGCGGCGGCGGTGGCCAACAGGGTGAGATTGAACAGGCGTGCCACGGCGCGATCGCGCAAGGCGAGCAGCTGATCTCCGGCCTGCTCCAGGAACACGGCGCCGCGCGTTCGACTGTCTATCAGTATTGGCGCGGCAGCCGTCAGCAGCAACTCCTGGCTATCGGCTCCACGCACCCACTGCGCGTACGGTCGCCCGGCGAGAGCTGCATTCACGCTATTGCCGCCGAGCCGGTCGGGTGCGGACGGCTGCAGCGGGAAGCTCGAGGTATCGACGGCCATGAAGTGCCGGTACCACGACTCTGCATCCTCCTCGATCGCGCCTGCGGAGTTCGAGTGCAAGTTACCTGCGGTTCCGAGCTTCAAGGCGTTGGCATCGATGACGGTGGCGCGGGTGCCGTCGCGGATGAACGTGCCCAGCAAGTCACTGAGGCCGGCCATGGTGAAAAACAATCGGCCGCCATCCGGGACGTCGGCAGCGTTCACTCCGGATTTCCCAGTCCCGAGGCCGTCCCGCGCCTCGACCCAGAGGTGTGTGCCCACGAAGCTCAAGGGTATGCGCGCCTCCACGTGGTAGCCCGCCGATGTCTGGAGCCAGAATGCCTGGATACGCGGTTCCTCCACCGCCCGATCTTGGCCCTGATCGCCCTTGACCACGCTTTGCGCCGCTATCAGGCCCGGTGCGCTGGTGCCGAAGAAATAAGAGTCCTGCGTGCCATCCGGCCGCTGCAAGGTCAGATCGACTCGATTGAAGCGGTCCCGTTCGGGATGCACGTCGCTGGGTTCTGCCACGAAGTGGGGGTCATCGACCTCCACATACAAGTAGAGATACCGTTCGGTGGATCCTGCCTGAACACGCGTGGCATGCCCCGTGGACTTGGGCAGGGAGGTGGGATTTGCGGCAACATCCCAATCATCGCGATAACCGTCCAGCAATGGTTGGCTGCGCAGCGGATAGACGTACAAATCTCCCCGCTCCGCCGCGAAGCCTCGAGTGTCGGCGGCATCGCGAAACACACGTTGCGGCTGTGCGGACAGGGCATTGGCGATGGTGCCGGCGCTGGCCAGCAAGGACTTTTCCTGCGAGTCGCGCAGGGCGGTCTCGAGTTCCCGCGCATATTGACAGCCCGCCCAGGGCAGCACCAGTGTGGTGAGCGCAACGATCAACAATTGCAGGCGGATGCTCACTCGACCCAGCGATAGCCCATTCCATACACCGTCTGGATCGCATCAAAGGCCGGATCGACTTGCTGGAATTTTCGGCGCATGCGTTTGATGTGAGAGGTGATGGTGTTGTCGTCCAGAACGACATTCGCGGCATCCATCAACTGCTGCCGGTTCTTCACATGCCCGGGGTTGCGGGCCAGCGCATGCACGATCCAGAACTCGGTCAGCGACAGGGTGACCGGAGCACCGTTCCAGGTGGTCTGCATCTTCTCGCCGTCGATCGACAGGGCGCCGCGCCGCATGATCTCGGCGGCATTGCCCGGACGCCGCAGAGCATCGATGCGGCGAAACAGAGCGGCGACGCGGGCGGCCAAGTGCGGCAGGCTGACATCCTTGGTCAGAAAATCGTCGGCGCCCAGGCGCAATCCGGAGACGGCATCCAATTCGCTGTCCCGGGCGGTGAGGAAGATGATGGGCAACTCGGCCGAGAGCGCGCGCAGGTCGCGGCATAGATCGAATCCGCCTTCCGCCTCGTCCTCGAGTGAAATGTCGATGATGGCAAGATCGGGCAGGTGCGCCTGGAACGCCTGCATGGCGGTTTTACGGTTGCCGTAGGTCTTGATCGAGTAGCCGTGGCGCGCCAGCGCCGCCGAGTAATTCTCGCGCAAAGCCGGCTCGTCCTCGACTATGGCGATGTGCTTCTTCATCCCTGGATCATAGTCGATGGCGGGAGCCTATTTTTAGGAAATGGTCCGAAAATCCGCTGCCAGAATTTGCCACAAATTGCCCCCGGATCGCCAGAATCGAGCCCCGAACTTGGGCGAATCACCCCGGACAATCATCCTCGTAAACCCTACCGAGGAGCGGACCATGTCGACATCAGCGGCCGAAATTTCGTACGGTTCGATGCGCAAAGCGGGCGGCGCTTGGCAGACCGCCTCCAGATGGAAATGCGGCTCCGCATGGCAAGTCCATTCCACTGGCGCCTGGCGCGAAGCATCTCTGAATTGGCTCGCCCTCGGACTACTGCTCGCTGCGTGGAACGCATCGGACGACGACACCGCGACGCAGGTAGCGCGCCGGCCGGAGGCGCTGCGCGGCTATACATCCGTCTCAGTGCGCGCAGCAATGCTCCACTCCGCGAAGCCCAGGCCGTCTATGGATCTATAGCGCTGGTTCGCTCGTCCGAGGAGTGGAGTGAGGTGATGGTGTCTTTTTGAAAGTCACAAAATCGTCAACTTACTGTAAAACTCGAGTGTCTCTAATGATGCTGCGCATGCAGCCCATGGAAACCATTAGACAGATACTGATCGTCGATCGGGACGTTGCTGCCGTCGAACCGCTCCGCCAGAAACTCGGCGAAGCCGGTTTCGCCGTGCGGATCATCACCGACGGCTCGGCAGCCATGGCCACCGTGGTGGAGCGGCCGCCACATTTGGTCATTGTTGATTGGAACATGCCGGACCTTACCGCGTTCGAGGTGATCCAGAGCATCGGCCGTGCGCGTGTGCTGCAGGCGGTCAGGCTGATCATTTTATCGGCGTTGTCGGATGAGCAAGATGTGGTGGCTGGCCTCGACCTGGGCGCCGACGACTACATCGCAAAGCCGTTCTCGGTGCGCGAAGCCGTGGCGCGAGTCGGCTCCGTGTTGCGCTCCCAACCACGCGAGAAGCCGCGCGCGGTGCTCAGCTGCGACGACCTCGTGCTCGATGGGTCGACCAATCGCGTCACGGCGCACGGCAGGTTGCTCAATCTACGCGGGGTCGAATATAGGCTGCTCGAGTTCTTGATGGCGCATTCCGGTAGAACCTTCAATCGCACCCAGCTTCTTGCACGCGTATGGGGCGGCGATAGCGAAGTCGATGAGCGCACGGTCGACGTCAACATGAGGAGGCTGCGAAAAATACTCACGGAACCTGGCTATGAGCCGTACCTGCAGACGGTGCGCGGATTCGGGTACCGGTTTGCCGCTCCAGGGTCCCCGCCCTTGGATTGAGCACCAAGCCGCCACGTTCCTGCTGCTGTACGCGATGTTCCACCGCCAAGTGCATTTATTGTAAGCAAATATTCTTTCTAGAGTAACGCCTCCGTAATAAGAGATCGCGATCGTAAGGGGACGCGAAGACTTTAGGAGGATGGGACATGGCAGAGCGTAACACCCCCTCGCCGCTGCGATTGCGAACGGTCTTTATCTCAGACATCCATCTGGGCTTCAAAGGCTGCAGCGCCGACATGCTGCTCGATTTCCTGCATCACGTCGAAATGGATTGTCTGTTCCTGGTCGGAGACATCATCGACGTGTGGAGCATGCAAAAGAGCATGTATTGGCCGCAATCGCACAACAATGTGTTGCGTACGATCTTGGGCAAGGCCAAACGCGGCACCAAGGTTATTTTCGTCCCGGGCAATCACGACGAAGTATTCCGCGAATTCGACGGCGCCGTGTTCGGTAATCTCGAAATTCATCGTGAGTACATCCATCGGGGCGCCGATGGCCGGCGCATGCTGGTGTTGCACGGGGACGAATTCGACAGCGTTGTGAAGTGCAGTCCCTGGCTCGCGAAATTGGGCAGCAATATCTACGACGTACTGTTGGCGGCAAATCCGTACATCAACTGGGTGCGGCGCAAGTTCGATTTGCCGCACTGGTCCTTATCGTCGTACCTGAAGAACAAGGCCAAGACCGCGGTCCAATACATAGGCAGCTTCGAGGACGCCGTCGCGCAGGCGGCGCGCAAGCGCGGCGTCGACACGGTAGTGTGTGGCCATATCCATCGCGCCGAGATGCGCGACATCAACGGGATTCTTTACTGCAATGACGGCGACTGGGTCGAGAGTTGTACTTCGTTGGTGGAAGACATGAACGGACAGCTGCGCCTGATTGATTGGCCCAAATTGCAAGAGCAGGTCCTTCGGGCACCGGTTGTATTGCCCGTCGGCCAAGCTGCCTGAATTCGAGACGGATATGCACGATAGATGCGATATTTGGAGCCTTCCCTGGCATGCATTCCAGAGAAATCTCGCCCTGGGGCTGGGGGGGAGCGCGATCGTTCATGCTGCGCCCGTCAAGCCGCATGGCGCTCCAAGCACCGTCGCGGTCTGCGCCAATTCCTGGCTGGGTCGTGCCCGGCTCCAAATGGCCCCCTCGTCTCCGCAAGCACGGTCGTAGCGGCGCTGACCGATACTTCGATTCCTACCGAAGGTCTCCCGGCGAGGCCTTCTGTTTAAACAAAATGCCGCATTACTGTCTGCTAATCGTCACATTGGCGAGTCAGCATCGAGACCTGACACCGTCCGGGGAGAACCCATGAACAGCCTCCACCTCGATCTCGACGCGCATATGCATGATTTGGAACTGGAATGGCGTCAGGCATACGAAAGCAGCATCGTCGCGCGTGCCGAATATCAAGCCCTGGCCGCCAGCCCGGAGGCTAACGCCGATCTGCTCGATTTGGCGCGCGAGCGCCTGGATCGCACCGAGGCGCTGAAGGCCCGGATCATGACGAACATAGAGCGTCTCGAAGACACCATGTTGGGCCAGGATTGACAACGCGGGGGAAGGGTATGATCAACCGATACGTTGAAGGCGACGCCGCGGCCGAACTGCTCGAGCGCCGCTGGTTTGCGGCGTTCAAAGCAGCTTCCGGCGTCCGCACTGAATGTGAAGCCCTGCTCGAATCGATCACAGTCCTCCAGGCTGCCTGGAGCCGCGCACGCGCACGGCTGTCGGAACTTGAGGCATTGCGCGATGCGCTCGGCACTGAGCTAGAGGCATTGAACGGACGCGATCGGCGGCCGGACGACGACGTCAGCCGGGTGATGTCCGCGGCGTAAATCACGCTGCGCTCGTCGCCGCGCGGGGGCAGCCGTGAGCCGCCGGCTGCGGTCGCGTCAGCCATCATTGATTCGGCGAGTTCGCCCGTCCTCAAGCGGCCGCCATCAACCCCTTCAACTTGTTGATGGCGTTCGACTCGACCTGGCGCACGCGTTCGGCGGAAATTCCATATTCGTCCGCGAGTTCGTGCAAGGTGGCCTTGTCGTCGCTCATCCAGCGCCGCTGCAATATGCTGCGGCTGCGCTCATCGAGTTTCTCGAGGGCCAAGCTCAGCCGCTCGGTGGAATCTTCTTCCCACTCTTCGTTCTCGACCTCGACCGCGGGATCGGCGTTGCTTGCCGGCAGGTACATGGCCGGGGAGTAGGCTTCTTCCTCGTCGCTCTCCGGCGTCGGATCGAAGGACATGTCGCGCGCCGACAGGCGTTGTTCCATTTCGCGAACGTCGGCCACGTCGACGCCCAAGTCGCGAGCCACCGCCGCGGTCTCCGCTTCGGACAGCCAGCCCATGTTTTTCTTCATCTTGCGCAGGTTGAAGAACAGCTTGCGCTGGGATTTGGTGGTGGCGACTTTGACCAGGCGCCAGTTGCGCAGCACGTACTCATGAATCTCGGCGCGGATCCAATGCACGGCGAACGACACCAGGCGCACCCCCACCGCGGGGTCGAAGCGCTTGACCGCCTTCATGAGCCCGACATTGCCTTCCTGGACCAGGTCGCCCATCGGCAGGCCATAGCCCAGATACCCGCGCGCAATGTGTACGACGAACCGCAGATGCGAGAGCACCAGCTGCCGGGCGGCGTCCAAATCTGTCTCGGAGCGGAAACGAACCGCCAGAGCGACTTCGTCTTCCCGCGTCAGGACCGGAATCTGGGACACGCGGTCGATATAAGAGTCCAGGCTCCCCACGGGGCCTGCGAACACCAATCCGCTCGTTTGTTTCGCGACTAAAGCAGTAGTCATCAGCTCAAACCTCCCAATCAGCACGGGTGTGATGATAGCACTCCTGAGGTTCGAGTGCTAATGTTACTGATAGTTCACATAACCGTTAAGATATTGAAAAATATGGACTTATTTGACCTAAGTCGGTTCGATGCCGCGGATATGCCGCGTCGCAGCAAGCCACGAACCAAGCCACGCCAGGCTCGCGGCCAGGCCCAGCACGAGGGCCCCGGTCGTGAACCCCAGTCCCTGCAAGTGGAACCGGCTGCCGTACAACTTTGCCAGCTCGTCGACCGGGCGCGCGAGCGTCGCCACGGCAACGGCGACCAGAATCAGTGCCATCAACCCGCCTCCCAGGCCATACCAAATGCCGCCGTACAGAAACGGCCGTCGGGCAAAGCCATCGGAAGCGCCCACCAACTTCATGACCTCGATTTCCGCCCGGCGGTTCAATATTTCCAAGCGAATGGTGTTGCCCACGATGAGGACCACGCCCGCGCCCAGAAGCCCGCCGGTGAGCCAGACCACGCGCCGCAAAATATCCAACATTGCATGCAGCCGCTCTACCCATTCGGTGTCCAGTTGCACCGCTTGCACATCGGGTATGGCGGCGATCGCCTGCTTGAGGCCGGCCGTGCCCTGCGGCGTGCTCGCTGCAGGCGTCGGCGTGACGATCAGGGTATCGGGCAGGGGATTGTCGCTGAGCGCGTCGAGCGCCTTGCCAAACCCCGAATCGTTGCGGAACGCCGTAAGTGCCTGGTCGGCGGTGATGACGCGCACGGCGGCGACATCGCCGCGTTGGCGTAGCTGCTTCGCCACGGAGGCCGTGCGCACCGCGCTCGCCTTCTTGTCCATGTAGACCGACAGATCGAAGGCATCGTTCCAATTGCCGGTGGCCGTGCGCACGTTGGCGAGGAATAGATGCAAGAACAGCGGCAGTGCCAGGGCCACGGCGACCACGCCCATGGTCATCAGTGTCGCGAACGGCTGTCGCAGGATGCGGCCCAGGGACCCGACCAGGGTTTGTGCATGGCGCGCGAAGTAGGCCCGAACGTTCATGGCGCGGCGGCTCTGGGGCGGGTCATGGGGGCATCGCCGCGCCGGACACGTCCGGGTCAGCCATGCGCCCACCACCCAAGACGATGCGGCGCGCGCCGAAATGGTCGATGAGATGTACATCGTGGGTGGCGATCACGACCGTCACGCCTACCTCGTTGAAACGTTTGAACAACTTCATGATCTCGAGGGCAAGTTCGGGATCGAGGTTGCCGGTGGGTTCGTCGGCAATGAGCAGCGTCGGCTTCGCGACCACCGCGCGTGCAATGCCCACGCGCTGCTGTTCGCCGGTCGACAGTTCCAGCGGCCGGCTTATTTTCCTTGCCGAGCAGGCCCACTTGATCGAGCGCCGCGCGCACGCGCTTGTCGATCTCGCGCTTCGGCACGCCGGCGATGATCAGCGGCAGGGCGACATTGTCCGCCACGGGTCGGTCGTGCAGCAGTTTGTGATCCTGGAATACCACGCCGAGATTTCTGCGAAAATGCGGGATGCCGCGCGGCTTGATCCCCGCGGTATTTTGGTTGTTGATGAATACCTGGCCGCGGGTGGGGCGCTCGATGAGCGCGATCAACTTCAGAATGCTGCTCTTGCCCGCGCCGGAAGTGGCCGGTCAGAAACGCGAGCTCGCCGCCGTCGATCTTGAACGACACGCCGGCCAGAGCCTCGCGGCCGTTGGCATAGCGCTTGTGAACTTGGTCGAAACGGATCATGCCGTGGCGCCGGAATCCGGTCTTGCGGGCTCTTTGAGCAGAGCCGACACGAAATCCGATGCATTGAACACGCCGAAATCCTCGCTTTGTTCACCCACGCCGACGAAGCGGATGGGAATCTTCAGTTTTTGGGCGATGGCGAGCACCACGCCGCCCTTGGCCGTACCGTCGAGTTTGGTGACCACCAGGCCGGTCACGCCCAGTCCCTTGTTGAACTCTTCGGCCTGCGCGACGGCGTTCTGGCCGATCGTGCCGTCGAGCACCAACAGCACTTCATGCGGCGCGCCGGCATCCAAGCGAGCCAGCACGCGCTTGACCTTCTTGAGCTCGTCCATGAGGTGAGTCTGGGTATGCAGGCGGCCCGCGGTGTCGGCGATCAGCACGTCGATATTGCGTGCGCGCGCGGCCTGCAGGCCATCGAAGATGACGGCGGCAGGCTCTGCGCCGCCTTGCTGGGCGACGATGGGCACCTGGTTGCGCTCGGCCCAAACTTCCAATTGCTCGCGCGCCGCCGCGCGAAAGGTGTCGCCGGCGGCCAGCATGACGCTGTGTCCATCCGCGAGCAGGCGGCGCGCCAATTTGCCGATGGTCGTGGTTTTGCCGGCGCCGTTGATCCCCACCACCAGAATGACATAGGGCTTGATGGCCGGGTCGATGATCAGCGGCGTCTCCACGGGCTTCAAAATATCGAGCATGGCCTCGTGCAAGGCCTTGAGCAGCGCATCCACATCGTCCAGTTCCTTGCGCGCGACGCGCTTGCGCAGCTCCGTCGAGAATTCGGCGCGTGGCCTCGGCGCCCACGTCGGCGGTGATCAGCCGCGTCTCGAGATCGTCCAGAATCTCGCGCATCGATTTTGCGTCCGGGCAGAAGTTCAGTGAGGTCGGTGGTGAGCCAGGCGGGGCCCTGGTTCAACTTGGCGCGCAGGCGCTTGAAAAACCCGCGCACCTTGAGGTATCGGCTTCGTTCGTCATGGGCAGGGTATGATACCGGGAGTGACCAACTCTCAAGACGGAATCGAACGCCTCGGGCGGCCGCAATTCAGTGCGCATCATCGGCGGCGGTTGGCGCGGCCGACGCGTCAGTTTCCCGGATATTCCGGGGCTCAGGCCCACCCCCGACCGGGTGCGCGAGACCCTGTTCAACTGGCTGCAGCACGACATCGCCGGTGCTCGCTGCCTCGATTTGTTCGCCGGTTCCGGTGCGCTCGGGCTCGAGGCCCTGTCCCGCGGCGCCAAGGAGCTGGTGTTCGTCGAGCAGGCGGTCGCCGCGGCGCGCGCCCTGCAGGAGCAACTGATCCGCTTGGGCGGCGCAGCCTCGGGCCAAGTGGTGGAAATGGGCGCCGCGCGATATCTGCGCTCGCCTCCGCGGGCCTTTCGACATCGTGTTCCTGGATCCGCCGTTCGGTCGCGGAGCCCTGGCGGAATATGTTCCCCTGCTGGATGCGGGCAGCTGGCTCAACTCGGGGGCGCTGGTGTACCTGGAAAACGAGAAAGCGGACGGTGTTCCGGCGCTGCCGGCTCATTGGGAGCTTCTCAAATCGAAGTCGGCGGGCGAGGTGGGGTATCATTTGGCGCGCGTCAATGCGCGGGCCTAATTGCATGCACAAAAGAACAGCCGTCTATCCGGGTACCTTCGATCCGATCACCAATGGTCATCATGACTTGGTGCGGCGGGCGGCCAGTATTTTCGACCGCTTGGTGGTTGCGATCGCGGCGAATCCGAACAAGGCGCCGATGTTCACCCTCGAACAACGGGTCGACATGGCGCGCCGGGTGCTCGCCGACGTGCACAATGTCGAGGTGATGGGCTATGTGGGCCTCACGGTGGATTTCGCGCGGCAGAACGGCTTGTCGGTGATCGTGCGCGGCCTGCGCGCCGTGTCGGACTTCGAGTTCGAGTTTCAATTGGCCAATATGAGCCGCCACCTGACTCCCGAGATCGAGTCGGTGTTCATGACGCCGCAGGAGCAATACACATTCATTTCCTCGACGCTGGTGCGCGAAATCGCGGTGTTGGGCGGCAATGTGTCCGAGTTCGTGCATCCGATCGTCGAGATCGAACTGAAGCGGCACCGCAAGCTTTGACCGAGTCACGATCCGCACCGCGCCGGGCGCGGCGATTCTCCGCCGTCGTACTGTCGATCGCCGCCATCGCCGGCGCGGCGCCGGCGGCGTTCGCCGATGGTGTCGCCGCCGCACCGCCCGCGAAATCATCGTTGCCGGCGCTTCGCGCGCTGCCGGCGCACACGGCCGCCGCGCACAAGGCGGCCATCGCCAGCGCCTATCCGCTGGCGAGCCAGGCGGGGCAGGAAATTCTCGCGGCGGGCGGCAATGCCTTCGACGCGGCGGTGGCGGTGTCGGCGGCCCTCGCCGTGGTCGAACCCAGCAGTTCGGGCCTGGGCGGCGGCGGCTTCTATTTGTTGCATCGGCAATCCGACGGCTACGAGACCATGCTCGATGCGCGCGAAAAAGCGCCGGGCGCGGCGTCGCGCGACATGTATCTGGACAAGGCCGGCAATCGCGATCGAGAACGCCTCGATTGCCGGAGCCCTGGCCGCAGGTATTCCTGGCGAGCCGGCGGCGTTCGAATACCTGGCGCGCAAGTACGGCAAACTGCCGTTGAAGCAAAGCCTGCAGCCCGCGATTCGCCTGGCACGCGAGGGCTTTCCTCTGTATGCGCGCCTGCAGGGGGGCATCCGCTACAAGCAGAAGGTTCTGGCGCGTTCTCCGGATGCGGCGCAAGGCGTTCTTGACCGCGGACGGCGGCGTTCCGGAGCTGGGCGCCATCATCAAGCAGCCGGATTTGGCGAATACCCTCGAAGCCATCGCCAATCAAGGCGCGCAAGGGTTTCTATGCAGGGCCGGGTCGCCGCGGATCTGGTCGCCGGCGTGCGCGCGGACGGCGGCATCTGGACGCTGCAGGATCTTGCCGCGTACCGGGTCGTCGAACGCAAACCGCTGGTCGGTGAGTATCATGGGGCGCGCATCGTGTCGGCCTCGCCGCCCTCGTCGGGCGGCATCGCCGTCCTCGATGCGCTCAATATTCTGTCCGGCTTCGATCTGCGCCAATACGATTCGGCCACGCGCAAGCACCTGGTGATCGAAGCCATGCGCCGCGCCTATCGCGACCGGGCGATCTACCTGGGTGATCCGGATTTCGTCAAAATGCCGCTGGCGCAACTCGCCAGCCCGGATTACGCGGCGGGACAGCGCAGCAGCATACGCACCGACAAAGCCATGCCGTCCGACATGCTGCCGGGCATCGAATCGGAGCCGGTCGGCATGCAGACCACGCATTTCTCCGTTCTGGACGCCGACGGCAATCGCGTGGCGGCCACGATCTCGATCAACCTGTTCTTCGGCACGGGCTACATGCCGCCGAAGACCGGAGTGCTGCTCAACAACACCATGGATGATTTCTCCACCAAGCCGGGCAGGCCCAACGAATTTGGACTGGTGGGCGCCGCGGCCAATGCGATCGCGCCGAACAAGCGCAGCCTGTCCAGCATGGCGCCGACGTTCGTCGAGACGCCGAAGGGCTTGATGATCGTGGGCTCACCGGGCGGCAGCTACATCATCAGCATGGTGCTGCTGGGCACGCTCAACTATCTGGACGGAATGAACGCCGCGGACATCGTGAAGTATCCGCACTACCACCATCAATACCTGCCCGACGAAGTGGACTATGAGCAGGGCGCGCTGACCGATGCCGAGATCAAGGAGCTGCAGGCCATGGGGCACGCGCTCAAGGTGTCCGGGCGGCAGTGGGGCAACATGCAGGTCATCACCTGGGATTACGCCAGCGGCAAGGTAGACGCGGCGTCGGATCCGCGCGGCGAGGGTGTGGGACTGGTGTACTGACCCGGCGCGGCCGCACGCAGGCCGCGCCGCTCAGCGTTGGCAGTTCGAGCACCAGTAGGTCGAGCGCTGACCCTGGGCGAACTGCTTGACGGCGGACCTGCACACGCGGCAAGCTTCTCCCGCGCGTTCGTACACGAATAACTTCTGGCGGAAATATCCGGGCGCTCCGTCGGCATTGACGTAGTCGCGCAGAGTGGTGCCGCCGATCTTGATCGCTTCGCCGAGCACGATCCTTGATGGCCTGCGCCAGCGCCTCAGCCTCGTGACGGGTGAGGCGGCGAGCCGCGCGGCGCGGCGAGACCTTGGCGCGAAACAAAGCCTCGCTGGCGTAGATGTTGCCGACTCCCACGACGACCTGGGAATTCATGATGAGGTGCTTGATGGCGACGCTGCGCTTGCGGGTGGCACGGTACAGGTACTCGCCGTCGAATGCGCGGCTCAAGGGTTCCGGCGCCAGTTTGGCGAGCAGCGGATGCAGCGCGGGATCAGCTTCGGTCCAATGCAGGCTGCCGAAGCGCCGTGGATCGTGAAATCGCAGCACCTGCCCGCCATCCAGCCAGAATGTCCCAGTGATCATGGGGCCTCGCGCGGGGTGTCGGCTCCGACCAGGCGCAGGCTTCCCGACATGCCGAGATGCAGGATCAGCGTGCCGGCGTCGAACCGGATCAAAATGTATTTCGCGCGCCGTTCGACGCTGCGTACGGTTTGACCGCGAAGGGCGGTTTCGAGGTTGGCGGCGATGGGCCAGCGCAGCCGGCGCTCGCGCACGATGAACGTCGACGACGCGCCGCTGCCGCAGGGCGGGCGCGATGCCGCGTCGGGTCGTTTCTACTTCAGGGAGCTCGGGCGTGTGAGGCTCGGGCGGTCGGCGTTACTTGATCTTCGATTCTTTGTAGGCGACGTGCTTGCGCACCACCGGATCGAATTTCTTGGTTTCCAGCTTGTCCGGATGCAGGCGCTTGTTCTTCGTGGTCGTGTAGTAATGCCCGGTGCCCGCCGAAGAGACCAATTTGATTTTGTCGCGCATGAGTGCTCCTTAAACCTTGACGCCCTTGGCGCGCAGATCCGCGACCACCACGTCCACGCCGCGCTTCTCGATGGTGCGCAGGCCGCGAGTCGACACGCGCAGGCTCAGGAAACGCTTTTCCACTTCGGACCAGAAGCGGTGAGTATGCAGATTCGGCAAAAAGCGGCGCCGCTTGCGATTGTTCGCGTGGGAGACCGTATTACCCGTTTTTGGGCCTTTGCCCGTGACTTGGCAGACTCGCGACATGGCGTAAACCTTTGAACTTGGAACCTTAGGAACAGCCGCGCTTTATACCAGGGTCATCCGGCTAGGGCAATAAGGCGTGGACGTCATTAGGTATTTCCCATGGGTGTCATCAGGAATTTTATAGCCTATTCAATGGGTTGTCGATGTGTTGCGCAAAGCGAGTACCTCGATCCAGGGATTTTGACCGATTGCCGGGAAGTACCCGGCGGGTGTTCCTCGGTCAATATCACGGTGCCGAGTACTAGACAAGTCCACGTTCGGCCAGCGACACGCTCGCGCCGTCGCCGATGATGATGTGATCCAGCAGGCGTATGTCGACCAGTCCGAGCGCCTCCTTGACGCGCTGGGTGATCAATTCGTCGGCCTGGCTCGGCTCGGCAACACCGGAAGGGTGATTGTGCGCGATGATCACCGCGGCCGAGTTGCGCTGCAGGGCCAGCTTGACGATTTCGCGCGGATGCACGCTGGCGCCGTCGATCGTGCCGCGAAACAGTTCTTGGTATTGGATCAGGCGATGGCGCTTGTCGAGATAGAGGCAGCAGAACACTTCGTGCTCGAGATCGCGCAGCTGCGAGGAGAGAAAATCCCGGGTTGCCCGCGGACTCGCGAGCGACGGACCGGCGCGTCAGCGTCTCCGACAGCTGCCGCCGCGCGATCTCGACCGCGGCCTGCAGTTCCGCGAACCGCGCCAAGCCCCAGTCCGCGCTCGGCGCAGAACCGCTGCCGATCGGCCGCGATCAACTTGCGCAGGGAGTGAAAGCTCTTGAGCACGTCGCGCGCGAGATCGAGCGCCGAGTGTCCCGGCGTACCCGTGCGCAGCAGGATGGCCAGCAGCTCCGCGTCGGACAGCGCCGCGGCGCCCTTGTCGAGCAGCTTCTCGCGCGGTCGTTCGTCGCTGGGCCAATCCCGAATTGCCATGACAGCGAGCATGACGGGCGCGCGCACAAGTCTCTAGCTGCATTTCGCGCGGCGAGCGCAGAGATGTGACGCGAGATGCGACCGCCGGACTGCCGGCGCCGTTACGCGTGTCCCGAGCTCCCGAAGCCGCCCGCCCCGCGCGGCGTCGCCGAAAAATCCTCGACCACTTCGAACCCCACCTGCACCACCGGCACGAACACCATTTGCGCGATGCGGTCGCCGGGGTTGATGGTGAAGGGCGCGGCGCCGCGATTCCAGCACCGACACCATCAGCGGTCCCTGATAGTCGGAATCGATCAGACCGACCAGATTGCCGAGCACGATGCCGTTCTTGTGGCCCAAACCGGAGCGCGGCAGCAGCACCGCGGCAAGCTGCGGATCCGCGATGTAAATCGAAATGCCGGTCGGAATCAGCTCGGCGGCGCCGGGCTCGAGCACCAGCGGGGCGTCGATGCAGGCGCGCAAGTCCATGCCCGGCGGAGCCCGCGGTGGCGTGCTGCGGCAGGGGAAATTCGCGGCCGATGCGCGGATCCAGGATCCGCAGCTTGACGGTGCTGCTGCATCGTCAGCGCCGCGGCGCGCGCGGGCGCGCACTCGATCGCGCGGCAGGGCGGCGGCGGTGCGGCGCTTGCGCGCACCGCGTCGCGGGCTGCCGTCGGGCGGCGGCAGGCGTTGAGCGATCAGGGCAATGAGCTGGCGCGCAACGTCGATTTTCGGTCCGCGCGCGACCTCGACCTTGCCGCCGGGCCAGATGACGGTGAGTGCATTGTCGTCGCAATCGAACGCGATGCCCGTCGCCGACCTGGTTCGCGGCAATCATGTCGAGCTTCTTGCGCTTGAGCTTGATGCGCGCGTTGTCTTCGACATCGTTGGTTTCGGCGGCAAAGCCGACCACGAACGGGCGCTTGGCCATGTCCGCGACCGATTTGATGATGTCCGGCGCGGGTTCGAGATCGAGTTTCACCGACGACGCCCTGCTTCTTGATCTTATGCTTGGCGACGGTCACCGGCTGAAAGTCGGCCACCGCCGCCGCGGCGATGAATACGTCGGCATCCGCCACGTGGCGGTGAACCGCGGCGTACATGTCGCGCGCGCTTTCCACATTGATGCGCGTGATGCCGGCGGGCGTCGCAAGCTGCACCGGGCCGGTGACGATGGTGACATGCGCGCCGGCCTCGCGCGCCGCGGCGGCGACGGCAAATCCCATTTTTCCGGAGCTGCGGTTGGTGAGGTAACGCACCGGATCGAGCCGCTCGCGGGTGGGTCCCGCCGTGATCAATACGTTGAGCCCCGCCAGCAGGCCGGCGTTGGCGGGCGGCTCCAGCAGGCTTTCGGCGAGCTTCACGGGCTCCCACATGCGGCCGGCGCCGACTTCGCCGCAGGCCTGGTTGCCGGAAGCGGGGCCGAGAATGCGTATGCCGCGCGAAATCAGGGTTTCCACATTGGCCTGCGTGGCCTTGTTCGCCCACATGACCCGGTTCATCGCCGGCGCGAGAACGATCGGCGCTTCGGTGGCGAGGCACAGGGTGGCCAATAGATCGTCGGCGCGGCCGCCGGCCAAGCGCGCAATGAAGTCGGCGCTCGCCGGCGCGATCAGCACCACCTGCGCCCAGCGCGCCAGCTCGATGTGCCCCATGGCGGCTTCCGCCGCGCCGTCCCACAGATCGCTGCGCGTCGGGTCGGCCCGATACCGCCTGAAAACTCATGGGAGAGACGAATCGTCTGCGCCGCGTCGGTCATCACGACCTGCACGTCCGCACCGCGTTCGATCAATCGACGCACCAGATCCGGGACTCTTGTACGCGGCGATGCCGCCCGTGACGCCCAGTAGAATTCGAGTCTTCGGCGTCAATGGATGCCCTTCAGTTCTTTGAAGCGCGCGATGTCGCTCTCGAATTGCTTGCTCATGGTCGCTTCCTCGCTGCGCTTCTCACGCAGGTTCTGCTCCTGCGTGCGGATGTCGTTGCCGACGCGCACCAGGTCCTCGGCGATCTGATCCGGCATGGCCGGGGCGTGCGGGATCGCTGCTATACGGCCTGAACCGCATGCTGCTCGACGCGCAGCTTCTTCAGTTTGCCGTTCAATACTTCGAGAAATTGCGACGTGACCTTGATCTGATCGGACAGCAGCGTCACCCGCTGATCGCGCAGGCGTTCGATTTCCTGCACCGACGCATAGGTATTCAGCAAGTTCCGTCCCGGTTCTTGCTCTGTTCGGCCTCGATTTTCTTCTTGGTCTTCGGCGGCCAACTGCTTCGGGGGATTTCTGGGCCTCGAGACGATTGATCTCGACGCCTTGAGAATTGATGACGTGCTGCTCCTGCGAGGCGTATTCCGGCGGAATGTGATCGCCGTAGTGGGTGACCCCCTGTTCGTCCACCCATTTATAGACGGTGCGGCCGTTCCCGGCGGCGGCCCGGCCGCAAAGCACGTCGAGGCGAGCAGTATCACGGCGCAGAGGGTCCAAGCGACATTCTTCAAGCGCACATCCTCAAACGAAAGCGTCCGCCATTGTGAGCGGGGCGCACCGCGTTTTCTAGGGCCTGTGCCTCAATCTGCAAGCCCGTAACGCTCCCGGTAGGCCTGCATGCGCGCGCAGGTCATCCTCGCGCCCCCGCAAGCCGAGCATATGCTGCATCAAGTCGGCCAGATTGACGACCGCGATGACCGGAATTCCGTAACTGGTCGCGGACCTCCTGGACCGCGGATGAGCGGCTTTGCGGGCCGCGCTCCTGACGATCCAAGGCGAGCAGCACGCCGGCCGGCCGCGCTCCGGCCGCCCGGATGATGTCGATGGATTCGCGGATCGCGGTGCCCGCCGTGATGACGTCATCGACGATCAGAACCCTGCCGCTCAAGGGGCCGCCGACGATGTCGCCCGCCCTCGCCGTGGTCCTTGGCCTCCTTGCGATTGAAGGCAAACGGCAGATCGCGGCCCTCGGTTCCGCGAGCGCCGCCGCCGTGACGGTCGACCAGGGGGATGCCCTTGTAGGCCGGGCCGAACAGCATGTCGAACTCGCAGGTCGGAGGCCATCGACCGCCGCCGCGTAGGCGCGCCCCACCGCGGCGATGGCGGCGCCGGTATTGAACAATCCGGCATTGAAGAAATAGGGGCTTTCGCGGCCGGACTTCAGCGTGAAGCTGCCGAACCGCAGGACTCCGAGCCGCATGCACAAATCGATGAAATCACTTTGATATGCCAAGGTCATGGGGCGCTGATATTATCGCGCGCGATGCACAGCGTCATGTTGAACCGCCGGATCTCGAGCTCAGCTCCGCGTCTCATGCCGATCCGGCCGTCAATGCCGAGTCTCGCGATTTGACGAACAGCCGCGAAGCCCACATTGCTGCAGGCGCTTGGCGACAAGCGCATGGCGGCCATTCTGTTCCTGAGCTTCGCGTCCGGGCTGCCGTTCAATCTGACCAATTTCACGTTGCAGGCCTGGCTGGCATCCGCCGGCCTCAGCATCAAGACCATCGGCATTTTTTCCCTGGCGGCGCTGCCCTACAACATCAAATTCTTGTGGGCACCGTTCCTGGATCGCTACCTGCCGCCGATCCTCGGCCGGCGCCGCGGCTGGATCCTGATTTTTCAGGCCTGCCTGGCCGTCTGCATCGGTGTCATGGGATTCAGTTCTCCGACGAAGGAGCTCTACGTGCTCGGCGCCATTGCCGTGTTGCTCGCCTTTCTGTCCGCTTCGCAGGACATCGTCATCGACGCCTATCGCGTGGACGCCATTCCGGCGAGCGAGCGCGCGCTGGCCGCGGCGGCGGCCGCGTTCGGCTACCGCACGGCGGCGATGCTGGCGGGCGCGGTGCTGGTCTGTATTGCCGCCAGTCTCGGCTGGCAGCTGGCCTTCTGTTCGTGGCCTGCCTCATGGCCGCCACCATGCTCGCGACGATGGTGGGCGCCTGAGCCGGATGTGCCGGGGCACGCGCCGCGCACCTTGGCCGATGCCGTCTGGCATCCCTTGCGCGCATTGCTCAACGCAGAAGGGCATCTGGGGATTTCTGGCGCTGGTGCTGCTCTACAAGGTGGGCGACGCTCTTGCGCTCAGCCTGTACAGCACGTTCATGATCCAAGGCGTCGGATTTTCCCTGCAGGAATTCAGCATCGCCGGCAAGTTGAACATGACGGTCTCCACCATGATCGGCGTGGCGTTCGGCGGCTGGGTGTATCTACGCTGGGGTACGTTTCGGTCGCTGCTTGGTTTTCGGCATCGGCCAGGCGCTCACCAATCTGCTCTACATGTGGCTGGCACTGGCCGGCAAGAAAGTGTGGCTGCTGGTGCTCGCCACATCCTTGGATACCATGATCGGCGGCATGGGCCAGGCGGCATTCGTCGCCTTCCTGGTGTCGCTGTGCTCGGCGGATTTCAGCGCCACGCAATACGCTCTGCTGTCGGCGCTCGCGGTCCTGCCGCGAAACGTGACGGGTGCGATTGCGGGGCCATCTGGTCCCGGTGATCGGCTGGGCGAATTTTTTCGTGGTCACCTGCCTGAGCGCGGTGCCGGGGCTCATCTTGCTGGTGATGTTGCGCGGGCCCTTGAACGAACTCGCGGCGCGCGAAGCCGCGCAAAAGCCGCCAGAGCTGTGCGGCCAACGCGGCCGCCGAGCGTCAGGCACGCGCGGAACGACGGTTCAGCGGCGCAGCGAGCGGTCGTTGCGGCGTGGACCAAAGGCTGCGCGCGTTGTCTTCGAACTCGCGATCCAAGTCTTCGCTTCCACGTCGACCGCGCCCGACCAATCTTCCGGCGCATCGGCCGCATCGATGAGATGCGATCCAGCAGCTGCTCGTTCCAGGAGTCGAAGTCCATTTCGGTGACGGTGCCGTCGAAGTATTGAATTTCAATGGTCTCGTCTTGGTCGTCGATCGCGACCACTTCAAAGAGCTCGTTGGTCCCGCCACGATACCATTGACCTACGATCGGCCTGATCACGTTCATCGCCGTCTCCGTCTGTTATGCTCAACTCCATCAATCCCAACAACATTCAACTCCCAATGAGTCCTTCGCGCAATGATGTAATTTTTGCGCGAAGCAACATCGCCAGTGATCGAACAACTCGTCAAATTCTTCGTGGTCTTTTTCGTCGTCGTCGACCCCATCTCGTTGATCCCGTTGTTCGCCGGACTGACGCAGGGCGCGAGCACCGAGCTACAAGAAAAAGATGGCCGGCAAGTCGACCGCGATCGCGTTGGGGATCTGCGTGCTGTTCGCGCTGGCGGGCGCGAAATTCCTGGACGTCATGGGGATTTCCCTGAGTTCGTTCCGAATCGCAGGCGGGACCCTGCTGTTCTTGATCGCGCTCGACATGGTGTTCGCGCGCACCTCGGGCACCCGCTCGACGACGTCCGAGCAGCGAGGAGGCCAAGAAGCGCGAGGATATTTCGGTTTTCCCGCTGGCGTTTCCCTTCATCGCCGGGCCCGGCGCCCTCGCCACCATTCTGCTGACGGCCGGCGAGGTTGGTGCAAGCCGCTGTTGTTCGCGGGTTTCCTGGGCGTCGTCGCGGTCGGTGCTCGTCGTCTGCTGGGTGCTTGATGCTGGCCACGCCGCGGTTGATGAACGGTGCTGGGCGTGACCGGCGCCAATGTGATGAGCCGGCTGTCGGGCGTGATTCTCGCCGCCCTCGCGGTGCAATTCATCATCGACGGAATTCGCGGCAGCTTCTTCTGAGCCGGCTGTTCCGACCCTACCGCGCGGGGTCGCCGGCCGCGTGCTTCGTGTAGGCCAAATCCCACACACCGTGTCCCAGGCGCGCACCCCGCCTTTCGAAGCGCGTCGGCGGCCGGAAGTCCGGCCGCGCCACATAGGTCCCGTCCGCGCTCAATGACGCAAGGCAGGGATTGGCATTGCATACGGCCAGCATCTGTTCCGCATAGTCCTGCCAATCCGTGGCGAGTCGCAGCACGCCCCCGGAACGCAGCTTGGCCGCCACCGATGCCACGAACGCAGGGTCGATCAAGCGCCGCTTGTGGTGGCGCTTCTTGTGCCAGGGATCCGGAAAGAACACCAGGATCTCATCGAAGGACTCATCCTGGATTCTGTCCTTCAACACCTCGACGGCGTCGTGACAGACGACGCGCAGGTTGCGCACGTTTGCCTGCTCGGCGCGCAGCAGCAGCCGGCCCACCCCCGGACGATGCACCTCGATGCCCAGGTAGTCGATGTGCGGATGGTTCTCCGCCAGTCCGCCGATCACTTCCCCGACCCCGAAGCCGATCTCGAGGCAGCGCGGCGCACGGCGCCCGAATATCGCCTCCAGGTCCAACGGGCCATCGCCCATGTCCACGCCGTAGGACGGCCATAGTTCCGTGAGCGCTCGCTCCTGCGCGGGGGTCATTCGGCCGGCGCGCAAGACGAAGCTGCGAATGTGACGTTGTGTCTGCATGGACGCAAAGTGTGCCTGATATGATGCCGCGATGCGTAAACCAAAGTGCGTCATGCCGTCGCGACGCATGGGTGCAGAATACCGCTGCTGGCGGTCCTCGTACTGTTGGTATCCGGCTGCGCCAGCGCTGCCGCGGCATGTCGAGAAAACTCACAGCGAGGCGCTGCCGGACCCCGATACGACGTCGCTCGGCCGCATCGTCGCGGCGGAGGCGGACGGCAAGCACCTGTCGGGTATTCGCCTGCTGACGTCGGGCGAGGAGGCGCTGGCCGACCTGATCGCGCTCGCCGACCACGCCGAGCGCACGCTCGACATTCAGTACTACATCATCCACCAGGACGACTCCGCGCGGATCCTGCTGCACCACGTGCGCATGGCGGCGGATCGCGGCGTGCGCGTGCGCGTCCTCGTCGATGACCTCAATACCGCCGGCGAAGATCGGCGGTTCATGCATTTGGGCAAGCACGCTAACGTCGAGGTCAGGGTCTTCAATCCGTTTCCCGGCGGCAGATCCGCGACGTGGACTCGCCTGCTCGCTTCGGTGAACGACATCCCGCGCATCAATCATCGCATGCACAACAAGCTGTTCGTCGCCGACAATGCGCTGGCCATCACCGGCGGGCGCAACATCGGCGATCAGTACTTCACGCGCGATCAGCACAGCAATTTCATCGATCTCGACGTGGTCGCTGCCGGCGCCATCGTGCGCGAGTTGTCGGCGTCGTTCGATGCGTTCTGGAACAGCAAGTACGCCTACCCGATCGCCTCGCTGGCCTCGCCGGTGAGCGCGGAGCCCGTCTCACCGGTGAATGCCGAGCCGGCCTCGCCGGCGTTCGTCGACGGCGGCATCGCCCCGAACACCAATTGGCTGGCGGGTGAACTGGATTCAGGACACCTGCAGCTGACATGGGTGCCGGCCACGGTGCTCGCGGATCGGCCCGCCAAGATCGCGAGCGAAACCTCTCCCGACGAAGAAGTCACGATCGCCAACAACCTCGAGGCCCTGATGCGCTCGGCCAAGCAGGAGCTCATCGTGATTTCCCCGTACTTCGTGCCGGGAAAGGATGGGGTCGCCATGTTCGCCAAGCTCGTGGATCAAGGCGTGCACATTCGGATACTCACCAACTCACTGGCATCCACCGATTCGCCGCTGGTGCACAACGGGTACTCGCGCTACCGCGTGCAGCTGCTCAAGCTGGGGATCGAACTCTCCGAGGTGCGGCCCAAGCTCGGGCAAAAGCGCGCCCGCTTTCATCCCTTCCGCAGCTCCACCGCCAGCCTGCACGCCAAGGCGCTGGTGATCGACCAGAAAACCGTGTTCATCGGATCGATGAACATGGATGCGCGTTCGGCGCGCACCAACAGCGAACTGGGGCTCGTGATCCGCAGCGCCGAGATCGCCCGCCAGGTCACCAGTCTGCTCGATGACATCAGCGCGGACGGAAGCTACAGGCTGCGTTTGGTCGGTCACAGCGACCGGATCGAATGGTCGAGCGGCGAGCCGGGATCGGAAAAGACCTGGTACATCGACCCGGAGACCACCCGCCTGCAGCGCTTTGCGCTGAAGATCCTCGCACCGTTCGCTCCGGAGGAACTGTTGTAATCAGGAAATTCGCAGCGTGCTCAAGTAGTCCTTGACCTTGCCGCGAAATCCTTCGCTGCTGGTGACGGTGGCTCCGCCTGCCAACACCAGGATGAAATCGCCGCGCAGGGTGCGATTGACCTCTTTGACATAGTTCATGTTGACCAGGCAGGAGCGGCTGATGCGCAGCATGGGCTGCGAGCGCAGCGCCAGTTCCGCCTGCTGCAGCGTGCTGCGCGCATGGAAACTGTCCTTCCCGACCCGAATCACCACGTAGTTGCGATCCGCCTCGATCATTTCCACCTGAGCGGCCTCGAGCACGTGTAAGTGGCCGCCGAATTCCGCCAGCAGACGCGGCCGTTCCTCCTCGCCTCTGCGTATGCCGCGCTCCAGTTGAGCGAGCAGACCGGCGAGCAGCGCCTGGCGTTCGTCCATGTCCTGTTTTGCGTGGCGCGGCCGCACGCGTTCCAAGGTCTTGCGAAAACGCTCCTGATCGAAAGGCTTGAGCAAGTAGTCCACGGCGCTGACCTCGAATGCCTCGACGGCATAGGTGTCGTAGGCGGTGACGAAAACCAGCGAGGGCAGCTCGAGCGGATCCAACGAGCGGGCAAGTTCAATGCCGTTCAAGGGATCCATCTGAATGTCCAGGAACACGAGTTGCGGCGGCTGTGAGCGAATGGCCGCGAGCGCCGCGGCACCGTCGCCGTATTCACCGACCACACGCAGATCGCTTTCCGCCTCGCAATATTCGCGCAGGGTGCGCCGGCCGGCCTGCTCGTCGTCCACGATGATGACCTCCATCATGCGTCGACCAAAGCTGCCGCGGGCCGCGGTTCGCGCAAGGGTGAGTGCTGAATTGCCGGCATGGTGATTACACTGCGCCATACGCCGTCGTCCGCGCCGGCGGCGAGACTGGCGCGTCCCTCGAACTGAACGGCCAGGCGTTCACGGACATTGTAGAGACCGATGCCGTCCTCGCGCACCGCCTTGTCCGCGGCAATCGTGTTGAGCACGGAAAGAGTCAGCACGCCATCCGCCAGGTGTACTGTGATGCGCACGGTCACGGGTCCTTGATGCCCTGCCAAACCGTGGACCACTGCGTTTTCCACCAACGGCTGCAGAATCAGGCTGGGCACCCACACGGCCGGGATATCGGCGGCCGCAGGCAGGGCCACGGTCAGGCGATCCGCGAAACGCCGCTGCTGCAGTTCCAAGTACAAGCGCACGAACTGCAGCTCATCGCTCAGCTTCGAGAAGTCGTGTTCCCCGGCGTTCAGCAGCCGGCGCAGTAGATCCGCGAGCTGCACCACCATGGACTGCGCGCCCTTCGGGTCCCATTCGATATGGCCGCGAATCGTGTGCAGCAGATTGAACAGAGTGTGCGGCGACAATTGCATGCGCAGTGCCGCCAAGCGGGCGGTGTTCCATTCGCGCTCGAGCGCCGCGAGGCGCAGTTCGGAATTCCGGAACCGCGTATAGAGCGCCAACCCGGTTACCAGCGCCAAGCCAAATCCATAGGTCGGCAGGAAACTAACGAAATTGGCGAGCCACGAGAAAAAGAAAGGGTCAGGCCCGGGATCGGAGATATGTTCGGCCATGTGCTCGTGCCCTCCCTCGTGTCCCAAACTTATTTGGGCCACGATCATGGCCGGATAGGCCAGTGCCGAGAAGAAGGTAGCGAGGATCATCTGCAGCGGCAGCGCGATCAGCAGCGGACGCCACTGGATCCGCAGCGACGCCCAAAAGGACACCAGCAAAACCGGCAGCAGCAGCAGGTGCTGCACGAGGCGCGCGTCCCACGGGGCAAAAGGCGAGAAGCTGCTCAGGCGCGCGATGCCCGTGCTCATGCTGTACGCATACAAAATATGTGACAGAGCCACATACACCCAAAACAGACAGGTAATGCCCAGAAACTGCCACGGGGTAAGGCCCCCCGTGAGGCGTCGGGCCGAAGACTCTGCCGTTCCGATTCCGCTCATGGTGGCAAGCCTAGCGCAAGTGGGGGGTGAATGCGGAGCCCGCGGTCTTGGGGCGGGACGAAACCGTCATGGGACGGGACGACCTCGACGCTGAGCCGCAGACGCGGATGGCTCTCGGCGCGTCTCATTAGCGTGTCATCAAACACCGTCACCCAGGAGAGATGTCATGAGTACTTCCATAACAGCCCGCGCTGCAGGCGCGTATGCGAAATACGGGTTGCTGGTGCTGGGCAGTCTCGCAGGCGTCATGGCTGCCGGCGCAGCCGGTGCTGCCAGTCCCGACAGCGACGTGCCCACCATTGTTCTCAAGTACAACGAGCAGAGTCTCGCGACGGACGCGGGCGTACATGCCCTGTATCGTCAAATCATGCAGGCAGCCCAGAAAGTCTGCCCCGACACCTCGACCAAGAACCTCAGCCGTATGCGCGTGGTCGACGAATGCCGGGATCAGGCCGTTGCCCGGGCGATACACCAGATCGACAATTCGCGGTTGGCGGCGCTGCACGCTGCTCGCTCGAAGAACGGTTGAGGGATCGACTGTCAGCGATCAGCTGCAGGGTCGAGCGATACGGTGCGATGCACCACCGTGAGATCGCCATCCTGCGAGCTGATCGCGTTGGGCGGCCGCGCGCGCTGCAAGGCCGCGTCGGGAAAATCATAGCTTTGATCGAACACCTGAACCGCCACCGGCAGCTCACCCGCTGCGTCGATACTGAACTCCACGCCGGCGGAGGGGAGCGAGACGATGCGCAGCAGGGTTGCGCCGCCGCCCATTTTGTGGAGTTTGGCGCGCACCGGCCCCGCCGCTGTTGAGAACGTGACATCCGTAACTCGTGCGCTCGCGGGAAAAATCACGAATGCCTCGGGGGCGCCCCGCACGGAGCGCAGGCGAAGCTCGTAGTGAGTGGCGGAGCGGGCGGACAACGTTGCCCCGGTGGATGCTGAGGCGGATTGAGGTGACGCGGCGGATTGAGATGACGAGGTGGGTCGTGCGCGCAGTCGCAGTTCCGGGGCGGCGAGTGCGATCTGGGGTGCGGTGGCATAGAACGCCAGGGATGCGCTTCCGGGGAAGAGCGGGTGCGGCATGGCATCAAAGTGCGCCGCCGCGGCGAGCGCCGCGGGGAGCCGCAATGAGTCGCACTGCGCCAGATAGTGCGACCGGCCCGAATCGGCATCCAGCCAGTACTCGACATTGATCCGCTCCGGCCACTCGGCGGAATAGGTGGGGAGGCAGAGCGTGAGCACGGCGCCGCCCCCGGCGAACAGGGCGGTTGTCGCCACCACGCGCCGGCGTGCGCGGCCGCTCGCACCAGCGAGCAGCGGCAGCAAGGTGGCCGCGCCCAGCCCGAGCACCAGCGTCGAGACCGGCCATCCCATGCTGCCAAGGGCCGCGTACAAGAATCCCAGCAGCGGGAACACGGCGGCAAAAATCACCAGTCCGGGGAGGATGGCGGCGAAGTCCTGCGCCAGCCGCGACCCGGCGCGGGATCTCATCAAGCAGAGCGTTGACGGCAGCGCACCTAGGGCCGCGGCCATCGACGGCAGCAGCAACACGAAACTCGTTCCCGGAATCACGACTGCGCTGACCACACACAGCACGGCGCCGACCAAGCTCCCGGCCGCCCAGAATCCCCAAAAACCGGCGCGCCTCCCCGGCCAGCGGCTGACGCCGCCCGCGGCGAACAAGGCGAGTGCTGCGGCTGTAACGTGCATCGGCAGGGGGTGCGCGATCCACGATGCGCGGCCGAGCGGCGGCACCTTGCCGGCGACGATCAGCAGGCCGAGCAGGGCGGCGCAGAGGGCCGCACCCAACACGGGCACGCAAAGCGTGCCGATGCCTCCCCACATGATTTCGCGCGCAGCGACGGCTCCCTTGCGCAGTAGTACCACGGCTTCGGCCAACAACAGGGCGAGTGTGAGCAGCGCCGCCGGCAGAGTGAATGCGGCGGGCCAAACGATGAGCGTGCGCGCGAAGCCGTCGAAGAAAACCGACTCGGCCATGGGCGGGTGCAAAGCCTGCGAATTCGCCAGCGCCGCCAGCGCTGCGAGCGCATTGTCGCCCTGATGTTGAATGCTGCTCGCGTCGGCATTGGCCGCGTCGTCGAGCGGCGTGTGATAGCGGCCGACATGGCCGATGTACGCAAAGTTGAAGCCCTGATAGGCCGCCGTCTTGAATACCGTGAAATCCGTGTCGTTCGGCAGCAGCTTGTACACGACGTAGTAGAGCGAGTTGGTGATCGGCCGCGCGATCACCGAACCATACAAACTCATGAGCCAGGAATTGGCCGTGCCCGTTTCGAACATCAGGCTGGCACCCGAGGTGCCGCGTGCTTCCAGATTGATCGCGGCCTTCACTCGTTTGGACAGAGGATGGTGCTGCACGAACGAGAGCGCGCCCAGCAATCCAGCCTCCTCGCCGTCGGTGAACAGCAGAACGACGGGGTGCAGCGTCGGCGGCCGCGCCGTCAGAATGCGCGCGATCTCGAGCATGCTCGCGACCGCGGCACCGTCATCCGACGCTCCGGGACCTGCCGGAACCGAGTCATAGTGCGCCGCCAACGTGACGGCGTCGGCGTCCGAATTACCGCCGACGCGCGTGGCCACGATATTGATCGGGCTGCCGCATACGCCGTCATTGCACACGAAGCCGGATTGCAATTCGGTCGTGTAGCCCAGCGCCGCCAAGCGCTCGACGATGACCTCCCGCATGCGCGCGCCGGCCGGACTGCCGACGGGATGCGGGATGCCGTTGCCGACCAGATCCCGCAGGATCGCTTTGGCCCGATAGGCCGAGAACACATTCGGCGACGCGTCCGGCCCGAGCGGCGCGGGCGGACGGTAGGCGGTCAGCGTTGCGGCCAGCAGCAATCCGATTCCCGCCAGAGCGAGCGCCAGTCCGCGATTGCCTCGGGCCGGCATTGATGGTTACCGGCCCTAAGAACTCTGCCTTTCGGCTTCGTGGCGCTTGATGCCGTTCAGGATCTCAGCGTGCGCAACGTCGACACCGGCCCAGCCGATGATCTTGACCCATTTGCCCGCCTCGAGGTCCTTGTAATGCTCGAAGAAATGCTGAATCTGCTTGAGGCGGATCTCCGGCACGTCGGCAATGGACTTCCAGTGCTCGAACAGCGGACAGATTTCGTCCACGGGGACGGCCAGCAGCTTGGCGTCGCCGCCTGACTCATCCTCCATCCGTAGCACCCCGACCGCCCGGCAGCGCACGACCACTCCCGGCAGCAGCGGAAACGGCGTGTGCACCAACACATCGACCGGATCGTCGTCGTCGGCGATGGTTTGCGGCACATAACCGTAATTGGCGGGATAGTGCATGGCGGTCATCATGAAGCGATCCACGAACAGTGCACCGGATTGCTTGTCTACTTCATATTTCACCGGGTCCGCGTTCATCGGTATTTCAATGATCACATTGAATTCGTGCGGAACATGTTTGCCGGCGGTTACATCATTGATGCTCATCTAACGTCGATTCCAGGGATTGGCGGGCGAGTTGCGCCGGCGCACATGATAACCCTAAGCGGCGTGTCGTCAGTCGATGACGATCGAACGCGGCTCATTTCCCGCGGCGAACGGTGAATGGCCGACCTGCGTCAGCACGCCGGTGGCCGTATCGACGGCATACACGGAAACATCGTTGGTGTTGTCGTTGGCGACATAGGCGAATTGGCCGGACGGATCGAGCACGAGACTGATCGGAAACGCACCCGCGGCTATCGGTGAGCCCGACAGAGCCAATGCGCCGCTCCCCGGCGAAATGGAATAAGCCGCCACCTCGTTCTTGGCAGTGACGTTGGCCGCATAGACGAAGCTCCCCGCCGGATCGACGGCCAGCGATTCGGGGCTGCTCCCGGTTGCCAACGGGGAGCCGGACACCATGGCCAGGGCGCCGGTCGCTGGATCGATCGAGTATTCGGAAATGGTGGCGGCCGTTTCATTGGCGACGTAAACGAAGGATCCTGCGGGATCGATGGCAATCGACAGGGCGCCGGCGCCGGCGCCGAATGGGGAACCGGAAACCGTGCTCAATGAACCGGTGTTGGAATCGATCAGCAACGCAGCGATATTCCCGCTGCTGAAATCTGCGACGTAGAGGAATTTGCCGGTGCGGTCGATCTTCAAGGAAGCGGGGCCGGCGCCCACCAGAAAAGGGGAGTTGGCGAGTTCGGTCAACAGACCGGTCGCGCCGTTGATGGTATAGGCGGATACGCTGTTCGACGCGAGGTTCGCCACGTAGAGATAGCTGCCCGTGGGATCGATGGCCACGGCCTCGGGACCCAAGCCGGTGGGAGTCGGCACCCCCGCGACGGTGAGCGCTCCGGTGGCGCTCTCGATGGCATACACCGAGACATCGTTCGATCCGTGGTTCACGGCGTAGAGAAACTGACCGTTTGGATGCACGGCCAGCGCCACGGGCGTCGTGCCTGCCGCAAATGGCGAGCCGCTGACCGCCGTGAGGTCACCGTTGGAGGAATTTATGGAATACGCCGATAGGTCATTGGAAAGCTGGTTGGCAACGTAAGCGAAGCGCCCGACCTGCGTGCAGGAGACCACGACGTTGGTGACATCGGCTCTGTCGATGGTGCCGGAACCGTTTTGGACGGTGCAGGTCTGCGCCGGATTGGACGGCTGTGTTTTGACCGTGACCGAGTACGAGTCCCCGTTCCTGATGCCGTCCCTGAATGTGAATGTGCCGTTCGAAGCGAGCAGCAGGTCATTGCCCGAGTTGTTCTCGAGCACGAGACCGTGGCCCGTGAGGCCCGTCACGGTGCCGCCCACGGTGTATTTGCCGGTGAGATTGCAACCCGTGACTACGAATCCGGCTGCGGCGACGGTGATCCATGCGAGTGTTTTCACGTTAGCGGCTCCCGGCAGTTGATGTCGCCCAACGTGAGACCGCGGCTTCTAGAATTCATTCCCCGTTGATTCCTCCATGCGGGCCATCCATGTGAGCTTACCGCAAGCGTGCATCTCTCCGAGGAGGAAATCAAAATAGCTCGGCTGAAGCGTTGTCGTCGAATCCCCGACACGCCCAGGGATCATCGCCGGTCATGTGAACCAAATGGCGTAATCTCGTTCCAATGACTGCAAAGAAGGATGACTCAATGCGTACAGCGCGGTCGATCGTCAATGTCAAGAAGTGTGTACTGTCGGGCGGATTGCTCATCGCGGCTTTGAGTCCGTGCATCGCAGCGGCAGCCCTGGGTGAGCCCGAGACTTCGGTGCCAAGCGATGTGGCACAGCTTCGCGGCTCCATCTCCGTTACGGCGCATGCGAGCTATCGTCTGCACGAGATACAGTTGCCCTCCGGAACCGTGGTGCGCGAGTTCGCCGGATCCGACGGCAGGGTGTTTGCGGTTGCGTGGAGCGGTCCCACCATGCCGAATTTGCGCCAGACTCTGGGACAGTACTTCGATCGCTACGTGACGGCCGCGAAGGCTCCGCATTCGGGCCACCACCATCTGCAAATACGTGAGAACGATCTGGTCGTGGAGGCGGGCGGGCATATGCGCGCCTTCTCGGGTGTCGCGTACCTGCCGCAGGCCATGCCGAGCGGCATCAGCGTGGGAGATTTGCATTGATGGCCGGCATTTCGTTCATCGGCATGCCGGCGCGCGCGTGGCGCTGCGGGTGGAGCGCGGCTTTGTGCCTGTCGATCCTTTCCTGCGGCGGAGGGGGCGGTGGCGGCGGTTCCCCGGCGTCCGCGTCGGCGTCCGGAGGGGGAACCTCGGCGCCCACTGGTTCCAATGTGGCGAGTGTCGTCGTCGATGCAGGGCCGACGAGCACGACTCCCGATGTCAATACTCTGTTCACCACGGTCACGGTGTGTGTCCCCGGCAGCACCACAAATTGCCAGACCATCGATCACATTCAGGTGGATACCGGGTCCTACGGGCTGCGCCTCTTGGCCCCCGTGCTCACCTTGAGCCTGCCGGTGCAAGCGACGACGGACGGCGGTTCGCTGCTCGAGTGCACTGCATTCGTTGACGGCTACAGCTGGGGTCCCGTCGCTCTGGCTGACATGCACATAGCGGGAGAATCCGCGAGCTCCGTTCCGGTGCAGGTCATCGGCGATGCCAACTTCACGAATGTTCCCGCGAACTGCTCCGGCATGGGTCCGGCGGAAGACACCGTGGCCGCGTTCGGTGCCAACGGCATCCTAGGGGTGGGTGTTTTTGCCCAAGACTGCGGGGCTGGCTGCGTGTCCACCGTGGACAATGGCCTTTATTATGACTGCACCTCGGCGCAGTGCCTGCCCACCACGGCGGCGCTGACGAGTCAGGTGCCGAACCCCGTCACGTTTTTCGCCACCGACAAGAACGGCGTGGTGATCCAGTTGCCCAGCGTTGCTGCACAGGGAACGTCGACCGTGACCGGTTACATGATATTTGGGATCGACACGCAAGCGAACAACAAGTCGGGAAGCCAGTCCGTGTTGACCGTCGACCCCAACGCCGGAGAATTCACGACGCTATTCAACGGTCAAATGCTGACCCAGAGCTTTGTGGACACCGGTTCGAACGGCTTTTTTTTCAACGATACCGGCTTGACTCAATGTACGGATAGCAACTTGAAACAGTTCTATTGCCCGGCGAGTCCGCAAGCCTTGAGTGCGATGCTGCGGGGGCAGAATGCCGTGTCGGTGAACGTGGATTTCACCGTTGACAGTGCCGCAACCCTGGGAGCCAACGATCCGACTCTGGTGGCATTTGCGACGCTCGCAGGAACGTTTCCGACCACAGTATCGACCGAAACCTTCGATTGGGGCCTGCCGTTTTACTACGGGCGCACGGTTTACACCGCCATTGAGAATGCCGCGACCTCCGTGGGCATGGGACCCTACGTCGCCTTCTGATCGCTCTACCCCGTGCGCGAGAGGCAGGATAAACTGCCTTCGCAATGACTATCATGCGGATTTCCACGGCAACCGCCCGGGCGGCAAACAGGGTGGCACTGCAACTCGACTATTTGTCGTCCGAAGAGATTGCTTCCCAGTCCCCCTCTTGGTGGCGAAGCGTTTTGGGGGTCGTGGGCTTCGAGAAGCTGCCGGCCATCGATGGGGCGCGAGTGCCGGTGGCTGCCAGCATGACACCGTCCTTGTGTGCGAACGGAAAACTATGCGAAGTCTGGCGCGTCGCGGGGACGGAGGCTCGCATGTGGGATGGCGCTGCAGGGCGGAGCCGGGTGCATTATCGCTATTGCGAGGATCTGCTCTTCGGCTCCATTACCTTGGAGGAGCAGGCCGTCGAAGCGGGGCGCCGCGGCGAGTTCGGCGCGCTTTTCCGGGCGACGGAATTCGCATACCAGGAGATCTTCGGGGTGCTCGAGCAAACCGCCCACCGCCACCTGATCCGCGTCTGGAATTATCTGCCGGAAATCAATCGCGACGCCGGCGGCGGCGAACGTTACCGTTTGTTCAATTCTGCGCGGCAATTGGCCTTCCGCAAGTCGGGTCAGACCACCACGGGCACCGTGCCGGCGGCCAGTGCCTTGGGTTCACCCGCGGGTAGCCCGATATGCATTTATTTTCTGGCGGCTCGGCAACAGCCGAAAATGATCGAAAATCCGCGGCAGACCAGCGCTTATCACTATCCGCCCAAGTTCGGGCGTCATAGTCCGATCTTTTCGCGGGCCTGCGTGCTGGATGAGTCCACGGGGACCAATCTTTTCGTTTCCGGTACCGCGAGCATCGTCGGTCATGAAACCATCCATCAGGGTGATGTCGGCGCGCAGACCCGAGAGACCGTGGCCAATATCAACGCGCTCTTGGACGAGGCGAATCGGGTGGCGGCGGCACGCTACTGCCTCGATGGGCTCAAGTTCAAAGTCTACGTGAGGCAGCCGTCGGATCTGCGCGCCATCGAAGGGGCGCTGTCGGAGTTGTTGCCGCCGTCGGCCCCAATCCTGTACTTGCAGGCAGATGTCTGCCGCGAGGATTTGCTGGTGGAGATCGAGGCGACGGGTGAGTCCGGCAGCCAAGCTGCGGGCGTCATGTAGTAGGCCGTCCTGCGCCGTGCCGCGCGGCACGCCCGGCATGCTAGTCTTGTATGACTATTTCTCGAACGCTTGGGGGAGTGCATGCGAGCATGGGGATTCGTTGCCTGTGGCGCGGCGGCGTTGGCCGTATCGATGTATGCAAGCGCCGCTGATGAGAAGGCGCCCGCGTCGCTGAGTGAGGCATTGGCCGTCATTCAGTCGCATCGCTTCGTCGATCTGACGCACACGTTTGCCCCCGGTATTCCACATTGGAAGGGCGCGCCGAACGAAAGCGTGAAGACCTTGTATACGGTCGGAAAAGACGGCTTCCGAATCAACGAGTATTGCCACGTCGGGCAATGGGGCACGCACGTCGACCCGCCGGCGCACTTCCATGACGGGCTGCACAGCGTCGATCAAATCGATCCGAAGGAAATGTTGATGCCGTTGGTGGTCATCGACGTACACGCCAAGGCGGCAAAGAACGCCGACTATGTGTTGTCGGTGGACGACATTCATTCCTGGGAGCAACGCCACGGGCGCATACCGCGCGGCGCTTTCGTCGCCATGCGCACCGATTGGGCCGAGCGTTGGCCGGACGCCGACGCGCTCGCCAACAAGGATGCCGCCGGCGTGTTCCACTATCCGGGCTGGAGCATGCCGGTGCTGAAGTTGCTGTACGAGGAGCGCGGCATTACCGCCTCGGGCCACGAAACCACGGATACGGATCCGGGTTTGTCCACCACCAAGGACGATTATTCGCTGGAGTCCTATATTCTGGGTACCAATCACTATCAGATCGAAATGCTGGCGAACCTCGATCAAGTACCCGAGGCGGGCGCGCTGGTGTGGGTTACATTTCCGAAAGTCGAAAACGGCTCCGGGTTCCCGGCGCGCGTGATTGCGGTGGTGCCCTGAACGCCGTCAACGCAGCTCGTGGCACTGCGACGCAGGCACCGATCGAGCATGCGCGAGTATGTGGATGTGTCGCGACGACAAATTTTGCTAATTTGAGGATATTGCAATGAATACCGCAGCAGTAAGCAACCCCTTGGAGGCCACGAGTGCCAAGCATTATCGGTGGGAGGATCTGCCCGCCGAGCCCATGAAGGGCAGCATCACGCGGCGCCTGATTACCAGCGACCGCATGATGATTGCCCACGTGTACCTCAAGAAGGGCGATGATGTGCCTCAGCACTCGCATGAGAACGAACAAATCACCTACATACTGCAAGGTGCCCTGCATTTCTGGCTGGGGGAGAAGGGCGAGCGCGAATTGACGGTGCGTGCCGGAGAGGTGTTGGTGATCCCTTCGCATTTGCCGCATCGTGCGCTGGCCATCGAAGATACGCTGGACGTCGATGTGTTCAATCCGCCACGGCAGGATTGGCTCAATGGCACCGATGCTTACCTCCGTCGCTGAGGCCGCCGAAGTGGCGAGTTACGACATTGCGCCGGGCGCCGGCGCAGCATTGAAGAACTTTGTTCTCCCCGACAAGCTCGGCTTCGGTCTAGTGGCGGCGCCGGTCATGTTCTCCGCGGAATGGTCCGACGGCGCCTGGGGGCGCGGCCAGCTGGTTCCCTACGGAGCCATCCAGATCCTGCCCGGGGCGCGGGCGCTGCAGTATGGCGAGCTCGTGTTCGAGGGAATGAAGGCTTACAGAATCGGGGAGGCCAACCCGAACTTGTTCCGCCCCGGAGACAATTGGCAGCGCTTGGGACGTTCGGCGCAGCGCCTGTCGATGCCGACAGTTCCGGAATCACTGTTCTTCGAGGCCATCGAGGTGACCGTTGGCGCCTGCCATCGCATCATTCCCCGCGAGTCCGGCCGATCCTTGTACCTGCGTCCGTTCTTGTTCGGCACGGAGGCCGGGTATTTGCTGCGCAATTCCACCACGTTCCGCTTCATGGTCATTGCCAACCCGGTGGAGATCTATTCATCGGGACCGATGCGCGTGGCGATCGAGCGCGACGACGTGCGCGCCGCGGTCGGCGGTGTCGGTACCGCCAAGGCTTCCGCAAACTACGCAGCGTCGCTGCGCGCGTCGAACGCCGCGGTGGCGCGCGGCCTCACCGTGGCCCTGTGGCTGGATGCGCGCGAACAGCGTTTCATTCAGGAGCTTTCCGGGATGAATCTGTTTGCCGTCATCGGCGGCGAATTGCATACGCCGGCACTCGACGGCGCGATCCTGGCCGGGATCACCCGGGACTCGTTGATCACGCTCGGCAGGCATCTTGGATTTACCGTGCGTGAACGGACCATGGCGATCGATGAATTGCTGGCGCAGATCGCGAGCGGCGAGTGCACCGAAGTATTTGCCTGCGGCACCGCCGCCATCTTGAGTCCCATCGGCGTGCTGGCCGACCGCGAGCAGCGAGAGTACGTTCCTGTTCGAATCGATGCGGTTGCCGCGCAGCTGCGCGAGGCGCTGTTGGCGATTCAGGAGCGGCGCGCGCCAGATCCGTTCGGTTGGACGCGCGAGGTGGCTCCGCTGTCGGTGTGACCGTACATCGATCGGTACGAAGCAGGACACGATCACCGTGTCGTCGCGCACGCGAGAACTGCCTCGACCGGAAGCGAAGAGCCTTTCGTGTGCGTCGGCACGAGAGGCTCTTCTAGCATCGAATCGCAGAGCGCCGCCGGTGCCGGGCCCTCAGGGTCTCAGTGCGCCGCAGCGGCCGTGAAGATCTTCTTTGGAAGCATGGCGTGTACGCCGACGTTGCCGTCGACGAGCTGTGTGATGTCCACGTCCACCGCAACGCTCGAGAGCATGTACGCGTCGTCGCGGCTGAGGTGCTTCTCTTCCACGAGGAATTCGATCATGTCCCGTACGGCATGCTCGGTTGCCTCCTTCAGATCCTTGCTGAAACCCATGGAGATATAGTATTCGGGAGTCTCGGCGCGCGGCCAGAGCAGGTGGCGGTTCTTGTGCACGATGAAGCGGAAGGTACCTGACAGGTAGGTTTCGAGGGCCGTGATGTCCACCTCGCCGTTGCCCTGGCCGGCATGCCCGTCGCCCGCTTCGAAGAGCGCGCCCTTGGCCGCCACGGGTATGTACAACGTCGTTCCCGCAACGAGTTCCTTGTTGTCCATGTTGCCCGCGTGCGCGAACGGCGGCGCGCTGTCGATCTTGCCGCCGGCCGGAGCCACGCCCATGCTGCCGAAGAACGGGTGCAACGGAAGATCGATGCCCGGTGCAAACTTGCCGATCATTTTCTTGCGGTCGAGCGGAATGATCTTGTAGCGGCTATAGGGATACTCCATCGGCAAAAAGCCACGGCCGAGCCCGAATGCGTTGCAGGCGAAGTCGACGTCGATGTCTACCTTGAGAATCTGTACCTCGAGCACATCGCCGGGCTCCGCCTCTTCGATGGCTACGGGTCCGGTCAGGATGTGTCCGCCGGGCCCAATGTCCTTCACCTCTTTATAGATCGGGGCCGTGTAGGGCGGAATGTCCTCCGCCTTGACGCCGCGGCTCATCATTTGTTCCGGTGAACCGCAGGTCGAGAGCGTCTGCATGCGCACCGTATCGCCCGAATGAACGGTCAACACGGGTTTCGCCATCCCGGAGTAGTAGCCCCAAGCAACGGTCTCGGGGGTCGCAAGCAAGGTGTGGTCGGCGGCGAGCAGCGGCGACGCGTAGGCAGCGGTAAGACAAGCGAGTACGAAGATTGGGCGCATGATGATTTCCGGGTCAGACCATGAGATGGGGAGGCACGCGCGCGTTGGCTGCACGCTCATAGGCTCTCGCGACTTGCAGCAGCAGACCGTCCTGGTTGCGCGGGCCGACCAGAGTGATCCCGACGGGCAGATCGCTGACCAGACCGGCGGGCACCGTGAGGCTGGGGTAGCCCGCGATTGCGGCGGCCCCGGCGATCTGCGAGAAGCCGCCGCTGCGGCGGTCACCCCAGGCATGATCGATCAACTCCGCAGGTCCGTTGCTGGGCGAGAGCAGCACCTCCACTCCCTGCTGACCGAACAGTGCCGCGAGACCCTCGACATCGGCCGCGCGCTGCAAGGTCGCCAGTGCCTTCTGGTAGGTTGCGTCCGTCAAAGGCCCGCGCGCCTCTGCCATTTCGAATATTTCCTGGCCGAAAATGATCAGTTCCTCATCCGCATGCGTGCGGTTGAAGGCAATGAGGTCTGCCAGGTTCTTGACGTCGACCTGCGACGGATTGAGCGTCGCGAGATAGGTATTGATCGCCGCCTTGAACTCATACAGCAGCGCCTCGAACTCCGGCTCGTCCAGTTCTTCGAAGACCGGTGGCGCTTTCAGATCGACGATTACCGCGCCCTCTCGTGCAAGCGCGTCGCGCGCATCGGCGAATAACTGGGCAGTGCCCGGATGCGCCCCTTTCGGCAGCGGCATTGCTCCGATCCGTACGCCGCGCAACCGGAACGCTTCGAGGTCGGTGCCGTGCGCGCCGTAACCGAGCGGGCGCTCGGCTATGGTGGCCGCAAGCAACGCGGCGTCGGCGACGGTGCGGCACATCGGTCCCGCGGTGTCCTGGCGCGGCGAGATCGGTACCACGCCTTTGCCGCTGACGACTCCCACCGTGGGCTTGAGCCCGACGAGGCCATTCAGCGATGAGGGTGAGAGAATCGAGCCGTTGGTCTCGGTCCCGATGGCCCCGGCGCAGAAGCTGGCCGCTGCGGCGACGCCGGACCCTGAGCTCGATCCGGATGGATTGCGATTGCGGTCATAGGCATTGCGAGTCTGGCCGCCGATGCCGCTCCAACCGCTCGATGAGCGGGTGGAGCGGAAATTGGCCCATTCGCTCAAGTTCGCCTTGCCGAGCACGATGGCGCCGGCGGCGCGCAATCGGCTCACGAGCGGCGCATCGGCGGGGCGCAGCGAGCGCGCCAGCGCGAACGAACCCGCCGTCGTCGCCACGGGGTCGCGGGTCTCGATATTGTCTTTGACCAGGATGGGTATGCCGTGAAGGGGCCCACGCAGCTTGTTGGCCTTGCGTTCGGCGTCGAGCGCGCGGGCGGCAACGAGCGCATTCGGATTCAGTGCAAGCACGGAGCAGTGTTCGGGACCGTGATGATCGAAGCGCGCGATGCGCGCCAGGTAGGCCGCAGTCAAAGCTTCGGAGGTCACCGCACCGGACGCCAGTGCTCGCTGCAGTGCCGCGATGGATTGCTCCGTCGGATCGAATGCCCGGTCGGCGGCCAAGCTCAGTTCACCGGCGGACGCCGCCAGTGACAATACCCCAGCCGTCCTGATGAAGCCTCTGCGGTTCATGTATTCCCCTAATTTATATTCGTTTGCCGGTGCAAGTCACCGGAATCGCCAGATTAGCGCAGATGCGGCCGTGGACGTAATGGGATTTTTTGCGGTGCGGGCATGCGCGCCAATTCCGGGCATGGATGCACGATGCGTGCGCTCTTCCTGAGCAAGAGCTCTTTTGATATTGCAGAGCACACGCGCAATCGATGCGGCAGCGCCACTTTACAGTTGGATTGAGGAAAAATTTTGTTTGCCGGTATTCTTTACAGCGCATTTGATATTTGTTATTTCTTATACCAAAGGCTTATCGAAAGCCTTGGTCGGCAAACCACAAAACTGTAGGGGATGACTCACTTATGATCAACCGAAGATCGTTTCGGCGCGCGCAGCTGCCAGGAATACTCGCAGTACCGTGCCTTCTCGGCTTTGCAATTTCGGCTCAAGCGCAGGAAAAGCCCAAGGCGGGCGCAGTCGGCAGCGATGAACTGCAAGAAGTCGTCGTAACCGGATCGCGCATCGCGCGCGCGGACCTCGACCGATTGGAACCGACGAGCATCGTGAACTCGGCGACCTTCGACCAGCGCGGTTATCTCGACGTCGGTCAGGCACTCAGCGAGAACCCGGCATTCGGTGTGCAGCCCTCGAGCTCGGGTAATACGCAATCGCCCTTCGGTATCGCCCAGAGCTTCGTCGACCTGTACGGGTTGGGTTCGCAGCGCACCCTGACTCTGGTGGACGGTCGGCGCTTCGTGTCCTCCAATACCGCCTCCTTGAATACCTCGGGCTCGAACAGCCCCAACGGCGGCCCCGGAGATCAGGTCGACCTCAACGTCATCCCCACCAAGCTGATCGAGCGCGTGGAAACGATTTCTGTCGGCGGAGCGCCGATTTATGGTGCCGACGCCATTGCGGGCACGGTCAATATCATTCTCAAGAAGGATTTCCAGGGCTTCGACGTTGACGTCCAAGGGGGTATTTCCGACCGACATGACGCCGGGAACGGACGCCTACGCGCCCTTGCCGGAACCAACTACTTCGATGGCCGAGGTAACCAAACCGTGGTTGCCGAATTCACCAAATCTGCCGGACTCGTTGGTACCCAGCGCGCGGTCTATGCAGAGGATCTCGGTTTTCTCGCGCCCGCTACACCGGGGAAGTTCCACACCGTATTGACTCCCGCGAACTCGGTGCCGGACGTCAATTATGGCGGTGTTCCCTTGGTCGACGATTCCGCTATCTACCAGCCGGGCGGCCTAGGCCTGCCCCCGCCTCCCAAAGGCATTGGTACCTATGGCGTGACCAACCCCGCCGGGCAGGTTCTCGCCTGGGGCCAGGGTTCGGCCCTGCAGCCGTACAATCAAGGTATCGCGACGGGCAATCCGGTGTTTGCCAGCGGCGGTGACGGCGAGCGGCTGTCTCAGGTGAGCAACTTGTTATCGCCGACCGAACGCATCAATTTCGATACGATCGGCCACATCAAGATCAACGACAGCGTCAACTTCTTCAACGAAGGCTGGTTCTCGGAAACGCATGCGACCAACCTGCTGGCTCAGCCCGCCTACAACACCATTTTGTTCGGCGGTGCCGGCACGGCGAACGGCAACTTCCTCGTCAACGTCAATAATCCGTTCCTGTCGCCCTCAGACCGGACGACCATCCAGACGGCGCTCAACAATTATGCAGCCGCCTTAGGTGGTACGGGATTCATCGACCCTAACTGGAATGCGAACCATTTCTATATCTCACGCGCCAATATCGACCTGCAAGGCGGCGAGGCGACGGGCACCCAGGTACTGGCGCGCGGCGTCACCGGGCTCAACGGGGATTTCTCGGTCGGCGAACGCAACTTCAACTGGGAAGTGGCTGCCAACTATGGAGCATCCAGCAATACGGCGGTCCAGCCCGCCTACGTGTTCCAGAATCTGCAAAATGCTCTGAACGCCACCACCAACGCGGCCGGCCAGATCGTTTGTGCCGGGAATCCGGTCAACGCGCCAATCTCGACGGTATCGAGCACTTGCGCACCGCTGAACATCTTCGGTGTGGGGTCCCCGAGCCTGGCCGCACGTCAGTACATCACGCACCTGGCGACCGCGACATCGGACAACACGCAACGCGACGCCACGGCCAACATCGGCGGCGATGTGTACAAACTGCCGGCGGGCGATGTCAAGCTCTCGCTGGGCTACGAGAATCGTCGCGAGACGGCTAAATTCTCGCCCGATGCGTTCTATACCGAGACTTTGGGCCAACTCTCGGCGACGGGAATCGAAGGTTCCTACATCACCAACGAGTTCTCCGCGGAAACGCTGATCCCGATCTTCTCGCCGACACAGGACATTCCCGCGCTGCACCGGCTGGAACTGGAAGGGGCGGCTCGCCGCGTCGACAACTCGATTGCGGGTAACGCTACGACCTGGACCGAAGGCATGCGCTGGGAGCCCACCGAGGATGTCCAGATCCGCGCCAACCGGACCAAGTCGATTCGCGCGCCTGCCATCACTGAACTGTTTCTGCCCGCGGCGACGTCGTTCCAGTTTGCGAACGATCCTTGCGACAAGAACTTTGTCAATCAAGGCACGGCGCCGGCAACCCGCGCGGCGAACTGCGCGGCCGCCGGCATCAATACGGCGAACTTCACCTCGAACGTCGTCAACGCCACCGCGAAGGGCACGTCCTCGGGCAACACCGGCTTGCAGAGTGAGACGGCGGATTCCCGGACTATCGGCTTCGTACTGCGGCCGCGCTGGGTTCCCAAGCTGAACATCTCGGTCGATTACATCGATATCCGCCTTACGAACGCTATCGAAACATTGACCTTGGAGCAGCTGCTGTACGCCTGCTACGACTCGACCAACTATCCGAGTAACCCATCATGCTCGTCTTTCACGCGTAATGCGGCGGGCCAGATCACCACGTTTCACGCGGGATACGTGAATGCCGGATTCCTCGAGTTTCAGGGCATCCAGGGTGCGGCGGACTACACGTTCAATCTGCCGAGTGATCTGGGAAGCGTTACCAGCCGCGTGAGCTACCTGGAAAACCGCCAACTGATCTCGAAAATCGGCTCCGCGAGCCCCAACCAATTTGCCGGCGAACTCAAGAACGGCGGCAGCCCGACGAACCGGGGAACCGTGGATTTGATCTACGACAAGGGTCCGTTCTCCTGGGACTGGCAGGGAATATTCGTGGGCGGGGTGAACTTCAGCAATCTCAACACTGATACGTCGCAGGACATTCTGACGGTACACCGGTGGTGGCTGATCAACTCGACCGTCAGCTACAACGTGACGAAGTCCTTCAGCATGCGGTTGATCGTCGACAACGTGTTCGACAAGCAACCCCCGATCGATGCCCTGGCAGGTTCGGGCGGCAACTACACAGGTTCGGTGGGACAGTACTTCCCAGGCGTCATCGGACGTACCTACCTGTTGGCTGCGGACATCAAGTTCTAGACCTTTCGACATGACGAGCGGTAAGAGCGGGGCCTTGGGGCTCCGCTCTTACCGTATCACTGGTAGCAGCGCGGACATGAAGTCTCGGCGTGTTCTCGCGAGGACGCTGGTACTTCGCGACTGCTATCGGATTATTTGCCTGCGCCGCGCAAAGGCGGCTAGAATCGAATAACGGCGCGGGCGTCGTATAATGGTAATACCCAAGCTTCCCAAGCTTGAGCCGTGGGTTCGATTCCCATCGCCCGCTCCAACTCCAGCCATCGCTGGCCAATGCCAGCCATATAAAGCTTTCCAAATGCAGCGCTTCTCCTCGCATAGGCTGCAGCATAGTTTAGGTCAAGCGAAAAAATCGCCCGATCGAAGAACGCGAGAGCCGCTCGATAGTCCGCCTTGCGTATGTTCGGCTTGTAATAGAGTTGGATGCCACGCAGGCAATTATCATGGGCTTCGGGTTTTCTCGTACCCTCCCCCCGGCAGCGCGCGACCGCCAACCGAGTGCGGAGAATTGTTTAGGGTTTCGCGTGAGAGAGAAACGACTTCGCCTGCTCGAGTGTCCCTTTGGACGTGGGTGCCCACACGGACTCCGCAAATCCTTTCGGTAGTTGCTTCTCCACTGCTTTGATCGCCCCCTCGATCTGACCTGCTAACTCGATCATCGCCGGCCAGGCTTGTGCATCCGGGTACCGATCTGCGAGTGCGCGGAAGTGTCGCGGTTGAATTTCAACGATTTTGTAGTGGGCGTTCTTGCCGCGAAGGGCCATCGCGAGTTTCAGCTCGTGAATGTCAAGTTGATCGGCACGCTTTCCGACCACGGGCCACGTCGACAAGACGTCGTAGAGCGGCGTGAGGCCGAAGCCACCCCCGCGACGGTGATAGATCGAGAAGTTCTTTGCGTGCCCATCTGTTGCCGCGAGCATCCAGAATACCAATTGCGACAGAATGAAAAGGCGCTGATCTGAAGCGGGGTGCTCGGCGCGCGCGAGCTCATTCAGAATGCCGCGCATCGAAGGGCCGCCTTCGTTCTCATACTTCGCAGTGTGCGGGCGCCCGGTGACCTGACAGAAATCTTCTTGGGGAAGCCGTGCGATCCATGTGTCCTTGAGAGGCGCGAAGTTGGCCGAGCGCGGATCTTCGTCACCGACGTTTTGCCAGCGACGATCGAAGCGCTCCACGATGAGTGCGCGCTGAGCGCCGAATTGACCGATTTCCGTGTTGGCTATAGGCAATCCCAGCTCTTTCAGCAACGTCGCGCATAGCCATTCGTTGTCGACGGAATGGGAAAGATCGAGTCTGCGGTTGCCGACCAGTCCCAGGGGGAGTTTCAGAATGTGCGTTGTCGGGGTCGAGCCCAACGGCTTGTACCAATGTCGACCTATCTTGGTCAGCGCGGTCTTCTCCTGCGCCCCTGCGAGTGAGATGCGGAAATCATCGCTCTGCTCGGTGCCGTTCAGGAGCGGCGCTGAGATCGTCGGTACCGCGCGCAGAATGGCCTCGATCTCTTTGGGCTTGAGGCGTTGCACATTGAGCCTGTCCCAGCCCTTGGGCTCCTCGCCTTCCGGTAGCAGCTGCACGGCGCCGACGCAGTCGCGGCCGATGGCCTCGAGCAAATCGAATGTGTTGGCGGAGCGCGTGGCGAATCGCGCTTGGATTCGATCCCGGATTCCCTGACTGTCCGGCAGAAGGTTATCGAAGTAGAAACCGACCGCATCGCTCGTGATCGCAGCATCCGAGGTCATCGGCAGCGACAGCGACAGCGCACGACTTTGCGGATCGGAGATCCAATTTCTGTCATAGCTAAAACGGTCTCGCCCACCGCGCACCTGCTGCCAGGCGCCAACGTGGCGGCCGTTCATCCACACGCCGAGCGTGCTCACCAGTCCTCGCCTCGACGAGTTGGCGTTGGTCTTGGCGTGGTTGTACCAGCGCTCTCAGGTGGGCGCAGTTGGAGCAGCACATCTACCCCAAGGGCGGCGAGAATCTCTAGAAGTCGCCCGGTGGCGATCAGCTCAGGATTGCGCTCGATTTGGGAGTAGCGTGTCTGTGTGATCCCCAGGCGTTTGGCCATATCGGCCTGTGTTACCTTGCGCGACTTGCGCAGCGATTTTAGGTGCAGGGGAAGCTGCGAAGGGCTCTGTAAAAGTAGCGTGTCCATGCTTGCATTTTAGAGGTTTTAACTTCTAAATTCAATATAGAAGTTTAAGCTTCTAAAGGCAAAATAGAATGTTTAACTAATATATGAATCAGAAGATCCTCGTATTCCAAAGGTGACCAAGCTGGCGATCGGCGGGGCAGGGTGGGTCGAATGTAGGTAGATTGCGAAAGTCGCCACCCGAATTGGCTGGCGTTGGCCCCTATGGCAGCGTTTTTCACACAAAAATCGCGCGCAGCGGTCATTCGTGCTCGCAACGCCATGATTCGAAACAACTAGTGGCGCCCGCGCGATATGTTCGATTCCCATCGCCCGCTCCACTTTTCGTTGTCTTACTTACGTGGCCCTGCGTTGTCCTAGGACGCGACCGCGCGTATCGCCCAGAACCCACAGCCTCGATATGGGTGCAACCGTAAATTTGATCGAATGCTTCCATCCGCGTCTCGGCCCGAGGTTGTTCTCGATGGTCTCGTCGCAGTTCAAGGGTCTGGCACCGCCGATTCCGAACCACACGGTATGGGTGCCATGCGGGCGTCATTGATCAAACTATGGCCTGCCAACAAATTAGGTCAGCAGGTTGCGGCTGCAACCTGCTGAAGTTGATCCAAACGGATACTCCCACGCGCGTCCGCGTCACATAAAATGTTTCAAGAAATCGCCACCGGCAGCTTTTCGCTCCGAGGCGTAAACTTCATCGAGGCTCGTCTTGCCATCGACTACCGCGCTCGCCGCACCAATTATGATGCGCAGCCAGTGGGTGTATGCGTCTATCGCCTCGTAAGCGGTTGTCAGCAGCCGAAGGTAGGTGTGCAGGTCCTCTGGGGTGGCACTGGAAAAATCCGGGTCTCCATTTGACAGCACCGGAAACTCTCGATTGAAACTCTTCACCGCGGATCTGGCCTTATTCTTGGCAACTTCGAGTTCGTCGAGATGTACCTGCACGTACTCAATTTCTGCGTACGCGTTCACCTCGCCTTTCGTGAGGAGCGGAGTTCGACCCCCGGCCTTGGCTGACCGCCAAATCGGAATGTCAGGGGAAACGTAGTTAGGCATGTCATTGGGTTCGCGGGGTCCAATCGGATGACGCTCCAGAATGGCGACCTGCGTCTGTACGATTCGCGTCGTGAGCCAGCGTATCTCGTAGAGATGAGATGCCTCAGATCCGCGAGCGTCGGTGACAATTTGACGGCTCTCCGCGTGGAGGTCCTCCCGGAGCGCGGCGACTTCGTGGCGGCGGTGGAGGGCCTCCACGGATTGCTCGAGCGCAACTGCGATGAACAAGCCGACAACAATGGTTGCAATGTGAATAAAGAAGCCTTTCCACGTATGGAGGACCTCGTGGGGAGCGTGGACATCGAGCATAGGCGGTGATACCTCCGACGAGGAAAGTGGCTCCGCGACTGGGGGTACCGCAGATTTCAAACTATCGGTGGATCGCTGCGGCATTTCTGGCTCGGCGCGGTCGGCCATACAAGGCTCTTTGTTAGTGCTTCCATAGCTTACCGTAAGCCATGAGCGACCGCTTTCTTGCTTCGAGTTCCCCTGCTCGAGCGTCTGAAACTGGCCCGAAAGCGAGCGCTCAATCTGGCCCATCACCTCTATTTGTGCTGAGGATGGCAGCATCCGGACAGATTAAAGTGGCATGATGACTAACACCAGGTCAGGTACTGCCGATACCGACTCCATCATGCGGAACATCCTAGTCATTCGTGGCCAGAGAGTACTGCTTGATTCTGACCTCGCCGCTTTGTATCAGGTGGAGACAAAGGCCCTTACCCGTGCAGTGCGTCGCAATCCCGATCGCTTTCCGGGAGATTTTATGTTCCAACTTGCAGTTGAGGAGTCTGATTCTTTAAGGAGCCAATCTGGCGCCTTAAAGACCGGGCGCGGAAAGCACCGGAAATATGCACCGTACGTTTTCACGGAACAGGGGATCGCCATGCTGTCCTCCGTCCTTACAAGTGAACGCGCCGTCCAAGTAAACATCGAAATTATGAGGGCATTTATTCGTCTGCGACAGGCAGTCTCAACGCACCAAGATTTGGCGCACAAACTCGCGGCGTTGGAGAACAAGTACGATCGGCAGTTCAAGGTAGTGTTTGACGCGATCCGCAGCCTAATGAAGGAGCCCGAGCCCAAGCGCCGGGGAATCGGTTTCACCGCGAAGATCAACGAATAGGTATCGCGGGTGAAATTCCCACCTGAGTGATACCCGAGTCTAGTACAACGCGATTCCTGCGCTTTCCGGAGAGATTCCTGCGTTGTCCGCCCACTTGAGATCTGAGGGGGCGAGATGGCGATGTATTCCTACGTAGCCTAACGTTGCCCCACATACCGCGAAAATTCACACGCTAATCACACTTGGCATCGGCATCCGCAGGAAACCGCCTGTTTTGTAGCTCCGGCAGCACCATCCCCGTGGGTTCGATTCCCATCGCCCGCTCCACTTCCAGCCATCGCTGGCGAATGCCAGCCAACTCGATCTGCAGCGTACCTGCTGCGAAAGTTGAGGATGGCTCGCTTTCTCGTCGCTACCTAATCGGTGCGTGCTCGTACCCAATGGTTGCACTGGCTGGCGTTGGCTGGGCGCGTCAGCTATCGCCACTCATTGCCTGGCATTACGCGCTTCATGAACTCATCAAACATGGGAACTGTAAATGCGGTGTCGCCATGATTGGGACTCCACACCATACCCTTTGCGATAAGCGAACTACGGGTCGGTGCAAGCGATGAAACAACAGCATCGAATGACTCAGCAATGTCGCCCGATCGGTGTGGCCCCGCCCCGAGTTCCGCCATTGCGCGCAGATATTTTTTCTCTTTAGGCGTGAGTCTATCGAATCGTACCCGAAAGAAGCTTTCGTCCAGCGCCGCTATGGCCGTAACCGACGCCTGGCGTACGACGCTTGGCAATATTGGTGATTGCGTGGCAGCCAGCCACGTATGACTTCCCCATTCCTGCAGGAAATATGCGTAGCCCTGAGTAAGTTGAAGAATGAGGTTCATTGACTCAGTCGTGATGCTGACACCTTCGCTGGAAAGAGGTTTCTCGATTGCCAATCTGGCAGCATCCGGAGGCAGGGCGCCGACGACGGGGAAGTCAAACAACCTTTCGGCGTAAGATTTCGCGTTCCCCATCTGCCCTCGTAACTGCGGGAGGCCGGCGCCGACCAACACGACCGGAAGCCGTCGTTGTTCCGTGCGATGCATCGCGGTTATCAGGACAGCCAGTTGGGGTTCTTCTACGTATTGCAATTCGTCGATAAATATCGCGAGCGCGGTATCCGCAGCTTTAGCTGCGAGCCCAACTTGTTCAAACAGGGCTTGAAGGTCGTGCTCGAGGTCGCCATTGTCGGCAAGACCGGGTTCGGGTTCGTAATCAAAACCCACCTCGATGTCGGCGTAAGTAACTTTGAGCTTCTTGGCGAACCCCGCCAGTGCGCGCAGTCCGCGTATGGCGAAGTCCTTCGCCTTGTCTATCTGAGTGAGACGCAAGAGCGCCTGGCGAAGCTGTGGCGCGAGTAGCGCGGGAAGAGATCTTCCTTCCGGCGCCTCGATACGTACGGTATGGATGCCTACTGACTCGGCGTCTTCACGTACTCGATCGAGTAGTACGGTTTTCCCGACGCCGCGCAGGCCGACGAGCATGGCGCTCTTTGCGGGTCGCCCAATGCGCGCTCGCTCAAGTGCGGTCCGAAGCGTGGCACGTAGTTCATCTCTGCCGGCCAACTCGGGAGGTGGAGTGCCGGCGCCTGGAGCAAAGGGGTCGCGTACAGGATCCATGGCGAATTATACCAATGTTTGTGAAGTTATCAAAATTAGATAACTTAACTAATAAATGTATAAATACGACAGTGCCCTGACTCGTCGGACACCATAGCAGCGACAGCACCCAAGGTGCGTTCGCCCGGGCCGAAGCCCTAGATGACCTCCGCAGCCAACGTCACATTGGCTGCGGTTCGCTGGCGTTGGCTCGTGTAGTGCCGATTTTCACACAAAAATCACACGCAGCGCGGTTCGGCGCAACCAACACTATGATTCTTATCGACTAACGCTGCGCCAGCGGTATTTTCGATTCCCATCGCCCGCTCCATTTCCTCCAAAATGTTGGTCTCGCATAAGCGAGGCCATTGCTGCCCCGGTCTGGCCCTGCTTACAATGCATGAGACGCTTCGTATGCGGTTGGACATAACATAAAAGAACGCGCCTTCTGAGGGCCGCGTGAACAACGGGAGATAACATGGATGTTCGAGTGCTGGCTGTAATTGCCGCGACTTTAATTACCCAGTCGATCAATGCATCCGCGGCCATCAATGACTGGACGGCAATCGGTCCGAGCGGCGGCGCCGTAAATAAAATTGTCTATAGCCTGAATGGCAATACAGCGTTCATGGTTGCGGCGGGCGGCTTCTACCGTTCTCAAGACAAGGGTGTTTCGTGGCAGCTTATCAAGTCGGATTTCCTGAACGCGCCAGTGGATGTGTCAATCGATCTTTCCGATCCGACTCGGGTTTATGTGGTCGCCCAGAACGCCCCCTGCCTGTATGTGAGCACGGATGGCGGAGCGACCCTCGCTGCGAACACCGCATTGCCGAGTGCAGTTACGCAAGCCCACCAGATCGCAGTCAGCAAGGACGGCAAGACGCTGTATCTGAGCAATGACGGGCGGATATTTTACAGTCCGGACCGTGGGCAAACATGGCTGGAGCGCACTGCAATCTCGGGGGATGCGACAACCGACGTACTCAAATTGGCGATCGATCCCACCGATCCAAAGACTCTTTACGCAGCGGTGGCTACGGCCTCGACAGTGACTGAGGGGATATTCGCGACTCATGATGGTGCTCAGACGTGGCAGCAGCTGACATCAGGTGCAGAGGGCGCGAGCTTGACGCAGGATCTCGCGATCAATCCGGCCAATTCTGCACAAATTTGGTCCGCGCAATATGACGGAATTTGGGTGAGTGCGGATCGTGGTGTGCATTGGAGCAATGTCTTTTCGACAACCATGTCTGCCATCGCGATCGATCCCACCAATCCCGCGATCCTCTATGCGGGGACACCGTACGGCAAGGTGTATCGGTCGGTGAATGCCGGAGTGAGCTGGGGGGATGTGAGCGGCAACATTTTGGCAGGCGAGAACCTCCACCTGAGCGTCAATCCGTCTACACCCACTCAGTTGTTGGCGGGTGGAGCTGCTGGCGTATCGGGTTCAAGCACGTCGGGCACCACCTGGGTGTCACAGCAAATGGGATTCAACGCCACCAGGATCACCAGCTTTTCGGCAGATCCCACTGCGGATCGGATCTACGTACACCTACGTAGCAATGGAGTGTTCTACACCGCCTCAGGCGCAACGACGATCCTGCCGGTGAACAATGACGCTCTCCTGCGTCTGTCGACTCTTCCCACAATCGAAGTGACGGCAATTTTGGCCCAGCCGGGTCGCCTGTTCGCGTCGTTAAACAATGGACTCACATTTTCAACAGATGGAGGGACTACCTGGGCGCCCGAGGTCGAGGTTCTCCCGCCCACGGGGTCGGAACAAATATTTCACATGACGAGTACGCCTGCCGCGCCCCAGAGCATTTTAGCCTCATCGAGCGGCCCCACTGCCAAGTCCTCGGATGGTGGGGCCACCTGGCAGGCGGTTACCGGTTTGCCAGCCAACAGCAGCGTACCGGCCCAGACGTCGGCGCCCAATCTGCTTTTCGCTCCCTCGAATCCCTCTATCGCGTATGCCGCCGTCTACTCAAATGTCGCCCCCTTAGGTGTGTACAAGTCAACGGACTCTGGAATTAGCTGGTCCGCAGTGAACCAGAATCCTGTCTCGAGCGCTCAAAGTTTGCTGGCCGTGGACCCGGGTAACGCAAGCATCGTTTACGGGTCAGGAGCGCCTTTGAGTGAGGCCTTGCTAAAAAGCGTAGATGGCGGCGTTACGTGGTCCACTTTGACGTGGGACATCTCCTCATCGGCCAATACTCCCAACGTGCTGACTATCGATCCTGTACATCCCAATGTTCTGTACGCGGCGAGCAACGAGCGCATTGGACGTTCGGTCGATGGTGGCTCATCGTGGGAAACGCTGCGAGGTTCGAGCCTGCCGCTTTGGATCCCCAGCGCTTTGACAGCGGATCCAAACCGGCCAGAAAATTTGCTGGTGGGCACTGATGGGACCGGTGTGCAGCAAATTACTATTGCGCCCGATCTGACGCTCGCGGTGACCTCGCCGACGAGCCCTCTCGCGGTCGGCGCTGCTGCGACCTACACGTACACGGCAACGAACCAAGGACCGTTTGATGCGACCGGCGTCAAAGTCACCGTACAACTGCCGTCCTCCGCGCAAGGCGTAGCCGCATCCGCGAGCGGCGGTAGCTGCGTGGTCTCCGGTGTCGCCGCAAGCTGTATATTTCCAATCGTGCGAAAAGGCGCGAACAGCGGCCTGACGGTCACCGCCGTGGCTCCCAGCGCCGGAGCCTTTCAGGTTTCCGCCGCCGTTGTTGGCGACCAGCCCGATTCTGATCCAAGCGACAACGCGGTGAGCTCGAGCGCAACGGTTACAACAATTTCCGACATGTCGGTGACCGCAACCGGCAACGCGGCAGCGCATGTCGGCGATGCAGTCAGCTATACGCTGGTCGCGACCAATGTCGGGCCAAATGTCGCACCGGCTGCCCAACTGTCGTTCCGGCTCGCCGCAGGGTTGACGCCCGGGACCGTGACCTCTGCCGATGCGACCTGCACCAGTGAAGCTTCGGAACAAGTCACCTGCAATCTCAACGATCTTGCCGTCGCGAAAGCGGTGACCGTTACGGTCAATGCAACAGCTGCAGCCGCGGGAATGCAAACCTCAACGGCTACTGTGACCAGCGGTGCCACCGACTTGGTGAGTGCAAACAATTCTGCAAGCGCGACCACGACCGTCAGCGCGGTGCCGCCGCCGGCGAACAGCGGCGGAGGCGGCGGAGGAGGCGGCGGCCTGTCACTCTACGAAGTGCTGGCGCTGGCATTGATTTTTCTCGGTTCACTCCTAAGAAGTCCGGGGCCGACGTTTCCACGTAGATGAACTCCGCACGTCAGTCCGAGGCGATTGTTCAAGCGACAGGCTTGACGATCCCTTATTTTCCCACTGTCGGTTGCGCACAGTATGCGATGGCCGCGAAGCGAATACGCGAAGTCGGCTTCGCAGCCGTGGCACGCACGTTGCCGGGCAGCATTTCGGCAATGTTTCCGAATACCCCTTGATGGCTGAACCTCACTGAGTCCGAGGCCTGGCACACGAAAATCCCAGCCGTATACATTATTTTCATTTCCACGAGCGTTCCATCCGGCCGAGTTTTCCTCAACCTCGCGTGGAGCTCCCACGGCCGCCCAGAAGCCTGGCAGTTTTGCGAACCGTGTGCAGATTATCAACGGAGAGCGCGCGGAACTCCGCGCTGATACGAGCATCATCCGCAGCCCGGGACCAGAATTGATCGGCAGCAGTGGCCGCGTCTTGCCAAGCTTCGCGCTCAGCTGGCAGTGGTAGCCGCGGGGCGAAGGTTACCGGTGGAAGTTCGACACCTCGCTGCGGGGCATAGATCATCGGAAGCATGTCGTACGCCGGGGCCAGGATCAGTGAGGTTGTTGTCGCGGAAACCTGCGGCTCAAATGACAGATTGCCATCGTGCATGTCGGTATTGCCGATCAGTTGACCGAAGTGCCACAACCGATTGATGGCCCGAGCGGTGTCTTGATCAATGAGCCCACGCTCGAGAAGCCTAGCAGCCCCTTCGGTCCAAGGCCTTCCGGCAAGTCCAAACCAACCGTAGTTGAAAGCCGCCCAGGAGCACAGCGCCGAGCGGCCGCGGCCCCCATGGCGGTCAAAGCGAATCGCTTCGAGGAAGGTGCGGTTCCCGGCCTGTAATATTCTCGTTTGTTCCGCGGTCAGTCCTGGCACGGTCGCGAGGGTCTGTGCCGCGAGATGCTCGCACACGAGAAGATCCGACCAGCGTTGCGAGCCTGCGGAATTGTCGGACCCCGAAAACTTGACGAGAACATGAGTGGGCGTGCCGTTCAGCGTAAGTAGTGCGGTGAACTTTGGAAATTCGCCGGCGACCGAGGAACCGATATTCCCGTCCTGCATCGCGCGTTGCGCGCGCTCGATGTACGCCTCGAGCAAGTGTGTTTCCTCCAGGCATGTTGGGGGTTGTTGAATCTGATCCAACCACCGCCGAAAGGCGACCTTACCGACGATCAAGTTGCCGCTCTGGTCCGCTCCTAGTAGTGAGATGGCGTACAGCGCATCATCATCGGACCACTGGCGAGGATCCTCACCAAGTTGCAGTAGCGGTCCATGGGCACGCGCGAACTGCTGTCCCAGAAAGCCATCGGGCCGCAGGTCCCGCATAAAATAGGGCAGCCCGTCGAACCACCCGTCGTGCATCGAGTCATCAAGAGGCCAAAGGGATTGCGCTTTGTGTTCGAAGACACTGCCATCCGGGTAAGCTAGGTTTAGGCTCCCAACCTGTTCCGACCCACCCTGCTCATCGACCTGGAACACCGGCAGGGGGTCTGCGCTGCCGCGCAGCCGCCGGCGGGCGGCGTAGGAGGTGCGGCGTGCTCGCCCGATGGCTATGACCTCACGGCCTGCCGCATGCACGGCGCGCATGAGTGTTGCTCGGCTCACGCTCAATGCTGCGAGCAACTCGCCCGCTGGTAAGTGCGGGCGCGCCCGAAGAGTCTGAATAAGGGTCTCGGTGAGAGTCATTATAAAACAATTTTTTTATTAAAAAATACTTAAATTTCAATAAGATATGATAATAAAATTCATAATACGAAACGATTTAAGAAACAATAGTAGCGAAGATAAATATTGAATACAATCAGAGCATCGCCAAGGCGCCCTGCATTCAGTGGCTCCCTGGACGGCTGGCATCATGGACGATGAACACGTTGTTGGCCGGCTCGGTCAGCGCCGGTGCGACGGACGCCGACAGAAGTGCTACCGCCAGCGGGCACTGGGCTCCATGCGCTCCGATAACGTCCGCGCCCGCACAAAAGCGCCGTAGACCATATGTTTGGAAACCAAGCCCGCATTGGCTGGCGTTGGCCGCTGTGGCAGCGTTTTTCACACAAAAATCGCACGCGCCGCTCGCGCGGGCTCATAACGCTCTGATTTCAAATGAGTAGTGGCTCCGGAGCGGCATTTTCGATTCCCATCGCCCGCTCCACTCCCAAGCTAGCTCAGGTTACGTAAGGGCTTGCGGGGCGAGCCGTCCCAAAATTAAGGGTTATCACACATTTGCCTCGACCCCAAGCGGCCAATCATCACTGACGGCTAACGGGCAACTCAACGTCGCCGAGACGCCCTTCACATTTCTACCGCGACCGTACCAGTGTGTTGATCATCGGCCCGATTGTCACAGTTTCCCTGCATCGAAAAAAATGTCGGTAAGTTAGGTTGCAACCGAGCCGCCCTTTGGTGTGTGCGCATCCCCAGAGTTTGCAGCAGTGACCCGCCTGGGGCGTTGCCGCGGACGTGAAGGTCCGCTGCACGTGGCGGATTACCCCCGTAAGCCCCGAGGCTGTCCGGCTGCGGTGCGGGAGGATTACTCCTGGCGCTTGAGCTTCACCTGCGGACGGTGCGACGGCCGCGCGACATCGCCGTCGGTGCGGTTCGCGGGCCGCCGTGTGTATTTGGCAGTGGTGTTGATGTTGTCCGCCCCGCCGGGCAGTTCGTCGGGTCAAGCGCTGTGCGATTTGCTGAGTATCCCAGCCCGCACGTTGAAGCGCTGGCGGACGTGGTGGCGCAAGGATTTTCCATCGACGCCGTTCTGGCAGTCGGTGCGCGAACGGTTCATGCCGCCGGTGTCGATCACACGGCTGCCGCCGAGCCTGCTGGAACGCTTCGATGCCGGCGAGATGACGGATCGGTTGACGCAGGCGCTGCGATTTATTGCGCCGTTGAGCGCGCGTCCGCCGACCAAGTAATCCGAAGGTCGCAGCGCACCCGCAGAGGATGCCGATAGCCCTCGATCAGGCGGCTTTGTAGCCTTCGATCCCATGAGCGGTGCCGACCGTGGCCTCGCAGTGGGAGCGATGTTGAGTACAGTTGACGATCTACCGCAGCGGGATCGATGGGCGCGGCTGCGCTTTGCAATCATCGGACCGCTCTTAGCCGCGCCGCCGGTGGTCGGCGAGTTACACGAGGCCTTGAGCGCGCTGGCCGCCAAGGCCTGGCGGCATCCGTTCACGGGGCTTGAGATCCGCGTTGGCTGCTCGACGCTGGAGCGTTGGTACTACGCCGCCAAGAGAGCCGCTGATCCGGTGCAGGCGCTGCGCAATCAAGTCCGCGGCGACATCGGTCGCTTCTCTGCGTGCCCGCTGGCTCGATCATCTCGGCTCCGCCAGCCGCAGCATGACGAAGCCATCGCCGAGATCCTCTCGGCAATTCGCGAACTCATGCGGCCACGGAACCCGCTAAGCAGGTTGTTGCATTACCGTATATACGTATATACAATAAATAGGTGGATATCAGCTTCGACTCAGCCAAGAGCGAGAAAAATGTACTCGTGCGGGGCGTCCCGTTTGAATTGGCGGCGGAATTTGCCTGGGACGGCGCGCTCATAGTCGAGGATCTTCGAAAGGACTACGGTGAGCGGCGATTTCAGGCGTTAGGTCTGATCGGAGATCGATTGCATATGATGGTTTTCACGCCGCGCGCCAACAAGGCGCATGTGATCAGTCTGCGCAAGGCCAACAAACGCGAGGTGAAACGATATGAAGCGCAAGCCTAATCCCCAGAAGGCGGACCGTGAGAACCCGGCGTGGACGAAGGAAACTTTTGCGCGTGCTCGCAAGGCGCGTGACGTGTTGCCGGAAATCTTCGGCGCCGCGTCTGCTGCCAAGATGTTGAAACCACGTGGACGACCGAAGTCGGGCAGGGCGCGTACATCGATCTCTATCCGATTGCCACCGGAAACATTGGCGCGTTGGAAGGCTACGGGCCCGGGCTGGCAAACACGGATGGCCGAAGCATTGTCGAGAGCTGTCTGATTGAAATGTAAACCGCGCGGCAGCCGGCAATGCCGCCTGACGCATCAGAAAGTCACGACAGTTGTCTCACGTGTCCCTGCGTTGCCCCACATACCGCCAAATTTCACACGCGGCATGTCGCGTAAGACGATGGCATCATAGGAGCTTGTAAGATTCATAGGCCGCTGCCATTTCCGCCATGTTCGATCCTTCCCTGTTGGGACGTCTTGCGTTCACCCATGCCGAGCCGACCAAATGCCCATTGACGCCGGGCCGGAATCGTCTGGGCATCGCCGGCGAACGTGATGCGGTGCTGTTCGTGCCTACCGGCCTCGACGAACATGTGCCGGTGGCGCTGTTCGTGATGTTTCATGGGGCGGGCGGTTTTCCGGAGAAAGTGCTGCCCTTCATCGAAGAGCACGCAGAGCGTCACAAGTTCCTGATCCTCACACCGCATTCCATGTATGCGACCTGGGACATCGTGATCGGCGGCAGCGGCCCCGACCTCGAGCGGCTGCATCAGGCGCTCATGGCGGTCACCTCGCGCTACCGGATAGATCGCAACCATCTGGCGTTCGCCGGGTTTTCCGATGGCGCGAGCTACGCGCTGTCGATCGGTATAACGAACGGCGACATCGCGAGCCACGTGATCGCGTTTTCCGGCGGCTTCATGTCGATCTTCACGCAGGAAGGTAACCCGAAGGTGTTCATTGTGCACGGCTTGGTCGACGAACAACTGCCGATCGAGACCAGTGGCCGTGCGAACGCCACAAAGCTCGAGGCGGCGGGCTATGACGTGCAGTACGTCGAATTCAACGGCCCGCATGCGATTCAGCCGGTCATCGTCGACATGGCGATCGAGTTTTTCCTCAGATGACGTGCCGGCTTTGCGCCGGATGCCGGCTACAATCGATGGGAGCGTGGTAATGGATTTTGAAATACCGGAATCACTGATTCATACCCTGATCGGGATGATCGAAACCGGATCGCCGCTCGCAAGGCAGCTGAATGAACACGGCGCCTGTCGCGGCCACATGCTCGTGTCGAGCAAGCTGTTCGATGCGAAGTCACTGAATACGTTGTATTCACTCAGCAAGTCGCAGAACGAGCGCATGCTGATGTTCCAGATGCTTGCCCTCGACAACATCTACAACGCGCCGCAGGCGCGCATTATTCCTGCGCTGGATCAGCTGGTGCCGGGTTTGGTCGCGTATTTGTCGCGCGATGCGATCGACGGCTGGCTGTACCGCCGCAACAAGGATGGCACGCTGCTGCCGTGGCTCGTTCACCGGATGCGTTACGTCGAGCCCGATCAGGGCATGCCGTATGTCGTCGTGGACATGTTGGCGAATACGATGCAGTCGGCCAATTCGGAGCTGACCGACCATCACCTGCGTCGCTCGGGCATGACGACGGCGCTCATATTCAACCGTCACGACATCGTCAACCGCACGATCCCGGAATTGCTGGCCGAGGTCGGTGTCTACAAGGAATGCGCAGAATTCAAGCTCGAATACGAGCGGCATGCGCAGTGTTTCATGAAATTTCAGCCGCGCTTTGGCGCGCAGTTCGTCGTCAAGAAGGCGGCTTTCATCGTCGACGCGAAGGGTGTTGCCGAATTGACTCGGATCGTCGACAGCGCGGACGCGAAGTGCGTCAACGACGAAGAGACGCTGGAGCGCCGCTTCGATTTGGTGACCGACGCCGATTTCTGGCGCGGTGCGGGCGTGGCGAGCGGCTTCGACAAGATCCCTCTGCACTGCTACGTGCACCTATTCCACCTCGAGTGGCACCGGAACATCTGGGTGCACGTACAGCACATGACGGAATACAAATACCGGCCAGAACTGCGCGACAAGCTGGTGCTGCCCGTCCATCACTGCGATCTGATCGACATCCTCACGTCCAAATCGAGTGCGTTCGCGCAGGACTTCGTGCCAGGCAAGTCGGGCGGCACGACGATCTTGTGCCAGGGAGCTCCCGGGCTCGGCAAAACACTTACCGCCGAAATCTATTCGGAAGTGGTCGGCAAGCCGCTATACCGCGTGCATTCGGGACAGCTCGGGACGACGGCCGCATCGGTCGGCGCGACGCTGTCCGGTATCCTGCGGCGTGCGGTGCGCTGGGGTGCGATCCTGCTGCTGGACGAGGCCGATGTCTATATTCGCCGCCGCGATAATGATCTCGAGCACAACGCGATAGTCGCGGAGTTCCTGCGGACGCTCGAGTATTTCAACGGTCTTCTGTTCATGACGACCAATCGCATCGACGATGTTGACGATGCCATCCTGTCGCGCTGTATCGCGACGATCCGGTACGAGATGCCGCCGAAGACGGACGCAATCCGGCTGTGGAAGCTTCTGGCGGAACAATTCGGCGCGAACCTCACCGACGATCTGATCGAAGTGCTGACGAGCGCGTATCCGAAAGCGAGCGGACGCGACATCAAGGAGCTGTTGAAGTTGACGATCCGCTATTGCAGCGCCAAACAGATTCCGCTGTCGAAGGAAGCCTTCTCGATGTGTGCGCTGTTTCGCGGGTACGCGTGACGTGTCGTGCGAAAACGGGGCAGGCGACGACAGCCCGATATCATCCAAACGGAAGAAAAGTTGGAAATCAGGTGGGTAGGATGATCTGCGGCGGCGCGCGAAGTCGCGACGCGCGCGCAAACGCGTAATAGAGCACACCGGGCACGAGCAAACCCACAATCCAAGAGATATCCACGCCGCCGAGGGGCTCGACCAGTGGGCCGGTGTAGAACGCCGTGGAAAGAAAGGGGATCTGAACCAGGATCCCGATCAGATAGACTACGATGCCGGTCATATTCCATCGGCCATAGCGACCATCGGGATTGGACAGCGCCGGCACATCGTAGCGCGACCGCGTAAAGCAATAGTAATCGATCAGATTGATCGCACTCCACGGCGTGAATACCGCCAGCAGACACAGGATGAAGGCCTCGAATTCCTTCAGAAAGGAGTGACGCCCAGTCAGCGCGAGCAATGCCGAGACGCTGACCATCGAGACTATGTAGAGGAGCCGGTGTCCCATGGAAATTCGCAGGCCCCGTCGAAAACCGCTCACCATCGTCGCCATCGACATGAAGCTGCCGTAGGCGTTCAACGACGTTACCGTGACCTTGCCGAATGCAATGCTGAAGTAAAGCAAGCCGGCGACCGCGCCGGTGGATCCGAGACTTACGATATAGGCCACCTCATGATGCTCGAATTGCTTGCCGGCGAGGGCGGCGGCGAGAACCCCGAAAGTCATGGATATCTGCGAACCGATGACTGATCCGAGCCCCACGGCGGTGAATACCCGCGCTACCGAGGTGTCGCGCGGCAAGTAGCGGGAATAGTCAGCAACGTATGGACCGTAGGCGATCTGCCAAGACGCCGACAAAGACATCGCCAATAGAAATTTGCTCAGAGAAAAATGGCGCTCGACCAGCAACACCGCAATGTCATGGGACGCAAACAATCTGCTGAACATGTAGACGAATGCAGCCATGCCGACGATGCTCGCAACTCGCCCCAGAAGGTGAATGAATCGATAGCCGAGCAGCGTCACGACTACGATGAAACAACTGAAGATCACGATCCCCAGGCCATCGTCGACATGGAGCAGTTGCCCTACCGCTTGCCCGGCCAACACGCAGCCACTGGCGGAAAAGCCGACGTACATCAGGCACACCGCGACGATAGGTATGACCGCGCCATAGATGCCAAACTGAGCCCGACAAGAGATCATTTGGGGTAACCCGAGCTGTGGACCCTGTGCCGCGTGGAGGGCCATGACGGCGCCGCCGATCAATTGACCCAACAAGAGTGCCACCAGCGACCAAAACACGTCGCCGCCGAATACCACGGCAAGGGCGCCGGTTACGATCGCAGTAATTTGCAGATTGGCTGCAAGCCACAATGTGAATTGACTCGCGAGCCCACCATGCCGCTCCGAATCGGGTATATAGTCGATCGACCGGACCTCGATCGAAGCCGGCATTGACTCATGAGCGTCCGAGATTGCCATCGCGTCCCCTGTTCTATGCGCTCCCCATGGGCACTCTGCCACGAACATTGCAACGTTACGATGGGTGGCATTCTACGCGGCGGGGTATTGCGCGAGAATGCCTATTCGGAAGCCGCCAACGGCCGGGGCAGCCGATCCGCCTAGATCGAGCCGATGTGAGATTTGGGTTCGATTCCCATTGCCCGCTCACGCCAAGGCATTCGCTCGCGGCGGCACGCGCGAGACGTTGCGATGAGGCTAGCCGTGCGCGCGGCGGCCGCTGACAGGTGGTTCGGTGCTGCTCTTTGCGCGAGAATCGTTGCTGCGATTCGACGGAGTTGAATCGGATCGTCGATAGTGGGCGATCAGCTTCGTGAGGCCCGTGGCCTGTGCGCTCAGTGCCTGGGCCGCGGCGGTGTCCTCTTCGACCAGCGCCGCGTTCTGTTGCGTCATCGTGTCCATCAAGGTCACGGCTTTGTTCACCTGCTCGATCCCCGAAGCTTGCTCGCGGCTCGAGCTGGCGATCTCCGTCATTACATCGGTGACTTTCTTCACGCGCGTCACGATCTCTTCGAGCACCTTGCCCGATTCATCCACCAGCCTCGTCCCTTCGTTCACCTTGCCGACCGAGTCGTGGATCAGCGCCTTGATCTCCTTGGCCGCGCCCGCGCTCCTTGAGGCGAGGTTGCGCACCTCGGAGGCCACTACCGCAAAGCCGCGCCCCTGTTCGCCGGCCCGGGCGGCTTCGACCGCCGCGTTCAGCGCCAATAGATTGGTCTGAAACGCGATCTCATCGATCACCCCGATGATGTCGGCGATCTTCTTGCTCGCAGTATTGATCTCGCTCATCGCCGCCACGGCGGAACCTACTACCCGACCGCCGCGCTCCGCCTGCTCGCGTGCCGCTTCCGCCAACTCGCTGGCCTGCGCCGCGTTATCCGCGTTGTTCTTGACGGTCGAGGTCATCTGTTCCATCGAGGAGGCGGTCTCCTCCAGGCTCGAGGCCTGCTCCTCGGTGCGCCTGCTCAATTCGAGGTTGCCGCGGGAAATCTCCTCGGCGCCAAGCTGCACCTCCTGTGAGGTCTTGGTCAAGCTGATGACGACTTCCATCATGGACTGAATCATCGAATTGACCGATACCGCCAGCGCCTTGAAGTGGCCGGATTTGTCGTCAACGTTCACCCGCGACGTAAGATCACCCTCGACGGCCCGCTGCACGACCTGCATCGTTTCCGCCACCGTCGTCGAAACGCTGCCCACCAGTTGGTTTATGCTGCGCGTCAGCAGTTCGAGGTTGCCCGTTTTGCCGTTCATACTAATGCGCCGATCGCCTGCGCCGCTGAGTGCCGCCTGGATCACATCCTGGGATTCGTGCACTGCACTGTCCAAAGCTCGCGCTTCGAGGATGATCGGCGTAATTTCGCTCGCAAACTTGACCACCTTCCAGGGCCTGCCGTCCTGACCGATCAGCGGATTGAAGCTTGCGCGAACCCAGACCTCGCGACCGTTCTTGCCCGTGCGCCTGAAGCGCCCCTGCTCGTGCTGACCCGCGTGCATGTGTTCCCACAGGGCCCGATATTCGGCGCTCTCGCGCTCCGTCGGATTGATGAACAACGTGTACGGCTGCCCGAGAACTTCCGCCAGGGTATAGCCGAACATTTTCAAATAGTTATCGTTTGCGGTGAGCACCGTGCCGTCCATGTCCAGCTCGATGACGGCCTGCGACTTATTGATAGCCGCATGAAGAGACTCGAGCTCGCGCAGGCGCCCCGAGTTCGTTAGCCAACCCAAGCCGCCGAAAGCCGTTTTGATGGCTGCCATAAGACGATCCTACGATTTGAACCTAAGCCTTACACTATCGGCTCGTCGGGCGGGATCTTGAGCCGATAACGGCGGCAAGGATGGGCAGTTCATTCCGCGCTTTGCGCGGCCCCACCACGCGACCCAAAAGGTTTGCCGCGCACGGACGTGTAGACGGTATCCAAGACGGTCAGGCTACCAATATTCGCCACTCCAAGCGCGGTAATCGGATCACCAAGATGAAGAACCCTGCCACCTACGGTGGTGAACGCCGGCCAGACCGGAAGTCCAATGTTGTTCGGATCTCCCGACTTCGCGAAGTTGGTCCAGTAGCTCGACATTTCCTGGGCCAATTTGCGATCTCCGGTGCTCCAGCGCCACGGCGCCTGGTTCAGGTGATCGAAGACATACCAGAGCTCGGCAAAATGGCTGGCGCCCCATCCCGCATATACCGAGCCAATTGGAAACGGAGGTTTCTGGCGAAACGAATAATAGTAGACAGGGCTCTGGCCGGTTGTGGCTTGCAGTCTTGCCCAGGCCCACATGTCCCATCCGAAGCGTAGATCTCGCTCGAGGTCGAGACGCGCTTGCTGGGCCTCACCATCGGTCGCGTGCGGGTAGGCCGCCATGATTGGTGCGGGCAATGCGCCGAAGCTGGACTCTATGCCTGCATTGAACGTGGCAGCCTTCACGTCGGCGACATCGGTCAGCGCTCGTGCTTCCTCGGCGTTCGAACCGATGAGGAGCGGAACGTCGTTTTGATGCCCGGAGGCGAACGCTTCGTAGGGTGAAACAGGCAACAAATAGGGTTCGATCACCGGATGCGTGACGCCGCCGGCACTCGTGCCTCCGAGCAGCGCCGCCGCCGGGAGACGGCGTAGCTCCTCGAGCGAGGCAACGCCCAGAGACGCGACGTATTTCTGCCCGTCGCGTTCGGCATTGGCCAACAGGTAATTGGGTGCCAGAGCGATCGGCTCGAACAGGCCGCCACTCTCGCCGATCGCGCGCTGAAATAATCCTTTCGCTCGAGGAGACGCCATCAGCACACTGACCGAAATTGCACCTGAGGATTGGCCGGCGATCGTCACCCGCTTCGGGTCGCCGCCGAAGACGGCAATGTTTCGTTGAATCCATTCGAGCGCCGCGATCTGATCCATGAGGCCGTAATTCCCCGAAGACTGGTGCGGGGATTCGTGCGTCAATTCCGGAAGCGCGAGAAAACCAAGCGGCCCGAGTCGGTAGGCAATCGTGACGACGATGACGCCTTTGTGTGCTAGCCGGTCGCCCCAGTACAGGGGCATCGCCGCTGACCCATTTCTGTAACCGCCGCCGTATATCCAGGCGATCACCGGAAGAAGCTTCCGATCGTTCGTCGTCGGCGCCCAGATGTTGAGGTACAGGCAGTCTTCACTCACGGCCGGCGGCGCCTCGCCTGGCATGGACACGCCTTCTTGCATACATGCGGGCGCAAAGGAATTCGCCTTACGTGTGCCCACCCACATCTTGGCAGGTGACGGTGGGCGCCAACGCAATTCCCCGACCGGGGGCGCGGCGAACGGAATGGCCTTGTAGCCGTCTACGCCGCCTCCGCGCATACCGGATACCGTGCCCGACTCTGTCAGTACTTGCTGCGCGTCGGCCAGGCCGGTCAACCGAGCGGACACGATTAGCAGGCTGACATATAACCATCGGCTGCGCATACAAATCCTTGGGCTGTGTTATGGCTAGTACTCGTACTACGGAGTGATGCCGCGAGACGCTCCCCGATTGCGTCTTGACCTACTTCGAAGCGGTGAGGAATGAGAGGATTCTCGATACTACGCGTTCCGGCATCTCGGCGTGCGGGTAGTGTCCGACGCCGTGGACGATCAAAGTGTCCGCTGCGAGTTGCGACGCCAGCCAGTGAGCTCCTTCCGGGCTTCAAATGAGACGGGCATTCTTGCGCTTGTTCGGTCAACCGCCACAGGCAATTCGCCGGCTGGCCCGGCGGTTCCGGGACCTGAACTCGATTACAATGTCGATAGACGAATGGCTGGTCACGTAACGAAAGGCCATCAACCGAAGAATCAGGGGCATCAAGATGTGGGGGTTAATGCGCATGGCATCGATATCCGTCGAGGTGATTACGCGAGCTGCAACGGCGGTGCTGCTGTTTTCGGCAAGCGTCGGGTTTGCCGAGACACCCAAGGCGCTCAAGCCCTACGTCGGCGAAGACTCCCCGGCTCTGGTGCTGATGCATGTTCGCGTGATCGACGGCACGGGCGCCGCGCCGGTGGAGGATCAACGCGTCGACATCGAGGATGGCAAAATCACTCGCGTCCAGAGTGCGAAGCTCAAGAGTGGGCTTCCGGCCAATGCCAAGGTCCTGGATCTCACGGGCAAGACCGTCATTCCCGGACTGGTCGGCATGCACGAGCATCTCTTTTACACCGGACCCGAACGCGCGGACGACGGACTGCCTTTTTGGGTGGAGATGATCGACAGCGGGCCGCGGCTGTACTTGGCGAGCGGCGTCACCACCGCTCGCACCGCGGGCAGCATGGAGCCCTATACCGACCTGTCGTTGAAAAAACTGATCGATTCCGGCCAGCAGCCCGGACCGAAGCTGCGCATCACGGGGCCGTATATCGGCGATTTCCTGGGCCAAGCCCCGCAATTGCACACACTGGTGGACGCGGACGACGCTGGAAGGACCGTCGACTACTGGGCGGCCGAGGGCGTGACTTCGTTCAAGGCCTACATGGGCATCAAGCCGGATGAGTTGAAGGTGGCGATCGAACACGCCCACGCCAAGGGTCTCAAAATCACCGGGCACCTTTGCGCGGTGGGATTTCGCGAGGCGGCGGCGCTCGGCATCGACAACCTGGAACACGGTATCTTCGTCGACACGGAGTTCTATCCGGGCAAGCAGCCGGGGAATTGTCCTGCGCGCGAAGCTTTCCAGGATTTCGCCAAGAATGTGGATATCGAAGGCGAACCGGTACAGGCAATGATCCGTGATCTCATCGCTCACCACGTTGCCGTGACTTCGACGCTCGCGGTATTCGAAGTATCCGTGCCGAATCGTCCGGCGCTGCGCAGACAGAAGCGCGCGAAGGAAGTCTTGAGTCCTCAAGGGTGGGCCACGTACCTGAGAGTTCGCAGCGGCATCGCGGAACAAAACGACCCGCTGAGTGCGATTGCGCTCAAAAAGGAAATGCAGTTCGAACGGGCTTTTGTCAAAGCGGGCGGCTTGCTGATGGCGGGCTGCGATCCCACCTCATTCGGCGGGGTGTTGCCGGGCTTCGGCGATCAGCGAGGTCTGGAGCTTCTGGTCGAAGCGGGCTTCACGCCCGTCGAGGCGATTCATATCGCCACTCAGAATGGCGCGCTGTTCCTGGGCGAAAGCGCCAGCATCGGGTCGATCGGCGCCGGCAAGGCGGCGGATTTGGTCGTCATCGCCGGAAACCCTGCGCAGAACATCGACGACATCGAAAACGTTCAACTGGTCTTCAAGGACGGCGTCGGGTATGACCCGGTCAAACTGATTCAGTCCGTACAGGGCTTCGTGGGCATGCGGTAGAGGCCGTACGACAGGCCACAGTCGGCGCCATCTTGTTGGCGCTATCCGAAGCTTCTGCCCAGGCGTTCGGTTCCAAGCGGGTGCATTACGGCAGTTCGTGCAAGGTCGTGTTGAAGAGGAAGCGACTGCTGAACTGGGTCACGTCACCGGCCTTCTTCCCGGCGACCGGCTGCAACCGTGCAGACAGGGGCTTTTTCCACTTCCAGGCGAGGGATGCGACATCGCCGAAAATACGCGCCAACTGATCGACACTGATGTCGCCAGGGTAGGGGATGGTATCGAGGCCCGTTCCGCAAACCGCGGAATAGGCGAGCAATGAATCGGTGGTGATGCTTCCCTCGGCCCACCGCTGCGCCAAGAGCTTGTCCTCCATCACCGGAATCATCAGGCCGGAATACCCAATCTGCTTCACGGGAACCGCTTTGACCGCGGTGGTGATGACGAGAGCCGCCGTCATGGTTCCGCTCGATCCGAATTTCGCGCCGGTGTAGGTTTCCATCGCCGCGCCGATGGATACATCCCCGAGCGGCGCCGGTGTCGGATCGACGCCCATGAAGGTCCATCCCGTCGATGCCGCCACCTGAGTGCCGACGGCTTCGGCCACTTTGGCGTGAACCGTCAATTGTTTGGTGAGTTCCGCCACCGAACCATCGAAGTCACCATGGGTACGCGCGAACACCTCTTGGACCACGTTCGCGCCTTCGAAACCAATGGAGAACTGCTTGCCCGCGCCGGTGTGATAGGTGCCCGGATAGAACGGCCCGTAGGGTTTCAACATCGCGGTGGCCGTGAAGCTGAAATTGCCCTGGCTCTGCGGACTATGGTCGGTCACGTAACGCACCAAAGCCGCGCTTTCGCGGATCACTTTCCAGTGAATTCCATCCTCAGCGGCAATGATGCTGTTCGCCTGGATATTGGGCAGCGTCGACAGTGCTTTTTCGAGCAGACGCATGACGTGCGGATCGTCCGAATCGCGCATCATCGCCGGCCCAACACTTGGAATGAAACTCTCCTTGGCCGATAGGTCGTTGATGGCCTTCAAGAACCTAAGGGCGTCCTCGTCGGATTGTCCATTGATGAGCTCTCCGAGCGGCTGAGTCACGATGCGAATGGTTTCGGTCTCATAGCCTCGCCGCGCGAAATCGCCTTGCGCCGCGCGCAAGACAGTCAGGGCATCGGCGATCTGCCGGTCGAAGGTTGCGGGGTCGAGACGCACGAATGCAGTGATCGCACGGACATTGGGCTTCGAATAGGTTTGGGCCTGCCCCGTTGCGGCGAATAGGGCCAGCACGAACGCCCCCACGAAGCGCACTCGACGATGGTTCACTTTCCGTCTCTCCCCTATAGTCTTTCGAAATCGACGTGGCTATCTTACAGCACGGGTCTTCCGCCGGACCCAGATCGAATCGAGGGTGGCGCGTAGATCGCGTGGGCCCTTTTTGCCTGGGTAGAGCATACGCCATCGGACTGAGCCCGGGCTCGGCCCGTGCTGAGGTGAGGTTCGAAGATGCGTCGAGCTCCGCGTCCGGCCGGGCGCAAACTCGGTTAAAATGCACTTTGCTTGGAATGACTAACAACACTGGGGTGATCGTGAATACTCAACTTCAATATTTGACGTACGTGACCTTGCTAACCGCATTGATCTGGGTTCCCTACATTCTCAACATGATCCTGGTGCGAGGCGTGGTGGACGCCGTCGGCTATCCGCAGAATCCGAAGCCGGTGGCCGCTTGGGCCGCTCGCATGAAAGCGGCGCACTACAACGCGGTCGAAAACCTGGTGATTTTCGCCGTGCTGGTGCTCGTGGCGAATGCGTTGCACTTGAACAACCACGCCATCGAAATGTCCTGCGTCGTGTATTTCTGGGCACGCGTCGTGCATGTGCTGGCATATACGTTCGCGATTCCTTGGGTTAGAACCCTGGCCTTCGTGGTCGGGTTTTTGGCCCAGTTGTGCATCGCTTGGCACATCTTGGGCTGGTAGGTCATCGCCGGTGACCTACTGAAATGGCAGGGCGGGTTAAACTCTAGCCAATGAGGCCATGGCCGGTCAGCGACGAGTGGGCGCTGACCGGCCGACCTCCTCACTGCGGCTGCGAACGGCAGGGATGTTCGCCGGCCTCAATCTTGTAGCGCACTGCGAGCGAGCTGCACGACGTCGGCAGGCGACTCATAGACTTCCTTGATCAGCTGCTCGATCTCGACGCCCCGCACCGGAGCGATCTCGAGTTCGAGCCTCTTCGCCTCTTGCAGGAAAGCCGGATCACGCATCGTGGCATCGAAGGCATCGCGCAAGGCCTGCAGTCTCGCGGGCGGAGTTCCCGCCGGTGCCGCAAAGGGACGCGCCATCGCCTGGCGGGCAAAGATCAACTTGAGCGCAGCCTTGACCTTGGGGTCGCTGCTCAGATCCATCACCAGCGGAACGTCGGGCAGATCAGGATGTTTGTGCAGACCGAGCTGAAGCGGCACGATGATCTGCTTGCTGTCATACAGCGCACGGTTGCGGCTGATCAGGCTGGTCCACGACCAACCGCAACGCCCGTCGATCTCGCCGCGCTGCAGCGACAGCACCACATCCTGGCCGCCGGGAAAGCCGGTGACGAGTTTCAGCGGCAGATGAAAAAGATTGCGGATTACCTTGGGAAAGACGTCGGTGTCGGAACTCGCGCCGGTGCCGCCGATGGTGTACGGCCGCTGCTGCATGTCCGCCCAGCTCTTGATGCCGGAGGTATGCCAGAAAGCGCAGGTGCTGACTTCGTTGGTCACGCTGCCGATCCACGTGAGCGATTTGGGGATCGAACGGCATCGCTTTGGGATCGTACAACGGCTCCATCGCCGCGCCGCGGGCGAAGGTGCCGAACACGCTGCCGTCCTTGGGAGCGGCTTTGGCCAGAAAGTTCATCGCTCTGAGGCTGCCGGCGCCCGGCATGTTCTGTGGGACGATGGTCGGGTTGCCGGGAATGTGCGTCCCCATGTAGCGGGCCAGGGTGCGCGCATAGATGTCATAGCCGCCGCCCACACTGTAGCCGATCACCAGCTGCAGGGTTTTGCCTGCGTAGAAATCCGCGACCGGCTCGCCGGCGGCGACTGGCCGGTCGGCGCAGACCGCGAGGCAGCCCGCCGCAAAGACCGCGACGAAGCGCAGATTCTGCAATGGTCTTGGCATCACGCTGATCATTCCCCGTTCGGTGTTCGCGCCATCCGTCGATTTACATCAAGCCGGTCGCTGTTCGGAGTGAGGGGATGCGGTCGCCGAGCACGGCGCTCGGCCAGGGCACGGCGAGTACGTGGCCAAAGACTCCCCAGAAGAACAGGCTGAGCAGGGCACCGCAAAGCACGGCTTTGCGCTTCGATTCGCGAAAGCCAAGCGCCATGTAGGCGAACACGAACAGCGCCGCCGTGGGAATGAAGCCGATCAGCGCCACCGACGCGACGAATCCGCCCAGCCACGCGAAAAAGACCATGGCCCGGCGGCCGATGACCGCGGGGGAGAGAACTGTGTCGCTCTGCTTTGCGGGCACCGGCCCAGCGACGCCGAAGATGTCCGCAATCAGATTGAGAAGCGCCGTGATCAAGGCGAAGAAGGCGGCGCTGCGTGCCACCAGACGTTCCGATTCCGGCCAATCGGCCGAGGTGATCAGCGCGGCGACGATGACCGCGACCATGGCCATGGCCACCAGCGAGCGCACGCTGATGGTTGCCTGGCGCCATCGCGCACGGGCGAATTCCCGCCACAACCCTGCGGCGATCTGCCGCAGCGGACGATACAACGTCCACGCGATGATCGCGAACAGCACCAGCACGATCGGGCGCAAAATCCAGCCGGTGCTGCCGTAAATCTCGGTGGAAATGAACAGATAGCGTTCGAAGATCTTACCGACCACCAAGCCCAGCACCAGAGGCGGACGCGGCCAGCCGAGCCGCTTCATGACCCAGCCGCAGGCTCCGAAGAACAGCAAGGAGAAGAAATCGCCGTAATCCCGGGATCCTTCGAAGGAGGCCACGAAAATGATCGGCAGAATGATCGGCAGCAAGACTTGGTAGCGCAGCGTCGCCAGGCGCGCCAGGGTGGAGCTGCCGAATACACAGATTACCGCCCCGATCACATGGGCGAGAGTAAGGCTCCAGATGATCGAATAGGTGACGTCGAGATGCTTGGTCAGCATGTCCGGACCTGGCACCAGACCATGCATCAGAAAGGCGCCGAGCAGCAGCGTCATGGAAGTACCCGCCGGAACGCCGAAGGCGATCGTCGGCACGAGATGGCCGCCTTCCTTGGCATTGTTCGCGCTTTCCGGGGCGATGACGCCGCGCACGTCGCCGCTTCCGAACGATTCTGATCCGGGCAGCGTGCGCTGGGCGTAGCCATAGACGATCCAATCGATGACCGCCGAACCGATGCCGGGGATGACTCCGAGCGCGACGCCGAGCGTCGAGCAGCGCAGCACCAGCCACCAGTTGTTCAGCACGTCGCGCAGTCCTTGCCACTGACTGGCCAAACCCAGTCCCTGTGGATCCTGCGGCCGCCCGAGGATGCTGCGACGGTCGATGGCCAGATCGGCCAATTCGGGAAGCGCGAACAGACCCAGGGTGACCGGCACCAGCGGCAAGCCATCGAAGAGATAGAGCCAGTTGAAATTCCAGCGCGGCGCGCCGGTCTGCATGCCGGTCCCAACCATCGAGAGCATCAATCCAATCCCGGCGACCGTCAGACCCTTCAGCGGTGCCTTGCCGCTCAGAGTGGCGACCATCGACAAACCGAAAATACTGAAGGCCAGCAATTCCGGCGCGCCGATCGCCAGCATGACCGGCTTCAGAACCGGTACCACCGCCGCCAAGATGAGTGCGCCGACGATGCCGCCCGCCAACGAGGAGGCAAAGCCTGCGCCGAATGCACGCCCGGCTTCACCCTTGCGGGCCATGGCATGTCCGTCGATCACGGTCGCCGCCGCTCCCACGGTGCCGGGCACTCCGAACAGCACCGCGGGAATCAGATCCGAACTGGTCGTCACCGCCGCCATGCCGAGCAACAACGCGAAGGCGCTGTAGGCGTCCATGTTGTAGGTGAAGGGTATCAGCACCGCGAGACCGACCACGCCGCCGAGGCCGGGTATGCAGCCGATGGCGAGTCCGATCAGCACCCCGCCAAACAAAATCAGCAGCCGCATCGGCTCGAGCAGCAGATGCAAGGCATGAAACATCACACTCACCGTATCCGGCTGCACGACATCCGACGGCATCCGACCACTCCCCTGTATTTTTCCGCGGCCCTGGCGGCCGTTCGCGGATTCGGCACCCTCAATAGCCGGGAGCGTTCTCCAGCTGATCGAGCCAGTCGAAACCCATCGTTTTCACGATGCGATTGCTGATCACGATCAGCCGCGCTTCGCTGTCGCTGTCGGCATTGAAATGCTGGTGGATGGTAAATGGGGGAACATAGATGAAGTCGCCGCGCTGCCATTCATTGCGCTTCGGTTCCGTCTCCCATTGATAGTCGAAGCGTTCGACGCAATCGAACTTCAGATCCCAATGCAGGTCGTAGCCGCGGCCTTCGACGACGAACAGCACTTCCTCCCACATGTGCCGATGCCTGCCCGAGCGGCCTTCGGGAGGCAGAAAGTGCATGTAGGCTTCGACGCAGCATTCCTTGGTGCCCATCCGTTCGTTGACCAAGTGTTTGATCAGCCCGTCGGGCGAATTCTCGAACGGCATCTGTTCCGAGGTTACCACATTGGCCGCGGCTTCATAGAGGCGGCGGGCCTCTGCCGAATTCTTGATGGCGTCGGCGCGAAAACTGCACGAGCCGCCGCCGATATGTGCGAATTCACTTTCCAGCGGAGAACTCATGGGCATGTCCTGTCGTTGATCATCAGAGATCGGTGGGTGGGGCGAAGTCTTCGTGGCCGACCGGCAGGGTGGTCGGTGGAAATGACACTATCTTCTGATACAGCAGGTGCATGAACAGAAAGAGCGGCTTGGCCTTGAAGACCAGGAGATGGGCGTCATTGTCGGGATCATCGTTGAAATGCTGATGCACGCAGCCGTTCTCGACGAGCATGATGTCGCCGGCCTTCCAATCGATGCGCCGCTCGTCATGGATATCGTGACCGCGGCCCTTCAGGACGTAGAAGACCGCGCTGTTCATGTGGCCATGTTTCTGTCCATAGGCACCCGGCGCATAAATTTCGATATGGGTTTCGATCGATTGAGCGACGGCGGTGGTATGCGGACTGACGACATGCTTGCCATAAACCTGCGGTCCTCCCTTCCACGGCAGGTTGCGCGACGAATAGACTCGCGGCTGATCGAGCAGCGACTGTGTCAGGTCGCTGTAGGTGCCTTCGAGCGCACGCACGAAAGTGCGCTTCTTCTGCCAGCGTTCCCAGACCAAGGAGTGCTCGCCGTCATGTGCGGTGTCATGATCATGGCTGTGAACATGACCATGGCTGTGAAGATGGTCCGGCAACAAAGGATCCACCGTCGGGTCCACGGACGCATCGCCTGGTTTACGATCGTACAAACCTGTCATCAGCGTGGCTCCCTCGATGGTTCCTCTATTGAGAACGCCCGTTCGTCCATTGAAAACGATGCATCAGTGTGTCTATTCATATCATTGAAGATTCGTCGGCTTGTCAAGAATGAGCGGCGATCGCCACGCGCGGACAGGGTCCGTGCCGCGGACGGATGGATGCCGAGGGGCATCTGTGATTCGCCGAATGGCGCGGCGACAAGCTTGCAGAATTGTAGCAGATGGCACGCCAGATGCTTTATCGTTCGCACGGGATACGCGCTCGACGCGTCGGGCGCTCATGACGAATCGGTGGGGAGAATGATTCATGGTCAGATATGGAGCATCAGTGCCGCTCGGCGCGGCGCTCCTGGTCCTTTGCGCGTTTTGTTGGCAGCCGGTGCCGGCCGAGGAGGCTCAATCGAGCCTGCCCGCAGGCCGGCCGGCGGAGCTCACGGAGATCATGGTCACCGCCGAGAAGCAGGCGGTGGGCCGGTCGATCCAGAAGGTGCCCATTGCGGTGACCGGTGTCGACGCGAATACCATCGAAAAGACACACATCCAAAATATCGTCGATATCGGCCATCTGGCACCCAACGCCATCCTCGATACGTCAGGCACGCTCCCGGGGACGGCGGCATTCACCATTCGCGGCGTCGGCGAGAGATCGAGCACTGCCTCCATCGATTCTGCAGTCGCCGTTTCCCAGGATGGAATGGTGCTCAGTCTGCAGACGGGGCTGTCGCTGTTGGGAACTTTCGATACCGAGTCGGTGCAGATCCTGCGTGGTCCGCAGGGTGTGCTACAGGGCGTCAATGCGGCCGGCGGAGCGGTGACGTTCAGCACGCCACTGCCCACCGACACCTTCCACGCCAGTGCGTCGGTCACCACGGGCAATTTCGGCCTGATCGGCACCACCGCCACGGTGCAAGGACCGTTGTCCGGCAATGTTCTCGGTAAGGTCGCGATTTACGAGCAGCACGTCGACGGCTACTACAAAAATACCACCAATGAAGGCACCTATGTGCCCGCTGCCGCCAACCCTTCGGGACAAGAGCCGCGGCATTCCACCGGTCTTACCGGAGGCACTCAGACACTGTTGATCAAGCCGACCTTCCTGATTCAATTCAACGACGATGTGAAGCTCGAGCTGTTCGCTCAATTCGAGAGCGACATCGACGGCGGTTCATCACCCCAGGCGATCAACCCGAATCCCGCTCCCGGTCCCGGCGCGAAGTACATCAGTGTTTTCGGGTATACACCGACGCCCCAGCCCTACGTGACCAACCTATCGACGGTCGGCTTTACTCACATCACCGAGGAACATTTGATCGGCGAGTTGGATTGGAATGTGGCCAACGGAGTCTGGACTACCATCGCTGCTCTCAGGAACGTGAGTTTCGACGCGGTGTTCAACAGCGCGGGGTCACCGTTCAATATCTTTTTGGTCGACACGAAAGAAGAGAACCGCCAGGCCAGCCTCGAATCGCGTTTCAGCGCGCACATCACCGACAAGCTGTCGTATGTCGCAGGCACGTACCTGTTCACGGACAATCTTCCCGTCACGGTGGTCGATGCGACCAACCTCTCCGAGCTCGGCAAGAAGCCGCTGCTACCCAGCGACCCCAACTCTCCATTGAACTTGGACAACCAGCTCATCCAATACAACCAGAAGACCTCGACCGCCGCCGTATTCGGCAACGTGGACTACACGATTGTGCAGGATCTGACGCTGTCCGCGGGTCTTCGATATCAATACGAGTACAAGAACTTCGACATCCAGCCGGGCGCCAACGCGAAGGGCGTGGTTTTCTGTACACCGGGGACGCTGTCCAATTGTCCGAACGTCTTTTACGACCCCTCGAAGACCTGGTACACGTTCACGCCGCGCCTGGTCCTCGCCTATCAAATGACCCCCGATGTCCTGACATATGCCAGCTATTCGAGGGGATGGGGCGCGGGTAATTTCAACGGATCTCCATCGACCTTGGGGGCGGCTATCGTTGCGGCCAATCCCGAAACCGTGGATTCGTACGAGCTCGGCTTGAAGAGTCAATGGTTCGACCGGCGCCTGCGGGCGAATATCGCCCTGTTCGATGAAGCCTTCGACAACATCCAGCGCACCGCAGTCACGTCATTCGAAGGCGCCCACGTGTCGACTCTGCTCAACGCCGCGACCGCGACGATTCGTGGCATCGAACTGGAGATGGTCGTACTCCCCGTGACCGGGCTGAAATTGAATCTTACCGGCGGCTACACGTCCGCAACTTACGATAGGTTTACGGCTCCGCTGACGCCCAACGTCTACAATCCTAATGAGCCTCCCACCGAGCTCAGTTTCAACAACTTGCCGAAATGGACCACGGATGTCGGCGGGTCCTATACGTTCCATCTACCGCGCATCGAGGGGGACTTCGAGTTCGCCACCGATTGGTCCTGGCGCTCCAGGCAGTTCGGAGACTTCGCCAACACGCCGCAGGAAATCCTCAATGCCTACGGACTGTTGAATGCCAGCCTCAACCACATACTGGGACCGTGGACCGTATCCCTGTGGGGCCGCAATCTTCAGAATACCTATTATGCCGAGGCGGCGGCGATCGCCGCCGGCTGGCAGCTATTTCCCGGTCAACCGCGGACATTCGGATTGACGGTGGGGGCGAAGTTCTGAAGCGAGCGGCCTGTCGGAGGCTAATACGCAGGCGGATGCAGATGGTCGTGTGAATGCCGCAGGCCGCCTTCGTGAACGTGCGAGTGGGAGTGCGGCCCGGAGTTCATGGAGTAGCGCTGCTCGAGGCGGCCGAATTTCCAAAAACCCACCGACAGGCCCCACGCCATGAGGAACATACCGACGATCACGTAGCCCATCATTCCGAAGTCCAACGCCGCGACGAAATCGAAGAATTGGCTATGCAGGCCGAGCATGGCGATCAGCACCTGCAGCAGTTCGATCGTTCCCACCAGCAACGCGACCGCTACCGAGAGACCGGTGGTCGTGATGTTGTAGAAGATCTTGCGCAAGGGGTTTAGGAAGGCCCAGTTGTACGCCTTGCACATGAGCACCCCATCGGTGGTGTCCATGACCGTCATCCCGGAGGCGAACAAGATCGGCAGGCACAGTACGGCGGGAACCGGCAAATTGCCGGCCGAAGCGCCCGCGGTCATGGCGAGCAGGCCGACTTCGGAAGCGGTATCGAAGCCCAAACCGAACAGCAGGCCGAGGGGATACATCTGCCAGCTGTGGTTCATCAATTTCTGAAGGCGCCCGCCGAACAAGCGATTGAGAAGGCCGCGCTTTTGCAGCAGCGATTCGAGATGCGCATGACTGTGCGTTCCCGACTTTGCCGTATGCCAGACTTTCAGGATATCCAGCAACACCAGCAAATTGAGGATTCCGATGATCCAGAGGAATGTGCCGGATACGCTCGCGCCGATGATGCCGCCCATATTGCGGAGCTGCGGCAATTCGGCTTTGACGGCCGTCGCGGCGACTGCGATGCCTATGCTCAACGCCAGCACCACGGTGGAGTGACCCAGTGAGAAGAAAAATCCGACGCCCAGCGGCTGTTTGCCCTTCTGCAGCATGAAGCGCACGGTATCGTCGACGGCCGCGATATGGTCTGCATCGAAGGCATGCCGCAAACCAAACAAATAAGCGGCGAATCCCAGTCCTACCAGCTGCGGGTACTGCCCGGCATAGTGCAGATACAGGCCCCAGCCCAGGAGATGAAGAGTTCCGATGAAACCGTAAAAGCCGGCCAAGCGCATCCATTCCGCTGGCGAGAAGGGCAGTCGAGAGGCCAGCCTGCTTGCCGGTCGAGCGACATAGACGAAGTCTGGCATGCGTCCCCGGCGTGTTCCTTACATGGCGTCAATTGTACCATCGACGGAGGTGTATCTACTCAGGTGCGGCTGCATCGGTGATGCATTTGCATCGATGCGTCGAAGCAGATGCATCGGCGCAGGCACGGCAGCGCCGGCGAACTGGGCGGGCGCCTGCTGGTGTATTGTCACCTGGGCGGGCTGCAGAAGCGGCGAAGAACGACGAGGCGTCAGAGTGAACTCCAAAAAGGCATTGAAGACCACCGCGTGGAGCATCGCGGTCATCATTGCAGCGTGCATCGGCGCGTACGCGCTCATCGTCTGGGAGGGCTCGAGTGCGCGCGAGGATGCGCCGGCCCTCGAGGCCGGCATCGCGCAATGGCTGTTGCACTACACCGTTCCGGCCGGTTTCAGGGCGATGAAAAATCCGCTCGATGTCGGGGCGCAGAGCGCCGACGTCGCGGCGGGCCGCGAGGTTTACACCGGGAAGTGCGAGATCTGCCACGCGTATGACGGCGGCGGCAAGACGGAAATAGGCAGCGGCCAATATCCACGGCCGCCGGATCTGCGCGGTGCCGACGTGCAGCGCATGAGCGACGGCGAGCTCTTCTATCACCTCAAGAACGGCATCCGGCACACCGGCATGCCCGCGTGGACGCTTCCCGATCGCAAGCTGTGGCAGGTGAGCGCATATCTGCGCAATCTACCCAGGGTCGCCGCTTTGTCGCCGCAGACGGCCACCGCGCAGTTGCCGGCCATCGGTGCCGCTCATTATGTGGGTTCAGCGGCCTGCAAGGATTGTCATGCCGACATCTACACTCGCTGGAAGAAGACCCGCATGGCGAACGTGGTTCAGGATCCGCGCGCCCATCCGGACGCGATCATTCCGGATCTGTCGAAGCCGGATCCGCTGCTGAGCTTCACCAAGGACGAAGTGGCGCTGACGTACGGCAGCAAATGGAAGCAGCGCTACTTCAAGCAAGTGGGCGATGATTACTTCGTATTCCCCGCACAGTGGGACGTCATGCACAAGCTATGGCGGCCGTACTTCGTGAAGAACGGCAGCGACTGGTGGGCGTCGTTCTATCCGCCGGACAACATGCAACGGCCGACGGGACCGCTGTGCGACGGATGTCATTCGGTCAACTACGACATCGCCACCAAGAAGGTCACGGAGTGGAACGTCGGCTGCGAGAAGTGCCACGGTCCGGGCAGCGATCACGTCGAGCACCAGGGACGGCCGAACATCATCAATCCGGCCAAGCTCGACTACGTGCAGGCCAATGATACGTGCATCCAATGCCATTCGCAGGGTCAGCCGCTGACGAATCCCATCAAGGGCAAGTACTACGACTGGCCGGTCGGCTTTCATATGGGCAAGAGGCTCGCGGATTTTTGGAAGCTGGAAGATCACAAGCTGGGCGAGGCCTCGTTCACGCATTTCCCCGACGGGACGGCGCACAAGAATCGCATGCAGGGCAATGACTTCGTGCAGAGCTTGATGTACACACGGGGCGTCACCTGCACCAGTTGCCATGATCCGCACGGGTCCGACAATGATGCGATGTTGATAAAGCCCGCCGGCGAGATCTGTGCGACCTGCCATGGACCGAACACGCAAAACGGTCCACATGCGCCGACCATCGAGGCGCACACCCATCATGCGCCGGGCAGCGCCGGTAGCCAGTGCGTGGCGTGCCACATGCCCAAAATCGAGCAGACGATCGCGGACGTCAATGTGCGGGCGCATACCTTCAAGTTCATCACTCCCGCGCAAACCGATGCATTGAATATTCCCAACGCATGCACTCTCTGCCACACGGACAAGACGCCGGCGTGGGCGTCCGATGCGCTGAAAGGCTGGCGGGACCGCTCGCCCTGGCGTATGGCTCAAGCTGCGCCGTCGGCGGGTGAGAGTCGAAATGCGGCTGAGAGTGGAGATTCGCTGAAAAATTGAGCGCGCAGGTCTCTGTGCGGCCTTGGGTTCGTGCTGGATTTTAACTAAATATCTATTTTTTATTTATCCAAATATATTGTAAATAATTGATATTTAACGAATTGGCTGTTTTCGTTATCTATTTTATAACTGCCCTTTATTTCTCGTCGGCTAGCCGGTTGAACCGGGATCGCCGCATCAATTCACAAACGCTCGATCAAGTGCGCCTGGCGTTTAGTGTAACGGCCTCAGTCAATCTCGAAATTGCAGTCCTTCAAGGGAATCACTCGCGTCTTGTTCCAGTATTTGTGTCCCAGATAGAAAATGATGAAACCCGGAATCATCAGGTAGCCGGTGATGAAGTCGAACCAGGAGAACACCGGTGTCTGGAACACGCCGATATTGGCGCCGAACAGCACGACCAGGAACAGGATCACCGCGAGCCATGGGCCGTAGGGGTAGAACTTGGATTTGAACTTCAGGTCATCGAGGCTGCGGCCCTGCGCGACCCAGGCCTTGCGAAAGCGCAGGTGGCAGACGGCGATGCCCAGCCAGATGAGGAATCCGCTGAGACTCGAGGCGTTGTAGAAGATCTGGTAGATCTTCTGATCGCCCACCAGAGTGGAGAAGAAGGCGAGCGCGCTGATCAATCCGGTGGCCAACAGCGCCGCCACGGGCACGCCGCGCCGGTTGAGCGTGCCGAACAACTTCGGCGCCTTGCGGCTGTGGGACATCGCGTACAGCATGCGCGAGGCCACGTACATCGACGAATTGCCGCAAGAGAGCACCGAGGAGAGGATCACCGCATTCATGAGGTTGGCGGCGTAGTACCCGAACCGCGGCAGCTGCTGGAACACCATGGTGAAGGGCGAGAAGGCGATGTGGCTTTCGTCGCCGTGCAGCAGGTTGGGGTCGGTGTAGCTGATCAAGGTGCCTACCACGAAGATCGAACCGATGTAGAACAAGCAGGATGCGCCAGAACACGGTCCTGATCGCCTTGGGGACGTTCGTGCTCGGGTTGGCGGTTTCCGCGGCGGCGAGTCCCACTCCCTCCGTGCCCTGAAAGGAGAAGCCGGCCACCAAGAACACGGTCAGCACCGAGGTCAAGCCGCCCACGAAGGGAGCGTGCGTGCCGGTCGCGGCGTCGCTTCAGCGTCCAGTTGTGCAAGCCGACACCGTGGTTGCCGATCATGCCGGTGATCATCAAGCCGCCCACCGCCAGGAAAATGATCACGGTCACGACCTTGATGCCGGCGAACCAATATTCCGCCTCGGCATATGCCTTGACCGACAACAGGTTGAGCGCCAGCAGTACCGAAAAAAAGCCCATGGCCCAGAGCGTGGAATTCGAATGCGGAAACCAGAATTGCACGATGAGCGCTCCGGCGACGAGTTCTGCCGCCAGTGTGATCGCCCAGCTGAACCAGTAGTTCCAGCCGACCGCAAAGGCCAGCGAGGGGTCGATGAAGCGTTCCGCATAGGCTTCGAACGAACCCGGAATCGGCAATTGCGTCGCCATTTCGCCCAGCGACTGCATCATGCAGTAGACCGCGAAGCCCATGGTCGCATACGCCAGCATCGCGCCGCCCGGACCGGCTTGGGCTATGGCCCCGCCGCTCGCGAAGAACAGCCCGGTGCCGATCGCGCCGCCGATCGCGATCATGCTGAGTTGCCGTGTACCGATGGCACGCTGAAGTTCGCGTGTTTCACTTGAAGTCATGCGGATTCCCTGATTGATGCGAGAAAGTCACGGGGTTACGGCGAGCGGGTGTCGTTGCGAAAAAATGTGATGGCGAAGAGGTTATGTCGAAGTGAATGTGGAGAGTGTAATGAATGGCCGCCGGGCACGTATTCAATCCATTCTACGCGCCTCGGGCAAGGCGATCTCGGTCGCCTTTGCCCGGGCTTATCAAAATTCGACGGCTGCCACGTGGCGCCTGGCAGAATGGCGGCGCGGGCGGACCGGAGTAAGCGAGGTATTTTCCGTGGACGGCGGCAAGGCATTCATCGAACTACGCGACCGGCTGCTGCGCGAGGGGCTCACCCCTGCGCAGGCCCTGCGGTCGTTTCATTGGCCGGACATCCCGCATTTCAACTGGGGGCAAGACTACTTCGACCGGATGGCGGCGGGAAACGATCGGCCGGCGCTGCGGGTCGTCGATGATACGGGGCGCGATCAGGTCAAGAGCTTTGCGGAACTTGCGCACCGTTCGAATCAGGTCGCCAACTTTCTGGTCTCGCAGGGGGTGGGGGCGGGTGACCGCGTGCTCATCATGCTGGGCAATGTGGTGCCCTTGTGGGAGGTCATGCTGGCGACGATCAAGCTCGGCGCGGTAATGATCCCGGCAACGACACTGCTGCAGCGGACGGACATCGAGGATCGTCTGGCGCGCGGCGGCGTTCGCGCCGTCATTGCCGAGCGGGCACTGGCGAAGCACTTCAGCGGCTTGTCGGGCCCGGCGATTCGCATCTGTGTCGGCGGACCGATGCCGGGGTGGATCGACTTCGAGGACAGTATGGGAGCGGATGCGGCCTTGCGTGCCCGTGCGCCGACGCCGGCCGATGCCCTGATGCTGCTCTATTTCACCTCGGGAACCACGGCCAAACCGAAACTGGTGGCCCATTCTCAGACCTCTTATCCGGTCGGGCACCTGTCGACGGCTTATTGGATCGGACTGCGTCCCGGCGACGTGCACCTCAATTTGAGTTCCCCCGGCTGGGCCAAGCACGCTTGGTCCTGCTTTTTTGCGCCGTGGAATGCCGAGGCAACGGTGCTTGCCTATCAATTCGAGCGTTTCAGTGCCGCTGCGCTGCTCGATCAACTCGTACGCTGCCGTGTGACTACGTTCTGCGCCCCGCCGACGGTGTGGCGCATGCTGATTCAGGAGGACCTCGGCCGCTGGCCGGTGGTGCTGCGTGAAGCGGTGGGCGCAGGGGAGCCGTTGAATCCGGAAATCATCGAGCAAGTGAGAGCCGCGTGGGGTGTGACCATCCGGGATGGTTTCGGCCAGACCGAGACGACGGCCGTGATCGGCAATCCACCCGGTCAGCCGTTGAAGCCGGGTTCCATGGGCCGACCGCTGCCCGGCTACGCCGTTGCGCTCATCAAGGCCGACGGCAGCCGCGGCGAGGAAGGAGAGATTTGTCTCGACCTGAGTCCGCGTCCGGTCGGGCTCATGCAGGCGTATCTGGATGATCCGGACAAAACTGCCGACGTCATGCGCGATGGCTACTACCACACGGGCGATGTGGCGAGCCGCGATGCCGACGGTTACCTGACCTATGTCGGCCGGCTCGACGATGTATTCAAATCTTCCGACTACCGGATCAGCCCCTTCGAGCTGGAGAGCGTGCTGCTCGAGCATGAGATGGTCGCGGAAGCTGCGGTCGTCCCGAGCCCCGAGCCGCTGCGGCTCGCAGTGCCCAAGGCCTATGTGGTGCTGAGCGCTGGAGCGGTGCCTGATGCAGCCACCGCGCGCTCCATCCTGGAGTACGTGCGCGACCGTGTTGCGCCCTTCAAGCGTATTCGGCGCCTCGAGTTTGCGGGTCTGCCGAAAACCATCTCCGGGAAGATCCGCCGCGTCGAGCTGCGCCTGTCGGAGAAGGATCGGTCCGCCGCCGAGCCGCGCCGGACCTACGAGTTCTGGGAGGAGGACTTTCCGGATCTGGGGCGCGGGCGAGGCGCGAATGGAGACTCGAACGGAGAGTCAAACCGGGACTCGATCGGGGACTTCGGCGGAGAATTGAAGGGAGATTCGGACCGGCCGAGTCACGCGCGCCCCGCCGCCGGCCGGCCCGCGTCGAGTTTCGTGTCGGGCACCAGCGATCAGCCGCTACTCTATCGCACCGTCGACGGTGTGCTGAAGGCTGCAGTCGGCCAGGTACCGGACCGCGCCGCGCTGGTGGTGCCGTTCCAGTCGATGCGGTTCACGTTCGCCGAGCTCGACCGCGAGGTCGAGCGGGTGGCGCGCGGATTGGTCGCCTGCGGGCTCGAACCCGGGCGAGCGCATCGGCATCTGGGCGCCGAACTGCGCCGAGTGGATATTGACGATGTTCGCGGCGGCGCGCGCCGGACTGGTCTTGGTGAATCTCAATCCCGCCTACCGCACGCACTGAACTCGAGTTCGCGCTGCGCGTCGTCGGCTGCCGTGCGCTGTGTTCGCGCCCCGCTTCAAGAGCAGCGACTACGCGGCCATGCTTCAATCACTGATTCCCGAGCTTGCCGCTGCCGCGCCCGGCCGGTTGGCGTGCACCGCTCTTCCCGGACCTTCGCCTGCTGGTCCAGCTGGGCACGGAGCCGCTGGACGGCATGCTGTCGTTCGCCGAACTTGTGGCCTTGGGACACGGGATCGACGAGGCGGCGTTGGCGTCGATCGAGGAGCAAGCTGGACGCGGACCAGGTTTTCAACATTCAGTTCACGAGCGGCACGACGGGCACGCCGAAGGGTGCGACGCTGACGCACTTCAACATCGTGAACAACGGATTCTTCGTCGGCGAGGGCATGCGGCTCACCGCCGAGGACAGCATTTGCATCCCGGTGCCGCTGTATCACTGCTTCGGCATGGTGATGGGCGTGCTCGCGGCCATGACGCACGGGGCGGCAAGCGTGCTGCCCGGCGAAGGCTTCGAGCCGCTGACGGTGCTCGAGACCGTGGCAGAACGAGCGCTGCACGGCGCTGCACGGCGTGCCCACCATGTTCATCGCCGAACTGGAACATCCGCGGTTCGGCGAGTTCGATCTGTCGTCGCTGCGCACCGGCATCATGGCCGGATCGCCGTGTCCGATCGCCGTGATGCGCCGGGTCGTCAGCCGACATGCACATGCCGCAGATAACGATCTGCTACGGCATGACGGAGACCAGCCCGGTCAGCTTCCAGAGCCGGCCGGACGATCCCCTCGAGCGTCGCGTCGGCACCGTCGGCCGGGTGCATCCGCACGTACAGGTGAAAGTCATCGACCCCGAAGGCCACGTCACGCCACGCGGCACGGCCGGTGAGTTGCTGACCCGCGGCTACAGCGTGATGCGCGGCTACTGGGGCGATCCCGAGCGCACGCGGGATGCGATCGACCCAGGCGGTTGGATGCACACCGGTGATCTCGGGGTCATCGACGAGCAGGGCTACTGCAACATCGTCGGCCGGGTGAAGGACATGATCATCCGCGGCGGCGAGAACGTCTCGCCGCGGGAGATCGAGGAATTTCTCTATCGTCATCCGGCGGTGCTCGACGTCGCCGTGGTCGGTGTTCCCGACGCGAAGTATGGTGAGGTTGTTTGCGCATGCATCCGGCTGCGGGACGGTATGACTGCCACCGAGGAGGAGGTGCAGGATTTTTGCCGTGGGCAAGTCGCGCACTTCAAGGTGCCGCGCTACGTGCGTTTCGTGGACAGCTTCCCGCTCACGATCAGCGGCAAGGTTCAGAAATATCTGATCCGCGAGCAGCTGTGCGCCGAGCTCGGTCTCAGAGAGGAGAGGCACGCGTGAGCTTTTTTTCGGGGGCGGCAGATCTCCTCGGGAGCCTGCGACTGGTGCATCGACACAGGAATTTTGACCGATTGTCCGGAGGCAACCGGTCAATATTGCGGTGCTGAGGTACTAGGAGCCTGTCCGAGTAATGATGCGCCTGCTGCGGCCGTCCCACATCGGCATCTTTCCCCGATCATTTCGCTTACATGGTACCCACCATGCGCGCGAAATGATCGGGGAAATCTGCTCGATGGGGGGCGCCCTCGCGACGGCGATCATTACTCGGACAGGCTCCTAGGGCCTGCGATGCTCCGCCTTCGCGCCCATCTTGGCGTCGAACTTCTTCTTGTCGATGATGAATCGTTCATGCCGTCCCTTGGAGATCAAGTCCACTCCATCGTGGGCACTGACGGTAAAGGTCAGCTTTCTGCCCTCCACGCCGATCAGTTCGACGGACGCCGTGACCTCGAGGCCGGGCGGTGTCGCAGCCTCGTGGCTTACGTCAATGTGAGTTCCGACGGTTTGCTCGAGCGGCCAGTCCAGATGGGGAATGACGGCCTTGATGCACGCCCATTCGAGGAAGCCCACCAGGAAGCCGGTTGCAAACACTTCCGGCATCGCCACGAACTCTTCTGCTTCCGGATAGAGCGCGGGAACCGTCTTCGAGGGCGGCACGATCAATCGATGTTCAAATCTGATGCCGGGCTTCAGCGTTTCCTTCATCAACCCACACTCCCATTGTGCGCGGCGGCCATGGCGTGCGCTTCAGCGTTCAAAATCAACGGCCGTGCAGTTGCCGCCGCAGATCAGCACGGCAACGCGCTCGTCAGGAGCGGCCACGTACCGATGGGAGGTGAGCGCCGCCAGTGCTGCCGCACCGCCAGGCTCCGCGACGACACGCAGATTCTTCCATAGGAGCCGCTGCGCGTCCCGAATGGCGTCATCGGACACCAGCACGGTCGCGCTCACGTGGCGCTGGATGATGGGGAATACCAACTCTCCCACTCGGCGCGGCGCCAGCGAGTCGGCGGCAATGCCGCCCGCCTCGGCGTCCACAGGCCGGCCGGCGGCGAGCGCGCGGGCGAGAGTGGGCGCGAGTTCCGGCTCGACGCCCACCACTTTGACGCGTCCCTGGTACCACGCGGCAATTCCGGCGATCAGGCCGCCGCCGCCGACCGCCACGAGCAGCGTCGTGATGTCGCCGGCCTGCTCCTCCAGTTCCAGTCCCACGGTGGCTTGGCCGAGCAGCGTCTCCTCTTGGTCGAAGGCGTGAATCGGCATGGCCCCCGATTGGGCGACCCACGCTTCGCTCGCTGCCAGGGCATCGGCGTAACGCTCTCCCGAGATCACGAGATCGGCGCCGTAATCGGATATCTGTGTAATTTTCGCTGACGAGGCAATCTTGGGCACGAATATCTTCGCCGGCACGCGGCGTCTCATGGCCGCGTACGCCACCGCGGCTCCATGATTGCCGCCCGAGGCCGCGACCACGCCAGCCGCGGGCACGCTACGCGTCAAGAGATGGGTGAAGGCGCCGCGCGACTTGAACGATCCGGCGTGCTGCAACGACTCCAGTTTCAGCGTCAGCCGCGCACTCTCGATGCCGAAGTCTCTGCCATCGACTTCGACGATCGGGGTGCGGCGAATATGCGGCTGGATGATTTGATGAGTGGAGCGGGTCTGTTGCGTCGAGATCATGGTGTTGTCCGATGGGGAATCAGTCCGCCCGACTAGGCTGCGGGTTGCGCATCCTTGGGCGGAGCTGCGTCTTTGAGATAGGTGGCGAGCCACTTCTGCACCTCTTCATAGAAGTGGCGGCTGTCTTCGGGCTTGGTGATCCAATGCCAGGCGTCCGGCCAGACCAGCAATCGACTCGGCACGTGCATGCGCTGCAGGGCGCTCCAGTTCTCCAGCGTATTGCCGAGCGGCACGCGATAGTCGCGCTCACCGATGCTGAGCAGCATCGGCGTCTTCCAATTGGCCGCGTAGGTGAGCGGGCTTTGATCGCGCCAAATGGCACTGCCCGCCCACGGCGGACCACCATTGGTCAGTTCGCGTCCGTAGATGCCGTCGCTGATGCCCCATTGGGTGGTCAGATCGACCTCGCCGGCGTGGCTGATGATGCACTTGTAGCGGGTGGTGGTGGCTTCGATCCAGTTCGCGAGGTGACCGCCGTAACTGGCGCCTGCGGCGCACAGTCTCGACCCATCGATGAAGGGATAGCGCCTGATCGCCTCGTCCACCGCCTGATTGATTTCATCGCCGGGGGTCTTCAAGGGATCAAGCTTGATGGCCTGCGCGAATTTCTCGCCGAAACTGGTGGATCCCGTGTAGTCGGTCATCAGGATCACGTAGCCGGGCGCGGCCAGCAGGTGATAGTTCCAGCGCAGCCCGATCTGATCCGGGTTGTTGCTCGCCGCGCCGCCGTGGATCAAGACCAGCATGGGATATTTCTTGGCAGGATCGAACGCCGGGGGCAGCACGATCATATTGTGGATGTTGCGGCCCTTCGCGCTGGTGAAGTAGAAATGCTCCGGCGCACGCCAATCGATGGCCGCCGCCGCGGCCGTGTTCACGTGGGTGAGATTGACGTGTGAACGCTGTGCCGGATCGATGCGCACGATCTCGGCCGGGCTCACGGAGCTGCCGTAGCTGGCGATGAGCACAGGCTTGGCGGCCTTCTGCGGTATGTCCAGAGCGGTGTAGCCGCCCGTGGAGGGTGCTGCGACCAGGCTCGGCGTTGCTCCCTCCGTCGACACCCGGTAGAGGTTCTCCTTGCCCGCGTCGGGCACCAGGAGGTAGGCAAGTTTTCCGTCCGGCGTCAGCGCAAAGTGCGCCACCTCGCGGTCGAAGTCGCGAGCGACGAGGGTGGGCTCGCCGCCCTGAGGCCATGCCATTCTCTGCAGCCGCGCCAGGTGATAGACCTCGGTGTCTTGCGGCTCGTATTTGAAGAACAGCGCCTTGCCGTCATGGCTGAAAATCGCCTCGCTGTAATCGCCGGAAGCCGGGCTGACCACTCGCGGTTCTGCGCCGCCATCGGCCGCCACGCGATACAGGTGATATCCCACCTGGGCGAAGGCCGCATTCCACCGCTCGGTCGTTGCGGTGAACACGACCTCGCGGCCGTCGGGACTCCAGACCGGCGCGAGCGTGACGCTGGATTCGGTTTCCGGGCCGGAGAACCCGGGCGTACGCGCCAGGGCGCTGGCGGAAAGAATGTCCTTGGCGGTGCCACCCGGTTCGATCGACTGCACCACGATGGTCGGTTGGCGCTCATCCAGCCATTGATTCCAGTAGCGCACCGGGAAATGCTCATACACCCGGACGTTGTACTTGCGTTCCTTATGCTCCGCGGCGGCCTTCTTATTCGCCTCGTCATCGAGGGCGTTGGGATAGACACGGGACTCGAACAGGATCGCCTTGCCGTCCGGCCGCCACTTCGGGCTCTTGGCGCCCGTGGATATAGTGGTGAGGCGGCGCGCTTCGCCGCCCTCGGCGAGATTGAGAATGTAGATCTGCTCGACGTCGTCGCTTTCGCGTTTGGTGGAGAAGGCAATGCTGGCGCTGTCGGGGGACCAAGCGACGTCGTCTTCGGAAGCCTTGGTATTGGTAATACGCCGCGGCGGCTTCAGTCCGTCGGTCGATACCAGCCACAGATCGCTGACGGCCTTGTCCGTTTCATAGGACGGCTCCGACACGGAATACACCACCCACTTGCCATCGGGGCTCACGACAGGAGCCCCCACGCGCTTCATCATCCACAGGGTTTCGTGAGTGATGGGCTCGAGTGAGGTCGCTTGGGCCGCCGACATGAGCGGCGCGATGAGGCTGGCCGCAATCAGGGCCGCGCAAAGCTTGTGATGGTTCATCTGATCTCGGTAGCTTGAGGTTTTGGGTATCGCCAGTTTAGAGTTTAGCGGCTTCTTGGTGCACGTTTGCGTCGACTTTTCTTGCGCTCAGCAGCTGGCAGCTCCTGGGGGCTGGGTCTCACCACGCCCGGGTCACTGCGTTGGCGATTGCCTGCGCATTGACCGGCAGGTATGTTGGCTCTTTGGCGTTGACGGCGGCTTGGCATTCCCGGGCGCGGCGCTTCGGCGCGGGATGGAGGCGGGCGGAGTCCGATGTACGATTTATATATAGCGAACAAGAACTATTCGTCATGGTCGCTGCGGCCGTGGGTGCTGATGCGCGAGCTCGAGATTGCGTTTCGAGAGCACCCGGTGCCCTTCGGGGTGGAGTCGAGTTGGCTCGACTTTCGTAAAATTTCTCCCAGCGGCAAAGTGCCCTGTTTGGTTGACGGAGAGGCCGTGGTATGGGATTCGCTTGCCATCGCGGAATATCTGGCTGAGCGGCATGCAGGTGTTTGGCCTGCTCCGGCGGGCGCACGAGCGTGGGCACGGAGCGCGGCGGCGGAGATGCACTCCGGGTTCGGGGAATTGCGCAGCCGTTGTTCGATGAGTTGCGGCCAACGCATACGCCTCAATGAATTTCCCGCGGCACTGGAGCGCGACATCGCTCGACTCGGTGCGCTATGGAACGACGGCCTGCACCGCTTCGGCGGACCCTACCTTGCGGGGCAGGCGTTCAGCGCGGTCGACGCGTTCTACGCGCCGGTGGCGTTCAGAGTCCAGAGCTACGGCCTCAGCGTCGATCCCGTGTCGTCGGCATACGTCGATCGCTCGTTGAGCACGCGCGCCATGCAGGAATGGTATGCCGACGCGTTGAAGGAAACGCTACGCGATCAACCGCACGACGACGAAATAGCGCAGGTCGGCCGCGTGCTCGAAGATCTGCGGACGAAGTGAGTCCACTGGCCCTTCGAACCAGGTGCTGGGTGCTTGCGCCGCGCCTTCGCAACTTTGCACTCAACCATTGAGCACCAGCCATGCGTAAGGCCAAAATTACCGCGACTGTCGGCGCGGACCGGCGACTGCTCGCCGCCGACGAACCGCCGCCGGTCTTGGAGATCGGCCTGCAGGGGCGATCGAATTTCGTCATCGTGGTGGACCACGCCGGCCGGCGCATCCCGCGGTGCTTGAATGATCTCGGGCTTCCCGCGTCCGAACTGCAGCGTCACATCGCCTGGGATATCGGTGCTCTGGGCGTGGCGCGGCAGATGGCCGCGTTGCTCGATGCGCCGCTGGTCGCGCAAAATTATTCGCGGCTGGTGATCGACTGCAATCGCGATCCCAAGGTGGCGACCTCGATCCCTCGATCGAGCGAGTCGATCGACATCCCGGGTAATCTGGATTTGAGCGAGGCGGACATCGCCGTCCGCCGCAGCGAGATCTTCGATCCCTATCATCAGCGCATACGTGCGTTGCTCGATGAGCGGGCGGCCGCGGGTCGACCGACGATTCTGGTGGCTCAGCACAGCATGACGAACATCTACCACGGCGTACGCCGTGAAATGCACGCCGCCGTGCTGTACAACCGCGACCGCCGCTTCGCCGGGCTGGTGCTCGATGGGCTGCGCCGCGAAGCCGGTCTCATCGTTGCCGACAACCAGCCGTACTTCGTCAGCGATGAAACCGACTACACCATTCCGCGCCATGGCGAGGCGCGCGCGCTGCCGCACGTGGAGATAGAGATACGGCAGGACCTGGTGGGCGACGACGCCGGACAGGCCGAATGGGCGCGGCGGATCGCTCAGGCCCTGCAAGATGCCGAGAAGACTTTGTTGGGAGGGTCGGAATCGAACCATTGAGGGTAATGCCTACACCGGCCGATGATCGCTGCAAAAGCGGGCATACTTCACCGTGTCTTGCACCGGATCAGGCGCGGCCTGCCGTATGTGAAGCGCGTCTGCTCCGGCGCGAGCGCAATTGTCTCGAGGGATCTGTCCAATAAATCACAAGGAATCGGCATATGCCGACAGGAGACTATCCATGGGAACATACGAAATACGATGCGCGCTCATTCTCTTCGCTGCATTGGTCCTTGCTCCGATGCCGTCATTTGCGACGGGAGCCGTGCTCGAAGCAACTTACACCACATCGATCTCCAATGGCTGGGCGCAGGTGGAGCGATGGCGCGATCCGGGCAGTGCGTTTACTCAGGAGACGTTTCCGCCGGACGGCCGCGGCAATCAGAGCGGTCAGCGAGTAACGTTCTTCAACGGAATCGCGACCCCGCACTCCTCGCGATTTCTGCTGTACTACGGGCCGAACTGGAACACCAATCCCAAGGCGACGCCGGTTCTCCTCGTGCACGGGGCCAACCAGGATGCGGATTTGGCGTGGGCCAATCCGAACGAGGCCGGCGCGTACGGCTGCGGGCAATCCAGCTGTCCCACCTCGGGCCTCATGCAAGTGCTGGCGGCGGCCGGGTTCAAGGTCTTCGCCATCGGATTCGCGCACAAGAATGGCGACGGATACTTCTGGTCCGAGGAGATCGAGGACGCGATCCAGGTGATCAAGACGCGCACCGGCGCATCCACGGTGGACGTCGTCTCGTGGTCGAAGGGTGCATTCAACGCGCGGATGTACTTGTCGTCCGTCAGGGAATCCTGGGGCACCGCTTATCAGGGTGATATCCGCCGCTTCATCATGCTGGGTGGCCCGAACAACGGCATCGATTTGTCGTTTCGCCACGGGTGGTATTTCAGTCTGCCCGTCTATCCGGCGTGCGGCGGAACGATCGACGGACCGACGCCTCACGACCAGCTGGTGTGCTACGGAGTGTGGCAAAACGGTCCGCAGTGGACCTACTCATCTGCTTACTTCCCGGGATCGGCGCAGATGCTCAAGCGTTGGGATTCGGTTTATCCGCTGCCGACCGCTGACCAGGACTGGTACACCACCTACTATGGAGGTACGGGTTTCTACACTCATGGCAATGGAATCACCTCCTATATGGGTCCTTCGATAGTCGACACCGTGCGAGCCGCCGGCACTTCGCCGGGCGCAAAGGTCTACAACCTGTGCGGCAATACACCGAACATCGCACTCTTGCACAATGAGCACACGGGTCCTTCGGACGGTGTCGTATTCATCGCGAGCTGCAACGACGGCACGGGGATCCCTAACTACGGCGGCTCGGCGGTGGTGGCCTCGAATCACCTCGGGCTGGGCTGGAACCCGGTGCCGGTCAGTCAAATCCAAAGCTGGCTGAACGCGCCGTAACGCCTGCCATTCGGGTGGCTCCTGCCTGCTGATGATGTAGGCAGGAGCCGCCTGGATGATGCGATCGGTGATTCGCCCGCCGGCGTTCGATTTGTTGCGGCGCGTCGGTGTGCGCAAGGCCAAAGTCCGTCACAGCTTCGCACGAGCCAGCGGCCGTAACCTCTCGATGTCATGTGTGATCGTTACGCCCTTCCGGACCAAGCGGCGGCGGAACGCGAGTTCCTGCCGGCGCAGGCCTGGTGGAAATTCACGGCGAGATTCAACGTCGCGGCGCAGCAGTACGTTCCTGCAATCCGCATTCACGACGGGCAGTCGGAAGGGATGATGCTTCGCTGGGGACTGATTCCTTCGTGGGCCGAGGGCCGGCCCACCGGAGCATGCCACGGCGTGCGCCGAGATGGATCGCATCGAGCGCTCGAAGGTGTATCGGATGCCCTGGGTGAGTGGTCAGCGCTGCATCCTGCCGGTGTCAGGTTTCTATGCCTGGCAGCTCACCGGCGCGAATTACCGCCAGCCCTACTTCGTGCGTCTGGCTCAATCGCTCCGTGTTCGGTCTGGCTGCCGTGTGGGATCGCTCGGTCGCCGAGGATGACGATGTGATCGAGAGCTGCTCGGTCATCCGCGTGCCGGCGAACGATCTGCTGGCCGGACTCGTGCGTTCGGATACGCGCATGCCCGCCATCCTGAGGCGCCGAGACTACGACACCTGGCTGCGCGGGAACGCCTGTCGAAGCAAAGGCGGCGCTCCAACCCTACAATGCCAGCTTGGATGCAGGCCTATGCGGTCAGTCCGCGGGTCAACTCCACCGAGCCGGACGATGCGGGACTGATTCGTCCCGTTCATTGATCTGCGCGGCGGCGCGCCTGCCCGCGTCGTCATGCGTGTGCGTCGTAATGGCGTTGCGAGCGCAAACTTTCGCGAGCGATTGGGTTAGGATATCGCACGATGTTGCTCACACTGCGTGCCAGATTGGGTTCGGCTCACCGCCGATGTCAGGTCATCGCTCCTCTCGCTGCTGGCGAGCGCGTTGCTGCTCGACGCGGCGGCGGCGCAAGAGGTGCAGACCATCACCCTCGCCGGGCAAAAGCAAATGCTCGCCAAGACGGGCACGGATCCGTGGGCGCCCGCAATCCGGACGTCACCATCGTCGAATACTTCGACTACAACTGCCCCTACTGCAAGAAGCAGGTGCCCGCATTGCAGGCCTTGCTCGCCCAGGATCCCAAGATGGCCCTCGTCTACAAGGACTGGCCGATCTTGGGCCCCGTGTCGGTGTATGCGGCGTCATCCGCGCTGGCGGCGGGGTGGCAGGGCAAGTATTTGGTCGCGCACGACGCGTTGATCAGCGGCCCGCGCCTGGCTCGGAATGAGCAGGTGGATGACGATTTTGCAGACGCGCCGGCGTGAACATGGATACCTTGAAGAAGGATCGCGCCGCTCATGCCAAGGAGATCGCCGCACTGCTCGAGCGCAACGACGAGGAGGCGCATGCGCTCAGCTCTCGGAGGGACGCCGGGCCTCGTGGTCGGCCGACAACTCGCGCCGGGCATCACCGAGCTTGGCTACTTGAAGCAGCTGGTGGCGAATTCCCGCCAAATAAAATGAGCAGCGGCTGTTCACGGCACCACGTGGGAGTTGCCGAGGTCCTTCCACTCGTAACGCGGCACCTGGATCCACTGGCCGCTCTTGAGTTCCGGCACTTTGTGCACCTTGATTTGATCGACGGTCATCTTGCCGTCCTTGTCGCTGACCCAAAAATCGATGTCGTAAATCTGATCCTTGGTGCCGACGGCGCGAAAATCGGTGCAGGCGAAGTAATGGCCGTCGTCGAGCTGCCTCACCGGCTGGTGGGTGTCGACGAACTCTAGCTCGAGCTCCTTGCCGGTCTTGTCGTCCTTGAGCTTGAACACGCCGTTGTTCTTCAGGCTTTCCTTCAAGGCGTCCTGTTCGACGGCCGACATCACTTCCCAACCGCGCTTGGTTGCGAGGTGTCCTGGGTGCTCGGATGCGGGTATCCACCACCAGGGAATCGGTTGGCGAGCCATGGTGGTCCAATTTCCGTCCACCTTCAGCGGTTCTTTGTAGATGCGGGTTTCCTGCACTTGCAGCTTGCCGTCCTGCGGCACGACCCAGAAATCGATCAGGTATTTTTTCTGTGCGTCCTGCGGAATCGTGGAATTTCACGTCGGGGAAAAAGCCGTAGCCGTCGATGGTGCGGGTGAAATCGATGTCGTCGTAACTCAACTTGAGATGCTCGCCGTTGCGCGGGTCGTCGAGGGGGAAGATCCCATTGTTTGCTTTGAGCTTGTTGCCGATCGATTCCTTGACCAATGCTTCCGCATCCGAGCCGGTGAAATCCTGCATGGCCTTTTCGGTGGATTCCACGCTGCTCGCGGCCATGAATGCCCGCGCGCGCTGCAGATTCTCGGCCGGGCTTGCCAGGAAGGTCTTCTTGGCGCTGTCGTTGCTGAAGCAATAGGTTTTCCCGTCCTTGTCGGTCCAGGTGCTCGCGCAGTTGGTCATGACATGCCGGCCCTCGGCCAGCGCTTGCGCGCACTGACCGCCGAACTGCGCCTGCGACGCTGCGGCGGCATCGGCTGCGTGCGCGCTATTGAACATGGCCGGCGACAAGACGGCGGCGCAGAGCAGGGCGGTCCGTGTGCTTCGCCAGACGAACCGGAGCTTGGACGAGATGTACTGCGTCATGATGAGTCCCCCCGGAAACTGAGCTATGTATAGGCCGATTTACCGCCTAAGTCGATGTCCTTGCCTAGCCTTGCGGGCGGGGCGCGCAGGGTGGAGGGCACGCCCATTCGGCGTCGGGCAGGACCCACCGTTTTGCGCTCTAGCGCTCTTCCTTTACGATGGGGGATTGCTGGCCGAAGCGTCAAGGATCTCGTGCATGCGCCGAACAATGTCTCTTGCAGTAATTTTGGTGTCGATGGGCTGGGCCAATGCCATCGTGGCAGCTGACGACGGCGCTCGTGCACCGGCGATGGACCCGGCGGCGGCGGCGCGCTTCGCGAGCCTGGCGCTCAAGTGCCTGCACGCAGAATATCCCAACCATATCAGTCATACGATGGACGGCGATGCCGATGCCCGTCCGCCGCATGCGCTCAACCCCGCGTTCTATGGCTGCTTCGACTGGCATTCGGACGTACACGGCCATTGGCTGCTGGTGCGCCTGGTGCGGCTGTTTCCGGATGCGCCCTTCGCGCCGGCAGCACGGGCGGAACTCGCCCGCAGCCTGACGGCGGAGAATATTGCGGGTGAGATCGCTTATCTGCAGCGGGCGGATCGGGCCTCCTTCGAACGGCCCTACGGTCTGGCGTGGCTGCTGCAGCTGTCGGCGGAACTGCGCGTCTGGGATGATCCGCAGGCTCGGGAATGGGCGAACGTGCTGCGGCCGCTCGAAACCGAAGCGGCTGCGCGCTTGAAGAGGTGGCTGCCCAAGCTTCACTATCCCGATTCGAGTCGGTGAGCACGATCAGACGGCATTCTCGTTCGGTTTGATATGGGATTGGGCGGGTGTGGCCGGCGATGCACAGATGCGTAGCCTGCTCGCGGACGCGGCGCATAGGTTCTATCTCAAAGATCGCAATTGCCCGATTGCTTATGAACCCTCAGGCGAGGACTTCCTGTCACCCTGCCTTGGGGAGGCGGACTTCATGCGCAGGGTTTTGGATCCGCGGGCGTACGGGCGGTGGCTCGGCGGGTTCCTGCCGGAGATCGCGCAGCAGGCGGACTCGACCTGGCTGACGCCGGCCGTGGTGACGGATCGCGCCGATCCGAAGCTGGCGCACCTCGATGGGCTCAATTTGAGCCGCGCCTGGATGCTGGAAGGGATCGCTCATGGACTCGAGGCGGGCGATCGCCGTGCGGCCGGGCTGCGGGCTCTTGCGGCGCGCCACCGGCAGGCGGCGCTCCCCGAAGTGACCGGCGAGCATTACGAGGGGGGGCACTGGTTGGGTACTTTCGCGGTGTATTTGACGAGCGGCGCCGGGTTGGGCCCTGGCGGTATGTGAAGGTCACGAATCACCGCACGCGGCAAGGTTTTGCCGCCTGCATGCGCGATCTGGTGAATCACGACCGATGATGATGAACGCTTAAGCTACGACACCATGAACGATTCAGCTGTTCCACAGGGTTGCCGATTCATGATTTGGCGTTGCCGCGATCCTCATCCTGGATGTCGCCGGAGCTGTCGATGACGTCCTCCCCGCGCCGGTGCCTGCGGATCCAGATTTCGCGCATGAATTCATCTGCGGCCTTAACAGGCTTGTGGTCACCTTCGCGCAAAATCAGGCCGCTTGACTTCATGGAGTCAAGTGCGCGTTGGACTTCGCGCGTCGTTACCTCATCCCACCCGAGCGCCTTGGCATATGCTGTGCGTGCATCGTCGGCGTAGAGTCCCGTCACTCCTTCTGGCGGACCTTGGCATATGCGGGCGAACACTACTGACGGCAGCTCTCCCAGCATCGCCAGCTTCTCGAACTCAACCTTGCCTTCCTGGTCGTACAAGGTATTCACGATGCCCTCGAATACTGCATCGTGATTTCCATCAACCTCCTTTGACCTTTGAAGGATGCTCAGAGCCTCCTGAAACAGGGTTGGCTTGTTCCCGAGTACGCGCATCCCTGTGTGCGCAGCGGATTCGCTAGGAAGTATGACCGTCGCGTTTTCGTGGCGCTCGAGGGCCAGCACATGCTTCACGTAATCCTTGCCGAGAGTGGGGAATGGCAGGTTTTGCGCACCGTAGAATGGGGATCTTCTCTGAGCGGTCATCTCGTGAACCATGGACCTGTTCGAGCCATTACCGACGAACAGGAAATACCCATGCTCACCGTGCTGACTGTTGATCTCGTCTCGGGTGGCCTTCAGTTCTTTCATCAGTCGCATTTCGTGACCGTCCTGCATCATCTCCTGCACCTCATCCACGATGAAGACGATGTCGCGCCAGGTCTTCTTCGAGACCTCGAGCAGCGCATCCGAAATACTCTCCCCTCCCTCACCTACTGTTGAGGTCTCGAAATCAAGTTTGATCTTCCCTCCAATCTTCGCCTTGGCTAGGTGAACAGACGGTTCGATTGAAGCTTCGACTTCGGCAGAGGAAAGGCCGATCTTGCGCAGGAGGGCCGCGGCTTTCGCCGCGAAGGACTGAGGGTCTTTCCCCTGAAGCTCAGTGAGCCTCTTTTGCACTGCGCGGAGTAGCTTTCCGGCCGGAGTCTTGCCTTCGGCCTTCCAGAGGTCCACGTAGATGACGATGGCGCCAGCGGCCTCCAGGGTTGGAATGACGTCCTGGGTGAGGAACGTGGACTTGCCGGTTTGGCGTGGCCCCGAGATGAACAGCCCACTGCGTATACGGGTTTCTAAGGTTGAGGGGCGCAGTAGCAATTTTGCCATGTCGAGGGCGAGCTTCGGACGGTGGAATATCGGATCCATGGCATTACCCGTAATTACCTAATTTTGGTAATTATCTCACGATGGTAGTTTTGGGTAAAGAGGATGAGGAACATCCATCGAACATTGGTCAGGATCCACATCAGCCGAGAACGCGGATTGCGGATTCTCGCAGGTTGAGTGACATGAAGACACTGTTCGGGTCGGGCACGTAGTTGGCGAACGGCGGGCACTCCACGAAGCCATGGCTCTTATAGAGTGCCCGCGCTGGCAGGAAATAATCCCATGAGCCCGTTTCGAGACTGAGGTGCGACATGCCGGTGGTTCGTGCGGTCGCGATGATGTGACGCAGCATCGCACTTCCCGCTCCCCTCCCTCGCAAAGACTGCTCGGTATGCATTGACTTGATCTCGCCGTGATCGGCGGAGAGTCGTTTCAGCGCGCCAACCCCGAAGAGCGTTTCATTGTCCCAGATCGCCCAAAAGCTGATATCGGGGGATTGCAGTCCCGTGAGATCCAGGGCGTGCGCACTGCCGGCCGCTGTCTGTGCGCGGGCACTGGTCAGATGAGTATGCAGAAGTTTGACTACGCGCGGGTCAGTGAAGTCCCCTTGGATAATATTCATCATGGCTGCCTAGCGGATGTTCTCGGGCCGCTACAACTAGCGCTGCGGCACTACGGGCGCGATGTTCGCGCTCGATACCCACCCTGTACGGCCCGAACTTGCTCCAATGAGCACGAATCCATCGTGCTCCGCGCTCATGCTTACCGTCGACGCTTCCGGCAGCACGAAAACCGGTTCCTCGATCGGCACAGGGGAGACGCGTACCGGCGCTGCATGCGTGATCACGGCTTCGTGCATGATCGGCCAAAGGGCGACGCCATTTCCCACGGCCAAGCCGGCAAGGGAGACTCCCAGTAGGGTCGCCGCGAAAAGCTTGCGGCGATGTGTTGCATACCGCAACCGTGCGAGCGTGCTGACACCGGCGATCAGCAACCCCAGGACTCCGACCCAGGCAAGGATCCGCGGACTCGCGATGCTGCCGGCCATGCGCTCGAACCCGCTGCGGGATTCCGGGGGCAGCCCGGACGATTCGCGGACGCGGCGCAAGTTGGCGTCGATATCGGGATCGTCCGGCTCCAGCAGCCTCGCCCGTTCGTAGTTGAGCATCGCCAATCCGGGCTTGCCGGCGCGCGCGTAGGCATTGGCCAGGTTGTAGAGGGCGGCGGCGGAATAGCCTGCTGGTGAAGCTGGTGAAACTGTTGGCGCTGGTGACCCTAGTGAAGCAGGTGAAGATCGAGGGGATTGAGGAGATTGTGAAGTCTGTGCAGCCTGTGGGGTCTGCGCCGCCGCGCCGGTGTGAATCGTGAATACGAATATGGCGAGGGCGATGAGCAATTCGCCACGAAGCGCGCGGCGGGTCATGACGTCTTTTCGTCCGTGAGCTGGCGGCGGACGATCTGCGTCCAGCGTGCGAAATCGGCAGCCTTCAATTCATCGCCGGAGTAGTTGGCCTCATCCGCGAGAGCAAAGATTTGGCGAATATCATTCCGGTCGGTGCCCTCGAGTTTCACGTCGATGAGGGCTTCGGTGATCTCTTCGGGTGGGACTTGCCAGCGCGCGCTCAATGCTTGTTGTAGTGCGAAGCGCGCGGAGCCAAAAAACACGGCCGTGTCGTGGGCGACGGATGCGGCAGCCATGCGCTCCAGCAGGGTATGGATCAATTGCGTTCGCGCGCGTTCGCGCTGGCCCTCGCTGTCGCGGGCGTTGCGTTCCCGGCGGCGCAGCGTGATCCATCCGCCGCCGAACAGCAGCGCCAGAATGGATGGGACCGCCAGGAATCGCGGCTGAAAATAGGGTGGGACCAGGGAATCCACGCGAGATGCTGTCACGGCATGATCGGGTCGCAGTCCGCCATGCGACTCATCCACGGGCGCGCCCGCTGCGTTCGCCGCTGCGGGCAACGCGCTCGCGTCGCCGTTCGCCGGCGGCTCGACCGTCACGCGCAGGGGCGAGCTGCGGGCCGTCTCGTAGCGGTGCGTGGCCGGGTCGAAATAGCTGAAGCTGAGAGCGGGGACGGTGTGGATGCCGGGCTGTGAGGCAATGAGCGGCTGCTCGAAGATTTTCTCACCCCGGTATCCGACGGGATCGGTGGGGTTGAAAGCCGCCTTCGGCTCATAGGTCTTCCACTGCGCGTCGGCGCCGAGCATGGGGCTCTCGACCCGATCAAAATTGCCGGCACCGGTGACGTGCATGCGAAGCGTGAGCGGATCACCCGCGGTATTCTTCACTGACGATATGTCGGTGGTGATCTTGAAGGTGCCGACAGCGCCGCCGAAGCCGGGAGGCCTTCCCTGGTCCGGCAGGGGCAGCACGGTAATCGCCGCCGCCGGGTTGTTCACGGTGACGTTCTTCTGTACGGTCGCGCCGAAGATGTTCTGAAAGAACGGGTCACCCAAGAGATCGTCGAGCATCGAATCGCGCTGCGGGCGGGTGCGTATGCGCACGGTGAGCGGTGCCTCGAAGGTGAGCGAATAGGTACCCGGCTTGACTGCGCCCAATAGGCTGCGCCACGTGTAGACCGTGAAAGGCTTGCCGTCGATGGTCTTCGGTGCATGCTCAGGCTGACGCGAGAGATTGTTGAGAGTGAAATCGGCGCTGTTGAGCTTCGGCAGGCCGTTGATCGAGGCGACGAATCCATCGCGCATGCCCACCTGAATTTCCACCGGGACGCTCTCGCCCACATAGATCTCGTGCTTGGGTATCTCCAAGTGCACGAAGGCCGAGCCGTCGGCGGTCAGGCGAATGCCATTGGCGTTCGATCCGCCCGGACAAGAGGGACCCCAGGCCCGGCAAATTGCCATTGCCATTGCCGGGCTGCAAGGAGGAGCCGCTGCCGCTTGGACTGACTCGAAGCACCAAGGGAGACGATTTCGGCGTCAGGCCCGGAATGGTGAATACGCCGGGCTCCTCCGCAGTGACTCGGACGATGGTCGACGTCGATTCGAGGGTTGCGCCGTTGATGATTTGAATCTGACGCGATTGTCCGACGACGCGGAATTCCAATCCGGAGACCACCGGCAGGGTCACCGATAGCGCGCCGCTGCCCGAGGTCATGATGGTGAGCCGCGCCGACTCGCCGACCTCGATCTGCGACGGCTCGATGGTGGCGTCTATCGGCGGGGGTGGCCGATGCGGCGGCGATCGCGAACATCCAGAGCGCGATTGCAGCCAATGCCCCATGCCGGCGCCGAAAGTGCACTCTCATCACCAATCCTTCACGGGTTTGTCCGGCGGCGTGTCCGGCGATCCTTGCGGGCGAGCGGCAGGCCGAGCGCGTGCCGCTCTTCTCCCTTCTGAGAATCGAGCAATTCGCGTGCCTCCTCGACGCTCATCTGGCCGGGAAGACGCGGCGCATCGGCCTGGCCGCCGCCGGGGGTCCCGTCCTTGGGTTGGGGCTCACCATTGTCGGCGGGCTTGGGCTGTCCGTTACCGGGTTTGGATTGATCGGCGCCCGGTGGTGGCGGCTGGCCCGGAGGCTGCTGGCCTGGAGGGGGTGGCTGCTGCCCGGGCGGGGGCGGGAGGTTGCTGTCCTGGAGGCTGCTGCCCCGGGGGTTGCTGGCCCGGAGGCTGCTGCTGGCCAGGCGGCGGCGTTGCCCGCGTTCGGCTGCTGCGGCGAGTTTTGCGGCGGCTTCTGCTGCGGACCCTGCGGCTGATTCTGTTGCTGGTTCTGCTGATTTTGCTGATTTTGCTGATTGGACTGATTCGGCTGCTGCTGATTTTGATTCTGCGGCGGTGGGTTTTGCTTTTGCTTCAGCGCATCGATTTTGCGTTTCACGAAGTCGCGATTGTATTTGCTGTCCGCATCGTCGGCGCGCAGTTGCAGCGCGGTGTCGTAGGCCTTCACGGCCTGTGTCCAGGTCTCGCACGGTTTGCTGAGGAGCGCTCTCCTCGGTCTTCTGCCCGCTGCGGTACAGCGTGTTGCCGAGGTTGTAGTACGCGTCCTCTTGGTCGGCCAGGCGCTTCGCGTCGCCCGATGGGGCGCGGCTGATCGATTCCTGAAACGCCTGTGCCGCCTGCGGGAACTGCCCGGCGCGGTAGGCGGCCGTGCCGGCGTTGAATTGCAGCACGGGCTTCTTGGGAGAGCTGCTTGGCCTCCGCGGCATATTCACGCGCGGCCGTGGCGAAATCACCTTTCTTGTAGGCCTCCTCCGCGCTCGCCGTCGATGCGCGCACCGGGCGGGCCGGCATCATCAACGACAGCAGTGCCAGCACGGACACCGCGGCGGCATCGGCCAACGCCGGTCGCGGCGGGGACTTTGCATCGCGGCGCCGAACGCGCATTCGGCGCCGCGTGCCGATGAGCAGACTGGCGAGCAGCAGCGCCAGCGATCCCGCCAGCGGCCATTGATAGCGCTGGATGTAGACCTTCTGTTGACGCGACGCGAGATCGTGCTTGAGCAGGGGCGCGAGGCTGCTCCGATAAATAGTCTCGAATCCCTGCCCCTGCGCACCGAGCGGTGCATACTGCCCGCCGGTGGCGGCCGCGATGGCCTTCAGCGCCGGTTCATCGAGCCGCGATTTGACGAAGCCGCCCGAGTCATCTTTCACGAATCCGTCCGTTCGGATTTGCGGTCAGCGGGATGAGCTCGCCCTGCGCCGTGCCCACGCCGACGGTGTAGATCTTGCAGCCCGTCCTGCACGCGCCGCAGCCTGCGCGGCGAGCAATGCATCACCTTCGAGGTCCTCACCGTCGGTGACCAGTATCGAGAATTTTGTCGCTGCCGGGACGGCGCCGCAGCGCGGCCTGGGCTTCGCGAATGGCGCTCGCGATGTTGGTGCCGCCGCGCGGAATGGTGTTGATGTCGATGGCGTTCAGCGATTCGTGAAACGCACCATAGTCGAGGGTGATGGGGCACACGAGAAAGGCGTTGCCCGCAAAGGCCACCAGGCCTACCGCGTCGCCGTCCAATTTGTTGGTGAAGTCGTCGATCGCGAGCTTGGCGCGCGTCAGGCGATCGGGCTTCACGTCGGGAGTCGACATGCTGCGCGACGTATCCACCGCAAAAATGATTTCGATGCCGCGGCGGCTGATTTGTTCCCAGCGGTATCCCACGAGCGGCCCCGCGAGCGCGACGAACAGCAATGCCACCGCCGCCAGCAGCAGTCCGCGCTGGGTGCGGCGCCGCGCGACGGATACCGACTGCGTGAGCTCGGCGCGCAGGTGCGCCGAGACGAATCGCGCGAGCGCAGCGTGCTGACGAGCATCGTAGCGGCGCCACAGCCAGAGCAGACACAGGCAGGCCATGAATCCGGCCGCGCAGCCATGCGGGATGGCTGAACTTCACGGCAGTCTCCGGAAGCGAGTGTGCTGCAGCAGCAAACCAAATCCGAGAATGGCCGCGGCCGGGATCAGCGCCCAGGAATAGAGCTCGTCGTAGTGCTCGAACTTCTGCACGGTTTGCGCGGTCTTTTCGAGGCGATTGATCTGCTCGTAGATCTTCTCCAAGGAATCGGTGTCGGTGGCGCGGTAGAACGTGCCGCCGGTCATGCCCGCCACGGTCTGCGAGCGTTTTCTCGTCCACGTCCACTTTGTCCATGACCAGGTGAACGTTGCCGGCCTCGTCCCGCAGCGGAATGGGCGCCATGCCGCGCACGCCGACACCGATGGTGTAGATCTTCACGCCCAGGGTCTTGGCCGCTTCCGCCGCGGCAAGGGGCGAGATCTTGCCGGTGTTGTTCATGCCGTCGGTGAGCAGAATGACCACCTTCGATTTGGCCGCCGTGGTGCGCAAGCGATTGACGCTTGCGGCGATCGCAGAGCCGATGGCGGTGCCGTCGTCACCGGCGGCGGCGGTGCTGACGCGCTCGAGATTCTGCTGCAGCCAATCATGATCGAGGGTGAGCGGGCTGACCAAGTAGGGGAAGGCGGCAAATGCAATGAGCCCGATGCGATCGTTGGGGCGCTCCTCGATGAATTTCGACACCACGGATTTGACCACCTCGATGCGGTTCACGCGCCGATTGTCCACTTGAAAGTCCAGCGCCTGCATGGACCCGGACACGTCGAGTCCGAGCACGATGTCGATCCCATTGGCGGTCACTTCGGTGCGGCTGTGCGCGCGCTGCGGACGCGCGAGCCCGACGATCATGAGTGCGCCGGCGAGAAGGGGAAGCAGCCACACCCAGCCGCCCGCGCGCGAGCGGCTGGCGCGGGCTACTTCGCGGGCAAGGCCCACGTCCGAGAATTCGACGGCGGCGACCGGACCGCGCCGGCCACGCAAAAGCATCACCAGGGGCAGCAGCGTCAGCAGCCACAGCCACTCGGGCTGAAGGAAGCGAATCATGCGCCTCCCGGGTGCGCGCGGACCCCAAGGGCGTTGGACGATTCTGCCGCCGGCAGTGGTTTGGACGATTCGATCACGAAGCTACGAGCGCTCTGGTGCAGTGATTCCATGATTTGCATGGACAGGCCCACGCCCGCGAATTTCGCCACATCGCATTGACTGAGGAATTGCGCCAATGAGCCGCGGTGCGCGGCGAGCGCTGCGTTCGACGATTCGAGCAGGTCGTGCAGAAATTCTTCCGTGGTGCGATGCGTGGCGGTGATCTTGAATCGGTCCTCGATGTAGCGGCGCACGATGTCCGAAATCGCGATGGAGAATTCCCGCACGCTCGAGGGCTGCATGAGCGCACGGATGTCCTCGAGGCGCTGCAGCGCGATTTCGAACAGCAGCAGCGCACGGGGCGAGCCGCCGCCGCCGCGTCCATCGCCATGCGGCATAGCCGCCGACCGCCAGCAGCACACCGGCCGCCAGCAGGGCAGCCAGCTCCCAGAGGGGAAAGATGCTCTTGGGTCCGCGGATGTCGCGAATGTCGTCATCGGCAGCGGCGCCGACCGCCCCCGACGTCGGCGCGGTACTCGCGGACATCGGCAGCGCGATGGCGGGCGCCTGCGCCGCGATTGCGGCGTTCGACGGTGCGATGGTGGGCGTCGGTACTGCGATCGCGGAGTTCGATGGCGCGACGGTGGGCGCCGGTACTCCAATCGCGAGCATCGGCACCGCGATCGTAGACATCGGCACGGCAATCGAGGCTGTCGTGAAGAATCCGATCGCGACCGCCCCGCAGGCACGGGGTGCCCGGTTGCTCCCGCACCGCCTCATGCGCGCCGGCGCTCGCGGGTCTTGAAGAATCGCTGCAGGGCGGGCATGTAGGGCGAATCGGTTTTGAGCTGCAAGGTGTCGACGCCCTCGGCGCGAAAATCGATCACCAAGCGCCGCGCGCGTTCCACGGCCATTTCATTGAAGCGCTTGCGCACGGCGGGATCGGCGGTGTCGAGTTCGATGATCTCCCCGGTTTCCGCGTCTTCCAGTGCGAGTACTCCGACGTTGGGAAGTTCCTTCTCGCGCGGGTCCGCGACTTGCACGGCGATCAGATCGTGGCGTCTATTCGTCTGGCGCATGGCGCGGCGCAATTCCGCCCGAGCGCGCACCGGATCTTGCGGGGATTGGAAATCGGAAATCAGAAACACGATGGCGCGCCGGTGCAGCACGTGATTGGCCACATCGAGCACCTTCACGCTGTCGGTACCCCGGCCTTCGGGGGTGTGGTAGAGAATATCGCGCACCACGCGCAGCACATGCCGCCGGCCTTTCTTGGGCGGCAGGTAGCGCTCGACGCGGTCGGTGTAGAGCAGCAGTCCGACCTTGTCGCTGTTGCGGATAGCGGAGAAGGCCAGAACACTCGCAAGCTCGGCCGCGAGATCGCGTTTGCTCAGCTTCGCCGAGCCGAAATTTCCCGACGCGCTGATGTCCACCAGCAGCAGGATCGTGAGCTCGCGCTCCTCGGTGAATTTCTTGACGAAGGGGCGGCCGGCGCGCGCCGTGACGTTCCAATCGATGGTGCGCACTTCGTCGCCGGGGCTGTATTCGCGCACTTCGTCGAAATCCATGCCGCGGCCCTTGAACACCGAATGGTATTCGCCGGCCAGACTGTCGTTGACCATGCGGCGGGTGCGGATCTCCAATTGCCGCATGCCGGTCATGATGGTCTTCGTGGATTTGGTGGTGTCGGCGGGCATGGGTGATCAGGGCACCGGAAGGGCGTCGAGAATTTTGTGCACCACGTCCTCGGAGGTGATGTTTTCCGCCTCGGCTTCGTACGTCACGGACACGCGGTGCCGCAGCACGTCCAAGGCGATGGTCTTGACGTCCTGCGGGGTTACATAGTGGCGGCCGTTGAGGAATGCGATGGCGCGCGCGGCGAGCGTCAGGTTGATCGTGGCTCGGGGCGAGGCGCCCGTCTGGATATAGCCTTCGAGGTTCTTGGCTATGGGTGGACGAGTCGCGAGGACCAGGTCCACGATGTAGTTCCTGACTTTGTCGTCGATATAGAGAGTGTTCACGACATGGCGCGCGTTCAGGATCTGCTCGGCGGACACGACAGGACGGGCGCTCGGCAAGGCTTCCGAGGTTGCCATCGCGTCCAGGATGGCGCGCTCTTCGGCGCGGTTGGGGTAGCTGACTACGACCTTCATCATGAACCGGTCGATCTGCGCTTCGGGCAGCGGATAGGTACCCTCCTGTTCCAGCGGATTCTGCGTGGCCAGCACCAGAAACGGATTGGGCAAGGGATAGGTCTCATCGCCGATGGTGACCTGGCGCTCCTGCATGGCTTCCAGGAGCGCGCTCTGCACTTTTGCGGGCGCGCGATTGATCTCATCCGCGAGGATGAGATTGCTGAAGATCGGCCCATGCTTGGTGCGGAAGGCGCCGTCCTGGGGGTTGTAGATCATGGTGCCCACGATGTCGGCGGGTAGCATGTCCGGCGTGAACTGCAGGCGCTTGAAGCGCACCGCGAGGCCACTGGCCAAGGTCTTGAGCGCCAGCGTTTTGGCCAAGCCGGGCACACCTTCCAGGAGGACGTGGCCGTTGGTGAGCAGCGCGACCAGCAGCCTGTCCAGCAGATGCTTCTGGCCGACGATGACGCGCGCCATTTCCGCTTGCAGCGGCCCGATCCAGGTCGAATTGTCCAGAACGGTCTCGCGCGCGGCGCGCATGGCGGCGTCGGACTCGACCGGTATCGGGCGCGAATCCTGGATGGCCGCAGGTTTTTGATTCATTAGCCTCAATCCTCTTTGACAGATTTGTTCCGCAATGGACGATCCCCTTGGAGCTTCAGGGACGGCGGAGGTTCCCTTTCGGCGGGGCGCGCCAATCGAAAAAACCCGGAGGCGGGACTTTACATTGATCCCTGCGCCTTGTTGACACCCTTGTTCGGGTTGATCAAGTACTTATGTCCGGTTGCGCTGCGGCCGTAGACCGCGATGGTCTCGAGGTCCAGTGCTTCGGCCAACGATACCTCGCCCGCATAGCGGCTGGCGAAGGTGGTTTTCAGTTCCGCGGCGACGCGCTGCTTGAGCCTTTGGGTGGCGGCGGGGCCGATCTTTTGCAGGAAGGGAGTGACTAGCCAGCCGCCGACTCCCCAGGCCATGCCAAAATTGCGGTTGAGCTCGATCGGGCCCTGCCCCAGGCCTCCGTAGACGTAGACCTGCTTGTGAGTTGCGCTGCCGTATCGGCTGTATTGCGTGGCCTTTCTTGACAGCGCCGCTTCCATGCACATCAGGATCTGGCCGGCCAGCTTGCCGCCGCCGATGGCATCGAAGGCCAGGGTTGCGCCGGTGGCGGACAGGGCCTCGATGAGGTCTTGCACGAAGGAGGGCAAGCTCGAATCACATACGTGCGCGGCGCCCATCGCGCGCAGCAGGTCGGCCTGGCTTTGATTGCGGACGATGTTCACGAGGGCGATTCCCTCGTCGCGGCAAATGCGATTGAGCATCTGGCCGAGGTTGGACGCCGCCGCAGTGTGCACCAATGCCGTGTGGCCTTCGCGGCGCAGGGTCTCGACCATGCAGAGCGCAGTGAGCGGATTGACGAAGGACGAAGCGCCATCCGCCGGGGTCGCGTCCTGCGGCAACAGCAGGCATTGCTCGACCGGCACGCAGCGATATTGCGAGTACATGGCACCGCCGAGCGCGGCGACGGTCTTGCCGAGCAGCGCCTGCGCCGCTTCCGACGATCCGGCCTCGACGACGACGCCCGCGCCTTCGTTGCCGACGGGCATGGACAGGTCAAACCGGGCCGTCATGCCTCTGAGCGCGGCGTCGGGGACGCGTGCCGTCACCAGCGGAGAATCTTTGGTGCCGCGTTGCATGGCCTTGGTCATGTCGGCCCCCGCGAACAGCAGGCCCAGATCCGATGGATTGATGGGCGCTGCCTCGACGCGCACGAGCACTTCGTGGGGCGCGGGAGCGGGAATGGGCACGCTGGTCAGCGACAGTTCCAGATCACCGCTGTGCTTGACGAGCGAGCGAAGTTGCAGTCCGGTGCGAGCGCTGGTTGGTTGCATGTCGTACCCCTCGAAGTCTGTGGCCGTGCGCGGAGCGGTCCATGCTACACCGCACGCCGGTCGTGCGGCGAGGGGGGTGAAAAACAACACAGCAACCCCTGCCGCCGGTTCCGCAAAGGACGTCTCGTGGTTACCGCTGGCGATTCTATACGTTCATTCCTGTGGACGTATGCCGGCGGGCGCCGTTGGAATGACGGGCACGTAAACAAATTTCCAATCCGAATAAAGGGCGGCGCTGGTCGACGATGTATCGGAGCGCAAAAAATTAGTCCGAAACGGGATTTTGTCTGAGCTGCTATAAAGACCCATAACCCCTCCGTCCGGGGAGGCTACCAATCCCCAATTCGATTGACGAGTCATTGGGTCGCGCGGAATTCTTCGCAAATAGCGGCGTATGCCTAGGTAACGGCTATCGCGCAACAACGCTTCGAGATTGGGGGGGGTAGTTCTTTACTGTACCGGGTGAACTCTCGTAGTACGCGCCGATAGCGCTACGTACCTCTGCGCCTATGCGCAATAATTCTTCTTACGACGCACTCGGCAACATGAGTACGCGATCGGACGTGGGAACCTATACGTATGGCCCGGTCAACTCGCGACCGCACGCGGTCGCGAGCATTAGTGGTACGGTCAATACATCCTTTACGTACGACAACGATGGGAACATGCTGACGGGCAATGGTCGTACCGCCACGTACACCAGCTTCGATATGCCCGCCATGATCAGTAAAGCAGGGGCGAACGACACCTTTGTCTATGGTCCGGAACATCAACGGGTCAAGCGCCAAACGTCCACGGCGACTACGATCTACGTCAATCCCGATAATAGCGGTGGCCTCGCGTATGAAAAGGATATGACGAGTGGCGGCGCCACCATCGAGGAGCGAGTATTCGTATCGGCTGGCAGCGATCCTATCGTGATGCTAAAAAGAGCGAACGGTACGGGAAGCTTTATTCCTTACTACTTGCACCGCGACAATATTGGCTCGACCGTGGCGATCACCAACAGTGCGGGCGCGCTGATCGAGCAAACTGCTTATGAGCCCTTAGGCAAGCGGCGCGCGCCCGATGGGGCGAGCGATCCGACGAATGCTATCACGGGGGTGAACACTGACCGCGGGTTCACGGATCATGAGCACCTCGATGATCTTGCGCTCGTTCACATGAACGGGCGCATCTTTGACCCTCTGGTCGGGCGATTTCTATCGGCAGACCCCAATGTTCAGTTCAAGGACGACCTGCAGTCCTATAACCGCTACAGCTACGTCGCGAACAATCCGCTCAATACGCGCGATCCCACGGGATACTTCAGCTTATTTGATGGCATAGCGGCCGTTGTTGGAGCTGTTTATGCAGGACCCGTGGGGGGGTATGCATCCTACAAACTTGAAAAAGCGACATCACAGTATCTAGCGTCGCATCAGTGGGCCTACACACTTGCGTCGATCGCTGTGGCTGCCGCAACGGCAGAATATTGCGGTGGCTGCGGTTCAGCGTTACTTTCCGCCGACGTGAGTTATGCCCAAACAGGTTCCTATAGAGCGGCCTTCAAACAAGGAGCCATTACGTACGCGGAAGCCGAAACCAATACAGTAATTGGCGATTACACGTCGGGGTCACCTGCTTTGAACGTTGCCGCCCATGCTGCGTTGGGATGTGCATCTGCTGCCGTAGAGGGAGGCAAGTGCGGAGCTGGAGCGCTGTCAGCTGGGTTGCCGGCCGGGCTACTTCCGACCAATTATGGAGGCGAGTGGGCCAATGGTATCGTCCAGCAGGTTGTCATTGGTGGAACGGCGTCCGTGTTGGGTGGCGGCACGTTCGCAAACGGTGCGGAGTCCGCAGCGTTCGAATATATCTATAACTTCCTTCGTCACGGGCGCGACGTTAATCCGCAACAAGGCGCGAAGATCAGCGACATTGCGGCCCTCGACGCCCTTGGTACACCATATGCCCCGAAAGGAACCGAATTTGCGGGGGCCAATGCGGTACTCGGGCCTGACGGTGCCGCAGATTGTTCTGGGAGTATCTGCGTCATATTTGGCCTCGCTGGTGACCCGTACAGATATTCACGGTCCGATGATTTTGCCGCCAACGCTGCGCGGGAAGGGTTTCCGTTTAGGGCGCTCAATCCCGGTGAAGCGTTACAAGTCGGCGATGTAGTGCAATACCCGGGACATCTTTCGATTTACGCGGGCGACGATCAGGTTTATAGCGCCCACAAAACCAACTACCCATTTGGGCAGTTCAGCATCACTTTCTTTGGACGGCCAACCGGATATTATCGCTACCAAATTCCTACGACTGGAAATTAGATGCGGCAACGAGCGATACAACCAATTCGATAAGAGATTACGAAAAAATGACCAGGACCTGCGGTCACGATTATCGATGACCCTACCATCAGTCGGGAAAATCGGTTCAGTTGCCAAACTGACAGTTCGTAGTTGGTCGCGTTGTTTTACGGGAGTTGAGAGGCAACAAAGGTGTGCGTTGAGACGAACCAACTATGTTAGTGCAACCCTGTATTGAATTGTGTTTTGGAATAAGGGAGGCTGGCACCGCATGCTTTACCGGGCATCGGGCGAGTTGGAAATGAGTATTGCGTCGCTGAAAATTGGCGCGACGGTCATCTTACTGCTATGTGCGCTGGCGGCTCAGGCAACACCATGTAATGGCATCGATCGGCGCCTCGACGAAGCGCAAAAAGCTGAGTGGAATCCTGCCATTGAAGAGCAATTTAGCAATGAGAAGCTGGAAATTCTGCAGATGTTCCGATTTGGCGGTTGGTACATCGTGTACGTGAGCAGTCGCGTATCCGAAAATTCTTATTTATTTTTCAGGGGTAATCCGTTACACAGCAAATATGTTACCCAGTGGGGTGGTGCAGCTGGGACGAGTGAGACCGATGAAATGGAAAGTTGGGTTCGACAAAACGCACCGGGAATTCCTAGGAAGTTAGCCAGATGTTTCGCGTTTCATGTTACGAAGGACCGTGATCTTTAGAGTCATCCATGCCGTCGAGAAAACCTGTTTGGTCGCGGAAGCGAGGTGGCAACTGATACAAGGTGTCGCCAATTCCGCTTACCAAAAAGGTGCATGGATAACGGTATGAGTCGACGGCGTCGTTGTTAGCGTCAAGGGCGCCGTTGTGGATGGACTGTTCAGAATATCTTCGATTGCAAAGAGGGCGTTTTGGCATATGAGCCAATCGAATGGACGGCTCTCCAATCAATGTATCGTGGACCTGAAGAGACTTGCTTTGTCGTTCGTGAACGATTTGAGCGTTCAGCCGTAGCACCAACGAACGGGGTTTGCACGCCGCCTGTCGCGGCCTTCAGGTTGGGTGCGAGCGATATTGGCTACGCGTGCGAATCCACGCCTGGCGCGGACACCCTGAAATGATCTGCACGCCGGCTACTTAACGGATGAGTCCATCCCGGGAAAGTTCGCAATTTCACCGCTCGAAAGCGGCCGGCTGCATCGAGTCCGAACTCGGACATCGGATGTCAGTTCGATTCTCAGCTAACGCAAATCATGGCCAATCATCTTTCCCGCGCGTGAAGCTCCATAGTTCGAAAGTGCTGTGCCACGTTGTTCATGGGTATAATTATGCGCCAGATTTTAGGCCGGAGCGGAAGAGGGCATCAATCCAGATGACTAGGGTATTAACAGTGATCTTGCTGCTCGCGATATCGACGGCGTGCGCGACCCACTCAAAGCCACTTGCACGCAAAGAAATCAGGAGCATCGCTGTGATCCCCGCCACCAATCCGAGGTGGTATTCGTTTGAAAACGCCGCGCCGCCGGTCGGATACCCGTTCCAGTTTTGGGTGAACAAAGTTGACAGCAAGAGCAAGGCAAAGCGCTTCAATGACGAACTAGCTTCGAATTCGAATCGCTTAGGGACGGACTTTACTGACGAAGTAGTGGCTGCGCTTCGTGGCTACGGATTTACCGTCGAAATTTTGGACGGTGTGCCACGCCCGGTGGATGATCCGGACAATGTTGATTACGACAAAGTATCCGCCAACTCAGATGCAATACTGCACCTCTCGCTTTCGGAGGTGGGCCTATATTCGGCACATATGTCTCGAAAATACATTCCCCGAGTCAACGCGTCTGGAAAATTGTTCGTAAAGGGCCAGGACGGCACTCTATACGACGAAGACATCTGTTATGGTGTTGATGCAAAAAAGGGAAAGATGTGGGCCATTCTCCCCGATCCTAAATTTGCGTATCCGACTTTCGATGCAGTCATGGCTCACGTTGACGAAATTCGCTCTTCATTTTCCGTCGGCGCTCTCGAGATTGCCAAGCGAATGTCTGAACAAGTAACCAACTCAGCCAAGATCCCCAATACTGCGCTTGCGACACAAACACAGTGAGGCAAGAGCAAGGTGCGCAGGTTCTGTGAACCGGCATTGAAGACTGACCGGATTGTTGGCGAGCATGGCACCATAGATCAAATGGTTTGCGACGCCAATCCCAAGCATTTCTCCGATTCACGGAGCAGCACGGCCGTGACGGCGCCAACGCCGGTCTTACCATCTTCTAAAGGTGGCGGTGGGGCGTTCTCAATCAACTATTTGCTGACGCCCACCCTTATCTCCATAATCCAAAGGCGGGCACTGTGGACCCGTAATCCAAGGTGTAGATCATGAGAATTGCATTGCGTGGCGCGATGACACTCGCGCTCGCGGCGTCTGCTGCGCTGGTGGGAGCCGCTTCGCCGGCCGAGCAGCCGATTCTGCGCGAGATTGCGGGTGCGCCCGACCCGGTACAGCTGCAGGCCACGGTACAGACCCTGGTCGGCTTCGGCACACGCCATACGCTGTCGGATACCAAGTCGCCAAAGCGCGGCATCGGCGCCGCGCGCCGCTGGGCGCAATCTCGATTCACCGAGATCGGGCGTGACTGCGGCGGATGCCTGACCATCGTGACGCCATCGCAGACCGTGACCGGCGACCGCGTGCCGAAGCCGGCCGAGATCGTCGATGTGGTCGCGATTCAGAAAGGGACCACTGATCCTGAGCGGGTCATCGTGTTGACGGGTCACATCGATTCGCGCGTCACGGATGTCATGAATGCTACTGCCGATGCGCCGGGCGCGGACGACGATGCCTCGGGAGTTGCCGTGGTGATCGAGGCCGCGCGGATCCTGAGCCACTACAAGTTTCCGGCCACCATCGTCTACGGCGTGCTCTCGGGCGAGGAGCAGGGGCTGTTCGGCGGCAAGGTGCTCGCCGAGTATGCGAAGGCGCAGGGCTGGAGGGTCGAGGCCAATCTCAACAACGACATCGTGGGCGCCACTCGCGGGCAGAACGGCGTGATCGACAACACGCGCCTGCGCTTGTTCTCCGAAGGCACGCGCCCAACAGAGACCGCCGAGGAAGCCAGGCAGCGGCGTTTCGAGGGCGGCGAGAACGATTCGGCGTCGCGCAACGTGGCGCGCTACGCGAAATCCGTGGCGGAGAGCTACATGCCCAACTGGACCGTGGCGTTGGTGTATCGCCTCGACCGCTTCGGCCGTGGGGGCGATCATTCGGCCTTCAACGCGCTCGGCTTTCCGGCGGTGCGCTTTACCGAAAATGCCGAGGACTACCGGCACCAGCACCAAGACCTACGCACCGAGGGCGGCGTGGAGTACGGCGACACCGTGGCGCACGTTGATTTCGCCTACCTTGCCAAGGTCACCGCGACCAATGCGCTCACCGCCGCCTCCATGGCCTCGGCACCACCGCCCCCGGTGAGCGTCAAGATCGCCGGTGCCGTAACCGCCGACACGGTACTGTCGTGGAGTGAGTCGGCCGGCGCACCGGCGGCGGGATACCTGGTTCATTGGCGCGACACCAATGAACCCGCCTGGACGCACACGCGCGATGCCGGCAAGAGCAACAAGCTGAAGCTCGCGAATGTGGCGATCGATGATTTCGTGTTCGGCGTCGCCAGCGTCTCCGCGGATGGCTTCGAAAGCCCGGTGGTCTTTCCGGGCGCGGCGGGAGCGTTCTGGGCGCACTGATCGAAGTCATTTTTCCGAGATCCGCGACATGAATCCCTCCCTTTTGGTCTTTGGGGCGGGGTTGTTGGCGGGCAAGATGAACGCGCTTGCCGGGGGCGGATCCTTCGTCACGTTGCCGGCGCTGATCTCGGTCGGCGTGCCGTCGGTTCAGGCGAACGCATCGAGTACCGTCGGTTTGTTCCCCGGGGGTGCGGCCAGCGCGTGGGCCTATCGCGACGGTTTGGGACCCGTCGGCGCCGTGTCGTTGCAGGCGCTGTTGCTCACGACGGTGGCCGGTGGTGCCATCGGGGCGCTGCTGCTCCTGTGGACGCCATCGACTACTTTCGATTTCGTGCTCCCGTGGCTGCTCCTGATCGCGACCCTGACGCTGGGATTCGGGCGGCAACTCGGTGAATCGCTGCGCCGCCGGTGGCGCATCAGGCCATCCGCGATTCTGATGGTGCAATTGGGCCTCGGGATCTACGGCGGCTATTTTGGTGGCGCCGTCGGCATCATGATGATGGCTGTTTGGGGTCTCCTGGACAATCGCGACCTCAAGAGCCTGAATGCGCCGCGTACCTTGATGCTGACGGCAGCCAACACCATGGCAGTGGTCATCTTCATCGCCGCTCACGCGGTTCGCTGGCGCGAAACTATCCTCCTGTTGATCGCGGCGACCATAGGGGGTTACTGTGGCGCAAAGGTCGGCCGCCGCGCGCCGGCCTCGGTGATTCGCGGCGGCACATTGACCGTAGCGGGTTGCATCACCGTGCTGTTTTTTGCTCGAGCGTACCTGAAGGGAATATTTTAATGGTCACGGAGCAGCAGACAATTCCGGCGAGCCCGCCGACGATCGAATTCTGGTTCGAATTCGGCAGCAACTACAGTTATCTCAGCGTCATGCGCATCGAACACGAGGCCGCCCGGCTCGGCGTGACCGTTCAATGGCGCCCCTTCCTGCTGGGACCGATCTTCAAGTCCTTTGGCTGGTCGACGTCGCCCTTCGTCCTGCAGACGTGGAAAACCGAATACATATGGAGGGACATGGAGAGGGAGTGCCGTAAGTACGGGTTGGCCTGGCGGCGGCCGAGCACATTTCCGCGCACCGCGCTGCTGCCCGCGCGAGTGGCGCTCATCGGCGCGGACAAGGCATGGATGGGAGAATACTGCCGGCGAATCATGCAGTTGAATTTCGCGGCCGATCAGACCATCGATTCTGCCGCATGCGTGAGCGAGGTACTCGCGCAGCTCGGTCTGCGGGAGCAGGAAATCCTCGATGAGGCGCAGAGTGAAGCCAACAAGCTGCGACTGCGCAGTCAAACGGACCTCGCGAAGAATAAGGGCATATTCGGCGCGCCCACTTTTTTCGTCGGCGAGGAGATGTTCTGGGGGAATGACCGTCTGGACGACGCGCTGGCTTGCTGTGTTGCGCCGAGTGGTCGCTGAAAGGAACTGTATCCAATCGCCTCGTGAGAGGCCGTCGCGTCGCTGAGGCAATTCCCGGATGACGAGCAAGCCGCCACGACGTGCTGTGAACATGCCGCGTCACGGTGTGGCCAGGATGATCTCAAAATTGGGGCTCGGTTCGCGCACCCAGGCCGCGCTGTGGGTGCGGGAGGGAAGAGTTCGCGTCAACGGCCGCGTGGTGCGCGACGCTGAGTTTCCGGTGCGGCAAGGCCGCGACCGCATCGATATCGACGGTCACGAGCCTGCCAAGGCGGCGCGCGTCGTCCTCATGTTGAACAAACCGAGCGGCTTGGTCACGACAGTCAAGGACGAGCGGGGCCGGGCGACGGTGTATAGCTGTCTAACGGACCCGGCGCTGCCGTGGCTGGCACCGGTCGGTCGACTCGACAAGGCCAGCGAGGGACTGCTGTTGTTCACCAATGATTCCGTGTGGGCCGCTCGCATCACGTCCCCCGGCACCGGGCCGTCGAAAACCTACCATGTGCAGATCGATCGTTTGCCGGACGCGGCTTTACTGGCGGATCTCGAGCGCGGGGTGGCATCCGACGGTGAACACCTGAAGGTTCGTGCCGCGCGCTGCCTGCGCAGCGGGGACAAGAATGCGTGGCTCGAGATCGTGCTCGACGAGGGCCGCAACCGGCAGATACGCCGATTGCTGGAAGCCCTCGATGTGTCGGTGTTGCGGTTGGTGCGCGTAGCCATCGGCCCGCTGTCGCTGGGTGAGTTGGCGAAGGGGCAATGGCGGATGCTCACACCGAGGGAAGTGGACTCGTTGTGAATGCCCCGCGCTAGAATTCCTCGCCGTTGAAGTCGGTATCCACAGTTTTAGGACGTTGCATCGCAGCATCAACAGGTCTGGGCGATGACCTAACATTGTGCGACCTCACTCGTTGTTATAACCTGTCAGCAGTTATAGTGTTGGTAGGGGGCGGCCGTGAATTTCAACATCTATCTCGACACCGCGCTCGGCGCAGCGCTCAATCGCCTCGCTAAGCGCCGCAAGGTTACCCGTAATGCCCTGATTCGCCAGGCGGTGGAGGATCTTGTTCATAAGGAAACCCACTCGCACGACTGGTCGGCGGCGGTCATGCAATGGCAGGGGGATCCGAATTTTGAGGCCTTCGAATCGCATCGTGCGGAATTGGCGCCGCCCCCCGAGGATCCGCTCCGTTGAGAATGTTGCTCGACACTACGGTGATCAGTGATTTCACTCGAGGAGTGCCTCCGGTTCTCGCTCGTCTGAAAGCCACCCGCAAGGGAGATGCGGCGATTTGCACGGTCACCGCGATGGAAATCGAGTATGGACTTGTGCTCAATCCGGCGCGGGCGCGAAAGATCGCGCCCATGATTCGCTTGTTGTTACAGGATCTTACGCTGCTGTCATACGACGCAGAAGATGCCAAAGCAACGGCGGCGGTGCGCGCGGCCTTGAGCCAACGCGGCACCCCGATCGGGCCCTACGACGTGATGATTGCGGGGACGGCGCTGCGCCACGGTCTAGTCATGGTGACCTCCAATGGCGATGAATTCAAACGAATCGCGGGATTGGTCGTGGAGGATTGGCGTAGCGATGAAGCCCGTTGAGTTGCAGTGAGATGTCGAGACGAAAACGATACTGGTAGGCCCCTTCAACACGTCATAAAAAGGCAATACGCCGCAACTTAGGCCTCAGAACGCCGCCGGATAGGCTCCGCCGTCGAGCAGAATGTTCTGGCCGGTGATATACGAGGCATGGACGCTGCACAAGAATGCGCAGGTTTGACCGAACTCGTCGGGGGTGCCGAACCGCTTGGCGGGGATCGCCGCCGCGGCCTGCGCCGCGATGGCAGACTCCGGTTTGCCGGATTGCCGGGAGGAGGCCGCGAAGCTGTTGCGCAGGCGCTGGGTGTCGAAACTGCCCGGCAGAAGATTGTTGATGGTGATGTTCTTATCGGCGAATTTTCGGGCCACTCCGGCCGTGAAGGCGGTGAGGCCCGCCCGGGCGGCGCTCGACAGATCCAATCCCGGGATGGGCATCTTGACGCTGATGGAGGTGATATTCACGATTCTGCCGAATCCGCGGGTTGCCATGGCATCGATGACTTTTTGAATGAGCTCGATGGGCGTCACCATGTTCATGGTGACGCCGGCGAGCATGGCGTGACGATCCAGCTCGCGAAAGTCGCGAAACGGCGGTCCGCCATTGTTGTTGATCAGGATGTCGGGGGCCGGGCAGGCTGCAAGCAGTGCTTCTTGCCCCTCCGCGGTGGACACGTCGGCGACCACCGGCGTCACGTCGGTCCCGGTGGCCGCACGTATTTCCCCGGCCGTTTGATCGAGCAGCGTGCCGTTGCGCCCGTTGATGACCAGCGAGACTCCGGCTTCGGCGAGGGCACGGGCGCAAGCCTTGCCGAGGCCCTGACTCGATGCACAAACGATTGCCGTGCGCCCGCGAATTCCTAAATCCATGTGTTTTCCTCGTCGATACCGTTGTCAGACTTACAAACGCGCCAAAGCGCTTGCAATGATTGCGAATCGATCGTATAGCCGGTATACGCCGGAAGCACAACTGCACTCAAATGGAGTTACTCAATGATCAAACGCATTCAAACCGGGCCGCGGTTGTCGCAGGCCGTGATACACAACAAGACCGTATACCTGGCGGGGCAGGTGGCTTCCGGCGCCACCGTCGCCATCCAGACGCGGGAGATCCTGGCATCGATCGACGCTCTGCTGGCGCAGGCCAATACCGACAAGAGCCGGTTGCTGATGGCGACCATCTGGCTCACGGATATGGCCACCTTCGCGGAAATGAACGGCGTATGGCAGTCGTGGGTGGCGCCGGGAGAAGCCCCCGCCCGCGCCACGGTCATGAGCTCTCATCTGGCATCCGTGGAGTACAAGATTGAAATCGCGGTCGTGGCCGCTCAACCCTAGACTGCTCCGCGCCGCAGGCAACGCATTCGAACGTCATGCTCGAGCTGCAAAATATCCACAAGACGTTCGAGGACAGATCGGTCCTCGCCGACGTGAACCTGATCGTTCCCAAGGGTGCCACTCATGCATTGATCGGTTCGAGCGGCTCCGGAAAGACCACGTTGCTGCGGATTACGCTGGGATTGATTCCCTTCGACAAGGGTTACGTCAAGATCAACGACCAAGCGCTGCTGTCGTTCACGCCGGTCGAATGGGCCGACCGTATCGGTTACGTGCCCCAGGACGGCGGGCTCTTTCCTCATATCACGGGGAAGAACAACGTCGCATTGATCGCGAAGTTGCGCGGCTGGCGCAAGTCCAGAATCGACGACCGCGTGGAAGAGCTGCGCAAGGTCGTCGACTTGGATCCGGAGATTCTCACGCATTTTCCCCGTGAGATGAGCGGTGGCCAGAAACAGAGGGTCTCCATCATGCGTGCGGCCATGATGGATCCGGCGGTGATGCTGCTGGACGAACCGATGGCGGCGCTCGATCCGCTCATTCGGCGCAGCCTGCAGCAGGAATTGAAATCCATCTTCCAAAGGCTGGGCAAGACGGTGCTGTTGGTGACCCACGATCTCGGTGAAGCGGTCTTTCTGGCGGAGCAGATCACGATGCTGCACGAGGGAAGAATCGTGCAGACCGGGACCTACCGCGATCTGCTGCTCAATCCCGCCAGTCCATTCGTGACTCAGTTCATCAATGCGCAGCGCACGCTGTCCGACGCGGGCGACCCGCGATGATGCGCGGATCGATCGTGGCGCTCATTCTCGGCGCTGCGCTGCCGTGTGCTGCGTTCGCCGCGGATTCCATCGTGATCGGTGGCAAGATATTCACCGAAAGCTACGTATTGGGAGAGATGGCGGCGCAGACCATCGAGTCCTCATCGCGTGTTCCGGTCACTCGCAAGCTGGGGATGGGAAGCACCGGGATTTTATTCGAGGCATTGAAGAGCGGCGCGATCGACGTGTATCCGGATTACACGGGCACTCTGGCGGAGGCCATTCTCAAGAGACCGGAATTGAAGTCTCTCGATGAGATTCGGCGGGCGCTGTCGGATATGGGCCTCACCATCTCCGGGTCGCTGGGCTTCAACGATACCTACGCACTGGCGGTGAAGGACGAGTTCGCGGAGCAGCATGGCCTGCGCACGATCGGCGATTTGATTCCCATGGAATCCGAAGTCAGGGCGGCATTCAGCTATGAGTTCATGGACCGCAAGGACGGCTATCCGGGATTGATCGACAGTTATCATCTTGGCTTCAACCCGCAAAAGGTCAGCCGCATGGAGCACTCCTTGAGCTTTCAGGCGATTGATCAGAATGCCGTCGATTTGATCGATGTCTATTCGACCGACGCGAAGATAAAGAAGCTGCACCTGACATTGCTCAAGGACGATCACGATTATTTTCCGGTGTATCAGGCGGTTTGGGTCGCGAGGAAGGCCTTCGTGGACCAGCATCCGCGCGAATGGCAGGCGCTGCTCGGACTCGAAGGGAAGATCAGCGAACAGGCCATGCTCGACATGAATGCACAGGCCGACATACAAAAGATCGGCTTCGGCCAAATAGCCGCGCGGTTTCTCGGCTCCGCGGCACCGGAATCGCATGGATGGCTGCACGAGGTTGCACGGCGCACGAAGGAGCATCTGTGGCTGGTCGGAGTGTCACTGCTATTTTCAGTCCTCGTGGGCATTCCTTTGGGGGTGACGGCGGTTCGTTTCCATGCCGCCGGCCAGGCGATCCTCTTGTCGAGCGCCGTGATCCAGACCGTGCCCTCGCTCGCGTTGTTGTGTTTCCTCATTCCGGTGTTCGGCGTGGGCACCAGGCCCGCCTTGGCGGCGCTGTGCTTGTACAGCTTGTTGCCGGTGGTGCTCAACACCTTCACCGGTATTCGGGCCGTAAACCCAGTGCATTTGGAAAATGCGCGCGCTTTCGGACTGAACCGCCGGCAAGTTCTTTTCCGGGTGGTGCTGCCGCTCGCGAGCCCGACCCTGCTGGCAGGGATCAAAACGGCGACCATCGTCAGCATCGGCACGGCAACGCTGGCAGCGTTGGTGGGAGCGGGGGGCTATGGCGCTCCCATCATTTCCGGACTCTCGCTGAACGATGTCCCCACCATACTGACCGGCGCCATTCCCGCCGCGCTGATGGCGTTGGTCGCCCATGGCTTTTTTGAATTGCTGGGGATGATGTTGATTCCCGCGGGGCTGCGCCGGCGCCCCTAGGAGCAGCTGTGGGGCGTCCGCAGCAGGCGCATCATTAGTCAGGCTGGCTCCTAGGCATTGGACCGTTGCCCCGGTCATGGACGGGGTTTTGCGCTATTCTCGCCGCCTTCGATATTCAAAAAATCAGCGAAGGGGATGCGGTCAATGACTCAGCGTACGACGTCGGCCCACTGGATAGTCGGGTTCGCGGCCATGATTTTCATGCAATCGAGCCTGGCGGATGCCGTGGCCACGGCACCTCGTCCCATCGTGCTGAAGGCCGCGCGCCTGTTCGACTCCGTGTCCGGCAAGCTCACGGAGCATGGCGTGGTCGTGGTCTCGGGCACCAAGATTCTGGCGGTGGGCAGCGACGCCAAGGTGCCCGACAACGCGCAGGTCATCGATCTCGGCGATGCCACTCTGTTGCCCGGGTTCATCGACGCCCACGTGCATATGGGCCAGGAGTCGAGCCGCAACTGGTACCAGGATTGGTTCGAGGGCATCATGCGCTTCCCTGCCGAGCAGGCGCTGTACGGCGCTCACTATGTCAAGGCCACTCTCGAAGCGGGCATCACCACAGTGCGCGACGTCGGGTCGTCAGACTATATTTCGCTGGGGCTGCGCAATGCCATCAATGCGGGAGTGATCCCGGGACCGCGCATGCTCGTTGCCAACTATGCGATCGGCTCGACGGGCGGTCATGCCGATCAGGACCCGGTGCCGCCGCAACGCATCGCCGTGGCGGGCCCCATCCAGGGCGTGTGCAATGGTCCCGAGGAATGCCGCGCCGCCGTGCGCTTCCAGATCAAATTTGGCGCCAACGTCATCAAGTTCATGCCCTCCGGCGGCGTGCTGTCGCTGTCCGATCCGGTGGACAATCCCCAACTGACCCAGGAGGAAATGAACGCCATCGTCTCCGAGGCACACAACTGGGGGCGCAAAGTGGCTGCGCATTGCCACGGCGATCGCGCCGCCAAGATGGCCATCGCCGCGGGCGTCGACTCGATAGAACACGGCACCTTTCTGCAGGACGATACGCTGCAGGAGATGAAGAAGAAGCATGTCTACTTGGTGGCGACACTGTTTGCCGGCGACTGGGTGGGCGACCACCTGGATACGTTTCCGCCGGCCATCGCCGTGAAGGCCCGTGCCGCAGCGGCGCAGGCGCAGCAGATGTTCCAGCACGCCGTGAAAATCGGTGTGCCGATCGCCATGGGCACGGATGCCGGTGTCGAGCCGCATGGCCTGAACGCGCGCGAGTTCTCGCTGATGACCAAGAATGGCATGGCTCCCGCTCAGGTGTTGATGGCGGGTACGGCGAACGGCGCCGATCTGCTGGGATTGGCCGATCAGATCGGAACGCTGGCGGCGGGGAAAGCTGCGGATATCGTCGCGGTCCCCGGCAATCCCCTTGCGGACATGAAGGTCACCGAGCACCCGGTGTTCGTCATGAAGGAAGGCACGGTCTATGTGGGTGAGGCGGGGGCTCGCGCGGGGCACTGAGCTAGCCGCGCAGCCGCCTCATACGGGAACGCATAGGTTTCGGCGGCCTTCTGCGGGCCGCTGATGCCGCGATCCTCGACCCGCGCCGCGGCCGCCGCCGTCGCTCAACTGGCGCCGGCGGTACCGAGCGGCAGTGTGCCCAAGAGTTCGGCGGCTCCGTTCCACAATACTTGGATCCCGATGCAGAACAGTAGAAACGCCGACAGCCGCACGATAATGGTGGTTCCCGTCTCGCCGATCCAACCCGCGAGACGTGCCGAGTTTCGATAGGACCCGTACACCAGCAGGGACAGCAACGCCACGGCCGTGAGCGTCTCGACGAAGAATTCGAGCGATGAGGCATAGGAGCCGCGGGGTCGGCTGGCGCCCAAGGAAATCGCCACCGAAATCGTACCGGGGCCGGTGGTCAGCGGCATGGTGAGCGGATAGAACGCGAGCCGGCTCGGCGGCACGGCGGTCGAACGCGGGCTTGGGGTCTCGCTGCGGCGCTGCTCCGTGGCGTGAGGCTCGTTCAACATGCGCCAGCCGGACATGGCGACGACGATTCCGCCGGCAACCCGCAGCACGGGGATGGAGATCCCGAAAAAGCTCAACACATACGCGCCGACGTACAGCGAGGCGGCCACGATCGAGAATGAGTAGATCGCCACCCACCGCGACACCTGCGAACGCACGCGCGGTTCGAGCTCGCGGGTCGCACCGAAAAAGATGAATGCGCCCGACAGGGGATTGACGATCGAGAACAGAGCCCCGAACGCGAGCAGAAAAGTTGTCACATCAGCTCCATGAGATCGTTGGGCGCGGAACCCCGCCGCCGTCCTGTTGGAGGGCGGTGACTGTCCGTGCCGATCAGAGTACCTTGGTATCATTGTACCGATGAGTGCCGCCATGTCCGTAGTTCCGCGTACCCAGACGGGCAGCTTTCACCTCGACGCGCCGCGCGAGAGGGTTTTCCCCCTGTTCACCGCCCAAGGCGAGCGGGCATGGGCGCCCGGTTGGGACCCGTTGATGCTGAGCGGCGCCGAAGAGCGCGGCAGCGCTTTTCGAACCCGAAATAGCGGCGGCCAAGAGACCACTTGGATCGTGACCGATTACCGCCCATCCGAAGGACGCGTCAGCTACGCGCGCCTGGCGCACGCGTCCAACATCGGGCTGGTCGACGTCATTTGTACGGAGCCCGCGGGCGGCGGCACTGATGTGAGCGTGGCGTATACGCTGACGCCGCTGCATGCGGGGGCGGAGGCGTTCGTCGACGAATTCCTCGATCCACGGAACTATGCGCGGATGATCGACGAATGGCATGCGGCCACGAAGGCTGCGCTCGCGCGCGTCACGGCAGATCCGCCGGGCGAGTCCACTGCCAGCTGAAACAGTGTAGCGTTACCAGCGCAATGCAGCGGCGTGCACCGTGGCGCCGGCACGAGTGAACTCGAATTGCAGCTGCCACACTCGCGAAACTTGGTCGGCAGCCGGAGCGAACTTCCATTTCTTTGCGGCATCCGATGCGGCGCGTGCGAAATATTTGCTCGAGCCGCGATTATCCAAAATCGCCGCGACGACGTTGCCTGAGCGATCGATGGTCACACGAACCACCACCTTGATGACGCCGCGAATCGACTCACGCGCCTTGCGCGATACGTCGGGCATTTCTTGATGAAGAATCGTCGGTAGCCCGACGATATTCGCCTTTGGATTCTCCACAGCGGCCGGCGGTGGAGCAGCAGGCTGCGATGGAGGAGTAATGGAAGCGGGTTGCTGAACGGTCGAATGGGTATGAAACAGGTGCAGGGCGGCCCAAACAGCCCACAGCGTCATGACACCCAGCGTGATCGCCGTGACGAACAAGCGTGTTTTGGGCGAACGCTGTCCGGATAGTGTCCGGGTTAATGGTTCGTTTACGGCGGACGGTACGGCGGATTCCGGTGCCGTCGCTGGGGCCTGTCTGAACTGTGCTGCGAGCTCAGCAATCGCGGGACGGTGGCGAGGGTCGCGGTTCAAGCATCGTTGAACCGTATCGATGAATTCCGGCGCAAGATTTGCCGGCAGGGCGACAGTGTCGGAGGTATCGCGGGACCACGCCGGGGGAGCCTGGGTAAGGGCCTCGACGAGCGTGATGCCGAGTCCCCAAATGTCGCCCGCGGTGGATGGCCCGCCGTTTTTGGCCTCCGGAGGATCGTACAAAGAAGGTTTGGCCATCGTTGCGGAGCGTTCGCCGGCGGGTCGAATGGTGTCGCTCGCCAGCTTCAGTTGATCATTGACGACCAGAAAGTTGGGCGGCTTGAGCCCGCCATGCACCAAGTTTTTGCCGTGAAGATATGCCAACGCATCCAGGGTGGGAGGCAGCAGGTCCCGCACTTCGTCGGGAGTCAGGGGCCGGCCGGGAAGAACTTGAGCGAGATTCTGTTCGGCATGATCCATTACGACGAACAGAAATTTATGTCCCCCGAGTTCGCAGCGGCCTGCGTCGAGAAGACGAATCAAGTGAGGATGCGACAGGGTGGCAACCCGCCTCCAGTGTGAGAGCTGTGTCTCCGTCAGCGCCGGGTGAGCCGGCAGGATCTTGATCGCGGCTTGGGCGACGTTTTGCGCCTTGCATTCGGTGAGAAATACCACGCTGTGGTTTGACCGGCCCAAAAAGCGGCGCAGCGGATACACCCCGTTGACAATCCGGCGCTCCCACTCCTTCGTCCAGTCTTCGGTCATCGTCATCCGAAGATATCACCAAGAGGGGGGTGACCTGATGGTCGATTTTTGGTCGAGTTGATACTTTGCGACAATGGCCCTTTGAGGGGCCTGGCAGGCATGACTTCGCGACCTAACGATGAGGTTGGCTTACCGAAGGCGCAGCCCGCGAGCGCTCGGATTGTTAGCGGCCCCTTGAACCGACGAGATCAAAATGGATCAGGGCGGCCGTTGAGACAAATAGCACAAGTGCCGCCATCGCCATCAGGGGCGCGGCCGATTTCCTATGTCAGTCGCGCATCATAATTCCAGCGGCGAATTTTCTTGGCGATTAGCTTTCCAGCCTCTGAATGCCTTGGGTTAATGAGGACATTGAATTCATCGGGTACGACAATGGACGGAACCTGGGCGACGAGGCTTTTGCCCGACTTCAGCCATGCAGTCCCCCAGTCGAGCGACACCAACCCCGCCGGCAGAGCGTCCCAGCCCACGTGAGCCGCCTGATCGAATACGGTTCTTGTCTTCCACGCGGCCGTGGGGATATCAATTTTTACAAGATATCGATTGAGCGGCAGTGGGTCGAGACCGCTCAGATGGACAAAGGTCTCGAGGTACGCGAGCGCGATAGAGTCAGAAGCATAGATAACCGGCGTGCCTTTTCTATTCCATCGTCCGCCGGTCTTTTCTGCACCCGTGCCCGATAGATCGTCGGACGCATAGTCGGACGTTTCGGCGGCAATGCGCCAGACAGCACGCGCCACGGCTAGGCGTACGCACCGGAGCGCTGCTGCGCGAGAACGTCGGCCACCAGAGAGCGGCCGTCGGCGGTATCCATGTATTCACCGGGCCGCCTGCCGTCGAGCGCCGGAAGCGGGCGGTCAAGCCAAACAGCAACCCACCTTGCGGCATCGAAGTCCTCCGACCCGCCGGAATCCTGAACCAAACTCTGTGCTTGGCCGACGAGTCGGGCGATACCCATCACGCGTTCGCTCTCGTCCTGATTGAGGCGCCTGGACGCACGGACCTTGCGGTCGACCGTCGGGCGCATCAGACCGATGGTTTTATAGAACCTATCCTTCGGCATTCCCATGCGCGCCGTCAGTACGGTCACATACTGTGCGGGTACTCCATTCTTCACGATGTTCACACGATCTACGACGCTGGCGCGGAACAGTTCCAAAGCCTGATTGTGGTTAGACCACGCACCTAAAGTCTTGATGTCGGACTTGCTGGTAACATGAGCAGCACGACGTTGAGCTAACTGCTTGGAACCCCATGGGGCCGCACGTACGGCAGCTGCTTTACGAGCCGCTTCCTTGCCGGGTTTTACTGGCCCATTCACGTCGCTTCCTCCTCTCATTCGAGCATGAAGTATTGCTCAAACGAGCAACTAAGGCAACGGACGAGGGCCTTCCACGCAGCAATCTCCAAAACACAATAATCGATAGGTGGCTGCCCGACCCTGGTGACCTCGCGCCGGTCGTCGCAACTCCTGGAGAGCTGGGATAGGATCAGTAGTAGGTTCGACAGGAGGTCATATGGATTTTCGAAATGGATTGAGCATTTTCTGGGCGATTCTGGCAACAGGTGTTTCCATCGGACTGGCATGGAGCGCACCGCTCAGCGAAAAGGACACTATCCCTCCCTGGACGCTTGCCCTTGAGCAGCGGCGACAACCGTGGTGTCCGGCGGGTTGCGTATCCGAGGTACCCTTCAAAGCGACTTATAGGAAAGGCGGGCACATTCTTGTTTTCGTGGGTACCCATCATGTTTTTACTCCGCGGAACAGTACTCTTCGCGCAGTGTCCTCAGGTTTCGCGGAAGCTTCTCCGGCCATCGTCCTCGTTGAGGGATTTCCGACGGCGATGCGCGAAAATCCTCCGCCTCTCGTCGAGGAAGCGCAGAGGTACGGAACACCGGACGCAGACGATTTTGCTGGAGGCGAGGACATGTACGCCGCCTCCTTGGCTCTCAGTCGCGGTATTCCCTTCGTGGGAGGCGAACCGACACGAGAGGAGCAAGTGCGGGCTCTCGAGCGCAGGGGCTACTCGCCTGCAGATATTGCCTTTGCATACCTCGTCGGCGGACTGTCGCAATCGTTACGGTCTGGAGATATTGCTGATACACAAGATCCGAAGCTAGCCGACGCATTTGCAAAGTGGGCTCGCGGGTTTGCCGATCAGTACAAGTTGGAGCCCATGGCACTTGAAGATTTCTCGGTTCGTTATCGATCGATGTTCGGCGTTGATCTCACACATGATGCGGAGCTGGCTAGGCGTTCCGAACCTGGAACCACCTCCGCCGTTGCGTTGCTCGATCAGACGGACATGGTCATTCGAGACGAACATCTGCTGGACACGATCGAGAAAGAGCTTGCTTTGAAGAAGCGCGTTCTAGTCGTCTATGGCGGAGGCCACTGGACGACGCTTTCGCAAGCACTCCAGAAGAAGCTCGGTAAGCCGGCAATTACACCGTTTCCCGAGTAGTTGTGGTTGTTTGTAGCGGCCGCTATTCGCAGATCGGACACTACGTATGTCGGGCTCATCGTACTTCGGTGCCGTGAGCCCGCCACGCCACGGTCTTACCGGGCATTCGGCTTTCCGGTCACCACGATCATCGTCCTCTTGGGCTGCGTGGTGCCGCGGATTTGCCGCGATCATGGAAGATCTGCGCTCCGGATTCTTCGCCGCCTTGCTATTGATCGCATGCGCACCTGTCTATGCATGGGTGGCGCGCCGTCGCGGCCTCGGCGGAACGGCGGTTGCCAAGATGGCGCCTCCGAATCCCACTTGAACGGATGGCCAGAGGAGCCGAAGGATTTTGGTGCGGCGCCGTGAACTCAGCGGGCCGCGTCGGCGCCGCGCGCGGCGTCGGCGATGCGTAAGGCATCTGGGCTGCGCGTGGCATCGAGTATGGCCTTCACCAGCGGCTGCGGTCGGTAGCCATCGCTCGCCGGTGTGAGCCCGAGACGCACGATGACCAACTGGCGTGAGGGAATGATGGCGACGCTCTGGCCGTCGTGACCCTCCATCCAGAACGTGTCGGCCGGCATGCCGAAGGCGGCGTCCGGATTCTTGCCGGGCGTGGCCGCGTCGGAGCCCCAGAGCCAGACCAGGCCGTGTCCGTACTCGCCGCCTGATGCCGCAACGGGTGAGGCCATCATGGCGACATAGCCGCGCGGGAGCATTTCCTGTCCTCGCCAGACGCCGTCCTGCAGCAGTAGGAGTCCGAACCTTGCCCAGTCGCGGGCGGTGGCATACATATAAGAAGAACCCACGAGGGTGCCGTATTCGTCGGTCTCGATCGTGGCACTGGTCATGCCGAGCGGCCTGAACAGTTTTTCGGTGGGATACGCAGCGGCGAGCCCGCCCGCCGCGTCTTGCACTATGCGCGACAGGATGTTGGCGGTGCCGCTCGAATAGCTCCAGAACTCTCCCGGCGGATGCACCAGCGGCTGCGCGCGAGCGAACTCCGCCATATCGGGCTGCAGGTAGAGCATGCGCGTGACGTCCGACACGGTGCCGTAGGCTTCATTGAAGCGCAGGCCGCTCGACATGGAGAGCAAGTCGGCGACCCGAATGCGCTCGCGTCCGCCATCGGGTGTGGGCCAGCCGGCAGATTGATCGAGCGTGAGACGTCCTTCTTTGACGAGTACACCGACCAGTCCGGCGACGACGGTCTTGGTCATCGACCAACCGAGCAACGGCGTCGCCGCCGAAAAGCCCGGGGCATAGCGTTCGGCCGTGATGTGCCCGTGATCGACTACGACGACGGCGCGCATGCCGGGCCCGGCGAGGATGTCGTCGGCGAGCAGCGAATCGAGCGCCGCGGTGGTGGCAACGGTACTGCCTTCCGGCCAAACTGCATTGGGGTCGGCGCTGGGTGCGGCGATACCGAAGCCGGCGGATGCGGCATCGGCCGACATGGCAGTGGCGGCGACGGCGGCGGGTGCCGCGTTGACCGACGTGGCGGTGACGGCGGGTGCAGTAGTGGCGGAGGGAGCGGCGACGTGCATCGCAAATTCCAAATTACCGTCGGGTACGACGGCACAGCCGGTGCCGGGCCGGGCCACGGCCAATCCATCGCCGATGAATCCGAGCAGCCCCGCACGCACCACTCGCCGTTGCCGATCGACGGACACGCGCATGAGGCGCAGCAGTGCGATCCCCGGGGCCTGTACATCGGCGCGCAGCACCTCATCCGGGTCGCGGGCGGCGAGAAACACGTTGGAACAGACGATCTTTGCAGAGTAATTGGCGCCAACCCGCAGAATTTCCGGCGGCTTCATCCACAATGTGAATACCAGCACGAGCAGCACCACGACGAGGGCCGCTGTGATGCGCAGAATGACCTTGCCGAGAATCGTGCGCGCGGCCACGGCTACCACCGCAGCTCGGCCAGCATGGCAGCGTAGGTGTCGATCCCATCCCAGAGATTTTGCAGCCGTAGATTCTCGTTGGCCGCATGCTGGTTGTTGTCGTGGTTGACGATGGGCAGGCCGATGACCGGCGCCTGCAGCACATCGGCGAACACATAGAGCGGGGCGCTGCCCCCCATCATGGGTAGCACCACCACCGGAGCCGACGCGGCATGACTTGCGGCGGCGATGACGGCTTTGCCGGTGGGCGCTGACAAGTCGGCGCGGAAGGCGGGGTAGCCCGCATCCCATTGCAATCGCACCAGGCGGGAGGATCCGAGGCGCGTCGCGAGATCAGGCTCGTCGGCGACGATGGTCCAGCCGTGCTCGCGCAAGAAGCGCTCCACGGCGGCGCGCACCGTGAGCGGTGATTGATCCGGCACCAGGCGAAAATCGAAGGAGATCACGGCCGTGGTTGGAATGGCGTTCGCAGCGGATTCGCCGACCTGGCCGGCGCGAATGCCGCGGATGTTGAGTGCCGGACGCATGAGACTCGAGGCGAGGTCCTCGTTGCCTTCCGACCGGCCGATCCCGAACTCTCGCTTCAGGCCATCATCGATCGCAGGCAGGTTGCGGATGGCGAGTTGCTCGCCGGTGGTCAGGGCGCGGACGCCGTCAGCAAATCCCGGAATCAAGATCCGGCCATTCTCATCGCGCATTTGCGCAATCAGGGTTGCCGCCATGGCCGCGGGATTGGGCACCCAGTTGCCGTAATGGCCGTCGTGCAGAGCGCGCAGCGGCCCATAGATCGTCGCATCGAGGCCGATGACGCCGCGCGCGCCGAAATAAATCATGGGCTTGCGCGACTGATGCACCGGACCGTCGCCGATCAAAATGAGATCGGACGCGAGAGCGGCGCGGTTGTTGCGCAGCAGGTCGGCCAGGTGGGGAGAGCCGGCCTCTTCCTCGCCTTCCCACAGCACCTTGATGTTAACGGTCGGCGCCACACCCGCGGCTTTGAGGGCATCGAAGGCTGCCAGAAAGGCGACGATGGATGCCTTGTCGTCGCTAACCGCGCGGCCGAAGAGCCGCCACTCGGGATCGAATGGAGTGCGCGCGCTTCTCCAATCGATCACGTGCTCCCCGGAGTTCAGGGCGCCGCTGCGCATCAGCGGCACGAAGGGGTCGGAGGACCACTGCGACGGCGTTACCGGCTGACCGTCGTAATGGGCATAGAACAGCACCGTCCGCTTGGCGCGCGCGGCTTTCAGCACCCCGAACACCAGGGGCGGAGTCCCGGCCCCAGCGGAAAGCTGCCGCGTCTCGAAGCCGCGCTCGCTCAATAATTTCTGGAGGCGACCAGCGGTCGCGGCGATTCCCGCGGGGTCCGCAGCCACGCTCTCGAGGCGCGTGAGCTCGTCGAGTTGTCCGACGATGGTCGCTTCGTGCAGGGTACGGTAGCCGTCGACGCGTGCCTTGAGGTCGGCGGCACGGGCTGAGCCGGCGGGGATGAGTGTGGCGGCCAGGCCGAAGATGCCGGCCAAGATGAAGATGCCGATGAGTCTGCAGGTGCCGATCAATTTGGCGCCGGCGACGAGCTTGGGGGTGCTGGCATACCAATTCATATCCGCTCCTCGAAGGCGACGCGACAGGCATCTTAACCTAAGGAGCCGAATGGCTGGGTGCGGCGCGAGACATATGGCTGGACGAGGCGGCGGGACTTGCCCGAAGATGGGCCATGAACAAAAAACTGAGCCTTCGGGTTGCTTGTTTGCTGACCGGCCTTCTCTCTTGTCCCAACGTCTGGGCGGCCCCGACCGGGGCCAAGGCGCCGCCAACGACTAACGGTCCGTTCGAGCAGTTGGTGGATGACTTCGTGTTCGGCACACTGGCGCTGTCGCCGGTCAATGCGACCGGCGTGGGCTACCACGTTGATCACGGTGCATCGCTCGATGACATGCTGGATGATTACAGTCCGGCGGGGATCGCGGCCTCGCGAGCCCTTACGCACGATATCGAAGCGCGGATTGCGCGGCTCGATACTGCATCGCTCGACGCGGAGCAGCGTGCCGACATCGATATCATGCATGATGCTCTCGGCGCTTCGAGGCTGGAGCTCGATGAGATCCAGAGTTACCGCCACAATCCCGCGACCTATGTCGAGCTGTTGGGCAACGCTCTTTACACTCCCTACGTGCTGCAATATGCGTCTGCGCCGGAGCGCTATCGACACATCATCAACCGCCTGAACAAAATTCCTGAGTTCATCCGGCAGGCTGAGGCAAATCTGCAGGATTCCCCGGAGGTATGGAACCGGGTCGCGCGCGAGGAAAACACGGGCAACGTGGGTCTCATCGACACGACGCTGCGCGCCGACTGCCCGACCGGGGAGCGTATGCGGTACGACCAGGCGGCCGCGGCGGCGGTCGCGGCGCTGCAAGGATTCAACCATTGGCTGGAAGACCATCTGGCCGAGAGGACGAGTGATTGGCGGTTGGGGAAGGATCTCTACGCGAAGAAGTTTCGTCTGGTGCTGGCGACCGGCAAGACTCCGGAGGCACTGCTGGCGGAAGCGGAGGCGGATCTCGTCTCGGTGCGGGCCGAGATCGCGCGGCTCGCGGCGCCGAAGACGGTGGAGCAGGCACTGGCGGATGTGGCGCGCCAGCACGCCACGGCTGCGACCTTCATGCCGTCGGCCAAGCAGGCACTCATCTCAGCGACGACCTTCGTCAAGTCCAAGGATTTGTTGACGCTCCCGCCCAATGCCAATTTGGAAGTCATCGAGACGCCGGTGTTCATGCGCGGGCTCTACGGTGTCGGCGGTTTCAATTCGGCGCCGGCCCTGGAACCCAAGCTGGGGGCTTTCTTTTGGGTGACGCCGATTCCGAGCGAGTGGCCGCAGCCGCGCATCGATTCGAAACTGCGTGAATACAATGAGTCAGGGATGCAGCACCTCACCGTGCACGAGGCCATGCCGGGTCACTACGTGCAAGGGGAGTATGCGAATGCGGTGCAGCCGCGTTCGCGCCGCTTGCTGCGCAATATTTTCGGCAACGGCCCATACGTCGAAGGGTGGGCGGTGTATTCCCAGCAACTGATGGCGGAGCAGGGATATTTGGGCGATACGCCGGGCTATCGGCTGACGTTGCAGAAGCAATTGCTGCGGGTCCTGGCGAACACGATTTTGGACGTGCGGCTGCAGACCATGGGGATGACCGACAGCCAAGCGCTCGACCTCATGACCAAGAGCACCTATCAGGAGACGGAAGAAGCGACCGCCAAATTGCAGCGCGCCAAGCTGTCGTCCTGCCAGTTGCCGACCTATTACGCCGGGTACAAGGGTTGGCTTGCCGTGCGCGAGCATTATCGGTCCACGCATGGTGCCGCGGTCAGTCTCAAGGAGTTCCATGAAGGCGCGCTGCGGCAGGGCGCCGTGCCTCTGCCGGTGCTGGAGCGGTTGCTGCAGTAACCGCCACGGAGGGATCGCTTGCCGTGATGCACTTCACATTGTTTGAGGCAATCCGTGTGATGCGGTTAGGATCGTTCGAGGCAATTCCCCGTGTCTGAGGCATTCCTCTGTGTCGCTGCCGGTGTCGCCGGAGCTATACTTTGAGGGGAACTCAATCACCCTGTTTCCGCGAGGCGACCCCATGAATGCGAGTTTCAAGCCCGTCCAGGCATCGACAGAGGCGGAACGCAGCGCCCGAATCGATCTGGCGGCCTGTTATCGGCTGGCGGATCGTTTCGGCCTGAACGAAGGCATCGACAATCATCTGACGTTGCTGGTGCCGGGATATTCGGACCGATTTCTACTCGCGCCCTTCGGCATGCATTGGTCCGAGGTGAAAGCGAGCGATTTCCTGGTGGTCGATTTCCACGGACGGGTGCTGAGCGGCCAGGGGTGGGTGGAGGACACGGCGTTGTACATTCATCAGCCGGTGCATCGGCTGTCGCCCCAGGGACAATGCGTATTGCACACTCACATGCCGTACGCGACCGCGCTGTGCATGCTGGAGAATCCGCGGCTGGAGATGGCCGTGCAGAGTGCGCTCGGGTTTTACAACGACGTCGCCTACGATCCGGAGTACAACGGCCTGGCCTTCGATGTGTCCGAGGGGGAGCGCTTGGCGCGCGCACTCGGCGACAAATCAGTGCTCATGATGGGTAATCACGGCGTGCTGGTGGTCGGCAAGTCGGTGCCGCAGGCGTTCGAGCGCCTGTACTTTCTCGAGCGCGCGGCTCAAGCGCAGGTGCTTGCGCTGTCGACCGGCCGGCGCTTGAAGCTGATTCCGGAACCGGTGGTGAAGATGACGGTCGCGCAGTTCGGCGCGGGCGTGGCCGTCGGCGGTCGTGCCCGCTCGGATCTGCACTTCGATGCTCTGAAGCGTGTTCTCGATCGCAGCGATTCGGACTACGCGAGCTGAGTTCGCGCCTGACAGCGGCGTTGGATCCGGCGCGGGCCGCCCGCAGCCCCATCGTATTCTTGCTGGCTGCGGTGCTCTTCATCAGTTACGTCGATCGCGGTGCGATGCCCACGGCAGCGCACCTGATGCAGGGCGATCTGCACTTGAACTACACGCAGATGGGTTTGCTGATGTCCGCCTTTTTCTGGACATATACCTTTTCGCAAATCCCCGTCGGCTGGCTGGCCGAGCGCTACGGTGCGCATCGGATACTCGCGGCCGGACTCACCCTATGGGCATCGGCCACCATGCTGATCGGATTCGCGCACACCTTCGCCATGCTGCTGGTGCTGCGGCTGCTGCTCGGCTTGGGCGAGAGCGCCGGCTTCCCGTGCGTGGCGAAAATTACGGCGGCGATCGTGCCCGCCAAGGGGTTGGGCACGGCCAACGGGATCGTCGCTCTTGGATATCTGTCCGGACCTGTCGTAGGCACCATCGTCGGAGGCGTGCTGATGGCGCACTTCGGCTGGCGCTGGGCGTTCTGGGTGTTTGGCGCGTTGTCCCTGCTGTGGTTGTGGCCTTGGGCTGGGGTGGCGCGCGGAATACGTTCTGCGGTCAGCGCGAGCGCGGATGATTGGGAACGCGGCTGACGTCTCGAGGGGCGCGGATTTGGGAACTGCGTTGATCCAGGAACCTTGATCCACGCCAAAGGTCAGCTATGAGGCGTCTGGTTATTACACGAGCGAAGTCTGGACATGGATGAATCAAATGTCTGGGGAGCTCAGAGATTCGTTACGCTTGCAGCGGTGCTGGCGTTGCATGCGGCCGTTCTCGCGCTGCTGGTGATGACATCTTCCGCTCGAATCCCGGCCGCTGCGGCAAATAATTCCGTTGAATTGATGTTCTTCCCGCCGACCAAGCCGCCGAGGGTGCGCTTCGAGAACGCTCGCCCTCAGCGTGTGAATGCCGACACCTCGGTAACGGCCACGCTCCCAGGGCTGGATGCTCCCTCCCTGTCGCCGCCGTCGTCCGGGACGGATGGCAACGCTGCGGCAGTGAACTGGGCGGCGGAAGCGCATCGCGCCGTGCAGGCGGTCGAGATTCGCCGCAATCATCCTCCCAACGTCGCCATATCCTCGTCGTGGAATGACTGGTGGTCTGGAGAGCATCACGCAGGCGACCGATCCAAGACCGAGAGCGGCGATTGGATCGTATGGATCAGCGCGAATTGTTACCAAGTTGCCCGGTGGGGTCCGGGCGCGTATGGCTCAACTGCGCCGCAGACCGTCTGTCGACGCCAACCGGATTCCGATCTGCCGGTCAGGATTACCAATTCGGATCGGGCAGTTCGCTGAATACTTCTTTGAGGGCAAAGCCCCAGCGCGTGCGGATCATCCGGAAATACTCGTTGTCCATATCGATGCTGATATGGGTGGCGAGCTTGAATTCGTCGCGCCGGATGATGGCCAAGTCCAACGGCGGGCCCACGGTGAGGTTCGAACGGATGGTCGAATCCATGGACACCAGGGCGCACTTGGAGGCCTGCGCCAGGCTGCTGCTGCGGGAAATGACCCGATCGATGATGGGTTTGCCGTACTTCGATTCGCCGATCTGAAAATACGGGGTGTCGAGGGAGGCTTCGATGAAGTTGCCGGCGGAGTAAATATGAAACAGCCGCGGCTCTTCGCCCTTGATCTGGCCGCCCAGGATGAAGGTACCGTTGAATTCGTGTCCCTGATCCTTCAAGGATTCGCCATCGCGTTGATGGATTTCGCGCAGAGCATCGCCCACCACGCGGGCGGCGTTGAACATGTTGGAGGCCTGGTAGATGCGCATCCGCCCATCTGCGCCTTCAGGTGTTTCCCGCAGTAGGTTGACCACGGCTTGGGTAATGGCGAGATTTCCCGCCGACATCAGCACCAGCACCCGGTCGCTCGGCTGCTGGAACGTGGACATCTTGCGGAAAGTGTTGATCTGATCCACACCGGCATTGGTCCGGGAATCGGACAGCATCACGAGACCGGTGTCGACCAGCAAACCGACGCAGTAAGTCATGGTCGGAAATTCTACATGATTGCTATTGTTGAGCCGACTCCCGTCATTTGCGTCGCAACGACGCTCCTGATGACTCGCGTCCGGTACGCTTTTGAGGCCTCACATTCCCAATTGACGGGCGAGCGCATCGGCCGCCGCGACCGACGGGTCGCCGGCAAAGCGGGCCGGAAAATCTGCGAGCAGGGTGCGTGCGACTCGCGGGGTCCCGCCCCCGCCGGCGGCGAGTCGCGCTATCTGCAACGTGGCGGCCGCGGACTTGGGCCGAAAGGAAGGATCGTCGGTCAGGCGCTGTGCCACCACGTCGAGCGCTTCGCCGTTGCGCTTCAGCGCCAGCAGCCGGTCGACGTGCTCTTCGGTGAGGCGAGTCATGTAGCGTGGGTCGCCCCAGGTCGCGACTCGGCCGCACAGCCAGCGGTAATCGTCCGGTGAGTTGCCGCGCGCGATCAGCCAGGCTTGCAGCAGCTGCCATGCTTGGGTGTGCGATCCTGCGCGCATCTGTCCATAGGCTTCGGTCACCGCTTTTTCGCTGTGACGCAGATCTTGTGCGCGCTGGAGTTCCGCGGTGCGCTCCGGAGAGGCATAGGTTTCCAGCTCGAGCTCGTGGCGCCGCTCGTACAGCGCGCCGGCCAGAGCGCTGAATATCGACAGGATGCAGAACATGTAGAGCGCGATTTGCACCGGCAACCAAAGATCCCAGCGCGCCAGCAGGGTTGTGAGTAATGAATAGCCGGCGATGATGGCGAGTACGAGCAGGTACATGGGACCCAAGCGCAGCGCCATGCGCACCCAGGCCACGGGGTAGGCCGCCTTGAATATATTGCCCTCCAATCCGAGGATGGCGACCGAGGCGGGCAGGAACAGTGCGGCCACGACGGTGATGGCTATGCTGAGGGTAGAACCCATCGTGTGCTGCACGAATTTCACGGCGAGATAGATGAGGCCAAGAATAGCCACCTGGGCGAGCGGGCGCTGCTCGTCGAGGGGATTCAGCATCTGGATGTCGAGAGCGGGTGGCTCGTCGAAACCACGAACCGTGTGGTCGAACAGGATGTAGGCGTACTTGAAGAACCAGGACGTCAGTATCAGGGCCAGAGGAATGCCCACGAAACCGGCCTTGGCGGCGATGAAAAGAAGTGCGGCGAAGACCACCACGACGCCTGCGGCTCCGCCGCGCGCGGGACGGAGCAGGTGGGGGATGATTTTCAGTTGAGAATGATCCACTCGTTGAGCGCTCGTCCGCCTCACTGGTGCGGCTGGAGGGTGAGTGCCTTCGAGGGAATGTGGTTGAGGGGATTCGATTGAACGCCCAGTACATGGGGCTTTACCAGGCGCTTCGAGACGTAGAAGTAGAGCGGTATGACGGGGTAGTCTCCCAGCATCATCTTCTCGCCGGCCTCGAGTATTTTTCGCCGCCGCTGCGGATCCTTGGTGCGAGCCGCGTCATCCAGCAACGCGTCGAATGCGTGGTTCGCGTATCCCGTGTCATTGTTGGGCGAATGTTCGCGAAACGTGTCCAGGAAACTGCTGGCGTCGTTGTAGTCGGCCACCCAGGCCAGCCGTGCTGCTTCCCACCGTGATTTGTCATGCCGTGATTGCAGGAACACGCGGTACTCTTCGTCGGTCAGTGCGGTCTCGATGCCGAGTGTCTCTTTCCACATGGCGGCAATGATGGTGGCAATGTTTCGGGTCACCGGATTGGCATTGAAAATCACCCGCAAGTGAAGGGGGTTTCCACCGGAGTATCCCGCTGCGGCGTAAAGCTGCTGCGCCTCGGCGATGCGTTCGGCATCGCTCAGCCCTTTCCACGGCCAGGATTGCGATCCGTAGTTCCAAGTGCCGGGAGGAACGAATCCGTAGGCCTCGGTCTGGCCGAACGCAAGCGAGTCGACCAGCCGCTTGCGATCGATGGCCATCGAGAGGGCTTGACGGAGCTTTAGGTTTGCAGCGAGCGGCGGCGCCGATAGATTGAGTCCGTAGTAAGCGGTGGCCAGGAATGGAGCTATCACGAGCTCCGTCGAATGCTGGCTGCGCAACGCTGCAATTGCATTGGCGGGTACCGTGTCCGCCATGTCGAGCTGCCCCGCTCGATATCGACTGAACTGCGAGTTCTCGTCCGACACCACCTGATAGTCGACTCGCGGTATGTGCACATGGGCGCGGTCCCAATAGGCTGGGTTCTGAGTCAATTGCACCGCGGTACCGGGGGACCAGCCTGAGAGCACGTACGGACCATTGGAAACCCATGTTTTGGGGTCGTGGTTGCGTGCGGTGGCATCGGAATAGACCGGATAGGCCGCGGCATGCGTCAGCAGCTGCGGAAGGTAGGGAGCGGGCTGCTCGAGTTTTACGATCAGGACGTGGTCGCTGGGTGCGTCGACGCCAAGGGCAGTCGGAGGGATGGTGCCGGCAATGATCGCGGCGGCGCCGAGAATGAGGCGCAAATCGTCCGCCACCGGCGACCCCTGCTTCGGATCAACGACGCGTCGCCAGGCAGTAACGAAATCCTGGGCCCGTACCACCTTCCCGTTGGACCAGCGAGCATCTGCGCGAAGCTGAAAGGTGTACTGCATGCCGCTGGGATCGACTGTCCAAGACGAGGCCACTCCTGGAATCACTTCCCCGGTCGGCGATTCGGCGGTCAATCCCTCATAGAGATCGCGCACGACCTCGAGAGAAAAATTGTCCGCCGCCGCCGCCGGATCGAGCGTCGAAGGCTCGGCGCTGAGTCCCCGGCGCAGGGGCTCTGCCGATGTCGGCGGATTTGTTGGGTGGCCGCAGCCCCACAGCCCCGCGATGAGGCAGAGGCCGATGGTCAGCTGAGTTTCTCGGATCATGTTTCGCATGTGACGAATGGGTTCTGCTGTCTGTCCTCGACCTCGATCGAGGGCTCTGCAAGGCGCTATGCAGGATCCATTCTGCTAACCGAGCGAAGGCCGCGGGATTATGCGGCTCAAACCCACCGCCTGGCTACCGCTACCACACTCGGGTGACGGCTCATAGTGAGCTAGCACAGTCGCATCCCGAAAGATATTGCTGCGATGCACCACATCGGTAAAGTGTGAATAGCGACAACAAAATCATTGTAATATGTTCACGGATGACGCAATCTGTTAAAGAGAATCTGCTCGCTGCATTTAGATATTTGCTGAAGCCGCTGGTGCGATTGGCCGTCAAGAACGGCGTGTCGTTTCCCGAATTCAGCCAGGCACTCAAAGAGGCCTATGTGGATGTGGCGGCCAGGCAAATGAGAATTTCGGGCAAACACCCGGACGAAGAGGGGATTTCCTTGATCACGAGTGTGCAGGCAACGGATGTCCGCGACATTCTGCACTCTGATGCGGGCGTGAAATTCAACGTGGCCGTACAGGAAGCCAATCCGTTTGCCAAGGCGCTGGGTGCGTGGCACACCGACGTTAGATACACCGGCCCCTACGGGGTAGTGAGGGACATAGAGCTCTCGGGCGAAAAGAACTCCGGCGAGCCAGCCCCCACCTTCACAGAATTGGTCGCTACTTATTGCCCGGGTGTCTCTCCAAAGGCGCTCTTGGATGAGTTGGTTACATCTGGATGCGTACAGGATGTGGGGAACGGTTTTTACCGGGCAGTCAAGCGCACCTACGTTCCCGTTCCCTTGAGCGCCGGAAGCATCCTGCTGTTCGCGCGCGTCGTTCACAACCTTTGCGAAGCCGCCGAAGTGAATCTTCGTGCAGAGTCCGTGGGAGGCAAGGGTCTCGTCGAACGAATCGTCTACACCGAGCATGGGGTCACGAAGCAGGACCTCAAAGACTTCGACAAATTCATCCGAACGCGGGGCCAGATCTTTGCCGATGACATCGATAACTGGTTGTCGGATCGCGACAGAGAAGGACGCGAGGACGCTATTAACACAGGGGTCGGCTTCTATCACTACATCGTGAATGAAGAAGACGACCTCGCTTTATCAAAACAATTGCCAACTTGAAGGGATTTGAACATGGAAAGTAATTTTGTACGTCTCGTCCGAGAACTTGCCTCCCCTGCTGTCGTCGTTCTGGGACTGATATCGGCCGCACCTAGCTATGCATCACAGCTGGGTTTGAATTCACAACTAGGCCTGAATTCGCAGCTGGGCCTGAACTCACAGCTGGGCCTGAACTCACAGCTGGGCCTGAACTCACAGCTGGGCCTGAACTCACAGCTGGGCCTGAACTCACAGCTGGGCCTGAACTCACAGCTGGGCCTGAACTCACAGCTGGGCTTGAACTCACAGCTGGGCTTGAACTCACAGCTGGGCTTGAACTCACAGCTGGGCCTGAACTCACAGCTGGGCCTGAACTCACAGCTGGGCCTGAACTCGCAGCTGGGCTTGAATTCACAGTTGGGCTTGAATTCACAGCTGGGCCTGAACTCACAGCTGGGCCTGAACTCACAGTTGGGCTTGAACTCACAGTTGGGCTTGAACTCGCAGCTGGGCCTGAACTCACAGCTGGGCCTGAACTCACAGTTGGGCTTGAACTCACAGTTGGGCTTGAACTCACAGTTGGGCTTGAACTCACAGTTGGGCTTGAACTCGCAGCTGGGCCTGAACTCACGGCTGGGTTTGAACTCGCAACTGGGGCTGAATTCACAGCTGGGCTTGAATTCACAACTAGGTCTGAACTCGCAACTTGGCTTGAACTCACAGCTCGGCCTGAACAGAGTGGCTAGACCGTCCTCACAGCTGGGCTTGAATTCGCAGCTCGGGCTGAACCGGGTCGCCGCACCGTCCTCACAGCTGGGCTTGAACTCGCAGTTGGGGCTGAACCGGGTTGCCGCACCGTCCTCACAGCTGGGCTTGAACTCGCAGCTGGGGCTGAACCGGGTTGCCGCACCGTCGTCACAGCTGGGCTTGAACTCGCAGCTGGGGCTGAACCGGGTTGCCGCACCGTCGTCACAGCTGGGCTTGAACTCGCAGCTGGGGCTGAACCGGGTTGCCGCACCGTCGTCACAGCTGGGCTTGAACTCGCAGCTGGGGCTGAACAAGGCTTCCGCACCGGCCTCTCAATTGGGCCTGAACGGGGCTTCGCGCTCCGCGGGTGGCCGCAAGGAAGAGCAGTGCCTCGGCGGAGTCAGTCTGCTGGACTACGCTTGCGAAACTCGCTGATAGGGCGGGCGATACGTCGGCGATAGTCGAAGAGTTGGTGGTCGATGAGGGGCGCGGCAGCAACGTGACGCGTCGAGGCTTGTTCGAAATGCGGAATCGAGCTTTCGCGCGCCCTCTCGGCTTTATGTGGATCTGAACCGGCAATGACCCATTCCCTGGTCTGTTGGCGCTGCGGCGCATCTCTGGCCGTACTCAGTTTGCCTCTCCGAAGACTCGATGTGTGCAAGTCGTGCAATGCGGAGTTGCACGTGTGCAAGATGTGCGTTGAGTACGACACGTCGTATGCCAAGCACTGCAAGGAGCCCACTGCGGAAGAGGTGCGCAAGAAGGACGAGGCGAATTTTTGCGATCACTTCAAGCCAAAGGCGGGCGCCTATGTTGCGAAGGACAGCGCGGAACTCGTGCGCGCCAAATCGGCGCTCGACGATCTCTTCAAGAAGTGATGGGACCGGCACCACGGTAACCGAGACTACGGCAGAGGCTGTCGGTCGCGGGTCGGTATGCGTCGTCGGGGAATCCCGTACACTACAGTGCGGGATACGCCCAGTATCCGGTGGGTGTATATAGGGTCTGGTCATTTTCGAGAGAGCCCGGAGTAGGAAAGGATGGCGACATCTCCGGATTATCTAAGGCTCGCGACCGGTTCGACGCGGGCCTTGGCAGACACGGTTCTAGATAGCCTTCCCGACGCCGTGGTGGTGGTCGATGCTCGCCGCAAACACCTGCCGATCGTGCTGGCCAACGCCGCGGCGCGCCGCTGCCTGTCCACGGCAACGGATGCGGTCAACCTAGTCGAATCATCCTTGCAGCGCTGGCTGGGAAGCGCCTCGGCGTCCACGGTCGAGGCGCGGCTGGCCGTGCTGCCGGAACCCCAAACATCCATCCGGTGCGTACTGGAATGGCGCTGCGTGGAGGGCGAGATCTGCGTCATGACGGAGATCAAGCCATTGGCGGTGGATCCAGACCAGCACCTGGTGATGCTGACGTTCATTCCCACACCCGAGGCCGGCTCGATGGAGGCTGGCGAGCGTCGCGCGAGCGAACAGTCACCGAGCAGCGGCGACCGCCGGTTGCTGGCGCTCACCGAGCACGCGCGCGACATCATCACCATTGCCGCGTCTGACGGCAAGCTGCAGTACGTGAGCGGCGGCGTCAGGAATGCCCTCGGTTACACCTCCGAGGAACGCGAATCGAACAATTTGTTCGATCATGTACACCCGGACGATCACGAGGCTCTGCGCACCAAGTTTCGACAATTGGTCGACGGCGAGATCAAGACCTGTTCTCGCGAGGTTCGGTTTCGCCACAAGGATGGTTCCTACCGTTGGCTGGAGTCGAGCTATACGTCTGCTCTCGACGATCCGCTGATCGGCGGGGTGCTGATCAATTCACGGGACGTCACGGAGCGGAAGCTGGCGGAGTGCCGGCTCGCCCAGCGCGAGGAAGTTTTTCGACTGGCGGCGGACGCGGTGGACGGCCTCATCTATGAGTGGGATGTGCCGAGCGGCTTCGTGCATCGCTCCCGCGGTGTGCTCGAGGTATTGGGGCTCGAGCCCGACGATGTCGAACCCACCATCGATGCGTGGTGCGAGCGGATCCACCCGCAAGATTTCGAGACGGCCAAGAAAGCGATCGGCTTGGGGCTGCTCAATGGCCGGGGTTGGACCACCACCTATCGCATCCGGGATGTCCGCGGGCGCTATCGATCCATTCTGGAGCGCGGCCTCATTCAGCGCAACGGCAGCGGCGACCCGGTGCGCGCCATCGGCTGTTGCGTCGACGTGTCGGAAATCAAGCGCGTGACCGATCTTCTGGCTGAAACCCAGCGCACTGCAGAAATGGGCGGTTGGGAATACAGTTACGTGACGCGGGAACTCAGCTGGACCGATGAGATGTATCGCATCTATGAGGCGACTCCGGGGGAATTGACCGTGTCCTGGGACGCGATGCTGGCGCAATGCACCCCGGAATCGCTGCAGCGCTTCCATGACGCCTGCGGCCGATCCGAAGCCGGCGGCGAGCAGCTCGACCTCGAGCTCGAAATCACGACGTTCAAGGGGCGGCGCATCTGGGTACGGATCATCCGCCATTTGGAATTGCTGGAAGGCCGTCCGCTTCGCGCCTTCGGTTCGGTGCAGAACGTGCAGGAGCAAAAGCTGGCGCAGATCGCTCTGGAGAACAGCACCGGATGGCTCAAGCTGTCGATGAATATGGCGCACATGCATGCCTGGCGCTGGGATCGGGCGCGGGACGCGTTCGAGTTCGCCATCGTCGATGGTCACAGAGGGCATTTGCCCAGCGTGTTTCCCGGCATGAAGAAGGTGATGGCTCTGGTGCATCCCGCCGATCGGCAGACGGTGAACAGCGCCATCGAGGAAGCATTCCGGCATCGACTGGAAGTCCAGGAGGAATTTCGGCTGCGATCGAGCCGCGGCCGATACCGATGGTATGGCGCCACCGCACGACCCTTGTTCGACGGCAACGATCTGCCGTGCGGCTTGGTGGGGGTCATTCAGGATATCACCGAGCGACGCGACTCCGAGACGCGTCTGCGGCGATCCGAGGAACTGCTGCGCGCCACCACCGCGAACACCGCGGACACGCTGATGCTGGTCGATACGGGCCTGCGCGTCCGGTTCATCAACAAGGACGTGCGCGGCATGACCATCGAGCAGATCATCGGACGCGAGATCGGCGTGCTGTTGCCCGACTCCGCCCGCGACGGCGTGGTGGACAAGCTGCGGCATATCTTGGACACGGGTGAAACGGCGACCTACGAATACGAATGCACGGCGGCGGATCGGGTGCAGTATTTCGAAAATCGCGCGGTGCTGGTTCGCGACGACGGGATCGGTACCGGTATTTCGATTTCCACGCGCGATATCACCGAGCGCAAGCGGCTGGAACAGGAAATCCTCGATGTCTCGGGCCGTGAACGGCAGAGTATCGGCCGCGATTTGCACGATGGCCTGGGACAGGAACTGACCGGCGTGGCACTGATGCTGCGCGGCCTCGGGAGCCGGATCCGGGAGCGCTGTCCCGAAGCACTGGATTCGATCAACGAGATCGTCACACTGGTCAATCAATCGATCGAGAACGCGCGCGCGCTGGCTCGGGGACTGCTGCCGGTGCGCAGCGAAACCGGCGGACTCGCGTTCGCGTTGCGGGAGCTCGCGTCCCGAAGCCGCGATCTGTACGGCATGCAAGTCAATTTCCGCGCCGACATGCGGCAGGACCTCGAGCTCGACGAAACCGACGCCAGTCATCTTTATCGCATAGCACAGGAGGCGCTCACCAATTCCGCCCGGCACGGCCATGCCACCCGGGTGGATATATTCTTGCTGGTCACCCCGAGCACTTTTTTGTTGTACATCACCGATAACGGTGAGGGTTTTCGCCCGCCAAAATCGCCTTATAGTGGTATGGGTCTGAAGATTATGAAGTATCGTGCCGGTATGATCGGCGCAAAATTTGAGATAGCCCCCAATGAGCCGCGAGGCACCGTGGTCCGTGTCAGGGGGGAACAACCATTGACGGCAGCCGTTACGGCCGCCGGGCGTCATTAGAGGAGCGAGTCATGATGGCTGCCAGCAACACGTGGGTGCGTCCTTCGGCTTCCCAATCGGGCACCAACAGCGCCAAGCGCAAGATCCGGCGCGTTTTGATCGTCGACGATCATCCGATCGTTCGTCAGGGCTTGCGGCGCGTCATGGAGAACGAAGATGACCTCACTGTGTGCGGCGAGGCCGAAACCGCCCGCGATGCGCGCATCGCCATCAAAGAGCTCAATCCCGATGTGGTGATCGCCGATATCAGCCTGAAACAGGGCGACGGCATCGAGTTGGTGCGCGACGTGCGCGCCCATCATCCGCAGCTGCCGATCCTGGTGCTGTCGATGCACGATGAAGCCATCTATGCCGAGCGCATGCTGTCCGCCGGCGCCAACGGCTACATCATGAAGCAGGCGGCGAGCGAGCAGTTCCTGGTGTCCTTGCGGCGGGTGCTCGATGGCGGCATCTATGTGTCCGAGGCCGTGGGCAACAACATGATTCAGAAGTTCGCGGCCGGCGGGTCCTACATCTCGGCAAACCCCATCGACCGGCTGAGCAATCGCGAGCTGCAGATTCTGCACATGATCGGCAAGGGCATGAGTACCCGCGAGACGGCGCATTCCCTGAATTTGAGCATCAAGACGGTGGAGTCGCACCGCCAGCGCATCAAGCGCAAGCTGAACCTCACGACCGGGACGCAACTCGTGCAGTATGCGGTGAATTGGTTCACCGGACGCGAAGCCGCGGCCACCCCGTATGGCGTCCAGGAACCTTCGGCCATGGGCGAATCGGGCGGCGCCGCCGCCGGGTAGTCGCCGAGCACGGCAGCCGACTGAGCGCTCAGCTGCCGAGCACCACGGCCGGCTGAGCACCGGCCGCCTCCGCCCCCGTGCTGCTGTCCGAAGGGCGGCTACGCCGACCAGCGCACAATTCCGATACGTGGTCGTGCATGAGCGGCAGTTCCGAGATCTACAATGTGACCACCCGACTTGGGTCAAGTCGACGCGAAGCGCGCCGATACCCCCAGTACAAATCGGGAAACGGGACGGGGTTCCCCATCGTGTCTGAACTGGAATCTGTGACATCCATCACATTCGAACCATCGCCGACGATCTTGCTCGCCGAGGACGATCCGGTGACGCGCATGCTCATGACGCGCTTTCTCAAGAAGGCCGGGTACGAGGTCGACGCGGTGGCGAACGGCTCCGAAGCGCTCGACCGGATGACGAGGCGCTACTACCCCATGCTGGTGACGGACTGGGAGATGCCGGAAATGGACGGCGTCGCACTGTGCAAGGCGGTCCGCAACATGCAGCTGGACGGGTACGTGTACGCGCTGCTGCTCACCGCGCGCGACTCCAAGGAGCACATCATTGCGGGTTTGGAGGCGGGCGCCGACGACTATCTGATCAAGCCGGTGCATGAAGCCGAATTGATCGCCCGTTTGAACGCGGGCCGGCGCATCTTGAACCTGGAGCATTCGCTGCGGGTCGCGAACGAGCGCAATCGCATTCTGTCGATCACCGATGCGCTGACGGGCGCCTACAATCGCCGCTATCTCATGGAGCAGCTGCCGCGGGAGCTCGAGCGCTGCCGCCGCTATGCCTATCCGCTGTCGGTGCTGATGTGCGACGTCGATCATTTCAAGGAGATCAACGACGTGCGCGGCCACGCGGCGGGCGACGATGTGCTGCAGCAGTTCGTGGCGCGGGCGCAGAGGTCCATCCGTATCAACAGCGACTGGGTGTCGCGCTACGGGGGCGAGGAATTCATCATCGTGCTGCCGGAAACCGCGCATGAGGGAGCCACGAACGTCGCGGAAAAGATCCGCAATCTGATCTCCTCGACTGCGTTCACGACGCGGGAGGGGGATGCCGTGGTCACGGCGAGCTTCGGGGTGGCATCCACCGGACCCAGCGGTCCGGACATCGCCCTCAAAGTCGATGCATTGATTCGGACCGCGGACGAATGCCTGTACCGCAGCAAGCAAGAAGGCCGCAATCGCACCAGCGGTCATGAAATCGCGGTCTCGCCCGCGCTCCTGGCGCGCGCCTGATTACACCGCCCGCCCACGCGCGCGATTCCGTGCGCGTCAGCCGGCTCTGCGCAATTCGGCGTTGACGGCCTGCAGCTTCGCGGCCAGCTCCTGCACCAGGCCGTCGATTTCACCCACCGAGTTCGCGCGCGCCGCGTTCTCCAGGCTCGAGGCCGCGGCCGCCAGACCCGGGGCGTGGATGTTGGCGCTCGCGCCCTTGAGCGCATGAGCGCGCTTGCCGATGGTGCCAAGATCGCTGACGCGCAGTGCCGAGAGAATCTCCGCCAGACATTGGTCGCCGCTATTGACGAAGGTCTCCACCAGCTCTCGTTCGAATTCGGTGTCTCCGCCCGTGAGCTCGCGCAGGGCGTCCATGTCGACTTCCGAGCGCACGACGTCGCGCTTCAGGTAGCGGCTGAGACAATCGACCAAATGAGCGGGCTCGATGGGTTTACCCAGATGCGCGTCCATGCCGGCCGCGATGCAGCTTTCACGGTCCTCGCTCATGACGTTCGCGGTGAGCGCGATGATGGGCAGCCGCTTGCCGCGGCCGTTGCGCGCGCTCCAATTCGCGAATGCGCCGGGTCGCGGTGAAGCCGTCCATGACGGGCATCTGGCAATCCATCAGCACCGCATCGTAGGTTGATTCCGCCACGCGCTCCAAGGCCTCGGCGCCGTTGTTGGCGATGGTCACCTCCGCCGCCAACTTCTGCAGGACGCGCTGCGCCACGCGCTGATTCACCGGGTTGTCTTCCACCAGCAAGATGCGGTGGCCGTGAAAGGTCGGACTTGCCCGAGCCTGCGGGCTGGAGCAGCATCGGCGGCCGGCGATTTGCCCGTGAGCACCTGATCGATCAGCGCGGTGAGGGTGACCGCACGGATGGGCTTGAGGCCGACGGCATCCGGTCGGTGCTTCCCTTCGGCCAGGTCGCGCTCGGTGCCGAACAGGCGACAGCAAAATGAACGGCAGAGCGGCTGTAGCGCGGATCGGAGCGCAGCGCTGCCCAAGAGATCGAGGCCGCCTTTCACCGGCATCAATTCATCGGCCAACACCAGGTCAAAGCTCGAATCCTGCGCGAGCTGCTCCAGCGCCTCGTCGACCCCGCCCACCGAGACGGCGTCGAAGCGCGCCAAGCCGAGTTTCCTGGCCAGGCTGTGGCGGCTGACGGGCAGATCATCGACGATGAGGATGCGGCGGCCGAGCCCGACGGGCTCGCGCTGCGCGCGCTCCGAGCACCGGCATCGACCTTGACCGTGACCCAGAAGACCGAGCCGCGTCCGGGTTCGCTGCGCACGCCGACCTCGCCGCCCATCAATTCGGCGAGGCGCTTGACGATCGACAGGCCGAGGCCGCTGCCGCCGTAGTGGCGGGTGGTGGAGGAATCGATTTGCGAGAAGGTCTTGAACAGGCGGTCGAGCCGATCGGCCGGAATGCCGATGCCGGTATCCGTGACCTCGAGGCGCAGGGTGAGCCGGCCATGCTCATCGACAGCTCCGGTGGCATCCAAGGACAACGTAGCCCTCGTGCGTGAACTTGATGGCGTTGCCGACCAGGTTCAGTGATGATCTGGCGCAGGCGTCCCGGATCGCCGCGGGCGACTACCGGCACGTCGATGCCGACGTTGACGATCAATTCGATGCCCTTCACGGCGGACTGCAGCGCCATGGCGGCGACCGTCTCGTAGACCACATCGCGCAGATCGAACTCGACCCGCTCCAGCTCCAGGCGATCGGCTTCGATCTTGGACAGATCGAGCACGTCATTGATCAACGACAGCAGGGCCTTGGCGCTGCCGCGAATGATGTCGACGTATTCGCGCTGAGCTGTCGTCGAGGGTGGTTTCCGACAGAATCTGCGACATGCCGATCACGCCGTTCATGGGCGTGCGAATCTCATGGCTGACGTTGGCGAGGAAATTGCTCTTGGCGCGATTGGCGGCTTCCGCGGCGAACTTGGCGTCGAGCGTCTGCTGCTCGGCGAGCTTGCGGTCGGTGATGAGCTGCGTCGAGCCGGCGAGGCGCAGCGGCGTGCCGTCCGGGGCGCGTTCGGCCAGGGCGCGCGAGCGCAGCCATTCGTAGTGTCCGGCCTTGTGCAGCACGCGCAATTCCACATCGTAGACGGTGTGGTACCGCAGATGATTCTCGAGAGTCAGCCGCACGGCCTCGCGATCGTCGGGATGGATCAACTCGCGCAGGCGCTCGCGCGAGATGCTGATATCACCCACCTCGTAGCCCAGCATCTGCTCGAAGCGCGTTCCGAACCACGGGACATTGGTCACCAGATCGATTTCCCACAGGCCGTCCTGAGTGGCGCGGACCGCCCGCTCGAAGCGAGCCTGGACGGAATCCAAGGCCGCTTCGGTGCGCTTCAGATCGCTGATATCGACGATGGCGCCGGTGATCCGCACCACTTCTCCCGACTTGCCGCGCCACACAGTGGCTTTTTCGCCGATCCAGCGTTCGGCGCCGCCGTCGAGCAGCACCCGGTATTCGCAGCGGTACGAGGGCTCCTCCTGGGTGGTCTCGAGCGGTGCCTGGCGGCAGCGCGCGGCATCGTCCGGATGCACCCGTGACAACAGGCGGTCGAGATCCTCGAGTGAGGTCGAGGGCGGCATGCCCAACAGCGCCTGAAAATTATCGGAGCAGATCCGGGTATTGCGGCCGAAGTTGAAATCGAAGGTCGCGAGGCCGGCGGCGGTCTGCGCGATGTTGAGCGATTCGGTCGCGTAGTTCAGCTTTTCTTCCAACCGCTTGCGCTCGGTGATGTCGGTCACCGTACCGATGAGGCGGGCAGGGCGGCCTTCGCCATCGTTCGCGATCTGACCGCGGGCGGCCAGCCAGCGTACTTCGGCATTCACGGACACAGTGCGGTATTCGGATCGGTACGGGGTGCCTAAGTCGATGGCGGTACCCAGCTCCATGACCACGGTTTCCAGATCTTCGGGATGGATGGTCGCGACCCATTGCTCGCGCGTCAGTGTGTGCTCGCGGCTCGACATGCCGATGAGATCGAAAAACAGCGGGGTGCCGCCGACGGCCCCCGTGGCGAGATCCAGGTCAAAGACGCCGAAGCCACCTGCGGCCGCGGCAAACTCGAGAAGATCGGCGGATCGGCGCATGCAACATCCAGCACAGGTGGGCGTGCGCCCCCAACCCTTGTTATCGGCGGCACCGGAACCCTCTTGAGCTATCATCTAACCTGAAATTCAAGGGGCGCGGCGTGCGGACAGTCAAGATTCTGGCGAGTTTGGCGGGAGGATTGATCGTCCTCATAGTGGCCGGGCTGCTCGCTCTGTGGTTGTTGGTCAACCCCAACGATTACAAGGGCCGAATTGCGGCCGCGGTCAAGGAATCCACGGGCCGAGATCTGGTATTGCAGGGCGACATCGAGCTGTCGGTGTTTCCCTGGATCGCGCTGGAGTTGGGACCGGCCACGCTGGGAAATCCACCGGGGTTCGGCGAGGGGCCGTTCCTGGCGTTCAATCGCGCCGCGGTGCGGGTCAGGCTGTTCCCGCTGCTGGCGAAGCGGCTGGAGATGGACCGGGTCGAGATCGACGGGCTCGATCTGCGCTTGCGCAAGAACGCGCAAGGCGCCGGCAATTGGGAGAACTTCGGGCGAGCGGACAGGCCGGCGAAGAGCACGGGGGGCGAAGAGGGTCGCGGACAATCGCCGGAACTTGCAGGCGTACGGATTACCCACGGGCGCATCAGTTACCAAGCCATCGTGCTCGATAAATTCAATCTCGAAACCGGCGCTTTGGGCGGGCAGGGTGTCACGCCCTTCAGCATCTCCTTCGATGCCAGCCGCGGAGTGCCGGGCGAGAATCTGACCTTGAATGGCCAATTCGATCTGAGCGCGGATCCGCAGAGCAAGCAGCTGCGCCTTGCCGAGGTGAGTTTCGGCGGTCTCGTGGGCCGTCACGGCAATGGATCGGCGCCATGGGAGATGTCCGCGCCGGCGATCGAGGTGGATCTCGCCGGGCAGAGTGTCGCGGCGCCGGCGTTCGCCGCGAGCTACGCGAATGCGCGCATCAGCGGACGCCTGCAGGCGACGAAGATTCTGGAGGATTTGGAGGCGACGGGCTCGCTGACGCTGGCGCCCGTGGTGCTGCGCGAGTTTGCGCCCCGGCTCGGCATCGTGCTGCCTCAAGACCCGCGATCCCCGAGCGCTGGCGCAGTTCTCGGCGAGCAGCGATTTCAGTTATGGCCCGAGCGGTGTGCGGTTGGAGCAGATGCAGGCGCAGCTCGATGACACGCACCTCAAGGGCAGTGCCGCCATGGCCGGCGAGCCGCGCGCGCTCACGTTCGAACTCAGCGTCGATCAGATCAACTTGGATCGCTATCTCAGCCCGGACACCGAACCGGCGGTTGCCGCGTCCAAGACTGCCGCGGGGTCTGGGGCGGGCGGGCAGCGCGCGCCGGCGGCGGCCGATGCGCCGAAGACGCCCGACGAGTCGAAGGCGCCCGACGTGGAGGGAACGCTCGCCATAGGGTCGGTGCATTTCTCGCCCCTGGATTTTTCGACTGTGCGGCTGACCCTGGTGTCGAAGGACAATGTGGTGCACCTGTTCCCGGCTCTGGCGCAGATCGATGGCGGCAGCTATTCCGGCAATATCACTGTGGATCGCCGCGGCACCACTCCTACATTGAGCATGGATGAGCACTTGAGCGGGGTCGACATGACACGCCTGATGGCGGGGACGCCGTACAAGGGAAGAATAACGGGGCGCGGCAACGTCAATGTGAAGGCCGTGGCGCGCGGCGCCGCACTCACCGCGGTGATGCAATCGCTCAACGGGCATTTCGACGCGAATCTCGCGGACGGCGCTCTGGAAGGGATGGACTTGGGCTACGAGATCGCTCTGGCGCAGGCGCTGATCAAGCACACGGCCGAGCCGCCGCGCAACAATCGCCCGCGCACCAAGTTCGATGTGTTCAAGATGTCGGCGGAGATCACCAACGGCGTGGCGCGGACGTCGGATCTGACGATCTCGTCGCAGGCGTTGCGGGTGACGGGCCAGGGCAGTGCGAATCTCGGGAATAAGAGCCATCGATTTCCAAGTGCTCGCCAGTGTGTCGGCCTCGCCGGGCACGAGCCTCGCTGACATTCCCCTGAAGATCACGGGGACGTATGCGGATCCAACGGTAAGGCCCGATACGCAAGCGCTCGCCAAGGGTGCGCTCAAGCAAAAGCTGCAGGATGTGCTCAAGAAAAACGGCTTGGACGGACTGTTCGGCAAGTGACTTGGGAACCCGGACAATTCACCGAGCGCCTGCTCGCCTGGTTCGAGGTCCACGGCCGGCACAATCTGCCCTGGCAACAGAATCCCACGCCCTACCGCGTGTGGGTGTCGGAGGTCATGCTGCAGCAGACCCAGGTCGCCACGGTGATTCCGTACTACCAGCGCTTCATGGCGCGATTTCCCGACGTCGAGTCGCTGGCGGCGGCGCCGCTCGATGAGGTGCTGCATCTGTGGACGGGGTTGGGCTACTACGCCCGCGCGCGGAATTTACGGGCGTGCGCGCAGACGCTGGTCGCGCAGCATGGCAGGGGAGTTTCCGGGAGACATCGAGGCAGTGATGGCGCTGCCCGGGATCGGGCGATCGACCGCCGGCGCGATTCTGGCGCTGTCGCGTGGCTCGAGGCATCCCATCCTGGACGGCAACGTCAAGCGGGTGCTGGCGCGGGTGTTCGGCATCGGCGGTGATCCGAGTTCCGCCGCCGTCATCGCGGCGCTGTGGGCGCAGTCCGATGCCTGCACGCCTACGGTGGGCGTCGGCGCGTACACGCAGGCCATCATGGACTTGGGTGCGACGGTGTGCAGCCGTAGTTCACCCGCGTGCACGGTGTGTCCCATGAGCACCGGCTGCGCCGCCGCGCTGGAGGGACGGCAGGAGGAACTCCCGGGCCGCAAGCAGAAGCGCGCACGCGGGTCGCGCGAAGCGACATTGCTGATCGCCGAGACCGGCAGCGAGGGATCGATCGCGGTGCTGGTCGAACGCCGCCCCGCCGTCGGGCTCTGGGGTGGGCTGTGGTCACCGCCGCAGTTCGAGAGCGAGTTCGCGGCGCTCGATTGGTGCCGCCGGGAAATCGGCGAGCCGGAAGTGGAGTCGCGGTCGCTGGCGCCGATCCATCACGCGTTCACGCACTTCGACCTGCTGCTCAATCCACTGCGTGTGCGCTGCCGGCCGAGCGCGGCGGTGCACGATGGGGATGACCGGTTGTGGTATCGATTGGGGAATCCGCCACGGGTTGGGCTGCCTCAGCCCATCCGCGCAGCTGTTCGAGCGGCTGCGCGCGGCGACGAGAAGTTAGCGTAATATTCGCGCATGGCACGAAAGATTCACTGTGTTCTCTTGAAGCGCGAGGCCGAGGGCCTCGATTACCTGCCCTACCCCGGCGAGCTGGGGAAGCGGATCTACGACAGCATTTCCAAGGAAGCATGGGCGCAGTGGGTGGCGCACCAGACCATGCTGATCAACGAGAATCGGCTGACGCCGATTGAACCGAAGGCGCGGGCGTTCTTGGTGGGGGAGATGGAGAAGTTTCTGTTCGGCGGCGGGTCGGAGAAGCCGAAGGAATTCGTGCCGAAGTAGCGGCAATCAGCGGGAAAGAGACCCAGAGGGACCGAAAAGAGCCCCAAGGACGAGGGTAAGTGGCTGATTTTTCGATTGTTCATTGACGAGGCGCGATCTCGCCTGTTTAATACGCGGCTCCGTAAGATAGGCCAGGTAGCTCAGTTGGTAGAGCAGCGGACTGAAAATCCGCGTGTCGGGGGTTCAATTCCCTCCCTGGCCACCATAAAATCCCTTATTTTTCTTATAGTTGCGAGTCTGGTCGAATACCGCACAGATTAAACCCACTGGTACTGCCCACATAAACGGTGCGGTAGACCACCTGGGATTTCAATCGTTATAATGGACTAAGCTTAGTTTAACCTAGGGACAGGCAATGGCAAACACGGTCAACATCCACGAGGCGAAGACGCACCTCTCGCGCCTTGTCGATGAGGTTGCGGCCGGTGCCGAAATCATCATCGCCAAGGCAGGCAAGCCGATGGCGCGGCTGAGCCCGATCTCCGCTCCCGCCCGGAAAAAGCATCTCGGGCTGATGAAGGGAAGAATCAAGGTCGCCGACGACTTCAACATGCCGTTGGACGACGCCGTGCTCGGCCTGTTTGAAGGGCGTTAGACGTGCGGGTGCTGCTCGATACGCATCTGCTGCTTTGGGCGCTGAGCTCTCCATCAAGGCTTTCCAAGAAGGCCAGGCAGCGAATCGATTCGAGTGAAGTGTATGCGAGCGCCGCATCGATTTGGGAAATCAGCATCAAATGCGCCCTCGGCAAGCTCGAGGCCAATCCAGCAGAAGTCCTGGCTGGCATCGAACCGGCCGGCTTCAGCCATTTATCGATAATAGGCGAGCACGCTGCGAAAGTGGTTGAGCTGCCACCCGTTCACAAAGACCCGTTCGACAGAATGTTAGTGGCGCAGGCATGGGTTGAACCGATGATTCTGCTGACTGACGATGGTACGTTGGGTGGGTATGGGGACTTCGTGGAGGTCGTGTGACGCCGCATCCGTGCGCGATGGATGCAGTCCCGCCCGGGGTGGCAAATGGCCGCCGCGCCGCGTCAGCGCTCGCAAGTGCAACAGTGCAAAAGTCGAGGTCCCGTTCGTTCTCGACATCCGCAATTCACGATGTATTCTGCGCGGCGCGATGCGCTTTAGGTTATCTAAACCGGGACTTAAGTTCTGCTAATGTGTCGCGTCCATCAATTGCGTCTTCGTCACCTTTATACAATCGCATCCAGCCAACCGCACATATCAGGAGTTCAGGCGTATGGCCAATCGCAATATATTGATTCTTGGGGCTTCGTATGGCTCGCTGTTGGCCTCGAAAGTTCTGTTCGCCGGTCATAATGTCTCGCTGGTCTGCTTGCCCGCCGAAGCGAACCTGATCAATGCGGAAGGTTTTCGTGTGTTCTTGCCGGTGAAGGGTCGGCCGGCACCGATCGAAATTGATTCGAGAAAACTGCCGGGAAAAGTGGTTGCGGGCGGCACGGCCGATTTCGATCCCAAGAACTTCGATCTGATTGGACTGGCGATGCAGGAGCCGCAATATCGCTCGCCGGGCGTACGTGAATTGCTCGACGCGGTCGCAAAATCGAGGGTGCCGTGCATGTCGATCATGAACATGCCGCCCCTGCCCTATGTGAAACGCATCCCGGGCTTGAATTGCGAGGCGCTGACGCCGGCGTATGCCGATGCCACGGTCTGGTCAGGGTTCGACCCCGCGACGCTCACGTTGTGCAGCCCCGATCCGCAGGCCATACGACCCCCCGACCAGAAGGTCAATGTGCTGCAGGTGACGCTGCCGACCAATTTCAAAGTCGCGCGCTTCGACGATGAAAAGAACACCGCCATTTTGCGTCAGCTCGCGGACGACATCGACGCCGTTCGATTCGACACGCCGGAAGGCAAAATCGAGCTGCCCGTAAAGCTCAAGTTGCACGATTCGATTTTTGTACCGCTGGCCAAGTGGGCCATGCTTCTCGCCGGCAATTACCGCTGCATCACCCCTTCCGGTATGCGCACTGCGCAAGAAGCCGTGCACTCTGATCTCGAGGAGTCGAGGTCGATCTATAACTTCGTCAATGAATTGTGTGTAAAGCTCGGTGCTGCCCCAGGGGACCTCGTGCCCTTCGAGAAATATGCGGCGGCTTCGCAGAGTCTGTCGCGCCCCGCCTCCGCGGCACGCGCGCTGCAAAACGGCGCCACCCACATCGAGCGCGCCGACAAGCTGGTGCAGCTCATTGCCCGACAGAAAGGCATGGCTAACGACGGCATCAATGCCATCGTCGCCCTCGTCGACCAGCGGTTGGAAGCCAACCGCCAAAAAGCGGCGTAACTAGAATCTCTGTTCCTGGCGGTGATGTTTCGCCGCCCGACAGAAGTCGGTAGGCGGTGTGCCAACGCGAAATCAATCGCCGGGCATACCGCCGCCACCTGCGCGGCATTGCCTTGCTCAGGCGTTGCCCGAGGGCTATCGGGGTAGACCTCGGTGGCGGCGACGCCAAATGAGAGCGTCCTTTGTGCCAAGGCTGGTCGGACGTGACTGCATTCCAGCAAGTTTGGCCGCATAGCCCCACCCCCCAGGGTGGAATTTCCCCGCCGACTTGTAGAATCCCGGTCTGGCCGTTCGTCGTGGTAGTGAAGGCAGGGCAGAGAGCCCTGCCCAAAGCACCCATACAGGAGAAGTCATGCCGCAATATCTAGTTGCCATTCAACACCCCGAAAACTACAACCCGACGCTGGAAGGTGAAGCGATGATTCGCGACATCAGCGTACTCAACCAAGAGATGGATGCCGCGGGCGCACGGTTCTTCGCAGGCGGCCTGGAATCGCCAAGCCACGCCAAATCACTGCGCAAGCTGAGCGACGGCAATGTTTCAGTCACCGACGGTCCCTACCTGGAGGCCAAGGAATACATCGGCGGCTTCTGGATCCTGGAGTGCGCCGACATGGACGAAGCGCTGGCCTGGGGACGCAAAGCCGTCGTCGCCTGCCGAGTTCCAGTCGAGGTGCGCGCGTTCATGAGAATCCGGCCCAATAGATAGGTCCGTCGCCCGTTGGAAGCACCAATCATAGGAGATACTCAATGCGATTCATGATGATGGTAATGCCAGAAGGCTATGGCTCGGCTGCGCCTGATGCGGCACCCTCCGCGGAAGCGGTAGCAAAGATGATGGAGTACAACAAATTGTTGCAAAAAGCGGGAGTCCTGCTTGCACTGGATGGATTGTTTCCGCCTTCCACGGGAGCACGCATTTCTTACAAGGGCGGCAAACCGACAGTGACCGACGGGCCGTTTGCGGAGTCGAAGGAGGTCATCGGCGGCTACTGGATCATCCAGGTGCATTCGCGCGAAGAGGCGATCGAATGGGCAAAACGAGCCCCCATGTCCGACAGCGAGCAGATCGAAGTCCGCCAGATTCACGAGATGGCTGATTTTCCGGCGGACGTGCAGAAGGCGGCGGAAGGGTTCGAAAAATTGACCCGGTAACCCCACGAGCATGAGCAATGTCCATAAGACGATTGCGGCCGTATGGAAGATTGAGTCTACGCGGCTCATCGCCGCGATTGCTCGCGTCACCCACGATATCGGCGTTGCCGAGGAACTGGCGCAGGACGCGCTGGTGACTGCCCTCGAGTTGTGGCCTGAGGAAGGCATCCCTGACAATCCGGGGGCATGGTTGATGACGGCGGCAAAGCGGCGCGCGATCGATTCGTTTCGGCGTGGCCGCATGCTCGTACAAAAGCACGAACAGCTGGGTCGTGAGCTGGAGTGGGAGCAGCAGCGACTGGGAGACGCGCTGGAGGGCTCGCTGGAACAGGTAATCGATGATGACGTGCTGCGGCTCATCTTCACCGCGTGCCACCCGGTGCTCGCGCTGGAAGGACGTATCGCGCTGACGTTACGCCTGATTGGGGGCCTCACCACAGTGGAGATCGCACGCGCATTCCTCGTGACGGAAAAAACGCTGGGTCAGCGGGTCTCGCGCGCCAAGAAAACCCTCTCAGAAGCGCACGTTCCCTTCGAGACGCCAAGTGAGAATGAGTTGCGTGACAGGGTTGAGTCCGTACTCATGGTGGTCTATCTGATTTTCAATGAGGGCTATGCGGCGACTTCGGGCGATGAATGGATGCGGTCGGCTCTGTCTGACGAGGCGCTGCGACTGGGGCGGATGCTGGCGCAATTGCTTCCCACCGAATCGGAAGTTCACGCACTGGTGGCATTGATGGAGTTGCAGGCATCGCGCAACGCGGCGCGCCGGGGAAAAAACGGCGAGGCCGTCTTATTGCCGGATCAGGACCGCTCCTTATGGGACTACGCGCAGATCCGGCGAGGCATGGCCGCGTTGGAACAGGCGCACCGATTGGGCGGCGGCGCGAAACCCTATGCGTTGCAGGCTGCGATTGCGGCATGTCACATGCGCGCACGGACCGCCGCAGAGACGGACTGGGACCGCATCGTTCTTCTCTATGACGCTCTCTTGCAAAACCATCCATCTCCAATCGTGGCGCTCAATCGCGCAGTTGCCGTCGGCATGGCCCAAAGCCCAGCCGCGGGACTCGAGGCACTCGATGCAGCCACGGCCCTCGTCGATGACCCTGCGCTGGCCGGTTACCATCTTTTTCCAAGCGTTCGCGGAGACCTGCTGATGAAGATGGGCAGGGTGTCTGAGGCACGTGCGGAAATCGAACGCGCGCTCGGAATGACGCGGAATCTGCGGGAACGGGAATTGCTGGTGAGGAGGTTGGTGCAGTTGGAGTAGGCTGCCTATGCGCGTAGCGGCCATGTTTCACCGCTCGACGGAAGTCGGTGGGCGGTGTGCCAACGCGAAATCGATCGCCGCGCATACCGCCGCCACCTGCGCGGCATTGCATTGCTCAGGCGTTGCCCGAGGGCTATCGGGGTAGACCTCGGTGGTCGTCTTGTAGGGTGCGTGAGTGACGCTTGCACAAAGGCCGAGCCGCTCGAGCGGGTAATTGATGACGCCCGGTGCGACCATGGGAGATCCGATGAGCTGGCCGTGGCGATCCGCTAACGCAATGTGTGTGACTTTCGCCACCGCCGCGATCACAACCTGCTGGAACTCCGGTTGCGGATGCTCGCTATCATCCACCAGATAGAAGCCCTCGGGGATTTCACCAGGCACATGCGCCACGCCGTCCCGAGCGGCCAGGGCAGGGCGAAACTCGGACTCATCGGTATCGGTGGTTTCATGCAAATCGATATGCACGAGCACGTCATCGCGGATTGGCGCGACCAGGCGCATCAGGGCCGCCGATTCTTGCGCCGGGCTATCGGTGCGAAAAGATCGATTTGGGTCGATCGCGTGCGGGTTCCAGCGGTGAATCACTTCGTAGGCCCAGGGACTGACGCACGGCGCGACCAGAAGGTTGACCCGACCTTCATAGACTGCCGCATGCTGGTCGACAAACCGCAACGCCCCATGCACGCCGCTGGTTTCATAGCCATGTACGCCCCCCGTCACCAACGCACAGGGAAGCGCGTCGTGCCAGCTGCGACTCTTGATCGCGAACAGAGGGTATTTGTCCGCGTGATAATCAAGGCGGCCATACTGCACTACGTCGTAGCGCGAACCTAAGGTCTCGAGCGCACGCAGTACGTCCGCTTCGTAACTGCGCTTGACGGTCTGGCGTGACAGCCAGGTGGCCACTTCCGCTTCGCCCCAGGGAAGTCCGGGCGTGCCAATCGGATAGGGCGCTTGGGTCGTCATCGCGTCGCTCGCCTCAATGTGGAGTAAAGGAATACGGTCACTGTAGCACCGGGCTGATGAGATGGAACCGTCAAGAATGATGGGTACCGAGACCTCGGGCAGTCCCGCCCGGTTGTGGGCGCGGCGCTGTGGAAGAACCGGGTTCAGGAGGAGAGCAGCTGCGAGGCTCTGCTGCTGAAAAACCGCTCGCTCCAGATCTTAAGGCTCTCGCGGTCAGCCGCTCCGAGAAAACGCTCAACATCCGCTACGGCAGCTTTCCAGTCGATAGTGGCAATCTTGTCGTTGAGCCTGTCGATGACCCATCGAGTGCCGATGATCGGATTCTGCGCCTTCCATGGTCCGAATTGATCGAGGGCGGCCTGCAGATGCGGCAAGTTGGGCGATACTTTCTGTTTGATGTACCAGTTGAAGTCGTACCAATCGCGTCCCTTGATGTACGGGCGGCACAGCAGCGCATGAATCTTCAGCGCGAAGTTGCTGGGTAGATCCTGGTGGCAGACCTCGAAGTCCAACGGAAAATCGAGGTACGTGTAGGAAAAAGTCGACGCTGCCGGGGGATTGATATCGATTTCAAGCTTGATCTTCAATGTCGGACGACTGCTACCCCGACTGAAGCGCAGATTGAGCTGGTTGCTGATAGAGTCGTTCTTGAGGAGAGCCTCGCGAATGTTTCTGTCCATCTTGCTCTTGTCGAGCACCTCTGACTGCAGACCGAATTCCGTCAGTCCTGCAAGCAGCGGGTCCAGATAACGGCGCCAATCGAAGGAGGCGTTGGGTTGTTGCAGGATGAAATCCAGATCCTCGGAGAAGCGTGGAAGTTTGTGCAAGATCCGCAAGCTGGTACCGTCCTGGAAAGCGGCGATTTCGAAGAATCCGCCGCGCCAGAGTGAATAGAGCGCCACCTCCTGCAGGATTTCCTTGATGGCTTGCTCCTCCTCCAGGGCGTCCTTGGGGTGGTAGGAGGTGAGGCGTTGGCGGATCAGATCAATCAAGATCGAGCTCTCTGCCAAGCGCGTTCAGGAAACTATTGGGTCGCTTCTGCTTGTAGACGCCTGCGAGGGTTTGGATCTGCGCCCGCGTAATATCGTGTAGCCTCTGTTCATCGATGCGCATGCCGTCGGTGAGCCCTGAGAGGCCGTGCCAGTCGAGCTTTCTGAAGGTGACGAGATCTACCAGGGCGCGTAGCGGATGGGCAAGCAATGCGATCTGAGATCCCAGCTGCCGGCGCTCGATGAGTTCGAGAAAGTATTCTTTATGAAGGGCAAGCGGGCGAAATTCGAAGCTGCCCAGAGATGGGTGCTCGAGGTGGGATGACTTGCGGCCCGGGACGACGCTCGCCGTGACGCGAACAGCTTCCGGAATCCACCCATGAGTGCTGAGAGCGGTTTCAAAGGAGACGTAGCTGCCGGGCTCGAGGGCTTGCGCGATTGCGAAGGGGTGCGGAGGCTCGGTGCGGTACTTGGACGGCAGAGTGTACAGTCCCCGCCGAATTCGAATGAGTTCCTGGGCCTTTAGGGCGCGGTTGACCAGCCCGTAACGCCGGGCGGCCGCACCGCCGACGGCCCGCTCGAGTTGGCGCTCGGAGAGCATTTTCTCGCTCAGGCCTTGCTCAACAAGATGCTCGGTCAGCGTTTGCACGGCTACATAATTCCATATACTTCCAATTATTGCAAGTTTACGGAATTATTTTGGCGGCGAGCAGCCCAGCCGACGAAAGAAATCACTTTCCCTTTGCCGGCCCTTTGCGTCGCGGTTCGTGCTTAGCACGAGCGTGTCAGCGCAGAGCTCAGGGGCTCGTCCGTCAGTAGTTGACCTCGCTCGGCGATACGAGATTCGGAGATCTTTGGAGGCTCACAGAAAAAGCTGATTGGCGTGCTGCCGCTGTCCAAGAGCACGTTCGCGCCTTCCCGGCATGACGCGAGGAACTTTCGCTTGAACTTCTCGTCGTCCGTCAGGCGTGCCAAGGCGCGACCACCAACGACCAATGCGAGAGCTGAAAGAATCGAGCACTCATCACGCGATGCGCGTCCAGAGGCGCTTCGAAACCGTTCGCTCAATACTCTGAACGCCTTGCCGTAGCCGGTGCGTACCTCCCGATCGTCGGCAGCAAGGTCGGCGGCGAGGAATGCGAGGTCCGTCGCATCGTCTTCGTCGTATAGTACTGATTCGACCCAAGAGTCCTCGCCATCCTGCCCGTGGGATCAACAGCGAGCGAACTGCGTGCGCAGGACTGATCGATCGCCTCGCGGTAGAGCCGGCCCTTGCTTTGGAAATGCGCATAAAACGCGCCACGCGTCAGTCCGCGTCGGACATGATGTCCTCGATCGAGGTTGCGGCAAAGCCGGCGTTAGCGATGCCTTCGCTGCAACCGGCCGGTCGTTGACTGCAATGTGCTTCCTTCTCGCGGCGCCCGGAGTAGGATGAAAGCCATGAATCCCGGTCCAACGAATAAGCAGTTTAGAAGCTGGGGTTGGAGCGTTGCTCTCTACCTGGGGATCGGACTGCTGGACGCTGGCCAGACCGTGTTTACGATGCGTACCGAAGGGATGCATCATGCATGGATCGCCTTGTTCGGCACGCAGATGTTGGGATGGCTGCCTTGGGCCATTGCGACACCTTTGATTTTTCGGCTCACCGATCGCTTTCCACTGGAGAGCGTCCGGACGTCGGTGTTCTGGATTGCACATGTGAGTGCCCTGCTGGGGATCGGGCTGGTGGAGTCTCTTTGGACGTCAACGCTCGAGGCAACCATGCGTCCGTATGCCCCGGACGAGACACGCCACCCGTTTCTGAATGAGTGGTTCTACGTGTTCGAGGGAGGGCTCCTGGGATATTCGGTGTTGTATGCGTTCGTGTGTGCCATCAGGCACGTGCTGAATGCGCACGAGCGACTGGCGGCGGAAAAAACCGAGACCGCACGGCTCAATGAGCAACTGGCGACCGCGCAACTGGAGGTGCTGCGACGACAGATGGAGCCGCACTTCCTATTCAACAGCTTGAATGCGATCGTCGGTCTGATGCGGGAGCGCAAGAACGAAGCCGCCATCAGTTCGATCGTACAATTAAGTGACTTTCTGCGCCGCATCGTGACGCAGCCGACTCTTGCGGAGGCTTCCCTGCAAACAGAGATGGAACTGCTGCAATTGTATTTGCACGTGCAGCAGCTGCGCTTTGCCGAACGCTTGCAGACCAGTCTAGAGATTCCGAATGAGCTGTTGCAAGCTCAGGTCCCTATTCTCATGTTGCAACTGCTGGTCGAAAATGCGATCAAACACGGAATTAGCAAGCGCGCACGCGGGGGGCTGATTCGGGTCATCGCCGCCCGCAGGGAAGATCATCTGATGCTCACGGTTTACAATGACGGTCCAGCACTGGCGCTGACATCGCAAGGAGACACGACTGGTGTCGGGATTTCCAACCTACGCGCGCGTCTTCAAATCCTCTATGGCAATGCTTTCGTCCTGAGCCTGTGCGATCAGCCACCTGCCGGCGTGCAAGCTATGGTGTCTGTGCCCTATCGGGAGCGATAGCCAATGGCGATCAAGGGGCCCGGCATTCGGGCAGTCGTGGTCGACGATGAGGGCCTCGCGCGAAGCAACATCGTCTCCCTGCTGCGGACTGATCCTGAAGTCGAATCCATCGTCGAGTGCGATTCGGGCCAGGAGGCCTTGGAACAGGTCAAGCTGATCAAGCCAGAGCTGCTGTATCTCGACATTCAAATGCCCGAGTGCGATGGTTTCGACGTCATCGAACTCTTGGGGAAGGACGTGCCGCCCGCAGTAGTCTTCGTGACAGCCTTCGATGAGTATGCATTGCGTGCATTCGAGGCGGGCGCGCTCGATTATTTGCTCAAACCGTTCGATGACGCCCGGTTCAATAAGGCGCTCGCGAGGGCAAAGGAAAAAATCGCCCTGCAGCGCTCCCGCAATCGAGAAGTAGAGCGGCTGATCATAAAGAGTGCCGGTCGGGTCTCTTTCATCAAGGTTCAGGATATCGATTGGATTGAAGCCGCCGACTACTACGTATCCTTGCATGTGGGAAGCAAGGCCCATCTGCTTCGGCGCACCATGATGGATCTCGAGGAATCGCTGGAACCCGCGATGTTTTGTCGGATTCACCGCTCGACCATGGTAAATCTCAGGCGCGTCACCAGCATCGAATTGGACGACGCCGGTGACTACGAAGTGCTGCTGGAGAGCGGTGCGCGGCTCAAGCTCAGCCGCCGCTATAGACAAGAGCTCGAGCTACGTTTGAGCGGGCTTACTCAGTAGTCGAGAACGGCTTCAGGGCCGCCGTATGCAGTGAGCAACCATCTGGCTGCAGCCAGCGGCCTTCCGTACTTTTACACCGCGAGTACGATGTCACGCTCGAAGGGCAGCGGTATGTCGCCGCAGCCAAATAACATTTTGTCGCCTGCAACAACCTGAAGAGAGCATCGAAAATATGTTTAGTATCCGATCCACCGCACTAGTAGCCGCATTGGCGCTGGCTGCCAGCATCGCTCTGCCCGCCGCAGCCGCCCCGCGGTTGGACCCGGGGACCAAAAAAGTCGCCATCCTGATCTTCAATGCGGTTCAGTTCGTCGACTTTTCCGGGCCGCTCGAAGTTTTTTCCGATGCCGGCTTTGACGTGTTTACGGTGGCGGCGACCAAAGATCCCGTCACGACCGCGGCAGGCGACGCAATTAAATTGACGCCCAAATACACTTTTGCCGATGCGCCGCAGGCCGATCTCATCGTCATTCCCGGTGGCGGTTACGAGGCACCGAAGGGTAGTGAGACCGTGGCCTGGATCAAGCGCCAGACTGAGCATGCCGAGCACACGATGTCCGTGTGCAATGGAGCTTTCACCCTGGCCAATACCGGATTGCTCGATGGTTTGGCGGCAACCACGACGGCCGGAAACATCGTCCGGATGCGGCGCGCATACCCCGCGATCAAGGTCGTCGGTGATCAGCGCGTCGTTGACAATGGCAAGATCCTTACCACAGCGGGTCTGTCAGCCGGCATCGACGGCGCGTTGCACATGGTCGATGTCATGAAGGGCGAAGGCGCCGGAAGGAGCGTCGCCCTGGTGATGGAATTGGACTGGGACCCGAAGGGCCACTTCGTCCGCGGAACCATGGCCGATCGCTTGATCCCCTCCCTTCACAGGCTCAAGATCGGCGAAGAATTCGACTTCGATCTCAGAGGTGATAACGATCGATGGCAAACCACCACCTGGTATAAGACCAAGCTGACGGCGACCGAGGTGTTCGGCACCGTAACAGCCGCCTATGAGAAAGAATATGCATTGGATGGACCTTGGGCGCCGGGCAGTTTCCGAGCGAAATCCGCCGGCCCATTGACGACAGACATGACGTTCGATGACCGCGAGGGTCATCATTGGAAAGGCGTGCTTACGGTGGAACCGGCCGATGTAGGCGCGCAACAGGTCGCCATCCGCATCGCGATCAACCGTGTCGGCTAAGCACAGAGGATAGTCTGTGCATAGGCTATTGGCGACACTGACGGTAACTGCTTCCCTGCTTGGGCATACGCTTGCCCAAGCGGGGGAGGCCTATGAATCGCGCCGCGATACCTAGTCCCGGGCGGAGCGGAGCATGGCGATGGCCGCATACGCGATGACGATCGTGACGACCCAGCGCATCAGCGTGAGGTGGTCGCCGAGCATCCTAACGAGCGGAAAGGCGGCGATCGTGCCGACGATCCCGCCGAGCGTGAGCCCGACCGCCACCGCGGGCGCGAAGCGGCCGGAGCGCAGGAAACCGAGACTCGCCACCGGGATCAACACGCCGTCGCTCGCCATCATGATCGGGTAGGCGGCGATGGGGTGCATTCCGAGGAATGCGAGCAGCGCCATCGAGGGCGCATAGTTACCGATGCCGACGCACATGAGCGCGCCGAGGACGAAATTTGCCCCGACCGCCAAGACGAACCGCCAGCCCCCGAGCCCCATCGCCGAACCGGTCGGCGGGATGATGCCGAGGTTGGTCATTGTGAAGAACCCGGCGGCGAGTAGCAGCGCCACGCCCATGAACACCTGGATCACGCGGCGAGGCATTCGGCTGACGATGCCGGCGCCGATCCAGGCGCCCGCGCCGGCGCTGATGACCATCGCCATCAGGAGCGTGGGATCAACCTGGACCGCCGTGATGAAGAGCACCGAGCTGATGAGGATCCCCACGGCATTGCCGACGTTCAGAGTCCCCGGAATCAGTTCGTCCGGCGGGTGCCTGCGCAGTTTGAACAACGCCGTGATCTGTGCGTAGTTCCCAATGCCGAGCGTGTCTAGGAAGCTCGTCACGCCGCCGATCACCACGTCGCCGGCGGACGGGCGGACTGGCCAGCGGTGCCTGCGCGTTGCGATTACCCAGGCGACGACGACGGCGACCTCGACGGCCGCAAGGCAGGCATAAACGATCACCAGCGCCGCCGACATGGTTCCCCCCCCCCTCGATCGATATCCCACCTTGCCAAAATACCGTCGACCCGTGTGAGCTTAGCCGATTCCAGCCTGGCGCTCTCGGGAGTCCTATCCGACGGCTTCGGCAACGGGCTTAAAATCCGCGTGTCGGGGCGGCAGCTAACGGCGGGTCTGTGACTCGATCGCGAAATCGATCAAATCGCCGACCCCCATCGCGATACGTCCGGTACGTTGATCCAGGCTCGACACATTTGGGAGTACACCCGGCGCGGCGGATTCAGCGCGAGTCCCGATTCTGCCGGACGTGGATTAACTATCTAGTGTGTGAACCGGCGCTGAAGACTGACCAGAGTTTTGGCGAGCATGCCACCACAATCAAATGGTTGCGAGGCCGATCGGGTCCAATCACTTCGCCGGCTCACAGCGAAGACACACCGGTGTAGCGGATCGGTATACTGGATGGAGTCAATTCGCAAACATAAAGGAGGGTCGATGTTTTCCCACATCATGATCGGAACCAATGATCTCGCGCGCGCGAAAGCTTTCTATGATTCCGTACTTGGTACGCTTGGCGTGTCGCCGGCAAGAGTCGATGGACACAGGATTTTTTATCGGACGCCGACCGGCATTTTCTCCGTCACGACGCCCATCAATGGCGAGCCCTCGACTTGCGCCAATGGTATGACGATCGGTTTTGCTGCTGCGTCGCCCGCTCATGCGGATGCCTGGCATGCGGCTGGCCTTGCTGCCGGCGGCACCACCTGTGAAGGCCCCCCGGGCGTGCGCGAGGGCAGCGCGGGCAAGCTCTATCTGGCCTATCTTCGTGATCTGGACGGGCACAAGCTCTGTGCGTTGCACAGGCTTTGAAGTTTCGTACTGAGTAGGCTGGTGGCCGAATGTGGCTCGCCTGCGGAGCCACACGGTCTCACGTGGAAATTTTCGGGACCAGCTACGGCGGCGACGGCCACGTGCAAGATGTCGGACTTGATGCTCATGATGCAGCAGGCGCTGGTATTGCACCGAAAGGGCCGGCTCGATGACGCCCGTACACTGTGCGAGGAGCTATTGCGAGGGCGACCTGAGCACTTCGAAGCCCTGTCACTGCTTGCGCTCATTGCGGCTCAACAAGGCGATTTCGATCGGGCCGTCGAGCTCTACGATCGAGTCATCGCTACGAAACCGGACTTGGCCAATGCGCATTCGAATCGGGGTGCTTCGCTCGCAGCCTTGAATCGAATGAACGAGGCGCTGGCGGATTTCGATATGGCGATCGCCATCCGCCCCGAGCATGCCGAGGCGCACTTCGGCAGAGCCATCACCTGGCTGTCGCAAGGGGATTTCGCCCGAGGCTGGCCAGAATTCGAATGGCGCTGGGAAACACCCAACGGCCGTGCTTTGCGGGCGCGCAAAGGTTTTTTGCAGCCGCCCTGGCTCGGCGCTTCCAATATCGCCGGCAAGACCATATTACTGTACAGCGAAAGGGGCCTAGGCGACACCTTGCAGTTCTGTCGCTTTGCCAAGTGGGTGAGCGACTTCGGCGCCACCGTGCTCCTTCAAGTTCAAGAACCGCTGCTGGAAGTGCTCGCGCAATTAGAAGGCGTCTCGCAGCTACTCGCCGACACGCTGCCGCCGCCGACGTTCGACGTTCACTGCCCACTGTTGAGCCTGCCGTTGGCGCTCAAGGTCGAACTTGGCACGATTCCCGCCGCAAAGTATTTGCACGCGGCACCTGCGAGGGTCGCGCGCTGGCGGGACAAACTCGGCGCGCACGCCAAACCCCGGATCGGTTTGGTGTGGCGCGGTGATCCTGGCAACCCGGATGACCGCAAGCGCAGTCTGCCGCTGGCTCAATTGCTGCCGCATCTGCCGAGCGGTTTTCAGTATTTTAGCGTGCAAAAAGAGCTCAACGAATCTGAGCAGCGCTTCGCTGCCGCACAATACGACGACTTTAGTTTGGGGCGGGAATTGAATTTCGCCGAGACCGCGGCGCTGTGCGAATGCGTGGATCTCGTGATCAGCGTCGATACCAGCATCGCGCACCTCAGTGCCGCGACGGGACAGAAGACCTGGGTCTTGTTGCCGTTCAATTCCGACTGCCGCTGGTTGTTGGATCGAAACGATAGCCCGTGGTATCCCTCGGTCACTCTCTACCGGCAAACGCGCAGCGGCGATTGGCGCGGAGTGCTCGAGCGAGTGGCCGCGGATCTGAGTCGACAATTCGAGTAAGGATCGCTGGCGCAAACCTTGGTTCGCGACGCACGGGGTCGACGGCAGTGCAAAGCCCGCGATGGTGTCGGAAGATTTCGCAGCGTTCCTGAGCGTCAAGCCCGGTGCGTTTGTGTTTCTCGGCAATGGTACGGATCTGGACGGAGGCGGGATTACGCTCCACAATTCGGAATGCGATTTCAACGACGACATACTCGCCCCGGGGCAAGCTATTTCGCTGAAATTGCGCGAGTTCGAATGCCTGCGCAGTCGAGCCGACATGGCGGCGCTGCGCTATTGGGAGATTGATGATATGAGTACACGCTTGACACCTTTCCATGTTGCCGTGCAGGTGCGCGACATCGCGGAGGCTCGTAATTTCTATGGACGGATATTAGGCTGCACGGAAGGGCGCAGCGACCCACATTGGGTCGATTTCAATCTTTATGGCCACCAATTTGTCTGTCATCTCAATCCAACGCTGGGCAAGTCGGGAAAGCTGGCGTCGCATTACAATCCGGTCGACGGTCACGGTGTCCCTGTACCTCATTTCGGTGTCGTCTTGGAGTTGAGCGACTGGCATGAACTGGCTGGCCGCCTCGAGCGGCAGGGAATGAATTTTGTCATCGAACCCTACACTCGATTTCAAGGTCAACCCGGTGAACAGGCAACCATGTTCTTCCTTGATCCTAGCGGGAATGCGCTCGAGTTCAAGGCGTTCAAGGACATTGAAGGGCAACTGTTTGCGACCTGAAAAAACCTGAAATCCAGATGCCGCTGTGCATTTTGGGATTCCGACGCGCTGACCTTGATCCAGTGCGTCCGACTTCGCCTTGTACGCCGCCGACAACGTGCGCTTCACCGTAGAGATGGACAGTAGAGTCTAATACGCCACCGGATAGGCACCGATTCACGACGCCGTGGCCCGTGATTCCTTAATGACCGAGCGTGTCGACAGGGTGATGAATCCACCGCTTCTGGCGGCCTCCACCGCCTTCCTGCGGGAGTGGGTGCCCAATTTGGCCAGAATCGCCGATACGTGGTGTCCGACCGTCCTCACCGAGACGTGCAGTCGGTGTGCAATCAGCGAGTCGCTAAGCTCGTCGCTGAGCAGGTGCAGCACTTCGAGTTCGCGCCGGGTCAGTCCCGCCGGGTTCGCGCGGGTCGAGGACCGGGGCCCGCGCGGCAGGGATCGTACGCCAGCACGGCGCAGCGCCTGGCGTAACTTTCTGGCGGCCGGCAGCGCTCCGAGCCGGTCGAATTCCGTCAGTGCTGTCAGCTGTTGCTGAACGCTGCCGCTGCTCAAAGCGAGGGCAACTTCGTAGGGGCGGTCCAGCTGTTTGAATATGGCTGCCGCTGCGTCAATCTCTCCGCGGCGCATCATGGACCACGGATTGTCCGTTGAGTCGGGGAGAGGTTCGGCCGGATTGATCCGACCGAGCCAATAATTCAGCGCAACCAGAGACGACTCCTCGCTCTTCAAGGTGCTCCACGGCGCCGCAATTTCCTGGGCGCGCCCAGCCAGCCGCGGTTCATCGGCCAAGAACGCGTATTCGGCAAATAGAAGGGCGAGCGGAAGCCGCCGCATCGACTCGCCGATGCGCTGGGTCCTTGCGTCAATGTCGTCGAGCAAGTTCATCGCACACGCGGCGCCGCAGCGAATGTGCACGCAGGCCAGGGAGAGCATCGCCGGCAACCTGATTTGCAGCGGGAATTCCTTGCGCGATGCGACCGACTCCGCGTCGGTCTGCGCGCTCGGCCAATCGCCCCTCAGCATGTGTACCTGCGCCCGCCAGCCCATCAGGAATGCATTGGCCATCGGAAGGTCCCGCTCGCCGGAGTACTCGAGTCCGGCATCGATCGCACGCTTCGCCCCGTCGAGGTCGCGCGAACGTATGGAGGTCCACGCAAGGTTGCTCCAGGCTCTCACGGCATGTTCTTCGAATTGTTCGGCCAGAGCGGTCGCGAGACTCTCCTCCAGCAACGACACGCCGTCCCGATCACCGCGAATGTGACACGCGGTGCCTATGGTATTCAGCACCTGCACCCGGACGTCCTGCGCACCGATTTGGTCGGCCATTTGCAGCGCGCGCTCACCGCACTTGCACGCGTCATCCGTCTCACTGGCGAACATGTGCAACTGCGCGCGATTCGCATAAGCCCACGCTGTCGCCGTGCTCACGGGCAGCTCGTTCGCGAGCGCCAGGGCTTGATCGGCATCCTGCTCCGACTCGGGGCGTCGCCCCATGAACCATTCCAGCCGCGAGATTGCGCACATCACCTGCACTGTCTGTTCCGCACTGCCGAATTCACGCACCAGAGTCAGTTGCTGGCGGCGCAGCGCCAGGGCCCGTTCGGTGTCGCCGATAAAGATGCATTGGCGGGCCAGCGGGTCGAGCAACGCGATGCGTTCGCTCGGCGGTAGTTCTGCGGCGCACTGCAGCGCGTCCGTATACAGTCTGACCGCCTCTCGATGCGCCCCGCGAAACGCGGCGTCAGCCGCGGCGCGGGGTGCGAAGGTCAGCACGACGTCGCTGCGCTGCGCCAGGACGGCCTGGTGAAGTAAATTCACGGGCGGTACCCGCCCGGACGCCAGCATTGCTTCGAGCACCCGTTCGTGAAGCGACTGGCGGTGCCGCGGCGGAAGCGATGCATACAAGGCTTCGCGCACGAGTTCATGCCGAAACGCGGCGGTTCCGTTTTCAATTCGCAACAGACCGTACATCGTGCATTCATCGATCGCTGCGAATGCTGAATCCAGCGCAGCCTCCAGGATCCTGACGTCAATGCGGCCGGGCACCACGCTGGTGAGTTCCGCGGCCAGTCTTGCGGAAGGCGAGAGTGCCTGCATGCGCGCGCAGGTGCGGTCGAGTACGCCATGGGGAATGCCGGTCCCGGGCGCCGCCAAAGTCTCCGTGACGAGCAGTGGGTTTCCGCCGGTGCGCTCGAACAGGCCGGGAATTCGTCTGCGGGCGGCCCGAGCGAGCTTGGCTACCGCCTGCCGCGACAATGGATTGACCTGCAGCCGTGTCGTTTCTCGAGGCAGGTCACACAATACGGTGTGCAGCGGATGCGCGCGGTCAATCTCGTCGTTCCGATAAACCAGAATCAACAAGGCGCAGGTGGGTGCAATTCGCCGGCCCAGGAATCTACATAAATCCAGCGTCGCCTGGTCGGCCCAGTGCACATCCTCGAAGATGACGATGCAGGGATTCTCGCTGATGAGAGAAAGAAATGTCGAAAAGATGTTGTGTCGCGTCATGTCGCTGCGGAGCACACGCGAAAGCGCCGGCCCGACCACAGGTGCTATCTCAAATAGCGGGCCCAGCGGGGGTGCCGTTGCCAACGCATCGCATCGTGCGCGCAGAATCTGGATCGAGCGGTCGAGGCCGGCAGTAAATGCGTCGACGAGTGAGCTCTTGCCTGCGCCTGCTTCACCCGCCACCACCACCACGCGCCCCTTGCCGGTGCGCGCTCCCGAGAAGCATTCCCGAAGTATGGCCCAATGCTCATTTCTCTCTAGAAGCATGTGGCGGCGGCCTCGCAGAAATTGGACACACAGCATCGCTAGGGGACATTCGTGTAATCCACGAGTCCGCTGGCAATGAGGGGGCCTTCCGTGGTGGGCAGGGTTAGAGTACACCTACGTTGTTTGCGTTTCTACGTGTTTTCCGGGCTCCAGCCCTCTAGGTCAGAGTACAAACAACGAGCGCGGGGTCGGCTTGTGGCGGGCCGACCCACGCGGGTTGGTGACTACTCAGCGTGCGGCAAATCAGCGTGCAGCAAGAGTCGTGGGTTCGACCGGCTCATGCCTGATCTGCGCGACGTAACGGGTGAGGCGCGGATGTCCGACGTCCACTACCGCCTTTGAGATCGCGGATGTCTGGCAGTCCTTCCACTTCGCGGCCACGCGGAGATTGGATCGGTTCACATACGTCGAACAAACGTAATCCGCTGCAGCCGTGATTCGCTTGTAGAGGATCACAACGCCTTCGTCGCTCTGGAGATTCAGCTCGCCATATCGAACCACCTTGGTCAGTACATCGGGATCGGCGGCCGGTCGAACTCCGGGGACCGTAAAGGTTAGGCTTGGGGGTCCCGCCATCGCGCCGACTCCGACGAAACTGAGGCATATCCCTGCGACGCCGGCGAAGGCCCATGTCGATAGTGTTCCTCGTTCTTTCGCGCTTCCACGGCGCGATTTCTTTTCGAGTTGACTCATGATGATTACTCCTGAGCTTTTTCAGTGTGGTTTGATTGGAGCGTGACCGTTCCAGTAAACGGGAGCGGGAGTATGCGAGTCGGATGAGCCATTCGCATCGGGCACGCTTCCTAATTTGCGTGGAGCGAGTCCCTACGTTGCGGAATGCACTACCTAGTTGTCGCTACCGCCGGCCGTGCCGCGATCTGTGACTTGGACTCGACCTGCGGTCTTCGCCGGGATGATTGGATCAGGCCTAGGCCCGGCCGCTGAGCCGCTCCGCAGTGACCATGGCGAGGAAGCCGCCGGCGCAGTAGTTCACCAACCGAATGCGCACGGCATCGAGGTCTTTGGCGTGACAGAGTCCATCGGAAAGCCGGTCGACGCGTTCGGTCTCCGACAGGGCCAGCATCATGGAGCCCGCGAGAAAGTTGTACGCCCAATACAGCTCCCGCTTCGGAATTCCGCGCAGCGCCTCTTGGAGTATGTCGATGAGTTCGTGAACACTAGGGTCGAAAAAGCGATGAATGATCTCGCCGCCCCAGGGGGTGTTGTCGATCTGTGCCACCAACGCGAAGTAGCTTTTCCAGCCGGGATCGCTTTTCTGCGACAAGTCGATCATCGGGTTGATGAAGGCTGCGACGGCCCCCTCGACGGTAACGCTTGGACTGTTCGCGACATACGCACGCAGCGAATCGTGGCGCGCGGTAATCAGTACCCGCGCACGACGCTCGAACACGGCATCGAACAGACCGGACTTGTTCTTGAAGTGATAGTAGATGAGCGCGTCGTCGACGCCGGCGGTCGACGCGACTTGCCGCGTCGTCACACCGTAGAAGCCCCGTTCGGCGAACAGTTGCTCGGCCGCATCCAACAGTCTTCCACGTGCCTTGACTCCACCCTCGGACCGGCTCGGCCGGCCGCGCCGTTGCGGCTCCTTTTTCTTCACCTTCGACGGTGATTTTTGTTCGCTCTTGGTCAAGTAAAACCCTGATTGAATCTGGCTCGAGAATTGACGGATGGCGCAAACCTTGCCTCACCGGCGCCGCCGCTGTCAATTTGGCGATCGCTGAATTAATGCGTGCGGAAATTGCTCCGGCAACTCTCCGGGCGCCGCCCGATGATTGCATATTCTTCGCGCACTGCGAATCACTGGCGTTGCCGTTGTGCCAGCAGCGCCGTGGTTCCTGTGGAAAATCATCGGATCGGAAGTGGCTTGTCGCCCCCGTGCAACGTGCAGGAACGCGGATTCGCGCGGAGGCAGGCGCTGCTGAGCGCTGCGTGTGCTTTCTTGACAACGCACCGGGCTTGGCATAATTTCAGCAAACGCTGAATTGCGAGAAGAGAATCGGCCGCTGCGGCACGGTTCCTAAAATTGGCCAAATGTGGGGGTTGTTCAATGGCTTCATCACGTTTCACCTACGCACTCCTCTGTGGGGCTGCGATATCGCTTGGCGCCACGGTCGTGGTGGCCCAATCCACCGCCCAGGCCTCGGGGGGTATTTCCGGGGAGCAGTCCGGTACCGCGGCATCCGACACCAAGTTGGCGGAGGTCATCGTGACGGCCACTCGGCGTTCGGAATCGATACAGAACGTACCCGGCCAAGTCACCGCCTTGACGGCCGGTGCCTTGGATCAGATGAACGCCCACGATTTTGCGGACTTCGCCGCGTTCGTGCCCGGCCTGAGCTATGCCAACAACGGTCCGCAGACCAACTTGATCGTCATTCGCGGCGTCACCACCGGCTCCCAGCTGAGCAGCGCGATCGGTCTGTATCTGGACGACGTACCCCTCGGCGCCAGCACCTCATTCGGACTGGGATACCAGGCCCTGAACATCAATGTGTTCGACCTGAATCGGGTCGAAGTGCTGAATGGACCGCAAGGAACTCTGTATGGCGCGACCTCGCTCGGCGGCACGCTCAAGTACATCACCGCGCTGCCGGATCTGAAGGAGTTCAGTGCCGACGTGGGCGCGGAAGTGTCGTCCACCGAGCACGGCGGCATCAATCATGCCTACCGCGGTATGATCAACCTGCCGTTCGGCAACGGTATCGGTGCAGTGCGCATCGATGGCCTGCAGGATTACGATTCCGGATACATCAAAGACCCGGTCTACCATCGCGACAATCAGGGCTGGGACCGATCCGAGGGCGGCCGAATTTCCGTGTTGCTGCAGCCCACGGATGAACTCGACATCCGATTGACGGCGTTGACGCAGCACATACCGGGCGAAAGCGACGACGTCGCATTCCGCGACAAGGTCACACACCAGCCCACGGTCGGCACCTATGATCAGGCATACCCGACGTTCCAGCCGTCGAAGTACGGGTTGACGCTGTACTCGGGAGTGATCAACTACGACCTGCCCTTCGCCAAACTGACGTCGATCAGCGGTTTGCAAACCAATCGCGGCGTCAGCCACACCGACGAAAGCTATGTCTATGATCCTGTTCTCTCGTTTGCTTTCAACAGCGTCGTCAAAGACCCGTTCAGTCTCTTCGTAGACACCACGACGAAGAAATTCACCCAGGAACTGCGCCTGGCATCGCATCCCAATGATTTCTTTCAATGGCTCGTCGGTGGCTACTTCGATACGGAAAAGACTTCAGAGATCGTCGATCTGTTCGACGAAGCGAACGCGGGCGGGACATTCTTTGGTCTGCAGCCGTTCACGAGCTTCTTGCCGAGCACCTACCGAGAGTACGCCGTTTACGCCGACGGCGATGTGTTCATCACTCCGCAGTTCGATGTGAGCCTCGGCGTGCGCTACAGCAAACAGCGTCAGGCCTATGAAGAAACCGTTGTCGGGCTGCTCGCCACGGGGTCCAATACGCCTTTGACGCCGGCCGTAGCCACGTCGGATCAGAACGTGACGACTTATCTGTTCAACCCGAAATATCACATCACGGAGGACACGATGGTGTACGCCCGTGTGGCCAGCGGCTTTCGGCCGGGCGGTCCGAATTTCGTATTGAAGCCGGGCCTCGGCAATCCTACCTTCGGCCCCGACAAGCTCTGGAATTATGAAATCGGTGAGAAATCAACGCTGTTTGACAAGAGGGCGACTCTGGATTTCGACATCTACGACATCGAGTGGAAAGACATCCAGGTCACCGTCAACAATGGCGGAGTCAATCAATTGGAGAATGCCGGTGACGCGCGAGTCAAAGGTGCCGAATTGGCGTTCAACTATCGCATCATTCCCGCACTGTCGTTGGGGGGGTCCGCGGCGTACACGGACGCGAGGCTGTCCACTGCCGCACCGGTGCTCGGCGTCAAGACCGCGGGCGCGCGGCTGCCGCTCTCGCCGCGCTATAATTTTGCACTCGTGGCGGCGTACAATTTCGACATCGTCAGCGACTATTCCGGTGTCTTCTCGATCACCGACCGCTTCGTCGGGGGCCGACTCACCGCCTTCGGCACACCAGTCAGCCCGCAATATGAGCTTGCTTCGTACAACCTCACGGACCTCAATCTCGCGGTCAACGCGCCGCACAACGTCGAGTTCGGCTTGTTCGTGAAGAACGTATTCGACAAGGCCGGCGAGGTGTCGGCGAACACCCTTGCCAACCAATACGATTTTGCCGCGCCGGGGCCGGCGCCAGTGCCGGTCTTCCTCACGCAGCCCCGAACGGTGGGACTGTCGGTCAGGGTCAAGACCCACTGATCGCAGCCACGACCGACGCGCCACGGTGACCGAGGAAAACTTTTGTACGGTTGAAACCGCGAACGGTAAGGTTCGCGGACTGATCAGTGCGGCTATACGCCAGTTCAAGGGCGTGCCCTACGGCGCCTCGACCGCGGGCACGAATCGGTTCATGCGGCCGCAGCGTCCTGCCCCCTGGAGCGGCGTGCGGGATTGTTTCGGCCACGCGCCGGTGTCGCCGCAACTGCCGTCGGATAGCGGCAACGACTATGCCAGGCTGGTGCAATTTGACCTCAACGTGGCATTCGGGGGCATGAGCGAGGATTGCCTGCACCTGAACATCTGGACGCCGGGCACCGGCCGGGGCGACGCACGGGCCGTGCTATTGTCGATTCACGGCGGTGGTTTTGCGCTCGGCTCGGGCAATAATCCGATGTACGACGGGGCCAAGCTGGCCGCCTTCGGCGATGTGGTCGTGGTTACTGTCACGCACCGGTTGGCCAGCTTCGGCTATCTCAATCTCACCGATCTCGATTCCTCGGGTGCCTGGGCGGATGCGGGTGCCGCGGGCATGCTGGATTTGGTGGCCGCTCTCGAATGGGTACGCGACAACATCGCCAATTTTGGCGGTGATCCTCACCGTGTGATGATCTTCGGACAGTCCGGGGGCGGTTGGAAGGTGAGCGCATTGCTCGGCATGGCGGCCGCGCGCGGGCTGTTTCACCGCGCCGCAGTGCAAAGCGGATCGTTGCTGCGTCATCTGTCCCGAGAAGACAGCGCCCGAGTCGCCGAGGGATTCGTGAGCAAGCTCGGGCTATCCAAGACGAACCTGCGCGATATTCAAACGCTGCCATGGACCCGGTTGCTGGCGGCACAAACGGAAGTCGGCGCGCACTTGTTTTCGCCCGTACTCGACGGCGTCAATTTGGTCGCGGACCCCTTTCATCCCGCGGCGCCGCTCGAATCCAGCGACGTGCCGCTCATCGTCTCGACGACGCTGGATGACGCGGGTCTGTTCTTCAATACGTTTGCTTTGACCGAATCGGAACTCAAGCAAATACTCGCCGCCAGCTACGGCGCGAAAGCGGATTCCCTGCTGGCATTGTACCGTGGGCACTTTCCGACCAAGTCGCCCTATTTGCTGTATTCGCAGATGATCACCGACGCGGGCTTCCGGCGCTTCGCCCATTCGCAAGCCGAACTCAAGGCCGCGCAGGGGGGTGCCCCGGTGTTTACCTATTTGTGGGAGTGGGTCAGTCCCGCACACGATGCCAAGTTCGGTGCGGTGCATGCGATGGACGTCGCTGCCTCATTCCACAATGAACGGGAAGCGATCGTGGGCGGCGGCGGCCGCGATGCGCAAATGATGTGCGACGCCCTTGCCACCGCTTGGGTTAATTTCGCCAAGACCGGCGATCCTAACGGTCAACTCATACCCCGCTGGCCTCGCTTCGATGCGATCCATCGCTCCACCATGGTATTCGGTGACCCAACGCGAGTCGTGGATGATCCCTATGGTGAGATCCGCGCGTTCTGGCTGGACATGCCCGGCCCCGGTAGCGTGTTTGGCTGAGGCATGACGACAGTCGATGCAGTAGATGGGATCTTGCAATGCTTGGAGACGAGTCGATGACAACGCAGGGCAATGAGCCCGCCGGCGCGCCGACATGACCGGCTTCAGCCTCAGGAATAAATTAGTGTTGATCACCGGCTCTGACCGAGGCATCGGCAAGGCTGTGGCGCTCGGCTTTGCCGGCGCAGGCGCGCGGATCGCGCTGCATGGGCTCGCCACGCCCGACGAAGCGAAAGCCGTGGTCGAGGAAATGCGCCATGCCGGAAGCACCGAGGCGCGCTTCTTCACCGGTGATTTGAGAGACTCCGACCAGGTGAGCGCATTGATGGAACGCGTCTTGGCCTGGGGAGCGTTGGACGTGCTCGTCAACAACGCAGGCATTCAACGCACGGGTCCGCTCGCCGATATCACCACCGATATGTGGAACGAGGTCATCGCGGTCAACCTGTCGGCGCCGTTTCAAACCATGCGTCATGCGCTGCCGCAGATGGCGCAGGCGGGTTATGGGCGAGTCATCAATATTGCCTCCGTGCATGGCTTGGTCGCATCGATCAACAAGTCGCCGTATGTCGCCGCCAAATTCGGCCTGGTTGGACTCTCGCGTGTCGCGGCGCTCGAATACGCCCCGCTCGGCACCGCCGAAAGCGGTGGAATCACCGTCAATTGCATCTGCCCCGGATGGGTCGATACCGCCATCATCGCCCCGCAGATCGCCGAGCGCAGCCAATCGCTCGGTGTGTCGAGCGAGGAGGCACTCGAAGGCATGGTCGCGGAAAAACAGCCTTCGCGACGATTGTCCTCACCCGGAGAAATTGCGCGCCTGGCCTGTTGGCTTTGCGCGCCCGAGGCTCACAACATCACGGGCACCGCCATTCCAATCGACGGGGGCTGGACCGCGCAGTGAAAGCGCCGGGCGAGACGCCCGGCGCTTTTTGTTCGATAGAGGGCGCTGCCGCCTATCTAAACACGTGTGTTCCCGCTACTCGTCGCGGGTGCTGACCTCGATGACGCTCGTCCCCCAGTTCCGCAGACCATCGACGGTCTGCCTCGCAGGCGGTGGCATATACTCCGCCGTCATGTATCGACACCGGGCAGACTGATGAGTAGGAAATCACTATGAGCGGGAGCGAATGGGCGGACTGGGATCTGCCGGCCCCTTACCTTGCGTCGCTTGCCGTCGCTCGAGCGGATATCGACGCCTATGATCACGTCAACAATGCGGTGTATGTGACTTGGTTCGATCGCGCCGCCTGGGAGCATTCCGCCGCGCTCGGCCTGCCGATCGGCAGATGTCTGCAACTCGATCGAGGCATGGCGGTCGTGCGCAGTGTGATTGCCTATCTTCGTCCTGCGGTGCTCGGTGACACGATTCGCGTTGCGACCTGGCTCCTGCCAGCCGAAGGCAAATTGCGCGTTCGGAGGCGCTTTCAGGTGCGGCGTGAATCGGATGGCGCGACCCTCGTCCGAGCCGAGATCGAATACGCCTGCATCGTGTTGTCGAGCGGGCGCCCGGCGAGATGGCCGCCGGAGTTTCATGCACGCTATGTCGCGCTCGACGAGGTGGCGCTCGCCGGCGAGACGCTGGCGTCGATCTAAAAGGTCCAGGTGCCCGTCATTCCGATCGTGCGCGGACGCAAGGTATAGGCGTACAGCAATGCGGAGCCGGGCGCGTCTGCGTAGCGCTGTAGCAGAGGCTGCGTATTCGTCGCGTTGTCCACGAAGAAATGAACGTTGACGCCCGACCAGGTCAGGCCGAGTTGCAGGTTGAGCAGGTAGGTTGCCGGGTCCGCGCCCAGTCTCGGATCGTAGGTGGAGGAATAGGTCGCTTCCAATTCCGAAAACGGTCCCGGATTGTGGCTATGTGCGATTTCTTCGGCGCGCAGGAAGGCGTTGGTAACACCGGTAAGGGGCCACTCGTAGCGAGCGCTGACGGTTCCGCTCCACGGTGCCGGCACGGCGGGAACGCCGCCCACGACGCTGCCGCTAAAGACGGTGATTTGTCCGTCCGTGGTCAGGGTCCGAGTGTAGCGGACATCGAGGTAACCCACGGCTACCGCCAGATGGAATCGGTCGGTGATGAGGGCATCGGCGGCAAGGTCGAACCCTTTGCTTCTTGCAGCCCCCGCGTTGGCTGTGAAGGCATTGCCGCAGGCGTCCTGCACGCGCTCTTGAATCCCTTTCCAGAGAATGTCGTACAGGCTGGCATCGAGGTGCAGACGGCGGTCGAACAGTTGGTTCTTCGCACCCACCTCGAAGCTCCAGACCGAGTCCGGTCCGAACGAGGAGGGGGTGACGCTGTTGCCGCACGTTTGCTGCTGCCCGGCATTGCCGCCGGCCCGCAGTCCCTTGGCGATCGCGGTGTAGAACAAATTGTGCCCGTCGGGCTGGTATGACAGATCGAATCGAGGCGTGGGCGGTAACACTTCGTGGTGGCTGTTTTGAGCGTAAGGCGCGAATCCCGCGTCGATGAAGCCCGACCCGTGCGAGGAGCCCACGCTTTCCAGCCAACCCGCACGCATTCCGGCGCCGAGGTTCCAATGAGAGTTGAGCGACCATTGGGCCTGACCGAACGCCGAGCCCTCGGTGATGGTGTTGTAGTCGTCAGTGAGTGTCCCCGGGTTCGCGGGCGCGGCGATCAGATAGGTGTCCTGCGTCGAGTCTTGGCGCAGCCTCGAATAGAAAATTCCGCCGAGCCACTTGACGGGTGCCTCTGAATCCGCCGACGCGAGCCGTATCTCCTCGGTGAGTTGAATTTGATGGAGCGTCAGCAGCGTGGGCACCGCGTTCGCATAGGAACTCGGAAACTCCGGACCCAGCGGGTTGCCGAAGCCGTTGAAATACACGACCGCCGCCTCATTGGTCGAGTCGACCGTTGCCGCCGCCGTGCGGTCGACATACGAGGTGATGGCCGTCAGGTTCGCGGGTCCCATTCGATCCACCACCGTGAGCGACTCCATCGTCAGGTCGTCTACCGCGGGCTGCCGCAATAATTTGCCGTTGTCCAAAATCCCGTTTGGCGGGGGATTGGCGTAAAACGACGGTGTGTCATGCAGGTTCATCGACTGATGACTGAACGCCGGTGTCACGCGCAGCGAATCGTTGGGTTCGAATGCGAGGCTCACGCGCACCGCCCTGCTCACGGAGCGATTGGCATCGGCATCGACCACCGCGCCGGTGAAGGGATCGATGCGGTTCACGTAGCCGCCGTCATCCCGATACCAGGCGCTCACGCGGGCGCCCAGAGCGTCGTTGACCAGAGGACCACCGGCGGCGGCGCCGAACTCGACGCTGGTGCCGCCATGCTCCGTCGTCGAGACTTCGGAGCGGTACAGCTCACTCACGGTGGTCGTGCTCGCTTCGTTGGTCACGTAGCGGATGGCGCCGCCTTCCGCACCCCGGCCGAACAGCACGCCCTGCGGGCCGCGCAGCACTTCGACCTGCGCAAGATCGAATGTCACTGGATAGGCGTTGCCGAACACGGTGTGCGGAGTCTGAATCGGCGTGTCGTCGACATAGATGCCGGTGGTTGCATCCCCTTTGTTGGCGCTGATCCCCCGGATGGCGATATTGGTCAGGATTCCCGGACCATATTGCGAGCTGAAATCGTATTCGATTCCCGTGGACACGGCGGCGATGCCGCTGATGCCCTGCATTCCGGAGGCGTCCAGGTCTTCAGGCAACAGCACGGTGATGCTCATGGGCAAGGTACTGAGAATTTCGTTGCGCTTCGTTGCCGACACGACAACCTCGTCGAGCGAGTCGTCGGCAGCGGCCGAGCCGGTCGACGGCCGGTCCGGCCCCGGCGCGGGAGCATGTGCGGTCCTCGGATGTTCGAACAGCTTGACGGTGCGCTCGTTCAGAAACAGGAAGTCGAGGCCCGTGCCTTGCAGCAGGTGCTCCAGACTCGCGGCCGCCGGCAGGCCGGCAGGCACCGCTTGGGAGACCTTGCCGAGAGCGAGCTGCGACACGTAGACGAATTGCAGACGCGTCGAGGCGGAGAAAGCGGCCAAGGCCTGCGGCAGCGGCTGAGCCGGGATGGTGGTGGGGATAGCTCGAGCCGATGGTGCTTCGTCGGCCGCCAGCGCGTAGGTCCGGACCGCCAATAGCAGCCCCAGCGCAAACAGTCTGGTTAGATGGCCTAGCCAGACCATGCGTTCTTCCCCGGTATGATGACGACTTCGGCGGGCTAGACTCTAAACTGAACGGGCGGTACTTCGCCAGAGGCTCCGCGACGAAGTCACCGCCCCGGGTTCGGGGATGCTCACGAACTGCGGATCGTGGATGTATTTTTCTTGTGAGAACTCAAGACCTTGAAACCTGTCGGCAGCCGCTCGACCCGGACGCCGTCCAGGGAATCGAGGAAGGCGGCGAACGACTCGATATCGGCGGCGTTGAAGGTGCCGCTGATCGTCACACGACGCAGCGCCGGGTCGTCGATCGTGAAAGGGATGTCATTGTAGCGATTGAACTCCTCGGCCACGGCACCCAGCGGACGTTGGTCGAATATGATTTTCCGCTCGAGCCATGCCGTCGTCTCTTGCAGATCGGCCGGCTCCGGTGCCGACGGCAGTACGCCGGCAATGACATTGGCGCGTTGGCCCCCGCCGACACGCAGCACGCCCGAGGGCCCGGCCGGAGTGGTTCGGCCCGGTCCGACCGGACCGACGGAAACCGCAACCTGGCCGGTCATGACGGTAATCATGGTCGAGTCGGGCCGGCGGTACACATCGAATTCGGTGCCGACCGCCACCGCATCGGTCGAGCCCGCGTGGACGCGGAAAGCCCTGCGATCATCGTGGGCGACATGTACCGCAATTTCCCCGCGATCGATCTCCACCACTCGCGCCGTCGATGAAAATCGCACCGTCACTTGGCTGTCGGTGTTCACGTGCAGCGTCGAACCATCGGGAAGCGGCCAAGTACTCTGCTCGCCATGGCCGGTTCGATAGGTCTTGACTCCGGCGACAGTGTCGCCACCGCGCACCACCCAGAGCGCGCACATGCCGGCCACGCTCACGCCCGCGACGGCGGCTATGAGGCGCCACAGGCGCCGCGGCTGCGGGCGCATTGAGGCCGGTTCGCGGATGACCAAGGGTTCGGCGATGTTCACGACGACCTCCGCCGGATCCCGCCGTGCCATCTCCACCAAGGCGTCTATCGACATCGATGATTCGGCGGTTGCCACGGCAAGAGTGCGTTCCAGTGCCGCGACTCCGAGGTACTCCTCGATGTGCAGCGGCGAGGCTTTGAGCCAGGCGAGAAATGCGGCCCGTTCAGTCTCTGACAGAGAGCCTGCGCGATGGGCCGCGTACCAGTCCGCGGCCACCTGCGTGATCGCGGAACGAATCTGTGCATCCGATGCGTTCATTCCCTTACCTCATTCGCGTCATACGCCGACGGCAATGTCCCAATGCCGATCCCAAGTACTTCTGCACCATATGCGGCGATACTCCCAGCCGCTCGGCGATCTCCTGGTAGCTCATTCCGTGCTGGTATTTCAGTTGCACGGTGGCTCGGCACTTCGGCGGCAGTTGCGCCAGTACTTCGCGCAGCCGCACGACTCGTGTCTCCATGTCGAACAACTCTTCGAACCCGGCTGATCCGGCCGGTTCACCCTCGACGAACGGTTGATCGGGATCCAGGGGCACCCCCTGACGTCGGGCGAGAACGGAGTGTTCGTACACCAGATTGGTGGCCACCGTGTAGAGGTACCCTTCGGGATTGCGTATCGCATCGGCGTCCTTGACGCGCAATATCCGCAGGTAGACCTCCTGCACCAAATCCGCGGCATCGTGCTTGGTCTTGATCCGGCGATAGAAGAACGCCTGCAGTGCACTACGGTGTTGTGCAAACAGTCGTTCGACCAAGGTCTTTTTCGGTTCAGGCAGGTCGCTTGGGGGCATTGCCGGGATATCACCGTGGTTGGTTGTATATAGAGTGCCGGCAGGGACATTCGGCTACCTGTGATTGGAATCATATCGGGGTGCGGATCATCGGAATGGGCGAATGTAATGCTGTCATGCAGCAATTCTGACCGGACCCCTCTGTCGGGTGACACCCTGACATTGATACCCAGAGATTAAAGACGGGACCACGCCAACCCTCCGCTATTGCGGGAAAGAAAACGCAAGGGGACAAATCCTAATCCGTGGCGCCCTCTCCTTGGTCCCGCAGAGTAAGAGTGTTCGGCACGCAATTCCGCTACCACAATTTCTTCTTCGACCTGTTCCAGGCTCCGCAGGGTGGACATCGTGAGGGACGCTACCCCCGCGTTCCGCCATCGACATACCGGTCGGCGCGGCGCAACCCCCTCATCGATGCCCGGATTCACTCACCGGGTAATTTTTACATTCGAGAAAATTTCCGACGATGGATGACCTAAATTTCCGTCGCTCGAGAGGGTTCAACGATTGCGTCAGTGGAAAGTCTGATAGAAAGTGCGGGATGCGCCTCAAACTCTCTCACGCGGCTTCGATGTTCGATAAGGTCCTGCGTGCATTTGAGACCGGCGGTTTCACTTACACCGATGTTCTGGCGGAGCTCGAACTACTCCTCACGACCGGCGCATCGCCAATCGAACTGTTGGAAGTTCTGCGGTGCCGCGAGTTGATCGAACCGCTGCCGGAGTATGCGCGCGCGCCAGTGCTTGATCTTCTCAATGACGCGCTGGAGCGGGGCGGAGAGACGGCAGTTGCTCTGCCGGGGGAAGGTAGTGCCGACGCGGATATGGTGCCGAGGCAGGCGGCCGATGCAGTGCCGGGGCAAGGCGCAGACGCAGTGCCAGAACTCGCGGATCCAGCGCCGGAGCCCGCGGATGTAGTATCTCCGGTATCCGCACCGCTGGTACGGCCCACGCCAGTCGCTTTGCCTACGGAGAGCGCGCAAGTTGTAGCCAAGGCAACGAGTCCAGCGGTGACCTTGCTGCGGCCTGCAGAGTTGACCTCGAACTCGAGTCCAGAGCGAGCGCTGTTCCCGGATCCAGTTCCCGCTCAACTAATAGCTACTCCTGTCACCATCGCGATAGAGCGGGCCAAGTCAAAAGCACGCGCATTTTCCGAGGTCCAGAAAGAGAACTCAGATACTACGCAAGATCAAACTTCGAACTCAGTACCTGCGCCGTCGTCCCCTGGGGAAAGAATTGCACCTCAACCTGTAGCCGTGGAGGTGGAGGCACCGGCCGATAAGGACGCGGCAGCCATCGATTCGGATGAACTTGACGGCAGGAGCAACCGCGTATCGACGGTCACGCAGTTCGTTGAGTTCTCGGCACCCAGGTTTTCGCAACTCGAGTGCAGCCAAGTCCGCAAGTCCGGTGCGGTCGCCCGCGCGATCGGGGTGAGTGCTGCGGTGTGCATGGTCGCTGCCGTCGCCTGGTTCTTTGCTCACCGCAAACCGGTCCCCACACAGGTGCCGACGCCGGCGGTCCCCTCCGCGGTCCTCCCGGCGCCGGGCGCGGTGATCCGTGATTGTCCGACCTGTCCTGCCATGACGGTGCTGCCCGCGGGTCGATTCAAGCAAGGCTCGGCGCGCGCGGAAAGCGCCGCGTACGAAAAGCCGCTGCATTGGGTGGCGATCGGCCGTCCGCTCGCCATGTCGACGAATGCCGTTACCGTGGATGAATTCCACCAATTCATCGCGGCGACCGGGCGCGACATGCGAGGTTGCGACACCTACGACGGAGAGTGGAAGCGTCAACCCATGAACAGTTGGGAAAACCCGGGCTTCACACAAACCGGAGTGCACCCAGTCACCTGTGTGTCATGGAATGACGCGCAGGCCTACGCGCAGTGGTTGTCGGCGGCGACCGGGCATAGATACCGATTGCCCAGCGCATCGGAATGGGAATATGCCGCGCGCGCCGGCCGCGAGACCGCGCAGCCCTGGAATCGGGACGGATCGGACGCATGTGCAAACGCGAACGTGGCCGATGCAAGCGCGGCGCACAGGTATCCGGGGTGGACGGTATTCGCCTGTGACGATGGCTACGTCTACACGGCACCCGTGGGTTCGTTCAAAGGCAATTCATTCGGCCTCAACGACATGCTGGGCAATGTGTTTCAATGGACTCAGGATTGCTGGCACGAAAATTACACCGGCGCACCGGTCGACGGGTCGGCACGCACGGACGGCAACTGCGCCGAGCGCGAGCTGCGCGGGGGCTCCTGGTTCAGTACTCCGGCATATGTGCGCGCCGATTATCGAAACCACTTCGCTACGGATTACCGGACCAGCAGCGTCGGAATCCGATTGGTCAGGGACATTGAGCAATGATGGCGCGCATGTCTCATCGTCTGGAAGGACGAAATTATCGATGTCGGTAGTGAAGTATTTAGTGCTGGCATTCTTGATCCTGTCCACGGCCGTGTGGTCGCGGGAGCCGGTCTCGTCTTCCACGGGTGCAGCCGCAGCGGCGCTGAATGGCGACTCTGTCCGCTGCCGTGCGCGTGCGAATCTCGACGCTTGCTACGATGCCGTTCGACGGAGTCCAGGCGACCCTGCGCTGCTCGCCGCCCTCGCGGATGCTCTGATGCGGGCGAAGCGTCCCGCGGACTCCATTCGCTACTATCGCCGCGCGGCTGCGCTCGCACCGGCCATGCCCGGGATCGCGGCTAAAATCAGTGCGGCCGAGGCGCAGTCGTCCTCCGGGCGCGCGCCCGGAAATCCTCCGGCCGTTCGTGCTTCCGTCAACGTGCCCGCGGGCAAGCGCTATTCGAATGCTGCTCCGGAGGCTCAGTCGCATTGATTGGTTTTCCCGGCACGCTTTCAGCCGGTGCGATTCTCCGAGAAGCTCAGCGTCTCGAAGCGGCCGACTTCGGTCTCGCCGAGCTTCTTCTGCGCGCGGATTTCGTTCACCAGCTCGAGGGCGGTCTTCGAGCAGGGCGGCAGTTCGGCGTCGCATGATTGCAGCGGTGTAGTGCGCTCGCCCCAGCGGATCAAATGCGCGGACAGCGTCAGTCCGCCTCCAAACGCGGGCATCAACACCAGGTTCCCGGGTGCAACGCGGCCTTCTTCTACGGCCTCCACCAGTGCGACCGGTGCGGTGGCTGAGCTCATGTTGCCGTACTTCTGCACCGTCAGATATACCTTTTCCGGGCCCGCACCCGCTCGCTTGGCGACGGCGTCGATGATGCGCAGGTTTGCCTGGTGCGGCACGACCAGCGTGATGTCATCCATCGTCACGCCGGCGCGGCGCATCACGTCGAAGCTGGCCTCGCTCATGCCTTGTACTGCCTTGCGAAAAATCTCCTGGCCATCGAAGTCCCAGCGGGTCTGGCCGAACTGCACGCCCAGATTGGCGTACATGGTACCCATGCCGCGCACACGCAGGATCTGCCGCGAATCTGCGTAACACTGGAGCTTCTCGGCGATGACGCCGGTCTCGTGCTCCGAGCTCTGCAGCACCATGGCCGCGGCGCCGTCGCCGAACAGTACGGCCACGTTGCGATTGTCCCAGTCCATGTACTGGGATATGAGCTCGACGCCTATCACCAGTGCGTTCTTGACGACTGCCGCTCTTGATCATCGATGAGCCGATCGACAGCCCATACATGAAGCTGGTGCACGCGGTATTGACGTCGAATGCCGCCGCGCGCGTCGCGCCGATGCGCTGCTGCACGCCGGAGGCGCTGTTGGGCACCGTCTCATCGTTACTGCAGCTGCCGTAGATGACCAGTTCGATGTCTTCGCCGCGCATGCCGGCGCAGGCGATAGCACGGCGCGCGGCGGTGATCGCGAGTTCGATGCCGGGAACGTGAGAGATCCGCCTCTCCTTCATCCCGGTCCGCGTCTCTATCCATGCATCGTCCGTGGGCAGGAATGTGGCCAGGTCGTGATTCGTCAGGACAGACGGCGGCAGGCACTTGCCCCAGCCGACGATTGCAGCGTGAGTCACCGGAACTCCCCAGGGCTATTGTTGTGGGACCAATTGTCGCCGATATGACCGCCGCGCGCACGCCCGGGGGGTCTTCCCTTGGGTGCCGAGGCCTCCTTATGGGGCTGCCGCCCGGCAGCGCGGGCTGGCCAAAGATTGGTGTCTCTACCCGCCGACAGCTACATCCGGCGAGTCATGCTCGCGATAATGAGGGTCCCGGGCGGTTGTCCACAGCCGCGCGCCGGTAAAGAACAACGAGGAATCATCGATGAAATTATCTTTTATGACCGGCGCAGTGGCCGGAGCCGTTCTGGTGACCGCCGGCAGTGCCGCCGCCGGCTACCACATGTATCAGAAGGCCCATACGGCCAAAGTCGTCAGCGTCAGGCCGTTGACTCGAACGGTCAGGGTTCCGCGGCAGGAATGCCACGACGAAGCGGTTACGCATACGAAGCCCGTCAAAGATCAAAACCGACTGCTCGGAACCGGAGTGGGCGCTTTGGTGGGCGGCATTCTGGGCCATCAGGTGGGTGGCGGCAGCGGCAAGACGCTGGCAACCGTCGCTGGTGCGGCCGCCGGCGGCTACGCCGGGAATAAGATTCAGCAGAAGACGCAGCAGAACGACACCTACACCACCACGGAACAGCGCTGCAGCACCGTACATGACTCGAAGGAGGAGCCGGCAGGATTCGATGTGGTCTACGAATACAAAGGCCAGGAGCACCACGTGCACACGGATGTGGATCCGGGTGCTTCTTTACCCGTCAAGGACGGCCAAGTCGTGGTGGCTTCATTGAAGAGCGCACCCAACTCATGAAATGATCCGATGGCGGTGCTGCGATGCGCGATCTCTCAAGGTCGCGGCGGCATCACGTTGGAAAGCGCTGCGCCGCCCGAGCACGCAATTTGGCGGACTCGATTTCCCTGTTCTTCGTCGGGGCATGGGTCTGAAGCGTGTTGAGCAGGGCGCGGGACGTGGCTGTGATTTCGTTGACGGCCAGAAGAAAGGCGGGCTCATTGGCCTGTGAAGGTTTTGCGAAGCCGCAGATCTTGCGTACGAACTGCAGCGACGCCGCTTGAATTTCAGCGTCGGTCACCGGGGGTTCAAAGTTGAACAGGGTCTTGATGCTTCTGCACATGGCATGTCTCGGACTGGTGAGGGGGAACGCATAGAGACCCAATAGTACCGGGCCCTCCCGCTGTCAAGATATGTCCGTGAGGAGAAATGCCGGCCAAGGTCGCACAGTGACTCATGGCGTGGCGTCATGCCCGGCGGGTTTATGCGCCGCTTTTCGGCGTCGCTTGATATGATCGGTGAGAGGACGCGGCGCACGGCCGCAAAGCCCCGGGTCGATTCGTATTCAACACTATTACAAAGGGACGCAATGAATACCGGCACGATCGAGTTTGACGGTATCGAGTACCCGGATGGCGGTGCGTCGGATCCCGAGGCGCTCGAATTCATGCAGGGTTCGCCGCCCCCATTGGCCAAGCGGATTCGCTTCGAAGATGACCAGTATCTGGCTTTTCCGCAAATGCGCTGGAGCCTGTCGCACATGCGCGAACTGTTGCCGACCACCGCCGTATGGCGCGGCACCGGCACACCGAACAATCTCGGCGTCGCGGCTCGCGACGGCGAGGCGCAGATCGACGCGATGACATTCGAGGATCTGCAGGGGCGGCAACACACTTGGGCCGATTCGCTCACCCACACCTACACCGACGGCATCGTCGTCTTGCATCGCGGAAGGCGCGTTTATGAACGCTACTTTGGGGCGTTGCAACCGCAGCGGCCGCACGCCTGCTTTTCGATCACGAAGTCCTATGCGGCCACTCTGGCAGCAACGCTGATTCATGAACACCTGTTGGATGAACACGAGACAGTAGCGCACTACCTGCCCGAGATGATGGCGACGGCCTATGAGGATGCGACGCTGCGGCAAGTGCTCGACATGCAGATCGGGGTGGACTACTCGGAAGATTATGCGGATCCCCGGGCGCACATCTGGGACTACTCGCGCGCCGGCGGCCTGCGCGCTCGCGGGCCAGAATATGCGGGGCCAAAAAATTATTACGAATACTTGGTGACGTTGCGCAAGGCTGGAGAGCACGGCAAAGCGTTCGATTACAAGACCGTCAACACCGAAGTGCTGTGCTGGATCATGAAGCGCGTCACGGGAGTCGGGCTTGCCGACATGCTGAGCGAAAGAATTTGGTCGCAAATCGGCTGCGAAGAGGACGGATACCTCGCGGTTGATTCCATCGGCGTGCCGATGGGCGGCGGCGGGTTGAACGCAAGCCTGCGCGATCTTTGCCGCTTCGGAGAGTTGATGCGCTGCGAGGGTGCCTGGGCGGGGAAGCAGGTGCTGCCCGCCGCGGTCATCGCCGACATTCGGCGCGGATCCGATCCCGGCAAATTCGCCACGGCCGGCTACACGCTTCTGCCCGGATATTCCTACCGCAACATGTGGTGGGTGTCTCACGGCCCTCTGGATGTTTTCGAGGGTCGCGGCATTTATGGTCAGCGACTGTATATTGCGCCGCGGGCCGAGGTGGTCGTGGCGCGCTTTAGTTCTCATCCGATTGCGACCAGTGCGGGCAACGATCCGGTGACCTTGCCCGCATTTGCGGCATTGTGCCGGCTGCTCATGAGCGGCTGACCATGGTTCTGCACCGACTGCCGCGCAATATTTCTGTAAAGCCGCCGGTCTACTCGGTAACTACTCCGGGGGACGGCGAAAAATGCGATCATCACTGCATCATTATCTGATTGCCGGCTCCTTACTACTGGGCTCAGCCGGCGTGAACGCTCAGTCCAGGCCGGCGGTGGTGGAGCTGTTCACGTCCGAGGGTTGCAGCTCCTGTCCGCCCGCCGAGACGTATATTGGAGAACTGGCCCAGCGCAGCGACGTTCTCGCTCTCGCCTTCCACGTTGATTATTGGGATGACCTGGGGTGGCGTGACCGCTTCGGTCTGCCTGCGGCGGTCCAGCGGCAGCGCGCTTACGCGGGAAGCTTGCGACTTTCGTCGGTCTATACGCCGCAAGTGGTCATCGACGGGCATGCGGATTTCGTCGGCAGCGACCGGGCATCCATCAGCAGGGCGTTGGCGGGAAAGCGCGACGGCGTTGCGGTCGCACTGTCGGTCCGTGACGGTGAGGTTCTCGTCGACTTGGACGCGCAACAAAATGCCGCTCCCAGCGACGTTCTGCTGGTGGCGTATCTGCGCACCGCCGTCTCACCGATCGGCCGCGGGGAAAATGCGGGGCGCACCCTCAAAGAGTTCAATATCGTGCGCGACTTCCACAGCCTCGGCCGATGGGCGGGGCAGAAGCAGCAGTACCATGCCCGGGTCGATTCTTTGCCGCGTGACTCCACTGACGTGGCCGTCCTGGTGCAGCCCGCGGGACAGGCACCGATCATCGGGGCGGCGACCGTAGCGCTGCGCTGAACGTAGGTTCGGCATCGTCGTGCGGTCCCGGCGCAGCCCTGGGTCCGCGGACTCAGTATCTGTGTCACAAGGGCGGCAGTGGACGCATCGCGCTCCAGTGATCATAGAGACGCAGGCCGGCAACGGCGAAGCCATCCGAGGCGGCACTGGGCTGCAAGCGGCGCGGACCGGACGGCTGCCGCGGCATCTGCGAAGCAGTTCTCACCTTTGCCATATCCTTGGCTACTCCGGCCGGGGTTGGCCATCGACCCCCTCCAAAATGTGATCCAAGCCATCTCGCCGAAACCCTATTTCCATAAGGATCTTGCCTGCGTGGTGACGCCATCGTGCGTCCTCGTGAAGGCTGCGTTATCGCAGTGCAGCAAAACTGACTTGATGGCAACTGGAGAGCATGGGTGGTGCAAAGCGCAACTAGAAAAAGTGAGTCCGCCGCGGCGGAACCCACTCAGCGTCAACCTGTAGCGGCAAAAAGGGCCAAGCTCGCGGTGCTGCTCATCACCGCCGATGACACCTTGTGGCCGCAGATCGGTGCCCATGTCAGCGGCGATCTGGTTCTCAAACAGGTCGACTCCGTCGATGAATTGCTGACGGCCACGACCTCGGGACAGCCCGCCATCGTCCTGTGGGACGCGCGCCATCAATCCGACGCTGCCGGCGTGTTGTCCAGGCTGCAGTTGCATTCCACTCGATTTGCGGTGATCGCGCTGGACGAAGCGAGCGGCGCCGCCGCGTGGACCAACCCCATTGCGCTCCGGCAAGTCGTGGCTGTGGTGCCGCTGCCGATACTGGCTGCCAATTTCGCCGCAGCCCTGGAGAGCGCACAGGACGAGGTGAATGCGCGCATGGCGTTGCTCGGCGACGGCAGCGCCGCGGCGCCTGGCGCGGGGATGTCCGCTCACGGGTCATCTGCCGCAGGCGGGTCTGCCGACGGGGTGACTGCCACGCCATCCGGTCCACGAAGATTCCCCTGGATACCGGCAGCCATCATCGCCGGGGTGCTCATAGCCTTCGCCGGGGCCTACATCGCCCTGCGGCCCGGCAATACTCCGGTCAAGCAGGTGCCGGCGGCGAGCCCGTCGCAGGCGTCGCAACCATCGGGCGGCGCAGCGGCCGGTGCGGGAGCGGATGAGAGGGTCGATCTACTGGTCGAGAAGGCAGAGCAAGCGATGCTCGACCGGCACTTCATCGACCCGGCGGAAGGCAGTGCGCTGACGCTTTATAGAAATGCCCTGCGTCTCGATCCTGACAATGGCGAGGCTCACCAAGGTCTGCAGCGTCTCGCGGAGATTCTGTTTACGCGAGTGCAGTCTGCCTTGGACGAACGGAAGTTCGACGTCGCGCTGCAGGCGCTCGAGACCGCCCGCAGCATCAATCCCGGCGACAAGCGCCTATCCGCGCTCGACGAACGCATTGCCAGCTTGCGCGCCGAGTTCGGTCCGGCGCAGATCCTGGCGGCAATCAACGCACAGAATTTCGATCGTGCGGCGCAACTGATCGACGAGGCAGCCCGCGCAAAGTCTCTCAACAGTGCGAAGCTGGCGCAGCTGCACGACGAGCTGCGGCGGCGGCATGAGGAGTTCGATGTCGCGAATTTCGTGAAGCTGCTCGACACGCGCTTGCAGCAGGACAAATTGATCGAGCCGCACAACGACAGCGCCGCCTACTACCTGGGCCAGGCTCGGGCCGCGGGCGCCCCGGCCGCCGTACTGCAGGCGCAATCCCAGGAATTGTCTCGGCGGCTTGCGCAGACGGTGCGCGCAGCCGTCGATCAGCGGCGCTTCGCCGACGCCGAGCGGCTGCTTGCCGACCTGCACAACTACGGCGTTCCGGCCGCTACCATTGCGAGTCTGCAGCACGATCTGAACACCGCACGCAATCAAGCCGCGGCGGTCGCCGAACAGCCGCAATACCTGGAACTCGCGCAGGCGCGCCTCGCGCAAGGCAAGCTGACCGAGCCCGACAACGACAGCGCGCTGTTCTATGTCAATCAGCTGCGCACCGCGGATCCCAAGAACAGCTCCCTGCCTCGAATGGTCAGTGCCGTTCAGGGGCAAATCCTCGAGCAAGCCCGTGCCGCGCTCGATACCACCCAGCCGGCCAGAGCCGAAGCACTGCTGCAGATGGCGGCGAGTTTGGGTGCTTCCGCCGATTTGACCGCGCTCAACCAGCGTCTGGCGCAATTGAAACAGACCCCGGCCGGCGCTCAGGAAGTAACGGAAGCCTCATTGACGCGCCTCAAGGGGATTGACCTCGACTATCCGCGCGACGCGCTCAAGAAGAGTATCGAGGGATGGGTCGATCTGTCCTATGTGGTCACGACGGAGGGCAAGGTCACCAACGTCAAGGTCCTGGGTTCGAGCCCGCAGGGCGTGTTCGAGGCCGCTGCGACCAATGCGCTATCGCGCGTGCGCTACAAGCCGCAGACGCAGGATGGGAAAGCCATCGCGGTCGGCACGAAACTGCGCATCGCGTTTCACATGGCGAAACAGTGAATAGCACTCGATGAGCAAGTTCTCCGCAAGCAGCGATCGACTCGAGTCGAGCATCGCCCCCGCCAAACGCAGTGCCGGCCGCTGCCTGGTCGTGCACGATGATCTCGAACTGCGCCTGCGGCTGGCATCGCTGGTGCGTCGGGCAATTCCGAGTCTCGACGCGGACTGCATCAGCGGCGCAAGCTTCGACGTGCTGACGCCGGAGCGCATCGGCACCTACGCCGCATTGCTCCTCATCGTCGAATTCGGCCTGCGCGACAGTACGGTCGAACCGTTGGCAAGGCTCGCGCGCGCGCGCGAGCAAGCGCCGCGTCTGCCCATATTCGTGTTTGCACGCGGCGGCGACGAGCGCAATGCCGCGCGTACGATCAAGCTGGGGGCCAATGACTATTGGCCGATTCACGCAGTGAAGATCGGCGAATTGGGCGAGGCCCTGCAGCGCCTGGCGGAGCCGGTGCGCAGTGCCGGGGCCGCGGTCGCAGCCGATCCGCGGCGTCAGCCGCAAATCGCCGGCTACCGTGTGGTGAAAACCATTGCGGAATCGACTGCATCGGCCGTCTATCTGGCGCGCAATGATGATCTGGCGCAGCCCGTCGCGCTCAAGGTCCAGGCGCTCAAGGGGCGGTATGAGGTGTCCGCGGCCGATCGCCAGCGCTTCGTTCGCGAATGCGAGATTCTGTCGGCGCTGAATCACCGCTCGATCGCCGACGTGCTGGATTTCGGCATCAACGATGACTATATGTTTCTCGCGCTGGAATACTTTCCCTGCGGAAGTCTGCGCGACCGCCTTAAGAATCCGGTGAGCGAGGCTGACGCGGTCAACTACGCCCGGCAGATCGGCGAGGCACTGCAGGTGCTGCATGCCGCACATGTGGTGCATCGCGACCTGAAGCCCTCGAATTTGATGTTGACCGACGACAATCGCTTGATCCTGATCGATTTCGGGTCGGCTTCCGTGCGGTTCGCAGCCAGCGACCTCTCCAGGTCAGACCTGTGCACGGGAACGCCTTACTACGTGTGTCCCGAGCAAGTCGTGAATCGCGATCCGGATGGACGAGGCGATCTCTACAGCCTCGGGGTGGTGCTGTACGAAATGCTGGTGGGCTCCTTGCCGTATCTCGGCAATAACCTGATCGACATTCTCGAGGGCCATCGTGCGGCCCCGGTGCCGCGGCTGCCGCAGCACGTCCTGCGCTATCAGCCGATCATGGATCGTCTGTTGGCCAAAGATCCCGCCGACCGCTATCCGTCGGCATCCTTGTTTCTCGACGACCTGGGCGCTGTGAGCGCGCCCATTCGAACATCGGTCAGCGGAGCCAGTCATATGGGAGTGCTTAATTCATGAAATCTCGATTGAACAAATTCCTCAGCTCGCTCCTGACACCGGCCGGTTTGCTGGTGCTGGTCGTCATCCTGGGCTTCAGCTTTCTCGCCATCGTGCTGATACCGGGACTGGAGCTGGCCGGTGAAGTGGCGGACAGTTCCACGGCGCTCAAGTTGCTGGGTGAGCAACAGCGTCATCCCACTCTGATCCGCGCCTCGCTGGAAGCGGTGCATGACCGTTTGGGCACCCGCGGTTACGTTCAAGAATCCCTCGACGACTTGCGCAAGTCGACCGCCGCATTCGATGCGGCATTGCATGAGATGACGCTGCCGCGTCCCGTGAACTGGTTTGCGCTCACGGCGGACACGGGGGCAACCGGCGCGCCCATCGCCGGCAAACATGCGGCGCTGCTGATCGATACCTGGGCCAGGGAACTGGCCGTGCTGAATCCGGTGCTCCAGTACCACGGCGTGCCGTATCAAGATAACGAATCCACCGGCACCAATTTGAACGAGAGCGGACGCCGGTTGGAGTTCGATGTCAACGCGGCGCTGCGCACCAGCCGTCACGCGTTGCCGGCGTTGGACGACGAATTCACAGCGATCGCGGCGGACCTGCAATCGACCAATTTGCGGTCGGCGACCCAGTTGCGGCTGGTGATGCTGTCGGGCCTGGTCATCGCGATCGCGCTGGTGACCTTGGTGGCCATATTGATGGGTGCGCGCCAACGGCAGGAAGGGATCCTGCGCCAAGCACGGCAGCAGACCACGGATATTCTGCGCACGGTCAAGGACGGGCTGTTCCTGCTCGACCAGAATTTGATCATCGGAGCGGCCTACTCCGGCGCATTGGAAACCCTGTTCCAACGCAAAGACTTCGCCGGCCTCGCCTTCGAGGATCTGCTGAAGAGCATCGTTTCGGAGCGCACCCTCGCGACCGCGCTCAAGTTCGTCAAGATTCTTTGGGCCGAACGCACCAACGAGAAACTGGTCAAGACCATCAATCCCCTGGGTGAGGTGGAGGTTCACCTCGACAGCGGCAACGGCAAATTCGACACGCGCTACCTGCAGTTCGATTTCCATCGAGTGCGGGTCGACGGTGACATGACCCATGTATTGGTGTCGGTGTCCGACGTGACTGCGCGGGTGGATCTCGCGAACGAGCTGCAGGCCTCGCAGAGCCAAGCTCAAGGCCAGGTCGATACGCTGCTGGGTATTCTGCACATCGACCCGGCACAGCTGTCGTCGTTCTTGAACGACTCGAATGCCGCGATGAAAATGATCAATGCGGTGTTGCGTGAGCCGACGCGAGAAGAGGGTGTGTTTCGCAAGAAGCTCGACACCCTGTTTCGGCAAGTGCACGCGGTAAAAGGAGAGGCTGCCGCCCTGGGCCTGTCCTCGATCGAAACCCGCGCACATGCATTCGAAGATGATTTGAAGTCACTGCGGGAGAAAGCGAGCCTGTCGGGGAACGACTTCCTGCCGCTCGTCATCAAGCTCGACGATCTGCTGACTCATCTGCAATCGGTCAGTGAATTGGTGTCGCGCCTGTCGCGCCTGCACGTTGCCCAGCCGGAGGCCGTTCATACCATCACCGCGGTGCTGCAAGAGGAGCAGCAGAAGCAGAAGCAGAAGGAGCAGGGTGGCAAATCCGATTCCGGTGTCGAGGCGGCGCTGCAGCAGCTCACGGCGCGCGTCGCCCGTGAAAACAACAAGGAAGCCACGCTGAAATGCGTCGGCTTCGACGCGGTGCCCGAAGGCTATCGGCGCGCGGTCAAGGACATCGGCATCCAGGCCGTGCGCAACGCCATCGTACATGGCATAGAGTCCCCGGCCGTGCGTGCGGCCGCCGGAAAGCCCGAGCAGGGCATGGTGCGCCTCACATTCCAGGCGGTCGGCGATGCCGGCTACAAGCTCATCGTCGAAGACGACGGTCAGGGGCTGTCGCCCGAGCGCATCAAGGACGCAGCGGTGAAGAAGGGCTTCATTACCGCGGAGCGGGCGCAGACTCTGGACACCAAGCAGATCTTCTCGCTGCTGTTTCAGTCGGGTTTCTCCACCGTCGAGACCGCGACCAAGGATGCGGGTCGGGGCGTCGGCATGAACTTGATAGCCGATTTGACCAATCAGATGGGCGGGCGCGTTTCCGTCGCGACGAGCGCCGGAAAATTTACGCGACTCACCATGACGATGCCGCGCGCCGCCAAGCGTGCGGACGACAGCGAGGCGGCGTAACGACATGAATGCGGAGTTAAAGCCTTCATTGAAGCTCATGATCGTAGATGACTCGAACATCATTCGCCGCCGCATCGAACGCTCGCAGCAGATCGCCCGCCTGGAAGTGGTGGGCGCCGCGAGCAACGGGCGCGAAGCCGTGGAGCTGTTTCGCCGCACACAGCCCGATGTGGTGACCATGGATCTGACCATGCCGGAAATGGACGGCGTGGAGTGCGTGCAGCAATTGGTGGCGATCAACTCCAACGTGTTGATCCTGGTCGTCTCCGCTCTCGCGGACAAGGCGACGGCGGTGGACGCCATCGAGAAAGGGGCGAACGGGTTTCTTTGCAAACCGTTCACCGATCGTCAATTGAATGACGCTCTGGAAGAGCTGTTGTCGGAGGCATGATGCTCAAGGAAGCCGAAATCCGTACATTCATCGAGGGTGCGACCAACTATTTCGAGACGTCGGCGCAGCAGGCGGCCAGCGTCGGGTCGCCCTATCTCGTGACCGACGGAAACCCGGGCGCGTACGAATACACGGGAGTCATCGGCATTTCCGGGAGCCGCAAGGGCGTGGTCTACTTTACCGCGCCGCGCGGCATGCTCACGGTGCTGCTGATGCGCATGCAGGAGACGGACACCAGCGATGAAAACATCAAGGATCTCGTCGGCGAAGTGGCGAACACGATTTCCGGCAATGCGCGCCGCGACTTCGGCAAGAATTTCGTCATATCGGTTCCGACGATCATCGCGCACGAAGTCGACAAGGTCACGGCGCCGCATGATCGCTCCTATGTGATACCGATCAATTGGCGCACTCACTCCGCGAAACTGGTGGTCTGCCTGGAATAGTACGCCGCAGCCGGACAAGGGATATTCAAGTCTGAATAACCACCGGACTCACCGATGAATGTGACTCGACCGGTGCATCCACGCATCGTGGGGCCGGGAGCCAGAACAAGGCCGTGAGACCAAACCTCGAGGGGGGTTGGTCTCACGGCTCATTTTCACCCGCTGCTAGAAGAGCGCGGGAAGTGACTTCGACAGACCGACAAAGAAACCGCGCCGCGGTCCGAATTGCGGCGCACCGACGCCGACACCGGTGCCGTTGCGGATCTGGTATTCCTTGTCGAACACGTTGATGACATCGAAGCGCGCGGTCAGCGTGCCCGCACCCGGAATGGCAAATATGTGCGACACGCCGCCGTTGATCTGGGTGTAGTAGGGCAGATGGTCGCCATTGGGAATGACCGTACCCCCGTAGGGTGTGGTCTCTCCGGGCGGCAAAGCCAGGCTGGCGCGCAAACCTGATCCCCAGAGAAAGTCGGCGCTGAAGCGGGTGTCGTGCCAGAGGTACGATACTCCGCCGGACCCGCTCATCTGTTGCTCGTGGTCCAGGTGAATGTAGTTGTTGGCGATATAGGCAAGATCCTCCGGTGCAAAATTGAACTGCGCCGACTCGATTTGTTTGCCCTTGGCGCTCTGCGCGGCGAAGTTCAAATAGGCGGTCAATTCTCGGGTGGTGTAGTTCGCCGTGAATTCCGCACCGTATTGCTTGCCGAAGCGGTAGTTGAAGGGAGTGAGAATGATGGGCGCGCCGAACTGGCCCTCGTCGATCAGATTCACCGATTGTTTGTAGTAGGTGTCCACGCCCACCGTGAAGTCGCGCGTGACCTTCTGCTGAAGGCCCAAGTCGTAATAATTCGCGCGCTCGGCCTGCGGCGAGGTGGCCTGGGGGGTCAAGGGCGGCGAGGTCGTATTCTGAAACAGTGCGATATCCTTGCCGCCGACCAGCTCGAATGGCGGCGGCGAGAGGTATCGAGAATAGCCGGCATGCAGCGTGGTGCCGGGAAGTGCCTCCCACACCGTATTCAGCCTTGGACTCGCTTGGCTGGCACTCGTGAAGGCCGTGAACTTATCGAACCGCAGGCCGTAGTTGATGGAGAAGTTGGGCTGCAGCTTCCACTCATCCTGCAGATAGGCGCTCTCGATCCATTCGGTCTTGGAGCCGTTGTCGACGATCGACGTCGGCACATCGCTGACCGGAGCCCCGGTGTTGTCGGTCACGAGCACTTGGGAGGTGGTGTCGCTGATCGAATGATCGGTCTGGAGAAACAGGCCCGCGCGCAGCGTGTGACTGTCATTGAGCCGGTAGGCCCCGTCGCTCTGCAGAGCATAGGCGACGTTCTGCTTGAACGCATCTTGCGCAATGCCTGTGAACAGCAAGTCTCCCAAGGGATCGGGCACGAAGCTGAGACTCGAGTATCGAGAGATGAACGAAGTCTGAACGTCCAGCGCTCCCGCCGAATGCTGCCAACTCACCGCCCCGAACTGCGTCACTTCACGCTGGTTCTCGTTGAGTCCCTGGCTCGGAAAGGTGGTCTGCCCGTTGACGGTCAATCCCAGGGAGGGCTGCACGCCGTTCAAGTTCGGGATCTGAAATTTGCCGACCGAGCTGCCGAGCATGAGCGCCACCCGGTTCTGATCGTCCAGAATGTCCTCGAAGTAGCCAAAGCCGTGATACTGCGTGGTGTGGTCGTGAATCGGATTCGAACTGCCGTCCGGGGACTCGATGCCGAGGTCGTTTCGCAAAAAGTCGCCGGTCACGAAATAACTGTACTGGCCCGAGCCGCCGCCATAGGTGAAGCTGGGTTCGACCTCGCCGTGGCTGCCGCCGTAGAGCGATACCGATCCGCCCGGTACCTGAATGCCGCTCTTCGTGGTGAGGTCGATGATGCCCGCCGTCCGCAGTCCGTATTCCGCAGGCAACGCGCCGGTGATCAGGCTCAGCGACGAGATCAGCCGCGGATCCAGGGATTGACCGAAGACACTGATGCCTTCGGGCAGGACGATGCCGTTGATCCGATATTGCAGTCCGTTGTGCTCGCCGCGGATGTGGAATTGACCGAAGGAATCCTGCACGACGTCCGGCGCTTGCAGGATGACCTGGTTGAGCAACGTGTTGTCTCCGCCCGGCGTGGCGGCGATGGCGTTCGCGTCGATGGTGTAGGTGCTGGCACCGGTCTGCGTCTGGATGTGCGAACGCCCTTCGTCCAGCTGTTGGGACGTGACGACGATCGGGGGCAGACTCGAGGTGTCGGTCGCCTCCGTTTCTGTCACGGGCGCCGCCTGGGAACTGGTAATGACTAGGAAAACAAAAGGCGCGGCGGCACTGCAGGCCGCACTGCGCAGGGAAAAGCTGGACATCTAAATGGACTCCGCAATTGCTGAATGACGTGAGCCGCTGCCGATTGCTCGGGCGGATCAGTTTTGCAAGACTGGATTCAGCTGAAGGAGGGCGGGCCGCGGCTGCGCGGCCGAGGAACGGCGGCGTCCAGCGCGACGAATCGCGGCTCGGGAGAGAGCTGCGAGGCAGTACGAATCAGTAGGGGGATTTCGAACGAGTGGCCGAAAGTCGGGGTGATTACCTGCGCAAAGGCGGGGCATAGGGCACAGGGCACTTCCGCCGTGGCACCTGCATCGATTCGGAGCTCAGCCCGATCGGCACCGAAGACGTGACTCAGCTCGTGGTCCACAGCACCGTACTGCGCCGTCAGCAGCAGCAGCAGGAGACCGAGTACTTTGTACACGTTGCTCATTCGGACCGGCACGATGGGGGGATCAGCTCGCACATGGGAAAGCTAACAGAATTGGCAGCTGTTTGCAGCTTTTGTGGCATCGGTACAACGAGGCGAGCGCTGGTCGGACCATCTCAACCGGGCGCATGACCGGACGCTGTGACGGACGAGCTGCCGGCCATATGGCCGGGTATCGGCGACGATGTTCACCGAGACCGCCATTGCGTCGCGGCTCAAACCAAGAACACCGGCAGTCAGCTCAATGCGTTCGTGCGGCGGACGGGCATCATCATCGAACCCGTGACCGAGGAACCGGCGCATTGCACGTCAGGCGATCGCGGCCTGCGCGTGTGCCGCTCGTTTCTCTGCAAACACGCTGTTTACTCGAGTTCAAATTCTCGATTGCTGCTCTCAGACTGCCTGCCACGCGACGGATGATTCTTCGAGTCGCGCAACACCACCATCAAGGAGTAGTCATGAATAGCTTCACAGTAACCGCCGTCGGCAATCTCGCCAAAGATCCGGAACTCGCCGTCAAAGGGGACACCACTTACACGCGAATTTGCCTGGTAGGCAACGATTATGCCGGCAAGGACGAGCAGGGCAACGTGCGCGAAGCGGTCACCAGTCTCTGGTTCGTGGCGTTCGAGAGTCTCGGGGAGGCGATTGCCAACAACGCGCGCAAGGGCGACCAGCTCATTCTTCAGGCGCAGATCCGATCCAACAACTGGACCGACAAGGAAGGGGAAAAACAGTACGACTATTCATTCGTCGTACAAAATTTTCGATTTGGCGCACCGGGCAAGATCAAGCGCGAGGAACTCGCGGCGCGGCGCGACGAGAGTGAAGGGGAGCTTGAAACGGAGATTTGAAGCAACCGTCCCGCGCCGGCCGCGACGCGCCTGCATTTGCTTGGAAAAGGAATCCCGCCGTGCATCACCCCCACCCGCATCGTCTTGGAATTCGGCAAATTCTGCCGCCGTTCTTGCTGGTCATTCTCGTGATAGGTACGCCCGACTTGGCAATGGCTCAAGCCTCGCCCTTTCTGACGGGAGCGACCGCGCTACAGACCAACATTCTCGCCTGGCTGACGCCCATCGCCATCATTCTCGTGATGGTGCTCGGCGGCATGGCCATGGCGAACCGAATGTCCTGGGGGTGGTGTATCGGCGCCATTTTCGGCATCGCGATCGCCTTCGGCGCGCCGCAGATCGTGACGTGGGTACGCGGCATGTTCGGCGTCTAGGAGAGAACGATGGGCGAACTCAATCAAGGACTGATCGTCGATCCCCTGTTCGTCGGCGCGACACGACCGCCGATGCGCTGGGGCGTGACCTATTCGGCGCTGCTGTTCAACATGGTGTTCACGATGGAGGTGTTCCTGCTGACGAAGAATCTGCTGACGCTGTTGCTCTGTGCCCCGATCCACGGTGTCTGCGTGCTGCTGTGCGCGCGGGATGCGCGCTTCTTCGATCTCGTTCTGCTGTGGGCGCGCACGCGGCTGCCGCGCTGTTCGCGAACCTGCGCGTCTGGAAGGCGAGCAGTTACTGTCCCTGGTGCTCGATCTGCCCGGCCGGCGGGGCCGCCGAACAACCGAGGTATCCGCTGTCAGCGTGATGCCTTCGTGCGGGGGCGGCTGATCATGCAGAGGCGCGATCGCGCGGTGGCACTGCGCCGAGAGTTCACGGCGGCGGATCGAATTCCGTACACCGCTCACGTGGCGCCGACCGTCGTGCGAACGGCTTTCGGCGACTACCTGCAGGTGTTTCGCTTGGGCGGCGCCAGCTTCGAAAGCAACGATGACGAGGAGCTCAATAATTGGCACGAGCGGCTCAATGTCCTGTGGCGCAACATCGGCAGCCCCAATGTCGCGCTTTGGACGCAGGTGATTCGCCGCCGTGCCGGAATCCCTCCGAACTTGGACGAGTGCGCGGCGCAGCACCGTGCAGATCGCCCGTTCGCCGATGACCTCGCCACGAAGTATCGGCGCCGTCTGGCGAACGAGACGCTGATGATCAACGAGGTTTACCTCGCCGTCGTCTATCGACCCACGTCGGGGATGGCGACGGGTTTGGCGTCGAAAATCCTAGCCGCGAACCCATCGGGGCCGATCGCAGCTGAATTTCGCCGATGCACTCGATGCCTGCGAGAAACTGGCGCAGACCCTCGCGGCCTCCCTGGCGCGGTACGAGCCCGAGCTCTTGGGCACCTATCGATCGGGGACTGTATGGTGCTCGTCACTGCTCGAGTACCTGGGCCTGCTGATCAATGGCGAGTGGCAACGCATGCCGCTGCCGCGCGGTCCGCTGAATCGAGCGTTGGCGACCACGCGCCTGTTCTTCGGCACCGAGGCCATCGAGTATCGCTCGCCGACCGCGACGCGCGTGGGCGCGATGCTCGGAATCAAGGAATATCCGACCCCGACCGTGGTCGGCATGTACAACCGGCTGCTGTCGGCGCCATTCGCCTTCGTGCTGACGCAGTCCTTTGCCTTTCTGACCAAGGCCGCCGGCCAGGCACTGCTGCAGCGGCAGTTCAATCGAATGGCGAATGCCGGCGATTTCGCCGTCTCGCAGGCCGCGGAGCTCAAGGACGCGCTCGATGCGCTGACGAGCAACGAGTTCGTCATGGGCGATCATCATTTCTCTCTTCAGGTGCTGGCCGACGTCACGCGGACTGGACGTCGACGGCAGCCGGCGGACGCCGTCTCAAGACGCTGAACGATCACGTTGCGCTGGCGCGCAGTCTTCTCGCCGATACCGGCATGACGGTCGCGCGCGAGGACTTGGCCCTGGAGGCCGCGTTCTGGGCGCAGCTGCCGGGCAACTTTCCCATGCGCCCGCGCAAGGCGCCGATCACGTCGCGCAACTTCGCGCCATGGCGCCTTTTCACAACTACCCGACCGGGCCGCGCCACCGGCAATCACTGGGGCGATGCGCTGAGCCTGTTCGTCACCAGCGCGCGCTCGCCTTACTACTTCTCGCTGCACGCGAGCGACCCCACCGATCCCGACGGCGGGAGCCGCAAGGATACCGGCCACACGTTCATCTGCGGACCGACCGGCTCCGGCAAGACGGTATTCATCGGTTTCCTGGTCGCGATGCTGGACCGTCAAGGCGTGACCCAGGTCATCTTCGACAAGGACCGCGGACTGGAGATTCTGGTGCGGGCACTGGGCGGCGAGTATCTGCCGCTGAAGAACGGTGTCGCCACCGGCTTCAATCCGCTGCAGCTGCCGGCCACGCCGGCCAATGTCGAGTTCCTGAAGACGTGGCTGCAGAACCTGAGCGCGGGGCCGATGCAACGGCGCCCTGCCGGCGCGCACACGCGAAGCGGCCGATCTGGATCAGGCGCTGCGCGGAACGCTGGCGCTCTGGAACCCGAGCGCGGCGCTTGTCGCGGCTGATCGAATTTCTCGATCCGACCGATCCCGGAAGGGCTGCACGCGCGCCTGGCGCGCTGGTGCGAAGTGTGCCGCGGCGACTATGCCTGGGTGTTCGACAATCCCGGGACACCGTCGTGCCGCGCTTGACGGGCCGCCCGGTCATCGGCTTCGACGTGACGGACTTTCTCGATCACGCGCTGACGCGGGCGCCGGTCACGCTGTATCTGTTCCATCTGGTGCGCCAGCTTCTCGATGGCCGCCGGCTGGTGTGCTGGATGGATGAGTTCTGGCGGCTGCTGGCCGATCCGGCGTTCGAGAGCTTCGCCAAGGACGGCCCGAAGACCTGGCGCAAGCTGAATGGCGTGATGTGCCTCGCGACGCAGAGTGCGAGCGATGTGCTGGACAGCCCCATCAGCCGAACCCTCATCGAGCAGACGCCCACCAAGGTGTTCTTTCCCAACGCCGATGCCAATCTTCGAGGAATACACGCAGGGCTTCGGACTGACCGAGCGCGAGTTCAAGCTCATCAAGGAGCAGCTCGAGCCGGGCTCGCGCATGTTCCTGGTCAAGCAGGCGCATCACAGCGTGGTGTGTCAGCTCGATCTGAAGGGCTTTGACGCCGAGCTCGCCGTGATTTCCGGCCGTGCCGACGCAGGTCGAGCGCATGTACCAGATCATGTCCTCGACTGGAACCGATCCGACCGCTTGGTTACCCCCATTCATGGCGGCGAGCGGCCGCTGACCGGTGCCACCACTCCACTCATTCGGCAGGAGATACACATGCTTACTCGCACTACCCTTTTGGCAACCGTGCTGCCTGGCGGCTTCGATGGCAATCGCGCCGGCTGCTCGGGCGCAATGGGCGGTCATCGATGTGCCAGCCATCGTGCAGCTGGTCCAGGAAGTTCAGACCCTGCAGCAGCAATTGGCGACCGCACGGCAGCAGCTGCAATCGGCCCAGCAAGCGCTGCAGGCCATGACCGGCGATCGCGGCATGGAACGCTTGCTCGGCGGCACTGCACGCAACTACTTGCCGTCCAATTGGACGCAGGTGACCGGTGCCGCGCAGGGACAAGGGCCGAGCGGCTATCCCGGACTGTCGGCCGACGTGCAGAGCGCCCTTGCCGCCAATGCCGTGCTGTCGCCGCAGCGCTTGGCCACGCTGTCTCCGGCCGACCAGCAGCAAATTCAAGCGGCGCGTCAGTGGAGCGCCATGCAGCAGGCTCTGACCCAGGAGGCGCTCGCGAACGCGAGCGGCCGGTTCGCCTCGATTCAAAGCCTGATCGCCGCCATCGCGGTCGGCGGCGGATCAGAAAGCAATTCTCGATCTACAGGCGAGGATCAGCGCCGAGCTGGGAATGCTGCAGAACGAGCAGACCAAGCTGCAGCTTCTGCATCAGGCGACACAGGCGCAGGAGTCGGCCGTTCGGCAACAAGCGCGGGAACGCGTGATCGACGCGCACGGGCGTTTTGAAACCCGCTTCCAACCCTCTCCCTGATCAGCGTCATTGGTATTGAGGTATCGACATGGGATTCTTCGCGACATTTTGGACGTGGCTCAACGGTCAGCTGGCGACGTACATCGGCGACAACACGGCGCGCCTGGCGTCGGTTCTCGAGCCAGCCATGGTCACTCTGGCGACGATCTACGTGATGGCATGGGGTTACTTGCATCTCACGGGCAAGATCGACGAACCCGTCGTGACCGGGTTGAAACGCATTCTCGTCATGGCCCTGATTCTGGGGGTGGGACTGCGGCTGTGGCTCTACAACACGCTGATCGTCGACACCTTCTATCACGCACCGGCGCAGCTTGCGGCGGCGATGGTGGGGAGCTCAGACCCGGTGGGCACGATCGATACCATTTGGGAAAGCGGCGGCGCAGTTGCGGGAAATCTGTGGACCAAGGCAGGTACTCTGTGGAGCGAACTTGGCTTCTACATCGCCGGTGCGGTGGTCTGGTGTTTGATGGGACTGCTGTGCGTGTATGCGATGTTCCTGATCGCTCTCTCGACCATCGCCTTGGCGGTGCTGCTGGCGCTCGGACCTCTGTTCATCGGGTCGCTGTTCTTCGATGCCACCAAGCGATTCTTCGCTGCCTGGATGGCGCAACTGGCCAACTACGCCTTGATTACGGTGCTGACCGTGATGGTGGCGGCTCTATTGCTCCGAGTCGTGCAATCGTATGCCGCTCAAACAGCGGCGCGAGGCACGGCGATCATGACGGTCGACGCGTTGCACATGGTGTTGATGGCCGTATTGGTGTTTCTGGTATTGCGCCAAGTCATGCCGATTGCAGCGGGACTGGCCGGCGGCGTCGCGCTCAATTCTTTCGGCCTCGCGAGTCGCAGTATCGGTTGGGGGGCGAGAAAAACAGGCGGAGCCGCGACTGCGGCATCAAAATTTCTCCGCCCGTATGTGTGGCGCGCCGTGAGCGGGCCCGTTCTCGGCACCGGCCGGGCGGCGCGCAGCGCGGCAGTCCATTCGGGCCACTTCGTTCACGCAGAGCCGGAGCCGGCATCGAAGCTCTAGGCCGCAGTTGGCGGCAAATGCGCCGCTGAATCGAGACTACCAAGGAGGGGCGAAATCATGCGTCTGATCATTTGTTTGATACCGCTGCTGTGCGGATGTTCCACGCCGGGCGTACGCTGCGATGCGCACTCTGCAGCCGATCAATCCACCCACGCCCGCCGGTGCGGCAACGGCGGCCGGCACTCCCGGTGCGGCCGTCCCGACTCATCGTCCACGGAGAGTACCTTGATCGCGGCGCCCGCACTCCAGGAGTATTTTCGCGAAGCGGAGTCGTGGGATGCGGATCGAGCGGCGCAGTTTCGCCGCAGTGCGCGCGACGGCGTGGTGGGTGGCCGGCGCCGGCTGGTTGTGCGCGGTGGCGAGCGCTCTGGCGCTCGCGCTGCTCATGCCCTTGAAGCGCGTCGACCCCTTCGTGGTGCGGGTCGACAACAGCACGGGCATCGTCGATGTGGTGCCGGTGTACGCAGGCCATGCGACTCCCGAGGAAGCCGTGACCCGGTATTTTCTGACGCACTATCTGACCGTCTGCGAGCGCTTCAACTTCGCCACCGCGGAGAGCGACTACGAGGAATGCGGCGCCTTTCATTCGGCACAGCGCAATCAGGCGTGGTACGCGCTGTGGAACGCCACCAATCCCGCGTCTCCCCTCAATGTGCACAAGGACGGCAGCACGGTCCGTGTGCAGGTCAATTCGGTGAGCTTCTTCACGCGCTCCAGCGGCTTGTCCGATCTGGCACAGGTGCGATACCTGAAAGCCGCGCGCCAAGGCGCCGGCGCCGAGGAATCGTTTACCCACTGGGTTGCGACCATCCAGTACGCCTACGCGGATCCGGCCAAGGACCCGAAGGACGCGCCGCTGGAATCCGCTCGGCTTCAAGATCGTCGATTTTCGCTCCGAACCCGAAGTTCTGGTCGGAACAACCGGCTGCGAAGGAGTTGCACCATGAGCAATAGGACTCGACTTCGCGGCACTACGCGCAAGTATGGAGCGGCGGCATGCGCGATCTGTTGCGTGCTCCACACAGTTCCGCGGCGCCGAATCGGTGCCGGAGAAGGGCATCGTCGATAGCCGTATCCGGGTTGCCGCCTACGACGGCGACGAGGTCTACAAGCTGCACGGCTTCGTCGGCTATCAGATCGATCTCGAGTTCGAAGCCGGTGAGACTTTCACCGGTCTTGGGGCGGGGGACTTGGAGGGACTGTCCTTCGTCGGCCAGGACAATCATCTGTTTCTGAAGCCGAAGGCAGCCAAGGTGGCGACCAACCTGACCGTGCTCACCAGCCGGCGCCACTATCAGTTCGACTACACCGCGCTTGCCGCAACGTCCGCGGCGGACGATCCGGACGTCATCTATGCGTTGCGATTCACGTACCCGCCGCCACCGGCACAATCGGCACGCCGCCGCCGCCGCTAGGCGGCTGGATTCGCAGTTGGAAAGCGCCTCGACCCGGCGGCCGCGGAACATCGACTATTGGTATTGCGGCCAGCCCACCCTGCGGCCCGTCGCCGCCTCGGATGATGGCGTCCACACGCGGCTGCGATTCGCCGCGAATTCCGACTTGCCGGCGATTTTCGTTCGCAATGACGACGGCAGCGAATCGCTGCTGAACTTCAGCATGGATGCGGGCGATGTCATCGTGCATCGCGTGGCGAGGCAGTTCGTTCTGCGGCGCGGCAAGCTCACGGGCTGCATCGTCAATCAGGGATTCAGCGGCGGCGGCGTGCGGCTGGATTCGGGAACCGTGACGCCCGATGTCGAGCGTCGGGTGCAGGGAGGTGCGCCATGAATGAGGTCGAGTCCACCGAGAATTCGGTGCGCGGCGAGCGCGATGCCACCGCCGTGCAATCGCGCGTCATCGGTGCAGTCGCGCATCAGCAGCGTATTGGCGATCGGTCTCATGAGCGTTCTCGGGCTGGGGATGCTCGCATGGTACTACGCCAATGCCATGACCCGTCAGAGCCGGGCGCGACAGAGCGCGCAGACCGTGGCGACGAATCGCGCCCAAGGGGAATGCGCCCTGCCGAGCTTGGGCCGGATCGATCCGCCCGCGCTCTCGGTGATCGCTACCGCAGCTCTCGCCGCCGCCGATCCGGTCTCATCGCCGGCTTCCAGAGCCCCGAGATCCTTGCTGAAATTCCGCTCGAAGCGCAGTCCGCCCGTCGGGAATCGCGCGGGCGCGCCGCAGCCCAAGACCGCCGAGCAGTTGGCGTTGGAACGTCAACTGTCGGGCGCCGTGTATTCGGCGCAGAGCGTGCTCCCGGGTCGCCGCGACGGGACCGAGCGCGTCCTCGCGCCGTCGTCGGTCGGCACCGCAGGAAGCCGGCGAACTGGGCGCCCTGCTGCGGCCCAGCGTCAGCGCGACGGTCCGCGCGCAAGTGTTGCCGACGCAGCGCCTGCTGCTGCCCAAGGGTGCATTCATCGACTGCACGCTGGAAACGGCCATCGATTCGACGCTGCCGGGCATGACCACCTGCGTCATGGCGACCGACACCTTCGGCGTCGACGGCAAGTGGTGCTGCTCGAGCGCGGCACCAAGCTGGTCGGCGAGACGCGCGGGCAGGTGCAGCAGGGATCGGCGCGGGTCTTCGTGCTGTGGACCGAGGCGCGCACGCCGACCGGCGTGATCGTGCCGCTGGCTTCGCCCGGCGCCGACGAGCTGGGCCGGTCGGGACTTCCCGGGACGGTCGACAATCATTTCTGGCAGCGCTTCGGCGCGGCCATGCTGGTCTCCGTGATCGACGGCGCCGTGGAGGGCGCGGTGCAGTCCGCCCGCGGCGGCAACGGCACCGTCATCGTCAATCCATCGGCGACGCAGGATGTGATGACCGAGGTGCTCAAGGGCACCGTCAATATTCCGCCGACGGTGGTCAAAGCAGCAGGGCGATCGCATCCAGGTGCTGGTGGCGCGCGATTTGGACTTCAGGTCGGTCTATGAACTCCGATCGCGCCGCCGACCGCTAGCTCCGGCGAGGCAGCGTCCGCGCTCGACCTCACGCTGCGCGCGCTGCGGCCGCTGCTCGCGAACCCGGACGTGATGGAGCTGTGCATCAACCGTCCGCTGGAAGCGTTTCTCGAGACCCGCGAGGGCTGGCAGCGCGAAGCCGCTGCCGTTCGCCGATTTCGACTGGTGCAGCCGGTTGGCCAAGCTGGTCGCCAATTCGACGCAGCAGCGCATCGATGCGACGTCGCCGCTGCTGTCGGCGTCGCTGCCGACCGGCGAGCGCGTGCAGATCGTCATGCCGCCGGCCACCACGGCGGGCTGCGTCGCGATCACCATCCGCCGTCCGGCGGACCAGGTGTGGAGCATCGAGGAGTTGGGGCGCCGCGGGATCTTTCGCGGCACCCGGCAGGCCGGCCAGAGGCTCGACGACACCGACGAGGAGCTGCTGCGACTGCTGGCGTCGTGCCGACTACGAGGCCTTCATGCGTCTCGCGGTGCGCAGCCGCAAGAACATTCTGGTCTCGGGGCCGACCGGATCGGGCAAGACGACCTGGACCAAGGCGCTGATCCGGGAGATTCCCAGCGACGAACGCCTGATCACCATCGAGGACGCGAAGGAATTGGTTCTCGACCGGCACCCGAATCACGTGCGGCTGTTCTACTCCAAGGACGATCAAGGCGTCGCGCGCGTGACGCCGAAGCAGCTGCTCGAGTCCTGCCTGCGCATGAAGCCGGACCGGATCCTGCTCGCGGAACTGCGGGCCGAGGAGGCCTTCGACTATTTGCGCAATGTCAATTCCGGCCACCCGGGCTCCATCACCAGCGTTCATGCCACGAGCGCCGAACTCGCGTTCGAGCAGCTGGTGCTGCTGGTCAAGCAAAACCCGGGCGGCCGTGAACTGGCGCGCCGCGACATCAAGAGCCTGCTGTACCTGCTGATCGATGTCGTCATTCAGTTCGGCGTCGAGCGACATGAGCGCTTCATCAAGGAAATCTGGTTCGATCCCGGGCGCAAGCGTCGATGATCGAGGCAGCGCTGACGCAAGGATGGTCCGGCATTCGGCTTCGCGTACGCAGCGGTGCAGGTACCGATGATCGCGGGTTGATGCGATGCGCGGGCGCAACTCCGTCACTATGTCCTGCTCTCCCGCTGGTCGCGGCGCCGCTGACCGCGGTCGGCGGCGGTCGGCATCGCCGTGTCGAGTCGCGTGGCTCGCGCACCTGGGATTTGCGAGCCACGCTCTGGTGCAATTGGCCGCCGCAGCGGCCTCAGTGCGGCTCTCGGCTATGCGGGCGGCATGGGCGATCGCGGGCAATGAAGGGAACGGCCAGTCTCACCGCCGAGGCGCTCTGGTTGCCGAACGCCCGCCGCCTCCGGTCTCGAGGCATCACCGGCATGCACGCGACGCGGGAATCACGCTGGCCGGCACGGCGGTTCCGGCGCAAGATGAGACCAAGCACTTCAAGTTGATCGGCACGACCGGCACCGGCAAGAGCACGGCGATCCGGGAAATCATGACCAGCGCTTGTCGCGCGGCGATCGCGCGGTGATCGCCGATCCGGACGGCGGCTATCTGCAGCGATTCTATCGACCCGGCGCGCGGCGACGTGGTGCTCAATCCTTTCGACCCGCGCTCCGTGAAGTGGGACTTGTTCGCGGAGATCAAGAGCGTCTACGACGTCGAGCAGCTGGCGCGATCGCTCATCCCCGATCACGAAGGGCAGGACCGCAGCTGGCGAGGCTATGCGCGCACGTTCTTCACCGCGGTCACTCGCCAGGCGCATCGCGGCCGGGGTCAGGACGTGGATGAACTCTACCGGCTCTTGCTGGTGGCGGACGCGGGCGAGCTGCGCGACCTGGTGCGCGGCACTCCGGCGCAGCCGTTCCTGGATGAGCACAACAGCCGCATGTTCGATTCGATTCGCTCCGTGACCGCTCGGCCGTCGGAGCGCTGGAATATGTCGGACGGCAAACGCGCAGGGGTTTTCGGTCCGAGAATGGGTCAAGGAAAAATCGCCGGGCGTCCTCTTCATTCCCTACAAGGCCGGCCAGATCGCGGCCCTGCGTTCGACCATTTCGGCGTGGATGCGCCTGGCGATCTTCGAGGCCATGGACCAGGACGAACCGCGCGACGACTCGCGCGATTCGAACGGCCCCCTGTGGTTCGTGGTCGATGAATTGGATGCGCTGGGCCAGATCGACGGACTGAAGGATGCGCTGGCGCGACTGCGTAAATTCGGCGGCCGCTGCGTGCTGGGTTTTCAATCGATCGCCCAGGTCTCGAGCACGTACGGGCAGGGCGAGGCGCATACCATCGTCGAGAACTGCGGCAACACTCTGATTCTGCGGTGCTCGGCCAGCGAGGGCGGCGGCACGGCGCGATTCGCATCGCAACTCATCGGGCGAGCGCGAGGTGACGCACACCACGGTATCCCGGAGCAGCCGGCTCACGGAGTTGTTCGGTTCGGTCACCCACAGCGAGCATCTCAGCGTCGAATCGGCGGTGCTGCCTTCGGAAGTCGAACAACTGCCGGATCTCGCCGGATATCTGAAGTACGCATCGGACCCGCAGTGGCAGCGGGTGCGACTCGACGCCACGCAGGCCTGGCAAAGGCGCCGCAGCAGCGGGGCGGCGGTGGAATCGCGGGATGGCCGCCAGAGGGAGGATTTTACGCATGAGTGACCGCGCTCATTGCTGGATGAGACGACCATGAAGTGCGGTCTGCTCATGGAGAGCGCACAGGCTCATCAGAAGCTTGCCGAGAGTCAGCTCGAGCGGCTGTGTGCGCACACCCGCGATCTCGACGCCGTGGTGCGCGACGAGATACGGCGCACGTTGATCGAGGAACTGCAGATGCTCTGGGCGGAAAGCAAGCGGGCGAGCGAAGCGCTGCAAAGGATGGGGCGCAACGGCGCCGTGCGCGCCGGCCTGTGGTGCATCGTGGTCGCCATCCCTTGTACGGGCATTCCCATGGCGGCCATGCATTGGGCATTGCCGTCGGCAACCGAGATCGCCACGTTGCGGGCGCGGCGCGACGAATTGGCGGCGAGCATTGCGGCCCTCGAACGGCGCGGTGGCCGCATCGACTGGCGGCGTTGCGGCGAGAGAACGCGACTCTGCGTGCGTGTCGATCGCAAGGCGCCGGCTTACGGTGAGAACGCGGACTATTTCGTCGTGGCGGATTGAGCCCGTGGATGTGCCCGCCATTCTTCAGTCGGCGCGAGGCGGCAAAGCCCTCCTGATTGCGGGCGCGCTGATGTTCGGCCTCGCCGGATTGTCGGCGTTGATACGACGCAAATCGCCGGAGACGCACAAGCGCGGGGTGTTGTTGATCGATGGGCGGGAATTGCAGCGCCGCACTTCGCGCCGGAAGAAATCGGGTGCGCAGGCATTGACGCTGGCGGGGGTGGCCATTGCCGCCGCGGATGAAACCAAACATTTCAAGCTCATCGGCACGACGGGAACCGGCAAGTCGACGGCAATTCGGGAGCTTCTCGGCGCGGCCTTGGCGCGCGGCGACCGCGCCGTGTTCGCCGATCCCGACGGCGGCTACCTCGCTCGATTTCACGACCGGTATCGCGGGGATATCGTTCTGAACCCGTTCGAAGCGAATTCGGTGAAATGGGATCTGTTCGCCGAGATTCACAACAGCTACGACGTCGAGCAGTTGGCCAGCGGATTGATCCCTGCGAGCGACGATCCGTCGGCGACCGAATGGCGCGGCTATGCACGCACGTTTCTGACGGCCGTCGTACGGCGCTGCCATGCCCGCGGCCGGCGGGATACCGCCGACCTGTGGCGGCTGCTGACCATGGCATCCGCGGAGGAACTGCGGCCGATTCGTCGCGGGCACGCCGGCACAGCCCTTTCTCGACCCCGACAATGCCGAATGTTCGGTTCGATTCGATCGGTGACCGGATCGGCCATCGCGGCACTCGAGTACATCCAGGCTGCAGCGAGGCCGCGCCTTCTCGGTGCGCGATTGGGTCCGAGCGCGAACACTGCCGGGTGTTCTGTTCATTCCCTACAAGGCCGGGCAAATCGCGGCATTGCGCTCGATGATCGCGACTTGGATGCGTCTCGCCATATTCGAGGCCATGAGCCAGGCGGAAGACCGGGATCAGCGCCTGTGGTTCGTCGTCGACGAGCTCGATGCGTTGGGCGCCATCGACGGTCTCAAAGACGCGCTGGCGCGCCTGCGAAAATTCGGGTGCCGCTGCGTGCTGGGGTTTCAATCGATCGCCCAGGTCTCCGCGTACCTATGGCCAGAGCGAAGCGCAGACGATTGTCGAGAACTGCGGCAATACTCTCATCCTGCGCTGCTCCGGCAGCGAAAACGGCGGCACGTCGCAATTCGCCTCCCGGCTGATCGGCGATCGCGAGATTCTCAGGCGTCAGGTGTCCCGCGGCAGCGATCGCGAGAGCGCGTTCTCCGCGCGCGGTGCGCGCCGGTCGCGCAGCGTCACCGAGCAACACGTGACGGAGGCGGCCGTCATGCCCTCCGAGCTCGAGCAGCTGCCGGATCTTTGCGGCTACCTCAAGAGGGCATCGTCGGCCGGATGGTTGAAAGTCGCGTTCGGCAATCGCGGCGCAGAACATCGACGCCCTCATTGATCGCCTTCTCAGAGCCGTTACGGAGCGCTTTGCCATGCCAGAAGTCCCCTCTCTCGCCGACGCCAATGTCCGCTCGCAGACCTACTATGTGGCCCGCGCCCACATGCGCTGTTGGCACTGCGGGTTGGCGACCCGCCTGCTGGCTCTGGCGGTACCGCGATGACCACGAAACGGTTGATCCGGATGCCGAGGCCGATGATGAGGCCGGCAATCCTGGTGCGGATGCGTGGCAGCGCGCGAATGCCAATGCATTTCTCTTCTATGTGGAAGGACTGCCCGATGAGGTCCGCAGCCGATTGAATCGGCTGTGGCCATTGTTCCGCTTCGCGCATAGCGCGGTCACGTCGAGTTCCTACTGGGCGAATCATTGCGAGCACTGCGGTACGCTGCTCGGCGATCACGAACTGCACTGCGAACCCGATGGCGCGTTCATGCCTTCGAGCGAGACTGCGGCGGCGGACATCGAGCTGCTGACGATTCGCGAGCCTTTCGAGGCGGTTGCGGCGGGCTATGCCGTTGAGCCGGAGTTCTTCGGCCTGCTGCGCAAGAGTTGATCGCATGGCGGTCTATTTTCTGAATGTGAAGACCTTCGGCCGCGCCGGCGGCAGCAGCGCCGCGAGCGCCGTCGCTTACCGTGCCGGTGAACGCATCCGCGATGAACGCACGGGCAAGACCTATGATCACTCCGGGCGCCAGGACGTCATGCACAAGGAAATCCTGCTGCCGAGCCGATTCGCCGATGAAGACGTGGCATGGGCTAAAGACCGGTCCAGTCTCTGGAATGCGGCGGAACGTGCCGAGACGCGCAAGAACGCTCGAGTCGCCCGCGAGTACCTGGTCGCGCTGCCGGTCGAGCTTTCGCCGCCGCAACGCCTCGAGCTGGTCAGAGGATTCTCGCAGGAACTTGCCGACCGTTACGGGTTTGCGGTTGATTTCGCCATCCACGCGCCCCGTGATTATCCCGGAAGCGATCCGCGTAATTTTCATGCACACCTGCTCTCGACGACTCGCGAGGTGAAGGTGGAGGGACTGGGCGCCAAAACGACCCTCGACATGAGCGATACCAACCGCCGCAAGCTTGGGCTTGGGCCTGCGATCAATGAACTGCTGCATGTTCGAGAGCGCTGGGCGACCGTGACGAATGAGGCACTGCAGGAGGCCCGTATCGCAACCCGCATCGATCATCGCAGCCTCGAAGCCCAGGGTATCGATCGCGAGCCGCGGCCGCAGATCCCGCGGGCCGCATTCGAAATGGAGCGGCACGGATATCGCAGCGTCGTGGCCGAGCGGATGCGAGAGGAACATCAGGCGCGCGTGCAGGCACGTCTGGAGAGAGCCGCCGGCCGGGAGGTGCCCGTTGCGACGGAGCGGGCCGCGGCGGAACCCACCGTGTGGGCGCCGGCCGCCAACCCCCAAAGTCTAGAAGACATGCAGCGAGAAGCTGTGGAGAACTGGCTGCGCTTCCGTCAAGGCCAAACTCAAAGCAAAACTCAAAGCCAAAGTCACGGCCAAGACCAAGGCCACGATCATACCGATTCCGCGCGCTCGGTCACGCAGCCTCGCGCTCAGAATGATGACCTGGCGCTGTGACGGCCATGCCTCTCGAGGACGGTAAGTGATCCGGGCGATCGAGTACGCTTCTTGCTACGTGTACTCGCCGACCGGGACCGGCGCCATGTGCGAGCGGTCACGCCTGCTGCGGACCTTGCTGAAGGCCGGGGACGCGAACTTCATGCTCAAGTACGCTCTTCGCGTCCGCCAGCAAGCGACCGATTCTCCGCCTCTGGCGGGCTTCTTCGGTACCTCCGATGTCTTGGTACCCGTGCCGGGATGCACACCCTCCATGACAGGGGGCTTGTGGGCGGCCATGAATCTCGCCGTTGCGCTGGTCAACGAGGGTCTGGGGGGCGCCGCGTGGCCGGGTTTGCGGCGTGTTCGTGCCGTGCGCAAGTCTGCGACGTCCGCGCCCGGCGAGCGGCCCACCGTGAATCTGCACTACGAGTCTTTCTTGATCGAGCGGCCGGCGATGCCGCTCGAAAGAATCGTGCTAATCGACGATGTGGTCACCAAGGGGAGAACTCTGCTGGCCGCGGCGAGCCGCATGCACGAGGCATTTCCCGGTGCTCAAATACGCGCGTTCGCGCTGCTTCGAACGCTGGGGTTGATCTCCGGCATCCAGCGATTGTTGGAGCCATGCAGGGGAGAGATCCGCTGGAGGTCCGGTGATGCGCACCGCAGCCCGTAGCGCTCGATTCTTGCCGCAGTCATATCATGGCGATACGATGTTTTCCATTTGATCCCCTGCAAAACATCGACGCCAAAACCCTTCCCGCCGCCCGCCCGCTTCGAGGCTTGACTCACGTCGACATCGCAGGCCGCTTCGAGCGCGCCCTGACGAAGGCGGATGGCGTGATGGGGGCGCACTGCGTGCACGAGCTGTGGATGCGCGGCGAAATGTCCATTAACATCGAGCGTGCGCTCACTAGTCTGTGGGCGCGGGCGGCGGAGTCGATCCCGGAATGGCTGCCGATGCGCTATGTCGAATGGCTGCCCCGCGTATACGAGATCGCGCTAGAGTTTCGGCCCTCCGCCAAGGGAAGATCGAACATCTACCTGGTGCTTCTCGACTATCGGGATCGCGATGAGACGTATGGCGTGTATGTGGGAATGAGCAAGTACAGTCCCGCGCGGCGCTTCGATCAGCACAAGGCGGGCATCCGTGCGGCTGCAAGCGTGTTGAAGCGAGGCATCGAAGTGCTGACCGGGCCGACCCTGCATTTGCAATACATCAAACGTTCGGAAGCTGCCCGCATCGAGGAAGAATTGGGGTTGGCGCTCGCTGCGGCGGGGTTGCGGGTTACGGGTGGTCACTGACCGCAAAGGGGAATGGTTGATCGGCAACCGTCTGACCCAGGCGGATGTCACCGTCACCTGCGTGTACACGTTTTTGGCCGGCGCGCTGGCGATTGACCGCGCCTCGGCCTATTCAGGGCTCGCGGCGATCGCCGAGTGCTGCGAGGCGCTGCCGGAATTCAGCTCGGTCAAGGCCGAATGGAGTGCGCCGGGCAACAAGGGCTGATCAGGCGCTTCCGACTTGCGCGAAAAATGCCATACAATGGCTCAATGATCACCGTGCACCACCTCAATAACTCACGGTCGCAGCGGGTGCTGTGGTTGCTCGAGGAATTGGGGGTCGCCTATGAGGTCGAGCGTTACGAACGCGACCCGAAGACGATGCTGGCTCCGCCGGCGCTTCTGGCGGTACACCCGTTGGGGAAATCCCCGGTCATCGTCGACGGCGCGGTCACGGTGGCCGAGTCGGGAGCGATCATCGACTACCTGGTCGAGCGCTACGGCGGCGGACGGCTGATACCTCCCGCCGGCTCCCCGGAGCGGCTGCGATACACGTACTGGCTGCATTATGCGGAAGGATCGGCAATGCCGCCCCTGCTGCTCAAATTGGTGTTCGATCGCGTCGCGAACGGCCCCGCGCCGTGGCCCATCAGCGCCGTCGCGCGGCGCATCGCCGCCACGGTGCAAAATGCCTTCATCGGACCGCAGCTGCAGCGGCACCTGGAGTATATGGAGGCGGCGCTTGGCGCGCACACTTGGTTCGCCGGGGAAGAGTTCACTGCGGCGGACGTGCAAATGAGCTTTCCCTTGGAGGCCGCAGCTTCGCGCGCAGGCTTGGATGCCGGCCGCCCCCGACTGATGGCCTTTCTCGAGCGCATTCACGCGCGCGGCGCATACCGGCGCGCGCTGGAACGCGGCGGTCCCTATTCGTTCTAGGCCGGTGCGGCCGAAGCTTCACGTATCGAGGGGTTTTGCGTATCGAGTCTCAATACTTATAAAAGGGGAAGTTACCATGTGGAAGTCGCTGAAGGTTGGGGCGGCATTGTCGGGAGTTTTGCTTCTCGGTTTGGCAGCATGCAATCAATCACCGCCGGCGTCGGTCGCGCCCAAGGGTCCATCCCTTGCCAGTCAGGAGTGGAACAAGCTGACGGCGAGCTTCATTCAAAGTTATCTCGACGCCCGGCCTTCCTTCGCCGCGCAGTCCGGCCGCCACGAGTACGACGGCCAACTGCCGGACTTGAGCAATCATGGAATCAGGCGTGAAATCGCCCGCCTGCACGATCAGCGCGATCAGGTCGCCGCCGTCGATCCGAAGACATTGGAACCGCGCGAGCGCTTCGATCGCGAATACCTGCTCGCCGTGGTCGACCGGGATTTGTTCTGGATGGAAAAGGCGAAGTTCCCGTTCAGCAACCCGAGCTGGTACATCGACAGAATCGATCCGGACATGTACTTGAATCGCAACTATGCGCCGCTGGACGTGCGCATGAAGGCATACATCAAGTACGCGCGCGCCATTCCCAAGATGGTCAACGACATCAAAGCCAACCTGCAGTCGCCCATGCCCAAGACCTTCGTGGAATTGGGCATCGCGCAATTCGGCGGACTGGCGGATTTCTATTCGAAAAAGGTGACGGCGATTTTCGCGTCGGTGAGTGATCCTGAGCTGCAGAAGCAGTTGGCCGACGCGGATACTGCGGCGGCGCAGGCGATGGACGCCCTCAAGCAGACTCTGGAGGAGTATCGCAAGAAGGCCAACGACAAGTTTCGCGTTGGGTCCGGATTTATACGCGCAGATGATCGCGCAGACCGAGAGCGTGAAAGTGCCGGTCGATCAGATCGAGGCCGCGGGGCGCGCCGACCTCGAGCGCAATACGGCGGCGCTCAAGACCGAGTGCGCCGCTTATGCACCGAAGGCTCCATTGGCGCAATGCATTGCGAAGATGTCCGCTCACAAGCCGAAGGACGGAGCAGTGGAGGCTGCGCGCGTCCAGTTGGGGATGCTCAAGGACTTCATCGTCAAGAACAACGTGGTCTCGATACCGAGCGCCGATGAAGCCATGGTCGTCGAGGCGCCGCTCTACAATCGCTCCAATGCCGCGTTCATCCAGGTACCCGGGCCCTACGATCATGGGGTCGCGTCCATGTACAACATCGCGCCGCCGGATCCGAAGTGGAGCAAGGCCGAACAGGCAGCCTATATTCCGAGCGAGGCGACTCTGCTGTTCACGTCGGTGCACGAGGTGTGGCCGGGACACTTCTTGCAGTTCCTGCATTCGAACGCCAATCCCTCGAAGCTCGAAGCCTTGTGGGTGGGATATGCGTTCGCGGAAGGCTGGGCGCACTACTGCGAAGAAATGATGTACGAGAAAGGCCTGGGCAAGGGCGATCCGGAGAAGCACATCGGTCAACTCACCGACGCCTTGCTGCGCGACGTGCGGCTCTTGTCGTCCATCGGTCTGCATACTCACGGCATGACCGTCGCGCAATCCGAGAAGATGTTCAGGGAGCAGGCATTCCAGGACCCGGGCAACGCGCGCCAACAGGCTGCGCGGGGCACCTACGATCCGGCGTACCTGAATTACACGCTGGGCAAACTCATGATCAGGAAACTAAGGACCGACTGGATCGCCAAGCATTCCGGCGCGGCTACCGGTTCGGCACCCGCCGACGAGCAGGCGCTGTGGCATGACTTCCACGACCAGTTCCTGTCCTTTGGAGGTCCGCCGATTCCCTTGGTGCGCAAGGAAATGATGGGCGAGGCGGGCAGCCTGCTTTGAAGCAGCGTCCAGGCTTCGGTGCCGTGGAATAGCTAGCTGATGCCGACGATGATCCCGCTGTCCGCCCAGATGCCGAGCAAGGTCGCGGCGCGCAGCGGGATCTCATCGTCGGGCAGCCACTCGCCGAGCGCCTCGCAGATCTCGCTGAAATTCGCGCCACGCAGCGCGGCGTCGAGCGCCACCGCCTCGTCGGCCGCCATGGAGCGGAAGTAATTCTGCAGGTTCTGGCGCCATAGGAGCCATGGCACGGGATGTTCCCCGCATTCGGGTTGCGGCGGCGCCTCGTCGCGGCTCATCGCCTGCCATACCGCCGTGGTGTTCCAGTGAAGGTGCAGGCGCCGCACCGAGGGGTGGAACTCGAATTGCAGTTCGCTCCAGGCGGATCCATCGATGGCGGCCAATGCCGCGCGCGATTTGGCTTCGGCGTCCGCTGCATCGAAGACCTCCGCCAGTGTCCATTCGAGCAATGCGAGTTCCGCCAGAATGGGCTGCTCGGCATAGGGCGGGCATCGCCCCAGAAATTCCGACAGCTCGCCTCCGTACCAGCGAATCGAGCGGTGCACGGAAGGATGGGCAGCCACGAATTCCTCGCCCAGCGCGTAGAACACCTCGTCGCCGAGCACACCATGCAGAATGGGGTAAGTGTCGTCGAGCGCCTCGATCAACCTCAGCCGATAGGCATTGCTATAGATCGCCAGCCGGGCGGGTGTGGGCAGTGGGGGTGCATCGACGATGGCGTCGGCAATCGCGCTGGGCTCGCCCAGCAAATGAGTCTGCAGCTCGCGCTGCAATTGCCGCAGCCGCACCGCAGGGCTCGCGGCTGCATCCGGCTGCCGCGGCATCAGGCCGCCCGCTGACTGCAGCTGCGGCTAATATCGCGGGCTATTTGCAGCTCCGCCACCAGCTCGCTCAATTCGGGAATATTGTCGTCGCGCTCGATCATGGTCGGCACCGCACCGAATTGCGCGACGGCTGCGCGGTACAGATCCCACACCGGTTCGACGATGGGATGATCGTGAGTGTCGATGAGATGTCCGCCGAGATCGCTGTGACCTGCGAGATGCATCTGACGAACTCGATCCTTGGGTATTGCGCGCAGGTATGTCAACGGATCGAAGCCGTGATTGACGCTGCTCACATAGATGTTGTTGATGTCGAGCAGAATGGCGCAGTCCGCGCGCTGTGCGACTTCGCGCAGGAACTCCCATTCGGTCATGTCGGATTCGTGGAACGTAAGATAGCTGGAGACGTTTTCCAGCAAGATCCGCCTTCCCAAGGCGTCCTGGACCTGGCCGACGCGCGCGACGACCGAGGCCAGCGCTTCCTCGGTGTAGGGAAGCGGCAGGAGATCGTGCAGGTTGCGTCCGTCGATTCCGGTCCAGCAGAGGTGGTCGGATATCCAGTGCGGTTCGATGCGCGCCGCCAGCGCCCGCACGCCGGCGAGGTAGTCGAAGTCTACGGGGTCGGTGCTGCCGATGGAGAGCGAGACCCCATGCATGACCATCGGGTAGCGCTCGCGTATCCGCTCCAAGTAATCGAGCGGCTTGCCGCCGGGTACCAGGTAGTTTTCGGTGATGACTTCGAGCCAGTCGATCGCGTGGGGCTCGTTGAGCACGGCCTCATAGTGCGGGGTCCGCAGGCCAAGACCGAAGCCGGTCAGTTGCATGGATGGCATGCTCGGTCGTGAAAACCGGGCCTTGGATGCGGGGCCGGGCGTCTAAGCACGCCCGGCCCCGAGTCTCTAAGCCCGTTAAAGCTTACTTCGCCTTGGCTTTGGCGTCGTCGCAGGCAGCTTTCGTCATCGAAACCCAGCCCATGCCTTTGCAGCTGTTCATGCCCTTGCAGCTGTTCTTTGCCGACTTGCACTCAGACGTTCCCTTGCAGGAATTCACGCCCGTGCAGTGCACGGTCGCGGCGTCTGCGGCCACCGAAACGGTCGCCAATCCCGACGAAAACAACATTGCGGCGGCGGCAGCCATTGCCGCGGTGGACAGTTTGTTGATCTGCATGTTTGATTCCTCGTTTGTTATCGAACGCAGCGATAGTGCTGCTCTCACTAAAAGACCCGGCCAACGGGGAGATTATTACCCATTTAACTAAGCTTATGCTTAGCAGAATGGCTCCGGACCCACGGTCACCCCGCAATGCGCCATGTGCACCGCAGCCGGCATTACCGCGACCACCTGGCGGTCAGAATGGGCCACTGACCACCTCAATGTCCACCTCGAGGATACTGAAGTATGATTGCCAGGCGCGGCAGGGGGTCTCGGGCCAAGCTACAGGGGATGAATCATGCGAATAACCTTGTGGGTGAGCGCGTTGGCCATGGCCGGGTCCGTCAGTCCCTGCAGAATGTGAAGGTAAGCCCCCCTCTGGCGGGCCATTAACCACCAAGGCGCCGTGCGAATCGATGCTGGACCTTCCGGGACAACCCCGCCTGAACAAAGCCGATCTCATCGGCGCCTGTGTCCGGCTGCCGTTGCGGTTCGACGCCGCGCGCCTGGCCGCGGAAATCGGAGCGCTGCCGAGTACGTTCTGGGGAACGACCGGCGGACGGGTGGGGGTGCACCGCGCGGCCGAAGGTGTGTTTCTGCGCGGGCACGCGCCGGCGGAGGGCAACCTGCCGATCGAGGATCGCCCGGCGCTCGCTCATCTGCCCTACGTCAGGGAGATCATCGAGGCGCACATACCGGCGCCGCCGATGCGCTGTCTCTTGGCGCGGCTCCCGGGAGGAGCGCGTGTCGCTACGCACATCGATCGGGCGCCGTATTTTGCACAGACTGTCAGGCTGCATATTGCGGTGACGACCCATGAGCGGGCCTACATGTTGTGCGCCGGCCGATGCTACGTCATGCAGCCGGGGGACTTGTGGGCGCTCAACAATACCGCGCCGCACGGAGTCTGGAATGCGGACCAGACTCGTGAGCGCACCCATTTGATTTGCGATTTCCTGCCGACGGCGGCTTTGTGCGGCCTGCTCTCGGCGGGTGAGCGCGATCTCGGCGAAATGCGCCCCGATGTAGAATCTCGGCTGTCCGGGCCGGTGCCCGTGCAGTCGGTCAATTAGCCAGCTCCCGGCGCCGATGGTCACCACGGATCGCTTCGTATTCCTGCATCTGCATAAATCCGGGGGCACCTTCGTCAATGAGTGCCTGCTGCGTTTCTTGCCCGATGCCCGGCACGTCGGCTACCACTTGCCGAGGTCCATGATCCCCGCCGAGGCGGAGCAGCTGCCGGTTCTCGGCTTCGTGCGCAATCCATGGAGCTACTATGTCTCCTGGTACGCGTTTCAGCTGGAGCGACCGAATCCTAATTTCCTGTTCCGGATACTGAGCGACGACGGACGGTTGGATTTCAACAGCACGCTGCGCAATATGCTGGGGCTCGGGGCCGGCAGCATCCGGCTGGACATGGTGGTGCGCGCGTTGCCGTCCCAATACAGCAACCAGGGGCTCAATCTCCCGGGGTTTGCGCTCGCTCCGATTCGCGATACCCGCCTCGGTTTCTACACTTATCTGTATCGCTACCTGTATTCGGGCGGCACCAAGCCGGTGATCGTCGGGCGCCTGGAAGAATTGCGCGACGATTTCCTACCGATGCTCGACAGCGTGGGTCAACCGGTGAGCGACGAGATGCGCCGCTTCGTCGAGGACGAAAGTCCGCGCAATACCTCGACGCACATGGCTTACACCGAGTACTACGATGACGCGCTGCGTGACCTGGTCGCCGAACGGGACGCGGAAGTGATCGCCAGGCACGGCTACCGCTTCGGCGCGTGAGCTCTCGCGCATCAGTCCGGACGTTGCGCCTCGACGAACAGCGAGTAGTAGCGGTCACCGTATTTCGCATTCGCCACCGCACTGATGTGATCCACGTGCAGTGCGGTGTGGCGGCTTTCCATGTAGTTGGAACGCTCGACGCCGCTGAAACCCGCGTCGGCTAGCACGCGCGACAGCGTCTCGAAGTCATAACCGTACTTGTGCGACTCAAAAAGATAGGCGGGTTCCGCGCCCGCGCCGGCATACGCCAGGAAGTCCTCCAGGCGCGTTGGATTTTCCGGCCACCACGGCCAGGCCTCACGCCTGTTGCCGAAGAAGGTCTTGTCGTCATTGACGTAGGCCGCGATGCATTGCTCGATATCCGGCACCACGATGCGTACGACTCCGCCCGGCGCGAGCACGCGGCGCAGTTCCGCCAGGAAGGGCTTGACGTCGCGTGGGAAAAAAAGATGTTCGAGCAGATGCGAAACAAAGATGTAGCGCACGCTGCCGGCGGCGAACGGCAAGCCCCACAGCACGTTCAACGCCAGAGGTGCGGGATGGACGTCGATATTGGTCCAGCCATCGAGAGTGTGCTTGCCGCAGCCGATATGCAGCTTGTGCTCCCGGCCGTTGAGATCTATGCCGAGAGCGGCGATCTGCGGCGCGACATAGCCTGGGCGCAGGGCGGCGAGTTCGCTGCGCAGGCCGTCGATCGCCGCGAGCAAGGCCATCAGCCGTCGTTCGACGCCCGCTCCGGTGCGCTTCTGCATCTGGTTCTCTGCATAGGGGCCGAAGCTCAGCAGATCGCACGCCATGTCATAGAGGCTGCGCGCCAGCAACCGAAGATGATTCTTGGTCCGCGCCGTCAATTCCTGATCGCCCGGCGCGGCAGCGGCGGGAGCGCCTGCGTCGACCAAGGCGCCGCTGCGCTTCAAGTAGTCGACCGCCGCGGCGACTGCCGGACGATCGGTGGGCTGCAGCGCGGCAATCGCCGCTTCGGCCGCGGTGGGTTTCGAGAACTGGCACAGCCAGCCGATCAGCACGGGGTTTTCGCTCTCGAAGGCAGGCAGCTTGCTCGAGGTCGTATGAATCAAAATGCGGCCGTTGCGGAATCGCACCAGCGTATCGGCCGCGAACACCAGGCGCGGCGCCATGTCAGCCGAGCTCCTGCAGACGCCGCCAGGTTTCTCGAACGCCGGGTATCACGCTCGAGATGGCGGCCTCATTGCGGCGCCACTTGTCGGCGGCCGGCGGCGTCTGCGTGAAACGCGACAGCGGCAGCGGAGCCGCCACGCGTTCGAGCAGCGCTCCATCGAACGGGATGTCTGCGAATTCGCATAGTCGGCGTACGGCTGCCGCGGGGTTCGAGGTCAGATCCGAATAAGTGACGACGCTCCAGCGCTCGCGCGGCAGGGCCTGCAGGTCGTCGAGCAGAATGCGGTTGGTGGATTCCCATTGGAAAGCGGCGATTTCCTCCAGGCTCTTGCCGCGATACCGCCGCCAACCCGGCGGTAGGATCAGGGACCAGGGTCCGTCGAAGCCGTCCAGCCCGTTGTAGGTCTTCCAGTTTCCCGATCGCCAAGCTTCCATGATGCTGCTCAGGTTCTCGAACGGGTCGCGCCACAGAAAAATGAACAGCGCGTCCGGAAAGATTCGATCGAAGAACGGAACCCTCAGTGCATTCTTCGGCGTCTTTTCCAGAAAACGCATTTGCGCATCGCTCGACAACGGCCGTCCCCGGCTGTCTTTCAATTGCGAGCGGATCTGATTCACGATGAGTTCCGACACGGCATCGGTGCAGTGCTCTACCCCAAGGCGGTTGGAGTCGACGCCCGGCGCTCCGGGGCGCAGCTCTGCAATACCTTCCACCAGCCAATGCGCTTCACCGCCGACCGTTGCTATCCCATCGCTCGCCGCCAGCGTTTCGAACAGCAGCGTGCTGCCGGAGCGCGGTGCGGCGACGATGAAGATGGGGCGCCGCAGACGGGGCTTGTCGTCGCGTTCCGCCGCCGACCGCGCGCCGCGCGCGGCCGACAGAGTCAGCATCGGGCGCAACACGCGGCCCTCGAGCACCGTATGCGCGGCGACGCGGTTCGTGCGCATGGTCAAGTGCTCGGCCTGCTCTCGCGAAGCCAATCGAACGCTGTCGCGCAGCTTGGTGAATTCAGCCCATCCCGACGGGTGTTCACCGAATAACTGATACAGCTGGCGCCAGTCGCGGCGAAATGAATCGAGCAGCGCGGAATAGCGCAACACCAGGTCGGGGTGCGGCGCACCGGGCGCGGCGATGAGCTCCGCCTGCAGGTCGAGCAGCAGCAGATCCACTTCCGCCGGCGGCATCACCGGACGCAAAACCGTGCGCTCGGTCAGCGGCTGTGCGTCACGTGCCGCATCGTAGCGATGTTCGAATGCCGTGGCGGCCGGTGATGCGCCCTGTGCGGCGAATTGCCAAAAAGAGGCGCTGCCCGAGGTGTCCGCCACCAAGTGAATGCGCTCGGCATCGACGGGGTTTTCAACGCGGTGCAAGCGCCAATTATCGAAAATCCAGGCTTCACCGCCGGCCATGTGGACGGCCTCATTTCCGCAGAAGAAACGTACGTCCGGATGGGTGACGATCGGAATGTGCAGGCGCACGCGGGTGAACCAGTGGTAGTTGATGTCCGCATGCTGCGGGACGCTTGCGAAGGGTGAGAGCTTGAGCAGCCGTGAGCGGCTCCAGACGACGCCGAAGCTCGCCAGCACTTGGCGAATGTAGGGGGATTGCACCAGGTGCGGCGTCGGCAGCATCGCCCCGTCGACATCGTCGTTCTCGCCGCCGTTCACGCTGATGAGGCGCAATGACGAATTGCCTTTGATTTCGTTCGGATGCATCGCCCACGCCGAGTCCGGCAGCGCGGCAACTTCCGCACGCAGCCGGTGTACATCGAATCGTACGGGCAATCGGTAGAATGGTTTGGGCAGTTTCATTTGAGGTGCGATTGCTGGCGCTCGAGGCGGGCCAACCTGAGGATCCGTTACGCTTTCTCGACCGTCTCGCGAAAATCGCCGATCGCGGGAATGAGCTCGGCGAGCGCGGAGCGCTCGACGTCGGTCAAATGGGGGTTCCAAATGTCGAAAATCAGCACCACTCGGGTCCGGTTGCTGCGATTCCATGCTTCGTGCTCGTAGGTGTCGTCGAACACGACGGTGCGGCCTTCGACCCAACGGTGGATTTCACCGCCGACGTTGAGCGCGCAGTCTTCGGGCACCATGAGCGGCAAGTGACCCACGAGCCGAGTATTGGTGACGCCGCGATGAGGCAGCAGATGGGTTCCGGGAGTGAACACCGAAAACAGGACCTCGGGCCCATGGCCGCGTACTCGCGACAAGGGGAGAGGCTCGATGGCTCGCGCGGTATGGGGGCAATCGGTGCAGTTGTCCTCGCGCCGCAGGCCGTGCCGATAGAAATAATACCCGGCCCAGCTGGGCGCGACGCCGCTGCCGCGCAGATTCGTCCGTTCCAGTTCCTCGGAAGTAAAGACCCGTTCGCTGCCCCGAGAGCTGGGCAGCAAGGCTGCCAGCTCGGCTTGGATGTCCGCTGTCTGGTTCTCGAGATTCTCCATCCAAGGAAACAATGAACGGTCGAGGTAGGGCGCCGGCGGGAGGCCGGGCATGAATAAGAAGCTGGGGCGCTGACGGGGATCCGAAGAGACGGCTGTCTCCTGCTTGAAGTAAATACGCAGAGTCTGCGCGACTCGCGCCAACGAGTCCCTGCCGAAACGCTTCACCAACGGTTCGAGCAAACTCGTGAAAGCCAGGCTGCGGCGATCTCGAACGGTGAGCACGGCATGCTCTACCAGCGGCCGAAGCGCCGCCGGCGTCGATTCGGCGTTCAACCACCGGCCGCCCTTCTGTGCGTCGTCCAAGGCGCGTACGTACTGCACGACGGCCAGGTCGATGTGATTCGCGCGCTCCAGTGCGGATGCCCAATACAGGCGGGCAACCGAAAAATCGGGCCGCAGGCGGACCGCGGTTTCATACGCTCGCAACGCGGCCGAGAGGTCTCCGGCGCTCTCGAATACCCGGCCCAGATGATGTTGCGTGACGGCATCTTGGGGGTCGGATCGGGCCGCACGCTCGAGAAGATCCGTGGCGCGCCGCATCTGGCCGCCGCGCAATGCCGACAATGCCAGTACATTGAGCGCCTCGACATGATCGGGAAACTGTTCCAGGAGGCGGGCAAAAGCCGACTCGGCCTCGGGAATGCGCCCCTGACGCAATAAATCCTGCGCCGTGGCGGCCAAACTCGTCATTTCGCGGTGCCGGCGCCGGCCCGTAGAATCAAACCATCGGTGGTTGGCGGTACTATATCGATCATGAGTATGAATGATCTGAAGCATTACATCAGAGTCTACGATCATAACCTGGAAGCTTCTTTATGCCAGAAAATGATTGCCTCATTCCATGGCCTGGAGCGGTTTCAGCGGCGCAACGGCCGGGGAATTCGCGCGGGTCTGGAAGGCTCGGCTTGGACCGAGCTCAATGTCAGTAAGCTCTCGGACGAGGCGTTCTCGAACATGTTCCGGCAGATCATCCACGCGGCCCTCGCACGCTACAACAGCGACGTCGGACTGGCGATCCCCTTGCCGAACTCGACGCAATATTCGGATCTGATCATGAAGCGCTACCGTCCCGGCGGACAGGATCGCTTTCAGCTGCACTTCGATGCCATCAATCATGTCGCCAATCGGTATCTGGTTTTCCTATGGTATTTGAACGATGTCGCCGAGGGCGGGGAGACGCGCTTTCCGCAACTCGAACACCGCGTCGAATCCAAAGCGGGCCGCCTGCTGATGTTTCCGCCCTACTGGATGTACCAGCACGAGGGGATGCCGCCTCAGATGGAAGACAAGTACATCCTGTCCACTTATCTGTTGTTCGTGGACCCTAAACCCTCATAGCTCCAGCGTTCGAGATACGGCTGGATGATGGGCAGCACTGCCGATAAATGCCGCTCATACGAGTGCCAGCGGCCGATCGCCTTCTTGTGGACGGGCTCGATGACCTGGGAGTAGCTGGGCGTGCTGATGAACCGCTTGTCGCGCGCCGTTTCCTGCGGCCGCAGCACCGCGTCGTTCCAGGGCAATTCCAGAAACTCCAGCACACCGCGAGTCTGGGCCTCGAATTCGTCGGTGAAGGTTTCGTAGCGCAACTCCATCGATTTCGGCCGCAGCAGCTGCTGCTGTTGATACCAGAAGTCGAAGGTGCGTCTGAAGCCGATCGCCAGTGCCGGCAGGTCGCTGCACAACAGCGCGAAGTCGGGCGTGCGGAAGTGCTGCATGAAGCAGCTCAGCATCACGTCGCAAGGGTGACGCACGGCGAGGATCACGGGAGAATGGGGGAACAACCGGCGGATCGCGGGCAAGCGCAAAATATTCAGCGGATTCTTGTCGACCAGGCGCTGCCCGCGGCGCAGGGTCACTTTGCGATGCACGCGTTCCCAGTACTTTGCGCGCACGGCATCCAGCTGCGCCGGAGTCAGCCCGGCCATCCGTTCCGGATACGCAACCCCTTCGCTCACCATGTCATCGAGCGCATTCTGGACGAAGGGCTGCTCGTCCATCGATGCCAGCAGCGGATGCGAATCGAGCGTCAATTCCAGCAGCGTCGTTCCGGAGCGCGGGAAAGGCCACGATGAACACGGGACTTTCCTCCAGTGGCGGGGCGGCGGAGTGGTCCCAAGCGGCGACATCGTCGGGGTCGCAGCCGAAGCGCGTGATCATCATGGTTGGCGCGCCGCGCGCGATGAGCAGAGGGCGCCGTCAACCGCAGCAGCTCAATCTGCGATCGATGTGCCGCGACCAAGGTGTCGAAGGCTTCGTCGTAGCGGTGCAGGGCATCGAGGGATTTCGCCAGGGGGAACTGCAGCAGATGCGTCAATTGCGGTTCCTTGCAGCCGTTCAGCAACTCCGTGAACAACGTGCAGGCGACCTCATGCTCGGATGCGCGCTGGGCCAACTGCGCGCGCATGAGATTGAGCTTCATCCCCAAGCGTGTGTGCAAGGGGGCTCGGCGATCAGCTGCGGCATGAGACCGTTCGCCTCGTCCAGGCGATTGGTGCGTTCCAAGAGCTGGATGAGGGTCGAGCAGAGGCTGCGGATCCGGCCCGGCATCGGCCACGGCTCGGCGAATCGCCGGCTCCGCCCGTTCCGGCGCTCCCAGTTTCATCAGCAACAGTCCGATGTTGGCGATGATCTCGGGATTGAGGCCGGACAGGTTGTCCCAATGCTCGAGCGCCGACAGCGCTTCTTCGGTGCGCACGCGCTCGTAGCAGCAGAGCGCGTATTGATAGCGGATCTCGGCATCATCCGGCGCCAATTCGGAGGCCTTCGCAAGCACCGCTCGGCCTGCTTCGTAGTCCTTTCGATCGATGTGTGTCAGGCCGACATTGAAGAGAAAGTCCGCCGAGCTGGCACCCAGCGGTCGGCTGCCTGCGCATACGCAGACAACGCCTCGTCGAACCGCCCGCCGCAGCGGCGCGCGGTACCGAGATTCATCCAGTAGTCGGGCTCCGCCGGTCGCAAATCGATGAGCGTCGTGAAGACTTCCTCAGCTTCGGCATATTGGCGACCCGAATGCAGGAAGAACCCCAGCGCACCGAGCACGTCGATGTAGGTGGGTTCGAGCGCCAAGGCCTCGCGGCACAGGGCTTCGGCACTGCGGAGTTCGTTGCGCGAAAACGCGGCCCAGGCGGATTGCAGCAATTCGGCCGGAGCGGACGGAGGAATACTCATGGATCGAGAGCATACGAGAAATAAAAAGGCCGCGCGTCGTTAGACGCGCGGCCAATCAAGACATCGACGATGCAGTTAGAACTTCTGCGTGAAGGACAGCAGCCAGCGGCGACCCAGGGTGTCGTACGTGCTCACGTCCGTGTTGGCATTGGTGACGTTGTTTTGGTAGAAAATCGGCGGCAGCTTGTCGAACACGTTTTGAATGCTCAACAACACCTTCGTCTTGGTCGCGAAGTTGTAGCCCACCGATGCGTTCCAGTACATGACTGATCCGATGTACAGCGGCGGATAGGGGCGCCGGTAGCCGTCAACCCCGATCACCGACGGATCCGTGACATTGAGGTGATGGATGTACTGCGCCGAGATCAGCGCTTCGGCACCGAATCCCGCCCAACTCATCGAGGCCAGGCCGCGATACCGAGCGTAGTTGCCGAATTGCTTGTTGTAAGTTCCGGCAATTTGCTGAGGCGCAGCGCCCGGCGCCGCGATGCTCAGAGTAGCTCATCGTGTCCGTGATATCGGTCGTGAATTGGAAGCTGCCGATCGGCGTGTTGCGCAGCTGTAGGAATCGACGAGATCGACACCGTCCGTTGCAGAGCGAGCCCAGGTTCGAGGTCGGATTCGAAAACACTTCGATCTGACCGGCTGCTGAGCACCCGACAGGAACCGTTGACGTAGCCGCAGAAAGTACGGACTACCCGTGGCAACGCACTGGTTGATCGAGTAGTTCGAATCCAGCAGCGTGATCACTTTGGTCAGGTCGTATTTCCAGTAGTCGATGTCGATCGAGAAGCCCGGCAGGAAGCTCGGATCGAATACGATTCCGACGGTTTTGACCGTGCCGGTTTCCGGCTTGCAAGGTCGGGGTTGCCGAGATTGAGGCCGGTGATCTGGCCGTTCGGCTCCTTGAAGCCCGAATCCGGAATCACACCCTGACAGGCCAGTCGCCAGATTGGGGTTGGCCGCCAATTTCGCCGCGGTCAACGCCGTGCAAGGATCGTTGAAGGTGACGGACGTATTGACCGGAGCAGCGTACAAGTCCTCGATCGTCGGCACTCTGGAACACCTGCGCCCAGGTTCCACGGATCAGTACATCCTTGACCGGACGATATTCGATTTTCAGCTCACTCTTCGTGGTGTTGCCGAACAACGAATAACCCGAGTGGCGCACGCCGCACGTCGAGGTTGAGGGAATGCACGCCCGGCAGATCCTTCAGAACCGGCACGAACAATTCCAGGTATTCCTCCTTCGAGTCGTAATGGCCGGACGTGGGCCCGAGCATGCCTCATTGGAGACTTGGCATTGCAGGTACAAGGGAGGCGAGGACAGTGCCAATGGACTTGGCGTGAAATCGCCCTCGTTGCCGTGGTACGCGAAGCCTACCGCGGCTTTCAGGTCTCCCGCCGGCAGCGGCACGATGGTGCCGTTGAAGTCGAGCTCGGCACTCTTGTAGGCGTAGGCATCCTGATTGACGACGTCGACAGCCGTCGTATTCAGGATGGCTTGCTGTCCCGGCGCGAAGATGTTGAAGATGTTGAGCGGACTGCAATTCCCGATCGGTGCCGCTGCGGTACCGCATGTCGGTGTTCCGGTCGCGGGATCGAGGAACGAAGGACCCACTGCGTTTTGGAATTTAGTCTTTAAGTAATAACCGTTTTGGCTTTGTGAGTAGTCGAGCCGGCTGTACCCAATGTTCAAGTCGTAGGTCCAATCCGACAGACCGGTCTTGCCCTTCACGCCGACGTTCGCCACGGCCGTGTTGGTATCGGCGACGAACCGGCGGTCGCTCAACCCGGTGAGGCGCCACAGTGCCGCTTCGTTGCCCGTGGTCAAGCCGCCGAAATCGATGCCGAAGGGATTGTAGATATTGTTCTTCGAGATGACGACGTCATCGACGGGCGAGTCGAACGGCAGCGCCGCTTCCTCGTTGCTCGAGTGCGTATGGTTGAACGTAAAGTTTCCATAGGCGGTGGCGTAGTCGTTGATGTCGTAGTCCATGCGGGTGAACGCTTGTGAGCGCTCGACCGGCGTGGTCAGCAAGTTGAAAGGTTGATAGTTGTAGTGATCGGCACTCGGTGAAGCAGCGATAGTCGGCCAACGATGTGCCCGGCGCTCCGCCTTGGCCGCTGGCCGGACCAATTCGAGTCACGCTGCCGCAACCGTAATTCGCCGCGAGGCTCCCGGGTACGAAGCCGCCGCCCTGCTTGGCGGGAATGACTCCCGGGAAGCGAAATGCGCCCGGTCGGCGAGCGGCTCGATCCGCACTTGATAGGCGCCGTAGGTGCCGCCGTACAGATACAGCGCGTACTTCGAGTAACTGCGGGCGCCCGCAAACACCGCCTTCTGCTGGAAGTAGTCGCCGCCCGCTTCGAAGTGAAAGTTATCCGCCGTCTTTCCGAAGATGAGGTTGAAACCATGCTGCGGGCCGTCGTTGTGGGTCGTCTTCCCGTAATCGGCGCCGAACTCGAGGCCATCGACGTCCTTGCGGGTGATGAAGTTGACCACGCCACCGACCGCGTCGGAGCCGTAGATGGCGCCCGCGCCTTCCTTCAGCACTTCGACGTGATCGATGAGGTTGAGTGGAATCTGGTTCACGTCGGTCGCGTCCGCGGCGCCGATGATGCCTTGGCGGCGGCCGTCGACCAACACCAGGGTGCGCTTGTCACCCAGGCCGCGCAGCTCGATCGTGGATTCACCCAGGCCGCCACCGTTGTTGAGGCTGGGATTCGTGGCATTGCCCGACACGGACGGCAACCGCTGGAGGAGGTCGCCGACGGTCGAATAGCCGGAGTCTTGTATCGTCTTTTGATCGACGACGAAGATGGCGTTCGCGGTTTCGGCATCGACGCGGCGGATGCGTGTGCCGGTCACCACCACTTCCTGCAAGGTGGTGTCCGCGGCGTCCGGACTTGGACCTGCTGCCGCCGCTGCGGCGAGAGCCAGCGGTGCGTATCCCACCGTTGCGGCCGCGGTGCCGGCGGCGCCCACCGCCAGGCCGACAGCCTGCTTGATCGTTAATTTACTCGACATACTTTAGTTGCTCCCTTGTCAAAAGCTAAACAGCCGCAAGTCAATGCGTGCCGGCTTACCGGATCGTGCAAACAACCGCGGCTGCCACTGTTCGTACAAAAACTTTCACCCCAAACCCTGAACGTTGCGCCATTGCTACAAGTTCAGATCTATGTCAGCGAACAATATCACCCTGTCCGAGAATTACCAGTGGCCTGAAAGGTTTTTTGTGTTGTTTTCCTGCTGGCGTAGGTAGCGATGCCTATCAAGAGTCGTCCGCCCTTGGCAGCACATGCGGCCGGTCAAATTTTAGCCCGGATATTGACCGATCGGCGGGAGTCATCCACCCGCGGGGATTTCTCCGCGCCAGTCGTGCGCTGCGTCCATCCACATCCACCAAAAAGCAACAATAACAGCCAACGGGCGGATGGCAACCGATATGTGTTGCTTTTAAGCATCAAGTGTTGGGTTCCCGTAGGTCGGTTCCCCCGCTGAGGCGGCGCAGCTCACTTCGAGTGGTGCAGGCTCGGGTGCAACACCGAATCGCCGACCTTGATGCCAAGGCGGTCGCAGGCTCCGCCCTTGAGCTCCAGCACGGCGAGAGAGGGCTTGGGGGATTCGATGATGGACAGCGACAGCGGGGTGGCTTGCGCAGCGATATATTCGATCTTCCCATGCTCGTCGATGAACAGCAGGTCGAGCGAGATATAGGTGTTCTTCATCCACATCGTGGGCTGCTGGTTGCCGGGGAACACGAACAGCATGCCGGCGTGCTCGTCCATCTCGTGCACGAACATCAGTCCCTGCTCTTCGCGCCGCGGATTGTCCGCATTCCAGACCTTGAAATTGACTACCTTGCCGGTGGTGGTGCGAATCGCGAGGAGACTTTGGGGAAAGTCCGACAGGGACTCCGGCGCCGCGGCCTGGGCGGGGGTAATGCCGCAAAACAAGAGGGCGCTCGCGCACAACGCGGCGGCAACCCAAGATGGCTTCCTCATGACGAACGACTCCGGTGATTTATTGGCTTTGATAGTTTACAAGTCCGGCGAACTCGAAGGTGCTCACCAGCACCGCGCCGTCGCCACGCACCGCGTGAGCCGGTTGCGTGCAGAACCCGCGCGCTTCGACCCGGTACGCGTCCGGAGCCTCGAGTTTGCGCTGGGTGAGCGAATCCACGGTACAACGCGAGTCTCCGAGAGTACCGAAGATGCGATTGGTGCCCTGAACGATCACGGTGAGATTCGTCCCCGCTTCACGCAGCGATTGCCCCTTGCGCACCCCGGTGATGCCGAACACGAACAGTAGATTCGTCGCACCTCCGGAGGCACGCTGGAAACTGAGCCGCACCCCGGGCGGTTTGTCCCGCGGTTCTCCCTCGCAGCGGGTGCCGCTGTTCGGCCAATCAATGGTCGCTTCGATCACACCGGCCACGCGCGCTCGGAAATAGCCGTCGCCGGATGGGAGGCAGCCCGCCGACGCAGTGGATGGCTTCGTTGCCGGAGACACCGCGGCGGTTGGGGGTACCGTCGCGGTTGGAGGTGCCGCGGTGGCTGGCGGTACTGCGGCAGCTGGAGACGCTGCGGCGGTTGGGGACACTGCAGCGGCTGCCGCGAGCGGGGAAGCGCCTTGCGGCGAGTCGGCCAGCGCGGCGGTGGCACTCGACAGCATCAAGACCATGCACAGGACAATCGGTATCATGCCTTCATGTTGCCACGCACACGCTTGCTGTTGATAGGTTGGTCGCTATGCCTGGCGGCGTGCTCGCTGCTGACCCCCAAATTCGAGCGGCCCTCGTTGTCGGTGAGCGGCATCGAACTGGTGAGCGGCAACCTCCTGCAGCAGAGCTTTCGCGTGAGGTTTAACATTCAAAATCCCAATGACCGGGCGCTGCCGGTCAGCGGGCTGCACGCCTCCATCAGCATCGGCGGTGAGCATGTCGCGCAGGGGCGGAACGATCGCGCCTTCGTGGTGCCGGCCAAGGGTGACATCGATTTCGACATGCTGGTCACCGCCAACTTAGGCGTGGCGCTGCTCAAGCTCGCCAATAAAATGGATCAGCGCGCCGACTCGATCGACTACGACGTCAGCGGCGCCGCAAGCATCGACCTGCCCTTCCTATCGGACCTGCCGTTTCATCAAACGGGGTCGTTCTCACTCAATGGCTTGCGGTAACTCGTTGAAATAATAGTATTTTTACAGGCGGGAGGCCCGAATCGAGCCTGTCGTCTGATAAACTCGAACGCCAAATCAAAGTGCGCCGCTGCCGGCAGCGACGCCCACAAGGTAACCATGGCCGCCTCGCCCTACGAGCAATTGGAACAAGAGTTTCGCCGTCTGCATGCATTTCGCGGGGCGCTGTCGCTGCTGCGCTGGGACGCCGCGGTGATGATGCCGCGCGGCAGCGCCGATGTGCGCGGCGAGCAGCTGGCGGCGCTCGAGACCGAGCACCATGCCCTGCTCACCACACCCAAGGTGGCGCGCCTGCTGGAGCGCGCGGAGGCGGGCGCCTCGCAGCTGGAGGACTGGCCGCTCGCCAATCTGCACGAAATGCGGCGTCAGCGCGACCATGCGATTGCGACTCCGCCATCGCTGATCGCGCGCCTCGCCAAGGCCACGGCGCGCGCCGAGGTGTTTTGGGTCGAGGCCAAGAAGGCGAATGACTTCAAATTGTTTGCGCCCCACCTGGAAGAGGTGGTGCACCTGGTGCGCGACAAGGCGGCGCTGCTCGGGCAGGCGCGGGGATTGGCGCCCTACGATGCGCTGGTGGATGGATTTACGCCGGGCATTTCGACCGCCGATATCGACACGATATTCAAAGCCCTGTCGCGCAAGCTTCCCGGTCTCATCAACGAGGCCATCGAAGTCCAAGCGGCCCACGCGCCCACGCCGCTCGCCGGCAAGTTCACGGTGGCGCGCCAACGCTCGCTGTGCGTGGATGTGCTCAAGGCCCTGGGCTTCCCCTTCGACCGGGGGCGGCTCGACGAGAGCGAGCATCCCTTTACGGAGGGTGTGCCGGGCGATATTCGGGTGACCACGCGTTTCGATTTGAGCGATCCGTTTTCGGGTCTGTTGGGCGCGGTGCACGAGACCGGCCATGCCATGTACGACTTGGGATTGCCGCTCGAGTGGCGCGACCAGCCGGTCGGTCGCGATCGCGGCCTCGCGCTCGAGGAGAGCCAGTCCCTGCTGTTCGAAATGAATCTGTGCCGCAGCCGCGCCTTCGTGAAGTACGTGCGGCCGCTGATGGAGAAGTACTTGCAGGTGAGCGGCCCGGAGTGGGACGAGGCCAATCTGTATCGCCATTTGATCCGGGTGCGGCGCAGTACGATCCGCATGGACGCCGATGAGCTGACCTATCCCGTGCACATCATGCTGCGCTACGAGCTCGAGAAAAAGATCCTCGAGGGCTCGTTGCCGGTGGCCGATTTGCCGGAGGCGTGGAACGCGAACCTGGAACAGCGCCTGAATATCCGGCCGACGAATGACGTGGATGGATGCCTGCAGGACATTCATTGGGCGGTGGGTCATTTCGGATATTTCCCCTCCTACGTCCTGGGCGCCGTCATCGCCGGTCAGCTCAACGAAGCCATGCGCGCGGCGCGTCCGTCGCTCGATGAGGAAATCGCCGCCGGCCAATTCGGCGGGGTGATGGATTGGCTGCGCGACAACGTGCACGGCGTCGGCGCGCGCTTGCCGGTGCAAGAGCTCATGAAGCAGGCCACCGGCAAGCCGCTGACGGCGGCCGCGTACCTGCGCTACCTGGAAGCGAAATATCTCGAGACTCCTTGAGGATGCGCGCATGAACCAGGCCGCACAACGCTCTTCGAACAATTTCAAGAAACTGCAGGCGGAGCTGCGCGGCTGCGTGGGCAAGGCCATCGCCGACTTTCACATGATCGCCGACGGCGACCACGTCATGGTGTGCCTGTCCGGCGGCAAGGATTCCTATACCTTGCTCGACATCCTGTTGAGCCTGCAGCGCAGCGCGCCGGTGCGCTTCGAAATCACCGCGGTCAATCTCGATCAGAAGCAGCCCGGCTTTCCCGCCGAGGTCCTGCCGCGGTACCTCGAGGATTTGGGTGTCCGATTCCGCATCATCGAGCAGAACACCTATGCCGTGGTCAAACGCGTCATCCCCGATGGCAAGACCATGTGCGGCTTGTGCTCGCGGCTGCGCCGCGGCGCCCTGTATCGTTTTGCGGCGGAGAACGGCATCACCAAGATCGCGCTGGGCCATCATCGTGACGATATCGTCGAGACGCTGTTCTTGAACATGTTCTTCGGCGGGCGCCTGAAGGCGATGCCGCCGAAGCTGCTCAGCGAAAACCGCCGCCACATCGTGATTCGGCCGCTCAGCTTACGTGGCCGAAGGCGACATCGCCCGCTACGCCGCCGCGCGCGCACTTCCCGATCATTCCCTGCACGCTGTGCGGATCGCAGACCAACATGCAGCGGCTCGCGGTGAAGAACATGCTGCGCGAATGGGAGCAGAAATTTCCCGGCCGCATCGAGTCGATCTTCTCGGGCATCTGCAATGTCGCCGGCTCGCAGCTCGCGGATCCGGCGCTGTTCGACTTCGCGGGCCTCGACGGCCGGCGTGTGGTCGAAGCGATGACCGAAGCCGACGAGGACGCGCTGGAGGCGGAACTCGAGCCTCGCGGCTGACGAGCGTCCGCGGCGGCTGACCAGTGTTCGTCGCCGGGCCGGCCTGGCCGCGTCAATGCCAGTCGCGGCGAGCCAGGATGCAAATGCTGCAGCAGCCAGGACTGCAGCCCTTTTCCGGAGCGGGCGCTCATGTACGTGCGGCGTGCCAGGCGGGAGTACAGGCGCGCTGCCCTGTTCGTACGCGGACTGATAGTCGACTTGGCGCGGGCTCCAGCGCGGCTTCGATATGTCCTTGGTGGGTGAGAGGTTGACGGTCTTGAGGCCGTGGGCAATCGCATACTTGATCGCCTCGGCCACCGTCGTGGTCATGACGCTGTATCGAGACCATTTCGGGTCGAAGCCGGAGTAGTACAAGTAGAGGCCGTCGCCCACCACGAAAGCCGATGCGCATGGCGACGATTTGCGAATCCACCTCGAGCTGAAACAGACGGACGGCGCCGCGCTTGCCCAAGCGCTCGCAGACATCGTAGAGAAACTCGCGGGTGACCCGGCTTGCAAATCGGTTCGCATGCACCGGGCTCTCGAGGGCGGCGCGCAATGCGTGCAGTTCCAGAAACCGATCCAAGCCCCGGCGCAATTCGCGCGGGTCTTCGATCACTCGCAGTTCGAAACTGTGATGGTCGCGTTTCAATGAATTGTAGCAATGGCGTAGCGATTCGCGGATGTTGCGTTTCAGGCGCCGTCGAAACTCCTCCCACGTCGGGGCCATGTCGAGCACGTAGTCCGACAGCGGGGGCTGCCACTGCAGACGGCCGCCGGTGGCCAACGCCCTGGCAAACGCGTCGCTGATTCCGCACCAATGAATCCAATCCCAATCACCGATCTTCGCCAGCTGATCCCGCACTGCGCACGCGGTCAGATATTCGTAGTCAGGATCGATCAGCGGAGCGCGCACCTCGGTGATGGCGGGGTCGGCGCCCAACAGATTGACGGATACGATCCGCAGCGGCCCAACCAGGCGCCGGCTGACGATCAAGGGAACGATGGCGACACAGACGCCCGCCGAATCACGCAATACATGGAAGAGCGGTTCGTCGCGAATTCGCGGGGTGCAATTGAGGAAATGGCGGCACCAGGCCAGGTGCCACTCATGCAGGGCAAATGGCAGCGTATTGCCGGTAATTCGGTGCAGGTGCTCGTAGCAGGGCCGGAGCGCCGCTATGCCGTCCACGGTGGTCACGGTTTCGATCGTGACCATCGCCTTCGAGAGCAAACCGCTCTCAGCGATCGTTTTATTCAATTGGCACCGGCGTCCTTCCCTGAACGCTCCTCGTCTTGACCAAATTGAAGGTAAGATTTCCAGGTGACAGTACCAGCTTCCCGCAATATGTTGCAAACTCGCGCAAAAGCAGCCGGCTCCCGGCGGCCGCGTCCGCCGCGCTACGCCTGGGAGACCCTGTCCGACGACCAATTGCTGAGTCTGCGATTCTGCGATTTGAAGCTCAAAGTCCGGGGCACGGAGCTGGAGGATGCCATCCAGCGCCTGTACGGCGAACTCGAGATGAGGGGAATACGCTTTCGACCGCATTGTTGGCTCGCCCAGGAATGGTTCTCGCCCGATGGAATACCCGGGATCGCCATTCCGTTCTATCTCGCGCACCCGCGATTGATGAGGATCGAACGGCGCTTCATGCGTGAAGTGGAGGGCGGCAACCGCAATTGGCTGATGCGGATACTGCGCCACGAGGCGGGGCATGCCATCGATACCGCTTATCGGCTGAGGCGCCGCAGCCGGTGGCGTGCGGTGTTCGGACCGGCCTCGCTGCCCTATCCGGATACCTATCGTCCACGGCCGGGCAGCCGCCGCTTCGTGCAGCACTTGGGTGCGTGGTACGCCCAAGCCCATCCGACCGAAGATTTCGCCGAGACCTTTGCGGTGTGGCTCAAGCCGCGTTCTGCCTGGCGCCGTGAATATTCGGGCTGGCCGGCGTACGCAAAACTGGAATATATCGATGCGCTCGCGCAGGACATCGGCCGCAGCAAACCGGCGGTCTCGGACCGCGGCACCATCGAGGACGTGGCGCACGAGACGCGCACTCTGCGCGAACACTACGAGCAGAGATTGGCGCGCACGCCGCTGCGCCGCCGCTCGGGCGCCGATGAGTTGCTGCTCAAGGTGTTCACCGCGGCGCCGCGCTCGCGCAACGTTCCCAAGGCGTCGAGCGTGCTGCGGGAATTGCGCAATCCCCTGCGTCAACGCATTCTGCGCTCCGGTGCGTTCAGCGATTACCTGGTGCTGCAAGTGCTGCGGCTGATGATCGAACGCTGCGAGTCGTTGAATCTGTACCTGCGCGGTTCGCGGCGCGATCTGAGGGCCCAGTTGCTGTGGGTGATCGCGCGGTTGGCGGAGTCCTATGAAGACCGGCAGTTGCCGCGAGTCGCGCTGTGAGAAAGCTGCGCGCGCTGGTTCTCGTGCATGCGACGCTCGTGCCTCCGGATTCTCTGCAAGGTTCGACGGAGAAGGAAATCGACGAGTGGCGCACCGAATACGACGTCATATCGCACTTGAAAGCCGAGGGCCATGAGGTCAGGCCCTTGGGGTTGAGCGACAGCCTGTCGGAACTGCGCCGCGCCATCATCGACTGGAAGCCGGACATCGTGTTCAACTTGCTGGAGGAATTCGACGGCATCGTCACCTACGATCAGCACGTCGTGGCGTTTCTCGAGCTGATGCATCAGCCCTACACCGGCTGCAATCCGCGCGGCATGCTGCTGTCGCGCGACAAGGTTCTGTCGAAGCAGTTGCTCTCCTATCATCGGGTGCCCACGCCGCAATTCATGGTGTTCGCCCGTGGGAAAAAGCCGCGTATACCGAAGAAGCTGCGCTTCCCGTTGTTCGTGAAATCATCGACGGACGATGCATCGTTGGGAATTGCGCATGCATCGGTGGTCGCGGACCAGAAGCAATTGACGGAGCGTATTGCCTTCATTCATGAGCAGACGCACTCCGACGCGCTGGTCGAGGAATACATCGAGGGCCGCGAGCTCTATGTGGGAGTGCTCGGCAACGACCGGCTCAAAGTACTGCCCGTGTGGGAAATGACTTTCGGGTCGCTGCCGGAGAATCTTCCCGCCATCGCCACCCGCAAAGTCAAATGGGACCGCGGCTATCAACAGCGCTACGGCATCACCACGGCGGCGGCGGAGACTCTGCCCGACGGTACGATGGCGCGGCTGGAGCAGCTGTCGAAGCGCATTTTCCGCGCACTGCACTTGACGGGCTACGCGCGCATGGATTTCAGGCTGCGGGCCGACGGTGAGCTGTTCGTGCTGGAGGCGAACGCCAATCCCAACATCTCCGCCGCCGAGGACTTCGCCCAGTCGGCCCTGACCGCCGGCATGAGCTACGACGACCTGTTGCAGCGAATCATGCAGCTCGGTGCCAGTTATCCGGCGGCATGGCGCGGGCTCGAGACCTGATTCCCTGCGCGAGAGGCTACGGGTGAATCCAGCGATTCATCCATGCGAGCACGGTGTCGTACCACTGCACGCTGTCGGCGGGCTTCAACACCCAATGATTCTCGTTCGGGAAGTACAACAGCTCGCTCGGTATGCCGCGGCGCTGCAGTGCCGTGAATACCGCGAGTCCCTGGGAGTCGGGGACGCGGTAGTCCAGCTGTCCGTGAATCACCAATGTCGGCGTCTTCCATTGGCTCACGTAGTCGACGGGATTGTGTTTGGCGTAAGCCGGCGGGGTTGCGGTATTCGGGGCCGCCGATACTCCCACTCCGGCAAACCATAGTTCCTCGGTGGAGTAGTACATGCTGCGATTGTCGAAAATGCCGTCGTGGCTCACCAGGCACTTGAAGCGGTCCGGCCATTGGCCGGCGATCCAATTCATCATGTAGCCGCCGTAGGAACCGCCCAGCGCGCAGGCGTGCTCGCCGTCGAGCCAGGGATACTGCTTGAGCGCCGCCGCAAGCCCAAGCTTCAGATCCTCGAGCGGCTTGCCGCCCCAGTCGCCGCTGATGGAATCGGTGAACGCCTGGCCGTAGCCGGTGGACCCGTGGAAATCGATCATGACGACGCCGTAGCCGGCGCCGGCGAAAGTCTGGGCGTTCCAGCGCCAGTTCCAGGAGTTCGCGAAACTACCCTGCGGGCCGCCGTGCACCAGAAAGGCCACGGGATATTTCTGATCGCGCTTGAAGTCCGGCGGCTTGACGACATAGCCGAAGACATTGTCGCCGTTCCAGCCGGCGAAGCTGAATTGCTCGTACTCGCCGAATTTTCGCTGCGCGAGCACCGCCTGGTTCAGGTGCGTCAGCTGCGCAGGGGTGCCGCCGGCGAAGCCCACGGCGTACATGTCCGCCGGGTTCCCGAGGTTGCTGAATGCGTAGAAGACCTTGCGAGTGCCGACGGCGAACCCTTCGACCTCGCCGGCTCCGGTGATCGCGGACGCTCTGCCGGTATTCGCATCGACCGTCCACAGCGGCCGCTGACCCAAGTGGTCGGTGGCGACGATCAGGGTCTTGCCGTCGCCGACCCAAGCAAAGCTCGCGATCGATCGATCCCAGTTGCTGGGTGAGCGGACGCTTCACGCCCGATTTCAGATTCGAGCAGCACCAGATGAAAACGATCGGCTTCGAAGCCCGGCCGGTCCGTGGCCACATAGGCGAGCTGCGTGCCGTCCGGCGAGAACGCCGGCTGGCCGTCCCAGGCGGGATTGTCCGCGGTCAGATTGCGCGGCGTTCCGCCCTCGGCGGCGACTTCATAAATATCGAAATTGGTCGACCAGGGCTCGCCGGCCGTGGCGCGCACTGAAAACGCCACCTGCGTGCCGTCCGGGCTGAACGCATAGTCCTCGCGGCCGCCGAAGGGCTTGCTCGGCACATCGCCGATGCCGCCGCTCAGGTTCACCGGGGTACCGTGCGCCACCTCATCGAGCGGCATCGCAAACAGCTGCGAGCGGCGGCCGTCGCTCCAGGTATCCCAGTGCCTCACGAACAGCTGCTGATGCAGGACTCCGCTCGCCTTGGAATGCGCGGCCGCGTCCAGGCGCCGCTTGGTGCATGCGAGATCCGCGCAATCCAAATAGACTTCGACGCTCACCAGGATGCGATCTCCCTTGGGCGAGACCCGAAAGCTGCCGACGTCGAGCGGCAGATTGGTGACCTGCAGCGCGTCGGCGCCCGGTGCATCCGATAATCGCGCGCGCGCGCCGCGCGCTCCCGCGCCGCCCGCCGCGACCCGCCACACCTGAGTGGAGCCGCTGCGATTCGACAGAAAATAAATGAAGCGTCCGTCCGCACTCCATTGCGGCGGAAGCTGGAGTTGGCGGCGAGGTCGGTGAGGCGCGACGGCACGGCGCCGCGCTTGCCGGCATCCACCAGCCAGATGCCGGTGCGCCCCTTGTTGGCCTCCATGTCGGTGGTCCGCAAGGTGAACGCCACGCGCTTGCCGTCGGGCGATGCGGCAAGCTCCGACAAGCGCTCGAGGCGCACCAGGTCCTGCACGGTAAAGGGCTGCGCTGCTCGCGCCGCCGGCGGTTGCAGCCGTTGCCGCGGCCGTAATAGTTGCAGCGGGCGACCGTTGCGGCGGCTGCAGCAGCGCCGAGGCCAAGCAAAGCGAAGACGACCGAAAGGCGATCGATAACCATGAAAAAGTTCTCCCTCAGGAGCGCGACAAAATCGGGGGAGAATGGTAAGCCCCGCCAATGCCGAGATAAAGGCCCGCAAGGTTCTTGCTGGCAAAATAACTCGAATGATCGCTCCCCTCGTCTTGAGTTTCGATTTGGACGACACCCTGTGGCCGGTGGGTCCCGTCATTGCCGCCGCCGAGAGCGAGCTGTTGTCTTGGCTGCGTGCCCGCTATCCGCGAACGGTGAGCGGTCACGGCATCGAATCGATGCGCGCACTGCGCGCCGCCGTGGCCGACCGGTTTCCGCGAGCACAGGCCATGATCTGACCTTCCTGCGCCACCGCGCTCTGAAGGATCTGTTCGCCGCGGCGGGCCATGCGGAGTCGCTCGCCGACGATGCGCTCGAGGTGTTCTTTGCGCGCACGCAATCGGGTCGAGTTCTACGACGACGTGCGCCCGTCGCTGCTGCGCCTGCGCTCGCGCTATCGCCTGTTCGCCGTCAGCAACGGCAACGCGGATCTCGAGCGCTGCGGCATCGCGGATCTGTTCGCCGGCCATGTCACCGCGCGCGCCGCGGGCGCGGCCAAACCTGATGCGCGAATATTCGCCGCGCTTCTCGAACTGGCGGGCGTCGAAGCCCGCGCAGGTGCTGCACATCGGCGATGATCCTGTGGCCGATGTCGTCGGCGCGACGCAGGCCGGAATGCAGGCCGTGTGGCTCAACCGCGACGCGCGCGAGTGGCCGAGCGGTTCGGCGCCGCCGCCGCGCACCATCACGACGCTTGCGCGAAATCATTTAGGCTCCGGACCAATGAGAGGCAGCGCACGCTTGGCAGCCGACCGCATCGACTGCTGATCGAAAATCCCTGTAAAAATCGGTATTTTCTGACACTGGTTCGCGCTTTTCCCTTCACTCGGGCTCGGCATTGTCGATAGGATGGTATCGGGCAAAGAAAGGATGCCAAGCATGCAAGCAGTCTCCGGATCTCTTGTAGCGGTCAGTTCCTTACGCGAATTCTTTCGTGACGCGTTTCACGCGGCGAGCGAGCATCAACACCTCGACATCGACGAGCAGGCCGAGCAGTACGTGGTCAACCTGCTCACGATGTTTTCACGCGCCGACGCGCTGTACGAGCGCACGCCGGAAGGCCTGCGCATCCGGCCGTTGGCGCAGATGCTGGCGGATGCGCTCGAGGCGCCCGACCGCCGCCGCGCGGCAGCGGGGTCTGCAGCGCCTCGGCGACGTCTCCTTGTTCATCGCGGGATTCTTCGCGCGCAGCTTCGCGCGCAAATTGATCGACATCGACTATCACATCGCGATGGGCGGAAACGCGTACAGCTCGCTGGCGGACACCATGCAACGCTCCATCTCGGGCCGCTGCATAGCGGCGATCTACGCGCAGCTGGCGCGGAAGTTTCAGCCGCTGGTCGACGCTCTCAATGAAGTGAGCGAGATGTCCTACCGGCATTCCGACGCGGACATCCTGCGGCTGTACGAAATATGGATGAAGACCGGCAGCCCGCGTGCCCATGGCCTGTTGAAGCAGCTGGGCGTGCAGCCGGTCGCGGCGGGGGGCGGCGCGCGCCGCGAGCATTGACCGCGCATGGTGCTGCACGGCCTGCAGTCGCTTCTCGGACGTCTCTACGATGTCGAGACTGAACTACGACGTCTATGATTTCCTGGTCACGGATCGCCGTGCGCTCCCGGGAGCCGCGCTCGGCGCGGCCGAGCGCGACGTCGGAAGAGGAACTGCTGTTGGCCGAAACGCCGGACGGCGCCGGCGTGGCGCTGTACCTGGACCCGGACTTGTTGCGGCGGCTCGAGGGGGCGGATCCCGTCGGTGCTTTGACGGAGACATAATCTGGCCGACTACTGCACGGCGCTCGAGGGCGTGAGCCATTTCGTCTATTCGACCTGGCGGCTGGACCGCGACCTGCCGGTGTCGCTGCTGGAACTCGAGACTCAGGCCGAAGTCGACAAATATGCGGTCACCGTGTTCTTGCTCGCCGACCAGCATGGCGGCGGCTATCCCGCGCAGGTGCATGCGCGGCTGTTCGACCGCGTGAGCTTCGATGCGCGCCTGGAACCCGATCAGTATCACCGCTACCGGACGGCGCACCGTTGCGCCGCGCACTATTGCCGCAGATTGGAACACCGCTTCGTGAGCCGGGGCGTGGCGCGAATCGAGGCGCTGGTGCGCGAGCTGCGCAAATTCTATCGTCTGGGAAGCACGGCAAAATTGCGTCACGCGCTGGCGTGACCGTGACCGCCGGAGCCGCGCCGGCGAACCGGGCGGCTCGCCGCTCTCGTCCTTGTTGCCGGCCGCTTGCTTCTTCAACTTGAGGAACTCGCTCAAGCGTCGCAGGTCCTTCTTGCGCGGCGCCGGCGCCTTGGCCAGCTTGCCGCTGTCATAGGGGTCGTAGCCCTTCTTGGTGCCGAGCGGATTGGCGCGCACGGTGTCGACCGGCGTAGGGGCATCGTCGGCGATCGACAGGGCGGGGTGCTCGAGCTTCTGCATCCGCTCCGTCGATACTTCGCGGCCGAACGCGCCGGTGGCAATCGACCATTCCCAAATCGCGTTGCCGCGGTCGTCGAATTGGACCCGGCCGGTGCGTCGGGCGGGTCCGGTGCTGCCGGCACCGGCTTCGGCATTCTGCTCCGACGCCTTGCCCGCGCCGTCGGCACCCGGTTTGTTGGGAGGTTTTGAGTTATTTGCGGCTCACAGTACCTTTTTAGGGAATGCGCACATTAAGTCAACCCGAAGACGTCGAAAATTGGCGGACCGTCACAATGTAGCTGGTATTGGGCTCGCCAGAGCGCCAACGCGGTCTTGCCGTCGTTCCATTCGCCGCGCAGCACCTTGGCCGCGGCCTCGGCCATCGGCAGCCACTGTATTTCCAGGTCTTCGTCGGCGTCCGGCGCCGCCTTCCCGACTACCAGATCGCGCGCCAGGTAGAGGTGAATGACCTCGGTGAATATGCCGGGAGCCGGGAGGAATTGCCCGAGGGACGTCCAGTGCTCGGCCGTACACTCCGGTTTCTTCGGCCAATTCGCGCACCGCGCACACCTGCGGCGCCTCGCCCGGGTCGAGTTTGCCGGCGGGGATTTCCCACAGAAAGTCGGTGATGCCGTGCCGATACTGGCGCACCAGGCAGACGCGGCCGGCGTCGTCCACCGCGACCACCGCCGCGGCGCCGGGATGGCGAACGAAGTCGAGGTCGTATTCACGGCCGTTCGCATAGCGCAGCCGCTCCGTCGAGACGTCGATGATGCGGCCGCTGTGTATGTGATGGCTGGCGATTGGGGTAGGTTTTTGCATGCGGCGAAGTCTACCGGCCGAGAACGCAGGAAGCCCAGCCCTGTGGGGGGTGAAAGCTACCGCCTGTGATCTGCCTCCTCGCGCGCAACCCCTTGAATGCGCCATTCTATGAGCTGTTTCAAGCTCATTGCATCGCGATCTGGATATACGTACAGTACCGCCATAACTCGTATGATGAAAGCCAAGACCACCGCCTTCGATTCGCTCAACCCGCCGCAGCGCCGCGCGGCCACTTTCGGCACGCCGGTTGCGGACAAGGGCGTCGATGCGGGTCCCCTGCTGATATTGGCCGGCGCGGGTACGGGCAAGACCAACACCCTGGCGCATCGCACCGCTCATTTGGTGCTGAACGGCGTGGATCCGGCGCGCATTCTCATGCTGACCTTCACGCGCCGCGCCGCGCAGGAAATGATTCGGCGCACCCAGGCCATCGTCGCCGAAGTGCTGTCGGACCGCGGCAGGGCGGGCGATCGCAGCGTGGTGTCGCGACTGCTGTGGTCGGGGACCTTTCACTCGGTGGGCAACCGGATATTGCGCCTGTATGCCAAGCACCTGGGGCTGGACCCCAACTTCACGGTGCTGGATCGTGCCGATGCGGCCGACTTGATGGACGTGGTGCGGCACGAATTAGGATTCTCAGCCAAGGACAAGCGTTTTCCGCGCAAGGACGCGTGCCTTGCGATCTATTCGTACCGGGTCAATACCCGGCTGTCGCTGAAACAAACCCTCGAAGAGCAATTTCCGTGGGTGAAGCGAATGGGAGGCGGATCTCACGCGCCTGTATCGCGAATATGTCGGCCGCAAGCAAAAGAATCGCGTCCTGGATTTCGACGACTTGCTGCTCTACTGGCATGTGATGATGCAAAACCCGGCGCTGGCGCAAAGCTTGTCGAAGAATTTCGATCACGTGCTGGTCGATGAATACCAGGACACCAGCACCCTGCAGGGCGAGGTCGTCCACGCGCTCAAACCCGACGGCAAGGGAGTGACCGTGGTCGGCGATGACGCCCAGGCCATCTACTCGTTCCGCGCCGCCGCGGTGGAGAACATTCTCGGCTTTGCGGAGCGCTTCACGCCCAAGGCCGAGATCGTGGTCCTGGCGCAGAACTACCGATCGACGCAGCAAATATTGGATTGCGCCAACGCGCTGATGGCGGAGGGCGCCCGCCAGCATCGCAAGACCTTGCTGGGAACGCGCCAATCTACTCAGAAGCCCTTCTACGTCTCCATGGATGATGCCCTCGCACAGGCGGAGTACATCGCCGGCAAGATATTGGCGACGCGCGAAATCGGCGGTTCGCTGAAACGGCATGCCATTTTGTTCCGCAGCTCACATCACAGCGACGTGCTCGAAGTGGAGCTCACCAAGCGCAACATTCCGTTCGTGAAGTACGGCGGCCTCAAATTCTTGGAGGCGGCGCACGTCAAGGACATGATGTCGGTGCTGCGCTGGGCGGACAATCCGCGCAATTCGGTGGCGGGCTTTCGAGTATTGAAGTTGCTGCCCGGCATCGGTCCGGGGAATGCCAGACAGGCGCTCGATTATTTCGAGGCGCAGAATTTCAGCGTCAAGAGTCTGGCCGGCTTCGATGCTCCGCAGCCGGTGAAAATGGACTGGAAGAGATTTTGCGCACTGTTCGAAAAGCTTGCCGATCCCGCGACTCCCTGGCCCGGCCAGGTGGGGTTGGTGCGCGAGTGGTACAAGCCCCAGCTCGAGCGCATTTACGATGCCGCCTGGACCCGCATGGGCGATCTGGAACAACTGGAACAGCTGTCGACACAACACGCGGGCCGCGAGCGATTCCTGACCGAACTCACCCTCGACCCGCCGACTGAAGACCAGCGACCAATCCGGCGGCGCCTCGAAGGATGAGGATTACGTCATTCTATCGACGATTCACTCGGCCAAGGGCCAGGAGTGGGACATCGTCTACGTGCTGAATGTCTCCGACGGCAATTTTCCGTCGGAATTCTCCACCGGCAAGCCGGACATGATCGAAGAAGAGCGACGCTTGCTGTACGTGGCGATGACGCGGGCGCGAAACGAATTGCATCTGTGCGCGCCGCTCAGGTACGCAGTGACGCAGCAACCCAAGGACGGCGATGCGCATGTCTACGGCGCCAAGAGCCGATTCATGACGGACAAGGTGCTGGATTGCTGCGAGCGCATTTCGCTGCGCAATATGCGCGGCGTGGAGAGTTTGCGGGAGGATGAAGCGGCGACCGTCGACGTGGTCGCGCAGCTCAAGGAAATGTGGTGAGCGGGAAAAGTGGCGAGTGCAGACGGCTGCACCCCTAACGGGGCCCGCCTTCAGCCAACCATCCCAACCCGCGAGGGGTCAACTACCAGCGACGCGGACCGCCGCCACCACCGCCGCCGCCGCCGCCGCCGCCGCTTGCGGGCTTGGACCGAGGCGCCCGCTCCTGGGCTTCATTCACGCGCAGCGGACGTCCACCCATCTGGAAACCGTTCGTCTGTTGAATCGCGTTTTGTGCTTCGCCGGCCGCCATGTCCACGAACGCAAATCCCCGGGGACGCCCGGTCTCGCGATCGTTGATGAGCTTGACCGATTCGACTTTGCCGTGGCGCTCGAACAGCGCTCGCACTTCGTCTTCTGTCGCAGTGAATGGCAGATTGCCAACGTAGATCGTCGTCATTCAACTAATCTCACTTCAGTGTTGCGACACTCGAGCCACCACGCACTGTCGTGTGCAACCGTGCATTGGGGCCCGTACCTTACGGCCCGTGTAGGGAACGAACCTACAAGCCGACTCTACGCCAGGGGATTATTGTTGGCAAACGGCCGATTTCATTCGAGTTCGAGGGATTATTCGACCTCGAGGTAGGCGTATCCGTTGAGTTCGTTTTCGTAGAAACGCTTCACCGCCTGCGCTTCGCCCAGGGTCATCCGGCCTTCCTGGACCGCCCGCTCGCAGTCCCGGGCGATGCCCGGATACAACTCGTCGGTGTCGTACTCCATGTACTCGAGCACCTTGTTGGCCGTGTCGCCCTTGACGATTTCCTCGATCCACCAGCCGCCGCCATCCTGCAGCCGGATGTGCACCACATGGGTGTCACCGAACAGGTTGTGCAGATCGCCGAGGGTTTCCTGGTAGGCGCCCACCAGAAAGGCCGCCAGATAGTACGGCTGGTCCGGCCGCAATTCGTGCACCTCGAGAGTGCGTTTGGTCGCGCGGGGATGCACGAAGCGGTCGATCTTGCCGTCGGAGTCGCAGGTGATGTCGGCCAGCACCGCATTGCGCGACGGCCGTTCCCCGAGCCGTTGAATGGGCATGATGGGAAACAATTGGCCGATCGCCCAGCTGTCCGGCAGCGATTGAAACACCGAGAAGTTGCAGAAATAGATGTCGCTCAGCATGTCCTCGATGTTTTCCAGCTCTTCCGGAATCCGATCGAGCTTGCGGCAGTAGTCGCGAATCTTGGCGCAGGTCGCCCAGTAGAGCTTTTCCGCGAGGGCGCGAAATTCGAGGCTCAAATAACCCAGGTTGAACATCTGCAGCGCCTGTTCGCGGGCCTGCAGCGCGTCGTGATAGCACTCCACCAGCCGGCGCTCATTGACCGACCGATAGCTGTCGAATAGATCGCGCACCGGCTGCGGCACTTCTTCCTTGCCGTGATAATCCTCTTCGGGACGGCCGGTGACGTTGAACTGGTCCAGCTTGGAGCAGCCCAGGGTGTCGAACACCAGCAAGCTGTGGTGCGCGGCGATGGCGCGCCCGGACTCGCTCACGATCATGGGATGCGGCACGTCGCGCGCGTCGCAGACGCTCTTGATGCGGTACACCACGTCGCTCGCGTATTCGTTCAGGGTGTAGTTCATCGACGATTCGAAGTTGGTGCCGCTGCCGTCGTAGTCGACGCCCAAGCCGCCGCCGATGTCGATGTACTCGAGGCCTGCGCCCATGATCTTGAGTTCCGCGTACACATGTGCCAATTCGTTGATGGCGTCCTTCACGCGGCGGATGTCCTGCAGCTGGCTGCCGGGATGGCAGTGCACGAGCTGCAGGCAATCGAGCATGTTGCGCTCCTTGAGCAGGGCGTGCAGGTCGAGGATCTCGCTGATGAAGAGGCCGAACTTGGACTTCTCGCCGGCGGACTCGCGCCACCGGCCGGCGCCCTCGCTGGCGAGCTTGACTCGAACACCGATCTTCGGCCGCACACCGTAGCGCTCGGCATGCTTCAGGATCAGATGAATTTCCTCGAAGTTCTCCACCACCGGAATGATGGTGCGGCCGAGCTTGGTGGCCAGAATGACGGCTTCGATGTAGCTGTCGTCCTTGAAGCCGTTGCACACCACGATGCGGTCCGGCGCGTCCTCGGTGATCGACATCACCGCGAGCAGTTCCGGTTTGGAGCCGACTTCGAGGCCGAAGCCGAATTCCTTGCCGTAGCGATAGACCTCTTCGACCACCAGGCGTTGCTGGTTGACCTTGATCGGAAACACCGCGGCGTAGCGGTTCTTGTAGTCGTTTTCCGCGATGGCCGTGCCGAAGGCCTCGGCGAGGTGGCGCAGGCGGTGCGCGAGAATGTCGGAGAAGCGAATGACCACGGGCGTGTGCAGGTCGCGGGCCTTCAGGCCCTGAACGACGTCGTACAGATCGATTTCGCGCGCCGCGTCCATGCTCGGTCTGACCACCACATGACCCTTGTCGTTGATCGAGAAGTAGCCTTTGCCCCAGGCTTCGACCTGGTACAGGTCCAGCGACTCTTCGATCTTCCAGGCGTGGTTCACGGGCAGCAATTTGGCGGGTGTGTTCATGTCGCGCGCACCATAACAAATTGGCGCTGCAAGTAAATGACGGGGAGCGCTGGGCTCGATCTTGGGCGCCGGGCGGCTAACCGCGGGCGACGGGTCGACGCTGATCGCGAATCCATTCGCTCCAGGATCCGGCGTAGAGCTTGGCGCCGGTGAAACCGGCGACCTCGAGGCTGAGCAGATTGTGACAGGCGGTGACGCCGGAGCCGCACATGGCGACCAGATCCTTCGGCTCCTTGCCCGCAAGACGCTCCTGCCAGCGGCGGCGCAGCTCCGCGGCGGGCAGGAAACGGCCGTCGGCACCGAGATTGGCGGTAAACGGATGATTCACCGCGCCGGGTATGTGTCCGGCCACGGCGTCGATGGGCTCCGACGCACCGGCATAACGCTCCGGGGCGCGCGCATCGACCAGCAAGGTTGCGGGGGCCCGCAAGGTGCGTTCGAGTTCCGCCGTGCTCGAGACCGCAGTTGGCGTCGCGTCGCGGTGTGAAGCGTTGCGCGCGGGCGGCCGTGCTCGCCCGACTGAAGGGCGCCGCCGCGAGCGGTCCATGCCTTGAACCCGCCGTCGAGGACGGCCGCCGCGTCATGCCCCAGCCAGCGCAGCATCCACCAAAGCCGCGCCGCAATCGATCCGTTGGCCTCGTCGTAGGCGACGACCTGGGTGTCGTTGCCGATCCCCAGCGCCCCGAGCGTGGTTGCGAAGGCCTCCGGCGAGGGCAGCGGATGGCGGCCGGTGTGCGGTCCGATGGGCGCCGACAGGTCTCGATTGAGGTCGGCATAGCGCGCTCCCGGTATATGCGCCTGCAGCATACGCCTGCCGCCCGGCGTCCGGGTGCATGAGATCGAAACGGCAGTCGACGACGGCCAGCCGCGGATTTCCGAGTTGCGCTTGCAGCGAATCCACGTCGATCAAGGTCTTGAACGTCATGAATCGGAGCTTAGCGCGACGATCTATGAACGTCATCCGCTACAATCGGCGCCATGGCACTCACTCTATACTGGGGCAGCGGCAGTCCGTTCTCGTGGCGCGTACTCTTGGCGCTCGAGCACAAGGGCTTGGCCTACGAGTCGCAGCTCCTGCACTTCGACAAGCAGGAGCACCAATCGCCGCAAATGCTGAAGCTCAATCCGCGCGGTCGCGTGCCGGTGCTCAAGGACGGCGATTACGTGGTGTTCGAGTCGGTCGCGGTGCTGTACTACCTCGACGTCAAGTACCCGCAAGCGCCGATATTCGGCGCAACTCCCGAGGAAGCGGGCGTCATCATGCGCGTCATCTGCGAGTTCATGGCCTATGCCGAGCCGTCGCTGCTCAAGATCGTCAATGCGATCTTCGCCGGAGAGGTCGCCGAAGACATCGACGCGCTCACCGACGCCATGCACGTCGTCGCACGCGAGGCGCGCACCATCGAGGGTCGCCTGAGCAAGGAGCAGTGGATCGTCGGTGCCAATTATTCCGCCACCGACATGGTGATTTTCCCGTGGATTCAGGTGCTGCGCCGCGCCCTGGATAGGAGCGCCGCCGCGGAATTGGGCGCGCGTTTTCTGCCGATGGAGCGCAACTATCCGGCGCTCGCGCGCTGGATCCATCGGATTGAATCGCTTCCGGGCTACGAACGCACGTATCCGCCGCACTGGCGGTAGTGGCCGAATTCCCAGGCGCTACGCGCCGAATCTACGGGGTCGATGCGACCCCGACCGATATGCTTACAGAAACTTGAGCATTTCGTGTACCGCCAGGTAGGCTTGCGGCGTCCGCCCGGCGGGCGTCAACCCGGGAATCAAACCAAATTGAGAGAGCAAACCAAATTGACAGAACGAACCAAAATGGGACGAGAATTATGAGCGAACACGAAGTGCATGTGAAATTTGCGGGCAGGATCGTATTCGTCGGTTTCGGCAGCATCGGACAAGGTGTCTTGCCTTTGATCTTGCGTCACATTGGCACTTCGTCCGATCGCATCACCATCGTCACGGCGGACGACAGCGGACGCGGCGAGGCCGAGCAATTCGGGGTGAAATTCGTCAAGACTGCGCTGACGCCGAAGAACTACCGGCAAGTGCTCGGAGGCGCTGGTGAACGCCGGCGATTTCCTGCTGAATTTGTCGGTCGACGTATCGAGCGTCGCTCTCATTCGATTGGCGCGCGAGCGCGGTGCGCTGTATCTCGATACCTGCATAGAACCCTGGGCCGGAGGGTATACCGATCCGCACGCGAGCGTGGAGTCGCGCAGCAACTACTCCATGCGCTTGGAGGCCCTGGCCTTGCGCGGCGGCACCAACCAGACGCCCACGGCCGTGCTCACGCATGGCGCCAACCCGGGATTGGTCTCGCATCTGGTCAAGCAGGCCTTGCTCAATATCGCCAAGGACACGGGCGTCGACGCGGGAACGCCCAACAACCGCGAGGCGTGGGCCAAGACTTGCCCAGACTCTCGGCATCAAGGTCATCCACATCGCCGAACGCGACACCCAGATCACGAATGTGCCGAAGGTCGCGAACGAGTTCGTCAATACCTGGTCGGTCGATGGCTTCGTCAGCGAGGGTGCCCAGCCCGCGGAACTCGGATGGGGCACGCATGAGAAGCATTTCCCGGCCGACGGCGGACGGCACACGGCGGGCTCGGGCTGCGCGATCTATTTGAATCGTCCCGGCGCGAGCACCCGGGTCCGCACCTGGACTCCGCAGGCGGGACATTTCCACGGATTCCTGATCACGCATTCCGAGGCGATTTCATTGGCGGATTACTACACGGTCATGGACGGCGGACGCGTGGTGTACCGGCCCACCAGCCACTACGCCTACCACCCGAGCGACAATGCCGTGCTGTCGGTGCACGAATTCGCCGGCAACAACTGGCACCTGCAGGATCACAAACGCATCATGCTGAACGAGATTACCGCGGGCATCGACGAACTCGGGGTGCTGCTCGCCGGCCACAAGAAGAATGCGTATTGGTACGGTTCGCAGCTATCCATCGAGGAAGCGCGCAAGCTGGCACCGTACAACAGCGCCACCAGTCTGCAAGTCACGTCGGCCGCGTTGGCGGGGATGATATGGGCCATGGAGAATCCGAACCGCGGCATCGTCGAACCCGACAATATGGAATTCAAGCGGCCTCTGGAGATCTGCAGGCCGTACCTGGGCAAGGTCGTCGGCCAGTACACGGACTGGACGCCGCTGCATCAGCGCGGCGACTTGTTTCGCCGAGGATCTGGACACCACGGATCCCTGGCAATTCAAAAACATTCGGGTGATTTGAGCGCATAGCTGATGGCGACCACCGTGAAGGTGGTCGCCCCTCCCGGCAGCGTGACGCTCACCTCGTCGTCGAGCCGTTTGCCGAGCAGGCTCCTTCCCAACGGCGAATCCATGCTGATGTAATTTTCCGCCATATCGAACTCGTCCGGCCCGACCAGGCGATACCAGCGCACGGCGCGGCGCGCGGCGCTGACGCTCTCGGTCTCGACTTGCACCCAGGCGCCGAAGTAGATCCTGGTCGGATCGCGCCGGCCGAGATCCGCTGCGATGTCGACGATGGTCATGCCTTCGAGCCGCTTGCGCAGAAAACGCACGCGCCGGTCGATTTCGTGCAGGCGCTTCTTGCCGTAGGTGTACTCGGCGTTCTCGGAGCGGTCGCCCTGCGCCGCGGCTTCGGCGACCGCTGCGGTGACCCGCGGACGCTCGTCGTGCCAGAGCTGATGGAGTTCATCCCGCAGGCGCCGGGCTCCCTCGGGGGTGATGTACTTCGAGCCGGGCTGAGTGGGGGGGCGATATCTTGACACGCTGCATCAAATTATAGAGACATTCAGGGACGTGAACTGAGTGGTAGAGAAACCGCAATCGATTGAGCGGTCGTTCACAGATTGCGCGTGCTGCGAATCTTAAGCTCCCTACCCATGAGCGTTAAATATTACACCCACTTTATTGCGCAATCGGAAGGAGCCGTTGAATACAACGAATATCGGGGTGTGGTGGAACTCTTGGATCGCTCGGGCAGAGTCGAGGGTGACCGCGATATCGCGCGCATGCTGGCGCGCAGCTTCGATCTCGAAGAAACCGATATTCAAGTTTTGCAGTGGGACCACCTGCACTGAGCCTTCAAGCCGTTTTGATCCCCTAGCGGGCTTTACTTCCCTTCATTGAAGTCCGCCTCTCCGCCCCGAGCTCATCACTCGGGGCTCTTTTTTGCCGGGGTGGTAGACTCGAACCAACACCCCCACGCCAGAGGGGTCGGGAGGGGATTCCATGCGTAGATTCGCTTTAGGGCTGGCCGCGTTCGCCGGCTTGTTGCTGTCCGGCTGCGGCTACAACGCGATGCAGACTCAGGATGAGCAGATCAAGGCCGCTTGGTCGGAGGTCCTGAACCAGTATCAACGCCGGGCCGAGCTGATCCCCAATCTGGTCAACACGGTCAAAGGCTACGCCGCCCAAGAGAGTTCGGTCCTGTTGGGCGTGACAGAGGCCCGCGCCAAAGTCGGCTCCATCCAGGCGACCCCCGAATTGGTCAATGATCCGGCGGCATTCGCGAAGTTCCAAGCCGCTCAGGGCGAGCTGTCGAACGCCTTGTCGCGCCTCTTGGTGGTCACCGAGAACTATCCGCAATTGAAATCCGACCAGAACTTCCGCGACCTTCAGGCACAGCTCGAAGGCACGGAAAATCGCATCGCGGTGGCGCGCAACCGATACATTCAGGCGGTGCAGAACTACAACGTGACGGTGCGGTCGTTCCCCGGGAACCTGACCGCCATGATCTTCGGCTACAAGCCGAAGCCGAACTTTGCGGTGGAGAACGAAGCGGCAATCTCCAAAGCGCCAACGGTGGATTTCGCGGCTCCGGCGTCTGCGCCGGCACCGGCGAAGTAGCGGGCTGCCCCGTTGGATCCGGCATTCGAGTGACTTCTCCTTGCCGCATCGGCCGCGCGTCCCTGGGTTGGGCCCTGCTGCTCTGCGCGCTGGCCATCCAGGCGCAAGTGCCCGTTCCGCCGCTGACCGCGCGGGTGACTGATCTCACGGGCACTTTGACCGGGGAGGCAGTCACGCGCATCGAGGCCAAGCTCGCGAACCTCGAGGCCAAGAAGGGCGCTCAGATCGCGGTGCTCATCGTGCCGACCACTCAGCCCGAGGATATCGAGCAATTCGGGATTCGCGTCGAGGATGCGTGGAAGCTGGGCCGCAAGGGCGTGGACGATGGGGCCTACTTGATCGTGGCCAAGAACGATCGACGGGTGCGCATCGAGGTGGGCTATGGCTTGGAAGGGGCGCTGCCCGACGCCATCGCGAACCGCATCATTACCGAGACGATAACGCCGCATTTCAAGTTGGGCGACTATGACGGCGGCGTCGAAGCCGGCGTCGATCAGATGATCTCGGTCGTCAACGGCGAGCCGTTACCGGAACCCGACAAGAAATGGGAACGCCGCGGCGGCTTGGGCCACTCGTTGCCGTTGCTGTTGGTGGTGGTCTTCGTCGCGAGCGGCGTGCTGCGCTCGATGTTCGGCAGATTGTTCGGGTCGGTGGCCACGGGCGGTCTCGCCGGCGGCATTGCTTGGGCGCTGAGCCACCTGCTGCCCATAGGACTCGGCGCCGGCGTGGTCGCGTTCTTGTTCGCCATGCTGGCGGGATCGACTTCTCGCGGGTGGTCGGCCGGCAGCGGCTGGGGAGGCGGCTTCGGCGGCGGCTTTGGAGGCGGGGGATTTGGCGGCGGCGGGGGCGGCGGGTTCAGCGGGGGCGGCGGCGGCGGTGGAGGCGGCGGCGCCTCGGGAGGCTGGTGATGCAGTTCCGGCGATTGATCCGCCATGCCGCGGCCATGCATTGGCGCACACGCATGTTGTTCCCCAGCTCGACGCTCGACGCCATCGAACGGGCCATCGCGCGCGCCGAGAGTGCGCACTCGGGCGAGATTCGCTTTGCCATCGAAACGGCATTGACGCCGCTGCACATTCTGAACGGCATGGCGCCGCGTGCCCGCGCGCTCGAGGTGTTCGCTCCCCTGAGAGTGTGGGATACCGAACACAACAACGGGGTGTTGATTTTCGTCCAGCTGGCGGATCGGTCGGTCGACATCGTCGCGGATCGGGGCTTCGACGGCCGCGTCAGCCCGGCGGACTGGCAGGCTGTGTGCCGCCTCATGGAAGAGCATTTTCGCGCGGGACGCTTCGAGGCGGGCTCGATCGCCGGTGTGCAGGCCATCGGGGATTTGCTGGCCAGCCACTTTCCGCCGAACCCCGGCCAATCCGCGCGGTCTCATAACCAATTGCCTGACCGCCCGACTTTGCTGTAGATAGAACCCATGAAGATTCTGAAATTAGCCGTTTGCATCGGCGGATTGGCACTCTGCGGCTGTTCGCTGTTTCGGCCGACGCCCGCACCACCCCCGCCGGTGGTCGAGGCGCCGCCGCCGCCCGTTCCGCAATTGCCCAAGCCCAATGCGACCCACCGCTTTGAAGTCGATGCCGGCAGCGACATCGTCGGCTACGTGCAGAAGACCGTCGTCGGCAAGGAGGACACGCTGCCCGACATCGCGCGGCGCTTTGATGTGGGCTACGAGGAACTGCTGACGGCCAATCCCGGAGTCGACCCCTGGCTGCCCGGCGTCGGGCGCGAGGTGGTGGTGCCCACGCAGTTCATCTTGCCGGCGGCTCCCCATGAGGGCGTGGTGGTGAATGTGGCCGCGATGCGTATTTTTTACTATCCGCCGCACAAGAAGGGCGAACCGCAGGTGGTCTTCACCCATCCCATCGGCATCGGCAAGGTGGGCTGGAAGACGCCCGAAGGCACTACCAGGATCGTCAGCCGTCAAAAGGATCCGGTGTGGGTGGTGCCCAAGTCGGTCCGCGACGAACACGCCGAGAATGGCGATAAGCTGCCCGCACAGGTGCCTGCAGGACCGGACAATCCGCTCGGTCAGTACATGTTCCGTTTGGGCTGGCCGAGTTATTTGATCCACGGCACCAACAAGCCCTACGGCGTGGGCATGCGCTCGAGTCACGGCTGCATGCGCCTGTATCCGGAAGACATCGCGGTATTCTTCGATTTGATTCCCATCGGCACCAAGGTGACCGTGGTCAATCAGCCCTATCTGTTCGGATGGCGCGACGGCACGCTGTACGTGCAGGCCTACTCCGTGATGGAAGATGATTCACGCGATTGGAACAAGAACCGCAGGCGGCTGCTTGCCAACCTGCTGAATCCGAAATTGCAAAAGACGATCTCTCCGCACGACAAGGAAATCGACTGGCAGCGAGTCGGCGACTTGGCGCACACTCCGCGCGCCGTACCCGTGCCCATCACGGGCGGCCTCGGCGGGGTCGACGAGGTGCTCGGCAAGTCGTTGTTGGTCGAGAACACGCTGCCCGCGGGTTCCAATTGGGACGGCAAGACGGGGCTGCTGGTGGACGAAAAGACGTTCAAGGAATTGCTCGGCGGCCGCACCGAGGCCCCTGCGGCATCGCAGACCGAAGCGTCTGTCCGCTGATGGCGGCAGCCTAGGATGCGCCTTTGTGTTGCGGGCCTGGTTCTCGCCTGCGCCTCGGCGGCGGTCGGCGCCGAACCGGCGCCGATCGAACCGGGCCTCGACTACCATTCCTTCGCCAATGTCGATCAGTTCCGGGTCACACAGGTCGAATTGGATCTGCGGGTCGACCTGGAAGGCAAGGTGATCAGCGGGACCGTTGCCCTGGAGTTCAAACGCCTCGATCCGCGCGCGACGCAGTTGGTGCTCGATACCAAAGACCTGATGATCAACGACGTGACCCAGAAGGCCGTCGATGTGTTGGGCGCGACGGCCAAGAATCAAACCATCTGGGTCAGCCGGCCGTTTCACCTGGAGAAACCGGACCCCATCTTGGGCAGCGCGCTGGTCATCGAGCTGCCGCCGACGCGCAAGACCGTCGAGTCCATCCGCATCGACTATGAAACTCTGCCCACGGCCGCTGCATTGCAGTGGCTGACGCCGAAACAAACCGCAGGCCGCCGCAAAGGGTTTCTATACACCCAGTCGGAGCCGATCGGCACCCGCAGCTGGATCCCGCTGCAGGACACGCCGCAGGTGCGCGCTCACCTACAAAGCCAAGATTCACACCTCGTCCGACGTGCTGGCGGTCATGAGCGCCGAGAACGATCCGAAGGCAAAGCGCAACGGCGAGTATTCGTTCGTCATGCCGCAGGCGGTACCTTCCTATTTGATCGCCTTGGCCGTCGGGGACCTGCAGTTCAAGGAGACGGGGCCGCGCACCGGAGTGTATGCGGAGAAGCCGCTGGTCAAGGCGGCCGCCAAGGAATTCGCCGATACGGAGTCGATGATTGCGGCCAGCGAGAAATTGTTCGGCCCCTATCGCTGGACGCGCTACGACATTCTGGTGCTGCCGCCGAGTTTTCCCGTCGGCGGCATGGAGAATCCGCGGCTGTCGTTCATAACGCCGACCGTGATCGCGGGCGACAAGAGTCTGGTGTCGGTGATCGCGCACGAACTGGCGCATTCCTGGTCGGGGAATCTCGTCACCAATGCGACCTGGCGTGATCTGTGGCTCAACGAGGGATTCACCGATCACTTGGAGAGCCGCATCATGGAGGCGGTGTATGGCGAGCAGCGCGCCTCCATGGAGCGGGTGTTGGGCCTCGAATCCTTGCGCAAGGATCTGGCGAGGCTTGCGCCCAGGGATCAGGTGCTGGCGATCGATCTGCGCGATCGCGATCCGGAGCTGGCATTCAGCGAGGTTCCCTACCAGAAGGGCCGGTTGTTCTTGAGCTACCTGGAGGCGAAATTCGGGCGCGAGCGCTTCGATGCCTTCTTGCGCGGCTATTTCGATCACTTCGCGTTCAAGAGCATCACCACCGAGCAGTTCAACCAATACCTCACCGAGAATCTGCTCGAGCGCTTTGCGGGCATCGTCACCCGGGCACAGGTTCTTGCCTGGGAGAATGATCCCGGCCTGCCGGCCGATGCCGTGTTGCCGGTTTCGAGCGCCTTTCAACCGGTGGAGGAGGCGCGGACCGCGTGGCTGGCCGGCAAGCTTCAACCCAAGAAGTTCGGCCTCGATTGGGCCACTCAGCAGTGGCTGTATTTTCTGGACGGCATGCCGGCCGCGGTGAGCGCCGAGCAGCTCGGGAGCCTCGATCAGGCGTACGGCTTGACGCGCAGTCAGAACGCCGAGATCGAGCACAGCTGGCTCGAGCTCGTGATTCGCAACAACTATCAACCGGGCTATGCGCGTCTCGAGGAATACTTGAAGACCATCGGCCGGCGCAAACTGATCGCGCCCCTGTACGCCGATCTGATGAAAACGCCGTCCGGCAGCGAATTGGCCAAGCGCGTGTACGCCAAGGCGCGTCCCGGTTATCACCCGGACACGGTGGCGGCGATCGACGCCATCGTCAATCCCGCCGCGGCGGAGGGATCGGAATGATCAGCGAGTGGATGAAAGTGATGCTCGAGGAAATCTCGCGCAAGAAGGCGGAGGCGGAGCAGGGCCGCGCCGAGCAGCGCAGACGCCTCGAGGAGGAGCGGCGCATCAAAGAGCAACGGCGCCGCGACGATGATTCCGCTCAAGGATGACTCGCCGTCGGCCTCGAAGCCCTTCGTCACGATCTCGCTGATCGTGAGCTGCGTCTGTGTGTTCCTGTGGCAGCGCTCGCTGGATACGGCGGCGAGCCGTCAGGCGGTGGCTGCGCTGGGCGCGATTCCGGCGGTGCTGTTGACGGATGCGCGCTTGCCGCCCGAACTGCAGTGGGTGCCGCGCTTCGCATCGCCGTTCACATCCATGTTCCTGCACGGCGGATGGATGCATCTGCTCGGCAACATGCTGTTCCTGTGGATCTACGGCGACAATGTCGAAGATGCCATGGGACATGCGCGGTATCTCGCGTTCTATTTGCTGTGCGGCATCGCTGCGATATTGGCGCAGGCCGTGTCCGCTCCCGATTCGCCGTATCCGATCATCGGCGCCAGCGGCGCGATCTCCGGCGTGCTCGGCGCGTACCTGCTGCTGTTTCCCCGAGCACGGGTGTTGACGCTGGTGCTGCTGCCGTTCTTCTTCACGACGCTGCGCATGCCCGCCATGCTGCTGCTGCTGCTGTGGTTCGCGGTGCAGCTGCTCAGCGATCTGGCGGCGCCGGACGGTGCAGCCGGCGTCGCGTTTCGCGCGCACATCGGCGGATTCTTGACCGGCATGCTGCTCGTGCCCTTTCTCAAGCGACGCGACGCCGCGTTATGGTAGAGTTCGCCCGGTGCGCCCGAGAGCAAAAATTTGGTGACGCCGGCTAACCTAGGAATTCGGGTCGAGGAAGAACGCGGCCCCGATCAAATCATCACGCGCCTCGGCACGGCGCGCACCGCTTTCGTCGGCCGCACGCTGCGCGGACCGGTCAATCGTCCGGTACTGGTCACGAGTTTCACGGAATTCCAGCACATGTTCGGCGGTCTCTGGCAGCCGAGCCCCTTGGGATATGCCGTCGAACAATTCTTCGATCACGGCGGCCGCGAGGCCGTCATCGTGCGCGTGGTCAACGGCGCGCGCTCGGCGACGTTGACTTTGAACGCGGGGACCTCGGTGCTGCGCCTGCGGGCGATGCGGCCCGGCACCCGGGAATTTCTGCGCGCCAGCGTCGATTACGACAACGTTCCCGCTGAGCGTTCGGCGGAATTCAATCTCACGGTGCAGCGCGTGCGCGTGCAGGGCACCGCCCAGGTGGAGGATCAGGAGATATTCCACCGGCTGTCGGTCGAGCCGGCGGCCGAAGGTTATTTGCCGCATGCAATCGCCGATTCGGAGCTGGTTCGGCTGGCTGGCGCGATTCCGGCCCAGCGGCCGGATCGAACCTTGGATGCGGTCAGCGGATTGGCGAGCGGTTACGTCAATTCGAATTCCGACGGCGATGATGGCGCGCCGCTCACCGACTATGACCTGATCGGATCGGAGGTCGACCGCAACGGCATCTTCGCCCTGTCGCACGCGGATTATTTCAATTTCCTGTGCCTTCCCCCCTTGTCCCGCGATCAGGACGTGGGGCCGAGTTCGCTGCTGGTGGGTGCCCGCTATTGCAAGGAGCGCCGCGCGCTGTTGATCGTCGATCCGCCGTCGAACTGGCATACGGCGGACGATGCCCTGCGGGGCATGCGGGATTGGAATTTCTTCAACGAGAATGCCTTGATGTATTTCCCGCGCGTGCTGGCGCACGACAAGCTGCGCGGCCATTTCGAATCGTTCGCGCCCTGCGGCGCCGTTGCCGGCATGCTGGCGCGTTGCGACGAGGCCGCGCCGGTGTGGGTTCCCGCCAAGAACGACGAGGCCATTCTGCGCCCGGGATACCGGCCGACCTGTCTGGTGACCGAGGATCGGCGCATGCGGCTCGCCACTCTGGGGGTCAACACCCTGCAGGCCGTGCGGTCCGCCGCGCGCATCGGCGTCGCCGCACGCACGCTGGCGGCGGGTTTGGCCGGCAGCGCCGATTGGCAGTATCTGGCAGCGCGCCGCCTCGCGCTATTCATCGTCAACAGTATCGAGCGCGGCACTCGCTGGGTCGCGATGGCGCAGCCGCACGTCGAGGTCGCCGAGATGGCGGCAGCCCAGGTGCGTGCATTCTTCGAGGCGCTCCACGAGAGCCATGCCTTCGGCACGCGGCGCATGCAGGACGCCTTCTTCGTGCTGTGCGACCAGCGCGAGCGAATTCCAGCTGATCATCGGCTTTGCCGCCGGAGCCAGCGCCGGATTTCACAGCTTTCGCATCGCGCATTCGGCGTCGGGCAGCAAGATCGTGCCCGTCAGCCTGAATCGATTGAATGCCGCGCATTACAGCCCGGCGGAACTCGAATGGATCGAGAATCTCGCCCGCAGCCTATCGGGACAGGATTAGCAGGACGCTGCGATCGTGGCGGCCAGGCGCCGTCTGCGAGTTCCACCGCCAGGGAACTGCGCGGTGCATGATCGGCCGCGCGGCAGATGCGGCAGGTCGGGCAGAGTGTCGAGCGCAGCCCGCGCGTAATCGTAACCGGCCTGAATCGCGCGATCGAACGCGCGCCAATTGAGCAGATCGACATTCGCGAGCGGCGGCTTCAGCAGCACGTCGGCCAGTTCGCGCTGCGCCGCCGCGCTCGCGGCGCCATTGACCATGCCGGCGTGCATCAGGATCTGAAAGATGTTGATGCGCGCGCTTGCCGCGGCGGCCCAGCGCAAAGCGATCAGCGCCGACATCGCTGCCGATCACGAGCCCGGGTGCGTGATTCTGCATGATGTCGACCGGCAGGTTGTTGATGGCGGCGCCGTCGACCAGCAGATCCTCGCCGCGCTACACGGGCGGCATGACGCCGGGAATCGCGACCGAGGCGCGCAGCGCATCGACGAGGCGGCCGTCGCGATGCTCGAGCGCACGGCCCGTGGTCAGGTTGGCGCTGATGCAGAAGAACGGCCTGCGCAAGTCCTCGATCAACACGTCGCCGTACTCCCGCTGCAGCAGCCGCGAGACCTTGCGGCCGCGGGTGAGGGCCACGAACGGGAAGGTGTAATCGTTCACCGGGTTGGTGTCGACGAAACTCCTGCGGTAGCGCATGCGCATTTCGTCGTCGCTCCAACCGACCGCGACGCCGGCCGCGATGATCGATCCGATGCTCGAGCCGCCGACGAAGTCGATGGGTACGCGCGCCTCGCGCAAGGCGCGAATGACGCCCAGGTGCGCAAAGCCGCGCGCCCCGCCGCCCGACAGCACCAGCCCGACTCCGCGCCGCGTCAGCAGACGTGCGAGTCTGCCGAGATCCGCCGCATCGACGATGTGGTGGTGCAGGGTGACGGGCGAAGCGCGCAGCCAGCGCGCGGCGGCGCCGGCTGCGATGCGCTCGTCGTGCAGCAGGGCGAGTTCGATGCGTGCGCCGCGGGCCTGCGCCGCCTCGACGATGCCGCTGCGGCCAGGGCTTCGGGACGGCGCCGGCGGGTGCGGCCAGCAGGATCACATCCGCTTGGCGGCAACACTGGCGCGTCCAGCCCGAGGCGCTCGGATCCGCGACATACACCACATAGTCGTTCAATTCCTCGATGGCGATTGAACCAGCCGGCGGTGTGGGTGCTGGCTCGCGCATCCCACACCAGCTCCGTCCGTCCCGCGCGCGCGAACTCCGCGACCAGGCGGGTCGCGAGATTGGCCACGTCGATTTCGACGCTATTGGGAACGATGGCGAAGACGCGAGCCCGCTTTTGCTCCGGCTCCAGCCGGTTGCTGCGCCGCAGCCGCCGGGCGCACAGCCGCGCAAGCGCCAGCGAGAAGCTCGCGGAGTGCACGGCAACGGCATCCAGCACCTCGTTGGGCAGCAGCAGCAGCTCGCTGTCGCGCAGGGCAAACACCGTGGCGCTGCGCTGCTCCTTCAGCAGCCAGCCGGCCTCGCCGACCAGCTCGCTGCGCTCGATTTCGGCGGTCAGGCGGGCGATCCCCGGCGTTTTGACGCCTAGCCGGCCGTTGGCGACCAGATATACTCCATCCGGAGTGGATCCCGATTCGAACAGCAAGCTGCCGGCCGGCAGCGAGAAATGCACGGCGCCGGCCGCCAGCGCCTCGAGAGTCGCGGGATCCACTGCGGCGAGGTCGGCACAGTCCCGCAGGCAGTCGATGGCGCGGCGCATCTCGTGCTCGGCGCTCGATTGCTCTTCATCCAGTGCCATCCGTCGGTTAGCGGCCGCGAACCGTTGTTTCTTTAACGTTGGGGCACTATGAGCAGATCGTTCGGCACGGTGGTGTTCTCGCATGGCAAGGAAAGCGGCCCGTGGGGCTCGAAGATCACGGCCATGGCGGCCGTGGTCCGCGACCTGGGGTTGGCGGTCGAGTCGGTGGACTATCGCGGCCTGGACGACCCCGGCGAGCGTGTGCGCAAACTCATCGGCGCCGGCGCGGCGCTCAAGGAGCCCATGGTGCTGGTGGGCTCGAGCATGGGCGGGCATGTCTCCGCCGCCGCGGCGGGCGAGCTTCAGCCCCGCGGCCTGTTTCTGTTGGCGCCCGCCTTTTATATGGCGGGCTACGAAGCAATACACGCCGCAGGACGTCGCCTGTCCGACCGCCATCGTGCACGGCTGGCACGATGACATCGTGCCGGTCGAGAACAGCATTCGCTGGGCGCGCGAGCATCGGGCGGCGCTGCACCTGCTCAACTCCGACCATCGGCTGGAGGATCAGATCGACGCGATTTGCCTGCTGCTGCGGGCGTTCTTGACCGCGCTGCGTGACGGACGGGCCTACTTGACCGGAGCCGGCGCCGCGATGGCCGGCGGCGGCGGACCCACGGTGGGCACGTCCAATTGCGCCTGGGCCAGTTCGCGCAGGCTTTCCCCCAATTGTTCGCCGCAGCGCCTGCCCATGGCGTCGAAACCGGCGCCCAGCGAGGCGATGTAGGCTGACACGTAGCGTTTGCCCGGCGCGGATTCCAGAAACGTCAGCAAATGCTTGAGGTCGGCATCGCTCAAGTCGCGATAGCTGTAGGCGAGATAGCGGCGCAGCGGCTCGCGCATGCTTTGCTCCAATTCCGGCACGGCTGGCCTCGCCGGACTTGCGCGCGCTTTCTGCGACGGACGCCCGTATCCCTGCCGGATCCGACGGCGGTGCCGATCGCCACCGCCTGCCCCATGCTGAGGAAAATCTGCACCGTGGATTCGGTGGATCGCGAGGCTTGCTCCAGTTTATCGAACAGGGCGTCGCGCTCCGGCGTCGAGGGGGCGGTGACCTCGCCGCTCATGATCTTGTCGATTTTGGGCTCTTCCAGCGTGGCCGTGGCCATGTCCGCGGCCACCATGCGGCGGCCGAGATCGCTTTCGAGGAACGCGTCGATCTTCTTCACCGTTGCGGCATCGAGATTGGCGGCGAGCGCGCTCAAGGCGGGCGCTTCGAACACGTCGATGCGAAATCCGCGCTTGGCGGCGGCGGTCACCGCATTGAGCTGCTGATCGGAGAGCTGCGCCGCGGTATCCGCCGAGAACAGCTGCCGTATATGCGCCGGCATCGATCCCAAGGAGGCGCGCACCTGTTCGCGCATGGCGGCATCCTGATAGATCTTTGCCGCGGTCTCGATGTCGACCGGACGGCTGTGCGGCATAGAGGCTGGTGGACACGAGCATCAGCAATGCAAGACGAAACATGCGCGAACTCCGAGTGACTGCAAGTCCGGAACGATTGTACACTTCAGTCCCCAGCAGGCTGGCGGTTCCGAGGTGCACATGGACTGGCTCAGGGTTTGGACAATGTCACTGTCGGTTTTGTTCATCGTGAGTTGCGCGTCCCCCGAGCCGCCGCCGCCGCCCAAGAAGACCGTATTCGATCCGCTGACCCAGCAACTCGACCGTGCACGCGACGTGCAAAAAACCGTCGACCAGAACGCGGACGCCACGCGCAAAGCGGTCGATACTCAAGAGCGCGGCGATACACCTCCTTAACTCGAGCCGGGCGTGGCTTGGAGCGTCCGTAAGATCCTGAGCCTGTGGGTGCGGGTGACCATCAAGCCCGATGACGCCGCGGCCGCGATCGCGGCGCGCCCCGGCCCGTCTGCTATGTCCTGGAACGCGAGAGTCAAACGGATCTCGCGGTATTGAGCATGGTATGCGCGGCGCTGCGCCTGCTGCGCCCGGCGCGCCGACAAGGCCCACTTCGAGCTGATACGGCCCGCCGGCTTGTTCACCACCCGCCGTCGCGCTGCGCGCCCCGCGCCAGCTGCAGCAGCTGGTCGCCGCCGCGGCCGCTCATCCGGAGGTCGAGGTCGATCTCGTGCCGGTCGCCGTCTTCTGGGGCCGTGCGCCGCACAAGGAGGCCAGCCTGTGGCGTCTGCTGTTCGCCGAAGATTGGGTGTTGGTGGGGCGCTTCCGCAAGGCGCTCAACGTGCTGGTCAACGGCCGCAATATCGTGGTGCACTTCGGCGAGCCGTTACGGCTGCGCGATGCCTTGCAGGACGGCATGAGCGAGCAGCGCAGCGTGCGCTGGATACTGCGCAACCTGCGCGCCAGCCTGCGCGCGCAGCGCGCTTCGACCATCGGGCCCGATCTTTCGCACCGCCGCACGCTGGTGACGCAACTGCTGAAGAGCGCGGACGTGCGCGGCGCCGTGCGCCGCGAAATGCAGTCGCGTGGGCTGCCGCGCCGCGCGGCGCTGCTCGCGGCGCGCAAGTACGCGATTGAAATCGCCGCAAACTATTCGCAGGCCTTCGTGCGCTTCATGTCGGCGCTGCTGGGCTGGCTGTGGAACCGCCTGTATGACGGCGTGGATTTCGAGCACGTCGAGAAATTGAACGACGTCGGCGACGGCGCCGAGATCATCTACGTTCCCTGTCATCGCAGTCACATGGATTATCTGCTGCTGTCGTACGTGATCTATCTCAAGGGCTTTGCGGTCCCGCACGTGGCCGCGGGCATCAATCTCAATTTGCCGGTGATCGGACGCTTCCTGCGCAAAGGAGGCGCGTTCTTCCTGCGCCGCACCTTCAAGGGCGACGCGCTGTACGCGGCGGTGTTCGCGAAATATCTCGGCGTCATGATGGCGCGCGGTCATTCCTTGGAGTATTTCATCGAGGGCGGCCGCAGCCGCACCGGCCGCCTGCTCGCGCCGCGCACCGGCATGCTGTCGATGACCGTGCGCGCGTATCTGCGCGACCCGAAGCGGCCGGTGATCTTCATGCCGGTGTATTTCGGCTACGAGCGCATCGTCGAAGGGCGCACCTACATCGGCGAGCTGTCGGGCCAACCGAAGGAAAAGGAAAGCGTGCTCGGCCTGCTCAAGGCGACCGTGTCGGTGCTGCGCAGCAAGCTCGGCAAGGTGCACGTCAATTTGGGCGAGCCCATCGCGCTCGACGATTTGCTGTCGCGAGCGCAATCCGGACTGGCGGGCCGCGGCGCCCGAGGACTCCGACTCGCGGCCGGGATGGGTCAACGACGCGATCGATGATCTTGCCGCGCGGATCAATATCGAGATCAATGCGGCGGCCGCCGTGACGCCGATCAATCTGGTGGCGATGGCGATGCTGGCAACCCCGCGCCAGGCCTTGGCCGAAGTCGAGCTGGTGCGCCAGATCGAGCTGTATCAGCTGCTGCTGCGCGATGCGCCGTACGGGCCGTTGGTGACGATCACGACGGACAGCGGCGCGCAAATGATCCGCTACGCCGAAGCCATGGGCTGCTGGAGAGGCAGATGCACGCGCTCGGCGACATCATGCGCATGAACGCCGAGAACGCCGTGCTGGCCACGTACTATCGCAACAACATTCTGCATCTGTTCGCCATGCCGTCGCTGCTCGCCTGCTGTTTCGTGAGCAACGCCGGCATGCGCACCGCCGACATCCACCGCCTGGTGTGGCGCGTCTATCCGTACATTGCAGCCGAGCTGTTCCTGCGCTGGGACGAGGCGTCGGCGAGCGCGGTCGCCGATACGTTGCTCGAGACCTTCGCCCGGCTCGATCTGCTCGCGGCCAATGCCGACCGCAGCGAGTGGCAGCGTCCGGTCTCGACGTCGCTCGAAGCCATCCGGCTGTCGGTGCTGGCGCAGGCGACCATACAAACGATCGAGCGCTACTACCTGGCGATCGCCTTGCTGCTGCAAGCGGGCAGCGGCAGCCATCACGCAGGAAGCGCTCGAGGAGCGCTGCCATTTGATGGCCCAGCGCATGTCCGTGCTCTACGGATTGAATTCGCCGGAATTCTTCGACAAGAGTCTGTTCCGCAACTTCATCGATCTCCTGCGCCGCCGCAACGTGATCCAAGTGTCCGACGACAGCCGGCTCTCATTCGGCGAACCACTGCTGGCGGTTGCCGCGGACGCGCAGCTGGTCCTTTCTGAGCAGATCAGACACAGCATCCTGCAGGTGACTCTGGGCTCTTGATGCGGTGGGTGTCGAATTGCGTCGCAACGGCCCGGAGGATGATTTCCTACCGTAATATGGATGACTCTGAACCAACGCCACTCATAGGAGATCTGGGCAGGTGAGGATCGATCGAAAGATTGCAGTGACCGAGTGGAGTGAACCAGCAGTCCCGGTCATCACGGCAAAGCGGATCCAGAGGCGCTTCTGGCCGCCTGCAGTCCTTGGTCTAGCTGGAACTGTTCTTTTTACCGAAAGATGATCTTTTGAATTTCAGTGAATTACGCCAGGGAGCCGATAGATGCCGAAAGATCCCGAAAGGCGCAATTCACTCCCACTCAATAATCTCCTGACGTGCGACTAATTCAGATCGTCGTCCAACCCTTTGTCCGGAATTCCGGATAAATCCTTGGGCTTTGCTTCTTGATCCTTCTCGGCAGAGCGATCGTTGGGATCCAGAGAACTCTGCTGGGTACGCTGCTGCCGCAACTTTAACCAGTCTTCGCGGCCCTTCGCTCGAATCTCCTCAAGGGTCGGAGATGAATCTTTTTGCTCTCGTTGCCTCAACCATTCCTCGCGCGCTTCCGTCTGGATTTGATCAAGCTCGTCTTTGAGCGCTCGTGACGGGAGAAACGGGACGTTGCTGCTGTTCGATCTCTTGTGCTCTGGTCGCTTTCGCGCAAAGCATCGACATCAATCAAATCCTGTGCTCGACCCGCCGAGAGCTTTGCAACCAGCAGATCCTCTCGCGAGATGAATGACACGGACAAAGCATCATCTATTCGAACATCTACTCGTCGTCTCCATGCTTCCTCGAATTCAACGCCGCTGATCTTCGGCATGATGTCTACCATTACCGGCGGCGTACCCATGCGAAAGAAGTTATCGGGCTCGGCAAAATCCTTGGCGCTCAAACCCTCAACTGGTGCTCCGAACTTAGCGAGCGCGGCATACACGGCCTTGCTGTTCTCGGCATCCGCGCCGATTAGAATATCCAGATCTTTTGTGGCACGTGGCTGCGCATGAAACGAAACCGCGTATCCGCCGACTATCAGGTATTTAACCCGGCCGGCGTTGAATGCGGATAACAGTTCTTTGAAGTCTTGGTGCATCCGAGGCTTGTCCTTTCAGCGCATAAAGGTCAAGGTTGAGATCCATTACAGCGCGAATCCGCTCGCTTCCCGGCAGGCGCTGCCAGGAACGATATTCGTCATACTTCATCGCCTTTAGGCTGTTGTACCGAGTGATCCTTTTGTCCATTTTGCGAAACTAGCACAAACTGCCATGAGGCACACTCCGACTCCCTAGAACCAGGCTGGATTCTTCGGGTGATGACGAAGCCGCTGACGAAGTTCGCCGCAATCAACTGGATGCCTGGCAGCCCCTTCTGACCCCGCCGGCCGGTCACTACCCGCTCACCAATCGTGACTCCCGCCGCCGCGCTGCTGCTTGGTCGCGCCGCGGCGTTTCTTGGATTCGATGCGGCGTTCCTGGGACCCTTTCGTCGGACGCGTCTTCTTGCGGATCTTGGGCTCGATCATTGCCGCGCGGATCAAGGCCTCCAGGCGGTCCTGCGCGGCGCGGCGATTCTGCTCCTGGCTGCGTTCGCTCATGGACTTGAACAGGATGCTGCCGTCGTCGATGAGCTTCTGGCCGGCGAGCCGGCGCAACCGATTCCTGACCGCCGCGGTCAGCGAGGTGTTCTGCGGCAGCAGGAAGCGCAGCTGGGCGGCGCTCGACACCTTGTTGACGTTTTGGCCGCCCGGGCCGGAGGAACGGATGAACTTCCATTCCAGTTCCTCGTCGGGAATCACGACAGTGGGAGAGATGATCAGCGGCATGGGGCGTCGCCGCGGTCAGTCGAGGTCCGCGGAGTGCATGACGATTTCGCGCTGCGCGACGGGAATGGTGATCTTGTGCTCCTTGAATAGGCGCCAGATGGCGCGATTCACCTCGGAGCGCACGTTGTTGACTCCTTCCTGCGGATCGGAAATCCAGAAGCGCAGTTCGAGTTCGATGCCGCTGTCGCTGAAGTGCATGAGGCGGGACACGGGCGCGGGATCGGACAGGACGCGCGCCTGACCTTCGCACGCGGTGAGCAGTATCTGCAGCGCCAATTCCGGATCGTCGCGATAGCTCACGCGGATGGGCAGTTTGAGGCGAATGCGCGGGTCGGTGTAGCTCCAATTGATCACGGCATTGGAGATCAGCTGCTGGTTCGGAACCAGCATTTCGACTCCGTCGCGGTCGCGCACCACGACGTAGCGGCCGCGCAATTCCTGCACCCAGCCGAAGTTCTCGGTGCTGGTGCCGCTTTGTCCCGAGAGGCTGATCACATCGCCCGGCTTGATGGAGCGGTCCATGAGCAGCACGAAGCCGCTGACGAAGTTCGCCGCAATCGACTGCAGGCCGAAGCCGAGGCCAAGGCCGATGGCGCCGGTCAGCACAGTGAGCGCGGTCAGATCGACGCCGGCGGCATTCAGGCCCATGAGAATGGAGAGGGCGATCAGGAATGCATTGGCGAACTTCGCCATGCCGATGCGCGTGGAGGGCGCAAGGTTGCTCATCTTCATCAAGCGCCGCTCGACCCAGCGGCTGATCCAGGCCGCGACCAGGACGAACAAGGTGAGCGTGAACAGGAGTTTCAGGATCGACCAGAGAGTGATGCGGCTCTTGCCGGCCGCCATGCCGATGCTGTCCAAGGTGCCGATGATGGGATCGAGCCAGCCCAGGTACTCGGCGGCGATCGCCAGCCAGATGATCAGCGCGACGCGATTCTCCCAGTGCTGCATCCACGACTTGTTGCCGAGGCTTGCGGCAAACAGCAGCGCCGCCACGCGTACCACCACGTAGGCGCCGATCAGGTGCGCCGCGGCATCCAACACGCTGACGTCGAAGTGTGCGGCCTGCAGTCCGCCGCGGGCCAGAATGACCAGTCCCAGCGCCACGAGGGCGGGTGCCGCTACCACGCTGCCCTGCGAGGCGAAATAGGTCCAGGTCAACGCCGTCGGCGTCTTGAACCGGCGCCGCTCGTAGCGGGTGCGCATGGCGGCGCCGACCAGGCCCGCCTACAGCCAAGCACAGCGCCACGGCGCCGATCTCGATCAGCACGTTGCGCGTCGACAAAATGTCGAAGAACGCCGCGACTCGATGCAGTGAACTCGGTCATGCGTTGAGGTCCGGAATGAGCTGGCTCTCCAGCCGCGCGATCTGATCCTTGAGCAGGAGCTTGCGCCGCTTGAGGCGCTTCATCTGCAGTTCGTCGACTTTGAAATCCATGGTGAGGCGCGAGATGACGTCGTCGAGGTCGCGGTGCTCGATGCGCAGCTGCCGCAAGCGCTCGATGTTCTTGAAGAGGTCGGTATTGACGTTGCTTTCTTCGTCGCTCACGGCGTCGCTGCTTCGTTGATGTAGCTGCGCCACACCGGGGTGACGCAATCCGGTAGCTTAAGGGAGCGGCCGAGCGGATTCCAAGTCAGTTGCGGATCGTGAAAATCCGAACCCACCGACCCCATGAGACCGTACTTCACCGCGAGCGCGGCAACCGCCTCGACGTGCTGCGCGCCATTGCCGCCGGTCACCACCTCGAGCGCGGCGCCGCCCGCGGAGACGAAGTCGGCGATCAAGTGCCGGCGCGCTCCGGCCGACAAGGCATAGCGCGCCGGATGCGCCAGTACCGGCGCACCCCCCGCGGCGCGGATCCAGCCCACCACGACGTCGAGCCCGGGCCATTCGGCGGCGACATGGGCGGCCTTGCCCGCCCCCAAGAACTTGCGAAATGCCTCGTCGGCACGTTTGACGTGGCCGCCTGCGACCATGGCCTTCGCCAGGTGCGCGCGCGTGGGCAGCCCGGGATGCGCCTCGACCGCGGCCAGCAGCTCCGCGCCCGGCAGACCCGATTTTCCGAGGCGCTCGCACATCTTGCGCATCCGCGAGCGGCGGCGCTCGGCCTGGATCTCGAGGGCGCCGCGCAGCTCTGCCGAGGCGGGATCGATCCACAACCCCAGCACATGGATGGCCTGCGCGCGCCAGGAGGCGGAGATTTCAACGCCGGGGACGAGACGCAGCCCGTGCACACCTGCACTATGTTCCGCCTCAGAAAGGCCCGCGACGGTATCGTGATCGGTGAGCGCCAATACCTCGACTCCGGCCGCCGCCGCGCGCGCGATCAGGTCCGCGGGGGTCAGTGCGCCGTCGGAGCGGTTCGAGTGGGTGTGCAAATCGATCTTCAGGGCGCCGCTCACGATGGGTTTCCGGCCAGTCCAACGGCCTCGAGCCGCAGGCCAGCACAGCACGATGAAGCCCTGCGCGCGTTCGAAGCCGTCGCTGGTGTAGTCGAACGTGTAGGTGCGCAGCAGGCGCAGTTTGCCCCCGGCGTCGCGTGTCAATCGAAAGCCGGCAAAGGCAACGGTGCCGTCCAGGAACTGCACCACCGCGCGCGAACAAGTGTCCTTGGCGATGCGATTCGCGGCTTCGCGCGCATCCAGCGAGGTTTGCCAGATTTTATAGCCCCCCGCCAACGCGCCGGCGGTCAGCACCAGCAGCACAAGGTCGTCGTTCATCCGTGCAGCTTACCGCACGCGGGCCTTGGAATTCCCGCCGATGCACCCCATACAATGATTCATGAACGATAAGCAGCCCGACCTAGCCGTGCAGCAATCGAACTCGCCCCCGCAGCAACCCAATCTGACGGTGCGCGTCGACCCCAAGGAAATGTTGCGGTACGTGCAGAATTTGATGGCCGTGCCTCACGCCGCCACCGCGCAGGCAACGACCATGGCGCTGGCGGAGCGACAGTGGGGCGCCGATACGGCGCTGGCACACGCCGCGCAGTTGCGCTGGAGCGCGCTCAACCGTGCCTTCGCCGATGCGCGTGTGAGCACCTGGACCTCACACCCGAAGCGCAATCAGATCCATGTGCCGGCGGCGCTGATCGCGGCGGCGGGCGTGGCGCGATTGACCATGGCGGAGCAGGAAGTGGTGTTCGACATTCCGACGTTGCTGGATGCCACGCTGGAATTGTGCGAGCCGGTGGGGCACGCGTAGCGGAGTGTTCGGCGGTGCGGCCTAGGCAAGTACGCTCGGATCGCTGAAGGCCACGAAATCGCTGTTGATCACGCTGGCGCGGCAGTTGTAGCGCAGGCGGTGGCCATCCAGCCGCGTGACGTGTCCGCCCGCAGCTTCGAGCAGCGCCTGGCCCGCGGCGGTGTCCCACTCCGAAGTGGGTCCGAAGCGCGGGTAGAGTTCGGCCTTGCCTTCCGCCAGCAAACAGAATTTCAGCGAACTGCCGATGCCCGTCATCACATGCGGCCTGAGCTTTGCCAGGTAGGCTGCGGTCTCCGCGCTCGCGTGTGACCGACTGCCGACCACGCGCAACGGGTTCTGCGGCGGCGACACCTGGATGGGGGCCTCGGCCGTGCCGCGATGGCGGCTGAAGGCGCCCACGCCGGGGGCGCCCCAGTACAGAAGCCCCAGGGCGGGCGCGGCCACGATGCCGAGCACGGGCTCATGTTCGCTCACCAGTGCGATGTTGACGGTGAATTCGCCGTTGCGTTTGACGAACTCGCGCGTGCCGTCGAGCGGATCGACCACCCAAAGCTCGCGCCAGGCTTTGCGCTCGTCCCAGGGTGCCTGCGCCGACTCTTCGGAGAGAATGGGTATATCGGGGGTGATCTGGGTCAGACCTTCGATGATGACCCGCTGCGATTCCAGATCCGCGAGTGTCAGCGGCGAATTGTCCTCCTTGCGCTGCACCGTGAAACCCGGCGTCGTAGATTCGCATGATGGCGTCGCCGGCGCGGGTGACGATGGGTATCAGGGCTTGGGCCAGGGCAGGAAGATCTCGCATCGGTTGGTATCATACGCAAATGCCCAATGACGCTACGCTCGATTGGTCGGCCATCGATACGGTGCTGCTCGACATGGACGGCACCCTGCTCGACCTGCGCTTCGATAATTGGTTCTGGCAGGAGCTGATTCCCAGCCGCTACGCGGCCGCCAACTGCTTGAACGAGGCGCAAACGCAGGGGTTGCTCGCTCCCAAGTTCGTCGAGGTGAGGGGTACTCTGCAATGGTATTGCATCGAGTATTGGAGCCGTGAACTCGGGCTCGACATCGGCAGCATCAAGCGTGAGGCACTGGCGCGGGTCGACTTTCTGCCGGGAGCGCGGGAGTTTCTGTCGAAACTCAAGGCCAGCGGCAGGCGCTGTGTACTGGTCACCAATGCGCACCCAAAGACCTTGGCCATCAAGAACGAGCGCGTGGCGCTGACTCAGTACTTCGACGCGTGTTATTCCACGCATCCATTCGCCGCGCCCAAGGAGGACGCCGCCTTCTGGCCGCGGCTGGCGGCGGAGGAGCGGTTCGAGCCGCAGCGCACCTTGTTCGTCGATGATTCGCTGAGCGTGCTCGATGCCGCCCGCGATTTCGGCATCGGCTGGCTGCGCGCCGTGCGCCGGCCGGATTCCGGCCGGCCGCCGCAGCACACGGGCGACTACGTGGCCGTCGACCGGGTGGCTGATCTCTTGGACTAGTTGGGTCGCGTAGGCTAGGTCGCGGCCGGGCCGGCCGCTCCGGGGTTGGGTGCGCCGCCGGCAGGACCGCCGCCGCCGCCTCGGCCGCGCCGCCTGCGACGCCGCGCGGGATTGCCTTGACCTGGGGTGGCCGTGGCCGGCGATGCATCGCCGCCGCCGCTGGCATGGCCGGGTTCCGTGCCGGCACTGGGGGGCTGCGGAGTGGTGCGCGGAGCCTGCGCGGCCCCGTGCGACGGTCGAGAACTCGGCGGGCCACGGCGCGGGCCGCCGCCCGTCCTGGCGCCGCCGCTGCCGCCACCGGATCGCCCGGGTCCGCCGCGGCCTGAGCCGCCGCCCGAATGCCCTCCGCCGGAACGGCCGCCGCCGCGCGACTGGCCCTGCCGGGGTGCGCGCTCGCGCCACTCGGCGGGAGGCGGTGCCGTGACCACCGCCAAGTCCTCGGCCTCGATGGCGGCACGCGGAATCTGATGTCCGATGTAGCGCTCGATGTCCGGCAGCGCGATGGCGTATTCCTCGCAACCGAAGCTGATGGCGTCGCCCTCGGCGCCGGCGCGCGCGGTGCGGCCGATGCGATGCACGTAGTCTTCCGCATCGTTCGGCAAATCAAAGTTGAAGACGTGACTGACATCGGCCACGTGCAGGCCGCGCGAAGCGACGTCGGTGGCAATCAACACGGCGACGTCGCCGTTGTGGAAGTCGCGCATCATTTTCAGGCGCTTGGTTTGCGGCACATCGCCCGACAGCGCCTGTGCGACGAATCCGTTCGCGGTCAGTGTCCGCTCGAGCACTTCGGCGACCCGCCGCGTGTTGACGAATACCATGGTGCGGCGCGCGTCGATTCGCCGCAGCAGTCCCATCAGCAGCGGAATCTTTTCCTCGGTGGAGGGGAAATAGAGCACTTGACGCACTCGATCGACCGTCATCTTGTCCGGCTCGATGCGGATGAGTTCGGGATTGTTCATGTGCTCATAGGCGAGCTCGAGCACTCGATGCGACAAGGTCGCCGAGAACATCATGTTCAGGCGCAGCGTCGGGTGCGGCAGGCGGCGCAGGATGAAGCGGATATCCTTGATGAACCCGAGATCGAACATGCGATCGGCTTCATCCATGACCGCCACTTGGATATGGCGCAGATCGAACACATGCTGTTTGAAGTAATCGATGATCCGGCCGGGAGTGCCGATCAATACGTCGACGCCGTCCTCGAGAACACGCCGCTGTTTTTCGTAGTCGACGCCGCCGAACACGATGGCAAGTTTCAGGCCGGTGTATTTGCCGATGCCTTCGGCGTCGGAGTGAATCTGCACCGCGAGTTCGCGCGTCGGCGCGATGACGATGGCGCGGGGCGCGGCGCCGGCCTGTTGGGCGGCGGCAGGATCGGCCAACAGACGGTTGAACAGAGCGATGAGGAAGGCGGCCGTTTTACCGGTGCCTGTCTGCGCCTGACCGGCCACGTCGCGGCCGGCGAGGGCTACCGGCAAGGTTTGCGCCTGAATGGGGGTGCAACGGGTGTAGCCCAGTTCGGCAATGCCCCGCTTCAAGGATTCGGCGATGTTGAGGGATTCGAACGTGAGCTGACTGAGGTGGGCGTCTGACATTTTCTCTTTGTGGATTGCAGAAACTTGCAAAATGATGGGGACCGGATGACAATACAGTCAATCCGGAGCCGGTCTATCCGCTCCCATCAACCGTATCATCGGTACCCTTTTAAGGTAATCAAGACCGCTAAAGCCGCTGTATTGTGCCCGAACGGCCGCGCATCGTCACTTCGCGTGAGTTCTGGCTGTAATTTCCCACTAATAACCCGCCATTTCATTCCAAACGAATCTCCAAAAGGAGTATTTCCGCAGTGAGTAACCCCAGTATCGTTCACACCAGCGACGCCACGTTCGACAAGGATGTGCTCAAGTCAGACAAGCCTGTATTGCTCGATTTCTGGGCGGAATGGTGCGGCCCTTGCAAGATGATCGCGCCCATCCTCGATGAGATCGCGGACCAGTACAAGGACAAGATCCGCATCGCCAAGCTGAATATCGACGACAATCCGGCGACCCCCCCCAAATTCAATATTCGCGGCATCCCGACGCTGATCCTGTTCAAGAACGGTACGGTGGAGGCCCAGAAAGTCGGAGCGGTTACCAAATCGCAGCTCGCGGCCTTTCTGGACAGCAACCTGTGAGAGGCTACCTAGGGAATCAGTCGCGCGGCGGCGGCCAGGGCGGCGGGCAGGGAGGCGGAGGTCAGGGCGGCGGCCGCTCCAATCGTTCCAATCGCGGACCCCGCAACGACAATCGCAACGGCAACACCAACGGGGGCCGGCCCCCGCAGGAAGACTACGGCGACTTGCCGGAGGGCGGCGATGACCTAGAGATCATTGCGCCGACCGACCTCGCGCGCAGCCGCAGCTCCATGAATCTGACGGAGCTCAAGAAGCGCCCGATCAGCGATCTGGTCAAGCTGGCCGAGACCATGGGTCTCGAGAACATGGGCCGGTCGCGCAAGCAGGACATCATTTTCGGTGTGCTCAAGGCGCATGCGCGCAAGGGCGAGGACATCTACGGTGACGGTGTGCTGGAGATTCTGCAGGACGGCTTCGGCTTTCTGCGCTCCTCCGACTCGAGCTACCTCGCGGGCCCCGACGACATCTACGTGTCGCCCAGCCAGATTCGCCGCTTCAATTTGCGCACCGGCGATTCGATCTCCGGATTGATCAGACCGCCCAAGGACGGCGAGCGCTACTTCGCCTTGCTCAAGGTCGGCGAAATCAACTACGACTCGCCGGAGAGCTCACGCGGCAAGGTGCTGTTCGAGAATCTCACTCCGCTGCATCCCACCGAGCGCCTGAAACTGCAGCGCGGCAACGGGTCCACCGAGGACTTGACGGCCCGCGCCATCGACTTGGTGGCGCCGATCGGCAAGGGCCAGCGCGGCCTCATCGTCTCGCCGCCGAAGGCGGGCAAGACCATGCTGCTGCAGAACATCGCCACGGCGATCACGGCCAATCATCCCGAGGTGTACCTGATCGTGCTGCTCATCGACGAGCGGCCCGAGGAAGTCACCGAGATGGCGCGCACCGTGAAGGGCGAAGTCGTGTCGTCGACCTTCGACGAGCCGGCCAGCCGCCACGTGCAGGTCGCCGAGATGGTGATCGAGAAGGCGAAGCGCCTGGTCGAGCACAAGAAGGACGTGGTCATCCTGCTCGATTCCATCACCCGCCTGGCCCGCGCCTACAATACCGTGGTGCCGAGTTCGGGCAAGGTGCTCACCGGTGGCGTGGACGCCAATGCCCTGCAGCGACCGAAGCGGTTCTTCGGTGCGGCACGCAACATCGAGGAGGGCGGGAGCCTCACCATTCTCGCCACCGCGCTGGTCGACACCGGTTCGAAGATGGACGATGTCATTTTCGAAGAGTTCAAGGGCACCGGCAATTCGGAAATCCATCTGGATCGACGCATCGCCGAGAAGCGCACCTTCCCGTCGATCAATATCAACCGCTCGGGCACGCGCAAGGAAGAGCTCATCACGGATCCTGCGGAGCTGTCCAAGATGTGGATCCTGCGCAAGCTGCTGCATCCCATGGACGAGCTGGCGGCGATCGAGTTCCTGCTCGACAAGATGAAGGACACCAAGACCAATGCGGACTTCTTCGACGCAATGAAGCGGTAGGCGCGCATGCAATGGTGGGCGTGGATCGCCGTCGGCGCCATACTCCTGGGTGCGGAGTTGGCCTTCGTCGATGCTCAGTTCTACCTGGTGTTCGTCGGCAGCAGCGCCTTGCTGGTGGGCCTGCTGCAGCTCGCCGGTCTGGGATTGGCGCAATGGCTGCAATGGCTGATCTTCGCGGCGTTCGCCGCGGCGTCCATGCTCACGTTCCGGCGGCGAATCTACGAACGCATGCGCCGCGGGCTGCCGGCGATGAAAGGCGGCCCCGCGGGTGAAATGGTCACCTTGCCGGAGGCGCTGCCTCCCGGAGGGAGCTGCCGCCTGGAGTTTCGCGGCAGTTCCTGGAGCGCGATCAACGGCGGCACGACGCTGATCCCCGCCGGCGCGGCGGCGCGCATCCGGCGCGTCGATGGATTGACGCTGGTCGTTCACGGCGATGTGTAGATCGCCGCTGAGGACTGCGGCGCTGGAGCTATGCGGGGGCACTGCAGCGCACCGTGAGAGAACAACCCAGGGATAGATAGTCACTCAGGAGAGTTTCTTGGATATTTCATTCAGTTACGCATTCATCGTGGTGGCCATCGTCGTGGTCATCGTATTGGCAAAGACCGCTACCGTGGTGCCGCAGCAAAGCGCCTTCGTGATCGAAAATCTCGGCAAGTACAGCCGCACGCTGCAGGCCGGTTTTCACATCCTGGTGCCCTTCGTCGAGCGGGTGGCCTATCGGCACAGCCTGAAGGAAATCGCGATCGACATCGCCGAACAGATCTGCATCACGCGCGACAACGTGCAGGTGGGCGTCGATGCCGTGCTCTACATGCAGGTGCTCGATCCGCATCTGGCGTCCTACGGCATCACCAATTTCGGCTTCGCCATTTCGCAGCTCGCGCAGACCACGCTGCGCAGCGAAATCGGCAAGATCGAACTCGACCGCACCTTCGAGGCGCGCGGCCAGATCAACACCAATGTGGTGACTGAATTGGACAAGGCGTCGGCGGCCTGGGGAGTCAAGGTGCTGCGCTACGAGATCAAGAACATCACCCCGCCGAAGGACGTGCTGTCGGCGATGGAGAAGCAGATGCGCGCGGAGCGCGAGAAGCGCGCCGTGGTGCTGACCTCCGAGGGCGAACGCGATGCCAAGATCAACGCCGCCGAGGGCGACAAGCAGCGTGTGATCAAGCAGTCCGAGGCCAACAAGCAGCAGCAGATCAACGAGGCCGAGGGGCAGGCCCAGGCCATTCTGGCGGTCGCCACGGCGACGGCCGAAGGGCTGCGGCAGGTCGGCATCGCGCTCTCGGACCGCGGCGGCATCGAGGCCATGCAGCTACGCATCGGCGAGGAATACGTGAAGCAATTCGGCAAGCTGGCGCAGACCGGAACGACGCTGGTGGTGCCGGCCAACCTGACCGACCTCGCCTCCATCGTGACCATGGCCACCAGTATCGCCAGGAAGGCCCCCGCGAACCCGGCGGTTTAGGCATGTCGCAGAAGCGCGAAGCCGCGAAGATCGGCTTCCTGGAATTCGTCATGCTGGCGGCGGCGACCATGTCGACGCAGGCCATCGCCATCGACGCCATCCTGCCGGCGTTCCCGGTCATCGTGCGCGCGCTCGCCGTCGCCAACGAAAATCACGTGCAATGGGTGGTTACCGCGTACGTGGCGGGTTTGGGATGCGGACAGCTCGTTTGGGGGCTGATGTCGGACCGTTTCGGCCGGCGGCCGATATTGTTGGGCGGACTCGGACTCTATGTCTTGGCGGCGCTGCTCTGCGGCATCGCCGGCGGCTTCCACACGCTGCTCGTCTGGCGCTTCATCCACGGACTGTCGGCGGCGAGCGTGGTGGTGACGCGCTCGGTGATCCGCGATCTGTACTCGGGGCGGCACATGGCGCGGGTGATGTCGCTGACTTTCATGGTGTTCTTGACGGTTCCCATCCTCGCGCCGAGCTTGGGTGCGCTGGTTCTCATGGTGGCGCCATGGCGCTACATATTCATCGTCTGCGGCATCTTTGCCGCCGTCGTGTGGGGCTGGGTCGCGGCGCGGCTGCCCGAGACTCTGCACCCTGAATACCGCCTGACGTTGAATCGCTCCCACATCGTCAACGCCGTGCGTCTGGTGCTCTGCAATCGCAGTTCGCTGTGCTACACCCTGGCGATGTCCGTCATGTTCGGCGGAATCATGGCTTATGTGGGCATGGTGCAGCAGATTTTCGGCGAGGTATATCACCGCGCCGGTCTCATGCCTACGATGTTTGCGCTGTGCGCGGCAACCATGGGGGTGGCAGCCTTCCTGAACTCGCGCATCGTGGAGCGGTTCGGCATGCGCCGGATATCGCACACGGCGCTCTTGGTCTATCTGGTGATCACGGGGCTGCACACGGCGGTCGCGGTTCTGGGGCTGGAGGATCTGTGGGTTTTCGTTGCCTTCCAGTCCGCGACGATGGCGTGTTTCGCGCTGTCGATTTCCAATTTCGGCGCAATGGCGATGGACCCGGTCGCCTCGGTGGCGGGAATCGGCGCGTCGCTGCAGGGTTTCATGTCGACGCTGGGTGGCGCGCTGGTCGGCGCTATCATCGGGCGGCAGTTCAACGGGACGGTGACGCCGCTGGCGGTTGGTTCGCTGTGCTGCGGACTGGCGAGTCTCCTATTCGTACTGTTTGCGGAGAAGGGCAGGCTGTTCACAGCCCATCACACCGCGGGAGAGATGCCGGCCGTGGCGCAGGTGGAGGGGGCGTGATGGCGGTGGAATCTACGCGACGTCGCGATGTGCTTTTACGTACTCGCGCAGCACTGCGTTGATGCGGCTCTGGTAACGCGCGCCCGTATTCTTGAAGAAATCGAGTACGTCCGAATCCAGGCGCAACGTGATTTGTTGTTTGTTCTCGCCTGATATTAGTGCCGCCGGGCGGGTCCATTGCACGCCGCTGCCTTGCCTCGGGATGTCGCTGTAATCGATGGTCGAATCCGACATGGCCGCAAGGTTGGCCAAGCGCTTTCGTTGTGTGGCCGTTAGTTTGGCCCGCGGCCGAAGCGGGTTTGGTAAAATGCTCGGATAATGAGTATACTGTACTCAAATACAAGGGACGCCCTCATGACCACTACGACCAAACGCGCCAACTTCGACCTATCTCCCGAGCAGGAAGAGCTGCTCGCAAATCTGCGCGCTCAGCTAGCCGCTTCGAGCACAAAGGAGGCCGTATTGAGAGCAGCACAGCTGACCACCTTGCTGCTGGATGAGGTAAGCCAAGGTAATCGCCTTTTTGTCGGCAAGAGTCCCACTACCGCGGTGCGCCTGATGATTACGGAACTCGAGGCCCGCGCAGGCGGACATTGGCGCTGGCTCCTTGAGCGCCCGCATCCGTGGCGGCGGCAGCTCTGGGTCAAGGGACGCAAGCTCTTGGCCTCGGCTGTATGGCTGGACGCACTGACTAACGGCATGGGTCCGCGCGAAGCCGCTGAGAACTGGGATCTACCTTTGCAAGCCTGTGAGGAGATATTCGCGTACTGCGAGGCCAATAAAGCGCTCATCGAAGCCGAAGCCAACGAAGAGCGGCAGCGCTTGAACCGAGCAAACGTCGACGTCGAGGCCAGGGCCCAGGCTTGAGGATCTTGGTGGACGAGGACTCACAGGCTCGCGCGCAACTGAACCTGCTGCGTGCCGACGGACACGATGTGGTGGCCATCGGCGAGCTTGAGAAGAATGGAACAGCGGACCCGGAAGTGTTCGATATCGCCCAATCGCTCGAGCGGGTGCTGTTGACTCACAACGCGGAGGATTTTCACGCGTTGCACCGCGACAGACCGGGTCATCAGGGAATCATCGCGGTTTACCGTGACGCTGATCCGCGCAAGAACATGAATCACGCGCAGATCGCCGCGGCAATACGACGGCTCGAAACTCTCCGGCTGACGATTGCCGGTGATTTTCACGTACTCAATCATTGGCGCTGAGAGGAATAGTCAAAGATTTTCAGTCCAAGGAGCTGCTCATCCCGGAGAGATCGTCGGCCGAATCATGCCAAGAAGGAAGCGGTGATTTCACCCGTGAAAGAACTCGTCTAGTTCCCTGCCTGATGCCCCATCGGCGAAGCCGTCGAACTTGCCTTGTTCGACGATCAGTTTGGCGGCCCGCATGAAGCCGCCCCAGGCGGAGCGGGCGAGCGCGCCGCCGACGCTGACTCGGCGCACGCCGAGCGCCGCAATCTGCTGCAGGGTGAGACTTCCGGGCCAACCCATGAGTAGGTTCACCGGCTTCGACGCCACGCCGGCAACCACGGCGCTGATTTGTTCGGGTGTGCGGATGCCGGGGGCGTAGAGGCAGTCGGCGCCGGCGCTCGCGTAGGCTTTGAGCCGATGAATGGCGTACTCGATGTCGGGCCGCCCATGCAGGAAGCATTCGGCTCGGCCCACTAGCAATGCATCGCCGCCTGCCTTGTCTATGGCCTTGCGCGCCGCGCGTATCCTGTCGACGGCGGTATCGAGTTCGTACAGAGGATGCGACGCGTCACCCGTCGAATCCTCGATGGATAGCCCGGCGACGCCTGATTCGACGGCAAGCCGCACGCTCTCTGCGACGCCGGCTGCGTCCGGCGCGAAGCCGCTTTCGAAGTCGGCATTGATCGGCAAATCCGTGGCCTCGACCATGTCGGTCAGATGGTCGAGCACGCGGTCGCGTGACATGCCGCCGTCGGGATGGCCGTGCGACCACGCGAATCCTGAGCTGGTGGTGGCGAGGGCCTTGAAGCCGAGTCCTTGCAGATAGCGTGCGCTCCCCACGTCCCATGGGTTGGGAATGACGAAGCATCCTGTCTCGTGCAATTTATGGAAGGCGCGGCGCTTGTCGGCGATGCTGGGGCGGACGTGGGGCATGGGGCGCTCCTGAAGAGGTGTTCGATATCATGTACCTTGTCCGGCATGAAGAGAACCGCGGCGCGCCGTAAGCCGGCCGCGGTCAATCGTCTGTAGCGCCCGCGCCGCCGACCTCGCGCTCGATGGCGCGATAGCCGATGTCGCGGCGGTACTGCACCAGATTCCAGTGAATCGCGTGCACGAGATCGTATGCCTGGGATTGTGCGGCGGCGACGGTATCACCCAAGCCGACGGCGCAGAGTACCCGTCCGCCGGCGGTGAGGATCTGCGCGCCTTGCGTGCGCGTGCCGGCGTGAAATACTTTTCCGGGCAGCCGGGCGGCGGCATCGAGGCCGCTGATCGGATCGCCTTGATGGTAGGCGTCGGGATAGCCGCCGGCCGCCATCACGACGCCGAGTGCGGCGCGCGGGTCCCAGCGTACGTCGATTCGATCCAGCGCGCCGTTGAGCGCGGCTTCGCACAGATCGACCAGGTCGCTTTGCAGCCGCATCAGGATGGGCTGGGTCTCCGGGTCGCCGAACCGGCAATTGAACTCGAGCACGTTGGGTGTGCCGTCCGCGGCGATCATCAGTCCCGCGTATAGAAATCCCAGGTAGGGATTGCCGTCCGCGCGCAGTCCGCGCAAGGTCGGCTCGATCACTTCGCGCATGATGCGCGCATGCAGTGCCGGTGTGACGAGGGGGGCGGGCGAATAGGCGCCCATGCCACCGGTATTGGGCCCGCGATCGCCGTCGTCGCGGCGCTTGTGGTCCTGCGACGTGGCGAGGGCCACTACGCTTTGATCGCTCGCGATGACGATGAAGCTGACTTCTTCGCCGCGCAGGAATTCCTCGACCACGATGGTTTGACCGGCGCTGCCGAAACTGCCGCCGAGCATGGCGGACGCCGCTTCGATGGCGGACTCGTGAGTCTCGCAGATGACGACGCCCTTGCCCGCGGCGAGTCCATCGGCCTTGATCACCACCGGCAAGCGTTGTGCGCGAATGTAGGCGGGATCGAAGGTGTCCTTGTCGAACGTGGCGTAGCTGGCGGTGGGTATGCGATGGCGCTCGAGGAAATCCTTGGTGAACGCCTTCGACCCCTCGAGGCGCGCCGAAGCGCGGGTGGGGCCGAAGCACGCGCGGCCGGCGGCCGCGAAGCGATCGACGATCCCGGCGACCAGCGGGGCCTCTGGACCCACGATGGTGAGTCCGATGTCTTCGCGCGTTGCGAATTCGAGCAGGGCGTCGATATCGTCGGCGGGGATGGCAACGTTGCGGACCTTGGGCTCGAGCGCGGTGCCCGCATTTCCTGGCGCGACGAACACCTGATTTACGCGTGACGACTGTGCGCACTTCCAAGCGAGCGCGTGTTCGCGGCCGCCGCCGCCGACGATCAATACTTTCATACGAGAGAATCTCGGGTGTTGAGTGGCCCAGCGTGAAGGGCGGGGCCATGCGCACCGGTGAACATCAGGGTGCTTTCAGTGGCGAAAGTGACGCATGCCGGTGAACACCATCGCGATGCCGTGCTCGTCGGCCGCTGCGATGACTTCCGCATCGCGTTTCGAGCCGCCGGGCTGAATCACCGATTTGATTCCCAGTTCGGCAACCGCGTCGAGCCCATCGCGAAACGGAAAGTAGGCATCGGACGCGATACTCGCGGATTGCATGTCGAGGCCCGCATCCTGGGCCTTCAGGGCGGCGATCTTGCTGCTCACCACACGGCTCATCTGCCCGGCGCCGATCCCCACCGTGGCCTTGTCCTTGACGCAAACGATGGCATTGGATTTTACATATTTACAGACGCGCCAGGCGAAGATCAAATCATCGAGCTCGGCGAGAGTGGGCACGCGCTTGGTCACCGCACGCAGTTCCTGGGCGCGTATCACGCCCGTGTCGCGGGTTTGAACCAGGAGGCCGCCGGCAACGCTTTTGTATTCCAGCAGCTGGGTGACGGGCAGGCTCAGATCGCCGACCAGCAGCACGCGCACGTTGTCCTTGAGCGACAACACGGCGCGTGCGGCGTCGGACACGCTCGGCGCTAGAATCACTTCGACGAATTGCTGATCCAATATCGCCCGTGCGGTCGCCGCGTCCAATTCCCGATTGAAGGCGATGACGCCGCCGTAGGCGGAGGTGGGGTCGGTGCGATAGGCATGCGCGTACGCCTCGGCGATGGTGGCCGCTCGCGCAGCGCCGCAGGGATTGGCGTGCTTGACGATGACGCATCCCGCAGTATCGAATTGGCGCACGCATTCGAGCGCCGTATCGCTGTCCGCGATGTTGTTGTACGAGAGTTCCTTGCCCTGAATCTGCTTGGCCTGGGTCACGGACGCGCCGATGGCGCGCGGATCCGTGTAGAACGCGGCCTGCTGATGCGGATTTTCACCGTACCGCAGATCCAAATGCTTGCGGAACGACAGATTCAGGTCATCCGGGAACGTCGGTGCACCGCCGCCGATGGCGCCGGTGAAGTACGCCGACACCATGGCGTCGTACTGCGCCGTGTGGGCGAACGCCTTGGCGGCGAGCTTCTGGCGCATGGCCACGTTCGTGGCGCCTTGATTGGCGGCCAGCTCATCGAGCAAGGCGCGGTAATCGCCGGGATCGACGACGACGGTCACCGCGGCATGGTTCTTTGCGGCGGCACGCACCATGGCCGGACCGCCGATATCGATGTTGTCGACCGCATCGTCATAGGTGCAGTCGGGCCGCGCCACCGTGGCGGCGAAGGGATAGAGATTGACGGCCAATAGATCGATGGGCTCGATGTCGTGGGCGCGCATCACCGCTTCATCGAGGCCGCGCCTTCCCAGGAGGCCGCCATGGATCTTAGGGTGCAGGGTCTTGACTCGGCCGCCCATGATTTCCGGAAAGCCGGTGTGCTCGGCCACTTCCTTGACCGTAATGCCGTGGCTCAGCAGGAGCTTGGCGGTTCCGCCGGTCGACAATAACTCGATGCCGCGTTCCTTCAATTCGCGCGCGAACTCGACGATGCCGGTCTTGTCGGAGACACTGAGTAACGCGCGGCGGACGGGCGTGAGCAAGGGCGGTTCTACTCGTTGATGCCGAACTCTTTGAGCTTCTTGCGCAAGGTGCCGCGATTGATGCCGAGAATCGTCGCCGCACGGCTCTGATTGCCCTGCACGTGGCCCATGACTACCTTGAACAGGGGCTCTTCCACTTCACGCATCACGAGGTCGTACAGATGCGCAGGTTTGTGGCCGTTGAGCGTTTCAAAATAACACTGCAACGCTTCCTCGGCCTGCGAACGCAAGGGCACGCCCTTGCCGTTCACTTTCAGGTCGCGGCCGTTGAAAGCCGGCGCAAGCTCTTTGCGTGATTTCGATTTCTTTCTAGCGGCCATGGCCCCGTCCGAATCCCTTTCGTCTGTCTTGTTATCCTGTGCGCGCTTACGCTGCGCGATCGACACTCGTGTCGTAATGCTCCAGCAACGTCGACAGTTGTTCCTCCGGCGTCTCGATTCGTACGAGTCGATTCCGCAAGGCGTCTTGTCCGGGATGCTGTCGAAGATACCAACTCAAGTGCTTCCGTGCCACACGAACACCGGTTTCATCGCCGTAGAAGGCATACAGGTCTTCGAGGTGGGCGCGCATAATATCACGGACTTTTTCCAGCGCTAGCGCCGCGCGCGATTCGCCCTCTTGCAGGAAAAAATTGACTTCGTCGAAGATCCATGGCCGGCCCTGCGCCGCTCTGCCGAGCATGATGCCGTCGCATCCGGTCGCATCGAGAACGGCCTTGGCGCGCTGCGGAGAGTCGATGTCGCCGTTCGCAAACACGGGGATCTTGATCGCGGCCTTGATGGCGGCCACGGTTTCGTGTTCGGCATTACCCTGATATAGATCGGCACGCGTGCGTCCGTGGATCGCAAGTGCTTGAATACCGTTATCTTCCGCGATCAGCGCAATGCGGACGCCGTTCTTGTGGTCGCGGTCCCAGCCGGTGCGCGTCTTCAGCGTGACGGGCACTTCGACGGCCCGCACCACGCTGTGCAAAATTCGTGCAACCAATTCCTCATCCTGCAGCAGGGCCGATCCGGCCAAGCGGTTGCAGACTTTCTTCGCGGGACATCCCATGTTGATGTCGATGATTTGCGCCCCGGCATCGACATTGCGGCGCGCCGCCTCGGCCATCATCGCCGGATCGAAGCCGGCGATCTGCACCACGCGGGGGCTGGGCTCGCCCGTATGGTCCATGCGGCGGCGAGATTTCGGCGTGTCCCACAGGCGCACGTCGGCGCTGAGCATTTCCGATGCGGCAAGTCCGGCGCCAAAGCGGCGGCAAAGAAGGCGAAAAGGACGGTCGGTCACGCCCGCCATGGGTGCGAGCACCACATTGGACGGCAAGCTGTAGGGGCCGATCTTCACGATGCGCGGGAGCGCGATGCGCGGAAGCACGGCCGTCATCGCTTGGCCTGCGGCGCAACATCGTTGGCGCAGGCAATTTTTTGATCGACGCCGCGCAGGCACACGTCGATTTCGAACCCCTCGGCGTTCTTTCCGGGATCCAGAATTTCCAACGTGGCATCGACGCGTTCACCGGGCGCCAGCGGCCGCGCAGTCGGCTTGCCCAAGTATTCGGCCGGCTGCGAAGTCGCGCGCGCCGATACTCTTGCCGAAGCGATCGGCGAGCGTCACGCGCAGCAGCGGGTAGGGTTGTAGTTGAGCGGCCGAGTTCAGGATGCTCGCGCGCACTCGCAGTGTGCCGTTCGCATCCGGATCGCCGGTCACGCCCCACTGCCGGAGCCGTAGCCGGACAGATTCGCGGGCGCAGGTAACGGCATCCCCAGAGCTGCATACAGGGCATGCACGGCGGCGCCAATGGGGCCGTGGGCGTGGGCAACGAACCATTCTCGATTCTGATGCATGATCTGGGCGATCAGCAGCACCGCCGAGGCGATGGCGGCGCCAAGCCAGTAGATGAGCCGGCGCCGCGCGTCGCGATTGGCGTGGCGATCGGCGTCGAGATGGGCGTCATGATGGGCGAATTGCCCCTTTGCCGCAGCCGGCGGCTGCATGCCCAGCTCGAGTCCCTCCAGCATGTCGCGGCGTACTTCGTCGGACACTTCCAAGCCGCTCATGCGGTTGCGCGCCAAGACTACCGCCTCCGGGTGCGGTGCAGGTACTTGGGGCGGTGGGTGTTCCGGCGGCGGCTCCGATTGCGATGCGGAGGTCGGCTCCGGCTGAGGCTCGAGCGGCAGCACCGGCCGCGGCGCTCGCTTCTTGGATTCGACGAAAATCCGATCCAGTTCGCCGGGAGGAAGCGTGAACTCCATCGAACGATCGATGTCCTCCGCGTCGATATCCAGAATCTCGAGATGCGCGATCTCGACTCCAGGCGGAACGAATTCTTCGTAGTCCCTCGCAACGTCTTGCGCGACCTGCAACGGGATCACGGACTCCAGAATGCTGTCGGCACGCGTTTCCATGTCGAGCGGTGATTCGCCGGCCGTGAAAGCGTTCGAGTCTTCGGCAAGCCGCGCCAACGCATTGAATACATCGCCGCACTTTCCGCAGCGCACCTGGCCGCCCGCGGCGCGCAGCACTTCGGCCGACAGCTTGAAGATGGTCTCGCATTTTGGACATTGCGTGTACACGCTCAAGCGCCTCTGCGAGCGTAGATGCAGCACCAGTCATCGCGCTCGACGACTTGCAGCACATCAAAAGCGGCGGCGTAGGCGGCTTTCACCGCGTAGGCCTGCGTCTTCAACAGTCCCGACAGGAGCAAGTACCCTCCCGCCTCACAGGCTTGCGTCAGTGTCGGCGCCAATTCGATCAACGGGCCCGCAAGAATGTTGGCCATGACACAATACGCCGGTTGCAGGCCGGCTTCGACGCCCAGGACATCGATGCTCGCTGAGACGCCGTTGCGCAGGGCGTTGTCGCGCGTCGCGAGCAGCGCCTGGGGATCTATATCGACGGCCCAGACGTGGGCCGCGCCCAATTTCAGCGCGGCAATCCCCAGGATGCCGGAGCCGCAGCCGTAATCGATCACTGTGCGGCCGGAAACGGGCAAGGAATCCAGTATCTGCAGGCACAGCGCCGTGGTGGGGTGGGTGCCGGTGCCGAACGCGAGTCCTGGGTCGAGCCGCACCACGACGGCATCCGGTTCCGGCGGCTGCTCCGCGGCCGTAGGGCACACCCAAAGCCGCCGTCCGAAGCGCATCGATTTCCAATCGGTGAGCCACGCGCGTTCCCATTCTTGGTCCGCAACGCGGCGCACGCGCGCGGTCCGGGTAACGTGCGGTCCCAGGACGCCGGCGAGCCGATCGAGATTGCGCACGATATCCCGGGACTGCGGCTCGGAGGATTCCTGGAACAGGGCGCGGATCAGCGTGTCGCTCCACAATCTGACTTCGCCGGGCTTGGGTTCGAGCACGGGCTCATCGCCGCGATCTACCAAGGTGATCGAACTGGCTCCGATCCCGAGAAGCGCAGCCTCAACCTCCTCCAAGCTCAAGTCCGCGAGCGGGAATTCGATTTCGTAAAACGTCATCGCCGCAACACGCGTTGGTCTACTTCAATCCGAGGCGCCGCTCTAGATAGTGGATGTCGGTACCGCCTTGACGAAAGGCGGAATGGTTGAATATCTCTTGATGCAGGGGAATGTTGGTCTTGATGCCTTCTACGACCATTTCGGCCAGCGCGTTGCGCATGCGCGCGATCGCCGTATCCCGTGTGTCGCCGTAGGCGATGACCTTGCCGATCATGGAGTCGTAGAACGGTGGCACGTTGTAGCCGGTGTAGACATGGCTGTCGACCCGAATGCCCGGACCGCCGGGTGAATGCCACAGACGCACGGGTCCGGGCGAGGGCACGAAGGTCTTGGGATCCTCGGCATTGATGCGGCATTCCACCGCGTGGCCGCGAATCTGGATGTCGTTCTGGCTGTAGGGCAGGGGTTCGCCCGCTGCGATGAGCAGCTGCGCCTTGACGATATCGATGCCGGTGACGAGTTCGGTCACCGGATGCTCGACCTGCACGCGCGTGTTCATTTCGATGAAATAGAATTCGTTGTCCTGGTACAGAAACTCGAGCGTGCCTGCATTGCGATAGCCGACTTCGCGGCAGGCTCTGGCGCAGCGCTCACCCATGGTCTTGCGCTGCTTGGCCGTCAAGCCCGGTGCGGGAGCTTCTTCGATGACTTTCTGGTGGCGGCGCTGCATGGAGCAGTCACGCTCGCCCAGGTGCACTACGTTGCCGTAATTGTCGGCGAGCACCTGGAACTCGATGTGCCGCGGCTTCTCGAGGAACTTCTCCATGTAGACTTCGGCGTTGCCGAACGCGGCGAGCGCCTCCGATTGGGTGACGCTGATGGCATTCAGCAATGAGGCGTCGGTGTGCACCACCCGCATGCCGCGGCCGCCGCCGCCGCCGGAGGCCTTGATGATCACCGGATAGCCAATGTCCTTGGCGATGCGGAAATTTTCATCGGCATCCTGACCCAGCGGGCCGTCGGAACCGGGCACGCAGGGCACGCCCGAGGCCTTCATGACCTTGATGGCGGAGACTTTGTCGCCCATCAAGCGAATGGTTTCGGCGCGGGGCCCCACGAAGATGAAGCCGCTCTTCTCGACGCGTTCGGCGAAGTCCGCGTTCTCGGACAGAAAGCCATAGCCCGGATGGATGGCAACCGAGTCGGTCACTTCGGCGGCGCTGATGATGGCGGGCATATTCAAATAGGACAGTGCCGACTGCGGCGGTCCGATGCACACGGTCTCGTCCGCGAGCAGCACGTGCTTGGTATTGAAATCAGCGGTCGAGTGGACGGCGACGGTCTTGATGCCGAGTTCGCGGCAGGCACGCAAGATGCGAAGAGCGATCTCGCCGCGATTAGCGATGACGACTTTTTCGATCATCGCGGTTATTCGATGATGAACAGCGGTTGGCCGAACTCGACGGGCTCGCCGTTCTTGGCGAGGATTGCGGTGACTCGTCCTGCCTTGTCGGACTCGATCTGGTTCATCATCTTCATCGCTTCGATGATGCACAGAATCTGGCCGAGTTTGATTTCGGTGCCGATCTCGACGAACGACTTGGCCCCGGGGGACGCGGCGGAGTAGTACGTGCCCACCATCGGCGATGTGACCGTGTGCTCGTCGTTGCGTGGTTTGTGTTCGCCGGCCGAGGTGGCCGGCGTGGCCGGCGCAGCCGGCGGCGCCGCTTGAACCATGGGGCTGCCCATCGCCATTGGGGCCTGCATGGCCATCCGCGGATGGCGGCTGATGCGCACGGATTCCTCGCCTTCGGAAATCTCCAGTTCCGAGATACCGGATTCCTCCAGCAGCTCGATCAATTTCTTTACCTTGCGAATGTCCATCCGCGAACCCCTTGAAGAATCTTTGGTTTTTAAGTGTTGGTCAGGCGCACGCATGCGGCTTCGAGCGCGAGCTCATAGCCGATGGGTCCCAAGCCGACGATGCAGCCGACCGCGATGTCGGATAAATAGGAATGCTGTCGAAACTTTTCTCGTGCGAACACATTGCTCAGGTGCACTTCGATGAAGGGCACCGCCACCGCGAGGAATGCGTCGCGCAAGGCAATACTGGTGTGCGAGTAGGCCGCCGGATTGATGATCACGAAAGAGATGGCCTCGTGTTTCGTGGCATGAATCTTCGCGATCAGCTCGTGCTCCGCATTGCTCTGAAAGGCGGACAACGAATGACCGCGCGCACGGGCGAGTCCCCCGAGCTTGGCCTCGATGCTTTGCAAGCTGGCGGAACCGTAGATCTGCGGCTCGCGTAGCCCCAGAAGGTTCAAGTTCGGTCCATTTAGCAGCAGAATTCCAGCCATCTCGCATCAAGTCCGGCGCCGTCGCTTTGCAAAGGTCCGCGATAATAACCAGAAATTGAGTTGAAATGGCAAGCTTCGGCGCCGAACGTCGCCGGAAGGGGCCTAAATCTCGAGGTGCTCCAATCCTTCCGCGATGGCACGCCGTGCCGCCGGGAGCTCAATGATGCCCCTGTTCAGGTCCTGCACCTCGGCCAGGATGAGTTCGGCCTGCGGTCTATGCAATTGGCCTACGAACACGGTGACTACCTCGCCGCGCCGGTCCGTGAATACCGTGAACGGAAAAACCGGCGATTCAACGCCGAAGGCGGCGACGGCGTCGAGCGCGTCCTGTTCGCCGATGAGCAGCGGATAGCCTATCTTGAAGCGCTCTGCAAATTCCAGCACCTTGTCGCGATGGTCGACGGCGATGCCGACGACGCTCACCTCGCGCCCCGCCCATTCGGAGTGCAGGGCCTCGAGCAGCGGTATTTCGCTGCGGCAGGGTGCGCACCAGGTGGCCCAGAAGTTGATGATCAAGGATTTATCGCCGAAGGAGGCGATGGAAGTAGCCTTGCCGGCGCGGTCGGCGAGCGAGAACTGCGGCAGGCGTTCCGGAATCTTCCGGGGCGGCATGGCGCCCGCCGGAGCTGTGCCCCCGGGGGCCTGCGCGAGATCGGTGGGATTGGGGGCGCTGGCTTCGCCGGCCGGTACCCGGACCCCGAGATGGCTCTGCACGGGGCCGCCTATCATATGGAACCTTGCTCCAGCCCAAATCCCCAACACCACCAGTACGGCGGCGCCCGCAATGCGCGCTGCCTGCATATTCATGCGGCGGGAAGGTCGAGCTTGCGTCCCTTGCGCAGTGCCAACCCGGCCCACAGAAAGGCAAAGCCACCGGCGAGGATGGCCGCGCCCACCCAGGGATGGAACGCGGGGGTCACCGCGCCGGAGGCGGCATGTCCGGGAAACAGCACCTTGCTGATGGGCGGGTAGCAAAGGCCCGCTTCGGCGCAGCCCTGGTAGGTCACTTTGATCTGCATGGGATGCGCGCCGTAATCGAACCGGGTGTAGGGCGCCGTGGCTTCTACTTGTTGCTGGTAGATTTCCTGAGTGCCGAGGTAGGGATCGATCTTGAGCGCCCCCTTGGGCAGGGTCGGCTCGGAGACCACCAGATCCGGGCTCTCGGCCTTGATCTGGATTCTGCTGCGATAGAGGTAGTAGCCGTCGGCGATGACCCAGCGAACCCGCACGAGGTTGCCGTCGATGCTGGCGCTGACGCGAAATGCCACATCCGGGGGCAGGAAGTCGGTTTCGTTGGAGTCGATCCCGCGCATCCACCAGGGCTTGGCGTTCGCGGAGCCGGCGAGGAGACCGGCGAGCAATAAGACGAGGAGCGATGTTCTCATGGACATACCTTATCGCAGTGGGAGGGCGGGGGCGGAGCTACCCGCACCCTGGAACGCACTGCATCACAACAAAATTCGCGCTTGGGGCCTTGAATCAGGCGAATCTGGCGCTATTATTAGCAGCCACGAGTGGAGAGTGCTAATAACCCCCTCCGCTCTCAACGAATCCCTCAACTGTAGCATTAGGAGTCTTGTCTTATGAAGATTCGTCCCCTTCATGACCGCGTGATCGTGAAACGAGAAGAAGAAGAGCGTAAGTCCCCCGGTGGCATCGTGATCCCGGATACCGCGACTGAGAAGCCGATCTTCGGGAAAGGTCGTTGCCGTCGGCAAGGGCAAGATTTTGGAGAACGGCGAAGTTCGTCCGCTCGACCTCAAGGTCGGCGACAAGATCCTTTTCGGTAAGTACAGCGGTACCGAAGTGAAGATGGACGGCGACGAGCTGGTAGTCATGCGTGAAGAAGACGTCATGGCCGTGGTCGAAGGCAAGTAGTTCACTTCTCTCGCTAACAATTTCAATTTAGAGGTATCAGCAAATGGCAGCTAAAGACGTACGCTTCAGCGACGACGCTCGGCAACGCATGTTCAAGGGCGTGAATATTCTGGCGAATGCCGTCAAGGTAACGCTGGGTCCCAAGGGCCGCAACGCGGTGCTCGACAAGAGCTTCGGCGCCCCCACCGTCACCAAGGACGGCGTGTCGGTCGCGAAGGAAATCGAACTGAAGGACAAGTTCGAGAACATGGGCGCGCAGATGGTGAAGGAAGTCGCTTCCAACACCTCCGACGAAGCCGGCGACGGCACCACCACCGCGACCGTGCTGGCGCAAGCCATCATCCGCGAAGGCCTCAAGGCCGTCGCCGCGGGCATCAACCCGATGGACCTGAAGCGCGGCATCGACCAGGCTGTCAGCGCGGCGACCGAAGAGCTGAAGAAGCTTTCCAAGCCCTGCAAGGACCCGAAGGCGATTGCGCAGGTCGGCACGATCTCCGCGAACTCCGACGAGAGCATCGGCAAGACGATCGCCGATGCGATGGCGAAGGTCGGCAAGGAAGGCGTGATCACGGTTGAAGAAGGTTCGGGCCTCGAGAACGAACTCGAAGTGGTCGAAGGCATGCAGTTCGACCGCGGCTACCTGTCGCCGTACTTCATCAACAATCAGCAGAGCCAGAGCGCCGAGCTCGACAAGCCGCTGATCCTGTTGGTGGACAAGAAGATCTCCAACATCCGCGAATTGCTCCCCTTGCTGGAAGCCATTGCGAAGGGCGGCCGTCAGTTGTTGATCGTTGCCGAAGACGTGGAAGGCGAAGCGCTTGCCACGTTGGTCGTCAACACGATCCGCGGCATCGTCAAGGTCGCCGCCGTCAAGGCGCCCGGCTTCGGCGATCGTCGCAAGGCCATGCTGCAGGACATCGCCATCCTCACGGGCGGCACTGTCATCTCCGATGAAGTCGGCTTGTCGCTCGAGAAGGCGACGCTGAACGACTTGGGCGAAGCGAAGAAGATCCTGGTGGAGAAAGAGAACACCACGATCATCGACGGCGCCGGCAAGGCAGCGGACATCAAGGGCCGCGTCGAGAGCATTCGTCAGCAGATCGAGGAAGCGACCTCCGACTACGACAAGGAAAAGCTGCAGGAGCGCGTTGCCAAGCTCTCCGGCGGTGTTGCCGTGATCAAAGTCGGTGCCGCGACCGAAATCGAAATGAAGGAAAAGAAGGCCCGCGTCGAAGACGCACTGCACGCAACCCGTGCGGCCGTCGAAGAGGGCGTGGTCCCGGGCGGCGGCGTGGCGCTGGTGCGCGCGTTGAAGGCCATCGAGAAGCTGGTCGGCAAGAACGAAGATCAGACCACGGGCATCAAGATCCTGGCCCGCTCGATCGAAGAGCCGCTGCGGCAGATCGTGAGCAACGCCGGCGAAGACGCCGCTGTGGTGCTGAACCGAGTCCGTGAGGGCAAGGGCACGTTCGGCTACAACGCTGCGACGGGCGAGTACGGCGATATGATCGAAATGGGCATCCTGGATCCCACCAAGGTGACGCGTCTGGCTCTGCAGAACGCCGCTTCGGTTTCGGGCTTGTTGCTCACGACGGAAGTCATGATTGCCGAGTCGCCGAAGGAAGAAGAGCATGCGCATGGTGCCCCGGGCGGCGGCATGGGTGGCATGGGCGGAATGGACATGTAAAACCGCCCTTCACAGGGTAGGTGACTGTCAAAGAGCCCCGCAGATCCTCACGGATTTGCGGGGCTTTTTATTTGCTTCGGGTGTTACTACGCAACTGCCCCTCTTCCGTGTCCCGCCAACGACTTGCGGCTGACTGAAAGCGGCCGCTAGCTATCGACTTTTCCCAAAGTAGCGTGTCAGATCGAGTTGCATCCCAATACTCCTCTGGTTCGATCCAACGGTGTTGCAAGAAGTTCGGCCGCGCGAGCTTCAGCCGCTGTGGATTCGTACGGTGACATCTCTAGCAAGCCCGGCTGGGGATTGGGAAAATTCACCCATGCGAGGTAGTCGGCAGTACCGAAGCAACCTTCCTCATTCAGTCGCTGCAGAAACTTACTCCACGCGTATCTTTCGGAAGGGGGCAGGATTGATTCGGCATCAAAGAATTTTGGGCCCACGTTGCCGGACAGCATTCGAAGCGCAAACGCATCGCCACTCAATGCTGCGTCCGTCAGCAACTGTATGGCTTCCGTGGTGTCTGGCGCCGCGGTTGGGCAGCCCTCGAGAAGACAGTTGACAAGCTCGGTCTTGGCCGAGGGAGAGGCGCTCGCCGCCTCGCGAAGCAGCGTGAGCGCTTCAGCCTGACTGTTGGGGGTTCCCTTTTCCAAAAGCTCGTGGGCAAGCTTCAGTTGACCGTCCGCGTCGCCGGCGACGAGCGATTTACGATCGTATTCAATCTGCACGTCGGCTTCATTTTCGCCCATAAGCGTCTTTATCGATCGACCCAGGCGTGCGCGATTGGTCACCGCCAGTATATGGTGGGTCCGGAGCTGACTCTCAAAGTACAGAAACACACTCACGAGGGTCAATGCGCACAGGAAAACCGCTAGCACGCGTGAATATCGTCGGCGTCGCATCGGATAAGTATGACTTACATCGTTCACCGTCACATCGCCACTTCGCCGGTGGGCCTCCCGAGCTACCCAAGGTGGTCGGCGGTAAGCGCCCCGCCTGCGCAGTCTTCGCTTACCATCATGCGAAAATCATGTGGACTGCGTCTAGCACGTCGATGAAATCGTGCACCCACTCTCGTTTTCGCCAGGAAACGTTGAAACCTGCGGGGGTGCTATGTAGGCTTAAGTTTCGACGAGGACGATGGAGTCCCTTCTTTTTTGCAACCAAGGAAACGGTCACAATGGAACCCCGATCATTGCGTATTTTTGCCATCGGCATATTGTTGGCGGCGGGTGCGCGAGCAGACAATGCCGACCGGCCCGACGTACACGTCGGTGATCGCTGGTCATGGCAGCACACCAATGGTCTCGCGAGCGAACGCGACTACACGACCATTGAGGATGTCATCGATGTGTCCGGTACGGAAATCAAAACGCGCTGGCGAATCAAGGGCAAGCCAAACTCTGCCATAGCCGCATTTACGCCCGAGTGGAATCCGGTGGACGTCGTGACGGCTCGCTATGACCAGCTCCTGCGAGAGTTTGCATTTCCATTGCAAGTCGGCAAGAAATGGGATGCCTCCGCCGATAAGATGCTGTTCTCCAATGGCAAGCATGGAAAATTCACGGTCAAGGGCGAAGTGGTTGGAATGGAAAAGGTCACCGAGCCGGCGGGCGTATTCGATGCTTACAAGATCAGCCTCCATATCGACGCTATCGCAACCGATGAAGATGCGAATATCGGCAATACGGTAGAGACGATCTGGTATGTGCCTTCGGTGAAGCGCTACGTGCGATTCGAGAATACTTTCAGCCGAGACGGGCGCGTCAGAAGCAAGGACATTTATGATCTTCTCGAGTACAGCTTGCGCTGATTATCGGCTTGGGAAGCTCTTTTACGGAGCCATCATCGGTCTGCTTTTCGCTGCTGCAGGCTGCTCGATAGTACCGTCGAACACCGAAAAGCCGGCGCAATTGCCTGCTGCGAGCGTTGATCCGAATTCCTCCCTGGGGTCAACGGCGTCGGCTCCGTCGCTTCATCCGGAAAGTGAGGAAGAGGTGCAGACCAACACAACTCTGGTCGATCGTCCATGAATATGAAGCTTTGCGGAATCGCCGCGGGGGCCGTTTTTTTCTGCGTCGCCGCGGTTGCCGGCGTGCCAAGCCCGACACCCGATGTGCGCGTCGGAGACAAGTGGAAATTCCGCACGCTCGATGGATTCACGAACGAAACACAGTTCGAGGCGACGCAGCGCGTGGTCGAAATCAACGATCGAGAAATCGTCATCGAGCTGCACAACTTGGACAAGGATAAAACGGCGCTTCGTTACTTCACTCGCGAATGGAACGCAGTGGACACCGGCGACGGAAAGTATGATCCCTACTATCCCGAATTCAAATTTCCGCTGACTGCAGGCGTGACGTGGAGCGGAAAATACACCTGGATTTCCAGTGCCGGCATGGCCAGTTCTGGGTATGTGGCCGCGAAAATCTCGGCGCTGGAGAAGGTGGTCGTTCCCGCCGGAACTTTCGACGCGTACCGCATCGACCGAGACCTGGAAGAGCGCGGTAACAATGAAGCTGCAGCAGTCACCAAGACCCATATGACAACTTGGTACGCGCCGGCGGTTCGCCGATTCGTGCGGCGGGAATGGACCGTCACCAGGGACGGCAGGGTGCGCGGCAAAACCGCGATGGAACTCGTCGAATATACCTTGGCAGAGCACTGATAGCGCCCTGGAATCTTGCTTCGTGTCGTTCGTGATGCGATGTTTTGCTTAGCCGCCGGATTTACGGCCGCAGTCCGCCAATCACGGCGCGCGTCGTGGAAAATGACGCCGACCGTCAAACGCAGCCCCCAGGAATGGAATGCATGATCGCGTCGAGTACGTTGAACCGGATATGGTCGCTACCGCATCATAGAAGGCGGAAACCGGTGTAGGCTTGCTCGACAAGCCCGGCAACGGATACCGATTTCTGGCCGGTAGGGTCGAAAGGTGAATTTCGGCTAGTTAAAAATAGTTGCCGTAAAGCAGCTGGTCGTGACATTCGAATCAGGTAGGGATACAGGACAGGTCAGGCGAATGCTTTCGGAAATGATGGGGGGAGTGTAAAGGTGGGACGGCCGGCGAAGTTGCTGTGTGCCGTTGCCGCATTGAGCATAGTCGCCCTGTTCGTCTGGCAATTGCGGGATGAAATCCACCCAAAGTTATTGAACGCCGGTCAGCATCCAAGCTCGCCGCTTGCTCGGGTCTTGCTCAACGCCCCGCCGACGTCCGCGCCGTCGCTCGCTCCTTCAGCGCATACCTTCGATTTGCGAACGCAGTTTCGCAAGTCGCAAAATTATGCGGAGCTCGTGCGTGAGTTCGCAGTTTCGGCGGCCGCCGGGGATCCGACCGCGGAGTACCTTACCGCACGAGCACTAAAGTATTGCAGGGACACTATCCGGCTGCACTTTCGAAATTCAAAGGGTTTGGTTCGGACGCGGGACGAAGTGGAAGGACGGATCGGCAAATATCCTGTTGGTCTCCAGCAGGAAATACTGGAGGCCTATGATCGCTGTCACGAGTTTTTAGCGGATTCCAGCCAACCGGACTCAATGCCGGCCTGGGAAAGTTGGCTCGATAGAGCTTCGGCCGTAGGATACCCGCCCGCTCAGAGCCTAAAAGCCGACATATCACGGCAGGCAGATCTCATGCGCGACGCTGCGAACGCTTCGGGCGGCGACATCATTCCGCCCACCTATGGGCCGGCCCGAGATCTTGCGTTACGAGCCGTGTTGTCCGGAAATCCCGATTCGATACTCGAGATGACGAATTGGGTTGATGGCACGAAACACTCAATGGACGAATCCGCGGATCTCCAAGGAGCATGGCAACTTCTTGCGTGTCAGCGCGGGTACGATGATTGTGGGTCTACATCGGAATGGCTCAGGTCAATGTGTAATTGGGATGCGCAGTGTGCTAATGACAGTTCTGTTACGGATTACCTGAGGCGGCAGTTCGGAACTCGTTTTGACGATGTTCAAAATCTTGCCAATTCAATAGGCTTGGCTCTAGATCAAAGGAATCAGCAGGCAATTGAGTCCTTTCTCTAAGGAGTAGGTTCGTTCGACTCGATCGAGCCGCTCGGCGCGTAGCCGGCGCTCGAAGTGACTGCCACCGACTAGAAATGACATGAGCAGAGTTGAGGTGGTCACCATGGAAATAACAGAAACTTTTCTGAGCTACGCTTCACGCGTCGAAAATTTCCGCGGAAACATGCTGATCAGGGGAATCGTGTTCGTCGGACGTTTCCGCGGAAACGTCATATTCCTGTTCTTGCTCCTGTTCCTGTTCTTGCTCCTGTTCCTGTTCCGCTTCCTCGTCTATCAACATCCGCTTGGGCGCGGTTGGCCCGATTGCACAGGATCCATACGCCGAGATCGTAGTCCATACGCTCACCCCGCCAGCGGGTCGCGGCGGTGTCGCTGTCGATGGGAATGCCGAGCTCGGCGTGCGTGCGTTCCAGTTCTTCCCCGTCGTAGGAGATGGTCTTGGTGCGGCGGATGATCTCGAAGTGCCGCCCGTCGGGGTGCATGAAGCGCCAGCCGCCGCCGGGTTGGGTCTGGATCAGGATCTCGCCCTCGTGGACCAGGCGGTGGTGCAGCCGGCACAGGGTCACGAGGTTGGAGAGCTTGGTCTCTCCGCCGTCGGCCCAGTGCTCGATGTGGTGCGCGTCTACGTAGCGCTGATGCGTGCAGCCAGGGAAACGGCACCCGCCGTCGCGAGAGTTGAGGGCGCGGCGGATCGCCGGGGGGATGCTGCGGGTCTTGCGCCCCACATCGAGCGGCTCGCCGTGCTCGTTCTCGAGGATCTGCAGCAGGCTGGCATCGCAGGAGAGGCGCCGGGCGGTCTTGATGGCGAGGGAGGGCCCCCGCTCGATCTCGCAGCGGCCGGCGGCGTGCTCGTGCAGGGTCGCGGCGTCCACGTGCACCACGACTTGGTAGCGATCGGCGCTCGTCGATGCGGCGTCTGAGCCGGCCAGATAACTTTCCGCCAGCGCCGCGAGCGCATCGGCACGGCGCGATTCGAAGGAGATCGGCACCTCGACCTTCGTCTCGGCGCGGATCTCGGTCTTCGGCAGACTCTCGACAGCGGCATCGAGCGCCTCGATGAGCATCGCGCCCGCCTCCGCGGGGAGCCGGGCTTTGAGGATCAGGCTGCCGTCTTCGGCGAACCAGTAATTGACGCTGCGGCTGTGGTGCTGCTGCTTCTCGCGGGACAGGGCCTCGGCTTCCCGCGCCTGCCGGTAGCCTTGCACCAGCCGCTCCACGTGATAGGCCGTGCCATGCAGGGCGACCATGAGAAACATCTCTTCGGTCGCTGCGCAGGCGACTCGCGACAGCGCCCGCACTTTGGAGTAGCTCAATTCCCCGCGACTCATGGAGGCGGCGATCTGGGGCAGGCCCGCGAGCGCATGCGCGACACGCACCTTCTCGCGTGCCGCGCCCAAATTCAGGCCGCACTTGAAGTTCAGCCAGTGCGCGCAGGAGGGCAGCTTCCCATCCGCCCAGCCCTGCCGCCGGTCGAACTCGGCGATCAGGGTGAGCCAGCGATAGTTGGCCGCATTGAGGTGCCCGGCGAGTTCGGTAATTTGCGCTTCGAGTTCTTCGAGCGACAGCGCGGGGCTAATTGCAGATGATCCACCGTCCATGGGGGGCTCCTTTGGCACTGTTTTTATATCCAGTATTGTAGGCCAGGCCGGCGCCAAAGTCACCTCGTGAAGAGCGAATTTTCCCTTTGTTTCTAGGGTTTGCACGGCATTTTGGCATCGCATTTGTGCGGCTGATACCATCCCGCGGTGAGCCGGTCCAACAAGCAATATCTGACTTCCCGGGACGAACGAACTCGCCCGATTCGGGATCTCCTGTCGGCCTTGCCTGAGATCGAGGCGCGATCAGCCGTCGACCTGGGATGTGGGCCGGTACGCGGCGATAACCCAAGATTGTTCATGGCGGCGATTCGCTGATGCATGTCGGGTCTGTCCCTGAAATCTTGCGCGCGCCGCTGGCGCTGTGGTGGGAGCGCGTCTCCGCTCAGTCGGGGTTTCTCGATGCCTATGCGGCGCTTGATGAGGGATTGCGAGCGGAACTGCCGCGGGTTGCCGCGGGTAGTGAGTTCATCGCTTCGGCCTTGATTCAGGATCCGCAGGCTTTGGAGTGGTTCGGCCGGCATGAGGGCCCGGCCGCGGCGCGCGGCGCCGGCGCGGATTATGAAGAGCGCGTGCGATCGGCTGCAGCTGGGACTGTAGCTGGGACGGCGGCGGGGACCGCGCCAGCTGCGGCGGACGCGCAGCGCATTCTGCGCGAGTGGCGGCGCCGTGAAATGCTGCGCATTGCGTGGCGCGATATCGCGGGTCGGGCGGGTGTGACGGAGACTTTGCACGCGCTGTCGGATTTCGCGGACGCCAGTATCCGCGCGGCCGCCTCGGCCGCGCAATTGCATTTGCAGCCGGTTTTTGGCCGGCCGCGCGACGCTGCGGCCAACGAGGCGCAGCTGATCGTGCTGGGCATGGGCAAGCTGGGCGGCCGTGAATTGAACTTCTCGTCGGACATCGACCTTGTGTTCCTGTTCTCCGGGGCGGGGGAGACGGACGGTCCGCGCCGGATCGACAACGAGGAGTATTTCAACCGCCTCGGGCGCGAACTGATTCGCTTGCTCGACGTGCGCAACGAGCACGGCTTCGTGTTCCGGGTGGACATGCGGTTGCGGCCGTTCGGCGAGAGCGGTCCTTTGGTGGTGAGTCTTGCTTCGCTCGAGGATTACTTGCAGGAACACGGCCGCGACTGGGAGCGCTACGCGTGGATCAAGGCGCGGCCCATCCTGGGCGCCGAAGCCTATGCGGCGGCTTACCAGGAATTCGTGCGGCCCTTCGTGTATCGGCGCTATCTGGACTTCGGCGTGATCGACTCGTTGCGCGATATGAAGGCGCTGATCGCACGGGAGGTGTCGCGGCGCGACCTCGATGGGCATCTGAAACTCGGCCGGGGCGGAATTCGCGAGATCGAGTTCATCGTGCAATCCATGCAGTTGGTGCGCGGCGGCAGCGACCGGCGGCTGCAGAATGCGTCGTTGCTCGAGGTGTTGCCGCTGTTGGCGGGTTCCAAGCTCATGTCGGCCACCGACATTGCCGAATTGACGGATGCCTACCTGGTACTGCGCAAGGCTGAAAACGCCTTGCAGCTGATTCGGGATGAGCAGACGCACTCGCTTCCCGACGCGCCGGCGGACCGTGCCCGGCTGGGCGTGAACATGGGATTGCCGGACTGGCCCGCCGCCGGCGCATGCATCGATTCGGCGCGCGAGCGGGTGGCACGACAGTTCGAGGCGTTGCTGTCCGGCGCCCCGGACAGACCACGGGGCCAAGAGGAATCGGGCGCGGACTGGCTGGCGTCCGACGATGCCAAGATCGCGGACGAGCTGCGCGCCGGCGGCTTTCCGCCCGGCGAGATCGTGGCGGTCGCGGGGACATTGGACGCCTATCGGCACTCGGCATCCTACCGGCGGCTGGACGAGGCCGGGCGGCGGCGGCTGCACGTCATTCTCGACCGCCTGCTGAAGGCGGCGGCCCAACATCCCGAGCCTGCCAGCGTGGTGCAGCGGGTGCTGCGCGTGTTGGAGGCGATCGGCACGCGCTCATCATATTTGGCGCTGCTCAAAGAGCAGTCGGCGGCGCTGCGCCGCTTGATCGACGTCTGTGCGATCAGCGGCTTCCTGGCTCGGCAAATCGCCGACTTTCCGCTGTTGTTGGACGAGTTGATCGACGGCAAGGCATTCGACGAACTGCCGTCGCGGCAGAGCTTCGTGCTGGAACTCGCCGCGCGTACCGAGCGGCTGCCCGCCGACGATCCGGAGCGGCAGGTGGAGGCGCTGCGGGAATTCCAGAAAGTAGCGGTATTCAAGGTGGCGCTGGCCGATCTCACCGGGCGGCTGCCGCTGATGAAGGTGAGCGACAGGCTGACCGATATTGCCGAGCTGATCGTCCAGTGCTGCATGGATCTCGCGTGGCAGCAAATGGTCGAGATCTACGGCATCCCGTATTGCGGCGATCAGGAAGCAACTCTGCGCGAGGTCCGTGTCGCGGTCGCAGGTTACGGCAAGCTGGGAGGGCTCGAGCTGGGGTACGGTTCCGATCTCGACCTGGTTTTTCTGCACGATTCGAGCGGGGAAATTCAGCAGACCAAGGCGGCGCGGCCGCTCGACAACGGCGTGTTTTTTCTGCGCTTGGGACAGCGCATCGTGCATCTGCTCACCATGCATTCGGCAGCCGGCCGGCTCTATGAGGTGGACATGCGCCTGCGGCCGAACGGCAAGGGTGGATTCCTGATGACGGGCATGGAGGCCTTCGAACTCTATCAGCGCCAGGACGCGTGGACCTGGGAACACCAGGCGCTGCTGCGTGCGCGGCCCGTGGCGGGTGATGCGGAGCTGTGCGCGGCGTTCGCGGCGGCACGGCGCCGCATACTGTGCGCCGCCGTGCACCGCGACAGCTTGCGCACCGACGTTACGGAGATGCGCATGCGCATGCGGCGCGAGCTATCCAAGGCCGGCGCGGGACAATTCGACATCAAGCAGGATGCGGGCGGTATCGCGGACATCGAGTTTCTGGTGCAATACTGGGTGCTGGCTGCCGCGGCTGCGCATCCGGAGCTATTGACCTATACCGACAATATTCGTCAGCTCGAGGGGTTGGCCGCGGTGGGTGTGCTGGAGCTGTCGAGGGCGCAATGGCTGACGGATGCCTACATCGGTTACCGCACGGTATTGCATCACTTGTCGCTCGAAGGCCAGGGAGACCGAGTGGTGGAGGCGGGCCCCTACCTCGCGACGCGCGCCCGCGTGACCGAGATTTGGAACGAAACGTTCGGAGCTGGCCAGTGACTTGCATTGAGCGGCGCGGACCCTACAATCGACGCCCTGTTGCGTGCGCGGCTTCGCGTCGACGCCCTGGGATGTAAGCGGAGTGATGACAATGCCGGCGATGGTACAAGAGGATTCCAAGCATCAGCTCATTCAGCCGAATGCGCTGCATCAGTACACCGTGACCGCGGCGGATCTGCCGCTGTCATGCCCGATGCCGGGCATGTTCCTGTGGAATTCGCATCCCAAGGTTTATTTGGCGATCGAAGGCAGCGGCTGGGCCAAGTGCCCGTACTGCGGGGCCGAGTACACCCTGAAATAGGCGCTTCGCGCCGGCTTCAACGGGGTCGAGGCGACCCCGTCCGATAGTCCCGATAGGACTTCTCTTCGACGATGCTCGAGCCGAGCGTGGTGTTGATGCGTCGCTTGATGGCGGCGCGTTCATCGTTCTCGAAGTACACGGCGCGCGCCAGGCGGATGAACTCCGCATCGAAGGACTGTGCGCGTTCCTTGTCGCGAATGTCGTCTTCGATCACCCACAGGCGCTCGTTGACGGCGAGCAGTGCGCTCACATCGGCCTGGATGTCGATGCGTGCGTAGTCTGAGGCGCTCCAGGTCTGCTCTAGCTCACGCAGTTCGAGACGCACGTTGGACACCTTGGCGGGGTCACTCATCCGCTGCGACTTGATGCGCAGGATGGTGATCTTGTCGAGCAGTTCGCCGGGGGAGATGGGGACTTTGATGTCGCTCATGCGCGCATCTTAGCGAAAAACGCCTGCCGTCACAGTGCGTTCCGCTGCGCCATGAGGGTGTCGAGCTTGACGCACACGTCGCTCACGCTGATGAGGTCCATGACGCCGTCGCGCTCGATCTTGGTGGTCCAGGGAACCTGCGCGGCGGGCTTCCCCAGATATTTTTGCGCGGCCGCCTCGTATTTGTCGACGCACCAGTCCCGGCTGTAGTAGGGACCGGCACGCGCGGGATTGGTGGCGGCGTAGAGGCCGATCACGGGCAAGCCCACCATGGTGGCCATGTGGGCGGGACCCGAGTCCGGCGACAGCAGTACGGTGCTTCGGGCCAGCAGGCCGAGCAGCTGCGGCAGCGTGTCCTTGCCGATCTGATTCACGACCGCGGAGCGCGCGGCGGAGCTGATGCCCGCGCCCATCTGAGTCTCGATGGCGCTGCGGCCCCCGACCAGCACGACGCGCATGTGATGCGCGCTAATTGCGTGATCGGCGACGGCGGCATACCGTTCGGGCCGCCAGTTTCGCGCCGGGTGGCTGGAGCAGGGGCTGATCACCAGGGTGGGCCGTTCGTCGCTGACGATGCCGCGGGCATACTCGAGCGCTCGAGCAGGAAGCTCAAAATCCCAGTGCGGGGCGGGCGGGTCGATGCCGCAGGCGCGCACGAACCCCATGAACGAGTCGAGCACATGTTCCGACGCCGCGGGCGCGATGCGCGCATTGGTGAACCACCACTGCAGCTCGCGTGCACGCGCGCGATCGAAGCCGAGCTTGATCGGCGCCGGCACCAAGCTGCTGATCAGGCTCGCGCGAATCGACAATTGCATGTCGAGCAGCAGGTCGAAGCGCCGTCCGCGCAGGGCCTTGCGCAGGCGCCACAGTTCCCGAGAGCTTTTGCTCTTGTCGAAAATGATAAACTCGATTTCCGGGAGAATCGCCGTCATCAGCTTGGCTTCGAGTTTGCCGATGATCCAGGTGAACCGCGTTTGCGGCCACGCCGATTGGAAGGCTCGAAGCGCCGCTAAGGCATGGCAGGTATCGCCAATAGCCGAAAGACGCAGCAGACACACATGTTGCAGCGGCGGTTTGAAATGTAGAGTCATCGGAGCTCACGAAATTGACCAACGGCGGCCGACGCATTGCCACTGCCACGGGCGCCATGCTGTCTGATCCGGCCAGCCTTGGCAATCTGCCGAAGGATGCGCAGGAGTCGCTGTTCGACCCTGAGTTTTGGCGGCGGCGGGGCGAGTTGCTGGAGGTGAAGGGCGGCCGCGGGTCGGCGTGGTTCGTGGCGTCGGGCACGCGTCAATGGGTACTGCGGCACTTCCGGCGCGGCGGCTTCATTGCGCGGCTGTCGCAGGATGAGTATGTGTGGACGGGCGAGGATCGGGTGCGGGCCTTCGCCGAGTGGCGGCTGCTCGATCACTTGAGGCAATGCGGCTTGCCCGTGCCGAAACCCGTCGCCGCCCGCTATCAGCGAAGAGCCTTCTGCTACCGCTGCGATTTGATCACCGAGCGGATCGCCGGTGCCGAACCTTTGAGCGCCGTGCTCGCGCGCGGCGCGCTCCAGCAAGCGCGGTGGCGCGCCGTCGGTGCGGCGGTGGCGCGGCTGCATCGCGCGGGCGTCGATCACGCGGATCTCAATGCGCACAATATATTGCTCGACGACAGGGGCAGCGTCAGCGTCATCGATTTCGATCGCGGGCGAGTGCGCGCGCGGGGCGCGTGGAGTGCGCGGAACTTGCAGCGCCTGCGGCGCTCGCTCGCCAAGATAGCGCGCGATTTGCCGCCCGGGCGGTGCTCGGATGGGACTTGGGAGTGGTTGCTGGCGGGGTACGGAGCCGATGCGGCGGACAGAGCCGGTACGGCGGACGGGGCCGCATGATCCGGCGCCTGTATTCATTGCTGATTTACTGCGCGGTGCCATTCGCGTTTGCGGGGGTGCTGTGGCGCGGACTGCGTGATCGCAGTTATCGGCAGGGATTGGGCGAGCGCTTCGGGTGGGGCCGGCGCTCCGAGGACGCGCCCACGATCTGGCTGCATGCCGTCAGCTTGGGAGAGATGTCGGCGGCGGCGCCGCTGGTGCGCGCTCTGCGCTCGAGGTATCCGGACATCCCGCTGGTGCTGACCGCGGCCACGCCGACCGGCAGGGCGCGCGCGCAAAGCCTGTTCGGCGACAGCGTCGACGTGCGCTTCCTCCCCTATGACACACCGGGTGCGGTCGCGCGCTTCCTGGACCGCATTCGGCCGCGTCTCGCCATCATCATGGAAACCGAGCTGTGGCCCAATTTGTTCAAGGAGTGCGAACGCCGCGCCGTGCCTCTGGTGCTCGCGAGCGCGCGGCTGTCGGCGAAGTCGGTCGCGCGATACCGGCGCCTCGGCAGCCTGTTTCGCGGAATTTTCTCTGCCAGTTCGTTGATAGCGGCTCAGACCGCGGAGGATGCGGAGCGCTTCGTTGCCATCGGCGCGCAGAGTGCCAGGACGCACGTGCTCGGCAATATCAAGTTCGACATGGAATTGGGTGCCGCGGTCGTCGATCAGGGGCGAGCGCTGCGCGCGGCGTTCGGCAGCGCAAGACCGACGTGGATCGCCGGCAGCACGCACGCGGGCGAGGAGGAGCAGGTGCTCACGGCGCACGAGGAGCTGCGAGCCCGGCGAGCGGATGCGCTGCTGCTGCTGGTGCCGCGGCATCCGCAACGGTTTCGGGCCGTTGCGGATCTGCTCAGCAGCCGCGGCGTGAGCTTCACCCGGCGCAGCAGCGGCATCGCGCCGGATGCGGCCACGCAGGTCTTGCTGGTGGATAGCGTGGGCGAACTCGCGGCGCTGTATGCATCGGCCGACGTGGCGTTCGTCGGCGGCAGTCTGGTGCCGATCGGCGGCCACAATTTGCTGGAGCCCGCGGCGCTCGGGCTGGCGGTGCTGACGGGACCCTATCATTCGAACAGCCGGGACATTGCGCGGCTGCTGCTGCGTCAGGGCGCTGCGTTGCAGGTGGCGGACGCCGCGAGCTCGCGGCTGCCCTCTGCCGGCTGCTGGCCGACACGGAGGAGAGAGGGCGGATGGGTGCCATCGGACGGCACCTGGTCGAGTCGAATCGCGGCAGCGTCGCGCGGCTGCTCGAACTCATTGAACCTTTCGTGCAGGGTCCGGCGCTGCCAGCGGCGCCTGCGGCGCGTCCTGCAGCAGGCTGTTGATTCTCTCCAGGCTCTGCTGGGACAGGGTGCCCGCCGCCTGCTGCAGTTTGAGTACATTCAACATGTAGTCGTAGCGGCTGCGGGAGTAGTCGGTGTGTGCCTGCACCCAGAGCTGCCGCGATTGCAGAACGTCCACGGCGGTGCGCGTGCCCGCCTCGTAGCCGGACTCGGTCGCGCGCAGTGAGGTGGCGTTCGACTCGACCGCGCGGCGCAGCGCCTTGACCCGCGATATCTCCGACAGTACGCCGAGATAGGAATCGCGCGCGTCGTGTTCGGTTTGGCGCGCAATCCGTTCGACTCTTTCCTTGGCCGCGCGATGCTGGTAGACGGCCTGGCGCACCTGTGAAGAGATCGCGCCGCCGGCGTAGATGGGAAAGGTCAACTGCAGGCCGATGGTGCGCTGTTGCTGGTCGAGCGTGGTGCCGCCCGCCGGGGTTCCGTCGGTGAAGGTATCCACGCCGTTGGTGGTCAATTTGTAGCGGCTGCCGATCAGATCGAGAGAGGGAAAGTGGCCGCCGCGGGCGGCGCTGACGTTTTCGCGTGCGATGTCGGCCGCCAGCCGGCTGGAGACCAGCGCAAGATTCTGCTGCAGGGCCATGTCGACCCAGCGGTCCTCGCTGACGGGGTCGGGGGTGGCGAGCTCGAACGGTTCGATGGGACGGGCCAGTCCGTCGAAGGGGTCGCCGGTGATCTCGCGCAGCAGTTCCTGCGTGGAGGCGAGCGCGCGCTTTGCGGCAATCACGGCTGCGGCGCCGCTGTCGTGTGCGGCGCGGGCCTCTTCCACATCGGTGACGGCTATCAGGCCGATCTGAAAGCGCGACTCCGCCTGCTCGAGCTGACGCTTGATCGAGGTCAGCGCGACTTGCTGCGCTTCGAGATCATCCTGGGCGGCGAGCACATCGAAGTAGCGCTGCGCGACGCGCTCGATCAGGTCCTGCTGCGCGGCCTGGTAGTCAGCCTCGGCTTGCGCCACTTGGGCATCGGCACGCTGCAGGGCGACCCAATTTTCCCAGCGAAACAGATTCTGTTTGAGGTCTATGCCGTAGCGGTGCGTGGTGGTCGTGACCTGCCCGTCGAAGGGATAGGTCTGAAGTATGACGGGGCCGGGCGGGCTGCTGAGGGGTTGGGTGATGGTCGAGGGCCCGGAATCACGTTCCCTGGTTACCACGCCGTTGCCGGCGAGCTGCGGCAGCAGGGCGGCGAGCGCCTGGGGTTTGGCCTCGAGGGCCGCCAGACGAGTCGCTTCGGCCTCGCGCAGCTGAGGGTCGTTCTGCAGCGCGCGCTGGTACACCGCGAGAAGATCCGCCGCCGACGCTCCGGCGGCGCTCATGCACAAGACAAACAGGGTTAGGAGTCGCTTCATGGGTTATAGTGTTATATATAACCATATCACCTGAGGAGTCAAGAGCCCCCCTCAGGGTCAATATTGAGGAATCCGTGGGTCCAAGTCTCGCGACCAGGCGAGAATGCCGCCGGCCAGGTTGTGCACCGAGACAAAGCCCCGGGCGGAGAGGAAACGCGCCACGGCGAGGCTGCGGCCGCCGGACCGGCAGATCACCACGGTTTCCTGCGCGGGATCGAGCTCGCCGAGGCGATCTTCAATTTGATCCATGGGTATGTGCAGGTGGTCGGTGGGCACCGGTGCGAGCGTCGTTTCCCAGTCCTCCCGAACGTCCACGAGCGTAAGCTGCGCGCCGCCGGTGCGCCGTTCCAGGAACTCCCGAGGGGTCATCTCGTTGATCATCAGAACACGAATTGGGGTGCCGCGACGGCATTGACCAGCGGATCGACCACGGTCTCGAACAGGCTCTCGCGTATCCATTCGTTGCTGTCCACCCGGCGTACCAGGATGGCATCCATCACCGGCGCCGCGCCGACGATGACGAATAAACGGCCGCCGATGCGCAGGCTGCGTTCGAAGCGCGTATCGTAAACCGGCAGCGACCCGGTGACGGCGATGACGTCGTATTCGCCCAGGGGTGCAGCGGCGAACGCATCGCGGACCTCGAATTGCACCCGGGCATTGGGAACTGCGCGCAGGTTCGCGGCCGCAGCGTCGATCAGCCCGGTGTGAATGTCGATCGAGTGCGTCGAGGCGCAAAGCAAGCTCAAACAGGCTGAGAGGTACCCGGTACCGCTGCCGACTTCCAGCGCGCCGTCGGCTGCGCCGGGCGCCAGCGCCTGCAAAATGCGTCCCTGCAGCTTGGGAGGCAGCATGGATTGGCCGAAACCGATGGGAATGGGTGCATCGGCAAAAGCGAGCTCGCGATATTCAGGGGGCACGAAGGCCTCGCGCGGTACCGCCGACAGCGCATCGAGCACGCGCGAATCGAGCACCTCCCACGTGCGTATCTGCTGATCCACCATCTGCTGACGTGCAGCCAAAGTATCCATGATTTCTCGCGCCAACTTAAGGCCGCTGATTATGGTCAATTTCGACAGGCTATGCCATGCCCGTGCGCTATTCTTCGAACTACGATGATTCGCGACGCGCCCAACCCATCATGGGGTCCAATATCAAGCGTCTTTGATATCCGTCGTTATCGAGGTCTGCGTTGATGTCTTCCCTCGTTCCGTGGTTGTTGACCTCGGCCATTCTGGCGGTCGGCTTGGTCGTGCTCTTCGTGCGCAAACGCCGGCAGGAGCGCGCCGTCGCCAAATTCTCGGCGCAGGTGCGTCAGCTCACGAGCGAAGCCGGCACCGCCGGGCGCATCAGCCTGGAGGGCAATCCCAAGGCTTTGGGGCAGCTCGGCGGGGCCGTCAACAAGCTGCTGGAAGACCTCGAACAGCGCGGCGCGCGATTACTGGACCGTGAACAGCTGTTTCAGCGTCTGGTCGAGACCGTGCACGACGCGGTGCTGGTGCACCGTGACCGCATTCTGTTCGCCAACTCGCGCTTCCTGGCGCTGCTCAACAAGAGCGCAGCGGATGTCGTCGGCAAATCCTTGGCCGAATTCGTCGCGCCGGAATATGTCGAGTTGGTGGAGAGCAATCTGCGTCGCAGATTGCAGGGCGAAGCCGCGGCCGCCCGCTACGAAGTCGACCTGGTCGGCGCGCAGGGTCAGGTGACGCGCGTGGAGCTGTCGAGCACCGTGATCGACAGTTCGGGCGAAGCGGCGCTGCTGCTCACCGCGCTGGAAATGCTGCCGGAATCGGGCCCGGTGGCGGTGCCGTCGAGGCCGCGCGCGATGGTGACGCTCGACGCCATGGGCGAAAGCGTCATCACGGTCGACGCCGAGGGCCGCATCGACTATATCAATCACGCCGCGGAGGTCTTGCTCAGCCAGCGGTTCGATCAGGTCATGGGCAGGGCGTTTTCGGAAGTGGCGGCGCTGGTCGATGAGACGGATCGCCGGTCGCTGGGAGATCCGGTGCGCAAGGCGTTGACCACCGGCGGTCGAGTGACCATGGGACGGCGCGCCGTGCTGGTCCCGGCCGGTGCGGGCCCGGAGCGGTCGGTGGAAATCAGCGTCACGCCGCTGCGCTTCGACGGCAAGGATATTCTGGGCTTGGTGATCGTGCTGCACGACACCAGCGAACTGCGCGGCCTGACGCGGCAAATGACCTATCAGGCGAGCCACGATGCGCTGACCGGCCTCGTCAACCGCAGGGAGTTCGAGCGGCGGCTGCAGGAGGCCATGGACTCCGCGCAGACCGGGAATGTCGGGCACGCCCTGTGCTATCTCGATCTGGATCGCTTCAAAGCGGTGAACGACACCTGCGGACATACCGCGGGCGACAACATGCTGCGCGAGGTTGCCTCGCTCATCAAGGAAGCGGTGCGCGACTCGGATACCGTGGGCCGCATCGGCGGCGATGAATTCGCCCTGCTGTTGGTGGGTTGCCCGCTCGAGAAGGCGCGTCAAATCGCCGACGATGTGGTGCGTTCCGTCAACGACTATCGATTCGTGTGGAAGGATAAGATTTTCAACATCGGCGTGAGCATCGGCCTCGTGGAGATCGGCGGCGGCAGCGGCGCGATCGAAGACATCATGAATTCCGCGGATTCCGCCTGCTATGTCGCTAAGAAGCAGGGCGGCTTGCACGTGCACGTGTATTCGGCGCGCGAGGAAGCGAGCGCGCGGCACAGCGGCGAGATTCATTGGCTGCAGACGCTGCAGGGCGCATTGCGGGACAACAAATTCGAACTCTACTACCAGCCCATCGTGCACGCCCGGGCCAACGGCAAGCGCGGTCCGGCGCTCGAGGTGTTCGTGCGCCTCATCGGCGAACATGGGCAGCCGGGCGCGCCGCCCGCGGAATTCATCCGCGCGGCCGAGCGCTACCGCCTGATGCCGCACATCGACCGCTGGGTCGTGCAGACGGTACTGTCGGCGCTCGGACGCGGCGGCATGAAATTGCCGACGGGCCGCAGTGTCGCGATCAATATCGCCGGGCAGACGCTGGGGGATTCGGATTTCCTGGAATTCGTGGTCGACTGCCTCGATCATACGGGAGCGAATCCCGGCGACATCTGCTTCGAGGTCACCGAGAGTTCGGTGGTGGCGAATCTGGACCATGCGCAGCGTTTCATCGCGGTGCTGCACGGCATGGGCTGCGAGTTCGCCCTGGATGATTTCGGCAGCGGCTTGAGTTCGTTCTCGACTCTGCGGACCCTGCCCATGGACTACCTCAAGATCGACGGCTCGTTCATTCACAACTTGGCCGGGGACAGCGTGAATCAGGCCATGGTTGCGGCGATGATCGAACTGTCGCGCAGCCTCAATTTCCGCGTCGTCGCGGAGCAGGTCGAGGACCAGATCTCCCTGGATACCGTAACCGACATGGGCATCGACTTCGTGCAGGGGTTCGTGGTCGGCCGGCCGCAGCCGCTGTCCGTGGTGCCCGGCGTCTTATAACCCTGCGGCAGGGTCTCATAACAAACTTCTATGGCATTTCCTCCGTGCTTAGGAGGAAAATCGGCTGCCAGCCAATGAGGTGACCTATGCCTATTTACGAGGACAACACGAAATCCATCGGGCGCACACCGCTGGTCCGGATCAACCGCCTGGACGCGAGCAGCGGGGCGACGATCCTCGCCAAGATCGAGGGCCGCAATCCCGCCTACTCGGTGAAGTGCCGGATCGGCGCGGCCATGGTGTGGGACGCCGAGGAGCGCGGCACGCTCAAGCCGGGAATGTCCATCGTCGAGGCCACCAGCGGCAATACGGGCATTGCGCTCGCCTATGCCGCGGCCGCGCGCGGCTATGGCTGTGTGCTGACCATGCCGGAGACCATGAGCATGGAGCGGCGCAAGGTACTGGTCGCATTCGGCGCCAAGCTGGTGTTGACCCCGGGGGCGAAGGGCATGAAGGGTGCGATCGCCAAGGCGGAAGAATTGGCCGCCGCGGATCCGGGCAAGTTCCTGCTGGCGAAGCAATTCGAGAATCCCGCCAATCCCGCCATCCACGAAAAGACCACGGGACCGGAAATCTGGGAGGACACCGAAGGCAAGATCGACGTGTTCGTGAGCGGCGTCGGCACGGGCGGCACGCTGACCGGCGTCTCGCGCTACATCAAGGGCACGCGCGGCAAGAAGATCCTGACGGTGGCCGTGGAGCCCACGCATTCGCCGATCATCACCCAGACCTTGGCCGGCCAGCCGCTGACGCCGACGCCGCACAAGATCCAGGGCATCGGGGCGGGATTCGTCCCGAAGAACCTGGACTTGTCGCTGGTCGACCGCGTCGAGCAGGTCACCAACGAGGAGTCCATCGAGATGGCGCGCCGCCTGGCGCGCGAGGAAGGCCTGTTGAGCGGAATCTCATGCGGCGCCGCAATGGCTGTGGCGCTGCGCCTGGCGCGCGAGCCCGCGCAGAAGGGCAAGACCATCGTCGTCGTACTGCCGGATGCAGGGGAACGGTACCTGTCGGGCGCCTTGTTCGAGGGGCTGTTCGAGGGTGTGGAGAAGATGCAGGCAGTCGCCTGAAGGTGCGCATGAAAGCCCTCGCCGAAGAGTTCCTCGACAGCTACATGGGCGATGAGCGCGCGCGCCGCATTTCGCGCCGTTACCTGCCGTCGCGCGAAGCGATCGTGGATATCCTGGAGTCGGTGCTCGATCTGATGTATCCCGGCTATTTCGGCCGCCGCGACTTGAGCAGTGACAATTTGGCGGCGCACGTGGCGCATTCGGTGGCGGTGCTCGGGCCCAAACTGGAACGCGAGATGGAGCACTGCCTGTGCTACGGACGCGAGCGCGAGGCGGGGCGGCCGGAATTCGGCGAGTGCGCGCCGCGGGCGCATGAATTGGCGGAGATTTTCCTGGGCCGGCTGCCGGAGATCCGCAGCTTGCTGATTCGCGACGTGCAGGCGGCGTTCGACGGCGATCCCGCGGCCACGAATCTGGATGAGGTGATCCTCGCGTACCCCGGAGTGCTGGCGGTCAGCGTGTATCGAATCGCCCATGCTTTGTATGATCTCGGGGTGCCGATGATGGCGCGCATCATGACCGAGTGGGCGCACTCCAAGACGGGCGCGGACATTCATCCGGGAGCGAACATCGGCGCGGCCTTCTTCATCGATCACGCCACCGGGGTGGTGATCGGCGAGACCACGGACATCGGCGACGGGGTCAAGCTATACCAGGGCGTGACCTTGGGCGCGCTGTCGTTTCCACGGGACGCCAGCGGCCAGATCATCCGCGGCAAGAAGCGCCATCCCACCGTGGAGAGCGGTTCCACGCTCTACGCCAATGCCACGGTCCTCGGCGGACGCACGGTGGTGGGCGCCGACAGCGTGATCGGCGGTTCGGTGTTCCTCACGCGCAGCGTGCCGCCTCGCTCGCGCGTGTCGCTCAAGGAACCGGAATTGCGCGTGGGCACCCGCGACGGCGTCGCGGAGCCCGACGCGATCTACTTCGATATCTGAACTTACTTCAGAGTTGCGAGGTAGCTGATGACGTCCGCGCGGTCTTGCGCTGCATCAAGCCGGAAGAACATCTTGGTGCCGGGAACGAGTGCGCTGGGGTTGGTCAGCCACTTATCCAGCGTTGCCGGGTCCCAGGTCAGGCCGGAGCTCTTCAGGGCCGGGGAGTAGGAGTAATCGGCGATGCTGCCCGCGTGGCGGCCGACGACACCGCGATGCTTGGGGCCCAAATCGTTGTCGTCGATGGAGTGGCAGGCCGAACAGCCCTGATACAGCTCTTTGCCTCGGACCGGATCGCCCGCCGTCGCTGCGGCCAGGGATACCCCGGCAATGCCCAAACCTGCGGCCACCGCACACGCGAAGACGCCGTTCACAAATTTAACTGATTTCACCACGTAAACCTCATGCGTTGATTTCACTAAGAAGACTCCGGATGCGGGCAATTTATTCCCGCTTCCGGAGCCTTCCGAGCCTTTGACTACATCATTTTGCCCAGTACGGGCACCAGCAACAGCGCCACGATGTTGATGATCTTGATCAGCGGGTTGATGGCCGGGCCGGCGGTGTCCTTGTAGGGGTCGCCGACGGTGTCGCCGGTCACCGCGGCCTTGTGCGCGTCGGAGCCCTTGCCGCCGTAATGCCCTTCTTCGATGTACTTCTTGGCATTGTCCCAGGCGCCGCCGCCCGTGGTCATCGAAATGGCGACGAACAGTCCGGTCACGATGGTGCCGATCAGGAGGCCGCCCAGCGCCTGCACGCCGGAGCCCGGGCCCATGAGGAAATTGACCACGAACACCAGCACGATGGGGACCAGAATCGGCAGCAGGGAGGGAATGATCATCTCTTTGATCGCCGCCTTGGTCAGCATGTCGACGGCGCGCGAGTAGTCAGGCTTCGCCGTGCCTTCCATGATGCCCTTGATCTCGCGGAACTGACGGCGCACTTCGTTGACCACCGCACCCGCGGCGCGGCCGACGGCTTCCATGGCCATGGCGGCGAACAGATACGGCACCAGGCCGCCGATGAAGAGGCCAATGATCACCGCGGGGTTCGACAAGTCGAAACTGGTGGCGTGACCCAGAACCTCGCTCAGCTTGTGGGTGTAATCGGCGAACAGCACCAATGCCGCGAGCCCCGCGGAGCCGATGGCATAGCCCTTGGTCACCGCCTTGGTGGTATTGCCGACCGCATCCAGCGGGTCGGTCACGTCGCGCACCTTCTTGTCCAGGCCCGCCATTTCCGCGATGCCGCCGGCGTTGTCGGTGATCGGGCCATAGGCGTCGAGCGCCACGATCATGCCGGTCATGGACAGCATGGCCGTCGCGGCGATGGCGATGCCGTACAGGCCCTCGAGCCGGTAGGAGGCCCAGATGCTCAAGGCCACCGCGAGCACGGGCAGTGCGCAGGCCTTCATCGAAACGCCGAGGCCGGCGATGATGTTCGTGGCATGGCCGGTTTGCGACGCGGCGGCCACGTGCTGCACGGGGCCGTACTCGGTGGCGGTGTAGTACTCGGTGATCACGATCATCGCCGCCGTGAGCGCGAGGCCGACCAGCGTGCACAGCCAGATGGACATGGCTCGCTCGCCCATGAGCTGCTGCGAGACGAAATAGAAGGCGATCGCCGAAATGACGCCGGAGACGATGACGCCCTTGTACAGGGCGTTCATGATCTTGCCGCCTTCGCGGGTGGAGACGAAGAACGTGCCGATGATGGAGGAGACGATGGAAATTGCGCCGAGCACCAGCGGAAACAGCACCGCCCGTGCGCCCATGTCCACCATCACCAAACCGCCCAACAGCATGGTGGCGACCAGAGTGACGGCGTAGGTTTCGAACAGGTCGGCTGCCATGCCGGCGCAGTCGCCGACGTTGTCGCCGACGTTGTCGGCAATGACCGCGGGATTGCGCGGGTCGTCTTCCGGAATACCGGCTTCCACTTTACCGACCAGGTCGGCGCCCACGTCGGCTCCCTTGGTGAAGATGCCGCCGCCCAAGCGCGCGAATATCGAGATGAGCGAGCCGCCGAAGGCAAGACCTACCAGGGAACGCAGTGCGGCTTCCGGATCGCCGAGAACACGCAGCATGATGAGGTAGTAGCCGGCGACACCGAGCAGTCCCAGCCCCACCACCAGCATGCCGGTGATCGCGCCGCCGCGGAACGCGACTTGGAGCGCGGCGTTGATGCCCGAATGCGCTGCTTGCGCGGTGCGCACGTTCGCCCGCACGGAAATGAACATGCCGATGTAGCCGGCGAGGCCGGAGAGGATGGCGCCGACCGCGAAGCCGCCGGCGGTGGCCCAGCCCAGGGCCACTCCGAGGGCGACGAACAGAATGACGCCGACGACGGCGATGGTGGAATACTGCCTGTTCAAGTAGGCCTTGGCGCCCGCTTGAATTGCCGCCGCGATTTCCTGCATACGCGGATTACCCGCGGGGCGCGCCAGAATCCAACGCACCGAAATGACGCCGTAGAGGATCGCAACGACACCCGCTGCGATAGCCAACCATAGCGCATTGTCAAGAGTCATGAGTCGTTCTCCCGGGTCTTATGTTATTGAAAAATATGGTCTTATGGCGAAAAAAAGCGCCCGACTATAGCATAAACGGGGTGCGCAGGCGCTTGGGCACGCTCGCGCCTTTGAGCGCGACATAAACGGGCAGGCCCTGCACGTACGGAGGGTAGTCTTCGCCGCCGATGAGCGGCTGCAAATACGCGCGGCAGGCCGCGGTAATGCCGAACCCGTCCGTGGTGATGAAGTTGCGTGGGACCTTCTTTTCCTTGTTGGCGATCGCGGACAAGGGTGCCTCGCCGATGCTCCAGCGATAGGGTTTTGCCGATTTGCGGACGATGATGGGCATGACGGCGTTCTTGCCTTGCAGGGCGAACTCCACCGCCGCCTTGCCGACGGCATAGGCCTGATCAACGTCCACTTTCGAGGCGATATGGCGCGCCGAGCGCTGCAGATAATCAGCGACGGCCCAATGGAACTTGTAGCCGAACGCTTCCTGGGTCATCTGTGCGACCACGGGGCCCACGCCGCCCAGCTGCGAGTGGCCGAACGCGTCTTTGGTGCCGGCCTCGGCGAGGAATTTCCCGTCCGCGTCGCGTACGCCTTCGGATACGACCACGACGCAGTAGCCGTATTTCTCCACGGCTCCCTGCACTTTCGCCAGGAAGCGCGCGCGATCGAACACGATTTCGGGGAAGAGGATGACGTGCGGCGCATCGCCGGCCTTGTTGCCGGCAAGGCCGCCGGCCGCGGCCATCCAGCCGGCGTGGCGTCCCATGACTTCGAGCACGAAGACCTTCGTGGACGTGCGCGCCATGGAGGCCACGTCGAGCGCCGCCTCGCGTGTGGATACGGCAATGTACTTGGCTGCGGAGCCGAATCCGGGGCAGCAATCGGTGATGGGCAGATCATTGTCGACGGTTTTGGGAATCCCGATACAGGTGAGGGGCACTCCCATTTGCACGGCGACTTCGGACACTTTCTGTGCGGTGTCCATGGAGTCGTTGCCGCCGTTGTAGAAGAAATAGCCGATGTCGTGCGCGCGGAAAATGTCGATCAGGCGCTCATATTGCGCGCGATTCTTGTCGATTCCCGCCAGCTTGTAGCGTGCCGACCCGAACGCGCCGCCGGGCGTGTGGCGCAGGCCTCTGATGGCGGCCAGGCTCTCCTTGCTGGTGTCGATCATGTCCTCGGTCAAGGCACCGATGATGCCGTGCCGGCCGGCATACACCTTGCCGATCTTGCCGCGGTACCGGCGCGCCGTTTCGATCAGGCCGCAGGCCGACGCATTGATGACGGCGGTTACTCCGCCGGACTGTGCATAGAACGCATTCTTCATGGGACCCCCAGGCGCAAGCCGCGCAGAATAGCCGATCGGGTGGGGTTTGACGACCGCGCCGCTCGAAGGTACGGTAGCGCCGTTTCACCTCCAAGAGAATCATGCGAATAGTCCTATTGGGAGCGCCGGGATCCGGCAAGGGCACGCAGTCGCAACTGCTGGTCAAAGCGTACGGAATACCGCAAATCTCCACCGGGGACCTGTTGCGCGAAGCCGTCGCCAAGGGCACGGAGCTGGGTCTGCGCGCCAAGGCGGCCATGGATTCGGGGAAGCTGGTCGACGATGCCACCGTGCTCGGCATGATACGAGAACGCATCGGCCGGCCGGACGCTGCCCAGGGTTTCATATTGGATGGCTTTCCACGCAATATCGTCCAGGCCGAGGCGCTGGAAAAGATGCTTCAGTCCTTGGGCACCCCGCTCGACTCGGTCGTGCTCATGAACATCGATTTGAGCGTGCTGTTCAAGCGCCTCACCGGCCGCAGAATCTGTGAGGTCTGCGGACGGGTGTTCAATGTGTACACCTCGCCGCCCGGAGCGGCAGCGCATTCCAAGGAATGCGGCGATGCGCATCGGCTGATTCAACGACCCGATGACAAGGAAGAGGTCATCGGCAAGCGCCTGGAGGTCTACGAGGCGCAAACCAAGCCGTTGATCAAGTATTACGATTCCGCGGGATTGTTGCGCGTGGTCGATGCCGACGCCGATGTCGACACGGTGTTCAACAGCATCGACGCGGCGGTGCGGGGCAGGGCGGCCGGCGCCGTCAGCCGATAGCGTCGAGGAGCCGGGTCCCGATCTGTTCCCGGCGCCAGCCCGTGAGGGCGTGCGACTCGCGCGGCGCGTTTGCGCGCGCCCCCATGGCCAGCGCCTTGAGCTCGCCGCGCGGTGCGAGAATTTCCGCGCTGACCTCGAGTTCGGCCGCGCGCGCATCCACGATCTTGCCCAGGCGTTCGATCAAGGCTTTCTGCTCGGGGGTGGGGCGCGCGTCCTGACTGGGTTCGGTGTCCGGCGCATCGTTCGCGGCCTGCGCGAGCGCATCCTGCAGGTTCGCCGCCAGGCTTTCGTTCAGCGGCGGCAAAGAGCCTTGCGCCACGGAAAAAATCGCCGCGTCGGAGAGTATCCAGGCGCGCGGCAAGTCGCGGGCGCGCGCCAGTTTTTCGCGCCAGACGGCAACGGCTTTGGCGCGCGCGCGCGGGGCCGGCGCGAGTTGCGCGAGTCCGCGCAGCCGGTTCCAGGCTTGTGCGGGATCGGGCTCGTACAGCGTAGGGTCTTCGAGAGCCAGGCAATCCTCCGTGACCCAATGCTCGCGCCCGAGTTCGCGCAGCCGCAGCGCGAGACGGCTCGCGATCTCACCCAGGTAGGAGACGTCGTCCGCGGCGTATTCCAGCTGTTCGCGCGTGAGCGGGCGCTTCGACCAGTCGGTGCGCGTCTGGCCCTTGGGCACGGTCACATCCAGCAGGGTCTTGACGAGTTCTGCATAGCCGATCTGGGGCTTGAGGCCGATGCACCCGGCGGCGATCTGAGTGTCGAATATAGGGGTCATGACGCGCTTGGCCGAGAGATACACGGCCTCCAAGTCCTGGCGCGCGGCGTGGATGACCTTGCGCGCGGCCGCCGCGGTCAGGGCGGGCATCAGCGGATCGAGGCTGCTGATCCGCAGGGTGTCGACGCACCAGATTTGTTCCCCGGCCGCCAGCTGCAGCAGGCACAGTTTGGGGAAGAACGTGCGCTCGCGCAGGAATTCCGTATCGACCCCGATCGACGCCTGCGATTCCAGGGTGCGGGCCAGCGCCGGCAACTCGTCGTCTCTATCGATCCAAATGGCGTCGGGCATGGCATTGATCCGCGTGTACAATTTGGAATCGATTATGACTGAATCGGATGATGCTGCGACTCGCAAAAGCATTTTGGGACATTGCACTCGGGAGACGCACGCCGGCGCAGCTGCCCGCGTCGTCGTTCCTGTTGGCGCTGGTCGCCGCCGCGGCGGCACTGGTCGAGGTGCTGAGCGCGTTCATGCCGCCGGCCTCGACTGATCGAATTTTCCTGCGTATCGGTTTGAGCGTGGGATTGCCGCTGGCTTTTGCCTGGGCCGTGCTCGTGCTGGCGCGGCACCGGCAGCGCTTCCTGCAAACCGGCGTCGCCCTGTTGGGAGTCGGAGTGCTCGCGGAACTCGTTCTGTACCCCGTCGGCTCGCTGATCCATGTCATCGGTTCGGAGCGACTCGCGGCGGTTCCGCTCGGGGTAGTGATGCTGGTCGGGTTGATCTGGTACCTGCTCGCCTGCGCCAACATATGGCGCGCCGCCTTGGATTCGCGCCTGAGCGTGGGAGTAGCGGTCAGCGTGGGCTATCTCGTGCTGTCGATCGTGGTGGAGCAGCAGTTGCTGCCGGATACATGAGCATGCATGTGCATATTTTAGGCATTGGTGGAACCTTCATGGGCGGCGTGGCCGCGATCGCGAAGGCCGCCGGATTCCGGGTAACCGGTTCCGATCTCAATGTGTACCCGCCGATGAGCACTCAGCTCGAGGCGCTCGGCATCGAGTTGATTCAGGGCTATGGCGCCGAGCAGCTCGACTTGCGGCCCGACATCGTCGTGGTCGGCAATGCCCTGAGCCGCGGCAGTCCGGTGGTGGAGGCCATGCTGGATCGCGGCCTGCCCTATGTGTCAGGACCCCAATGGCTGGCGGAGCAGGTGCTGCGCGAGAAGCATGTGATCGCCGTGGCCGGCACCCACGGCAAGACCACGACCACCGCCATGTTGACGTGGATTCTCGAGGCGGCGGGGCTCGAGCCGGGATTTCTGGTCGGCGGGGTGCCGGGTAATTTCGATTCCACCGCGCGACTTGGCAAGGGGCCGTTCTTCGTCATCGAAGCGGATGAGTACGACACTGCGTTTTTCGACAAGCGCGCCAAATTCGTCCACTACCGGCCGCGCACCGCCATTCTCAATAACTTGGAATACGACCACGCGGATATCTATCCGGACGTCGCCTCCATCCGCCGCGAGTTCAATCAGTTGCTGCGCACCGTGCCTGCGGCCGGCCGAATCATCGTCAACGGCGACGACGAGGAACTCGCGGCCACGCTCCGCATGGGGTGCTGGACTCCGCGCGAGACTTTCGCATTGAAGAGCGCTGCCGATTGGAGCGCCGAGATCGCGGCGGGATCCGCGGCCAATCGCTTCACGGTGCATTTGCAAGGCCGCGCGGCGGCCGAGGTGAACTGGCCGCTCATCGGTGAGCACAATGTCATGAACGCATTGGCGGCGATCGCGGCGGCACGGCACGTGGGGGTGGAGCCTGCGCGGGCCGCGCGGGCATTGAACGCCTTCCGTGGCGTCAAACGGCGCATGGAAGTCCGCGGCGTCATCGGCGAGGTCACGGTGTACGACGATTTCGCGCACCACCCGACCGCCATCGAGACCACCTTGCGGGGACTGCGGGCTCGCGTCGGCGCGGCGCGCATCATCGCGGTGCTGGAGCCGCGGTCGAACACGATGAAACTGGGCGTGCATAGCGGGCAGTTGGCGCCGGCGCTGGCATTGGCGGACCGCGCGTGGTTCTTGAACGCGCCGGATCTGGGCTGGGATTTGCCGTCGGCCGTGGCGCCGCTGGGGCCGCGCGCATGCTTTGCGGCCGGCGTCGACGCGCTGGTCAAGGGCCTGGCCGACGAAGCGCGTCCGGGCGATCACATCCTGGTGATGAGCAACGGCGGCTTCGGCGGGCTGCACGACAAGCTGCTCGCCGCGTTGCGGGCGCGGCAGTGAATTCGATCGCGTTATTTCCGCTCAACATCGTGCTCTTTCCGGACGGTCCGCTGCCGTTGCGGATATTCGAAACCCGCTATCTCGACATGGTGCGGAGCTGTATGCGTGAGGCTCGAGCGTTCGGGGTGGTGTTGATCCGCGAGGGCAGCGAAGTGGGGCCGGCCCCCGCTGCGACCTTCGATGTCGGTACGCTGGCGAAGATCGTCGATTTCCACCAGCTTGCCGACGGTTTGCTCGGCCTGTCGTGCGTCGGCCAGCAGCGCTTTCGGATACGCAGCCGCAGCCGGCAAGCCGACGGTCTCAATCTGGCCGATGTGGATCATTTGGCGCCGCAGCCCAGCGTGGTGGTGCCGGCGCGCCACGCGCGACTGGCGGAGTTGCTGCAAGGAGTGTTGCCGCAACTGGGAGAGGTCTACGAGGACATGGAGATGCGCCTCGACGATGCCGCGTGGGTGGGGCACCGCCTCGCCGAAATATTACCGATTCCGCTGCCGGACAAGCAGGCGTTCTTGGAGCTCGACGATCCGATTCAGAGGCTCGATTTGCTCGAGCCTCTGGCATAGCACGCTGTGCTCATGGTTGGGCGAGGAGGGTCTCAACTTGCCAGATCCGCCGCACTTGCCGCCAGCCCCTTGACGTTGGCTGCGCTTGCGTCGAGGGAGTCCACAAAAACGCGAGCGCGCTGCAGCACCGATGCGTCCAGCTCACATTTCGTCGCATCGTCTCCGGTTTGCTGGTGCAGAACGGCGGCCCCGCCGCTATCGACGAGCGCTTGACCCGCGATCCGATCGATCAAGTACTGCAAACCTCTGCATGCGGCTCACTGCGAGACATTCTAGGCTGAGAGCCCTTCTTCTGCCTCGGCCTGATCGATGGCGGGTTTCTCTCGTGACATCCGCAAGCTCGGTCGAGCAGGTCGGCCCGCAACACACTCGGCGAGCCGATCCAACTCATTCAGCGCGGTTGCATGGCGGCGTCCCCATTCGCATAGAGACATGATCACCGGCTCGAGGCTCAACCCCAGAGGGGTGGCGGTGTAATCGACGCGGGGCGGTACCTGACGAAAGATCTTACGTTTGAGAAGACCGTGTTGTTCCATCTCGCGCAGTTGCTCGACGAGCACCTTTTGGCTCGCATTCGGAGCGAGTCGCTTGAGCTCTGAGAGTCGCTTCGGCCCACCAAACAGGTGATACAAAATGACCGGCTTCCAGCGGCCGGAAATCACCTTCAGCGTCCGTTCCGCGGGTAACTGGGGCAAGCGTTTCAGGGGACCGGGCACAGTTACCTCCGGGTAAGTATGAGACGAATTCGTCTGTAGGCAACAGCTGCAAACTGCCTGCATTATCACCCAATCACTACGCCACTCCTAGCGAGCTGCCCTGTCATGCGCGTCTTTATCGTCCATGCTCACCCCGAACCGAAGAGCTTCAACGGCGCCATGACTCGCGCCGCGAGCGAGGCGTTGCGCGAGGCAGGACATGAGATCGAGATCTCGGATCTGTACGCAATGGGCTTCAATCCGGTGTCGGGTCGCGCTAATTTTCTCACCATGCAGAACCCCGACTATTATCACCAGCATTCTGAAGAAGCGCTTGCAGTCGCGCGCGACGGGTTTGCGCCGGACATTCAAGCCGAGATGGGGAAACTCTTTTGGTGCGATGTCCTGATTCTCCAGTTTCCGTTGTGGTGGCACGGCATGCCCGCGATACTCAAAGGTTGGATCGATCGTGTCTTCGCCTCCGGCGGCCGCATCTACGGTGGCGGCAAATGGTACGATCGAGGGGTTTTCACAGGGAAACGCGCCATGTGCTCGGTCACCATCGGCGGCGGTGCGCCGATGTACTCCGAAAACGGATTGAATGGCCCGATTACCTCCACTCTCTTTGCCATCAATCACGGCGTCCTTTATTTCACTGGCTTCGCCGTTATTGAGCCATTCCTCGTCCATGCGCCAGCGCGCCTTGGTGATCACGATCGGTCGGCCAGCCTCAGCCGCTATCGCGCGCGGGTGCTCGGACTCAACTCGGCACCCACGATCCCCTATCCCAAGCTGGCCGACTACGATTCAGAGTTTGTTTTGAAGGCGGTCTCACACGCGTAGCCTCTCAGGCATCGGCGGGTGTAGCCGGCAAATTCGATTTCGATATGGGCACCGGGCAGCAATGGGCCGATCCGCGAGTCGCCGTCCTGCGCCAGACGAATCCGTACCGTTTCTGTCGCAACGAGCGTCTTCTCGACTACACGCAGGCGACAGGAGCCTCAGGGGTTGAACGGTGACGCGTCGACGTATTTCCACGCCAGCGGCTGGTTCCACGATGACGCGATCCAACGACGTGGGCGGAAGGCCCACCATCGGCCGGTGCCACCGGTCAAATCGAGCTCGGACTCGACGTCAAAGCGCAGTTCAACGTCACCGGTGAGCTGAAGTTGTCGGCCATGGTCGAAGTCGACAAAGGTCAGTCCGGCACGCGGGTGCACGGCAAAGTTGCCGAGCGTGTTGTACATGCTGTTGCCGGCGTAATCCGGAATCAGGAGTAGATCGCCCGAGGAACGGACGAAGCCTGGGCTGCCGCCACGGTGGCTCGCGTCAAGCCGGCCATCCGCATGAGAACTCGCAACGAACAGCGTGTCGGCATGTCGAATCCACTGCGCCGTGGCGTCGTTGAGGGCAGCGCCCTGCTCGATCGCGGCGACGCCGGGTTGCTGACTGACCTCTGCAATCTGACGGCGCTGAATATACTTCGGGCAGTTGGGGAATGCTTCGTGCACAGTCATTTGTAGGCCCGCACCCGTCAGCGCGGACACGGTCCCATTGACACGTAGCCGTCGGCGGGTCGCCAGTTCGATGAAAAGTATGCCGAGTGGTGCAGCCACTCTCAGATCGGCAAATAGTGGGGTGCTGTTCAGCACACCGTGCTCGTCTGCCAATTGTAGGTCGACGACCTTCATGTCCTCGGATGCAGCGGCAAATCCGGGCACCCCGGTCAGGAAGTGAGCCCAGAGGTCGCCATCGCGCGAAATACCGGCGCAAACGCAAAGCCGTTGCTTCCCGATGAATGATCGCGCCGCACGGGGGATGCGGTCGGCGATGAGGCGACCGTTGAGCAGCGCGATCTCCCGCTCCCCGGTCCGTTCCTGGACCAGGCGCTCACCCTCGTGGAAGACTGAATCGTTCATACCTCGTCTCGGGTCGGGATTGAAGCGTCCGGGACGGCGGCTGCGCCGCCCAGACGCTTCAGTCCAAAACCCTGTTAGAAAGTAATGAGCCGGGCGTTTTCATCCAGATAACGAGACAGATCGAGAACGCCGGGGGTACCGGGTATCTGCTTGTCTCGGACCAAGCGGGCCCCGGCGGACTCCGCCTGCGCGGTGGCGCCGAACACATCGGCGCATCCGCCGCAGACCAAAACCTTGTCTTTGACGGCCGCATAAATCGCGTGCGTCGGATGATCCGATTTCGAGGCTTCGGCGATCCAGCGTGTCCCGGCCCCTTGGAAGATGAGCGTGACGTCCTGCTTCTTCTCCTTCAGTTCGAGGGTCAGAAACAGGGCGTTGAACATACGCCCGAGAGCCTCATCTGACCCGGATTTAGGGTCGGAGAAGACGACGATGACGGTTTTCATAAACATTGCTCCAATAACGTTTTGACGGACAGGTTGGCGTGGGCCACCTATCCGACAGATTATTACTGCAAAATTTGCGAATAAATGCTAATAAACTGACTTCACTAGTCCATTAAATGCAGTAATATTTCCTCATGGACACACTCGATGCGATGGCGGTCTTCGTGGAAATCGCTGACCGGGGAAGCCTCACGGCGGCGGCTGAGGCCGTGGGAAAATCCCTGCCCACGGTCGTGAGAATCCTGGCAGGGCTAGAGGCAAAGCTGGGCGTCAGGCTGTTCAACCGCACCACCCGCCGGGTGGCGATCACGGACGAAGGCCGAATCTACCTCGAGCATTGCCGGCGCATTCAATCCGCCGTCGACGAATCCGAGCAGGCGATCAGCCAAACGCTGAGTGAGCCCAGTGGGCTCATCACCGTCACGGCGCCAGTCCTGTTTGGCGAGATGCACGTGGCACCACAGATCGCCGAATTCCTCGTGGCATTTCCCAAGGTCGAGGTGCGGCTCGTGTTGCTCGATCGCATCGCCGACCTGCTCGAGGAAGGGATCGATGTGGCCGTCCGCATCGCGCCATTGCAAGATTCAACATTGATCGCACGGCGAGTCGGCCAAGTCCGTCAGGTGATCTGCGCGAGCCCGCGGTTATTGGCGCAAGCAGGAAAACCACTCCATCCAACGGAGTTATCGGCACTTCCCTGCGTACGGGCTCCCGGTATTGGCGACATCTCTACTTGGACGTTTCAAGAGGATGCAAAGCCGATGGATGTCGATGTCCACGGACGGCTCATCTGCAATAACGTGGGTTCGAGCATTGTCGCCTGCGCGGCGGGTTGTGGCTTTGGGCGGTTCCTGTGTTATCAGGTCATGCCGGCGATACAGCGCGGAGAACTCGAAATCGTCCTTCCCTCTTTTGAGCCTGTCCCGAAGCCCCTGTCCTTGGTCTACGCACAGGGTGGGCTGCGAACAGCACGCCTGCGAACCTTCGTAGACTGGTTCGCAAAAGGTCTCGGTGCAGCACACCGCAGCGGAGCGATTGTTACTTCGCGGCCGGAACCCAGGCAGAACGCGTGAGCCAGAGCGCGGCGGCGATGGCGGCGCCCCAGGGCAGCAGCCAGTAGCCCAGCAGACCGTCGAAGTGGCCGACCCACGCGGAGTAGGCGGGGGAGGTGCCACTCGCGGTGGCTTCCTGCAGCATGCGCAGTACCACGACCCAGCCGCCGTGCAGCCCAATCGCCACGGCGATATTGCCGGTGAGGGCGCGGGTCAGGCTCAAGATCAGCCCCACCACCAGCCACGATAGAAACGAGTCGAGCACCAGCGCCGGATGGCCCAGGGGTGCGAACGAGAGCAGCAGCAAGTCGAAGCCGCTGCCCCAGCCGACGTCGGCCTCGGGGATTCTGACCTTGGCGAAGAAATGCAGGACGGCGAACAGCGGCGCGGTGAGCAGAGCGGCCATCCACGGACCTGATTCACGCTCTATGGCGGTGTGCATGACGCCTCGAAATACGGTTTCTTCGAGGAGGGCCACCGCGATGCCTGAGCCCAGGCCGACGAGGAAGATGCGCACGAAGCCGGCGGCCGAGGGGACGAAATTCGAGTCCATCACGCGCAAATGGGTGGCCAGCAAGAACGTGGCGCCGAGGCCGGCGGTGGCCATGCCGATCACTCCCCACCCGAGGCTGATCATGAGAAATCGGCGTCGGGGCAATGCATAGCCGAAGTCGTGTCGCTGCCGGAGCTGCAGATGACGGCACAGCCATATCAGCTCGAGCACCAGGACCAGCATGGCGATCCGGCTCGCCACCCGATGAAAGGCCCAATTGGCGAAAGTCGAGGTCAGTTCGTACGCGGGATAGGCGACGGACGCGCCGATAAGCCCCGCTAGCACGATCACGCCCACGAACCAGGCGAAGGCTCGCATGCTTTCAGCCGAATCCGGGTGCGGCGCGCGTTTCCGCGGAAACGTCGTCCGATAGGTTGGGGCGGTGGGTCACGCTGCGGACCGCTTGCTCAAGCTTGCGAAGACGCGGGTGGCGGCTGCGATGGTGGCGTCGATATCGGCTGCGGTGTGCGCCGCCGACATGAAGCCGGCTTCGTAGGCGGAGGGGGCGAGGTAGATGCCTTCGGCCAGCATGCCGTGGAAGAAGCGCTTGAAGCGTTCGACGTCGCAGGCCATGACCTTGCCGTAGCGGTCGATGGTGGGCTCCTGGGTGAAGAAGAAGCCGAACATGCCGCACACGTGGTTGGTGGCGAGCGCAATGCCGGCGGCCGCGGCGGATTCGGCGAGCCGGCGGATCAATTCGTCGGTGGCGGCTTGGAGCCGTTGATGAAAGCCGGGCGCGGAGAGGAGTTCGAGGGTGGTGAGGCCGGCGGTCATGGCCACGGGATTGCCGGACAGGGTGCCTGCCTGGTAGATGGGGCCCAAGGGGGCGAGGCGTTCCATGATGTCGCGGCGTCCGCCGAATGCGCCGACGGGCATGCCGCCGCCGATGATTTTGCCGAGAGTGGTGAGATCGGGGCGCACTCCGTAGAGCGCCTGGGCCCCGCCGAGGGCTACGCGAAAGCCGGTCATCACTTCGTCGAAAATCAGCAGGGCACCGGCGCGGTCGCATTCGTGGCGCAGCGTGTCGAGAAATCCCGGTGCGGGGGGCACGCAATTCATGTTGCCGGCGACGGGTTCGACGATGACGCCGGCGATTTGGTCGCCGATCTGGCGGAACACTTCGCGTACCTGATCCGCGTCGTTGAAATTCAGGGTGACGGTGTAATTGGCCAGTGCCTTCGGCACGCCGGGCGACGTGGGAACGCCCAGCGTCAGGGCGCCGGAACCCGCCTTGATCAGCAGCGAATCGGAGTGCCCGTGGTAGCAGCCTTCGAACTTCACGATGGTGTCGCGCCCGGTAAAGCCGCGCGCCAGGCGGATGGCGCTCATGGTGGCTTCGGTGCCTGAGCTCACGAAGCGCACCAATTCCACGGAGGGCATGAGTTCGACGACGCGGCGCGCGAGTTGCGTCTCGAGTTCGGTGGGGGCGCCGAAGGACAGGCCGTCGGCCGCGACGGTCTGCACGGCGTTGATCACTCGGGGGTGCGCGTGGCCCAAAATCATCGGACCCCAGGATCCGACGTAGTCGAGGTAGCGGCGGCCGTCGGCGGCGGTTACGTAGGCGCCCGCGGCTTTCTTGAAGAAAATCGGCTCGCCGCCGACGCCGCGAAAGGCGCGAACCGGCGAATTGACGCCGCCGGGAATGTACTTGCAGGCTTCTTGGTATAGGCTCATGCCGCGACTCTAAACAGCAAGGGTGCTAGACAGCAAGGGCACCCGCCGGCAAGGTGAGCCGGACTTCGAAGCCCCCGCGTGGTCCGTTGGCTGCTTTCGCCCATCCGCCGTGAGCCTTCATCACCTGTGCGGTGATGGCGAGCCCGATGCCTTCGCCGCCGGTGTCGCGGTCGCGCGACTCGGCAACGCGATAAAACGGCTCGAATATGCGCTCGAGATCGCTGTCCGGAACGCCGGGTCCCTGATCCCGAATCAGAATCTCCATGCCGAATTCGGTGCGCGCGACCGAGACGTCGACGGACGCGTCCGGCGGGCTGTAGCGCACGGCGTTGCGCAGTACGTTCTCGACGGCGCTGCGCAGCAGGTCGCGGTTGCCGTTGACGGTGGCCGCCGCGGCGCCTTGCAGGCGTACCCGGCAATTCTTGACGGCGCCCTCGAAGTTCGCATCGCGCACCACCTCTTCGATGACCTCGTCGAGGTCGAACGTTTCGCGGGCGAACGGCGCGTCGGTGCCGTGCAGGCGCGCGAGCTTCAATACCTGGGAGATCAGTGAGTCGAGGCGTTCGATCTCACGCTCCAATCGATCCAATTGGCGCGCAGGTCGGCGGGCGGCTGGCGCGCCAAGCCCAAAGCGACGCGCATCCTGGCGAGGGGCGAGCGCAGTTCATGTGAGATGTCGCGCAGCAGCCGGGTGATGGCGCCGCGATTGGCGCGCAGCTGATCGGCCATGGCGTCGAAGTCGCGTGCCAGGACCGCGAGCTCGTCCCTGCGCCCCTCGAGGCCCGCGCTCACGCGCAGTCCCGCGCTCGCGCGCACGTCGAGATTCTCCGAGGCTAGCGCGCGAGCGCCCGCTTGGATGCGCCGAATGGGAGCGCTCAGGTGCCGGGCCAGCCACCAGCTGGTGAGCGTGCTCACGACCAGCGCAATGCACAGGATGGTCAGCGATATCGCCGGCAGGCTGAGCGCGCCAAAGATGCTGGGGCGCCGCGGCACCAGCAGCACGGTGTAAGCCGTGCCGTCGGTGCCGATGATTTGCGGCGCTGTGCGGCTGGGGCGGAGATTGCCGGGCAGCGGCGGCCCGAACGGCCTTGGGGTCGCGCCTGCAGCGTCGCGATTCACGAATTCGTCGCGATTGACGAACTCCAGCCGGCGCGCCGCGCTCGGCGAAAGACGCCGGCCCAGGATGTCCGCGCCGTCCGGACCGATGACGTAGAGGTCGCGGTCGGCGATGGAATTCTTGTTCGCGTCCAGCCAGCTCTTGAGGCCTGTGAAGCCGCCGTGCGCCAGGATTTCCGACGCCTGGATGGCGGTGGACGGACGACGCTGCAATTCAGGCGCTTCGTACTCGCGCGCGGCGATGGTGAAGGTGATGGCGATGCTGCCGCCGACGATGAGCGCCATCGCGACCCAAAACAGCATGAAGATCCGCAGGAAAAGACTAGGCATGAGCCCAGGTGAGCGTATAGCCCGAACCGCGGACGTTCTTGATCTCGGGATTCTTGCCCACTTCCAGATCGAGCTTGCGGCGCAGATTGCTGATGTGCGTGTCGATGCTGCGATCGTAGGCAACGAGCTTGCGGCCGAGCGCCTGCTCGGTCATCGCTTCGCGCGAGATCACTTGGCCCGCGGAGCGCATGAGCAATTCGAGCACGCGGAATTCGGCGCCGGTGAGCGGCACCGATGTGCCCGCGACGTGCACCAGATGAGTTCCGGTGTTGAGCGTGATCGGACCGACGGCGAGCTCGTCGGGCACAGTGCCTCTGCCCGAGCGGTTGCTGGCGCGGCGCAGAATTGCGCGAATGCGCGCCACCAGCTCGCGCGGATTGAAGGGCTTGCTGAGATAGTCGTCGGCGCCGAGCTCCAGGCCCACGATGCGGTCGATGTCGTCGCCGCGCGCGGTGAGCATCAGGATCGGAGTGTCGTAAGATGCTCCCAGCTTGCGCAGAACGTCGAAGCCGCCGACGCTCGGCAACATCACATCGAGAATCAGGATTTCGAAGTCGTTGACCTTCAGCTCTTCCAGAGCGTCGCCGCCGTCGTGCACGCTCTTGACGTCGAAATGCTCGGCGTCCAAGTATTCGGTGAGCATTTGACAGAGCTCGCGATCGTCGTCCACCAGCAGCACCCGCGCCTCGCGCGCCTGGGTTGGGTCGGCCGGTGGTGGATTGGAGAGCGTCATGCGTCTCAATACTCTCGCACAGTCGGCGGTCGATCGACAGCCCCGGCGCAGGAATTCACAATTCTTGACAGAACGTTGCGTTCTCCGTGACACATGTTTGCACAGCCAGAGCTTAGGATGGCGGCGCATACCCTCATCACAGCATGGAGCCAGGAACATGAAATCGATACGCCATTTGTTGACGGCAACGCTGCTGACGGCCGGAGCGGTGTTGACGGCCGCCGCCGGCATGTCCGTTGCGAGTGCGGCCGATGAAGCGGCCACTCCGCCGCCGGGAGCACCTGCGCCGGGAGCGCCTGGGTGGCATCACCATCGAGGGCCGTGGCACCTGCTCGGCAAGCTGGGCCTGAGTGCGGCGCAAAAGCAGCAAATCAAGGAGATCATGACGGCGGCGCGTCCGCAGATGCAGAGCCTGCATGAGCAAATGCAGGCCAATTCGCTGAAACTGCGGCAGACGCAGCCGACTGATCCGAATTACACCAGCATCGCCTCGCAGGTGAGCCAGACACATGGCTCGCTGATGGCGCAGATGATGACGCAGCGAGCCGAGGTACGCGCCCAGGTATACAAGGTGTTGACGCCGGCGCAGCAGGCGACAGCTCGCCACGCTCGAGGCGGAGATGCAGGCGCATAAGCACGGTGCCTGGGGCCATCCGCAGGGCGCGAGTGCCGCGCCGCCTTCGGCACAGTAGTCTTTGGGAGATTACCTACTACGTCGGAGATTGGCCGACTAGTTCGGGATTGGCGGCTACTTTTGGGTGGCGCCAATCCCGTCTTTTTTGAGCAGATCGATCACACTGTCTCGGCCGACCAGATGGCCGGTGCCGACGATCACCAGGTAGTTCTTGTCGTCGTTGAGCAGGGCTTCGATTTTCGGTACCCACTTGCGGTTGCGGGTCACCAGGACGGACTGATAGAGGCGGGGATCCTGCCCCAGTTCGGACTTGAGCTGATCCGCGAACCACTGGGTATCTCCACGCTGCCAGGCGCGGACCATGGAATCCACCTCCTTGGGCAGGTCATGCGCTTGTTCGAGGCTCGACACCAGATACTCGGCCTGGGTGTCCATGGACATGTTCTGGAACAATGAGATTTGATCGTGGACGGTCTCGAGGCCTGCCACGCTCTTGCCGTCGGTGCGCGCCCGTTCCAGGAAGTACATTTCGACGCCGGATTCGGCTTGAAAGCCGAGCTCCGTCAACTGCAGTTGCGAAATGACTTCGGCGGCGAACCACGGTGCGAATTGGTCGAAAAGAGACAACTCCACCCCGACCTCGTGCGCCAAAGCTTCGGCGCGCCCGTAGCGCTCCTTCCCCAAGACATCGGGTAGCGTCTTGCCTTCGGGCAGGACCGCGCTCGCGAGCATTTCTGACTGCACTCGCTCCGAACTGATCTCCTCCAGGTTCACTTCCATGAGCAGGGACTTGGCGTCCCGGTATGCGTCCAGCACCGCCGGCGCGAGCGGATAGTCGCTCTGGCGCAGCACGTGAATGGAGCCGAGCAGGTAGACGGTGTTGTGCTTGCCGTGCAATTCCCAGAGTGAGTGCAGCGCGCCGTCCGCACGGACGGTGACGCAGAGCAACAGCCCGAGCAGTGCCAGGCACGAACGGGAGAAAAAAGCGCGTCGCATCAGGTGCGTGATGGGAGGGGTCTAACGTGTCGCGGTCTGGCGCAACGGCATGGACTCGATCCAGTGGACCGCGGTGTCGATGCGTCCATCGGCGTGCAGTTCGAACTGGCGGTAGGCGGGCGGCCGCGAGTCGACCGCATAGCGGTCGCTCTTCGGCAGGAATTGCGCGCCGGTCGACGGGGTCGCGAACAGACGGACATCGCCGCGTCGGCCGTCGTACGCCTGGTGTACATGTCCCCACACCACGGCACGGACGTGGGGGTGCGAATCGATGATCGCGCCAGAAGCCCTCGGGCTCGGCGAGACCCACGGTGTCCAACCAGCGGCTGCCCATGGTGATGGGGTGATGATGCAGGCACACCATGGCGTGCTTGCGGCGAGCGGTGCAGCGCATCGTCGAGTCGCGCGAGTTCATTCTGGGTCAGACGACCGCCGACATGTCCGGGATCGTAGCTGTCGAGCATGATGAATTGCCAACCGTCCGCTTCATGCGTGCCGCAAATCTGAAACGGCGCACCGTTGAGCTCTCTGCGCATGGCCTCGGGCTCGTCGTGATTGCCGGGAATGCACAGCACGGGCTTCTGCAGATTGCCGAAGATGCTGCGAAAGCGCAGGTAACCGGAGGTGTCGTCCTGCACCAAGTCGCCGGTGACCAACACCGCCGAATAGTCCGGAACGCGGGCAAATGCATCGTCGAGCACCGCATTCAAACTCGAATCGGTTTCTACTCCGCGCAATCGGCCGCTGGCGCTGCCGTACAGGTGTGGGTCGGTGATTTGTAGAATTTGCATGAGTGAAATGGTAGCAAAGCGCTCCTGGGGCGACGGTGAACTGGGTCATGACGGCGTGCAAACGCGTTATACATAAAGAGACTATGTTTGTGTGACGGTGTTCCGTCGTCGATTCGCGACCGGGAGCCTGTCTGAAGTCAGACAGGCTCCCGGATCTCGGTTTGCCGAGGGCGGGCGCATCGGGGACAATACCCGGCTTGTCTCCCGTCACACTTGTTACATAAAGAAGCCCGCCATGCCCACCCGCCGCGACCTTGCCAACGCTATTCGTGCCCTGTCGATGGACGCCGTCCAAAAGGCCAATTCGGGCCATCCGGGCGCGCCCATGGGGATGGCGGACATCGCCGAAGTGCTGTGGCGGGACGTCCTCAAGTTCAATCCCGGGCAACCCGACCTGGTGGGACCGCGACCGCTTCGTGCTGTCGAACGGCCATGCCTCCATGCTGCTGTACTCGGTGCTGCACCTCACGGGCTATCCCTTGTCGATGGATGAGATCAGGAATTTTCGCCAGTTCGGCTCCAAGACCGCGGGCCATCCGGAGCGCGAGGTGCATCTCGGGATCGAGACCACCACGGGGCCGCTGGGCCAGGGATTCGCCAACGCCGTCGGCATGGCGGTGGCCGAGCGCTCGCTCGCGGCGACTTTCAACCGGCCCGGCCACACCATCATCGATCATCACACCTATGTGTTTCTCGGCGACGGCTGCATGATGGAAGGCATCTCGCATGAGGTCGCGTCGTTCGCCGGCGTGCAGAAACTCGGCAAGCTGATCATGGTGTACGACGACAACGGTATCTCCATCGACGGCAAGGTGGTGGGCTGGTTCGGCGACGACACGCCCAAGCGCTTCGAGGCCTATGGCTGGCATGTGCTGCGCGAATGTGGACGGCCAGGACAGCGATGCCGTCGCGGCCGCATTCGCCGCGGCGCGCGCGGAAACCGGCAGACCCTCGCTGATTTGCGCGAAGACGACCATCGGCTGGGGAGCTCCCAACAAGCAGGGCACGGCCGCCATGCACGGCGAAGCCATGGGCAACGAAGAGATCGCCGCCACTCGGCTGAAGCTTGGGCTGGACTTCTCCGCCGTTCGAGATACCCGCGGATATACGGGCCGCCTGGGACATGCGCGACAAGGGCGCGCGCGTGGAGCAGGAGTGGCGTACGCGCTTTGCGGCATACAAAGCCGAATTCCCGGCGTTGGCCGCCGAGCTCGAGCGGCGCATGAACGGCGACTTGCCGGAGCGGGTTCGCCGACTCTCGTGAATGCCTACATCGGACGCACTCAGGCCGAGGGCAAGGCGCTCGCCACGCGCCAATCGTCGCAGGCGGCCTTGAATGCTCTCGGCCCTTCGCTGCCCGAGCTATTCGGCGGGTCGGCGGATCTCACGCCGTCGAACGGCACCTTGCGCAAGGATTCGGTGTCGCTGACGCGCGGATTCGCCCGGCGGCAACTATGTGCATTTCGGCGTGCGCGAATTCGGCATGTCGGCGATGCTGAACGGCATCGTCTGCCACGGCGGGTTCATTCCCTACGCCGGCACGTTCCTGACGTTCTCCGACTATGCGCGCAATGCCGTGCGCATGGCGGCGCTGATGCATTTGCGCGTGATCTTCGTCTATACCCACGACTCCATCGGACTCGGCGAGGATGGCCCGACGCACCAGCCGATCGAGCACCTGGCTTCCTTGCGCCTCATTCCGCACATGGACCTGTGGCGGCCCTGCGATGCGGTCGAGACCGCGGCGGCCTGGGGCGTGGCGATCGAAAACCGGGATGGACCCACCTGCTTGATTTTCACGCGCCAGTCGGTGGTGCACGAGGCGCGCGATGCGGCCCAGGTCGCGGCGATCAGGCGCGGCGGCTACGTGCTGATCGATTGCGACGGCGCTCCGGAGGTCATCGTGATCGCCACCGGCTCGGAGGTGGGAATCGCCGCCGAAGCGGTGCGCACCGTGGCGGGGAAGGGCAGGAAGGTTCGCCTGGTCTCCATGCCGAGCACCAACACCTTCGACGCCCAGGACGATGCCTACAAGCAAAGCGTGCTGCCGCCGTCGGTGACGCGGCGCGTGGCGGTCGAGGCCGGCGTGACCGCACCTTGGTGGCACTATGTCGGCCTGCAAGGCGAGATCGTCGGCATCGATCATTTCGGCGCGTCCGCGCCGGCGAAGGATCTGTTCAAGGCGTACGGGTTTACTGCGGAGCATGTGGTCGAGGCAATCGAGAAAGTGCTCGGATAATTTCGGCGCGAAGCGCCTGAGCGAGAGGATAAAAAAGCAATGACAATCAAGGTGGCTATCAATGGCTATGGGCGCATCGGCCGCAATATTCTGCGCGCGCTGTATGAGGGCAGGCACTCGGGGGAGATCAAGGTCGTCGCGATCAACGACTTGGGCGACGCCAATACCAATGTTCATTTGACGCGTTTCGATACGGTGCATGGCCGCTTCCGCGGCGATGTGCACGTGGACGGCGACTCGATGGTGGTGAACGGCGACCGCATCCGCGTGGTCGCGCAGCGCGATCCGTCGAAGCTGCCCTGGGGCGAGCTCGGCGTGGATTTCGTGCTGGAGTGCACGGGCTTGTTCACGAGCAAGGCCAAGGCGTCGGCGCACATCGCGGCGGGCGCGAAGAAGGTGGTGATTTCCGCGCCGGGCGGCGACGACGTCGACGCGACCGTCGTGTACGGCGTCAATCACGGCGTGCTCAAGAGCGGCCACACGGTGATCTCGAACGCGTCCTGCACCACCAATTGCCTGGCGCCGCTGGTCAAGGTGCTGCACGAGAAGGTGGGCATCCTGGCGGGGGTGATGACCACGATTCACTCCTACACCAACGACCAGGTGTTGACCGATGTCTATCACACGGATCTGCGCCGCGCGCGCTCGGCCACCATGTCGATGATTCCGACCAAGACCGGCGCCGCGGCGGCGGTCGGTCTGGTGCTGCCGGAACTTACGGGCAAGATCGACGGCTTCGCGATCCGGGTGCCGACCATCAACGTGTCGCTGGTCGATTTGAGTTTCACGGCGGCCCGCAAGACCTCGGTCGAGGAGATTCACGGCGCGATCAAGGCGGCCGCCGGCGGCGCGTTGCAGGGCATTCTGGCCTACAGCGATGCACCGCTGGTGTCGGTGGATTTCAATCACGATCCGGCTTCATCGACCTACGACGCCACGCTGACCAAGGTCATCGAAGGGAACCTGGTGAAAGTGTGTTCGTGGTACGACAATGAGTGGGGATTCTCCAACCGCATGCTCGATACCACCGTGGCCTGGTCGAAAGCGTCTGTGAGCGCGAAAATCTTAAAGATGCTGAGTCTGGATCTGCACGGCAAGCGCGTGCTTGATCCGTGAAGATCTGAACGTGCCGATTCAGGACGGGGTGGTGAGCAGCGATGCGCGAATTCGCGCGGCGCTGCCGACCATTCAGGCGGCGCTGACGGCAAAGGCCCGCGTGCTGGTGATGTCGCATCTGGGCCGGCCGGAGGAGGGCAAGTACGCGGAGGAGTTTTCGCTCGCCCCGGTGGCGAAGCGTCTGGCGCAGTTGTTGGGGGTGCCGGTGGCGCTCAAGAAGGACTGGCTGGACGGCGTGGAGGTGCACCCCGGCGAGGTGGTGCTGCTGGAGAACGTGCGCTTCAACAAGGGCGAGAAGAAGGACGCGGACGATCTGGCGCAGAAAATGGCCGCGCTCTGCGACATCTATGTCATGGATGCGTTCGGCACGGCGCATCGCGCCGAAGCGAGCACTCACGGAGTCGCGAAGTACGCGCCGGTGGCCTGCGCGGGTCCGCTGCTGGTGAGCGAATTGTCGGCGCTGGAGACGGCGCTCGAGAAGCCGGCGCGGCCGCTGCTCGCCATCGTCGCCGGCTCCAAGGTGTCGACCAAGCTCACGGTGCTGGAGTCCTTGCTGGGCAAGGTCGATCAGATGATCGTGGGCGGCGGCATCACCAATACTTTTCTGGCGGCTCTGGGCTTCAATGTGGGCAAGTCGCTGTACGAGCCCGCCATGCTGGATATTTGCAAGCGCTTGCTCGATCAGTCGGCAAAGCGCGGCATCGTCATACCCATGCCCACCGATGTGGTGGTCGCCACCCAGTTCTCCGCCAAGGCCGAGGCCGACGTGAAGCCGGTGGGGGCGGTATCGGATGACGAGATGATTCTCGACATCGGACCCGATTCGGCCGAGGCGATGAGCGCGCTGATCGCGTCCGCCGGCACGATTCTGTGGAACGGCCCGGTGGGGGTGTTCGAGTTCGAGCAGTTCGCCGAGGGAACCCGCACTCTCGCCAAGGCGATTGCGCGCAGCAAGGCGTTTTCGCTGGCCGGCGGCGGCGACACGCTCGCGGCCATCGAGAAATACGGCATCGAGGATAGTATTTCCTACATATCGACCGGCGGCGGCGCATTCCTGGAATTCGTCGAAGGCAAGAAGCTCCCCGCGGTGGAAATTCTGGAGAAGCGCGCCGCATGAATACTCTGTTACGGCGCACCAAGATAGTCGCGACCTTGGGTCCCGCCACGGATGACCCGGCGGTGTTGTCCGACATCGTGCGCGCCGGCGTGGATGTGGTGCGCCTGAATTTCTCGCACGGCGCGGTCGCCGATCATGCGCGCCGGGTCGGGCTGGTGCGCGAGGCCGCCCGTCAGGCGGGCCGCTACGTGGGCGTGCTCGGCGATCTGCAGGGGCCGAAGATCCGCATCGACCGCTTCAAGGCCGGCAAGGTGCAGCTGGCCGACGGCGCCGAGTTCACGCTGGACGCGCGCTCGCCGTCGACGCGGGCACCGAATCGAGCGTCGGCATCGCGTACAAGAAATTGCCGACGGATGTGTTCGCCGGCGACGTGCTGCTGCTGAACGACGGACAGATCAGCCTGCAGGTTTTGGCGATCGATGGTCCGCGCATCAAGACGCGAGTGCTGGTCGGGCGGCGAACTCGGCAACAACAAGGGCATCAACCGCCAGGGCGGCGGCCTGTCGGCCGGCGCGCTCACCGACAAGGATCGCGAGGATATCCGCACGGCCGCGACGCTCGAGGTGGACTACCTCGGCGTGTCCTTTCCGCGCGATGCCGCGGACATGGACGAGGCGCGCAAGTTGCTGCGCGATGCGGGCGGCCACGGGCTGCTGGTGGCCAAGATCGAACGCGCGGAGGCGATCAAGAATCTGGCCGAGGTGGTGCGGGCGAGCGACGGGGTGATGGTGGCGCGCGGCGACCTCGGCGTCGAAATGGGCTACGCCGAGCTCGCGGGCCTGCAGAAGCAGATCATCCAGGAAGCCCGTCACCAGAATCGCGTGGTCATCATGGCGACGCAGATGATGGAATCGATGATCACCAATACGATTCCGACCCGCGCCGAGGTGTCGGACGTGGCGAACGCCGTCATGGACGGCACCGACGCGGTGATGCTGTCCGCCGAGACCGCCTCGGGCAAGCATCCGCGCAAGGTGGTCGAGGCGATGGCGCAGATCATCGTCGGCGCCGAAAAGTACCAGGTCGCGCACGTGCGCATCAGGCAGCGCAAGAGCGGCTATTACGAGCACACCGACGAGGCGATCGCGTCGGCGGTCATGTACACCGCGAATCACCTGCATGTGAAGGCCATCGTCGCGCTCACCGAGTCGGGATCGACGTCGCTGTGGATGTCGCGGGTGCGCTCGGACATTCCGATTTATGCGTTTACCCGGCACGAGGCCACGCGCTGCCGCGTGACCCTGTATCGCGGCGTCTATCCGGTCGCCTACGACGTCACGGACAAGGGAGAGGCGTTTTATTTCTCGATATTCCGCCTGCTGCTGGATCTCAAGTTGGTGGAGGAGGGCGATTCCATCATTCTGACCAAGGGCGAATTGAGCGGCGTGTCCGGCGGCACGAATTCCATGCAGATCCTGCAAGTCACGCGCAAGCAGCCATGATCCACCGAATTTCGCGGCACCGATCGCTATATCGCGACACCCGAATTGATGGCCGCCGTGAACGCCGCCATGGTGCTGTCGCGCCCGCTGCTGATCAAGGGCGAGCCCGGCACCGGCAAGACGCTGCTGGCGAACGAAATCGCCCGGTCGTTGGCGCAAGCCCTTCTACGAGTGGCACATCAAGTCCACCACCAAGGCGCAGCAGGGGCTGTATGAATACGATGCGGTCTCGCGCCTGCGCGATTCGCAGCTCGGCGATCCGCGGGTCAAGGACATTCACAATTACATCGTGAGGGGCGATCTGTGGGAGGCGTTCGACTGCGACGTGCAGCCGGTGCTGCTCATCGATGAGATCGACAAGGCGGACATCGAGTTTCCCGAACGATCTGCTGCGCGAGCTCGACCGCATGGAATTCTACGTGTACGAGACGCGCGAAACCGTGCGCGCCAAGCATCGGCCGGTCATCGTGATCACCAGCAACAACGAGAAGGAACTGCCCGACGCGTTCCTGAGGCGCTGTTTCTTTCACTACATCCGCTTTCCGGACACGGCCACGATGACGCAGATCGTCGATGTGCATTTCCCGGACTTGAAGCGCGAGCTGCTGCACGAGGCGCTGACCACGTTCTTCAAGATCCGCGACACGCCGGGCTTGAAGAAGAAGCCGACCACCTCCGAGCTCCTGGATTGGATCAAGCTGCTGGTGACCGAGGACATTCCGCCCGAGGCCCTGCGCAGCGACGACGCGAAGAAGCTCATTCCGCCCCTGTACGGCGCGCTGCTCAAGAACGAGCAGGACGTGCAGCTGTTCGAGCAACTGCTGTTCCTGCATCGCCGGAATGCTCGTTAGATTCTTCTTCCTGCTGCGCCATGCCGGCGTGCCGGTATCCATCACCGAACTGTTGACCCTGCTCGAAGCGCTCAAAGCGGGTCTGGGAGACTGGAGCGCCGAGCGCTTCTACTACCTGGCGCGCACCTGCCTGGTGAAGGACGAGCGCTACTACGATCGGTACGACAAGGTGTTCGCGGCGCATTTCAAGGGTGCGGAGGATCTGTTCGCCCTGCTGCAGCGGGAGCTGCCGGAGGATTGGCTCGCGAAGATGGCGGTGCGCGAATTCACCGACGCCGAGAAGGCCGAGATCGAGGCCCTGGGCGGCTGGGAGCAAGTTGATGGAGACGCTGAAGAAGCGTCTCGAGGAGCAGAAGGAGCGGCATCAGGGCGGCAATAAATGGATCGGCACGGCGGGGACGTCGCCGTTCGGCGCCTACGGGTTCAATCCGGAAGGCGTACGGGTGGGGCAGGACGGCGGGCGCAACCGCAGCGCCGTGAAGGTCTGGGACAGGCGCGAATTCGCCAATCTGGACGACAAGGTCGAACTCGGCACGCGCAACATCAAGATGGCGCTGCGCCGCCTGCGGCGTTTCGCGCGGCGCGGCGCGCCCGACGAGCTGGCGCTGGCGGACACCATCGACGCCACCGCGCGTTCGGGCGGATGGCTGGACATCAAGATGCAGGCTGAGCGGCACAACGTGGTGAAGGTGCTGCTGCTGCTCGATATCGGCGGATCGATGGACGATCACGTCAAGACTTGCGAGGAGCTGTTCTCCGCGGCGCGCAGCGAATTCAAGCATCTCGAGCATTATTATTTTCACAATTTCGCGTATGAGGCGCTGTGGCGGGACAATCGGCGGCGCTTCAATGAACACATGGGTACCGTCGAAGTGATGCGCACTTACGGCACGGATTACAAGCTCATTCTGGTGGGCGATGCGACCATGAGTCCGTACGAGATTACCCAGCCCGGCGGCAGCGTCGAGCATTGGAATGCCGAGGCGGGCAGCGTGTGGCTCGAGCGGCTGATGCAGCACTATCCGAAATTCGCCTGGATCAATCCGCAGCCGCAGTCGCGCTGGCGGCAGAACGCGTCGATCGAGATCACCCGGGAGCTGCTCGAGGGGCGGATGTATCCGCTGACCTTGGCGGGACTGGATGATGCGATCGATGCGCTGAGCTGACCCGGCCATGCAGACCCCTCCGAGCAATACAGGTCCCGAAAGCGCCACCGGTCAATGGCATACCCGGGTCGTGCCTGCCGCGACATCTCACTTAGGGTTGGTGCTGACGGGCGGCGGCGCACGCTCCGCGTACCAGGTCGGCGTGCTCAAGGGTATCGCGGAGCTGTTGCGGCGCGGCTCCGCGTGTCCGTTTCCGATCATCACCGGAACCTCCGCCGGCGCCGTCAGCGCGATCGCGCTGGCCTCGGATGCGGCGCACTTCAGGCACTCGGTGTACGCCATCGAGCGGGTGTGGCGCGATTTTCGCGTGCACCATGTGTTCAAGGCTGATGCGGTGAGCATGCTCAGGTCCGGCATACACTGGATGCTGGCATTCCTCACCGGCGGCTGGCTGGTGCATCCGCCGCATTCGATGTTCGACAACACGCCGTTGTGGAATCTGCTGCGCGAGCAATTGCATTTCGACGGCATTCCGCGCAGCCTGTACAAGCAGCATCTGCAGGGCGATCGGCATCTGCGCCACGTGCTACGGGGACGCGGATTCGGTGACGTTCTACGCGTCGGCGTCCGCGGTCGAGCCTTGGACGCGGGTGTACCGCAAGGGCGCGCGGGTGCAGCTGACGCTCGACCATTTGATGGCAAGCCTGTCCATCCCTTTTCTGTTTCGTCCCGTCCTGCTCAACGACCAGTATTTCGGCGACGGCGCCATGCGCCAAACCTCGCCCTTGAGTCCCGCGATCCATCTGGGTGCCAACCGGCTGTTGATCATCGGCGTCAATGATCCCGCTCCGGCGAGCGAGAGCCACGGCAAGCGCCCGGCCGAACCGAGCTTCGGGCAGATGTTCGGCTTCATGCTCGACTCGCTGTTCATGGATCAGCTGAATGCCGATCTGGAGCGCATCAGCCGCTACAACGAGAACAGCGAAGCGCGCCGCATCGACTTTCTGGTGCTGACTCCGTCGCGGGACGTGAACGAGATCGCGCGCCGGCATGCACGGGAACTGCCGCGAAGCCTGCGGGCGCTGATGCGCACCATGGGGGCGAGCAATGCCGCGAGCACGCTGTTGCTGAGCTACCTGCTGTTCGAACGCGGCTTTACCCGCGAATTGATCGCTCTCGGAGTCGAGGACGCGCGGGCGCGCGCCGACGAGATACGCGCGTTCCTGGCGTTGGAAAACGCCCGCCAGCGTCGGGGGGCGACACCCGGCTGATCGGGGGAGAGCGGGCTCAAGGCTTTTGCAGGGAATCGTGCCGGGTCAGGACTTGCGGGTAGCTCTTGCGAAAATGTTCGGCGAGCTGCTCGGCGATGTACACCGAGCGGTGCTGGCCGCCGGTGCAGCCGATCGCGATGGTCAGATAGCTGCGATTCGCCTGGGCGAATTCGCCGATACGCGCCGGTCCAAGAACGCGATCAGGTCCGCGATCATGGCGCGCACGCTGGCGTATCCCGCCAGGTACTCGATCACCGGCGGATCGCGGCCGTTGAGGTGGCGCAGCCCGTGCTCCCAGTAGGGATTCGGCAGGCTGCGCACGTCGAAGACGAAATCCGCATCCCCGGGTATGCCGTGCTTGTAGCCGAAGGACTCGAACATGAGGGAGAGCCGCCCCTCCCGCCGGCGGTCGACGCGCTCGCGGATCAGCTCGCGCAAGGCGTGCACTCCCATGTCGGAGGTGTCGACCACCAGATCCGCCGCGGTGCTGATCGGTTCCAGCAGCCGGCGTTCGGAGGCGATGGCCTCGCGCAAACTCACATCGCCCGACACCAGCGGATGCTTGCGCCGGGTTTCGGCGTAGCGCTTGAGCAGCACTTCGTCGCTGGCATGCAGGTACAGAACCTCGCAGCTGATTCCGCTGCGCCGCAGCTCGCCGACCAGTGCCGGAATCGTCTCGATTTCATTGGGCCGATTGCGTGCATCCAGACCGACCGCGGTTCTGGGATAGGTGTCTCCCATGCCGCGGACGGTGTGCGAGATGAAGGGCTTGAGCAGGGCCGCCGGGATGTTGTCGACGCAATAGAAGTCGATGTCCTCCAGCATGTGCAGAGCGACGCTCTTGCCGGAGCCCGACAGCCCGCTCACGATGATGAGTCGCATCGACACGCGTAGCGCTCCGTATCAGCCCGAGGAACGAGCCTTGATCACGTCCACGGCGTGATGGTCCGCGGCCTTTTCCTTGTGCTTCTTGACGCACCGGTCGAGTTTGTCGGCGAGGGCGTCGATGGAGGCGTACATGTTGTGTTCCGTGGCGTCGGCGTAGATCTTGTTTCTCCGCAGCATGAGCGTGGCTTCGGCCTTGTGGCCGAATTTCTCGACCGTGAGCACACAGTGAACGTCGATGAGCTGTTCGAAATGCCGTGAGATGCGCTCGAATTTCTTGGTGACGTAAGCGCGTAGTGATTCGGTGATTTCCACATGATGACCGCTGAGATCGAGCTGCATGAGCTTCCTCCTAAGGGTTACTTTACGACGCTCGGGCAGCCGCTCGCTTCCGTTCGTTGGACGGTGCGATTTGCATGCCTTCGCGATATTTGGCAACGGTGCGCCTGGCCACCGGTATGCCCTCTTGCGACAGAATTTCCGCGAGCTTGCTGTCGCTGCACGGATTTTCCGGATTCTCCTGCGAAATCAACTTCTTGATCTTGGCGCGAATGGCGGTGGACGACATTTCCGTGCCGTCGGCGGCTTCGACGTGACTGGAAAAGAAGTACCGGAACTCGAACACGCCGCGCGGCGTGTGCATGTATTTGGCAGTGGTGACGCGTGAAATCGTCGATTCATGCATTTCCACGGCTTCGGCGACATCCTTGAGGATGAGCGGCTCCATCGCTTCCTCGCCCAGTTCGAAGAAACTGGTCTGCCGCTGCACGATGCAGCGCGCCACCTTGATCAGGGTCTCGTTGCGAATCTCGAGGCTGCGCATCAGCCAGCGCGCCTCCTGCAGCTGAGTGCGCAGCATGGCGTGGTCGGGGGAGCGGGAAATCAGATTGGCGTAGGCGTTGTTGACGCGCACCCGCGGCACCGTCGCCGGGTTGATCTCGACGATCCAGCCGTGGTCGGTGCGGCGCACGAACACGTCCGGGATCACGTATTCCGCCTGGGCGGGGTTGACCGCCGCCCCGGGCCGCGGATGGCAGGAGCGCACCAGCGCCAGCGCCATTTCCAGGTCGCCTTCGCTGCAGCGCAGTTGCCTGCGCAGCAGCACCAACTGCTGGCCGGCCACGAGATCCAAGTGTTCCAGCGCCACGCGAATCGCGGTGTCCCGTGCCGGCGTGTCCGGATGAAGCTGCCGCAGCTGCAGCGCTATGCACTCGCCCAGGTTGCGGGCGCCGACGCCGGCAGGTTCCAGCGATTGAACGGCGCGCAGCACGCGTTCCACGTCCGCCGTGGTGGCCTCGATCTCCGGCAGCAGGCTCGAGCGGATATCTTCGAGTTCGTCCTCGAGGTAGCCGTCGTCGGTGATGGCGTCGGTGATGACGCGCGCGATCGCCATGTCGACGGCGGACAGCTTGGCGAGTTCGAGCTGTTCGATGAGCTGTTCCTGCAGGGTCTGACCATGCTGGTCGCTGAAGTCGCTGCTGCGGTCATCGTCGCCCGACCAGGGAGTATCCGACGGACCGCTGGTCTGCTCTCCCCAGGCTTCGTCCGCAATCTCCACTTCGGGTTCGTCGCGCTGCTCGGGCGGCGTGTTGTTGCCGTCCAGTTCGGCGTATTTCTCTTCGGCGGGCGTCTCCTCGCGCTCGCGCGCCGGCTCGCCCAGCGCCTCCAGGGTCTCCTCGTCCGCCTCGAGCATCACATTGGTCTCGAGGGTCTCGCGGACGTGCGCCTGCAGGTCGAGCGAGGGCAGCTGCAACAACCGGATGGCCTGCTGCAGCTGCGGCGTCATGGTGAGCTGCTGGCCGATGCGAAGCTGCAGACTTGGCTTCAACATATTTCTTTCAGATCCAAGCCTACAGTTTGAAATCCTGACCCAAGTACACCTCACGGACCTGCGGATTGGCAAGAATCTGATCCGCAGATCCGGAAGCGAGCACCGCACCCTGACTGACGATATACGCACGGCCGCAAATTCCCAAGGTCTCGCGGACATTATGGTCGGTTATCAGCACACCGATGCCCTTGTCGGACAAGTGCTTGATTATTCGCTGAATATCGGCGACCGACAGCGGGTCGACGCCGGCAAACGGCTCGTCCAGCAAGATGAATCTTGGATCCGCGGCCAAGGCGCGGGCGATTTCCACCCGCCGGCGCTCGCCGCCGGACAGGCTCATTCCCAGGCTGTCGCGCACGTGACCGATATGCAGCTCGCCCAATAGCTCCTTCAGGCGCGCCGCGCGCCCCGCTTCGTCGAGCCCAGGCCGCGTTTCGAGAATCGCCATGATGTTGTCCGCGACCGACAGGCGGCGGAACACCGAGGGTTCCTGCGGCAGATAGCCCAAGCCGAGCTGCGCACGCCGGTGCAGGGCCAAGCGGCTGATGTCGCGGTTGTCCAGATAGATCTCGCCGTGCTCGCAGCGGGTGAGCCCGACGATCATGTAGAAGGCCGTGGTCTTGCCGGCGCCGTTGGGCCCGAGCAGGCCCACGACCTCGCCGCTCTCGACTTCCAGCGACAAATCCCGCAGTACCTGCCGCGATTTGTAACTCTTGGCGAGGTTCAGGGCTCGCAATACGCTCATGGTTTGGGGTTGGCCGGCGGCGTGATGATGATGTGCACGCGCTGGGAACCCTGTTCGAAGCCTTCGGCAATGATGTTCTGCGCCAGCACGTTGTACTTCAGCGACTCGCCGCGGATCTCGTTCTGCGCCGTCGCTCAACCAGGCATTCTTGGACAAATGCACCATGCCCTTGGTCACGTCGTAGTCGATGGTATCGGCGCGCCCCTGCGCCAGTTTTCCGGTTTTTGCGATGCGCTGCTCGAACGCGGCCGGCTTGCCGTTGACGATGGCCTTGGAGAGGAGCTTTTTGGCGAAAGTGATTTCGGCCTCATCCGAGGTGAGCTGTCCCTGGTCCATGGTAATTTTTACATTGCCGCGAAACACCCAGTGGCTGTTCTCGAAGTCGAGGCCCGTGGCCTGTGCCTGGTCGGCGGCGACCGACATGTCGCCTTGCGTGATGCGCACCTTGCGGAAAATCAGATTGTTGTTCTTGTAGTCGAGTTCGGAGGACTGTGCATCGAGCGAGATGGCTTGCTGCTCCACGTGCGCGGCGATGGCTTGGGAGGCCGGCAGTGCGAGTGCGAACAAAGCGAAGGCTTTAAGGGTGGAAGCGGCCATTCACTTTCGATTCTAGGCGCATCGTGTGCTCTTTCAAATTGGCGTTGAGCCCGTGCGCGGTCAGAGTATGGTTCGGCGAAATCGATGCGCACGTCGCTCTTGGTGCTGACCACGGCGTCGGGGACGTCGTAGCTCAGGGTGTCGGTGTGCACGACGGCCGCGTCGAGGCGGCCCGTGGCCTCGCCCTGCAGCCGCACGTTGCCCGTCACGTCGACCACCTTGCCGCCCGGCTGGACGTGCGCGACATCGCCCACCATCACCCACGACTGCCCGTTCGGGGCCTGGTAGCCGACGCGGACGTTGTACAGCGCCACCTCGTTGCCGTGCGCGATTTGATCGATGCGCTCGGCCTCGATGCGGATGCTGGGATCGCCCGCGAGATCATAGTCGGTGAGCACGGCATTCTTTAAATAGTAGCCCGGCAAGTCCGCCTGCTTGGCGTCGGTTTGAGCCTGCGGCCGGCGTGCGGGTGAACTCAAGATCCAGGTGCTGATGCACAAGGCCACGACCGCGAGCACGGTGAAGACTCTGAACAGCATCAGCGCCGCCCCGCGCGCGCGCGGAGCAAGGCGTCGCACAGTTCGCGAACGGCGCCCGCGACCGCCGTTCGCCTTGGCGATCCAATGCGCCGCGGACAGTACCACGGGGTGCGCATCCGCGACGGCGCAGGCCAGGCCGACCGCCGACATCAGGGGCAGATCGGGCGTGTCGTCGCAGATGCAGGCGCAGTTCAAGGGATCCAATCCTAGCCGCCTGGTCAGGCGGTAGCAGTGCAGCCACTTTGTCGCTGCATGCTTGGACCACGTGGGGCACACCCAGTTCACGCATGCGCGCCGCGACCGCCGCGGAGCGCCGTCCGCTGATCGCCGCCACCGCGACGCCGGCTGCCATCAGCAGCTTGATCCCGTGGCCGTCGCGCACGTGGAACACCTTGAGGGCCTCGCCGCGCGCCCCGAAATACAGGCGCCCATCGGTGAGCACGCCGTCGACATCCAGGATCAGAAGTTCGATCCGCGCCAGCGGCGTCGCCTTGCGCGCCTTCAAACCACACCCGCGCGCAACAGATCGTGCACGTTGAGCGCGCCGACGATCTTCTCGTCCGCATCGACCACGATCAGCGAGGTGATGCGATGCGTCTCCATCAGATGCACCGCTTCCGCCGCGAGCGTCGTCGGGCCGCACGGTCTTTGCGTGGCGGCTCATGACCTGATCCATGCGGGTGGTACGCAGATCGGTGGAGGCGTCGAGCGCGCGCCGCAGATCGCCGTCGGTGAATACCCCGAGCACGCGCATGGTCTCATCGACGATGGCCGTCATGCCGAGCCCCTTGCGGGTCACTTCCATCAGGCCCTCGGCCAGCGGCGTTGCGGCGCGCACGGTGGGCACATCGGCGCCGGTGCGCATCACGTCCTTCACGTGCAGCAGCAGGCGCCTGCCCAAGCTGCCGGCGGGATGCGAGCGCGCAAAATCTTCCTCGGTGAAGCCGCGCGCTTTGAGCAGCGCCACGGCCAGCGCATCGCCCACGGCCAATGCCGCCGTGGTGCTGGCGGTGGGGGCCAAGTTGAGCGGGCAGGCCTCGGCCGGCACTCCGATGTCCAGATGCACGGTCGCGATGCGCGCGAGCGCCGAACTCGAGTTGCCGGTGAAGGCGATCAACGGGACTCCCAGGCGCGCGATGACCGGCACGATGGTCAGGATCTCATCGGTTTCCCCGGAATTGGACAGCGCGAGCACCGCATCGTCGCGCGTTATCATGCCCACGTCGCCGTGGCTCGCCTCGCCGGGATGCATGAAGAACGCCGGCGTGCCGGTGCTCGCCAGCGTGGCGGCGATCTTGCCGCCGATATGGCCGGACTTGCCCATGCCGGTGACCACGATGCGTCCACGGCAGTCGAGACAAATGCGGCAGGCGCGTGCAAAATCCGCCCCTAAGCGCGGCAGTTGTGCGCGCAGGCCGTCGATCTCGACGGTGAGCGCCTGGCGGCCAAGATCGACCAGGCCTTCGTCGGTGAACTCGGGATTCATGCACGAATGATACAGGGTAAGCTTGAGATAATTTGCAGGAGCGGGCATGAATCCAGAACAGGTGGCGCAAATCATCGAAACCGGCCTGGCCGGCAGCAAGGCGCGGGTCGGTGAGCGAGGACAATGTGCACTTCGAGGCCGTGGTGATCGCGGCGGCGTTCGCGGGCAAACGATCCGTGCAGCGCCATCAATTGGTCTACGGCACCTTGGGCAAGGCGATGGGCAACGAGATCCATGCGCTCGCCCTGCAGGTGTTCACACCGGAAGAATTCGCCGCCCAGCACGGGACCACGGGACGTGGATAAATTACAGATCCAAGGCGGCATAGCGCTCGAGGGCGAAATACGCATCTCGGGCGCCAAGAACGCCACCTTGCCCATACTGGCCGGGTGTCTGCTCGCGGACGGCCCGGTGACGGTGTCGAACGTCCCGCACCTGCAGGATGTCACCACCATGATCGAACTGCTCGGGCGCATGGGCGTCTCGGTGACCATCGACGAGAAGATGCGCATCGAGGTCGATGCATCGACCATCAAGGAATACTTCGCGCCCTACCAACTGGTGAAAACCATGCGCGCGTCGATTCTGGTGCTGGGACCGCTGCTCGCGCGCTTCGGCCGTGCCGACGTGTCGCTGCCGGGCGGCTGCGCCATCGGCGCGCGTCCGGTCAACATCCATGTGGCGGGTTTGCAGGCGATGGGCGCCGATATTCATATCGAGAACGGCTACATCAAGGCGCGCGCGGGCCGCTTGCGGGGCGCGCGGCTGGTGTTGGAAACCGTCACGGTCACGGGCACCGAGAATCTCATGATGGCCGCCGCATTGGCGGACGGCGAGACCGTGCTGGAGAATGCCGCGCGCGAGCCGGAAGTGGTCGATCTGGCTAATTTCCTGATCGCGATGGGCGCCAAGATCAAGGGCGCGGGCACCGACCGGATCGTCATCGAAGGCGTGGAGCGCCTCAACGGCACGGCCTACGAGGTGCTGCCCGATCGCATCGAGAGCGGCACGTACCTGGTCGCGGGCGCCATCACCGGCGGTCACATCCGGATCAAGAACACCCGCCCCGAGCACTTGGACGCGATCATCGGCAAGCTGCAGGAGGCCGGCGCGAAAATCGGCGTCGGTGACACCTGGGTGGAAGTCGATATGCGCGGACTTCGGCCCTTCGCCGTCGATATCCGCACGGCGCCGTATCCGGCGTTCCCGACGGATATGCAGGCGCAGTTCGCCGCGCTCAATACGGTCGCGAGCGGCGTCGGCACCATCATCGAAACGATTTTCGAAAACCGCTTCATGCACATGCTGGAAATGCGCCGCATGGGCGCGGAAATACGGCTCGAGGGGAATACCGCCATCATCAAGGGGGTCGAAAGGCTCACGGCGGCGCCCGTGATGGCCACCGACTTGCGCGCCTCTGCCAGTCTGGTACTCGCGGCGCTCGTGGCGGACGGGCGCACCGAGATCGAACGCATCTATCACATCGATCGCGGCTACGAGGCGATCGAGGAGAAGCTGCAGCAATTGGGAGCGAAGATCCGGCGCACGCCTTAGGCCTGTCCGACTCGGACAGGCTCCTAGGGCTATTGCGGCTGGATTTGGCGCGTCGGGCGTTCCAGTACCTTGAGCTTGACCTTGTAGGGGTCGCGGCCGTGCCGTCCTTGGAGTTCCACGAGGGCGCCCGGCTGCAGCGCGGCCACGCGGCTGACGAGATCCTGAGAATTGCGCACGGGTTCCCCCTGCAAACCGGTGATCACATCACCGGGCCTCACTCCGGACTCGAATGCCGGGCTCTTCACCAGGATGTTCACCACGGTGACGCCGCCCACCACGGCGATTCCCAGGCTCGCGGCTTGTTCGTCGGACAGGTCTTGCGGCATGAAACCGAGCCAGCCCCGCACCACGTGACCATGCGTCAGGATTTGTTCCATGACGCCGCGCACGAGATTGACGGGTATCGCAAAGCCGATGCCTTCGGGTCCGCCGTAGCCGCGGTTCAGCACGGCGGTGTTGATGCCGACCAGATCCCCTCGAGCATCGATGAGCGCGCCGCCGGAATTGCCGAGGTTGATGGCCGCATCGGTCTGAATGAAATTCTCGAAGGTCGCGAGGCCCAATTGGCCGCGGCCGGTCGCGCTCACGATGCCCTGAGTGACGGTTTGACTCAGGCCGTAGGGATTGCCGATCGCAAGCACGATATCACCCACTCTCAATGTATCCGAGCGGCCCACGGGCATGATGGGCAGCTTGTCCATGGCCAGATGCAGTATGGCGATGTCCGTGTCGGGGTCCTGGCCGACGATGGTCGCATCCGCGATGCGGCTGTCGGCGAGCTGGACCCGGATGGAGTCGGCGCCCGCGATGACGTGCTGATTGGTGACGATGGTGCCGGCGCCATCGACGATGACCCCCGACCCCAGACTGCGCTCGACACGCTGCCTGTAGCTCGGCCAGAGATCGCCGAACAATTGATTGAGCGTGGGGGTCTGGGTGCGCTCGGTCACCAGACGTGCGGTATAGATGTTGACGACGGCAGGCGCCGCTCGCGACACCGCGTCGGCGAAGCTCTGCACCACTACGGTGGGGCGGGATGGCGGGGCCGGCGCGATTTGCACCGGAACGGCGCTCCTTCCCAACAGCGCGGGCTTCCACCAGACCACGAGAAACGCGGCCGCGAGGCCCACCACCACGGCTCTGATCAAAAAACTCACGAGGACGCGAGTGGTATGCAATTTAAATGTCGCTCCTCGAGCCTTAAGGGAAATCCATCGATCTGTGTATAATGCGCTCCCAATATTCTTTGGGAAACACTACGGCCAGAGGGGTTTGCGTGAAGATTTGTCAACATTGCGTAGGGGCGATCGAATGAAGGATGAGGTGGATCACAGCCGGCGCCGCTTGTTGACGGCGGCCACGGTCGGCACCGGGGCGGTCGGCGTTGCGTTCGCCGCCGTTCCGTTCCTGGCTTCCTGGCAGCCGAGCGCGCGGGCCAAGGCCCTGGGTGCTCCGGTCGAAGTGGATGCTTCCAAGCTCGAAGCCGGACAAATGCTGAAGGTGGTGTGGCGCGGTCAAGCCGTGTTCATCGTGCGGCGAATCAAGAGCGTCATCGATCAGCTGAGCAACCACGATGCGATGCTGGCCGACCCTGCGTCCGACGATTCGACCCAGCCCGACTACATAAAATCCAGCGGCGCGGCGCGGGCGCGCAATCCCGAATACTGGGTGGGATTGGCGGTCTGCACGCATCTCGGCTGCTCCCCCTTGGGCGCGTTCGAAGCCAACAATTCATTTCAAGTGGCCGGTGCCGACTTGGGCGCGAATTGGCCCGGCGGTTTTTATTGCCCGTGTCATGGCTCGAAATACGACATTTCGGGGCGGGTCTTCAAGAGCATGCCGGCGCCGAAGAATCTGGCCGTGCCGCCCTATGCGTTCGCGAGCGGCTCACGCATCGTGATCGGCGTCGACGACGCCCCTAAGACAGTTTAGCAACCAGAGGTTCACGCGATGGCCGCAGCACCCGAGTCCGCCGACAACAGCAAAGGCGGAGGTTTGATTGGCTGGATCGATCAGCGCTTTCCGCTGACCAGCCTGTGGAAAGAGCATGTCGCCGAGTATTACGCGCCGAAGAATTTCAACTTCTGGTACTACTTCGGTTCTCTCGCCCTGTTGATCCTGGTGAATCAGCTGGTGACGGGGATTTTCCTGACGATGAATTACAAGCCCTCTTCCGCAGAAGCGTTCTCGTCGGTCGAGTACATCATGCGGGACGTCGACTGGGGCTGGCTGATCCGCTACCTGCACTCGACCGGTGCGTCGGCGTTCTTCATCGTGATTTATCTGCACATGTTCCGTGCGCTGTTGTACGGTTCGCACCGTAAACCCCGCGAACTCGTCTGGATCTTCGGCTGCCTGATTTTTCTGCTGCTCATGGCGGAGGCCTTCATGGGCTATGTGCTGCCCTGGGGCAACATGAGCTACTGGGGCGCGCAGGTCATCGTGTCGCTGTTCAGCAGTCTGCCGTACATCGGTGGGTTCTTGGTGGAATGGATCCGCGGCGATTACTACATCGCCGATGCCACCCTGAACCGATTCTTCGCCTTGCACGTGGCCGCACTGCCGCTGGCGCTGATTTTCCTGGTCATCGCGCACCTGATGGCGCTGCATGAGGTCGGCTCCAACAATCCCGACGGCATCGAGATCAAGAAGCACAAGGATGCGCAGGGTCACCCGCTCGACGGCATCCCCTTTCATCCCTACTACACCGTGAAGGACTTGATGGGCGTCGCGGGATTCCTGTTGCTGTTCTGCGCGGTGATCTTCTTTGCGCCCACCTTCGGCGGTCTGTTCCTGGAATCGCCGAATTTCGAGCCTGCCAATCCCTTGCAGACTCCGCCGCACATTGCGCCGGTGTGGTATTTCACGCCGTTTTACGCCATGTTGCGCGCCGTGCCTTCGTTCGCGGGAACGCAGGTCTGGGGCGTGCTGGTGATGGGTGCCGCCATCGTGGTGCTGTTCTTCGTGCCGTGGCTGGACCGTTCGCCGGTGCGCTCCATCCGCTATCGCGGACCCATCTACAAGGTGATGCTGGCCATCTTCGTCGTCTCGTTCATCTCTTTGGCGATCTGCGGCATGAAGCCTCCGGCGGGCATCTACCCGACTTTGGCCAAAGTCTGCACGGTTTTGTATTTTGCGTTCTTTTTGCTGATGCCCTGGTACACGAAATTCGACAGCGTGAAGCCGGTGCCGGAAAGGGTCACAGGACATGCTTAAAAGCTGGGTATTGATTTCGATCGCGCTTCTCTCCGCCGGGGCCGCCGTGGCCGAGGAAGAGGGTGGAATTGCGCTGCAGTCGTCGGGTACGGACATCAGGAACACCGAGTCCTTGCGGCGCGGCGCACGTAATTTCATGAATTACTGTTCCGGATGCCACTCGCTCAAGTATCTGCGCTACAACCGGTTGGCGGCGGATCTCGGGATCCCGGAAGCGGAACTCGCGGGCAATCTGATGTTCACATCGGACAAGCCTTTCGATACCGTCAACTCGGCCATGCCGAAGGATGCGGAGAGCTGGTTCGGCAAGCAGCCGCCCGATCTATCGCTGATGGCAAGAGCTCGCGGCGTGGATTATGTCTACTCATTTCTCAAGGGCTTCTACGTCGACAAGACCCGGCCGTGGGGAGTGAACAATCTGTATCTGCCGAGCGCTGCGATGCCGCATGTGCTGGCGAGCCTGCAGGGTCTGCAGAAGCCGGTATTCAAGAATGAGCCGGACGAGCGCGGCAGCGCCAGAATGGTGTTGGTGGGAGTCGATACAATGACCCCGGGCGCCCTGAAGCCAGAAGAGTATGATCAGTTCGTTCGGGACATCGCGAATTTTCTGGACTATGCCGGTGAGCCCGTCAAGGGGAAACGCCAGTCGCTGGGCGTTTTCGTGACGCTATTTCTGCTGGTGTTCTTCGTGTTCGCCTACCTGCTGAAGAAAGAGTATTGGAAGGACGTCCACTGACGCAGCGGCGGGGAGTCCCGTTTGTCTATGCTCCTAGGAGATCGCGTTAGTGGCACGTCGCTCGGTGATGACACTGTTTTCCGCGCCGGCTGACCCTTGGAGTCACCGGACGCGCTTGGTCCTTGCCGAGAAGGGAATCTCGATCGAACTGGTCAGCGTGGATCTGAACGATTTGCCGGAAGATCTGCTCGATCTGAATCCCTATCACAGCGTGCCGACCCTGGTGGATCGGGATCTGGTGCTGTACGACTCGCGCGTCATCATCGAATACTTGGACGAACGCTTTCCGCATCCGCCGCTGATGCCCATCGATCCGGTGACGCGCGCGCAATTTCGGGTGGCGCTGTATCGCGTGGAGCGCGACTGGTATGCCCTGGCGCGCGATATCGAGTCGGATCCCCAGAGCAAGACGGCGGCCCATAGCCGCAAGGTGCTGGGTGAAGCGATTTGCGCGAGCGCGGAAGTGTTCAAGGCGAAGCCGTTCTTCCTCAGCGATGAATTCTCCTTGGTCGACGCGAGCATCGCACCCATCCTGTGGCGCCTGCCGAGTTACGGAATCGAGCTGCCGGTGCAAGCACAGCCCATCACGAAGTACATGAACTCGATTTTTGCGCGCTCCACGTTCCGCGCCTGTTTGAGCGAAGCCGAACGGGACATGCGGCATTGAAGCCACGACGTCCTTATCTTCTCCGCGCCCTGCACGAGTGGATCTCGGACAGTGGCGAGACGCCGCACATCGTCGTGGATGCGGCCGCCGACGGGGTGACCGTTCCCCGCCAGTATGTGAAGGACGGCAAGATCGTCCTCAATGTGAGCTTCTCCGCGACCCAGATGCTCAAATTGGGCAACGACTTCGTCAGCTTCGAGGCACGCTTCGGCGGCGTCGGGTTCGCCGTGAATGTCCCGGTGCGGGCCATTCTGGGCATTTACGCGCGCGAGACCGGCCAGGGCATGATTTTTCCCGAGGGGGACGCCGATCCCGATCCCACGGACGGCCCGCCGGCGGCGCCCGCAGCCGGGAAGGACAGCCAAGCCAAGGCGAAGCGTCCGAAGCTGCAGGTGGTCAAGTAGGGAAAGGGAAGGCGGGGAAAACTATCGTCCGCCGCCGGTAGAGCACCGGCGGCGGACGAAGTTTCAATCAACTAACGACGTTCGCAACTAGCGGCGGTCGTCGGCGATTACGGCTCCGGACACGGGATCGATGATGAAGCGGCTCATATGACGCTCATCGTCGAACATGTTGTCGAAGGATCCGGTCACCACATCGAAGGACTGCTTCTGCGGCGCGACCGTGAAGCCGGGCTTGCGCAGGCCGTTGGTCGCATCGATGACGGCGGGGCCGTCGATGAAGTTGAGACTCCAGTTATCCTCGACGAAGCGCAGCAGCGAGGACTGGTCCGTCAACGTATGGTCGACGTAGTTCACCTTCGCCCACGGTGACACCATGTTCAGGATCAGGCGCGGGCCGAATCCGCAGCGGCCTTGGATGGCGTCGGACTTCGGCGAACCGCAATTGCCGCCGTTCGCGGAGCTGACCGCATCGAAGCCGGGGGCGGCGGACGGGTTGAGGAGCGGCGGGGTCGCGTGATCGTACCAGCCATCCGTATCGTCCCAAGCAATGAACACGGCGGTCGAGGCCCAATCAGGCGACTGCTGCAGCAGGTTGATGGTCTGGGCCAGGAAGCGCTGCTCGGACAGCGGATCGGATTCGCCGCCCGGATGTCCGTCGTCGCGATTGATCGCCTTGATGAAGGACACCGCCGGCAGGTTGCCGTTCTTGAGCGCGGCGTAGAAGTCGAGCAGGTCGTATTGATGATTCGCCTGGTCCGTCTTGCCGATCATGCCGACGCTGGTCGGCGGCAAGTGGTGCGAATTACGCGTCGACGCGTAGTACTGGAACGGCGAGTGATGGGCATTGTAGTCCGTGCGCACGGGGTGCACGGCCGCCTTGCCGTCGAACGACGTGGTCGAGTCCGGGTGCAGGACGTGGGCCGCGGCGCAGACCGCGGGTGTGAAGGTCGGAGCGCCCACGTTCTGGGCCTGTCCGTCGTTCGCCGCGCCGCCGAAGCTCGTCGTGCCAAAGGGATCGTTGCTGACGCCGGCCAGCGGTGTCGCCGGGTTCGTCGTCGCCGGGTTCGCAGCCGCCGCCGTGCGGAAGCCGCCGGCAAACCAGCCCCAGGTCACGCCCTTCTCATTCAAGAGGTCGCCGACATTCTTGCCGGTCAGTTCGACCGTGGTGGCCTTGACCGTGCCGCCCTTGTCGCTGCCGCAGTCATCGAGATACGGGTCGATGTCCGTGGTCAGGGTGCCGGTCTGCACGGGAACCTTGGCCGCAGAACCGACGACGTCCGCCGGGACCACGGGATTGTTCGCGCCGACCAAGAACACGTCAGGGATCGAGGTGGTCACGACGCTATCGGTCAGCTGTCCCGTCGCGCCCTTGGTGCCCGCGAAGGAGTGGACCACCGCGCCGGCGGTCTGACCCGAAACGAGGTTGAGGGCACCTGGGGTCGACGGTCCGTAGGTCGTGCCCCAGGAGTTGTCGCTCATGGCAAAGCGCTGTGCCCAGTTCCACATGGCGGTCACGGTGTTGCCGTCGAAATAGCCCATGACGGTTGAACCGTCGGTGGCGCAGCCCGCGCCGTTGTTGGCGTTCAGCTGCGGGAACATGTCCATGAATCCGCTGTCGGTGACCAGCTGCTCGCCCTTGTAGTCATGATTGTTCGAGCAGGTGACGACCTGATCGCGGGTCATGCGGAAGGGATTGGCGCCGCCGTTGGGATTCATGCCTGTCGGCGGGCCGACCGTATTGTTCGGGTTGAAATTGTGCAACCCGACGCTGATGCGCTCGGGGAACTGGCTGTTGCCGTCGGTCAGGCCGTTGACCGTCGGTGTGTTGGCGCGGGCGACGAAGCGTGTTCCGTCGCTGTTCTTCGCGTCGGGATATGTGGCGAAGTAGTGATCAAAGGAGGCGTTCTCCTGAAAAATGATCACGACATGCTTGATGGTCGGTCGCTTGGCCGGGCCTTGATCGCGGTCGTGGTCGGACGCCTGCGTGGCGGTCGACATGATGCCTGATGCCAGGCATCCCGCTATGAGCCCCGCCAGCGTTTTATTCCGCGTGGAGGTTTCCCTATGAGTCACGTTGTTCCCCTCGGTATCAGTAGTTGAGTTGGTAAGAAAGCATGGGTCCGCCGCCCGTCCTTGCGGGCGTTGATGCGGTCCAGGGAGGCTAGCGGCGGTATGTAACAGTCTTGTTACCGCTCAATGGATGTGGGGTCTTTTCGTCCGCCCTTCGGTCGAAAGGAGGGGCTCGACATAAATCTGTAAAAAAAAACAGATACAAGGTGTGGCATGAATCCACTCGTGACGGCGGCCACCCTGTGTTTCTGCGCGATGGCCGCTTCGGCCTCGGCGGGCGTCCCCGATGCAACGCCCCTCGATGCCGCCGTGGCCAAGTTCAAACCCTATGTCCTGGAACAGATCGACCGCTGCCTGGGCGCCACCAAGACCATGCGTGAGCGCATCGCGGTCCAGGATCTTGCCGGGGCGCAGCAGGCCTGGCTTGCCGCGCGCGGCGGCTGGGAAGGCTCGGAGGTGCTCACCAACGAATTCTTTGCGGATCTGGACCGGAAAATCGATGCATGGCCCGATGCCGACAAGGGGTTTCACGCGATCGAAGCAAGGCTGTTCGGCGCACACGATGTGAAAGTGCTCCCCGCCGCCGAGGAACTGGTCAAGGATCTCGAGGATTTCGAACACCAGTTGCGCGCGGCCAAGCTCACCGCCCAAGGATTGCTGAACGGCACGACCAAGCTCGCCTTTGAGATCGGCGAGAGCAAGGCCGAGGGCGGGGAATCGCCGTTCAGCGGCAATTCTCTGGCTGAGATGCGCGACAACCTGGCCTCCATCGCCGCCGCCTACGACCAGGTGTTCGCGCCGGCAACCAGGAAGAAAAATGCCGTCGCTTGCGAAAAGCATTCAGCGCGGATCTCGAGCAGATGCGCGCGCTGATGTCGGTGCCGACTCTCCAGGAACTGGACCAGGTGCGGCTGCGCAGCTCGAGCGAAGAGCTGGCCAATGATCTCGTGTCCGTGGGCCGAGAGGCGGGCCTCGACCGGCCCCGGCTTGGGAACTAAAGTGCGCGGCGCCGTATTTGCAGTATTGCTGGCCTCGGCGGCATTGACGGGCACGGCGGTTGCCGAGTTCGGCGGGAATGCGGGGCTGCTTCCGGCCGGCTCGGAACTCGGCGATGAGGCTTTTGACCGGCCGATCGAGGTGTTCCGCTCCGAAAGCAGCGGCGGGCGCAAATCCTACCTGGTCAACCTGGGCGATGTGGCATTCAGCTCGCCGTTGACCTTGGGCGGCCCCGCCCGGCAGGCGGGGATCAGCTGCAACACCTGCCACGTCAATGGCACGACCAATCCGAGACTCTATATTCCCGGCTTGTCGACCCGAGCCGGAAACTTCGATACCACCGGACATCTGTTCAATCCAAAGGCCGACAACGGTGTGCTCGATCCTTTGACCATACCCAGTCTGCGCGGCGCACATCTGCTCGCACCCTACGGCCACGACGGTCGAACGCTGTCGCTGCCCGACTTCGTGCGCACCGTCATCGTCAGCGAATTCGCCGGCCCCGAGCCCTCTAAAGAGGTCCTCGATGCCATCGTGGCCTATATCGAAGACGTCGACTTCGTGCCGAATCGCCGCCTGGGGTCCGGAGGCAAGCTCACCGGACAATTGTCGGGTGCCGAAAAGCGCGGCGAGGCGCTTTTCTACAAGCCCTTCACGCACGATCCCGGCTTGAGCTGCGCGGCCTGCCATGTGCCGACCGGAGCGTTCGTGGATCATCGCCAGCATGATGTCGGTTCGGGCGGCCTGTTCAAGACGCCGACGCTGCTGGACGCCAATTTCAACGCGCCCTACTTTCACGACGGCAGATATACGAGCTATGCGCAGGTGGTGAGCCATTTCGACCGCGTGTTCTATCTCGGCCTCTCCGCCGCCGACCGGCAGGATCTGGTGGCGTACCTCGAGGCGATTGGAGATGCCGAACAGGCGCTGGTTCCGGACAACATCGAGGCACACCTCAAGGAAATAACCGATTTTCTGAGCGTGCTGGATACCGCGATCCCGGAGCACAATGGAACCATCGCCGCGATGACGCTGGATACCGTCGATCGCGAAGTGCGCGATTTGACGGAGCAATTCCCGGATCGAAAGAATGCCGCCATCGCCGGCGGGGCACAGGAGCGCTCGAGGGCGCGCGGCGCGCTGAAGGATCTCGTGCTCTGCTTGCGCGAAATCGACAGCGCCATGCAGAAAGGCCGGGTCGACGAAGCCACCGCGGCTCTCGCCCGCTCGCGGGCGCTCTTGGCGGCGGCGCGGCCGCTGCTCGAGGCCGGGGAGCCGTGGTCCCTGTTCAATCGACAGAATCACGACGCGCATTTTGCCGCGGTGCGCCGGCTGTATCGCAACGCCATCGACCCGGCGCTCGCGCCCCGGCAGAGATATGACGCCGACTGACCTTCATGCCGCGCGAAAGGCGTCTTTGACCCAGATGATGCGGTGTGCGCCTGCCGGAAGGCCCTCCAGGGCGATTACGTCGAAACGCATCACGTAGGCGCGCCACTGCGGCCGCCGCTGCAGGAAGAGTTGCGTGGCGCGAATGATCTTGCGCTGCTTGCGCCGGGTGACGGAGGCGAGTGCTCCGCCGAAATCGGCGCTGCCGCGCTGCCGCACTTCGATGATGGCCAAGACGTCATTGTGATCGAGGCACACGAGATCGATCTCTCCAGCTCTGCACCGGACATTGCGCGCGAGTACCACGAGACCGCGCTCTTGGAGATAGTCCGCCGCGAGCTGTTCTGATGCGGCGCCACGTTGTAATCGGAAATCGGTGGACACGCACCCAAGATTGCTCGGCGGCGGCGCGACAGTCAGCAACCTTATCCAACCGGTTCGCCGCAATATGGACACTGTCGGGATTTGCCGACATTTTTATCGCTGCATGATCTCGGCCTAGTATCCGCACCATGGGTTATGTTCAAGACAACGTATGGCAGCAGCTGAAGCTCGGTGAAGAACTGATCGCGGACGGGATCGATGTGGTCGTTCGTCGGTGGCAGGCGTCGGCCACAGCTCTCGGTAAGTTGTGCACGGGCGCCGAACGCTGGCAGGCGGTACTGCGGCAGATCCAGGCGCCGATGAACTTGGCCGAAATCCTTCGCGGCCGCACGTTCATCTAAAGATCGATTTAGAGGCTGTTAGGCACGCCATTGCGGATCTGCGACCAATCCAGGTCGCGATGGATCCGATTCTGCCCGTCGAGGTGCAATTTGCCGGTCACCCCCGAGATATCGCCCGCCTCGGCGGGGGATTTCGAGCGCAGCGCCGGCACCAGACGATAGGCGTCGAATCCGAACGCATACAGGCGATCGCGGCGTGCGGTCCGGGCCGGCCATGCCGCGCGCACCGCGTCGCGGAGCTGAACGGTCACCGGATCGTTCGCCACCATCCAGGGCATGTCGGGAAACAACATGCCGTCGAGATCGCTGTTCGCAGTCGGATCCGGTTCGAAGCTGTCCGACATGGAATACACCGGCACATCACCGGCATAGTGGAATTTGAGCTGCGGCAGAATCTGTCGGGCGACGCCGGGGGTGGCGGCGGCCACGAACACGAAGGCGGCATCGGTGCGATGCGTCGAGGGCTCGCCCTTGACGGCGTGAACCTGCAGAGCCTGCTTGATGACGTCGGCAGAAGTCGACTTGCGACGTCTCGTAGCGCTGGCGATCGAGCACGGATCCACCGAGATGCGAGAGCTCGTCCGCAAAGGCGGCGGCGACGCGAGTACCCCATTCGTTGCTGGGCACGATGGCCACTCCATTGAGCCTGCCGTCGGCGACGGCGCGCCGGGCGACGATGCGCGCCTCATCCTCGGGCAGCAGCGCGAATTGATAGAAATTGCGCGGCGTGTTCGCGGACTCGTCCAGAAAATTCAAGGCCAGCACCGGCGTGCGTCCGGCGCTCAAGGGCACCACGGCGGCGACGTCTTCCTTGGTGAGCGGACCGACGACGAAACCGGCGCCGTCCGCGACCGCCGCGGTGTAGGCGCCGGCGACAGATTCCGCGGCGACATCGTAGATCTTCAAGCGCGGCCGGGTCGACGGATCCTGTTCGAGGTAGGCGGCAATGAAGCCGTCGCGCACGGCGACGCCGACGGCTTCGGCGCGGCCCGACAGCGGCAGCAGCAGCGCGATCTGATCGGGAAATTCCGTCGCGGCGGCGATCTGGGTCGACGCCATCGCGAGCACGCTGTCGTTCGCCGGATGCTGCGGGAAGAGGCGCTTCCAGTTGGCCAGCGCCGCGGCTGCACGCATGGGATCGCGGGCGAGTCCGACTGCGACGGGTCCCAATTCCAGCCAGCCGACGACGATGGGGTCGGTCTTGGGCGGCGCCTTCAGCGGCTGGCCACGTTCCGCGGCGCCGCGAATCCTGGCGAACAGTTCGGCGCGATTCGCGCGCAGCGCGGCCGGATCGCTGAGCCAGCGTTCGCGCTCGACCAGGGCGCGCGTGCCCTCGACCGGCGTGTCCGGTGAGAAAGGCGCTGCGGCCGCGGATCCACCAATAATTCTGTGCCTGATCCGCCGAGGTCGGCACCGCGATTTGATCCAGCTCGCGAATGGCACGCGCGCCGTCGTTCTCCGCGTAGGCGATTTCCGCCGCGACCAGCGCGCGCGCGGCCGGCAGCCTGGTGCGCGCCTCCGGCGACACGGCGGCGAACGCCTGTTTCGCCGCCGCGATGTTGCCGGCAGCCAGCCATTCTTCGGCGCTCAGCAATTCGTAGTTGTCGTGGTCGGCCGGCTGCAAGACCGCGAGTTCCGCGTAGGCCTGCGCCGCCTCCGCGTACTTGCCGTCGCGCACCAGGTGCTGCGCGCGCTCTTGTTTGTCCTCCGGGACCTGGCCGGGCTTCACCAGGCTGCACGCAGCCATTATCAGCGATACCGTGAGCACCGCATGCAGCGGCAGCCGTGGACGTCGACAGATCGCTGCCATACCCTGCTCTCCTGGAACTTCACCCATAGGCGCGGATTATAGTGGCTATTGACCCGGCAGGTCGGCTCTACGTGGTCGCAACTCCCATCGGCAATCTGGGCGATTTGAGCGCACGGGCGCGCGAAATATTGCAGAGCTGTTCCTTGATTGCGGCCGAGGACACGCGCCATACCGGCGTATTGCTCAAGGCGTTCGGCATTCAAACGCCGCAGCTGTCGCTGCACGATCACAATGAGCACCAGCGTGCGAGCGATATCATCGAACGCCTGCGGCAGGGAGCCTGGTGGCGCTGGTGAGCGACGCCGGCACGCCCGCCATCAGCGATCCGGGTTTCGAGTTGGTGCGCGCGGTGGCGGCGGCGGGCTTGCCGATCATCGCGGTCCCCGGGCCTTGCGCGGCGATCGCCGCGCTGTCGATCGGCGCGCTGCCGACGGACCGCTTTTGTTTCGAGGGATTTTTGCCCGCGCGCGGCGCTGCCCGGCGCAAACGGCTGCAATCGCTCGCGGCTGAACAGCGCACTCTGGTGCTGTACGAAGCGCCGCATCGGGTGCGCGAAACGCTGGAGGATTGTGCTGCGGTTTTCGGCGGCGAACGCGGCGCGGTGGTCGCGCGCGAAATCACCAAGCTGCATGAAACGACGTATCGCGGCTCGCTGCGCGAACTTCTCGCGCGCGCCGAGTCCGATCCCGATTTCACGCGCGGGGAAATCGTCCTGGCGCTGGCGGGAGCGCCGCCGCCGCAGCACGACGACGGCGAGCGCGGCGCCGATGGCCACGGCGGCGCACTCGATCGCGCGCTCAAAGTCTTGCTGGCGGAATTGCCCCTCAAGCAGGCCGCGCGCCTGGCGGCGCAAATCACCGATGCGCGCGACAATGAGGCCTACAAGCGGGCGCTGCACCTCAAACGAGAATGCGGAGGCAGGATGCCGTAGCAGACGCCGCAGGCGCCCATGGGGGGAGGGCCCAGGATGGGCCCGACTCAATGCGGAGGCAGGATGCCGTAGCAGACGCCGCAGGCGCCCATGGGGGGAGGGCCCAGGATGGGCCCGACTCAATCGGCCTCGCATTCGTAGCCATATCTGCGTATGGTGCGCGTCAAGAGTCGGCCAGACAGTCGCTGTGTGCGCAAGCACATGGAGGAAAGTCCGGGCTCCATAGGGCACGGTGCCAGGTAACGCCTGGGGGGCGCGAGCCCACGGAAAGTGCAACAGAAAGATACCGCCTAAGCGCTGCGCAAGCGGCGCCGGTAAGGGTGAAATGGTGCGGTAAGAGCGCACCGCGCGGGTGGCAACATCAGCGGCACGGCAAACCCCACCTGGAGCAAGGCCAAATAGGGAAGCACGCGGCGCATGTCGGCCGCACCATGTGGCCCACATGAGGCTTCCGGGTAGGCTGCTAGAGCTGCGCGGCGACGCGCATCCCAGAGGAATGACTGTCCACGACAGAACCCGGCTTAACGGCCGACTCTTTTCTTGGCGCTGACGCGCACTTCTTAGCGCTGGCGCGCCCTGTCAACGGGGTGAGGACACCCCGTCTGATAGCTGCTCGCTGCGCGAGCAGGGAGAGCGGAAATATCAATTTCGGCAAATCAAATCATGTTTGCCGGGGTGGGAAAGCTGCTTTTTTGACTTCGCGTTGCGCGAGCGTGGGGTCAGTACTCCGGGTCGAGTCATTTTCGGGCGTAATCGCGGATTTTCGCCGAAGATCGGAGCTTTTCGCTCCTGCAGCAAATTTCAAGAACATCTCCTAAGAGATTGATTCAAAACAGAGTCGTGGCTGCGATGCGGCGACCTACCCACCGAATGTGATCTAAGTCACTGTCGGGGCGAGTTTTTTTTAACTTAACGCGTTGACAGTGCGTCTTGCCGATCCCTATAGTGGTGCCCGGTGGGAAATTGTGGGAGAGAATGGGTTGCGAGGCCCATCCAAAGATGTTTCGGGGCGCCAACAAACTAACTCTCGATGTGAAAGGCCGGATGGTCATGCCGACCCGGTATCGGGAGCGGCTGCAAGAGCTTTGCGGCGGCAAATTGGTGGTGACGGTCGACAAGGACCAATGCCTGCTCATCTACCCGCTGCCTGATTGGGAAGAAATCGAGCGGAAGTTGATGCGTTTGCCGACCTTGAATCCCCAGGCCAGGCGCCTGCAGCGATTGATGGTCGGGCACGCCACGGATCTGGAACTGGACGGGCATGGGCGCGTCTTGCTGCCGCCGAAACTGCGGGAATTCGGCCTGCTGACGCGCGACGCCATGCTGATCGGCCAGGGATCGCGGTTCGAATTGTGGGATGAGGCGCGGTGGAACGAGCGGCGCGATGAGTGGCTGGCGAGCGAGGACACCACGACCGATTTGCCCGCCGAACTTGAAACGCTGTCGCTGTAGCCGGTAGCGGCAATGAGCGACACGACAGCGGGGCACATGCCGGTACTGCTACCACAGGTAGTGGCGGCGCTGAACATACGGGCGAGTGGCACCTACTTGGACGCCACTTTTGGTCGAGGCGGACATGCAGGGGCGATATTGCAGAACCTCATCGCGAACGGTCGTTTGCTGTGCCTCGACCGTGATTCCGCAGCCATTGCCGACGCCGAGTCGCGCTTCGCATCAGATCCGCGCGTGGCGATTTTTCTCGCCGCGTTTTCCTCCCTGGCGGACTGCGCGGACCGGGTCGAGCCCGGTCTCAAGTTCGACGGCATCCTGTTCGACCTCGGCGTGTCGTCGCCGCAGCTCGACGACGCAGCGCGCGGCTTCAGCTTCATGCAGGACGGACCGCTCGACATGCGCATGGCCAGAGGCTTCGGGCGTGAGCGCCGCGGACGTCGTCAACGGCGCGCCATTGAACGAACTGATCCGGATCTTTCGCGACTACGGCGAGGAGCGCCAGGCGGCGCGCATCGCGCGCGCCATCGTCAAGGATCGGGAGATCGCAGACCCTTCGAGCGCACCTTGCAGCTGGCCGAGATGATTGCGCGGGTGGCGCGCAGCACCGAACGCCACAAGCACCCCGCCACCCGCGTATTCCAGGCCTTGCGCATCCACGTGAACCGCGAGCTCGCCGAACTCGAAGCGGGGCTCGATGCGGCGCTCGCGCGCCTCGCGCCCCACGGCCGTTTGGCGGTGATCAGCTTTCATTCCCTCGAAGACCGCATGGTCAAGCAGTTCATGCGCCGCCATTCGCTGGCCGATCCGATGTATGCCGGGCTGCCCGACATCCCGGCGCATGCGCGTCCGAAGCTCAAGCTCGTGGGCAAGGCCGTGCAGGCCGATGAGCAGGAAATTTTCGACAATCCGCGCGCGCGCAGCGCGCGATTGCGCGTCGCCGAACGTCTCGAACAAGGAGTAGCCGCATGAAATACCGCCGCTGGTTGCCGCTCGCCCTGCCTCTGTTGTGGCTCGCCGTGCTCGGCTCCGCCGTGCAAGTGATTTATGCGCGGCACAAGGCCCGCGATATGTTCGTGCACCTCGAGAAGCTCAATGCGGAACGCGACTCGCTCGACATGGAGTGGGGACGCCTGCAGCTGGAGCAGAGCTACTGGTCCTCGCACGCTTTCGTCGAAAGAGTCGCCAACGCCAAGCTGCAGATGAACCTGCCGCAAACCCGTGATGTACGGATCGTGCGGCCGTGAAATTACGCTCCGGCGACAACGATGCTCAGGCGAAGAGCTATCGCTGGCGCTCGACCGTCATTCTGAGTTTGGTGCTGCTGGGCGCCGCCCTGCTGGTCGGGCGCGCGGTGGAATTACAATTGCTCGATCATGGTTTTCTCGCAGGCCAGGGCGACGCGCGCTCGATGCGGGTGGTCAAGATCGCGGCGCATCGCGGCGCGATCACGGACCGCAACGGCGAGCCGCTCGCGGTGTCGACGCCGGTCGACAGCGTGTGGGTCAATCCGCAGGAGCTCAATGACAACATCGATCAGCTGCCGAAGCTCGCGAAGGCTCTGAAGGAAGATCAGCAGCCGCTTGCGCGGCGCATCACCAGCAATCTGGACCGCGAGTTTCTCTACTTGGTCAGGCACATGCCGCCCGAGCAGGCGGCGCATGTGAAGGCCTTGGGCATCCCCGGCGTGTACCTGCTGCGCGAGTATCGGCGCTACTATCCCGCCGGTGAAGTCTCCGGGCACGTGGTCGGCTTCACCACCATCGACGACAAGGGCCAAGAGGGCTTGGAACTCGGCTTCGATCAATTGCTGAACGGCGAGGATGGTGCGAAACGCGTCATTCAGGACATGTACGGACGCTACGTCGAAAACGTCGAAAGTATCCGCAGCCCTCGGCCGGGTCGCGATCTGGTCACGAGCATCGATTTGCGGATTCAGTATCTTGCGTACCGCGAACTGAAGGCGGCGATGCAGGAATACCAGGCGCGCGCGGGCTCGGTGATCGTCATCGACGTCGATACCGGCGAAGTACTCGCCATGGTGAACCAGCCGTCCTACAACCCCAACGATCGCGAGCAGCTCAAGGCGGGCCTGTACCGCAATCGCGCCGCCACCGACATTTTCGAGCCGGGCTCGAGCATCAAGCCGTTCATCATGGCCGCGGCGCTCGCCTCGGGACAGTATCGCGCCGACAGCGTGGTGGACACCTCGCCCGGATTCTTGAAGGTCGGCACCAAGGTGTTCGAGGACGAGCACAACCTGGGTGCGATCGATCTGGCGACGATCTTGGCGAAGTCCAGCAATGTGGGCACCGCGAAGGTGGCGTTGTCGCTGCAACCCGAACAAATCTGGAGCACGCTGACGGGCTTGGGGTTGGGTCAGGTGACCGGCAGCGGATATCCCGGCGAGTCGGCGGGCATGCTTAGCCACTATTCGCACTGGCGCCCCATCGGCATCGCCACTCTGTCGCACGGTTATGGCCTCTCGGTCACGCCGCTGCAATTGGCGCATGCGTACGCGACCATCGGCGCGGGCGGAGTGAAGCGGCCGATTTCCTTCGAGCGCGTTTCCGGGCCGGTGGCCGGAGAACGAGTGCTCGACCCCAAGGTGGCGCGGTCCCTGGTGCAGTTGATGGAGCAGGTGGTGGAAAAAGGCGGCACGGCGACCCGCGCTTCGCTCATGGGTTACCGCGTGTCGGGAAAGACGGGCACCGCGTTCAAATCGATCGCCGGCGGCTATTCGACCGATAAGATCATGGCGGTATTCGCCGGCCTGGTGCCGGCGTCGCACCCGAAACTCGCCACGGTGGTGGTGATCGACGAGCCGAGCCGGGAGTTGCACCAGGGCGGCACGCTGGCGCAGGGCGGTACGGTTGCGGCGCCGGTATTCGCGAGTGTCATGTCCGGCGCCCTGCGCCTGCTGGACGTGCCCCCCGATGATTTGCAGAACGTACCGGCCGCCACGCTGGTGCAGGCGAACGACGCGCCATGAGCGTCTCACTCATGTGGCTGCTCGATGGCATCGCGAATGTGCCCGGCATTGAATCGCGCGAGGTGCTCGACCTCACTCTCGATAGCCGCGAGGTACGTCCCGGAAGTCTGTTTTTCGCGCTGCCCGGCCGCACCGCGCACGGGCTGAAGTTCGCCGCGGAGGCCGCCGCGCGCGGCGCCGGTGTGGTGCTGTGGGAGCCCGGCGCCGAGGTTGCGCCGCCGAAGTTGCCGTCGACGGTGTTCGCGGCGGCGATACCGGGGCTCAAGGATTTGGTGGGGCGCATTGCCGACCGATTTTTCAACTGGCCTTCCGCGCACTTGCGCATCACCGGCATTACGGGAACCAACGGCAAGACCACTTGCGCGTATTTGTTGGCGCAATGCCTGGAGCGGCTGGGATTCCAGGCCGGTTACATGGGGACCATCGGCTGGGGACGGGTCGCCTCGCTCGAGCGGCCCACGCTCACCACCCCGGATGTGGTCACGCTGCACCGCGAGCTTGCGCAGCTGCGTGCCGCGGGCGTGCGCGAGGTGGCGATGGAAGTGTCATCGCAGGCACTCGATCAGCAGCGGGTCGATGCAGTGCGGTTCCACATGGCCGCGTTCACCAATCTGAGCCGCGACCACTTGGACTATCACGAGACCATGGCGGCCTACGGTGCCGCCAAGGCGCGGCTGTTCACTGTTCCCGATCTGAAGCACATCGTGCTCAACGTCGGCGATGCTTTCGGCCGCGAATGCGCGCGAAAACTGGCCGGACGCGTGCCGCTCACCGCCATTTGGATCGGCGCCGGCGATTCGGGCTGGCTGGCCGATCGCGAGCTCCGCGCCACTCGGGTGAACTTGGGACAGCGCGGCGTCTCGATGCAGCTCGACGGCAGTTTCGGTGAAACCGAGGTGACCACCCGGTTGCTGGGCCGCTTCAACGCCGAGAACGCCTTGGTGGTCATCGCCTGCCTGCTGTCTCTGGATGTGCCGCTCGCCGAGGCGGTCCGAGTCCTGGCCGAATGCGTCCCGCCTCCCGGACGCATGGAAGTGGTTGCCCCCGGCGTGCTCGACAAGCCCATGGCGGTGGTCGATTACGCGCACACACCCGATGCCCTTGCCAAGGCGCTGGGTGCACTGCGTGAGCATTGCCAAGGTGCGCTGTGGTGCGTGTTCGGGTGCGGCGGCGACCGCGACCCGGGCAAGCGTTCCCTGATGGGCGCCATTGCCGACGAATTGGCCGATCAGGATCATCGTCACCGACGACAATCCGCGCTCCGAGAATCCGCAGGTCATTACCCGCGACATCGTGAGCGGTATCAAAACGCAGAAAGCGCAGGCGGTGCGCGTCATCCACGACCGGGGCGAAGCCATCGGCACGGCGCTCAGGGAAGCTCGCGCAGGCGATGTGGTGCTGATCGCGGGCAAGGGTCATGAGGATTACCAGATCTACGGCGCAACGCGGCGCAGCTTCAGCGATCGGCAGGAAGCGGAGCGCCATCTCGGGGTGGCCGCATGACGGCGCTCGAGCCCATGAAGCGCACGTTGCGCGACGCCGCCACGACGCTCGGCGGCCGGTTGATCGGTGACGATCACCCCTATGCCGCGGTGGCCACGGACAGCCGCACGCTCAAGCCGGGCGCGCTGTTCGTCGCGTTGCGCGGGCCGAATTTCGACGGCGCAGACTTCGTCCCCGCGGCGGCGGCTCAGGGCGCCATCGGCGCCATCGTCGAACGGGCAGTGCCCCATGCTTTGCCGCAGGTGGTGGTTGCGGATGCGCTGCGCGCGCTGCAGCAGCTGGGACAGGCCTGGCGCGCCCAGTTCACCCTGCCTCTCGTGGCGGTCGCCGGCAGCAACGGCAAGACCACCGCCAAGGAAATGACCGCCGCCATTTTGTCGCGCATGGGGTTGTGCATGGCGACTCATGGCAATCTCAATAATCATATCGGTGTGCCGGTGACGCTGATGCGCCTCGAAACCTCGCATCGCAGTGCCGTGGTCGAAATGGGCGCGAATCGCATCGGCGATGTCGCCGAGCTGGTGCGCCTGGCGCGGCCCACCGTGGGTCTCATTACCAACGCCGGCGCCGAACATCTCGAAGGCTTCGGCGATCTGGACGGTGTCGCTCGAGGCGAGGGCGAAATGGTGTCCTGCCTCGATCCCGGCGCCACGGCCGTGATCAATGCCGACGACGCCTACGCCGCGTATTGGCGAAAAGTGGCCACCGCGCACCGCATCCTCACCTTCGGCGTGCATGCGCACGCGGATTTCATGGCGAAGGCTGCCGTGCAGACCATCGAACGCGGTGAATTCGCCACGCGCTTCACGCTCGAGTGTCCGCTGGGGCAGCGCGCGATCGCGCTCAGGGTGGGGGGCGCGCACAACATCGCCAATGCATTGGCCGCCGCCGCCGCCGCCGGCGCCGCGGGCGCGTCTCTCGAGCACATTGCGCTCGGCCTCGGAGACTTCCGGGCGGTTGCCGGCCGCCTGCAGCTCAAGGCGGGCGTGCATGACAGCTGGATCATCGATGACTCCTACAACGCCAATCCGAGTTCGGTGCGCGCGGGGCTCGAGGTATTGCGTGCATTGCCGGGCGCGACTTGGCTGGTGCTCGGCGACATGGCGGAGCTCGGTGAGTTCGCCGCAGGACAGTCATGCGCACATGGGTGCGTACGCGCGCGATTGCGGGATCAAACGCCTGTTCGCGGTGGGACCGCAGAGCTCGCGCGCGGTCGAGACCTTCGGTTCGGGCGCCGAGTGGTTTGCGGACGCCGATTCCCTGATTCGCCGGTTGCAGGCAGAGCTGGCGCCGGGCGTGACCGTGCTGGTCAAGGGTTCGCGGGTGAATCGATTGGAGCGGGTGGTGCAAGCGCTAACGGTGGAGCGAACTGACGTCATGTTGCTTTCCCTGACCGAATATCTGGCGAGGTTTTACAGCGGGTTCCACGTGTTCCAGTACCTGACGCTGCGCGGCATTCTGGCGGCGGTCACTGCGCTCGCGTTGGCACTGTTCGTCGGCCCGACCATGATCGCGACCTTGAGCCGCTATCAGATCGGGCAGCGCGTGCGCAGCGACGGTCCGCAATCGCATTTGCAGAAATCCGGCACCCCCACCATGGGCGGCGGTCTCATCTTGGTGGCGATGGGCCTGGCCACGCTGCTGTGGGCGGACCTGTCCAGCCGCTTCGTGTGGATTTTGTTGGCGACCACGGTGGGCTTCGGCTTGATCGGCTTCTACGACGACTATTTGAAATTGGTGCTGGGCAACTCGAAGGGTCTGCCGGCGCGCTACAAGTATCTGGCGCAATCGGTGGTCGGGTTCGCCACGGTCATGGTGCTGCATCATCTGCGCCAGTCACCGGCGGAGACCTCGCTGTACGTGCCCTTCTTCAAGGCCGTGGCCGTGCCGATGTCCACCGTGGGATTCGTCGCGCTGTCGTATTTCGTCATCGTCGGCACCAGCAATGCGGTGAACCTGACCGACGGTCTCGACGGCCTCGCCATCATGCCGGCCGTCATGGTGGCGGCCGCGCTCGGCGTATTCGCCTACGTCACCGGCAACGTCAAGTTCGCGACCTATCTGCAGATTCCCTACATCCCTGGCGTCGGCGAGGTGCTGATCTTCAGCGCCACGTTGGTGGGCGCCGGTTTGGGATTTCTCTGGTTCAACTCCTATCCTGCCCAGGTATTCATGGGCGATGTGGGCGCGCTCGCAATCGGCGCATCGCTCGGTACCATCGCCGTCATCGTGCGGCAGGAGATCGTGCTGTTCGTCATGGGCGGCGTGTTCGTGCTCGAGACCGTTTCCGTGATGCTGCAGGTGGCGTCGTTCAAGCTCACCGGCAAACGGATATTCCGCATGGCGCCGATTCATCATCATTTCGAACTCAAGGGGTGGGCAGAGCCCAAGGTGATCGTGCGTTTCTGGATCATCAGCTTCGTGCTGATGTTGGCGGGTCTTGCAACCTTGAAGATGCGCTGATGCAGCACAGCGTCGTGGTCGGACTCGGCAAGACGGGCGCCTCGTGCCTGCGCTATCTCGCGAAGCGCGGCATCCCGGTGAGCGCCACCGATACGCGCCGCACGCCGCCGGGCCTGGCCGAGTTGGGCGGCTTCGCCGATACGCTCGATCTGCGGCTCGGCGGCTTCGATTTGTCGCTGCTCGACGGCGCCTCGCAGGTGCTGATGTCGCCCGGCGTGTCGCTCGAGGAGCCCATCGCCCGAGCGGCGCGGGAGCGCGGCATCGAGGTGCTGGGCGATGTGGAACTGTTCGCGCGCAACGTGCAGGCGCCGGTGATCGGCATCACCGGCACCAACGGCAAGAGCACGGTCACGAGCCTGGTGGCGCGCATGGCCGCCGCGGCGGGACGCAGCGTGCTCGCCGGCGGCAATTTGGGCGAACCGGCGCTCGATCTGCTCGAGCAGCCCGTGCCGGATCTCTACGTGCTGGAGCTGTCGAGCTTTCAGCTCGAGACCACGTACTCGCTGCGGCTCGAGGCCGCGGTGGTGCTGAACGTGACGGCCGATCATTTGGACCGCTATCCGTCGGTGGCGGCGTACGCGCAGGCCAAGTCGCGGATCTTCGCCCAGGCCGCGACCGTGGTGTTGAATGCCGACGATCCGTGGTGGCAGCCATGCGCGGCGACGGACGCAACGCCGCGCGCACGATGACGTTTTCCATCGAACGCACGGACGCCGACTACTGCTTGCTGCGAACCGGGACGCGAACTCTGCTCGCGCACCGCGGCGAGGGATTGCTGGACGTCGAGCGCATGAAGATCACCGGCTTGCACAATGCCGCCAATGCGCTCGCGGCATTGGCCTTGGGCGAGGCGGCGGGATTGCCTGCGCCTGCGATGCTCGAGGCGCTCGAGTCGTTTCCCGGTCTGTCGCATCGCTCGCAATGGATCGCCGATGTGGCCGGAGTTCGCTACATCGATGACTCCAAGGGCACCAACGTGGGCGCGACCATCGCGGCGGTCGCCGGCATGCCGGGACCGCTGGTGATGATCGCGGGAGGCGAGGGCAAGGGCCAGGATTTCACGCCGCTCGCCGCGGCGTTTCGCGGCAAGGTGCGGCATACGGTCCTGATCGGCAAGGATGCGCCAGCGGTGGCTGCGGCGCTGACGGGCGTGTGCACCACGGAATTCGCCGCGTCGATGGCAAGCGGCCGTCGGCGCGGCGACCCGCGCGGCGCGTCCGGCCGGCGCTACGGTGCTGCTGTCGCCCGCGTGCGCCAGCCTCGATATGTTCCGCGACTACGGACATCGCGGCGATGTGTTCGCCGCCGCGGTCCGCGAGCTCGAGCGAGGGCCCGCATGACCACGGCCACCATGTCCTATGGAATGCGGGCGCGCGAGCGCATGCCCTTCGCCTGGGATTACACCACCTTGGGGTTGGTGGCGAGCCTGCTGCTGGTGGGCCTGATCATGGTCACTTCCGCCTCCATGTCGATCGCCGCGCGCGAACTCGGCAATCCGTTCTACTTTCTGGAGCGGCAATTCATCTTCGGCGGCGCCGGATTGTTGTTCGCCTGGGTGCTGACCCGCGTGCCCGCGGAGCTGTGGGACAAGTACAGTCTTGCGCTGCTATGCCTGGCGTTGCTGCTGCTCCTGTTGGTGCTCATTCCCGGCATCGGCGCGATGGTGAACGGCGCGCGGCGCTGGCTGCGCATCGGACCGGTCAATTTCCAGGTCTCGGAACTCTCCAAGGTGCTGGTGCTGATCTGGGTGTGCAGCTATTGCGTGCGCAAACGCAACGAGCTCGAACAAACCCTGCCGGGCCTCGCCAAGCCGGTGGGGCTGTTGGCAGTGGCCGCGGTGCTGCTGCTGCTCGAGCCCGACTTCGGAGCGGCCACGGTGCTGTTCGCCACCGGTTTCGCCGTGCTGTTCGTGGCCGGCGCTCGCCTACGCTACGTGCTGCTGCTGGTGTCGGCGGCGGCGATGGCGTTCGCAGTGCTGGCACTCACCTCGGCGTATCGCCTCAAGCGGCTCACCGGATTCCTGCATCCCTGGGACGATCCCTTCAACGGCGGCTTTCAATTGACGCAGTCGCTGATCGCCATCGGCCGCGGCGCCTGGTTCGGCGTCGGTCTCGGCAGCAGCGTGCAGAAATTGTTCTATTTACCTGAGGCGCACACCGACTTCGTGTTCGCCGTGCTCGCGGAGGAACTGGGGCTGGTCGGCGTGCTCGCCGTGATCGCGCTGTTCATGGCGCTGGTGTGGCGCGCGTTTCAGATTTCGCGCATGGCGGCCCAGGCCGGCATGCGTTTCCAATCCTATCTGGCGCTGGCCTTCGGCGTGTGGCTGGGATTGCAGGCCACGGTGAACATCGGCGTCAACATGGGCGTGCTGCCGACCAAGGGACTCACCCTGCCGCTGCTCAGCTACGGCCGCAGCAGTTTGCTGGTGAGCCTTGCGTGGCTCGGCGTGGTGCTGCGGATTTATCACGAAGTGAAGTGCAGCTCACGCTCCGCCGTGATGCGCATGCCGGGCGGTGTGCGATGAACGGCGGCCCCGTGCTCATCATGGCGGGCGGCACCGGCGGGCACGTATTTCCGGCGCTCGCGGTGGCCCATGTGTTGCGCGACCGCGGTGTCGCGGTGGTGTGGCTCGGCGTGCCCGGGAGCATGGAGTCGCGGCTGGTGCCGGCCAACGGCTTTGCGATCGAGTGGGTACGGGTTGCGGGCATCCGCGGCAAGGGCCTCGAGGCCTGGTTGCTCGCGCCGTTGCGCATCGTCAAGGCCGTGGCGCAGGCCATGGGTGTGCTGCGCCGCGTGCGGCCGCGTTCCGTGCTCGGCGCCGGCGGCTACGTCAGCGGGCCGGGCGGAATCGCCGCGTGGCTGCTGCGAGTTCCGCTGCTGATCCATGAGCAGAACGCCATTGCCGGCATGACCAATCGCTGGCTGGCGCGTTTGGCCACGCAGGTGCTGGAGGCGTTTCCGGGCAGCTTCGAACCTCGAGTGCATGCGCGGGCGATCGGCAATCCGGTGCGCGCCGACATTGCGGCGCTCGCGGCGCCGCGAACGCGCTTCGCGGGCCGCGACAGTCGGCCGCGCCTGCTGGTGTTCGGTGGCAGTCAAGGCGCGCTGCGCCTGAACTCCATGGTGCCGCAGGCGCTCGCATGCATGGCGCCCGGCATTCGGCCGCAGGTGCGCCATCAGACGGGGGAACGCGGATTCGAGGCGGCGCGCGCCGCGTACGCCGAAGCGCGGGTCGAGGCTGAGGTGCTGCCGTTCATCAACGACATGGCGGAGGCCCTGTCCTGGGCCGATCTCGCCGTGTGCCGGGCCGGCGCCATGACCGTCGCCGAGCTGCAGGCGGTGGGTTTGGGGGCCATCTTCATACCGCTGCCGACGGCCACCGACGATCATCAGACCAAGAACGCCGAAGTCATGGTTCGAAGCGGTGCCGCGCGGCTCATTCAGGAACGAGACCTCACGCCAGAGCGCTTGGGCGAGGCGATCAGCGAACTCATCGCCGACCGGACGCGGCTGCTCGGCATGGCCGAAGCCGCCCGCGGCTCGCGGATCATCGACGCGGCGGCGCGGCTGGCGGACCTGTGCATCGCTGCCGGAGCGCACGCATGACCGAGCGCGCGCGCAGCGGTGATCGAGCACGCAGCGGCGACCGCACGCGCGCGAGCGATCGCACGCGCATGGAAGACCGCATGCGCCGGATCCACCGCATTCACTTGGTCGGCATCGGCGGCAGCGGCATGGGGGGCATTGCCGAGGTGCTGCTCAACTTGGGCTATGGGGTGCAAGGCTCCGACCTCAAGGGCAACGCGGTCACCCAGCGGCTGGCGCGCCTGGGCGCGACGATTTTCATCGGTCACTCCGCGGAGCACTTGGGGGAGGCCGATGTCGTGGTGGTGTCGAGCGCCGTCAACCGCTCGAATCCGGAAGTCGCGGCCGCGCTCGCAAAGCGCATCCCGGTGGTGCCGCGCGCGGAAATGCTGGGCGAGCTCATGCGCTTCCGCTACTCGATCGCGGTGGCCGGCACGCATGGCAAGACCACGACCACGAGCTTGGTGGCGAGCGTGCTCGCCGAAGGCGGCTTGGATCCCACCTTCGTCATCGGCGGCCGATTAAAGAGTGCCGACAGCAACGCCAAACTCGGCGCCGGCCGGTATCTGGTGGCCGAAGCCGACGAGAGCGACGCCTCATTCATGCACTTGCAGCCGATGATTGCCATCGTCACCAATATCGACAACGATCATCTGGCGACCCACGAAGGCGATTTTTCGCGGCTCAAGCAGAGCTTCATCGATTTTCTGCACAACCTGCCGTTTTACGGACTCGCGGTGCTGTGCAGCGACGACGAGCAGGTGCGAGGCATACTGGAGGCCGTGGCGCGTCCCTTCGTGACCTACGGTTTCGCGCCGGAGGCGGATATTCGCGCCGTCAACATGGTGCGCGACGGCTTGCAGTCGCGTTACGAGGCACTGCGTGCGGGCCGCGAACCGCTCCGAGTGACCATCAATTTGCCCGGCCGCCACAATGTGTTGAATTCGCTGGCGGCGATCGCCGTGGCCACCGAGCTCGACATTCCCGATGCCGCGATTCAGCGCGCCCTGGCGCAGTTCCAGGGCATCGACCGGCGGCTGCAGCAATTGGGCGAACTTGAATGGCCGGGCGGCAGCGCGCTCATCGTCGACGACTACGGTCATCATCCGACGGAGATCGCGGCCACTTTGGATGCGGTACGCCAGGGCTGGCCGAGCCGGCGGCTGGTGCTCGCGTTTCAGCCGCATCGCTACACGCGCACCCGCGATCTGTTGGATGACTTTGGGCGGTGCTTGAGCGAATGCGACGTGCTGCTGGTCACCGAAGTGTATGCGGCCGGCGAAGCACCGATCGCGGGCGCCGATGGCCGCGCCATCTGCCGCGCGGTGCGCACACGCGGGTTGGTGGAGCCGATCTTCATAGAACAGCGTCGAAGAACTCGCCGACGGCTTGCGCGCAGTGCTGCACGACGGTGATGTGGTGTTGACCATGGGTGCCGGCAACATCGGCGCCGTCGCTCAAGATCTCAAGAGTCGCTTTGCGACGGGAGCACCGGAATGAGCGCACAGCGGTCCATGGAAGTATCGCCCGAATTCAGCGCACGGGTGCTGCACGACGTGCCGATGTCGAAGCACACCTCCTGGCATGTCGGGGGGCCTGCCGACCTCTTCTTCACGCCGCGCGACGGCATGGATCTGGCGGCGTTCATGCGCCAGCTGCGGCCGGAAGTGCCGCTGCTCTGGATCGGGCTCGGCAGCAACCTCTTGGTGCGCGACGGCGGAATCCGCGGCGCCGTCATCTCCACGCATGGCGCACTGGGTGCGCTCGAACGTCTGAGCGCGACGCGCATCCAGGCCGAAGCCGGCGTGCCCTGCGCGCGCATCGCCCGGCAATGCGTGAAGTGGGGGCTGGGCCCGGCGGAATTCTTTGCCGGTATCCCCGGCACCTTGGGGGGCGCGCTCGCCATGAATGCCGGGGCATGGGGCGAGGAGACGTGGCGCCACGTGCTGGAGGTCGACGTGCTGGACCGGCGCGGCATGCGGCACACGCGCAAGGCCGCCGACTATGACATCGGCTATCGCAGCGTGAAGGGACCGGACAACGAATGGTTCATCGGCGCACGGCTGGAGTTCGAACGCGCGCCGGGCGTCAATTCCGAAGCCATTCGCGAGTTGCTCGACAAGCGCAAGCAGACCCAGCCCATCGGCGAGTGGAGCTGCGGGTCGGTGTTCACCAATCCGCCGGGCGATCACGCGGCACGTTTGATCGACAGCGCCGGCCTCAAGGGCTTTCGCATCGGCGATGCCTCGGTCTCCCTGAAGCACGCCAATTTCATCATCAACCACGGCGCCGCGCGCGCCGCCGATGTCGAGGCGCTGATCCAGCACGTGCAGCGCACGGTGGAACAGACGCACGGAATCACGCTGCACACCGAAGTGCGCATCGTCGGAGAACCCGCATGAGTCTTCTCACCCTGAAATCGGCCGCCCGACGCGCGCGCTCCGCCACGGAGTTCGGCAAGGTGGCGGTGCTGCTCGGCGGCGATTCCAGCGAGCGGGACATTTCTCTGTTGAGCGGCACCGCGGTGCTCGCGGCCCTGACTCGCCGCGGCGTGAACGCGCACGCGTTCGATCCAAAGGACCGGCCGGTGCAGAATTTGGCGAGCGAGGGGTTCGACCGGGCATGGATCGCCCTGCACGGGCCGGGGGGCGAGGATGGCGTGATGCAGGGCGCGCTCGAGTGGTTGGGGGTGCCCTACACGGGCAGCGGCGTACTCGCCTCCGCGTTGACCATGGACAAGCTCAAGACCAAGCGCGTCGTGGTCGGCGCGGGCTATGCCGCGCCCGAATATGCCGTGCTGTCGAGCCCCGATGATCTGCAAGGCGCGCTCCAGCGCATCGGCCTGCCGCTGATGGTCAAGCCGGCGTCGCAGGGCTCGAGCGTCGGTATCACCAAGGTCAAGAGCGCCGCCGAATTGCCCCGCGCCTACGCCGAGGCGAGCGCCATCGATCCCATCGTGTTCGCCGAACGCTTCGTCACCGGCGACGAATACACCGTGGGCGTGCTGCAAGATCGCGGTCTGCCGTCGATCCGCATCCAGCCCGCGACCGAGTTCTACGACTACGAAGCGAAATATTTCCGCAACGATACCGAGTACCACTGCCCGAGCGGCCTTACTGCGCAAGCCGAAGCGGAACTTCAGGCGGCGGCTCTGGGAGCGTTCCGTGCGACCGATTGCGCCGGCTGGGGGCGCGTCGACTTCATGCGCGACCGCGCCACGGGCAAGTTCTATTTCATCGAAATCAACACCACGCCGGGCATGACCGACCACAGTCTCGTGCCCATGGCGGCGCGCCAATCCGGCATCGACTTCGAAGAGCTGGTGTGGCGGGTCCTCGAGACCAGCTTCGTGCGAGAACGCAAATGAACTGGACCTTGGCTCTGCGCCGCAATCGATTCAAGAACAGGCCCAAGGTGCAGAAGCCGCAGTGGGAGTGGCCGGCCTTCGTGATCGAGTGGCGCAGCTACGCCCGCCGCGCCGCGTTGCTGGTGCTCGCATTCGCGGCGTTGGCGGCGCTCACCTGGGCGCTCGATCGTCCGGTGCGCGTCATCTCGATGGACGGCAGCTTTCAGCGCGTCTCCCCGGGTCAAATCGAAAAGGCCGTCGCGCCGTTCAGTCGGGCCGGTTTCATGTCGGCGGACCTCGACGGCATTCAGCGCGCGGTCGAGTCGCTGCCCTGGGTGGAGCACGCCCGCATTCAGCGCAGCTGGCCCAACAGCCTGCACGTCACGGTGGTCGAGCAAACCGCCGCCGCGCGCTGGGGCGATTCGGGTCTGTTGAATACGCGCGGCGAACTGTTCGTCAGGGAAGCCGCGCACGTACCGGCCGAATTGCCGCGCCTGAGCGGCCCGGAAGGCACCGAATCGCAGGTCGCACAGCGCTATCTGTCGGTGCAGGGCCGCATGCTCGAAGCCGGCATGCGCGTTGCGGCGCTGCGCTTGGATGAGCGCGGGGCCTGGGAGATGGATCTCGACAGCGGAGTGACCGTGCGTTTGGGCAGGCGCGAAGTCGATCAACGCATCGACCGCTTCATCCACACCGCATCGCAGGTCATTGCGCATCGCTTGAATGAAATTACTTATGTGGACATGCGCTACTCCAATGGCTTTGCCATCGGTTGGCGCAATCCGGCGGTCCCGGCCTCGGTACCGTCCAAACATGCCGACGATACCGACGTTTAAAGGCTGCAACGATACATGGCTAAGCGTTCTGATCGAAATCTAGTGGTCGGCCTCGACATAGGCACCAGCAAAGTGGTGGCCATCGTCGGCGAGATCAAGGCGGACGGCCAGCTCGAGATCATCGGCATCGGCAGCCATCCCTCGCGCGGCCTGAAAAAGGGTGTCGTGGTCAACATCGAATCCACCGTGCAATCCATCCAGCGCGCCGTGGAAGAAGCCGAATTGATGGCAGGCTGCGAGATTCACTCCGTGTACGCCGGCATTGCCGGCAGCCACGTGCGCAGCCTCAATTCGCACGGCATCGTCGCCATCAAGGACAAGGAGGTGGTGCAGGGCGATGTCGAGCGCGTGATCGACGCGGCCAAGGCGGTCGCCATCCCCGCGGATCAGAAGATCCTGCACGTGCTGCCGCAGGAATACATCATCGACAGCCAGGAAGGCATCCGCGATCCCATCGGCATGTCGGGCGTGCGCCTCGAAGCCAAGGTGCACATCGTCACCGGCGCGGACAGCGCGGCGCAGAACATCGTCAAATGCGTGCAGCGCTGCGGCCTCGCCGTCGACGACATCGTTCTGGAACAGCTCGCCTCGAGCTACGCCGTGCTCACCGAGGATGAGAAGGATCTGGGTGTGTGCGTGGTCGACATCGGCGGCGGCACCACCGACATCGCGGTGTTCGGCGGCGGAGCGATCCGCCACACCGCGGTGATTCCGATCGCCGGCGATCAGGTGACCAACGACATCGCGGTGTCCATGCGCACTCCCACGCAGTACGCCGAGGACATCAAGATCAAGTACGCCTGCGCTCTGTCGCAGCTCGCGAATCCCGACGAGACCATCGAAGTGCCGAGCGTCGGTGATCGCCCGCCGCGGCGTCTGGCGCGGCAAACGCTCGCGGAAATCGTCGAGCCGCGCTACGAAGAATTATTCGGTTTGATCCGGGACGAATTGCGCCGTGCCGGATTGGAGGAGCAGGTGGCCACCGGCATCGTGCTCACCGGCGGGAGTTCCAAGATGGAAGGCGCCATCGAACTCGCCGAGGAAGTGTTCCACATGCCCGTGCGCCTGGGCGTGCCGCAGTACGTCAGCGGGTTGGTCGATGTGGTGAGTAATCCGATCCATGCCACCGGCGTCGGGCTCCTGCTCTACGCCAAGGGCAATCTCGATGGGACTCTTGCGCGCGAAGCGCCGCTGCTAGCGGGCGGCATGAAGAATATTTTTGAGCGAATGAAGGCCTGGTTTCAAGGCAATTTCTGAAAACATACTATGAAGGAGTACTGGAATGTTCGAACTGATGGATTCTTATAGTCAAAGCGCCGTCATCAAGGTGCTGGGCGTGGGCGGCGGCGGCGGCAATGCCGTCTCGCACATGGTCCAAGCCGGCCTCGAGGGCGTGGATTTCATTTGCATCAACACCGATGCGCAGGCGCTGAAGCACTCCAAGGTGCGCACCGCATTGCAAATCGGCTGCAACATCACCAAGGGGCTGGGCGCCGGCGCCGACCCCGAGGTGGGCCGTCAAGCGGCGATGGAAGACCGTGATCGCATCATCGAGCTCATCGAGGGTTGCGACATGCTGTTCATCACCGCCGGCATGGGCGGCGGAACCGGCACGGGCGCGGCTCCCGTGGTGGCGCAGGTCGCCAAGGAACTCGGCATCCTGACCGTGGCGGTGGTTACCCGGCCGTTCGAGATGGAAGGCAACAAGCGTTCGCGCGTGGCTGATCAAGGCATGCTGGAGCTGTCCAAGTATGTGGACTCGCTGATCACCATTCCGAACCAGAAGCTGTTGTCGGTGCTGGGCAGCAGCACCACGCTGCTCGACGCCTTCAAGGCGGCGAACACGGTGCTGCAGGGCGCGGTGCAGGGCATCGCGGAGCTGATCACCCGGCCGGGCCTGATCAACGTCGACTTCGCCGACGTGCGCACCGTCATGTCCGAAACCGGCATGGCCATGATGGGTTCGGGCAGTGCGGCGGGCGACGACCGGGCGCGTGAAGCGGCCGAAGCGGCGATCTCCAGTCCGCTGCTCGAGGACATCAACCTCTCGGGCGCTCAGGGCATTCTGGTCAACGTCACCGCGGGCATGGATCTGTCCATCGGTGAATTCCAGGAAGTGGGCAATGTCATCAAGCAATTCGCTTCCGACGACGCCACGGTGGTGGTGGGTACGGTGATCGACCCCGACATGGCCAACCAGATTCGGGTCACGGTCGTGGCCACCGGATTGGGCAAGCCCGTGGCGGCGGCACGGCCGGCAGCGCACCAGGCGCAGGCTGCAGCCGCCATTGCGCCCCCGCTCAACATGCGGGTGGTGCGTCCCCGGTCGCCGATGGCGCCCACGGACTACGCCATGTTGGACAAGCCGACGGTACAGCGGCAGCGCGCCGTGGGCGACGGCCTGCGCGCGGATGTCGGATCGGAGGATTTGCTGGATATTCCGGCGTTTCTGCGCCGCCAGGCGGACTAGGGTAAGGGTAGTACATTCCAGGCTTTGGCGCCCGCGGGGATAGGATCTCCCGGGCGCCGGTTTGGGATGCTCGTCGTGAGCTCGATGAGCTCGATGAGCTCGATGTTAAGAATTGTCAGGGTGCGCGCGACTTAGGGGAATCGCAGTCCTCAGTGCGGTCGAATTTGGAGTTCAGGCGGCGATGAGCCCTGTGGTACCTTTGTCATATTAAACAAAGCGGTTTCACTTAAGATGCTGAATCAGAGAACCCTCAAGAATTCGATTCGCGCCACGGGCGTGGGTTTGCACACGGGCAAGAAGGTCCTCATGACCCTGCGGCCGGCGCTGCCGGACACCGGCATAGTCTTCCGCCGCACGGATTTGGATCATACGGTCGACATCAAGGCGCATGCCGAGAATGTCGGCGACACCACCATGGGCACGACCCTGCACAAGGGCGACGTCAAAGTGTCGACGGTCGAGCATCTGCTGTCGGCCCTGGCGGGGCTGGGCATCGATAATGCGCTGGTCGAAGTGAGCGCCGGCGAAGTACCGATCATGGACGGGAGTGCCGGGCCCTTCGTATTCCTGTTGCAGTCGGCGGGCATCGAGGAGCAGAAAGCGCCCAAGCGCTTCACTCGCATCCTCGAAAGCTTGCAGGTCGAGGATGGCGACAAGTGGGCGCGCTTCGATCCCTATGACGGTTTCAAAGTGAACTTCGAGATCGAGTTCAATCACCCCACATTCAAAAAGCATTCCCAGGTCGCGTCGATGGATTTTTCGACCACCTCGTTCCTGCGCGAAGTGAGCCGTGCGCGCACATTCGGTTTCATGCGTGACCTCGAGAGCCTGCGAGCGCGCAATCTGGCCCTCGGCGGCAACATGGACAATGCCATCGTGCTCGACGACTACCGGGTGTTGAACGAAGACGGCTTGCGCTACGAAGATGAATTCGTGAAGCACAAGATTCTCGACGCGATCGGCGATCTGTATCTTTTGGGGCACAGCCTGATCGGTGAGTTCAGCGGCTACAAGTCGGGGCATGCGCTCAACAACAAGCTGCTGCGTGCGCTCATCGACACGAAGAGCGCCTGGCAGGAAGTCACCTTCGAGAGCTTGGCCGACGCACCGATTTCTTACGTGGCGGCGGCTGCGGCCCGGGCTTGAGCGGGGTCAGCGCCCTCGCGGGCATGCCTTTCCAGCCTGCATCGCAGCATTAGTTGTTACGCACCGGACCCCGGTGGTACGACTCGCACTCGCACGCTGACGACAGCTATACCCATGGATTCCGCGACTTGTTTGCGGACTGATTCCGTCACGTAGCGGATTCGGGAAGCCCAAACTGCTCCCACGACCCCGATCGTGAGTCGCCCCTGCTCGATACCCGCACTGGCGACCGCCAGGGCCAGCCGGGCGGGCAGAGCCGCTCGAACTTCCTCGACGACCAAGGAGCGCTCGCGCGACCGCGTTTTCAGCGCGGTAACTTTGTTTCCAGTTCGTGACAATAAGTCCCTGACGCTTCTAGGATTTTGCATTGCAACACGACAGTATGGCGTTGAACTGGATAGGAAAACCGTGCGGAATTCCTTGTTTTGAGTCAACTTTCTGCATAGTCTAGGCGCAACCGCGCCGGGCATGGGTCCAATCTTCCGTAGGACATAATGCACCGGTTTGAAGCACGATGACGGCGTTGGAAGCATAATCCGTATGAATGTCATATTTGTCGGCCGTAAGTCGGGCCGGGTGAAGCAATTTGACCTCCGACATCCCATGGTTGTGACGGCGGCCGTGTTATTGGTGCTCGGCATCGTGGGCGGTGCGTTTTCCATTGGGGTGGGTCTGGGTGCGCGGCACGGGACGGGCAATCCGATCAATCAGTTGGGCAATTGGTCGGCCGATCTATTGCGCCAACAAGCCCAGCTTGAGGACCTGAAGCGCGCCCTGCAGGAAAAGGTCAACGCCTTGGCCATGCGTGTCGGCCAGATGAACGCCAATGTCATCCGGGTCAATGCTTTGGGCAAGCGCCTCACGCGCATGGCCAAGCTCGATGACGGTGAGTTCGATTTTGGCAACCCTCCCGCCCTGGGAGGCGCTGAGAGCGGCGCGGACGGGCAACCGGCGCAAATTCCGAACCTCAGTGCCATGGTCGATGACCTGCAGACCCAGTTATCCAATCGCGAGCAGCAATTGGGCGTGCTCGAGAACCTCATTCTGACGCGAGAGCTCAATAAGCAGGTGTACCCGGAGGGCCGGCCCGTGCAGGACGGGTGGATCTCGTCTTATTTCGGACGCCGCGCGGACCCCTTCACCGGTTATACCGCGGTGCACAAGGGTCTGGACTTTGCCGGTCCGGAGGGCACCAAGGTGAGCTCCGTTGCGGCGGGTCTGGTGACCTTCGCGGGTGATCGCGCCGGGTTCGGCGAAATGGTCGAGATCAATCACGGCAATGGTTTGGCGACGCGCTACTGCCATAATGAGAAGATCCTGGTCAAACAAGGCGACATGGTTCGCAAGGGCCAGGAGGTCGCACTGATGGGGTCGACCGGCCGATCCACCGGGCCCCACCTGCACTTCGAAGTGCTGAAAAACGGCACTCAGGTCGATCCGTTGCGCTTCATCGGAGAGGATCGTTAGGCCCTAGGGCCGGCGGCATTTAAGATCCGCCCCGGGGTGCGCGTCAGGTCGATCGCGCTCGTGGTTCCAGGGGATGCCGTCGAAACGATTTCCCGCTCCTCCGGTCTATCCGTACAATACCCAGTTTTCTCAAGGACTCCCTCGCGTGTGGAAGCTTCTGACCCAGGTATTTGGCAGCCGTAATCAGCGCCTCGTGAAGGAGCTGAGCCGCACCGTCACGACAGTGAATGGCCTCGAGGCAAGCATCAGCGCCTTGGCTGATGCGCAATTCCCCGAGAAGACGCGGGAACTCAAGGCGCGGTTCGCCGCCGGGACGCCGCTGAATGATCTGGTGCCCGAGGCCTTTGCCTTGGTGCGCGAGGCATCGCGCCGCAAGTTGGGCTTGCGTCACTTCGACGTGCAGCTGATCGGCGGCCTCGCGCTGCACCTTGGCAAAATCGCCGAAATGCGCACCGGCGAGGGTAAGACACTCATGTCCACTCTCCCGGCGTACCTGAACGCCCTCACGGGCGAGGGTGTGCATGTCGTCACGGTCAACGAATACTTGGCGCAGCGCGACTCGGACTGGATGGCGCCGGTGTTTCGCTTCCTGGGGCTCGAGGTGGGCGTCATCAAGAACGCCCAGTCGCCCGACGAGAAGCGCGCGGCCTATGCCTGCGACATCACCTACGGCACCAACAACGAGTTCGGCTTCGATTATCTGCGCGACAACCTGGCATTCAGGCTCGAGGACCGAGTCCAGCGCAAGTTGTCGTTTGCGATCGTGGACGAAGTCGACTCCATTTTGATCGACGAAGCGCGCACGCCCCTGATCATCTCGGGTCCTGCCGAGGAGAGCACCGAGCTCTACCTCAAGATCAATGCGCTGATTCCCCGCTTGATCCGGCAGAAGGTCGAAGACGGTCCCGGCGACTACGCCGTCGATGAAAAGACCAAACAGGCGACGCTGACCGAGGACGGCCATCAGAAGGTCGAAGAGTTGATGGCGGAGATAGGCCTGTTGCGCGATGGCGAAAGTCTGTACGACGCCACCAACATCCGGCTGATGCATCACCTGAACGCGGCCCTGCGCGCACATGCCTTGTACAAGCGCGATGTCGAGTACATCGTGCGCCAAGGGGAAGTGATCATCGTCGATGAGTTCACCGGCCGTACCATGCAGGGACGCCGCTGGTCGGACGGTCTGCATCAGGCGGTCGAGGCCAAAGAAGGCGTCAAGGTGCGCGAGGAAAATCAAACCGTCGCGTCCATCACCTTCCAGAATTACTTCCGGTTGTACTCGAAATTGTCCGGCATGACCGGCACCGCGGACACCGAAGCCTTTGAGTTCCAGCAGATCTACGGTCTCGAAGTGGTGGTGATTCCGACCCACAAACCGATGATCCGCAAGGATAAATCCGATCTGGTGTTTCTGTCCGAGCAGGACAAGTTTCAGGCCATCCTGGAGGACATCCAGGATTGCGTGCAGCGCGGCCAGCCGGTTCTGGTCGGAACGACCTCGATTGAAACCTCCGAGCGTCTCGCCAAGCTGTTGCAGGGCGCGAACATCCCGCACGAAGTCCTCAACGCCAAGCAGCACGAGCGCGAAGCGCACATCGTGGCCGAGGCGGGCCGCCCCGGCGCCATCACGATCGCCACCAACATGGCCGGACGCGGCACGGACATCGTGCTCGGCGGCAGCCCGCAGACTCAGATCGATGCGATCGAGAATCCCAACGAGACGGAACTCAAGCACATTCACGACGAATGGCGCAAACGGCACGAGCAAGTGGTCGCCGCGGGCGGCCTGCACATCGTCGGCACCGAGCGCCACGAGTCCCGGCGCATCGACAATCAATTGCGCGGCCGTTCCGGCCGCCAAGGCGATCCGGGCTCGAGCCGCTTTTACTTGTCGCTCGAAGACAATTTGATGCGCATCTTCGGCGACCCGACGCGCATGAAGGCGCTCATGACCCGCGTCGGCATGAAAGCCGGCGAAGCGATCGAAAGCGGCATGTTGACCCGCCAAATCGAGCGGGCGCAGCGGCGGGTCGAGCAGCACAATTTCGATGCCCGCAAACAGCTGCTGGAATATGACGACGTGGCGAACGATCAGCGGCGCGTGATCTATCAGCAGCGCACCGATCTGATGAGCGCCGAGGATGTGGCCGAGGCGGTCAAGGGGATTCGCGAGGACGTGGTCGCCCAGATGGTGGATCAATACGTGCCGGGCGGCGCACCCGAGGAGCAATGGGACGTACCCGGCTTGGCCCAAGCCATCGAGCGGGATTTCGGTCCGATGCTGCCGGTCGATTCTTGGGTGAAGGCCGAGGAGGCCGGCGACGGTTCGGGTCTGCGCAACAAGATCGTCGCCGCGCTCGAAGAGGCCTACGACCAGAAACAGACCAACGTCGGTCCCCAGGTCATGCGCTACATCGAAAAAGAAGTGATGCTGCGCACCCTCGACCAGCATTGGCGCGAGCATCTTGCCGCGATGGACTACATGCGGCAGGGCATTTTCCTGCGCAGCTATGCGCAGAAGAATCCCAAGCAGGAATACAAGCGCGAGGCGTTCGAACTGTTTTCCGCGATGTTGGATCGCATCAAGTTCGATACGGTAACCACGGTATCGAAGATCCAGGTGCGCAGCCAGGTCGAGATCGAGCGCGAGGAGCTGGAGCGGCAGCAAAGGCTCGCCCGTGCGCTGCAGGCACAGCACGCCGAGGCGATTTCACCGATTCAGGCTGCACCGGCATTGGGCGAGCCCGGAGCGGGTGACCCGCCGAACTCCGCCGGCAACGTCATGGAAATGGATCCGCGCGCGAGCGGACCCGCCGCCGCGCCATTCGTGCGCCAGATGCCCAAGGTCGGACGCAACGAACCCTGTCCCTGCGGGTCAGGGCGCAAGTACAAGCACTGCCACGGCGCCTTGCAGCAAGCGAGCGGTTGAGCCCGGACCACCGTTGAGCCGGGACAACCCCCGCCCGTTCATTCACGTGGTCGCCGCGGCGGTGATCGACGCGGCGGGCCGAGTGCTGATCGCCCAGCGACCCGCGGGCAAGCACATGGCGGGCGGCTGGGAGTTCCCCGGCGGGAAACTCGAGCCGGGTGAGGAGCGCTTGGCGGGGCTCGCGCGGGAGCTGCGCGAAGAGCTTGGAATCACCATCACCATTACCACGCCGCGGCCGCTGATCCGCGTGCGGCACGCCTACCCGTCGCGCGAGGTCTTGCTGGATATGTGGGTCGTGAAGAGCTACAGCGGCGAGCCCCAGGGGCTCGACGGTCAGGCACTGCGCTGGTGTACTCAATGCGAGCTGGCGGTGGCGGAGCTGTTGCCGGCGGATAAGCCGATCGTGGCGGTGCTGCGGTTGCCGGAGCGGCTGAGGCAGTGGATGTCGCCGTACTATTCGATCCGCGTTTTTGGGGCGAAGCCCTTATCAACTGAAGATGACGATGTCGCCAACGCAGCGGGGGTTCGCGGCACGCTTTGCGCTGGCGCCGCGCAAGCCGCTGCTGCGGCTCAGATGGGCGCGGATTTCATTGTTCTTCGCGAGCCGCTCTCAGTGAGCGACCTTGCCGCGCTGTGCCAATCGGTCTCCCTGCCGGTGTATGCGCGCGGACTCGCGCTCGACGAGGCATGGAAGCTGGGAGCGAGCGGGACCAACGAGATCATTGATTTGCCGGCCGCCGCGCCACTCGGATAATTGACCAAACGAGCCAATATTGGCGCGTGCGGCAAGCGGGGAAGGGCGTTACAAGCCGTCATGGTTTATGCGAAATCACTTGCTCTGGCAACAGTCCGCGCGCTGTCGAGATGGGATCTACGCCGTGCCTCACCGCCGGTTGCTCAGTAACACATATTGGTGTTAAATTTAAAACTGATTAGTGTTGGAACCCACAGCAAGTGATGCCATGAGTGCCGCCGCGGCGATCCCCAATCCCTTTGTGTATGGCCAGGTTCTGATTCCGGGTAAATCCTTCTGTTCGCGCCCACAGCTCGAGTCGAGCGTACTCGAGGCGGCCACTCATCAGCAACGAATCGTGCTCCTGGGTGAGCGGCGCATGGGTAAATCGAGCTTGGTCGAGCATACGCTGACCCGGCCGGATCGGGTCCTGGTGGCGATTGATCTGCGAGGCCTCGACTCCGTTGAGGACTTCATCGACCGGCTGCTACTGCGGCTCTCGACGACGCTCGAAGCGCATCGGGCGCTCACCAAGCACTTGCCGGAACCCCTGAAAGAGGCGCTTGCCTTCATCGGCGAAGTGAATGTGAGCTTGCATGGAATTTTATCGGTGAGCGCGCAGGACTAAGCCAAAGGCTTCTACCGTGATTCGCGCCATGGACGCTATCGAGCGGGCGAGTCGCTGGCGGCCGCTGGTGGTGTTCTTCGATGAGTTCCAGGAGATCGTCGAGAATCTTGATGAGCGCGAGTCGCGTCACTTGCTCGGGGTGCTGCGTGCCGAAATCCAGCGTCACACCCATGTAGCCTACCTCTTCGCTGGCAGTGCCCGGGGTTCGATGCTCGAACTCTTTACCGCGGAGCGCAGTCATTTTTACCAATCCGCGACGATTCTCGATGTGGGGCCGATCCCGCAAGCGGACATGGCGAAATTCTTCAAGGAGCAATTCGCGCGCGGTAAACGCGAACTGTCCGCGGACACCCTGCAGGCGATTTTTGCCTTGGCCGGGGAGTCGCCGAATGACCAGCAACAGCTCGCCTATCACTTGTGGACACAATCGACGCCCGGACGCTTAGGGCAAGAGGAACTCAAACGGGCGTTTTCGGCACTGCTCGCCGAAGTGAGCCGGCGGGGCGAACTGATCCTTGAATCGGCGACTCCCGCACAGCGGCGCGTGCTCTTTGCCACCGCTATCCGGGAAGATGAAGAGACCTCCACCGATTCTTTCATTCGCTTCGCGGGCTTCAAAAACAACAGTTCGGTGGGCGCGGCGTTGCGTCCTTTTTTGAAAGGCAACAATGCTATTTTGGAAAAGCGCGGCAGTCGGGTGCGCTATCGCGAGCGTTTCATGCGACTGTGGGTGCTATTGCAGGTGGTCAATATTCCAAGCTTGTTTCCCGCCGGCCGCCCCTTCATCGCCAGCAGCGAGCAGGGCTTGCTGCTGCCGTATCTGTCAAATGCCCTGAAATAAGGCAGCGGGATTGCTCGAGCCCGGACCGGGATTGACGCGCGATACGCTGGTGACCGATGCTGCGCTGGCTGCACTCGCCCATGGTGCAACGCTGTGCTCCGCCGGCCGGGATTTTCGGCGCTTCGACGGCCTCAAGCTGCTGGATCCGAGCCAAACCGAAAGGGTGCCGTAGCAGTTCTCAGGGCCGCAGGTTTTCGTCGAAAAACCGCTTGATCGTCGCGTAAGCGTGTCGCCCGTCATGTTGGCGGGTGGGCCCGTGTTTAGCACCCGGGGGCGAAGTAGCTCCAGCCCCACACGCCGATACGCGCGGGATTGACGAAGCTCTGCGAGGCGAGCCGGCGCGCCGTTGCCGTGGCTCAGATGAAGGCCGGCTTTCTGGTTCTTCGCGAGCCGCTTGCGGCTAAGGGCCTTGCCGCGCTGTGCCAGTCGGTCGGGGCGCCGGTGTATGCGCGAGGACTCGCGCTCGAAGAGGCGTGGACGATCCGGGCGAGTGGGAGCAACGATATGGTCGAGTGATTTTCTGGCTGACTTTCTGACCGCCCTAACACTTAGATAATTGATCAATCGAGCCAATATTGTTGCGCGCGGTAAGACGGGAAAGCCGCCACAAACCATCATAGCGAATGCGAAATTACCGCCTCGGCTGAGCAAGTCGTGCCGACGCCGTGCTCACAAGTTCCCGCAATTGTCGTGAACACCTGGATCATGCCTACTCGTACAGCGCGATTCCTGATGAGCGTTAAGCGATACGAACAAGATTCGGTGTTGGTGACTCGTGTCGAGAACTATGCACGGCACGGCAGGACATAATCTGGTAGTTTTTGGACGATGGTCTGCCCAGCAAACACTAAGCCTCATGTCCCGTTGCCGCTGGACTTGCTAGATCGGCTAGCAATCGCATACCTGACGCTGCCGCTTGCGATTTTTCTGGTCAGTTGGCTAGAAGCATGGGCAGCGGTACCGCTAATCGCCTGCATGGCATATGCCCTCAAACCGCTGCTCGCCCGACGGCCCATCGGGGGAGCGCATTTGCCAATTACGCCAATGCATTTCATCGTCGCTGCGCTGGTCGGTTGCGGATGGACTGTACTCGGCGGCACCGACCATCTGGTCTATGCCAATGCGGATTGGCATATTCGGGACGCGGTCCTGCATGACTTGGTCGTCTCATCGTGGCCGGTGGGCTATGGTCCGCTCGACGGGCAACAGAGCCTTCTGCGGACACCGCTCGCGTACTACTTGCCCGCGGCGTTGGTTGGCAAGTGGGCGGGGCTACCGGTGGGGCATCTGGCCATGGCGGTCTGGACCGCCGTTGGCGCGACGCTGTTTCTGCTGCAAGTACTGTCGCTCATGCCCTTTCGTGCGGGTGTCATCGCGATGGCGGTAGCGGTGGTCATATTCTTTAGCGGGTTCGATGTCATTGGGATTCTTTTGGACGTACCACGTTTTTTTGTTCACTGGGACATCGCGCGACATTTGGAATGGTGGGCAGGCGACTACCAATATTCCTCAATGACCACGCAATTGTTCTGGGTGCCGAACCATGCGCTTGGTGGCTGGCTGACCATTGGGCTGCTGTGCAGGGATCAACGTGGTACGCCTCTCAATTTGATGCTACCGATTGTTGTAGTGGCAGTTGTACTGTGGTCGCCGCTAACGGCGCTCGGGATTATACCGTTTGTACTTTGGAAAACAGTCGCTAGCATGGTGAGCGAACGCTCCTGGAGCCTACTAGATCCATGTGTGTGGGCGCCGGCGCTCGTGGTAGGCATAGTGGTGACAGGATACCTCACGCTCGATTCGGGCCGCATCCACAAGGCCTGGGGGGTGGGCGCCGGAGGGGTCGCGGACATGACGATGGGGCTTCTGCGGCAAGCCCAGTTTTTTCTGCTGGAGGCGGGTCTCACTGGTATCGCCATCCTCGCGATTCGCCGCTCCAGCCAAGTGGTACTAGCTTTGGTGATTCTTGGGCTCTTGCCGCTGCTAAGTTTTGGTCCCGCAAACGACCTTGTCATGCGCACCTCAATTCCGAGCTTGACGGTCCTTGCAATTGGAGCGTGCCTTGCTCTTTCCTCGGATGCGTTGAAGGTCGGTGCATTGCGCAAAAAAATGGTGCTGGGTTGCATGCTCGTGGTTGGCGCAGTGACCCCGTTTCAGGAGTTCGCACGAGCAGCCGTGTTGCCGTCGTGGCCGATCAATATGCAGGCAACGTTGATAGGGGCAGCGTGTGGAAAGTATCCGGAGCATTACGTGGCGCGCTTGGGCGACCAAGTCTTCGGCCGTCTGCTGCGCCGACCGCATCCGTTGCCGGTTGGACCTCAGGGCAGACAGTCATGCGACAACCCGGCTGTCGACCTCATGTGGGAACGGGAATTGCGTGATAGCTTGCGGGGCAGTGGCAATGATGGACGCTAAGCCGATTCCGAAAGTGGTTCGCTTTATCGTTGCGGGCACCGTGAATACGCTGTTCGGCTATATTGCATTTGCCGGCCTAACGGCGCTGGGTTGGCCTGATTTTTTGGCCGTGTCGGTTGCGATGGCGGTCGGCGCAGTGTTCAATTTTCTGAGTTACGGAAAGCTCGTGTTTGCGTCGCTCGATCCTCGCTGCCTACCGCGCTTTATCGCGGCCTACCTATGCCTGTATGCTTGCAATGTGATGGGACTGCGCGCCCTGGCGCGCCTGGGTTTGGAAGCCTACGGTGCGCAATCAGTGCTGGTATTTCCGCTCGCCGTTCTTGCGTACTTTCTGAATGACCGTTGGGTGTTCCGTGGGAACTGAGCAGTCGCTCGACATCGAACTACGTGGTCTTGCGCGAACCGCGCGGCGCCGACTATTGCGCATGCACTTCGAGCGGCGTATCGGTCACTTGGGCGGTAACCTGTCGGCCCTAGATGCCATGCTTACTCTGCATCACCGAGTGATGGGCCCCGCGGACGACTTCATTCTGTCAAAGGGCCATTCCGCCGGTGCGCTGTACATTACGTTGTGGAGTTTGGGACTGCTTTGCGATGACGATCTCGCGACCTTTCATGGCGACGGGACGCTGCTCGCTGGCCATCCCGTGCCAGGTTGGAGCAAGCGGATCCCAGTGGCGACGGGCAGTTTGGGTCACGGCTTTCCGGTGGCGCTGGGCATGGCGTTGGCGCGTCATTTGAGCGGGCAGGCGGGGCACGTTTACTGCCTCACGTCAGATGGGGAATGGCAGGAAGGGTCGATGTGGGAGGCGCTGATTTTCTTCGCACACCGGAAACTGTCCAACATCACCGTGTTCGTCGATCTCAATGGCCTGCAGGGTTTCGGCTCAACGCGCGACGTGGCTTCGATGGAGGATCTCGGTTCGCGCCTGCGGAGCTTCGGGCTTCCGGTGGTGCACGTGGATGGGCATGATCACCTTGCAATTGCCGCTGCAGCACGCGCCAATCCCGGCTCGCTGATCGTGTTGCACACCGTGAAAGGCAAGGGCGTGTCATTTATGGAAAACCGCATGGAATGGCACTACCTTCCGCTCACTGGCGAGCAGTATGCGGCTGCACTGCGCGAACTCGAGGAGGCGGGGCCGAGCGCCGACGAAGACCGCCACGATCCACGTGTGGTATCGGTATGAGAAACGCCTTCTGCAGCGCGATGGTAACGCTGGCGACGCGCGAACCCTATTTTTTTTTGACAGGCGATCTCGGTTTCATGGCACTCGAGCCGCTCGAGAAAGCACTTGGCGCGCGCTTCATCAACGCCGGGGTGTCAGAGCAAAACATGGTGTCGGTGGCCGCGGGTATGGCGCGAACCGGCGGCAAGTCGTGGGTGTACAGCATCGCACCGTTTTGTTACGCGCGTCCATTTGAGCAGATCCGCAACGATGTCTGTATCAACGAGTTGCCGGTGCGCTTGGTAGGTAACGGCGGCGGCTACGCCTACGGACCTATGGGGGCCACCCACCATGCTCTCGAGGACTATGGCGTGCTGCTCACTCTGCCCGGGATGCGCGCCCACATCCCTGCGTTCGACGCCGACGTCGAGCCGATGGTGCGCAGTATGAGCACACGCAGTGAACCCGCTTATTTGAGGCTTGGCCGATCGGAACTCGACGATGAAAGCGCGCTGCCGCCCTATGCTCCGTGGCGACTGCTGCAGTATGGTGATGCCGGAATGATCGTGGCCGTAGGCCCTATTGCCGGTGGGCTATGGCGCGCGACGCGCGACCGGCCGCTGGCCGAGCGTCCGACGCTATGGGTGGTGAGCGAAATGGGGGGCAGCCCACCCGCGTCGCCGCCCCAGGCGCTGCTCGACTCCCTCGCGACAACGCCGGTTCTCAGTTTAGTCGAGGAACATGTCGCGGCAGGCGGCTTCGGTCAGCAATTCCTTCATACCCTCGCGCTGCTCGGTCGCCGGGTCCCGTCGCTGCTGCATGCGCACGCGCGTGGCTACCCTTCGGGTCGCTATGGATCGCAGCACTGGCATCGACATGAGTGCGGCCTCGACGTATCTAGCATTCTGGAGAGGCTGGGCGAGCGCGCCACGGCCGCGCGGCTTTGCGTATGAATTCGACCGACTCCCTCGCCCGTGAACTGCATGGACCGATTCTGGTCCTGGGAGCCAGTGGCTTCGTGGGTGCGAACCTGATGCGTACCGTGCTCAGCGTGCGTCAGGACGTGTTCGGCACTGCTTCGCGCGATCCAGCCTGGCGGGTGGCCGATCTCGGCGACGATCACATCATTACCGTCGACTTGCTCGCGCGCGGCAATATTGCAAGTCTGCTCGACCGCGTTCAGCCGGCTACGGTGTTCGACTGCGTGGCCTATGGCGCCTACTCCTTCGAGCAGGATGCGGAGCGGATGTACCAGACCAATGTGGTGCTCAAGCAGGAACTGATCGAACAGCTGCTGTCGCGGGGCACCCACTGCTATATTCACGCTGGCAGTTCCTCGGAATACGGCGCCGACTCGGCGGCGCCCGACGAAACGGCGGCGCCCAAACCAAACAGCCATTACGCAGTCACCAAGAACGCTGCCGCGAGCCTGGTGTACTTTTCAGGACATCATCGCGGACTGCGCTGCGCCAATCTGCGCCTCTACTCGGTCTACGGGCCGCTTGAGGATCGATCGCGTCTGATTCCAACCCTGGTGGCACGGGCAACCGAGGGTCAGCTCCCGCCGTTTGTCGATCCCCAAACTTCGCGCGATTTTGTCTACGTTGACGACGTGACTCGTGCCTTTCTGTGCGCTGCAATAGAACTTCGTCCGGAGCATTACGGGGACTCTTTCAATATTGGGAGCGGACGCAAGACCACGATCCGCGATCTGGCATATCTCGCGAAGGCGCAGTTCCGCATCGATGCGGAGCCCGAATTCTCGACCATGCCCGGACGCGCATGGGATGTCAGCGACTGGTACGCCAATCCTACTCGCGCCGCGACGGTGTTGGACTGGCACGCCGAGGTTGCGCTGGATGACGGGCTTGCGCGTACCGCTCGCTGGTATGCCGGACTCGAGGATGTGCAAATGTATGAGCGCGCATCGAAAAAGCGCGCTCTCGACCGAGTCTTCAGCGTAACCGTGATCATTGCCTGTTACAAGGACAGCCAGGCCATCCCTGTCATGGCGGAGCGCCTGGAGCGTATGTTTGCGACGCTCAACATCGACTACGAAATCATCTTTGTCAACGATGGCAGCCCGGACGATTCCGAGGAAGTGATTCGGGGGATTAGCGCAGCCAATCCTCATGTTCTAGGCATCACGCATTCGCGCAACTTCGGCTCACAAGCGGCCTTCCGCAGCGGCATGCAACTCGCGGCCAAAAACTCGGTGGTACTGATGGACGGCGATCTGCAGGATCCGCCCGAACTCATTCCGGAGTTCGTGGAAAAATGGCGCGAAGGCTTCGATGTGGTTTACGGTGTGCGCGTCAAGCGCGAGGCGTCGTGGTACATGCAGATCGCCTACAAGGCCTTTTACCGCATCTTTGATTACTTCTCTTCCGTACCGATTCCGCACGATGCCGGCGATTTTTCGCTGATCGACCGTCGAGTCGTGCAGTGGTTGCTTGCCTGTGAGGAACGTGACCTGTTCCTGCGGGGACTGCGCGCTTATGTAGGTTTTCGTCAGACCGGCGTACCGTACAAGCGGCCCGAGCGCATGTTCGGGCGCTCTACCAACAATATGTTGAAGAATTTCGGCTGGGCCAAGAAGGGGATTCTTGCGTTCAGCCGCACGCCGCTTGATTTGCTCACCTTCAGCGGCGTAACGCTGGTCATCATCTCGGCAGTTCTCGGTGTTCTACAATTGCTTGCGCGATTGTTCTTTCCTAAGCTCGCGCCGCAGGGCATCACCACGGTTGTACTGCTCATCATGTTTTTCGGTTCCTTCACGATCTTCGCTATCAGCTTGATTGGCGAGTACATCGCAAAGATCTTCGAGGAAGTGAAGGCGCGGCCCACTTTTATCCGGCGCCATTTGATCCGAGCCGGCGAAATCCGCAAAGCGGGCGGTAGTGGCTGATTTGTCGCTACCGCGCGAAGACCTGAGCCGGCGCGAGCGCGAGGGGTTTCGGCCTCCGCCGCATGAGCGGGTACAGGGCGCGGCCGCGCGCATCAGGGCGCCGTTGCGGCGCTTGGTCGACCTACAGTTCGGGTCGATCTGGCGCGATCTTGCCGTGCTGCTGCCTAGGGTGCACGGGACGCTCGCCGACGTAGGCTGCGGCGCGCAGCCTTTCCGCGACCTGATTCAACCGAGTGTCCGCTATATCGCCGTCGATATCGATGAAGCGGAGACGCAATTTGGCTACCGCACAGCCGATACCCGCTACTTCCAGGGTGGGGTGCTGCCTATTGAGGATAGTGAGGTGGATACCGTGCTGTGTACCGAAACGCTTGAGCATGTACTGGAGCCTGGTTCGTTCTTACGCGAACTCGAGAGAGTTCTCGCAAAACACGGGCAGCTTGTCATGACCGTGCCATTTGCTGCGCGCTGGCACTTCGTGCCGCACGACTATTGGCGGTACACCCCGTCGGGGCTCAAGCATCTGCTCGCTGCTGCGGGTTTCCGTGACGTGCGCATTCACGCACGCGGTGGTGCTCTAGCGGTGGCGAGCTACAAGGTGCTGGGTTATGTGCTGCTGCTGCTTGTCGGACATGGACGCCGGGGGGTCGCTGCCGCGCTGTGGTGTCTGCTCGGGATTTGCCTGCTGCCGGTCGCTGCGTTGGCAGTGCTACTTGGCAATCTCGGCCTCATTTATCCGGGCACTGCCGAGGACACGCTGGGTTATACCGTGCTCGCGCGAAAGGAGAGTACCCATTGAGTCAGCTGGCGCGGAGTACCCATGACGCCGCCGCCGCGAGCATGAGCCTGTTGGGCCACCTCAATGCGCGTCCCTGCCCGGTGTGCGGTAACACCGATGATACTCACGAGCTGTATCCCCAGCGCATCGATCCGAACCGCATCGACGACATGTCGTACGCCTCGCGCAAGGAGCCCGAGTACATGAGCCTGCGCATGGTGGTGTGCCCGGGATGCGAACTGCTATATGCGCCGCGGATCCCATCCGCCGACTTTCTGGCGCGCGCCTATGCCGACACCGGCTACGACAGTGATTCGGAGGCGCAATTCGCCGCGGCGAGTTACGCGGAGGCGCTGTCCAGTCGCATTGCGCGCTTGCCCGATCGCGCAAGCGCGCTTGAGATCGGCGCCGGTAATGGGGCACTCCTTTGGCATCTTCGAGCGCTGGGATTTGAGGAATTGATCGGCATAGAACCGTCGCGTCGTGCGGCACTGTCGGCGGCTCCGGACCTGCGTGACCTGATCCGCATCGAAAGCTTCGATCCGGCGGACCTACCCAAAGCCCATTTCAGCCTCATCATCGCTAACCAGACGCTCGAGCACATCGATGACCCCTATCGGTTCCTCGCTGCTGCACGTCGCCTGCTGAAACCGGGGGGCGCCGTCATGATTGTGTCGCACAATTACCGGCATTGGTTGATGCGCCTGCTGGGTGCTCGCTCGCCAATCATCGATATCGAGCACTTGCAGATCTTTTCCCCGCCCAGCCTGTCACATGCGTTGCAGCGCGCCGGCTTCGCAGCACCCCACATCGCACCATTCGCGAACCGCTACCCGCTACACTACTGGACCCGGCTGCTGCCCATCCCTAAGCTGTTCAAGCGCCCGCTGCACGCTTGGCTGCGCGGCAGGGATAGTGCAATTGGCGGGTTGATGCTGCGTGCGAGCGTCGGCAACATGCTGGCCTGGGCGCATAATTCGTGAGCCGATAGGTCGGGCGCCTTACCGTTTCAGGTTCTCGTTAAAAAAGCGGAGCACCGTTTCATAGGCATGTCGTCCGTCGTGTTGCCGTATCAGTCCATGCTTCGCCCCAGGGTAGACCATCACATCGAAGGGCTTACCGAGATCCTGCAGCTTGCGAAATAGCTTGGTGCTGTGAAGGAACAGCACGTTGTCATCCGCCATCCCGTGCATCACCAAGAGTTTGCCTTTGAGGTTTTTGGCATAGGGCAGGACGGAACTGGCCGAATAGCCGGCAGCATTGTCCTGAGGCCGATCAAGATAGCGCTCGGTGTAATGGGTATCGTACAAGGTCCAGTCAGTGACGGGTGCGCCCGCCACACCCGCGCGAAATACGTCTGGGGCCTTGAACATCAGCATCAGCGTCATGTAGCCGCCGTAGCTCCAGCCCCACACGCCGATACGCTCGGGATCGACGAAGCTCTGCGAGCCGAGCCAACGCGCGCCCTGCACTTGATCGGCCACTTCGACCTCGCCCAGCTTGTCGTGAATCGGCGTTTGGAATGCGGTACTTCGGAAGGCCGTGCCGCGGTTGTCCAACTGGAACACCACGTAGCCGGCGCGCGTCAGAATCTGCGTGAATGAGCTGCCGGTCCAGTTGTCGAGAACTCTTTGCACGCCGGGGCCGCCGTAAACATCCACGATGGCGGGGTAATGCTTGGCCGGGTCGAAATTCAGAGGCTTGAATAGCCGGTAATACAGCGTCTGTGCGTCGGCGGCGGTAAGAGTGCCGATCTCAGGTGCCGAGTTGTCCGCAAGATAGGGCGCGTCCGGATGGTGCGCATCCAAGCGGTTCTCGAGCAGCGGCACCAGGACCGTTCCATCCGCCGAATGCAAGTGGACCTGCGGCGGTTGGGTGCTGTTGGTGAAGTTATCGACGTAGAAACCGGCATCGGGCGACATGGTGATGCTGTGCACGCCGTTATTCTGCGAGATCCGCTCGACCTTGCGCGGATCCTGTGTATCCAGCGAGATGCTGTAGAGCTGGCGTTCGGTGGGACTTTTCTCGGTGGCCGTGAAATAGATCAATCGACGCTTCTCGTCGATCCCCTTGATGGCTCGCGCTCTGAAGTCATCGACGTTCCAAGCGCCAGCCGTGAGCTGCCGCAACAAATGGCCCTCGTAGTCGTACAGGTACAAATGGCGGTAGCCATCGCGATTCGATGCCCAGACGAATTCACGCGACTGGGTGAGAAAAGATAGTTCACTGTGCAGATCAATCCAGGTCTTGCTCGTTTCAGTCAGTACGATCCGGCTCTGACCGGTCTCGATGTCCGCAAACAACAGATCCAGCTTGCGCTGGTTGCGGCTCTCGCGCTGAATCGCGAGCGTCTTGCCATCCGGTAGCCAGTTGACGCGCGCGAGGTAGATGTCGGTCTCTTGGCCCAAGTCGATCCAAGTGACGGCTCCGCTTTGAACATCGGTCACTCCCAGACGCACCAGGACGTTGGGTCCGCCGGCAGCGGGGTAACGCTGGGCAAACGTCGCGACGTTGTCGGCCGCGATTTCAAAGCGCTGGGTGACTTTGACAGGAGTTTCATCGACGCGCGCGAACGCGATATGCCGATCGTCAGGGGCCCACCAGTAACCGGTGCTGCGGTCCATTTCCTCCTGGGCGACGAATTCGGCCATGCCGTTCTTGATCGCACCGCCCCCATCACTCGTCAGCGCCTTGCCTTGGCCTTTCGCGAGGTCATAGACATGGAGATTCTGATCTCGAACGAACGCGACGTAGCCGCCCGCCGGAGAGATGCTCGCGTCCGACGCAAAGCTATTCGATTGATTGATTTCCACCACCGCGTCTTTCGCGGGTTTGACGAGATCGCAGTAGTAGAGGTTGCCGCCGAGCGGAAACAGCAGGGCGCGGCCCGAAGGCGCAAAGGAGTACTCCAGGATGCCAGACAGGGCTGCGGTTCGTTGCCGCTCGCGGCGGCCCAATTCCTCATCGGAGAGCTTTTCCTTGGACGGCAATAATGCGTTGGCGTCGACCAGAATGCGCGCACGGCGCTCACTCAGGTTGTACTCCCAGAGGTCCAGCCGATCCTTATCCTCTGGCTTGCCCTGCAGATAGGTCACCCGCGAGCCGTCGGGCGAGATCTTAAGACCCGAGATGGTGGGTCCCGCCAGGGCCGGTGCATCGAACAACCGATCGATGGTCAGTTCCGCCGCGTGCGGGCCGCCGGCTACGGCGCAGGCGACCAGTGCGGGCGCCAAGTAGCGTCCGGAATTGCGAGAGTCGGCCATGAATTCGAGCCCTGTCGGTGCCGAGGATTGTTAGGGAGTCATTTTATTACAATCGCGTCAGCCGGTAGCAGGCCTCGTGCAATTGAGTGATCCCGCGCGAGCGCAGCCTCGGTTCGTTCGCCAGGATGTCTTGGCGTGAAAGCTGCCGGATTTCATGATGTGGGCCATACAGGCGCTCGATTTCATCGGCGCTCACTGAGAACGGCGGGCCGTTCATCTGTTCTTGAGGGTATTCCACGGCAATCAAGAGAGTTTGCGTGCCGGGATTCGTCAGTTCGGTGATGTGTTCCACATACGCGGCGCGTCGTTCCGGCAGCCAAGAGATCAGCGCTGCGCGGTCGTAGATGGCAGGTATTGGGCCGAGCAGCTCTCTGGTGAGGGCGAAAAAATCGCCACGGAACAGTTGGAGCTTCTCGGCCTCGTAGACGTCGAACTCATTGAGTACCCGGCGTCGCGCCGGTACGCCGTGTTCCATGCAGAACGTTTCGACCGCTACAGCGGAGAGTTCGACGCCCACCACGGAATGACCTCGCTCGCGCAGCCACGGCAGATCGAGGCTTTTGCCGCACAGAGGGACGAATACGCGGCGGTCGCGTGCGATCCCAAGGTCCGGCCAGAACTGCTGGAGATTCCGATCCACCGCGGCCTGATGAAAGCCGATCTGGCCCGATTGCCAGCGCGCGTGCCAGAACTCCGGCTGCAAGGTTTACGATTCCTCGGCCGATGGCGGTGGCGATTCGTCGCTCGCGGCGGCCGATTCGTCGGGAATTCTGTGCTTTTCGTCGAACCAGGCGCCGAGATCGATGAGTCTGCAGCGGTCACTGCAGAAAGGACGGTAGACCGATTCCGGTGACCATTCCACCGGGCGTTTGCAGGTGGGACACTTGACGATCGTGGCCATCTAAAGGCGTGCCCTCAGGCGCAGCAAGTCAACAGAAACGGCACATCCGTCTCCACGTGCACGGGACGGCTGGTGGCGTCGAGCCAATTCAGAAACCGGATGGTGCAGCGATGTTGGCTGCCGCTGATCTCGGGAAACAGATCGCTGTCGGGGGGCAGCGTCACACGCACCAGCTGGCATGGGTTCTCGCGATCGAACTGCAACTGGAAAATGCCGCCTGCGGCGACTTCGGATTTGCGCTTGGCATTCTGCCGGGTCAGCCACAGCAACTCGGCGATGCTGTCGCACAAGGGTCTGATCAAGGCGAGCCAGCCGTCGAACTCCGCTGCGCGCACCTCGGCCGGACGGTTGAGCCAGTAAGAGTAGTCCGGTAGATCAAAATCGCAGGTTCCGCCGGGAATGGCGCTGCGATGCTTGATGGCGCACAAGAATTCGGAATCGCGTAAAGGCCCCATGTAGTTGCCGCCGACCGTCGACAGGTCATTGCGCAGCTTCACCAGGTTCGACATCAGGGATTTGAGCCGCCCGGGATCGACGCCGGTCTTGGTCTGGTATTCCTTGAGCACGTTGACGTGGCGCTCGAGCTCTTTCATGACCTCACTACGCGAGTCGCCGCGCGCGGTGATCGCCAGGATCTCGAGCAGGCTCGCAACCGCCGCGCGGGAACTCCACGGATTGGGTGACTCGCTGTGATAGGAAGCCTGCGTATAGAGGAATTCCAGGCGCAGGAAAGTACGCATGCGCTCATTGAGGGGCTGCTCATAGACGATCGGCGCCGTCTCGGGCTCCGCTTGGGTGTATGGATCGGGATGAGAGTTCATTTGCGTATTGTGAGCCAACGCACGGTCCAGGGTAAACCTCAGCTTCAGGTTAAATTAGGCTCCTGGGCGCTGCGCTTCGGCCAGGCGCAGATATCCCTCGTGCAAGTGATCGACAGCCTGTCGCAAATCCGTGACGGATCCGGCGTTGAGCAGCACGTCGTCCGCCGCAGCGAGGCGGTCTGAGCGGCTCGCCTGAGACGCCAAGATGGCGCGAGCCTGTTCCAAGGTACCACCGTCGCGTGCCATAACGCGTTGGATCTGCACCGCCGCCTCCACGTCGACCACCAACACACGATCGACGCGGTCGCCGGCGCCGCCTTCCACGAGCAGCGGGATGGCCATGACGACGTAGGGGCTGGCAGCTAGCTCAGCACTCCGTTCCATCTCAGCGCGGATCAGCGGGTGCAGGAGGGCTTCCAGGTCCCGCCGTGAGCGGGGATCCTTGAATACCAGGTCCCGCAGCGCGCGCCGGTCAAGTTCGCCATTGGAGGCGATTACGCCGGGACCAAATCGCTCCCTCACGGCCGCAAGCCCGGGTGTGCCCGGCATGACAACCACCCGAGCCGCCGCATCGGCATCGATGACCGGAATGCCAAGTTCCGTGAATCGCTGGGCAACGGTGCTCTTGCCGCTGGCGATGCCGCCGGTGAGGCCGATGCGCAGGCGGCGGCCCATAGCCTAGTGACTGAGGCCGGACACGCGCAAATAGCCGCTGACCAGTACATCGCCGTACATCATGGCCAGCCAGCCCGCCGCGGCGAGGTAGGGCCCGAAGGGCATCGGGGCGCTACGGTCGCGGCCCCGCAGCACGATCATCAAGATCCCGAGAATGGCACCGGCTGCCGCCGACAGCAGGATGACCAAGGGCAGGAGTTTCCAGCCTAACCATGCGCCCAAGGCGGCAAAGAGCTTGAAGTCCCCGTAACCCATGCCTTCCTTGCCGGTAATCAGGCGGAATGTGTGGAACACCAGCCAGAGGCTCAGGTAGCCGGAGGCCGCACCGATTATGGCATCGTGCGCGGATACTGGAATCGGGCTGCCCGAGATCGGGCCTATGATGACCGCCGCCAGCAGGCCGGCCCACATCAGGGGCAGGGTAATGCCATCGGGGAGCAGCTGATGGTCGATATCAATGCCGGTGAGCGCGATCAAGGCCCAGGTAACCAGCAAGCCGCAGGCCGCCGGGGCACCGAAGCCGAAGTGCCAGGCGACCCATGCCGACAGCAGGCCGGTCGCGAGTTCCACGAGGGGATAGCGCGCGGAGATGTTGGTCTTGCAGGAGGCGCAGCGCCCGCGCAGGAGCAGCCAGCTCACCAGCGGGATGTTCTGCCAGGCCTTGATGGGGGCTTTGCAGGCGGGGCAAGTGGAACGGGGCGTGCTCAAGGTAAATCGCTCTGAGACCCCTTGGGGCGCAGATGCAGTCAGCGCGGCATCGCCCGTTGATGACAGCAACTCGGTCGCCTGGGCGCGCCAATCGCGCTCCAGCATGATGGGCAGACGGTAAATGACGACGTTGAGGAAGCTGCCGATGACGAGACCCAGCACGAACGCCGATCCCGCAAAGAGCGCGAGGTTGTCGGTGTACAGCACGACGAGATCGTTCAGCATGGCCGACAGATCTAAATCGTGCCTACGTCCAATTTGCTAGACAACTTGACCGAGCTTAAAGATCGGCAGATACATGGCGATCACCATGCCGCCGACCAAAACGCCCAGGATCGCCATGATCATTGGCTCAAGGAGACTTGACATGCTATCCACGGCATTGTCGACCTCGGCCTCGTAGAACTCGGCGACTTTGCCCGACATAGTATCGAGGGAGCCTGATTCCTCTCCAACCGCGATCATTTGCACCACCATGTTGGGGAACAGGCGCACGTTTTCCATGGCGCGCTGCAAGCGTTGACCGGTGGCTACTTCGTCTTTCATGCGCAAGACGGCCTCTTCGTAGACGATATTGCCGGTGGCGCCGGCGACCGACTGCATGGCTTCGACCAGTGGTACGCCGGCGGCGAACATGGTTGACAGCGTACGTGCGAAACGCGCGATAGCCGACTTCTGGAGAATCGGCCCAATGATTGGAAATTTGAGCATCAACCTATCAATGGATCGCTGCATATTCTTGGATCGTTTATAGAAATAAAAGAATGCATAAAAGCCCGCGCCGATTAGCACGGCCATCCACCAACCCTGATGCTGTACGAAGCGCGACAAATTGACGACCATTTGCGTAAAGGCAGGCAAGTCCGCGCCAAAGCCTTTGAACAAAGACTCAAATTGGGGAATAACGAAGATCAGCAAAATAACGGAAACGATAACGGCAACGATAAGGACAGCAGCAGGGTAGAACAGCGCCTTCTTGATCTTCTTCTTAAGCGCTTCAGTCTTTTCCTTGTAAGTCGCGATTTTGTCGAGCAGTGTTTCGAGCGCCCCGGCCTGTTCGCCGGCCTCGACTAGGTTCACAAACAGATCATCGAAATATAACGGGTGTTTCGCCAGGGATTCGTGGAGAGTCGTGCCGCCTTCAATGTTCGCCTTGATGTCGAGCACCAATTTTTGCATCGCAGGCTTTTCATGTCCGTTGCCGATGATCTCTAACGCCTGCACCATTGGGATGCCGGCGGACATCATGGTCGCCAGCTGGCGACTGAATACCGCGATATCTTCGTTGCTTACCTTCCCACCTGATCTAAAAGCAGACCTTTGAGTCTTTACCTTGGTGGGAGCGACTCCTTGACGCCGCAGGTCGGCGCGCAACGCAGCTTCGTTCGCCGCAAGAGTTTTGCCACGGATTTTATGGCCGCGTTTGTCCTTGCCCTCCCAAAGGAACTGGGTATCTTTTTTCGCAGTCGTCGCGGATATCGCCATAAATCAATCCTTCCAGTAGAGCTAATCGATAGTGACGCTGTTAATTTCTTCCAGACTCGTTATACCGTCTCTCACCTTCTGTAGACCCGAGCGGCGCAGGTTCCATACACCATCCTTGGTGGCCTGATCGTTGATGTTGATTGCGCCACCGCCTTCCATGATGATGCGGCCGATGGTCTCGGTGACCGGCATGACCTGATAAAATCCAATGCGGCCCTTGTATCCATCCGTACATTGGCTACAGCCGACGGCTCTGAATACTTTGAATCCGTTGTCGATGTCGCCTGCGTCGAAGCCCTCCTTTTTGAGCGCTTCGGCAGGAATATCGATAGACTGTTTGCAGTTAGTGCAAAGCTTTCGGGCCAGGCGCTGCGCGATAATGAGGCTCACGGAAGTGGCGATCGCATAGGGCTTGACACCCATATCGACTAGCCTAGTCAGAGTTTGCGGCGCATCGTTGGTGTGCAAAGTCGATAGCACCAAGTGTCCAGTTTGCGCGGCTTTGATCGCGATCTCCGCGGTTTCCAGATCACGGATTTCGCCGACCATGATCACGTCCGGATCCTGTCGAAGGAACGCCCGCAGGGCCGCAGCGAACGTGAGGCCGACTTTCGGGTTTACGTTCACCTGGTTGATGCCAGGAAGGTTGATTTCAGCCGGATCCTCGGCGGTCGAGATATTGCAATCCTCTGTATTGAGGATATTAAGCCCCGTGTAGAGCGATACGGTCTTGCCGCTACCGGTGGGTCCGGTTACCAGGATCATTCCCTGCGGCTTGGCAAGGTTCTTGAGGTACAGTTCGCGCTGAAGCGGCTCATACCCCAGTGCATCGATGCCCAGCATCGCGCTTGACGGGTCGAGAATACGTGTAACTACTTTCTCGCCGAACAGGGTAGGACAAGTACTGACGCGGAAATCGATGGCTCGATTCTTGGATAGTCGCATTTTTATGCGGCCGTCCTGCGGCACCCGGCGCTCCGCAATATCGAGCCGCGCCATGACTTTGAGGCGCGCGACAATCTTTACCGCCAGTTGTACGGGAGGTAAAGCCACTTCTTTGAGAACGCCGTCCAATCGCGTTCGGATGCGAAACATCTTTTCATAGGGCTCGAAGTGAATATCCGAAGCGCCCTTCTTGATGGCATCGAGCAGGATTTTATTAACGAAGCGCACGATGGGTGCGTCTTCCACGTCGTCGCGTCCAAGAGCATCCGCGCTGGGGTCTTCGTCGCCACCCGTGACTTCGAGGTTTTCAAGATCGAAATCGTCGTCGGTCAAGCTCGGCATGACCGCTTCGGCCTGGTCAATGGCTTTGCCGACCGCCATCTGCAGTTTGTCGTCCTCGACCACCACGAACTCGATGCTCATGGAGGTCTGGAACCGAATCTCATCCAGTGCGTGCAGATTGGTCGGATCGGCAACTGCCAGGAACAGTCGCTTGCCGCGCTTCATGAGCGGCAAGACACGATGCTTCTGCAAGAGCTTATCGCTCACGGCGCGAACGGCATCCAAATCCGGCACTACCGCATCCAAGTCCAGCAATGGCACGCCAAATTCGTTTGAGGCAGAGATGGCTATATCACGGGCTGTGGCGAGGTTTGCAGCCACAAGATGGGTCACCAAGCTAACGCGCTTTTCCTTTGACCGAGCGATGGCGTCCTGCATAGACGCTTCGTCTAATAGCCCGTCCTGGACGAGACGTTGGGCAAGACCGCCCAATGCCACGCGACCGGTATTGCCGACTGCCGCTATTGCGTTGTCATTCATGGACTTGCGGGAGGCTCCACATGCGAAAACACCCTAGTCTACTACCTGTCGCCAGGCGAGCAATTGTCAAATACCCGAATGATGGTCGCATACCGCACCGTGCAAACGGCGTGATTTCCTTCCCACTATCGGCTTTACCGCGCCCGGACCGCCAGAAACAATGGAACTGCCAATAAAAGAAGCCCCTCGAGAGAGGGGCTTCTGATGTCTAAGCTGCCAAATACCTTTCGGTAAAGGCCGCTCAGGTTCCACTCTTAGGTATGGCAAGAAGCCGGCAGGTACTGTGCCAGAATGGTCGTGCCGGTAACAGAAGTCGTAGCGCCCGAGGCAATCGTGCCGCCTGAGGGTTGCGCGGCCAAACCACACTGCCAGAGGACGTCGTTGTTGGCGTTGGTGTAAGGAACAATCTGGAGGTGCTTGTTGAGTATCGTCTGGTTGGCTGCATTGCCGTAAACAATGTCGACCGTGCCACCCGCGAGAACCGTAACACTTGACTCATACTTACCTACCGACGCCACAGCGCTACCACCGTTGAGGTTCAATAGCGTGGGCCAGGTGCCATTATTCGCATAGTACTCAGAAATGTTCGTCTTCCAACCATCCGCCAAGGTCAAACCTTCAGTGACCTGCGCGCGAATGGTGTAGTTCTGATACGCCGGGATCGCGATTGCAGCCAGGATGCCGATGATCGCAACCACGATCATTAATTCGATGAGGGTGAACCCCTTTTGTACTTGCTTAAGCATGAATAACTCCTGAAATGAGGACACAAGAAAACTTAGTATTCGGGCAACGGCCTGTGCCGGTGACAGGAGTTAAGCAAGGGCTGTGCCAACGCCCGAGTGGCACCAGTAAGCTATTGAAAATAATAAATTATTTCGTATTTCGCCATTCGATATTTAACATAGAGTCGTCGTCAAGTGCCGCCACATCTGGCATGCATTGTCACAGACTGACAAATTTTGTCGGTGGCGCCAACGCTCCTCTGGTTTAGGCAACCTCAATTTCCTCGTGGTAGTCGTCTTCGGCATTGATAGTCCAGATTTCAGCCTTGCCTTGACCGCAATTGACTATCGAGTTCACCGCACTGTTAGCCGCCAGCATGGAATGGTCTTGATTGTTGTACCGATGCATCCCGTTGCGGCCGACAGGATAAAGATTGGGAAACAAATCCAAGTACGCACGGACCTTGCCGAATTCTCGGTACTCACCAAAGTAGGCGGGATACGCTTTCGGCACGCGAACAACGGTTCCATCGAGGACGTCCCTTCGGTCGATCAGGCCAATCCTCTCGAGTTCCTTGGCCGCAAAGTCGATGAACCGCCCGTTATCCATGGACCATAGATCGTCGCCTTCACGGCAGAAGTATTCCAATCCCAGCCAGATCGTGTCCGGGTTTTTGACCAAAGCCGGACTCCAGTTGTTGAATACTTGCAGCCGTCCGATCTTCACGTCCGGCTCCTGTATGTATATCCAATTGTCGGGCGGCATGCCGTTGTTTACGACCCCATACGAACGAATACCGCTTGTAGTCATTTTGCTGAGCAGTAAGCCGGCGGTCATGAAGTCACGGTAGGGGAGACGCCCCGCTATCCGGACTACTCGATGATCGTCAGGTTCGAGCATAGCGATCAGATCGCGCACCGGCACTGTTGAGATGAAAGAATCGCAAGCCACCCTTCGCATCGCTCCCGTTGTTTCATCTCGTACCATAACTGCGGAAATCTCAAAGGCGTTTCGCTCGACTCCGACAATGCGATGGCGAAGGTGAATAGTTCCACCCTGCAATGTAATCTGACGTCCTACCTCCTCCCACATTTGACCAGGCCCGAATTTCGGGTATAGGAAACGTTCGATCAAGCTCGTCTCTGTCCGCTTCTGCGCCGTGCCTGCCGATGATCTGAAAGGGCTTGTCAGGGCGTGCGCAATCGCTTTCGTGACCGACAGCCCCTTGATTCGCTGCGCACCCCATTCCGCGGAGATTGTATCGCAGGGTACGCCCCAGACTTTCTCGGTGTAGTCTTTGAAGAACGTTCGATACAGTCGATCTCCAAAACGATTGATAAGAAAATCCTCTAAAGAGACTTCGGGCGAACGATGAATGAGTTGTGCCTGACCGTAACTCAATCCAATGCGAAGAGTCTCCAGTAGCCCCATGTTTCTTATGGTGGTTGGATTCAATTTGAGCGGATAATCAAAGAATCGGCGCCGATAAAAGATCCGCGAGAGGCGTTGACGGACCAGCATTACCGCGTCCGACGAGGCCGGACCGAGAACAGCTGGCATCAAATCGCGAGATTTGTTTTGATAGCTGATACGCAGCGCTTCGTCCGAATCCGTTTGTCCGTCGGCAACCGGCAAAATTTCTTGCCACCATCGCATCACCCAATCGGATTTTGAAAAGAATCGATGGCCGCCCAAATCCATGCGGTTACCGCGGTAATTGACGGTTTTTGAAATTCCGCCGACCTGGCTGTCCGCCTCAAAAACAATCGGGGTGATATCCGAACGACGCAGTAATTCGAGAGCAGCGGTCAGTCCGGCTGGACCGGCCCCCGCAATTACCGAAACTTTCTTTCGTTTTTCGCCGGACGACATATTAATGATCAATTCAAAGCGAAGAGCGATGAACGAATAAAAGTTGACGACGCGAGATAAAATTGCATGTAAAGGTAAACCCCGACGCCACGCCTTTGGCGATCATGTAATGCAGACCTAGATAATTGATCGCAACGAAAATCACTGCGGCATTAATCGTTAGGCCTGCGGCGCCAAGGGCTACGAAGCCGGCGAATTCTGCGCGACGATCGTAGTATTTGTGCTGCGTGAAGGCAATTTTGACCGAAAGCACGTAGGCTACGATGGAGCCTGCCAAAAAAGAGATTGTCGCGGAGGCTACGGGCCCAAATGACAAAAAATGAACCAGTGCCCACAAAATTGACATGTCGACGATCAATGCACAACCAGAAGCTGCGGCGTAACCAAAGGCTTCTTTGAAAATACTTTTCATGCGGGTGGAGTCAGGTTATTCACTTGTTTGCAATCGTAGAGATTCCAGTCCTTCCATTTCCCGATGTGCGTATGACGGATCGGATCGAACCCCACATTCTCTTTGGCCACCACAAAATTGAGTTGTGAATCGCTACACAGGCTAATGAGCCGGCCCTTAGTGAGCGGGCGAGAAAAATAACCCAGATCGGCTTTGTCGCTGCGTTTCTTGCTCTCCAATTTCGAAAGTATCCGCCAATCCGGATCCCGGATAGGAAGTAGTACTCGTGATCGGCGGCGAACCTCGATCGCGGTTGCTCGCGAGAAAACCGCCCCGGAAGATTGATCGACGGTTAGATAGCTAGGGCGTTCCAGTGTGAACCATGCGAATGCGGCTGAGTTATAAGCCGGAATCACGAATACGTTATTATCAGGTGGAATCGCGTTTCGCCAGTCTGAGAACTCCTTGATCTCGGCTGCAGTTCCCTCCCTGGCAAAATCTTTAAACGTTCCAGGCAGGACAAAACCTGCGGTGGCTACGAATCCTACGGAGATGGTCGTCAATACCAGCAGGGAATGACTGGTTCTGATCCACGTGGCGATTGACCATATGAAGACCACCAATAAACCTTCCACTCCAAGAACGTTTCTTGCGAGCTGCACGAGCACGGGTTCGCGACCCGATTCTGGAGGCGGCGACGATAGGATCGTCCAGGAGCTTGCGACTATCCAAACCACGATCACGACGCTGGCTGCAACGGCTGCGATTTGCAGAAAGCGCGTCGCCCGTAAAGTGATTCGGTCGCGCATTGACCAAAGAAGCAAAGCCAGCGAAATGCACGCCGTATCGTCAACGGCTGGAAATGTCCATGCGGTGATCATCAGGATTGCACATAGGGGGCCGCATTTTTCATCGTGCCATACCCTTAGAACCGTAGGCGCGAGAACTAGAACACTGACGAGGCCCGTCACCCAAACCCAGCGCCAAGCTTGGCCCTGAAGCAATATGACCACCGGACCGATAAGGCTTGCGATGAGCGCTACCGCCAATCCCGCAGCGCCGACCACCAGCGCTGCGACGCAGAGTTTGCGGATTCGGGGGTCCGGCAGAGCAAGCGCGCTGATCGTCAATGATATGAACGGTCGCGCATTCAATCTCCAATCGTCGATAGTCCAGAGTTGCAGGAATAGAAACTGCGAGCGCTCGCGGACGATCTCCAACCAATCCGGATCCATTACCGGGAACAGGTGGGCAATCGGCGGTAGCACCAGTGCCATGGACGCAATGCCAAGCGAAGCTACTACCCCCGCCGAGGTCCCAACGACGCCGGTTCTAAGGGGTAACCAAAGGCAAGTTAGGAGCAGAGCGCCCGGCAGAGCCACCAGCGGGTGGAGAAATAAGGCTCCAATCGCTACCAGTAGACCAGTGGCCCTCCAATTGCGGAAATAAAAAGCGAGTGCCGTCATGATCAATGCTTCTGCCGGCGATCGGGCGGTCAGCATATCTTCCGAGTAGTGAAATATGTGGTGGGCGCCATAGTCCCCGACCGTGACAATCAGCAGCGCGGTGGTCAGAAAAGCCGTCCAGTTGTTCGAAAGACTGCGGGTCGCGGCCCACGCTGCCGTGAAGAACCACACTTTACACAGGACAATCAGTACTATTGCGGCGTTTCGAAGCCCAACCAAACCGATACACCAAGCGTACATCGGCGAGAAAACCGTATATTTGTCTTGTGAGACATTGAGCAGAAACAGGTCGTGGGTAAGCTGGGGATAAATGTGCGCGAGAGCTTGGACAGCATAGAGCTCCGCATCGCCGACCACCCCCCTGTACCGGTGAGTTAGCGACCAGAGTGCGACGAGCATGAGCGTTAGCGCAACTGCCGTCATCGCTCGAGATATAGCGGTCGGTTTCGAGTCGGCCGAGCCAACGCATTGGTTACCCAGGCGAGATTCTGACGTTTGTGTGATCAAATGATATGTACCGAGGCTGTCCGCCCGCGCGGGAAACCGACGAATAAGCTGTATTATGTCGACTAGAAGTATACGGTTGCGTGACAGGATCCGCATTCAGATGCTACTTAGCGTGATCGACACTCAGATGATTATCAAGGTCGCGCAAAGTAGGGCCACAACTTTCTGCATACCGCTCCCGGCGCGGGCATCGATCGCGGCGGCCGAAGATTGACATGTGGCGGCGGTGTTGTCGCATGACCATTGTAGAAAAAACGGGTAATGTGTGACTGAATACTCACTTGATGTCCGTCGAGCTGATTGGCATCGAGTATTGGCTTTGGACTGGCTCCAACCTGACCGCCCTGCAGTGAGGGCCGTCAGAACTTTCTAGCCAGAATATCCAGCGTTCGACATTGGTTGGCATGTCGAAATTGCTGGGGATACTAGAAGTCTCGATGTGACCCTGCCCCGGTTTCACGTACATCAGAATCTTGGTATTTTTCTGATGAACGGAGGAACAGATGGGCAGAAAAGAGGACGTACCGAACCGGCGATATACGCTGGAGTACAAGATCGAGGCGGTACGACTGGCCGAGTCGATTGGTGGCAGCCAGGCAGCGAAACGGCTGGAGATTCCTGACTCGAGCGTATGGAATTGGATTCGTCTAAGCCGAGCAGGAAAGCTGCAGGCAGGCGATCGTGCAGGGACACCGGCCAGGCGAGCACCGACGGAGTTGGAAGCGGAGAACGCTCGGCTGCGCCGAGAGTTGGCTGACACGAAACTGGATGTCGAAGTGTTAAAAAAAGCTGCGGCGTACTTCGCGAGAGGATCGCGGTGAAGTACGCCTGGGTGGATACACACCGCGACCAGTTTGCAATTACCCGAATGTGCCGACTGCTGGAGGTCTCTCGCACCGGATACTGCCAGTGGCGAGGCCGAGCGCCCAGTGCGCGCAGCCTTGCTAACACGGCATTGGATGTGCAGGTTGCGGCCATTCACGCGCAAAGTCGCCGCAGTTACGGGCGAGAGCGGATTGTTCGACAGCTGCATACCCATGGCCTCACGCCTGGGCATGAGCGCGTGCGCAAGAGCCTGCTGCGCCAGAAGCTGCGCCCGGTGTATCGTCGGCCCTATCGAGTAACAACGGACTCGAAGCACGACAAACCCATAGCTGCGAACATTCTGAACAGGCGATTTGAAGGCTGGAGGATGAATCGTGCGTGGGTCGGCGACATCACGTATATCGCTACAGCCGAAGGCTGGTTGTATTTGGCCGTGATTTGGACCTTGCCAGTCGACGAATTGTCGGCTGAGCGATGAGCGAGCGAATCAAGGCTGATCTTGTCTGTCAGGCGCTGAGGATGGCGTACTGGCGTCGCAAGCCCGGTGCCGGTCTGATCATGCATACTGACCGTGGCAGCCAGTACGCCAGCGATTCGTACCGCAGCGTTGATCAAGGACTATGGAATGGTTCAATCGATGAGTAGGAAAGCCAATTGCTGGGACAACGCCGCGATGGAGAGCTTCTTCAAGACGCTCAAAGTCGAACGTGTGTACCAGGTTCGGTACGAGAGCCGAGCACAGGCACGCATTGACCTGGTCAACTGGATTGAAGGCTTCTACAATTCTCAGCGCTTGCATACGTCGATAGATTTCCAAGTACCGAATATTTTGGAGAAGACGTTGGCGGCTGCGTAAAGTGGTGTACGTCAAATCGAGGCGGGGTCAATGACGTTGTTCGCATGGATTAAAAGGTGGCGCTAAAATCAAGTGCCTTTTTGCGCTTCCGAGAAAGCCGTCAAGATAAACGTCGAGTGATGTGGCAGCCTATGGCACGATTCAGCTTTTCAATCGATCAGCCACGGATACATCATTGATGCGGTTAGCAGAAAATGAAGACGCACGTGACGAATCCGCGACTCGTCTATTCATCCTGTCGGGAATACTGGCTTCAGTAGTATGCCTGGCATACTTCATGATGCTCGACCGTTTCATCTTTTCGAGCGCCTATTTTACTCCGATGTTTCGAATTCTCTTGACGGTCGACGACTCTCAAACCATATGGCTGTCGGTCGCGATCTGCTTTCTGGCGGCACTGTGGAAAATGCCGTCCCCCATATTGAAATTGATCGATTTCCTCGTGCGCAATCGTTATCTGGTGGTTTTGTCAACGGTGGCTCTAATATCAGTTGGTTCGTTGGTTGCATATCATAATTATGCGTTTAGCATGGATGAATACGCGGCGGTTTTTCAATCCAAGATTTTCGCTCGGGGTCACATCTATGCGCAACTGCCGCCTTCCGTAATTAACTGGCTAGTCATGCCTGGCTTCAATGGATCGTTTCTATTTGCATCACGGGAGACTGGACGAGCGATAGAAGGTTACTGGCCTGGTTTCGCATTGTTGCTGGCACCATTTCAGTTTCTCGGCGTCCCATGGCTTTGTAACGCGTTGCTGGCTGGATTGGCGGTGTACCTAATCTTCCGGATCACGGCGGAAATCACAGGTGACTTGCGATCTGCGGGATGGGCAATGCTATTTGCCATCGCTTCCGGTGCATTCGTCTCTAATGCAATTTCCTATTATTCAATGCAGGCGCACTTAACGGCGAATCTATTATTCGTTTGGCTTCTGCTTAATGTCACACCAAGCCGAGCCGTGGCCGCCGGGTTGGTAGGTTCGTTGGCATTGGCTCTTCACAATCCGATGCCCCATGCGCTCTTCGCCGCACCGTGGGTTATGGGGTTGGCAATCGATAAGAGCCAGCGTCGCTGTCTCCTCCCGCTAATGCTGGGCTACCTGCCGGGGCTGGCCATCCTTTTGGGATGGCTATATCTGCGCGTCGATATAGTGCCGGTGGCTCATGACATTTCAGGCGTTAGTGGGATCGGGAGCGGAGTTTTTGTTTTACCGGATGTGGTGGTGCTCCAAATGCGCACCGCAGCGATGGCGAAAATGTGGGTATGGGCGGTCCCATGTCTGTTTCTACTTGCAATTTTAGGTTGCGTCCGTTTCCGGGACAACGGCGCGGTTCGATCGCTGGCGCACTCTGCCGCTCTTACGTTTCTCGCGTATCTTTTTGTGCGACTCGATCAGGGGCACGGGTGGGGCTATCGATATTTTCATTCCGCATGGGGAACGATCCCAATACTAGCGGGGTGCGCCATGTCCGGAAAATCACAGACCCGGCTGGTTTCATTTGCAGGTGCAAGTGCGATATTGAGCCTGGTGTTTATCGTCCCTTTTCAGATGCATCAGATAGGCGGGATAATTTCGAGGCACCTAGCGCAGATTCCGCCTCCGAGTAGGCCGGGAAACAATGTATATTTTATCCCGCCGGGTGGAGGATCTTACATGGCGGACATGATTCAGATTGATCCAATGCTGCAAGATGCAGACCTGTTGTTGGCAAGTCGAGGAAAACAATTGGACACGGAATTGATTCGGCAGAACTGGCCAAACGCAGTCGTTGTGAACCACGGTTTTTGGGCCCAACAATGGTATTTGGGCCCCGAAGAACACAGGCGTTCGAACGACAAAGTAAGCAGTAAGCACTTTGTTCTTGCTTTTAAGGCAGTCTCCAAAGGCGAAAGCCCCTCGATGTCGCCATGAATACCATGTCTATCCGCTCGGTCGCACGCGAGTTCAATACGCAGGCACCCTATTGAGGATATGCAGGTTGGGGAGCCAGAATTCTGTGGAGCCACTCATTTCGATAATAACCGTATCTCTCAATGCTGCTGCAACGATTGAGGACACGATTGCGTCGGTTTCATTGCAACAGGCCAACTTTGATGTCGAGCACGTTTGCGTAGATGGAGGATCTACCGACGGTAGCCGGCAGATAATTGATCGCTGGACTGCGCGAGAAAGTCACTTAAGAAGTATTTTTGAGCCCGACCTGGGAATATTCGACGCCATGAATAAGGGATTGCGGGCGGCAAGAGGTGAATATGTTCTTTTCTTAAATGCTGATGATTTTTTGGTTGCCCGCAATACTTTAGCGACGGTTATGGAGGGCTTGATACCGGGGTCACCGCAAAACCCTGATCTGGTGGTCGGCGATGTGTCCATGGGAAATCTGGGGCGCTATGGTGTCTGGAGGCATCGGCGCGTGCCGAAACTGCTTGGTCGATTGCGAGGTTGCGGCTTATTTCCGGTGCACCAGGGACAGTTTACAAAGCGTCGCTTGCTAGACGCAATCGGCGGCTTTAATTCAGATCTCAGGTTGTGTTCCGATGTAATTCAATTCTATGATCTGGAGCGAAAATTTCAGCCGTCTATTCGCTTTATTCGCTTCGATGTCACATTCATGCGTGTAGGTGGCGCGTCTAACTCGGGCCTAAGGGTGATGTATTTCGCTACCGTTGAATTCTATAGACACCTTATATCAACTTATTCGTACGCGCGGGCAGCGGGGATGGTCATCGTCAAAACATTGCAATCGCTCATGGAACTACGTTACGGGCATTGTCCGCATGACAGGTGGTTCGCTTCTGCAATGGACGCACCGCCGGCGACTGCGATGGATGAGAGCTATAGGTCTTAACTGTTGGATTGTCCTACAAAGTGGCCGTAACTGAACGAAGCCCTCCGAATCTGAGCGGTCGGTCGTTAGCGTTTGATCGAATTCCACGCGTCGCCGATATGTCACGCTCTTTCCTCTGGTACGAAGCATGCCTATAAAACTCCTCCTAATCCTTGTATCGATCAACACAATTGCAAGTCAACTTCTTTTAAAGAAAGGTGTTACGCAGTTGGGTGGTATCAAAACCCTCGCCGATCTCCCGCAGTTCATAGTTCAAGCCGTCAAGTCGCCCTGGCTCATATTGTCGGTATGCCTGCAAATCGCAGGCTACTTAATGTGGTTTCTAGTCGTAACGCGCGAAAAACTAGGTATAGCGGTCGCGTTTTCCGGTGCAAGCTTTTATGTTTTGATGGCGATTTCGGCTTGGTATTTCTACGGAGAGACGTTAACTGTTTTGCAGTGTGCGGGGATCGGTCTGATCATTATTGGCGTCATCTGTATTTCGTTGCCGATGACGTGAGACGTGCACGAGTACACGGCACGTCATTGCGCGCTTTGGCATTGCAACGGTATGGTCAGTTGCTAGGGTGCTATTAATGGAAGCCGAAAGACTGAAGCCGTTTTTGATCTGGGCAATAACTGCAATCCAGCGACTTCTCATGCCTCTTGGCTTGCGTCCGGCAAGAACCATCGCGGGCCACAAGTTTTTCTTTGATCCTACGACTGACATTGGCTTGCAGCTTTTTATTACGGGCCGCTTTGAAGAAGACGCAATCGCACAATGCGCGAATTTTATTCGCCCGGATGGCATAGTGATCGACGTAGGTGCGAATATCGGTCTTCACACAGTTCATTTCGCCGAGTTTGCCAGAATGGGAAAAGTCGTATGCTTTGAGCCGGCCCGATCCACGTTCGCATATCTTTTGCAGAATGTAAAAAACGTGCAAAACGTCATTCCACTAAACGTGGCCCTGTCCGATGCGGCCGGATTGCAGAAGTTCTTTGTCGCCGCTGATAACGCCTATTCGGGGTTGAAGGATACCAGGCGCAAGGCAATATTGCGTCAGGAGTCAATCGCCTGTTTCACAGGCGACGAGATTCTGATACCGCTCATCCAGAATCAGCGCGTTGATCTCGTCAAGATCGATGTGGAAGGGCTCGAAACGCAGGTGTTGCATGGGATGAAGAAATTCATCGTCACTCACCGACCTGTCATTTTCTGCGAGATATTTGGTGGTAAAAGATCGAATCCTGACCCAGAGTCCACCGTGCGATTTTGCGTTTCTCTCGGATATGATGCATTCGTATTGAGTGGTGCACGACTGATAACCCCCGGTCCTCACAACGACAAGCATTACAATTATTTTTTTATACCTCGAGATCAGAAATAGCGTGGCCGATGCAGGTCTTCCTGCGCGACATCCTCACTATCGAGTAGGTCTCTTGTTTTAAGCTCTGGAAAAAAGGAAATCCGCTTGAATTGGGCGCTTTGCGTTTCCGTTTGATAGATTGGCTACGCAAGTCAATTGGAAGCCCTTCGCAAAAAGATAGGCGATTACTTCGGTAGCTAGCGCCTGTCCCACATACAATTCGATGAACGATGTCTCGACATAAACAAATCTAAATCGCCCCAGTAGATCTTCGCATCCTTGAAGTGCCGCGAGTTCGTATCCCTGGACGTCGAGTTTCAACATTGCTATTCCTCCGATTGCGCTTGCATCCAGGCATGCCGCAAGAGGAGCTAGCGAGACCGTCTCTTGTCGTGACTCTTCAGTGAATGGAAAATTGTCGTGTTGTGCTTGCGCGATGGGTAGCAACGACGAGGAAACGTCCCACCGAGACACATGCATGGCGGCTGAGCCAGGCTGCGCGGCGATCGCCTTGTTGATCAACCGCGCGTGCGGGTCATTCCTGAAAGTCCTAAGGTACTTGTTCGCAGGTTTTTGCAGTGGCTCAAAAGAAAAGATCTTCGCCTTCGGGTAAAGTCTGCGAACGCAGAGCGCAAACTGTCCGCAATTGGCTCCAATATCGACGATGGTATCGATACCCAGTCCGTGGATGATGTTGTCGTGCTCCGTCGATGCGAAAACCCCTGCGCGCAGTAGAGCACTCCGATATTCGGGAATCCAGAGGGTACGAAGAATCTTGGTGATTATATTCACGATCATGAGGTACCGACGTAAAGCCTCGCTGAATGTAATGGTCGCCGTCGAATCGTACCCTAAGTTCCTCTTACCACCATTGAGAAAAGCGCCCTTGACATGGACAAAGCGCGCGATAGGCTCGGCGTCGGGACCCATGACTTCTCCAGAAATAGGTGATCTATGTTTTCGGCTTGCGCATCGCATATGGCGCCGTATGGCTTCGGACTGGCGTCCGCCGCCTCATGACTACAAGTCCAGACGCATGGGTATATGGCGACTTTGCGCCGGATCCCGCCAGCCGCGATCTGTTGGGATTGAAGGCTCGCTGGCTTCTAGATCAATTGCCGGCTACCGAGGCCCCTTTGGTGCTTGACTACGGTGCGGGTGAAGGTAAGCACCTCCATCTTGTCCGTAAGGTCAAGCCACTGGCGCGCCTGGTGGGCGTCGACATTCGCCAGCCGCATACGGCGGTTGACTTCGAATTTCATCTGGTGGCGCCGAATTCCACTCTGCCTCTCGGCGATGACACTTTTGATTTCGTCATCTCATGTGATGTGCTCGAGCACGTCGAGAGCATCGAGCACTCGCTCGATGAGATCCATCGGGTCTTGCGCAGCGGCGGATCATTTATCGGATTCGTCCCGGCAGAGGGTGGGTTCGGCGCACATGCCTTGTTTCGGCTTCTGGACCCGTATATATACCGCGATACGAAAGATCACAATCACGCATACACGCGCCGCGAGTTGCTGAAGTGGTTCTCGTCCCGGTTCCGAATCGTGCGGCTCGCCTACAGCTATCATCTAATTGGGGCAACAATGGATGCCACTTTCTTCGCGAGCTTCAAGATTCCCCGTTTCGGCCCCAGAATAGAGAGGTTCTGGCGGGGTCAGGAAAACGATTTCTACAGGACTCCCGCAGCGCAAACCAAACCCTCATTGGCGAACCGGCTCGTCCAACTCGCCAATCGCGTGGCTTATTATGAATCGAGGTTCCTGAAGAATTGTTCATTGGGGGCGAAGGGTCTGCACTTTCATGTCGTGAAGCGCTGAAGGGCGTTCGAATGTTCGAATCCTTATCTGTGCTGTGCACGAGCCGTTAAGCTAAGCGCCGGGCGGTTTGATCGACAAATATGCAAGACGCCTAATCTCACGGCGACCGCGCGTGACTGTATCTAGGATCAACCCCGTGACAAAACTGAGAGCGGACAGAAGTACCAAGCCGGTGGCCAAGATTGCGGTCGGCTGTCTCAGGACCAACCCGGTGGCAATGAACGCAAGCACCAGCGGGATACCCAGGGCGAGTGCCACGACGCCCAGAATGATCGCGATTGCCGAAAAGAATTGAAGCGGCCGTTCGTTTTTGTACAACACCAAGATCAAGCGGAATATCCTCACGCCGTCCGAGTAGGTTTGCAGCTTGCTTGCTGAGCCGTCAACGCGGGCGGCATAAGGAGTCTCGACCTCGGCGACTGGAAGTGACAGCTCCAGAGCATGGATCGTGAGTTCAGTTTCCGTCTCAAAGCCGTTGGACATCGCCGGAAAAGACTTGACGAAGCGTCGTGAAAACACTCGGTAGCCAGACAGCATGTCCGTGAAGCGATTCCCAAACAGGTGAGAGACAGCCATGGTCAGGAGCCGGTTACCAAATCTATGACCGCGTCGATATGCAGCGCTATCCGAGGTTACGCGCGCACCCACGACCATATCGAGCCTTTCGGTGAGCAGAAGCCGGATCATGGAATCTGCGCACGTTGGATCGTACGTCGAATCTCCATCCACCATTACGTATACGTCGGCGTCGATGTCGGCGAACATGCGTCGAACAACATTGCCTTTGCCTTGTAAAGGTTCTCTCCTGACCGCCGCCCCTGCGGCGGCGGCAACGATGGCGGTTTGATCCGTTGAATTGTTGTCAAATACATAGATATGGGCAGTCGGTAGCGCAGCCTTAAACCCAGAAACCACTGCCACGACCGAGGCTTCTTCGTTAAAGCAAGGAACTAGAACCGCCACTTTGGCGGTTTCTGATAGAAATTGATCCAGACTACGATGTTCTAGATCCGGCATCCTGCCGCTATCGAAGATTCGTCCAGGTAAGAATTCCATGTTCTGCGTCCGCGATCACGTCCGAAGTTACCGGGGCTCAATAACTGCATCAGGCGATTTGAGCGCTGAGAAAGTCGCAAAATCGAATACTACATATTATGGCAATGCGCTTTCGTGCACCAATGCACGAAAGCACTATTCTATCCGGAACGTGCCGATCCGGCCGGGGCGGCAATCCGACGAGGGCGATTCTGAGGTCACCCGCAGTCGTCCTTCAGGCGTAGCAATGGACCGATGAACTTCTCGTAGTTGCGCCAGCGCGCCACCGAATTTCCGTAAATTTCCTGCCGCACCTGCCAACAGCTGGCGGTCACCACTGGACGTTTAGTCTTGTGGAAATGCAAGCACCGTTCATCCCAATCGAGACCAAGGAAATCCAGGATCTTGCGAGTCCATCCCTCCTGATCGGTGACCAGGTTCTCGTAAGGCACGTCGAGAATGGTTCCGGGCGGGAGAGCAGCACGCCAATGCCGAATGAGGCGCTGGTGCTGGCGATAGTAGTGTGCCAAGTCCGACAAATCCATGGTGAAGTTGAGGGACGGGGAAAACTGCTGAAAATAACAGGAAAGGCACGTGTCGATTGGGTCGCGCTTCATGTAAATGATGCGAGCGTTCGGGAATATCGAGTGAATTACACCCAAATAGTCTGAGTTGATGGGTGCCTTGTCGACGATACGCAGTGCATCGATAGAATGACCCGCTAAAACGCGAAGATATGCTTCAGCGAGTTTCATCCTCGCGGGCCCTCCAAGCGGCTCTCTTTCTATGGCGGTTTCGCCTTGTAAAGCGTCGCTCCAAAACCCAAGTTCGCCAGCTCCCTTCACTGCTTGATGTGAAGCGATAATTTGCTCGATGAGCGATGTGCCCGAACGCATCATGCCTACCACAAAGACTGGTTTCGTCGAGGCAGATGTGCCTACCTCGACACTGGAGAGAGTGTCTCGTGGATAGGTGCGGATCAGGTCGTCAACGAAACGGCTTCGCGCCTCTCGATTATATGGTTCGACAAACGCCTTCTGTAATTCGTTGGCTCGTTTGTAGCTCTCAAAAGCTAGCGCGAAGTCCCGGACATCATCGTGAAATTTTCCAATTGCAAAGCGAAGATTGGTCTCTTCCAAGGGTGCGATGCCGCTAGAAGCGACCTCTTTTGCGGTTGCCAGCCAGGATCCATCGGAAGACGTCATTCTTCGTATGCCGGTTAGGGCTGCCAATGCAGTCGGTGTTTTCGGCTTGACCGCGAGCGCGCGCTCAATCATGGTCTCCGCTTCGTCGAATCGACCCTCCATTCCAGCGATTTGTCCCAAGCCCAACAATGCATCGGCTTGGCGCGGGGCGAATTTCAGCACCTTTGCAAAATGGCTCTTTGCCTCGCGAAATCTGCCTAGCAGCACGAGAATCAAGGCAAGATTGCAGCGAGTATCCACACACTTCGGCTTTAACTTCAGTGCACGGCGCAGCGACAGTTCTGCTTCCGCGATTTGTCCCTTCCATCGAAGCGCATTCCCAAGATTGCCATGCGCCTCGGGAAAGTCTGGCTTTATTTCGATCGCCTGGCGAAAATGATCCTCGGCTTCCTTGTAGAGGCAGAGCTTGCTAAGAGTCGCCCCGATATTGTTTAGCGCTTCGGCATGACGCGGATTGAGCTTGACCAAGTCCTGATAAAAACCGAGCGCCTCGGAATAATCTTCCCGAGCAAAGCATTTGTTACCCTGCGAAAAAAGATATTGGGCCTTGCTGGGGTCGGGCCGAGCCGGCGGCGCGGCGGCAATGTGGCGGTCCGAAGCCAAGGAGGCTCGACTCAGCGAAAGATGCAGTACCAACGCCTCGGTGGTGTCGTCGGCTATCCTCTGTTCAACGCCATGTTCCAGCAATTTCCACTTGAACGAGTTGGCGAATATTGCTCTCTTGAAAGTGTTTAGTCGGAGAGCATGGCCTTCGGGGTCGGTGCGCTGCAGAAGCTCCCGCAGTGCCTTACCCGGAACCACGTGTGCTGCTTTCCTGTCGGACGCGGCCGAACGCGAGCCGGCTTGAAAGGCAATTTGATCGGCTAACGCGGTGCCGATTTCAGCGGCGGCGCGTCCATTGAACCACTCGAGTATCAACTAGGTATCCTCACTCACCAACGTTCCTGTCTGCGGAGTTCGCAATACGAGCAATTAGCGGCCAAACGCTAGCAAATTGTGGACCCGGAAACGTTAAGAAATGTAGAGATAAGGGCTTTTGTGAGAGGGTTCACGTATTTACCGCCACCCTGGTCAAGCTTGGACCTCGATGGCTAGTCAATTCCGAGCTTTTTGATGCGGTACCGCAGCGCGCGGAACGACATGCCCAGCACTTTGGCGGCCGCCGTCTTGTTGTAGTGCGTCTGTTCGAGTGCTTTGACGATGGCTTCGCGTTCGATATCCTCGAGGTGATCGCCCAGTGCATGGTTGTTCGTTTGGCCAGTGCTCGCGGCGCCGGCGCCGGGAGTCGGCCGCAGTTGAATGTCGCTGCTGCGCACTTCTCCGCTGGTGCTCAACGTGATTGCGCGTTCCAAGATATTTTCGAGCTCGCGCACATTTCCGGGAAACGCGTAGGTCTCGAGGGAGGCCAGCGCGTCGTCGGTAAGCGTCGGGGTGGTGATCTTCATGCGCCTTCCGAGGCGCCGCAGTATTGCCTCGGCGAGTTCGGGCACATCTTCCGGTCTTTCGCGCAGGGATGGCACGCGCAATTCGATCACATTGACGCGGTAGAACAAATCTTCGCGAAATTTACCCTCCGCCACCAGCTGGGAGAGATTCTTGTGGGTGGCGGACAGCACGCGCACGTCGACGCCGACCTCGAGTTGCTCGCCCACGGGCCGCACGGCCTTTTCCTGGATGACGCGCAGTAGCTTGACCTGCATATGCAGCGGCAAGTCGGCGATTTCATCCAGAAACAGCGTCCCGCCTTCCGCCGATTGAATCAGCCCTTTCTTGTCGCTGACTGCGCCGGTGAAACTGCCGCGCTTGTGTCCGAACAGTTCGCTTTCCATGAGTTCGGTCGGGATGGCGCCGCAATTGACGGGCACGAAAGGTCCGTCGCGGCGCGGGCCGGATTCGTGAATCAGCTTGGCCACCAATTCCTTTCCTGTTCCGGACTCACCGAAGATATGCACCGGGGCTTGGCTGCGAGCGACTCGCCCGATCATTTCGCGCATCTGTTGCATGGCGGGCGAGGTGCCGAGCAGGCGCGGTCCGAACACGGTGGTGTCGCCGTCGGTGTCTTCCGATAGCTTGATGGCGGTGGCCACCAATTTGCGCAGGCCGGCGAGATCGAGGGGCTTGGAGACGAAGTCGAAGGCCCCTAGTTTGAGCGCGCGCACCGCGGTTTCCATGTTGCCGTGTGCCGTGATGACGGCAACCGGGACGCTGGGACAGTACTGCTGGATCCATTCCACCAGCTCCAATCCGTTGCCGTCGGGCAATTGCATGTCGGTCAAACACAAGTCGAACTGTTCGGTCTTGAGCATGCGCTGCGCAAGGGCCACGGTGCTTGCCGTACGAGGGCTCAAGTCCATGCGCTGCAATGTGATGGACAGCAATTCGCACAGATCGGGTTCATCGTCGACGATGAGTACAGCGGGATTCGACATGGTTCTATTGTAGCGTCAGCGGCCGGTCTAACGTCAGAGACCAGGTGCTCATCTATTCCTCCCAGCGCTGCGGGTCGCTGAAGACGACCCTGAAGAGGCTGCCGTCGCCGCTGCGCGGTTCATAGAGCAAAATAGCGCGATTGAGCTGGCACAGTTCGCGAGCGATGAATAGCCCCAGCCCGGTGCCGCCCTTGCGGCCGGTAAAGAATGGCTCGAAAATGCGATCGACCGCCCGCGGCTCGATTCCCGGCCCGCGATCGGCGACTTCGAGGAACGGCCGGTTGCTTGGGTTCAGGCGACCGAGTTTTATTTCGACGCTGATCCCGCCGCGGGCCTCACCGTACTTGATGGCGTTGTCGCAGAGATTCCACACGACTTGATGTAGGTGGCTGGGATCGATGCGCACTTCCAGATCGACCGCCTCCTCCCGGAAGCCGATCTGACTTCGGGCAACTTGCATGGTTTCGCAGAACTCAGCCAGGAATTCATCGATCCAGTCGCCGAGGGTGAGCCGGGTGGGATTGGTGGCTTCGCGGCGTGAGAGCTGCAATACATTGTTGATGATGGTGCTGACGCGTTCGGAGTTGTTGCGGATGATATCGGTCAGGCGGCGCTCGTCGGGCCCCATGCTGGGGCTTTCGGCGAGCAACTGACCTGCGTGGCTCATGGCGCCGACGGGATTGCGGATTTCATGGGCGATGCTGGCCGACAGCCGTCCAAGCGCGGCAAGCTTGCCTTGCTGCACACGTTCGGCCATGAGGCTGGTGTCTTCGAGGAATATCAGTGTGGGTCCGGGCGCTGTGCCTCCCAGGGGTGCGAAATGCGGCTGAATCACTCGGGCGCCGTCGGCCGCGACGAAGCTTGACGGCGAATTCTCGCCACGCTCGCTTTGCCGCCACGTGGTCAGTGAATACAGCAGGCGCGGCGAGACCTCGCCCAGCAATGCGCCGGGTACGGCGTGATCGTCGCCGAGAATCTCCGCCGCCGATTCGTTGATGAGGCGAATTCGGTCGGCGCCATCGACCACCAGCAGGCTTTCACGCAGGTGCTGCACGATGTACTGGGATAGCTCTGCGAGATTCGCCAGATCGAGGTCTTTCTGGCGCACCAGGTCTTCGCTCTCGCGCATGCGGCTGGCGACGAAGCTCGCCGCAGCCGCAATGACGAACAGCACGATGCCCAGCAGGCCGGCGGTCGCATAGGAAGCGATGTCGGCGTGTCCGCTGAACTGCTGCCAAATGGTGTCGCCGAGTACAGCTATGGCGGCGACGGCTGCGAGAAATAAGGCGCTGCGCGGCGGCAGCAGGAACGCGAGACCTCCGACGGGAAGCAGCAGCATGAGGCCCAGACCGCTGGCAATCCCGCCGCAGGCATGCAGTAGCAACATCAACATGATGATGTCGACCGTCGCCTGCAGGGCGGTCAGAACGTTGGCGCTCGCCAGCCGCCGGCGCACCACGATGACGCTGCCAATTCCAAAGCAGAGATAGGCCATCACCGCGCCGAAAAACAGCTGCCGGGATTCGAGCACGATACCGCGGGCGCCGCCCAGGGAATAAAGACCCAGGAGCACCAAAGGAACCAAAACCCGGTACAAATTGAGCAGGCCGAGAACGCGCCAATTGAGTGAGGAGTCAGGATCGGTGCTGCGGTCGAATTCGCGGATCAAAGTGAGTTTCCCTGGCGGCTTTGCGCTGCTCTTGAGCTTAATTCAGAATAGCGCGCCTTACGCGTCCGATATAGGGGATTGATTTGGCTCATTCGCGGCAGCTGCGTTGCGTCATGGCGCAGCTCAATTTGGTCGTCGGCGATGTCGACGGCAATACTTCGCTCATCGTGGAGGCGGCGGTTGCTGCGCGCGACCAGCATCGGTGCGGACGTGGTGCTGGTGCCGGAACTCGCGGTGTCGGGCTATCCGCCGGAGGACTTGTTGTTCCATTCCGGCATGCGTCTGCAGGTGGGCCGGTCGCTCGAGCGATTGAAGCAGGAGGTGCGCGGCATCACCTTGATCGCCGGCTACCCGGAATATGTCGGGTCGACGATTTTCAATTCGGCGATCGTGATTCGCGACGGTGCTGTGCTCGCCAATCATCGTAAGGCGTGTTTGCCGAATTATCGGGTATTCGACGAGAAGCGGTACTTCACGCCGGGGACCGAGCCCACCGTCATTGACTTGAATGGCGTGAAGGCGGGTGTGCTGGTGTGTGAGGACGTTTGGGATGCGGAGCCCGCGCGCCAGGCGCGCCGGGCCGGGGCGCAGGTGCTCTTGGTCATCAATGCCTCGCCTTACGAGGTCGATAAGCAAACGCAGCGCGAGCAGGAAGTCGGCCGGGCGAGGGTAAGCGAGACGGGAATTCCGCTGGTGTTCGTCAACTTGGTCGGCGGACAGGATGAGCTGGTGTTCGACGGCAATTCCTTCGTGATGGATGCGCAGGGCAATGTCACCCTGCGGGCGCCGGCGTTCACCGAGGGGATGTACGTCGTGGATCTGGCGGTGGATGCTTCAGGGGTAGTCAAGCCTGTGCCCGGCGACGTCCTGCCGCTGCAAGGCCAGGAGGAAAGTGTGTACGGGGCGCTGGTGCAGGGCACGCGCGACTATGTGGACAAGCATCGCTTTCCCGGCGTGGTGCTGGGGCTGTCCGGAGGCGTGGATTCGGCGTTGACGCTGAGCATCGCGGTGGATGCGCTGGGTGCGGATCGGGTGCATTCGGTGGCGATGCCTTCGCGCTATACCTCGCAGATGAGCAAGGATGACGCCGCGCTGCAGGCGAAGTGGCTGAACGTCAAGCACAGCGAGATTTCTATCGAAGGCATGTTCGAGGCGACCCTGGCCGCCTTGAAGGACGAGTTCGCGGGCCGCGCCCCGGACACCGCGGAGGAGAATATTCAGTCGCGCTGCCGCGGCGTGCTGTTGATGGGCATCTCCAACAAGACGGGCAAAATGCTGCTCACCACGGGCAACAAGAGCGAGATGGCGGTGGGTTACGCCACGCTGTACGGCGACATGGCCGGTGGCTTCGCTCCCATCAAGGATTGCAGCAAGTTGCTGGTTTATCGGCTTTGCGCATGGCGCAACCGGCAATCGCAGGTGATTCCGGCGCGCGTCATCGAGAGGCCGCCTTCCGCGGAGCTGCGCTTCGAGCAGAAGGACACCGACAGCCTGCCGCCCTATGAGGTTCTGGACCCGATCCTCGAAGCCTTCATCGAGGAGGATTTATCGGTGGATCAGATCGCGGCACGCGGGTTTGACCGGGCTACGGTGGGACGCATCTTGGATCTGGTGAAGCGCAACGAGTACAAGCGCCGTCAGGCGCCCCCCGGCGTGCGCGTGAGCGGCAGGGCGTTTGGGCGCGATTGGCGGTATCCGATCACCAGCGGGTACAAGTCGCGGTAAGAGTGGTTTCTGGGGCGCCGGAGCGATGGTCGATCGCCCGGGCGAACTATGCGACCAGTGCGCGCACTTCCCGCCGGACACGGGGTTCGAGCTGACCGGCTTCCTTGGTGAGGTTGATTTGCATGGCAATGTAGGCCACGTCGAGCAAGGATTGATCGATACGATAGCCGTCTCGATCGTTGAGCCACTGAAGTAGGTGGGTCAGGTGCCACAGTGCGGTGTTACCGTCGTGAACAGCGCCTGGGAAACTGTCCGCGTGCGTCATCATGAGCTTTCGCATGTTCTGTCGAGTCACACCGACCAGTTCCGCTACGTCAGTTAGACCCACAAAATCGGGACCGACCTCGAGTAGTTTAGCTTTCGGAATGGCGCTCTTTACATCCTTCAGCGCGCTGACAATGGCCACCTGTGCAGATTCAGCGTTCCGGGTAAAGTCCAATGCAATTCGTCCTGGTTGACCAATGCCGACCAAAGCGTCGTCACAGCCGGCCAAAGCGAGGCGTTCCACCACTTCATCGGCATTGGCGTCATCCGCCGCCAGTTTGAGTTTCAAAGTGAACTCGTATTCCATCACTCACTCCGAATCGGTTTTGCTTTTGGCGGCTTGCGCTGCTCTCTTGCGTGCTGAGCAATTGTCCACGACGCGTCTGAGTTGACGTGAATGGTTGCCTGGGTTCTTGGGCGTGCTCCAAATACTGGTGATGCAGAATTCACCGCAGCGGCACTCGGCGTCGCGATATGGACAGTAGAGCTTGCCCCACGCGTGGCTTCCTCCCACCGTAACCCGCCATCCGTTGTCTTCCGCGTGTTGAATTGCTGCTTCAACCTCCTTTTTTGGATGTCTCGCGCGCGCCATCGTCCATGCCTTGGTAGATTAGTTCGTTCTTCCATGGTTGTCAATTGACAACTAATATTCGCTCGGGAATATCGATACCATCATCAAGACTGGGCGACGATCAGCAACTAGATTTTGTAGGCAAAACCCCAAGATTTGAGGCATGCCGAGAGACGTGGCCACGGGAATGAACAAAGCGCCGATCAAAAAATCAGCCCACAGTCGGCAGACGAATCGCGAGGACCGTTTGATCAGTGGAGCCGATGTGCTGCATCGGCTGCTCAACGGATGGGCGACGCTCGCTTGCGCATATCGCGTAAGGGACGAATACCGGCTCGCGCTAGAAAATGGCCCACCAATGCTTCTTGGGCAGGATTTCCTTGGTGTCGGTCGGGTAGTTGTTGGCGTACACGCTTTCGGCGTTGGCGGCCAAGTCCATCATGTGCAGGTTGCGGTAGGCGTCCACCAGCACCTTGAGGGAGCCCTTCACCGCCGGGGCGCCGTCGTAGTTTTCGACGCAGTATCTGGCGCGATTGATGGCGCCCACGTAGGCGCCGCGCCGCATGTAGTACAGGGCGACATGCAGTTCGAAGTCGGCCAATCGGTTGCGCAGGAAGACCATGCGCTGGCGGGAGTCGCCGATGTAGGGGCTGTGCGGATATTTCTCGATCAGCTGTTGGAAGGCTTCGAAGGATTTGCGCGCGTTGACGGGCGGGCGCTGCGACAGGTCGACGTTGAACTTGCGCTCCAGCCAGTTGGATTGGCGCTCGAAATACACCAGGCCCTTCATGTAGTAGGCGTAGTCGACGCGGGGATTGGTCGGATTTTCGCGTATGAAGGTGTCGGCGGCATCGATGGCGGGATCGACTTCGCGATTCTTGTAGTAGGCGTAGATCAGGTCGAGCTGCGACTGGCGTGCGGGTTCGCTGAACGGAAAGCGTGATTGCAGCGCTTCGAGCTGCTTGATCGCCTCGGCGTAGCTCGAGTTTCGTATGGCTTTCTGCGCGCGGGCGTAGATCACTTCGGGGCCGGACTTGGCGTCGTCGCCGCGGTGGCTGCGGCAGCCGGCGGCCAGCATCGCGACGCCTAGGACGACGAGCAGCACGCGGCTCGGATGGATAAGATCACGCAGTCTCACAGGCGATTCCTTACAATGGGTGGGCCCCGAAAGCGCGGCAGTATACCCGATGCCCCGACGCGGGAGCCCCTGGGTCGGACAGGCTCCTGACTTCGAGTACCTCTATGACCGCAGAGTTCCAAGTGATCGATCTGACGATTCCGCCCGAATTGGCGGGACAGCGGCTGGATAGCGCGCTGGCCCGTTTGATGCCGGAGCATTCGCGTACCCGGATCAAGGGTTGGATCGAGGCGGGCGCGGTCCGGGTGGAGCGGGCGGCCTGCAAACCGAGGGATGTGGTGGAGGCGGGGTTCCGCATCCGGGTGCAAATGACGCAGGATGAGGTCGCGCAACCCGAGGTACAGCCGGAGGCGATTGCACTATCTCTGGTCCACGAGGATGCGGACGTGTTGGTGATCGACAAGCCGGCGGGGTTGGTGGTTCATCCGGGCGCGGGTAATCCGCGGCATACCTTGCAAAACGCCTTGCTGGGGTTGGATCCGACGCTCGCGGCGCTGCCGCGTGCTGGATTGATCCATCGGCTCGACAAGGATACGAGCGGCCTCTTGGTGGTGGCGCGCACGCCGGAGGCGCAGACCTCGCTCAGCCGGCAGCTTGAGGCGCGGACGATGGCGCGTGAGTATGTGGCTGTCTGCGTGGGGGTCATGACCGGCGGCGGGACCATCGATGAGCCCATCGGGCGTCACCGCGGCGACCGGCTGCGAATGGCGATACGTGTCTCGGGCCGGCCGGCGGTCACGCACTATCGGGTGGTGGAGCGATTCCGGGGTCACACTTACCTGCGCGTGAAATTGGAGACCGGCCGTACCCACCAGATCCGCCTGCATCTGTCGCACATCAAGTATCCGATCGTCGGCGATCCGGTCTATGGCGGTCGATTCGGGCTGCCGCGGGGCGCGACCTCGGGTCTGATCGAGACCTTGCGCGGCTTCAAACGCCAGGCGCTGCACGCGGCCTCGCTGGGATTCGATCATCCGCGCTCGGGCAAGCGGTTGGCGCTGCAGAGTGCGGTGCCGCCGGACTTTGCGCAATTGCTCGGGGCGTTGCGCGAGGATGCGCTGGACGCGGCGCTGGATGCGGCGCGGATCGGGACGCGTGGCCCGAGGCGCGCGCGGTGAGTGTTTCGTGGGTCGAGCCGGACTGGCCGGCCCCTGCGGGGGTGCGGGCGCTCTCGACCTGGCGTGGCGGAGGGGTGAGCGCGGCGCCTTATGGGTCGCTCAACTTGGGTGATCATGTGGGGGATGAGCCTCTGGCGGTGGCTGAGAATCGGCGGCGTTTGGCGGCGGAGGCGGGCTTGCCGGGGGAGCCTGCGTGGCTCACGCAGGTGCATGGGACGGCTGTGGCTGATCTGGATGCCGAGGATGACGCGGCTGCTGCGGCTGATCTGGATGCCACGGTTGACGCAGATGTTCCGGTGGATCCGGATGCGGCGGCGGTTGTCGGTGCTCCGGGGCGGATGGGGCCTGCGGATGCGGCCTTCACTCGGCGGCGGGGGCGGGTGTGTGCGATTCTCACGGCCGATTGTTTGCCCATCGTGCTGGCAGCGGACTCGGGGGACTTGGTGGCGGCGGCGCATGCGGGCTGGCGGGGGCTTGCGGGCGGGGTGATCGAGGCAACGGTGGAGGCATTGCGGGTTGCGCCGGAGCAGCTCGTGGCGTGGCTGGGTCCTGCCATCGGACCTCGGCACTTCGAGGTGGGAGCGGAGGTTCGTGAGGCGCTGCTGGCGGGGGATGCGGGGGCGGAGGCTGCGTTCGCGCCGAATGCTCGCGGGCGGTTCATGGCGGATCTGGGGAAGCTCGCGCATCGGCGTCTGGCGGCTCTGGGTGTGGGCCGCATCTTCGGCGGGGGCCATTGCACCTATGCCGACGGGGATCGGTACTTCTCGCATCGGCGCGATGGGGTGACGGGTCGGCAGGCGACGCTGATCTGGCTCGAGTGAGCGAATCTCGCAAACACTTGACCCGGCGTGGATGGCCCACCTAACCCGCTGCGGGACACCACGTAACCTGCTGCGGAAAGCCGCCGGGTGGAAAGCGGCCAAAGATGGTTGAATTGCCCCCGACGCACCCCACCTAGGAGCCTGTCCGAGTAATGATCGCCGTCGCGAGGGCGTCCCCCATCGAGCAGATTTCCCCGATCATTTCGCGCGCATGGTGGGTACCATGTAAGCGAAATGATCGGGGAAAGATGCCGATGTGGGACGGCCGCAGCAGGCGCATCATTACTCGGACAGGCTCCTAGTGTTCACTCAGAGCGCTATCTCAAGGCTATTTCTATGCGAATGGATAAGCTGACCACGAAGTTCCAGGCGGCATTGGCGGATGCCCAATCGCTTGCCGTCGGCCGTGACAATCAATACATCGAGCCGGTGCATCTGATGGCGGCGCTGCTCGATCAGCAGGGAGGCACCGCGCGGCCTCTGCTGGAGAAGGCGGGCGCTCAGGTGGCCAAGCTGCGTTCGGATCTTGCCGGCGCGCTGGACCGACTGCCGACAGTCGAGGGTTCGGCCGGCGAGGTGCTGCTCGGCAACGATCTCAACAAGCTGCTCAATGTCACGGACAAGCTGGCGCAGCAGCGTGGCGACCAATTTATTTCGAGCGAGTTGTTCGTGCTCGCGGCCTGCGAGGATCGCGGCGAACTGGGCAGGCTGCTGAAGGCCAATGGCGTAGCGCGCGCGGCGATCGAACAGGCGATCGACGAGGTGCGCGGCGGCGCCAAAGTGGAGGATGCGGGCGCGGAGGAGAACCGCAAAGCGCTGGAGAAATACAGCATCGATCTGACCGAGCGCGCGACCCAGGGCAAGCTCGATCCGGTGATCGGCCGCGACGATGAAATTCGCCGCACCATCCAGGTTCTGCAGCGGCGGACCAAGAATAATCCGGTGCTCATCGGCGAGCCGGGCGTGGGCAAGACCGCGATCGTCGAGGGGCTGGCTCAGCGCATCGTCAACGGTGAGGTGCCGGAGGGTTTGCGCAACAAGCGCATTCTCTCGCTCGATATGGGCGCGCTCATTGCCGGCGCGAAATTTCGCGGGGAATTCGAAGAGCGGCTGAAAGCGGTGTTGAATGATCTCGCCAAGCAGGAGGGGCAGGTCATTCTGTTCATCGATGAGCTGCACACCATGGTGGGCGCGGGCAAGGCGGAGGGCTCGATGGACGCGGGCAACATGTTGAAGCCGGCCCTTGCTCGCGGCGAATTGCATTGCGTCGGCGCTACCACCCTCGATGAGTACCGCAAGTACATTGAAAAAGACGCGGCGCTCGAGCGGCGGTTCCAGAAGGTGCTGGTGGATGAGCCGTCGGTCGAGGATACGATCGCGATCTTGCGCGGGCTGAAGGAGCGCTATGAAGTGCATCATGGCGTGGAGATCACGGACCCGGCCATCGTCGCGGCGGCCACGCTGTCGCATCGCTACATCTCGGATCGGCAGCTTCCGGACAAGGCTATTGATTTGATCGACGAGGCGGGTTCGCTGATCCGCATGGAGATCGATTCGAAGCCGGAGGTGCTGGACAAGCTCGACCGGCGCATCATTCAGCTGAAAATCGAGCGCGAAGCGCTCAAGAAGGAGGCGGACGAGGCCTCTCGCAAGCGCTTGAGCACCTTGGAAGATGCGTTGAAGGCGCTGGAAAAGGAATACTCGGATCTCGAGGAAGTGTGGAAGGCGGAGAAGGCCTCGGTACAGGGCGCGGCGCACATCAAGGAGGAATTGGAGCGGGCCCGGCTGGACCTCGACACGGCACGCCGCGCGCAGGATTTGGCGCGCATGTCGGAGCTGCAGTACGGGCGGATTCCGGCTCTCGAGCAGCGGCTTGCCAAGGCGCTGGAGGCGGAGCAGAAGCCCAATCAATTGCTGCGTAACTCGGTGACCGAAGTGGAGGTCGCGGAGATCGTCTCGAAGTGGACCGGTATTCCAGTGTCGCGCATGCTCGAGGGCGAGCGCGACAAGCTGCTGCGCATGGAGGAGGTGCTGGGCGCCCGGGTGGTGGGTCAGCAGGAGGCGGTGAAGGCGGTGGCGGACGCGATTCGCCGCTCGCGCGCGGGGCTGTCGGATCCGCACCGGCCGAGCGGCTCGTTCATGTTCTTGGGTCCCACGGGCGTCGGGAAAACCGAGCTTTGCAAGGCTCTGGCCGAGTTCATGTTCGACACCGAGGAGGCGTTGGTGCGCATCGACATGTCGGAGTTCATGGAGAAGCACTCGGTGGCGCGGCTGATCGGCGCGCCGCCGGGCTACGTGGGCTATGAGGAGGGCGGCTACCTGACCGAGGCGGTGCGGCGGCGGCCGTACTGCGTCATCTTGCTCGATGAGATCGAGAAGGCGCACCCCGATGTGTTCAATGTGCTGCTGCAGGTCTTGGACGACGGGCGCCTCACCGACGGGCAGGGGCGGACCGTGGATTTTCGCAACTGCGTGGTGATCATGACCTCGAACTTGGGCTCGCAGGTCATCCAGGAGCTGTCGGGCGAGGCCAATTACGGCAAGATGAAAGAGGCGGTCATGCAAGTGGTGACTCAGCATTTCCGGCCTGAATTCATCAATCGGGTGGATGAGATCGTGGTGTTTCATTCCCTCGGCCGGGAGCAGATTCGCGCCATCGTCGATATCCAGTTGGGACGGCTGCGGCAGCGACTGGCGGAGCGCGATATCACTCTGCGCTTGGACGACGATGCGCGGGACAAGATCGGCGAGGCGGGCTTCGATACGGTGTATGGCGCGCGGCCGTTGAAGCGCGCCATTCAGGCGCAGATCGAGAACCCTCTCGCGCAGATGATTTTGCGCGGCGATTTCGTCGCGGGGGATCGGGTGATCGCTAGGCTGAAGAAGGACGCGCTGGTCTTCGAAAAGGAGCGTCTGCATTGAGCCGGTGTTTGGTCGGGCGGGCCGTGGTGGCGGTGGGTGGTGGACGGTGGGCTGGTCGCGGCGTGGGTGCGTGGGCAGTAACGGTGCGCCGGCGGTGACAGTGGGTGAGCTGCGGTGCGGGGCTGCCGTTCGCTATACTTCGGCGCGCTTTAGTGTGATCAGGGCCGGACAATGGGCCAGGAAGTAGGAAATACATGCCTTTTTACGAGTATCAATGCAAGAACTGTGGCCACGCGCTCGAGGCCATGCAGAAGATCAGTGATTCACCGCTGAAGAAATGCCCGGATTGCGGCAAGTCGCAGCTGATGCGACTGATGTCGGCGCCGGTGTTTCGGCTCAAGGGCGGCGGCTGGTACGAGACCGATTTCAAGGGTGATCAGGACAATAAGCGCAATCTGGCTGATCGGCCGGAGGCGGAGGCGTCCAAAGATTTGCCCAAAGACGCCGCCAAAGAAGGGGCAGCTTCGGGCGCGGACGCGAAGGGCAAGGACGGCAACGGCAAAGATGGCAATGGCAAAGACGCCAAGAGTGCTGACGGAGCCGGCGCCAAAGACGCGACGTCCAAGGATAAGGCGGCCGATAAACCGGCACAGAAGGCGCCCGCTGAGTCGGCGAAGAAGGCTGCCGGGTCGTCCAGCTCCGGCAAGAGTTCGGTGCGCGGGCGCACGGCGCCGCGCGGCAAAGCGGCGGTGAAACGGCCGGTCAAGAAGGCGGCGCCGAAGGCAAGGCGGCGGGGCTAAACCCGAGCCGCAGGCGCTTCATGGGGGTGTTACATAGCCCGACGTCGAGCGCGCCTGTGCGGGGAACCGGTCCCTTGGGATCGACGGGCTGCGCGATTGGGGCGTTACGGTTGACCTCGAATTGACTGACATCGCCAAACTCGGAAGATTGGTAGCCGCCGGCCCTTCCTAGTATACTTCCGAGTAATGGATTTGTTGGACGCACTGCGCCGCCCCGAGGGCAAGACCCTCGAGTTCAAACGCGATCTGTCATCGCCCGATGGATTGCTGCGCACGGTCGTCGCGTTCGCCAATACGGCCGGCGGCACAGTGCTCGTCGGCGTCGAGGATGGCACGCGGCATGTGCGTGGCGTCACCGAGCCGCTGGCGCTCGAAGAACGTATTGCCAGCCTCATCACCGACTCGATCGCGCCACGGTTGCTGCCCGATCTCGAGGTCCTCAGTTTCCGCAAGACGCATGTGGTAGCGGTACAAGTCTATCCCAGTGGTGTGCGCCCGCACTATCTGGTCAAGGCGGGTGCGGCAGCGGGTACCTACGTTCGCGTCGGCTCGACCAATCGCCGGGCGGACGCTGCACTGATCGCCGAGATGCGGCGCTTTGCACGTGGCGAGGTCTTTGACGAGCAGCCCATGCCTGAAATCAGCTCGGAAGCGGTCAGCTTCCGAGCCGCTTCAGAGTCGTTCGCGGCGGTACGCCGGCTTACAAAGCGCGATTTGCAGACGCTGCAGCTTCTGACCGAATATCAGGGACGCCGAGTACCTACGGCTGGTGGCATCCTGCTGTTCGGCGACGACCGGCTGCAATGCTTTCCAGATGCCTGGATTCAGGCCGGCCGCTTCGACGGCACAGATCGATCCACGATTGCCGATCACGTGGATTTCAAAGGCTCCTTGTTGTCAGGCATCGAGCAGGCCATTGCTTTCATCGAGAAGCATTCGACGCGGGGGATGCGGATCGGCCGGCTGCGTCGCAACGAGCGTTGGTCGCTGCCCCCCGTGGCGGTACGCGAGGCCCTGGTGAACGCCGTGGCACACACGGACTACGCACAGCCCGGCGCTCCCATTCGCGTCGCCTTGTTCGACGATCGACTGGAGGTCGAGAACCCTGGGCTGCTCCCCTTCGGCCTGACCGTCGCCGATCTGCCCATGGGCATTTCAAAGTTGCGCAACCGGGTGATCGGCCGCGTGCTTCATGAGCTCGGCCTGGCCGAGCAGTGGGGAAGCGGGATTCAGCGCATGGTATCGGCATGCCGTGATGCTGGTCTTGCGACGCCGGTGTTCGAGGAAATCGGTGTGCGCTTTCGCGTGACGCTGTTCATCACTCAGGTTCAGGAGCCAACGCTCGACAAGCTCGATGCGGCTATCGTGGGTCTGATACGTACTGCCGATGGACTCGCAACGCACGAGATCGCCCAAGAAATCGGCCTCACCCCACGCGCCACGCGCACGCGACTCGCCGCTCTCGCTGCTCGCGGGTTGGTGCGTGAACTGGGCACCGGGCCACAGGACCCGCGACGCCGTTACTATATCCAAGAATGACCCCCCGAAGCTTTTGCCGGCGTAGATCGACCGGTGCTCACTGCCGCGGGTTGGCATGTCTGCGACTTCAGGGGTGCGTTTTGGCCATTATTGTCACTACCTCGGGGTCATTTGCGTAGCAACACCCCCTTCATGGCCTGCTTGGCGCACCTCCGGCGGTGGGTCGGCGGCTCCGGCCCACGGTGATGGGCTTGCTCGCGCCGCGCTCAGGCCTTAGCATCGCGCGCTTTCCACGGGGTTGTTTTCGCGTATGCGCACTCATTATTGCGGGCAAGTCAACGAGTCACTGACCGGTAAGGTGGTCACCGTGGCGGGGTGGGCCCATCGCCGCCGCGACCATGGCGGAGTCATCTTCGTCGATTTGCGGGATCGCGAGGGGTTGCTGCAGATCGTTTTCGACCCTGACAAGGCCGCGGTGTTCGCCATGGCCGAGCGGGTGCGCAATGAGTTCGTGCTGAAGGTCACCGGATTGGTGCGGGTGCGCCCGCCGGGTACCGCGAACGCCAATTTGAAGTCGGGCCAGGTCGAGCTGCTGTGCCAGGAGCTCGAGATCCTGAACCGCTCCGAGCCGCTGCCTTTCCAACTGGACGAGCATGTGAGCGAAGAGGTGCGGTTGCGCTACCGTTACATCGATTTGCGCCGCGAGGAGATGCGCGAGCGATTGCTGCTGCGTCACCGCATCACGCGCGCCATGCGGCACTATCTCGACGAAGCCGGCTTCATCGACATCGAAACGCCGATGCTGTCGAAGGCGACCCCGGAAGGCGCTCGAGATTACTTGGTACCCAGCCGCACGCACGCCGGCAAGTTCTTCGCCCTGCCGCAGTCGCCGCAGATCTACAAGCAATTGCTGATGATCTCGGGGTTTGACCGTTACTATCAAATCGTGCGCTGTTTCCGCGACGAGGATCTGCGCGCCGATCGCCAGCCGGAATTCACCCAGCTGGATATCGAGACTTCGTTCCTCGATCAAGCGGACATTCAGCAGCTGATGGAAGGGTTGGTACGGCATCTGTTCAAGCAGGTGCTCGGCGTGGAATTGCCGGACCCCGTGCCGCGGATGAGCTATGCCGAGGCGATGCGCCGCTATGGGTCGGACAAGCCGGATTTGCGGGTGCCGCTGGAATTGGTGGACGTCGCGGATCTCGTCCAGGGTTGCGACTTCAAGGTGTTCGCGGGTCCGGCGGCCGATCCGCGCGGCCGTGTGACAGCTTTGCGCGTGCCGCAGGGCGGCCGGCTGTCGCGCAAGGAGATCGACGATTACACGGCGTATGTGGCGCGCTACGGTGCGAAGGGGCTGGCATACGTCAAGGTCAACGAAATCGCCAAGGGCCGCGACGGGCTGCAGTCGCCCATTTTGAAATTCTTGAGCGACGCGGCGGTCAGCGGCATTCTCGAGCGCACGGGCGCCGCCGACGGCGACTTGATTTTCTTCGGCGCCGACAGCGGCAAAGTGGTGAGCGACGCTTTGGGCGCGCTGCGCCTGAAGGTGGGTCAGGACTTGAAGCTCGTGGCGGCGGGGTGGCGGCCCTTGTGGGTGGTGGATTTCCCCATGTTCGAGTGGGACGCGGACGCGAAGCGCTGGCAGGCCATGCATCATCCGTTCACGAGCCCAGCCAACCTGGACTATGCGGCTCTGGCGGCGAGCCCGGGCGAGGCGACTGCCAAGGCCTATGACATGGTGCTCAACGGGTCGGAAATTGGCGGCGGCTCGGTGCGTATTCATACGCAGGAACTGCAGTCCGTGGTGTTCGATCTGCTGGGTATTTCGCCGGAGGAGGCGCGGGTCAAGTTCGGATTCTTGTTGGATGCGCTCAAGTTCGGGGCGCCGCCGCATGGCGGCATCGCTTTCGGGCTCGATCGGCTGGCGATGTTGATGGCGGGTGCGGACAGCATTCGCGATGTCATCGCCTTCCCGAAGACGCAGACGGCGGCGGATCTGTTGATGGATGCGCCGACGGAAGTCAGCGAGGCGCAGCTTCGGGAGCTGCATATTCGCGTACGTGTTCCGCCGAAGATCGAGTGACCGCCGCAATCGCCTGAACGTCTAAAATCCCTGAGCGTCCAAAATCTCCGTGACCGATCAACCCTACCGGCGTCCTGAATCGGTCTTGATCGTCATCCATACCGACGGCGGCGAATTCCTGCTGTTGGAGCGGCGCAGGCCGGCGGGCTTCTGGCAGTCGGTGACGGGCAGCCTGGAGTGGGGCGAATTCGCGGACAGCGCGGCGCGGCGCGAGGTGGTCGAGGAGACGGGCATCCGCCAGGGCGTCCTGGTCAATCTACAGTGGACCCAGGTGTACGACATACTGCCGGCGTTCGGCAAGGTTTACGCGCCGGGGATCACCCGCAATCTCGAACATGCTTTCTCCCTGAGGCTGGCGCAGCGGGTGCCGGTCACCTTGACGGAGCATGTGCGCTTTCGATGGGTTTCGGGGAGTGAGGCCGTCGAAACGGTTTCCTCGAGCACCAACCGCGCGGTCATCGAAGCGCTGCGTCTGGGGTCTTGAGCTGTGATCGAAGCGCTGCGCGGCGGCCTCCCGCGGTGAGCACGGTGATCGTCTATGTGCATGGGTTGTGGCAGCGCGGCGCTGAAGCCCTGTGGCTGCGCCGGCGGCTGTCGCACGATCTCAATGGCGAGGCGCAGGCCTTCTCATATCCCTCGGTAACAGCAGATGCCACTGCCAATGGGCGGGCGCTGGCGAAGTTCCTGGGGGCAATACAGGCGGATACTTTGCACCTGGTCGGGCATAGCTTGGGCGGCTTGGTGATCTTGAAGCTGTTCGAGGACGATGCGGACGCGGCGGCGCGGTTGCCGCCGGGGCGGATCGTGCTCCTGGGGTCGCCGTTGCGGGGCAGCCGCACGGCACAGAACTTGGCGCGGCTGCCCTTCGGCAAGGCGATCATGGGCTCGAGCGTCGGCGAGGAGTTGCTGGCGTCGCGCGGCGAGCGCCGCTGGAGCCGCGCGCGTGATCTGGGGGTCATCGCGGGTGATCTGGGCTTCGGCTTAGGAAGGCTGGTCGGGACTCTGGGAGGCCCGAGCGACGGCACTATCTTGGTCGAGGAAACCGAGATCGAAGGCGTGGCGGAGCGGCTGGTGATGCGGGTGAGTCACACGGGGATGCTGTTTTCCGCGGCGGTGGCGCGCGCGGCGGGTGCTTTTTTGAGTACGGGCCGATTTGAGCGCTGAACACGACGAAGAGCCATCGATGGGAATTTTGGGTGCGGCAATAGGAAGGGTTGGTGCGAAGCGCTAAGTTGACAAACTCAAACGATAAGTTGTCAAGCATCGGAGTAAGTTCAGGCGGTGCTCAGGTCTCTTTGCCAACGTCCAACCGTTGCAAGCGGAACAGCAAGTCCAACGCGTCGCGCGGGCTCAAGGAATTAGGATCCACCGCGCGCAGTGCCGTCAGCGCCGCAGATTCGAGAGCGGGCGCGGGCATTGGAGCGAACAAGGCAAGCTCAGCTTGCGGTGAGGTGGAGCTTCGCAGCGCGTCGCGCTCGCGCTCCAGTTCGATCAGGTAGCGGCGGGCGCGTGCGGTCACGGATTTCGGGATGCCGGCGAGGGCGGCGACTTGCAGTCCATAGCTCTGATTCGCCGGTCCGTCCTTCACACTGTGCAGGAACACCAGGGTCTCGCCGTGCTCTACCGCTTCGACATGCACATTGACCACTCCGGGCGCTTCGGCGGCGAGACTGGTCAGTTCGAAGTAGTGCGTGGCAAACAGGGTGAAGGCGCGGATCTTGTTCGCGATGTAGGCGGCGCACGCCCAGGCGAGAGACAGGCCGTCGAAAGTGCTGGTGCCGCGGCCGACTTCGTCCATGAGCACCAGGCTCTTGGCGGTCGCGTTGTTGAGAATGTTCGCTGTCTCGGTCATTTCGAGCATGAAGGTCGAGCGGCCGCCCGCCAGATCGTCCGAGGCGCCGATGCGGGTGAATATGCGGTCGATGGGCCCCAGCACCGCGCGGCGGGCCGGCACGTAGCAGCCGATGTGGGCCAGAATGGCGATGAGCGCGGTCTGGCGCATGTAGGTGCTCTTGCCGCCCATATTCGGGCCGGTGATGATCAGCATGCGACGCGAGTCATCGAAGCGCAGGTCGTTGGGTACGAAGGGTTCGCGGCTGGCGCGCTCGACGACGGGATGGCGCCCGCCGTCGATCAGCAGCACCGGTTCGTCGACCAATTCCGGTTGTGAGCAATCCAGGGCGGCGGCGCGCTCGGCGAAGCAGTTGAGCACGTCGATTTGTGCGATCGCGGCCGTGGTCGACTGCAGCGCCGGAAGGCGTGTGGTCAGATGGTCTAGCAATGCTTCGTAGAGCGCCTTCTCGCGCGCCAGGGCGCGGTCGCGCGCACCCAGTACCTTGTCTTCGAAGGATTTGAGTTCAGGGGTGATGAATCGTTCGGCGGATTTCACGGTCTGACGGCGCAGGTAGTCGGGCGGAACGCGGTCGGCTTGACTGCGGTTCACCTCGATGAAAAAGCCCTGCACGCGATTGAAGCCCAATTTCAAACTGGACAGACCGGTGCGCTCGCGTTCCTTGCGCTCGAGGTCGAGCAGGAACTGCTCGGTGTTGCTGCCGAGCAGGCGCAACTCGTCGAGCTCTGGGTCGTAGCCGGCGGCGATCACGCCGCCGTCGCGCAGGTAGTGCGGCGGCGAATCTACGATGGCCTTGGTCAGAAGGGCATGGTCGGCCCGATGATGGTCTTGTTGTTGCGCGAGTTCGCCTAGGAGTTCTTGCAGCAACGGGGCCGGCGTCGTGCCGAGAAGTTGTTGCAGCTGGGGCAGGACGGCGAGCGCGGCACGCAGTTGGGTGAGGTCCCTTGGTCTCGCGGAGCGCAGGGCGATTCTCGCGACGATTCTCTCCAGGTCGCCGATCGCCTTCAATGGCTCCGCGAGCGCCCTGTGTTGAACCGCGTCCATCAGCGTGGCGACCGCGTGGTAGCGGGCGCGCAAGGTGCGATGATCGCGCAGCGGCCGGTGCAACCAGCGGCGCAGCATCCGGCCACCCATGGCGGTGGCCGTGCGATCGAATACGCCCGCCAGGGTGAGCTCGGGCTTCCCCGCCAGGCTCTCGTCGAGTTCCAGATTGCGGCGGGTCGCGGGGTCCATGATGAGGGCGGCATCGCGCTCTTCGGTGGTGATCGACAACAGATGCGGCAGGGCTGCTTTCTGTGTCTCTCTCACGTAGGCGAGGAGCGCGCCGGCTGCCGCAATGCCTAACGGCTTGTCGGCGCAGCCGAAGCCCGCGAGATCGCGCGTGCCGAATTGTTCGGTGAGCGCACGCGTGGCGGATTCCGTATCGAAGTGCCAGGGTGCCCGCAATCGCCAGGGCCGTTCTTGAACGGATCCGGAGCGTGTGAACGGGGGTTGCGCGCCGTCGGGTGCCAGCAGCTCGGCGGGGCGCAGGCGCTCGATCTCCGCCTCGAGTGCCGCGGTACCAGCGAGCTCCATGACGCTGAAGCGGCCGGCCGACAGATCCAGCCAAGCCAGACCGAAGCGGCCGTTGGTCCCGAACACGCTGGCGAGCAGATTGTCGCGCCGTTCCTCCAGCAACGCCTCGTCGGTGACGGTGCCCGGTGTCACGATGCGCACGACCTCGCGCTCCATCGGTCCCTTGGTCTTGCCAGGCTCGCCGCGCTGCTCGCAGATTGCGACTGACTCGCCCTTGCGGACCAGTTTCGCGAGGTAGGCGTCGAGAGTGACCGCGGGCACGCCGGCCATGGGAATCGGCGCTCCGGCGGAGGCGCCGCGCTGCGTGAGCGCGATATCGAGGAGTCCTGCGGCGCGGCGGGCGTCGTCGTAGAACATCTCGTAGAAATCGCCCATGCGGTAGAACAGCAGCACGTCGGGATGCTGCGCTTTGATGCGCAGGTATTGCTGCATCATGGGGGTGTGTGTCAGGTCCTGCGGTGCAGTCGTCAATTCCGAGGACGGAACCTTCAGATTCATGACGTTAGCCCGATATTCTGTAAAGAGAGGGCATCATGGTCAACGAAACTGCCGGAAAGTCGATCGATGAAATCGAGGAGATGATCGGAAAAAAACTGGAAAGTCTGGAGTTCAAAGCACATCTCATAACAACATTTTCCAACGCCCGCGAGGCTTTGCGGCTTCCTTGCGAAACTGGGAAACCGTTCACAGAATATTACCATTCCACGGACCCCTTCTTCGGGATAAGGGTCATGCGGGCCAAGAAGCGAACTGGCCTAACCACCAAGAACTGGATCGTTCGCTATCGGGACGCCGAGAACAAAGACCAAAAGACCACGATCCTGCCGGCGAAGGAAAACACCTACCAGGATGCGAGGTACCAAGCGAGCAAGATGAGGCGCGACGCAGCCAGCCGTCGCGACAGCGGGATGCGCCCGGTGCCCGATCTCTTTGTGGCCTATTGTGAGTACTTGATCGCGGGAAAGAAGCGCTGGTCGAAGGCGACCATTACGATGTATGAGAAGGTCGCTCCGATCTTCCGAATATTCGAAGGCGTGAAAGCCAACAAGGTCACGCCGGCAATGATGGATGAGTTGATCCTCGACATCAAAGAAAGGGTCGAGGCTCGATACAAGACGTTCAAGAATCCCACGGTCAAGATAAGCGGCGACGCATCGGCGCTCGAGGTCATGCGGATCATGCGTGCGATCTACAAAGACTTGATGGCAGACGGCACCGTGAGGTTTACGCCGGTAGCCAGATTGCAGCGGCAAGGATATTTTGATCGGCGAGACGCAAAGACGGACGCGGTCCACCGGGACGACTTCCCGAATTTTTGGGGATGGCTTATGCATTCGACGCACCCCTCAACGCGGGATTTCATTCTCGTGGCACTTTTCCTGGCGTTCCGTCGTTCCCTGATCGGCAGCTTGTCGTGGGAAAATGTCGATGTGAAAACCAGGAGCTATATAATTTCGGAATTCGCCGAGGGCAATAAGGCTAAAAAAAGGATCATTTTTCCAATCGGAGATTTTATCTGGAATCTCGTATTTGAGCCTCGATTGAAATCTCCAACTCGCCACCCGATTTGGATTTTGCCAAGCCCAAAGAAGGTTGGAAAACCGCTGACGTCGATTAGAGGATCACTGAGAGCCCTGAAGGATGCGAAAGGGATTACGCTCACAACGCATGGGCTTCGACGAACCAGCGGCACACTCATGCATGCTGCGACGGGATCTGACTTGCTTGCCGCAAGATTGCTGACCCATCGGCTAGACGCGGCAGGCTCACGCAGCACAAATACCGCAGGGTACGTTATTACGACAGAAGCCGACTTGAGGGAGGCGATGAACCGGATGTCGGATTTGGCGCTATCCCTGGCCCATCCGAAGTGATTGCGGAGGGCGCCTCAACCGGAGGTGGCCGGTCGCTACCATCGATTTCCATCCAGCGCCCATTCCGCAAGCAATACAAAGGCAATCATTTGGCCGATCACAAAATCGAACTCATAGACGGCATCAAGTGGCCACCCATACGCCCCGCTGTGTACGCCCACCGCCAGAACCGTTGCGGCAATGACGGCTACGATGTATGCCCATGGCTTCCACACATAGTTGCTGACCAGTCGCCAGGCGAATAGCGCAGCGACCCCATACGGTAGTGCCGCGATCATCGCTTTTGTCAGCACGTCGAGACCGTGTGCTCGAAAGTACTCCAGGTGCCAGATGTCTGGCCGAACGAAACACGAGACAGCGGCAACAGCGCCCAGTGCAACGTGCGTCAAGAGAACGCGCGCACGAAACGGTGGTAGCACGTCGTCGCCGGTCGAGGCGTGTTGTGCGGTGTTTGCCGCCCAGCCAACAGCTGCCAGCAGTAAGATCGCCGCCGCTAGAGTCGCTACCGTTAACGCCCACGCGTTTAGTGATCCGAAAAGGTGCCCGATGTAGGTATCGCAGAGGGCCACGGTAATCAGAAGCATGAACGCTGACTGGACAACGGTCGCGACACGGCTGCTCGAATTGATCGACGCGGCCGCAAGATACGAAACCACATATGGCAACGCACCAAGAACTGCCCAGGCCACGCCGCTCAAATCGCTCACGTCATGTTGAGCACCGAGCACAAGGGCGGTAATGAGCGCAGCTATTGAATGGGTCCAGCGCAATACATTTAAGTAGGGGCGGCCTTGCGCGCGGGGTCCCAGTTCCCTGATCCGCGATATGGATTCTTCGTTGAATAATGGATACCTGGTGTTCGCCACGTATTGAAAGCAACGCATGGCGAAAATGTGATACCTCGACGCGAGAAGGAACCTAATAAACGCCGCCGGAAACCAAAGATTCCCGAGTACACGCTTGGAAAACCCTAGCTTTCCTGATCTGTATAGCTGGATCAAACGAAGCCCCGCTGGCAAATGCCCGGCTGCCATCGCTCGTTGAAACATGGCGACCGCTTTTTCACAGCGTTCCGTTGAAGTGTCGGGGCCTCCTATCATGAGCAGAGCCATAGCCGTCAGCGCCGGGGGAAATCCAGCCTTGTGCGATTCCCCGAGGTATTTGACAGCCGTAGCGACTTGACCTTCTTTTAGCGCGAAGCACCCCAAGAGGTAGTTCGCATAACCGCGCTCGCCAGTGATTGCGCTCGATGCAATGCGTTTTGCTTCATCGAGGTCAGCCGGGATGGAAGGAGCTCCCCTCAAGTGCAAGTACGCGAGGACGCATCGTGCTCGCGCTGACCCCAAATTCGCGAGTCGTTGCCAATCAGCGATCGCGCCCGCGACGTCTCCCGCGGCCAAATATTCTCGGGCTGCCTCGCTGCAATCGGCATCGTACAGGGGCGAGTTGAGTACGTGCCCGTAGACTCGAGCGCTCACGCGGGCGTCCTTGTTAAAAAACATGTCTCTTACACCATTCAGCGTGTTTGCGCCGTCCGAGGCTTGAAATGACCGTTCGTCCTTGATCGTCAATTAGCATTCCAATATCTATTCTTGGCTATGCACTTGTTCCCGAGAGAAAGCCTTCCGGCAGGGTTCGGACAGGAAATTGCTTGAGAATTGTGTCGATGCCCGCCGCTAAAGCGGCGCAATCGTTCAAAGCACTCGGAAATCCTATGGAGAACCCTTCCCCATATTTCTCATGCTCCGTAGCCCAGGGCGGCGTGGATTCTTGCGCGAAAGAAATCACCAGCTCTTCGGCTGTCCCGGCCCCCGTCCGTGCGAAACTGAGGTTCGGCTCGGTAAAGCCGATCTCGGAGGAGGAGCCTTCATTTGTGAGGCTCCGAAGCCACTCCGCGAGAGCTTGCAGCTCGAACGTTGTCAAGCATGGGTCGCGGAACTTCCATTTGCCACGATCGCACGACACGGCGCCGGCGACGATCAGCCACTCCGAGTCCCACCCGTCTAGATCGGCATTCGGGAACTGGTACCCGACAATGTCGAGTTCCAATCGGGCGTTATCATCTCCAACGAAAGTCAGCACGCGGGATTTCTCCGAGACTGTACGGGATGCTATTCGACCAATAGGTTTTCGATAGCCTCAAGATCATGAGCGACGAGTTCGCACACGTACTTGAAATGGTTTGCAAAACTTTCATGCTCTATCAGTGCTGCCTGGGCCAGTTCCTCGGCGTCGCTCCCTGCGGCATGGCCCTTTGCCTTGGAGCGCAGATGCTGGACGGTGCGTAGTCCCGTAAGCTTCTCGCTGGAACCACGGTCCCTGTTGTACAGCTTTTCCAGCAACGCAATCGTTCTATCGTCCTGAAGGTAAGAAAGTCCTGCGCGATCTAGCATTGCACGTATCGGCTTCGTCTCAAAGCCCTCGATGACGAGTTTTGCCAAATCCATGAAGGACTCTGCCCATTCGTCCCGGCTGCTAGAGAGTGGCGTGGTTACTCGGGCAAATAGCCTGTCATCACGAAGTGTCCACCATGCTACCGTGTCGCGATGCCAGCGCCGAAGGATAGACGATACCTTTCCGGGCGGGTTAGGGAAGTCCGAAAACTCCCCCTTAAAGTCTGTTGCCAACGCCCGGCTCGAGATTCCGGTTTTTGGCTCCTCGTTGAAAGACAGCCAATGCAGCTGCTCGCTGTATGGGAGATTGCGTAAATAGACGATGTAGGCATGCACCTGCCCGGCGTCGTTGACGTCGATTGCCTGGAGGTGCCACGCCGTTCGGCATGAGACGTCTCGTTCGCTCACCGTATATTTGTCGCGGTCAGTCTTGTACTTGGATAGGACCTCTGGTCGGAAAAAGGCCGGTGAAACCTCGAATGGGAGGGCATTATCCTTGGCGACAAAGTAGTTAGTCGAAGCGTCGGGGTCAGTGGAGATCTTCGTGACGCGCTTATTCCGCCAATCCCAAGCGACGAACTCGGCGTATTGCTTTTTGTTCCTCGTGGGTACTTTTACTACAGCCTCGGCTCGGGGTGGTCGCAGTAGTTGGACGCCCCGCGTATATCCTGCGTGCGCACCTTCAATCTTTTGGCGGTAGAAAAAGTCGTCGGAGTCGCGGACAATCCGTTCCGCGCCGGTCCCCCAACCGGAGAAGCTGCCCTTCCTGTGAAGGGTGCAATCGAACATCCGGACCAGCGAAGAGTTGGAGGCGGCAAGATACTCTTCGAGCGGCCCCCGCTTGAACGTCGCGAGTGACATGGCACCACCCCGATCCTCGCGGTTCGTGACGGACACAATGGCTTCAAGATCGCCATTTTCATTGTAACGGCAATAGGCTCGTTCTTCAGGCCTCCAATGGACTCCAGTAACTTGAGCGTATTCTTGATTTAGTTCAAGGTAGTTTCGGCCCGGTCCGTTCCAGCCGTCGAATGTTCGTGCAAAGATTGGTTGCACCGCAGCTTCTAGCGTTTCTGTGCCAGTGTTGGTCAAGCCGCGTTCGAGCCAGACGTCATTTCCCGCCCCGCTTGAAACGTAACTGGCGATCGAACAATAGGCGTTGCAATTCCAGTGCAGGAGGTCATCCTGATTGGGTGGTGTAAGCCGTTCATTCGATACGATCAGTGAATGAACAAATGTGTATTGGCCGGCGGCATAGATTACAACCTCGTCGGCTTTGGCATTATCGGATAGAAACGCCATTTGCGACTTGGCCTTTATCCATTCAGCGAATGAATTAGGATCGGACGGCGGGTCATCAAGCCTGCTGATTGTTTCGATAATCTGCTTATGCTGATAGTTCGACATTGTTCGCTCGACAAGATTCTGGCCATTGGTTGATCGCATAATGATACCGCGACGCAAGAATCAATCGGCAAGCGCATTAGCCGTATACGCGCGAACGGTTCTGTGATTCTTATGCCATCGCGCAAGCTCAATCTGCAGATTGAGAGCGACGATTTCGAATCGCTCTTCGGCGGTGAGCGCCGAGGAGCCGCGAATGAGAAGCAGCTTTTCGAGAGCGCTCCGGAGTGCGCTGCTGGCTTCGACGCGGACGAACAACAGTTCGGACGGATGGATCATTTCGAGGGCATTCCTTTCATGGGGTTCTCACACGTTGGAACCCCATGAAAGGGGGGCGCTCGAACCAGCCGACGGCGCCCGGCGACCGTCGATTCCCGTGCGGAGGCGCCGCTTCCCGCCCCAGCGGGCGCGCCGTAGCTCCGAGGGGGAGCCGAACCTTCCAGAGGCGCGCCTACGCGCCGGAGGATGGGTCGGGGGCAGAGCCCCACCGCTCCGCAGGGAGCCAAGACGGGCACCCAGCGTCACTGGACACAGTGCGTTGGACGAGCGCGGCTTGGCTGCCTGGAACGCCCGCAGTGAGGGCGGCCAGGAGCGGTGCTCTTGTCCGAAGGTCGCTGGCGCTCGTACAGAGCCGCCACGCCCGGCACAGTGCCCCCAGGCGCTAGGTGCCGGAGCGCCGACCGGTCCGGGCTGGGGCCGTCTGTGTCGAGCGTCAGTGAGGGGCAGACGGCTCGGCAGACGCTCCGGAGCGCTGCTGTCGCTATACACACGAAACGACAGGAGAGTGTGTTATGCGGCCAGTGAGCCTTCAGGATGTCGCAGCGTTGCTGCGAGCGCCCGCGCGCCGTCCGTCCGGCGGCGAGCTACGCCGACGGGCGGACTTGGCGGCTCTGCGGCTTGTGGGACGATACGGGCACTGCACCGTAGCGGATATTGCGGCCTCGATATATCCGGCAGGCACATACGCGACGCAAAGCGCGCAGCGCCTTGTGAAGCGCCTCATTGAACGGAAACCCGCCTTGCTAGCCGCGCGCAGAAATGCACTGGGGGGGCGCAGCGTCGTTTTGTCCCGCCCAGGAGCGGCCTTCCTCGAAATGCACGGCACTCTTTGCCATCATGGTATGGATTTGGCTTCGGTCGCCGGCCCGACTTACCGGCACCATGCCATCACGTCGCGCTATTGTCAGATGCAGGAGCTGACTGGAGCGACTGCCTGGACCGAGCAGGCGATCGGACAGGGTCTCGCACCCCTGTCGCAGCGGCAAGTGTTAAAACTCTGCGGGAAGCTGCCCGATGCGCTTGTGGAGGAACGACGAACGGACGGCGGCGCCGGGCGTTTTATACGTGCGATTGAAACGGAAAGCGCCCGCAAAGGCACGGCGTTTTTAGCGAAGGGATTAAACATTGCAAAACGGGCAAGTGACGGTGTGAACCTGTACGGGTTCACGCTCACCGGAGTGACATTCGTCTATGACGCGGAGCAGGACCACGGCGCACGGATCGAGCGCGTGGCGAAGTTGATCTGGGGTGAGCAGCAGCGGCCCGCCTACGCGGCTCACGTAGCGCTCGCCAGCGTTTCCACGCGGTTGCCGCTGGCCTTCGGGGAATGGCAGCTTCGATCGCTAAAAATCTGATTGTCTGCCGCTATACGTCATAGGGCATTTTAGGAAATCGGTGGACAGACCTGCGTTAGCATTCGGTGAAGGCGCCCCAGCGGGCGCGCCGCAGCTTCCCCTCAACGGCCTCCCTCAAGGGGGGCTGTTGAGCTTTATGAGGGTGGGACTACGCAACTTCCCGCATTGAGAGCTCCGCCACTGAGTTGCAGCGGACCTCATTCCCGGCCGAACCCTTCTCGGCGAATGAACTTGACGCACCGCCAAAAAGCCCACCCGCCACCCGCCGCACAAGCAGCCGCAAACATTAAGATGGGCACGACGGCCAAAGCGGTCTGAGTGCCCGTCGGGTGCAGCATCGAGCGAATTGCGTCATAGCCCATGGTGACAAAGAAGCCGCCGCCGCACACGCTCACAAATAGACTTGCAAGTCCCGCCAACAGCGCAAAGATGATTGAGGCGATTTTCATATTGGCTCGGCGTGCATCATTGTCGGCGTCGCCCCCGGTGAGCGAAACGGCGCTAGAACCTCTCGGCGAAGCTCCGCAAGCTTGGCCGCCCGACCGTCCCGATATAGCAGGTTGAATGCCTCAAAGGGAATCAAACGACCATCGGGCTGGGCAATGTGCACGCAGGACTTCTTCATGGCGCGGACATCAAAATTCCAAGCATCGATGAACTGCATGATCAACACGCGAAACACGTTGTCGTAACCGATGGATTCGCCGCGTATGGTCGGGAGGCAACACAACAAATCCCGCAGCTCGCGCGCCTGGCCTTCGGGGCCATGGTTTGTCGCAAACAGCTTGAACACTTGTGCCTTGAGCGCTGGATCACGTTCGAACACGATGGTATTACGATCACCAGCCAGCAGGACCTCTGGCGGGATCATATGGGTAAGCGGACGAATGTTTTGACCGTCTTTGAGCGCGTAGGCCATCGCCAAGGCGTCCGGATTGCACGGCACGGGAATAATGTCGGCCGGCGCGAACAGTGTCGTCTGGTCCAGAATCATTTGCCGCACTTCGGTTAGCGTCAGGCGCTGGGTACTCGGATCGTAGTCCCGGGTTCTCCCGGCGTGTTGCACCGGTTGCAGGGTAACGCCACGCACGCAAGGTTGGCGGGTCGCAAATTCGATGACGGAGCCAACTTCGTCGTCGTTGACGCCGCGGGCTACGGTCATGACGAGCGTGGTGGACAGGCCGACGCGATTCAAATTTTCCATCGCGCGGCGACGGACCGAACTTAAGTCCACGCCTCGGAGGGCCTTAAGCGCGGACGGCTGCAGGGAGTCCCACTGAAGATACACCTCAAACCCAGGTGCGTAATCGCGAAGCCGTTCAGCAAATCCTGGTTCGTTGGCGATTCGTATGCCATTGGTGTTCAGCATGAGATGCTTGATCGGTCGCCGCCGCGCGGCATCCAGGATTGCGAAAAATTCCGGATGCAGCGTGGGTTCGCCCCCCGACAATTGCACGACGTCGGGCTCGCCCTCGTTGGAGACGACCGCATCGAGCATCAACTCCACCGTGACGAGGTCCCGGAATCCCGGCCGGTGGGGGCCGCTATCGGCGTAGCACACCGGGCAACTCAAGTTACAGTGATCGGTGATTTCAATGATCGACAGGCACGAGTGCTGCATGTGGTCCGGGCACAACCCGCAATCGTAGGGACAGCCGTACTCCATGGGTGTATTGAATCGCAGCGGCATCTCGGGCGGCTTGATGTAGATCTCGCGACCCTTACGCCAATATTCCGCGTCCGACGCGACGAGCACTTTGCTCTGGCCGTGAGCCGGGCACCACTTGTACATCCAGACTTGGTTCTGTTGGATGACGTGTTTTGCCTCGACACGCCGGAGGCATTCGGTGCACAGGGATACGGTCGTATCGTAGAATAAATAAGGCCGAACTTTAGGCAACTGGCCGTCCTTGCGTGACCCAGCGGAAAATGTCCCGACCGTAGTATGCCACGCCGGCAACGCACGCCCACTGAATGACCGACAGGGCGCCCCATCGCTCCGGGGCCAACGCGCCGGGACTCGCGGGACCGAACGGCGGCTTCAAGAAATCGAGACCAATGCGCAGCAGCAGATACCCGACGACGAACGCGCGGAACCGATCACCTTGTTGCGTTGTAAAGCTGCCGCGCATTACGAACCACGCCAGCACACCGATTCCGAGGATCTCGTAAATGGCGGTGGGATGCCGTGCAAGGCCGTCGCCATAGTCCCATCCCCATGGCAAAGTGGTCTCGTTTCCGTAGGTGAGGTCCGATATCCCTGAAAGTTGGCAGCCGACACGGCCGATCACCAGCGCCACCATCAATGGCACGACAAAGCCATCGCCGGTGGACGCTGGCCAGTGAAGGAGTCGCTTGGCAGTCTCAACGCCTAGAATCGCCCCCAGCAACCCACCCACGATGGTCTTTCCGCCAAGCCAGGCGGTCAGCGGCTGGCCGGCGAGCGCGTTCCAATATTGGAGCATGTACAGACCTCGCGAGCCGATGCCCGCTCCAACGGCGGCACCGGCGAGCAATCCCCATCGAGTCCAACGATCGGCTGGCTGCGTGGCGGCATCTGATTGCCTCCAGTACAGGAATCCACCGGCGGTCAAGCCGCCGGATTCGAACACCAAATGGAGCAGGGGCGGGAACGGCATACTCAATAATCCCACGTCCATTCGCAACTCGCTATCGCGCGAATGCGCGAGCATTTTACCTCGCGGCGTTTTTATACTGCCCCCGCACTCGTGGCGCTGGCCTTTTCCTTCGCGGCAGACGGTAGCTCGCGTGGCAGGTACCTCTCGCGAATCTCTACAGAGTAAGAGTTAAGAGTAAGAGAAGAGGATAGGAACTGGTTACGAATGTGCCAGGTCCAATCAGAATGCTCGATTAAAGCCAAATTTTGCGATTTTAGCCCGGGGTCAGGGAAGGGTCAGTTCCAGCAATAAGTGGGTCAGGTCCAACATTAGGTGGGTCAAGTCCAACGTTTTGTGTGTCAGGTCCTCCCGATTTTTTCCGGGCTTTCGATGAATGTGTGAAGTTTGCGCACGAAGATCGCCGTTTAAATGGAATAGGTCAAATCTAGAATAAAAGTTCGGTGCTTCACCCCTTGTCACCCATTGATAAGGAGTTAGAAGTGTCAAGTCCGATCCACAACGAGCCCCCGCAGTCGCCCGCATCCCAATCTTCGCCGACCTCGCATCGAGGTGCGCTTTTCATGTCCCCCTTCATTTGGCACGCCTGGGGTCGCGCGGTACCGAAGGAATGGTTGACCAACGCAATGTTCGCGGCGCAAAAGCGCGACCGGGTGTTCATGGTCAACAAAAAGCTAGTCACGAATAAGAACGTGTCGATCGTGGCAACCGGCGAATCGCTTTTTCAATACGACCTGGACGTTTTTATGCTGGTCGTGCATCAAGGCCGAAAGGGAGATCGGATTTCATTCTGCATCCGTGACTTCGTGCGTGACCTCCACGAAAAGCCCCAGCACAGGAAGAGGCGCGCTAAACGAAAACAATCGGAACCGACAGAGGATACAACCGCCCCTGGTGCGCCCGTCCCCGCCGGTAGCGTGGCCGCCGAGCAATCATTGACGGAGAGTGACGCCACCCGGCCGGCGCCGAAGCCGGGTAAGAAAGCTCGGCCCATCAACAGTGTGGGCGGGAAATCGATCATCTCCGCGTTGCAGTCGATACTACGGCTTCAGGGGTTTTCGATTGAGATGCGCGTCGATCGAGGTGGGTCGTTCGACTACGGTTATTCTGGTCACTTGATAGACGCCGCTGCCCTGACGATCAACGGGGTCAGCTTACCGTTGGACGACCACGCCGCGTTGCGTGATGGCTTGGCCGATGCGGTTGTTGACATCACGCTCGACCCGAAAATGGCCACCCTTTTCGAAGAAGAACGTCTTACCTTCATTTCACCTTCCGTCCGCTGCAAGCTCGGGGCATCGCCGTTGGCGCTTTGGCTTTATGGGTTCGTTGAGGCAGTGGGAAAGCCGTTCGATTTGCCCCTGGCCTACTACAAGAGCCACAGTGGCTCATCGAGTAAACCTGGCGAATTCAAACGATTGATGCTGAAGGCGCGAGACCGAGTACGTCGTGCGAAGCAGATCCAGTCATCGCGCATGACAAAGGGCAGGTTGCGGTTTTGCGTGAAGGCGGATGACGCGCCGAAGCCCAAGACCTCGACCAAGCGCCGCAAGGCAATCAAGATGGACGACGCGCCCGTGTTCTAGGGTCTTCTATGGCGTTCTGGTTTTCGGCGCCGCGGCTCTCGATGTCGGCGCAATGAGGGAAGCGTGAATGGACTCACGCTTCTTCATCATTTACTGCACAATCACTCCGCATTGATTTTTTCCAGACGCTTCGCAATGCGTCTTTTCGCCGGAAAAAAACTGGAAAATGCCGGAGATCCGCCGATATAAACTATTGATTTAAAAAGCTCTAACGTCGCATGAACACATTGTGCTGCATCATGGGGGTGTGCTCGGCGTTCTTTCGAGAATTGTCGGCCGAAGCGTTTGTTTCAAAATTATCCAAGGATTCTGACATCACGTGGACGCAAATCGTTTGGAGTCGTTCGATTCCTGAGTCAGTAACTTCAGGAACCTGGAGTTGAGAAACAGTTTTTTCAAGCCGATCTGCTTTTGCTCAAGGATGCCAATGGCTTCAAGTTTATGTAGATATGTTGATGCCGTCTGACGCCTTGCAATCCCGGCTTCCACGACGTTTTCGATACGGCAATACGGCTGAACGAATACCAGCTCGACCAGTTCACGGCTGTATTGCTTGGCTGCGGCCTTGCGCGCGAACTCGGCCGTTTGCTCCATCAGTTTTCGCACGGCCTCAATCTTTGCCAGAGTCCACTTTGCCGTGTCCTCTGTCGCATGCAGCATGTACAGGATCCAACTCTCCCAATCACCATGAGTTGTGACGGCAAGCAATGCATTGTAGTAGGCGGCCTTGTTCCGAATGACATAGCGAGACAAATAAAGGACCGGTAGATCCAGCAGGCCCTGTTCAACGAGCATCAAGAGGTTGAGGACGCGGCCGGTGCGGCCGTTACCGTCGGTGAAGGGATGAATCGCCTCGAACTGATAGTGGGACACCGCCATGCGCACGACTGGGTCCATGTCTCCGTCATCGTGAATGAATCGCTCCCAGTTGGCCAGTTTGTCGCGAAGGCATGATTCTCCTTCGGGCGGCGTATAGATGCTCTCTCCTGTCGCACTATTGGCAAGCTTGGTCCCCGGCACCTTTCTTACCGTCATGCGCACGTCCTTGATGATCGTGCAGACTTCCTCAGCCGTGCGCGTCGTTAAGGGGCGCTTCTTGAGAGAGTCAAAGCCCGCTTTGAGAGCCGTTCGATAACGCAGCGCCTCCTTGGTCGCCGGCTCCGCTGTCAGCGACTCGAGTTGCGCATGGCGAAATAGTTCGTCAGTCGTTGTGACGATATTCTCGATCGCTGAACTTGCTTGCGCTTCTAGCAGCGGAATCGAATTGATCAAAACGGCCGGGTTAGGGATAAGGGCAGTGGCCTGGCGCAACGCAGCGAGTGCAACTCTTGTCTTCGTGCAGGCTTTGAGGACAGGCTTGCTTTCGATATCAACCGTTGGCGGCAGATCGGGCAGATCGTTATAAGGGCGGTCCGGGGTGAAGCTCATATGTCGAAAAATACCAGTTTTTTCGACATTAGGCGATTGCAATGTCGATGGCGTCGCCATACCGAATGAATCAGAGCCTTTTAAGCATTAATTTGGCAAGGGTCGCCGGTGCCGGCTCACTGATCTACGGTTGGCCCGTGGTCAGTCGTGTTGGGGCGACGTTCATGCCGATTTGCGCATTGCATCCATCGCCGCGCGAGCGAGAAACCCGGAACGCGTCTCACCCTGCCGACGTGCGTGGGCATCCACGGCACGAAGAACACGCTGTGGCAATGTGATATTGATTCGCGCGGCCTTGTCGCCGAGCTGACTCATATCCACATCGACGACAGCCCAGGTCCAGTTGCGGAAGCCGCGCTTGCCGCGCAGTCGCTCGATATCGCTGGGCTTCGGAAAAGGCTTGTCCTCATCGAGCAATCCCTCCAGATGCAGCAGTATGGCCTCCTGCGCGTTGGTCATGGCCTCATCCAGCGTATCCCCCGCTGAAAAGCAACCCGGTAAGTCAGGAACGACGACTCCGTAGGCGTGCCGGGCGTCGCCGGTTTCAATAGCAATCGGATACCGCATGATTCAAACCCTCACTTCAAACCGGCCTGCTTTCGGATCGCACTGACCAAGCCCTTTCCCAGATCCTTCTTGGGGTGCGGCACTGTCACGGTGCCCTGCTTCGTTGGATGCACAAGGTGATGGCTGCCGCGTGTTCGTTGCAATCGCCAGTCGTCAGCCTCCAAGGCCTTGATAATCGCGCGGCCGTGCATCGTGTGTATGATACACACGATGCAGCGGTATCTCGAAATTGCTCGCCTCGAGTTCCCATGGCTCACTCGCGGCGCTCCAACGCCCGAGTCAATATAGCGCACGATCAAAAAAACGGTTCCCATTGAGTATTTGAGTGAGGGCGATGGGACTTGCCTATGCCTCGCAATGAATGCAACCTGACCCGAATAGGATTCAAGAATCTCAATGTCATTTGAGCTCTCCCAGTTAGGTCTTCTGCTTTTCATCTCTGCGCTGGTCGCGATGCTGACGCGGCGGCTGCGCATGCCCTACACGGTCGGCTTGGTGGCCGCCGGCATGACTCTTTACCTATTCCACGTTCACCTGACCCTGCATCTATCCAGGGAGCTGATATTTTTTGTCTTTTTACCGCCCTTGATATTCGAAGCCGCGCTTTTCATCAGCTGGCGGGGACTCAAGACTGAGCTTCCCCTCGTGGCCTTGCTCGCAACGCTGGGCGTGCTGGTGGCTGCCGCGGTAACCGCCATTGGAATGCGATACGCGCTGCATTGGGATTGGGGCAGTGCGGTCGTGTTCGGTGTGCTGATCGCTGCGACGGACCCGGTATCGGTGATCGCGACCTTCAAGGAAGCGGGTGTGCGCGGACGCTTACGGCTGCTGATCGAGGCAGAAAGTCTGCTGAATGATGGCACTGCCGCGGTCGCCTTTGTCACGGTGTTAGGGGTCCTGGCGGGGGTGCATCACGGAGTAGCCTCAATAACCGCGATGCTGCTTCTTACGATCGCTGGAGGCGCGCTGACGGGGGCTGCCATTGCCACTGCATTCATGCTCCTCGCAGGTCGCACGCCGGATTATCTGGTTGAGCTGACCTTCACCACACTGGCCGCGTACGGATCGTTCTTCGCAGCCGAATATTTGCGTTTGTCGGGCGTACTTGCCGCATTGACCGCAGGCTTGGTCGTGGGCAACTTTCGCTCGTCCTCATTGATCACCGACACCGGTCGACAGGCCTTGGAGCCATTTTGGGAATATGCCGCGTTCATTGCGAATTCGCTGATTTTTCTATTGATTGGCGCACAGATCGCACAACAACACTTCGGCGGGATATGGCTGCCGGTCATTGTCGCCATAGCATCGGTGACGCTGGGACGCGCTGTTGCGATCTATCCCATCTGTGCGATGTTTTTCTTCAGCCGTCTCGGGGTAAAGCGGCAGCACCAGCACGTACTCTTTTGGGGAGGTCTGCGTGGCGCGCTGGCATTGGCTCTCGCGCTCGCGGTGCCCCAAGAGATACCCCAGCATGATGCCATTATTACGCTTACCTTTGCTGTGGTGGCTTTTTCCATATTTGCGCAGGGGCTGACCATCATGCCACTGTTGCGCAGTCTCGGAGAGATGCGGGGCAGCAACCACTAGGCTTCGGCTGCCAACACATTGCCAGGGATCGGCGCCCCAAATCAGGGATGCGTTTTTTTCATCTTTTTTACACCTGGACTGGGGAAGAAAACGGCTTCTTTACGCCCGCCGACCTTATCGTAGCTTGCATGAGAACTACGTCGCGGCGCCTCCGACAGATCAGCCTGGCAGTGTTGGTGCTGGTTGCTGTCGGACATGCCAATCTCGCGGCCGACCTGACCGGCAGGGCACCCAGCACCTGCGGCATGACGCGGCTCGGGCGCGACTTGTTGCGAAAATCATTGGATGAACTCTGCAGTCGCCAGGCCTCGACGTTGTCGAGATCGGATCCGGGGTTGGGCGGCTGGCGCGGCCGGGACGGTTAGGAGGAATGTCCGATCCCCCCGTGGTTCTTCTGGTCGAGGACGAGAGGCAAATTCGCCGCTTCGTTCGCGCCGCACTGGAGGGAGAAGGTTGGGTGGTGCACGAGGCCGCAACCCTGCAGCAGGGTCTGGCAGAGGCCGGTACCCGCAAGCCCGATCTCATCATTCTGGATCTGGGGTTGCCCGACGGAGATGGAATGGACTTTCTGCGTGATTTGCGCGGCTGGTCCAATACACCCGTACTCGTTCTGTCGGCCCGCGTGCGCGAACACGACAAAATCAATGCGCTCGATGCGGGCGCGGACGACTACCTTACAAAACCGTTTGGCGTCGGCGAACTGTTGGCCCGGGTGCGCGTGGCGTCGCGTCGGCGCGAAGCCGCGGGAGCCAATTTACCGGCAACCTTCCAATTCGGCGATGTTAGTCTCGATAGAGAAACCCGCACGGTGCGAAAAGGCGGAAATCTGGTGCACTTGACGCCGATCGAATACCGCATGTTGTGCTTCTTGGCGGCGAACGAAGGCAAGGTGTTGACGCATAGCCAAATACTGAGCGAAGTGTGGGGGCGGGCGCACGTAAAGGATGGCCATTATTTGCGGGTATACATGGGCCACTTACGCGCCAAGGTGGAATCCGACCCCACTCAGCCTCGGCATCTCCTGACCGAAACGGCCGTCGGCTACCGCCTGGTACAGCAACCGCGAAGCTGAGGGGCCGCTATCCCCTCAACCGTGCGAATTAGCAACATTTCTTTCCGCAGCATTTTTACGTCGTTTTTACGGCGCGCACTTCCATCCCCACAGTGTTTTTACACCGGCCCTCTTAGAGTGTGCACTCCAAGAAATTTGCGCCGTGCCGGTGCATTGTTGAACTGTGAGAAGAGATTGAGGAAGGAGACGGCGATAGTGATAATGAATCAAGCTTTGGGGGTGTTGGTTTTGTCGGTGGCTTCAATCGTGGGTGCCACGCCACGCGCTTCTGCCGACGAGATCGGCGCGCCGGTCAACGCGGCAGCGGCCGGGACAATAGTCGGCGTCGTGACGAATGCGGCGAAAACTCCCATCGGTGGAGCGACCGTGACGGCTGTGCGGGCAGGCGGCGGCATTCGCTCCACGATATCCGGCAGCGATGGACTCTACTCGTTCGCTGACGTGGCTCCTGGTTCTTGGTCCCTGACCACGACGGTGGACGGGTTTCCGGACGTAACTCTGCCGGCCGTCAACGTCGTCGCCGGCAAACCGGCGCGGCGCGACATCGTCATGAATGTTCCCTCGAGCGCAATAGCGGCACCCGCACTCGCGCTTGCGCCGCGGGCAGCTGCGCCTGACCCCGTTGCCACGGTGCCTGAGGCGCTGCGGTCGCCCGACGCCGCTCCCGAAGTCGACACGAAAACCCCTTGGGCAGATGTCGGCTACGTCGGCTGGATGAACGGCACGTCGCGCGGGCACCAGCCGGTGTTCGACACTAAGTTCTTCACCCCTGAGATCCGTCTGGACGTGAACTACCTGCAAAGCCTCAACCATCCCATCGACCACACCATCGTGGGCTCCACCGAAGAGTTCCGCTCCGGCGAATTTCAGATCGAACAGGTGAGCTTCGGCGGCGACTTCCACTGGGACAACGTGCGAGCCCGCATCCTGACGATCTTCGGCAATTTCGCGACCACGACACCGCGCAACGACGCGAGCTCCGGCGTGGGGCAGTGGGATCTGCAAAATGCCTACCGATATCTCTCGGAGGCAAATGCCGGGTATCACTTCGATGTGAACCACGGGCTGAACCTCGATGCGGGCATTTTCGTGTCGTACATCGGGCTGTTCAGCTACTACAACTTTGACAACTGGACCTACCAACCCTCGTTCGTATCATCCAACACGCCTTGGTTCTTCAACGGGCTGCGCGCCCAATGGTGGCCGACACAGAACTTGAAGATCGAGCCGTGGCTCATCAACGGCTGGCAGTCCTATGCGAAGTTCAACAGCAAGCCGGGCTTCGGCGGGCAAATACTCTGGATACCCAACGACTCATTGAAACTGGTCTTCAACAGCTACTCGGTCGGCCAGGATAATCTGCCCTGCCAGGCCAACGGCGCGCGTGGCACCGTGGACGTCAATTGCCAGCCGCAAAACGGCGGCTACGCGAATGCCTCCGCCGGGTCCAATGTGGGGGCCGGCCCGCCGGTTGACTACTCGAGGGTGAAGCGCATCCACGAGGACGACAGCATCGAGGTCAAGTACTACGATGCGCACGGCACGGGCGGCGCCGGTGTGTCGAAAATGGCCTTCAGCTATACGCTTGATCTCGGTTGCGAATACGGCGGCGGTGTCACCTGCACCCACGGTCAAAACAGGGAGAGCTTCTTCGGCATGCAGCTGTACAACCGCACCTGGCTGCACAACGATCTTTACGCGGTGACCATCGGCGGCGGCTTCATCGACAATCCGGGCCGCTATCTGGCGCTCACGCCGCCGATCAATGGCGCCTCGGCGCAAAGCGGCTCACCCTATTTCACCCAGCAGCCAGGGCAAAGGCTCTATCAGTGGGATACGCAGCTCAATCTGCAGTACATGCCCAAGGACTGGATAACCTGGTGGACTGAGGCGACGTTTCGGCATTCGAGCGTGCCGTACTGGTCGGGTTCGGGCGGCGTGACGCCTCCGGGCGGCAATACCGGTACGCCGGCCAGCTGCGTCGGCGGCGGTGCCAATCCGACCACTGGCAATTGCAGTACGGGCGATTGGTTTCCGGACCTGCGCACGCGCGAAGTCATCATCGGCGCGGGTCTTCTGGTCAAGTTCTAGCATCTATTAGGCGCACATGCCGGCGGTCGCGGTTCAACAATGAGCCGCGATCGTCCTGAAGCGAAGGCGAAGCACTGCGCCCGGTCGTGGAGGCAATCGATGGATATCGTTTACGTAGGGATCATCGTCGGATTCTTGCTGCTGACGCTGGCGCTGGTCGCAGGCTGTGCGGCGCTCGAGCGCAAGAAATGACCTGGGCTTACGCGCTGAGCGGCGCCGTTGCGCTCGCACTGCTGGTCTACTTGGTGGTGGCGCTGTTTCGCGCCGAGGATCTGTAAATGACCGCGCAGGCGTTGTTGACCATCGGTTTCTTTTTGGTGGTGCTCATTGCTGCCGCCTATCCACTCGCGATTTTCGTAACCCGAATCGCCGATGTCCGTCCGATTCGCGGCGTGGTCGGCGTGGTGGAGCGATTCCTGTACCGCCTGGGCGGAGTCGATCCGCAACAGGACATGTCATGGACGCGGTATGCCGTGGCACTGTTGCTGTTCAATGCGCTGGGAGCGCTCGTGGTATTTGCGCTGCAGCGGCTGCAGTTCTGGCTGCCGTTGAACCCGCAGGCTTTCGTCAATGTCTCGGCGGATTCGTCCTTCAATACGGCCGTGAGTTTCGTGACCAACACGAACTGGCAAGGATATGCCGGCGAATCGACCATGAGCTATTTCACGCAAATGGTGGCCTTGGCGGTCCAAAATTTCTTCTCCGCCGCCACCGGCATCGTGGTGGCATTCGCGCTGATCCGCGGTTTCGCGCGCCGCTCGGCGCAGGGCATCGGAAATTTTTGGGTCGATGTAACCCGCAGCACGATTTACATTCTCTTGCCGCTGGCGACCATTGTAGCGGTCGTTTTCATGGGTCAAGGGGTCATTCAGAACTTCGATGCCTACAAAGAAGCGAACACGGTGGAAAGCCTCACCTACGCGAACCCGAAACTCGACGCCGCCGGCTCGCCGCTGAAGGATGCCCAGGGAAATCTCGTGACCGAGCCAGCCACGACGCAGACGCAAGTCTTGGCCATGGGGCCGGTGGCCTCTCAGGAAGCCATCAAAATGGTGGGTACCAATGGCGGCGGATTCTTCAATGCGAATTCCTCGCATCCGTTCGAGAACCCCACGCCGCTCAGCAACTTTATCCAGATGATCGCCATGTTCCTGATCCCGGCGGCATTGTGTTTCGTGTTTGGCCGCATGGTGGGGGATACGCGGCAGGGATGGGCCGTGCTCGGCGCCATGACGCTGATTTTCGTCGTCATGGCCGTGATCGCCACCTGGGCCGAACAACAGGGCAATCCCGCGATTGCGGCACTGGGAGTGGACCAGACCCACAGCGTGCTGCAAGCGGGCGGCAACATGGAGGGCAAGGAGACGCGCTTTGGCATCGTGGCCTCCGCACTTTTCGCGACCATTACGACCGCAGCTTCCTGCGGCGCCATCAATGCCGTGCACGATTCTTTCACGCCCCTCGGAGGTCTCGTGCCGATGTGGCTGATCGAGCTTGGCGAAGTGGTGTTTGGAGGCGTGGGATCGGGCCTGTACGGCATGTTGATCTTCGCGATCATGGCGGTGTTCATCGCGGGTCTCATGATCGGACGCACCCCCGAGTACATCGGCAAGAAGATCGAGTCCTTCCAGATGAAAATGACGGCCATCGTGATTTTGGTGACGCCGTTCTTGGTGCTGGTCGGTTCCGCGATCGCCGTCATGTCGGAACAGGGGCGACTCGGCATCTTCAATCCCGGGGCGCACGGGTTCTCGGAGATTTTGTACGCCCTATCCTCTGCCGCCAACAACAATGGCAGCGCATTCGCAGGTTTGTCCGCCAATACGCCTTTCTACAATTCATTGCTGGCGGTGGTGATGTGGTTCGGGCGTTTTGCCTTCATCGTGCCCGTGCTGGCGATTGCGGGGTCGCTGGCCAAGAAAAAGCGCATCGAGCCGACCGCGGGCACGCTGCCTACCCATGGTCCGCTATTTGTCGCAATGCTGGTCGGCACCGTGGTGCTGGTGGGCGCACTGACCTATGTCCCGGCCCTCGCGTTGGGTCCGGTCATCGAGCATCTGCAGCTTCACGCGATTCATTAGAGGACTGACAAAAGTGGTTCGTACATCCTTGAGTCTCTTTGATTCGAAGCTCGTTGGGCCTGCAATTACCGATGCGTTTCGCAAGCTCGCGCCGCAAACCCAGTTGCGAAACCCGGTGATGTTCGTCGTCTACGTCGGCAGCGTCCTGACGACGATTTTATTCTTTCAGGCTTTGCGCGGGCAGGGCGAAGCGCCCGCCGGCTTCATCCTGGCGATTGCCGCGTGGCTGTGGTTCACGGTGTTGTTCGCCAATTTCGCCGAAGCCTTGGCGGAAGGCCGCAGCAGAGCGCAGGCGGCATCTCTTCGCGGCTTGAAGCAAACGACCAGCGCAAAGAAAATGCAGGTGCCAAAATTCGGATCCAACTGGGTGCACATTCCGGCCACCGATCTGCGCAAAGGGGATTTCTTTCTGGTCGAGATGGGCAATGTCATTCCTGCGGACGGTGAGGTGGTGGATGGCGTCGCGTCCGTGGATGAGAGCGCCATCACCGGCGAATCGGCTCCCGTGGTGCGCGAGTCCGGCGGTGACTTTTCCGCCGTGACCGGCGGTACGCGGGTGCTCTCCGACTGGTTGATCGTGCGCGTTACCGTCAATCCGGGCGAAGCATTCATCGATCGCATGATCGCCATGGTCGAAGGCGCCAAGCGGCAAAAGACACCCAATGAAATCGCCTTGACGATCTTGCTCATCGCGCTGACGCTCGTATTCCTGTTGGCGACGGCAACGCTGTTGCCGTTCTCGCTGTTCAGCGTTGACGTGGCAAAATTGGGCGCGCCGGTCACGATCACCGTGTTGGTCGCACTCTTGGTGTGCCTCATCCCCACCACCATCGGCGGCTTGCTGTCGGCGATCGGTGTTGCGGGGATGAGTCGAATGATGGCGTCCAATGTCATTGCGACCTCCGGGCGCGCGGTGGAAGCCGCCGGCGATGTCGACGTGCTGCTGCTGGACAAAACCGGAACGATTACGCTGGGCAATCGACAGGCCGCCGCCTTCATTCCTGCCGAGGGCGTGACGGAACAGCAACTCGCCGACGCCGCGCAATTGAGTTCGCTGGCGGACGAAACGCCGGAAGGCCGCAGCATCGTGGTGTTGGCCAAGCAACGCTTCAATTTGCGCGAAAGGCAATTGGGCCAGCTCGAGGCCACCTTCGTGGCGTTCTCGGCGCAGACCCGGATGAGCGGGGTCAATATCGGTACCCGCGAGGTGCGCAAGGGTGCGGCGCAGGCGGTGCGTTCGTACATCGAGGCACAGGGATTCGTGTTTCCGGCGAAAGTCGCGCAATCCGTCGACGAGGTGGCCCGCAAGGGCAGTACACCTTTGGTGGTCAGCGACGGAGGACGTGTCCTGGGTGTGGTCGAGCTGAAGGACATCGTGAAAGGCGGCATCAAGGAACGTTTCGGTGAATTGCGCCGCATGGGAATCCGCACCGTGATGATCACGGGGGATAACCGCTTGACGGCGGCCGCCATTGCGGCCGAAGCCGGAGTGGATGACTTCCTGGCGGAGGCAACCCCCGAAGCCAAACTCAAGCTCATCCGGCAATATCAGAATGACGGACGCCTCGTGGCCATGACGGGCGATGGGACCAACGATGCGCCCGCGTTGGCGCAGGCAGACGTCGCCGTGGCCATGAACTCCGGCACACAGGCGGCGAAAGAAGCGGGCAACATGGTGGACCTCGATTCCAATCCCACCAAGCTCATCGAGATCGTCGAGGTGGGCAAACAATTGCTCATCACGCGCGGCTCGCTGACGACGTTTTCGATTGCCAATGATGTGGCGAAATACTTTGCCATCATCCCAGCCGCCTTTGCGACCACGTATCCGCAATTGGCCGCGCTCGATGTCATGCGGCTGACGAGCCCGAACTCAGCTATTTTGTCGGCCGTCATTTTCAACGCGCTGATCATCGTCGCGCTCATCCCGTTGGCGCTCAAGGGCGTCAAGTATCGCGCGCTGGGGGCCGCTGCCTTGTTGCGGCGAAATTTGTTGATCTACGGGGTCGGCGGCATCGCGGTGCCGTTCGCGGGAATCAAGCTCATCGACATGGCGCTGACGGCGTTGCGGCTGGTCTAGAGGATCGACTATGAAACTTATGCTGCGTCCCTTATTGGTGCTGTTCGTGCTGCTCACGGCGCTCACGGGCTTTGTCTATCCTTTGGTCGTGACCGGCATCGGGAAAATTGCGTTTCCGGATCAAGCGTCGGGAAGTTTGGTGATGCGGGGCAATAAAATAGTGGGCTCTTCGCTCATTTCCCAATCCTTCCAGGACCCAAAATATTTTTGGGGCAGACTGTCTGCAACCTCGCCCATGCCGAATAACGCGAGCGCCTCGAGCGGATCGAACTTCGGGCCCACGAACCCCGCATTGCTCGAGGCGGCGAAGGCGCGGATCGATGCGCTGAAGATGGCGGACCCGGACAATACCTTGCCGATTCCCGTCGACCTCGTCACGGCTTCCGGCAGCGGCCTCGATCCCGACATCACTCCGGCGGCTGCGCTGTATCAAGTGGCTCGCGTCGCGCGGGTGCGTAACCTGGATCCCGTCAAACTGCGGGAGACGATACTCGCCCAAGTCAAGGGTCCGCAGTGGGGCATCTTTGGAGAATCGCGCGTCAATGTCTTGATGCTCAACTTGAGCTTGGATCGCGCGCACTAGCAAATGAACTCCGCCGGCCAGCGTCCCGATCCTGACCTGCTGCTGGCAAAGGTGCAGCGCCAGGAGGAGCAATCTCAACGCGGCAAACTGCGCATCTACTTTGGCTCCTCAGCCGGCGTAGGCAAAACCTATGCCATGCTGGCGGCGGCGCGCAAGCTCGCGGAGAGCGGTCGGGACGTGGTGGTCGGTGTGGTGGAGACGCATGGCCGTCCGGAGACCTCCGCACAACTGGAAGGGCTTGAAATCCTGCCGCGCACGGTGATTTCCTACCGCGCAAAGGAAGTCTCCGAATTCGACATAGACGCCGCCCTGCGGCGGCATCCCGCGCTGATTTTGGTGGATGAACTTGCGCATTCCAACGTCCAAGGATCACGACACCCCAAGCGCTGGCAAGATGTGGAGGAACTGCTCGGTGCCGGCATCGATGTCTTCAGCACCCTGAATGTTCAGCATCTGGAGAGCTTGAACGACGTCGTCGGAGGAATCACGCAGGTGCGCGTTTGGGAGACGGTACCTGACACCGTATTTGATGCCGCCGACGAAGTGGTCCTCGTCGACATCCCCGCAGATGAGCTGCTGGCGCGTTTGAAAGCCGGCAAGGTGTATGTGGAAGGGCAGGCGGAGCACGCGGCCCAGAATTTCTTCCGCAAGGGCAACTTGATGGCGCTGCGCGAACTCGCCCTGAGGCGCACCGCGGACCGTGTCGAGGGCGATGTGCAAGCCTACCGCGCGGATCGCGCAATCGGCTCTGTATGGAAGACGGCCACCGCCCTGCTGACATGCGTCGGCCCCGATGCGGCGGCCGAACGCGTGGTGCGAGCCGCAGCTCTTCTCGCGAGCCAGTTGAACGCCGATTGGCATGCCATTTATGTCGAAACGCCCGCATTGCAGCGCCTCCCTTCGGCGCGGCGCGAACGGATTCTTGCGACCTTGAGCCTGGCTCAGGAACTCGGCGCGACGACCGCCGTGATTGCGAACGCACAAGTGGCCGAGAGCGTCGTTGCCTATGCGCGAAGCCACAATTTCTCGAAGCTCGTGATCGGCCGCGATCCAGGCCGCCGATTGTGGCCATGGCAAAGATCGAGCGGACAGAAATTGGCCTTGCTTGCACCCGATATCGACTTGATCGAAATCGGCCGTGCTGCGGGCCCGATGCAAAACCACGCCGTGAGAAATACCGCGTCATTCCACAGCGATGCGCCCACTGACCCGGGGGACCGGCGAAGGGCAAAGAAATTGCGCTACCTTTGGGCCGCCTGCGCCTGTATTGCGGTAACCGCCCTCTCGATGCCGCTGGCGGCGCATTTTGACCGCTCGAACATCGTGGCGGTCTTCATTTTAGCGGTCGTTTTGGTCGGCGTGCGCCTGGGCCGCGGACCCGCCGCGCTCTCCGCGGTACTGAATGTTGCCGCCTTCGATTTTTTCTTCGTTCCGCCGCGCTTTTCGTTTGCCGTCAGCGATGTGCAGTATCTGCTGACCTTCTTCATCATGCTGGCGGTCGGGCTCATTGCGGGCCAGTTGACGGCGGGATTGCGCTTTCAGGCGCGAGTCGCCTCACATCGCGAAGAGCGCGCCGCATCACTCTACGAGATCGCCCGTAACTTGTCGGGCGCGGTGCAGATCGATCAAGTCATCAAAATCAGCCGCGAGTCGATCGAAAGAACCTTTCGCGCAACCGCGACCATATTGCTGCCTGATCAAAACGGGCAGATCGCCATGCCCTCACCCGGCACGAGCCCGAGCATGACCGACAAGGCGCTCAACATGGAGATTGGGATAGCACAGTGGGCCTTCGACAGAGGCCAGCCGGCGGGCTTCAGCACCGATACGCTGCCCGGGAGTGAAATTCTCTACATTCCGCTGCGCGCCCCGACCCGCGCTCGCGGAGTGCTGGCGGTGAAGGCGAATAATCGCAGGCTGCTGCGAATCCCGGAGCAGCGGCAATTGCTCGACACCTTCGCCGCGTTGGTGGCGATCGCTCTCGAGCGCGTGCACTATGTCGGCGTGGCGCAGGATGCGCTGATCACCATGGAGTCGGAACGACTGCGAAATTCGCTCCTGGCCGCGCTTTCCCATGACTTGCGCACTCCGCTGACGGTTTTGGTGGGCTTGGCGGAGTCTCTGAGCTTGACGAAGCCAGAATTGTCGGCGATGCAACGTGAAACCGCGGAGGCGATTACCGAAGAGGCGCATCGCATGAGCGCGCTCGTCAGTAATCTGCTCGACATGGCGCGGATCGAAAGCGGAGGCGTCAAGCTCAATCTCGAATGGCAGCCGCTCGAAGAAGTGATAGGCACGGCGCTCGGCGCCACGCGCGGCATTTTGAAGCAGCACCGCGTCGAAGTGCGTGTTCCGCCCGACCTGCCGCTGGTGCGGTTCGATGCCCTGTTGATGGAGCGTGTGCTGGTAAACCTGCTGGAGAACGCGGCCAAATACACCCCCGCGGGCAGCACGGTGACGATTGCAGCCGAAGTAGTCGCTGATGACTTGAGCGTTTCGGTCTCGGACAACGGACCCGGTGTGCCCATCGGACGCGAGGATGCGGTGTTCGAGAAATTCACCCGCGGACACCGCGAGTCCGCCACGCCGGGGGTCGGCTTAGGGCTGGCGATCTGCCGTGCCATCATCGAGTCGCATGGCGGAAGAATCCGCGGCTTCAATCGTCCCGGCGGCGGCGCGAATTTCAATTTCACGCTGCCGCTGGGCCATCCGCCCGCCTCGGAGATAGAGGCCGCCGCCGCGACTTCTTGAAGAGTCCTGTTTCCGGGTGGGCCTGGGAAAGGCTTCATCGGGCAGCGATCGAGTTGACTGCGCCGGGAGTTCTTGCTATTTGCGGATACGCCAGTACCACAAGAACCCATAAGGCCGCGTCATGCATGATGAAAACTCGCCCTCTCGATTGCGTCGTCTGATTCTCAATGGCTTGGCGGCCGCGCCGGTACTGATAGGCGTGCCGCGTTCGGGCCTGGGTCTTGGTGCCGCTGACTCTGCCGCGGATGGGTCGCCCCTCACCGCCAACCAGGTGCTCAATGTCGCGGATTTCGAGGGCTTGGCGCGAGCGAAGCTCCCGCCGGCTCATTTCGGATATATCGCGACCGGCGCCGATGACGATCGTACGGTGTCGCTGAATCACGAAATGTATTCGCACATCGAGATTCGGTCGCGTCGATTTACCGATGTCAGCAAGCTCGACACCAGCCGCAGCATCTTGGGCAGTGTGTGGACTCAACCCTTTTACTTCTCCGCCGTCTCGAGCATGCGTGCCTTTCATCCCGAGGCGGAAATCGCGGTGGCGCGGGCTGCGGCGAGCAGGCGAGTTCAGATGATGCTGTCAACCGGTGCGTCGAGCTCGGTCGAAGAGGTGATCGCGGCGCGCGGCTCGCCTGTGTGGCAGCAGTTGTATGCCACGGACGACTGGCAGGTGACCGAGGCCATCGTGAGGCGCGCGGAGAGAGCGGGCTGCCCCGCCATCTTTCTCACCGTCGATAGTCCTCCGGGGAGAAACAACGAGACATTGCTGCGTGCGATGCGGCGGGATGAGCGAGATTGCCTGCAGTGTCATGTCGGTGGATCGCACGACATGGTGCGACGGGCTCCCATGTTTGCCGGCATCGATGTGTCTCGGGTGACGCAACTGTCGCCGACGACCCTGTCGGGGAGCTATCTCGAACGCCTGCGCAAACTGGTGTCCGTCAAGTTGCTGCTAAAGGGCATCGTAACGGCGGAGGATGCGACGCAGGCGATGCAAGCCGGTGTTGATGGGATCGTGATCTCGAATCACGGCGGCCGAAACGAGGAGACGCTGCGTTCGACCATCGAGTGTCTTCCTGAGATCGTGGCCGCAGTGGGCACGCGCATGCCGGTATTCATCGATGGGGGCATTCGACGCGGCACGGATATCTTCAAGGCGCTGGCTCTTGGGGCGACCGCGGTCGGCATCGGGCGCCCGCAGGCATGGGGTCTTGCCGCCTTCGGTCAGCCCGGAGTCGAGGCGATCAGTGACATATTGATGCGCGAGCTGCATACCATCATGCGCCAGGCCGGGACAGCGGACCTCAAATCGATCGATAGAGATCATCTTGCCTGGGCAAAAATTTAGGCAGATGGGCAGCACTGATCTCGAGCTCTCGCGGATCGCCGGCCGGGTCGGCCGGCATCTGTTGGATAACCGGCTCACGGTGACGACCGCGGAATCCTGCACCGGCGGTTGGATTGCCAAGGCGCTCACCGATATCGCCGGCAGCTCGCAGTGGTTCGCCGAGGGCTTCGTCACGTACAGCAATGAGTCCAAGGTTCGGAGCCTCGGGGTCCCGCGTGCCGTGCTGCGCACGCAGGGTGCGGTCAGTGAAGCCGCGGTTCGGCAGATGGCGCTGGGTGCGCTCAGGCGCTCCGGAGCGCAGCGAGCGGTGGCGGTGACGGGCATCGCCGGCCCCGGGGGCGCTGTCCCCGGCAAGCCGGTCGGAACCGTGTGGTTCGGTTGGGCGGAGCGGCGCGGCCGCGCGATCCGCGTGACCGTGCAACTCAGACACTTCCGTGGGGATCGCGAAGCGGTGCGGCGCAAAACCGCGCGAGCGGCGCTCCAGGGGTTGCTCGGCGTTTGAGCGAGCATCGGGAGGATGGCGACGTGCGGGTATTCTTTGCGCTGTGGCCCGATGCAGACACGCGAGCACGCATTGCGGATGCCGCGTCGGTGCTGCGGCCGGCCGGCGCTGCGCTCCCAGTGCCGCCGGAGAATTACCATGCGACTCTCGCCTTCGTTGGCGAAATCCCGAGGTTGCAGCTCGCCGTGTTGCAGCAGATAGGACGCGATCAGCGAGCCGCAGGTTGCACGATCCGATTCGACGCGTACGAGTACTGGCCGGATTCGCAAGTCGCGGTCGCTGTGGCGAGAGAGACGCCGGCTGCGTTGATCGATTTGTGGGCGCGGTTGCATCGGGATCTGGAGTCCCGGGGGGTTGCTGCGAAACTGGGGCGCCCACGCGCGCCGCTCCGCGCGCATATCACGCTCGCGAGGAAGGTGGTGCAAGCCCCTGTGCTGCAAGCAATGTCGCCGCTCCCGTGGAGGGTGCGATCATTCAGTCTGGTGAGTTCCGATACCAGCGGAAAACGCTCGGTTTATACAGTAGTCGATACCTGGCAACTACTGGATGAGCGGCAGAAGCCGTAGAAATCTCTGCAATATCGACGCATATGAGATGAGCGTCGGGCGCTGGATATGAAATAATAGCGCCACACTTTGTTGAGGACTCCCCATGGAAGAGAATCGCAAGAAGGCTCTCGCAGCTGCGCTGAGCCAGATAGAAAAACAGTTCGGCAAGGGCTCGGTCATGCGCCTGGGCGATGCCGGCGCCACCTACGAGGTGGACTCGATCCCCACGGGTTCCCTGGGACTCGATATTGCGCTCGGCGTGGGCGGTATTCCGCGCGGCCGTGTCATCGAAATTTTCGGCCCGGAATCGTCGGGTAAAACCACATTGACGCTGGCCATCATCGCCTCGGCACAGAGCCATGGCGGCACGGCGGCGTTTGTCGACGCCGAGCATGCGCTCGACCCGGTCTATGCGGAAAAGCTCGGCGTCAAAGTCAACGATTTGCTGGTCTCGCAACCCGATACCGGCGAACAGGCGTTGGAAATTACCGACATGCTGGTGCGATCGGGCGCGGTCGATGTGGTCGTGGTCGACTCGGTTGCCGCGCTCACGCCGAAGGCTGAAATCGAAGGGGAGATGGGCGATCAGCACATGGGCCTTCAGGCGCGGCTCATGTCGCAGGCACTGCGCAAGCTCACCGGCAACATCAAGCGTTCGAATACCATCGTGATTTTCATCAATCAAATCCGCATGAAAATCGGCGTTATGTTCGGCAATCCCGAGACCACGACCGGCGGCAATGCCTTGAAGTTCTATTCGTCGGTTCGCATGGATATCCGGCGCATCGGAGCGATCAAGAACGGCGAGGAAGTGGTAGGTTCGATGACCCGAGTCAAAGTGGTCAAGAACAAGGTCGCACCGCCGTTCCGCGAGACCGAATTCGAGATCATGTACGGCACGGGAATTTCCAAGGAAGGCGAGCTCATCGAACTCGGCGTACTGCACAATCTCGTGGAAAAATCCGGCTCTTGGTACAGCTATAAGGGTGAACGGATCGGACAGGGCAAGGACAATGCCCGCACCTTCCTGCAGCAGCATGCCGACATCGCCAAGGACATCGAGGGGCAGATTCGTGCCAAGTTGATTCCGGAAAAGGCGACCATGAACCGGGGTGGCGACGTCAAAGAGGCGTAACACCCTGGGCCGCCAAGAGATAGAGCCGCTCGATGCTCGCGCGGCTCGCGTGGCGGCACTCGATGCACTCGCCCGCCGCGACCACTCATCCGAGGATTTACGCCGTAAATTGCTCGAGAAGGGTTACGATGCAGTAGTCGTTGCACCGCTGCTCGATGCACTGCGCGCGGAAAAATTGCTCGATGACCGGCGCTTCGCCGAGAATTTCGTGGCTTATCATGCGGCGCGGGGCCAGGGACCGCTGCGCGTACGCGCCGATTTGCGCCGCCACGGGCTGGACGGGACCTTGGCCGAGGAATGTCTCGACGCGTTTCCCGACTGGATCGGGAATCTGCGAAAGGCTCGGCAGAAGAAATTTGGAGCGAAGTTGCCGGACACTTACGCCGACAGGCAGCGCCAGGTGCGATTCCTGGGTTACCGAGGTTTCACGAGCGCTCAGATACGAACGGCCTTAGGCTTCGATATTGACCTTGATTCAGACACTGAAGAGATATGAAACGCGACGCTAGATTGAAATCGATGACGAGTTCGGAAATCCGGGGAAGCTTTCTGGAGTTCTTTCGCAAGAACGGGCATGCGGTGCTGCCGTCGAGTTCGCTCGTGCCCGGGAACGATCCCACGCTGTTGTTCACCAACGCCGGGATGGTTCAGTTCAAGGACTTGTTCCTCGGCAAGGAAGTGCGCGACTATTCGCGCGCAGCCACCGCGCAGCGCTGCGTGCGCGCCGGCGGCAAGCATAACGACTTGGAAAATGTCGGCTATACCGCCAGACACCACACTTTCTTCGAGATGCTGGGTAATTTCAGCTTCGGCGACTACTTCAAGCGCGAAGCCATTCATTTCGCATGGAACTTCATTACCGGGACTCTTGGGATACCCAAGGATCGGCTGTGGGTGACGGTGTTCAAAGAGGATGATGAGGCGGAGCGCATCTGGACCGAGGAAATCGGCATCGATCCCACGCGCTGTACTCGCATGGGGGAGAAGTCCAATTTTTGGTCCATGGGCGAAACCGGCCCGTGCGGACCCTGCTCGGAAATTTTCTACGACCACGGCGCGGAAATCGCCGGCGGGCCTCCGGGTTCGCCCGATGAGGATGGCGATCGATATGTGGAGATCTGGAACCTGGTGTTCATGCAATACGACCGTTCATCGGACGGAGTGCTGGTGCCGCTGCCGAAGCCTTCGGTGGACACGGGGATGGGATTGGAGCGGGTCGCGGCTGTCATGCAGGGTGTGCACAGCAACTACGACATCGACCTGTTCAGAGCGCTGATCCGTGCGGCGGCGGAGGTCACCGGAACCGATGACCTAGAATCGTCGAGTTTGCGTGTGATTGCCGATCACATCCGCGCCTGTACGTTCTTGATCGTTGATGGCGTCGTGCCCTCCAACGAAGGTCGCGGCTATGTATTGCGACGCATCATTCGGCGGGCGATTCGTCATGGCTACAAACTGGGCCAGACCCAGCCGTTTTTCCATAAGCTGGTCGCCAGTCTGGTGCGGGAAATGGGCGCGTACTACGCCGAGCTCGTGAGCGGGGAGGCGCGTGTCACTCGAGTACTCGCGCAAGAGGAGAGCCGATTTGCCGAGACTTTGACCACCGGCATGGCGCTTCTCGACGCGGAAGCCGCGAAATTGACATCCACGGTCATTCCCGGCGAAACCGTGTTCCGGCTGTACGATACCTATGGTTTCCCGCTCGATTTGACGGCCGATGTGGCGCGTGAGCGCGGCCTCACCATCGATCAGGCGGGCTTCGATGCGGCCATGGAGGCGCAGCGAGGGCGCGCGCGCGCCGCGAGCAAATTTGGCGCGGACCTGCGCGACTCGGTCAAGCTGGCGGGCAAGACGGACTTCTCGGGATACGATCGGCTGAGCGACAGGGGCATCGTGGCTTCGTTGATTTTCGACGGCGCCCTGGTTGATGCACTGCAAGCAGGTCAAGAGGGCCGGGTGGTACTCGACCACACGCCGTTTTATGCCGAGAGCGGTGGCCAGATCGGGGACGCCGGGGTGCTCATCGGTGCGACCGCGCGCTTCACGGTGCGCGACACGCAGAAAATGGGCGCTTCCTTTGCGCACCTCGGAGTGCTCGACGCCGGAGAGCTGCTGGTGGGCGATGTTGTCGAAGCCCAAGTCGACTCAGAGCGCCGAATTGCCATCGCACTCAATCACTCGGCGACGCATTTGCTGCACGCTGCCCTGCGAAAAGTGCTGGGGCTGCATGTCGAGCAGAAGGGTTCCTTGGTTGCCGCCGATCGGCTGCGCTTCGATTTTTCGCACACTCAGGCCGTGTCGCCCGAGGAATTGCGGCGCATCGAGGAACTGGTGAATTCGGCGATCCGCGACAATGCACCGGTGGAAACGCGGGTGATGGCGCTCGATGAAGCCGTTGCCGCGGGGGCGATGTCGTTGTTCGGTGAAAAATACGAGAGCGACGTGCGTGTGCTGTCAATCGGCGATTTTTCGATGGAACTTTGCGGCGGCACTCACGTCGAAAGGGCCGGCGATATCGGATTGTTCAAGATCTCGAGTGAATCCGGTGTTGCTGCCGGAGTCCGCCGCATCGAGGCGGTTACCGGCAAGGCGGCATATGAGTGGGTCGTGCACACCGACCAGGTGCTGCGCGACATTGCTGCGATGCTCCGGGGTAGCCGCGAGGACGTGGACGAGAAGGTCCGCGAACTCGTCGAGCGCTCTCGCCGGCTGGAAAAGGAGGTGCAGCAGCTCAAGTCCAAACTCGCGAGCGGCCAGGGCGGCGATTTAACATCACAAGCGAAAGATGTCGGTGGAATCAAGGTTTTGGCCGCGCAAATCGACGGTGCGGACGCCAAGTCTCTGCGTGATGCGGTCGATCAGCTCAAGAGTAAGCTGGGTTCATCGGTCATCGTGCTGGCGACCGTCCAAGACGGCAAAGTGGTGTTGGTCGCAGGCGTCTCAGCGGATTTGCTGACCCGGCTCCGGGCTGGGGAAATCGCGGGCGCCGTCGCCGCCCAGGTCGGCGGCAAGGGTGGCGGGCGCGCTGATTTTGCCCAGGCGGGAGGCACACAGCCCGAAAACTTAGGACGGGCGCTGGCCGACGTGGAATCCCTGGTGCGCAGCCGCCTGTCTAATTAAACGGTTTGTTTGTTCCGGTAACGAAGATGCAAGAATTGCTCTGCGGATTCTTGTATTCTTGACGTTGGTTGAAGGAGGATTTCCCGTGGTGGCAGCGATACCCACCGCTCGAACCTCGAACGAACGCTTGATGGCGATGCGGTATCTCAAGGCAGTCAGTCGTCGCTGCAGTGCCACGGAAGCAGGAGCTCGAATATGTTGATATTAACTAGGCGTGTCGGCGAGACCGTGATGATCGGCAACGAAGTCACGGTGACCGTATTGGGCGTGAAGGGCAACCAAGTTCGCATTGGAGTCAACGCACCCAAGGATGTGGCTGTTCACCGGGAGGAAATCTACGAGCGCATCAAGCGCGAAGAAGATCGTGATTCCCGATCCAGCGCTCCTACGGTGGCCAAGGTTGTTGATGACGCTTGATCGGAGCGTTTAGATCCCTTTAGCTTTACCTGGACTGCTCGGCGCGGGTATCATCCCGCGCTCCGCGAAAGGGGCATGTTCCTGTCCGGAGAGGTGGCCGAGTGGTCGAAGGCGCGCCCCTGCTAAGGGCGTATGGGTCAAAAGCCCATCGAGGGTTCGAATCCCTCCCTCTCCGCCACTGGGCACCTCAATTCTCGACGTTTTCGTTCAGATTACTGTCGCAGCGACAACGCGAGGGTTCGAACCCGAGATATTAAAAAGGGGGTTCGACAAAATCGCCGAAGGCGATTTTGGACGTCGCAGCGCAGCTGCGGCGGTCCGTAGCGAAGCGGAGGACGAGCGGCGCAGCCGCGAGCAATCCCTCCCTCTCCGCCACTGGGCACCTCAATTCTCGACGTTTTCGTTCAGATTACTGTCGCAGCGACAACGCGAGGGTTCGAACCCGAGATATTAAAAAGGGGGTTCGACAAAATCGCCGAAGGCGATTTTGGACGTCGCAGCGCAGCTGCGGCGGTCCGTAGCGAAGCGGAGGACGAGCGGCGCAGCCGCGAGCAATCCCTCCCTCTCCGCCATAATAATATCCCTGTCGATGAGCTATTACTTGGAAAATAGCTCATGTGCGCGCGCAAGCAGCATGCCTCGAAGCCAAAATCTCATGAGGGTCATAACGGCAATCCTGGCAGAATCGCTGTCACATGCCGCCCGCTCGCCTTAAGGTCTACATCCAACCTCTTGCCTCCAAAACGGAGTTTGCCGGAACGCACGACGGTGTGATGAAGATTCGTATCGCGGCGCCAGCCGTCGAGAATGCCGCCAATCGCGCCTTAGTTGAGTTCATTGCACAACATTTCGGAATCGCGAAAGGCCGCGTGCGCGTCCTTTCCGGAGGGGCCAGCCGCCGGAAAGTACTAGAAATCGATGGCATCGGCGCCGACACGATTGCGGCTACATTGGGACCGAAATGAGCTCGCCCTTGGGCGCTTTACTTCGGAATGCCCGTACCTAGTTCTGTGCCAGCGAAAACCAGGCCGTAACGAGCCTGCCAGCATCAGGCGATTCTTAGCGTCGTTGGGGATCGCTCCCGACTGACGATCGTACCCGTTTCAACCCTCATTCACCCGAATCGCAGTCAAGCGCGACGAACCGAAACAGGACGGCGCGTAGCGGCCGGACGCTCATCAGTAGGTGCCCAGGGCTTACCGGTGCGTGTCTCAATGTAGCCCCGTATTAAGCGACGAACGACCTGTGAAGGTGTCATGTCCTCTTGCGCGCACAGCTGTTCAAACAACTCCTTCTTGCGAGGGTCAACCAAAATTGTAAGCCGGGCGGTGCGATCTTCAGTAGCCAAGTAGAGCTCACATTAAGTGACAAGTTAATTGGCATTAGATTATAATAAAAAGCTCATGAGCGCAAATGGCTGCTTTTGGTCTTGTCCACCTAGTCGACGATTATTCGCGACTATGAGAACGGTTGCCTTGTGAGCCTTGGCTATGCTTCGCCGCTAACGCTCTGTTCATTGCTGCTGACGGCGTGGGCCATGACTGGACTTGCAGGTCTGGTGCAACCCTCGAGTATTGCTTTCGTAGGGCGAACCCTCTTTCCGGTGGGCGCCGTTTTCGGTGCGGCGTTGGCAGTCGTCGCGGCAACCGGTCTTACTTACCCCACCGAACAGCTCTTCTTGCCCATCGGACTGCCGGACTTGCCTGTGCATCTGCGCCTTGACGGACTCTCGGGTGTATTTTTGATTTTGCTCGGCGCGACCTCCGTTGGCATTTCGATTTTCGCAGCAGGCTACTTCCGACGGGGTGAGGGCACTGCGCCGGGACTCATCGGTCTGCAATATCACTTGTTCCTCGCAAGCATGGGCTTCGTTCTGCTCGCCGATGACGCGTACGCATTCATGTTGGCGTGGGAGACCATGGCACTGTCGTCATACTTTCTGGTGACCACGCAACATGGAAATCCCGAAATTCGCAAGGCCGGCTTTCTCTACCTGGTGATGGCCCACCTCGGTGCGATCGCTATTCTCTTGAGCTTTGGAATTCTTCAGGGGGGTACCTGGCATTTCACGTTTGATGCGATGCGCGCCGCGCACTTGGCTCCCAATGGGGCGACAATTGCGTTCTGTCTTGCGCTGATTGGATTTGGCGCGAAGGCAGGCCTCGTGCCCCTGCATGTCTGGTTGCCCGAAGCACATCCCGCTGCGCCTTCTCCCGTCTCTGCTCTGATGAGCGGCATCATGCTCGAGATGGCCTTGTATGGAATGATTCGGGTAAGTTTTGATCTACTGGGTCTACCGCTATGGTGGTGGGGTTTGTTGCCGCTTTTTCTCGGGCTCTTCAGCGCACTGTATGGGGTTGTTTTCGCCGCAGTACAGACCGATATGAAACGTCTGCTGGCATATTCCTCCATCGAGAACATCGGGATCATGTTTACCGGTTTGGGGCTTTCGATCGTATTCGCGGGCGTCGGTATGCGCGCCGCAGCGGCACTTACGTTGATCGCGGTCATGTATCACGCCATGAATCATGCGTTCATGAAAAGCCTGTTGTTTCTGGGCACTGGCGCGGTATTACACGCGACCGGCGAGCGCAACCTCGGGCGCCTGGGCGGCCTCATCCATCGGATGCCGTGGGTTGCGTGGCTGACGCTCGTCGGCGTACTAGCCATTGCGGGATTACCGCCCCTCAATGGATTCGTGTCGGAATGGCTGTTACTTCAGTCCTTCCTCCTCGCATATCAGGTGCCCCATCCATTCATAAACATGCTCCTACCGCTGGGGGCGGCCTTGCTTGCGCTCGCCGCTGCGCTCGCGGGCTATGTGATGGTTAAATTCTTTGGTGTCATCTTTCTGGGGCAACCGAGGGAGACCGCCTTACAGCATGCTCACGATGCCGACTTTGCGGAGCGCCTCGGACTCCTGTGGCTGGCGCTCGGCTGCGTTCTGCTCGGTTTCTTCCCGACGACTGTCATTTCACAATTTAGCATTGTCACGCAGCAGCTCGGCTTGGGCGGACTGCCGGCGAGCGCCGCGCCCTGGTGGCTACTCGTGCCGATACCGGAACGAGAGTCCTCCTACGCACCTCTAGTGTTCTTTGCGGTGATCCTCGCAGTGGTGGTGTTGGCTATCTTCAGCGTGCGTCTATTTTATCACCAGCGAATTCGTAGAGCTGCCGCTTGGGATTGCGGGTTTGGCGGACTCAATAGTCGCATGCAAGACACCGCAGAGGGATTCGGTCAACCGATTCGACACCTGTTCCAACCCCTCTTCGCCATTGTGCGGGAGCTGCCTAGCCCGTTCGACAGCACGCCCAAATATCGTTTGGAAATAGGCGACCGATTTTGGCGCGCTCTGTATGAGCCGTTGGGTCCTCTGGTTCGGCGAGTGGCAGATAAAGTGGCCTGGCTGCAGCAGGGCCGCATTGCAACTTATTTGCTGTACAGCTTCGTCACACTCGTCGTCCTGCTGGCGCTCATGCTATGAGAGTATTCGACTGGATTGTGCAAGTGCTGGGAATCGTGATGGCGGTCGCTGCGGCGCCCGTGTTTCTCGGCTGGGTGAATCAGTGCCGAGCGTGGTTGCAGAATAAGTCTGCTCCCAGCATTCTGCAGCCGTACCGCGGTATCCGGAAGCTTTTCCACAAAGATGCAGTGATCGCGCAGAACGCCTCGCGGTTATTCCGCCTTGCCCCCTACGTGGTTTTTGGCGCTATGGTGATGGCCGCGGCCGTCATTCCTTCGATTGCAACACGACTGCCAATCACGCGAGCCGCGGATGCGATTGCGTTGGTTGGACTGCTCGCGACCGCGCGCGTGTTTTTGTCCTTGGCCGCGATGGACGTAGGGACTGCGTTTGGCACGCTGGGTGCGCGCCGCGAGATGATGATCGGGTTCCTCGCTGAGCCCGCATTGCTGGTGGTGATTTTCGTCGTTTCCCTAACGAGCGCCACCACGGCGTTGCCGATCATCGCTGAACGTCTGTCAGCGCAGTCGTTCTCGCTCAACCCGAGTCTGGCCTTTACCGGAGTGGCGTTCACGATGGTGCTGCTAGCCGAGAATGCCCGCATCCCGGTTGACAATCCCGCCACGCATCTTGAATTGACCATGATTCACGAGGCGCTGCTTCTGGAATATTCGGCGCGTCACCTGGCGCTCATGGAATGGGCCGCCGCATTGAAACTCTTCAATTATGCGTGCATCGGCTTCGCCGTATTTATTCCCTGGGGCATTGCGACGGGCGACGCCCCGTTGGGTTTGACCCTATCGGTGATGTTGCTGGGCGTGAAACTGACCATTGCGGGCGCTGCGCTGGCACTGATTGAAACACTATCAGCCAAATTGCGCGTGTTTCGAGCGCCCGAGTTTTTGGCAACGGCCTTCCTGTTTGCCGTACTTGGACTGCTGGTACGGTTGTTGTTGGGGGCATGACCATGATTGCATTGCCCTGGGATCTGCAGGTCTTGAACACGCTAGCGGCGCTATTACTGCTGCTGTCCTTCGCCATGCTGTCGCAACGGCGCATCGTTGCGCTCGTCGATCTGCTCGCGCTGCAAGGGGCTCTGTTATGCATCGCCACACTATTGCTGGCTTGGCGGACTGGAGATCACAAATTGTATGTATCCGCGGGACTGACGCTCGGACTCAAAGTGATTTTTCTGCCATGGCTACTGCATCGTCTCATTCGTCGCCTCGGCGTTTACTGGGATACGGAACCGTTGCTCAATATGACCGGGACGATGCTGGTAGGAGTTCTCGTCGTTATTTTTGCATTTGGACTGGCGCAACCGATTTCGGCTCTGGGAAGCACAGCCACGCGCAATTCCATTGGCATCGCTGTGGCGGTGATCTTTATAGCGTTCCTCACAATGATCACTCGCCGTAAGGCGATGTCGCAGGTCGTCGGATTCTTGTCGATGGAGAATGGGCTGTTCTTCGGCGCCATGAGCGCGACCTACGGCATGCCAATGGTCGTCGAATTGGGGGTTGCGCTCGATGTTTTGGTGGCGATGCTAGTTCTCGGTGTGTTCTTTTTCCAGATTCGGGAACAATTCGACAATCTGGACCTGAAGAACTTCGAAACCCTGAAGGAGGAACAATAAGATGGAGTTCATCGTCCTTCTCGGAACCCCGCTCTTGGGCGCCCTGACACTTGGGGTGCTAGGGGGTCGGCGTTGTGCACCCGAAGCCAATGTGGGCTTTTCACTGATCACGTTCCTCGCGGCATGTGCGTTGACATCAAGGGTTGTGGCGCACGGCAACCTATCGGTCGGACACGAACAATTCTTTATCGATGCCTTCAATGTGTTTCTGGTGACGCTGACCGCGTTCGTCGGTTTGACGACGTCGTTGTTCTCGCGCCCCTACATGCGCATCGAGGCTGAGCACGGGCGGGTGTCCGCAGGACAACGGCGCCTGTATCACAGCATGTACCAACTGTTCATGGCGACCATGCTGATTGCCCTCACGACCAATAACATGGGGCTGATGTGGGTGGCGATGGAAGCCGCGACGCTGTCCACCGTGCTGCTCGTGACGCTGTATCGAACTCCCGCGAGTCTCGAAGCCGGCTGGAAGTATTTTATTCTCTGCGGGGTGGGCATTTCCCAGGCCTTATTCGGCACTATTCTCATGTATTTTGCCGCGGAAAAAGTCTTGGGCTCTGCGGGCGTCAGCGCGTTGCTGTGGACACACCTCAATGCGGTCAAGGGTCAACTCGAACCCTCTGTGCTCGGTCTGGCATTCGTGTTCTTACTGGTGGGATATGGCACCAAGGTGGGCCTTGCGCCGCTGCACAATTGGTTGCCGGATGCGCACGCGGAAGGCCCCACCCCTATTTCGGCGGTGTTGTCGGGCCTGTTGCTCAATGTGGCGATGTATGCCGTTGTGCGGTGCAAGGTCCTCGTCGAGGGCTCGCTTCACTCGAGTCTGCCGGGGCGCATGTTGATGGGGTTTGGGTTGCTCTCGGTGGTGCTTGGCGCGTTTTTCCTGTGGCGACAGCGCGATGTCAAACGGTTGTTCGCGTATTCCTCCGTCGAACACATGGGGATCATTGCATTCGCGTTCGGGATGGGAGGGCCGGTGGCCAACTTCGCCGCGCTCCTGCATATGACCGTGCATTCACTGACCAAATCGTCAATCTTCTTTGCCGTGGGGCACGCGACGCAGAAAGCGGGGTCCCAGCTCTTGGATAACATTCGCGGTCTCATCACCGTCAGCCCCACGGTAGGCTGGGGTTTGATGATGGGTACTTTGGCCATTCTCGGCATGCCCCCGTTCGGCGTTTTTGCGAGTGAGTTTCTCATTCTGACTACCGCCATGAAACAGCAGCCCTGGGCGACGCCCATTTTGCTGCTGGCGCTCGGCGTGGCGTTTGCGGCAATCTTCGGTCGTGTGCAATCAATGGTCTTTGGAGACACGACGGCCAAGCGTTTGCCACATCCGCCCGCGCTCGTGCCCGTATTTGCGCACCTCGGTTTGGTATTGATGTTGGGGTTTTTTATCCCTCCCTACCTCGCCGACTGGTATCGCGCCGCGGCTCGCCTGATCGGGGGAGAGTAAGATGATTCTGCAACGATGGTTCGATCAAGCGCCCCTGCAGTCCGAATTGAATGGAAGGGGGGCGACCGTCGGTGCTCAAAAAGTACTCGTTCTCACTGTCTCGCGCGACGAATGGCGTCAAGCCGCCGAAGACATGGCGTCCCATGGCGGACGATTGATGTCGCTATGGGCAAGTCTCGACGGCAGCGATGACACTGTCCGGGCCGCGTTTATCGATAGCCCGGGCATACTCGTCCTGAGATTACTGCTGACGGCGTCGGACCCCAATTATCCTAGCATCGAGAAATGGTTCCCGAGCGCAAACCGCATCCAGCGCGCCGTGGCGGATCTCTCTGGATTGCGTTCTACTGATGCGGATACGCGGCCGTGGTTACGTCACGCCGCTTGGCCTGAGAGCTTTCATCCGCTGATCCACACCGATACCCCGCCATCACCAGCGGCGCCTGTTGCCGATAACTACGCCTTCGTGCCCGTGGAAGGCGACGGTGTCCACGAAATCCCGGTGGGCCCCGTCCATGCGGGAACTATTGAACCTGGCCATTTCCGTTTTTCGGTGGTGGGCGAGAAGGTTCTCAGACTGGAGGAACGGCTCGGGTATGCTCACAAGGGCATTGAGCGTCGCTTTACTGAACTCCCATTGCTGAGTGGTCAGCGCTTGGCAGCGCGAGTCTCCGGTGATTCTGCCGTCGCCTATTCGTGGGCTTATTGCCAGGCGCTCGAAGGCATGGCTGCTGCGCACTTGTCCCCGCGAGCCCACTGGCTAAGGGCTTTGGCACTAGAGTTAGAACGTCTTGCGAATCACCTGGGCGATATTGGTGCAATTGCCAACGATGCCGGTTTTGCGTTTGGACTTGCGCAGTTCTCCCGGCTCAAAGAAACACTGCTGCGCGCAACCGAACGAGCATTCGGGCAGCGGTATCTCATGGATCTCATTGTGCCAGGGGGTACGTGCGTGGATCTTTCATCGGGTGCAAGACTCTCGTTGATCGAGTCGACCCAATCGATTGCGGCAGAGGTCAAAACACTGCGGGCGATCTATGATGAGCACGCGGGATTGCGCGACCGGTTTGTGGGGGCCGGCACTGTCACGCCCGCCCTGGCCACTCAATTGGGTCTAACCGGGCTCGCCGGGCGCGCGAGCGGACAGGCGTTTGACCTGCGCTGCGACTTGCCATGCGATCCTTATGGCGATCTGGCACCCAAAAAGATCGTGCGCACCGAGGGCGATGTCGCCGCGCGGGTCGCCGTGCGATTCGATGAAGTTGCTGAATCGACTCGACTCATGCAGCAAATTCTGCAGGAGCTGCCGGTCGGATCACATCATGTAGCCATTTCAATTCCCAACGAAGACGCGTTTGGTATCGGATTGATCGAGGGATGGCGCGGTCCGATATTTCTAGCGCTAGAAGCGGGCGCTAGCGGGAAGATCCGGCGATGTCATCCTCACGATCCGTCGTGGCAGAACTGGCCCGTGATCGAGCATGCCATTATCGATAATATCGTACCGGATTTTCCGCTGATCAATAAATCCTTTAACCTGTCCTATAGTGGACACGATCTGTAACCATGTTAAAAACACTAGGGCGAATATGTCGCGCAGGGATCATCACGGAGCCAGCTCCCTCGAGTAACGACACGCTGCGTGTTGCCGACGCGTTGCAATCGCGCATTCTCGAGGTACTCGGCCGTGCACTCTGTATTCGGGCCGTTGACGCCGGCTCCTGTAACGGCTGCGAGTTAGAGATCCACGCGCTCAGTAATCCGCTCTACAATATCGAAGGACTGGGTATCCGATTTGTCGCAAGTCCGCGGCATGCAGATCTCCTACTGGTTACGGGGCCCGTTTCAAAGAATATGGAAGTGGCGCTGCGTCGCACCTACGATGCCACACCGGAACCGAAACTCGTCGTGGCAATCGGCGACTGCGGTTGCACGGGGGGAATCTTCGGCGAAAGTTACGCAAGCTGTGGTCGCGTGTCCAACGTAATTCCCGTTGATGTGGCGGTGCCCGGGTGTCCACCGAGTCCTCGGCAAATCTTGAACGGCATTCTGACGGCCATCTCCAGGCCGGTATTCGAAACCTCGCTTTTGCGGACCAGTGTGTGATCTAGAATCTAGTCACGGCCTTCCTAACCGCTAGGGATATGATTTGTTTTGGTTTTGTGCAATTGGGTTCAACGAGAGGCGACGAGCTCGACACTCCGTCGTTAACTGGGGAGCTGGTATGCAAATCTGGCGTATCACCGTTAGGCACGACCCTATTCTGTTGCTTGATCCTGAAATGGATAGCGCCGCCGCGCTTGCGGCGCACCTGGAATCGAATGGTTTTCCCACCCGAATCGAGCGTACTGGCGCCGGCGCCCAAGCGGCGATGAAGGGCGGCCACTTTGCTACGCTGATCGTCATTGCTAACCTCGACAGTGAAGCCTGTCTTGACTGGCTCGATGATTTGCGACGTGCAGCGGCGCGCAGCTGGATGATCGTGGTCAGCCCTCGGTGCGATGCAAGGACTTGCCATTTGATCTATCGCCACGGAGGGGATGCGTGCGTGACTTCGCCGGTATCGGTCGATGAATTGACCATGCGACTAACCGCATTTCAGTCGCGCGCCCGGCCTCTGTACTAGGCCACAAAATATCAATGGAGTCGATAGGTGTATCGAAAGCGCTTCGATCTCGTGTCCTCGCAAGTCATGCGGGGTATAGTGAATTCGGGTACTACTGCTCGATCCGCTGTGGCGCACCGACCCATTGGGGGCACATGTACGAGCACAGTGGTAACTTGCTCGGAAGGAGTTCTGATGAACGATGAGTTGGCACCGGCAGGCGAGGTGATGGTATTGGATTGTCAACGGGTAATGCAGGTTCTCCCGCATCGCTATCCCTTTTTGCTGGTGGACCGAGTCATCGCACTCGTGCGCGGACAATATATCCATGGCGTCAAAAATGTCTCCATCACCGAGTCTTTTTTTCAGGGACATTTGCCTAACCGGCCTGTGATGCCGGGCGTGCTCATCATGGAGGCCTTGGCGCAGGTCTGCGGTATACTCACGTTGGAAAGTCAGGGTGTGATGCTGAAACCGGACTCCGTGTTTTATTTTGTCGGTATCGACAAAGGGCGATTCCGTAAACCAGTGATGCCGGGTGATCAAATTATCCTGAAAGCGCATCTTCTGCGATCGTTGAAGGGGATATGGCGGTTCGAGACACGAGCCGAAGTGGATGGTTGTGAGGTAGCGTCGGCGCAGATGATGATCTCTCCCGAATCGCGAATAACACGATGATGTCCATTGCGGGCCGCTTCAATGCGAGCGACGTTTACCGCACCTTGTGAGTTCCTGGTTTCAGCTTCCAGAGTTCATGTGCGAGATTCCAGACGTGACTGGGGTGCGTATACCTGGCGCCGGATTGTTGATCACGCTTCGTCCGCTCGGTCGGCGCGAAGGCCTTTCTGTCACGATTGTCATCACGGCAGCACTCAGTGTTGTGGCGACGGCAGGCAGCTCACTCGATTCAGTTGACCGAAGCGAGGCAAAATGCGCGATGTCCTCTACGGCGGCCACAACGGCGGGGGACCTTGATCGTAAGCCGGTGGAGTTTTGGTGCAGCGCCATCATAAAGCCGGTCGCCCAGGCGGCGCCTGCAAAATATCGTCCCGACAGGTAGGGCGCGTCTCGACCCAATACAAACGTTCGAGCAGGCGGCGAAGCAGTCAGCCGGCGCTCCAATTCCTGGAATAAGCCAACGACCAGCGCCACGAACGCACCGTATGAGTCAGGCGTCGCGATCTTCGCGGCCACTTTCCAGCCGCGTACTCCCCAGACGGACGGAAGCCACGCGCCGGGTGGGAGTTCAATGGGCCAGGCGAGTAGGGCCACGAGATAGCCCTCCAGCATCGCAGCATCCATGCGATCGGCTGGCCATCCCTCCTCGGCGAGCCAGACGTCTAACCTTGCGAAGTCTTGCGCGGTAAAGGGCAAAGCACCCACGGTTTGTAGATTGGGAGGTAGTAACACAATCGGTTCCACGCGACCGCTTCGTAATTGGTGACCGGTTTTTCGCTTCATTGTCATTTTCTACTACCTCTCAGGTTTTTCGTGCCCTGCCATGTGGCCAAGTACTCTGCGGCAGCTTTGAAGCCCGGCATGTTAAGGAAAAGCAGTGCGAGAGGCGTGCGACCGAAGAACGCAGCGAGCATTTTCAGTGAGTCCTCGATCGCATCCAGGCGTTCGCTTGATACATACGATCTCAATGCGGATACCTGTGGACCAATGGTGGTTGACGCTCCGATCGTGATCAAGAATGAGATCAATCCGACTCTCACATTTCGGGCGGGATTTAGTTCGACTCACCGCGTAAACCCGTCGAACATGCGCTCAGGCCGACGCTCATTCGCCCGGCCTTCGGCCGCTGCTTCGCGCTCATCTGGGACATTCGAACTTCGCGATCGCGTAACCGCACGCCGCGACCCCCTAAGTTGCTGCTACTACCCTCCCCAATGAGTTCGACCCCGAGGGCTTCCAGCGCCTCTATGACCCTCATCAGTGAGTGGACGTTGCCGCGAATCAGGCCACCACTCGTTTCCATGCGCTGAATGGTGGGCAGGGACAACTGGGCCCGTTGGGCGAGTTCAATTTGGTCGATCGCCAGGAGCGCTCGGGCAGCGCGAAGTTGTTGTGCAGTAACCATCTGTGAAACATCAGTATACATGGGTAAAAAGTTATAATCGATGCATAATACATTATTGTTGACCCGTCTGGTGAGCCGCATAAACCCGAGGCATTGACGCGAACCTGCTGCGCCGCAGCGGCCCCGGCTGGTCGGCGACCGCCCATTTATGACCTCTCTGCATTCGTGACCGGAATACTTCGATGACCCAGAAATTAGATGAGCGATAGCCACGAAAAACTATTCGTGCTGCAGGGGTATTCTCCGGAGGGGGACACATGGCTGAAGTTTCGCGAGCCGAAACGCACCGAGGTCGCAGTGTTATGCAAGCGCCTGGTGGAAGACCGTTACGATAAGCCCTTTTTGGTCGAGAATCGTAAAACTCGATCGTTGTGTTTTGGAATTGACGGTGCCGTTCAGAGCGAGATGCGGCTCGACGACCCCGAGGCCTTGGTTAGTGCCTACACCCGTAAGATGATGGGCTTTCTGCTGTTCCGCAGACGGCCCCGAGGGGTTCTCATGATCGGCCTCGGCGGTGGCTCCCTGGCCAAGTTTTGCCATCGCCATCTGCCCTCCGCGCGCCTGACGGTCATCGAAATTGATAAGAGAGTAATCGCCCTGCGACCGCATTTTCAAATCCCGCCCGATGATTCTCGCTTTCGCGTCGTCAACGGCGACGGCTCGGTTTTTGTTGCCACCATGGCGCAATCGATTCAAAGAACCGATGTATTGCTCGTCGACGCATTTGATCGGCAAGGTATCGCCCCGGCGGTTACGGAGCGAGGCTTTCTTGAGGACGCGCGGCGCGTGCTTTCCAAGCGCGGGATATTTGTTATGAACATCGTTGCCACTCGCGCCGCATGCAAGCGCTATATCGACACAATCCGATCCGTATTCCGCGGTCCGGTCATCGCTGTGAACGTCGATAGTGGCGCCAACGTGGTGGTGTTTGCTGGGCGTCCGCTACGAAACCGGCGATGCCTGGTCGCTGCCCCTCTCCACGCTCAACATATCGAGGGACGACTCGGTTTGAGTTTCCCCACACTCCTACAGCTAACACGCGAACTTCAGTACCAACTGCTTAGGCAAAACCGCGGGGGAAACCCGAGTCCTCTCATATGACCGCACCGATTGAAACCGCATCGCATAGCGAGGCCCTGGCGAAGTTGCAGCGGGTCAGTACAGGCGCTACGCGAGATGGGGCGCCCGTACAGTGTCGTGAAAGCCACATTCCGAGAAATCCATGGCTTCTCAGTTTTGAGAGCGGCGCCGATGAATGATTACTTTGGGAGTCGCCGGAACGACCTTGCCTTTCTCGACGAGACGTTCGAATATCCTTTCACGATGCACACTCACTGAAATCGGCGTATGACTGCCGAGACGAATTTGGTCGCCTCGAATATCTAACACCATCACGGACACGTCGTCACCGATCCGAATCGTCTCACCAATCCGCCGAGCCAAGATCAACATACGCGTCACACGACCGGCTGGGTCCGGGGCGAAATCATGATTAGGCGCTGCGATAAGTCTAGAATAGTGAATGGCACATCGATCATCGCATTACCACCGAGTTGCCGCACCACGTCACGGTCACCCTCTACCGGAGGGTCCGAGATGACAATAAGGCACGCTTCAGGATCGGCGTCGCGAAGTTCATGCAAACACCGCCGCATCTGCGCGTCTGCCAAGTCGGCTATGACCACGATCGACGCGAATTGCTGACCACGGGCACTCGATATCGCTGCGGCGCCGTCAAACGTCACGTACGTCGCAAACCCCGCGTGTCGCAATTGCAAATCCAGTTTGCGGGCCGCAACCGGATTTGGATCAAATATAAGAACGGCGTTGCCCATGCGCGTCATGATGCGCATATTCGCGAGGACGTAAGGGCTGTCTGTGATTTCTACGCCAATATGCGAGATTGCACTTCCGAGAGGCCCCATCGAGAATGCAATGACATACAGCGTTCGGCCGCGCATGCAACCGCTGAATAGGCCATGGAGCGTCAATCGCATCTCCTTCGGTTCGACCCAATTATTGGTCGGGTCCGCATCGAGACGTGAAGCGCTGCAAACGAAGGTGCGATCCTCCACCCGCGCAACATCGCTTGGGTCTGACCAAGCGAGATAGGAATTCGGACGGTTTGCCGGATTAAGGCGAATCAACGTCCCGGCAGCAACCATCTCCGCGCAAATGCGGTCGTATTCCTCCGTTGACCCATCGGCCCAATAGATCCGGTCGGGTTGGGTGAGCGTGGCGATCTTGGCCACCCAGGCTTTCAACTGCCGATGACGCACGCCGGCGGGCGCAGCGACCGTGTCGGATGTGTATACTGTGCTCATACCGCGATGTCCCGTGCTTCACAATTCGCTATGCTGTTCTCGATCGCTGCCAAGGGTGCCTAACGATCGACCCTGAGTAGTTTATTGACGTGCTCCACCCCGATTCCCTTGCTTCCGCGGATGTTTTTGATACTCAGTTGTACGTCGCAGCAGTGTGGGAAAATGCAAGCCGAGACGCCCCTGGATACGATGCGATTTGCGACTGGCCGTCATCAGGCGCCGGTGATCGCGCAGCGCGCTTCCCGCGAACACGACGACGTTGCCGGTGTCCGCCATGGCAACTTCGATCACGGGATCACCAAATACCGACCGAATGGTTTCAATATGGCGGTCGCACACGTCCTTATCTTCCGCTAGATTCATAACGAACACGCCACGTGGCGAGAGAACTTGTCGGGCATTGTCGAGAAATAAGTGCGAGACCACCGCGTTGGCGATTCCTCGTCGATCGTATGCATCCACGAGCATCACGTCAGTGTGCTGATCGGCGCTCACCATGGTCGCGACATGTCGTGCACCGTCCTCGTTGACGACGCGCAGCCGAGAATCATCGGGCGGAACATGAAAGTGCGTACGCAGCGCGATGACTTCGGCGTCGATCTCGACCGCGGTGATACGAGTTGTCGGTAAGTGCCTATGGCAATACTTGACGAGCGAGCCACCGCCGAGGCCGATCATCAGAATGTTGCGGGGGCGTGAGCGGAAGAGCAGAAAGCCCATCATCTTGCGGGTGTAGGCGCTGACCAACTCCTCCGGGTCGTCGAGCCGCATCTCGCTTTGCGTACTGCCGTCGAGTGCGAAGCACATGGCCCGGAATTCGCGGTTCTCCACCAAGAATGGCTTCTCGTAGCTACCGGCTACTATCCGTGCGAATAGCACGTCCGGGACCGTTTCGCTTGGCTCTCGAAAGCGCAGCAGCGTGTCGCCACTGGGAGTGAGCCCTGGGAAGATGAAACGTCTCTCATTGCAATCGCTCATCGGTTACTGACCCCGTGTCATGTCGTTACTACCGAGTGTACGTCGCGATGCGTCATTATCTCGATGTAGGGCGAATGGATTCATCCTGTCGGCGCGGCCGATCGAATCACTGCGGCCCAACGACACCGATTGCGCTCGTGCGCGTTTGCGCATGTTCGAGCGTATCGATCACGTTCTCTGCCCCGACATGCGCGATCGCACCGCCACGGAGGAGTTGCTGCAGGACGCGCGGCCTGACTTCGACCAGCAGGACTCTGGCGCCATGACGTCGCAAGGTGGTAACGAGCGCTCGGAGCGCAAAAATGCCGGTAGCATCAACACACGGCACGTTGCCCATACGTAAAATGAGCGTCCTCGCGGGCCGTCGGATTCGTGCGAGCAGGCCTTCGACCTTCGCTGCCGCCCGTAAGAAAAACGCGTCATCAATACCGTAAATCACCACACCGCCGGTGCCACGACTGGCGAGAAAGCCTCTAGCACTGGCGCCTAGCGACACCCCGGCTTGGAGTCTACGATTCAAGACCGTGGCTTCTGGCCCACGGGTCCGGCACACTAATTGCCGAGCCGATCCTACAATGGCCTGCAAGCCCTCATGTATTGAAGTAATCACGAGCCCATCCTTTAAACCAATGGACACCACATGTCGTCAAAGAATAACCGCAATAACATGCTTTATCAATTGCAGTACATGTATATTGATGTTTAAACAATGATAACTGCATCTCAGCTGCGCGCCGCCCGCGCCTTGCTCGGAATTGACCAACCGGTGCTGGCACAGCGCGCAGGGTTGTCTCTCCCCACCATTCAGCGCATGGAAACGAGCGACGGTCTCATACGCGGCAATGTGGATTCGCTAACGAAGGTTGTGCAGGCGCTTGAGGACATGGGTATCGAGTTGATTGGCGATGGCGGCGCCAGCACCGTCGGAGGTCGCGGCGTGCGACTTCGTGAGCGAGACCTCAGCACGACCAGACGCCGCAATTAGCCACGCGCGAAGTAGGTGGAACACGGGGGATACACCGAGTTTTTGCAGCTTATGGTTTATGGTGTTAATCCTGGCTTTGACGAGGCAATGGCCACCATCGCTTCCCTAGTCGGGCAGCTCTAAAACGCGAAGGGACTCCATATGATCGGCTCGGCGCTACTGCCATCAACAGCATTGCCATATGAGCGGCGACGCCCATCGCATGTGCCGATTTGGCCAATGGTATTATAAATCTGGGTTAGTCGCGCTTGAGTGCCAATCTGGCTTTACGGAGATCGGAATCGCGCACGAGAGCATGCATCGATATGCGGCGAGTCTTCTCCGCGCGACGGTGAACAGTGTACCGATCTCGATCACTGACTAGGGACGCTTCACCAGCTCGATAAAGCGCCTGCTCTTGGAAATTGAGACCGTTCAGCGCAAGATCGTGGACGCGCTTTCCAATCTAGATCCGTTGACGGGAACGCCGAGCCGCGCCGGGATGCTCACCAAGCTCCGCGAGGAACAGGAGTTGGTGAAGCGCGAGGTGCGCGGGTGCGCCGTAGCGATGATGGACCTGGATCAATTCAAGGCCGTCAACGACCAGTATGGGCACGCCGTCGGAGACGTTGTCCTGGTCGGCTTTGCGCGCTATATCATGGCGCACCTAAGGCCCTACGATAGGCTGTTCCGCTATGGCGGCGAGGAGTTTCTGATTTGCCTGCCCGATACTAACCTGGAGGCGGGCCACGAAATGATTGATCGGTTGCGTGAGGAACTCGGGTCGTTGCCCAGGCGGGCGGCAAGGGACAGTTCCACGTCACCGCTTCGTTCGGCGTGACCCTCGTGGACGCGGCCGCGCCTGTGGAACCGTCGATCGACCAAGCCGACAAGGCTCTCTATGTCGCCAAGGCGAAGGGACGAAACCGCGTCATCACCTGGGATGCGTCAATGGATGCTCCACCGGCTGGGTCCGGGAAGCCGACCTAACGGGAACGCCGACTCAGGCTCGAGATGACCGAAAGCAGACCGGCCGAACGTCTTGGGTGGGTCTCGTCGCGAGCAAGCCGCCAGTACGCCGACATTCGGTCTGTTGAAGGGACGGGTATCGGATGCACCGAGACTTCAAAGAGCTCTTGTCCGCATTCAACGAGGGCCACGTTAAATATCTGGTGGTTGGATGTTACGCGGAGGCAGCGTCGATGACTTACCGCGCAGTTAGTGTGTTTCCGGAAAGTCTATAACGGAATTTTTGAGCGGAATCTCCAGGTTATGCTGACTCGGCTTGACATTCTGTGCGGGGGACCAAGGCGCAGTGTCACCGAACCCCTTGGCCGTCGGATCTACCACACCCTCCACGACGAAGGATTGGAATACGTAGGGAATGCCTTCCGAACCGAGAAATGACGGGCTGTCCGTCACCTGGAAATGCAAGTGCGGCCCGTTGGAATTCCCGGTGTTTCCCAACAAGGCCAAAACCTGGCCGGCATGTACCCTCTCGCCGACCTTGACGCGAATGCTGCCGGGCTGGAGGTGGGCATATTGCGCGAAACGCCCGTTCCTCAGATCGAGGATGACATAGTTCCCCGCGATATTGTCCAGCGTGGTTCCTGCGGGGATTTCCGTGGCGACATTGAGCGGAATGCCGTCTTTGATATCGGCGACGACGGCGTCGGCGACGGCAAGAACCTTCTCACCGAAGCTGTAATAACTGGCGTTATCCTTGTCGCTGCCATGGACCAGCAGTCCGTCCGGACCCAGTTTCGCCCAGTCGGCCGCGAAGCGTTGACCGATACGAATCTTGCCATCGACCGCCACCAGCGATCGGCGATGCCCATTGTCCATGAGGTCGAAGGGAATCCAGCCTTTGCCGCTCAGTGGTGGCCGCAGGACGACCGGCGCGGCGGTTTGGATGGCAACAGGGGCGGGTGCGACGTCGTAATGCATGACGATACCGTCGGGTTGTGTGCGGTCGAAGAGCAGTCGGTGACTCAAGCTGTGGGGAAGAGCCTTGGTTCCTGTCAGAGCGACATCGAGAAACACCACGACTTGTGCTCCCGCGCCGATCAATGCGTTGTTTGGCGGCGTGGACGCGGCACCGGTATTCCGAATCAGTTTCCCCAGTTCGGCACCCTCGTAACTTGCCAATACCGAGTTGGCGGGACTGTCGCCCAAGATGTCGACCCGCTCGAGCTCAAATGGCTTCCGCTCGAAATTGGCGATGTGCAGCTCATACACCAGGTGTGTGGCGCCATCCGCCTTGACCGGTGTCGGCGCGATCGGAACCTGCAGATCGACAGCAGCCGGAAGTGCGGGTTTCGGTGGATCGTCCGCGGCGTTCACCCGAGTGCAAGTGAGTAAGAAGGCGTAGACCAATGCAATCAGGGATTTATCCACAACGTGTTCGCGCATCGAGTCCTGCCCTTTCGCTAGATGTTAGGCGCCATAGTCTGGCGTATGGCGCGCGTGGCATAAATGACAATACACTGGCATTCCTCGCCATTCAGCGGTTCCCGCCTTGGAGTCAAGATCATGAGACCGCGACCAGTCCATGGGGGTCAGGTCATCTTGGCACATGACGAACTGGCTTCTCGAAATTCTACTGCGATGCAGGGGTTTGGTTTTCTGCAGCTCGCCGATTGGTAAAGACTGGAAGGACCGTCGAACATGGCAAATGAATCGCAAGTCTCGCCACGGCCCCCGCCGGCGCCTTTGACGCGCAGGGTGGTCATCATTGGATATCCGGGTGCGCAGTCTCTGGATCTCATCGGGCCACTGGAGGTGTTCTCGATGGCGAATTCTCTGGGCGCCTCGGGCGCGTACGAAGTGGTGCTGGCCTCGCTTGAAGGCGCCGAGATCGTCTGCAATTCTGGGGTCCGACTGAGCGGCGTCGTCGCCGTCGCCGACCTTCCCGACGCGGTAGACACGCTCCTAGTCGCTGGCGGGCATTGGGCTTCGGTCCGTGCGGCGTGCGACGGCCAGCTGCCGGCGTGGCTGTTGCGCCAGAGTGGCTGCACGCGGCGCATGGGCAGCGTCTGTTCCGGCGCCTTCATACTGGCTGCCTCAGGACTGCTGGACGGTCGTCGCGCTACCACCCACTGGGCCTTCGGCGAGGCGCTGAAAGCCTTCCGACCCAGCGTGCAGCTCGAACCGGACGCCATCTTCATTGCCGATCCACCCTTTTTCACTTCTGCGGGCGTGACCGCCGGGATCGACCTCTGCCTCGCTCTGGTTGAAGCCGACCTGGGCTCCCAAGTCGCCTTGGCCGTAGCGCGTAACCTTGTCCTTTCCCTCCGGCGCGCGGGCGGGCAAAACCAGTACAGTCAGGCGCTCGTGGCCCAGGCCAAGGCCGTGGGGCGGCTCCGTGACCTGATCGTTGAAATCATCGGCGACCCGGTTGGCGACCTCAGCCTGACCCGCCTGGCCAGCCGCGCGGCGATGACGGAGAGGACCTTCTCACGCGTGTTCAAGACCGAGACTGGGGTGTCGCCCGCGGCCTTCGTGGAGGCGGCACGCACCGATCGAGCCAAGGCGCTCTTGGAATCCTCAGACTGGCCCCTGGCACGCATCGCTGAGCGCGCCGGCTTCGCCACCGTCTCCCGCCTGCACCGTGTCTTCCAGAAACGCCTGAGTGTCACTCCGATCGAATATCGCCAGCGGTTTGGGCTACTTCACCACGCGCAAGCCGAGCCGGGTCGAGGGGCGGGTATTGATGGGGAGCGCTTGGCCGGCTCCTTCGAGCGGACCTTGCAAACCCCAGCCGTCGCCAAGTCACTGACGCCCCGGAGGTAAGCCTACGCGAAGTCGGTTGGGCGAACGAGGGCCAAGCCTGTAGACGATCATGATCAGACCCCGCATAGCGTGTGGCTCGGCCGGTACCCGTCAGGGCGACCCCGAAAGTTCGCGGCGCGCACCCCAAATCTGCATTGCTCGGTGACGGCTGGTGATCGGCAATTGATGTGGTAATATTCGCGCCCCTGACGCCGCCCCGGCCTGTTTAAGGCCGCTGGGATGGCGGGGCGCGGGGCGCGTTTGAATGGCCCACCTCGGCCATTCAATGGCACCTGTGCTGCTGATCGATTGCTGAAATGTCTTCTTGTCGATGTGTCCTTTGCGCCCGTAGCTCAGTTGGATAGAGCGCCTGGCTACGAACCAGGAGGTCGGGAGTTCGAATCTCTCCGGGCGCACCATAATTTTTTGGGTCTGAGAATCCCTCGTCGTCATCGGCAGTTCGTAGTGCTAGTTCGAACTCCCGACGGACAACAAGGGAGTTCGACGACAGCGCCGCGCAGCGGCGATGGCGATCGCCCGAAGGGCGACCCCGAAGGGGTGAGCGCGCAGCGCGAATAATCTCTCCGGGTGCAAACCGGCGCCTGATCTGTACGCCGGCCGGCGCCCCAACGCATTGAAATACGTCGCTCAGACCTGCTTAATAGTGGTCGTCAATAATGTGCGCCTGTTTACACCTCTCGACCGGCGCCGGGCTTGGCAGCCCGAAATACGCCTGAACTTCGAGTAGATCTCGGAGGGTAATTTCAGCGCTCAAGAACCAGCTCCGTATTTCCATATCGCAGCTGGCGCGAAAATCGTCCCTTCACGCGCACGACGGGATTGACCGGCACCTGCGTCGAGCGGCCTTCGTTGTAGTCTCGCTCTGCCGCCGTCGGCTCCCATTCGACGCCAAGCTTCGTGAGAGCCTGGCGGGCGGCGCCGGCAAAGCCGTTCGGGCTGTCGAGAACGGGTGCTCCCGACAGCCTGGAAACAATGGCCCGGCCATAAACGCCATAGCCGAGCCGCAACAGCCGCTTCTCGCGCACCAGCTCGCGCAGGGCGCGCAGCACTTGATCCTCGCCGCCCAGATCGCGGAACTCGCGCGTCAGGAACACGGCATCTCGCCGGCGCGCTATCCGCGCCTCGACCTTGTCGCGCAATGTCGCTCGATCTCGCATGGATAGCCTATGCAAAAACCCGACAATGTTCGATTCTAAAATTCATGTAGATCAACACCTTGTGGTTCCCGCTCACTTCAACTGTCAGGCGGCTTGTGCGCTAAGTCGCACGCCGAATGCGCCGACGATCTTCATCACCGTTTCGAAGCTCGGATTGCCGTCTTTGGCTATTGCTTTATACAGTCCCTGGCGTGAGATGCCCGTTTCCTTGGCGAGTTTCGACATACCGCCGCGCGCTCGAGCGACGACACCGAGCGCATGTACCAGGGCTTCATGGTCAACGCCATCCTCAAAGAACGCCTCGAGGTACATGGCGACTTCTTTCGGTGTCCGAAGATAATCGGCTGGATCATAGGGCGCGAGGCCCAGTGGGTTCCTAGCTTTTGCCTTCGCTTTCGTTGCCTTCGCTTTTGCCATCACTCAGCCCTCTAGCTGCTTCATCATTTCGAGCGCGCGTTTGATGTCGCGCTTCTGCGTGCCCTTGGCGCCGCCGATGAGCAGCATGATCAGCGTCTTGCCGCGGCGCGTGTAATACACCCGGTAGCCCGGGCCCGTATCGATTCGAAGCTCGCTCAATCCGTCGCTGATCGGCTTGTGGTCACCGAAATTGCCCAGCGAGAGCCTAGCGATCCGGGCGTTGATGATTACCGCCGCCTGCCGGTCGTCCAGATCCTGGAGCCACGTAGCGAATGCTTTCGTGCGAATCACTTGGAACATGGCGAACTGTAAACCATAGGGGACAGGTCGTCAACTATAGAGGACATTTGCCGTCGGTCCGTCCATCGGTAGACCATGAGGTTGCGGGACTTTTGCGTGACTCGGTCGTGCTCTGTTGTGCTTCGTCATGCTCCGGCGCCTATTTGCAACGGACATCCCACGAGCGAGGTATTTAAAAATCCTAGATACAATCGTGAAAAATCCAATGTCGACCGATCCGCGAGCTACGAACCAGGAGGTCTGGAGTTCGAATCTCTCCGGGCGCACCAACAACATATAATTCATTGAAAATAAAGAGAAAAAACACATCAAAATCGCCTGTGCAGGATCTGTGTAGGTGATTTGTGCGTGACTGGAACCCAACGCAGTAGTGCAGCAGGCATCCACTCTGACTTGGGTCCTGCCGCGACTCGCAGCCTGACTTCAGACCGGGCTACCGCCAATAAATGTGCGAAAGAATCGTGGCACCATCGCGCCTCGGCAACGCCCTGCGGAGCTTTCTGAGAAGCGCACCGACCAAGACTCATCGCCGCTGTGAAGCTACGTACCGCTTGAGCGCAGGCGAGCTCCGTCACCGGGGAAGTTACCGGGGTAGTCACCAGGGATGTCACCGGGGAAGTGCGGAAATCGGATTCTGGAAGGGAGTGGGCTGCGACCCTTCACGCCACTCTCGGTTGGTACAAGCTGCTGCGCGCGTCGATTACCTGACTGGGGTCTTGCCTCGAGTTACAACTCGGCCTAATCCGGGCCCCCACAGCAGTTCGAAGACATCTGTCGGTAGGCTGCCCCGTGTTCGGTTGTCGAACGCACGATGCAAGCGTGCTCGTGCGGACATTTTGGCATCCGTCGGAAGTGGCGGAAGCCGCACTGGTTATCGAGACTCGCTACGTCGAAGAGCCGGCGGCGTTTGGGACACCGCCGGCAATCGAAACTCTGTCGACTCGTCGATCAATCAATGCGACCCATCCTTCGCAATTGTCGCCTAATATCTTCGAGGTCGCCCTTCGACAAGCCTTTGTCACGGAGCAGTGCGCCGAGCACCCCGAGGGCCTCGGCCTGCGGTACGGGCTCGGACTTGATCGCCTCGATGACGAGTCGCCCACGACTCATGTGTACCTTCACCGTGGCGCCGATAGCAAATCCGGCGCGCTCAAGCCAAGCGCCCTGCAAGCGCAACATGGGAATGGGAATCGTGCGACCGTCCTGTCCACGGACCCCGTACGTCCCGTAATTAACCGTGAGTCGCCGAATCTGCGGGCTCTCGGTCGGTATCTGAGTAAAGTCACAACAATTGAAATCTTCTGCCGGCGAGAACGCCGGAATAGTCTGCGTGTTAACCATGGTCTGCTACTCCGATAGTGACTGTGGCCAGACACTGGACGGTGCTATCAACACCGTCCGGCGTCGCTTCAGTGGCCTTCCGGCGGAATTGCCGGTCGTCACAAAATTCACGCCGCAGCGCAGCCGTCAAGAGCGAAGCCGGCCGGTCCTCCGGCCGGGCGCGCGTCCGCGCGACTCTTGACGGCGAGAACGGCGTGGTAAAATAAGACGACAGGCAAGTCCGCCCACCCCCGACGCAGGCTCGAAGTGATCCTTTGCGACCCGGGTAAACTTTCCTGACGCGGGTGAGCGGCAGGAGAGAGTGGGCGTGCAGCCGCGATCGAGGGTGGGACAAAGCGGTTCCGTTTGTCGCCGGCGCATATTCTGGGGGGGATCGTGTTCACGATTTCCACCGCATCATGAACGCGGATTCGCTATTCAAAATCAACCGAACGCCGGCACGTTCGACAAACTTGAGCCGATAGCGTTTAAAGACTTCTGGGCGCCTTCCTGCTAAACAGCAAACGCCCCGTCACTTGCTGGCAAGTTCAGGAATATTTCGTGAAGATCCTCGCACAGCCATGATATGGCCTCGGTCGTCGCTGGGGTGGCTCCGCTGAAGTAACCAGTCAGAGTCGCGCCGCCGTAACCACCGTGGGTCGTGAATCCGCCGTAATGCGGAACAATGGGCGGCCTGCCGAGGGCGAGGAGCGCCTCCCTGATTTCTTCCCAAGGCGGAACTGCCACAGTGGGATGCTCCGCAGGGAACGTAACGTCCGCGCCGGCATCGGCCCAATTCTTAACGGGGGTCCAATGAGGAAATATCACGAAGATTTGGTTGGGAGGGGCGTACCTTCTGACTGCCAGTTTCCAACGGATCGGCAATAGCGGAAAAAAGCGCATGTCCTTCGAATGGCGCGCGAAGGAGGCGCCAACGATTTCCGCATATACAAGTTGCGCTCGGCGATATTCTTCGTCCAAGAGGCGTGCCAGATCCGCGTCGCTAACCAAGGAGACGTCATGCTTCCATCCCAAGCGAAGCCACCACGGGTCCAGCCTGGTCACCCCTGCCATACGCAACACGGTGATATCATCCAACATGGACTGGAAGGAAAATCTCTCTCGCCCAACCAGAGGTCCCTCGATGACTCGCTCATCAGAGTAAGGTTGGATAGCCTTCTCGATGCGATCGAGGTCTTCATCTACGCCGATGTCAAACTGGTAGCGCGTGGAAAGCAGCCGCACTCGCGCGATTAGCCGTTCGGCCGACCAAATCGAGCCGCCCTTGAGATCAAATGTCTTGACCGCGTCGTACACACCCTCTCTCAGAAGGCTCATCCCGAGCAATCTGGCGCTGTCAGCGCGATATCGCGCCGCATCCAGATAAACGCCGCGAATGGTCCCCGGAAAGTCCGGTGCGCCTACGACAACGCGCGGCTGATCTGGCTGGTGAGCATGTATTTTATAAGTGAGCCCGTGTGCATTTCCCATCCCTATGATGGCTAGCGGCTTGCGCCCCTCCCCGGTCAGCCAATCGACTACTGCCTCCCTCAGAGCGGGAAAAAAGCCGTCAAGTGGCTCATCTATTCCGTTCAAGAGATCCCCCATATAGCCTTCTGACAATTCTTTCGCGTCGAGCAGCTTGAGTTCGTCAGAGATATCTATGCGATATCGCAGAGCATCAAAATAGATGCCGATAGCGCCGACCACCATATGTCGCCATAAGGCATTTCGCGCGTCTCGATCGACGAGGAGCGCCATAAGAAATACCGTAAAGAAGGAATCCGGTAAGAGCGGCAGCCTAGGAATGGCATTGACCTGATCCGCTACAGCCCTGTCGGCAAAAGCCTTGGCGCGGAGATACTCCGCGAGGCTGTCGTGCAGAACTTCCAGGGCGGAATTCGTCTCATGCACCGCATTGCATTGAATTAGTGTGTTGAGAATGCTTTCCGGAACGTCGTTGCCTTTAAGGAGGGCGATGGCTCTGACCGCTGTGACGGGTGCATCCGTTGTTGCGAGCGCAATGAGCGACAACGCGCTCTGCCGGTACGCGCGGGAAACCACGTCATTTGGTTCGGTATCGAGCACGGTAGCGAGCCACGAACGAAACAGGATGTCCAAATTCCTTGGAAAATCGCGCTCTCGCTTCCAATACTCCAGCACAAGCCTGAGGAGAAGCGGCGTGTCACAGAGCGAGCGCAAGGTCGGCGACGCCGATTCGATAACCGAGAAGTTCTCCGCGCTGCCGTCGGCGAGGATGACTTTCTCAAGCTCCCGCACCTGCTCGCGTGACAGGGCTTCTAGGTGAAGGGTGGGTAGCGAGATCAAAATGTCGACGGTGGCGCGCGCGAAAACAAATACCTGTGACAATGGGTAGTCTCGCCGAAGCAGCGATATAGCGGCCGCAATCCTCCTTTGAAAGTCACGGCTGGTGCGGTCGAGGCTATCGCATATGACCGTTATGCCGCTCTTTCGGAGAAGATCCTTAAAACTGTCGAAGGTCACTCCTGGCTGGTGAGCCAATATACGTTGATGAAGAAAGGACATGAAATCGACGTCGGATTGAGCGACGTCCGGCAATGGTGCCTCTATGGCGATGGTCTTGCGGTGCTGACGCCAGCGCTCCTCAATCGCCTGCTTGAAAATGCTTCGCGACAGGGTCGTCTTGCCGGATCCGGAGGGTCCCACCACGACTGCCCCTGACCCGAAGTCGGCGAGCAGAGATGCCGAGTTGAGGCTGGGTTCGTTGCCAGCAATCTGGTGACGCCGGAGCGTTCGCGCAATCGCCGGGGAATCAGCCTTCAGACGGGTCAACTCCGCCGTCTCGTAGATGCCAAAATCGGACGTCGCTTCGACGATGGTTTTGAACCTAAATGTCGCACAGTAGTCGCGTACTGCTGTTTTATTGAGCAAGCGTTCGACATCGCCCCTTTTGGTCGCGAGTTGGTCAACCGCGATTTGAAGGACGCACTCGCTCTCTAGCGAGACCTGGAGTTGCCAGATTTCCAGGCTCTCGCCGTTGGTAAGAAGCAAAAGCGGCGCGCGGAGATTCTGGGCGTATGACTCACCTTGTGCCTTTCCAGGCGGCAACGGTTCACCAACCGTCTTCGCTTCGACAACAAGCAGCGAATTGCTTTTATCGTGAAGCACGCCATAGAAACATACGAAGTCGGCCTCATGCTTGCGGCCGACGCGTCCCTGTTGAAAATCAACCGGGTATTTCGATTCGATTTCGTCGCTTCGGTAGCCAAGTGCGTGGAGCAGGGGCAGTACGAGTCGATGTTCGACATTGCCTTCTCGGTCCAGCATCGCTGGACCCGGTATCTCATCCCAAAAATCTGCGGAAGTGGTCATGGAGTTTGACGCATTCTGAGATTACAAGCTAGAAATCGCCTGTGGGCGCAGCTCCGAATCGTTGCTGGATTGTTTTGCAAAATAGGCCCATGCATCAACGTTTGCACCATCAGTTAAGCCGATCGTAAATCGCCCTTGGCGATACCCTCTCTCAATGTACATGGGGGTTGCGGGGATGTCTCCGGGTTCATCATCGGCTCTAGATTATCGCACCCTGCGAGGGACCGCTTTCTAGATACATTTCGACACGGTCGATGCCTGCTCGTGGCCGGTAGCGACAATAGCCGTCTCCCAATGGCAGCCACTCAATTGCCAATCTTTCCGATGGGTTCGATCTTCGTTACGGATAATGCAAGGCGTGCTCAAAGTGGCGGACTCCCTATCGTTCCAATGCTACGGACGTTTTCGTTTCCGCCGCCGGCAAATGATCCAGTGCGGTGTCCTTCTTGTGACTGCGTTCCATGATCCGCACAAGATCATCGGCGGTATTGCGTTCGGCATAGAGGTGAACCGCTTCGCGCGCCCGCGAGCCCGCAACGTAAGACCATTCTCGCGCCGACATGCTTTCGTGCGCGAGCACGTAGGCCCGCTCGACGCTCGCACCCTGGGCTTTGTGGACCGTGAGCGCGTAGCCATGGTCGACGTGTGGATGGTCACTCACACGCCAGGTACGCGTTCGCCCCTCGTCGAGTTGGGCGGTGATCTCGACTTCACCACGCCGTTCGGCGAGCGCGGTCACGGTGGCAAGGTCGCCGTTCATCATGCCGAGCAGCTTGGTATTGCGCGTGATGACGATTCGATCACCTTCGGCGAGCACCAGCGGACCTTGTGCCGCTTCGATGACTCGCTCGTGCTGCAACTCGCCTCGTTCGTGCAGCGCCTCACGTGCCAGACGATTCAATTCGCGTGTGTCAGCGCGAGTCGCGCCGAGCATCAGGTCATCGTTGGGATGCTGGGCATCGCGTGCCGCAGCCCAGTCGTGGACGAGTTCGCGCATGGTATTCTCGATGCCCGCTGCCGTATGCACTCGGCCGCGCGCCTGCAACGAGTCGAGCGCGGCGCGCATGTCGCCACTCGCCAAGGACCATACCATCTCGCGATCTGCCGCGCCGCGTTGTCGGCGAATATCGGTCAATCGCGCAACCCCAACCTCCCGACAGATGCGTTCAAAGAGCTGGCCGGCCTCGATCGGTTGTAATTGGTTGGCATCGCCGACAAGCACGATTTTCGCCTGAGCCTCATCGGTCGCTTCCAACAAACGTGCGAACTGGCGCGATCCGATCATGCCGGCTTCGTCGATCACGAGCACCGTACGATCGGTGAGCTGATCCCGCCCTGTTTTGAGATTGTTCAACAGCGAGTGCAGCGTTTGCGCGCGGATGCCGCTGCCTTCTTGCAACCCTTTCGCCGCTTTGCCGGCGAGCGCGGCCCCACGGACCTCATAGCCGCTAGCCTCCCATGCCTCCCGTGCAGCGCCCAGTAAATAACTCTTGCCGGTGCCGGCGAGGCCTTCGAGGACGCTTAAGCGAGGCGCGGCCGTCAGATGCTCAAGCGCAGTACGTTGTTTCTCGGACAACGAACGGGCTTTAAGCGCCGCCGCAGTCGCATTCGCATCGACCCGATAGGTCGCATCATCCGCCAGTCGTTTCGCACGCGTGAGGGCACTGACCTCGATCTGAAGAATTTCTCGGGTGGTATAACGATTCGCGGTGAGCGGCACGATCTCGGCGTCATTCGCGACCCTCTCCATCATCTCGGCCGTGCGCCCAAGGCCCCCACCGGCATGCTGGGTACGCTCGGCCACCGCGCGCGCAAGGTCGGCGCTCGTGAATGTGCTGTGCTGCTGACCCAAGCGCTCGATCACCGTCGGCACGGCGATTGGCTCGGGTTTCTGTGCCGGGGGCCCTCGTAACTCGCCCAGGCGTTGGGCCGTGACGCCGAACGCCAAGGATTCGCTGCGCCAGGTCGCACGCAAGGTGGTGGCGGTTGCGGATTCTTTCGCTTTTCGAGTGTTAAGCGCCGCGACTTCAGCCGCCTTTGCACTCGTCGTGCCACGCTCATTCATGACCGCTTCGATCTGCGCGCGGCGCTTGGAGAAGTGACGCTCGAGGTCGCGCGGCACTTGGTTTATGCGGAAGCTGCCTTTGTCCGCGGCGGTTTCATAGCCGAGGGCGCGCAGCTCGTGCGCGAGCTCCGCGCGATACGCCGCACCCATGGCCATCTTCCACTCATACAGCGGCTTGGTTTCCAGCGTCCCATAACTGCCATCGCCGCGCACGGCGACATTCAAGACAAAGGCATGGGTGTGCAGCTGTGGATCGGCTTCCCGGCTCGTCCCATGCAGGTAAGCCGCGATGATCGGCCGCGCGGTTTCCCGTTCGATACCATCATGGCCGCGCCGAGTGATAAAAAGCTGCTGTTGCTCGGCAAAGTTAAGCGTGCGTTCCACCGCTTGCGTGTGAGCACGCTCGATCGCCTCGCGCTGTTCCCGCTCGGCAATGCCCCACACCACCGACACCGACTTTGGCGCCGAGAACGTCAGATCCCAGCCCGGCCGATGAGAGTCTCCGGCCCGTTGCACGAGAGCATCACCGGTCTCGGGATGGAAGCCGCCGGCTAAGCGATCGAAGGCCTGTTCGTTCATTTCACCGGCGAGACCTAGTTCGGCGGCGCCACTCCCAAGCCACCGGCCTTGCGCGCGACCACTCTCGGTGTAGTAGTCCTCGGCGCCGCGATTCGCCCCATCGCGCTCGCCTTCGAGATAGGCGCGGATGTCCGACGGGGTGGCAGTGCGCGCGCTGATCGAGAGCATGGCTTGCCTTTAACTGCCTTTGCCCTTCGTGCTCTTGCCACACGTCTTTGCGTACCAGTCATAGAGTGAGGGGTCGCCGTTTAGCAGCCCTCCAGTCCGTGCTCCGGAGCACGTCTTAGGATTCCCCCAGCAGTCTTCATGGATGCGCACTTCACCGCGTGCAGGATAACCGATGATGGCTCGTGCCTTGCTCTTGTCCGGCTTTGCTTCTACGGTGTAGCGCGCGCCGCGGCTTGATATCACCGTGGCAGGGCCTTGCTTGCGTAGGCAGTCATACACTTGTGAGAACGTTGGGTGAGGCGCGTGAGGCATGATGCTGTTTCCTCTGCTGGGACATGAATGGATCATTCATCTTCGCTTGCGGCGTGCGCGCGACCGAGGATCGCATTCGCATCGAGTAGCGGCCGGCGCACGCTTGGCACAGGAGGCGACGCCAGCGCCGCCGGTAGTGCTTCGGCGATGGGATTGCGCGGCACGAACGCGTCCATGCGGGTCGCGCGTCGGATCAAAGGGATTTGCACGCATCGCACGCTGTATTGGCCCGCGAGACGCAGAAAGCCCACGCGATTCGGCAGCCCTTGGATTTGCGAAGCGAGCACCAGCCGCTCCACCTGGTTGTGGTAGGTGCGGGTGCGATCTCTGCCCTCCGAGATCGATTCGCGCAGCACTTCCGCATCGCCCAAGTGCCAGCTCGCATACTCGGCGGTCTCCGGATCATTCGCGCGCAGCAGCAGCTGCGAGGACAGACACGAGAGCAAGGTTTGCGCGCCGTCCTGACCGTGCGCATCGCGTAACTGCGACACCGATTGCAGACCCACGACAGCGCACAGACCGTACTTGCGGCCTTTGGTGAGCGCATCGCTCAAGCCCTGCACGCGCCCTAAGCTCGCGACCTCATCGAGCAGCAGCCAGTGGCGTCGGATGCGATCCAAGGGCATGGAGAGCTTGGCATTCACCGCCTCACCGATCCACGCGGCCAAGAGCGGGCGCAGCGCCGCCCTTTGATCTTCCCGATACGGCAGCCACAGCCACCCATTGCCCTCGCGGACGTAGCGGCGAATCGACCAGCTGGTCGGTCCCGCCTCTTTGGGCAAGAGGCTATACGGGGCCAAGAAACTACCTACGATGCCGCGCACGCTCGCCAGCATCTTCTCGGCGCCCTCATGGAAGAGGGCCTGCGCCGGCAAGCCCTGCACCAGGGCTTTCAGTTCCGCCGGCGACGCGAGAGTCAGGGCGTGCAACAAGGATTCATTCGTCGCCGCGCCTTGCTCCCATAAGCGTCTCAGCGCCGCAGCGACGAGCGTCTGGCCGTACACGAACCACTCGCGCTCGATGCCCTCGTGGTCCGGGATCATGCTCTTGGCCAGCCGTTCGGCATCGGCGGGGCCGTCCATTTCGGCGAACGGCGACCAGGCAACCGAACGGGCATCCAAGGGGTTCAAGATCCAGTCATCCGTCTGCCCGAAGCCGCGCAGCGCTTCGCTGCCGATGTCGGTGATGATGGCCGCATCGCCCCGCGCGCGTAGCGTGCCGAGCATGCCCTGGATGGTCTGCGATTTACCCGCCCCGGTGGAGCCGCTGATCAGCAGGTGCGTCGATTCGAGCTCGCGCGGCAAGGCCACCCCGCCAATCCACAGCCCCCGCCTGTCGGGCGATAAGAGCTTGCGCACTCGAATCCAGCGGACGGGGACTATTCGGCTGCCGCGCACGTAGTACCCTCGCGACCGTGGCGGCGCCAGGTAGATTCGATACACCAGCCGCAGCACGAGCCATCCGACAATGCACTTGAACAGCACCGGCACCCAGGGCCGCAACCAGCCCCAGAGGCCTTCGCCCGTCCAGAGCATGTGCAGCCAGTGCATCATGGCTTGCCCAGGTGCTCGTTCAGCGCCGCGATTAGGGCGCGCGTGGTCTGCTCGTGGCGCTCGATCACGCGGTCGGCCTGCTCGCGGACCACGGTCTTGAGCTCTTGCCCCTGGCGCTCCTGCTCCGCGCGGGGATCCGCCCCGTCAAGGTAGGCGCTGATGGCCTCGCGCCCCAGTGCCGCGACATCAATGCGCCGTTGCCGCGCCAGCTCCCGCAGCCGTTCCAAGTCCCGGCTGGGCAAACGCAGCGTGAGGCGATCGGCTTTGGCATCATCCATGGCAGACATCGGGAACGGTCCTATTCCAAGATGTGTGGCAGCCAGCAGCCGCCAATGGCTGCCGCTGTGGCTGCCATCCTAGCGCGTTGTAAGAGAAGGGAAAGCAACAAAATCCACGTCGCGGTTGGCTGCCATCGCAAGATGCGTCGGGTGTGCCATCCCCACTCTGCCCCAAAAGACCGCGGAGCGGCCACGAAGGAAGCTGCGCTGCCGTCGGCCACGCCCACCGATACCACCACCACCGAGCGCCCCAACGCTGATCAAAGCCTGGGGTTTGTGACCTCCCTGGTATATGACCAAGAGCACTACCGTTGTTTTCGATACTCCACGCGCAACATCAGCTTCTTCTGACCGACCGTTGCTTGTTTCGCTAATGCAGCCAGCTCATTGAGCATTGCTTGTCGGCGCTGTGCCCGGCCATTGGGTTCCCGGGGTTTAGTATTCGGCGGCACCCTTATGCTGTACCAATCCTTTGCAATTTCAGAGGCGCGCTCTTTGGTCAGAGCGGCCAACAAATTCTGCAGTTCTGTCGAGAATTGATAGAAAACTGTGGATTTACGGAGGCGAAAGTCGGTGCCGCCTATGCGCTTAAAATAGGCTCTTGGATCGTCCATCGACGCGGTCCTGCGGGCGAGGAGGCTGCCGCAGTTTCCCAAGAAAGAGGCGTCCAAGCGGGGACTGCTAATTTGCGGCATGTCGGGGGCTACTCCACGTTTTAGGGCTGCGATATCTGTGGGGTCTTCAGCGAGAAACGCTGTTCCATAGCATGCGATGCGCGATGATGGCCGTAAACTGGAATTGAAACCCTTCGACGCCATTGTTGGTTGATCTTAGCAAACTGGCCGCCGCAACTTCAGTCGTCTATGGATTCGGAGGAAGCACATAAGCATGTGTGCCTGAAAGCCGCATCAACCGCGTTTGCGTGCGGCCCGCCCAAGTTCGTAAGATATTTCAGTCGATAGGGACTGCATAGTCCGGGGCGATCCGAACAAGCTCATGCAAATGAGGCACAAGGAGGCCATGAACGACCTTGCTCTTTACCTTGTCCTCAGGAAAATCTATCAACTTGTTGATGATCGCTGCGGATCGGTTTGCAAGCGATAGAATACCGGTAAGTTGCGTGGCCAGAATCGGCAGCAGCGGTTGTCTGCCCTCATGGCCATCCACATGGATCATCCACAAATAGAACTGTCTGTCAGAGTGGTATATGTTCGCAAAGGCTACCCCGTGGCTAAGTGAGTCACGAAGATTGCGCAGCTTATAGAACCATTCAAAATCGTCGGATAAGAGTTCACGAATCTCCGGCTGAACCCTTTCGGGATATTCCTTTGCCCAAGAGATCAGATCGAACAAGCTTTTTGGAGCCTGTTTCGGCTTGGCAGCTTTATATGCGAGCATGGTGCCCAACAGGTCGCATGCTGCTCGTGCCGAGAATAAGAACGCCTCGACCATCGCACTGGTAGTGATACAGGAGTAGCCAGATTGCAACTGGTCCGGTCTCTGCCAGAACAGGATCGTAGCGACGTAGGTGGCCATGTTGACGAGATCGTTGCCAAATGCCCAGGAATAGGGCGCAAGATGCTCATGGTGCTGAGCAAACCGAGGGTCTTTCTCGCTTTCGCGGCGCCAATCTTCGTAATAGTCCAGCACACCGCAATATAGGTCGTCGTCGGTCAATGGCCGTTTTTCGATCCACTTTATTATCTTTCCTAAAGCACGAACCATAATGCGCATTCTCCTCGCCATGACGGCTCACAGCCAGACTAATCATCCAGGAGCACTGTTCTCCTGATCGCGCGAGCCGTCGACTAGATCCGGTTCATCAAGCGCATGCCGACCAGTCGCCTAACGGCTTCATCCAAATACTCCAGTGCCACCGTCGGTGAATCCAACAGTTGCAAGCGCCCCATAAAGTCGGCCCGGCCACTGTGTGTGTAGCTTCAGCGACTTCCGGACAAAAGGCTAGGGCGAAAAATGACAGACTTCGAGCCGCTGCGGGCGCTCCGCAGACGGAGCGAAGTGAATGAGCAAACGCGAGCATCGGCAATTTGCGGCAGAACAGGAGCCGGAGATTTTGTGGGAGGCGGATCAGCCCAGCGTGAGTGTCAGTGAGGTGTGCCATCCCCACGCCGCCCCAAAAGCCCGCGGAGTGGCTAAGAAGGGAGTTGCGCTGCCGTCGGCTACGCCCACCGATACCACCACGGAGCGCCTACCCTTGTTGGCGCGCTGTCCACCTCCCGCAGCAAGCTACGGCTGAATGGCGGTGTCCGATCGCCTGACGAGGGGCGGTGAGCGTGGATGGCAGCTGACGTCATTGGGCTCATTGACGCAATGGGGCATCCAGTATTCAGCGGTATCGTGCGCCGATTTCTGGGCCAGATGCCTCCAGCGATGACAGAGCGAGAGCAGATCGCACATGACTGCGCAGGGGCCATATGGAAGCCGGAGCTGCGATGATAAGATCCATCGAGTCCGCATCGCGGCCGTCCCGCTTCCCTGCAGGACCGCAACAACATGGTCATTGATCGATGATTAATTGGTTGTCGGCGAAGGCAACCTGAGACAACAACATCCGTCCAGCATGGCTGACCACCTCACGAAGAGACAACGATCGGCGCTCATGGCGCGGATTCGGTGCAAGCACACGGCCCCAGAACTTGTTGTGCGGCGACTGGTCTATTCGCTTGGCTATCGCTACCGGCTCCACGTCGCCAAGCTTCCCGGCACGCCTGACATGGTTTTCGTCTCGCGCAAGAAGGTCATACTCATCCATGGGTGCTTCTGGCATCGGCACAGTTGTCCGATGGCTGCAATGCCAAAGACGAGGCGTGAATTCTGGATGCGGAAGTTCGAGGGCAATGTTGATAGAGACAAACGCGCCAGACGTGCGCTTTCAAGGCTGGGATCGAACGTGCTTATTGTCTGGGAGTGCCAGACAACACGTGAACACTTGCTGTCGCGTCGTCTACAGCGTTTCCTGGACGAAAAGCGTTAGTCACTCAACATATGCGCTACAGCGAGAACACAGCGTCGCTCGCTGCACGAATATTTGCGGGGCAGCCTGGTCAAGCCGGCCTCCGAACTGATAAGGTTCAACCAGAACTGCGATCGACGCGAGGGCGACTGTAAAAATGAGAGGTCTGGACATATTTTCGGGTGTCGGCGGAAGCAGCACGGGTGCGCGCGCCGCTGGCGTCAAGATGGTTGGTGCGATCGACATGTGTTCGCTGGCGACCGCGACCTACAGCGCGAACTTTCCAGAGACTCACGTTCTTACGTCGAGACTTGAGGACGTCAACCTCACGCGCCTGCGAAGGCGCATTGGATCGATCGACATCCTGTTGGCTTCGCCCGAGTGCACAAACCACTCCTGTGCCAAGGGCGGGGCACCGCGAGATGAGGCAAGTAGGGCGACCGCGCTGCACGTCGTGAAATACGCCGCGACGTTTCGACCGCGATGGCTGGTTCTGGAAAACGTAGTCCGCATGCGACCGTGGTCGAAGTACGAACGGCTCAAGAGCATGCTGCAAGACATCGGCTACAACCTCGCCGAACAAGTGCTCGATGCATCCGACTATGGCGTTCCCCAAACTCGCACGCGGCTCTTCCTGGTTGGAGACCGCGAGCGCGAGCCTTCGGTGGTGAACTTCAAACACCGCGGCCGCAGGCCGACCGTCGCCTCTATCCTCGATCCGATCGGCGCTTGGAGGATGAATCCGTTGGTGCAAGGTACTCGCGCACCGGCTACGTTGGAGCGGGCCAATCGAGGCTTCAAGGTGCTCGGACGATCAACTAGCTTCCTGCTGGTGTACTACGGCTCTGATGGTGCTGGCGGCTGGCAAAGCCTGGATAGGCCCCTGCGCACAATCACGACAATGGACCGGTTCGCGTTGGTTCAGCCAAGCGATTCCGGTCCCGAGATGCGCATGCTGCAGGTGCCCGAGCTCAAGCGTGCGATGGGCTTTGAGGATGACTACCTGCTTCCCATCGGCAACCGGAAGGACCGCATACGCCTCCTTGGAAATGGTGTGTGCCCACCGGTGATGAAGACGGTCGTGGACGCGCTGATCTCCGGTTAGGCGCTGCTGCGTCAGACGAGCGCATGCATCGAGTCCAGCAACGGGGCTAGAAAGCCGTAGGTTCGGTCATTCGGTGTTCCTAAAACCATCGCGCGATCGAGACCTTGATTGATGGTCTCGCACGAGGTCTCGGGTAGCAGCACGCAGGCGTGACAGGCTGCGAGATTCGCTAGGCGCGATCCCTGACCTCCGAGGTGTTCCGAACACACCGGGTCGGCAGAACACCACGATGCGCGGTCCAATGCGCGTCTCAAGACGGCACCAAGCCTGTCTGGTCGCGCCAAACGCACAAGACCTCCCAATGTTCCTTCCGCGTCGCCCGCCGCGGTGTATATCAGCATACCCGCCATGGGTGCGGTTGGATCCGCTGATACGTACAGACGCTCGCGGAGCGAGGCCGTGCTGTATCCGCATTCGAACACGAGTTGGTTGATCAGTATGTGGGCGAGGGTGTGCACAAGGAGAAAGCGGGAGGCCCAGGCAACGCCCGGCGAATCTAGCGGTGGCAGCGCTTGGACCAGACCGCCCAGGCGCAGAAGAAAGGCTTCGTTGAGGCGCTCGCGAAGTGCATCCTCCCAGTGGCGCTGCCACTCCGCGATCCGTTCCTCGCGCAGCTCCAGGTATATTCCCTCGCCGAAGACCTCGATGGCCGGCAGCCACTGGTCTTGACGCTCCGCCGGCCGGTCCCTGAAAAGCTGAGCCATGGCGGTATCCGGCATCCCGACGAGTGGGGAGGGGCTCGGCTGGAGTCGATCGAAACCATAGAACACGCGCGTCTCGCGCAGCCGCTCCACCAGATTCACGCGCGCCAGCCATGCGCTGAGGTCCTTCGGGACGTCCGTTTGGATGACGCGCAGGTCTGGCGTTCGCTCTGGATCGTTCACCTCATGTCGGATGATGTTGAACTCGGCGCGCCGGAATCGCAGAAGCTCCGGTTCGGGGTTTGAGGGAAGGGGTGCACCACTTGGAATAGTTGCTGGCGGCGCCCCGAGGATCGTACTCAGGGCCTCCTCGACGGATTCGAGCTCGGCGGTAATTCCTCGATCTTGCAGGGATTGCCGGAACATCGCAGCCGCCTCACGCTTCATTCCCATTTTCCAGACGGTTCGGGCTGTTCCGAGCAGCCCTTGTTCCTTCTCGATTTCCCGCTTCAGCGCGGAGATGGCGGTGTCCTCCTCCGAGATGTCGGGAAGCGTGATCGCAGAGAGCGTGCGCGGAAAGTAGATATTGGTCTGATTGATCAGCGCACCCACGAGCGGCTGGCCGCATGGCTCGGAGGCGCCCTCGCCCAACCAGGGCAACTCGCCGGGGCAACCGATGCCTTCGCGTTGGAAGGCGGTATCGCGGCCGCTCGAATCATCGGGAATGATCGTCGTTCCGGACAGGTCCCTGCCTCTGCGTCCCCTCGAACCATCAGGACAAGATCGACATTCGATTCTGATGCTGGAGAGCTCAGAGCCGCCCCGATCGGTCAGGTACAGGTTCCCATCATCACTGCATAGACAGCCGATCCATTGGTTCCATGGGAATTCGCACAGGTGCCCGGCGCGGCAGACCGAGATGAACCTCACAGGTTGCCATCGTCCTCCGTCGTCCGGGGTTCCGGTTTGAGTAGTGTGCAGGTTGAACCGCCGCATCTCCCCTGATCTGGTGTGCCGGTACCATCTGGGAAAACGCAGGGCGGGGACATGCAGGCCAACGTTTGGCGGATTCGTGCCGCCTCTGTTCTCGTGACGGTAGTCCGGAGGCAGGCAGAAGCGGTCCACGTGCAGAAGCGCCGACAGTCTGGGTTCGAAGCGTTCGAATTCCGTGCGGTCGGAACACATGCTCATGCGTGACAAGCCCTGGTTCCAGTTCATGAACCAGTAGTCGAGCCCTGCGACGACGTGCGGTACGCCGCGTCGGTCGGTGTAGATGCTTCCCGGGCCGAACGGCGCCACGAGCTGTCCAATCCTGATCTGCTTGTGGCCCATGTCAGTTTCCCTGGTCGCTCGTTGGTTCCGCGGCAGCGACGTCCGACACCTGCCCCTGAATTGCCTCCGCCAACTGTGCCGCTATGTATCCCTGCGTAATGGTCAGTTCGGCCGAGGCGTCGACCTGACGCATGCTGCTCGGAACGATCACACCGCGCTGACGCTGTAGCGGGGTCGAGAATTGGCCCGGCCACAGCATCAGATACTCAACGTCGACGCGGGGCGGGAAGTCCTCCCACTCCTGCGGCTTCAGCCGCCACTTCAACTGAAGCTGGTCTGTGACGCGCCGAAGTTCCGCGAGCGAACGCGCCTTGTCCTCGGGAATTTGCACTTGGCTGCACCGCTCCGAGAGTATCTGAAACCCCTCTTCGATCGCCGATTCGTACGTCGAATGATGCTGAACCGCGGAACTGCTCTGCTGTCGGGCCCATACCAGCAATGCGCCCGCGAGGGCTCGCTGGATGGCGGAGATGGCGAAAGGTGTCGCCGTGGTCGGCTCGACGCGTTCGTAGAGCCGGCGGTGGTAGCCGTGGAATTGTTCAAAATGGGACCGGTCTCGGCTCTTCGATGGATTGTAGATCACGAGGATCAGTCCGGGACGTTCCATCCAGCGTCGCCCGACGCGACCCGTCACCTGTATGTACGTGGACGTGGTCTTGGGCTGTCCCACGACGCCCATCAGCGACAGACGGTCGATATCCACTCCCACCTCGATGATGTTGGACGCCAGACAGGCGTCGAGGATCCCTGTCGCCTTTGCCGAATATCTGGAGGAGAGGCGATCCATCATCTTGACGATGTCACCCTGTGTCAGACGACTCGTCAACTCCTCGACGATCTTGAGCGTGCGCCGATCGTCCTGTGCGTAGCCTTCGCGATTGAAGAGGAATTTGAGCCGCGACCGGATATCGGAGTCGAACAGTGTCTTGGCGCCACCCAGCTCTCGGATGCTGTTGTAGAAGGCGAGCAAGGTCCACCAAGGATCACGCTGATCCTCAGCGAAGCGCCAGGGTCGGAAGAGCGCGGCGGAGAAGGCGCGCACCTGCGTTGTGAGCACCGACCCGTAGTCGCTCGCATGCACACCGATGTACATTCGGCCGGGTTGCAGCGAGCCGTCCGCCGATCTCGCATACTTGCCGAAGAATGAATCTCCCATGAGCAATCCGGGGCGGGGAAACAGCGCGGTCGCAGCACGACCGTACAGTGTGGCAACCTGCTCATCCGCGCCTCGGATCGTTGCGGTGGACGCGATGATCTTCGGCTTGATCCATGCGTCTCCGTCCCGAATCGAACAGAGCCTTTCGAAGATGCCTTCATATATGGCGTAGAGAGACCCGAGCGGCCCGGAAATGAGGTGCAGTTCGTCCTGGATGATGAGCCCCGGTGGCCGAGCGAATTGATGCGGTATGCCACTGCTCATTCGGCGACCGAAGAGCGCGCCTGCCTCGGGTCGGTAAGCGACCATCGCCAACTTGTCTACCGTGGCGATCACAAGCGAGGGCGGGTGCGCGTAGATACGCTCATCGATCACCTCGATCGGCAACCACGTGTCGGGGTCTTCGCGACCAAACTCGCACTGGACATCGCTGCAGTGAAGGAGGGGTCCCTCCGTCTTGTGGTCCGTTACACCACAGGTTGCCAAGGTGTTCCAATTCGCCTTCTTGATCGACTGCGGCTTTGGGCCAGAATATCGGCCGATCTCGGCGCGACACCAGGGACACTCGGTGAGAACCAGGGGATTGCCGTCCGCGGTGCCGCGCCGGAACTCCCCGAGCGCGTTCCTTGCGCCATCTATCTTGTTGGGTGATCCCTGCTGTCCGATCCAAAGACCCAGCGAAAACCGCCCGCCCGGAATGTTGCACACGGAGCTGCGGCGGCGAAGATACTCCATCGCGCAGATCAGGCTGGCGGCGCGCTGGAACTGTTGCGTCGTCAGCATGCGCAACGTGTAGCGCATCAGTACATTCGTCCCGTCCCGACGCAGCTCGCCTGGGTCCTCCAGAAGCCTTTCATGGAACATGTAAAAGGCGGCAAGCGCCAGATATGCCTCGGTCTTGCCCCCGCCCGTCGGGAACCAGATGAGATCCACCACGTCCCGGCACGGAGCGCGCGGGCTGCGCATATCGTCGAGCGACATCATCAGGAAGGCGGCCTGGAATGCACGCCACGATCCCAGTCCCTCGCCGGAACTGTTCCCGAGCCTGGACGAAGGAGATATGTGCGGGGCCTTCGGTGCCACCATATGTGCATTGGCATCCCAGGTTAGGGGCCGCTTGCCGATGCTCTTTGTCGCGATCTGCTGAAGCAGCATCGCGCGATTCGCCAGTCGGAACGCGGTTCGAACCTTAGCATCAGCCTTCAGGAGCTCAATGCCACGACGGATGCGCGACAGGCAACTCTCACACGCGTCGAGATGGCGATGAGCGACAGTCTCCAAGTGCGGCGGCAGGCTGGCGGCTTCTGCGCGTTGTCCACGGATCCAATTGGAGTAGGCATCGGGCAATGCTTCGAGATCGGACCATGCCTGTCCCCCTGGTTGATCAGAAAGGTCGGACAGTTCCGCCATCGATAGGGAGATCGGCTTCCCATCAACGTCGATGTTCGGGGTCATGCTCGGCAGCTCGGTCACTGGCATCGCGTCGGCGAAAAGGCAGGGCGGGGCGTCGTGGCCTTCACCCTCCCAGCACGCGGCGCAGCCGTGTCCGATGGCCCAAGTCGTCGCGCTCCGGTAGAGCAGAGCCAACGATTGCTCGTCCTTGTCCATCTGATCGAAGGATCGAGTGCTCTCGGGATAGGGACGTATCCTTCCGGCCGAGATCGATACCTGGAAGAATGATTGGTAGAGGACGGATTCGCGTTCGACGGCACCGCCCAGCGGCGTGTCGTTTCGCATCACAACCGTGATGATCCAGGCATTCTCGCGGCCCTCGAGCCGGCGCGGAAACATCTCGATTCGCAGCCGGATCGGCGAGTGTGGAATCGCCGGAAGATTCTTGCGAATCGGCCGACGCGAATTGAATTCCCTGGCCTCGAACGAGACCGCCGCGTCGGGGGCGGTGGCGGGTAGGCGTCTCCACGCCGGACTCTCCGCGTCACGGCCTTCCTTGTTCACCCATCGCCTGTCGCACGACTCGTACCGTCCATTCAATTGAATCGGAGCGGTCCCCGCATCCTGCCAGGAGAATCTGCGCTGCTGCGGCACGCTGACGACGAGCTTGCCGCCAACTTCGAATTCCGCGCAGAACGACATCCCCATCGTCGTGGGATGGCGCACATCGGGACTCGTGACCTCGAAGTCATCGGATGCATCGCTCAGTTGATCATCCGCGCCGATGTCCCTCGGTTCCTCCTCCTTTGTTTCGTCCGAGCTTGCGTCGGTGAGATCGATTCCGAGCGTGTCCGCCGATTGGTTGGCGGCGTCGTTCATCGACGGACGGGCGGAACTTGCCCATTCCGGATGGAGCAGTCCAGCACCGTACTTTCGATGCGGAGATTCCCGCTCGTAGTAGAGGACCTCCTGCGGATCGGAAGAGTCCGGACACCTCCACGCCACTGGGCCACGGCGCAACGCGGTCGGGTCGGCAAAAGTTCTCTCGGCAAATTCGATGATGCTCGGCTCGTCGGAACGCGAGGGGCCGACGATCTCCGCGCGAATCCATTCGACCAACTCGGCTCGTTCCTTCATGCGCCATGTCCCCCTGATAGCCATACCCGCAGGGTATCCTGCGAGCGGGCGTCGCAAAGCACCCGAACCGATTCCGTGGCACGCGTCATTCCCGTGTAGAAGAGATCTCGATGGAATTGACGATCCTGAAGGAACATGTCGGTGAGCACCACAATCTTGTTCTCCATTCCCTTGTACGCATGAATACTCGCGTAGGACGTGCTCTCGCCCGCCTGCCATGCGGGCCGCAGCCGCCATCCCGATGCCTTCAATCTTGCCGCGGCGCTCGATTCGTCCGCCCGGAGCGAGAGCAGTACGATCTCGGACGGACGATAGCCCTTTGTCTTGAAGTGGCCAAGTATCTCGGCGATCCGCCGCAGTTGGTCCGCGTCGTCGTCGTAGAAAAAGATGTCGTAGTCATCCATGCCGCCACCGAGGCGCAGGTAGTCCTCGTACACAGGCATGTCGAGACCCGCGAGACTCACGGCCGTGTCCCCGACGATCCGGTAGTTCCGACAGTTCTCGGTCAGCTTGTAGCGCGTCGGGCTGTGCGTCTCTTCGAGCGAATCGAGTGCTTCCTGCATGCCGGATCGTTCATTGAACACCTGGTTTTCGAAGTCTCCCAATAGGGCGAATGAGCCTTCCTTGGCCCCATGTCCGAACAACTGCACGAGGCAGCCCCACAGCCAGGGGCGCGCGAGAACGTCCTGCGCCTCATCGAGAACCAGATAGTCGATTGTCGCCGCCGCTGCGAACTCGGGATCCGTGAATCGCTCTTCGAGCTGGGTCGGCAGATCGATGTCCCAGAAATCGGCGGGGGCGTTGTCGGGTATCTGCACGCCGGCCATGTCCGCAAGCACCTTGATTGCACGACCCACCACCAGATTGGGCAAAGGAGAGCCCCCGCGCGCGATCTGCCGTCGCATCCATTCTCCGATGAGTTGATTGAAGCACAAGAGCGCCACACGGCGACCTCGTTCGGTCGCCCGCCGCGCAATCTCCATTGCGATGAGAGTCTTGCCGGTGCCGGCGCCGCCCGAGACCACGAGCTTCCGGTTGGCGGTGCCGAGTTGCACCGCGGGCCGTTGGTGCCGACGCAGTACGCGATCCATGTCCTGCTCGCGGCGCGTGATTTCCTCTCGACGCTCGGGGTTGCGCCTTTGGATGGGAACGCAGACACGTACCACCTGCTCGATCTCCGCCGCACTCAGGTGTCGATCGAGCTTGGTCAGGGCACCATCGGCCAGAATGCTCTGCTCGATCCGTGCACGGATATCGGCGAGAAAGGCTGCTGCGGATTCATATTGGCGGAACCGCCGGGCGTCGATCAATTCCCATCGCTGGATCGAGAGATTAGGTGTCAGATCGAAGGCGGCACGGGGAAAGATGCAGCAGTGGACCACCGGGATCCGTCGGCAGGACGGGGCGAGTTCGCTCATGCGCCGGTAGAACGTATGCCGCGCGTCCGCGGCCTGTTTGAAAGGTGATCGGACGATAGAGTCCGGATACCAGCGCGACCCATCGAAAGAAATGTGGTCGTGCGATTTGACCTCGACGCAGATGATCCCCGATGCAGTATCCATCACCAGAAAGTCGATCTCCGTGCGCAGTCCGCGATTCCACGGGGCGAGGTCAAGGGAGTGGATGGCGGTGAATTCATGGGGTCCTCCGGCAAGCAGATTGAATACGTCACGCTCGCCCGGAGGCGCGTGCTCATCCACAAACGAAGGGATCATTCGCGCCATGGTTTGAAGGTATCGAGTTCCAGCAGATGTCTTGTTGCGGAGGCGGGCGCGCGGAAGCCTTCCTCGATGGCGATGATGCGGTGGAACTTGAAATGACCGCGGATGCCGGTCTCGACGGGGATCGGAATCTCGAATGAGACCCCGGATTCGGCCCTCTTGGTGAGCTGGGCAAGCTGCTTCGCCAGGATCTCACGCAACTCTCCCGCGATGATCTCACTCTCCTCGTAGCCTGCCTGGATGGCATGACCGCGGGAGTGCTTGATCTCGTCCCACGCCAGGCGCCAGAAGGGTGGCGCCTTGGCCGTCTTGCTTTCATCGTCGCCTTCCAAGTCAAGCGCCGCGATCAGCGACTTGAAGTGCTGCATCTTCTTCGGGGCGTGTATGACGGTCGAGGGTGGTTTGCACCAGTGGTCAATAGCCGCCGATAGGTTCTCAAGGTCAATCCCAGCATCCGATAACTTGAAGAAGAGGTCGATACTGTCTGCCGAATTCATCCGGGCAAGCTTCTGTTTCCATATCGCGCTGTATCTTCCCTGGCCTGCGGATACGCCGCCGAGATCCACGTCCGATACCGTGGGCTCGATTGTGAACATGCCGACGGCCAGAACCTCGTCGACGGTGCGAAGCGCGATCGCGTCGACATCGCAAGGTGCGGGGTCGAATGACAGCGCCTTCGAGCCGTGCGGATACAAGATTCCCTTTGCACCATCCAGATGCACCAACGTGGCCGCGCGGAGCACCTCGCTCGAGGATGCTCGCTGGTAGTCAGCGAGATCGTCCAGAACGCCCGATTGCCCCGCGGATGTCGGTGTTCCGATCACGCTAGTGGTGTTTCGCCATGCGTAGCACGTTTGGGGATTCGCGCTTACGGCGTCGCCTGGAGAAGACGAATCCCGCTGACCCAACACGGGATCGTACCCAAAACCGACTTCGTCCGCGCAGCCCTCCCACACGAAAAGGCGGAGCGAGCGGAAGCGCGGCGCCGTCAGGATCGCGTCCGGTACGGCGCCCCAGCCCGTTGCGCGTAGGGGACCAACCTTGATGAGGGTGTCGAAGATCGCCGCCTGTCTGTAGTCTGAAAGCGAATGAATATAGTCGGCATTGGCGATCGGATGGGATTCTTCCCGTAGTGCCGTGTCGAAGGCGCTCCGGGATCTGCGGTAGCAGTAGACCCGAAGTAGCCTTCCGGACTCCTTGGCATCACGCCAGAAAGCCCGCATTGCGTTGGCCAGGGGATTCGCTTCGGAGGCAAGCTGATCCGCCGCGCGGAGAACATCCTCGTAGAGAACCACGAGTGGGCGACCCCAGGAGGCATTCACCCAAGCGGGAGACGGAAGCACGGCGCGTAACTCCGCTGGGAAGCCTGAAAACGGAAGGGGAGCCGTAAGCCATGAGCACGCCAAACGTCCAAGGCGCATCGACAACTCCTGTTCGGATCCCTCAGAGTCTCGCAGTTCCGCGCAGAGGCGTCGCATCCCGCCCCGCAGTCGGTTATACGCTTCGCAATGCACTTCGGTTCTGATGATCTCGTGGCTCTGTTCGCCCTCGAGGAAATCGAACAGCTCCGAAACGCGGGGCGAACTCACGGCACCCTACGATTCAATATCGTCATGCTGATACCGCGCGGGGAGGTGCCGAGCGCTCGCAGCGAGTCGAGGTCCTCGACATACCAGCGCCGCAGTTCCGCGACACGAGTCCCGATGGATTCGAGTCGATCGCGCTCTAAGGTTCGCTCGAGGACTCCGATCACATCGGCGTTCTGGAATCTGCGCTCATCAAGTACCCGCAAAAGGCTTGAATCGCCGTCCGCAATTACCAGCGAAGGCGCGCATCCGTAGCGATCGAAGCGTCCGGTCCGTGAATTGTAGAAACATATGCGCGACACGGGTGCGGTGGACCAGCCATCGACCGTCAACAGGTCCGCGAGATCGTACTGCTCGTTATCACACCCGAAGCGCACCGTCGCCAGTCCGTCACGGGACGAGGACTCGCCGCGCGAACGGCCCGCCAGGCACAGGCCCGAGAATGCTTTCGAGAGATTCTCTTGCCGCGGAACTGCCCCAGCCACGATGCAGGCGTACGGGTCACCGCTGATAGAGGCGGCGCGCTTGTCGACAGTGATCGTCGGTTGTCCGTCGATTCGCCAGTCCTTCGCGTAGGCCGACATGAGATATCTCGTCTCACTTTCGCTCACGCAGGAAATGGCGGGGCCGCACCTCGGATCGTCAATCGTTTCCGCCACGCGGTACCGATGTCCGTCCTTGTGGCGGACCACACCGGATGCGCGTTCGAAATAACCGCATCCCTTCACCGAGGGCTCGCACCGGATTTTGCAGCTTCTGCAGGAGGCGGTGTACTGCTGTGTGAATCGGGTCAGATCGGTAAAGTGACTGACTTCATCGTTCGCGTTGGGATTGCACAGATCTCCAATCAGGGCACCGAGCGAGATCAAGCCTGCGGCAGCGGAATCACACGGCATTGTCAGCAGGGCAATGCGTCGTGTCTTGGATGTTGCCCGCCACAAGTAGCCGAACTGAATCAGAAAGGTTGCCCAAAGAGGCACCGGCTGCCATGCACTTCCCGCTTCGGAGAACAATGCCTTCGAATCCGAATTCATGGATTCGCGGGTTCCATCAGTCCCATCGCCGGCGGAATGTCCTGCCCTCGATGCCACCGCGCATGCGGATTGCTCTACGATCGGTTCTGCGAAATGACTCACACAAGGATCCATGGTGTGCCCAGGAGATGTCCCTTCTCGGGTTGGCCTCTATCATCCACGAGTCGCCGTCCGAATTGGCAGACCGGAAGTCACATTTCGTGAGCGGTAGGTAGGTTCTTTTGAGAGACTACGTCATCACTACCTGGGTCGCCGTCAGGAGAGTGGGTAAAAGCAAATGGTCCAATGCCGCTCGTCACTGACTCTCTCCCTGTCTGCGCATGGTGCTGTACCGGTGAAGCTACATAAGTGGGGGGATTCCCGCGTCCTTCTGCTGGTGGATTCAATTATTTAATGGTGCAGCGCAGCAAGGTGAAAAGTCCCCCTAACCCCCCGGGCGCGGCCAGTGTAGACTTCAATTTTCGATTCGTCAACGGGTTAGTGGGGAATGTACCAGGTCGCAGCCTGGTGCGATCATGATTGGGGCCAGGCGATAGCCTGGCGAGAGGTCAAAGACCGCCAGGCTATGACCTGGCATATAGAGCGTGCGCACCAGGCCGCAGCCTGGTGATTCGGATACGGCTACGGTTTAAACAAATTAATTGACATGTAACTCTATGAAAGATAAAGACATTTTGAAATTGAGGCAGCTTGAGGACACGCTTCGGGCCTACCGAAAGCTTCTTACGCTGAATCGGCCAGGCCGCGGATGGGTGCGAGCCATCCGAGAAGCGCTTGGGATGAGCGGTCCTCAGCTAGCTCGTCGCATGGGCATTCGGGCCGCGCAATCCGTCGAGGACATGCAGAAGGACGAGGTTAGCGAGGTGATAAAGCTCCAGACTCTCAGAAAGCTCGCGCATGCGTTGGACTGCGAGCTGGTGTACGCCCTGGTGCCCAGGAAATCGTTCGAGGAAATTCGGCGCGACCAGGCAACCCTTCAAGCAAAGCGCCTGTTGAAGCACGTGTCTCACTCGATGCGGCTTGAAGACCAGAGCGTAAGCCTAGAAGCGGAAGATAACCAACTGCAGCGGCGCGTGGAGAGGCTGCTTGCAGGGCCGCCCAAAGCACTATGGGATTGAGATCTTGAAGCTGGAGTATCCTGAAGGTGCTACACCCTTAGATGCCGACGACACCGCGGGTCTTCTGCCCAGCCACATAACGACCCAGGGTCAGTTGAACGAGTGGGAGTACGCGAACATAGCCCGTGGTGAGGCATGGGTGTTTGGGCTCAGGCGGGGGCAGATTCTTAAAATTGAATTCTTGCAGATACTTCACAGGCGAATGTTCGGAGATACTTGGGCATGGGCCGGTCATATCAGAACGAAGGAAACGATGCCTGTGGGAGTAGCGCCCGAGAGAATTCGCGAAGAGCTGCGTCTGCTTCTCGATGACGTCCAGTTTCAGATCGAGAATCGATCGTGGCACATCGAAGAGATCTCGGCGCGCTTTCATCACCGGCTGGTGTACATACATCCGTTTCCCAATGGAAATGGTCGCTGCGCCCGGACGATGACAGACGTTGTCCTGCATCGCTTCGGTCATGAGCGCTTTAAGTGGGGCGCCGCCCTCGAGAAGGCCGGCGAAGCGCGTCGTCGTTATATCTCCGCGTTACAGGCTGCTGACGGGCGAGACTATGGGCCATTGTTTGAGCTTCTTGGAGTCAAGCGTGTTTGATCGAGCGGTCCTAGCGGGCACCAATTGCGTGCCGATGCGGTCTCGCTGCGCCGGCGTCATGATCAGGGATCCGGGCGAGCTCCCAATCGCCCGCGATGCAACGTCTTTAGGAGGCAGGTACAGGATACCCAGAAGACTTACCCGCTCGCGGAGGCGCTAATGGAGAAAAACACTCTACTTGTGCTTGCACAGTACCGCGAAGGCTCCGAGTACGCGGACGAGGTTGGCACGAGATATCACTTTCCGAAGCGTTATTTCAATTTTCTAACTCTTCCAAATATCGAGTTTATCTACTACGAGCCAAAGAAATCCGGGCTCGGCGTGTATTTTGGGTACGGCGAAGTGGGCGAGGTGGGGCTAGACCCCGAAAACCCCGACCACTTCTATGCAAACATCTTGAACTACCGCCAATTTGTCACTCCCGTTCCCGGGTCCGATCAACACGGACAGTCTCGTGAAGCGGGTCCGTTCTACAACGCCCAAAATGCCGTCCGGAAAATTGACTCGGACATTTTTGCCAAAATTTGCTCTGAGGGAGGAGTTGAACTGGAGACTCTTGGCGTCGAGACTGAACGCGCCGAAAGTGATGAGCTCATTTCCGAGCCCTTCGATCCCTCGAAGATCAAAGTCGATCGAGATTCGATGTCGGTGTTCCAGGTTCTGCGAAAGATTTCTTTGAACGAGATCGTCCTCAACCCGGATTTTCAAAGGAATGTGGTCTGGGATCCGGTTCGCCGCTCGCGGCTTGTCGAGTCGGCGCTCCTTCGCATACCGTTACCTGCTTTCTATTTCGATGGCGTCGATGCGAACCGTTGGGTTGTTATCGACGGGCTGCAGCGGTTGTCAACGCTACGGGATTTCGTAACCGATAAGCGATTCCGGCTGCAAGGTTTGGAGTATCTCGTTTCCATCGAGGGAAGTACGTTCGACGAACTGACGAGGGGTATGCAACGTGACTTGGAAGAGACGCCAGTCACACTGTTCATTATTCGTCCCGAAACGCCGCCGGAGGTGAAGTTCACGATATTTTACCGCATCAACACCGGCGGGCTTGTACTTACGGCGCAGGAGATCCGGCACGCTCTATTTCAAGGGCAGGCAACGGCGCTTCTCAAGCGCTTGGCGGAGACACAGGAGTTTGCCAGAGCGACTGATGACGGGGTTGGGGACGTTCGCATGGACGCCCGGGAATGTGTGTTGCGTTATCTAGCGTTTCGGCTTTACCCCTATCAAGACTATTCGAAGGCAGATTTGAACAGCTTCCTGTCGACTACGATGGAACAGCTGAATCGAGTGTCTCCGTCGAGGATTGAGGAACTTGATCGCGACTTCAGAGAGGCGATGACTCGAGCCAGGGAAATCTTCGGTCGCTTTGCCTTCAGGAAATTCAATCCCGAAACGAGCCGCAGAGGGCCAGTCAACAAGGCATTGTTCGAATCATGGTCCAATGTTCTGCAAGCATATGAACTCGGCGATTTGAAAAAGAACAAGGAAAAGATCCGTACAGTCCTAGGTAACATGTTCACGGAGAACACGGAATATGTTCGATCGCTCTCGGCCGGTACGGGTGGTGTCAGAGCTGTTCAGTTGCGATTTCAGGGCGCGCACGACGCGGTCAAGGGAGCTCTGCAATGATTTCGTTCTTGGGTTTGGTCAACTTCAAGTGCTTCAAGTCGATAAGACTGGAGCTGGGCGCCATCAATGTGTTGGCCGGTATGAATGGTGCCGGCAAGTCAACGATCATTCAAAGCCTGTTGGCGATAAGGCAGTCGTGGGAGTCCGGTAGCATTGCTGGTCGCCGGATCCAACTCAGTGGGGCGCTCACCGACCTAGGAACAAGCGGAGAGGTCTATTGTGCAGACCCCGTGAGTGATGCAATCGAATTGTGGATTGGCGGGTCTGATGGCGCGCAGCCACTCAGATTCGTTTGTCCACAGGATAAGAAGCGCTTTCAGGACTATTTCCTGCTGTTCGAGAGCGCGCCGGATTCGCCAGTCGAGAGCACCGCCGGTGGATTGTTCTCGGACCCATTCAATTATCTGCATGCGGAACGCATAGGCGCTCGCAAGGTTTTCGGAATATCACCCGACGAGCAGCGTCCATTCAGGGTTGGTAAGTTCGGCGAGAATGCTCCTTACATCATCGGCTCACCAAAACGCGAGACCCTTGTTCAGAACGAAGCCTTGATTCTGGCCAGTGAGGATGGAAAGGAGTATCCAACCGTTCAATATCAATGGGCGTTATGGATGGCACGACTATTCCCGGGATTCGAAGGTGAATCCGAGATCTATTCCAGGGCTGACCAGGTACGTCTGGGCTTGGCGTTGCAGAGACAGAGTACAGGACAAAGCATATTTGTCCGGCCGACCAATACCGGATTTGGTCTCTCGTATGTCCTTGGAGTATTGGTCGCGGGCCTGGTCGCGCGCCCGGACACGTTAGTGATTGTTGAGAACCCGGAGGCACACCTCCACCCACGTGCCCAGTCTGCCTTGGGAGAATTCCTCGCACGAGCTTCGCTCGGAGGTGCCCAGGTTATTGTTGAAACGCACAGCGAGCACGTCATCAATGGCATTCGGCGAATGGTCAGGCAAGGCGTGGTTTCTGGCAATCAAGTGCGCTTTCTGTTTTTCAGCAAACGCGCTCATGACATCGAGCCGAGCGTCACCTCGATCAATGTTCTTCCAAATGGTGATATCTCCGAGTGGCCGGAAGGGTTCCTGGACCAGCTTGACAATGATCTAAGCATCATCCTGTCATGATTTGCTTCCTCAATGAGCGCAGCCTCGAAGAGCACGCAGACTGGGCTGCCGCATTGAGGATGTTTCTGTTGGCGACGCAGGAGTTGCGGACAACGGATGCTGCCGTCTTTAGAGACGGAGACTTTTTCCTCTCTGGGGGATTTAAACAGCGGTTCAATGCGCTCGTATTTCCAAAGGATTTGCGGGCGCTCGTGCTTCCTCTTGTGTTCTCGGACCGATATTGCAGGGGCTGGAGACCCGAGCGGGTATCGGTGGCCGAGGCGCAATTCAGGTGTCACGATCCGGCGCTGCATTTGCGGGACGAATCGATGGCAGAGGCTACGGAGCGGCGGCACCAGGACCAAGCGGCGACCGTTGGCTTGCTAAGCGCGGCCGACTCGCAGTTTGGCGATGCCCGGCAGGTTCAGGTGAGCAAAGAGGGCTGGCCTGATGCTGTCGCTCTTCGGAACGCCTCGAGCTTGCAAGCGATCCGTTCCTGGATTTCGGAACAGCGCGGATACTACGATCGTAACTCTACGGTTGCGCCAAAGGACTTTCAGACTGTTTTGGGGAAACAGCCGGGACGGTTTGTACCGACCTCGCACAGGGAACGGCGGTCGACTCGTCGCGTCTACCAGGAGGTTGAAAGTAGTCGTTTATGCTATGTCGATGATAGTCACTTTGGAAGGGTGGCTCATCTTGAAGTCTTTTCCGCGGCCGGCGTTCATTTGGGTGTCGCTGACATTGATACTGGCGATCTCGATGCGGAAGGCAGGGTCGAAGGAAGGGTATTGCGGCTTTGAACGATAGTGGCGTTAGCGTCGATATGTGTGGGCCTCGAGCGCGGTGTTGTCGGCGTAGTAGTCTTCAATCATGCGGATGTGCCTATTTGCTTGGCGAGGAGGTGGTCGTCAACGCCTTCCGTTAATCGGAACAAAGCACATCCACGGGCCAAGCGGGTGGAACGCGGGCGGCCAATTGACTAGCCGCCAGCGAAGTGCTATTTACTGCTCATCCGAGCAACACAGGGAGGTGTCTATGAATGCTTCAAGAGTCTTCGCCATCGCGCTGATGGCGGTTCCATTGACGGGATGCCCGCACTTCGTATCGGGCGTATCCGTAATTCTGTGGGCGAGGCGGATTAATCATTCAATCGGTCTCGTCAGCTCTTTGCCAGTGTAAACCGATCGCCATACAGGATGTCAAATTGGTTCATGGCGACCTTCCAGTCGAACGTCCTGCGCACGGATTTGTTCAATACGTTGCGCAGTGCCAGCCACAGCAGCTTGATCGCTGACTCATCGTTCGGGAAGTGGCCCCGCGTCTTGATGATCTTGCGCAGCTGCATGTTCAGGCTCTCGATCGCGTTGGTCGTGTAGATCACGCGTCGGATGTCCGGTGGGAACACGAAGAACGGCGTGACGTGCTCCCATGCCCGCGTGCCAGGACTGCACGATCGATGGGGTACTTGAGGCCCCACGGGCCCTTGGCAAAGGCGTCCAGCTCGTGCCGTGGCTGCTGCTTCGCTGACCGCTGTGTAGATCGGTCGCAGCGCCTGGGCCACAAGCTTGCGATCCTTCCAGCCCGCGTAGTCCAGGCTATTGCGGATCAGATGCACGATGCAGGTCTGGACCGTGGTCTTCGGAAACACCGTGTCGATCGCATCGGCCAGACCTTTGAGTCCGTCGACCACCGCGATCAGGATGTCGTGGCAGCCGCGGGTCTTGAGGTCGTTGAACACCTTGAGCCAGAACTTGGCCCCCTCGGTCTGCTCGATCCACAGGCCCAGCACGTCGCGCTGGCCGTCGGCCTGGATGCCCAGCGCCAGGTACACGGCCTTATTGGTCACGCCGCCATCGGCAGCGGATCTTCACGCGCAGGGCATCGAAGAACACCACCGGATAGATCTGCTCGAGCGGGCGGCTCTGCCAGGCCAGCGTCTCGGCCATGACCTCGTCGGTCACCGAGCTGATGAAGTCCGGTGACACCTGCGTGCCGTAGCTCTCGGCGATAAAGCCCTGGATCTCCCGCACGCTCATGCCGCGGGCATACATGGCGATGATCTTGTCGTCGAAGCCGGTGAAGCGCCGCTCATGCTTGGGAATCAGAATCGGCTCAAAGCTGCCAGCGCGGTCGCGCGGCACCTCGATCCGCACGGCGCCCTTGTCGGTTAGCACCGTCTTGCCGCTGGCACCGTTGCGTTCGTTGGTCTGCCCCTCAGGCTTATCCTCCCCGGGCTTGTAGCCGAGGTGATGGCTCATCTCCGCGCCTTGAGCGCCGGCTTCTCCTCGGCGAACATCGCGAGCACCTGCCGTTTTTTGCGTCCGTGGATGCGCGGTGCGGCCCATCGCTCCTCCCAGTGCGCAAGCCACGCGTTCTGCTCTTCGATGGAGTCGAACTTGCGACCCTTCAGTGCGGTGGCCTGGGTGTGCTGGATTGCGTTCTCCACGGTGCCCTTGGAGTCAAGCGCGCATTGCATATGGTGACGAGCATGGCGCACAAGTTTTTACCGTCACCCATCCGTTTCATCCCCTGCGAGGACAGACATTCGATCTGCTCGCGGTCGGTAACAACTGGGGCGGAGACCGCGTCTCCTATGCGGGCCCCGAAGGACGGCTGCGCACGCTGCCCGTCGAGTGGACTGATGTTCTGGAGCCCGACCTCGTAGTCACGGTGGGCGCCGGTCGCGCCTTCTTTCGGACCGATCAGTTGCGGGAGCTACGCAGGCTCGTGGACGAGTGCCTGCGGCAGCGGGAGGTGTCGTCATGTTAGGCAAATTACGTACCGCATGTCTTGATAATTATATCCTGATGGCGCTGCTCGCTCGCCTTATTCCTCGCTATTTAATGCATATAACGTCTAAATCTACCGATATTTTCATAACGCATCGATCAAAAAGTCTTGTTTATTGTCCTTGCATAGAACATAATTACAAAGACACCAGACGGACCCTCCGTCTGAGGAAGCAGGATGGCATCAGGCTCACGTCAGCGAACGCGTCGTCAGCAGGCCTTGCAGGCACAAGGCGCGGCTCACCCCCGCCCACCGGCCGTGACCGATCCGCACTTTCGCGACAGCGCGTTCTTCGACCCGAACGATCTGGTACAGGTCAAGTACGAGATGCTACGCAGCGTCGAGAAAGACGGGCGTGCGGTGGTGGAAGCGGCCGAGTCCTTTGGACTCTCGCGACCGGTCTACTACGTGACACGGGATCTGTTCAATCGGGAGGGTCTGCCCGGCCTTCTGCCGCGAAAGCGCGGCCCGAAGGGAGCGCACAAGCTCACCGACGAAGCTCTCGAGATCCTGGCGCAAGCGGTGCGCACGTCCGAGCAAATGCCCGGTGGCGAGCGCTTGGCCGCGCTCTTGGCGGAGCGGTGCGGCATCCGCGCACACCCCCGCAGCATCCTTCGCCGGCTACTTCCCTACCTGAAGCGGCAGGAAAAAAAACTGCCGTGATTACCGAGGCGATTTCGCCCGACGTCACTCAGTACACCGCACAGTACGAGTTGCTTCGCTCACAGGTCATCGGAGCCAGAGGAGGCGATACAGCGAAGCCAGAGGCGACTGCGCAGCCGCGGGGTGTCGGTCTTGCTTTGATACTGCGCGAGGGCATGCCTGGGTGGCTCAACGCGATCGGTGCCGTGATCCGTTCATCGCAGGCTGAACAGACCAAGGGCACCGGGCAACCCTCGGCGCCAGAGCGTTCGGCCGCTTGCAGCGTCACTTCGCCATGGCTGTCGGGTGTGCAACGCCATGACGTCACGACTCTGCTGACCAGTTTGGTTCTCTCGACTCATCATGTTGAACGCGCTTCACAGAAGGAGGGATATCAATGTCAATGATCAACGAGGCTCATCAGAAAATTACGACGGCGCATCTCTCGCGCCTGGCTTATCTGTACGTGCGCCAGTCGACACTGCGCCAGGTCTTTGAGAACACCGAGAGTACAAAGCGCCAATATGCCCTACGCGACCGAGCGGCTGCGCTCGGCTGGCCGCTTGATCGGATCGTTGTTATCGACAGCGACCTCGGACAATCCGGTGCCAGTGGCGCTGACCGCGAGGGCTTCCAGCGCCTCGTGAGCGAAGTCGGCCTCGGTCGAGTCGGGATCGTGCTCGGTCTTGAAGTATCCCGCTTGGCGCGCAACTCCACCGACTGGCACCGCCTGCTCGAACTGTGCGCTCTCTCCGATACCCTCATCTTGGATGAGGACGGCCTGTATGATCCGGCGCACTTCAATGACCGCCTGCTCCTAGGCTTGAAGGGCACCATGAGCGAGGCGGAACTGCATGTGCTCAAGGCACGTCTGCGCGGCGGCATCTTGAGCCGGGCCCGCCGCGGTGAACTCAAGCAGATGGTCCCGGTCGGCTTCGTCCATGATGTGCAAGACCGCGTCACCCTGGACCCGGACGGGCAGGTGCAGGCGGTAGTGCGGCTGTTCTTCGAGACCTTTCGGCGAACGGGGTCCTGTCTGGCCGTGGTCAAGGAGTTCCACGCCAAGGAGTTGCTCTTCCCGCGCCGGTTGAGAAGCGGCGCGCACAAAGGCGAACTCGTGTGGGCTGAACTTCTGCACTGCCGTGCACGAGGGATCATCCACAACCCGCGCTACGCCGGCGCTTTCGTGTTCGGTCGCACCAAGCACCGCCGTCTGCCGAGCGGGAAGTACTCCTCGAGGCAGGTTCCGCGTGAAGAGTGGATTTTGCTACGTGATATACATCCCGGCTACATCACCTGGGATGACTACCTGTCGAACCTTGAGCGTGTGAAGGGCAACGCGCTCGCATGGAGTTCGGAGCGGCACAACGGTCCCGCCCGCGAGGGACCCGCCCTACTGCAGGGGCTCGTGATCTGCGGGGCCTGCGGCGAACGCATGTCGGTGCGTTATCACTCTCACCGCAGCGCCGAGATACCGACCTACTGGTGCGGCCGCCGTCCCATGCACCGCGGCGAGATCGGTCTGTGCCAGACGATACACGGCGGCGCACTCGATGCGGCGATCGGCGATATCATCATCGAGGCGATGACGCCGCTTGCGATCGAAGTGGCACTGGGTGTGCAACAGGAACTGGCGAACCGTCAGGAGGAAGCCGACCGGCTGCGCCGACAGCACGTGGAGCGAGCGAAGTATGAAGCGGAGCTCGCGCAGCGTCGCTTCCTCAAGGTCGATCCCGATAATCGCCTCGTCGCCGATGCGCTCGAGGCTGACTGGAACGCAAAGCTGCGCGCACTGGCCGCGGCACAGGAGGCATATGAAAAGGCCGCGGCCGCCGATGTGGGCGCCGTGAATGGTGCCGAACGCGCGGAGCTGATGACCCTTGCGACCGACTTCCCGCGCCTCTGGCGCGATCCGCGTACACAGATGAAAGACAAGAAGCGCATGCTGCGCCTGCTGATCGAGGACGTGACGCTCACCAAGGGCGATACCGTGCACATGGATATCCGCTTCGTCGGCGGCGCGACGCGTTCGCTCGATCTGCCGCTACCAAAATCATGCGTCGTGTTGCGCACGACGGACGCCGCCGTCGTCGAGGAGATCGACGGTCTCATCGATACCTACACGGACAAGGAGATCGCCGATCTTCTCAACGAGCGCGGCGTGCGCACCGTCGTGACAACCCCGTGGACCGCCGCGCGCATCGGGCGGCTTCGCCACATTTACCACCTCAAGGATCGGCGTGCGCGTCTGCTCGCGCAGGGACTGCTTGCCCCGGAGGACTTGGCGGCTCGCTACGGCGTGCTGGTCTCCACCGTGCACATGTGGCGTCGGCGTGGCCTGTTGCGCGCACATCCGATCAACGACCGCGGTGACTTCCTATACGAGATACCGCCGGAGGACCTGCCGGCGAAGTTCGCCCACAAGCGCGAATATCAGGTCAATCCCGCAACTTCATCATCACATAACTGACGAGGTGTAGTATGAGACTGAGCCCTTGCGATCCGGGTCCACGACGCGTGCCGCATCGGCGACCGCCCCATAATGGGCGAGCAGCGCGGCGTAGAGTGGGTTGTAAAGCGGAGCGTATAGATCGGGCTCGAGCACACCCTGCTTCAAGTTGTCGAGCACCACGTAAGCGACCGAACCGCCGAACGTGCGGAACGCATCCTCGTGCAGACGCGCCCAACTTTCCTGATCGGCTTTCCACACCACTTTGCGAAAGCTCTTGCCGGAGTACTTGAGCGTCATCACGAACAGATACGGCCGGCGATATTTGCCGTTCGGCAGCCGCGTCAGTGCACCCTGACCAAAATCGACCTGGGCCTCTTCTCCGGGCAATGCGTCGAGCACATCGAAGCGCTCCGGCTCACGGGCCTTGAGTGCCGCGACGAAGCGCTTGACCGAGTTGTAGCGGTGGGTAAATCCGAACCTCTCGACGAGGTCCTGGTAGATGCTCATGGCGTTGCGCCCGAGCGTGACCTGGCTCTCGATCCAGTCGCGGTGGATCTCGCACGCCGAGGGGGTGGCCACCGGCTTCGGAGCCGGTGGCCGGGGTGGGGGGTTTTGCCCTGCGTCGGCTTCCCTCATGTTATGCCTCGCACACAAAATCCCGGATAGGCTCTTCGTATCGACTCAAATTGACGTCGTACCCGCGCGCGATGTCATCAATGCGGTCAAAGAGGAACTGGCGCCACTCGCCGACAAGAGCACTGCAACAGTGACAGTCAAGAAGGGCGACTGCAGCGCAAACGACACCGTGGCGGTGGTCATCGAAAAAACTTCGGTCGACATAGCCTTAAAAACGGTGTCAACTCGCACTGACTCGCCCACCGCCGGCGCAACCAACTTTCCGGTTGGCTCCGTGTTGCTTACTGCGAATCACACATGGTCGAATACGCTCATCTCTACTCAAATGACGACCTATACGTTGGACATTGCGCCCAACAGCAATGTCGGCGCCTATGCGATCAGAAGTCTGCCGATCAAGCCGAACGACAGTGACAAGACCAAGCTGTTACCCGCCAATCTCGGGATCGCCGATGCCATCCTTGCGGCACGAGACGAAATTCTTGCTGTCGATCATTCGCTCAAACCTTGCGTGATCCCCAGGACGATTAAAGTCGAGGTGGACTTTCAAATCGAAAGAAAGAACGACACGAAATTTGGGATCTCGCTGATCGCTCTTGGAATTGGTAGTGAGCACATCAAGCAAGCCGACTTCACGAATTCCATCATCGCGACGTTCACGATCAAAGGTACCCCTGCGCGGTGATTGGGCTGAGGAGTTAGCGCGCGGGAAATACCACCAAGTTTCTAGGGGCAAAAGCTATAGGCTCTGGGCGTCTCCCCGCGCGCGGGGCCGGGCGATGTGATCTGGGTGTGAGAAGACTGCGCACACCCATGACGCCGCTTCGGCGGGCGTGCGCGAAGAACGTTCTTTCGCGAAGGTCCGGAGCGGCGACGCTCGCCGCGGAACCGGAACGCGCTTCAGCGCTTCGGAGACCGGGATTTTGCTGAGGGTGTTCCGCCGCCGTCAGCGTTCACGCTGACCTCAGAACCGGCGGCGGTACCCTGTTTGACGGGCTCCCAGCCCGGTATGCCCTGGAGGATGAGATCGGCGTTCTTCGACGGAGTGATGTGGCCGTAGTGGTCTTCGATCATGCGGACGGACGTGCCCATTTGCTTGGCGAGGAAGTACACGTCAACGCCTTCCATGAGTCGGAACGTGGCGTAGGTGTGGCGCAGGCAATAGGATGAGCGCGGGATCTTCGACGAACCGTATAGAAGTTCGGAACCTGTCAAGATGTCTCGGATCCTCTTCGAGAAGAGTGTGGTGGACGACTTCCCCTCGAGGGTTGAGAACACCGGGTCATCGGGTCCTTTCGCCTTGCTGATTTCCTTGATGCGCTCGAAGTACGTCGCGACACTATCCGGGGCAACGAGCTCGCGGTACTTGTTCTTGCCGCGCACGTTGAGACAGCAGAATCGGCGCCCTTGCTTGTCGATGCGCGCGTCCACGTCGCGCCAGCGCAGGTTCCGGGCCTCGATCGTGCGCATACCGGTGTTGGCCATGATGAGGATGAAGTTGTAGACGATGGTGCGATACCACTTCTTTTCCTCGTTCTGCGCCTGGTTGACCCACTTTCGCGCGTAGGTATGCAGGTGGCGGTACTCCTGCGGGGTGAAGGCTTCTCGGCGCGCCCTGGAGTGCAGGACTTTCCCTTTGGGGACACTGGTGTGCGGCAGGAGATGCTTGTCGGCTGCATAGCGCAGAATGGCGCGGAAGGTGATCAGTTCATGGCGGATGGTGCCGTCTTGCACCGGTTCACCGCGCGCACCCTTGCCGGTGCGCTTGCGCCAGAGGGGGTATTCCTTCCATTTCTCTTCACCCATCTGGGCGATCTGGATCTTGCCGCAGTACTCGATGAGATGGTTGCGGATGTACGCATCGACCACCTTCCAGTAGGCGGCCGTGATGCGTCCGAGCTCGATCCCTGTCTTGAGTTCGTCGGAGTATTTGAGCGCGACCTCTTCGAAGGTCTTTCCGAAGATTGGAACGTTGTGCTTCAGTCGGAAGCGGAGGTCGGCGTAGTGTTCGAACGCCTTGTCTTGTGCTTCTCGCAGGCTCTCGATTTTCAGTGCGACGGTCTTGTAGCGGTCCACCCCGGGGACCTTCATACGGCAATACCATTTGCTGTGCTGGACGTCGCTGCGCCGGAAGAGGATCAGGTCGTCTTTGAGCTTCGTGACATCGGTGAGGAATGCCATGTCGAACTCCGTTTCTGTGCAGGATCTGTGCAGATCTGGCCGCCAACCTCTTGATTCTACATATCTGTGCAGGCAATGTGCAGGAGGTTTATGAAATATTTATCTATATAAAACAGATACTTAGTCTGGAGTTCGAATCTCTCCGGGCGCACCATAATTTTTTTGGGTCTGAGAATCCCTCGTCGTCATCGGCAGTTCGTAGTGCTAGTTCGAACTCCCGACGGACAACAAGGGAGTTCGACGACAGCGCCGCGCAGCGGCGATGGCGATCGCCCGAAGGGCGACCCCGAAGGGGTGAGCGCGCAGCGCGAATAATCTCTCCGGGCGCACCAACCACATGGAAGTCATTGAAAATAAAAAGATCGGTCGAAATCGCCTGTGTAGGATCTGCCCCGAATGTCCGCAAAGCGGCTAAGAAGGGAGCTACGTGCCGTCGGCCACACCCACCGATACCACCACCGAGCGCCCCAGCACCGATCAAGGCCTGGGGCTTGCCGGGCGACCCGGGCAAGGTCAACCCAGTGCCGCCGTGATGCTCGATGGCCAGCACGAGACTTAGGGACTCCGATATAAAAGATTCTACAGAATGTCACCGAATGATTTGAAGGACATGGCGTAGCTGTTGGCGGCCAGGGTGGCCTTGTGCATGTCAGCCTGCTGAACGCTCATGTGATTTCTCCGAATCGCTTCAACGATAATCTGTTCTGTTCGGAGAATTCTCGCCTCGCCGATTAACTCGGGCCCGCCGGCGAAAGCGCTTTTTCTCATCCGAGGCGATGTGCGACCCAGTGGTGGTGGCCAGCGCTAGACAGGCTGCTTCGCCACGGCCCATCACGTCGCGTAACTCCGCGAAGAGCGCGAGCGAGGCCATTGTGTCGACCACTATCTCTTGAAGGTGGCCCGCCTCTAGGCAGGTGCGTACGGCTGCTTGCTGTGCTGGATCGAGAATTTCTGCCTTGCACGTCGCGGGGAATCCGAAATTGGTAGGGCGGTAGTGCGCCGAGTAGCTTCAATTCCCCGATGTGGAATAGGTTGATTAGGACGTTGGCGTCTGTGATGACAACAACGGTGGCGGCCTCGTTAACCATCGAAGTGTCATGCACCCCGCGATTTCAATTCAGGCCGACGGAGCTGAGCACAGAGCCCACGTCAGTCGGCTTCATGGGGGAACCGGCAGGTCGTAGGACGCCGTCAGTAGCTGCGCACGATCGATTCCGAGCAACCGCTCGAGGTTCGTCATCTCGCGGCCGACCGCCAGACTGCCCCGGAGCGCCTTGTGCGTGCGGTCAGACGCCGCGACAAGGTTTGTCGTGGGATCTTGTGGCCAGCAAAGGCGGGTATGTCTCCAGCGCTCTTATTTGGGTACCGGGCGAAATAGTTGAGAATGTGCCGGTCAACGTCGGACATGAGTCAATCCAGAGGCATGTAAATTCAATAAAAACAAAGAGATAATCGCAATCCCGTGAGGCAAGGCACGCCTTGTGAGGCAATATTTGAGGCAAAACATGCGCGTCTCCTACGGTCCTGTCAATGGACCAACAGATGGGGTCCTTGGAGGTGTCGAGCTCAATGGCGGACGCCTCAGTCAGTTGCGCGTTGGCGATCTCCTTGCGCTCGAAGGTCTTGCGGTCGATCATCCGACGTATGCCCTGCAGGATCAGGTCAGCGTTGTTCGATGGAGTTATGTGGCCGTAGTGGTCCTCGATCATGCGGACGGATGTGCCCATTTGCGGGCGACGCCCGTCACTCGCACGGACACCGCCTTCTCCGGCGGCGTCCGCTGTCCTTGCCGTGACGCTGTGGCGTCCGATCAGCCGCTGCGTCCGATATGCGGATCGCTCAGGCTTTCCAAGCCATTCTCGATGTGACCTGCATAGTGGCGCACGAAGCTCGAATCGCTTGCATCGGTAATCATCAAGTCGTACCAACGGAAGCTGGTCTCGAGCAAAACCGGGACGGTGATGCGGGCGTGCCGCCCGAGAGAAAATTGCTCTTGCCGGCCCGTGTATTGGTTGGCAACGCTCACCGCGGTCGCTTTGTCCGATACGTTTTCGATGGTCAGCAGCAGAAGCTCGCCGACAATCTCAGGTTGAACCTGGATTTGCAGATTGGCCGACGTGTTGGTCAGACCGCCGGCGAAGCGGCGGAAGAAGCCGTTGGCACCGAATACCGATAGATCGTAAGCGGTCCCCGCGGTCGGCGACCAGGTATCCGACAATTGGCGCTCGCGTGTATCGACTGTGTAGCCCCATGGGCCGGTTCCCTTGCCGCTGTTTTCAGACCCTAAGGCGGTGCGCACGTGGAAGAAGACTCCGGCCTCACCGCTGTTCTCGAACGCGATGGATATGCTCTGCGCACCAATGTCGACGCTGGCGTCAGCTTGCAAGCGGTAAGGCAAAGCGCGCGCCAAGCGCTGCCCCGGTTCCTGCGTCGGCGGGGTCTGCACCGCCGGCACGGCGATCGGAATGTTCGGCACGGGCTGCTTACCGGCCGCGATCATCGCTGGAGTAACCGGCGTCAGCTCACCGCCCGAGACGAAGCTGATGAAGGCGTCCGTGTCCGGCAATTGCGGTGGCCTATGGTCGGAATGGCCGAAGTTGAGCGCAGAGGTGAGGTCACCCGCGACGGCGCGCCGCCACGGCGTGATGTGCGTCTCCTCTACGCCGAAACGCTTCTCGATGAATTGCAGTACCGAGGTATGGTCAAAGACCTGAGAGCATACATAACCGCCTCGGCTCCACGGGGAGACGACCAAGCACGGCACGCGAGCGCCTAGCCCGTAAGGGCCGGGCGCGAAGGCTTTCGCGTCGCCCGGCACGCCAGGATAGATCTCGTTAACGGTATCGACGGTCGATAAACCATTCGCCGCACTCATGGGGGCCGTGGGCGCGACGACGTGATCGAAGAAGCCGTCATTTTCATCGTAGTTCACGATGAGCACGGTGGAGGCCCAAACTTCCGGGTTCGAGGTCAGCGCATCAAGGACGTTCGAGATGTACCAAGCACCCCAGTTCGGCGGAAATGTTGGATGCTCGCAATAGGCTTGCGGTGCGACCACCCACGACACTTCCGGCAGGGTGTTGCTCATCACGTCATTCTGCAGCTGCTGGAACAACGAACCACCGTTGAATGCGCCGCCATTGAAAATATCCGTGCCGGTCCGAGCCTTGTCAAACAAGGGATTTCCCGGCTGAGCATTCTGGTACTGCAAGAAATAAAGCGTGGAGGCATCACCGAAATTGCCGATGAACGGGTTGTCCGTGAAGCCCTCGAATTGCGGGGGGTTGAGCCCGAGGCCAACGTCTTGATAGAACTTCCATGAAACGCCGGCGCCTTCCAGGCGTTCGGGATAGGTGAGCCAGTTGTAGCCTTGTTCAGCATCGGTGAGCACGGGGCCTCCCGGTAACACGCCACTACCCGTGCTCGGGCCAATATTGAGCGTGAACGTCCCGGGCGTGGAGCCGGAGAATGGTTGCTCTATCGTGTCAGGCTGCGTACCGTTCTGGCCGGCCCAACCCGTCCATAAGTAGTAACGGTTCGGATCTGTGGGACCCATGGTCGAACAGTAATAGTTGTCGCAGACCGTAAAAGCGTCGGCCAGCGCATAGTGGAAGGGAATGTCGGTGCGATTGTTGAAGGTCATCGTCTCGATGGTGCCCTTGGCGGCAATCCAATTGTCGTTGTTGCCGTTGTTCCATGCGTTATGCGCATCCGACCAGTTGTGCGGCATGTCGCGAACGAATTGAAAACCGAGGAAGGGCTGTGATGGGCGGAACGGCAGCAAGGTGCTCGCGCCATTCGGCTGCTGAAATACTGAGTTGCCGGACGGCAACGTGACCGCACGCGGATCGCTGAACCCTCGCACACCGCGCAAGGATCCGAAATAGTGATCGAATGAACGATTCTCCTGCATCAACACGACGATGTGCTTAACGTCCTTGATCGTGCCCGTAACACGCTTCGGCTCGATGGCCAAGGCGCGCTGAATGGATGCCGGGAAGCTAGAACTGAACGCTGCAGCGCCTAAAGCTTTGAGTATTGTCCGTCGGTCGGTTTTTGCCATCGCAATGGTCCCCTGATTTGGTTTACCAGGCCGGACAATCTAGTGGCTTTACGTTGCACTCGTGATTGCTTTGTATTGCGTTTCTTTTACACGGGTGGCGCTGACCGCGTAAGAACGTCCTACACATCAACGAGAAGGCAGGCAGGAGGAAGTTGCGCGACTCGAAGCTGCGCCAGCAGCTGGCGACCAATTGTGTAGCCAGCGGCGACACAATTTCCTGTCCATACTCCGTGCGCCGGTGGTGCGGGATTTCGCTGTTGACCTGTTGACCACGCATGGTTGGAGGTGGGCAAGGGGTTCTGACAGCGGATCATTGTTCATTCAGTCGCACGCCCGCGCCAAATAGACCATTTTGGTCATTTTACCCTTTATGGCCTATTTTGGCCGTCTGGCCCAATCGTCAATGAGCACGCCGGGCGTAATTCGATGTTTGCAGAGGCTATTCGCGATTAACCAGTTCGTTCACCAAGCTAACATTGGTTGAATTCGTCGATTCGCCTGCACTCCTCGGCAAGGAGGTTCAGCTCACGCAGGCGCGGCTCGACAAACACTCAACGGTTGGGGACTCGAGAAGCAGGGATGGCTATCGCCACGGTACTCAGCCGCGAACAGCGCGGAATCGATGCGCCTCAGGTGCGAGTGGAAGTCGACATTGGCTCCGGACTCCCGGCTTTCAACATCGTTGGTCTGCCCGAGGCCGTGGTGAAGGAGAGCAAGGATCGCGTGCGGGCAGCCCTCACCAACTCCGATTTCCAATTTCCGTCGGGCCGCATCACTGTCAACCTGGCCCCCGCCGATCTGCCCAAGGAAGGCGGCCGTTTCGATCTCCCCATTGCCATCGGCATACTCAGCGCATCCGGTCAACTGACAGATGCGCGATCTGAGCTGCAAGGATGTGAGCTGTACGGCGAGCTGTCGCTGAGCGGTGAATTGCGGTCGATGAGGGGAGTGCTGCCGGCGGCGCTCGCTGCTTCCGTCGCCCGGCACCCGGTAATCGTGCCGCTCATCAATGCTGCCGAGGCCGTACTGGTCAAGAGTTGTGAGGTCATGGCGGCGCGACACATCTTGGAAGTCTGCGCCCATTTCGATGGGGCGGACCGTCTAGGGTTGTATCGAGCGGAGCCGCCTGCCGTAGCACACGCGGCGCTGCCCGACCTATGCGACGTGCGCGGCCAGATGCATGCCAAGCGCGCCTTGGAAATCGCTGCCGCAGGTCAGCACAGTCTGTTGTTGATAGGGTCGCCGGGGGCGGGGAAGAGCATGCTCGCGCAGCGCTTGCCAGGCATCGTTCCGCCGATGAACGATGCGGAAGCGATGGAGGTGGCGGCGCTGCGCTCAATTGCCGGCCGCCCGCTGAAGCCGAGCGAGTGGCGCGCGCGTCCGTTTCGCAGTCCGCATCACACGGCCTCGGCCGTGGCCCTCGTCGGCGGAGGTGTCCACCCCCGGCCGGGAGAGATTTCCCTGGCCCATAACGGAGTACTGTTTCTCGATGAACTGCCGGAATTCGACCGGCACGTCCTGGAAGTGCTTCGCGAACCGATGGAAGCAGGCGCGATTACGATTTCACGTGCGGCGCGCCAGGCGGAATTTCCGGCGCGCTTCCAATTGATCGCGGCGATGAATCCTTGCCCCTGTGGCTATCTCGGCGAGGCGAACGATCGATGTCACTGTACTGGAGATCAAGTGCAGCGCTATCGCGCGCGCATTTCCGGTCCGTTGCTCGATCGTCTGGACCTGCATGTTTACGTTCCGCGCGTAGAGTTCAAGAGCCTGCACGAGCCGAGCGGCTGCCGTGAAGCCAGCGCGGAGGTCGCGGCTCGCGTCATGCGGACCCGCGAGTTGCAGATACGACGCCAGGGGGCCTGCAACGCCCATTTGGACAACGCGGCGGTAGAGCGTTACTGCACGCCCAACGCTGCCGGCTTGGGCATCTTGGAGCGCGCCATGCAGCACCTCGGCTTGTCGGCTCGGGGCTACCATCGAGTGTTGAAGGTGGCTCGCACCATCGCCGATATGAGCGGTGGGTCGCAGATCGAAGTGAGACACATCACCGAGGCGCTGGCGCTACGGTCGCTGGATCGGCAAGGGGCTGCTCAATGCAGGGGGGACACTCGATAACGGCTAGCCGTTGCCCTTCTGCAGCAGCTCCGTGAAAACATCGCGGGCCACGGGCTTGCCGAGCAGGAAACCTTGCACCTGATCGCAGCCCAATTCCCGGAGCATGCCGAGTTGGCCTTCGGTTTCGACGCCCTCCGCGACGACGCTCATGCCAAAGACGTGTGCGAGCGAGATGATCGTGGAGACTAGCGTTTTGCCGAGGCCATCGTCCGGCAGTCGGTTGATGAAGGAGCGATCGATCTTCAGCGTGTCGATCGGCAGGTCAGACAGGCGGCTCAAGGAGGAGTAGCCCGTGCCGAAATCGTCGATTGCGATGCGAATGCCGGCGGTGCGCAGCAGCTTCAGCTTGTTCACTTCCGCGGCACAGTCATCGAACAACGTGCTTTCCGTGATCTCGATATCGAGTCCGCAGGCGGCGTTCGCCCACGGAGCGGTGATTTGCAGGAAGCGCTTCGCGAAGTCGGGGCGCCGCAGCTGAATGGGTGAGATGTTGACCGCGACGCGAATTGCAGGCAGCCCGAGCCGCTGCCAGTGCTGGCAGTCCCTTGCGGCTTGCTCCAGTACCCAGTCACCTACTTCGATGATCAGACCGGTGGACTCCAGCAGCGGCAGGAACGCTCCGGGTGCGATCAGGCCGGACCCCGGGTCGCGCCAGCGGATCAGTGCTTCGACGCCCTCGATCCGCCGGGAGCCGAGGCTCACTTTCGGCTGATAGTGGAGCTCGAACTGCTGCCGCTCGATGGCGGTGCGGAGCTTGTGCTCGAGCGCCAGCCGCGCCACGACTTCGGAGTGCTGCTCGAGACTGAAATGCAGATGGCGCTGGCCGCTCGTCCTGGCGCTGCGCAGCGCGGCCTCGGCGTTCTGGACTAGCCCGGCTGCTTCTTTGCCGTCCTCCGGATAGAGCGCCAATCCCGACTTGACGGTCACCGGAATCTCGCGCCCTTCAATCTCGAACGGCCGTCCGAAGACGGCAGCGAGGTGCCCCTGGAGCGTCGCCATGGGCTCCGCGGCGTTGCCGATCACATCCACGGCGAAAGCAAACGTACCCCCGCCGAACTGCGCCAGCAATTCGGTATCGTGGAAGTGCCGACGCAAGCGGTCGGCCACATGTTGCAGGACCAGGTCTCCCGTGTGCCGGCCGAATGAATCGTTGATCACGCTCAGCTTCTCGACGTCCACCACGGCGACGGCGCGACGTACCCGGCGGTTGGCGGGGCGCGCCAAGACTCGCTCGACTCGCTCGCAGAAGAGCGAACGCTTCGCAAGGCTGGTATGAGCATCGAAATGCGACAGAAAACGAACCGTGTTGTCCTTCTGCTGGTATTGCAGCGCGAAGGTGAGGTTTGCGGCGACCTCGCGCAACATTTGGAGCTCTTCGTCGCTCAGCGTTCCGGCGTCCGTGGCGGTCAGCATCAGCACGCCGATCGCCGTCTTGTCGATCAGCAGCGGCAGTGCAACGATGGACCGAAATCCGGCGAGCAGCATCATCTCGGGGAAGCAAGCTGTGCCGGTCAGCTCGGCTGTGTCGTTGCACACGAAAGCGGTGCCGGTTCTCAGGACGTAGTTGGGGATGCTGGTTTCCCGGCCGAGGGATTCGTTGATAGCCGAGCGCACTATGTCGGTGGCCTCGGTATCGACACCCGAGCAGGCGATTGGCTGGACCGTGCGGGTGGTGGGGTTCGGTAGCAACACGATCGCCGTGGAGTAGCCCCCGACCGTCACGGCGAGCCGGCATGCCTCGGTGAACAACTCGCTTCCATCGCGAGTCCGCAGAACCGCCCCGTTGATGCCACTCAACATGCGCAGCACACGCGTGAGGCGCGCTATCTGAGCTTCCTGCCGGCGGCGCTCCAAACGGGCGTCGGCGTCATCGAGCGCACGGATGATGGCCGGTGCCAGCCGGCTGAGATTGCTCTTGAGGACATAGTCCACCGCTCCACGACGCAGTGCCTGGATGGCGCGCTCTTCACCGATCGTGCCGGAAACGAAAATAAACGGCACATCCGGCGCGACCTCCTGCGCTGTCACCAGCGCCGCAAGCCCAGTGAACCGGGGCAACGTGAAGTCGGAGAGAATGATGTTCGGCCGGAAGTCGCGCAGGGCATCGCGCAGTGCCGGCTCGGTGTCGACGCGATGCCAGATGCAGGGGATGCCGCTCTTGCGGATATGGCGAATGGTAAGTTCGGCCTCGGTAGGTTCGTCTTCCACCAACAAAATGCGGATTTCGCCGCGAGCGGCATAGGATCCGGTGCCACCGCTTGGTAGCACTTTCGGCTGATCGTGGTTGAGGCGCACCTGCGAAGGCATCGTCGGACACTCCCGGCACAGCGACAACTCCTTTGCAGCGGCGTGATCTTGGAGCGTCGCCAAACGTTTGCCTAACCTAACACGGCCTTCGCAACCATCTTGTGATCTGCATTACACCGTGCGGGAGAAAGCGTGACACAATTCACATATGTGAAGCCTGATGAGGTTCGTATGCAGCGAAATTCACGCATATGAAGTCTGATGAGGTTCGTATGCAGCGAATCTGCGCCTAAAATCCGATGCAGGTACGGCAGACATCGCCCACGCCGGCGATGACCCGGATCAGCTATGCCAGCTGCCGTCGTTCATGAGGTTCGACAGCGGTTTCCCGAGGCAGGCGGCGGTTTTCTTCAGCCTTCCATGCGAGCCGTCATGTCCTCGAATGACAGCGGCTTGCTGATCAGGTAACCCTGCATCTGGTCGCAGCGGAGCAGGCGCAGGATCTTGGCCTGCTCTTCCGACTCGACGCCCTCGGCCACCACCTCGAGTTTCAACGAATGGGCTAGCGAGATGATCATCGAGATGAGGGTCATGGCGCTCGGATCATCGAGCATGACGCTGACAAAAGAGCGATCGATCTTGAGTGTTTTCACCGGCAGCTTCGCCAGGTAGCCGAGCGAGGAATAGCCGGTGCCGAAGTCGTCGATGGCGATGTTCACCCCGAGGTCCCGGATGGTCGTCAGCTTTTCGATGGCGTCGGCGACGTTATCCATCAGTAGTGATTCGGTAACCTCGATGTCGATCCCTGTTTCGCGGCCGGCCTGTTCGAGTATATTGGAGACCGTGCGGACGAAATCCTCACGCCGCAACTGCACCGTCGAGACATTGACCGCCACGCGAGGCGCACTCAACCCTTGCTCGAACCAACGGGAGCGATCCAGGCAGGCCTGGCGTAGCGCCCACGCGCCGGCCTGTGCAATCATTCCCGTCTCCTCCATGAGCGGGATGAATTTTGCCGGCGGCACGAGACCCAATTCGGGGCTTTGCCAGCGGATCAGTGCCTCGACACCGGTGAGCTGTCTGGTTTCGAGGTCTACCTTCGGCTGGTAGTGAAGGACGAATTCTTCATGCTGCAGTCCGTGACGCAGTCTGATTTCGAGCGCGATCTTTTCCGAGATTCGTTCGCTCAGCTGCCGCGTGTAGAACAGGTGCGGGTCACCGGTCAGTTTTGCGTTCTTGAGTGCCGCCTCGGCATGCTTGAGCAACGTGTCCGCATCGCCGCCGTCGTCAGGGTATATGGCGATTCCCGCTTTGGCGGAAATGCGCGCCTCGTGGCCGTCGACGTGGAAAGGCGTGTCCAACCACTGTTTCCACCAGCCCTCAATGGTTCGGGCAACGTCTGCTTCATCCTTGACGTCGGCAATTACCGCGGCAAAGTGGTCTGCACCTATCCGCCCGACTTCATTCTGATCTCCCACACAGCCGACGAAGCGCGCGGCCATTTGCCGGAGCAATTGATCGCCGGCGAGGCGCCCAAAGGTGTCATTGATCGAATCGAAGCGCTCCGGATCTACGATAACGAGCGCCAGCTTGGTCGTACCGCGTCCGGCGGCGCTGATGTGCTGCGCAAGCCGTTCATGAAAGAAAGTCCGGTTCGCAAGCCCCGTGAGCGCATCGTAGTAAGCAAGGTAGTTGAGCGTTTCGGCTTTATGAATATGGTCGAGCGCAAATGAAATATCGCCCGCAAGTTCGATCAACAGGCGCATTTCCTCGTCATCGAAAAAATCTCGCTCCCCGGTTACGAGCACCAAACAGCCGATTGACTTGCCGGCAATCACTAGCGGCAGCACCACCTTGGCGTGGTAGCCGCGCTCGACCATCTCTTGCGCGTAAAGAACGCCCGTTGTCGCGTCATCAAGTTCATTGCACACGGCGGGTTGTTGCGAACGCAACGCCGTGGCGATCAGCGTGTCGTCTGCGGACACTGGAGCAATCACCGGTCGCACGCGTTGCGCGAGATCAGGACTGTCGCCCGCCCAGGCAATGGGCGTGACCTCGCCGGCATCGGCATCGTAGCGGCCACACCAGGCAATCCTGAAGCGTCCGTGTTCGACGGCCAGTCGGCAAGCCTCTTTGAAGAGTTCGTCCCGGCCGTGAACTCGGACAATCAGTGAATTGATTCCGCTCAACATGGCGTGGACGCGATTGAGCTTCTCGATCTTGGCCTGTGCCTGCTTGCGGTCCGTGATATCGGTGGCAACTCCGACCAAACGTCCTACGGAGCCATTTTGACCGGGAATCTGAAATGTGCGGGTGAGGATCCAGCGGATGGCGCCATCGGGCCGCACAATCCGATACTCAAAGACATCATTTGTCGGCACGCCGCCGGTATTGCGCTGAGTTAGGATGCGAATTCGCTCTTTGTCTTCCGGGTGAATGGCGTCCGACCACGCCATCGGGTTCTCATAGACACTGATGCAGGGGCGGCCCCAGATCCGCTCGTAGGCAGGGCTCAAGTACAGCGTCCGCGAGTAATCGGCGGCCAGGACGAAAAAAACGTCGTCGATGGTTTCCGCCAATTGCCGGAACCGCTCCTCGCTCTCACGCAACTCGGTAAGGGCGTGTTCGCGCTTGTCCATTTCCACGAGCAGCTGCGCGGAGTGAAGTTGGACCTCGCGGAACAGTTTACCGTTCTCATAGATCCGGCCCACCTGCGCACCCAGGATAGATAGCAGCCGATCGTCTTCCGCACTGAAACCGTCTGCGCCGATCTTGTCGGCGAGGCACAGCCACCCGTAGGTGTGAGTGAGCGAGGACAAGGGAACCGCCAGAACCGCGCTTGCGGGCGGATAGCTGCCCGGGAGGCCGGTGTCCACGGGGCGGCCTTCGCTATTCAGCATTCGCCACGAACGCCGCTCTGCCACGACCTTTCCCAGCGCGCCAGCGTCTATGCGTGGCCGTTCGGCGGGAGCGCCCCCGAAATCTATTCCGCTGGTCGAAAAGATCAGTGCGTCGCCATACTCCTTCTCTCCCACGGCAAGCACGGCATATTTCGACCCGAGGAGGTTTCTTGCCCCGTGACACACTCTCTCGAGCAATACGCTGGGATCGCGTTCGGAGGCAAGCTGCACGTTCAGCTCCGTCAGTGCCGCCAAGCGTGCGTTGGCCGCGCTCAGCTCGGCGGCGTGTTTGGAGAGTTTGTCCGATAGCAGTCGCAGATGCTCCCGATCGAATTCTTCGGTGATTACATCGGTAGCAGGTGTCGGAATGATGGCCAGTGCCTGCTGGACCGCGTCATGGATCTCCGTCACGCTCGACGGCTTCGCGAGCACGCGAGCCACGCGACAGGTCTGTGCGAGCCGCCGTGCTGCGAACTCATGATAGTGAGCCGTGTGGAAGATGACGGGCGTATTGCCGATCTGCGGATCCGCGCGCAACTGACGCACGAATTCGTAGCCGTCCATCGTGGGCATCAGAATGTCGGAAATTACGAGGTGCGGCCGCTCCGCGCGGGCGGATGCCAGACCGTCGGCACCGTCAACGGCTTCGATCGTGACGTGTCCCTCGTGGTTGAGCAGCGCTGTCAGCAGCTTCCGATTGGTCGCGTTGTCGTCGACGATCAGTATCTTGGCCATGGTTTTTTAGTCAATTGCCGAGAGGGTATTCCCGTCGCGTCTCTTCATGGGGGTTCGAGCAAGCTGAAGTAGAATGTCGCGCCGCCGCCGAGCGTCGCCTCGGCCCATATACGGCCACCGTGGCGGCTGATGATGCGGTGTGCGTTCGCCAGGCCGACGCCGTTCCCCTCGAATTCATCGGCGCGGTGGAGCCGGCAAAACAAGCCGAAGAGCTGGCCGGCGTATCTCATGTCGAAGCCCACGCCATTGTCGCGCACGAATATCACGACCTCGTCCGCGCGGCCCTTGCGGCAACCAATTTCAATCACCGCCGGTTCCCGGGCTCGGGTGTACTTCACGGCGTTGGAAATGAGATTGACGAATACCTGGCGCAGCAGCACAGGGTCCCCTCGTACCTTGGGTAAACGGGTGCGCTGCCACTGGATATTCCGGCCCTGCATTTCCCCCTGCACGGCGTCGAACGCTTTGTCGAACACGATATCCAGGTCCACTTCGGTCAGATGCAGTTCCTCCCGGCCCAGGTGCGCGAATGCCAGCAAGTGCGCGATGAGCTCGTCCATCTGCTTGGTTCCGAGGAGGATTCTACGCACGAAATCGCGGCTTTCGGCGTCCAATTGCTGCTGTGCCGTCTCCACGAGCAGCTCCGCAAATCCATTCACGTGACGCAGCGGCGCGCGCAGGTCATGCGCAACGGAGTAAGAGAAGGCGTCCAGGTCCCGGTTCGCAGCCTGCAGCTCTTTATTTGCGGCCTCGAGTGCCGCGGTACGCTGCTGTACACGCGTCTCGAGATTTCGATTCAACTCGAGAATCTGCTCATGCGCAGATTGCAGGTCCGAAAAAGCCTGCTGAAGTTCGCTGTTGCGGGTCTCCAGCTTGCGCACGAGCACATCGTTATACTGTTCGAGGACATACGACTCGTCGGGCCTTGCAGTTGTCGGATTTTTCCTTTGCGACGCCTTCTGCTGCGCTTCGCTCAGCGCGGCGAGGAGCGCCCGGGTGGGCGCCGGTTTGAGCAGATAGCCGTCCGCTCCCACCATTTCCGCCAGCTGACGGTCGGCAGCCGAGCGGTAGGTCGCCGTATAGAAGAGCAATGGAAGGGAGCCGAGCTTCTCGCTTTTGCGGATTTCATGGCACAGCCGGAAACCGTCCATTCTGGGCATGAGGATGTCGGAAACAACGGCATCCACTGGTTCACGCTCTAGAATCTGCAGTGCCTCGAGACCGTTCGCCGCCTCGAGCACGAGGTGCCCCTCCGCCTCGAACGCGGCACGCGCGAGCTTTCGATGGGTCGGATGGTCCTCGACGACGAGCAGGTTCATGGCAGCCTCCCGATGGGGGCGCTCGCCGCCACCGCATGCAACTGGCTCACTAGCTCACGCGTGTTGATGGGTTTGATGATGCAGGTGGAACAGCCGGCTTCCAGCACATCGGAAACTGCATAGTGATGCGGGTAGGCGGTTACCGCCACGACAGGAATGCGGCACGTATCCCGGTACCTTCGTAGCTCGCGGATGAGCGCAAGGCCGTCAACGCCCGGAAGGTTCAAGTCGAGCAGAATGACGTCGGGCCCGTAGCCTCGAATCGCCTCGAGAGCGCCTTCGGCGGATCTTCGCTCGAGGGCATCGTGACCGCCGTCCTGAACCACCGCGCGCATGAGCTTCATGTCGACCGGATTGTCTTCGATGAGCAATACTTTCATCTGTGGTCTCGTACTGCCCGCGCGCTCGCGAGGAACGTGAGAACCTGCTCTGCGAGCCTGCGCGTATCGATCGGCTTGGTGATGTAGCCCTCGCAACCCGCCTCGCGCGCCTTCACATCGTCACCCTTCATGGCAGAGGCGGTTAGCGCGATGACGGGGACGCGTTTGAGTCTGGCATCCGACTTCAACTTCCGCGTCAGGCTCAGGCCATCCATTCCCGGTAGTGCGATATCCATCAGAATCAAATCCGGCACGATGTCGGCGAGCATGGCCTGCGCCTGCTCGGCATCGGCGGCTCGATCGATGGTAAATCCAGCAGCCTCCAGTACATCGGAAGCCAGCTTCAGATTGATCGAATTGTCGTCAACGATGAAGATATGGCCACTCATGCATTCCCCGTAAGCGTCAGGCCGTCACCGGCTCGGGGCCGGCCGTGGCAGGAGGATCGTAAACGTACTGCCCTGTCCGAGGCGGCTCTCCACGTTGATGCTGCCGCCCTGGAATTCGATGATCTTTTTCGTGAGCGCAAGCCCCAGTCCGGTGCCGCCGAAGCGCCGCGTCGCACCGGAGTCGAGTTGCTGGAACTCGACGAACAATTTCCCGAAGTCGTTGGGGCTGATGCCGATCCCGGTGTCGCGTACCGCGAGCCGCAGATCCGCTTCGCCGTCTTGATCGGCAGTGATCACGACCTCCCCAGCGTCATCCGTGAACTTCACGGCGTTGGAAAGCAGGTTGTAGAGCACTTGCATGAACTTGTGCCGATCGAGTGTGACGTGGCTCAGCGACGCCGCGATTTCCCGGCGGATGACGATGCGCTTCTGTTGTGAGAGGGGTGAAATGACGGAACAAACTTCTTCGATTGCCTGGGCGAGCGCGAAGGATTCCGGATGAAGCTCCATCTTGCCGGCCTCCACTTTCGACAGGTCGAGGACGTCGTTGATGAGCTGCAGGAGATGGCGCCCGCTGCTGAGAATATCGCCCAGGTACTCCTTCTGCTTTGCATTCAAGGGGCCTGACTTTTCATCGATCAGGAATTCAGAGAAGCCGATGATGCCGTTGAGCGGTGTGCGCAGCTCATGCGACATATTGGCGAGGAACTCACTCTTTAACCGGTTGGCGTCGTGGAGCGCTCGCTCATACCGCCGGCGCTCCGTGGCATCGCGAATCGCGCTCGACACGAATAAGCCCTCCTCTGTCTGGAGTGGGCTGAGGCTGATCTCCACGGGGAACTCGGAACCGTCCTTGCGCAGCCCATAGAGCTCCAGGCCTGCTCCCATCGACCGTGCGCGCGGCGTCGAGAAGAAATTGGTCCGGTGGCCGGGATGTTTGCTGCGATACCGCTGCGGCACGAGGATTTCAACCGGCTGTCCCAGCAATTCTGCGCGCTGGTAACCGAAGAGCTGTTCCACCTGTGAATTGACCAGCGTGATTTTGCCGTCGCGCCCAACGATGACCATCGCATCGGGAGCGGATTCCAGCAGATCGCGGAATTGCTGCTCGGCTCGCCTGCGCTCCGTGATGTCGCGGACGGCGCTCATCACCATCGTGCCTTCTTCGGTAGCGAGGGGGCTCAGGGAAATCTCGACGGGGAACTCCTGGCCGTTGCGCCGCAGGCCGTGAAGCTGGAGGCCGGCGCCCATCGTGCGCGTGCGCGGTTGCGCAAAGAAGTTGAGGCGATGACCGTTATGTGCCACGCGCAGCCGCTCCGGCAGCAGTATTTCCACGGGCTGGCCCACCAGAGCGCCGTGCTCATAGCCGAACACGCGCTCCGCCTGCGAGTTCACGAGCACGATGCGACCGATGACGTTGACCATCACGATGGCGTCGGGCGTGGACTCGAGCAGATCGCGATATCTCGCCTCCACGAGTTTCGCGTCACGCAGCACTTTCAGGTGCGTGACGTCTTTCTTGGTGGAGAGAACGAAGCGCAGCCGGCCTTCCGCGTCGCGGAGCGGCTTGCTGGAGATGCTCACGTGCACCAGTGAGCCGTCCTTGCGACGGCGCACGGACTCGTACACGGCCAGCTCTTGCGCCAGCGCCCCTTCCAGGGTCCGCCGTTCTTCTTCGAAACGATCGGTGGGGACGATGAGCTCGGTCATCGGCCGCCCGAGTGCCTCTTGGCGCGTATAACCAAAAATGGTCTCGGCGGCGCGATTCCAGTACAGCACCCGCCCGTCCGGCGAGATCGCCACGATAGCGTCGGGATTTTCTTCCCATAGTTCGCGTGCGAACTCACTGTCCATGTCCGGTCCCTTCCTTGAGGAGGTTTCCTACCTCGGTGTCCCTCGCTGCGTCGCAACATGCAAAGAGATCATCTATCCCAGTCCATTCTAAACTATTTGAGGGATAGCCTCGTACGAAAATGGCGGGTCGTTACCGCAGGCGGGAATGCAGTGCACTTCATCGTTCCGGGACGCGGACATGGTGCGGTAGCGCACAGACCGGGATTGCTGGATATGAGTTGATGCAGCTGTCAAAATTCCGTCGCAGCGCAAAGGATATGCCGCACTCGCCATGAACTCGATCAGCGAAAGCGACGGAAGGATCGTCAGTTCATCCGTGAGCTCGATCCGCTTCCTCATTCTCGACGATGATACGAACAATGGCCTGGCGATTCAGTCGATCGCCGAAGCGGCCGGATTGCAGGCACGGTTCACGATTGACAGTAAAGCGTTCTTCCGTGCCGTCGAGGATTGGCGTCCTACGCACATCGCGATAGATCTAGTCATGCCGGACATGGACGGAGTCGAGGTTCTAGCCAAGTTGGCGGAGCTAAAGTGCGAAGCGCGGATCATCATCACCAGCGGACTCGGCAGCCGCGTGCTCGACGCCGCGGGCCGATCCGGCAACGAACGTGGGCTGAACATCGCCGGGGTACTCACCAAGCCATTCTCGCCTCGAGCGCTGCGCGCCTTGCTGCTGGATACTCCCGGCGCGGACCGGTCTGAAACGACCGAGCTCAATTTCAATGATTCGTTTGAATTGACCGAGAAGACTCTTCGGCGGGCATGCGAACTGCACGAACTGCAAGTCGTCTATCAGCCGCAGATAGAATGCGCCAGCGGTCATCTGGCGGGTTTCGAAGCCCTGGTGAGATGGATGCACCCGTCGAGGGGCGTCATAATGCCGGATCGATTCATTCCATTTGCCGAGACTCATGGGCTCGTCGAGGAGTTGACCGATCAAGTGCTGGCGCTGTCGATCCATTGGTTCGCGAGTGAGTTTCCAGGATCGCAACTCTCGATCGCGATCAACATGTCTGCACGCAGCACCTCTGCACAAGTGCAATCCGCAACCGACTCGCCGCGAGTGTCGAAGGAGCCTTCACTCGTCGAGCGGATCAGGACGCTGTGTTACACCCACTGTCTCGATCCTTCCAAGGTCATTCTGGAGTTGACCGAAACGAGCGCCGTTGAGGACTCCAGTGGTTCGCTGGACTTTCTTACCCGCTTACGCATGAACGGGTTTCAGTTGTCGATCGACGATTTCGGGACAGGCTACTCATCCTTGGCGCAGCTTGCGAGACTGCCGTTTTCCGAGATCAAGGTCGACAAGTCTTTTGTCATGACCGCGACGCGCTCACCGGAATCCCGCGCTGTCGTGAAAGCTATTGTCGATCTGGCCCACAGCCTGGAATTACGGGTGGTGGCCGAGGGCGTTGAAGATGCCGACACTCTACGGTATGTGCAAGGCGTCGGCTGCGATCTGGCACAGGGCTACTTCATCGGGCGCCCGATGTCGGGCGATGCCGTGTTGGGGTGGGCTGAGCGCGACGTATCAATGCTCAGTCCAAGTGCCACACAACGTTCATTTCTATAAAGCGCCCGACACCGACGGCGCTCAAATATGCCGCTGACGCGGCGCGCTCGGGGTGGGATACGACGCTGACCAAGGAAGAAGAGCGACTGGAAGCGGCCCGAACCGGGTCCGCCCCATGGCGGCGTTGGGGACCGTATCTCAGCGAACGGCAATGGGGGACGGTGCGCGAGGATTACAGCGCGGATGGCACCCCCTGGGAATACTTCACCCACGATGCTGCGCGTTCCAAGGCCTACCGCTGGGGCGAAGACGGCATCGCCGGCATTTCCGATGACCGACAACAGCTGTGCTTCGCACTGGCGTTGTGGAACGGTGTCGACCCGATTCTAAAGGAGAGGATGTTCGGTCTCACCGGCAACGAGGGCAATCACGGCGAAGACGTCAAGGAATGCTACTTCTATCTCGACAACCTTCCCAGTCACGCCTACATGAAGTATCTGTACAAATATCCGCAACGCGCCTTCCCCTACGCCGAACTGGTGGCGGAAAACCGGCGCCGCGGACGCACCGATCGGGAGTACGAACTGCTCGACACCGGCATCTTTGACGATGACCGGTATTTCGACGTCTTCGTCGAGTATGCGAAGGAAGCTCCGGAGGACGTTCTCGTGAGAGTCAGCGTCGTCAACCGCGGGCCCGAGACGGCGCGCCTTCATCTGCTGCCGACGCTGTGGTTCAAAGACGATTGGACCTGGTTTCCGAGCAATGAGAGGCCGCGCATTGCGGTCGAAGAATGCAGTGAGGCGGGTTTGGTGCTGCGCACTGCGCACCGGCGGATGGAGCCCTATTGGCTGTACTGCGAGACCGCGCATGAGGCATTGTTCACGGAGAACGAGTCGAATACCGAGCGGTTGTACGGAGTGCCGAACGCCTCGCCGTTCGTCAAAGATGGCATCCACGAGTACGTCGTCAGCGGACGAACTGCCGCGGTGAATCCGGATCGGGTCGGCTCGAAAGCGTCAATTCACTACGTGCGTGACCTTGCCCCGAGCGAGACCGCCACGGTACGGCTGAGACTTTGCAACCGCGGCGACCAAAAGCTCCCCTCGGCCGCACGAGCCGACGCACTTCTCGTCCGACGCAAACAGGAAGCCGATGCGTTCTATCATCGGGTGACGCCGTACGAGATGCCCGAGGACATGCGCAACGTGCAGCGCCAGGCGCTCGCCGGCATGTTGTGGACCAAGCAGTACTATCGCTACCTCGTGAACCGATGGCTCGAAGGCGATGCACAGGCACCGCCGCCGCCGGGGCAACGCAAACAGGGTCGCAACCGCCGCTGGTGGCACCTGTCCGGGGCCGACGTCCTATCCATGCCGGACAAATGGGAATATCCCTGGTTTGCCGCCTGGGACACGGCGTTTCACGTCATTACCTTCGCGATGATCGATCCGGATTTTGCCAAGGATCAGTTGCTGCTGCTGACTCGCGAATGGTACATGCATCCCAACGGCCAGATTCCCGCCTACGAGTGGGCGTTCGACGACGTAAACCCTCCCGTGCACGCATGGGCGGCCATTCGCGTCTACCAGATCGAGCAGAAAATCTACGGCCGTTCCGATCGCAGTTTTCTCGAGCGCATATTCCAGAAGCTGCTCATCAATTTCACCTGGTGGGTCAACCGCAAGGACTCCCAAGGAAACAATCTGTTCGAGGGGGGCTTCCTCGGACTCGACAATATCGGAGCTTTCGATCGAACTTCCGGGCTGCCTCCCGGTGGCATTCTCGAGCAGGCGGATGCGACCAGCTGGATGGCGATGTACTGCCTGGACATGCTTACCATCTCCCTCGAGTTGGGACAGGACAATCCCTCCTATCAGGATCTGGCCACCAAGTTTTTCGAGCACTTCGTTTACATCGGTGCGGCCGTGAACCGGGTCGGCAGCCGCCGGGGAGGGCTGTGGCACGAGGACATGGGCTTCTATTTCGATTCACTCAAGCTGACCGATGGACGCCGCTTGCCGATTGCGGCGTTCACCATTGCCGGCCTGATACCGATCTTTGCAATCACCACCGTCGATCGCGACCAGATGCGCGCATTCCCCGGGTTCGACGAGCGATACAGTTGGTTCGCCAAATACCGGCCCCACCTGCTGCAAGGACTGGCCGACCTGACGCATCACGGTGTCGAGGAGCGCGTGCGATTCGCGCTCGTCGATTCACACAAGCTGCGGCGCTTGCTCGAACACGCCTTGGATGATGATGGCTTGCTCAGCCCGTTCGGCGTGCGATCGACATCGAAACGTCACGCCGGCTGTCCGTTCGTGCTGGAACTCGACGGACAGCGGTTCGTGCTGGACTATCAGCCCGGCGAGTCGACCACCGCAATGTTCGGCGGCAATTCGAATTGGCGCGGGCCGGTGTGGTTCCCGCTCAATTTTCTGCTCATCGAGTCCCTGCAAAAGCACCATTACTTCCTGGGCGACGAATTCAAGGTGCCGCTGCCGATGGGGCCGAACGGGCCGACAGGGCCGAACGGCGAATTCACGCTCTGGGAGGTGACCACTCAACTGTCATACCGGCTGATCAGTCTGTTCTTGAAGGACGAGACCGGCCGTCGCCCTGTCAACGGCACCTGTGACAAATTGAACGGCGATCTGCATTGGCGCGACCTGATTCTCTTTCACGAATACTTTCACGGTGATTCAGGGATGGGTTTGGGCGCAAGCCACCAGACCGGTTGGGCCGGCCTGGTCGCAAAACTCATCCAGCAGTACGCCGAACACGCTCTGCAGTCGAGATCCCCTCACGACCCATGACGGTATCTGCCATGGTGTCGATGGTGTCAGCCGCCAACAGCGCCAAACGAGCCTCAATGCTGGTATGCCCGGCCTCGCACCACTCGAGTCCGACTCCGGCGAAGTCCCGACGAACGACAAAAGCAGCCACGCCCTTGCTTTTCGCCTTTCTCGAGTGGGACGCCAGCGACAATTTCAGCACCGACAACAGGCGCAGATGAGCCTTCGTCTTCAAGAATGCGCCTGTGACACTGACGTTCAACAAGCATCCCGTTCCGATCTTGGTGGGCGACACGAAACGTACCCTGAGGTCCGTTGCTTGCCTTCTGCCCCAGCGGTGTTCCATACCCAATCCCGTTTGCAGCGCCCACAGGTGAGGCGCTATTGGGAGCCAGAGTTTCGCCTTTTAATGCGACGATCGTCACATAGTTGTGAAGTTCAGGGAAAGGCCTATTGCGGATTGGTAGTGTTAAGGTCTGGCTGATAGACCGGGTTCTCCTGCGGCAAAGCGGCATTTTCAGTGCACCAAGCTTCAAGGTCAGGGGCGAGCGGCCGGCTAGTTGCGTTGACCTAGGCGAGTTCTACAATGACCATCCTCGGACAATACCACCACCACCGGAAAGGAGACGCCCATGGCGACCAAGTCAATTCCCGACGGTTATCACTCGGTCACGCCCTATCTCATCGTCAAAGGGGCTGCCGATGCCATCGATTTCTATAAACGTGCGTTCGGAGCCGTCGAATTGATGCGCATGCCGAGGCCCGACGGAAAAGTTGGACATGCGGAGATTCGGATCGGCGATTCGGCAATCATGCTCGCGGATGAGCATCCTGAAACGGGCCACCGCAGCCCACAATCGCTCGGCGGAGCCGGCGTGAGCCTGATGGTGTACGTCGAGCGGGTGGATGACGTTTTCGGGCGAGCGGTCGCAGGGGGAGCAAAGGAGCTGCAACCCATCAAGGACCAGTTCTATGGAGATCGATCGGGGACGTTGCAAGATCCGTTCGGCCACACATGGACGGTCGCGACCCATGTCGAGGATGTCCCGCCCGAAGAGATGCGCCGCCGCGCCGAGAAATTCATGCAGGGCGCAAACGCATAACACTGGACGTGCCGTCGACTGCCACTCCGGATGAGTGTTTGTCGACGGCACACGATCGCGTCAATCTTCGTGATCGAAAGCACCGGTCAGTCAAGGTGTGTTCGGTAGCAGCCCTGATTCGACCAGCACGGGCGGATGACGGTGATGCGTGGCCTGTTCGTAGCCGTACGCATAGCCGATCAGGTCGCCATCACGCCAGGGGCGCGCCGAGATTTCCAGCCCGAACGGCAGACCACCGGGATAAAAGCCACCGACCACGACCACCGCGGGCACACCGAGCATGTTCACCCAGCTCGTGTCCGAATGCGGGCCGTCGCTCAGGTGGTCCTTTTGCGGCATGGTCTCGTCCACCGGCGGCATCTGGATCGCAGGATAGACGTAGCCATCCAGGTGCAGCCGATCCATAGTCTGCAGGTATGCTTCCATCATCCGCCGGCGCGGCGCGTGATAGTTCGTCTCGGCCTGCGGATCGCTTTCCAGCATGCGTTGCGTGATCGTGATGTTGCCGAACTGCGCGTTGAGCGGCTCGGTGCCGATGACCGACTCACCAATCGGGTGACCGACGACTTTCTCGTACTCACTCGCCGACCGGTACTGCTCCGGGCCGAACGTTTTCAGAAACAGGTTGGTGCCTTCCAAAACGTAGGGAAAGGTCGCGACGCGGGTCGCGATCTTGGCGAAGCTGTCCGGCAGAATCGTCTCGTCGACCAGAACGGTCGCGCCGGCCGCTCGCAGTTCATCGATCGCCTTCATGAAGGCGGTGCGAGTCGCCGGGTCGAGCGGATTGGCCTGGTCGGCGGCCTGCTTCGCGGCGAGTTCGTCCGGCACTTCGGCCGGTACGCCGTGAAACGGCGGGCCGACACCGTCCAGAATAAAGGCAGGAACGCCGAAGCGCTTGCCCCGCAACGCATCGGCCTTGAGATAGCGCGTGTACGGGCCCGGCTGTGCCTTGTGCGATGCCTCAGCCGTGGGCGGGTCGAGCGGGTCCGCACCGGCCATCACCGACAGCGCGATCGCCGCGTCGGTTACGTTGCGCGCAATCGGTCCGGTGTTGTCGAGCAGCCAGTCCAGCGGCGCGATTCCGGCGATGCTCACCAGGCCCCGCGTCGGGAATACGCCGACAACGCCGCTCGTGGCGGCAGGCATGCGGATTGAATTACCCGTGTCGGTGCCATTGCCCAGGACCGCCATGTTGGAGGTCACCGCAGTCACTGTCCCGCCCGAGGAACCGCCCGGTGAAAATCGCACGTCGTAGGCATTGCCGGTGCGGCCGAAGGAACTGCTGCGGTTCGTATCGGCGTTCGCAAAATCCGGCATGTTCGTGTGGCCGATCAGGACGGCACCCGCGCTGCGCAACTTTTCGACGATGGTCGCATCACGCGGCGCGACGAGTTCATGACCCGGAATGGTGTAACCAGCCCAGCCATCGGTGGTGATCTCGCCTTGAATGCTGGTGTTGGCCTTGATCACCATCGGCACGCCCCAGAGCACTCCGCGGTTTGCGCGGCCGGCCGCGGCTTCGGCGTCCTCGTGGGCGGCCGTTTCGAGCGCCGTCTTTTCCATGACCGTTTCGACGGCGCGGTAAATTCCGTTGTAGCGATGAATGCGCGCCAGATGCCACTGTACGACTTGAGTCACGGTGTATCGGTGTTCCGTGTAGTAGCGCTGAAGTTGCGGAATCGTGACTTCCAGCAGGTCCTGATCCATCTTCGACGCCATGGCCGCATCGGATGCGGACGCTGCGATGGCTGGAAGTCCAAGCGTCAGCAAGGCGGGAGCCAGGAATACGGGATTTCTGCATACGCGCATAACGGAGGTTATCCCAGAGTTGAGGTCGGATTGGATCGTCACGCCGCCAATTCGACGTCGGCTACGGATAAAAGTCCGCGCTCAGTCGTATCAGCCAACGTGCCGCCATCTTATAAGAGACCGGTTGCCGCAAGCTAGACCGGGCGGGCCGCGAACTCACCATGATGCGAGGGCACGCGGCCGTGCGCCCGCATGCGCGACATCCACCAAAAAACTTGACACTTGAAGTACCTTTAGTTCGGGCAGACTATCAGTTTCGTGTGCCGCATGAGGGAGGGGGATGGTGCGTTAGCAGACAGACGAAGCGCCGCGAGTCGGGTATTCTGCAGATCCATGCACAGGGATACGAGCAAGGGGGCTGATATGCTCACGCACGTTGATCAGGACTTGGAGCTGGATTTCATCAGGGAGTTCGCCGCGGGCGGGGAGTTGATGAAGGGTCTGAGCGCCGATGACAGACGCGAGCGCATCCGGGTGGCTATCCATACCCACAAGCTGGCACACAAGCTTTTTCGCGGCGGCCCGATGACTTATTCGGAGGCGTACACGAGCTGTTTTGGGCGGCAGATCGAGATGCGCCGCGCCGTCAGGCATGAACCGAAGACTGATTCCTTGGCGGCGGATTCTCTGCAGAAGTAACTTGGTAGTGCCGGAGGTCAGGCGGCCCCGGCTGTTTCAGCGGGCCAGCCGGCTGATGAACGCGGCGATTTTGTACCAGGTTTCACCGGCGACGATCGACTCGCATTCTTCCACTTCGTGCGCTTTGAGATCCAGATGCGATGGAATTCCGTTCACGGTTATCGTGAGTCTGGCGGTGCCGGGAGTTTGTATGCCGCCGGATTTACATTGGATCGATTGCGCTGCAATACCGGCGCGGTCCAATTCCTCCCGAAGGTGACCGGCGATCTTGAGCTTGCCCAACTCGAATGCGGAGAGTGGCATTGGGATAAATCTGTGGAATGGTTCAGTTCTGATCGAGCAATCCGGTCACGCGCGCCGCAAATAGTTCGACGGGAAAGGGCTTGGTCAGCACATGCATGCCCGGTTCCAGGTGTCCGTGGCTCAGTGCCGCATTCTCCGCGTAACCGGTGATGAACATAACCTTCAAGTTCGGGCGATACTGCCGCGCCGCATCGGCCATCTGCCTCCCGTTCAATCCACCGGGAAGACCCACGTCGGTGACGAGCAAATCGATTCGGCCGTTGGTCTGCAGGATTTTGAGGCCCGCGACGCCGTCACTTGCCTCGATCGTGCGATACCCGAGCTCGCTCAGGACATCCGTGACGAGCATGCGCACGGCCGGTTCGTCATCTACGATGAGAACGGTCTGTCCATGCCCCTGCGGCGTGAGGCGCTCCTTCTCCCCCGTGGTCTCGGCTTCCATACAGAGTTCTCCAAGATGGCGCGGGAAATACAGACAAACCCTCGTGCCCTTGCCGATCTCCGAATGGATTTGAACCTGGCCTCCCGATTGACGCACAAATCCATAGATCATCGACAGACCAAGTCCCGTACCCATGCCGATGGGCTTGGTGGTGAAGAAAGGATCGAATGCGCGTGCAGTGACTTCAGGCGCCATGCCTGTACCCGTATCACTGACGCAGAGTGAGACATATTGGCCGGCTGCCAAATCGCGCTCCCCTGCGGTGCGTTCGTCGAACCATCGATTGCCCGTTTCGATCATCAGAGCACCGCCGTCCGGCATGGCATCCCGTGCGTTGATGCACAAATTGAGCAGCGCATTCTCGAGCTGATTGGCGTCGGCCAAGATATTCCAAAGTCCGCCGAATTTGATGGTTTCGATCTCGATTGCGGGCCCCATCGTGCGGCGAATGAGTTCCTCCATGTCATCGATGTGCTGATTGATATCGGTGGGCTTGGCGTCGAGCGTTTGGCGCCGAGCAAAGGCCAGTAAGCGCTGAGTAAGCGCCGCCGCACGTTTGGAGGCTCCCTGCGCGGCCGCGATGTAGCGCTCCATCTCGCCGAATCGCCCCTGCGCCAATCGATGACTCAGGAGTTCCAAGCTGCCGCTGATGCCTGCCAGCAAGTTATTGAAGTCGTGCGCGATGCCGCCGGTGAGCTGACCGATGGCTTCCATTTTTTGCGATTGCCGCAGAACATCTTGCGTCGCGGCCAGGCTGGCGGCGGCTTCCTTCTCCGCAGTGATGTCGCGGCCGCTTGCATAGTATGCGTCCCCAAACGGCGTGGCAGACCACGCGAACCAATTGTAGCCGCCGTCCTTCCGTCGATACCGGTTCTCGAAACGCAAAATCGGATTGCCTCTCTTGAGATGTTCGAAGCCGACCCGGGTCGGTTCACGATCATCGGGATGCAGCAGCTCGAAGATGGATACGGCCTGGACTTCCTCTGCCGTCCATCCGAGGACCTTGAACCAGGCCGGATTGACTCGTTCGAATACACCGTTGGCTTTCAATACGCCGAGTAGATCCGGCGTGATCTGCCAGAATTGCCCGCCGACGACGGATCGTTCGATCACTTGCCTTTCCAGCTCTGCGTTCAAAGTCTTGAGATGCGCCTCTCTGTTGAGAAGTTCCTGCTGTGCACGATCTTGTGCGCTCTTGAGGGAGCGCTCGGCCAGGACCTTCTGAGTGGTGTCCGTCACGATGGCCATGACGCCGGCCGGCCTGCCGGTCTCGTCCAGGATCGGCGAATAAACCAGGTCCATCCAGACCTGCTCGGGCCGATTGTTTCGATAGAGAGTCAGTTCCTGGTCCCGATAGGCGAGGGTGCCGCCGGCAAGCCCCACCTTCATCACGTGGTCGTTGAATTCTGCCACTTCGAGCCAGCCTTCGCGCACTTTGGAGCCCAAGAGTCCGGGGTGTCGCGCCGCCGCGAAGACAGCATAGGCGTCGTTGTAGATCATTACGCCATCGACGCCCCATAGAGTGACGATGGGAACATGTGAGCGAAGGATCAAGCCGACCGTGGACTTCAAGTGTTGCGGCCACGAGCCGATGTGACCTAAGGACGTCGAACTCCATTCATGAGCCGCGATGAGTGTCGCAAGTTCACCCCCGCCGGAGAGGAAGGGATACGCAGCTTCTGTGTCTTGCGACAACGAACTCATTGGATCCCTATCATCTGCGTCGGCGATGCGACCACGCCGAACGCGTGTTTGTAAATATTGCAATCGATGCGGGAGGTACGCGCCGGGCGGTCTTCGATGTGCCCAAGGTATGTGAGCACGGACCGGAAGTCTAGGTCGGAAATTGCTGCAGGTGACAAACAGGCATCAGTACCGCGGCGCCGCGATATTGACCGATTGGCGGGAGGCACCACCGATAGGGATTGCGAACCGGTCAAAATCCCTGGGTCGAGGACTAGCTCACCTTCGAGCGCAAATAAGCAGTCATTCTCCTGACCTCGGTAGTGAGCTTCTCTGCGAGGGCTGGAATTTGCGCGCTCTTTCCCTGGCGCGCGGCTGCTTCGAGCAGCGCCGCGGCCGAAGTTGCCGCGGAGGCGCGCAAATTTGCGCTGGCGCCTTTGAGTGCATGTGCGGACAGGCGCAATGCCGTGGCATCGCCGGCGCCCACCGCCGCCGCAATGGCCGCGATCTCGCGGTCTCCGGTTCCGATGAATGCATCCGCCAGATCGCGCGCGAATTTCCTGTCGCCATCGATCGATTCCAGCAATGCCGCCCAATCGATCGGACTATCAGGTTGCGCCGCCGCATGCCCCGGTGCGCTTTCTGCGGGGACCGGAGGACCCTCGAGGGCGAGCATCGATCCCGTCGAGGCGGTGTTGGGCAGGAGATTATCCAAGCAGGCCTTTAGCCTGCCCCGATCGATGGGCTTGGACAGGTAGTCGTCCATGCCGGCGGCGCGGCACTTCTCTTCATCGCCTTTCATGGCATGCGCAGTGAGCGCCACGATGGGGATGTGGCGCTTACCTTCCTCGAGCCTGCGGATTTCGCGTGTTGCCTCGTAGCCGTCCATCTGCGGCATCTGGCAATCCATGATGATGAGATCGAATTTTCCCGTCTGCCAGGCGGCGACGGCGGCCAAACCATCCGCGACGACTTCGACGCGGTACTCCAGTTTCTCCAGCAATTTCAAGGCGACCTTCTGATTGACGAGATTATCCTCGGCCAGCAAAATTCGGCTGCGCGTCTGGGCTCGCTGCGCAAGCAGTGCATGACGTGTGATCATCGGCTGGCTCTGCAAATGCCAGGAGTGTGCCGGGTTGGCGAGCACCAGTATCAGACACTCGGTCAGGTCGCGCTGTGTGACCGGTTTCAACAGATAGGCCGCAAAGCCGATATCGGCGAACAATTGCCCGTCGCTCCGTTGACCGGAGGAGGTCAATAAAATCAACCGCGCGCATTTCAATGCGTCATCCTGGACGATGGTGCGGCCGAGATCCGCGCCGTCGCGATCGGGCATCTGATGATCGAGCAGTGCTGCGTCGAAGGGACGGTTCGCGGCACGGGCCTGACGCATGAGCGCCAGCGCTTCATCCGCCGAACTCGCGCATACCGGTTCGACGCCGCACAAGAGAAGTTGACCCATCAGGACTTTGCGGTTGGTGGCGTTGTCATCCACCACGAGTACCCGCCGTCCTTTGATGGATGCCGGCGCTGGATAGAGCGGCTGCACGCTGTGGACGACCGGCGCGAAATGCGCGGTAAACCAGAAAAGTGAACCCACCCCTTCGACACTTTCAACACCCGTCTCACCGCCCATCAGTTCGACCAGACGCCGTACTATGGATAACCCCAATCCGGTGCCGCCGAATCTGCGCGTCGTCGACGTGTCCACCTGCGTGAAGGGCGCAAATAAGGATTCCAAGCGATCGTTGGGAATGCCGATACCGGTGTCGCGTACTTCGCAGCGGACCTTCGTGCCGTTCTGGTCGCTGGCAAGGACTTTGATTTCGAGCGAGACTTCGCCCTTGGCCGTGAACTTGATGGCGTTGCCGGCGAGGTTCAAGAGAATCTGTCTGATGCGCCCCGCATCACCCTTGACGAGATTGGGAAGCTTGGTGTCGATTTGAGCGGTCAGCTCCAGGTCTTTTGCATGGGCCTGAATCGAGAGGAGACGGGCGACGTCTTCGAAGGTATCGCGCAAGTCCACTTCCAGCAGTTCGAGCTCGAGCTTGCCGGCTTCCACTTTGGAGAAGTCCAGAATGTCATTGATGACGGTCAGCAGCGAGGTGCCGCTGTCGCGGATGGTCTCCGCGTAGTCACGCTGCACGGTGTCGAGGCGCGTATCGAGCAGCAGTTCGGTCATGCCGAGCACGCCGTTCATGGGTGTGCGAATTTCGTGGCTCATGTTGGCGAGGAAGTCGCTCTTCGCGCGGTTGGCCGATTCGGCAACCTCCTTGGCGCGCAGCGTTTCGGACGCGGCCGCCTTCAGATCGGTGAGGTCGAGCACGATGCCCTGCATTTCCAGGGGTTGACCGCGCGAGTCGCAGCGCACCGCAACCGCCGCACGCACGTGTTTGATGACGCCGGCAATGACGAACCGGTGATCGAGTGTGCGTGATCCCCCGCTGGATGCCAGTTCCGCCAGCATGGTCTCGACCAATGAGCGGTCCTCAGGATGAGTGGCCGCAAGATACGCGGTCAGCGGCCGGTTTTGCTCCTGAGGATTGCCCAGTAGTTGCCGCAGTTCGTCGGACATCGATCCGTCACTGGTCAGCAGGTTCGCATACCAAATTCCAAGATTGGCGAATTGCTGGGCGCGTTTCAGCTGATCTTCCGTATGAGCTTGGGCAGCCATGGCCCGGCTGCGGGCGATCTGGGCTCGCCAGATGGCAACGCCGCTGAGGAACGCGAGGGCGCCTGCGATCAAGACGCCGAGCACGGCCGATACGTCGACTCGCCGAACCAGCTGCCGGTAGCGGTCGGCTCGAACTGTGATGCCGACGTAACCGACCATTTCGCCGTTGTGCGCGAACACCGGCGCGTGGGCGCGAATCCCCATGCCCCATGCCGTGGCAGTGGGTTCCTTTTCCACCGTCAATTCGTGGGTTTGCGAAACTTCTCGTTCCCCCGGACTCAGCTCATCCACCTCCATCGGCGGCGAATGGATCGGCCGGCCCGTTTCATCAAAGGTGCCTGGGCGGGTTCCGTCCAGCACGAAGTGCATGGCGTCTCCCTGCATGACACCGACGTAGGCAAATCGGATGTCGGGATTGGTATCGAGCAGCACGCGCAGAGGACGAGAAGCACGGTTGTACTCGGGTGAACCGTCCTGATCGGGACTGTTGAATGTTTGGAGCTGATCCCCATCGATGAGCGCCGCAGTACCGGCGGCGGTCCGGGCGAGATAGGTCCTGACGTCCTCCAGAAGAATCTGGCGGACTATGACGTCCACCACGGCGATTCCCGCGATCGCCGTCCCCCAGGCGATCAGGCCGCCGGCGACCGCGGACAACAGGGGACGTGCCTCCTCCTGGCCTCTCGAGCGCCCGATTCCGGGCCACTGGGGGACTATTCGCCTCCAGAGGGGCGTCGGATTTGTCATGCCGTACTTATCGGTCCACTGCAGGAAGCCTTGAGGATGGGCGGACCTTACAATAATCCGTTTGACCGACCCTTGGCCATCGCCATTCGTGCGAACCGCGATGCGCATCTCGAAGCGGCACCGTCTCTCCGGTGAGGGGGCGCAAGGTCTCTGCCGGAACTAGGGGTCTATTTGGTCTTCAGTATCGCCGTGAGCTTCAGACTGGTGGGGTCGAACACCGCGAGCAGAGGGTGCCCGCGTCCGGTCAGGGGAATCGAATTGAGCTGGTCCGCGGGAATACCCGCGGCCCGCAAGTGTTCCTTGAGCACTTTTTTGTCGGCGGCCGAAAAGTAGCCCAGATCATCCACCTTCTTCAGTTGGGTTCGAAGCGCCGGCAAGCCCTGTTCCCAGGGTTTGAAATATTCCGGCATCGATATCACATCGTCGCCCCCGGTGATCGCCGAGGTCACGATTCGGTCGCGCTCCTGTGAATCCTGCGGCAGCGGCGCCCAGATCCATCGCGGCAGGCTGTACCAATGAGGTATCAGTTCCTTCTTCTGCCGCCGCGCGCGAGCCAGGGCATCGGGATTGATGTCATACGCCTGAATGACCTGCAGCTGGTTCTCGGAAAACGCGTAATACAGTGGCCGCCCGTTCCAGATCGACGTGGTTCCGTAGATCAGCGCGGCAAGCTGTATCACGACGATTACCGCGATGTCGCGCGCGAGTTCGCGCCGCGGCTTGTGTGCGCCGGCGATGATGAGCGTGATCAGGGGGCCGACCACCAGATCGACTCCGGCCATCACCAGAACCACCTCGGATACATCGGCCAGATACCAGCCCGGCCAGCGATACCATCCGAAGTAAAGAACGCCGAATATGAGCGTCAGCGCGACGGTGCTCGCGAGCAGGTGCACGCCGAACGCCTTCAATCGAAATTTCATCGCAGCATTGTCCACAAACCGACGGGCTTTTTGAAGTATGCGGATTCGGTGCGGCCGAAATCTGTGTACGGCGTCACGATGCCCCGCAGGTCGCCGAGGTCACTGCGGGGATCCGATCACGGAACGATGATGCTGCGCCGGCGTCCCGCTGCGGCCGCCGGAGGTGCAGCCGCGTGATGCCACACGCGAAATCCCCCCAGGAAAGCGAAGTCATTGCTGCCGAGGCGGGCGCTTTTCGGCAACCGCTTCAGCTTGCGCGCATTGCCGCCGCCGAGGACCACATAGTCGGCTTCCAATAACGTGCACAGTTGCGTGACCACAGCGTTGACGGTCCGGCTCCATTTCCTGGTGCCGAGCCGCTTCAGACCGCGCGCGCCCACGTATTCCTCGTAAGTTCGCCCCTTCTTGTAGGCCAGGTGCGCGAGTTCCATGGGTGCAACGACTCCATCGACGATCATCGCGGATCCAAGTCCTGTTCCGAGGCCGAGAAACAGCATGCGTCCGCCTTCGTAGCTGCCGATCGCCTGCATTGCTGCGTCATTCAAGACATGCGTCGGCCGGCCAAAAGCTTTGCGAAAATCGAATCCCACCCAGCCGCGCCCCAGATTGTGCGGCTCCGCCACCACTTTGCCGTGCAGCACTACGCCGGGATATCCGATGGAAACAGCGTCGTAAGCCCAATCCCCGGTCAGCTCGTGTACGTGTTTCACCATTTGACGCGGCGTCAGATCCGGCCCGGATTCAAATTGCCGCATCTCGCGTCGGCCGAACACGCGCATCTTCACATGGCTGCCACCGATGTCGATGGCGAGTATCCGCTTGTATTGCTTTGGCTTCATGATCGCAAGACCATACCTCAAGTTCCACCCGCGTGGGTGCGGAAATACGCATCCATCATACCGATGTCAAATATACTCGATCTTTCCTGAGTGAGTTATTCGACTGATCTCGTGCAGCACGGTGGTGGTGGCGGTTCTGTGACTATGAAACGATTTGCCTTGGTGATTTTCGATTGTGACGGTGTGCTCGTCGATAGCGAGCCGATTACCAACCGGATTTTCACGGGGATGCTCAACGAGCTGGGACTTGCGGTGACGCTGGAAGAAGTGTTTGAGAAATTCGTCGGCAAATCACTGGCGCAGTGCCGAGAGATGATTGCGGGTATGTTGGGGCGGGAGGTGCCGGAGGACTTCGTTCGTCAATACCACGTGCGCACCGCGGCGGCGTTGCAGTCGGAGCTCAAAGCCGTTCCGGGTATCGAAGCGGTATTGGAGAGCATCCAATTGCCGTATTGCGTGGCCTCCAACGGCAGCCACGACAAGATGCAGACCACATTGGGAATTACCGGATTGCTTCCCAAATTTCAAGGCAAGCTGTTCAGCGTCTCCGAAGTCGCCAGGGGTAAGCCGTTTCCCGACGTGTTCCTGCACGCGGCGGCCAAATCAGGTGTTGCACCTGCTGTCTGTGCGGTCATCGAGGATACTCCTACCGGCGTGACGGCAGGAGTCGCCGCCGGAATGACCGTCTATGGCTACTGTGCGCACACGCCGGCGCGGCGATTGATCGACGCGGGTGCTCATTACACCTTCGATCGCATGAACGATCTTCCTGATCTGCTCGGCGAAGTCCGCCAAGCGCATCATGCTTGAATCGCATTCAATGTCGACGCACGATCGGCAGTGCTACAACGCCCATCGGGGCTCAGGTGACCCATGTTCAAAGCAGTCCTGATCGAGCGCGACGAACGTCCCTATCGCGCGACTTTCACCGCGCTCGAGGAAAGCCGGTTGCCTGCGGGTGATGTGACGGTGCGTGTCGACTATTCGACGCTCAATTACAAGGACGCACTCGCGATCACCGGCAAGGCACCGGTGGTGCGGCAATTTCCAATGGTGCCGGGAATCGATTTTGCAGGTTCCGTCGAGGAGTCCGAGAATTCTTCCCTGCGTACCGGAGACCGGGTCCTGCTCAACGGGTGGGGGGTCGGGGAACAGCATTGGGGCGGACTCGCGCAGCTGGCGCGAGTGAAGAGTGAATGGCTCATCCCCGTGCCCGCCGCATTTTCGGCGCGACAATCGATGGCCATCGGCACTGCCGGATACACGGCGATGTTGTGTGTCATGGCTCTCGAACGGCACGGCATTGCACCGACGGCCGGAGAGATTCTGGTGACGGGGGCGGCGGGCGGCGTGGGCAGCGTTGCGGTCGCCGTGCTGTCCAAGCTGGGGTTTCGGGTGGTGGCCGTCACGGGGCGTCCGGCGGAAACCGATTACCTGAAGCGTCTGGGTGCTACCGAAGTTTTGGATCGATCTTTATTCGCGAACCCGGGAAAACCTCTGGGCAAGGAGCGCTGGGCGGGGGCGATCGATGTGGTCGGCAGCCACACACTCACCAACGTGTGCGCCTCCATGCGTTATCGAGGCGTCGTCGCCGCGTGCGGTCTCGCCGCAGGTCTCGATTTTCCCGCGACAGTGGCGCCGTTCATTTTGCGCGGCGTCACGCTGGCCGGCGTGGATAGTGTCATGTGCCCGCGCGCGGATCGCCTGGAGGCCTGGCGCCGATTGAGTGAAGACCTCGACGCCGAGAAGCTCGAATTTCTCACGGAGGAAATCGGTCTCTCGCAAGTCCTCGATCGCGCAGCCGGGCTCCTCGAAGGCCGAATTCGGGGCCGGGTCGTGGTGGATACGCGCCGTTGACGAGCCGTCGCCGGTACGCCGTCACCGGCGCGCGCCCGATGGTGGCACAAGCTGGCGCTGTCAGTGTCCGCCGTCGTCCGCGGACACTGTCCGCGGACAATTCACATGTGTTCGAGACAGAATAAAGTAATAAAAACAGCTGCTTACATCTGTTTGGCCGTGGCACGCCACTTGCTCTGCCGTGTACGTGAATCCAATTTACGGGCGATGGCAGAAGATGCGGCATTACCGACTGGCGCTGATCGCGACGGTTCTGGCAGCGAAGCTTGCCAATGCCAACGATCTGAAAGAGCTATATGAGCTCGCCCTGACGCGCGACGCCTCACTGCAGGCCGCCCACTTTCAGCGTGATGCCGCGGTCGAGGTTACGCCCCAAGCGCTCGCGCCATGGTTACCGCAGGTATCGGTGGCCGCCTCGGCGGCGCGCGAGCGCGCAGGCTTCGACGGTGCACAGTTGGCGGGCATTCAGGCGGCTGACTGTGTGCTCAGCGCCGCGTCCGGCGTGCAGCATTGCTACGGTACCGTGCACAGCTTGGGGCTGAACCTGTCGCAGACGCTTTGGAGTTTCCAGGCGTTCAGTCAGCTCAAGGAAGCTAATTTTCAGGCCGCCGCCGCCGAGGCGACTTTTCGAAGCGCCCAGCAGAATCTGCTGCTGCGAGTTGCGCAGGCCTACTTCGCCATTCTGTCGGCCGCCGATCAGCTTGCCGCCAACCGTGGTGAACGCGAGGCCTTCGGGACTTTGTTGAGTCAGGCCAGAACGCGGGAGCAAACCGGCGTCGGTCCGCGCAGCGACGTCGAGCAGGCGCAAGCCTTCTACGACGCGACCGAACAAAGCGTCATCGATGCGCAGGATGTTCTCGATGATGCGAACCTGGCACTCACCCAGATCGTTGGTCCGCGTGCCGCAATGATCGCGCCGCTGCGCCAGGACATACCCCTGGCGTCTCCCGATCCCGCCTCCGCCGATGAGTGGGTGATGTCCGCGCGGCGGGACAATTTCGATGTGAGGACCGCAGAACTCAAGATGGAGGCGGCCGCGCGCGACGTGTCGGCGCAGAGAGGCCGGGGTTTACCCGTTTTTTCCCTGACCGCATCGAGTTCCAAAGTGAATCAGGATGAGGTGCTGGGCGGCAATCAAACGGTGGATACCGTGGGCGTTTCCTTCGCCTGGCCCCTGTTCCAGGGCGGTGCGGTTGCGTCGGCGGTGCGCCAATCGCGTGCCCTGTACCGGCAGGCCCAGGCTACCTATGACTCGGCACAACGCGATACGGAGCGGCAAACACGCGCGGCGTTTCGCGGGATCGTCAGCGGCATTCAACGGATCGGCGCTGCGCGCCGCGCGGTCGATTCGGGACAGGGGGCGGTGGAGGCGAGCCGGAGAAATGTCGAATTCGGCACGGGCAAAGAGTTTGATTTGCTGAATGCGCAGAACAACTACTTCGCGGCGGTGCGCGCCTACAATCAGGCGCGCTACGACTATTTGACGAATGTACTGACGCTCAAACAGCAAGCCGGCCGCTTGAGCGAACAAGATCTTCTCGCCATCGATGAGCTGCTCATCGAGCGTGAAACATGAGCTTTCGGCCATCACCCAAGGAATTTCTCATGCTGCGCGACACCGCGGGCCAGGATCGCGTGATCGAACGTACGAGCTTCTGGAAGCGCCATCGAGTGCCGCTCCTGGTCGTTCTCGCCGCGGTCATCGGACTCGGCGTGCTGCTCGCCTATTTGTTGCGCTACGCCGGAGCGGGTGCTTCTGTCGATCGATCGCGACTGGCGATTGCGGCGGTGGAACGCGGCGGCTTCGTCCGAGACATCGCGGCCGACGGACAGGTCGTGGCGGCCGTCAGCCCCACTCTGTACGCCAATGCTCTCGGAACGGTCACGCTCAAGGTGCATGCCGGCGACACTGTGTCCAAGGGGCAAGTGCTGGCCATCGTCGACAGTCCGGATTTGGCCGCCAAGCTGTCGCAAGAGGAGGCATCGGCGGTGGGTCTGCGCATCGATTGGCAGCGTGCGACGCTCGATGCCGATCAAAAACTGCTGCAGCTTCGGGACTCCTTTGCCCAAGCGCAAGTCGATCAGAAAACCGCGCGGCGCGAACTCGACCGCAGCCGCAAGGCGTTCGAACTCGGCTCATATACGGAATTGCAGGCGCTCAAAGCCGAGGACTCGCTGGAGAAGGCGCAGTTCGCGTTCGAACAGGCGAAAATGAACTATGAGTCGCAACCCAAGCAGAATCGATTCGACATCGACAGCAAGAAGGCGCTGTTCGATCGGCAGCAATACCTGGTGGCGGATCTCAAGCGGCAGGTGGATGGATTGAATGTGCGGTCCCCTGTGGACGGGCAAGTCGGCCAGGTGCAGGTCGCCGATCGCGCCAGTGTCGCCAAGGATGCACCGCTGCTCACGGTGGTCGATCTCTCGGCGCTGGAAGTCGAGATCAAAGTGACGGAAAGCCTCGCTCGAGACCTGCGCACCGGCATGACCGCGGACCTGGAGGGCGGAGGACAGCACTGGCAGGGCGGTGTGAGCGGCGTGTCGCCCGAAGTGGTCGCGGGGCAGGTCACGGCTCGGCTGCGCTTCGGCAACGAAAAGCCGGCGGGCCTGCGGCAGAGCCAGCGATTGTCGGTTCGAATCTTCATCGACAGGCGCGACAACGTGCTCATGGTCGACCGCGGCGCCTTCGTGGATCAGGAGGGCGGGGGCTTTGCCTATGTCGTGCATGGCAACGTCGCGGAGCGCCGGCCGGTGCAGCTTGGTGCGGCAAGCATCGCCAAGGTCGAGATTCTCGATGGGCTGGTGGTGGGCGACCAGATCGTCATCTCGGGTACCGATGCCTTCAACGGTGCGCAGCGAATCATCTTGAGCCACTGAGAATGATCCCAGGGACACCACATTCGAATTCGAACGCGATGATTGATTCAACCAGCCGCAAGAGGCCAGCATGCTCAAAATGACTCACCTGTCGAAGGCGTATCGGACCGAGGTGGTCGAAACCTTCGCGCTGCGGGATTTTTCGATTCACGTGCGCGAAGGCGAATTCGTGGCGGTGACCGGGCCTTCGGGTTCCGGCAAGACCACGTTTCTCACCATTGCGGGTCTGCTCGAGGAATTCGCCGGCGGGGAGTATCAATTGGACGGCGCCAATGTACGCGGCCTCAATGACAATCAGCGCTCGCGGCTGCGCAACGAGAAAATCGGCTTTATTTTTCAGGCCTTCAATCTGATCGCCGATCTGAACGTGCAGGACAACATCGACGTGCCGCTACGGTATCGGGGCTTCGACGGCGCCGAGAGGCGCCGCCGCATCCAGGAGTCATTGGCTCGGGTCGGTCTGTCGGCACGCGGCCGGCACTATCCCGCGGAGCTGTCCGGCGGCCAACAGCAGAGAGTGGCGATTGCCCGTGCGCTCGCCGGCTCGCCTCGACTGCTGCTGGCGGACGAGCCCACCGGAAATTTGGATTCCCAAATGGCGCGCGGAGTCATGGATCTGCTCGAAGAACTGCATCGCGGCGGCGCGACCATCGTCATGGTGACCCATGACCCAGAACTCGCGGTGCGCGCGCAGCGCGAGGTGCACGTCGTGGATGGCCAAGTGGTCGACTTGACGGCGCAGCCGCGTGTCGCCGCCGGCGCCAACGCTCGAATGTAGGGGACGCAGATGTTCAGCTACTATCTGGGATTGGGGTTTCGCAGCCTGCGGCGCAATGTGGTGCTGACAGTGCTGATGATCGCGGCCATTGCCGTCGGCATCGGTACCTGCATGACGGCCCTCACGGTATTCCGAGCGATGTCGGGTGATCCCATCCCGCAAAAATCCAGCCGGCTGTTCGCGCCGCAGATCGATAACTGGGGACCGGACAAGCACAGCGGCGGGGCTCCGGACCGCTTGGAAGCCTCAGCTCAGCTATATCGATGTAATGGGATTGATGAAGGCGCATGCCGCCAAGCGCCAATCCGGCATGTTTGCAGCGCGGCTGTCCTTGCGGCCGGCGGATCCGAAGCAAAAGCCGGCCAAGGTCATGGTGCGCGCGAGCCTTTACGGATTTCTTCCCGATGTTCGACGTGCCATTCAAGTATGGCGCTCCCTGGAGTGCGTCGGACGACGAATCGCGCGCCGCAGTGGTGGTACTCAGCCAGGATATGAACGACCAGCTGTTCGGCGGCACCAACAGCGTCGGCAAGACCGTTCGTCTCGGAAACGAATCCTACACGGTCAGCGGGGTGTTGGATGATTGGCGGCTTCTGCCGCGTTTTTACGATCTGGATGTCCGTCCGTTCGGCGACGGCGAAGCGGTCATTCGTCCCCTTTACCCATGCGATCGAAAAACAGACTAGGCAGCATCGGCAGCACCTCTTGCAGCGGTGATGTCGATCCCGGCTGGGAGGGGCGTCTGAGATCCGACTGTTTATGGCTGCAATTCTGGGCGGAACTGCCGACCGAAACAGATATCCAGCGCTATCGTGCCTTTCTCAATAACTACGCGGCTGAACAGCAGCGCTTGGGCCGATTCCATTGGCTGCCGCGTACCCAATTGCGTGATGTGAAGCAATGGCTGCAATACAGGCACATCGTTCCGAGTGAAGTGGATATTTTGATATTGGTGTCATTCGGATTTCTGCTGGTCTGCCTGATGAATGCTATGGGGCTGATGCTGGCGAAGATCATGGGACGTGCGGGCGACATTGGCGTGCGGCGCGCCCTGGGCGCCAGTCGCGGGGCGATATTCGCGCAATGCCTGATCGAAACGGGGGTGGTGGGACTCGCCGGCGGAATATTCGGGCTGCATCTTGACGGCATTGGGGCTATGGGCGGCGCGTTCGTTGCTGACCAAGGAATTCGTGGCCCTGGCGCATCTTGATTGGGCGGATATCGGCATTACCGTCCTGCTGGCCGTGTCGGCCACGGTGCTGGCGGGGCTTTATCCCACGTGGCGGGCGGCGCACGTGCAGCCCGCGTGGCAACTCAAAGCACAGTAGTGAATATCATGGAAATGCGACCGATTCTGTCCGCCATGCGCCGCAATAAATTCGGCGCCTTCTCGATCGCCACCCAGATGGCGGTTACGTTGGCCTTCCTGGCCAACGCGTTGAGCCTGGTCGAGCAGCGCATGGCGTGGAGCGACAGGCCGACGGGTATCGAAGAAGCCGATATCTTCGTCATGCAAAGCGAAATGGTGGATCATCCCCAAGATCAGGCTGCGCGTCTCGCCAGGGATCTCGGCGAACTTGCGGGCGCTTCCCGGTGTGGTCGACGCCTACGCCGCCAACCAGTATCCCCTGGAAGGCGGAGGATGGACCGAGACCGTCAATCTAACCCCCGATCAAAAGACGCCCACGGCGTATGCCGCGCACTACATGGGGGACGAGCACGCCTTGCATACCCTGGGACTCACGCTCATCGCCGGCCGCTATTTTTCCGCCGCTGACGTCGCGAATCGCACGGACAACGAGGTGCCCGCGGCCAGCGGCTACATCGTGACGAAAGCACTGGCGGCCAAGCTCTTCCCCAATGGTGACGCTCTCGGCAAGCCCATTTATGTCGAGACCAGCAAACCCGTACCCATTGTCGGCGTCGTGGATCGCCTGCAAGGTCCTTTCACGGTTGCCACCGGATTGTTCAGTACCTTCGCCGAAAATTCCGTCATGTCTCCCTATCGGTTGATTGGGGACACCAATGTTTATATTGTGCGGGTACAACCGGGGCAGCGCGATGCCGTGATGAAATCGGCGGAGGCCAAGCTCTTTGCCCTGGACGAAAATCGAATCCTGAAAACAAAATCCATGCAAGATGTTCGCGCCGATGCCTATCGCGGCGAACATGGTCTCATTGTGCTGCTCAGTGCCATCTGCATCGCGTTACTCATCGTCACCGCATTCGGCATCGTCGGGCTGACCAGCTATTGGGTCGCCCAGCGCCGGCAACAAATCGGCATTCGCCGTGCCCTGGGCGCCACGCGGCGGGCCATCGTGCGCTATTTTCAAGCAGAAAATTTCATGATTGCCGGGGCAGGCGCGACGGTCGGCATTGCCTTCGCCATCGCGTTGAATCTGTGGATGGTGCACAGCTTCGAAATGGTGCGCATGGACAGCAGCCGCGCGATCGTCGGCGCCGTCGTCATGCTGTTGCTGGGTCAGTTCGCAGTTTTATGGCCGGCACTGCGCGCGGCGTCCATTCCTCCCGCCCTGGCGACACGCGGCGGGTGATCCCGAGAGCGCGCCTGGTGTGATTCCGCGTCGCACCCCGCTAACATCGCTCAATGCGCACCGTACTGGTCATCGATGATAATCCTGCAGTGGCCCAGGCGCTGTCGCTGCTGTTCGGTTTGCATGACATTCGAACGCTGACCGCCTCCACGCCGCAGAAGGGCCTGGCGATGTCGGCGCAGGAGCGGGTCGATCTCGTCATCGCCGATATGAACTTCGGCGCCGACACGACGTCGGGCGAGGAGGGGAGGGCACTGTTTCGTGCACTGCGGGCTGGTCAACCCGATTTGCCGGTAATTCTGTTGACCGCTTGGACACATCTGGAAGCCGCCGTGCAGCTCGTCAAGGCAGGCGCGGCAGATTACATCGGAAAGCCCTGGGACAACGACAAGCTGCTGGCGGCCGTCGAGAACCTGCTGGAACTGGCCGAGGCGACCCGCGAGCGTCAACGGCTGCAAGAAGAGCAGCGGCGGCGCCGGGAGCGGTTGGCTGAGCAGTATGACTTGTGCAACATCGTCTTCGCTTCCGATGGGATGGAGCGAGCCGTGGAGCTTGCCTGCCGCGTGGCCAGGGCGGACGTGCGCGTGCTGATCACCGGGCCCAACGGCGCCGGCAAGGAGTGCATCGCGCAGATCATTCACGCCAATTCCTCAATTCGCAATGGGCCCTTCGTCGCGATCAATTGCGGTGCGATCCCGTCTGAGCTGATCGAGGCGGAGTTATTCGGTGTGGAGGCAGGCGCCTATACGGGAGCCAATCGCGCGCGCATTGGTCGGTTCGAGCTGGCGAACGGCGGAACGCTGTTCCTGGACGAGATCGGTGATCTGCCGCTCGCTGGCCAGGTGAAGCTGCTGCGCGTCCTCGAAACGGGTCAGTACGAGATGCTGGGTTCCGGCCGTACTCATAGCACGCGCGTGCGGATTTTGAGCGCCACGAATGCCGACCTGCCCGCGCTGATCCGCGACGGCCGCTTTCGTGAAGATCTGTACTATCGGCTCAATGTCATCGAGATTCCCGTGCCGTCGCTGGCGGAACGACCTGCTGACATTTTACCGCTCGCCCGGTTTTTTCTTGGTCAGCCCCTGCAATTGAGCGACGACGCCGTGGCGGCGCTCTTGGCGCATGAATGGCCCGGCAACGTACGCGAGCTGCGCAATTCGATCGAACGAGCCAAACTCCTGGTGCACGAGCAAACCGTGAGGGCGGCGGATTTGAATCTGCCTGTGCCGCAGCGATCGTCGGTGGAAGGCGATGCGGCGCGGCGCGCAAGCGAGCCGCCGCTCAGCCGCGGGGGCGAGGGGTCGCCGGGCCGCGGCGATCGCGACGCTGAACCCAGTCGGGAGTTGATCGAGGCCAGCTTGCGCGAGGCGGGCGGCAACATCAGCCGGGCGGCACAAAGCCTCGGGCTGTCGCGCCAGGCCCTGTACCGCCGCATGGAGCGCTTCAACTTGCGTCCGCTCGGCTGAGGGCCAATATGACCCTACGAGCCAAACTGACGCTTCTGTTGTTCGCGCTCGTCATGCTGGTGGCTGCGATCAGCGCGTGGGCTGTGCATGTGCTTCACAACCTGTTTCTGGCGTGGTTGTTGGTCGTGGCCGTCGCGATAGTTCCGGTTCTATGGCTGACCGCGCGAGTCATGCTGCCGATAGGGCAGATGCTGCGGGCGTTGGCGGGCACGGTCGCGAGCTACAGGGAAGGCGACTTCAGTATGTCTTTCGTCGCGGACCGCGAGGATGAACTCGGCGAGTTGATGAGGGCGCACAACGAACTGTCTTCGGCGCTGCGCGCGCAGCGTGCGCATCTGGTACAGCGCGAACTGTTGCTGGACACGGTCATGCAAAATTCGCCCGTGGCATTGGTGTTGATTGATGCGCACGAGCGCATCGCCTATGCCAACATCGCAGCACGTCACTTGTTGAGCGAGGGGCGAAGCCTCAACGGGCTGCGTTTCGGCGAGGCGCTGATGCGTGCGCCGCCGGCCCTGCGCGGCGCCGCCTCAGCACCGGGCGACAGCCTGTTTGCGAGCGAGATCGAGGGGGTAGAGGAGACATTTCATCTGTCGCAGCGCGCCTTCATCCTGCAAGGGCGCACTTTTCGGCTGTATCTGATCAAGCGGTTGACCCGGGAACTGTCGCGCCAGGAGGTCTCGACCTGGAAGAAGCTAATTCGCGTGCTGAGTCACGAGCTCAACAATTCATTGGGGCCGCTGTCGTCGCTGGCGCACTCTGGTGCCGAGATCGCGCGGCGCGGCGACTACTCGACGCTGCCGGGCGTATTCGCGGCCATCGCTGAACGTGCCGAGCATTTGCATCACTTCGTGAGCGGCTATGCGGATTTTGCCAAATTGCCGGCGCCCCGCCCTGAGCGCATCGAGTGGGCGGCATTCCTGGCCGATCTCGCGCGTCAGCAGACGTTTACGGCGGCGGCGGCCCTTCCCGAGCTGCCGGGCTGGTTCGATCGAGTGCAAGTCGAGCAGGCTTTGATCAATCTGCTCAAGAATGCGCATGAGGCGGGAGGTGCCGAGAGTTCGGTGGAGCTTCTGATCACGTGCGTGGGCACGGATCAGCGTATAGAAGTGCGCGATCGGGGCGCAGGCATGAGCCAGACAGTTCTCGCGCAGGCGCTGCTGCCGTTCTATTCAACCAAGCGCAGCGGCACAGGACTCGGACTTGCGCTCGCGCGCGAAATAGCCGAGGCCCATGGTGGGCGCATTCATCTGGCCAACCGCGAAGGCGGAGGACTCAGCGTCGCCGTGGACTTGCCTTATTTAGCCTGATGACGCCTCGCTAGCCGAAAATCGCCTTGCTCCGTCAAAATTGGGACAAAATATTGGGCGAGGGGAACACTTATTCCCTCTTGGAAACCAAGCGCCTCATCGAGCTCGGTGAAAATGCGCCGGGTAAAGATGCGTCCGAGGCGCAGATGATTTTGAACCATAAAGCGGCGATCGAGTACCTCGTTGAATCGGCCGCCGAAGAAGTGGTTGGCTCTCACGAAATATTTAGTATTCATGCGCTGCTGTCTGAAGATCTTTTGGGGGACCCGAGCGCATCCGGCCGCTTGAGGCAAATTGCCGTTGGCATTGGCGGAACGGCTTATATTCCGCTGGATAATCCTCATGTTCTGAGGGATTGCTTTCAGGTCTTCATCGAAAAGCTGAATCTAATCGATGATCCATTCGAGCAATCTTTTTTTTCGTTGGTTCACCTATCCTATATACAGGCATTCGAGGATGTTAATAAAAGAACAGCGCGCCTCGCGGCCAACATTTCGTTAATCAAGAAAAATCTAAATCCTCTGTCATTCACTGACGTCGACCGGGATACCTATGTAAAAGCACTCTTGGGTATTTATGAGAAAACCGACGTCAGCCTGTTGCGAGATCTGTATATCTGGGCCTATGAGCGGTCATCGCGCCGCTATTCGGCGATCCAGCAAACGATGGGAGAGCCCAATATATTGAAGCTGAAATACCGAACTATGATCCACGACATCATTCGAACGGTCATTCTCGAAAAAGTCGCGGGCTCGCAAGTGGTGCGCAGAGTTAGAGATCTCATTGAGGCTCAAAATCTATCCGAGGCCGATGCGAACGAGGTTTTTAAATTGATAGAAACAGAGTTCCTAAATTTGCACGACGGCAATATCGCAAGATTTCGAGTTCGCCCCGGCGAGTTTCAAGCGTGGCATAGTCTTCAAGGAAGTTAACTGTGTGAAGATCTTGCGGCCCGGCCGATAGCCCGCTGCAGCGGCGATCAGTCGAAGTCCGCGGGCAGGTCCGGATGCTCCGCGTGCTGGAACATCCGGTCGATTTGCGCGGCGGTGGTTCGTCCCAGGGACAGCGGCGGTAGGGCGTCGCGCGCAAAGAAAGCGACCTCGCTGGTCTCGTCGCTGGCGCGGGCGGCGCCGCCGGTGATTTCGCAGATGAAGAACATCTTATAAATCGAATCGATGTGACGAGCCGGATGATTGCTCGTCTGGTAGTCGTGCACGGCGGCGAGCTTGAGCGCCCTGGCCTCGAATCCCGACTCCTCGGCGATTTCTCTGACGACGCATTCGGCGGCGGTCTGATTGACGTCGGCCCAGCCGCCGGGCAGCGTCCATTTGCCGTCGCTGATCTCGCGCACCAGCAGCACGCGCCCATCGACGAAGGCGGCGCCCCTTACGTCGACCTTGGGCGTTGCATAGCCCTTGTCCTCCCGCAAGACGCCGAGGGTCACGTCGTAGTCCTCATCAGACCCCTGAGCCAGCATCGTTGCCGCCAACTCGCGCAACCGTTCATAGCGCTGCCGGTCGAAGCGGTCCGCGGTGAACGTCAGGCCGGTTTGCGCCATGGCACGCAATTCGCGTGCGATTCTCAACCATTGAGGTTCGTTCGCCGGCATTCCGGATCTCTTGGGTGCTGCTCAGCGGGGCGCGAAGAACTCGGTGTAGTTCAAGATACGGTCCTCGCTCAGTTCCACGAGGTCGACGAGTTCGGTGGGGATGGTGACGCCGGTGACCTTGGAGTAGATATCGGCACGCCAGTGCGCCGTGGCTCGGGGCCACTCGACCACCAGCGACAACAAGGTGTAGTCGCTCAGGCGAAACACCTTGACCATCATGGCGAGCCACGGCCGAAATTCCGCAATGCCGCTAGCGCGGATCGCGATCGGCTTGTCGGCGCTGGCGCCGACGATTTCAAATCGGCCTTGATCCGCAAACAGCCGGCACAGGCCGGCGAGATCGCCGCCGACGCGCGCCGCATGCAGCCCATGAATCATGCGTTCCGCAACGACGCGCTCCGCCACTTTACTCTCCTTCGGTCAGGCCAACGCAGCCCGAATCTCGCCGCCGATCTGCTCGAACGCGGTACGGGCATACGGAATCACGGCCCCCAGGCCGTAGAAAAGATGGATCATACCTGGGTGGCAAGTGTAGGACACTTCACAGTGCGCGCGCTCGAGGCGTTCGAAATAGTCCCGGCCTTCGTCGCGCAGCGGATCGAATTCCGCCGTGTGAATGAAAGTACGTGGGAGACCGGCGATATCCGGGGCACGCAGCGGCGAGATGCGCGGGTCGGCCGGATCCGTTCCTGGCGGCGCGTAGTGCAAGAGGTCGTGCTCGAGTGTGGCCTGATCGACCAGATAACCGCTGGCGAGGTCGCGCCGGGAGCCGGTTTGAGCGGCTGTAGTCGAGAATCGGGCAGATCAGGAGCTGCAATGCCAGCCGCGGGCCGCCGATTCGGGCGACTGCTTGGGTCGTCGCCGCCGCGAGCGTGGCGCCCGCCGAGTCACCGCATATGCCGAGACGCGCACCGTCGATACCGAACTCGGCGGCGTGAGCGCCGATATACCTGACCGCCGCCAAGGCGTCGTCGAGCGCGGCGGGAAATGGGTGTTCGGGTGCCAGTCGGTACTCGACAGAGACCACCCGGCAGGCGCCCGAATTTGCGAGCGACCGCCCGATGGGATCATGCGTCGCCACGCTGCCCGCCACCAAACCGCCGCCGTGGAAGTAGATCAACCCCGGCAGCAGGTTGGATCCGGCGTCGAGAGGCGTGTAGATCCTGACCCCAAGCGGTGCCGGCGGGCCCGGGTAAGGTTCGGTCCTCGACGCGGCCCACGGCTACCTCGGGACCGGCCAGCTTCATGAGTTCGACGAGCCCCAGGCGGCGTTCCTGCACCGTCGTGTCGAGCGCGCTCGGCGGTGTGCCCGCCGCCAGCACATCCAAGAACCGTTTAACGCGCGGATCGAGCGGCACGTGGCATCCCGGCGAATCCTACAGCGCCAGGGCGGTCCTGGTCACTGCGGGCCACTTCTGCAGGTCCAAGCCGTGATTGGCGAACAGCGCGACGGCCAGCCGGTCGATACCGAAGGCGACGCAACTGGTATGCGCCAAATCGCCCTCGTCGTCATGGATGCCCCACACCTGGCCGAAGTGTTCGCGGTGATAGTTGAAGCTCATGCACGCGGTGGGCGCCGCCGACGGGTAGTACGGAATCAGCAATTCGAATTTCAGCGCCTGCTGCCGCTGACTGACGGCCATGACTTGGCCGACGCGGCCGAAAAACGGATCGTTCGCCACGTCGATGCTGAAGGGCAGACTGAGGTCGGCCGCGAGCAGCGGGGCCCGGGCCATCCAGCTCTCGCGGAACTCCAGGATTTCCTGCGGCGAACCGATGCGCACGAATTCGCGCATCCGAAACGACTGCAGACGATCCAGGCTGCGCGACGGCTCGTGTCTGAACACGTCGGCTTCGATATCGAATTGCAGACCGCCGGCCGGCAGCCGGCCGCGGGTGGCCACGATGGGATACACGGGATAGCACGCCGCCGGCGACAGCACGAGGTCCGAGGAGGTGACCGACGTGGTCCAGTCGCCGCCGTTGTCATAGCGGTCGACCGCCGACCGGATCGAGGCTTCGGAGCCGTGCAGGGCGCACACGCAACCCAGCAAATTGGGGAAGCTCTTGAGATAGCCGGATTTCTCCAATTGCCTGCGGCTCATCACCGGCGGGAAGCGCATGACTTCCGCTTTGGGGTCGCGCTGGCCGCGTGATGTATGCTTCGAGGCGCTCGACGACATGCGTATACAGCGCGGTGCGCGCGTACACGCCGTCGACGCCCATGGATCGAAAGAGTCCCTCAGCGATGGCGCGAGAGGATCGGCAGAAGCATCGAGGCCGGCGGCGGAAGCCGGACTGCTGGTATTGGACATGGGCGGTTCAACCACTGATTGAGGTCGGCAACGGCGTCATCAGCGACGTCGTGGCGAGATTGGTGAGTATGCGGTCGTTGTTGATCATGAGCGGCGCGGACAGCACGTCGCGCAGGAGCCGGCCGATGGTGAATTCGGTGTCGTTGCGGTAGCCGGACAAGCCGCAGGCGCGCAGCGAGCTCAACACGGCCGTCACCGCGAGCTCCGACGCCTGCACCTTGGTCAAGGTGATCATGGCCTGAAACTCCAGGGAGGAGATCGCCTTTTCGTCCGACATGATCGGACTTCGTAGCTGCGCAGGTTCGCCGCCAGCACGCCTCGCAACGTGCGCAGCGTCGAGACCGCCTGGGTGAAGTGAGGGGCGCCGGGCGGCATTTGGCCGTTCGAGCCGCGGACCGCATGGCGAACGAAGGCCTGTGCCTTGCCGACCGCGGCGGCGGCGATCCCCGCCCATACCGAACCCCACAGCAGGTGGGCGAACGGCACCATGGTCTGCGCGTGAATTCGCTCGTAGGGCTCGGGCATGATTTGCTCGGCCGCGGCGCGCGCGCGCAGCGTGAAGCCCTCGCTGTGCGTCCCGCGCATACCGAGGGTGTCCCATACCTGCAGGCGTTCGAGAGTGTAATCCGCCTTGAGCAGCACCAGCAGCACTTGGTCGGAGCCCGCGGCGTCGGCGGCGCGGCGCGCGGTGGTGACGACGCCGTCCGCCTCCACCGCATAGGAAATGACCGTTGCCTTGCGCTCGAGGGTGATCTGCTGCGCCGTCATGCTCGACGGCCGCTTCGCTGGAGCGAACGTTGCCGCCGGCCTGGCCTTCGGTGGTCGACGATGCCATGAGCAGCTGCTCGGCCGCGATGCGGCCCAGAATGCGCTCGAGCGCGGCATTGCCCTTGGCGTGGCGCGTGATGCACGCCATCTTGATCTGGTGCATGGCGTAGATCAGCGCGGTCGACGAGCAGGCTTGGCCGAGGATGTAGCACACGTCGGCGATTTCCGCGATGCTCGCCCCTTCGCCGCCCAAGGCTGGAGGGACCTGGATGCCGAGAAGCCGCTGCTTGCGAATCTCGGCGAAGGCTTCGGTGGGAAAACGAGCTTCCGCGTCGACCGCCGCAGCGTTCGATTTGGCCACGTCGGCCGCAGCGCGCGCGCGCGCCGTCAGATCGTTCTGGCGAACACTGATTACCCGGGCAGTGCCCGGCATTCGTTGAGGTTCCATCAATTCCCCGATCACCGTAAGTTCGGCTTCATTATGCGGAGAGTCTCCCGGCGGACAACCGGTAATTACCCGCTGAACGGGCTGTGACGCCGGCTCAGTTTCATAAGCATATGTAAAACTTTGGCTATATTGTGTGACGGGCTCGGCAAAGTACCCTTGTCAATCTCATTCAACGCCTTGCCGCGGCGCACGGTATGATCGATCGGCTTTTTCGCAGGAGTGGTACGAGTGGATCCGAAGACGCTTGAGGGGGTGAGCGATACGCTCGTCGTTCTCGTGAAACAGACGCTTGGGACGAAGGCGGTGCTCCCTCACCCGTTTCCGGCCGACCAGCAGTTGAGCGACCTGGGTGTCAGCTCGCTGAAAATGGTGAATCTGATGCTGGCCGTCGAGCTCGAGTTCGATATCGCCATTCCCCAGTCGGATATTACGCCTGAGAATTTCCATTCGGTGGCGGCGATCGAAGCTCTGGTCGTTCGAACACTCTCTCAGCGCAGGTCCTAGACGTCAGCGCTGGCCTAGCTTCCGCCATTGAGCACGGCGATCAGGGCGTTCACGTCCTCGAGGGTCGTTTCGCCATTGGTGGCGCAGATCCGCACCACATCGCGGCCCTCGAATGTGGCGGGCGCCACCCACGCTTGGCCGGAGGCCACCACGCGGCGCACCAGAGTCCGGACGTCTCCGAGTGCGGCGGGTGGCACGACATCTAGCACCGCCAACGCGGAATCGTTGGCCACGGACCAGCCCAGGCTCACGAGCCGCTCCTTGACTCGATCCACTACCTCGACGCTGCGCTCCACATGCGCGCCGAGGCCGTCCCAGCCGGCGGCGGCCAGCGCGAGAAACAAGCGCAATCCCAGGAAACGGCGCGACCATTGCACGCTGTTGAGATACGGATCGACAGCCGAGATACTGGACGGCATGAAATTCGTCGAGGCGTGAAACGCTTCGGACAAGAGGGGACCATGGCGCGTGATGAATATGGCGCAGCCCATGGTCGTCGCCAGCCATTTGTGGGCATCGATGGTGATCGAGTCGGCGCGCTCGATTCCATCGAGCACCTTGCGCAGCCGATTCGAGGCCAGCGCCGCGCCGCCCCAGGCGGCATCGACGTGATACCAAAGACGCTCCTGCTGCGCGATGTCGGCGCAGGCGTGCAATGGGTCGATCATACCGGCGCCGGTGGTGCCGGCGGTGGCCGCCACCATCACCGGTACGGCGCCGTTGGCCCGGTCCTCGGCGATGGCTCGCATCAATGCCCGCGGATCCATGCGGCCGTGGCCGTCGGTCTCGACCAGGCGCAGCGCGGTACGACCGATCCCCGCCTGGTGCGCGATCTTCAGCCATGCGATGTGGCAGTCGCGCGATGTATAGAACTTCGGCGGGCCCGCAAAAGCGCGCGCGCCGTCGCCGGCGAACCCGGGATGGGCGCCGGTCAGTGCGCAGAGCAGGGCGGTGTAGTTCGCTTCCGAGCCGCCGGTGGCGAAATGTCCGGTTGCCCCGCTGCCGAGAGCCGCGCGCTGCTGCGACGGTGCGTATCACGTGCCTTTCCAGTTCCACCGGTACGGGCGAGGAAGCCGAGCTTGCGAGCTGTGGATTGAACAGGCCGGCGATGCGGTCGGCGCATTGGGCCGGGAAACTGGCACCGGGGTTGAACAGCCCGAAATAGCGCGGGTTGGCCATTTGGACGATGCCGTGTTCCATGCGCTCGATGATCCAGCGGAGCAGGTCCTCGAGCGGCCGCGGTGCGTCGAAATCGTAGGCTGCCAACTCGGCGCGAAAGGCGGCCATGTCGAGGGTGGGCGCGACGGGACCCGCTTGAATGCGCAGCAGCGCGCTCTGCAGCTCCCCGGTCAGCCATTGCTCGATGCGGCCGCGTTCCGAGGCTTTCGGGAACAATGCCTCGGCGGCGTTTGGAAGTGGACTCTGGTTCAACGCCGCCTCGGGTGCCACCGCCGGGCCTAGCCGACCGCCGATTTAAGCGCTTGATCCAGGTCGGCGAGGATGTCGTCGATGTGCTCGATTCCCACGCTCAAGCGGATGCCGCCGGGCGCGACGCCCGCGGCCAGCTGTTCCTGGGGCGACATCTGCCGATGCGTCGTCGATGCCGGATGGCAGGCCAGCGACTTTGCATCGCCCAGATTTACCAGGCGCTTGAAGAGCTTGAGCTCGTTATAGAAGCGCATGCCGGCTTTCAGGCCGCCGCGAATTTCGAAGGTCATGAGCGAACAAGCCCTGCCGCCCAGATACTTCTGCACCAGCGGATAGTAAGGATTGTCGGCGAAGCCCGCGAAATTCACCGATTCGACGCGCGGATTGTCGCGCAGGAATTCGGCGACTTTGCGCGCATTCTCGACGTGCCGATCGACGCGCAGGGCAACCGTTTCGATCCCTTGCAACAGGAGAAAGGCATTCATCGGCGAGAGCACGGCGCCCATGGTGCGTTGGTACACGCTGCGGCAGCGGCCGATGAAGGCGGCGGCGCCGTAGTGTTCCGTGTACACGAGTCCGTGGTAGGACTCGTCGGGTTGCGTGAACATGGGGTAGCGCGCGGCATTGTCCTGCCACGAGAACGTGCCGCAGTCGACGACGATGCCGCCGAGGGTGGTTCCATGGCCGCCCATGAACTTCGTCAATGAATGAACGACGATGTCCGCGCCGTAATCCACCGGCCGCACCAGCATCGGTGTGGCGACCGTGTTGTCGACGATCAAAGGCATTCGATGGCGATGGGCGACGGCGGCGAGCGCCTCGAGGTCGCACACATTGCCGGCGGGATTGCCCACGGTTTCGCAGAATATCGCGCGGGTGTCGTCGTCGATCAACGCCTCGAGATCGGCGGCGCGGTCGGATTTCGCGAAACGCACCTGCACACCCATCTTCGGCAGAACATGGGCAAATAGGGTGTAGGTCGTGCCATAGAGCTGCGGCACCGATACGATGTTGCGGCCCATTTCCGTGGCGTTCACCGCCGCGTAGTAGAGTGCGGTCTGTCCGGAGCTCACGCTCAAGGCTTCTACTCCGCCTTCGAGCGCGGCGACGCGCTGCTCGAGAACATCGGTGGTCGGGTTGCTGATGCGGCTGTATCGATACCCCGGCACTTCGAGATTGAACAGCGCGGCGCCGTGTTCGGCGCTGTCGAATGAGTACGCGACTGTCTGATATATCGGCACGGCGACGGCCTTGGTCGTCGGATCGGAGTCGAAACCCCCGTGAATTGCAATCGTTTCCCGCTTCATTGATGCTGAATTTTGGTTGTAGAAATGCCGACAGTGTAACTCGAACACTGCGGGCAGTCGTGGTACGGTTCGCAATTCCCAGGACAGTTGCCCAAATGAATATTTCCGCGACACAAACCGCCGAAGCAGATGCGAAATTCGCGCGCGCGGCGTGGATCCGCGCCCTGGAACGGACCGCATCCCTCGACCGCCTTGGCATTGTCGCTGCCGGTGTTGATCGGCCGTCTGGCGCAGGAATTCGATGCCGCGCCTGCGCTCGTGTCGACCGAAGCCACCCTGAGCTATCGACAACTCGCACTTCGCGGCAATCAGTATGCGCGCTGGGGGCTCGCGCAGGGGCTCGCGCCCGGGGACACCGTCGCCTTGATGATGCCGAATTGCGCGGAATACATGGCGGTTTGGCTGGGCCTCACGCGTATCGGCGCGGTGGTCGCCCTGGTCAACATCAATCTTGCGGGCGACTCGCTGGTCCACTCGATCAACATCGTTGCGCCACGGGCGATCATCGCCGGCGGCGACGTGGCGTCGCGTTTGATCGGCGTGCGCGCGCGCTTGAGCGGGAGCATGTCTTGCTGGGTGTACGGGCACGGTACTTGGGATCTCGAGCCCCTGGTGCCCGACTTGGCCCGATTCTCGGACGACGAATTGCGAGAGTCGGAGTGTCCGCCGCCGCCTCTCAATGCTACCGCGCTCTATATCTACACGTCGGGAACCACCGGCCTGCCCAAGGCCGCCAAGGTGAGTCACTACCGGGTCATGCAATGGAGCCATTGGTTTGCGGGCTTGATGGATACGAAGCCGACCGACCGCATGTTCAATTGCCTGCCGCTGTACCACAGCGTGGGAGGCGTGGTTGCGACCGGGGCGACCTTGGTCGGCGGGGGCGCCGTGGTGATTCGTGCGCGGTTCTCGGCGTCGGACTTCTGGCGCGACGTGCGCGATGAGCGCTGCAGTTTGTTCCAATACATCGGCGAACTGTGCCGCTACCTCGTCAACGCGCCGCATCAGGATATTGAAACAGCCCACTCGCTGCGTATCGCCTGCGGAAACGGCCTGCGGCCGGAGGTCTGGGAGCCTTTCCGCGACCGTTTCAAAATCCCGAGAATCATCGAGTACTATGCTTCGACCGAAGGAAATTTCTCGCTGTACAACTGCGAGGGCCGTCCCGGCGCGATCGGCAAGATACCGTCGTTTCTCGCGCATCGCCTGCCGGTGGCGCTGCTGCGATTCGACGTGCAGAGCGGCGAGCCATGGCGCAATGCCGACGGATTCTGTGAGCGTTGCGATCCCAATGAGCCCGGTGAGGCGGTCGGCCTCATCCCCGGCGCAGGCTTTGAGCTGGCCGGCCGATTCGAAGGTTACACCGATGCGCAAGCGTCGGTGCGCAAGGTGTTGCGCAATGTCTTCAAGGAGGGTGATGCTTGGTATCGCACCGGTGACCTGATGCGCCGCGATGAACGCGGCTTCTTCTACTTCGTGGATCGTGTCGGCGACACTTACCGCTGGAAGGGCGAAAACGTCTCGAGCGCGGAAGTCTTGACCACTCTCACGGCCAGCCACGGTGTCCTCGATGGCGTGGTCTACGGTGTCGCGGTGCCCGGCGCCGACGGCCGTGCCGGAGCCGCTGCATTGGTGGTGGACGCGGAGTTCGATCTTGCGGCGTTCCACGCAGACATCGCGCTGCGTCTGCCCTCGTACGCGCGTCCGGTATTCCTGCGCCTGATGGAGACCATCGAATTCACCGGCACTTTCAAGCCACGCAAGCAGGACCTCATAGACGCGGGGTTCGATCCCGCCCGCATCGCGGGCAAGCTGTATTTCGACGATCCGCGAACCCAAGCTTATGTGCCTCTCGACGCCGCGTTATTTGCGTCGATCTCGGCCGGGGCTATTCGATTCTGATCACGGGTCAGGCCGCACCAGCTTGCCGGCGGCTGTGAATTCCAATGCAGGTACGAAGCGCAACGTCGCGGGCACCTTGTGGGCGGCCAGCTGGCGGCGGCAGGCATCGAGCAGATCGCTCTTGACGGTATCCGGTGCATCCGCCGCGGGCGGGTTTGTAGACTCTACCAGCACGACGTCGGCGACCACCACGGCGCCGGTGATGGCATTGCGCCGTGCACGGACCAGGGACATGCGGACCCGAGGATCGGCGTTCAGCACCGATTCGACCTCTTCCGGGTACACCTTGAGTCCGCCGACATTGATGACGCCGCCCACGCGGCCCCTGAAATAATAGCGTCCATCCTTGAACTCGACCATGTCGCCGGTATCGACATAGCCGTCATCGCTCACCAGAGCAGCCGGCGCTGCACCGAGGTAGCGGGCGGCATTGCGGCCGGAGCGGATTCGCAGCGTATGGTCGACGACCTTCAGCTCGATCTCCCCCGACGGGTCGTCGACTAAGGCGGCCGGAAATCCGGCGCGGCCGTCGTTCACGTCGAAGGCTACACCCGCTTCGGTGGATGCAAAGGCGTGTGCGATGCGCGCATTCGGATAGGCCGCGCGAAGATTGTCCAGCACCGCCTGATCGGCGACTTCACCCGATAGTCGGACGTACTGCGGCTTCAGGAGCGGGGCCTGGCCGCTCATAAGCGCGCGTCGCCAGTGCGACGGAGTGCCCGAGATATGCGTGACTCCGGCCGTCGCTGCGCGCGCAAGAAAATCGATGGTCGGCTCGCCTGCGCTCGATAGCACCAGCGGCGATCCCGACAGCACCGCCCGCAGATAAATCTGCAGACCACCGTAGCGGCGAATATCGTAGAAGGTACTCCAAATCGATTGCGTACCCGTCGGCGGCGCCTGCGTAGGCAGAGCACCGCCGAGACTTCGCAGGGTGTGGACGACGAGCTTCGGCGTGCCGGTGGTCCCGGAGGTCAGCAGAATCCACTCCGTTTCGAAGCTCGCCCGCCGCTCGATGGGTCCGGGAGCGGGGCGGGGCAGCACTACGTAGCGCGCCAACGCTGAAGGCGGCGCCCGCGCCGGCGTTGGTGCTGGTGCCGATGCCGACGATGCTGATTCTGATTCTGATTCTGATTCTGATTCTGATGCCGATGTAGATGCCGGTGCCAGTGTTTCCAAGACGATGGCGTCGGCTTGCGCCGTCGCTGCCACCCCGGAGAGCTGCTCGGGTGTGAGATCCGGTGTGCACAGAACCATGCGCCGCGCGACGCCGTCGAGTTCCACCAGCGCCAGCGCCGTCGGCAGCTGCTCGCGCGTCGCGATCAGCACCGAGCGGCCGCGAAGCGATTCGAGTGCAGGGCCGAACGTCGATCCCGCGGCCAAATCCGCCAGCATGACCGACGCGCCGCGGCCATGAAATTCGCCGCGGGGCGGCGCGCCCAAAGGCGCGATGGAATCCCAGAGACAACTCACTTCACGCCACTCCTCATGCCGTTGAGAGCAAATTCTATGGCAACCGTGGGTTGCCATGTCGGCTGACATAAAACGCAGGCGGGCCCTCGGCTCTCGATTGCAAATACGAATCATTCTCGATATCATTCGTGCTAGCAATGAGGTTACGGGTTCCGTCGCCGCTGCCCACACCTGAGGGATTCCATTTCATGACTCGTCCTGCACCTGGCCCCATGACTCTTCTGCTGGTGATCACGCTGTGCAGCGCCGCGACCGTTGCGGCGGCGGATTTCGGCTCCAAACCCTCCGAGCAGCAGCAGATCCAGGCATTGGAGCAACAGCTGGCCGCTGTGCAGGCGCAGATGAAGCTGCTGGCCGAGCAGAATCAGACGCTGCTGCAGAAGGAGCTGGAACTTGAACGGCAAGTCGCCCGGCAATCTTTAGCCGTCCAGTCGCCGGGCACCCAGTCGTTGGCCGTGCAATCGCCGGCGGCGGCACCGTTGCCATCAGCACTCGTACCGGCAGCACCCTCGCCACCAGCACTCGTACCGGCGGCACCCTCGCCACCAGCACCAGCACCAGCACCCGCATCGGCGGTACTCTCGCCGTCAGCGCTGTCTTCGCCCGCGGCCCCCACTGCACCCATGACTGCCTCTGCCGGCACTGCCCCCGCCGCAGCGACCGCATCCGAACCGTCAGGCGCCGCGTTCTCCAACGTGCGGCTCTGGGGTTACGGTGAACTCTACTACACCCGGCCCACCCGCGACCCGGCCAAGGCGCAGGCCGATCTCGCACGCGCGGTGTTCGGTATCGGCTATGCGTTCGATAACCGCACGGAGTTCAATTCCGAATTTGAAGTTGAGCACGCGGTTGCTTCGGCCGGCGACGTGGGCGAGTTCGAGGTTGAACAGTTCTACGTCGACCGCCGGCTGAGCGATGCGCTGACGGTGCGCGCGGGATTGTTCTTGATGCCCTTCGGCTTGCTGAACGAGCACCATGAGCCGACGAATTTCTACGGCGTGCAGCGCAACTTCGTCGAGACGTTGATCATCCCGAGCACCTGGCGCGAGGGAGGCTTCAACGTGCACGGCGATACCGAGGGGGGATTCAGCTGGAATGCCGGGCTCACCACGGGAGTCGACCTGTCGAAGTGGAACTTCGCTCCGCAGTTTCCGCAGTACTCGACGGCCCTCGGCCTCGAGGACTCGGCTTCGGCTCCGCTGCAGTCGACGCACCAGGAATTGGCGCTCGCCAACGCTCATGACTTGAGCCAGTACGTCGCTCTCGGCTACTACGGCGTGCCCGGTCTGTCGCTGGGCGCGGCCATCAGCAGCGGCAAGGCGGTGAAGGTTTCCGTTCTGCCGAATGGCCCGATCCCAGGCAGTGAGCGTGTGACTCTCTGGGAAGCGCACGCGCGGTGGACGCCGGCGAAGTTCGACCTGTCGGCCTTGTACGCCCACGGCTCGATCAGCGACACGGGTGCGGCGAACGTCGCCAATCCGGGATCGCCCAATCCGATTCCTGCGGAATTCTATGGATATTTTGCGCAAGCCGCCTATGGGCTGTGGGAGCACGGCGACTATCGGCTCGCGCCCTTCGTGCGCTGGGAGCGCTACGACCTGGGTGCGCGGTATGCGGGCACCGCGGGTCCGTTGCTGCCCGCAGGGTTGGTCCCACTGTCGGGGACTCCGGGCGACTCCGGCTTCTGGCCACGAAATCAAGATCGCGTGTGGACCGTGGGCGCCAATTTCTACACCACTCCGCACGTCGTTTTCAAAGCGGACTACCAATGGTTCGACGTCAACGGCGAGTTCAATCGCTTCGACTTGGGATTGGGTTTGAACTTCTGAGGCGCAACCTCAGACCGGTGTCGGCGTGGAGGCCCGCTGCAATGAGTTGAGCACCGGGACTCGCACCAAGAGGATGGTGCCGCCCGAGGCCGGGGCTCTGACGTCCAGCCGGCCGCCGAGGGCGCGAACCCGGTGGCGAATGGACGCCAGGCCGTGCGAGCCGACGGCGGTGAGCCGGGCGGCGGGGATGCCTTTGCCGTCGTCGGAAATCTGCATGACGATGGCGTCCTCGTCCAAGTCCAGCGTGAGGTCAACGGATTTCGCCGACGCGTGCTTCAGGATGTTGGTGAACGCCTCCTGGGCGATGCGGAACAGGGCGATGGCCGCCTCGGAGGCGAACTTCGGTTCCTCGTCGGGATAGGACTCGGTGCATTTGAGGCCGACGCGGGCGCAGGTTTCCTTCAATTGCCAGCGCAGCGCGGCGAACAATCCCACGTTGTCCAACAGCGTCGGCCGCAATTCCTCGATGATGCGCCGTTTCAGATCGACGCCGGCGGAGAGATTTTGCTGCACACGGTGCAGCCGCTGCTTCAGGGCCGGATCGTCCGTGGCGAGATGCTGTTCCGCCCACGAAATGTCCATGCGTGCGCCCACCAGCAGGCCGCCGAGCTCATCGTGCAATTCGCGTGCGAGCCCCGCTTTCTCGCGCTCGGCCACGTTTTGCAGATGAGTCGAGAGTTCGACGAGTTCGCGATTCCGCTCCTCTGCCTCGCGTTCGAGCTGCAGCTTCTGATCGCGCAGCTCCGCGGTCTGCAGCGTGCGGCGGCGCATGTCCATGTACACCAAGCGCGCGGCGATACCCACCAGCAGCATGTTGAAGAAGGTTCCGGCGACGACGATCCAACGGCTCAACGTCAACGATTTGAACCAGTGGTCTTCCGCCGCGCCGTGCTCGGCGGATTCACGGTCGCGCAATTGTTCCAGGGTATCGTTGATGGCTTCGCTGGTATCCAATCCCACACTGGTCTTGAGCAGCGCGACCGCCGCCGAAACCCCCTGGGATTTCTGGATCGCGACCAGCATCGAAAGATCCGCGAGCCGCTTGCCGATCAGCACGTGCAGCGAGCGCATGCCGGCGAGATCGGACTCGGAGCCCGTGTATGCCGACTGCAGCCGCTCCAGCCGCGGCTCCACATCGGCGATGTATGTGCCGTAGCTCTTGAAGTATTTCGGGTCGCCGGTCAGCAAGAAGCCGCGCTGCGCGGCGACCGAGCGGGAGACGCCGATTTGCAGTTGATCGATCAAGTGTTCGCGCAGTGCGGATTTCTGCAGCCGCTCACTGGCTTCCTGCAGGCGTTCCTGACCTGCACCGGTCAAAAAGAACAGCGCGGCCAGGAAACCGATGATCAGGAACGGGGGTACCGCGACGTACCACCGCCCAAGTCCATCCAGCGCTTCACCAAGAATTTTCACGCGATCCACTCTACTAGAATTCGCCGCAAACTCTAGAAGCCTGTCCGAGTAATGATCGCCGTCGCGAAGCTGCGACACCTGCGTCGCACGATCCTTTTGCGCGCATGGTGGATACCATGTAAGCGAAACGCAGGCTCCCGGCATCCAGTCGAGACCGCCGATCAGTATATTGCCAGGCTCATTGTGTCGATCAAATCCTCGGTCTTGAAATCGACCGGCACAGCAATCACCGGCACTCGCTCCTTGCCCTCGAGCCAGGCCTCGAATGCCGCCAGCGGCATGGGCTTCGCGTACAGATAACCTTGCGCGACATCGCAGCCCAAATCACGCAGGCGGGCCGCCGCCGCCTCGGTCTCGATGCCTTCTGCGACCACCTTGAGGCCGAGGCCGTGACCCATGTCGATGGCCGCGCGCACCACGGGCGCGAATTCGGGGTCGGACTCCAAACCCTGCACGAAGCTGCGGTCGATCTTGACTTCGTGAACCGGCAGGCGGGCCAGGTGGCTGAGCGAGGAGTATCCGGTGCCGAAGTCGTCGATGGACAAGCCGACGTTCAGCGCCGCGATGGAATCGAGCACGTGCAGTGCCCGCGTAGGATCGTCGATGAAGCCGCTCTCGGTGAGTTCCAAAGTCAACAGCGCGGGCGGCAGCTGATGCCGGCTCAGCATGCTGGCAATGCGCGAATCGAGCCGTACGTCGCCGATGTCGTCGACACTGATGTTCACGGCCAATCCCAGCGCCTTACCCGCCCGCTGCCACAGTGCGCCCTGTGCGATGGCGTGATCGAGCGTCCAGCGCGTCAGGCGGCGTATGAACCCGGTCTGTTCGGCGAATGGAATGAAGTCGGCGGGAAAGAGCAGTCCCCGCGTCGGGTGCTGCCACCGCAGCAGAACCTCGGCGCCCGTCACCCGGCCGGTCTTGAGTTCGATTTTCGGCTGATAGAACAGGCGCAGCTCGTCATGCTCGACGGCGTGGCGCAGTTCGCCGAGCAGCGAGAGCTGATCCCGAGCCGCCGGTTTCAGCGCCTCCTCGTAGATCGCCAGCGCGCGCTTCTCGCGGCGAGCGTGTTCCAACGCCAGATCGGCGCAGCGCATCAGCTCATCGGCCGAGTCGACTGCCTGCGGCGGCGAGCGGCCAGTCCCAAGGTCGCGGTGATGTCGATGGGCTGCGCTTCGACGAATACCGGGTCGGCGAGCGCCATGACCAGCGAGGTTCCCCAGGCTTGCAGACCCGCGGCGTCCTGCAAGCGGGTAAAGGCCGCGAATTGATCGGCCGCGAGCCGCGCCACAGCCGAATCCACGGACGGTACCGCCGCGAGCCGCGCCGCCATCTTGGTGAGCACGGCATCGCCCACCGAATATCCCAGATGCTCGTTGATGCGCCGAAAGCGATCCAAGTTGATGACGGCGACCGCGATCGGCGCGCCGTCGGCCTGCAGTCAATGCACGCTCCAGGGCCGCGCCGAAGGCGGTGCGATTCATGAGGCCCGTGAGCGAATCTTCATAGGCCAGCCGCCTGATCGACTGGTCGCGGGATTGCACCGCCGTCTGCATGAGCTGCAGCCCTTCGGCGAGCACGCCCAGCTCGTCGCGACGCTGCACGCTCAAGGGCACATCGTAGGTGCCGGTGCGCATCTGATCGACGGCGTGCGTCAGGTCTTGCAGCGGCCTCGTGATATTGCGCGCGAGCCAGAACGCCGCCAGGGCGGAGGCGATCAAGCTGACTGCGGCGATCAAGTACAACACCGTGGTCAGTCGTTCGAAGGGTGCCCGCGCGTCCGCCAGCGAACGCGACAGAACCGCGACCACCTCGGCGTTGCCCCACTTGGACATTTCGATGCGCCGGGTCGACGACGTCCGATGGGCGCGCGCCGCCGGCCGGCACCGTGCTCACCACATCCGTCCAATGACCGCCGGAATTCACCGAGAGCGTCACCGCGAGGCCGGTGATGTCCGCCAGTTCGCGCGCCGCCTTGTCGTCGAGTTCGAAGCCCATGGCGATCCAGGCCACCGGCAGCGGGCTGCGCACCGACACGGCGACGAGTTGGAAAATGCGGCCGTTGTCGACCATCAAGCTGGTCGCGCTGTCGTCAGTCGTGCTGCCCCGCTGCACCGACGACAGGGGAAACGGCGTGCCGGCCTTTACGTGCAGGCCGGAGGCGGCAATGACGTCGCCGTTGAGCGAGGTCAGCACCACCATGGCAGCGCCGATGCGCTGCCCGCTGTTCTCCAGAACGGAGACCAGCGTGTCGGTGTCGCGGCGTCGCGACGGCTTCGCGGAATCCGTAGTCGGATGCGACCGCCTGCGCCGCCTGGGTCAGCTGGCGGCGATTGCTTTCCAATAGACGCGAGAACACGGAGGCGCCGACGTCGAGCTGCCGCTGCACTTCGTGTTCGGCATTGCCGCGATTCGTCGCCGATACTGCGCCCAACGCCGCGGCCAGCACTGCGGCCAGCAGCAGAAGAAATGTCACCGCAATGCGGGTGCGGAGCGCCATGGACGGTTACTCGGGCCACGCCGCGACCGTTGAAACCAACACCCGGGAAGTGACACCGCGCATAAGTACTCGATAAGTCTTAGGTTAAACGCGCTTGCGCGACAAGGCTGTGCGCTCGGACACAATATTCCGCAGGCAAGGCGCCCTTGGGCGCTCACCGGCGGGCTGGGAACGGCATCGAGATCGGCGCGTCGGCATTTGTGACCGGCGTCTAGGAGCCTGTCTGACCAATGCCGCTGTGGGGCGTCCGTAGCGGGCGCATCATTGGTCAGACGGGCTCCTAGCTTCCTCTATGGCTGGGCTATTGATGCGAAGCCGCTTAGTATACGCGGCCTCATGCCCACCGTCCGCCTCGACAAGGTCTCCTTGAGCTTCGGCCTCAAACCGCTGTTGGATGATGCCGATCTGCAAATTCGCAGAGGCGAACGCGTCTGCCTGCTCGGGCGCAACGGCGAGGGCAAGTCTTCGCTGCTGCAGCTGATCACCCGTCAAATCGTCCCGGACAGCGGCGAGGTGTGGGTGCGCCCCGGTGCGCGAGTCGCGAGCCTGGCCCAGGAGGTGTCGCCGTCGAGCGATGCGTCGGTGCGCGACGTGGTCATGAGCGGCTTCGGGCGCGGCACGGCCGAGTCCGGCGCGGCCGTGCCCGGGGCGGCGCACGATGATTGGCAAGCGCGAACTGCAGGTGGATCAGATCATCTCGCGCCTGCAACTCGATCGTGACGCGGCGATGAGCGCCTTGTCGGGCGGCTGGAGGCGGCGGGTGATGCTGGGTCGCGCACTGGTCTGTGAAGCCGGATCTCCTGTTGCTGGATGAGCCGACCAATCATCTGGATATCGATGCCATCACCTGGCTCGAAGACATGATGCTGGATTTCGACGGCGCGCTGCTGTTCATCAGCCACGATCGCGCCTTCGTGCGCCGCTGGCGACGCGGATCGTGGAACTCGATCGGGGACAGCTGCGAGTCTGGCCGGGCAACTATGACGATTACGTTCTGCAGAAGCGAGCGGCGCTCGAAGTCGAGGCCAAGCATGCGGCGCTGTTCGACAAGAAGCTGGCCCAGGAAGAGGTTTGGATTCGCCAGGGCGTGGAGGCGCGGCGCACGCGCAACGAGGGCAGGGTGCGCGCGCTCAAGCAGCTGCGCATCCAGCGCAGCGAACGGCGCGAGCGCATCGGGCAGGTGGAGATTCGAGCGCAGGATGCGGCGCCGTCCGGCAAGCTGGTGTTCGAAGCGATCCATGTCACCCAGAGTTTCGGCGCGGCGCCGGTCATCGCGGATTTTTCCGCGCGCATCATGCGCGGCGACCGCATCGGCATCATCGGTCCGAACGGCTGCGGCAAGACGACGCTGATCAAGCTCTTGGTCGGGCGATCTGGAGCCCACTTCGGGCGAGATCCGCCGCGGCACCAAGTTGCTGCCCGCCTACTTCGACCAGCAGCGCGAGCAACTCGATCCGGCAGCCTCCATCATGGACAACGTCACCGGCGGCAGCGGCGATACGGTCACCATCGACGGTCAACCGCGGCACGTGTCGGGCTACTTGCGCGATTTTTTGTTTCCGCCGGAGCGCTTGCATGCGCCGGTCAGCATGCTCTCGGGCGGTGAACGCAACCGCTTGCTGCTGGCGCGGCTGTTCGCGCGGCCGAGCAATCTTCTGGTCATGGACGAACCGACCAACGATCTGGACGCGGATACTCTGGATCTGCTGGAAGAGATGGTTGCGAACTATGCAGGGGACCTTGCTCCTCGTCAGCCACGACCGGGCGTTTCTCGACAATGTGGTCACGAGCACGCTGGTGTTCGAAGGCCGCGGCCAAGTGAACGAATATGTGGGCGGCTACAGCGATTGGCTGCGTCAGCGCAAGGCCGCCGAGGCCGTTTCTGCGCCATCCGCTGCCCGGGCGTCCGCGCGGCCAGACGCCGCGCCACCGGAGAGCGCGCGGTCCACGCCAGCGAAGATTGCGCCGTCGGAGACCGCGCAACCAGAAGCTGCGCCGGCGGCGGCGGCCGCGCTCGCTCGCCCCAAGGCGCGGCGACTCTCCTACAATGAACAGCGCGAACTCGAGGCGATGCCCGGAAAAATTCAACTGCTCGAGGCGGAACGGCTGCAGCTGCAGGCGGCCATCGCCGACCCGGCACTGTTCCGCGGCAACGATGGCGCGCGGCACCGCCGCTCTGCAGCGCCTGCAGACATTGGCGGTGGAAATCGAGACCGCGTACTGCGCGCTGGGATGCGCTGGAGTCCTGAGGCTACCGCCGCGGCCGTCCGCGGCCGAGCAGATCGCTGGGATTCGGCAGCGCCCCGCCGGCCGCGTCGGGAATGACCAGCGATGATGCCTGTTCGCGGCGCATTTCCTGCAATTCACGCATGGTTTGATGAACGGCCGCTTCCGCGGCCGCGCCGAATTTTTCGATTGCCGCATTCAACGTCGCAGGCCTCGAGCTCGAAGCTGATCGGGACGGCGCCCATCGGCGTCATGACCTGCGCCTGTCCGACGAATATCACCGGTCGCGCCGAGTCCGCCGAGCCGTCCGCGGCTACCGGCGTCAAGCGGCGGATGGTGCCGACCTTGCGATCGGTGAAGGTCTCTTCGCGATAAATCTGTGTCGAGTCCATGGTTGCCTGGCGGCCATCGGTGGTGGAACTCATTGCGTGGGCTACCCCTTGTGATCGTTTCAGAATGCCAAAGCCCCAACCCTAGCAGTTTGCAGCGTTGCCAGGGAGGCCCTGCTACGATACCTCGCTTGGCACACTCGGTCACAACTCACAAGGTCCCCGCGTGGACCACCCTCCTGGGCCTCGTCCTGTTCGGGCTGGCGTTGTTCTGGCTGCACCATCTGCTGGGCCAATATCGCTGGCGGGACATCCTCGCCCACGTGCATGCCATCTCCACCGCGAAATTGTGGCGGGCGGGTGCTGTTTACGCTCGCCGGCTACGGTTGCTTGACCTTGTACGACGCGCTTGCCGTGCGCTTCGCCGGTGCACGTGTACCGTACCCGCGCATTGCCTTGATATCGTTCATGGGCTATGCCATCGGCCACAACGTGGGCCTGAACACGCTGAGCGGCGGGGCGATTCGGTATCGAGCCTATTCGGCTCTCGGCCTCGGTGCGAAGCAGATCGCCACCATCATCGCGTTCGGCAGCGTCACGTTCCTACTGGGGGCCGGATTTCTTCTGGGACTTTCACTGCTGACGCAGGCGGGTATGTCGGGATCGGCTCTGCATGTGCACGCTTCGCTCGCCATGCTCGCCGGCGGCATGCTGCTTGCGGGCGTCACGGCCTATCTCTGGCTGGTGTGCACGCGGCATGAGCCTCTGCGGTTTTGGCGCATCGTGATTCCGGTGCCCAAGCCGCGAGTGGCATTCGCGCAGCTCGCGGTGGCGTGCGCAGACTTGCTGTGCGCGGCGAGCGTCCTCTACGTGCTCCTGCCGCAGCAGGCCGCGATCAGCTTCGGGGCGTTCGCCGGCATCTATCTGATCGCGATCGCTGTCGGCGTGATCAGCAACGTTCCCGGCGGGATCGGCGTGTTCGAAGCAATCTTGCTGCTGCTCCTGCCGTCCGTGCCGAAGGGCAGCCTGCTGGGTGCGCTGCTCGCCTATCGCGCCATCTACTACTTCGTTCCTTTCGCGGCGGCGCTCGCGTTGCTGGGCGCGCACGAGGTCTGGGTGCATCGCGCGCCCGCGGTGCGTTTGGCGCGCCTCGCGCGAACCTTTCTGATTGCCGTCACGCCTCAGAGCATTGCCATCGCTGTGTTCGTGGCGGGTGCCGTGCTGCTGTTCTCGGGCGCCACGCCCGGTCTCGGCAATCGCATCGACCTGCTGCGGGATTTCGTACCGCTGCCCATTCTCGAGTTGTCGCATCTGCTCGGCAGCGCGGTGGGAGTAGGCTTGTTGGTGATTGCCCACGGCCTGTATCGGCGGCTCGACACCGCATGGTGGCTGACGATTTGGCTGCTGTGCGCCGGAATACTGCTGTCCTTGCTCAAGGGTTTCGACTATGAAGAGGCCACGGTCCTGGGCGTGGTGGTGGTCGTCCTGGTCGCGGCTCGCGGCCGCTTTTTGCGGCGTTCATCGTTGCTCGAACAACACTATTCCGGACCCTGGATCATCGCGCTTTTTCTGGTGATCGCGACCGCCGCGTGGCTGGTGATATTTGCCTATCGGCATGTGCCGTACGACAACCAATTGTGGTGGCAATTCGCCTTTCATGCATCGGCGCCGCGCAGCCTGCGCGCCTCGCTGCTCGCGGCGGTGATTGCCGCGGCCTATGGGTTGTGGCGGCTGTTGCGGCCGGCGGCGCAGCGCATGGCCTCGCCGCACGAGGCGGATATGGAACGTGCGGCCGCCTTGATCGCCGATGTCGACGACACCACCGCCAACCTTGCGTTTCTCGGCGACAAGAACTTGCTGTTCAATGCCGAACGCACGGCCTTCATCATGTATCAGGTGTCCGGCAGCAGCTGGGTGGCGATGGGCGACCCGGTCGGCCAGCCTGAGGTCTGCGAGGCGTTGGCATGGGAGTTTCTGGAGAAATGCGATGTGATGGCGGTCTCTCCGGTGTTCTACGCGGTCAAGCCGCAGAGTCTGCCCTTGTATGTCGATCTCGGTTTGAATCTGCACAAGCTCGGCGAGGAGGCGCGCGTGCCGCTCGACACATTTTCGCTGGAGGGCGCTGCGCGGGCTGAGCTACGCCAGGCGCAGCGGCGCGCCGTCCGCGACGGTGCCAAGTTCGAGATCGTGCCGCGCGCGAATGTCGCTGCGATATTGCCGCAGCTGCGCGCGGTGTCCGACGCCTGGCTTGCGGAGAAAAATACCGCCGAAAAGCGCTTTTCCCTGGGATTCTTCGATGAGCGCTACTTACCGCACTTCGATTGCGCGGTGGTGCGCCGCGGCGGCGCCATCGTTGCCTTCGCCAATATTTGGCGCGGGGGCCGCACTGAACTATCGGTGGATCTCATGCGCTACGGCACCGGCGCGCCGAAAGGCGTGATCGACTATCTGTTGATCGAATGCATGCTGTGGGGCCAGACCCAGGGCTATCACTGGTTCAATCTTGGAATGGCGCCGCTGTCGGGGTTGGAAGAACATGCGCTCGCACCGACCTGGCACAAGATCGGCCGCATGGTGCAGCGCTACGGCGAGATGTTCTATCCCTTCGAAGGCTTGAGGAAATTCAAGGAAAAATACCTGCCGGTTTGGCGTCCTCGATATCTCGCCGCGCCCGATGGCTGGGCCATTGCCGGCGCCCTGCTCGACGTCACCGCCCTCATCTCCGGCGGAGTCGGTAAAGCGTTGAGGAAGTGACTGATCGAAGCTGCGGTCGGCCGAATGCGGCGGTCAGCCGCCGAACTCAGCTTCGATCTTGCGCGCGACCTCGCGCATCTTGGGCAGGAATTGCTCGACGGCGGTACGCAGCGGCACCGCCGTGGCGGCATAGCGAACGGTGACCGTTGCCAGAATTCGATCTTTGGCGCGCACGGGAATGGCGAGACTGGTCTCTTCGGATACGCGCCGGGCGCGATGCGACATGCCGAAGCCCTGCGTGCGCGTCTCATTCAGCAGCCGCTCGACCTCGACGCGGCTGCGGGCCAAGCGATCTTCCGGCAGCGATGAACGCGACAATAGCTCCAGCAGCTCCTCGAGTTCCTGGCCCGGGCAGAACGCGAGGTAGGCGCGCCCGACCGCGGACGCGAGCATGGGCACACGCACGCCGGCGCTGTACTGCTCCAGGGCGAGAGGACTCTCGCGGTCAGTGGTCTCGCGGATCATCATGGTTGCGCCGGACGGGGTCGCGATCGCCACCGGCCATACGATTTGGGTGCCGAGTGCGGCGAGATGCGGTTTGGCGATGTGCGCCACCATGGCTTCGTCGTCGAAGCCGTCCGACAACGCGCGCACCATGATGGTCGGCCGGTAGCAGTCATCGTGCGGGTCGCGTACGACATAACCTGCCAGCCGCAGGGTTTCCAGAATTCGGTAGGTGGTGGTGCGCGGCAATCGGACCGCGGCGGCCAGCGTGTTGATGGCGGCCCGTTCCAGGCGATTCAGCTCCGTCAGCACCTCCAGTCCGCGGTTCAGGGCCCGGATCGGTCGGGTCGATTCACGTCCACCATCAAGAGCTTCGGGGAATGGGCTGACTTTCGCGTGCATGATCGCCTTCCTTAAGGGTTTTTTCGCCAAAACATGTGCGATGGATCTGCCCGCCCGGCCAGGGCGCCAGCTTCGGGGACCCACTCTCGTACATAAGTACCCCGCCGATCGAATCTGGTTGCTGGGCCGGGGATAGAAGATTCTGAAAAGCAGGGGGAGAGGCATCGGCGCCGCAGCCGGCTGGGCATTCAGCTACAATTCGCGGCCGATATTCGCGGAAAACTCAAGGAACCAGGCTCACCATGTCGGAAAAACCCCCTGCGGCAGAGGCTGCCCCCACACCGGTCGAGACCGTCATCATCGGCGCAGGTCCCGTGGGACTGTTTCAGATCTTCGAACTCGGCCTGCTCGGCATCAGCACGCACATCATCGATTCGCTGGCGCAGCCAGGCGGCCAATGCACCGAGCTCTATCCGGACAAGCCGATCTACGACATCCCGGCGCTGCCGATCTGCGGGGCCCAGGAATTGATCGACCGGCTGCTGGAGCAGGCGAAGCCCTTCCATGCCACCTTTCACCTCGGACAGGAGGTTACGGAGCTCGAGGCGCTGAATGACGGCAAATTCCACGTCGCCACATCCGCCGGTACCCGTCTCGTTGCGGGCGCCGTGGTGATCGCTGCGGGTGTCGGGTCCTTCCAGCCGCGGCACCTGGCGCTGCCCGGCGTCGAGGAATTGGAGGGCATGAGTGTGCACTACCGGGTCAAGGCGGCCGCCGATTTTCACGGCCGCGACCTGGTGATCTGCGGCGGCGGAGATTCGGCCCTGGACTGGACGGTGGCGCTGTGCGAGAAGGCGCGCTCGCTGACGCTGCTGCATCGTCGTGCGGAATTTCGCGCGGCCCCCGCCACCGTCGCGCGCATGCGCGAACTGGTCAGGGCCGGCAGGATGCAGGTGTTGGAGGGCAACGCCACCGGCTTGCGCAGGGACAACGGCAAGCTGGTGGGGCTCGACGTGCACACGGCCGACGGCCGGGAGCTGCAGCTGGCCGCCGATCACATACTCGCGTTCTACGGGCTGCATCCGAAGCTCGGCCCCATCGCGGAGTGGGGCTTGGAGCTCGAGAAGCGCGCGCTCAAGGTGGATACCGAGAAATTCCAGACCAGCGTCCCGGGAATTTTCGCCATCGGCGACATCAACACGTATCCCGGCAAGAAGAAGCTCATTCTGAGCGGCTTTCATGAAGCCGCGCTCACCGCCTTCGCCATCCAGCATCACCTGTTTCCCGAGAAGCGGCAGTTCTTGCAGTACACCACCACCAGTCCCATCATGCAGAAACGCTTGGGGCTGACGGGCGCCGATTCTCATTGAGGCATGAATGAATCAGTTGCTCGATGATTTGATCAAGGTGATGACGCTCGAGCGGCTCGAGATGGACCTGTTTCGCGGCCAGAGCCGGGATATCGGCAGTCCGCAGGTATTCGGTGGGCAGGTGCTGGGCCAGGCCCTGGTGGCCGCCACGGCGACAGTGGAGGATCGCGCGGTGCACTCGCTGCATGCGTATTTTCTGCGCCGCGGCGATTTCAATTCGCCCATCGTCTACGAGGTCGACCGGGCATTGGACGGCAGCCATTTCTCCTCGAGGCGCGTGGTTGCCATTCAGCACGGGCGGCAGATCTTCAATATGTCCGCCTCGTTCCAATCGTCCGAAAGCGGTCTGGATCATCAGAACGCGATACCCGAGGTGCCGCCGCCCGAGTCCTTGCCCGATATGGCCGCTCATTACCGCGACGTCGCGGACCAGTTGCCCGCGGCCGCGCGCCGGATGCTGGAGCAGAAGCGTCCCTTCGAGTTTCGCCCGGTACATCCTCCCGATCCCCTGCGCCGCGAAAAGTCCGCGCCCCACAAGTACGTTTGGTTTCGCGCCGTGGACAAGCTTGCCGACGACGAGGCTCTGCATCGCTGCCTGCTGGCCTACGTGTCCGATTTCCACCTGCTCGACACCGCGCTCAAGCCGCACGGCATCTCCATGATTTCTTCCAAACTGGTGATTGCCAGCATCGATCATGCGATGTGGTTTCATCGCGGCGTGCGCGTGGATGATTGGCTGCTTTATGCTATCGACAGCCCGAGCGCCTCCGGAGCGCGCGGGTTCACGCGCGGCAGCGTGTTCGCCCGCGACGGACGGTTGGTTGCAAGCGCCGCCCAGGAAGGGCTGATCCGAATCAAGTCCTGACCAAAGGAGCCTGTCTGACTAATGATGCGCCTGCTGCGGGCGCCCCACAGCGGCATCTTTTGGCGATCATTAGTCAGACAGGTTCCAAGGGGTGTCCCGATGTTCAAGGCAATCATCATCATCGCTCTCGTGGTCGCCGCGTTGCTCGGCGGACTATTGACCCTGCGCAACAGCGGCCGCGTGGGGCTGCCGGATGACTCGGTGCTGCAGCGAGCCGCCAAGCGCGCACGCGAGCAGGCGGCGGCGGACGAGGCCGCGGACCAGAGTAGGAACGGCCCGCCGGCGAAGTAGCGTCCGTCAGGGGACGGAGCTCACCCGGGATGCCTCCCAGACTTCGCGCGGCAGCACGAACAGGTGGCAGTCCCACCAGCGATTCTTCGCGCGCCGATGCTTGCGAAACACGGCTTCCCAGCGCATGCCGATCTTCTCCAGCACGCGGATCGACGCGCCGTTGTTGACGTCGACCGTGGAGATCACCCGATCGGCGCGCAAATCGATGAATGCCGCTTCGACCAGCGCCAGCGCAATCTCCGTCGCGTACCCCTTGCCCCAATTCTCGATGCCGAGCATGTATCCCAAGTCGACGACATTGCGCTCGATGTACGACAAGTCGCACGCGCCGATCACGCGCCCCGATGCGATTTCCTCGACGGCCAGTTCGAATCGGGTGCGCGGGCGCTCACGCTGCGAGGCCAGCAGGCCGTCGAGATATTCGGCGGTACTGTCCTCATCGCGGGGGCCGAAGAACAGATACCGAGTGACGCGCGGATCCGACGAATAGGCATACACGGCGTGAAAGTCGGTGCCGACGAACTCGCGCAGAGAGAGGCGGGCGGTGCGCACCGGAACGATCAGGGTACGCACAGCACCTTGCCCGGATTCATGATCCCCTTCGGATCGAGCGCGCGCTTCAATTCATGCATGACGGCGAGTTCCGTCGGGTCGGCGCGGCGCGCGAATTCGGCCGCCTTCAGCCGCCCGATGCCGTGTTCGGCACTGATGCTGCCGCCGAGGCTCTCGACCAGGTCGAACATGGCGAGCTCGAGCACCGGCCCGCGCGCGATGAAACTCTTGACGTCAGCTCCGGTCTTTTGGCTCACATTGAAATGCAGGTTGCCGTCTCCTGCGTGACCGTAGGAGATGACGTCTCCCTCAGGAGCCAGGCGGTGCACCAGCGCCGAACCTTCCGCGATGAGGGTCGGAATCGCCGACACCGGCACGGAGACATCGTGCTTGAGACTTGCGCCGTGGCGGCGCTGTGCCTCGGGCACCGATTCGCGCAGCTTCCACATGGCCTGGGCCTGCGCCATCGAGGTCGCGAACATCGCATCGACGATGGTGCCGCCCGCGGCGGCGTCCTCGAGAGTCGCGGTCAATAGAGTGATGAGATCCTGACGGGGATTCGGCGAGGTCAGCTCGATGAGCAGATACCAGGGAGTATTCTGCTCCAGACGGATCGGCGACGCCCGGCACGTACTTCACGGTCAGTTCCACCGCCAGGCGCGGCATCAATTCGAACGAGGTGACTTGATCACCGGCGGCAGTGCGCAGGCGCGCGAGCAAATCCAGGGCATGTTGCGGCGAATCGATGCCCACCAACGCCGTCGCCGTATCGGCCGGCTGCGGGAAGAGCTTCAAGCACGCGGCGGTAATCACGCCCAGCGTGCCTTCGGCGCCCACGAACAGCGATTTCACATCGTAACCAGTGTTGTCCTTGCGCAGGCTCTTGAGACCGTCGAGTACCCGGCCGTCTGCGAGCACCACTTCGAGCCCCAGCACGAGGTCGCGCATCATGCCGTAGCGAAGCACGGCGGTGCCGCCCGCATTGGTCGACAGATTTCCGCCGATCTGCGCCGTGCCCTCGGAGCCCAGGCTCAACGGGAAGAGGCGGTCCGCCTCGCGTGCGGCCGCCTGCGCTTCGGCCAGGGTACAGCCCGCTTCGATGATCATCGAATAGTTGGCGGCATCGATCTGCCGCACGCGGTTCAGCCGGCGCAGGGACAGCACGATCTGCGAGCCCGCTTCATCCGGAGTGGCACCGCCGCAATAGCTGGTGTTGCCGCCGTGAGGCACCACCGCCACCTCTTCACGATTGCAAATCCGCAGAACCTGCGCGACTTCAGCGACGCTTCGCGGCAGCAGCACCAGCGGCGTCGCGCCGTGATACAGGCGGCGAAAGTCGGTGAGATAGGGCTCGACCGATTCCGGCGTGTCGAGCCAGGAGCCGTCGCCGACGGCTGCCTTGAGCTCGCCTAAAGTATTGAGGTCAGGCGGGCGCGGCATGGCGGTTCGTCAGAATCGCTTGCCGTTCCCTTCCCGCACCGCCGCCGGCACCGGCTTGAGATCCCAAATGACGCCGAAGAAGGACATGAGCTTCAACAGGTAGAAGGTGATGTCGAATTCCCACCAGTAGAAGCCCTGGCGCACCGACGCGGGGTAGTGATGGTGGTTGTTATGCCATCCTTCTCCCAGCGTGATGAGGGCGAGCCAGACGTTATTGCGGCTGGCATCACCGGTCTTGTAGCGCTGGCGCCCGAACACATGCGACAGGGAATTGATGGTGTAGGTGCCGTGATAGACGGCCACGGTGGAGATGAAGAATCCCCACACCAACATCTGCCAGCCGTTGGTACCCAACGCCGGCGCCACGTGCTTCAGCAATACACCCAGCAGGAACACGCCGACTCCGAGCATCGTCGGCACCGCGATGTCGAAGCGATCCAGGAAGCGCAGTTCCGGATATTTGAGCAGATCCTTCACCCGCGATAGATCCGCGGCGAAGTGCTTGTGCGACATGAACCAGCCCATGTGGCTCCAGAAAAAGCCGTGTTGTACCGGCGAGTGCACGTCTTCGGGCTTGTCCGAGTATACGTGGTGGTGGCGGTGATGGGCCGCCCACCAAATCGGTCCGCGCTGCACCGCCGAGGCGCCCAGCAATCCGAAGATGAACTGCCCGACGCGCGAGGTCTTGAAGCTGCGGTGCGAAAAATAACGGTGATAGAAACCGGTGATGGCGAACATGCGCACCAGGTAGAGCGCCAGGGTGACGATGAGTGCGGCCCAGCTGAAGCCCACCCAGATCACGGCGAGACACGCGGCGTGCATCAGCAAGAAGGGGATTACGCGCGCCCAATCGGTATGCCTGCCTGCGTCGCGAGGCGCTTCAGCCTCGATGGGTCGCGCCGCAAAGTCGCTGGTGCCGAACCAGCGCGACAGCTCTCTGCCCACGCGTTCCACCGCCGGCTGCTCGATCACGATTTCATTTTCTGGAGTCATCAGGTGTCCTAAAAAGTGTAGCGAGTACGTTCGAGCGCCTGCATGCGGATGCTCAACCGGCCGGCGACTGCAGCGCCGCGATGCGTTCGTCGAGCGGCGGATGGCTCATGAACAGCCGCATGAAGCCGCTGCCGCCGCCGGTGTTGATTCCGAAGGCCTGCATTTGCGGCGGCATGGGCTCTCCATGACTCTGTTTCAACAGCTGCAACGCTCCGATCATATTGCCGTTGCCGGCGAGATCGGCACCGCCCCGATCGGCGCGGAATTCCCGCCGCCGCGAATACCAGCTGACGATCATGCTGGCCAAAATTCCGAGCACGATCTGCGCGACCATCGTGGTCAAGAAGAACCCGATGCCGGACTCTTCCCGGTCGTTCTTGAACAGCGCCCGGTCGATGAAGCTGCCAATGATACGCGCCAGGAATATGACGAACGTATTTAGCACACCTTGCAGCAGGGCGAGGGTAACCATATCACCGTTCGCCACATGGGTTATTTCGTGACCCAGCACCGCTTCGGCCTGGGAGCGCGACATGCTGCGCAGCAGGCCGCTGCTCACCGCGACCAGCGCCGCGTTGCGCCGCGCCCCGGTCGCGAATGCATTCATGTCCTCGGCCTCGAATATGCCGACCTCGGGCATGCCGATCCCTGTTTGATCGGCCAAGCGCTTGACCGTGCCGAGCAGCCATCTTTCCAAGTCGGACTGGGGTGCGGTGATGACCCGCACTCCCATCATGCGCTTGGCAGTCCATTTCGACAGCGCAAGCGAGATCAGCGCGCCGCCGAAGCCGCAAACGGCCGCAAAAACCAGCAAACCGCCCAGGCCGCCTCCACCCAGGCGCACGCCAAAGACCCGCTCGATGATGAAAATCACCAGTGAGAGCAGGACCAGCACCGCCAAGTTGGTGACGAGGAACAGGAAAATGCGTTTCATAATCCTTTTCTTTGGGAAAACCAACCGCAATATGGTAACGCGGCTAGGCTTAGGTCGGGACGTTCCTGGTCAAATTCAAGCATCGCGGGTGGGTCCTGCTGATCTGCAGCGAATGACCGCCGTGCGGACGTGTGCGTATGTGCTGGTAATATCTACGGTTAATCTCGCAAAGGGTGGGCATGCAGTACAAGGATTATTATGAAGTTCTCGGAGTGGCCCGCGGCGCCGACGCGGACGAGCTGAAGCGGGCCTATCGGAAGCTGGCGCGTAAGTATCATCCCGACGTCAGCAAGGAAAAGAACGCCGAGAACAAGTTCAAGGAGCTTCAAGAGGCTTATGAGGTGCTGCGCGATCCTGAGAAGCGCGCGGCCTACGATCAACTGGGGCGAAACTACCGCTCGGGCCAGCAGTTCCGGCCGCCGCCGGATTGGTCGCAGCGCTTTGGGCAGTCCGGCAGCCAGCGGTTCTCCGATCTCAACGGCTTCAGCGATTTTTTCTCCAGCCTGTTCGGCGGTGCGGCCGGAGCGCCGCCGCCGCCCGAGGCGGATGCGGGGTACCTGGATGTGACCGTGGAGGAGGCCTTTGCCGGCACGAAGCGCCGTGTCACGCTGAACGAGAGCGGACGTGCGCGCGCCGTCGACGTGCAGATCCCGCCGGGAGTGAGCGAGGGGCAGTCCTTGCGCGTCGCGGGGTCCAGCGGCAACGCTTCCTTGATTTTCCGCATCAGGCTGCGCCCGCACGCGCTGTACGTTCCCCAGGGCAAGGACGTGCAGATCGAACTACCCCTGGCCCCGTGGGAGGCAGCCTTGGGTGCGAAAGTGGCGGTGCCGACACTGGGAGGGACCGTCGAATTGACGGTGCCTGCCGGCGCACAATCGGGGCAGAAACTGCGGTTGCGAGGACGCGGTTTCCCGGGCACTCCCGGCGGCGATCAAATCGTCAGCATCAAGCTGGTCACCCCGGCGGCCGGGACCTCGCAGGCGAAGGCGGCCTACGAGCGGATGAAGAATGAATTCGACTTCAATCCGCGCGCCGGATGGCCGTAGAATGCTGCTCCGCGGGAGCGACTATGCACTACACCATCCACGTCAATGGCAAAACTCAACCGGTCGAGGCGGATCCGGACATGCCGCTGCTGTGGGTGCTGCGCGATCTGCTCGATTTGAAGGGCACCAAGTTCGGCTGCGGCCAAAGTTTCTGCGGAGCTTGCACGGTGCACTTGAACGGCAATGCCATCCGCTCCTGCGTGACGCCGATTTCCGCGGTCGGCTCCGCCGCGATCACCACCATCGAGGCGGTTGCGGCCACTGCCACCGGCCGGGCGGTCCAGGATGCCTGGCTGGCGGTCGACGTGGTGCAGTGCGGTTACTGTCAAGCCGGCCAAATCATGTCGGCGAGCGCCTTGCTCGCCAGGAACCCTAAGCCCAGCGACGCCGACATCGATCGCGCGATGGCGGGCAATATCTGCCGCTGCGCCACTTACCCGCGCATACGCAAGGCCATCAAGCAAGCCGCGGGACAGCCCACGGCGGACACGCGAGATAAAACCGTATGATGCCGCCGATGCAGCGGCGCACGGCCGACGGCGCGGACGCCGCGCAGGAGACCGGGCGCGATGCCGCGCTGGTGTCGCGCGAATCGCGCCGCGCGTTCTTGCGCGCAAGCGCCGCGGTGGGCGGCGGCCTGCTGCTCGAATTCTCCCTGGCGGCGGTGCTGCCGAAGACGCTGCGCGCGGCGCCAGCGTCGGAGTCCGCGGCGGTCGAGTCCGCAGCGGCGCTCAATGCCTATGTGCGGATTTCCGGCGACGGCCTGGTCACCATCGTGTCCAAGAACCCGGAGATCGGCCAGGGCATCAAGACCATGCTGCCCATGCTGATCGCCGAGGAACTGGACGTCGAGTGGCGCAATGTCCGCATCGAGCAGGCGTTGAGCGACCCTAAGCTGTATGGGCGGCAATTCGCGGGCGGCAGCCGGGCGACGCCGCTCCATTGGGAGCCGCTGCGCAGAGTGGGCGCGGCGGGACGGCAAATGCTGCTGAGCGCCGCGGCGCAAGTGTGGTCGGTGCCGGCCGCCGAATGCACGACCAATGCCGGGACCGTCATTCATACGCCGACCCGGCGTACTTTGAGCTACGGTTCGCTGGCGGCGCAGGCTGCCGCGCTGCCCGCGCCGGATCTCAACCTGGTGCCGCTCAAGGATCCGAAAGACTTCAAGATCATCGGCACCTCGCACGCCGGTGTGGACAGCCCTCTCGTGGTGGCGGGCAAACCGCTGTTCGGCATCGATGTCAACGTGCCCGGCATGCTGTATGCCGTATTCGTGAAATCGCCGGTATTCGGCGGCACCGTGGCAAGCGCCGATGTGGATGCGCTCAAAGCACTGCCGGGGATACGCGCTGCCTTCGTGGTTCGCGGCGGCCAGATTTTCGACGGCCTGGTCGGCGGCGTGGCGATCGTGGCGACGAATTGGTGGGCGGCGCACAAGGCCCGCGACAAGCTGCAGGTAACCTGGGATGAGGGTGCGGCGTCCGGGCAGAGCAGCGCCGCTTTCGCGAAGCGCGCGGCCGAGCTCTCGCTGCAGCCTCCGGCTGTCAACTTGGTGCACGACGGCAATGTGCAGCAGGCGCTCGCCGGGTCGGCCAAGGTATTGGAGGCGGCGTACAGCTATCCTTTCATCGCTCACGCCACTCTCGAGCCGCAAAATTGCACCGCGCACTACCGCGACGGCAAAGTCGAGATCTGGGCGCCGACACAGAATCCGGACTCGGGGCGCAAGATCATCGCCAAGACCCTCGGCCTCAGTGATGCGGATATCACCATCCACATGACCCGCTGCGGCGGCGGTTTCGGCCGGCGCCTCATGAGTGACTACATGGTCGAGGCGGCCTGGATTTCCAGGGAGGTCGGCGCGCCGGTCAAGCTGCTGTGGAATCGGCAAGACGATATCCAACACGATTTCTACCGCCCCGCCGGATTTCATTTCTTCAAGGCGGGTCTGGACGCGGACGGAAAGATAAGGGCATTCCGCGATCACTTCATCTCCTTCGGCGAGGGGGACAAGTTCGCCAACAGCGCCGCGCTGAGTGCGGACGAGTTTCCCGCGGGGTTCGTGCCGAATCTCGAGCTCGGAGCCTCGCTGATGCCCTTGGGGATGCCGACGGGTCCGCTGCGGGCGCCCCGCAGCAATGCCCTGGGCTTCGTGTTTCAATCCTTCATCGACGAACTGGCGCACGCGGCGGGCAAAGATCCACTGCAGTTTCGCATCGAGTTGCTGGGCGAGCGCCGGGTTCTGGCGAATCCGCCGGGCCCGCAAGCCCAGGATCCGGGATTTGATTCCGGCCGCATGATCGACGTGCTGACACTGGTCCGCGAAAAATCAGCATGGGGCAAGCACACGCTGCCCAAGGGAACGGGGCAGGGCGTGGCGTTCTACTACAGCCATCTCGGATATTTTGCGGAAGTCGTGCAGGCCACGGTGGCCGGCGGCCGCATCACGGTGGACAAGGTCTGGGTGGCCGGCGATATCGGCAGCCAGATCATCAATCCGACGGGCGCCGAGAATCAAGCACAGGGAGCCGCGCTCGATGGCATCGGCGAGGCATTGGGACAGGCGATCACGCTCGCCAACGGGCGCGTCGAGCAGAGCAACTTCAACGACTTCCCGCTGCTGCGCATCAACCAGGCGCCGCCCGTCGACGTACATTTCTTGAAGACTGCGCACCCGCCGACAGGCCTGGGTGAACCCGCGCTGCCGCCGGTGGTGCCCGCCCTTTGCAACGCGATTTTCGCGGCTACCGGGGTGCGCATCCGCAGCCTGCCGATCGATCCGAAACTATTGGCCTGAAGCCGCCCACCGCGGCGGCCGGTTGCGCTGGGTGCCGGTTTTCGGCGGCTTGATATTTGCGATTCCGTCCGTAGGCTTGCCGTCTTGAAGATTCGAGCGCAGGCCCCACTTCACGGGAGGCTGGTACCCTGGTACTGGCGGCGCTCGAGTTCCCCCCGTAAAACAATCAGATTGCAAGGCCATGACGACCGAAACACAGCCGCAGATCAAAGAGTTCCAAGCCGAAACCAAGCAAGTATTGCGATTGGTGATCCACTCGCTGTATTCGCACAAGGAGATTTTCCTGCGCGAGCTGATCTCCAACGCCTCCGACGCCTGCGAGAAGCTGCGTTTCGAGGCGCTGGCGAAGCCCGACCTGCTGGGCGCAGATGAGCTCAACGTCCGGCTGGTTCCGGACTCCGCGGCCGGTACCCTGTCCATCAAGGACAACGGCATCGGCATGAGCGAGGCGGAGGTGATCGACAATCTCGGTACCATCGCGCGCTCCGGAACCAAGAAATTCCTGGAGACCTTGAGCGGAGATTCGGCCAAGGATGCGCAGCTGATCGGCCAGTTCGGCGTGGGCTTCTATTCGGCGTTCATCGTCGCCGATAAAGTCACCGTGCTCACCAAGCGCGCCGACTCCCCCGCGGTCCGCTGGGATTCGGACGGCGAAGGCCAGTATCAGATCCAGGCCGGCGACAAGCCGGACCGCGGCACCGAAGTGATCCTGCACCTGCGGGACGAGGACAAGGAATTTCTCGAGCCTGCGCGCCTGCGCCAGCTGGTGCGCAAGTACTCGGATCACTTGAGCCTGCCCATCGTCCTCAAAGCGGGCGAGACCGAGGAGACCGTCAATCAGGCCAAGGCATTCTGGACGCGACCCAAGGGCGAACTCAGCGATGAGGACTACCAGGCGTTCTACAAGCACATCACGCACGACTCCGAGGGCGCGCGCGTTTGGGCGCACAACAAGGTCGAAGGCAACATCGAATATACCTCGCTCCTGTATCTGCCCAAGCGCGCGCCCTTCGACCTGTTCGAGCGCGAGCACAAGGGCGGCATTCAGCTCTACGTCAAGCGTGTGTTCATCATGGACAAGGCGGCGGAATTGCTGCCGCCTTACCTGCGCTTCATGCGCGGACTCGTCGACACGGCCGACCTGCCCCTGAACGTATCGCGCGAGCTGCTGCAGAACAATCGCACCGTCGAGAAGATCAAGTCGGCACTGGTCAAGCGCTCGCTCGATCTGCTCGAGGATGTGGCGGCGAACAAGCCGGAAGAGTATGCGGAATTCTGGAAGACCTTCGGCGTCGTGCTGAAGGAAGGCATCATCGATGATCCGAGCCAGAAGGAGCGCATCGCGAAGCTGCTGCGCTTCCACTCCACCGCCTCGGACGGCGACGTTCCCGAGACCACGCTCGGCCAGTACGTCTCGCGCATGAAGACCGACCAGAAGGCCATCTACTTCTTGACCGCAGATACCCTGCCGGCCGCGCGCAACAGTCCGCATCTGGAAGCATTTCGCGCCCAGGGTATGGAAGTGCTGCTGCTCATCGATCGCATCGACGAGTGGGTCGCCGGGCATCTGCACGAGTTCGAAGGTAAGACCCTCGCGAATGTGTCGAGCAGTGCTGCCGACGTCGCCTCCGCCATCGAGACGCCGGAGAAGGCCGCGGCCGAGTCGGCCTTCAAGGATACGACCGAGCGGCTCGGCAAACTTTTGTCGGGCAAGATCGCGAACGCCCAGGTGTCCTCGCGCCTGACCGATTCGCCCGCCGTTCTGGTCGCGGGAGAGTTCGGCATGAGCCTGCGCATGGGCCGCATTCTCAAGCAGGCCGGCCAGAACAATCCGTTCGCCACGCTGCCGATTCTCGAGTTGAATCCCAAACACCCCATGGCCCTGCGTCTGCGCGACAGCGCCGATGATGCCGCATTCGCCGATCTGGCCCATGTGCTGTACGACCAGGCGATGCTCGCGGAGGGCGGGGAGCTGGAAGACCCGGCGAGCTTCGTTCGCCGCATCAACCGGCTCATCGTGGAAGGCGTGGCCACGCAGCCGAAGATCATCATGACTTGAGCACGCCGGCATCGCTGTGGGCTTCCGCGGAGAATTCGTGACGGCGGGCCCACCGAGTGGCTCGTGCATGGAGGATTCCGATGAATACTCGATCCCATTCGGTCAGCTTGGCGGTGCCCCCGGAGCCCGCCGACCATCTCGAAGGGTCGGAACACGCGCGCGTGACGCTGCTCGAATACGGCGACTTCGAATGTCCCAGCTGCAAGGTCGCGGCGATGACGCCGAGGCTGTTGCTGGAGCGGTTTCCCAACAAGGTGCGCTTCATATTCCGGCACTTTCCGCAGCAGGACGCCCACCCGCGTGCGCTGCCGGCGGCGGAGGCCTCGGAGGCCGCGGCGGCGCAGGGGAAATTCTGGGCCATGCACGATCTCCTGTTTCGGAACCAGGCGCATCTCAAGGACAGGGATCTGCACCGTTGTGCTGCGGACTTGGGGTTGGATCTCGCGCGCTATACCGCGGAGACGGACGATCACATTTATTTGCAGAAGGTGCGTGAACACATCGATGGCGCCCGCCGCAGCCACATTCGTGCGACGCCGACCTTCTTCGTCGACGGTGTCGTGCAGGATATCTCCTTCGGCATGAAGGCCCTGCACGATGCGGTGGCGAGCGCCGTGGCGCGCGGCGGCTGAGCGCTCACGCGAAAGAAGGGCCGGCGCTCCGGGTTAAGCCGGCTGCGACAGGATCGAGGGATCACCGCGCCTTGTGTGAGAGGGCGCCGTCCGGATTACGATAGGAAGATTTTTTGACTCTTGGTTCGTCAGCCGCCGCCGAGAGGCCGACCGATTTTCGCAGTTGCTCGCCGGTGCGCGCTTTGGGAGTAACCGTAGGGGTGATATCGAGCGCTCCTCTATCCCATTCCGTCAGCATGCGTTTGCCGATCTCACGAAACTCTGGGTAGGTATCGGTGTGCTCGCGCACGGACGGAGCGGTTTCCGCGATTGCCGTAGTCACTTCATCGACGCAGGCCGACATTTGCGGGGCAGTCAAGGATAAGCGCACGGCGCCGAATTGATGCAAGAGCTTGCCGATCCGCCAGACCTTCTTGCCGGCGAGCGTAAGCCCCGGGATGTCGTCCTGATATTCGGAATAGGCCGTCACTGTAACCACGTCGTATACCGGTGCGAGCGCTACATCTGCGGCAGAGGTATATGTCAGCGCGTAGTTCTTCAAGTGCGCATCGGCATTGCGCAGTGCGTAGTTGACCAAAAAAAGTTTGTAGAGCTCGAGCGCGCTCGTGCCAAGCATGTTCGGGGTCACGTAGATAGAGATGAGCTTGGCCAAATCCTCGAGCGAGCTCTTGTATTTGCTCACCGGATCCAAGCCTTTGAGCGCGCAAAAGTCTTCAACCCCGATCCACTGACCGTCTTCTCTACGATCAAAGCGGCGCACTGCCAGCACTTGTCCGTCATCGGAAAGCTGAGCCGCGGGCACGCGCAGGTGCGAGCGACGTGCGACTTCCAGGCACAGATATTCATTGATGGCGAGTCCGGGCAGGTTCTCTGGTCCGGTTTTCACGATGTACTCGCCGACGATCGCGGTGGCTTTGGTCGTCAAGGTCTTGGGCATGACCCCGGAGACGCCTTCCGTGATTCCAGCCTGGAGGTATCGCAGCAGGTGAGCGCGAGATCCCGCGGTCGCGAGCAGGGTGCTCATCGAGAGTTCGCTGGCCACCGCTTCGAGAGGCTGACCCTGCGGCAGCACGCGAACTCGGCCGATCGTGCGGTTGCCGGTGAGTGCGAGGAGGCCGCTGTCAGTGACGTCTGCATGCGGCCCCAACTTTGCGCGCAGCAGGTCTTTTTTGTAGCCCTCCGGTAAATTCATGAGAAAATAAGGTGGTAGTCCCCGGCTCCAGCGGTAGCTCTCCAGACGCACAGGCATGGTGAGCGAGACGAAGGACTCCGCGGGGACGTCCGGCAGGTATGTGAACACAAAGGCGCCGCCATCGGCGGGGCCAAGAGTACCGACCGGCCGGTCATTCACGTAGACGTCGAACGAAAACGACGGCGCCATCAAGTGCTGCCTCGGGGGTGACGCACACGCCGTGCACTGTGCGAGGCGGCGTCGGGCGAATTCAGCGCGTCAAGTTCGTGGGCAATATCATTCAAGGTTCGTTGGTGGCCGGTTGGCCGCACATACAGTTCCAGGCCGACCTTGCGCAGCATCGCCAAGAGCTTGACCGCTCCGATTTCAGTGAGCGCACCCCGCTCGAGTTGCGACACGAGCAGCGTACTCACTCCGGTAGCTTCCGCCACTTCCCGCTGCGTGAGGCGACTGGCGATCCGGGCGCTTTTGAATTCCGTCGCCAATTCGACTAGATTCATAATTGGTTGTTAACTATGTGTTAAATAAATTAGGGCCACTAACCCATAGTAAGGCATGTTTTAGCTGATTGCAAACATAACTATAAATATAATGTTATTTATGTAATTATTTACAAATAATATATAGTAAATATATAGTTAATGGGTCCGCGTAAGCCTGGAACGCGCTCAAGCGATTGGAGCGGTCGGGGCACCGTCTGGCAGCCCTTAAAAAAATGCCCCGGTCTTCAAACCGGGGCAAATGTTGAGGGAGAGAGAAAACTTCGAAAGATGGTAAGTTGCGGCCGGTCGGACCGGCTAGCTCCAGTCGCCGCCCCCTGAACCGCCGCCGTCATCCCAGCCCGAGCCGGGGTCGCTCATGCCGAAGTCGGAGCCGCCCATGTCGCTATTGCTGAAGCCGGATTCGCCTGCTTCCGCGGAAGGTATGACACCGCCGCTGCCTCCGCGCCCGCCGTCCAGGAAGTGGTGGGCCAGTTCTTCGCCGGCAACCACGCCCGCGCCTACCGCCAACCCGGAGGCGAGTCCTCCCGCGATGCCGGAACCGATTCCACCGCCGCCCATCGGGGCGGGACCATAGCCGGGTCCGTAGCCAGGCCCATAGCTTCCGGGGGCGCCGCTCATGCCGGGTCCGGCGGCGGGATACTGAACGTAGCTATTGCGCCGGCGAAAGATCATCCACAGGACGGCAACGACGCCCACCAGAATCAGCAGGGTGCGCCAGGGAAATGTAGGGGCGGCAGGAGCTGTTCGGACGAAGGTGGGGTTCAATGCCCCGCTCCTCAATCCTAGCTGCGCCTTCAATTCTTGCACCGAGCGGGGATTGACGAAGGGCAGACCGGGCTTCAACTGTTCGGCGGTTGCGAGTTCTGAGCGCGCGAGGTTGGTCTTGCCTTCTTTGGCGTAGAGCTCGGCCTGCACATAGTGTGCCTTGCCGCTGGTCGGGTGATCGGCCAGCACCTGGCTGATCATCTGTTGGGCTTGATCCAGGTGGCCGCCTGCCGCTGCGGTATAGATCTGATCCATGGTGGGATCGGCATCCGCGAACGCCGGCGACGCGATCGAGATCGCGAACGTCACGGTCGCGGCAAGGGTTGCAGCAACTAATAGTCTTCGCATAAAGGCCCCCAGCAGGTCGAATTTGACCGTTGCCACGTTAGATATGGGCGCTTTCGTGAAGTTCAACGTTTCACGGCCCGGGATTGGCGTACGGAGTGCTGCCTTCACGATGGCGCCGCGGCCTGTCGCGCACGCTGATGGCGGTGCCGAACACGTAGTCCCATATCGGCGTGGTCACGCCGAAGTTGCCGTTCTTCGGCGAGTAGTGATGGCGCATGTGCCAGGCGCGCAGCTCGTTGAAATAAGAGGGTGACGAAGTGTTCGTGTGGTGATGGATGACGTGGTGCACGACGCCATACCACCAGTAACCGAGCATCACGCCGACGGTGAGGCCGTTCGCGACATTGAACCCCAAGCTCGCCCACGCGGGAACCAGGATGACCAAACTGAGCACCGCCACGCTGATCCACGACGGTGTGCCGATGAACGCCAGCGGCGAGGCGTGGTGAAGACCATGCATGGGCGAAAAATAGGGCATTCGATGCAAAACAATCCGGTGCAGTGCATACTCGGCCACTGTCCAGAGTATCAGCCCCGCCATGGCGGCACCGAGCCACTCCGCGCCGCTCGCCCAAGTTACATGGCCACCCACCCGAATTGCATGATTGATATTGCCGGCGGTCAGTGCAGTGAGCACCAAAGGATAGACGACGAAGTCCGAGTAATAGCTCAATTTGCTGAGTTGCATAGTGCTTGCCCCTCGCCGGAACTGGAATTCGATGCGCTATTTGACCACGAATTCCCCTGAATGTTAGCGAAAGAATGGATCGGCCGCTTGGTAGAATTTTAACGATGCGTAGTTCCATAGTCATCGTGGGCGCCGGTTTCTGCGGGATTCGCGCTCACGACAGCCGTTCAAGTCCGGTCAGCAAACGGTCCAGCTCGACGCGGGTGTTGTACATGGAAATACCGGTACGCAGCAGCCCTCCGCGCTCGGCGAGACCCAGCACCTGCACCGGACGCGCTGCGTAGAAATCTCCGTCCCAAACGCAGACGCCTTGGTGGCCCAAGGCCGTGGCGGCTTCGGCGGCAGTGGCGTTGGCGAGGGTGATCGACACGGTCGGTGCCCGCTCACGACCGGAAAAATCGGGACCCCAGACACGCACGCCGGGAATGCGGCGCACGGCGTCATGGTAGTACTTCGCCAACTCATGTTCATACGCGGAGATGTGAATCATGGCGTCGACGATGCGCTGCCGGAGCGATGCGCCGTTGCCCCAACTCGCGATGTACTCCACCGCCGCGCGCACGCCGTCGATTGCCGCATGATTCAGCGTACCGGTTTCGATCCGATAGGGAGCGGCGGGATCCTGCACGCTCAATCGGTCCGTGGGCAATCGATCGAGCGCGCCGGGCCGCGAATACAACACACCCACATGCGGCCCGTAGAATTTGTAGCCCGAACAGAGGAGGAAATCCGCGCCGAGCGCCTGAACGTCGATCGGAAAATGCGGTGCGTAGTGCACGGCGTCGACCACCAGCAGAGCGCCCACTTCCCGGGTCAGCCGCCGGGCGAGGGCTATGTCATTGACGGTTCCCAGCGAATTCGCCGATGCGCCGATGGCAAACAGCTTGGTGCGCGGCGTGACCTTGGCGGTCATGTCGGCCGGATCCAATTCACCGGTTTCCAGCAGCCGCACCTCGCGCACGACGACGCCGCGTTCCTGCAGCCCGAGCCATGGTCCCCTATTCCCCTCGTGGTCGAGCTGGGTAATGAGCACCTCGTCGCCCTTCTGCAGGGTGCGGCCGATGGCCGCGCTCAGATTGAAACTGAGCGTGGTCATGCTTTGACCGAAGGAAATACAGGAGCCGCCTTCCGCGCCGAGAAAGGCGGCCACCACGCCGCGCGCCGCTTCCAAGCGCCGATCCACCTCTCGTGAGGGTGCGAAGTTGCCGTGAGTGTTCACGTTGCAGGAGGCATAGACGTCCGCAATGGCGTCGACCACGGCGCGCGGCACTTGACTGCCGCCCGGCCCGTCGAGGAATGCGAGGTCGGGATTCTTGACCAGCGCCGGAAAATCCTGCCGGCTGCGCAGACAATGCTCGTGTGTATAGGCCATTTCTTACAGCAGGTCGTAGGTGAAGTCGTAGCTCGACGACTTGGCGTCGCGCGGATGCAGTTTCATGCTGCCCTTCGCGCCCGCATACTTGCCGGTACCGCCGGTGACGGTGAACAACGAATCACCCTCATCCATGAACGGCCCCTCGACGGTGATCTGGCCCGCCTTCAATGTCAGCGTCCAAAAGCATTCCCAGCTCTTGCCGACGATGGTGCGCACGCAATAGCCCTGATCGGTCCCGACCTGGGTCTTGTTGCTCGAATCGAAAACGCCGTTGGCGAATACCAGCATGTCGCCGACCGAATCGCCTTTGGCCCCAAGATCCACGGTGGTCTCGCCCACCGGCCGTTCGACCACTTTGATCTGTTCGGCGGCAAGAGCGGGTAACGTCAGAAGCGCCGCTGCGAGCGTCGCGGTTCGGCCGATCGTGATTTTCATGGTATCCCCTCGAGGTTGACGAGCTTTTAAGTTGCCGCTCCGCGGCGGCATTCTTTGCAATAATAGCAAGCTGCTTGATTTTTGACTTCACACCCGATCGGAAGGTGCCGCGATGCTGACCAGCGAAGTGCTGCCGTTGATTCATGAAGCGGCGAGCCGCGTGTATTCGGTGGTGCGCGAAACGCCGCTGGCGCCCCTGCCGCAACATGCGCAGCTGCCGAATTCGGGCACGGCATACGCCAAGCTCGAACAACTGCAAACGACCGGTTCGTTCAAGCTGCGCGGCGCCGCGAACAAGCTCATGAGCCTGCGCCCGGAGCAGGCCGCCGCGGGGGTCATCACCTCGTCCACGGGCAATCACGGTCTCGGGGTCGCGGCGGCGGCGAAAATTCTCGGGCTGGATGCCGAAGTGTTCTTGAGCACGCAGGTCACCCAGGCTAAACGAGAGAAGATCCTCAATCAGGGTGCGAGGGTCCGCATCGTCGGGGACGACGCGCTGGCTGCCGAAATTGCGGCGCGAGAGGCGGCCGCGCGGACGGGGCGCAGCTATGTTTCGCCTTACAACGATCCGTATGTGGTGGCGGGACAGGGTACCGTCGCCGTGGAATTGTTGCGTCAGCTGCCCGACATGGACGCCATCTTCATTGCCACCGGCGGCGGCGGGTTGATCAGCGGCGTCGGTACGCTGCTGCATCATGCGGCGCCGCGCGTCGAAGTGATCGGCTGCTGGCCGGAGAATTCCGCCGTCCTGTACGAAAGCCTGCAGGCGGGGCGCATCGTGCAAGCCGCCGAATCCCCTACTTTGAGCGAGAGCACCGCCGGCGGCGTCGAGGAGGGCTCCATCACCTTCGATCTATGCCGCGAAGTGATGCACCACGGCGTGTTGGTCACGGAGGACGAGATCCTGCGCGCCATGCGCTGGGGCCATGCTCGAGGTTGGGCGATGGAAGGCGCGAGCGGCGTCGCGTTGGCCGCGTATTTCAAGGAAGCGATGCGCTATGCGGACCGCAAGGCCGTCGTACTGATATGCGGCGGCAATCCATCGCCCGCGATTCGCGATCTGCTGGTCTAGGAGTCTGTCAGGCTCTCAGGCCTGTTTGCCGAAGCTCGGTGCGACCACTTCGATGAGCGTCGGGCCCGCATGGCAGAGGGCGGTGCGTATCGCTTCGGTCAGCGCCGCCGGATCATGCACCCGGTACCCTTCCGCGCCACAGGCTTTGCTGAGGGCGACGAAGTCGGGATTGCGCGCGATCACACCGATCTCCGGAATGTGCGCGGCGACCATGTCGTCTCGAATCTGGCCCAACGCTGAATTGTTCCACACCACGATCGGCAGACTGAGGCCGGCCTCGACGGCGGTCATGAGTTCGGTCACCGTGAACTGCAGGCCGAAGTCACCCGCAAGCGCGATGATGGCGCGGGCGGGGCTCGCGATCTTGGCGCCGAGCGCCGCAGGCAGCGCGAACCCCAAGGTGCCGTAACCGGATGGGTGGAACCATTGGCCGGGATGCTCGACCGGATACGCGTAATTTCCGAAGTAGGCAATTTGCGTCATGTCGCTGAACACGACGCCGTCCCAGGGAAGCGCCGCCTTGATGGCGCGCAGCGCGTTCCACTGAGCGCGCGCGTTCGCATCCAAGCCCGACTCGATCTCGGAGTGAAACTTGGCGGCGCCGCCGAGTGCGGTACACCATCCCGCCACGGTTGCCGCTTCTTGCACACGGCCCGCCAACGCTTGATTGATGGCGTGCAAGGCACTGCGCGCGTCGGACCAGACGCAGACATCGGCTGCATATTGGTCCGCTAGCTTCACCGGATCGACGTCGACGCGGATCAGAAGGCCGCCGATCGGGAGCTTGGTGGTGAAGTAGACGTCGGTCTCGCCCAATTCGGTGCCCACTGCGAGCACCACATCTGCGTCGGATAGCAAGCGCTGAATGGGGCGGTAGGGCAGTGAGGCGCCGAAATTCGCCGGATGTGTTTCGGCGAGAACCCCTTTGCCCGCCGCGGTCGTCACCAGGGGACAGTCCAGGGTCTCGACCAAGCGGCGGAGCTCCGCGCCGGCGCGCCGCGCGCCGCCGCCCGCAATGACCAGCGGCCGCGCAGCTTGGCTCAGCAAACGCACGGCCGCGCCGATCTGATCGGCGCTCGCTTGCGGCAGAAGCGGGGTATCTTCGAATCGCCGAGCCTCCAACGCCGTGGGCTGGGCGAGGACGTCGAGTGGAATTTCCAAATAAGCCGGCCGCGGGCGTCCGGTGCGAAACGACGCCAGACATAGCCGCAGGTGTTCGCGCACGTCCTCGGCGCTGCGGGCCGAGCGCGCGATGCCGAACACACCGGCGGCAAGCGTGGCTTGGTCGTACAGTTCGTGCAGTACGCCCCATTGCTTGGTAAAGGAGGCGCTGACGGGCGCGGCCGCCACGACCAACAGCGGAACGGAGTCGGAATAGCTTTGCGCGACCGCGGTCATGATGTTGGTGACCCCGGGACCCGAGATCACGAACGCGGCTGCCGGCCGCCCGCTCGAGCGCGCGAAGCCGTCCGCCGCAAACCCTGCGCCCTGTTCGTGGCGCACGAGCACGTGCCGGATGGGCGTTGCGGCGAGGCCGCGGTACAGCTCCAAGTTGTGGACGCCCGGTATGCCGAATACGGTGTCGATGTCGTTGGCGGCCAATAGCTCGACAAGATACCCGCCGATATTGCGCGACATAGGAGCCTTCTTGAAACTGAACTTCACTGCATAAAGCGCGTTAGGATTGCGCACTACCCTCAGGTAGGCAAGAGAGAAAATGCGATATTCACCCCTGGTCAAACGAATCGCCGGCGACGGCGCGGACGCCTGGCGTATTCACTACGCGGCGCGGGCGGCCCTCGAGCGCGGTGAAGACGTCATATTGTTGAGTGTCGGCGACCCCGATCTCGATACGCCGGCGCCCGTGCTGGAACGGGCCATCGAGAGATTGCGCGGCGGCGACACCCACTACACGCCGGCGACGGGCCGGCAGCGCTTGCGCGAGGCGATCGCGGCTGCACATCGCGCACGCACGGGCCAGCCGGTCGACGCCGACAACGTGATCTTTCTTGCCGGCGCGCAGAATGCTCTGTTCGTGGCCTCATTGTGTGTTGCGGCAGCCGGCGATGAGGTGATCGCGCTCGAGCCCTTGTACCCGAGCTATCCCGCAACGATCGAAGTATCCGGTGCGCGGATGGTGCGGATCGCGGCGCCGGCGGCGCAAGATTTTCGAGTAGACTTGGCGGCGCTCGAGGCGGCGATCACGCCGCGCACCCGGGCGCTGTTTTTCGCCACGCCGAATAACCCGAGCGGCGTCATTTTGAGCGCCGCTGATTTGGCGGTGATCGGCGATCTGGCCCGCCGGCATTCGCTGTGGGTGGTGGCCGACGAGGTGTACGCCGGACTTGCTCCGGGAGGCCGCGTGCCGAGTCTTGCCGCCGACTTACCCGAGCAAGTGGTGACCATCAGCAGTCTTTCCAAGTCGCATTCGATGCCCGGCTGGCGGGCCGGCTGGCTGGTGGGCCCACCGCAGCTGGTGCTTCATGCGGAAGCCATGGCGCAGTGCATGCTGTTCGGTCTGCCGGGCTTCGTGCAGGAGGCGGCGGTCACGGCATTGAGCGGGTCGGCTGCCGCAGAATCCCTCGTCAGGGAATATTGCGCCGTGCGGCGCAGTCTTCTACTCACAGGACTCGAGGGTGTTCGTGGGCTCGAGTGCCGCATTCCCGACGCGGGGATGTTCATGTTGGTCGACGTGCGGGGCACGGGACTTTCGGGCTACGAATTCATGCATGCGTTGTATCGCGCCGAGCGCGTGTCAGTGCTCGATGGCGGAGCGTTCGGCAAGGAAACGAGCGGCTTCGTGCGAGTGTTTTTCGCCACCGACGAGGCGCGGTTGCGGGAAGCCATCGTGCGCATACGGCGCTTTGTCGACGGTTTGATGAGGTAGATATGGCAGAAGAAGTGACCGACATGGGAGTCGTGGTGCGCACGGCCGGCGGACCCGAGGCTTTGGAGTGGGTACCGCTCGTCACGGGTTCCCCGGGGCGCGGCGAAGTGCGCATCGTACAGCGCGCGATCGGTGTCAACTTCATCGACACCTACTTCCGCAGCGGCCTGTATCCCTGGCCCTCGACGCCGCTGATTCCGGGCGCCGAAGCAGCAGGAGTGGTTGCCGAGATCGGTGCAGGAGTCACCGATCTCGAGATCGGAGATCGCGTGGCCTACACGCTGCCGTCGGGCGCCTATCGCACCCAGCGCGTCGTTGCCGCGGAGCGGTTGGTCAAGCTTCCGGATGCCATCGCGTTCGATGTCGCCGCATCGGTCATGCTCAAGGGGTTGACGGCGCAATTTCTGCTCACGTCTTGTTATCCCGTGAAGGCGGGCGACACCGTGCTGGTCCACGCCGCCGCCGGCGGCGTCGGACTGTTGCTCGGACAATGGTTGAAGGCATTGGGCGCAATTTCGATCGGCACCGCGGGTTCGCCTGAGAAAACCGCCATCGCCAAGGCCAATGGCTACACCCACGTCATCGATTATCGTACCGAGGACTTCGTGGCGCGCGTCCGGGAAATAACCGGTTCGAAGGGTTGCGACGTGGTTTACGATTCGGTTGGCAAGGACACCTGGCGTGGGTCGCTCGAGTGCTTGAGGCTGCGTGGCATGTTCGTCCATTTCGGCCAGTCATCCGGCATGATCGTGGACTTCAAGTTTTCCGACCTCGCGTCCGGCGGTTCGCTGTTCGCGACGCGGCCGATGTTGTTCGACTACATCAAGAGCCGCGACGAACTGTCGTCGCGAGCCGCGGATCTGTTCGCGAGGCTCGCCTCGGGCACGATCAAGGCGCATGTCGGCCAGCGCGCGGCGCTGCGCGATGCCGCCGCCGCGCACCGCGACCTGGAGAGCAGGCGCACGATCGGCGCGACGGTGCTGCTGCCGGGCGGTGTTCCGTGAATGCTGTGACCCAGCTGCCCACGCGCAAGGGCATGCGCGGCGTAAACACCTATGTGGCGGCGTTGCTGCGCTTCAGCCGCGTTTCCACCGACTTCTCGGTGCGGGTATTGCGCGGCCTGGCGTGGCCCAAGGTGGAACTTACGATCAGACTGTGGCTGGCGCAAATCTTCCTCGTCTCCGGCGTGCTCAAACTGACTCATTGGGACACGGCACTGTATCTGGCGACTCATGAATACCCCGTGAGCTGGATGTCTCCCGGCGTCGCCGCCTATGTCGGCGTCTCTATCGAGGTACTCGGCGGCGCGCTGCTGGCGCTGGGATTCATGACCCGCTACGCGGCCGCGCCCATGCTGGCGCTGTCGCTGGTGGCGCAGTTCGCGTACATGCCGTTCGACAACCAGTTGTTCTGGTCGGCGTTGTTCGGCTGGTACACGCTGTGCGGTGCGGGTCCGGTGTCGATCGATAGTTTGGTGAGGCGTGGCCTCGCCGACAGCGCGTTGCCCGTCATTCCCCGCATCGTGAATTTCACCGAGTCCCTGCGCAGCCGCCTGGGGCCGGTTTATCTGTCGGCAGTGCGCATCTGGTTGGGTGCCGCGTTGGCATTGGCGGTGCTCCGTGCGGATCTGGCGCGCGACGATTCGCCCGCTCGAGCAGCCGCGTGGCTGCCCATCAAGACTGCATCACATGTGCCGGCGGTCGTCGCCTTCGTCGGCGGCGGCCTGTTGTTGCTCGGATTAGGCACGCGTTACACGGCCGTCGCGCTGATCATCGCCCTGTCGGTCTGCGGTGTGATGGATCCGCGATCGAGCGATACGGGTTACGTGCTCATGATCTGCGCCATTTTCGTGATCTTCGGCGCCGGGCAATGGTCGCTCGATGAACTGATCGCGCGCCTCTTGGCGAAGAAACTTCCGCAACTCGAAGCACGGCGCCGCTACGCCGAGGATGGGGCGCCGCGGGTGGTGATCGTCGGCGCGGGCTTTGGAGGCATGAGCTGTGCTTCGGCGCTGCGCACCGCGCGCGCGTCGGTCACCGTCGTCGACCGCACCAATTATCACTTGTTTCAGCCGCTGCTGTACCAGGTCGCCACAGCGGCGCTGTCGCCGGGCGACATAGCGGCACCCATCCGCCCGTTGTTTCGCGATTCGCTGGACACGCGAATACTGCTGGGCTCGGTGACAGGAGTAGATACCGCCGCGCAGGTGGTGATGGTGGACGGTATGGAGGTTCCCTATGACTTCCTGGTGCTGGCGACGGGCGCAACGCACAGCTACTTCGGCAAGGATCAATGGGCGCCGTATGCGCCTGGACTGAAGCGCGTGGAAGACGCCATCGAAATCCGCCGCAGAATTCTCACGGCGTTCGAACATGCCGAAGCGAGCGTCGATCGCGCGGAGCGTGACGCGCTGCTGACCTTTCTGATCGTGGGCGGCGGCCCCACCGGTGTCGAACTTGCCGGCGCCATTGCGGAACTCGCACGCTTCGGCATGGAAAAGGAATTCCGCAATTTTGATCCGGCCGACGCGCGCGTGATATTGGTGCAGGCGGCGCCGCGCCTGCTGCCGGCTTTCCCCGAGGCGCTGGCGGCCATTGCGCGGCGCGCACTGGAGAAACTCGGCGTGGAAGTGCAGACCGGCAGCCTGGTGGAGGCCATCGATGCCGATGGCGTCACGGTGAGCGGCAAGCGCATCGTCGCCAAGACCGTGTTGTGGGCCGCGGGAGTGACGGCCTCACCTGCGGCGAAGTGGCTGGGCGCGGCAGCCGACAATGCCGGCCGTGTCAAAGTCGGCGCCGATCTCAGCGTTCCGGGGCTTACGAACGTGTACGCCATCGGCGATACGGCTGCGAGCGACGCCTGGAAGGGGCAGCCGGTGCCCGGTCTCGCGCCGGCCGCCAAACAGGGGGGCACCTACGTTGCACGGCAGATCCGTGCCAAGATCGAAGGCCACACACCGCCGCCGGCCTTCGTCTACCGGCATCTGGGGAGCCTGGCTACCATCGGCCGCAAGGCCGCGGTGGCGGATTTCGGTTTCATCAAGCTGTGGGGAGCCCCGGCATGGTGGTTGTGGGGCATGGTTCATATCGGCTTTTTGCTCGGTGTCCGTAATCGCGTGACGACCATGGTCAACTGGTTCTGGGCGTACCTGACATTCCGCGGCGGAATACGCTTGATCACGGGCGGCGACCCGGCGCCGCGCAGCGCAAGGCCTCGGGAGGTGCGCGCGGACAGCCCGCTGTAAGGGCGAGCAGCCGCGCCATCGTCCTCGTTCGCTACAACGCGACCACTACAACGCGGCCGCTACAGGACGTCCGCTACGAGACGGCCGCTACGAGACGGCCGCTATAACGAACTGGCTGCGCACCGCTGCATCAATCACTTCTCGCCGCGCACGGGCAAGATCTCAATTGGGTGTTCGCCAAGAATGGCGTGCGCATACAGGCGTCGCTGCGCGGCCACATCGCTCTCGACGATGAGAACAGCTACGTGGCCGCAGCCGAGGCGGGCTTAGGCATCGCGCAGATTCCCGCCTTCGTGCTCAAGGAGGCGATGGAGCGCGGCAGCTTGGAATTGCTGCTCGGCGATTGGTTCCCGGAGCCCGCGCCGCTCAACGTCGTGTACCCGGAGAATCGACACCTGTCGAGCAAGATCCGCGTGTTCGTCGATTGGGTTGCTGACCTCTTCGGCGAGCATGACGGCATTCAGCTGCGCTCCACTCTGCGCGATCACACGCAAGTCCTCACGAACAACTAGGACCTCGACATCGTGCTGTTGAGCGGCCCATGCAAACCGGCCAAATCACTGGGCCGAGTTACTAAATCCCCAGAGGCAGCGCGGTCGATTCCTTGATGACCGTGACGGCCACGGACGAGTTGACCGAGCGCACGCATTGGATGCGCGATAGATAGTCGAGGTAGAAGGCCTCGTAGGCCTTGATGTTCTTGGTGACGATCTTCAACAGAAAATCCCACTCTCCGGTGAGCGTGTAGCACTCCAGCACTTCGGCACGATCGCGGATCGCCGCCTCGAATTCGGCGATCGCGTCGCGGCCGGTGGTGGCGAGTTTCACGTGAGCGAAAACGGTCACATCGAGCCCCAAGGAGTTGCGATCCAACAGCGCGACCCGCGCCTTGATGACTCCGTTCTGTTCGAGTTGTTGAATCCGCCGCCAGCAGGTCGTGGTGGAGAGCCGGGTTTGCGCGGCGACCTCCGCAACCGACAGCGCGCCGTGCCGCTGTAGAATATCCAGCAGGCGTAGATCCAGTCGATCGACGGCCGGGCGAGATTTATTTTCCATAAATGACGTCTTTTCGAAATGAATATACCGAATTATTCAGCCGGTCCCGAATGAATGCAACACTCGGGGCCGGAGAGACGTAAATTGCGGGGATGAAGAAGCACTCGCGCCTGCACCTGCCCCATCCGCCTGCCCGACCGGGCGAAGCGCCCGATTTCAGCTATGTGCAGCTCTCGCCCGCCGGCGCGGTGCAGCGGCCCGACGTCAACGCGCGTGCGCGCGACATCGGTTCGCTGCCAGTCGATCTGGTGCGGGTGCTCGACGACGACGGCAATGCGGTGGGGCCATGGAATCCGCATCTCGATCCCGCGGACCTGCAAATCGGCCTGCGGCACATGCTGCTGACGCGCCTGTTCGACGATCGCATGCAGCGCAATCAGCGCGCCGGCAAGATCTCGTTCTACATCCGGTCCTTGGGCGAAGAGGCGGTGTCGGTTGCGCAGTGCATGGCGCTGCGCCCGGGCGACATGCTGTTCCCGTCGTATCGCAATCAGGGCCTGCAGATCGTCGCGCGGCATCGCGCTGGTCGATCTCATGTGTCAGCTCCTGTCCAACACGCGCGACATGTGCAAGGGCCGCCAGCTGCCGGTGATGTACCACTCCAAGGCCGGAAATATCTTCTCCATCTCCGGAAATTTGGCCACGCAGTTCCCGCAGGCCGTGGGCTGGGCGATGGCGGCGGCGATCAAGGGCGAAGACCATCTCGCCGCGAGCTGGATCGGCGAGGGCAGCAGCGCCGAGGCTGATTTTCACCACGCCTTGCTGTTTGCCTCGGTGTATCAGGCACCCGTCATTTTGAACGTGGTGAACAATCAGTGGGCGATCTCGACGTTTCAGGGCTACGCAGGCGGCGAGCAGCGCTCGTTCGCAGCGCGCGGTCCGGGCTACGGCATCGCGGGCATCCGCGTCGACGGCAACGATTTTCTCGCGGTTTATGCCGTGACGCAGTGGGCGGCCGAGCGGGCGCGCACCGGCGCCGGCCCCACGTTGATCGAATTGGTGACCTACCGCGCGGCCGCGCATTCCACCAGCGACGATCCGGCGCGTTACCGGGCCAAGAACGATCACGAACATTGGCCGCTGGGCGATCCCATCGTGCGGCTCAAACAGCACTTGATCAGACTCGGTGAGTGGTCGGAGGCGCGTCATCAGGCGATGACGGCCGAACTCGAGGCGCTGGTCGTGTCGAGCTGGAAGGAGGCGGTGACCTTCGGCACGATGACCGAGGGCCCAAGACTCGACGCCGATCTCATGTTCGAGGATGTATTCAAGGAGATCCCCGCGCATCTGCAGAAGCAGCGGGCACTTGATGCGCGCGGAAAGGCGGGGCCGCGAGGGACTTAGCCGCCATGGCCAACATGAACATGATTCAGGCCTTGAATTCCGCCATGGACATCATGCTCGAAGCGGGATCCGTCGGTGGTGCTCATGGGCGAGGACATCGGCTATTTCGGCGGCGTGTTTCGCGCCACCGAGGGTTTGCAGCGCAAGTACGGCGAGCATCGAGTACTCGACACGCCCATCGCCGAGGGCGGCATCGTCGCCGCCGCGATCGGCATGAGCGTGAACGGCCTGCGCCCGGTCGCCGAGATTCAGTTCGCGGATTACATCTATCCGGGCTTCGATCAAATCGTCAGCGAATTGGCGCGCATCCGCTATCGCAGCGCCGGGGAGTTCTTCGCACCGGTGACCATTCGCACGCCCTGCGGCGGCGGTATCCGCGGCGGCCAGACGCATTCTCAGAGTCCGGAAGGGATTTTCACCCACGTCAGCGGCATCAAAGTGGTGATGCCGTCGAACCCGTACGATGCCAAGGGCCTGTTGATCACCTGCATCGAGGACGATGATCCGGTCATTTTCTTCGAGCCCAAGCGGCTCTATAACGGACCCTTCGACGGCGATCCGGCCAAGCCGGCCATCCCCTGGAGCGCGCATCCGAAGGGTCAGGTGGACGAGGGCTACTACAAGGTTCCGCTGGGCAAGGCCGATATCGTCCGCGCCGGCGCGCAGGTGACCATCATTACCTACGGCACCATGGTATTCGTCGCGGCGGCGGCGGCGGCGGCCCTGAACGTGGATGCCGAGATCATCGATCTGCGATCTCTGGTGCCGCTCGATGTCGATACCCTTTGCAGCTCCGTGCGCAAGACGGGCCGCTGTGTCGTGGCTCACGAGGCCACTCGCTTCTCGGGATTCGGCGCTGAAATATTGTCCATCGTCCAAGAAGAATGCTTCTGGGACCTGGAGGCGCCCATACAGCGAGTGACGGGCTGGGATACGCCCTACCCGCACGCGTTCGAATGGGAGTACTTTCCCGGCCAGGCACGAGTCGCGATGGCGCTGAAGGCCGTCATGGAGTCGGCATGAGCCAGTACGTATTCAAGATGCCGGACTGGGCGAAGGCACGGTGGATGCGGAAATCGTCGCCTGGCATGCCAAGCCGGGCGATGCCGTGACCGAGGATCAGCTCATCGTCGAAGTGATGACCGACAAGGCGGCGGTGGAAGTGCCCGCGCCGGTGAGCGGCCGGGTGGTGTCGATCACGGGCGCGCCCGGCGACAAGGTGGCAGTGGGTTCGCCGCTCATCGTGTTCGATGTGAGCGCAGAGGGCGCCGCACCCGCCGCGAACAGTGCGGCCAAGACAACCCCCGTTGCTGCCGCTAGTGCGCAGCCGCGGGCCGCCGTGCCTGCGGCGGCTGATGTACCTGCACGGGCCGCAGTACCTGCATCGGCCGATAAACCTGTGCAAGCCGGCGCGCCGGTGCCGGCTGCTGCGCCGATACTCGCTGCTGCGCCGGAGCCGCCCGCGCGCCGGGGGCGGGTCATGGCATCGCCGGCGAATCGACGCCGGGCGCGTGAGGCCGGTATCGACCTGACCACGGTCGCTGGGTCCGGACCCGGGGGACGCATTCTGCGCGACGATGTGGCGGCGGCCCGTGGCGCGCATTCGGCCCGGGTGCATCTGCCGGCGCGGCGCCGACGTTTCCGCGGAAACGTCGGAAATCAAGGTGATCGGCCTGCGCCGCCTGATCGCTGAGCGCATGAGTGAGGCCAAGCGCAATATCCCGCACTTCGCGTACGTCGAAGAAGTCGACGTGACCGAGCTCGAATCGCTGCGCCTGCACTTGAACCTGTCGCGGCCTGCGGATGCCGCGAGCATGAGCTACTTGCCTCTGGTCGTCATGGCGCTCACGCGCGTGCTCGACTCGTTTCCGCAATGCAATGTGCTGTATGACGCGGCGCGCGGTGTCCTGGTCCGGCATCGTGCGGTGCACGTGGGCATCGCCACGCAAACTTCGGACGGACTGAAAGTCCCCGTGGTGCGCAATGCGCAATCGCTGGGAATCTGGGAGGTCGCCGCCGAGATCCGGCGCCTCGCCGAGCGCGCGCGCAGCAATAAGGCGACTCGCGACGAACTCGTCGGGTCGACCATCACCGTGACCAGTCTCGGCAAGCTCGGCGGCATCGCCTCGACTCCGATCATCAATGCGCCTGAGGTGGCGATCATCGGACTCAACAAGGCGATCGAGCGTCCCGTCGTGCACCACGGCGCGGTGGTGGTGCGTCGAATCATGAATTTGTCTTCTTCGTTCGATCATCGTTTCGTGGACGGTTATGACGCGGCAGCGATGATTCAAGCGCTGAAGGAACTGCTCGAGCATCCGGCGACGATTTTTATACCCAAGGTGAAATCCAAATGACTTCCCAGCCCCAACGACCCGCATTCGGCACGGTGTTGACCTCTCATATGGCCGTGGCCACCCATCAGGGAGGCAGCTGGAGCCCAAGCGAGATCAAGCCGGTGGCACCCATCGAACTCAGTCCGGCCGCCCATGTGCTGCACTACGCGAGCACCTGCTTCGAGGGGTTCAAGGCCTTTCGCCGTGCCGACGGCAGCGTGCACATCTTTCGGATGGATCGGCACATCCAGCGCATGCGGCAGAGCGCGCGGCAATTGGTGCTGCCCGAACCGGATGCGGCGCAGCTCGCCGACATGGTGCGCGCCGTGATCAACCGCTGCCGCGATGCGGTGCCTGAAGCTCCGGGCGCACTGTACCTGCGGCCCATCCTTTTCGGCACGACTGCGAACATCGGTGCGGCGGCGACGCCCACGACGGAAGCCTCGCTGATCGTGCTGGCGAGTCCGGTGTGGGACTACTTTGCAGGGGGCATGAAGCCGCTGCGCATCCTGGTCGACGACGAGAACACGCGTTCCGCGGCGCAGATGGGCATGGTCAAGACCGGGGGCAACTACGCCGCCGCCTTGGGCCCGACGTTGAGCGCGCGCGCCAAATATCAAGTTGACCAGGTCTTGTTCTGTCCCGGTGGCCAGGTCCAGGAGACGGGCGCTGCGAACTTCCTGTTGATCCGCGACGGGGAGCTGTTGACCCGCGGCCTCGACAGCACCTTTTTGCATGGAGTCACGCGTGATTCCCTGCTCACGCTGGCGCGTGATCTGGGCTACAAGGTCTCGGAACGCAGCTTCGAGGTGAAGGAGATGCTCGACTGGGTGAAGACCGGTGAAGCGGCGCTTTCGGGCACCGCCGCGGTGCTCGCCGGAGTTGGTACCCTGATCTATCGCGGCACCGATCATCGCGTGGGGAGCGGCGAAGTTGGGCCGCTGACTCGAGCGTTACGCGCGCAGCTGGTGGCGATTCAGCAGGGCGAGGCGGCGGATCGTCATGGGTGGCTGGAGCGCGTCTAAGTCTCGCCGCGGATTGAAGCCGCGGTCAGGCCAGGGCCCGGAGAGGCGCCTCCCGGGCTCGGGCCAGTACTTCGGCTAGTGATTTTGACCGATTGGCTGGAAGTGCCCACCTGGAAGGATTCAATAGCCGAAGGCCACGTTGAGGCAGCAGCGTGAACCTGCCGGGCGAATGCCATCAATCGGTCAAAATCACTGTGCTGAGGTACTGGATCCGGAGATCTGCCGCCCGGGTCCGACCGAGCGCTCGTCCGGACACGGGTCCGAGCACGGGCTAGTACTCGTCGCGCTCCTCTTCGTCGTCGTCGAGGTCGTCGTCATCCTCGTCGTCTTCGTCCTCGTCTTCATCTTCATCCCAGTCGTCGTCCTCGTCGTCGTCGGCGTCTTTCTCGGCCTTGGAGCCCGACCAGCCTTCGGGTTCTTCGGCGAGCTCGAGGTCTAGCTCCGCCCAGCCGTCGACGTCGAATTCCTCGATATCGCCGTCGAGGTGTTGAATCTCAACGGTTTCCTTGTCCTCATCCACTTTGAGAACCTGGAAGGTTTCCTCGTTTTCCAAGTCTTCATACCATTGCCCGACGGTCGGTTCGTATTCTCTGCCCACGAGGTTCACCTTTCTTAAACGGCTGCTGCTGATTCGGCAGGCGAATATTAGGGGAGGCTGCTTGCTCAAGTAAATGGCAATATTGTGATCCTATGACAGTTGTAGACCGAAAAATCATCGCTCGCCGCTTGACTGAAGCCAAACGTGTGGTCGTGAAAGTCGGTTCGGCGCTGTTGGTGGACGCCGAGAAGGGCCGCCTGAATCGCGCCTGGCTCGAGGGTTTTGCGGAGGATGTGGCTGCCTTCTGCAAGCGCGGCCAGGAAGTGATTCTGGTGTCCTCCGGGGCCATCGCCTTGGGGAGGCGCCACCTCGGATTGAATGCCGGCAAGCTCAGGCTCGAGGAGAGCCAGGCGGCGGCGGCGGTAGGACAAATTCGCCTGGCGCACGCCTACAAGGAACTGCTCGATACGCACGAAATCACCGTTGCGCAAATCCTGTTGACCCTGGGCGATACGGAGCAGCGCCGACGCTACCTGAATGCGCGCAGCACCTTGAACACCCTGTTGTCCCTGGGTGCGGTGCCGGTGATCAACGAGAACGATACCGTGGCGACGGCCGAGATCCGCTACGGCGACAATGACCGACTGGCGGCGCGCGTCGCGCAAATGGTGGGCGCGGACTGCCTGATTCTACTGTCCGACATCGACGGCTTGTACACGGCGAACCCCAATGAAGACCCGGATGCGGAATTCATCGCCCGTGTGCTCGAAATTACCCCCGCCATCGAGGCCATGGCGGGCGGGGCGGGGAGCGAGATGGGTTCGGGAGGCATGCATACGAAAATTGCCGCCGCCAAAATTGCGCTGGGTGCGGGCTGTCATCTATGCATCGCCAAAGGGGACCTTCAGCATCCCCTGCGGCGCATCGAGGAGGGCGACGCGGTGTACCTGGTTCGTGCCGTCCTCGACGCCGCTGGCAACCCGTAAACAGTGGATTGCCGGCACGTTGAGGCCGAACGGCGCAATCGTGATCGACGATGGCGCGGTACGCGCCCTGCTGGGGGGCAAGAGTTTGCTGCCGGCGGGCGTCACGCGTGCAATGGGGCGATTCGATCGGGGCGATACCGTGAGCATCATCGGCCCCGACGGCTCCGAGGTGGCGCGCGGCATTTGCGCCTATTCGGACGGCGACGCGGCGCGGATCATCGGGCGCAAGTCCGCCGACATCGAAAGGGTGCTCGGGTTTCGCGGCCGTGATGAGATGGTGCACCGGGACGACTTGGTATTGATCCGAGCCCATGTGACGGGATCCCTATGAGCCGGGGGACGGTGGCGGAGCTCATGCAAGGCATCGGGCGGGCGGCGCGGGACGCCGCACTGGTGCTGGCGCTCGCGCCCACCGAGCAGAAGAATCGTGCGCTGCGGGCAGCGGCGGCGGCATTGCGCGGCCGACGCCCCGACATCCTGGCGGCCAACGCAGCCGATGTGACCGAATCCGTCGGGCGGGGAATGTCGGGCGCATTGCTCGATCGGCTGCGCCTGGACGACCAGCGCGTCGAAACCATGGCTCAGGGACTCGATGACATCGAGCGCCTTCAAGATCCCATCGGCAAGCTCATGGCGCAATGGCCGCGTCCGAATGGGATGCGGATTCAGCGCGTGAGCGTACCCTTGGGAGTGATCGGGATCATCTATGAGAGCCGCCCCAATGTGACTTCGGATGCCGGCGCGCTGTGCCTCAAATCGGGCAATGCCGTGATCTTGCGAGGCGGCTCGGAATGCGCGCGGTCGAGCGCGGCGATTCATGCATGCCTGGGTCTTGGGCTCGAAGCCGCGGACCTGCCGCGATCCTGCATTCAACTGGTGCCCACCACCGACCGGGCGGCCGTCGGCCACATGCTGGCCGACATGGCGGACAGCATCGATGTGATCGTGCCGCGCGGTGGCAAGAGCCTGATCGCCCGGGTGCGGCAAGAAGCGCGCGTGCCGGTCATCGGGCACCTCGAGGGAGTCTGTCATGTGTACGTCGACCGCGGCGCGAATCTCGAGATGGCGAGAAGCATCGTGCTCAACGCCAAGATGCGGCGCACCGGCGTGTGCGGATCGGCGGAGACATTATTGGTGGACCGCGGCTGTGCGGCGACGCACTTGGCGCCCTTGATCGAAACGCTGCTCGATGCGGGCTGCGAGGTGCGCGGCGACGAGGCGAGCGCGCGCGTCGATGCGCGGGTGGAATCCGCAACCGAGCAGGACTGGTATGCGGAATATCTCGACGCCATCATCGCCGTGCGCGTGGTCGATGACGTCGATGCGGCGATCGCTCACATCCGCCGCTACGGCTCGCAGCACACCGAGTGCATCGTGACCGATGCCGCTGCCGCGGCCGAGCGATTTCTGGCGCGAGTCGATAGCGCCATCGTGCTGCACAATGCGTCCACTCAATATGCCGACGGCGGAGAATTCGGGCTGGGCGCGGAAATCGGCATCAGCACGGACAAATTTCATGCCCGCGGTCCCGTCGGCCTGGAGCAGTTGACCAGCTACAAATACGTGGTGCGGGGCAGCGGGCAGATTCGCCCTTGAGTATGCGCTTCGCGCAACTTTCAACGGGTCGACTCGACCCCGACTTCTCATGCGCTTCGCGCAACTTTAAACGGGGTCGAAACGACCCCGAACTTTAGGCGCGGTGTGAGTCGTGCAGCGCGGCGATTTGCACGAGCCAGTCGCGGACGGCAGCGGGATTCTCGATTCGGTATTGGCCGTGCACGCGATCGCCAACGGCAATCGAAATGCCGCCCTGATCTTCGACGGTCTTGAAGCCGTCCTGATCGGTGAGATCATCGCCGACGAACACGGGTTTCCTGCCTGAAAACGGCGGCTCGCGCATGAACGCCGCGATCGCCGCGGCTTTGGTGAATCCGCGCGGCTTGATCTCCAACATCATGTTGCCTTCTTGGACGTGATAATTGCTGCCGAGCTGTGATGCGACCGCGAACACCGTCTCGCGAACATTCGGTTCGAACTGCGGCGCCATTCGAAAGTGCATGGCGACGGTACGGCCCTTGTCCTCGAGCAGGGTGCCCGGGTAAGTTGCCACCAGCGTCTCGAATGCCGCGCGCGCCGGGTCGAGCTGCGAATCCACGAAACTCGCGCCGTGCATGACGCCCGATGCCTTGCGCCGCTCGACGCCGTGCAGACCGGCGGCGGGCAGCACCAAAGGCGCAAACAGTGCGTCCAGATACTCGATGCTGCGGCCGCTCACCAGCGCCACCGCGCCTCCCAGACGCTCGGCCACCTCGCGCAACAATGCCTTGAGCTCGGTGTCCACGCAGGTTTCGAAAGGAGTTTCGGTCAATTCGACCAGAGTTCCGTCGACATCCAGGAACAAACACCATTCGAGGCACGGAGGCGGCGTTTGTATCATGGTGAAAGCTTACAGGATGACCGGTGGGAATAGCTGACTCGCATATGATCCGCGTGTAACTTTTACACGATAAACACGCGTAAAAATTCAGACAAAATTGACACTGAGACACTGAATTTCGGTATTTTGTGAACGATGTTCCGCTCCGTCATGCTGCGCTTCGTTCTGCCGGTGGCTCTCGCATCATGCGTCGTGGCGTATTTCGGTTTGCCCTACATCGAACGGTTGCTGGCGGAGTGGTTTCGCTCGGACGTCGAGCTGCGCGCGCAGCTGGTGATGCACTCGATGGAAGAGCCGATCACGGATCTCGTGGAGAAGGCCAATGAGAAGGGCAGTGAAGCGCGCCTGCGCGCCTATCTTGCCAAGATAGCCACCGACGAGCGCCTGCTTGCGATCCTGGTGTGCCGCCCCAACGGAGCGACCATTTTCAAATCCGAGCGCACGCCGGCAAGCATTTCGTGCGAATCGACCGACGGCCCGAATCCTCCTACCTCGCACATCGTGCAGCTTCCGTCCGGGTCGGTGCAGGTGTCGCGTTTCGATTTCGATACGGCGGAGCCCACGCCGTTTCGCGTGCTGATGATTCACGACTTGAGTTTCGTGGATCGCAGGCAGAGAACCGCGCGCGATTTCGTGCTGGTGTTCGTCGGCATATCGGTTCTGCTGCTGGCGCTGCTCATCGTGCTCGTGGCTTGGCTGCAATTGCGGCGCTGGGTCGAGGTGTTGATCGGCGACATTCGAGGCAAGCGGTTTCTCGACGATGCCGAATCGCCGCGCGCATCCATGCCGATACTCTCGCAGGTGAGGAAGGTGCTGGCCGAAGCGGAGGAAACGCAGCGGCTGGAGATCGATTTCCACGAGAATTGGACACCGCAGGCGCTGCGCCAAGTGGTGCGCGATCACCTGCATTCGGCACAGGTCATCATCGTCTCGAACCGCGAACCCTACATTCACAATTTCGACGCCAACCACAATCCCGTGGTGCAGGTTCCGGCCAGCGGCATGGTGACGGCGCTCGAACCGATCATGCGCGCCTGCTCCGGCGTGTGGATTGCGCACGGCGCCGGCACCGCGGATCGCGAGACGGTGGATCGATACGATCAGCTGCGGGTGCCCCCCGATGATCCTTCGTATACGCTGCGCCGCGTCTGGCTGACCGAGCAACAGGAACAGGGCTATTACTACGGATTCTGCAACGAGGGGCTGTGGGCGTTGTGCCACCTGGCCTACGTCCGACCGGCATTTCGCGCCAGCGATTGGCATTCGTATGGGGAAGTGAACGAGAAATTTGCCGACGTGGTGGCTGCGGAATCCAGCACCGACAGTCCGGTGATCCTGATCCAGGACTTTCATTTCGCGCTGTTGCCGCACCTGATCCGCAAGAAAATACCGAAGGCGACGATCGTGCTGTTCTGGCATATCCCCTGGCCCAACGCCGAGACCTTCGGCGTATGTCCGTGGAAACGCGAGATGCTGCTGTACATGCTGTCGGCCGACATTCTGGGGTTCCACACCCGGCATCACTGCCGGAATTTCCTGGACTCCGTCGATCGTTTCGTGGAATGTCAAATAGATCACGAGCACATGACCGTTACCCTGCAGGGGCACGTGTGCCGCGTCGCGCCGTATCCGATCTCGATCGAGTGGCCGCCGCGCTGGCTGCGGCATCTACCCGACGTTGCCGCGTGCCGGGCGGCCGTGAAGGAGCGCTATCACGTCGGCGCCGACATGACCATCGGCTTAGGCGTCGAGCGCTGGGATTTCACCAAGGGGATCATCGAACGCTTCCAGGCGCTCGAGGCATTGCTGGACAAGAACCCGCGGCATCGGGGAAAGATCTGCTTGCTGCAGGTTGCCGCGCCTTCGCGCGGTCAATTGCCGGCATACCAGGCGCTGCAGCAGCACACCTACGGTGAAGTGGAGCGCATCAACGCCAAATTCGCGGAAGGGGATTGGCGGCCCATCGTGCTGATCGACGAGCATCAAGAGCCGCTGCGCATCTACGAGCTGTACCGGGCCGCCGACTTCTGCCTGGTCAACAGTCTGCACGACGGCATGAATCTGGTGGCGAAGGAATACGTTGCCGCGCGCGACGACGAGGACGGGGTGTTGATTCTCAGCACCTTCGCGGGCGCTTCACGGGAGCTGGCCGAAGCGGTGCTGATCAATCCATTCGACGTGACTGAAACGGCGGAAGCGATGGAGACCGCGATGCGCATGGGACGGGACGAGCGGCGCAATCGCATGAGCCTGATGCGCCGCACCGTCAAGGAGAACAATGTGTATCGCTGGGCCGGGCGCATGCTGATGGACGCGTCGCGGATACGGCAGCGGCAAAGCCTGCGCTTGGCGCCGCGCCGCCAGAGCATTTGGAAGGGGTAGCGTCTTCAGCGAGCGCGGCTCGCGGCGAAGGCGCACAGCCGCTCGGCCGCCGTCTCGAGCGTGGCATCCTGCTTGGCGATGCATAGCCGCAGCAGCGTCATCGCCGGCGGTACCGCATAGAAGGGCGACAGCGGTATGGTCGCGATCTTGGCTTCCCGGATCAGCCGGTCAGCGAAGTCCATGTCGGTCTCCCTGCTGAGCGCGCCGTAGTCGACCAATTGAAAATAGGTGCCGGCGGCCGGGATGGGTTCGAAACCCGAGCCGCGCAGACGTGCCGCGAGCAGATCCCGCTTGGCTTGAAAGAACGCCGACAGCCCCGCCCATGCATCGGGGTGCGCTCCGAGATAGCGAGCAATGGCGTATTGCAGCGGTGAGACGATGCTGAAGGTATTGAACTGGTGCACCTTGCGCAGTTCGAGGGTCATCGGCGGCGGTGCCACGCAATAGCCGATGCGCCACCCGGTCGCGTGCAGGGTCTTGCCGAATGAAAATACGACGAAACTGCGCTCGCGCAATTCGGGGTGCGCGAGCACGGATGCGTGCCGCCGGCCGTCATACAGTACGTGCTCGTACACCTCATCGGCGAGCAGCGTGATCGGCCGATCACGGATCAACGCGGCGAGCGCATCCAAATCATCACCTTCCGCCACCGTGCAGCTCGGGTTCTGCGGGCTGTTGATGATGATCAAGCGGGTGCGATCGCTCAATGCTTGGCGCACCCGATCCCAATCGAAGCGAAAAGCGGGGGGCGTCAACGGGATGCGGATGCAGCGGCCGCCCGCCAGCCGCACGGCCGGTTCGTAGGCGTCATAGGCAGGATCGAAAATGATGGCTTCATCGCCGCTGCCGACGACGGCTTGGATCGCATCGTACAGCGCTTCGGTGCCGCCGCAGGTCACGGTGATTTCGCTGTGGGGATCGAAGCGGCGCCCGTAGCTCGTGTGCAGTTTTGCGCAAATCCGCTCGCGCAACTCGACCACGCCTTCCATCGGTGCGTACTGATTGCGTCCTTCGCCGATCACCTCGACCAAGAGGTTCGCCAGACGCGGATCTATGGAATAGTCGGGAAATCCCTGGCCGATGTTGAGCGCGCCTTCTTCCAGCGCGCGGCGCGACATCACCGTGAAGATCGTGGTGCCGACGTCGGGTAATTTGCTGTCGAAGCGCAAAGTTCAGGATCCCAGGGCCTGCAGTCCGCCGGCGAGCGAGCGCACGGCAAGCCCGCGCTTGCGCAGTTCGCGCGCCGCCGCCAAGCTGCGCTTGCCCGAGGCGCACACCAGCAAGAATTCATGCCCGGACGAGAGCAGGCCCGGATTCGCGAGCAATAGGGGCATGGGGATGTGCCGCGCACCGGTCGGGTGCGCCGCAAGCTCTTCCTGGGTGCGGATATCGATCACTTCCAGACCGCGCTGCGCCGCGTCGCCGAGGGAGCTCAAAACGATCTCGATCTCCTCGAAATCTTCGCGGGCGATGGCGCGGATATGCGCGCAATGGGGAGCGCGGCATTCGGCGCGGCGCGGCGCCTTGATCTTGAGGCTGGAAAAATTCATGAAATCCAGCAGCAACAGCTCACCGTCGAGTTGACCGGCCAGACCAACGAGCAGCTTGACGGCCAACAGTGCTTGCAGCGTGCCCAAGGTCCCGGGTACGGGACCCAGGACCCCCGCTTCGGCGCAGTTGCCCACCACGCCGTCGGCGACGGCGTCGGGCCAAAGACAGCGCAGGCACGCGTGGCGCTCGTCCGGCTCGTAGACCTGGAGCTGACCTTCGTATTGATAGACGCTGGCAAACACAGCGGACCGATGCGCGAGTACGGCGGCATCGTTGATCAGGTACTTGGTACGAAAATTGTCGCTGCAGTCGATCACTACATCGTAGCCGCGAATCAGCTCGAGAGCGTTGCCGGCGGCGAGCCGCACGGGGTGCAGTTCCACCTGCACGGCCGGGTTGATTCGCTTGACCGCGGCCGCCGCCAGCTCGACTTTCCGCGCACCGACATCGGCCAAGGCGAAGATCGGTTGACGGTGCAAGTTGCTGGCATCCAGGGTGTCGGCATCGACTATACCTAGGCAACCGACTCCGGCGCCGGCCAAGTATTGCAGAACCGGGCTGCCGAGGCCTCCGGCGCCGACGACGAGCACCCGGCCGCGTGCCAGCGCCGCCTGGCCCTGCGCGCCGATCTCCTTGAGCAACGTTTGCCGTGAATAGTCGGGCTGCATTGCGCCCCTACTTGTGAATGGCTGAGGCGGCGGACTCGTCAGGGTGCTGGTGTTCGTGGCCGCGCTCGGAATCATGGTCATGGTCGGGAGCATGGCCGTGGCCGTGCGTGTGGTGCGGCGCCGTCGCGCAGCGTTCGCAGTTCACCCAGCCGGAATCGCCGTTGCGGTAGTGTTCTTTCTTCCAGATCGGCACGCGATGCTTCACTTCGTCGATGATGAAGCGGCACGCGTCGAAGGCTTCGCCGCGATGCGCGGAACTGACGCCCACCCACACGGCCATATCGCTCAAACCGAGCGTGCCGACGCGGTGGATGCACAGAGCGTGCTTCACCGGGAAGCGCTGCAGGGCTGCTTCGACGATGCGCTCGCCTTCCTTCTCCGCGAGTTCCTGGAAGGCTTCGTATTCCAAACGAGTGACTTCCTGTCCCTCATTGTGGTCCCGAACCCAGCCCTCGAAGCTGACATAGCCGCCCGCGCCCAGATCGAGGAGTTCGCGCCGCGCCTGGGCGGTGTCGATGGCTGTTTGCGTGAAACGAAAACGCATCATCCGCCCGCCACCGGTGGGATGAAGACCACGGCGTCGCCGGCGGCCAGCGGCCGGGACCAGTCGCTGAACTCGCTGTTGACCGCCACTTTCAATTGCTCGCGCGCAAGCGTGAATCCGTAGCGGGCGGTCAGTTCGCCGTACAGGTCCGCCGGCGTGGCCGAGGAGGTCTCGAGCGTCTCCTCGGAGCGGCCGGCCTGCTCGCGCATCAATGCGTAGTATTGGATTTTCAATTGCATAGGGTTCGCACGCAACGCAGGGGCATCGAGAGCCGCCACTGCTCGTGCATATTCCTCGGGTGTATTGACGTTGTCGAGGGCGCGCCGGTCCAGCGGCTCCAGCAGCCGCGCCGCATGACGAATGAGGAATTTTCGCGGGCAATGGCCGCCGCCGGCCTGATAGGCCTCGAGCACCGCCGCGGCTGCCGGCTCCCAGATGGCGCACAAGGGTTCAGGCAGACCGTCATGAGCGCTGCGATAGGCCGTGGCCAAGCCGGCCGCGTCGCGCTCGCGCAAGAGCTGGGACAACGCGGCGTCCGACAGAAATGGCAAATCGCATGCCAGCACCAACCAGGCAACCCGCGGGTGGGCGGCGAGCGCCGAACGGATACCGACGATCGGCCCTTCGCCCGCGACGCGAATCCACGATCATCGGACGCTGCGCCCGCGTCGGGTCGGCGGTTTGGCCGGCGCGCACGGACACGAACACGGTCGAGACATGCCGGCTCGCGAGCTCGAAGGCCCGATCCAATTGGCTCTTGCCGCCGTACTGGAGCGCAGCCTTGTCGCGATGCATGCGCGAACTCGAACCGCCGGCGAGAATCAGGCCGTACACGGGCGCCGCCGGCACGGATCGAGCGGGGCGTGCGTCGGTACCGGTCATGGCGTCGCCTTCAAGGCGTAACTGCTTCTGCCGCCGTCTTTCGCGAGCAGGCGCAAGTCGCCGATGACGATGTCATGGGACAGCGCCTTGCACATGTCGTAAACGGTCAGTGCGGCGATGCTGGCGCCGGTGAGAGCCTCCATTTCGACGCCCGTCTTGTGATGCACGCTCACGGTGCAGCGGATCACCGCCGTGTCGCCCTCGAGATCGATGGTGATGCGGCAGTTCTCGAGCCCGAGCGGGTGACAGAACGGGATCAGTTCATGGGTGCGCTTTGCGCCCATGACGCCGGCCACGATGGCCGTATCGAAGACCGGGCCTTTCGGCGAGCGCAGGCCGCTGTCGCGCAGCGCCGCGGCGACGGCCGGCGGGAATCGCACCTGCGCTTCGGCAGTGGCCGTGCGCTTGGTCGCCTTCTTCTCGCTGACATCGACCATGGCGGGGCGGCTGTCGGCATCCAAATGAGTGAATGTCATGGGTTCAACCGCCGATGTAGTTCATCTCGATCTTCTTCGTCTCGGGCAGCGGTGCCCCGCAATTGCTCGCGCAGTTCGCTGTAGCGGTCGGTGCGGCCGTGCCAGACGCCGCGGATCAGTTCAAGGAGGTCCGCATCGCTGGCGCCGGCCCGCAACGGTGCGCGCAGATCGAGACCGTGGGTCGCGAACAGGCAGGTGTAGAACTTGCCCTCCGAGGACAAGCGGGCCCGGCTGCAGGCGCCGCAAAATGGCTGCGATACCGACGAAATGAAACCGACTTCGCCGCCGCCGTCGTCGAAGCGCCAGCGTTGCGCCACTTCGCCCTTGTAGTTCTCCGAAATCGGTTGCATCGGCCAGCGCTCATGGATGCGCGCCGCGAGTTCGCGCGACGGGACCACCAGCTCGGGCCGCCAGTTGTTGCGGTTGCCGACGTCCATGAACTCGATGAAACGTACGATCACGGGCGAGCCGCGGAAGCGTTCGACGAGGTCGAGCGCCGTGTGATCGTTCAAGCCGCGTTCGATGACGGCGTTGATCTTGACCGGCGTCAGGCCGGCGGCGATGGCGGCCTCGATGCCGCCCAAGACCTGATCGAGAGCGCCGAAACCGCCGCTCATGCGCGCGAAAACGTCCCGATCCAACGTGTCCAAACTCACGGTCACGCGCCTGAGGCCGTTGGCATGCAGATCGACGGCGTGCTGACCCAGCAGCACCCCATTCGTGGTCAGTGCGATGTCCTCGATGCCCGGAACATCGGTCAGATCGCCGACCAGATCCGCGAGATTCGTGCGCAGCAGCGGCTCGCCGCCGGTGAGACGCAGCTTGCGCACGCCCAAGCCCGCGAACAACCGCGCGAGACGCACGATCTCCTCGAACGACAACCGCTCCTGCGACTTCAGAAATCGATAGTGTTCGTGAAATTGCTCCTTCGGCATGCAGTAGGGACAGCGAAAGTTGCATCGGTCCATGACCGAGATGCGCAGGTCGTGCAGCGGCCGGCCGAGACGGTCGAGCGGATTCTGCGGTCCACGAATGTGGTGAATGGTGGAACTCATAGTCCGTCAGGTTACCAGCGGTACACGGTGGTGACGAAGCCTTTCGGGTAGGTATTGGGTCCGGGAGGAAGTTCGACGAAGCCGTCCGTGCCGGTCAGGCTCAGGAAATCGCCGGATCCATTGGGGCGCCGCGGATTGGCCCAGGGGCGGCCCCAGTCGTCGTGCTCGATGGCCACCGGCAAGAAATACGCGAGCGCCTGCTGGAAAGGTGACCGGCGTCGACAGCGCCAGCCGTTCGGGCGATGCGCGCTTGGTGCCCATGGCCTCGGCGATGGCCGGAATGACATAACGGATCAGGCAGACGAGCGTGGAGACCGGATTGCCGGGCAATCCAAACACCGCTTGACCCTGGGGTCCGATGCCGAACCACATGGGCTTGCCGGGCCGCTGCGCGATCTTGTGAAACACCTCTTGTACCCCGAGCTGCATCAGCACCTTGGGCACGAGGTCGAACTTGCCCATGGAGACGCCGCCGCTCAACACCACCACCTCGTGAGTCGTGAGGTGCAGAGCCAGGCGTTCGCGCATCAGGGCTGCATCGTCGGGCAGGTGATCGTCGCCGACACGGCCGAAGCCGCGTGTGCGCAAGGTGGCGGCCACGGCGTAGGCATTGGATCGGCGCACCTGGTAGTCCGCGATCGGATCCCCCGGTTCGATCAGTTCGTCGCCGGTCGAGACGATCATGACGGCGGGCTGACTGCTCACGCGCACCCGGGCCATGCCGGCCGATGCGGCGACCGCGATTTCGGGTGCGCGCAGCAAGGTACCTGCCTCCAACAGGAGCGTTCCCTGGCGGCTGTCGCTGCCGCGCCGATGCACGTTCTGATAGGGAGAATTGGCCACGGCGGTATTGAGCGACGCGTAGCCTTCCGCGACATCGAGTTGCTCCACAGGAATCACGCAGTCGCTGCCCGGCGGGAGAATGGCGCCGGTCATCACTTCGATCGCAAGGTCAGCGCCGCCCAGCTTCACCGGCGGTGCACCGGCCGCCTGAACGCCCTGAACCCGGAAGCGCTTGAGGCCGCGGCGCAGTGCTTCGCTGTCCACGGCCACCCCATCCATGGCGACGCGATCGAAGGGCGGCTGATCGCGCTCCGCATAAATATTCTCGCGCAGCGTCGCCCCGACACACTGCGTCAACGGCAGTGATTCGATCGGCAGACACGTGAGCCGAGAGTAGATGGCCTCTTCGGCCAGACGCGGCGTAATGAGCGTTCCAGCCTGCATAGTAAGGTTGCGGCGGAGTTGCTCCGCCGCACTCCAAGTTACGACTTCTGCTTCGCCTTGAAAAGCTTCAATTGTTCATTGAAACGTCCGACCACCGCCTGCAGTTCGTCGACGGCGGCGTTGTTCTTCTGCACCAGAATCTTCTGCTGATCGTCTGCCTTTTTCTTTTCGTCCGGTGTCAGCTTTTTGGGATCCTTGGGGGCCGCAGCATCCATCTCGAGCTTGAGGCAATCCAGATAGGAGTTCATCTCGCCGTTGTAGCGGTTGAAGTCCTGCGCCGCGGTCACCATTTGCTCCTTGGTCGCGGTATTCCCGTCGGGAGGGGTGTCCGGAGAACGCGGATAAGTGCACTCCGCCTGCGCGTGTGCGGCGGTGCCAAGTGCGACGACCAAGGTGAGCGGTATCCAAGCCTTCATCGGGAGTCCTCTTTATCGGTACGAATGAGTCATCAGAGCCAGTGTGATCTTACGGCCAAGGGCGAAGAGTCGCCAGCATTCAACGGCGCGGGCGTAAGTCGCTGATATTATGCGCAAATTAGAGTGGGCGGCCGGAATTTAGTTCCCGGGAGTTGTGTTCGAGCGGGTAGGGGGCGACACCGCGCCTTCCGAACCAAGAACACCGTCAGTATCAACGTAAGGGACGATGCGTCCGGCAGAGGTCCCGCGAACACGACGCTGGCCGAGTAGGGCCGATATCAAAAGGCAGCAGAAAAAAGGCGGAATGAGTTTCCGAACGGCTTGGCGGACGCTACACTGCCGGCCCGCACCCGTAGGCTGCGCGGCAGGCCGGGCATATGCGGGTATCATTCGATACTGGATTTGACGATTTCGGCAACACAGTGCGCCCGTAGCTCAGCTGGATAGAGCACTCGGCTTCGAACCGAGTGGTCGGGAGTTCGAATCTCTCCGGGCGCACCAACAGCAGGTGTCTGTGGCAGCAGCCTCCCGTCTCGGAAGACAGATCGAGGAAGTCATCGCCAGCTTGAGCAAGGTGGACGCTCGGTTTGCGTTGATTGGCGGGCTGGCCCTGGCATCTCACAAAGTGATCCGCGCCACGCAGGACATCGACCTGCTCACAGACTCTGAAAAAGCCGAGGACATCGATCGCGAGCTAGTTGGGATCGGCTACCAGTGTCTGCATCGCAGTGCCGATGCCGGCAACTATCTGCGCGGTGATGAGCGCGTGGACTTCATCTACGCCAGTCGCCCCGCGGCGCGGGGCTTGCTTGAGCAAGCCACAGCGATCCAAACTGCTTTCGGCGAAGTGCGCGTCGTCAGCACAGAGGGTTTGATTGGGTTGAAGCTCCAGGGCTTCGTCAACAATCCCCGCCGCACGCAGGACCTGGAGGATATCAAGGCGCTAATCGCGGCGAATCGGCAAGCGCTGAAGATGGACGAGGTGCGCGAGTATTTCCGGCTCTTCAATCGCGAAGCGTTGCTCGAGGAAATTCTAAAGTGAGCGTACCTACCGATATCGGACAACCGTTTGCCGCCGATGGCGGTATAACGCACGTGCCGGCGGCTACCGGCCGCGATCCATTCGAAGCCTTGGATGACTTGATGACGGTCATCGAGGCGTTGTGTCCTGTTTGGCCGAACCGTGAGATATTCTCGTCTACTGACAGATTCTTGCTCTAAGGTTTTCCGAAGCGAAAGGTCGCGAGTTCGAATCGCGCCGGCCTCAAACTCTACGATCTCCTACCCGCACCGATACGAACCCGTGTTTTCCCATGGCGCGCCCGAAGGCTGCGGTCGTATCGTCCCGTGGCGTAGAGTTCCAAAAAAAAAGCCCCGCACGAGGCGGGGCTTCAAATCAACTAGATTCTGGAGGAATTAGTAGAAGGTGTATTTCAGATTGACATAGAAGTTCCGCAACAATGGGTCCGCAATGAGCGCGTTGTACCCCGACGCAAAGTTGTTTTGCGATGCATTGGTGAACGGCGGACTGGTGTTGAACAGATTCTTGATTCCAAACAACACGGTCAGGGTTCGATCGGCTTGACGCTCACGTAACCATCGACGAGCGAATAGCTGCCCACTTTCCGCTGATTGCCGTTGCCATCGGGGAATTCATCGATGTACCCCGAGTAGAAGCGGTCGGACAGTCCGGCACCCCACATCTTCTCCGGGCTCGTCCAGTCGACCCTCACGTTGTGCTGCCACCTGAACGCCGGGTTGATTCCCTGGATTTGCAGATTGCCCACCAGGTTGAGCAGCGGGCCGCCGTTGTACTGCTGCTCCAGGAACTGCGTGACCGCGGTCCCTTCCAGATCCTCGCGGAACGTTCCGATCGGGGTGTGCTGCGCGTACTGGATGCTCAAGTCGATCCCGTCGGTCGTGATCCCTGCCGGTATTCGAATTGTGCAGATTGATGTATCCACAGGTCGCCGCCGTGTAAGGCGTGCAAACATTGGCCTCCGCGATCGACGGAGGGAGCGTCCCAGCGTAAGGACCACTTGTGGCCGGTACGATGATAGCTCGAGAACGTGGTGGGATCACCGTAAATGGCCGAGGCCGGAACGCCTCCAATGGCTGTTCTTGAGCAGGATTCTGTAGTAGTCCAGCGTAATGCCCAAATCCTGGATCGGCGAGACGATGACACCGAGATCGAAGTTTTGCGATGTTTCGGGCGTCAGGTGTTGGTTTCCGCCGTACAACCCGATTCCCTGCGCGGCGCAAGTGCTGTGCAGTAAACTCCGCGGTGTAGTGGCCCGGCGCGCAGAACGGGTTCCCTGATCCCATGGTGCCGCCGCTCGACGCTGCCAAGAAAGCGGGCGAGTACAGGTTGAAGAGCGTGGGCGCCCGGAAGCCGGTGGAGGCGGTTCCCCTGAAGGTCAGGAAACTGATCGGCTGATAGCGCACCTACAGCTTCGCGTTGTTGGTCGTGCCGAAATCGCTGTATCGGTCCTGACGATCCGATATATCGAGATCGAGGCCCTTGGTGATCGGCACGTCCAGCTCGATGAAAGCCGCCTGTATCTGGCGAGTGCCTTCGACTGAACTGTCCGTAAGTCCGGTTGCGGCGCTCACGAGGTCGTTATAGGGCGTGGTCGCGTTCGTGAAGCGTTCGCCGCTCACATTGACGCCGAGCGCCACGGTCGCCGGAGTGCCCGAATTGAACGCATCGCCCAGCGCGTGGCTGGCATGGCCGTCGACGCTCCACCGTGTGTCCTCGCCGAGCTGGTATACGCCGTTGATGTACGACGAGTTGATCAAAGCCTGTCCTGCCGCGCTCTGGGGACCGAAGGGGTTGATCAGATCGCTGAGGACGCCGCCGGGCGCCAGCACGTCTTCATTGGGATAGCCCCCGGTATTGCGATTGTCGTTGGTGTTCTTGCTGTAATTGACGTCCGCGGAGTAGTCCCAACCGGCGTTGCTGCCGGAGAACGTCAACAGAACCCTCTGCTCGACATTGAGGTTGCCGTTGTAGCGGTAGTTGTTGGGGTCGGTCCAGATCGCATTGATCGGATCGGTCAGATCCGGCGCCAGGCCGCGCTGCAGTTCGCCGCGCCCCTGTTGCATGATCAGCTGCGCCGCCGTCGGGAAGTAGGGGCTCGCCGGGTCCAGCTGCGAATTGGTAGAACACGGGACCGGAGATAACCGTTCACTTCGGATTGGGTCCAGAAGTACTGCATCTGCACCTGGTTGTTGGCCGGCAGCGCCTTGGTGAATTCGGCCATCCCGGAAATCTCACGGGACTCCGGGAGCAGATCCGTCGCGGCGGAATACCGGTATGAGCAGTCGCCGAAATACGTGGTCAGCTGCGGATTGCCCGCACAGGCCGGATAGCCCGACTGCCAAAGGTTACCGTTGGCATCCTGTACCTTCCCGGGCCACGATCCCGGAAAGTTCGTAGCGGAGTAGCCCCGCGCGGGGTTGAAACCCGTAGGCGGAAAACCCCCGCTGCGTCGCCTGGAGTTCCTGTTGCTTGCTGTAACTTGCCGTGATCATGAAGTTATAGCCGTCGTTCACCAGATCCCCGTGTCCGAAGGTGAAATCTGCCTCGCCCGAGCCGCCGCCGGCTTGCTGCGGGTGGTCGAAATTGACCTGGACTTCGGCCCCCTGGTAATTCTTCTTGGTGATGAAGTTGATCACGCCCGCGATCGCGTCCGAGCCGTACAGCGCCGAGGCGCCTTCCCGAAGCACCTCGATCGTGTCGATGGCCGAGAACGGAATACCACTCAGGTCGACTCCGAGGCCGTCGAAGGCATTGGGGGCCAGCCGCTGGCCATCGAGGAGCACCAGGGTGCGGCCCCTGCCCAGGCCGCGCAGGTCGGCGTAAGTACCGCCTCCGGAAAACGTCCCTACGGATGAGGCGATGTTGACCGACGAGTTGGTGGCGGTCAGCGTGTTCAGCGCCTGCTCCACATTCACGATGCCCTGGTCCTTGAGGGCGTCCGCCTTGAGGATCGTGATGGCCTCCGCGGTTTCGGCATTGGCCCTCTTGATCATGGAGCCCGTGACGACGATTTCCTGCAGCTCCGTCTCGGAGCCGGAAACAGCGGGCGCTTGCTGTCCCATGGCGGAAGAACTCATCAGCGAAGCACCGACCACTCCGGCAGCCGCCAGGAAGCCAGCGACGCGCTCTACGGTGGCAGTCGCCGGCTGCGGTACCCTAGGCGGGTTGACCATTCGAAAAATTCTCATCGTGATTCCCTCAGAACTTTAAATTGAATGACACATTCAGGCCCCATTCGCCGCGAACCAGCGTGGAGCGTTCCATTCAAACATCAATACTCTCGATGCTCGACCGTTGCGTAAGTGCCGCAGACCGGACTGATACGCAACACAATATCAATTTGGCCGGAAATTAAAAGGGGCGCGAGGTCTTTTATTGTTGTTTTTGCGCAACGACCGCATCGGCGAGAGTTGCAATATGGGCGACCGGGTAACTCAATATTCAGGACAGAGACCCGATTAGCTTGATCGGACACGGGAGAAAAACGATCATAACGCAGCATTCACTTCCGCGCGCCACTACGCGAAACGTATCCATCCTATGGCTGTGTGTGGCCGTCTTGGCTGGGTGCGAAACGGCCCGTTTGCCCGCACCGAATGAACCACTAAGTCTCGCGCGGCCACTAGGATTTGAGGACCCCGTCCGCATCGTCGATGACGGCCCAGCGTCGTTCCGAATCCATTCCGTAGAGGTCGTCAATCGATTACGGGCCTCGGCGGGCGGCGGCGAAATCAACGTGCTTGCGCTCTCCGGCGGAGGCGGAGGCGGGGCCTTCGGCGCCGGAGCCCTGACAGGTCTCACTCGCTCCGGGCGTCGGCCCACATTTCATCTCGTGACGGGCGTAAGTACCGGCGCGTTGATTGCTCCTCTCGCATTCTTGGGTTCCGAGTGGGATTCAGAATTGAGAGAGGCTTTCGCGGGGCAAAGCGCCGATCAACTGCTCAAACGAAGAATTCTCTCGCTCGTATTCGGCTCCGCTTTGTACGACGGGAAACGGTTGAGAAATTTAGTCGACCGTTTCGTGACCGATCAACTGATACGTGCCGTAGCGACCGAGGCCAAGCGCGGCCGCATGTTGCTGGTGGAGACCACCGATCTCGACAAAGCGGAACCCGTAATTTGGGATATGGGCGCAATCGCTATTCGTGGGGGTCCGGAGGCTCGAACCTTATTCAGAGATGTGTTGATCGCTTCTGCGAGCATCCCTTCTATTTTCCCGCCCGTTCTGATCAGGGTAAAAGCGAACGGGGTGATCGCGGACGAACTGCATGTCGACGGCAGCACGACGCTGCCGATGTTTGTTGCGCCAGAAATGGCGGCAGTCGTCCCTGAAAGCTTCGCCGGCGCAGAACGCATCAATGTCTATGTCATCGTCAACGGGCAGCTCGGCGCTCGTCCGAAGACGACGCGGATTCGATCACTGAATTTAGTATCGCGCAGCATCGAAGCTAATTTGCTTCACAACGATAGGGCCGCCGTCGCGCTCGCTTACAATATCGCCATGCTGCACGGAATGAACTTTCGACTCACCTCGATTCCCGGCAGCTATCCGTATCGAGGGCCTCTCGATTTCCGCGCTCGCACGATGGTTTCGCTGTTTGAGTTCGCGACTAAGTGCGCGGCGCAGGGACGACTATGGATGACACCGGAACTTACCTACGAAATCGCCGCCCACGAACATCCGCCTGCCACCGCTGCGATGCCAACCTGTCCGTTCGAAGCCTCTTCACCGTAGAACTTGGGACGTCCTGTAAATCGATCTCCATTTTCGGGAACTGCGCCAGGATCGCTTTCACCTGGGGCCGGATGTGGGCCTCGAACCGTGGCATTTATTCAAATTTCGCATGAATGTTATGCAAAATTGACCGACTTATCTAAGTCGTAGGGGAGGAGGACACTACGGGGTAGGAATTAAGACGTTCAAGACCGACCGACGGGGCGGAGACGTCATCCGCCATACGGGGCATTGATAGGAGAAGCGATGAAGAAGCTCGATAACAAGGTGGCCGTGATTACCGGCGGCACCTCCGGCATGGGACTGGCCACGGCGAAACGATTCGTGGCTGAAGGTGCCTATGTGTTCATCATGGGTCGTCGCCAGCACGAACTCGACGCGGCGGTCAAGGATATAGGCACCCATGTCACGGGTGTGCAGGGCGACATCGCCAAATTGACGGACCTCGATCGGCTCTATGAAATCGTCAAAGCGCAGAAGGGCCGCGTCGACATTGTCTTCGCCAATGCGGGGGTCGGCGAATTCGTGGCCCCGGATGCCATGACCGAGTCTCACTTCGATAAGACGTTCGACGTCAATGTCAAAGGCACGCTGTTCACCGTGCAAAAGGCGCTGCCGCTCTTCAATGACGGCGGCTCCATCATCGTCACCGGCTCAATCGCCTCCGTCAAAGGCATTCCCGCGTTCGGTGTCTACTGCGCCAGCAAAGCAGCCATCCGTTCCTTTGTCCGCACCTGGACGCTGGAGCTCAAAGATCGCAAGATCCGCGCCAACGTGATTAGTCCGGGCACGATCGATACACCGATCTTGGCGCCGCTTCCGAAGCAGGCCATTGCCCAAATCGTCGCCAGTATCCCGATGGGACGCATGGGTAGCGCGGATGAAATCGCCAAAGTGGCGCTCTTTCTGGCCTCGGACGACTCGAGTTTTGTCACCGGTATCGAATTGTTCGTGGATGGCGGTACGGCGCAGGTTTGACAGAAGTCGAGGTAGAGTACTCTATTTGGTTCTACACGCAGTTCCGGAGACATCATGACATTCTATCCGCGGTTGATTGGACTACTTGGCATGCTGGCGGCGGTGCCGGTTCTTGCCGGCATCCCCGATAGCCCTCAGCAGGTGCAGCCGCTATCGGTGGGAACTCGGGCGCCGATGTTCGCGGCCCGCACGACTGAAGGTGTGCTGCGGACCTTTGAGCCTGGAAGTTACAAAAAGCCCACGGTCGTGCTGTTCTATCGAGGCGGTTGGTGTCCGTACTGCAATGCGCAACTGAGCGACCTGCGCCTGGTCGAGCCGAAATTGCGCAAGAGTGGGTTTGAGATCGTGTTCTTGAGCAGCGATCGACCCGAATTGCTGTACTCCAGTCTCAAGGCGACCGACGTCCACTACACGTTGCTATCCGACAGCCACCTGGAAGCGGCGAAGGCCTTCCGCGTCGCCTATCACGTGGACGACGTATCGCTGGCCAAAATGCGGGAATACGGTATAGATCTCGAGGCTACGACCGGTACCAAAGAACACGAACTGCCGGTGCCCTCGGTATTTATCATCGACACGTCCGGCACCATTCGTTTCGTCTACTCGAATCCCGACTACAAGATTCGCTTGGGCGCCGATGCGCTGTGGGCAGCAGCGCAGCCCCTCGCCAGAGTCAAATGAACACGAATCTCATCTCTTGAAAGCAAGTCGACACCCGGAGCCGAAGTCATGACTGACCAGACCGCCTACACCCCACCCAAGGTCTGGACCTGGAACAAGGAGAACGGGGGCCAGTTCGCCAATATCAATCGCCCGATTGCGGGGCCGACGCACGAGAAGGAGCTGCCTGTGGGCCGCCACCCGCTGCAGCTCTATTCCCTGGCCACGCCCAATGGCGTGAAGGTGACGGTGATGCTGGAGGAGTTGCTGGCGCAGGGTCACGCGGGGGCGGAGTATGACGCCTGGCTGATCAACATTCGCGAGGGCGATCAGTTCGGTTCGGGTTTCGTCGGCGTGAATCCGAACTCCAAGATTCCGGCCCTGATGGACCGCAGCGGGCCGACCCCCATCCGCGTCTTCGAATCCGGTGCGATATTGATTCACTTGGCTGAGAAGTTCGGCGCCTTCCTGCCTGCTGAGCCTGCGGCGCGGGCGCAGTGCCTGTCGTGGCTGATGTGGCAAATGGGCTCGGCGCCCTATCTGGGCGGCGGCTTCGGCCACTTCTATGCCTATGCGCCGATCAAGATCGAATACGCCATCGACCGCTTCGCCATGGAGGTGAAGCGGCAGCTGGACGTGCTGGACCGGCGCCTGGCCGAAAGCGAATACCTGGGCGGGACGCAGTACACCATCGCCGATATGGCGGTCTGGCCGTGGTACGGCGCACTCGCCAAGGGCCTGGTCTACGAGGCCGGCGAGTTCCTGCAAGTGGCCGACTACAAGAACGTCCAGCGCTGGACCGATGCGATTGCCGAGCGACCGGCGGTGAAGCGCGGGCGGATGGTGAACCGCATCTTTGGCGACCCGGCGAGCCAGCTGCGCGAGCGACACGAAGCGAGCGATTTCGACACCAAGACGCAGGACAAGGTCGCCGCGGTGGGGTGAACCTCGGGTGATCGCGGCTTTGGATTGGGCTCACCAATGCCGGCAGCGGCGGGCCTGAATGGAATTGCCGCGAATTGAGCTAGAAGGTAGGGGTCTAGTCCGGTGCGTTATGGCATGTGCAACGCACGGGACTCATTATGGCTCATCGGTGGCGTGAACGAATCTCGCGCACGCCTCGTCCGAGCTTCCGTCTCAGCAGCGTACGGAGCGTCACACCATCCGAATAGCCAATTTCGGAGGCGATCCGATCCACGCTGGTATTACTGGTTTGCAGCAGATGCACCGCGCGTTCCACACGCAAGTCCTGGAAGTAAGATAGCGGAGATTTGCCGAGCACCGTTCGAAGACGGCGCGCCAGGGTGCGTTCACTCGTGCCTGCGCTCCGCGCAGCATCACTCAAGGAAAAACCTCGAGCTAGCCGGCGCCGCGCCCAAAGCTCGAAACGCTCTACCAACGGATCGCTGTGTGCCACATGGTCGGGAATGATGAAGCTGGCCTGCGAAACACGGGGTTCGATCAACAGATAGTGTGCCGTAAGTGCTGCGAGCGCCGGGCTCTGCCTGCGAATCAAGCCGAGTGCGAGGTCAATGTGTGCCAGTGCCGCACCGGCCGTAACGAACGCACCCGACGTCACCAACATGCGAGACTCGTCCAGTTCGATGTTCGAATAACGCTGACGAAACAAAGAAGCAAGCCACCAAGAAGTGGTCGCCTCATGCCCGTCGAGAAGCGTGCTGTCGGCGAGTACGAAGGTGCCCGTACATGCGGCGCCGATCCATGCGCCGCCCTGCGACCACTCGCGCAGCGCGCCCCCGGCGTCCGCGACATCGCGGTGAGTCAATCGCTCCGCCAGTGTCGAAGGCGTTTTCTCGCCCAGCGCGGGCAATAACACGGCGTCCGGATGAGGCGCTATCGCCGTCGCAACCAGCGGGACTCTGAACCCTTGGGCGGTGTGCACTCGACGCCGCACGCCTACCACCGTGACCTTGATGGCTGCTGTGGGGGCGTCCATCGTGGTCGCCAGTTCGTTGGCAGTTCCGAGCGTATCGAGTAAGGCCGACAGCCCCAGATCGAACGCACCCTGCAGCGTCAGCACGAGAACATGCATGGCGAGAATAATACCATATTCGACGCTTTCGCCACTCGTCGAGTTGCCGCCGATGGCCCAGACTGCGCTCCCCGTCAACAAAGGAGAGTAGTTCATGGTCAAAGTCGCATTGCTGGTTCGCTTGGAAGCAAAGCCCGGAAAGGAAACCGCCGTCGCACAGTTCCTGGAGGGTGCACTGCCCCTCGCCAATCAGGAGAGCACCACTCCTGTGTGGTTCGCCTTGCGGTTGGGTCCGTCCACCTTCGGGATTTTTGATGCGTTTCGCGATGACGCGGGCCGCAATGCCCATCTCGCGGGTCCCATCGCCGCTGCGTTGATGGCCAACGCGACGGAGCTACTCGCTCAGCCTCCGCAGATCGAGCAAGTCGACCTCTTGGCGGTGAAGTTACCCAAGTAGTGTGAACTGGGAACGCCAGCCGCCGAAGGCGAACCGCTTCGACAGGCGACTGGCGTTTTCTCAGGCAACCCCCTGTATCAGGCGCGGTCCTCTGCCTTAGTCCCGGGCCAGCACCGCCCATCCGGTTACTTTGAGACCGACCGCTCAAACATGCGGTTGATCTTTTCATTGCTTGCCTCGATGGCCTGTTGGTTTTTGTAATCCGTTGCCAGGCATCGGCCAACACCGTTAAGCTTGCCGGCAGAAGCTGTGGCTTGGGGTTTGCAAGGAACCTCGATGCATCCCATACTCACGAACCTGCAGCCGCTGGACCTGTCGTAACAAGGAAGGGAGGAGAGGCACGGCACGCGCTGCAAGCGCGCCTCGAAGGACGTGAAAGCTGTTCCCGACGAGTCACCACCCGACACGGCCGCATCTGCAGCGGCCGCGGGCGAAATTGCCCAATGGGTCGTCTTTAGTCTTGGTGCCGGCCGCTATGCGCTGCCGCTGATCGCGGTCGACCGTATCATTCGAGCTGTGTACATCACGCCCTTACCACGGGCGCCAGACATCGTGCTCGGCGCCATCGATGTGGCGGGGCGCATACTTCCCGTGTTCAATACTCGCCGCAGATTCCGGTTGCCGGAGCGGGCCATAGATCCGGCGGACCACTTGCTGATCGCACGCACGGCGCGGCGTACGGTGGTGTTGGTCATCGATGCCGCGCAGGGGGTGTTCGAAGGCCCCACAACAGCCACGATCGCTGCGGCAAGCATCTCGCCGGACCTAGGGCTGATCCACGGTGTGATTCAGCTCGACGATGGCTTGGTGCTGATTCATGACCTGGAGCACTTTTTGTCGCCCGACGAGGCGAGAACGCTGGACGAGGCAATGAATCAGCAGGGCTCGCATGCAAGCTGATGTCGTCCCGGATGCCCTCTGGCAGCGCGTCAGTGAATTTATCGCGCAGAACACCGGGCTGCATTTTCCGTCAGAACGTCGCTTGGATTTGCAAAGAGGCCTCGCTGCGGCTGCGGCAGAATTCGGCTTGGCGGATGGCGCCAGCTGCGCGGATTGGCTGCTGTCTGCGCCGTTGACCCGGCCGCAACTGCACACCGTAGTGAGTCATCTCACCATCGGGGAGACTTATTTTTTCCGCGAGCGAAAGACCTTCGACGCGTTGGCCGCACACATCCTGCCGGAGATCCTCCGGAGCCGTCGAGGCCACGGGCAGCGGCTGCGTCTGTGGAGTGCTGCCTGCAGCACGGGCGAAGAGCCCTATTCCCTCGCCATCCTCGTGCAGCAACTGCTTCCCGATTGGCAGGACTGGGACGTGACTATTCTGGCTACGGATATCAACGAGCGATTTCTGCAAAAAGCGACGGCCGGAGTGTACGGCGAATGGTCGTTCCGAGAATCCCCGCCCGGCTTCAAGGAGCAATATTTCACGCCCACGTCAGGCGGACGGTTCGCGATCGTGCCGGAGATCAGGAGCCGCGTGCGCTTCGCGCACATGAACCTCGCGCAAGACTACTTTCCATCGCCAACGACCGGCACTGAAGCGATGGATGTAATCCTCTGCCGCAATGTGCTGATCTACTTCACTGTGTCGCACGCGCGCAAGCTGGCGCAAAACCTGCACCACGCACTGGCGGACGGAGGGTGGCTGGCAGTGAGTCCCAGTGAATGCTCGCAGGCGCTGTTTTCCCAGTTCGTTGCCGTGAACTTTCCCGGCAGCATCCTGTACCGCAAGGGCAAAGCCGAGGAGCGCAGTCCGCCGATTTGGCCGTCGCCGCCGTCAGACACGGTAGCGCAATCCACTGCGTCGGCATTCGTTGCGCCGCCACCATCGGTCGACGAAGGTGTCCCACCGACTTCGCCGCCTTCCGTTGAGGACGCCCAAGACGCAGTGGAATTCTCTCTGTTGGCCCGTGAGTCGGCGAATCAGGGGCAGCACGCAGAGGCGCTGGCTTGGAGCGAACGGTGGATCGCCGCCGACAAGATCGACGTCGCCGCTCACTACGTGCACGCCATGATCCTGCAAGAGATGGGTGAGGCCGGCGCGGCGCGCAACTCGTTGCAACGAGCGGTCTACCTTCAGCCCGACTTCGCGCTGGCACACTTCGCGCTGGGCAATCTTGCCCGCGCAGGCGCGCGCAGCGCAGAGGCGAGCAAACATTTTGCAAACGCTCTGTACCTGCTGCGCGGCAGCCCGCCGAACGCGTTACTACCCGAATCCGGCGGCTTGACCGCCGGCCGGATGATGGAAATCATTGCCAGCCTGCTCACCCAGTCCGATCATCCTCTTGCCACGCAGGAAGCGTCGCCGAATGACCAGCGCAAACGCCGATAACGAGCGGATTCTGCGTGCCCGCGCCCAAGCGCTCTCGCGTCCCCCGCAGCAATCACCTGTTCCGAGCACGATGCTGGATCTTCTGGAGTTTCGGCTCGCCTCGGAGCGCTATGCGCTGGAGACCCGGCATGTTCAAGATGTGCATCCTTTGCGGGAATTGACCCCTCTACCTTGCACTCCGCCCTTCGTGCTGGGCATCGTCAATGTGCGCGGCCGCATCTTGCCGGTGCTCGATTTGAAGAAGTTTTTCGACTTGCCGGAGCGGGGACTGACCGACCTGCACCGGATCATCCTCGTACGCGGTAACGATCTCGAGTTCGGCTTGCTGGCGGATGTCATCGTGGGTGTCCGAAGCGTGGCGGCCGACAGTCTGCAGCCCTCGCTGCCGACGCTCACCGGCATACGCGCGGACTATCTCAAGGGGATCGGCGAGCAGCAGCTCGTGGTTCTCGATCTCGACCGCATTCTCTCAGATCCGAAAATCATCGTGCACGACGAAGTAGACAGTTGAGCCCATCCAACCAGGGAGCACCTATGAAATGGAATGTCGGGACCAAGATCAGCGTCGGATTCGGCATCACGCTGGCGATCTTCGTGATCGTCGGCGCGATCTCCTACCGCAGCGTAACCAAGCAAACGGAAGCCGCCGCTTGGGTCGCACACACGCGCGAAGTGCAGAATGAGCTGACACAGCTGTTGTCGAACCTGCAGGATGCCGAGACCGGCCAGCGCGGTTACGTGATTACTGGCGTCGAAAGCTATCTGGCACCCTTCACGGACGGCAATGCGCGAGCCGAAGAGAATCGCCGGCACCTTGCGGAACTGGTCTCCGACAATCCCCGGCAACAGGCCCGCGCCGATGCCCTCGCGCCGACGATCGCGGAGAAGCTGGCGGAGCTGCAACAGACGATCGATCTTCGCAGAACCCGCGACTTCGCAGCGGCACAAAGCGTCGTTTTGTCCGATCGGGGCAAGAAGGCCATGGACACGATCCGCACTCTCCTGCGAGAGATGAATTCCGAGGAGGAGGCGTTGCTGAAGACACGCGCCGAAGCTGCGCAAGCCGATGCGCGCGAGGCCAAGTTGACCATCGTGTTCGGCACGCTTGCAGCGCTGGTGCTCGCTGGTCTCGCGGGTCTGGCCATCACGCGCAACATCGCAGGCCCGCTCGAGAATCTGACCGGTGTTGCCGAACGGATAACTCTTGGGGACCTGAGCCTTGACGTGACGGCAAGCGAGCGCAGCGATGAAGTGGGTGTACTGACGCGCGCCTTTGAACGCATGACGCGCTCCCTGCGGACGATGGCGAGCGCCGCCGAACAGATCGCCGCCGGCGATCTGCGCGCGAGCCTGCAGCCCCAGTCGCCCAGCGATGTACTCGGCAACGCATTCGTTCGCATGACAGATAATCTGCGCCGGCAGATCGGCGGCATCGTGGAAGGTGCTGCCGTGCTGGGTTCTGCCGCCAGCGAGATCGTCGCGTCCACTGCTCAGCTCGCCTCCGGCGCGAGCGAGTCCGCCGCCGCAGTGAGCGAGACCACGACCACCGTGGAGGAAATCCGCCAGACCGCACAGTTGGCCAGCCAGAAGGCAAGAGCGGTTGCCGATAGCGCACAGAAAGCGGTGCAGATCTCACACAACGGGCGCAAGTCCACCGAGGATGTGACCGGCGGAATGGACCGCATTCGTACCCAGATGGAAGCTATTGCGGAGAGCATGATGCGTCTGAGCGAGCAAAGCCAGACCATCGGCCAGATCATCGCCACGGTGGAAGACCTCGCCGCGCAATCGAATCTGCTTGCGGTCAACGCTGCCATCGAGGCCGCCAAGGCCGGCGAGCACGGCAAAGGATTCGGTGTGGTGGCCCAGGAGGTCAAGAGTCTGGCCGAACAGTCGCGCCAGGCAACAGATCGGGTACGCACCATTCTCAGCGACATTCAAAAGGCGACGACCGCCGCTGTGATGGCGACCGAACAGGGCGGCAAGGCGGTGGAGGCAGGCGGGAAACAAACGGAGATCGGCGGGTGAATCGATCGCGGCGCTGGCCGGCAGTGTGACCGAGGCCGCACAGGCGGCGACGCAGATTGCCGCCTCGAGCCAGCAGCAGCTGGTTGGAATGGATCAGGTGGCCGGGGCCATGGAGAACATCAAGCAGGCCAGCACCCAGAACGTGGCGAGCGCCAAGCAACTGGAGGCGGCGGCGCGCAATCTCAACGACCTGGGCCAGCGAATGAAGCAACTGGTCGAGAGTTACACGGTCTGAATGAACAGCAAATGATCGGCCAATTGCAGTTGGACCCGGCGACATGACCGCAGAAGAAGAGGAGTTCCTGCAAAAGTTGCGCGCGACCTTCAAAGTCGAAGCCGCGGAGCATGTGCAGGATATCGGCACCGGCTTGCTGGAGCTGGAGAAGGCGGCTGCCCCAGCGCAGCAGCAGCTCATAGAAACGGTATTCCGCGCGGCGCACAGTCTCAAAGGTGCCGCGCGCGCGGTCAATTTCATCGAGATCGAATCGCTGTGTCAGTCGCTCGAAGAATTGTTCGCCGCATGGAAGCGCCGCGAGAGCCTGCCTACGCCGAGTACTCTCGACGCGGCGCATCGGACCCTCGACAGGATGTCGCAGGCGATCGCCGCACCCGGCGCTGCGGAGCTGACCGGCCGTCGCGCAGACGAGGCATCGGCCACTTTTCCACAACCACAACCCATCTCGGCGCCGACGAGCGAAACCGAAACCGTGCGCATTTCCGTGAGTTCGCTCGATGCACGGTTACTCGAGGCGGAAGAAATGCTGGCTGCGAAAGTGGCTACGGACCAGCGAGCAGCCGATCTCGGCGCATTGGCAGGCCGGCTGGAAGATTGGCGCAAGGAATGGGCCCGAGTTCAACCTCGAACACGCGCGCTGCGACAGGCGCCGGAACGCCCGCGCGACACGGTAACCGCGCCGGACTTACGCGGGCTTGCCGAGTTCCTTGATTGGAATCACGATTACCTGCGCGCCTTGCAGGGCAAGGTGACGGCATTGCGACGCACCGCCGAGCAGGATCGCCTTCTCGTCGGGAAGCTCGTCGACGATCTGCTGGAGAACTCCAAGAAGCTGCTCATGCTGCCGTTGGCCACGTTGGGAGCGCTGCTCTCCAAGCTGGTTCGCGATCTGTGCCGCGATCAAGGCAAGGAAGCGGAGCTCACGATCCGCGGCGAGGAAGTCACTATCGACAAACGCATCCTGGAGCAGATCGAAAGACCCGCTCGTTCATCTATTGCGCAATTGCATCGACCATGGCATCGAGATGCCGGAACAGCGCCGCCGCGCAGGCAAACCGCCCCGTGCCGCAATTTCGCTGGCGATATCGCCTGTGAACAGTACCCAGGTCGAGATCTCGGTCAGTGACGATGGCGCGGGCATTGACGTCGAGAAGGTCAAGGCGGCTGCCGGCAGACGCGGGCTGGTTTCGTTGAAAGAGTCGGATCAACTCAGCGAATCCGCGGCGCTGGCGCTGGTCTTCGAGACCGATGTGTCCACCAGTCCGATGATCACCAGAGTATCCGGGCGCGGTTTGGGACTCGCCATCGTACGCGAGAAAGTCGACAAGCTCGGCGGGCACGTGGCCATCGAGAGTCGCCATGGCTCCGGCACCAGCATTCGAATGACTCTGCCGCTGACGCTGGCGACGTTTCGCGGCGTACTCGTCGAAGTCTCGCAGCGCTTGTTCATCCTGCCCACTGCGCAGGTGGAGCGGGTGACGCGCTTCAGGCCGCAAGAGATTCAAACGGTTGAAGGCCGCAGAACTCTCGCGCTGGGCGGACGCGCCGTAGCGCTGGTGTATCTCGCCGAAGTGCTGCAGCTGCCCGTCTCGCAGCAGGCGACCGATTCGCCCGAGGCGGTTCCGATCCTGATTCTCGGTGCAGGCGAGCAGCGTATAGCCTTTGCGGTGGACGCGGTGCTCGATGAACGGGAGGTGCTGGTCAAACGGCTGACGAAGCCACTGTCTCGGGTGCGGAACATTGCCGGCGCCACCGTACTCGGCTCCGGTGAAGTCGCCCCGATCCTGAATGTGCCGGACCTGCTGAAGTCCGCCAGAACCGCGGTTGCCTCACCGCGCGCTCCGACCGCGCCAATCCCTTCGGCGATGCCCGCAAAGAGGATTCTGGTCGTAGAGGATTCCATCACCTCGCGCATGCTGTTGAAAGGAATACTCGAATCGGCCGGTTATGACGTGAAAACCGCGGTGGATGGCATCGAGGCATTCACCACATTGCGCGCGGAGCACTTCGACCTGGTCGTTTCGGACGTCGAGATGCCCCGCATGAACGGGTTCGATCTGACGGCTCGAATACGCGCAGACCGCACGTTGGCGGAAGTACCTGTGGTACTGGTGACCGCATTGGAATCGCGCGAGGATCGGGAACGGGGTATCGACGTCGGCGCGAACGCCTATCTCGTCAAGAGCAGTCTCGATCAGAGCAACCTGCTGGAAGCGCTTCGCCGCCTGGCGTGAGCGCGGGTTAAAAAGGATGCAGACCGATAAGATCAAAGTACTGGTGGCGGACGACTCGCCGGTGACGCGGATGCTGCTGGTGCAGCTGCTGAACGCCGATCCGTGCATCCATGTAATCGGCGCGGTGAGCAACGGACAGGCCGCCCTCGACTTCCTCGATGCCGGTGTCGACCGTCCCGATGTGGTGGTCATGGACATCCACATGCCTCATCTGGATGGCTTCGAAGCCACGCGCCGCATCATGGAGACGCAACCGCTGCCGATCATCATCTGCACCGCCACCGCCTCCCCACAGGATCTTGCCGTCGCTTTCCGTGCCATGGAAGCGGGAGCCGTCGCCTGCGTGGAAAAGCCTGTCGCTCTCGGTGTGGATTTCGAGCCTCGGCGGCACAATCTCCTGCAAACCATTCGCCTGATGTCCGAAGTCAAAGTGGTACGCCGCTGGAATCGGTGGCGTCCGCCCGTAGTGCCGCAGGCGAATGGCCCAACCAATCCGAGAATCGCCACGGGGGGAATTGAGCTCATTGGCATCGGCGCTTCCACCGGCGGCCCGCCGGTCCTGCAGACCATACTGTCCGGGCTACCCAAGGATTTTCCGGTACCGCTACTCATCGTGCAGCACATCGCGTGCGGGTTTCTACCCGGCATGGTGGATTGGCTGAGTCAGACCACCGGTTTGCGCGTACATATCGCCGCGCACGGAGCCACCCCGCTGCCCGGCCATGCGTACGTCGCGCCCGATGATTTTCACCTGGGTGCCGATCCCCGCGGACACATGGTGTTGGCGCACGAAGAGGCTGAAAGCGGTTTGCGGCCGGCCGTGTCATATCTATTTCGATCACTGGCAAACTCCTACGGCGCAAATGCCATTGGAGTGCTGCTCACCGGCATGGGCAAGGACGGTGCGGCGGAACTGAAGCGGATGCATGCGCAGGGTGCCTATACCATCGCCCAGGATCGCGACAGCTCGATCGTGCATGGCATGCCCGGCGCTGCCATCGAGCTCGGCGCCGCCACCCACGTCTTACCCGCCGACAGGATTGCCGGCGCCCTCGTCGCGCAGGTCAAGCGCAGGCTCCCGCCAGCTGGAGAAATCGAGCCATGAACGTCATCACGACACAGTACACCGCACAGCACATTCTCATTGCCGAGGACAGCGCAACTCAGGCGCAACGGCTGCAGCACATCCTCGAACAGTACGGTTACCGGGTTATCGCCACTGCGAATGGACGGCTCGCGCTCGCAGCCGCACGCCACAGCAAACCTGCCCTCATCATCAGCGACGTGGTCATGCCGGAAATGACCGGCTACGAGCTGTGCGGCCGCGTCAAAGCAGATGCGGCCCTCAGCGACGTTCCGGTCATTCTCGTCACCACTCTGTCCGATCCCCAGGACGTCATCCGCGGACTCGAATGCCGAGCGGATAATTTCATACTCAAACCCTACGAGCCCGAGCAGCTGATGCGCCGCATCCAGTTCGTGCTGGTCAACAACCAGATGCGCCGCAGCGAGCAGCCCGGGATGGGCTTGGAAATCGTGTTCGGCGGCCAAAAGCATTTCATTACCGCGGACCGGCTGCAGATTCTCAACCTGCTGCTGTCGACCTACGAAGCTGCCATGCAGCGCAACGCGGAGCTGAGCTCCACCCGCGACACGTTGCGACAGACCAACTCGGAACTGCAGCGGCTGACGCAGGAGCTGGAAGAACGCGTGCTCATGCGCACCCGCGAGCTCGAACTCAGCAACCAAGCGCTGCGGCAGGCGCAGCAAGCATTGATTCAACAAGAACGGCTTAGCGCCCTCGGTCAGATGGCAAGCGGCATTGCTCACGACATCAACAACGCGATCTCACCGATCGCGCTCTATACCGAATCCATGCTGGAACACGAGACAAGTCTGAGTCCGGAGGCGCGAGATCGCTTGGTGACCATTCAGCGTGCCATCGACGATGTGGCCCAGACGGTGTCGCGCATGCGCGAGTTCTACCGGTCGCGAGAACCGGAGTTGGAGCCGGCGGACGTCGATCTGAACCGACTAGCGCAGCAGATCGTCGAGCGGACCCGTGCCCGATGGAGTGACCAGCCGCAGCAGCGCGGCATCATGATCGAGCTGAAATGCTCGCTCGCACCCGATCTCCTCGATGTATGTGGCGCGGACAATGAGATTCGCGATGCATTGACCAATCTCATCTTCAACGCCGTCGATGCGATGCCGAATGGCGGCGTGCTCGAAGTGCGCACACGTATGGCGGACATGGGCGCACCGGGCACCACCCCGGCGCGCCGGGTGTTGCTGGAAGTGAGCGACACCGGTATAGGCATGGACGAAGAGACGCGCCGACGCTGTTTGGAACCGTTCTTCACCACCAAGGGCGAGCGCGGCACAGGATTGGGTCTGGCAATGGTCTACGGCATGGCGCAACGGCATGGGTGCACACTCGAGATCGATAGCAATCCCGGCGACGGTACCACCATACGGCTGGTTTTCCCGGTGGGCGCCGCGGCTTCCTCCTCCAGCGCTCGAGTTCCCGGGCTGCAGGTGCCGGCGCGCAGCCTGCGTCTACTCGTCGTAGACGACGATCCAGTGTTGAATGATTCGTTGCGCAAGACGCTTCAAGAAGATGGGCATCGCGTGACCGTGGCCGGCGGCGGCCAAGCAGGCATCGATGCCTTCCGCAGCGCCCGGCAGACATCAGAACCTTTCGACGTCGTCATCACGGACTTGGGAATGCCTTACGTAGACGGACGCCAGGTAGTCGACAGCGTGCGCGCGACTTCACCGGATACTCCGATCATCATGCTCACCGGCTGGGGGCAGCGCCTATTGGCTGATAACGGGCGCACCCCGCAAGCGGACCGAGTTCTCAGCAAACCGCCGCGCCTGCGCGAATTGCGCGCCGCACTCGCCGAGCTGACAGTCGAGCGCCAAAATCACTGAGAGGATGAGCTTGCCCACATTGACTGATGCCAAATCGATGAGCCATGCTATCGGCGGAATTGGGGTCGACGGCAAGCCAACGGTCCGGTTCGTCGATGCAGGCGATCGAATACTGATGTGGAGTAGGGGATGATTCATATTGAACCCCTGAGACTCTCGGAGCGCGTGCGCTGGGCGGAGCTATGGTCCGAATATCAGCGCTTCTACGGCGTCGAACTTCCCGCGGCCGTCTCTGAGAATACATGGCAACGCCTTCATGACGGACGTGTGCAGGGCTTGGGCGCCCGTAATTCCGTCGACTCCCTCGTGGGTATCGTGCATTTTCTATATCACCAGGATACTTGGTCAACGGTACCTGCGTGCTACCTGCAGGATTTGTACGTGGAGTCGACCGCGCGCGGAACCGGTTGCGGGCGAATGCTGATCGAGGCCGTCGCCGAGGCGGCTCGAGCGGCCGGAGCGAATAGCCCCTATTGGTTGACCCATGAGAGCAATGCGATGGCACGACGGCTCTATGACCGCTTGGGGAAAAATCAAGGCTTCATTCAATATACCTACAGGACGTAAGGGCGCCGCATCAATTCGAGCCAAAAGTAGGCGCAGGCTCTATCGCTGATCAGTCTCTGGAATGTAACGGCCGTACATTCAGCGTGAATTCATGAACGGCTGGCTCTCGACTTCACGAGCTTCCTGATCGCGGCGCTGGCCCCGCAGTGCGTCGGCCAGCAGTCGTCCCGCCTGCGCTTGCGCGCCACGGTCGCCGCTTGCGAGCGCAAGGGCCTTACGTCCGCAACCTTCGGCTTGGTGCGCGTCGCCTTCCGCCAGCCGCAATCGCCCGAGTTCGATCCACACCAGTGGGTTGTTCGGTTCGATCCGCAGCGCCCGGTCGAGCGTTGACGATGCTGCCGGAAGGTCGCCGCGCGCAATCAGCGTGCGAGCCTGTGTCACGAGCGACTGGGTGGCGGCGGACAGGTGGTTCTCGCGTGCGGGCTGCGGCGGGTGCGGCGGCGGCTGAGACGGTGAAGGAAGCTGTGATGGTGAGGGGATCTGTGATGATTGCGGTGAAGGCACTTGCGAAGGCGCTGGTGACGGGGATGACGGCGATGTCGACGGACGCGGCGCCAGGATGGAGCAGGCGCCGAGCAATGCCGCAGAAGTGATTGCGAGGGCGAGCCTCGTCAGGGAATAGTCGACTTGAGCCATGCCTTGATTTTGTCAGTCAGGGAGCCGGATGGCGAGGGGGCTGCGCAGCCGGGTTTGCCCGGCAGTGTCGTGTTCGCCGGCACCGCGATGGCGACCGCGTCCGCGCTGCAGGCAGGGGTGGTCTCCAGTCCGTCTTCAAATCCGATCCAGCGATCCTCGACGAGTTCCGGCGGCACGGGTTGAAATGACGCCGACCGGAGGCTCGCGACCGTGTCGGCCCAAACAGGCAACGCCCCGGCAGCGCCGGTGAGCCCGGTGGGTCGATTGTCGTCATATCCCACCCAGACGACCGCCAGGTAACTGCCGGTGAATCCCGCGAACCAGCTGTCGCGCATGTCGGAGGAGGTGCCGGTCTTGCCGGCCACGACCGTTCCCGCCGGCAGGCGGGCGGCCGCGCCGCGGCCGGTGCCGCGCGTGGTCACCAGCGTCAGCATCCGGTCGAGCTGGTAGACGGCGGAGGGCGGAGCCGCGGCCTCGACTTGCACCTTGAAACTCCTGAGCGGCCGGCCGTGCTCGTCGAGCACCGCTTGCACCGCTCGCAGGCGCGCCCGAAAGCCGCCGTTCGCAAGTGCCGTGTAGACCTGCACCACCTCGAGCGGGGTCATCTCCACGGTGCCGAGCAGCAGCGAGGGATTGAGTGTCGGGCGCGTCTCGAGCCCGAGGCGCTGCAGCGTGTCCGCGACCTGCGGCAGGCCGACGTCGAGTCCGAGGTGCACGGTCGCCAGGTTCATGGACTCGGCGAGCGCGCGCGCCATCGGCACCCGGCCATAGATTTCGTGCGTAAAGTTCTGCGGGGACCAATTGCTGCCGTCGCCGAGCTTGAGCGTGATCGGCGCGTCGTCGAGCATGGTCGCGGCGTTGTAACGGCCGGTCTCCAGTGCGGCCAGGTACACCGCGGGCTTGACCAGTGAGCCGATCGGCCGACGCGCGTCGAGCGCGCGGTCGAAGCCTTCGGCGCCGACCGCACGACCGCCGACGACGGCGATCACATCACCGTTGTTGGGCTCGGCGACGATCACCGCGCCCTCGAGGTGTGCACCGCGCACGCGGCTCGCCGCATCGAGGCGACTCAAGTGCCGCGCCAACGACCGCTCTGCCGCTGCCTGCGCGCGCGGGTCGAGAGTCGTGTACACGGCGAGCCCCGCGGCAGCGAGATCTGCCTCGGCGTAGTCCCGCTTCAGGTGCCGGCGGACGAGATCGAGATAGGCCGGTACGTAGCCGCCGCCCGGCGGCCGCAGGCCGAGAGGCTCCGCGGACGCACGTTTGGCGGTTTCAGGGTCGATCAGCCGCGTATCGGCCAGTTCCTGCAGTACGACGTTGCGCCGCGCGCGCGCGCGGTCGGCATGCTTGCGGGGGTCATAGTAGGACGGCCCCTTGACCAGCCCGATCAGCAGCGCGAGTTCGCCGACGTCGAGCTCGGTGAGCGGCTTGGCGAAGTAGTACTCGCTGCCGAGACCGAATCCGTGTATGGCGCGCGCACCGTCCTGGCCCAGATACACCTCGTTGAGGTATGCCACCAGGATGTCGTCTTTGGGGAAATGCGCCTCGAGCCGCAGTGCCATGACAGCCTCGGTCGCCTTACGGCCGAACGTCTGTTCATCGGACAAGAAATAATTCTTGACCAGTTGCTGGGTCAGCGTGCTGCCGCCCTGGATCACCCGGCCGGCGCGCAAGTCCGCCCACAGCGCACGCAGGATTCCGACGGGGTCGACACCGTGGTGTTCGTCGAAGCGCCGGTCCTCGACCGCCTTGACGCCCAAGCGCAGCAGCGCGGGCACGTCGCCGGGCGACAGCACGATGCGGTCCTCGCCGTGGACGGGAAACACGTTGCCGATCAGGAGTGGGTCGAGGCGAAACACGGGTAGATCGGTTCCGTCCGCGTGCCGCAGGCCGGCGACCGAGTCGCTGCCGGCGCGGATCGACACGCGCTCGGGCTCCCGCAGCTCGTCTACAAATCGCACCCGGCGCGCATGCAGGTCGAAGTCGCCGCCGCGCCTGCGGTAGATGCCGGGCCCCGTTGCGGGATCGCCGCTGCGGTAGTGGAGGCGGCGCAGTTCCTCTTCGAGATCGTCGGCCGCCACCGGGGCACCCGCGTAGAGTTCGAGGGGCTGGGCGTACACACGCGCCGGCACGGACCACAGCCGTCCCTGGAATTCCCGGGTCACGACGCGGTCGAGATACACGACCCAGATCGCGGCGGCGGCAACCGCGACGAGCACAGTGAGCGCCACGAGGAGCAGCACGCGCAGACGAAGGGACTTGGAGCGGGCCACGGCGGCTCAGCAGGAGTGAGCAGAAGACGCGATTCCCGCCGTACAGAGACCTGATGAGGTCAGTGTGGGGCAGGGTTGCGCTTGCGATGTGGATGGGGCGGCGTCAGCGGCCCATTGGGTCCGGTTCAGGACACCGGGAAGGTACCAAATGTGATTAACCACGGAGTCAATGTTGCCATCACTATAACACGACGCGGGCGGCCCGATCAGGCGGGCATCGCCAAACGAGCCTCGCAGTCCAGGCGATTGAGTTTGAGCACTTCCGCCACTTCATCTTCGGGAAGCGGCCGGTATAGGAGATATCCTTGGACCGCATCGCAGCGCTGGGCGCGGAGAAACTTCAACTGGTCCGCTGTTTCCACGCCCTCTGCCACCACTTTGAGCCTCAAACCATGGGCCATGGCGATGATGGCACGCGTAATCTTCATGTCGCCGGAATCGCCGGGAATATCCCGGATGAACGAGCGGTCCACTTTGATGGTATCGAAAGGGAAGCGCTTGAGATAGGCGAGGGATGAATAGCCTGTTCCGAAATCATCAATCGCGATCTGAACACCGATCGATTTCAATCTATCGAGCACGACCTCGGCGGCTTCGCCGTGCGACATGACCACGCTCTCGGTAATTTCCAACTCCAGACTCGACGGCGCGAGGCCGCTCGAGTGAATGATGTGCGTCAACTTCGGAAGCAGCATCGAATCTGCAAACTGCCGAGCCGACAGGTTGACGGCCACCGCCAAACCCGTCAGCCCCTGATCCTGCCATACCTTGGTGCGCGCGCACGCGGTGGCCAGCACCCATTCGCCGATGGGTACGATCAGTCCGGTCTCCTCCGCAAGAGGAATGAAATCCATCGGCGGCACCAGGCCGCGGACGGGATGGTTCCAGCGCAAGAGCGCCTCTATTCCGGTGATCAAACCGGTGGCAATCTCCACCTTCGGCTGATAATGCAGGAGGAATTCACCTCGTTCCAAGGCGCGGCTCAGATCCGACTCCAGCTCCAGCCGCTCTACGGTATGCACGTTCATCGAGGGTAAGTAGTACTGATAATTGTTCCGTCCCAGCTCCTTGGCACGGTACATGGCCACATCCGCCGCCTTGAGCAATGATTGCGAATCGTTGCCGTCGGACGGAAACACGCTGATGCCGATGCTCAACGTAACGTGACATTCCTTTTCTCCAAGCAAGTAGGGTGCGCTCAGCTCTGCGACGAGCCGGCGGGCACAGGCGGAAATGTCCAGCAGATTTTCCCGATTCTCGATCAGCACGACGAATTCGTCGCCTCCCATTCTCGCCACGGTATCTTCTTCCCGCGACTGGGCTTTCAACCGATTGGCAACCTGACGCAACAAGACGTCTCCGACTTCGTGCCCCAACGAATCGTTGATCACCTTGAAGCGATCTAGGTCCATGAACAGAATCGCCAGCTGCGACCCGGCGCGGCGGTGCCGGCTCAGGGCCTGGTCGAGCCGGTGATTGAACATCAACCGGTTGGGGAGGGAGGTGAGTTCGTCATGAAAGGCGATATGGTGAACCCGGTCATCCGCGCGCTTCCTTTGTTGAAGTATGCGCAGCGACAGCACGGTGCCGAGAATCAGAAGGCCCGGGGTCGCGGCCAGCATGATCGCTTGTAACAACCGGTAGGTGGTGCGCGACGCCTCACTCAAGGCGTCGACGAATTGGTTCTCGATGGGCGTGAGATTTTCGTTGATCGACGAAATCTGCTCCAGAATGGCGCGGATCCGCTCGGCGTTGGGCGCAGGGGACTCGATCTCACGCTGTAGTGAGGTTGCGGCGCCGTCGAGCTCTGCTATGTAGCGATCGGCGGCATCCCAGGCGCCAATTGCCCGCTGCATGAACGTGACCCAGCGAAATCTCCGGTAGAGATTGAACATGCCGTCGACGTCGTCGGGATGATTTCCGCCGCGGATGAAACCTTGTCGCACTTTGCGATGGTCCGGATTGGGCTCGTCCATTTCGATGCGGGCTTCGTGGTCTCCCAATGGAATGGAGATTTGCGCGCGAAATTGACGGAATTCTTCCGGGGCGCGATTGGCGGCATACTTCTGCAGATGAAAGACGGCGTCTTTCTGGGCTTTCGACCACAAACTCTCGCCGCCGACATACGCTCGCATCGACGACAGGAGTCCGAAGCTGAAATTCGCGAGGATCAACAAGCAGAGCACGATTGCCGCGAACATCCAAACGATCGCAAACGGAGAACTCGGCCCCGGGACCGCCCTTGAATAGGGCAACTCGTCCGTATTATGGGGGAGTTCGTTCAAATGCCGGCGGTTGGTGTGTGGCACACGCGCGTCCCTCGCCCCCGTTGAATTGACATCTTCGTCACCATTCGGCGGCTCAGCGCCGGCTTGCTGCTCACGGAGCTCTTGCGCATCCGGTGGTGTCGATGAACGACGCCCTGCCTTCCAGGCTGGGATCGCGCACGAACGTTGTGTTGGCAGTCTATTTGTTCGAATCGACTCGTGATGTGAGCCAAACAACAAAATCGCACTACGTCGAGAGTTTTGAGGCAATGCGCCGCGCATGGACAGTAGAAGTAGGGACGCGCAGAGGTGAACCTGAGCCAGCAGGAGCGTATTTGTTGCATCGCAAGACCGGCGATTTGTATTCGTGACCCACGGCTCGCTTCGTACGTTGTATCAATTTGTCTGACGGGTAGACCCCGAGCGATTGGTGGGCCATGAGCTGGCGAAATCCCTCTGTTCGGTAGCAGACAGACGCTCGGTTGGCACGTGTGCCTAATATCACCTTGCGCGCAAGGATGACCGCACAAGGATGACGCAATGTCTCAGACCGTGCTGCTCGTTGAGGACAATTCTTCGAACGCCGCCCTGGTGAAACACGCGCTTCTCGGCTCAGGGGACGGACTGTTCGTCGTGGAGCGGGTAAGGAAGTGTTCCGAAGCTCGAGAGCGGTTGAGCACGGACCGCGAGACAGCGATAGCCGCGGTCGTCACCAATCTGTTCCTGCCTGACAGTCAAGGCCTTCAGACCCTCGCCCGGATATTGGAAGTGTCTCCCCACATACCGATCTTGGTGCTCACCAATGCGGACAACGAGCACATCGCGAAGCAAGCGCTAGGGCGGGGGGCGCAAGATTACGTGCTGCAACACCGCCTCGACAATTACTTGTTGCCGGAGATCATGCAAAACATACTGTACCGCGCGGCGGCCGCCAAGGCCGCGTTCGTGGAAGATGAACGCAGCAAGATCGCGCTGAATCCAATCGGCGATGCAGTGCATGATTATCTCACCGAGTTGCCAAACTCATTGTTGCTCAACGATCGCCTTGCCCAAGCCATCGCCCACGCTCGGCGCCACCAACAGTCACTGGCCGTGCTGTGCGTCGACGTTGATCGGTTCAAACACGTCAATTTTGCGCTGGGTCATGAGTTGGGCGACCGGCTCCTGCGGTCGATTGCCGAGCGGCTGATTGCTGGAGTGCGCGCCTCGGACACCGTCAGCCGTCAGGGCGGAGATGAATTTGTGGTCCTGCTGCCGGAACTGGCCCGGGCGGACGATGCGGCGCGCAGCGCGAAGAAAATACTCGCGTCCCTCAGCATGCCGTATTGCATCGAAAAGTATGATCTGCAAATCACCGCAACCATAGGGATCGGGATCTACCCGGATGACGGCGGCGACGCAGAGACGCTGCTCAAGAATGCGCACATTGCGATGTCGACCGCGAAGCAACATGGCCACAACGGCTACGGGTTCTTCCAGCCGCACATGAACGAACATGAGGTCGAGCGCCGATTCCTGGAATGCGGGCTGCGGCACGCACTGGAGCGGCAGGAATTCGTATTGCATTACCAGCCGCGAATAGATCTGCAAACCGAAGCCATCGTCGGGGCGGAGGCGTCGATCCGCTGGTGCCGGCGGAATCGAGGAATGGCGTTGCCCCCGGAATTCATGCCTGTGGCGGAACGATCCGGCCATGTCGTGCCGATCGGACGCTGGGCGCTGCGTGAAGCCTGCCGTCAAGCCCGGAATTGGCGGGCTGCGGATCTGGCGCCGCTGCCGATCGCCATCGATGTCTCGGCGATGGAATTGCGCTCCGAGGGCTTCGTCGAAAATATCTCTGCCATTTTGCTGGAGACGGGCATGCAGCCCCAATGTCTCGAGATGGAGATGGCGGAGCTGCCGCTGGTCAATGAGTTCCAGTTCACTTCCGCCGTGCTGCACGCGCTGAGGGATTTGGGAGTGCGGTTGGCGTTGGATCACTTCGGCAGGGGTTCCTCGAGCTTGACTGATTTGAGGCGCTTCCCGGTCAATGTCCTGAAGCTCGATGAATCTTTGGTGCATGGTCTGTGCACGGGCGGGGACGACGCGGGCATGGTCAACGCGGTGATTGGCGCCGGGAAGAGCTTCGACCTGCGTGTCATTGCGCAGGGCATAGAGACGCGAGAACAGTTCTTGACCTTGAAGAGCTTGCAATGCCCCGAGGGACAAGGGCGCTACTTTCGTGAGCCCGTGCCTGCGAGTGAGTTCACGAGGTTGCTCGAGGACGAATGCGCTACGACCATCGTGGCGTGATGCCCGGCGTCTGGTTGGGATGTCAACTCAAGCCGCAGGCTTCTCGGGAAGCAGCCGGTCGTACTCCTTTTTGACCACGGCATAACACTCGCAGCTGCGCTTCTCCAACCCGTCCCGATCGAGCACGGAGATGTGGCCGCGCGCGTAGCGAATCAACCCGGCCTGTTGCAACTTGAGTGCCGCCTCGGTCACGCCTTCGCGTCGCACGCCGAGCATGTTGGCGATCAGTTCCTGCGTCATCACCAGTTCGTTACCGTGCAGACGATCCAGACTGAGCAGCAGCCAGCGGCACAGTTGCTGGTCCAGCGAATGGTGCCGGTTGCATACCGCGGTTTGCGCCATCTGCGTGATCAGCGCCTGGGTATAGCGCAGCAGCAGGTGCAGCACGGCACCCGCCCGGTTGAACTCATCCTTCATGGATTGCGCCGTCAGCCGAAAACCCAGGCCGGCGCTCTGCACGACGGCACGGCTCGAGGTGGATTCGCCGCCCATGAACAGCGAAATGCCGATGATGCCCTCGTTGCCGACCACGGCGATCTCGGCGGAGGCGCCGTTCTCCATCACATACAGCAGGGACACGATGGCAGTCGTCGGGAAGTACACATGACTCAGTGTGCTGCCCGACTCGTACAGCACCTGCCCCAGAGGCATCTCGATGTGTTCGAGTTGCGGCAACCAGCGCTGCCGCTCGGCATCCGGCAGTGCGGCGAGCAAGTGGTTCTCTGTGGGGTCGGGAGACACAGTCTTCACAGACTTCCAAGGAGCATCTGAGTGCAAGTCCGTTCCATGGTCAGTAGCGATCCACATCCTTCTGTCGCTGCGGCGTGGTCCGTCAACGGATGCTCGTATGCTCTCTACCGTACAAAGGAAGGGCGGCCTTTGTCAACACCCGCGGGTCAGGCGAGGACTGTCGTCGACAAGTCGGATCCCAGCAATTTTGCAAATTCCCTGGCGGCGATCGGCGCTTGGAAATAATAGCCTTGCCCTTCGGTGCATTGTTGGGCTTGAAGCCGGAGGAATTGCTCGCGCGTCTCAATGCCCTCTGCAATGACTCTCAGGCCAAAGCTTTTCCCCATGTTGATCACGGCGCTGACGATATTGGCATCGCCGGCGTTGGTGCATAGGCCGTGCACGAACGACTTGTCGATTTTCAGGGTGTCGATCGGAAAGCGCTTCAAATAGCTCAAACTCGAATATCCGGTTCCAAAATCATCCAGTGCGAGCCGCACTCCCATATCCTTGAGCGAGTTCAATACCGCGATCGTGGACGTAGGGTCCTGCATGAGAGCCGTTTCGGTGAGCTCAAACTCCAGGTACCACGGGTCCAACCGGGTCTCCTTCAGAACCGCGCGAACGCCTTCGACGAAGCCTTTGGATCGCAATTCTACCGCCGAGATATTGATCGCCACGGGCAACGGCGCGAGGTCCGCGTCCAGCCAGGTTCGGGTTTGGCGGCACGCCTCGCGCAGCACCCAGCGGCCGATGGGCACTATGTAGCCGCACTGTTCGGCAATGGGGATGAATTTCTCGGGAAGCACGATGGCGCGCCCCGGCGGCGCCCAGCGTATGAGGGCCTCGGCACCCGTGATCGTCTCTGTCTCGAGGCCCATCTTCGGCTGATAGTGCAGCACGAATTCGCTCTGCTCCAAAGCATGGCGTAAACCGCTCTCGAGGGATTGGCGCTCGAGAGCGTGCTGGTTCATGTCCGGTGTGAAGAACTTATAGTTGTTACGCCCGCTTTCCTTGGCACTCAGCATCGCAATGTCCGCGCTTTTCACCAGGCTCTCCGCATCGGTACCATCGTCCGGATAGACGCCTATACCTAAGCTGACGGTGATTTGCAGATCATGCTCCTTGACGCGATGCGGCATGCTGATCGAGGTGAGAATCTTATTTGCACTGAGCGCCACATCTTCCGCGTGTGCAATGCTCGTCAGCAGGATGACGAATTCATCGCCGCCCTGACGACTGACGGTATCGGAGCTGCGTACGCTTGCGACCAGCCGCCTGGCAATGGATACCAACAATTCGTCGCCGATCGCATGACCCAAGGAATCGTTGATGTGCTTGAACCGATCCACGTCGACGAAAAGCACCGCCAGTTGCTCCCGGCGCCGCCGGACTGCGCCAATTGCTTGGGAAAGCCGGTCATCCAGCAACATGCGGTTGGGTAAATCAGTCAAATAGTCGTGATGCGCCAAATAGGACATGCGCTGCGACATCGCACGCAAGTGAGTCACATCGTGAAAAACGATCACGGCGCCCGTCACCTGTCCCCGGCGATCGTGAATGGGCGCCGCGGAATCCTCGATGGCGGATTGAAAGCCGTCACGCCGAATCAGGAGTGGAGCCCGCCGCCAGCCCCACGGTCTTGTTTTGCTGCATGGCGAGGATCATCGGATTCACAGCGTGCTCGGTGTTGTCGGCCATTTTGAATATTTCGCCAAATGATCGACCCAATGCGTCGGCGCTGGCCCAACCCGTCATGGCTTCTGCCACCTGATTGAGATAGGTCACACGGCCGGCGGCGTCGGTGCTGATGACGCCGTCACCGATGGAATTCAGAGTGACCAGGGCACGTTCCTTTTCAATGAACAAGGCCTCAGCGTTCGCCGCGCGCTCCATCATGTTGCGTAGAGCCTTCGACAAGGAGTGGCTGTCGAGATGGTCCTCCAAGAGATAATCTTGCGCTCCGCGCTGTACGGCTCGTTTGGCCGCTTCCTCGTGTTCACGATCGCTGAGCACCAAAATGGGAGTGTGAGGCGACGCCTCGATGATCAGATCGAAGGCCTGCTGGCCTTGGCCGCGCGGCAGGGAAAGGTCAACTAAAACTGCCGCTATCGGCTTTTTTTGTTGGTCGTGCAATCGATCGAGTACGGCCGCGCAGTTATTGAGCCATTCAATGACAAAGAGTCCCTCACCCGATTGGGACAAGAGTTTCCGGATTCTGGCAGTCTGCGGAGCATTGTCTTGCAGGAGAAGTAAAATCTGTGGCATCGCATCATCCTTGTGCGTCAAGTTCCGGACTATAAGGAATTGCCCCAGAACTGTCTGTCTGGTGGCGAACAAAGTGATTTCCGCACTATGTCGGTGCGGCACCGCACATACAGAATTGAATCCAAGACCCATCATTCGGCCGGCAGTCTGCCGAATGGAGAATTCACCATGACCGACGTATATTTATATCATTTCACGTGGCGCGACGGCGTCACGGGCGAAAGTAGGGTCTCCGCTCGATTGGCGACGCTCGAAGCGATCAGAGGTAAAGGTGAGCCCCTCATGGCGTCCCAAATCGTGGTCGATCACACCGAACTCGATGGTGACGGCTTTCGGCGTGCCAGCATCGGTAACGATTACTCGTCCGCGGCAAATGAACTTGCGGCGCGGATTACGTCGCTCGAACTGCGGGCAATTTCTCGCGATAGCCAAGCGCGGAGCATGAACGATGGCACGGAGGGGAGGGACAAGTACATGCTAAGCCTGGAAAGCCGCGAGTTGCGTAGGGAAGTCAGCATGTTGCAAGGCCGGCGTTGCGAGGTGATGGCCGGTGAGTCGGATGGCTCGAGCGGAATGTAGGGCTTCGTACAGCTGCCGGGGCAACCGACCCCCGCCTAGCACTTGGCACCGTGATATTGACCGGTAGGAACAGCCGTTATGTGTGCTGGCAGACGGTGCTGTACACGGCATGGAAGCACACTCCATTGCGCTCGAATGTCCTGATCGACGTCTGGTCCTGCCGCACGGTGCCGGTCAGATGTGCATCGGCCTTGGTGGAGAAGCAGAGTGACGGATGAAAACCACTTGATCAAACGGCTGCCGCCGGCGGCGCGCAAGCGTTTGCTCGATATCTGCGAACCCATCCAGCTGACCCGTGGCGAAGTTCTGGGCGAATGCGGGGCCCCGACGCGCAATGTTTATTTTCCAATCGACTGCTTCATTTCAATGGGGCTTTCCACCGACGGCAATCCCGCTCTGGAGGTGGGCATGGTCGGCAGCGAGGGCATGCTGGGCGTGCATCTCGTACTGGGCATGACGAATCAGCCGCTGCACGCGTTGGTGCAGGGTTCCGGCCCCGCGTGGCGCATTTCCACTCGGGAGTTTCGCCGTGAGTTCGCGCAGAATCCGGCGTTGCAGCGGTGCCTGTACCGCTATCTCTACGTGCTGATGGCGCAAATGGCCTCTGCCTCTGCTTGTCTGCGCTTTCACTTGGTCGGTCCGCGGCTGGCCCGCTGGTTGCTGATGAGTCATGACCGTGCGCATTCCGACCACGTCTGCGTGACGCAAGAAATCCTCGCGCACATGCTCGGCGTGCGTCGCGGTGCCGTCACCGCTGCCGCCGGCGATTTACAGCGCAGCGGCGTGATCGAATACAGCCGAGGCGCCATCACTGTGCTGAATCGCGTTGGCTTGGAAGGCGCCTCGTGCGATTGCTACATTACCGAACGCCGGGCCTATTCAAATTCATTTGAGTAAGCGCCAAAGAGGCATTGGGCGAAACCCCGGTCATGTTCGGTAGTCGATCCGCCTCAATTGCGCTCGTTGCGCATCCTATGTACCCTATCGCCCATATGACGCGTGGTACGCCTCCCTCTTTCAGTTGCGCGCGATCAACGCGCCCATGCGCTCTATGACTGAGAGTCCTGCGCAAGCTTCAGTGAAAAAGCCCGTTTTCGATCGTGCCGCGAATCATTTGCTCTCCGCACTCCCGGACGCCGAGTGGCAGCGCTGGCTGCCGGAATTCGAACATGTCGACTTGCCCCTGGGGCAAGTGCTGTACGAGCCCGGCAAGACGCTCAGTCACGTCTATTTTCCGACCACCGCCATCATCTCGCTGCTATACGTCATGGAGAATGGCGCTTCGGCCGAGATTGCCATCGTGGGGAACGAAGGAATCGTCGGGATTTCGCTGTTCATGGGAGGCGAGTCCACACCCAGCCGAGCGGTGGTGCAGAGCGCCGGCCGGGGTCTGCGGCTGAAGGCGCAGATGATGAAAGAGGAGTTCAACAGGAATGGTCCGGTGCTGCATCTGCTGCTGCGCTATACCCAGGCGCTGATCACGCAAATGGCCCAGACGGCCGTATGCAACCGGCATCATTCGTTGGATCAACAATTGTGCCGTTGGCTGCTGCTGAGCTTGGACCGATTGCAGGGCGATGAACTCGTCATGACGCAAGAGTTGATTGCCAACATGCTGGGTGTGCGTCGCGAAGGGGTGACGGAGGCGGCACTCAAATTGCAGCAGTCAGGATTGATCCGTTATGCACGCGGGCGAATATCCGTACTGGACCGCCCCGGCCTGGAAAAGCGCACCTGCGAGTGTTACGCAGTCGTCAAAAATGAGTACGATCGGCTGCTCCCCGCGAAGCATGCCACCTGAGAGCCTGTCCGAGTAATGATGCGTCCGCTGCGGCCGTGCGCATCGGCATCTTTTGACGATTGCGCAGCGCCGTGTATCGCGGTACTGCGTTACCCCCGAAAGGATCGTTGCGAGCACAGTCGCGCAGCGGCAGCCCGTGCCGCGCGACGCGACGCGTGTGAGTCATCGCGGCACTAAGTGCGTTAGCGTACCGACTGCAGCGCGGCGCGCGCGTATTGTGCATGCCTACGCTTCTGCTGCACGTCGGGGCCATCTGAAGTCCTTCGACGCTTGGGTGCGATGAAGGGAAGCGCTCGATCCCGTCATTCATGACGATGACGCCGGCGCGTATGACGAGCGCCTGCCGAAAGTCAAAGGACCAAGTATTCCCATGCGTATGAATTTTCCAAAATTGAGCAAGAACGCGGTCGCGTTCGCCGCGGCCGCGGTGGTGTTGACGGCATGCGCCAGCAATCCGGTTGCGGATGAGAAGATCGCCGTAGCGAAGGCATCGCTGCAGCGGGCCGAGGGGTCCGGTGCACCGGAGTTTGCACCGGTTCAACTTGCGTCTGCGCGCGACAAGCTCGCCCGCGCGGAAAAGGCCAATGCGGATCATGATCTTCGACCGGCCACCATGTTGGCTGAGCAAGCGACCATCGACGCTCAGTTGGCCGAAGCAACGGCACAGCAGCAGCGCTCGCACAAAGCGGCCGTGGAATACGACGCGAGCATGCAGGCGCTGCGGCAAGAATCGATGCGCAGCTCACAACCGACCCAATGAGGCAATGACATGAACGCTAAAATAGTGATGGGTTTGGCGCTGGCCCTAGGCGCCTGCGTCTCGACTCCAAGACCGAATGCCGCATTGGAAAGCGCGCGCAGCGCGGTGCAAGCGGCGGAGGCGGATGCAAACGTCAGCAAGTATGCCGCGCTCGACTTGGAAGCAGCCAGGAAGCAGCTGGAGATTGCCGAGAGCGCAGCGACGCATCACGAGGATGCGGCCATTGCTCAGCCGGCCTATCTTGCCGCGCAGACGGCACATCTGGCGCAGGCGCACGCGGCCGCCAAAGCGGATGACGCCCGCGTCGCAGCGGGCCAGTCCGAGCGGGACAAGATTCAACTGGCCGCCCGAACTCGCGATGTAGACAACGCAAAAATGGCGACGACTGCGGCTTTGGGACAGCGCGATCAGGCGACGGAACAAGCGGCCCGCCTGCAGGCGGAAGTGGATCAGCTCAAGGCGACCCCGACGCCGCGCGGCTTGGTGCTCACTCTGGGAGATGTGCTGTTCGACACCGGCAAGGCGGATTTGAATCCGGGGTCGGCGCGCAAGCTCGACCAGCTGGGTAAATTTCTCGCCGAGCATCCCGTGCGGCGAGTGCAAATCGACGGATTCACCGACAGCGTCGGTACGGACTCTTACAACCAATATCTTTCGCAGCAGCGTGCCGATGCCGTCAAGTCGTCGCTGGTCTCGCGCGGCATCGATGCGTCGCGGATCGGAAGCCAGGGCTACGGCAAGGGATTTCCGGTCGCAAACAATGTCGACTCAGGCGGGAGACAGTTGAACCGCCGCGTCGAAGTGGTGATCGGCGGAGACGACGGCGCGTCGATAGCGGCGCACGGAGGCTGATCTTCCGGTGCACGGCACCTCGCTCGCGCGAGCCGGCGGCCACTGCCGGCTCGCATGTTGTCTGTGAAGAGATCCGGAACATCCTCACCAACCGTTGGAGTTCACCATGTCATTTCTCGCCTGGATCGTGCTTGGATTGATTGCCGGATTCGTCGCGAGCAAGCTGATCAATAAATCGGGCGAAGGCCTGTTGTTGGACATCGTCTTGGGGATCGTCGGTGCGGTGGTGGGGGGCTGGCTATTTCATACCTTCGGTATGCCGGGCGTCACCGGATTGAACGTATATAGTTTGGTGGTTGCCGTCGTCGGCGCAGTCGTGTTCCTCGTCATCTACCACGCGCTCGTGAACCGCAGGCCGTAGGCGTCTCGATACCCCACCGCGCTCGATCATGCCTGCGGCGGCACTAAGTCATTGAAGCCGGCTTCTTGGAATTGTAAATAGTTCAATTCCAGCCGGCTGCGCACGGCGGCAACCATTGGATCCGAGGTCGATCGACATCAATACCTTGGTCAATGACATGTCGGACCTGCTGCATCGCACGTTGGGTGAAACCGTCGCAGTCGAGACGGTGCGCGGCGCGGGCATATGGCGAATAGAAGCCGATGCGAACGAGCTGGAGGCGGCCATTCTCAATCTCGCGGTCAATGCCCGGGATGCGATGCCGGAGGGCGGACGGCTGACGATCGAGACTTCCAACAGCTATGTCGATGAGGGCTACGCGGCACAGCATGCGGAGGTGATACCGGGCCAGTATGTGGTCGTCTCGGTCTCCGATACCGGATCAGGGATGGACGCGACGACGCTCGCAAAGGCCTTCGAACCTTTTTTCACCACGAAGCCGGTCGGCAAGGGCACAGGCCTCGGTCTCAGCCAGGTCTATGGCTTCGTCAGGCAGTCCGGCGGGCACGTGAAGATCTACTCCGAAATCGGACAGGGCACCACGGTGAGGATCTATCTGCCGCGGATGGCGGGAGCCGACAACGAGGCTGAATTGGTTGAGCAGCCACCGTTGCCCGAAGGAGCGCATGAAGAAACCGTGCTCGTCGTCGAGGATGACGATGATGTGCGGACGTACTCCGTCGAGACACTGCGCGAGCTCGGTTATCGCGTCATCGAGTCGCATGATGGTCCTTCCGCCCTGCGGCTGCTGGAGCGGCAGTCGCACGTCGACCTCTTGTTCACGGACGTCGTCCTTCCCGGAGGCATGACAGGCGCCCAGGTGGCCGCCGAGGCGCGCACGCTGCGCCCGGAACTCAAGGTACTGTTCACCACTGGTTATGCGCGCAACGCCATAGTTCATCACGGCCGTTTGGACCCAGGCGCGCAATTGATCACCAAGCCGTTCAGCTATGCGGAACTCGCGGCGAAGGTGCGCAACGTGCTGGATGAATCCGCGCACAGGTGATTGGCGATAGTGGAAATCGCGCTCTTGCGCCCGATGCGCACGCGCACCTGGAGGCATGAGCCGCCATCCCCCTGGATTGATTTTTCATGGGTAAGAGGTCACACGACCGCCGGATCCGCCGGCATTGTGCGAACATGCCAGGGATCGGGCGCGCGACGACTATGGGGATGACTTCATGACACCAACCATTGCACTGATGGCCATGCTCGTCTGCTCGTCCGCGGCGCTTGCTCCGGTGTCTGCAGACGCAGCCGCACAGCGTCCCGGACCGGCTGACGGCGATCTTGGGGCCACTCACTTCAAAAATTCGGGGGCGCCCGGCGCGCAGCGGGACTTCCTGCGTGGATTGCTGCTGTTGCATAGTTTTGAATACGATGCGGCGCGCCGGTCATTCCAGGCGGCTCAGGCGGACGATCCCGGCTTTGCAATGGCGTATTGGGGCGAGGCGCTCACCTACAACCACCCAATCTGGGGAGAGCAGGACCTTGGTGCGGCACGCAGCGTACTCGCCAAGCTGGCGGCGTCGCGGGAGGAGCGCGCGGCCAAGGCCCCGACGGCGCGCGAGCGGGATTATCTGGCGTCGGTCGAGCAGCTCTATGGCGACGGCGACAAGGTGCAGCGAGATGCCAATTACAGCGCGGCGCTCGGCGCTCTGGCGCGGCAGTATCCTGATGACCTCGACGCCCGGGCATTCTATGCGCTGTCCATTCTCGGACTGACCGGAGGCAAGCGCGATACCGCGAACTACATGCGCGCCGCGGCTGAGGCCGAAGCCGTGTATGCCATCGACAAATATCATCCCGGTGCCTTGCACTACCTCATCCATGCTTACGATGATCCGATTCATGCGCGGCTCGGCCTGCCCGCGGCGCGCTCGTACGGCAAGGTTGCGCCCGCGGCCTCGCATGCGCAGCACATGCCGTCGCATATTTTTTTCGCGCTGGGGATGTGGGACGAGGCGATCGAGGCGAACGTCGCGTCACTGGCCACCGCACGAGCCCAAGGCGACCGCGGTTACCACTCGCTGCTTTGGCTGGCTTACGCCTATTTGCAGGAAGACAGGCGCCAGGATGCCGAACGGCTGATACGGTCGGTTGCGAATGATGTGCGCGCGGGCGCCACCAAGGACAACCGCAGCAGGCTGGCGTACGCGCGCGCCATGTGGCTGGTGGAGACGCGGGGAACAGAGGGGCCCCACGCCCGCTCGCAGGTCGACAGCGCGGGCATCGCGTCGATCGGCTACTTCGCCGCGCACGATTTTGCGCGCGGGATTACCGCGGCCGCCGCAGGCAAGACCATCGAGGCGCGCGCGGCGCTGGCACGGCTGCGGGCACGCATCAATGAGACGCACCCCGAAATGCAGCGGGTGATGGCCGACTGGCACGACAACATGACGTCCGATGAACTCGAGCAGGCGAAGACGATGGCCGCCGCCCTCGACGGCACGATCGAGTACTACCGCGGCGATCGTACCGCCGGCCTTGCGCGGGTGCGCGAGGCCATCGCCATGACCGCCCATATGGATTTCGAGTATGGTCCGCCTTGGTCGGTCAAGCCGCTCGATGAGCTGCTGGGTGAACTGTTGCTGGCGGATGGACGACGCGAAGAGGCTGCCGCCGCATTCCAAAGGACTCTTGCGGCGTACCCGAATCGGCGCCTGGCCCTCGAGGGTCTGACGGCCTCACGCAGCCGCAGCCCACACGCGACCCGACAGGAACTCATCGGTGCCTGGCGGCTCATCAGCATCGAAATCCAGGGGCCGAGCGGCACGACCGCCGATCCTTTCTACAATGCAAATCCGAGCGGAATCCTCATCTACGATCCCTCCGGATGGATGAGCGTTCAAATCGTCGGACAGCTGCGGCCGCCCATGGAGGTACCGGCCTCGCGCCCGACGCCGCCCGACGCCGCCCAGGATGCTCGGGTGAAGGCCGCGGTACTCGACACGTACTACGCCTACTTCGGCACCTGGGAGTATGACGAGACTACCTCGGCGGTCACCCATCACCTCGAGTCCTCTCTCATTCCCGGCGAGAGCGGTCTGAGCTACTCCCAGACGGTCGCGGTAGACGGCGGACAACTCATCTTCACGACATGGGAAGAAACGGCCGAAGGTGCCGTTGTTCGCAAGAAGGTTTGGCAGCGAATCCCCGACCGCCGGGGATAGCGAACGTCGCGTGACGATGTGCTGGATGCAGGTAACCCGTGCAGGCGGGTCGGTGTCGGACAATGAAAATCATTGCGGTCACGAATATCAAAGGCGGAGTCGGCAAGACGACGACGGCCGTCAACCAACGTCCGGGCGCTGCAACGCCGGGGGCGCTCCGAGGTTGCGGCATTGCTCCGCCACCAGTTCGCGGATGAGTTCGGCCAAGCGCAGGGCGCCGGGACCGGCATAGTCGCGATCGGCGAACACCAGGTAAAGCTCGTCCCAGCGCTCGCCGCCCTCACGCAGCGGCAGCAGCTCGAGTTCGCCGCGTTCCAGTTCGCCGAACACCATCTCTTCCGGGAACCAAGCGAAGCCCAAGCCCATGCCGACGGCGCGGATCGAAGTGGCTTTGTGGCTCACCGTCCAGCTTTGCTCCGCGCCGAGCCAGCTGCCGGCACGGCGCTGACTGCCCGTATCGCGAATCACCAAGTGGCGATGTTTGCGCAGATCCTGAAACGTCAACTCTCGTCCAAGCCGGTGCAGCGGATGCTCCGGGTGCGCCACCGCGATGAAGCGCAGCCGCATCAGGGGATCGCCGGCGAATCCCGGCGGAATCTGTGAGCAGATCGCCAAGTCGACTTTACGTTGCAGCAGCGCCTCCTCGGTGCCGCTGAGCACGGTCTCGTACAGCTCGATTCGCGTGAGCGGGTGCTCCTCGGCGAAGCGCGCGAAGCACTGCAGCAGCAGCCAGGTGGGAAAGATGATTTCTACGGCCAGCCGCAACTCCGGTTCCCAGCCCGCCGCCAGGCTTCCGGCTGCGCCTTCCAGCGCACCGGCTTCGTCCAACAACGCTTTGGCGCGGCGGTACAGCACCTCGCCGGTGGGGGTGAGATGGGCCTTGCGGCCGACCACCTCGAACACCTTAACGCCGAGCAATGCTTCCATCTTCTGCACGGCATAGGTCACGGCCGACTGACTCTTGTGCAGTGCTTCGGCTGCCTGGGCATAGCCGCCGGCATCGACCACGGCCAACAGGGAGCGCCACTGCTCTAGGGAAATTCGCGGAGCATCGGCCATGCATCTAACCAATAGATAGATAGGCGCTAAATATTCTGCTTTTTTATCTAATAAATCAATACTTAAATGCCGCCATGGAGGAGCAAATCGTTCCTCTGCCCATATAGAGGAGAATTACCCATGACCACCCTGCTGCAGATCCATGCGAGTATGAACAACGGCAACGGCCAATCCAGCCAGCTCGCCAACCAGTTCGTTGCCGCTTTCCGCAATAGTCATCCCGAGGCGAAGACCGTGGTGCGCGAGGTTGCCTCGGCCGATGCCGTGCCGCACCTCGATGCGGAACGCTTCGGTGCCTTCATCACTCGGCCTGAAGAGCGCACCGCCGCACAGCGGTCGGTAGTGGCGTACTCCGACATCTTGATCGACGAATTGCAGCAGGCCGATGTCATCGTGCTGGGTCTGCCGATGTACAATTTCGGTGTGCCGTCGCAGCTGAAGGCTTACTTCGACCACGTCGCCCGTGTCGGCATCACCTTCAAGTACACGGAGAAGGGCCCGGTGGGCCAGCTCACCGGCAAGAAGGTGTATGTGTTCGCGGCCCGCGGCGGCATCTATGCCGGAACGCCGATGGACACGCAGACGAGCTACGTGCGCGACTTCCTGCGCTTCCTGGGCATGGCTGATGTGGAATTCGTTTACGCCGAAGGTCTCAACATGAGTCCGGAGAGCAAGGAAGCGGGTCTCGCCAAGGCGGTGGCCGAGATTGCGCGTCTTGCCGCCTGAAGGTTTGCCGCACGAGAGATGTTTCCAAGGAGACCCGAGATGAACACCCGCACCCTCATCCATGTCATCGAATCGATGCCGACTTCGGACGGCGCCGGCGTCAAGTTGCGCCGTAGCCTGGGCAGCCAGCCCGGTCGGCATGTGGATCCGTTCTTGATGCTCGATGAGTTCTATTCCGACAACCCGGACGACTATATCGCGGGCTTCCCGCCGCATCCGCATCGCGGCTTCGAAACCGTCACCTACATGCTCGACGGGCGCATGCGCCACGAGGATCATCTCGGCAATCGCGGCGACCTCGGACCCGGCAGCGTGCAGTGGATGACGGCGGCGCGAGGCATCATCCACTCCGAAATGCCTCAGCAGAGCGAGGGCCGCATGCGCGGCTTCCAGCTGTGGCTCAACTTGCCGTCGAAGGAGAAGATGAAACCGGCCAGCTATCGCGACATTCCCGCCGGCGAGATCCCGACGGTGAAATTGGCCGAGGGCGGCGAAGCGAAGGTCATTGCCGGTACGCTCACGTTGGACGGCGCCGCCACTCCCGGGCCCGTCAACGGCGGCGGCGCCAGGCCCAGCACCGATCCGGTGTACCTCGACGTGTGCCTGCCGGCCGGCGCAGTATTCGGCACCCCTGTCGTTCCGGGCCACAACGCCTTCCTTTATGCTTATGAAGGCAGCGCGCAGATCGGTCCGGCCGGCGCGGCCAAGCCGCTGCCGCACCGTGCGGCAGGCGTTTTGTCCGATGGCGACGGCGTGCGCGTGCAGGCCGGAGCCGAAGGTGTACGCTTTCTGTTGCTGGCAGCGAAGCCTCTGCGCGAACCGGTGGTGCAGTACGGTCCCTTTGTGATGAATACGCGCGAAGAGATCGAACAGGCGCTCGCGGATTATCGCAGCGGGCGTCTGGCCACGGCAGCTTGAAGCAGATGGGATCGAACTTGGACGCTAATGTGACGCAAATGGACATAACCAGAACTGTTCTTCCGCTCGAGCATTACGGCTCGCCGGAGATCGTTTCGTTTCGAGGGCTGCCGGGAGCGGACGGCAAGGATCATTTCGCTTTGATTTTCCCGGCTCCGAAGGGCAAGCCGAAGGATCCGCTGGTGCGAATCCACTCCGAATGCGTCACCGGGGACGTTCTGGGCTCGCTGCGTTGTGATTGCGGCAAGCAACTCACAGAAGCCTTGACGCGACTGTCTCTGGAGGGGGGAATTCTCATCTATCTGCGGCAAGAGGGCCGCGGGATCGGCCTGGATCAGAAACTGAGAGCATACAAACTTCAGGATTCCGGGTTCGATACCTTCGAAGCGAACGTGCGGCTCGGTCACGGGGAGGACGCGCGCTCGTATGCACTTGCCGCAGAGATCCTACGAGTGCTGGAGATCCCCAAGATCCGACTGCTGACACGAAACCCCGACAAGATGAGCCAATTGCGCGATGCCGGCATCGAGGTGGTGCTGCAGGTGAAGACCGGCCTGCACCTCAATCCCAGCAATGAGAAGTACCTGCAAGCAAAGGAACGGCGGGCGGCGCGCGTTGCGGGGACTGATCTCAAGAGGGGACCGGTGAAGCGCGAGGATTAGTAATACCTTGGCACCGTGATACTGACCGGTATGAACACTCGCCGGGAAGGATAAGAAGCCGAAGGTCGCTGCTGCCTTGATGTGGCCTTCAGCTTCTTATCCTTATCGGTGGATGCCTCCCGCCAATCGGTCAAAATCTCTGTGTAGAGGTACCAGGCTCCTGGGCTTCCGGACATGCTGTGGGTCGCTGCCGCCAGCATAGTCCTACACACGATTCCGCCCGGTGGAGACAGGAATCGCGGTATTCATGACCTACGATGGTCCGCTGACATGAGGTGAGCGCGATGCATCAAAAGCCAGCCCTACTGTGCTGACCGACCAAGATATCTATCTATTCCGCGAGGGCACGCACTCGCAATTGCACTCGAAACTCGGCTGCCGTGTGCTATCACCGGGAGCGGGTGCGCACTTCGCCGTTTGGGCTCCCAACGCCGAGGCGGTGTCCGTGATCGGCGACTGGAACGGCTGGCAGGTCGGACGTGACGTACTTGCGCCGCGGGCCGACGGGTCCGGCATCTGGGAGGGTGCCGCAGCGGCCGTGCAGCGCGGCCAAGCATACAAATACCGCATTGCTTCGCGCGTCGGCGGATACGTGGTCGACAAAGCCGATCCTTACGCCGTGTCGTGCGAACTGCCTCCGGCCACCGCCTCGCGCGTATGGACCCTGGAGTACGAGTGGAACGATGCAGAGTGGATGGCCGCGCGCGCTCGGCACAACGGTTTGGATGCGCCGATGTCGATCTACGAGCTGCATGTGGGTTCGTGGCGCCGCAAGGACGGCAGCTTTCTCAACTACCGCGAACTTGCGCATGCGTTGGCGGACTATCTGGCCGACTTGGGGTTCACGCATGCGGAATTGATGCCGGTCACAGAGCATCCCTTCTACGGGTCTTGGGGCTATCAAACGACGGGTTATTTTGCGCCCACCTCTCGCTATGGCACCCCGCAGGATTTGATGTACTTCGTCGATCACCTGCACGAGAAGGGGATCGGGGTGATTCTCGACTGGGTGCCCTCGCACTTTCCCGCGGACGAGCACGGGCTCGGGTTCTTCGACGGTACGCATCTCTACGAGCACGCCGATCCGCAACAGGGTTTCCACCCCGAATGGAATTCAGCCATTTTCAATTTCGGACGCAATGAGGTCCGCAGCTTCCTCATTTCCTCCGCACTGTTCTGGTTCGAGAAGTATCACATCGACGGCCTGCGGGTCGATGCGGTCGCGTCCATGCTGTATCTCGACTACGCCCGCAAGCAGGGTGAATGGGTCCCCAACCGCTTCGGGGGGCGGGAAAATCTCGAAGCCATCGATTTTCTTCGCACGCTGAACCGGGCTATCTATCGCGAGCACCCGGATGTGACGATGATTGCCGAGGAGTCCACGGCCTGGCCCATGGTGTCGCGCCCGACCGACGCGGGCGGACTCGGCTTCGGTTTGAAATGGAACATGGGCTGGATGCACGACACCCTCGAATACATGAAACAGGCCCCGATCAATCGAAAGTACCATCACGGACAACTGACGTTTTCCCTCATCTATGCCTTCAACGAGAATTTCGTGCTGCCGCTGTCGCACGACGAAGTGGTGTATGGCAAAGGCTCGCTGATCGGCAAGATGCCGGGCGACGACTGGCAGCAGTTTGCCAACTTGCGCACGCTCTACGGCTATATGTGGGCTCATCCCGGCAAGAAGCTATTGTTCATGGGCGGGGAATTCGGGCAGCGGCGCGAATGGACCCACGAGGGTGAACTCGAGTGGTGGGTGACGCAATTGCCGGAACACGCCGGCATCAAGCGCTTGGTGCGGGATTTGAATGCGATTTATCGCCGCGAGCCGGCGTGGCACCGGATCGATTTCTCGCCCGATGGCTTCGAATGGCTCGACCTCGCCAATTGGGACACGAGCGTCATCGCGTTCCTGCGCAAGGCCCCCGGTTACGGTGCCCCGTTGCTCGCGGTATGCAACTTCACGCCGGTGCCGCGGCCCAATTTTCTGGTGGGCGTGCCGGCTCGCGGTGTTTGGCGCGAGATTCTGAACACCGATGCCAGGGAATACGGCGGCTCGGGGTGGGGCAACCTCGGCGGAGTGGAATCGGTGCCCGTGAGCACCCAAGGGCGCGTCGAATCGGTCAATCTCAATGTGCCGCCGTTGGCCACCATCGTATTGCGCTGGGAATCCAATGGCTAAGGTCAAGCGCAAAGCCGCCGCGAAGAAGCCCTCATCGGTATCCGCGGCCACGGGCATGGGCGCGGCGCCGGGGATGCAAGAGGGCAGGGTGCGGGCGGTGATCGATGCGGTCCTGCCGGCCGTCGATTGCGGCCGCTTTCCGATCAAGCGCATGGTCGGCGAAGCCGTCGAGATCGAAGCGCATTGCTTCACAGATGGCCACGACAAGCTGCGCGTGGTGCTGCGTTGGCGGAGAGCCGGCGCAAGCGACGAATACGAAGTTGAAATGCAGCCGCGTGCGAACGATGTCTGGTTGGCCGAGTTCACCCCACCGCGTGCCGGCCGCTACCGATACACAGTGGCGGCGTGGGTGGACCCCTTCGAATCATGGCGGCGCGAGCTAGAACGGCGCGACGATCCGGCGGACATTCGCGTGGCATTACAGGTCGGCGCCGCGCTCATCGATGCAGCGGCGACGCGCGCAGCGGGCAGCGACGCGGCGATCCTCGCCGAGTGGTCGGCTCAGTTGCGCGTGCACGCGGACGCATACGCGCCCGCCGGCGAGGGTCCGCGCGCCGACGTCGGTGTGTGGAAAGCGATGGCATTGGACGCCGCGCGCGCGGCCATCGTCGCGCGCCACGCAGACCGCAGCTTTGCCGCGACGATGACGCGGGAACTGGTGGCGGACCGCACGCGAGCCGGATTTGGCAGCTGGTACGAAATGTTTCCCCGCTCGGCGGCCGTAGAGACCGGGCGTCATGGCACTTTCCGGGATGTCGAGTCGCGCCTGTCCTATCTCGCCGACATGGGTTTCGACGTGCTGTACTTTCCGCCCATCCATCCGATCGGGCGCATCAACCGCAAGGGCGCGAACAATTCACTGCTGGCCAAACCCGAGGATGTGGGCAGCCCGTGGGCAATCGGCGCAGCCGAAGGCGGCCACAAGGACATCCTGCCGCAGCTGGGCACGCTCGAGGATTTTCGCCGTCTATTGGCCAAGGCGCGTGAATTCGGCATCGAGATCGCGCTGGACATAGCATTCCAGTGCGCCCCCGATCACCCGTATGTAACGGCCCATCCGCAATGGTTCAAGCGTCGTCCCGACGGCAGCGTCCAGTATGCGGAGAATCCGCCCAAGAAGTACCAGGACATCTACCCCTTCGACTTCGAAACCGATGACTGGCGCGCCTTGTGGGATGAGCTCAAGAGCATCGTCGACTTCTGGATAGCCGAGGGGGTGGAGATCTTTCGAGTCGACAATCCGCACACCAAGCCTTTCGGCTTCTGGGAGTGGCTGATCGATGCGGTCAAACGCGACCGGCCGGACGTGCTATTCCTCGCCGAAGCGTTCACTCGGCCCAAGCTGATGCACCGCCTGGCCAAACTGGGGTTCACTCAGTCGTACACGTACTTTACGTGGCGCAATACCAAGCAGGAACTCACCGAGTATTTCACGGACCTTGCGCTCGGGCCGGGTCGCGAATACTACCGCCCCAATGTGTGGCCTAATACGCCGGACATCCTGCACGAGACGCTGCAGTCGGGTTTGCGCCCGGTATTTGCGGCGCGGCTCATTCTCGCCGCGACACTGGCGGCCAACTACGGCATTTACGGTCCGACGTACGAACTGCTGGAAAGCGCGCCGCGCGAGCCCGGCAGCGAGGAATACCGCGACTCGGAGAAGTATCAACTGCGCCACTGGACGATCGAGACGTCCGGCAGCCTTTGGTCGTTGATCGCACGCATGAATCGCATCCGCAGGGAAAATGTCGCACTGCAATCCGATCGTGGCCTGCACTTCTGCCGCATCGACAATGACCAGCTGATCGCCTACCTCAAGATCGACACCGGTTCGGGCAATATCATTCTGACCGTGGTGAACCTCGATCCGCATCATCCGCAATCCGGATGGGTGGATCTGGACGTCGACGCGTTGAAACTCGACGTCGAGCAGCCGTACCAAGTGCACGACCTCTTGAGCGAGCAGCGCTACATCTGGCGGGGACGGTCCAACTACGTCATGCTGGACCCCGAGCGAGCACCCGCGCACGTGTTCAGACTGCGGCGGCGCGTGCGCCGCGAGCAGGATTTCGACTACTACCTGTGAGTCGGCGCTAGATGAACGACGTAAAAGCCCCCGCGCTCGAGCCCGCTGCGGCATCCGGCTCGCAGCCTCAGGAAGCGGCTTGGCACGGGCATACTGTTTGGGACAACGACGCGCTCTGGTACAAGGACGCCGTCATCTACCAGCTCAACGTCAAGTCGTTCTTTGATTCGAACGACGATGGAATCGGTGATTTCAAGGGACTGACGTCGAAGCTCGAGTACATCCGGGACCTGGGCGTCAATACGATCTGGCTGATGCCCTTCTATCCGTCGCCGCTCAAGGACGATGGATACGACATCTCCGACTACCAGAACGTGCACCCGCAGTACGGCACGCTCGACGACTTTCGCGCGATGCTGCAGACGGCGCACCGTCTCGGATTGAAGGTGATCACTGAACTCATCATCAACCATACTTCCGATCAGCACCCGTGGTTCCAGGCCGCGCGCGCGGCGCCGGCGGGTTCTGCGCAACGCGACTTCTATGTCTGGAGCGACACCGATCAGAAATACCTCGACACGCGCATCATTTTCACCGACACCGAGACGTCGAATTGGTCCTGGGACCCGCTGGCGAAGGCGTATTACTGGCATCGATTCTTCAGCCATCAGCCGGATCTGAACTTCGACAATCCGCTGGTGCTCGAGGCGGTTTTGCAAACCATGCGCTTCTGGCTCGACATGGGCGTGGATGGCTTCAGGCTCGATGCAATTCCCTACCTGGTCGAGCGCGAAGGCACCAACAACGAGAACCTGCGCGAAACCCACGCGGTGATCAAACAATTGCGGGCTGCGATCGACGCGCACTATGAGAACCGATTTCTGCTGGCGGAAGCCAATCAGTGGCCGGAAGACGTGCGCGAATACTTCGGCGACGGCGACGAGTGCCACATGGCGTATCACTTTCCGCTGATGCCGCGCATCTACATGGCCATCGCACAGGCCGACCGCTATCCCATCATTGAAATCATGCAGCAAACGCCGGACATCCCCGACGTCTGCCAGTGGGCGATTTTCCTGCGAAATCACGATGAATTGACCTTGGAAATGGTGACCAGCAAGGAACGCGACTACATGTACACCACCTATGCGGCGGACCTGCAGGCGCGCATCAATCTCGGTATCCGCCGCCGCTTGGCGCCGCTGATGGAGAACGACCGGGACCGCATCAAACTCATGAACAGTCTGCTGCTGTCGATGCCGGGCTCGCCCATCCTGTACTACGGTGACGAAATCGGCATGGGCGACAACTTCTTCATCGGCGACCGCAACGGCGTGCGCACCCCCATGCAGTGGAGTCCGGACCGCAATGCCGGATTCTCGCGCGCCGACCCGCAGCGCCTGTATCTTCCGCCCATCATGGACTCGGTGTACGGCTATCCGTCCACCAATGTCGAGGCCCAGTCCCGAGACCCGAGTTCGCTGCTCAGCTGGACCAAGCGGATGCTTGCCGTGCGCAAAACCAGCCAGGCCTTCGGGCGCGGCACGCGCCGATTCCTGAGGCCGGGCAATCGCAAAATCCTTGCCTACCTGCGCGAGTTCGGGGACGACACCATTCTGTGCGTCGCCAACCTGTCGCGTTCAGCCCAACCGGTCGAGCTCAATCTGTCCTCGTTCAAAGGCCGCGTACCGGTGGAGATGCTGGGCCGCACGGCGTTTCCGCCCATCGGCGAGCTGCCCTATTTGCTCACGGTTTCGGCATACGGGTTCTATTGGTTCAGGCTGACGACCGACGCGGAAGTCCCGTCATGGCACGAGCAAATCGTGTCGATCGAGGAGCGTCCGGTATTGGTGCTGTTCGATGGATGGACCAGCCTGTTTCGGGAGCGTGTGGTTCCGTGGCGCATCGGCATTGCCGAAAAGACCCGGCTGCAATTCGAGACGGATACTTTGCCGCGCTACATCGAGACGCAGCGTTGGTATGCGGCCAAGGGAACGGCGATCGATCGCGCCCGCATTGCGGACCATGTGTTGTGGCAGGAGGACACGGGCAAGACCCAGCTGAGCTGGCTGGTGTCGCTGCTCGATCTCGAGGGTGCGGGCGAACGCACCAGCTACTTCATGCCGCTGGCGCTGGCATGGGAGGAGCGCGACGAGGAGCGGGTGCGCAACTTGTCGACGGCGGCGGTGGCCAAGATACGCCAGCAGGCGAGTGTCGGCGTGATGGGCGACGCCTTCGCGGACGAAATGTTCTGCCGCTCGGTCGTGGCGGCGATGGCGGCGCGCAAGGAAATAGCCATGGCCCAAGGCAAGCTGCAATTCCGTCCGACCAGTGCATTCGATCGACTGGCCGGACGTGATTTCATCACCTTGCCGGTGGAGCGGCCGCGCGGCTCGAGCTCGAATACCGTCGTCACCATCGGCGAGCGGCTGATGCTCAAGGGCTACCGCCGGTTGCGCACGGGCACGAATCCGGAACTCGAGATGGGGTTGTATCTCACCGAAGTTGCAAGCTTTCCGAACTGTGCTCCGCTGGCGGGCGCGCTCGAATATATCGGCAACGACGGCCAAACGCGCCTGCTGGCGATGCTGCAGGGTTATATCGCCAATCAGGGCGATGGCTGGACTCATTCGCTCGAGTATTTGCAGCGTCATCTCGAGCAGTATCGGACCACGCCGGCCGGCGATGCGGTTCCCGTCAATGCGCATGAAGCCTATTTGTCCTTGATGAGGGTGTTGGCGGTGCGTACCGCCGAGCTGCACCGGGCATTGGCGCGGCCTACGCGGGATGCCGCCTTTGCGCCGAAGCCGCTGACGCGCGCCGACATCGACGGCTATCGCCGGCGTGCCGCGGACGAAGCGCGCAACGCGTTGGGAATGCTCAAAGCGGGCCTGGAACAGCTGCCGGCGGCGGACCGCGATCGGGCCGGCGCGGTGCTGGAACAAGGCGATCAGGTGTTGGCACGCATCGAGGCCCTGTCGGCGCAAGTGCCGCAGGGCCTGAAGATTCGCATCCACGGCGACTATCATCTCGGCCAGGTGCTGGTGACGCGAAATGATTTCGTCATCATCGATTTCGAGGGCGAGCCCGGACACAGCCTCGAGCAGCGACGTGCCAAGCATTCACCCCTGCGGGACGTCGCCGGCATGCTGCGTTCGTTCAGTTATGTGCGGCACAGCGCGTTGCGCAAGGTCGCTCACAACGAAGCCGAAGGAGTGAGGCTTGCGCCGCTGGCCCGAGTTTGGGAATCCGAAGTCCGCGCGGCGTTCCTCGCTGCATATGATGCGGCGGCGCGCGGCGCGAATCTTTACGGGCCCGAGGTGCTGCAGGCGGGAGACGGACTGCTGGGTCTCTTCGAGCTGGAGAAGGACTTGTACGAATTGCGTTACGAACTCGGCAATCGGCCTGGCTGGGTCGGTATTCCCTTGCAAGGCATCCTGGATGGGGGTGCCGCTTGAACGACTCACCATCGGACGCGGCAGCGGGATTTAAGGGGGCTGGCATGCAAAGCATCGACTTCTTGCTCGAGAGCGTACGAGAGTTTCTGCACCAGATCGCCGCATTCCTGCCGCGGCTGCTGCTGGCCCTGGTCGTGGTGGCGGTCGGGTGGCTGCTTGCCAAGGCGGCGCGCTTCGCCGTGGAGCGGGGGCTGCGCGCCGTCAATTTCACCGTGCTGACGGAGCGCGCCGGCACCGACAATTTCCTGAACCAGGCGGGCATGCGCGGCGACACGACCACGGTGTTCGGACTGGTCGCCTATTGGCTGGTCATCCTGGCGACGTTGATGATCGCGTTCAACGGCCTCGGGCTCACGTACATTACCGATCTGTTGGGGCGCGTGGTGCTGTTCACTCCCAAGGTGTTGGTGGCGATGCTGGTGGTGGTGTTCGGATCGTATTGCGCCCGCTTCGTCGGCGGCGCCGTGCACGCCTATTGCGTGGATGCGCAAATACCGGATGCCGACCTGCTCGGCAGGATTGCGCGATATCTCATCGTGACATTCGTGGTGATGATCGCGCTGGGGCAGATCGACGTCGGCGGCGATATCGTGCAAAGAACTTTTCTCATCATTCTGGCCGGACTCGTACTGGCGCTGGCGCTGGCGTTCGGGCTCGGCGGCAAGGAGTGGGCGGCGGCGATGCTCGAGCGCTGGTGGCCACGGCACCGGGACAGGGACCTGTGACGCATCGCTTCACCCGCTCGAATCGATGATGGCGATCAGGCGTCGATGAGCCCGTGGCGAATCGCGATCAGGGTCAGCTCGGATTGATTCACGACGCCGAGCTTCTGCTTGATGTTGTAGAGGTGGGTGCCGATGGTGGATGCGGAGAGATTCAGATCGGAGGCGATGCGCTGCACCGTTGCGCCGCCGGCCAGGCGGACAAAGACCTCGAACTCTCTTTCCGAGAGCCGCTCGACCGGCGATTTCGTTCCGCCGTCGAACTCCGCCAGCGCCAGCTTCTGGGCGAGCACGGGATCGAGATAGCGCCGGCCGGCGGCAACCGCCGCCACCGCCTCGAGCAGCGCTTCGGGCGCGCTGCGCTTGGACAGGAAGCCGAGCGCCCCTTCTTGCAGGGCGCGGCGGGCATGCATCGGGTCATCGTGCGCCGACAAGGTCAATACTGCGCGCTTGGCTGTGGCGGGAGCGAATCCGGCGCAGTGCCTCGAGGCCTCCCATCCCCGGCATGGCAAGATCCATCACCACCACGTCGGGATCGAACTCGACATAGAGCTGGCAGGCGGCCTCGCCGCTGTCGGCCTCGGCGACCACCGACATTTCCGCCGTGGATTGCAGCAGCAGGCGAAATCCCATGCGTACCACGGCGTGATCGTCGACCAGCAGCACACGAATCACGTGTGCTCGCCCAAGGGAATGTCGGCGATGAGGCGCACACCGCGCCCGTCCTGATTGCCGACGGTGAACGTACCACCCAATTGTTGCACGCGGTCCGCCAAACCACGCAAACCGAAATGCCCGGGCCGGGCCCAATCGGCCGGCAGTCCGATGCCGTCGTCGATCACGGAGGCGAGGATCCGCTGTTCATCGCATTGCACGGCGATGTCGACGCGTGAGGCTTGCGCGTGCCGCAGGGCGTTGATCAGGCCTTCCTGCACCACTCGGTAGATCGCGAGCGTGATGCTCGGCCCGAGTTCAATGGGCAGGGACTGCTGAAGCGAGAGCGCGATCGACGGGTGGCGCCGCTGCCAGTCGCGGACCAAGTTCTCGAGAGTCGCGGCGAGTCCCAGCGTATCGAGCGACAGGGGAGCGAGCCTGGGAATGAGGCCGTGCATGGCGTCGTACAGACGCGCCGCCTCATCTGAGATCAATCGTGCCACGTCGCCGGTCGCAGGGTCGCGCACCCCACCCTGGCTCGCAATCGCGAGGGCCAGGCTGCGAATCGCGGTGACCGACTGGCCGAATTCGTCATGCAGCTCGTGCGCGATCAGGCGCCGCTCCTCCTCGACGCGTTGGTCCGCCAGGGAAGCCATTTCCCGCCGTTCCTCGAGGCGCGCCTCGGCGTCGTGCGCCTTGCGCTCGGCCAGGACCTTGTCTTGCACCGCCTGCGCCATGCGATTGAAAGCCGCACCGATCGCGTGCGCTTCATTGCCCGCGAGGTTCGGCAGACGGAAGGCGAGATCCCCCTGCTGAATGCGCTCGAGACCGTCGGCGATGACGGGGAAGGGTTCGAGCGCGCGCTTCACCGACCAGAACGCAAGCGCGTTCACGACGACGAACATGGCCGCGGCGATGGCCGATAGCCGGGTAACGTCATCCCATGCGTCGAGCACGGCGCGCGAGGGCTGCGCTTGCACCACCAGTTCCACGCCGCCGCGCAGCGGAAATGTGTACTTTGCCGGTTGCGGCGCCAGAAGGTGTGCAAACCACACCGGCGCCTCGCGCCCGGCCTTGTAGGTCGCCGGCGGCGACTGATACAGGACCTCTCCCGCGGCCGACCGCAACGACACCTCGTTGGCGCGGACCCGGCCGATCTGCTGCAGGAACTGCAGCACCAGGTCCGGTCCCCCGACCTGGGAATAGACCGCGGCGAGGCGCCCGAGGAGCTGCGACGCCACCCGGTTGGCCGCCTCGATTTCCTCGCGCACGGAATTGCGCGTGCTCTCTACCTCGGCTGCGATCAGCACGATCACGAAAGCGGCGCTCAGGGCCGCAACCACGAGATTCAAGCGGGTCCGCAATCTCATTGGGCGCATGGTACCAGGGCCGTGCCGGCAGCGGGCGCGCAGCGCCACGCTAATGAAAATCATGAGTCCAGTTTCATGATGGTGCTGATTCGGGGAGCCGCGCGGCGGGAGGACCATGGACCGGTACCACCCAATAGGAGCGTCGACATGACATGGGAAACCCCACAAGCCGTGGAATTGCGGTTCGGTATGGAAATCACGATGTATGTGTCCAATCGCTGAATAGCGAGGGTGCGCGCCCGCGCGTGCGGGCGGCGCCTACTGCTTCGTGAAAATCCGGGTGCTGGGGTCGGCTGCCGGCGGCGGTTTTCCCCAATGGAATTGCAATTGTCCCAACTGCAGCGGGTATCGCGCGGGCACACTGCAGGCTCGCGCACGCACCCAGTCTTCCATCGCCGTCGGCTGCGGCACCGCGTGGGTGCTGGTGAACGCATCACCGGACGTCTTGGCGCAACTACGGGCGAATCCTGATCTGCAGCCGGGCCGTGCGATACGCGACAGCGCCATCGCGGCGATCGTTCTCGTCGACGGGCAGGTCGACCATACCACCGGACTCTACATGCTGCGCGAATCGGTCCACCCCTGGCCCATTTGGTGTACCGACAGCACCTTTGCCGATCTCACCCGCGGCAATCCCGTGTTCGACGTGCTGCGATTTTTCTGCGGCGTGGATCGGCGCCGCATCGATCTGGACGACGGCGGTTTCACGGTCGACGTGCTGCCCGGGGTGCGCTGGCGCGCGTTGCCGGTTGCGAGCAAACCTGCGCCCTATTCGCCCAACCGCGGCTCACCCATCATCGGCGACAATCTGGCGCTGGTGATCGAGAATGAGGACAACGGGCGGACGGCGGTGTATGCGCCGGGTTTGAGCATCGTCGACTACCGGCTGTGGCGCGCCATGCAATTCCGCCTCCTGCGTACTCGTGGACGGCACGTTTTGGAGCGACGATGAGATGGTTCGGCTGGGGATCTCGTCCAAACGTGCCCGCGATATCGGGCACCTTCCGCAAACCGGCCCGGGGGGAATGCTGGACTGGCTGGATCGCCTGCCGTCCGCCACGCGCAAAATCCTGATCCATGTCAACAACACGAATCCCATCCTCGACGAGGCCTCCGCGGCGTCGGCCGAGCTTTCGCGCCGCGGCGTCGAGGTCGCGTGGGACGGCATGGAAATCGTGCTGTGAGCGCAGACCGCCTGGAATCGACGAGGAGTTCGAAGCGCAGCTGCGGAGCTTGGGAGACGCCTACCACATTCACCATCCCTTCAATGTTTTGATGAATTCCGGCGCCGCGACTCCGGCGCAAATCCGCGGCTGGGTGGCCAATCGCTTCTATTATCAGATCAACATCCCGATCAAGGATGCCGCCATTCTGTCGAATTGCACCGACCGGGCGGTGCGCCGCTCGTGGATGCAGCGCATTCTCGATCACGACGGCTACGGCGAGGATCCGGGCGGGATCGAATCCTGGCTGCGGCTGGCGGAGGCGGTGGGCCTGTCCCGAGACCATGTGGAGAGCCTCGCCGACGTGCTGCCGGGCGTTCGATTCGCGGTCGACGCCTATGTCAACTTCGCGCGCCGGGCGCCGTGGCCCGAGGCAGTATGTTCCTCGCTCACCGAGCTGTTCGCACCGCAGATCCACCAGCAACGCCTCGCGAATTGGCCGCAGCACTATTCGTGGATCGACCGCGCCGGATTGCAGTACTTTCAGAGCCGGGTCGGTTTGGCGCGCCGTGACGTGGAATTCAGCCTCGCGCTCACCCTGGAGCGCTTCGACACGCGTGAGCTGCAGGCGCGCGCGCTGGAGATTCTGAGATTCAAGCTCGACGTGCTGTGGCAGATGAGTGATGCCATGGCCCTGCGATACATGGTCCGCGCATGAGTCAGCCGGTAATAGGGGCGCTGTCGTGCCCCGCGGTCGAACACGGTTTCCGGCTGCAATGGGAGGCCGCGCAGAATGCGCACGTGCTGCTCTTTCCCGAGGGGATGATCAAGCTCAACACGAGCGCAGGCGAGATCTTGAAACGTTGCGACGGTGCGACGACGATCGCCGGCATCACGGCGGATCTCGAACGCGCCTTCGCGACTGCCGGTCTGTCCGCGGATGTCATTCGCTTCGTCACCATGGCGGTGGAGAAGAAATGGCTGAGAATCGCGCCGTGAACGCGCCGTCGAAGCCCGCGTCGGCGAGGCCCGGGCCGCCGCTGTGGCTGCTGCTGGAGCTGACCTACCGGTGTCCCTTGCACTGTGTCTTCTGCTACAACCCGACGGACTTCGCGCAGACCAGCGCGGAACTCGGCACGGATGACTGGCTGCGGGTGCTGCGGGAGGCGCGCGCCCTCGGCGCCGTGCAGCTGGGGCTGTCGGGCGGCGAACCGCTGACCCGTGACGATCTGGAGCCCATCGTGGCGGAGGCGCACCGGCTCGGTTTCTATACGAACCTCATCACGTCCGGCGTGGGGCTGAACGACGCGCGGCTGCACGCTCTCAAGAAGGCCGGTCTGGATCACATCCAGCTCTCCTTCCAGGACAGCACGCAGCAGATGAATGATTTCCTGAGCAGCACGCGCACCTTCGATCTCAAATCGAACGCTGCGGCGCTGATCAAACATTACGACTATCCCATGGTGCTCAACGTGGTTCTGCACCGGCTCAATATCGATCACGTGGAGGAAATACTCGACATGGCGCTGCGTTTGGGCGCCGACTACGTGGAACTCGCGAACACTCAGTACTACGGCTGGGCTTGGCACAACCGCGAGCAGCTGCTGCCCAGCCTTGCCCAAGTGGAGCGCGCGGAACGGACGATGCGGCGCTTCCGCGAACGCGTCGGCAATCGGATGCAGATTTATTTCGTGGTGCCCGATTACTTCGAACGCCGCCCCAAGGCGTGCATGAACGGCTTGGGGTCGATCTTTCTGACCATCGCGCCGGATGGGACCGCGCTTCCGTGTCATGCCGCGCGCATGTTGCCGGGCCTAGAGTTCCCCAATGTGCGCAGCAACTGCATCGAGGACATTTGGTACCACTCCTCGAGCTTCAATCATTTTCGCGGCGATGCATGGATGAAGGAGCCCTGCCGCAGCTGTCCCGACAAGGTCCGCGATTTCGGCGGCTGCCGCTGCCAGGCCTACCTGCTGACCGGCGATGCCGCGAATGCGGACCCGGTGTGCGACCTGTCGCCGCACCATCATCTGGTGACGGAGGCGGTCGCGCGGGCGGAGCGGCCGGCGGGCGAGGCCGTGCGGTCAGCGCCGGGCTCGGGGCCGAGGCCGGGGCTAGCACCAGCATCGGCGCCCGGGCCGGAGGAAAGGCCTTTGGTGTTTCGCAACTTCCGCAATTCGTCTACGCTATTTCCAGCGAGATGAAAACTGACACGATGCAATGGTTGACATGGGCCTTCCTCATCGCCGTCGCGGCGGAGGCGCTGACACGACTGTGGCTGGGGTCGCGCCAGATCGCGGCCGTGCAGGCGCACCGCGACGAGGTTCCTGAGCCATTTCGCGGCCAGGTTGCGCTCGCGGATCAGCAGAAGGCGGCCGACTACACCACCGCCCGGGTACGCCTGGGGCGATGGGCGACCGTGGTCGAGGCGCTGGTCAAACTCGCGCTCACTCTGGGGGGCGGCCTTGCGGCGGTCGATGCCCTGTGGCGCCATACGGGTCTGGCGGAGCCGTGGCGCGGCGCGTGCGTCGTGGCTAGCGTGTTACTGCTGCTGCAGCTGGTCGGCTTGCCCTTTTCGTTGTGGAGAACATTCGGGATAGAGGCCCGTTTCGGGTTCAATCGGGTCTCGCCGCGCCTCTACGCGGTGGATCTGGCCAAGCAATTACTGCTGTCCGTGGTGCTCGGCGGCCCGCTGTTGCTGGCGATGCTCACTCTCATGGATCGTGCCGGAGCGGGGTGGTGGATATGGGTCTGGCTGATCTGGCTGGCGTGGACCTTGGGCTTGACCTGGGCCGCCCCTAGGTTCATTGCGCCGCTGTTCAATCGATTCTCGCCGCTCGCCGATGAAGCGCTCGAGAAGCGGGTCGAGACGCTGCTCGAACGCTGCGGATTCGCGGCGCGCGGGGGCGTGTTCGTCATGGACGGCTCGCTGCGCTCGGCGCACGGCAACGCGTACTTCACCGGCATCGGGCGCAACAAGCGCATCGTATTCTTCGACACGTTGCTGTCGCGCATCGAGGCGCCGGAGATCGAAGCGGTACTGGCGCATGAGCTCGGACATTTTCGCCTGCATCACGTGCGTCAGCGGCTGGTGGCGTCGGTGCTGCTGACGTTCGGCGGGCTGGCGCTGCTTGCTTGGGTTGCGCGGCAGCCGGGGTTCTACGGCGCTCTGGGCGTGCCGGTGCCTTCGGCCGCGGTGGCACTGCTGCTGTTCGTGGTGGCGGTCCCAGTGTTCGCGTTCTTTTCGACCCCCGTTTTGTCCTGGTGGTCGCGCCGCCACGAGAGGCAGGCTGACGATTTTGCGGCCCAACACGCCGATGCCGGCAAGCTCGCGGCCGCCTTGGTCAAGCTGTTCCGCGACAATGCGGCGACACTCACGCCCGATCGCATCCATTCGGCGTTCTTCGATTCACACCCACCGGCACTCGAGCGCATCGGGCGATTGAACGCGTTGGCCTCGAGCCACTAGGTAGAACCCCTTATTCGCAGGAATGCGTGACGCGTTTATCGTCGGCTCCACGGAATAATAATGCCGAGCCAGAGGATGTACCGATGACACTCATGCAATACATATGGACTTGTAGATCGCTCCGCCCGTGGCTGGGAGCCGCGCTGTGCATGACTCTGACGGGCCCCAGTTGGGCCGTGCCCAGTTTTGCGCGGCAGACCGGTATGGCTTGTGCCGCGTGCCATACCGTGTTTCCGGAGCTGACGCCGTTCGGTCGAGAATTCAAGCTCAATGGCTACCTGCTCGACAACATCAAGCAGGTCACTGGAATCGACACCTCCGATCGTCAGACGCTCGCGCTCAATTCCATTCCGCCCATCAGTTTGATGGCGCAAATTTCATATACCCACACCGCTGCTGCGCTGCCTGACAGTGCGATCGCCGCGGCGCTGGCGAAGGACGGAGATCTACTGTTTCCGCAGCAAGTCAGTCTTTTTTACGCCGGTAAGATCGCCGACGGTCTGGGTGCATTCATTCAGTTGACCTATGACGGTGTGGGCGACAGCTTCGGTTTCGACAACACCGACATCCGCTATACACACCACCTGTCGTTCGGCGGCTCCAACGACAACAGCCACAGCATGATCGTGGGAGTGACCCTGAACAACAACCCCACGGTGCAGGACGTGTGGAACACGACTCCCGCGTGGGGATTTCCCTATTCGAGCAGCAGTGTCGCGCCCAGTCCGCTCACGTCCACCAAGATCGACAGCGGCGCCGGTGGCTTCGGCCAGAGCGTCGGAGGGCTCGGTGTCTATATGTGGCTGGACGACCATTTTTACGCCGAGATCACCGACTACACCTCCGCGATTCGAGGCGGCGCGCATCCCCTCGACAGCACTCAGAGCAACGTCGTCTCGGGATCCGCCCCCTATTGGCGAGTCGCCTACGAGCAGCGTTGGGATCGCAACTCTCTGTCCGTCGGCGCGTTCGGGCTGAGCGCGAATCTGCATCCCGGTCTTCAGGGGACAACCAACACGGCGCTGGCCGGAGTCACCGATAGATTCAGGGACACCGCGGCGGATGTGCAGTATCAATTCATCGGCGAGGATCATCTGATGACCGCTCTGGCGACGTACATCAGCGAACGCCAGACTCTCAATGCGAGCGTGCTGGACGGATTCGCCGGCAACGCGCACAACGACCTCAAGACGCTCAAGTTGACCGGCGAATATTATTATCAGCGGCGGATCGGCGGTACGGTCGGATACTTCAGCACCACCGGAAGCACCGATGCGCTTCTCTATGCCGCAACGCCGGTCGGCGGCACTGAAAACATCGGTGCCAGTGCGAATAACAGTCCGGACTCCAGCGGGTATATTCTCGAGGTGAACTACCTGCCGTGGCTCAACACCAAGCTGCAGGCGCAGTATGTCGGGTATGAGAAGTTCAACGGGCAGAAAATCAACTACGACGGCAGTGGCCGCAGCGCCAGCAACAACAACACCATGTACTTGTTGGTTTGGCTGAATTTCTAGTTCGAACTCAAGGGGCGGATGATGACGAAGTCAAACTATGTTTTCGCCATTGCGCTGAGCGCGGTGATGTACGTCGGCGGCTTCGCTCACGGCGCGGATGTCGTTGCGGATGTCATGACGGATTCCCAGAAGGCAGCTCTGCACAAGACCGTGGAGACTTGCGGTACTTGCCACGGAGTGAACGGCCGCAGCGTCTCGCCGACATTTCCGAATTTGGCGGCCCAGCAGGCACCCTACATCGAATTGCAGCTCAAGGCATTCAAGGATCAATCGCGCGCGGACCCGGATGCGCAAGCTTATATGTGGGGCATGGCATCCCAGCTGAGCGATGCAGCGATCAGCGCGTTGGCCGGTTATTTTGCCGCGCAGCCCGCTGCGCCCGGCCGAGCCGGAAAATCGCCCCTGATCGCCCAGGGCAAGCGCTTGTTCGAGGAAGGGGTGCCGGCGCGCCAGATTCCGCCCTGTGCGTCATGTCATGGTGCGCATGCCGAGGGGCTCGCATTTTTCCCGCGCCTGGCTGGGCAACACGCGCCTTACCTGTTGAAACAGCTGCTGGTGATTCAAAGTGCGCTGCGCACGGCACCCGTCATGCACGGCGTGATCAAGGAATTGACCAAGGAACAGATGGAGGCGGTCGTTGCCTATCTCGAATCGATATGATCGCTATGGAATTAATAGCGCATCCATGGCGCGCCGCATGCCATCGTCGTCTACTACATAGACCGTGGGTACATTGCTCTCGTCATTGGCCTTTGTCATATGAGCTCTGGTTAGCCTGCCGCCACCGGCAAGCGGAACCAAAAGCGGCTGCCGCCGGCCGATAAATTGTCGAATCCTATCGTTCCTTCATGCGACTCGATGATCGCACGACTCGAGGCCAAGCCGAGACCGGTGCCTCGAGGCTTGGTCGTAAAAAATGGCCGGAATAGCTGTTCTCGCACCTCCGCGGGGATCCCGGCACCGGAATCGGTCACCCCAGTCTCCACCGTATAGCGATCGGCGGATACATCGATCCGAACCGATGGCGTAGCAGACTGTTGGGCACCTGCATCGACGGCGTTTTGCACCAAGGCGAGCAGGACGTGCTGAATTTTCAGGCGATCGATCAGCAAATCAGGAACCCTACCCGGGATGTCGACGTTCAGTGTGCTCCTGGTGCGCTGTGCGAGGATGTCGAGTACGGGCCGTAGCTCCGCTATGAGTTCGGGCAGCTGGCACCGCGCCGGTAACGGCACTTCCCGTTGAAACAGGCGCCGGATGCGCTGAATACCCGCGCCTGCGTCGAGAGCGGTCTGGTTGATCTGGCGAAAGACATCCAGAGCGCGGCTTACCATGGGATCGGGCCGGTTCAGCATCCGTTCGCCGGCTTGTGCGAAGGCCGCGATCGCACCCAGCGGCTGATTGAGCTCGTGAGCGACACCGCTCGCCATTTCGGCGAGCGCCGACGCCCGGGCAATCTCCAGCAACTGTTCGAGAATGGGATCGGAGTCCGGCCTGCTCGTCTTGATCTGGTCCAATGCTCCCCCTCTCTCGCCGACGGCCGGCATTTACACCCACCGGTCGAATTCCGCTCGTATCGAGCCCGATAGCCAGTGTGCGGAACCGTTCGACCGCTGACAGCTGTGAATTTCCGAAGGAACTTGCGCCTGTCCCTTATTTGGCCCGCCTCGAAGCGCCGCTTTGCCGCGTGCGGTGCGCAAACGTGAAGTGAATTTGTGATATTGTCAACGGCATTATTCAATGCGTCAGTAGGTCCACGCTCGCTGTCCGTATAGGATATTAGGACTGAAAATGGGCGAAATTAGCTCAATTGCGCAGCGGTTACTGCAATTCTCCCCTGATGCAATGCTGGTCGTGGATGTTCAGGGCATCATTCGGTTTTCCAATGACACCTCCACCAGCGTGTTCGGCTACACGCCCGACCAGCTCGTCGGCCAGCCGATCAAGCTGCTGATTCCGCAACGATTCCACACACGCCACGGCGCACACCTGTCGAACTATTTGGGCCGACCCACCAGTCGCGAAATGGGGGCGCGGATCAGCGATCTGTTCGCCCGCCGCGCCGACGGCTCTGAATTTCCGGCGGGGATTCGACTGTCCCCGTTCAGCGATGGCGACCAAAGCTTCGTGGCGGCGGCGATTCGCGACATGACCGAGCGCCGCTCGATCAGCGACGCTCTGGTTGCGGCACGCGAGGAAGCCGACCGGGCAAATCGCGCCAAGAGCCGCTTTCTGGCGACGGCCAGCCACGATCTGCGCCAGCCCTTGCAGGCGATTCGCCTGATCAACGCGTCGATGCGGAAATTGACGGAGCAGATTCCGGAGCTGAGTGATCTCGTTCGCCAGCAAGAAATGGCCATCGACAGTGCGACACGGCTGCTCAACGCGTTACTGGATATCAGCCGCCTCGAATCCGGGGCCATCGAGCCGCAACTCTCCGTGGTAAGTCTTGCCTCCGCTTTCGAAGATCTTGCGCAAGAGTTCGGGCCCGCCGCTGCAGCGAAGAATCTCCGGCTGGAATTCGCGCAGACTCAGGTCGTGATATCCACGGATCGCACGCTATTCACCCAACTGCTGCAGAATCTGCTCGGCAACGCGCTCAAATACACCGAGCAGGGCCGAGTGCGGCTTTCGCAAGAATTCGATGCTGAGGCGCTGATGCTCAAAGTCGAGGATTCCGGGGTGGGTATTCCGGAGGATAAGCTGGAACGGATCTTCGACGAGTACTATCAGATCGGTCCGCAAGGCACGCAGCGGTTGGGTGTCGGCCTGGGGTTGGCCATCGTTCGCGAGGTGTCCCGATTGCTCGGTTATTCGGTTGCCGTCGCCTCGACACTCGGAAAGGGGACCTGCGTCAGCGTGCGGATACCTCGGCATCGATTGCTGGCGGTGGCCGATGTACCGGCGCGCGAGAATGGAGAAATATCAACCACGAACGGCCACTCCAAGTGCCGACTGATACTGCTGGAAGATAACGACTCGGTGCGCAAGGCAACCGAATTGTTTCTGTCCCTCGAAGGCTATGAGACGCGCACGGCGGCCACCGTGGCAGATGCCGAGAGCCTGCTGGTCGATGTACAGCCGGGCGATGTGTTCATCACGGATTATCATCTAGACGGAGAGCTGACCGGACTCGATGTACTTCGGCGGCTGCGCACACGGCAAGGCCGTGACGTCCCGGCCATCCTGCTGAGCGGTGATCTGCAGTCGATGATGCGGGTCGTCAAGAATTCCATTCCGTACTGCCGATTTCTCAGCAAGCCGGTCGATACCAAAGCATTGCTCTCGGCCATCACAGAGCTCAACCGCAGCATGTCAATTTGAGATGGAGCAGTGCGCCGGGGTTGGGCGACTCGCTCCGCCGCACTCTATGATGGCCGCGTCAGACAATTCTTACGAACACAAAGGGCCTTATCTGCCTTCAGGTAGTAGCTGCAGAGGCTTAAGGTCGTGCGCTGGCAGTTTGCGGTACCACGTGAAACTCACATCCTTTAAAAGCCTGGAATGCGTTAAACCCGAGCGTAGTGTCGCAATATGTTGCTATAGCGATCGCGTAGTTGCATTGGAGCGGTGCGGGCATTGCAAGCCGGATTACGGATGCCTGATATTCAAGACAACCACGGAGTTGTTGCGGTTCAATGCGCTCATTCCGCCGTCAATGCTGGGATCGCCTTTGCCGCTCAACCTGTGGCCGGAGCGTTGGCTCGCCATCGTGTCCGATGAGTATCCCGAATCTGCGGCGTGCGCCACCGAGGGAGAATCTCCGGTAAGACGGCTTGCCTCGGCGCTTGGTCTGAAAGTCGACCCCGGAGTTCCTTCTCCCGCGCCACCCGACCCGGAGAAGCTCTGATCTGATTCCGGCGCCGTTACTCAATCGCCGCTTTCGCAGCCAGCCGCGCTTCGGATCCTCGTCGGCCTGCTCGTTCAGATGCCCTCGACGCTATTCGCATCGGGCGTAGCCAGGTCTAGTGTAGCGAGGCCCTCGCGAAAGCCCCGCGTTCTCCAGAATGCGTAGGTAAGCCCCGCGAACATCCAGCCGACGCCGAACACTAGTGCCCTGGAGCCCAAATTCCACCAAAGAACGAGACAGACGATGAATCCGGCGACCGGTACCAAAGTATCCGATGCCCGGCGACCACCGGCTCCGCGCAGGCGAAATCGAACGAAAGCCGCGGCGTTCACACCCATAAATGCCGTCAACGCGCCAAAATTCACCAGCGATCCACCGAGTTCGAATCCGGTCATGCTCCCGGAGATCCACGGCAACAGAATGGCCCCCCCCAACACCACGACACCCACCAGGATGATGTTGTTTCGGGGCACCTGCGAACCTGCATGGATCGCGCCGAAGAAACCGCGAGGCAGTACGCCGCAACGGCCCATGCTGTAGAGCAGGCGTGCGACCGCCAACTGATCCGCGATCGCGGTTGCCAGCAGCGCCACGCACATGGTCGCGCCGACGATGACAAACAGTGGTTCCCACGCACGCTGTGCCGCGTACGTGATGGCTATGTCCACGTTGGGGAAGCTCTCGGTACTCGGCCATACCAGTTGGGCGCCGTAAACCTGCAAGATCGAGAGCACGCCGATGATCAGGCAGGTCAGTACGGTGGCGCGCGGCACGTCCCGGCGGGGGTTGTAACTCTCTTCGGCGAGCGTCGAGATGCCGTCAAAGCCGATGTATGTGAGCATGGCCAACGAGGTGCTGGATGCTATGGCCGTGATACTCCAAGTTGATGGATCATAAAACGGTCGCGTGTAGAGGTGCGGGTCGCTCGTCGCATGGGTCATGAGATAATGGGCCACCGCGCCAAAGAACAAGAGCACGACACCGGTAGTCACTCCGGCCAAAATCATATTGGTACGTGCCGACTCCCGGATGCCCTGCACGGTAACAGCCGTCGCGCCAACGGCAAAGATGACGACCCAGAGCCACGCCGGAATCGCAGGGAAGAAGACATGCGCCTGTTGACTGGCCCATATGAAACAGATCATGGGATTGAGCAGATAGTCCATGATCATTCCCCAGCCTGCGACGTAGCCAAGCAGGGGACCCAGTTCGCTGCCGACGTATGCGAACGCAGACCCCGCCTGGGGATAGATGCTCGCCATTCGCCCGTAGCTGACCGCGGTGGGAAGCATGGCGAACAATGCAATCGCGACCGCCAGCGCAGCGTGGCCATGTCCGCGCTGTGCCAGCAGCCCATACACCGGCATCGGCGCAGTCACGCTGACAACGATGACTCCGTAGACGACGAGGTCGCGCAGCGTAAGCGCTCTGCGCAATCCCGGTCCCGTCGATGTTCGGCTGACATCATTTGCAGCGGATGTCATGAACGTCCGAAGCCGGCGATTCGGAAACCCGCGGCGAGACTGGTGTTTGCGTGCACGTTCGCTCTCTTGCTCTCTCAGTGCTTACCAAAGTCGGTGCTGACGGACAGTCCGACCGTGCGTGGCTGGATTAAAAAGAAGCTGTAAGGGACCACATTCCCATAACCCCCCGTGATGACGCCGCGTTTGTCCGCAACGTTGTTGACGTAGAAATTGACTGCCCAAGCACCAAATTTCGCGCCGGCCCGCAGGTCGGTCTTTGCGTACGCCGGCAGATATTGTCGCTGCGGGCCGGTGACCGCAAAAGTGTCCAAGCGGTTTCCAACGTAGCTTATCGTTCCTCCCACGAATCCTTTGATGTCGTTCACAACGGTAAATTCTTTGGTCACCGATGCGTTGCCGGAAAATCGAGGAGTGTCGGGCAGCCTGGCGCCCGGACCGGAGAAGATGCTCGCGACGCCTTGCGTCAACACGGCTTCGTCCCAATCAACCCAGGTAGCGAGCGTAAGACCCGGCAACGGCCTCGAATCGACCGAAAGTTCTACGCCCTGACTCTTGGCCGCGCCCCCGTTTCCGGTATAGCTGATGCCACCGGGATTGAGCAGTGGAATTTGGATATTCTTCCAGTTGACGTAGTAAACGGATGAATCGACGGAAAGCGCGTGATCGAAGAACTCGCCCTTGAGGCCGACCTCGTAGTCCTGGGTCTTGTCAGGATTGACCAGGAAGGGTACCCCGGGCGTTCCGGCGTTGGTGCCGCCCTGTCGATAGCCCGACGCGAGTCGCGCATAGGTCATGAGGTCCGGAGTGATCTTGAACCGAGGGGTAAACAAATAAGTGAACGCGCTCTGCTTGATGTTGTATTCGGGAAAGGCGACATAGTTCTGGGTTGGAAAGCCCAATACCACGGTACTGAACAGGCCGGTGTCGGTCCAGGGCTTTCCATCCAACTGATATTCACTTTCACGCCCGCCCATCTGAACGTCTATTCGATCTGTGATGTGGTAGGTCATGTCTGCAAAAACAGCATACTCGGTGTAGTTGGTTGGCGCAGCGTTTACGTTGATGTCACCCCAATCACCCACCGCCACCCCAGTGGTGGGATTCGTCGCGAGAAAAGGGCCAAATCGGTACTTGTCCACCGAATGGCTGAAAAATCCCCCGAACAACACGTCGAACTGCTGTCCCAGCGGGACGGCGAGGCGCAACTCCTGGGTGAACCTGCTGATGTCCGCAAACACGCGTTCCGGAGTACCGACCACGCCGAAATATTGTTGCGTCAGCGGACCGATGACCCAGGCGAAATCGTAGGAGTCGTGGGCTACGAACCTGTTGTATCCGGTTAGCGAGGTCAGTTCGGCGCTGCCTAGCTTGTATGTCAAATTCGCGCTGTAAGCTTGAGATTCCGTGTTGTTGAACTCCGTTCCGCGAGGGTAAGACTGCTGCAGGTCCCCCAAGGCCGGCACACCAAATACGGCAGGTGGGTTCGGAGTAACGTCATTCGATCCGCCACTCGTGACTTTCTGATACAGGGCGTTTACCTTCAGGGACAGGGCATCGGACGGCCGCCACAGCGCGACAATGTGACCACCGCTGGTATGATCCTCGTTGATGCCCTTGATGCCCAACACGGGATCATTGATGTAACCGGCGTCCTGCCGAGTGAAGGCACTGGCGCGAACGGCGAGATCGCTGGTGAGCGGTAGATTCACGGAGCCGCGGAACGTGTATCCAAGTTCCGCACCGTTATGCACACTGTTGGTGCCTGCTTCCACGCGTCCGCTGACGCCGTCGGTCGAGGGGTCGACGGTGACGAACTTGATCAGCCCGCCCAAGCTGCTGGCGCCATACAGAGTCCCTTGCGGCCCGCGCAATACCTCGATGCGCGCCAAATCACCCGGATCGAAATCAGGCACGAGAGTATCTCCGCCTCCGGTTCCACCGAAGGGTACATCGTCGATCACGATGCCGACGGTTGGCGCCGGCGCCGGCGGGCCGGAAGCGTTTGCGCCGGTCGAGATGCCGCGGATCGACAGCGTGTTCGTGGAGGTGGGGCCGGGTGCCACGCTCAGACCCGGTACCTCCGTGTAATAGTCGGTAAACTTCACTTGATTGCTTTGCACGAGTGCGGTGGCGCCTATCACTGACACCGGAATCGGCACATCCTGGAGGCGCTCGTCGCGCTTTTGCGCGGAGACAATGATCTCGTCGAGAGAGGCCTCTTGTTTCTCTTCCTTTGCGCTTGCTGATGCTCCGCCGGGTGCCGCGGATTGTTGGGGGGATTCATTTTGCGATGGTTGGGAAGCGCCCGCATTGAGATCGCCGGCGTCCGCTGTGCTGATCACGAGCAGCGCCGTGAATAGGGTGGTGCCCACAAATGTCGAGATTCGCTTACTGGTCATGGGTTTCTCCGCTCGGCTCCCATCTGTTTTCTGAAGGATATCCAACGCAGCATTAACAGCCGGTTCGTGTGCATTCTTAAGTTACGTCTCCCTTGACAACAAGGACGATTGGTCACACGACTAATTTGCAACGCTTATGAATATTCGACGCTGCTCTTGGGTACGGCCGGATTGCCGGACAAGGAGCGGGCGAGTTGGTTGAGCGCCGGCGACATCCGCCGTAAGCGGTGATCAGGTAGAGCGCGCCGGGCTTCTTGGTGACACGGGCGAAGCGCAACTTGCATGCGCAACCTTGGGGCAGGCTGGCAATAGGATGGATAGTGAATTCATAACCGCTGCCTATGGATCCTTTCGCCATTCGTCATTGCCGTCAGTGGCGGGGGCGACAAATACTGATGGCGTACGACCAGCATACGGCAGGGGGGCGCAGTCAATTGGGAGATGGCTCTCATAAGATAAGAATACGACCATGACAATGTCTTCCATCACTCGAACGGGTGCTCCAGGCGGCCCCCGCCTGCGTCGAGCGCTCGGTCTGCGCGATCTGGTGATATACGGAGTGATCCTGGTCTCGCCCATTTCCCCGACGCCGTTCTTCGGCATCCTGACGCAACGCGGCCATGGACACGCCGCCACAACCATCCTGCTGGCAATGCTCGCCATGCTGCCGACGGCCATCAACTACGGCCTCATGGCTCGCCACTACCCAAGCGCGGGATCAGCCTTCACTTACGTCGGCCGGGAGATCAGCCCGCTATTGGGCTACGTCACCGGCTGGGGTATGGTCATGGATTACCTGCTGAACCCGCTCATCAGCATCATTTGGGTCGGTCAGCAGGCCGAGGTCTTCTTTCCGGTAATACCTTATTGGTTGTGGGCAACGCTCTTCGCGGGCTTGTCGACCGGCTTGACCGTGCAGGGGATCAAATCCTCGGCGCGCGCCAATACCGTGATGGGAGCCATCCTCATCGTCGTCATCGTCATCTTCTTCGCGGCGGCGACCGTCTTCGTGCTGAATCATCCGCATGCCGGGGCGGGATTTTTCACGCGGCCCTTTTACGATCCCAATACCTGGAGCACGAACGTCATATTGAGCGGCACCTCGATGGCCATGCTTACTTATATCGGATTCGACGGCATTTCCACGCTGTCGGAGGAATGTGACAATCCGCGGCGCAATGTCTTGATTGCCACGGTGATGACTTGCCTCATTGTCGGCGCTCTGTCCATTTTGGAAGTCTACGCCGCGCAGCTCGTGTGGCCCAGTTCCGAGCCGTTTCCCAACCTGGACACGGCCTTCACCTTCGTCGCGCAACGCGCTTGGCCTCCCTTGTTCGCGGTAGTCGGGCTCGCGCTGATGTTGAATCTCATGGCCATTGCGACGGCCGCACAGTTGGCGGTCGCGCGCCTGCTGTACGGCATGGGCCGCAGCGGGGCATTGCCTCCCGCGTTCTTCGGGGCGATTTACCCCAAGACGCAAGTGCCCCGCAATAACGTGCTGTTCGTCGGCGTCTTCATCTTGATAGGAGCGCTGATTTTGCCCGCGGTGTCCGGCAGCTCGACCGGCTACGAGCTGGGAGGCAATCTCGTGAATTTCGGCGCGCTGATCGCCTTTATGGGAGTGAATGCCGCGGCGTTCGTACGCCTTTATCTGAAAGCAGACAAGAAGCACTGGCTCAATCTCATATTGCCCCTGTCTGGATTCATCATCTGTTTGGTTCTATGGTGGAACCTCACCTCGAGAGCCAAGGCATTTGGGCTCGCTTGGATGTTTCTCGGCATAGCGTACGGCGCCTGGAGAACCGGGGGATTCCGCCGCAACCTGGCCGATTTCGACGTCGCCGCGGAGACCGCGGACTCGTGACATTCATAATCTCTAATGATCAATCATTCGGCTAATAGTTCTTGTTGCCAGAGACTGGGTGGCCAATGATTGCGAGGTAATCCAATGAGTGGAACCGGCTTATGAACAACAAAGCAACGAGAATGGATCAGTTGGAAGTGGCGGCGGAACGTGGCAAGAGATCCCTGATCCACGACCCGTCGGAGGGCGACAAAAACAAGATCACGCTCGTCCGGGCGCGCGGCTCGCTGGTATGGGATGACCAGGGGCGTGAATATCTCGATTTCACATCGCAAGCGTGGTCCAACAACTTGGGCGCCAACGACCCCCGCGTGATCGAAGCCGCGATCGCACAATTGCGCGAGATCGTGCACGCGAGGCCGAATTTCAACACGCTGCCACTGCTGACCTTGACGGCAAAACTTCGCGATATCTCGCCCGGTGATCTCAACCGTATCGGCTATTGTTTGCATGGCAGTCTGGCGATTGAGATGGCGATAAAACTGGCATTCAAAAATATGCCGGATCGCCACAACATCATTGTCTTACAAGATGCCTATCACGGTCGGTCACTGACCACGATGGCCGCGAGTTGGCCACATCCGAAAAACGCTTTCTTGCCAATTCAACCGCGCTTCACGCGCGTTCCACATCCCGACCCTTACCGGCCTCGGCTCGATCTAGACGTCGAGGCGGATTCCCGGCTTTGTCTGCAGCTTCTCGAGGACACGATCAGCAAGGGAGTGGATGGTGGAGTAGCGGCCATCATGATGGAGCCCATCCTCGGAAATGGCGGCCACATTGAATTACCGCGCTCATTCCTTCTGGGGGTGCGGAATATCTGCGACAAATTCGGCATCGTGCTCATTTGGGACGAAATCCAAACGGGATTCGGCCGTACCGGCAAAATGTTCGCCTCCGACTACTACGGAATCGTGCCCGATATACTGGCCTTCGGCAAGGCGATCGGAGGCGGCTTTCCGCTTGCCGGCATCATGGCAAGTGAACGGCTCGATGGATTTGAAGCGGGCGATGATGCGCTCAGTTTTGGCCAGTTCCCCGTCTCCATGGCAGCCGCGAATGCGACGATCGACGCGATCATCAACGATAATTTGTGCGATAAGGCGCGGGATCTCGGCGCTTTTGCTACGGATCGCTTGCGGGAAATCATGGGCCGCCGAAGGTTGATCGGCAACATTCGCGGACCTGGATTATTTGTTTCTGTGGAACTCGTCAAGGATCGCATCACGAAGGAACCGGCTCCGAAAGCGGCGGTCGAGGTGTACAAGCGTGGACTTGAAAAAGGCGTGCTTTTCGGCGAGAGCCGCTACGCGGGCCTCGGAAATCTGATCAAGTTGAAGCCGCCACTCGATTGTACCCGTGAGCAAATGGTTTTCGCATTGGGCGTGCTCGACGAGGTGCTAGGTGCGATTGAGGAGTCGGGTCGCTATTAACTCAATGAGGTGGGGGGGGCGTGACCCGGCATGCTGACGAACGGCTGGATCGAACATGATCTGATACACGCTTTGCAACGGCGATAAATTCGCCAACGAGTGTGTTTTCCATGCGGCGATAACCGACAGCCATCACACACTCGCGCATATCGGTGATCGGCCTGAACACGACCCCGGGGCGCAAATAGTATTTCGCGGTGCTCTCCGCGGTGATGCTGATTCCCCGGCCGGATGCCACTGCTTGCAGTTCAGACTCGACGGTCGAGGCTTCGAAACTGACGTTCGCCGGCCGGTTTCGCCGATAATCATTTGCCAGCCAATAGTCGCGCCAAATGCCGCGGGTGGTCGACGCAACGATAGGCTCATCAAGTATGTCATCCAGGCGAACGTTGCGCTTTTGAGCCAGCCGGTGTCCGCTCGGAAGGCACACAACACATTTCTCGCGAGCAATTTCAACTATTTCGATGCCATCAACGCCGATTGGCGGTCTGATGATGCCGCAGTCAACTTCCCCGGTACTCAATCCGGCGCTCGGGTCCGAGAAATCGAATTCTCGTAGTCGAATCGCGGCCTGTGGTTTCAGCTTCTCGAACTCGCGAACGATCGCAGGAAGGAATTCCACAGCAGTACCGATCATGAAGCCCACGCGCAACTCATTCCTCACGGCAACTTGAATCGCCCGGACTTCATCTTGGAATAGGTCCATGGACCGCCTGAGCTCCACAGCCCTTGCCAGGACTTGCTCGCCCGCCGGTGTCAGGGCGACGCTTCGTGTCGTCCGTTCGAACAACGGGAATCCCACTTCTTGCTCGAACTGCATAATGGTCTGCGATAGCGCCGGCTGGGAAACATTGAGCCGGCTCGCGCCGCGCGCGAAGCTCTTCTCGAGCGCTACAGCAATGAATGATCGGATGTGGCGGATTTGGACATTCATTAGTAACTCCAATTAATCATTCCGCTAATTGTCCTTTTTGTCAAGGCTCCGCTCGTGATACTTCTTGCTCAAAGCTTTATTTCGGAGAGTCTTATGTCTGCAGCAATTCAGAATGGGCGTCTGATGGGCAAGGTTGCCATAGTGACGGGGGCGGCCAGCGGAATCGGCCGGGGGATAGCGTTCGCGTTCGCGCAGCAAGGTGCCAAGGTCGTGATTACTACCAATTCCAACACTACCGGATTGGAGGAGACACGGAAGTTGGCGCCTGACGCGATCGAAGCGCGGCGTGCAGATTCCGCCGTCGCTGCGGATATCGAGGCCGTCGTGGCGTATACCGAGAGGCGGTTTGGTCATATCGACATTCTGGTCAACAACGCTGGTATCCAGACCGAAGCCACCTTGGTCGAGACGACCGAGGAAGATTGGGACCGGACGATCGACGTTCATCTCAAAGGCACATTTCTGGGGTGCAAGTACGCCATACCTGCGATGCAGCGCGCCGGAGGCGGTTCGATCATCAACATCGCCTCTGTCAACAGCTTCGTTGGGGAGACGCTCCACGTTGCTTACTGCGCGGCGAAAGGCGGCATGATAATGCTCACGAAATGTGCCGCCATCGAATATGCGAAGGACAAGATTCGTGCGAATGCCGTGTGCCCCGGCTGGATCGATACCCCGCTGAATACGTCATACGTCGAGGCTATGGGCGCGGAGATGGTGACGAAGTTGCTGGCGCAAAGGCAACTACTCGGTATGGGCCGGCCGGAGCAGGTGGCTGCTGCTGCCGTTTTCCTGGCTAGCGAAGAGGCTAGTCTCATCACCGGGACGTCCTTGATCGTGGACGGAGGATACACCGCGCAATGAGCCGAGTCTCACCTTGATCCGGTCGCGCGAATCTGGCGATAGTCGAGGCACGATTAACTTCATGGGGTGGGCGCGCGTTGCGTGATGCGATATCACTTGGCATCGACCTGGGGACTTCCGAAGTCAAGGCAGTGCTCTTGGGCGACCATGGAATCGTGCTGGCCCATTCCGGCGTAGAAATACCCATATCGAGACCAAGAAGCGGCTGGTCAGAACAGAACCCTGCGGATTGGTGGGACGCCTGTGTAGCGGCACTCCGCCGGCTACGGGTGGAACGTCCGGCCGAATATGCCCGTGTACGCTGTATCGGGCTGTCCGGTCAGATGCATGGCGCGGTGTTATTGGACAAACGCGACCAGTGCATTCGTCCGGTCATGTTGTGGAACGATTCGAGGGCCTCAGCAGAAGCTGAGTGGCTCAACCAGAATCACCCTTCTTTCGCCGCCATCACCGGCAGTCTGGCCATGGCGGGTTTCACTGCTCCCAAGTTATTGTGGCTGAAAGCTCATGAACCTGCTGCATTTGACGCTGTGGATTGCGTGATGTTGCCCAAGGACTATTTGCGGCTCAAGCTTACCGGAGAACGGATTACCGACATGTCCGACGCGGCCGGTACGCTATGGCTCGACGTCCCCAACCGCCGATGGTATGCCCCCCTGATCGCCGCGACCGGGCTGGATTCGCGTCAGCTCCCACAACTGGTGGAAGGTAGCGACGCAGCCGGAAAAATCACGGCCTCGGTTGCACATGATCTTGGCTTATCCGACCAGGTAATCGTAGCGGGCGGCGGTGGCGATAATCCGGCCTCCGGCGTCGGTATTGGTGCCGCCAATTCAGGCCAGTCGTTCATCTCACTTGGCACCAGCGCGACCATCGTGTCAATTACCGAGAAGGCAGTCGGTAACCCGGCGGCCGGGGTGCATGGCTTCTGTCATGCACTTCCCAACCGGTGGTACGCAATGGGCGTGGTTCTCTCCGGAGCGAGTTGCTTGAAGTGGATTACCTCCGTGTTATCCATTTCGAGTGAGCAGGCATTGCTTGCCCTGATCGAGAAAGGTATGCCGATTGACCAGCCGGTGCCGCAAGGTAGTCCGATGTTTCTTCCCTATCTGTCCGGTGAACGCACTCCACACAACGACCCGCTGGCTCGCGGAATGTTCGTGAACTTAGCGCATGATACTTCTACAGTGACGCTGGGTTACGCTGTGCTCGAGGGGGTTGGGTTCGCCTTGCGCGACGCTCTTCATTCAGTTGAGTCCGCCGGGGCAGCGGTGTCTCAATGTTCATTGGTGGGAGGAGGTGCGCGCAGCGCGTACTGGACGCAACTCTTGGCCAACATTTTGGGTATGGAGCTGCATACTCTGTCGGGAAGCGAGTTGAGCGGCTGTATTGGAGGAGCCAAGCTGGGGTATCTGGCAAGCGGGTATGGGTCGGAAATACTGGCATTGGGAGTAGCCGAAAAGACGACTTTTCAGCCACACCCGTCCCAAAAAGCGGCTTTGCAGGACCGCTACGAAAAATATCGCCACCTTTATCCTGCGTTCAGGCAGTGGAATCTGCAGCGATAATCGACCGCAGTGCCGCCAAGATGAACACCATGATGAGTGATCTTATCGGCTACACCGCGGCAAGTTGCACCACGATTTCGTTCCTGCCGCAGGTGATAAAGGCGCTACGAGACCGTGACACGCAATCTCTGTCCTTGGGCATGTACTTCATATTTACCGCCGGGACGTGTCTTTGGTGTGTTTACGGTTACGTCAGACACGAACTGGTGATTGTCATTGCAAATTCCATCACCGCGAGTTTCTGCCTGTTGATCTTGCTCGTGAAAATGCGGAATGACGTCTTCGGGCGGCAAGTGACGCTCGTGAAAGTTCAATGCAGCGGAGATCCAATTGATGAACAAGAAGGCAGTTGAGTTCTACGCGGCCGGGCTTTCGGGAAAACGAGCAATCGTGACTGGGGCGGCGAGCGGCATCGGAAAAGCCATTGCCACGGCATTGGCACAGCACGGGGTGCGCGTTGCGATTGCGGATCTGGATGTGGCTGCGGCAGAACGCGCCGCACTTGAAATCGGCGCCGGCAGTATCGCAGTCTCGATCGATGTCACGAGTCGGGCGGCCGTCGAAAGTGCATTCGATGCCGTTAGTGCTGCGTTCGGCGGATACGATATTCTAGTCGCGAACGCGGGAGTCTCCACTATGCGCCGCGCATTGGACATCACCGATGATGAATGGAAGTTCGTGTTTGATGTCAATTCTCGGGGTGTATTTCTAACGAACCAAGTCGCAGCCCGCTATTTTCTCGGAGCGAACACCGGAGTAATCGTCAATACAGCGTCCTTGGCGGCAAAAGTGGGCGCTCCATTCTTCGCCCATTACTCTGCGAGTAAATTTGCCGTCCTTGGATGGACACAGGCGCTCGCTAGGGAACTTGCCGCGGCCGGCATTCGGGTAAATGCCGTATGCCCGGGTTTCGTAAGGACCGCGATGCAAAAGCGCGAGATTGCGTGGGAAGCAGAGTTGCGTGGTGTGTCGTCCGAACGCGTCATTGCCGACTATATTGCGCAAACACCGTTAGGGCGCCTCGAAGAGCCGGAGGACGTCGCCGGCGTAGTAGTCTTCCTTTGTTCCGATGCGGCCCGTTTCATGACGGGTCAAGGCATCAACGTAACTGGCGGGGTTTATACTACGTGACCGCCTAGTAGCGTGGCACCGAGGCTCTCGAGTACGCATCGAACTGGAAGCAGCTCAGGGAAGGTGATCGAGTTCCCCGCAAAGACGCAGTTATCAGAAACCGACTCGACGGGCTGAGCGGACCATTTTGTTCGCGTCTGTAACGCGAGTGTTGTGAACTGTAAAAATTGCATCGTTCAGCCAGCAGATTTAAACTTTGCCGAGAAATGTGTCGTCTCAAATAAACGCCGGTGCGGCCTGATTGGACGGCTATCCTCTAACTTGTATGTATTACGCGGAAGGCTCGACGGGGCCCGGAGTCACGGCGAAATCAGAGAATCGCACCTCGAGTCCGGCGCGCTGCGGTGAGCAGCACATGACGCCGATCTGGCACAGACGCTCACTCGGGAAGCCCGCCACCCGGGCCGTCTGCCAAAGGCCATCCGGGCGCCGGAAGGCGGTGGATACGGTGGATCCCTTGCGCACCAACCGCGCGCGCACCGCTTCGACTTCCGGAGTCTCACTCAAGGGTATCAGCGACCAATCGGACGTGTCGTTGGTGACCACGGTGCTGAAGTTCATCAATTCGTCGACGAACTCGATTCCGGTCTTGATCCAGCGCTCCGCGTCCAACCGAATCATGAGCCCGGCCTGATCGTAGAGCGTCCGGTACTTGCCGACAAACGTCACTTCGACCGAGAAATCGCCGACGACGGTTCTTTGCGCGAAATGGCCATTGTCGCGAATGAACCCATATTCCGTCTTGCGCCAGAAATCTGTCCGGTCGTCCGTGGTGACGACCAAGTCGCCGTCGAGGTGCCGCCAATGAGACGGGGGATTGAACCACGTGAAGGGCTCTTGCATGCGACGGATACTACGCGATCGCGACGCTCCGTCCAGCCCCTGCGATGCTACGATGCCCGCGCATGCACACGGCCTGATGGAGCTTCATCCCAGTGCGTGAAAAAAGAAGAAAGTCCGGATATCGAGCATGAGGAAATTCATAAGTGGGCTCAATCAATTCTTCCGTTAATCGTCCTTGTTGTGCGGGAAGTTGCGAACATAATCGAGGTGCGGGAAGTTGCGAACATAATCGAGCCTCCAACGAAGAACGCGGGCCTTTCTCTCATTGGGAACCTCTGAGGTATTGTTCGTTGCGACGGACACATTTTGACTATCGCCGGACAAGGCGGCGCTCGCGTTCTGTCATGCGCCGCCGGGCCTCTGGCACCAAATGATGTGAGTCCTGCATCGCGTTGCGCAGATTGGCCGGACCGCCTGGCGACACTCGCGGTGTTCTTTGCCAACGGTTTGGGGCTGGGCGCCTGGGCGGCTGCAATCCCCGCATTGAAGGCGCGTCTCGCGCTGTCGGATGGTCGGTTGAGCGTGGCGCTGCTCAGTTTTGCGTGCGGCGCATTCATCTCGATGCCGCTGGCCGGCTGGGTCGGATCGCGGGTGCGCACCGGCCACGCCACGTTGGCCGCAGGCATGGCGTTCGCGGCCGCACTCGTCGTCCCCGCAATCATGAGGGTGCTTCCCACGCTATGCGGCGCGGCCGCGATGGTGGGCGCGTGCACCGGTGCCGTCGACGTGCTGATGAACGTCCACGCCAGCAGTATCGAGCGCCGCTGGCGTGCGCCGATCATGTCATCCTTCCACGCGGCGTTCAGCGCGGGTGGTATGGCGGGAGCGGTCCTCGGAGCGAGTTTGGCGCCGAGAGGGGTGATGGTTGAACTCGGCGCGACCGCGACGGTTTGCGCCGTCATGGTGCTGGCGGCAGCCTTGGTGATGCGCGCCGGCGATGTCGCGCCGGCAGGCAGGTCGCTGGCGCTACCCGACCGCGCGCTGTGGACGCTCGGCCTGCTCGCGATGTTCGCGTTGATGATTGAGGGCGCCGTCGCCGATTGGAGCGGCACCTTGCTCGCCCAGGGAGGCGCCGACATCCGATCAGCGGCGTTCGGATACGGTGCATTCTCTTGCGCCATGGCGGGCGGTCGACTATGGGGTGACTGGCTCGTCGGGCGGCTCGGCGCCGCGACCATAGTGCGCTGCGGGGGAGTCCTGGCTGCGGCGGGTTTCGCGCTCGTCGCCTGGGTGCCAACTCCCCTCGTGGGCGCGACCGGTTTCGGCTTGGTGGGTCTGGGGCTCGCGAATGTGGTGCCGACTGTATTCAGCGCCACCGGTCGCATGGGCGCATCCGCGGCGGCTGCAGCGGTGACGGCCGGCTATGCCGGGTTGCTGCTAGGACCGGTCGCGATTGGGTCGGTAGCGACCGCCGCGAACTTGTCTTGGGGGATAGCGGTTCTCGCGGTCGCGGCAGCCGCGATGTCGATACTGGCCGCGCGAAATGGCGTCTTCGCGCCGCGAGTTTGTCACGAGTCCTGATGGCGGCGATTGGCACTGCGCACGCTGTTGCAACGGAGAATCCTTAACATCAGCAATCCATCGGTACGATAATCAGCACTCTCGTACCCTGCGGAAAGCTCGGCAAAAGACCAAATTTGCCGATTCCTTTCGGTTGACTGCTATCAATGCTAGCATCGTCTCAGTTAAAGCACTAGAATTGCCAGATTAAACGAGGGAGGAGGCTTCGGTGGCACAACTCATCGTACGTGATCTATCGGAAGATCTGGTCAAGGCGCTCAAGCAACGTGCTGCGAAACGCAATCGCAGCACGGAGCAGGAGCATCGCGAAATCCTCCAATCGGTACTACGGGGTCCAAAGAGGCAACACTTGGCGGACGTTCTTGCGGCAATTCCTAACGTCGGCGAGGACAGTGATTTCGAACGCGAGCAGAGCGACAAACGGCGTTGATATGTACCTGCTTGATACGGACGTAATCAGTGAGATCCGAAAAGGCGAAAAGGCCAACCCTGGTGTCCGGGATTTTTTCGCGGACACGAGTCGCGAGTCAGTCGATCTTTATCTGTCGGTAGTTACGATCGGAGAGCTACGGCAGGGCGTGGAGCGCATCCGACATCGAGGTGATGACGCGCAGGCAAAGCGTCTCGGACGCTGGCTCAAGCAGGTGACGATGACCTATGCTGAGTCAATTTTAGCCTTCGACGAGGAGACGGCACACGTCTGGGGACGGTTGCGGGTACCGAATCCTGAGAATCCGCTCGACAAGCAAATCGCGGCCACGGCACTCATTCATGATCTCACGGTGGTGACCCGGAATACGGGGCACTATGCGCCGACCGGCGCGCGGCTACTCAATCCATTTGCGTAGTCGGGCTGTGCTCATTCGTCGAAACGACGATTTTGGTATCGGGCCGCATGGGAAAGCCTATTTTTCGGATGCGCCGTAGGCGGAGGTCATCATGGCTCCGTTCGTGAACGCAAACAGGATGACCGAAAGGAAGGTTGGAGCAACCGAAAAGGCCTGCCGACTCTGCTATCAGAATCGGCAGGTCATTACCGATCGAAAGGCGTCAATCGAGACGTTGAACAATTGGGCAATTGATGGAGAAGCCCGAGCTGCCGAATGGCGCCCCACTCGGACCGGTGATCAGGCCGTCTTGCACAAAGGTGAGGATTTGAAATTCCTCCCGAAGTTGCCCGCGAAAGCCCCGATCGATTGCATCATTAGTCCAGGTAAACAGTTGTGCATCCCATGCCGGGCTGTAGTCCAGGGCGATCGTCGGGATTCCACCCAGGACATTGTTTGGCCGAAAGCCATCTGCCAGGTCAGCCGACAAGCCCTGCCGTAGCGGGTTGCTGCAAGAACCGGATTCCGGTCCATTGGTCGCAATAAAGATGCGCTCGATGGGACTCGAAAAACTATCGTCATGGCCCAATAGGAGCTTACCCATCAGCGGAGCATAGGTATTGTGTTCGATGGCTGCTCCAAGCGGGATGCTCGTGTCCATAGAGAGATACCATACCGGGCGGCCGAAGCTAAAGCCATTGATCAAATTCAAGGTGACGGTCATGTTGATTGGATCGATCGCTACAACCTGGTCATGTACCTTCGAATAATCCACATTACCATTGGGGAAATTAATCTGGCTGGCATCGACATCGAACGCCACCATCGGTGCGTTGTAGATCACATTGGCCGCGTTCACGATCCTCACAAACGGACTATAGTTGGCATCCCCAACAGACCCCGGGGCGAACGACTTGGGAGGGAATTCGGCACCTGCGGGACCGGGAACAATATTACGCTTGGGCGCAAAGTTGACCGTGCCTTTGTCAAATACGATATCGCCATTAGCATCGAGATTTCCGGTTCTCGCTGCTTGCGATGCAAAGGTGAGTTTGGCGGAAAAGTTCAAACCAAGTTCAGCCGCGACGTCGGCGTTATCGACGTCGGTTAGGACGTACCAAATCGGCTTACTCGTACCCGCCAAACGCCCTTTGTACAAAGGGATCGTGATCGTTCCGTGCTTGGCGTCGACCACGCCGGAGTTCAACAATTGAACGGGTCCGACAAGACTGCGATTCGTCGTCGACGGCGGCGGTCCGAAATAGCTCAGTGGGACAGATGCTCCGACTGACGGTGGGGCGGGAAACAAATCACAACCCGGCCCCGGCCCGATCGCGCCGCCCCCGGGTCCCTGCGCCGAATTGACGGTGGACGCAGTCGCTGCCAATGCCACGGCCGGCTCCAGGGTCGTGGCCGGCTTTGCGAGCGAACGTTTCGCTTGAACGTGTATCGCCATTGCTTCCGGAGAGAGTGGTTCTCTGGTCAAAGGCGCGACTTCTGCCATGGCGAGCGATGCAACAAGGCTCCCCAGGAATAGACTGCTGAGAGTGACGGCGACTCGACTGTTTGCGAAAATATTCAGTCGGGTCCAACTTTCGGTTGGTCCCGCTTTCGATATCAATGGGCTGCGAATTACTGATTTCATTTGTGGCTCCTAATAGTGACGAGTGTCGCTTCAGCAACGAATGGGCCCGACCTGAAATGGTCGGTCACGTCCACCTTTATGCTCTGAGTGACCTGCGTGAGACTCACGAGGTACGGAAAAGTTACAGCGATTGGTTTTCGTTGCAGCTAGGAGTTCGAGTTGCGGAACCTCGGTTGCATCCCGGTTCGACGCGTCGACGCATAAACCAATCGTTAGCGTCCGAGCTTCCGTGCCAAGCTCGACTTCAGGCGCTCGCCAAATCCAGCAGGCATATCAAACACGCGGCCGTCGCCCACCAGGCGAATAACATTGCGAGTCCCATCCAGAACGGCAGCGCAGTGTTTGCACGCATTAAAATGTTCTTCCATTCGCTGGCGGAGCGCAGGCTCTATGGCCTCATCGATGTAGTTCGACAATTCCCGCCAAACCTCGACGCAACTGATGTCTACGGTGTTCATGTTACCAGGGTCTCACTTCTCTCCAGCTCCCGTCTCCACTGCTCCATGCGCCGTCGAGTCCGGGCGCCAGTGCATCGCGTACCTTCAATCTTGCCCGAAGCAGTCGTGTTTTTACCAAAGCCCGGCTAATCTGTAGGACCTCCGCAGTCTCTGCAATGCTCAGATCCTGAATATCCCGCATAACGAACACTTCCCGATATGACGGAACCAAAGACGCAATGGCATTCCCCAGTGCCGTGCGAAGCTCGGCCCTCTGCAAATGTTCAGATGGCGTATCGCGCCAATCCGCAAAATCCTTCGGACAATAGTCGCCTCCCTCATCCTCGGCCTTCTCGTCGATGGAGTCGTACAAAAACCCGTGATTTTTACGTCGCTTGGTACGCGCTTCATTTACAGCTATTTGGATTAGCCACGTGCTGAACTTGGATTCTCGCCGGAAGGAATACAGCTGCGCAAATGCCTTGAGAAATGCCTCCTGCGCTGCTTCTTCGGCATCTGCTTCATTTTGCAAGACTGAGGCCGCCGCGACATAAACACGACGTTCATAGGGGCATACCAATTCGTAGAAGAGTTGCGTCTCTCCAGAACACACACGCTCGATCAGTACGAGTTCCTGATCCGGCGTACGTGCCATCGGAATCTCGGCTCGCGATGCCGATGTCGAAAATTCCTGCATTCGAAAGTACCCCCGAACCCGTCCAATCGTTTCCGGATCAGTTCAGCGACTGCAAGCAATAGACCGCTGCGAGGTGGGGTTTATTACATCCGATGAGACGGCGTCAGAAAAATCCTACGAACACAAAGGACCTCATCCGCCTTTGGGTGGTGGCTGCAGTGGCTTAAGGTTATTAGTTGAAAATTGCGGTGGTGTGCGCCGCCGACGGAGAATCTTCAGTAAGACGACTTGCCTCGGCGCTTGGTCTGAAGGTCGATGCCGGAGCTTCTTCTCCCGCGCCGACAGTGCCCGACGCGGAGGAGCTCTGACCCGAATTCCGGCGCCGTCACTCAATCGCCGCTTTCGAGAGCCTGCGCCGGTGAATCAAGAGGTACGCCGCCGGCAGCACCAGCATCGAGAGCATCGGCGCGGTGATCATGCCGCCGATCATCGGCGCCGCGATTCGCCGCATGACCTCCGAACCCGTGCCGCCGCCGAACATGATGGGCAAGAGCCCGGCGATGATGACCGCTACTGTCATTGCCTTGGGCCGCACCCGGAGGACCGCGCCTTCTTCAATCGCTGCCATCAAATCGCCTAGGGTATGGAATTGATTGGCTCCGCGCCGCTTGGCGATCGCCTGATCGAGATAGATCAGCATGATGACGCCGAATTCTGCCGCGACCCCGGCGAGCGCAATGAAACCGATGGCGGAGGCGATCGAGAGGTTGTAGCCGAGCAGGTACAGCAGCCAGAATCCGCCGACTAGCGCGAAGGGCAAAGTGCCCATGATCAGCGCCGCGGATGCGAGACTTCTGAAGGTCAAATAGAGCAGTACGAAGATGATGACCAGCGTGAATGGCACGACGAGTTGCAGTTTCTTGGCCGCTCGCTCCAAGTACTCGAATTGCCCGGACCAGGTAATCGTATATCCGGGGGGAAGATTGACGCGCTGGCTCACGACCTGCTGCGCCTGTGCCACATACCGTCCCAGGTCGCGGCCGCTGATGTCGACGTACACCCAGCCGTTGAGTCGTGCGTTTTCGCTGCGCAACAGTGGGGGACCATCGGTGACGACGAGATCGGCGACCGCACCCAGCGTCGTCGTAGCACCCGCCGCGGTGACGATCGGCAGTACCCGCAGCTTGTCGACCGAGTCACGCAATTCACGGGGATAGCGTAGGTTGATCGGAAAGCGCTGCAAGCCCTCTACCGTCTCGCCAATGTCCTCACCGCCGATCGCAAGCGCCACGACCTGCTGCACGTCGGCTAGGCTCAGGCCAAAGCGCGCCGCACGGATGCGGTCGATTCTCACTTCGACATAGCGTCCGCCGCGGACGCGTTCGGCGTATGCCGAACGCGTTCCCGGCACGGTCTTGACCGCCGCCTCGACCTGCTCGCCGATGCGCTCGATGATCTTCAAGTCAGGCCCGGCGATTTTGATGCCCACCGGACTCTTGATACCGGTAGAGAGCATGTCGATGCGATTACGGATCGGTTGCACCCACAGATTGGACAGCCCCGGCAGGGTCAATGCGGCATTCATCTCATCGATCAGCTGATCCTGGGTCTTGCCGCTCGGCCACTGCGATTGCGGTTTGAAACGGATCGTCGTCTCGAACATTTCCAGGCCCGCCGGGTCGGTCGCGGTCTCGGCGCGGCCCGTCTTGCCGAACACACGTTCGACTTCCGGAAAGCGCATCAGGATTTTGTCGGTCTGCTGCAGCAGCTGCGAGGCCTTGTCGGCCGACAGTCCGGGCAGCGCCGACGGCATATACAAGAGATCACCCTCGACCAGTGGCGGCATGAATTCGCTGCCCAGCTGACTGACGGGGACGAGGGTCAGAACGATGAACACTGCCGCGAGCGCCAGCGCCGTCTTGGGGTGACGCAGAACTACCTCGAGCAACCGCCGATACATCGCGATCAGCACTCGACTGAGGGGATTGCTGCGCTCCTCGGGAATTCGCCCGCGGATGAAGTAGAACATCAAGACCGGAATCAGCGTGACCGATAGTCCTGCCGCCGCCGCCATCGAATACGTCTTGGTGAACGCCAGCGGACCGAATAGTTTGCCCTCCTGGGCCTCGAGGGTGAACACGGGAACAAAGCTCAAGGTGATGACGAGTAAGCTGAAGAAGAGCGCCGGCCCGACCTCGGCCGCAGCGTCCGCGATCAACTTCGATTGCTCGAGGGTAGTTGCGCGCCGGCCCGGATTGGCCTGGTTCCAGGCTTCGACATGTTTGTGTGCGTTCTCGATCATGACCACGGCTGCATCGACCATGGCGCCGATCGCAATCGCGATTCCGCCCAAGGACATGATGTTGGCGTTGACGCCCTGCCAATTCATGACCGAGAAGGCGGCGAGAATCCCGAGCGGCAAGCTGACGATGGCGACCAGCGCGGACCGTATATGGAACAGAAACAACGCGCAGACCAGGGTGACGACGATGAATTCCTCGATCAGTCGGTCACGCAGGGTGGCAACCGACCGGTGGATCAGTTCCGAGCGGTCATAGGTGGGGATGATTTCCACACCCTTCGGCAGCCCCTGTTGCAGGCTGGCGATCTTGGCCTTCACTGCATCAATGGTTTCGAGCGCGTTCTTCTCGGCCCGCATGACGATCACGCCGCCGACCGCTTCACCCTTGCCGTCAAGTTCGGAGATGCCGCGACGGATTTCCGGACCGATCTGCACGCGGGCGACATCGCCGAGCAGCACCGGCGTGCCTCCTAACCCTAGCCCAACCGGGACGCTGCGGAAGTCGTCCAGGTTTTTGAGGTATCCCGTGGCACGCACCGCGTACTCAGCCTCGCCGAGTTCCAGGACGGACCCGCCCGTCTCATTGTTCGAATCGCGCAGAGCCGACTTGACCTTGTCGATGGTGATGCCGAGACCGCGCATGCGATCCGGGTCGAGCACGACCTGATATTGCTTGACCAGTCCACCGATACTGGCGACCTCTGCGACATTGGGCACGCTCTTCAGTTCGTACTTCAAAAACCAATCCTGCAGAGCCCGAAGCTGCGAGATGTCGTATCGTCCACTGTGGTCGATGAGCGCATATTCGTAAATCCAGCCGACGCCCGTGCCATCCGGCCCCAACGTCGGCTTCGCGGATGGCGGTAACCGGCCAGTCACCTGGTTGAGGTATTCGAGTACGCGCGAGCGCGCCCAATACAGGTCGGTCTTGTCATCGAAGATGATGTACACATAGGAGTCGCCAAAAAACGAATACCCCCGCACGGCGCGTGCGCCGGGGACGGACAGCATGGTCGTGGTCAGCGGATAGGTGACTTGGTCCTCGACTACCTGCGGTGCCTGGCCGGGGAACTGGGTGCGGATGATGACCTGCGTGTCGGACAGGTCCGGTAACGCATCGAGGGGCGTCGAGAGCGTTGCATGAACGCCCCAGGCGGTCAGCAGCAAAGTGCCCATCAGGACCAGGAAGCGGTTTTGAATCGACCAGCGAATGAGCGCGCCGAGCATATCAGTGCGCTCCATCCGGCAATTGCGCCGACGGCGCCGGCATGAGCTCCGGTTGTGCGAGATTCTCGAAAGCCCCACGCAAACTCGCTTCGGAGTCGATCAGGAACTGTCCGGAGGCAACGACGTTCTGGCCGGCTCTCAAGCCTTCCAGAATCTCGGAGCGGCCACCGTGTTCCGCGCCGACGCGCACCAACGCCGGTCGGAAATGGGTGCCATCGTCGGCGACGATCGCGATGCTGCGCGTGCCGGTCTTGATCACCGCCTCCGTCGGTATGGTCAGCACCTGACCCTGCGTTGTCCCGCGCAGGTGCACTGCGGCGAACATACCGGGGTGCAATCGTAGGCTGAAATTCTTGACCACCACTCGTACTTTCAGTGTGCGCGTGGTCGGCATCAACTCGGGATAGAGGTGGTCGATCTGACCTTGGAAGTGTTCGCCGGGCAGGGCCGGCAATTCAGCTGTCGCCGGGTCGCCTGCCTTGATCCACGCGGCTTGCGTTTCGGGTACTTCGGCGTTGATCCAGACGCTGTCGAGAGCAGCAAGCTGAAACAGCACAGTGCCCGGCGCTACCGCCGCGCCCTGACGTGCGCCCAACTCCATGACGTAGCCGTCGAAGGGTGCGAAGTAATCGACACGCCGCTCGGCTTGCCCCGTTTTCTCGACATGCGCAATCTGCGCCGCCGAGAGACCGAACAAGGCGAGCCGGTGCCGCGCGGCTTCGATCAGCTGCGGGTCGCCCGAGTTGCGTGCAATCAGCAACTCTTGCTGGGTCGCCAGAAGATCCGGCGCGTAGACCCCGGCGAGCCGCTGCCCGCGGCGGACCGAATCGCCGACCGCGCGCACGTCGAGTTCTTCGATCCAGCCCGGCTGACGGACCTCGAGCGCCTCGATGCGATGCTCATCTACGGCGACCACGCCGACGGTATCGACGGTGCGAGAGAAGTCGCCTCGTTCGACAGCGGCGAGGCGCACGCCGAGATTCTGTACGACGCGCGGATCGATGGCGATGCTCCCGACCGGCGCGCCGGCGGAATCCGCGGTGCCGGCTGGATACTGTGCAGCCGGCACCGCGTTACCTGGACGCGCCTCGACGGTGGCGGCACATTTCGGTACCAGTTGCATGTCCATGAACGGCGACTTGCCGGGTTTGTCGAATCGCTGTTGCGGCACCATCGGGTCGTACCAATAAGCGGGCGCGGTTTCGCCACAGGCACCCACCTGTGGCTTTTCCGTGTGACGGTGCTTCAATAGTCCCACGCCAAGAACGACTGCACCTGCGATCAGGGAACCGAGCAACAGGAAACTGGAATTGCGATTCACGGGGTTTCTCCCGGGCGGTCTTGGGGAGCGGCGAAATATTGCAGGCGAACCTGCGCGCGCGCCGCTTCGACAGCCAGCCCTAAGCGTTGCAGCTGAATGCCGAGCAAGCTGCGCCGGGCCGATAGCACGGCATCAAAGCTGCCGCGTCCTGCCTGGTAGGCGCTGCGCGCATCTTCTATGCGGCGCATGGCATCGGGAATGATTTCGCTGTCGAATTGGCCGACCCGCTCTCGGTAGTGATGCCAGTCGATGTAGTCCTGGCTCACCCGCGAGTGCAGCTCGCGCAGCAGATCCTGCTTGCGATCTTTGCTCGCGCGCGATCGCTCGAACGCGGCCGAGAGTTCCGGGTCCTGGCGGTTCTTGGTGAAGTACGGCAGTCCGATACTGACCTGGATACCGACGAAGTCGGCGAAACCGGGCCGGTAAGCAACATAACCTTCCACGGAAAGATCCGGCTTGTAGGCTTGGCGGGCGAGCGCGACGTCTCGCGCCGAGGCTTCGATCTGTGTGTCCAGTCCGTCAATCACCGGGTGATGGTCGACCGCTGCCAGGAGTTCCGGCAGCGCACTGGGCGGTGGGGGCAGCGACGGCGTGCCCGCGAGCGGCCGCTCTGCGTCATCGCCGATCCAGCGCGCTAGCCCCGCGCGCATGCGCTGCACGTGATGCAGCCAGTCGTGTTCCTTGTCAGCAGCCAAACCCGCTTCGACCTTGGCCGCAGACCAATCGGCCTGCGAGGCCTTGCCGTTGCCGTAGTCCTTTTCGAGCGACTGTACTTGCAGAGCGGCTTCCGCGGTCAGCTTCCGGGCCAACGTCAATCCTTGTTCGGCTTCATAGACATCGAGCCAGGCAAGGGAGGCATCCCGGCGTATCGCACGCCGATCGTTGTTGAGCGCCGCGCGTTCGGTCTCGGCATCCAGTTGCTTGCGCTCGCCCTTGAGCCGCCGTTTGGCGGCGCGCGGCAAGTCTTGACTCAATCCCACCGTGAATTCGGTGAAGTTGTCGCGCCGTATGCTGAAGGCCTCGCCGGTGTCCACCGGCAATTCTCTCAGGCCGCCGGAAAATTTGGGGTCAGGTAATTGAGCGGCGGCGATGGCCTGCCGTTCGTTGGCGTTGATCACCGCCTCGTGTCCGCTCAGGATGGGCTGATCGACGAGCGACAATTTCGCCGCTTCCTCGAGCGACAAGGGAATTGCGGCATTGTCGTACGGCGAATCGGCCGTAGGAGGCGGCGGTTCGAGCAGTGCGGCTACGGATGCAGTGTGTGCCGGCTGTGTGAAGAATAAAATCAGAAGCCAACGACATGCCTGGCGCGGCGCAAGCGCGCGGCATGGCGTTGACGGGAGTGAGTCGCTGATAGCCTGCATGGCTTTGCTCCGCTGCACGGCCATGCGCGGGAGAGCGCGCATGGCCATCGAACAATCGTGGTAGACCCGTCGCTAAGCGCGGGCCACTGGAAAACCTCTAAGGGAATAGAGGTTTAAAGGCGCAGGCGGCCTGTGCGTAGATAGAGCGGAGATTGGAATGCGACGAGTAGCGGGGTCGCGGAGGTATCGCTAAGTTTAGAAGGCAAGTGAACGGCGAGCAACGCAGCGAGCAATGTGACCGACGGCGGCGGGTCCACCCGCGTCGAATCGAAGTCCGGTTGACGTGCCGTCCTCATGGCGGTCGTCGCCGGGACGGTGTGAGCCGTCCCCACGCAGCAATCGCAGACTACCGAGCCAGCCTCAATGACAGTGGACTGAGTAGTCGTTGATTCGGGTCCATTGGGACAACAGTGACGAGTCGGCGTGCCTTCGGCGCAGCACGCCATGGAAGGTGCTCCGGCAAGCATCAAGCCGGCGCAAAGCAGGAGAATCGTAAATAGTCTATTCAGCTTCATGACCCATTGTGGAACCTAACGAGGGTTGTAGTCGGCTCCTCCGTCAAGGCTTATACAGTCACAGACCGACTATATTACTGTCTTATTGCTCAATTTCCGACTTTGCCTACTGACACGCACCGATTAGTGCCTCGGCACAGCGATTTTGACTGGTTTATAGGGGCCTAGGTACTACGGATCTTTGGCGCGCAGTTCGCGGCGAATGATCTTCCCGGTCGCGGTCATCGGCAGCGATGCAACGAATTCAATTTGCCGGGGGTATTCGTGCGCCGACAGACGGGCTTTCACATGGTTCTGCAATTCAGCCACCAGCGTCGCGCTTGCATCGATGTCCTCGTGCAAGACGATGAAGGCCTTGACGATTTCCGTGCGCAACGGATCCGGTACGCCAATCACCGCGGCCAGCCTCACCGACGGATGGCCGAGCAGGCAATCTTCCACCTCTCCCGGTCCGATGCGGTAGCCGCCGCTGGTAATGACATCGTCGTCGCGACAGATGAATCGAATATACCCTTGCGCATCGCTCTCTCCCAGATCTCCGGTCAGCAGCCAGTTGCCCACGAACTTGGCTGCGGTAGCGGCTTCGTTGTTCCAATACCGGAGGAACATGACCGGGTCGGGACGTTGCACGGCGATATGGCCGGCGACCCCTGCAGGCAGGACACGACCCTCGGCATCGACGATCGAGACTCGGTGGCCGGGAACCGCTTTGCCCATTCGCCCCGGACGTGCATCCATGATTCGCCCGCAGGAGGAGACCACCATGTTGCATTCCGTCTGGCCGTAGAACTCGTTGATGGTGAGCCCGAACGTCTGGCGTCCCCAGTTGATCAACTCGCGGCCGAGGGATTCTCCGCCGCTGGCGATGCTGCGCATGTCGAGGCGCCAGCGCGCCCGTGGATTGGCCACGGAGCGCATCATTTTCAACGCCGTCGGCGGCAGAAACGCGTTGCGCACACCCAGGTCGTCGATCAATTGGAATGCCGCTTCCGGGTCGAATTTTGCGAATCGATGTGAGACCACGGGAAGCCCGTGATGCCACGCCGGCATCAACACATCGTACAGGCCGCCGATCCACGCCCAGTCGGCCGGCGTCCAAAAGCGGTCGCCGCTCTGGGGAGCGAAATCATGCGACAGCTCGACACCCGGCAAGTGGCCCAACAGCACGCGGTGCGCGTGCAGCGCACCCTTCGGGGAGCCGGTCGTGCCCGAGGTGTAAATGATCAGCGCGGGATCATTGGCGTTCGTCATGACCGGTTCGAATTGGCGGCTCTGGCGGGAGATACCGTCGTGAAAGCCAACGGTGTCCGCGCAAACGCCATCCACCGTGTAGATGATGCTGAGTTCCGGCAGCCGATCCCGTATTGCTCGAAGCTTCTCCGCGCCCGCAAGATCCGTCACCACCGCTCGCGTGCCGCTGTCTCCCAGGCGATATTCAAGGGCCTCGGTGCCGAACAAACTGAACAGCGGTACGGCGATCGCGCCGATTTTGTAGATCGCTACATGGGCGATCGCGGTCTCGGGCATCTGCGGCAGCAACACCGCAATCCGATCACCCCGGGTGAGGCCGGCACTCTGCATCAAGTGCGCTGTTTGATTGGACAGCGAGGAGATTTCGGCAAATGTGTACTCGACGCATTCGCCGACGGGCGGCTTGTGGATCAGCGCGATGCGCTTGGGCTCATGGGACCATTTGTCGCATACGTCGACGCCGATGTTATACCGCTCGGGGAGGTCCCACGAGAACGCAGCAGCCATCTGCTCGAAGTTCTGCGCGTCCCGTGGATTAGGCAGCATGATCGGGCAAGCCATCCAATGATCGAGGCCGTTCAGCGGATCGTCGGCGGCAACTACCTCCTATTTTGCCGCGCACACGAAGTTCGCGGCGTCGGTAACCTCGCCGGTTCCCTTGTACTTCGCGCTCTGGGGGAAGGGACACAAGGGGCGGGTCATTGCCACACCCTTCGCCTTGTCGTCGGAGACGAACTTCGTGGCGACGATCCGAGTCGGCGGCACGCCCTTCTCCACCCACTGCTCGAGGGCGACGACCATATCGTGCTCCGCGTCCCCGCCGCCGCCTGCTTGGCCGAATTGATTGGGACCCGCACCGCCGCCGCAGTGCCCGACGCCGGGCGCCAGAAACAGCCGGTAGAACTCTTGGGTCTTCGCGAGCGCGACCGGATCCGATGGGTGCTGGGCTGCCACGACGGCCTGGTAATATCTGACCGAGCTCAAAGGCGTGACGATGGAATCGGTCATGCCGGCATATTGAATGAGCTTACCGCCGTGCGCCTTGAACCCCGCAAATCCCAGGTCATCGGCGTTCATGAAGCGGCCGACGACTCGGTCGGCATCGGCCCGGCCTTTGTCGAGATCGAAGCCCTGAAAGCTCCAGTTACGGTCCTGGTAGACGAAATTTCTGAAGAAATTACCGCCGTACATACTCATCTGGGCATCGGTGTGTGTCGCTTCGAAGCTCGCGCTGCTGATGGTTTCGTCCCATCCAGCATCCTCGCTGCCATAGGCTTGGCCCGCGTACGTCTGACGTCCCGACCGATCTCTCGGTCCTTGGTGGATGGACTCATAGGTTCGCAGCTTGGCGGGCGTGAGGCCGAGCGACGAGGGCGTCACCTCGCATCTGAGCGGATCGCTGATGAACCCGCGGTTGAGGCCGCCGGCGTCGCACGCCGCCGCCACCGCCTTGCCGATCTGGGCGAGATCGGCCAACGAGAGAAAGCTCGCCTGATTTGCCAAGTTCAGGCTTTCGGCCCAGACGAAGCTCGAGAACAGATCTGTCCACTGGTTCGCGGCGGCGCCGCTGATGATGCCATCGAAGTCCTCGGGATAGCGTTGCGCCTCCATGAATCCTTCCTGGCCGCCCTTCGAGCAGCCCACGAAGTAGGAATGGTTCGGCTGGCGGCCATAGAAGGCGGCGGTAATGGCCTTCGCCGCTACCGCGGTGAGGTGTACGGCACGATGACCGTAGTCGGTGATCCTCTCCGGATGACCGAATGCCCAGTCGGCGCTCGTGGGACCAATGGCCGGACCGTCATGGCCATCATCGGTCGAAGCGACCGCCGAACCTGCCAGAAGGGGATTGCGCATGGAGTCATAGCGAATCGATCCCGCAAAGCCGCCGTTTCCGACCGACTCGTAGCGGCCGGTCCAACCCGAGAGCGGCAGCCACACTTCGAACTTGATATCCGAATCGCGCACCGGCCGAATTTCCCCCGTCACCCGGCAAAAGGCCGCCGGAATGGGCACGGGCCGCATGAACGCGCTGGCCCAGGACGGGACGGGCGGAGTGAACGCACCGGCAGCGACGGATTGGGCGAGTGTGATGGTTGTATTCGGCAACGCTACATGCGCCAGATCCTCGCAACTGGCCGCGGCGGCGGGCAACGTGCCGCACGCGAGCACTGCGAAAGAAACCAGCGAAAGCAGAGATTTCAATTTGCAACCGGGCATTTCAACTCCCCATTTTAATGACGAATAATCGGCGCCGCACAGTCTACAAGAACTCGTCCCGCGATCGCTCGTTGTGCTAATGCCTCGAGGTGATGGTGATGCCGATGGTGCGCGGCCGGAAGGTGCGGTCCACGTAGATCGTGTCAATGTTGGACCCGGTCTGATTGCGGCTCAGTATGGGATGAGAATCGAACACGTTCTTGACGAAGAGTGACAGATCGAGACCGTTATTGAACCGGGTACCGAGTCGTAGGGAGAGCAGATTCGTCTGCGGCATCTCGACCAACCCCGGCGCATAGGTCTCGTTGGCCGGGTCCTCGGCGGGAGTCGGAGTCGATTGTTTGCTCGCGAACTGATCGTCCGCGCGCATGTAACTGCTGTGTCCCCAGGCGACGAAGTCATATTGCGCATTCGCCGCCACCGTCCAAGGGTTGACACCCAACGAGTTTCCCTGGCGCACTAGCACCGGGCGAACCCCCGTCACCGGATCCGGCGGCGATAGTATCGATTGATCGAATACAGCGTGGTTATAGCCTACGGCGAGGCCGGTGGTCAGGTGGTCGGCGGCGAGGAACTCGCCCTGGAGATCAAACCCTCTGCTGGTGGCCTTGCCCAAGTTGGCGACGAAGTCCAAACCGCAACCGGTCCCGAGAATGACCTGCTCTTGAATTCCACTCCACTTGACATCGAAGATGCTGGACTCCAATCGAAGGCGCCCGCCGAGTAGGCGGTTTTTGGACCCCACCTCGTAGCTCCAAACGGAATCTGATTTATAAGAATCCGGTGCCGAGGTATAGCCGAGCGAGGCAAGATCCGCATCACAGCGCGCGGGAATCGCCGGATTGGCACCGCCGGTGCGAAAACCCTTCGACGCCGTGGCGTACACCAAGTTGTCGGGATTTATCTGGTATGAAACGCCGTACTTCGGTATCACCGGCGTTTCCGACTCATTTCCAGGGACCACGGAGAGACCGCCATTGAACGGACCGTCGCTCACGTTGGTAAAGCTGAACGTCGAGCGTTGCACTCTGAGACCGGCGGTCAAGGTTAGACCGCCAACGACTTTCAGGTTGGCCTCGCCGAAGCCGGCGAGCTGCTTGTCGAAGGAATTGATGATGGATCTATAGCTATACACCCCATCGGCGAGACCCATCCCGAAAATTTGCTGGGTCGATCCTCCCAGCGCAATCTCGACCAGTTGGTTGAAAGCTGCCGGTGTGTCGGGCACAAACTGGTCCGACGACTGATGCTCACGCTGGTAGAACACTCCGGCCACCCAGGTGAAGCGCGAGTCGAGATTGTTCGACTGAATGCGGATCTCTTCGGTGAAGGCTTTCTGCGAGGTAATGAACAGATCCTGGCTTCTGTAGTCAGGATCCCCCGGAACGGGGTGCGTGGGGCTGATGGCTATTCCCAAATCATTGGGGATCAAGGCTGACAAGTCGCGGTTGTTCTGGTTGTCTTGCTCATAGTACGAGGTGTTCGATGTGATGGTGAAGTAGTCGGTCTCATAGTTGATATTGAGCGCCGGCAGATAACTGGTTCCTTGGAAGGGTGCCGTCACCGGCGCACCATTGTTGAACTGTCCCCTGTCGGGGTTCGACAGATACTCCCAGTAGGTCTGCGAATCGTTGATATAGATATTTTGGTAATAAAACGACGGGGTGATCAACAGGTGGTCGACGGGCTGAAGGGCAAAGGCCACGCGTGCATTGTAAGAGTTTTGCCAATCATCATCCTTCGCGATCAATGCGCCCCCAAACCGCTCGACACGATCGGTGTAGCCGCCATCCCGGCGATACCAGGCGCTGGCGCGAAATCCAATGGAGTTTTCGACGATGGGACCCCCCGCGGCCACGCCCGCTTCGAAACTCGGATCGCCACGCTCGGTGAACCCGAGTTCGCCGCGGGTATAGCTGGTGTAGTCGGTGAGGCTGGGTTGCGGCGTGATGAACCTGACGGTGCCGCCTTCGGATCCTGCGCCGAATAAGGTGCCTTGCGGTCCGCGCAGTATCTCCACTCGCTCCAGATCGAACACGTTCGGGAACACGGTGGTGCTGGAGAAGCCGATGACGCGGGACTGAACCGGGGTATCGTCGATATAGACGCCGGTCGTCGATGCTCCGCTGTCGGAGCTGATTCCGCGGATGGCGATTTGGGTACTGCCGCTGTTCCCTCGGTTGAAGGTGACGCCGGGGGTGATGAGGGCGATGTCATCGATCTGCTTGACGCCCTGAGCGTCGAGAGATTTCTCGGAGAATGCACTGGCGCTGATGGGCACGGTGCTCAACAGCCTGGCCTGCCGAGTGGCGGTGACCACGATCTCCTCGAGTTTGGAATTTTCTTCAGATGCGCTCGAGCTCTCCACACTCGCGTCGTCGGCGCGAACATGGCCAGTTATCGAAAGCGCAACGGTGAAGAGAACAACGGCGGCGGTCACGACGCTCAGACGCATGAGATCCCCCTGCCTCTGATGAGGCCTTGTTTGGCCGTCGTCCGATATTGCGACGGTCTCATGCTGAAGAAGAGCCTTCGCCGATCGATCGGTTACCTCTCTACGAAATATATTTTTAAAGGCGAGTGGAAGTTCCGTTTAGCGTCCCAGCGTCAACAGAGCGATCAGGCTGACGAGTGCGGCGGCGCTCAAGTAGAGTCCTACCCAGATCAGGCCGCCGTGGATTGCCAACCACTGAGCGACGATCGGCGCGATGCCGCCACCCAGAATGCCGCCGGCGGTGAACGCGACTGATACGCCTGTATACCGGACGCGAGCCGGAAATAGATTTGGCATCCAGGCTCCCAGTGGACCGTAGACGAGGCCCATGACAAAGAGTGATATGGAAAGAAACAGCCAAATAACCGGCAGTGACCCGCTACCCAGCAGCGGTGCGAGCAGTAGACCCAGCGGAATGGCGACACCGCAGCCGATGATCAGAACGCGACGCGGATCGGTCCGATCCGACCAATAGCCTGAGCACAGTATCCCCATGGCGAGGAAGGGAATTGCAGCGAGCAACACAGCCAAAAAAACACCGCGATCATATGCCAGTGCCGTCGTTGCATACCCTAAGGTGAACGTCGTGGTCAGATAGAAGATCGCGAAGGCAGCCACCACCGCGAACGTCCCGGCGAGTGTCTGCCGTGGAAAATTCCGCAGCAGCGCTGCCGCCGGGACGCGCGCCGGAGGTGCCTCGGCCAAAGCGGCAGCAAATGCCGGGGTTTCGGTCAGCCGCACCCTTACCCAGAGTCCGAGACCGACGAGTACCGCACTCGCCAAAAAAGGAATGCGCCAACCCCACGCCAGGAATTGCGCGGGGGTCAGCACCAACCCAAGCAAGAGAAAAAATCCGTTTGCCGCAAGAAAGCCGACGGGCGCACCAAGCTGCGGGAAGATGCCGAATCTGCCGCGAAAAGCCGGTGGCGCATTCTCCATGGCGAGCAGGGCGGCGCCGCCCCATTCTCCCCCCAAGCCGAGACCCTGGCCGAATCGCAGCAGGCACAACAGGACGGGCGCGGGCCAACCGATGTTGGCGTAAGTGGGTACGACACCGATCGCCATGGTCGATATGCCCATGAGCAGCAGAGATGCAATCAAAGTCGACTTTCGTCCCACGCGATCGCCGAAGTGGCCGAAGGCGAGAGCTCCGATCGGCCGTGCCAAAAACGCGACGCCGAAAGAGGCATAGGCTGCGAGTAGCTGGGCGGATGGATGAGCCGCTGCAAAAAAAAGCTTGCCGAAAACCAGGGAGGCGGCTGTGCCGTAGATGAAGAAATCGTAGAACTCGATCGCTGTGCCCGCGAGACTGGCGGCAAGGATGCGGGAGATCGATCCAATCTGTGAGTTCGACATTGAATATGCTACAGCCTCGAGGTGATGGTGATGCCGATGGTGCGCGGCCGGAAGGTGCGGTCCGCGTAGATCAGATCGAGGTTGGACCCGGTCTGGTTGCGGCTCAGTATGGGATGGGAGTCGAATACGTTCTTGACGAAGAGTGACAGATCGAGACCGTTATTGAACCGCGTGCCCAGCCGTAGGGAGAGCAGGTTCGTCTGCGGCATCTTGACCAACCCCGACACATAGGTTCGATTGCCGGGATCTTCGGCCGCCGTCGGAGTCGATTGTCTGCTCGCGAATTGATCGTCCGCGCGAACATAGCCACGGCGGCCGCCAGCGACGAAGTCATATTGCGCATTCATCGCCACCATCCAAGGATTGACGCCCAAAGAGTCGCCCTTGCGCACGAGCACCGGGCGAATCCCCGTCACCGGATCCGGCGGCGACAATAGGGATTGAGCGAAGACAGCGTCGTTGTAACCTACGGCGAGGCCCGTGGTCAGGTGATCGGTGGCGAGGAATTCGCCCTGGAAATCAAAGCCCCTGCTGGTGGCCTTGCCCAGGTTGGCGACGAAATTCAAACCGCAACCGGTCCCGAGAATGACTTGCTCCTGAATTCCGCTCCACTTGACATCGAAGATGCTGGACTCCAAGCGGACGCGACCGTCGAATAGACGGTTTTTGGATCCCACCTCGTAGCTCCAGACGGAATCGGATTTATAAGAATCCGGTGCGAAGGCATAGCCGAGTGAGGCGAGGTCCGCATCGCAGCGCGACGGGATAGCCGCATTGGCGCCGCCGGTGCGAAAACCCTTGGCCGCCGTGGCGTACACCAAGTTGCCGGGACTTATCTGGTAGGAAACACCGTATTTTGGAATCACCGGTGTCTCCGATTCATTGCCGTTCATCAGGGTGAGGCCGCCGTTGAACGGACCGTCGTTCCTCTCCGTGAAACGGAATGTCGACCGTTCCATCCTGAGACCGGTCGTCAGGGTCAGGCCGCCAATGACTTTCAGGTTGGCCTCGCCGAAGCCGGCGATCTGCTCGTCGAAAGAATTGATGATGGATCTATAGCTGTACACCCCATCGGCGAGGTCCGATCCCGAAGACTTGCTGGGTCGATCCTCCGAGCGCCGCTTCAACCAATTGATTGAAAGACGCCGGCGTGTCGGGAACAAACTGGTCCGAGGACTGATGCTCGTGCTGGTAGAACACGCCGGCCACCCAGGTGAAGCGCGAGTCGAGATTGTTCGATTGAATGCGGATTTCTTCGGTGAAGGCTTTCTGCGAAGTGATGAAAAGATCCTGGCTCCTGTAGTTAGGATCCCCCGGAACGGGATGCGTGGGGCTGATCGCTATTCCCAAATCATTGGGGATCAATGCCGAAAGGTCGCGGTTATTCTGGTTGTCTTGCTCATAGTACGAGGTGTTCGACGTGATGGTGAAGTAGTCGGTCTGGTAGTTGACGTTGAGCGCCGGCAGATAGCTGGTCGCCTGGAATGGCGCGGTCACCGGCGCACCGTTGTTGAATTGTCCTTGAGCGGGGTTCGACAGGTACTCCCAGTAGGTCTGCGAATCGTTGATGTAGATGTTCTGGTAGTAAAAGGACGGCGTGATCAGCAGATGATCGACCGGCTGAAAGGCGAAGGCCACGCGCGCATTGTAGGAGTTCTGCCAATCGTCATCCTTCGCGATCAAGTCGCCGCCGAAGCGCTCCACACGATCGGTGTAGCCGCCATCTCGCCGATACGAGACGCTCGCGCGAAATCCGATGCTCGTTTTCAACGAGCGGGCCGCCAATCGCCGCGCGCGCCTCGAAGCTCGGGTCGCCATGCTCGGTGAACCCGAGTTCACCCCGGGTGTAGTCGGTGTAGTCGGTCAGGCTCGGTTGCGGCGTGATGAACCTGATGGTCCCGCCTTCGGATCCGGCGCCGAATAAGGTGCCCTGCGGCCCGCGCAGAATCTCCACCCGCTCCAGATCGAACACGTTCGGAAACACCGTGGTGCTGGAGAATCCGATGACGCGGGATTGAACCGGGGTGTCGTCGATGTAGACGCCGGTGGTCGATGCTCCGCTGTCGGAGCTGATGCCTCGGATGGCGATTTGGGTGCTGCCGCTATTGCCTCGAGTGAAGGTCACGCCGGGGGTAATGAGGGCGATGTCGTCGATTTGCTTGACACCCTGCGCGTCCAGACTCTTTCGAGAGAATGCGCTGGCGCTGATGGGCACCGTGCTCAAGAGCCGCGCTTGCCGGGTGGCAGTGACCACAATCTCCTCGAGCTTGGAGTCCTCTTCAGAAGAGCTCGAGTTCTTGGCTTTTTCGGAACTCTCGGATCGCGCGGGTGCCGACTGATCGTTCGCAACTTGAGCCAAGTCGAAGCCGATCCCAGAAGCTTTTCTTGCCCTCGTGCGGCGGTTCGTTTGCCGGTGCCGCGGCAGACGCCTCTGGCGTGGCGGCGGCCGCAGACTTCATTGCATCGGAACGTGTTCCCGCCGGGACGATCGTGACGGTCTTTTCGTCCAAGTACCTAAAAGTGAATCCTGTGCCATTGAGCAGCCCCTGCAGTGCTTCCTCCGGCGTAAGCTCCCCGCTGACGCCCTTGGTGCGCAGGACGTTGATTTGTTCCGATACATAAACGATCTGGAAATGGCGATCTTTGGCGAGCGCTTGCAGGGCAGGGCCCAGGCCCTCGGCGGGAATGTTGGTCTGTTTCTTGATGGGAGTGTGAACATCGTCCGCCATGGAACGCCCTACGAAGCAAAGACTCACGGCGGCGGTCACCACGCCCAGGGCACGTCCGAGATCTGCAACGGTCTCACGTCCGATCATGAGGCTTTGAGATCGAGCGGTTGCCTCTTTATGAAGTATTTTTCTCAATGCGAATTTGGGATTCTGTTTCAATGACACGCAACTCCGGGCGCGCACGCAGGAAGCGAATCAGCGATGCTGGGTCCGTCGATGAGAATACCCCGCTGACATGAAAGGTCTCGAGCCCTGGGTCTGCCGACGATCAACTGTCGATCGTTGTAGCGGTTGAATTCGTCGGCGACATCGGCCAGTGAGGCGGACTCGAATACCAGCTGCCGCTGAGTCCAGGCAGTCGCGCTGGCGATATTGGGATGCTCGGCGATCTTGAATCAACTTTGGGTGTGACAGTGAGCTGTTCGCCGGCTGCGACCAGGATGTTGCCGATCTGCCCCGGAGCGATCGTCGGAAATTCCAAATTGGACTGATGCGGTTCATCGATGGCGGTCGCCGGCACGCCATGGTCCGGCAGCGCAATGGAGTGATCGGTAAGGATGGCCACTCGCCCTTCGACAACGGTTACGACGGTGCCGTCGCGCTTCTGGTAGACGTCGAACTCCGTGCCGACGGCGCGCACCAGGGTGGCACCGGTCTTCACGATGAAGGGCCGCGTGCGCGTCCTTGGCGACGCGGAACAGCGCTTGGCCTTGAAGAAGTTCGACGAGACGCCCTTGCGGCGAGTACCGCACCACGATCTTCGAACGCGAATTGAGTTCGACCGTCGATCCGTCCGTGAGGGCGAGGGAGCGCTGCTCGCCAATCGCCGTGGCATAGGTCGGCGCCTGAAGAGTCTCGCAGGTAGAGAATGCGGCGGCGGCGACGCGAAGACGATCGAAGCGGCAATCGCCGCCAACCTTCGCGTCGAAACCGGCGATGTTGGTCGTCGCAGGGCGGGCGCCAACGCATGTGCGGCTCGTGCAGCGATGCATGCTGCCCGAGGCCTCGACTGCTGCGGTGAATTGGACAATTCGACCACGTTGTCGCGATCGAATGCCGCTCGAGCGATGAGCGTGTCGCGGTCGAATTTACCCTCAGGATCGAGCAATGGCCCTTCGTTCCAGATTGCCGCGAGCTCCAGATAGGCTCTCAGGTGCTCAGGCGACTTGCGCAGCCAGCGAGTCGAAGGTGTGGCGCGCCGAGTCATCGAGATCGCCGGCGCGACAATCAACGAACCATTCGCAGGCCTCTTCGTAGATCTGAGCATTGAGCTTGGATCGTTGTTCCATGATCGTTCAGGCCTGGTGCAGACGCAGCCGCAAATGCAGCAAGGCTTTCATTAGGTATTTCTTGACCATCGGGCGCGAAGTCTCCAGTCGGGCGGCAATTTCGTCGAACGACAAACCGTCGCGTCGATGCAGCATGAAAGTTGCGCGCGCCTTTGGTGAAAGTTCCTCGAGCGCTCGCTGCAGTTCCTCGAGGCACTGTTGCGCCTCCAATGCCAACGCGGGATCGGCATCTGGGAGTCGCGGGCTCGTTCAGCAATTGCGCAAGCTCGACCGCAGGCGGCGTCGCCGACTGGCGCATCGTGTGTTGCTGCACGACGTGCTGCGCCACGGTGAAAAGATAGGCCTCGGGCGAGCGGATGGAGTCGACGTTGGAGATGCGCAGCATGCGCAGGTACACTTCTTGCACGATGTCGGGGACGTCGGCGAGATTGCGCGCCCGCGCGAACACAAAACGCCGCAATTGCGTTCCATGGCTTGCGACGAGGCCCGTGACCAACTCTTGCGCGTCTTCCGCTGCCGCCAATGGCCACCTCCCCGCGGTTTCTTTTAATCCTACTAGGTAAAAGAGCGATTCGAACTCGTGCGGTTACCCCAAGGCAAAAATTATTTTACGCGGCAATGCAACATACGAGGGTGGCCTGCACAGCCGCGAACGGAGTCCCGGAGCTCGATCGCCATGCACAACTGCCTCGACACCGGAGGCAGCACTCGGCTCACGCCCGCGGTGGGAGTCTGTCCGCCACCCGCACCGTATAGCCGCCCGACTTTTCGTCCGCACGCAAAGTGAGCAACCCGCGTTTCTCGCCGTCGGCCAAGAGGTCGTTGAACGACCGGAAGCCATAGGCGCGCTCGTTGAACCCGGGGTGTCGGCGCTTGATCGCCTGCTTGATCATGGAACCCCAGATCGGTTCGCTGCCACCGCGCTCCTCGGCCAAGGCTTCCAGCGTTTCCACGATCAATTCGAGCGCATCGTTGAGGTCCGGGCCCTTGTTCTCGGCGGCCACGGTTTCTGCGGGTGCGGCGTCGGCCGCGACGGCAGGCGTGCGCGCGGGCGCCGCGGTCCGGCGGCGCGCCTTGGAGGGTTCCTTGCGCACCAGATCGTCGTAGTAGATGAATTCGTCGCAGTTGTTGATGAACAGATCCGAGGTCGAATTCTTGACGCCGACGCCGATCACGGTCTTGGCGTTCTCGCGCAATTTGCTGACCAGCGGCGAGAAGTCCGAGTCGCCGCTCAAGATGACGAAGGTATCGACGTGCCCCTTGGTGTAGCAGAGGTCGAGCGCGTCGACGACCATGCGAATGTCCGCCGAATTCTTGCCGGACTGGCGCACGTGCGGAATTTCGATGAGCTCGAAGGCCGCCTCGTGCAGGCCGCGCTTGAAGTCCTTGTAGCGATCGAAATCGCAGTAGGCTTTCTTGACGACGATGTGGCCCTTGAGCAGCAGGCGCTCGAGCACTTTCTCGACGTCGAAACTCGGGTACTTGGCATCGCGTGCGCCGAGCGCGATGTTCTCCAAGTCGAGGAAAACCGCCATGGTGGCGTCGGATGTACGGGTTGTCATTGCCGCAGAGTTTACCTCATTCGGCGCAGCAAGAACGGCGGCCGCGACGCCGGGATCAGAACCGGGACGTTCAGAACGAGGACGCTTAGACCCAGGACGCGCAGAACCAGGAAGTTGGTCACAACCAGGACGCTCGATCAGAACCAGTTGTAATTGAAGCTGATGCTGACGCGTTCGGCGTTGACGCGGTTCGGTACGACTTCATGCCGCAACCAGCTTTCGAAGAGCACCAATTGCCCCGCTGCGGCGGGAAAAGTGCCCCACGAGCTGGTCTCGCGTTTGGGCGAAGCCTTGCGTGGCGGTGCGGCCATGAAGCGATCCAGACGCGGGTCCTCGAATTTGATTCCGGGACTGCCCGCCGGCACATGTACGTAATAAGTGCCGCTCAGTGTCGACAGCGGATGCAGATGCAGACCATGCACCACGTGCTTGGGCATCATGTTGACCCAGCAATCGGTCATTTTCAGGTCGCGCCCTTCGAGATCCCATTCCACCGCGTTGGCGAATGCCTTGACGTGCCTCTCCAGCTTGCTTTGCAAGGTTTTGAAGGTCGGCGAGATGCGCTGCAGCCAGTGCACCGAGCCGTAGGAAGTATAGCCGCCCGGATAGTTCTTGGCGGACCAGCGGCGGCCGGCCGCATCATCATGACGGAGCTGCCGGCATTCCGCGAGAAGCTGGCGGTTGAATTCGTTTGCGCCACGTTTCTGCAGGGCGCTCGAATAGACTAATGTGGGAAATAATTTGTGTATTGTCATCGGGCAGGCCTGGCGCGCAGCGCGCATGGTGGCAGAATATCCAACGGAATGGCAATCTCGGGGTGCTCACCATGACCGATCGTCCGGCCTCGCCTTCCCGACTCGTGTGTCGCGCGCTCGTGGGCGCGGTGGCGCTGTGCGCGGCCTTTCTCGCGCGAGCAGCTCCCAACTACATGCCCATTACGCCGAGTATGAGTGATCGGACGGTGACGCTGACCGGCCGCGACTTGACCATCGAGCAAATCGTCATGGTGGCGCGCTACGGCGCCAAGGTCGATTTGAGCGCGCAGGCGCGGCAACACCAGGCCGAGAATTTCGGACTGCTGCTCGAGGCCGCGGCCGAGGGCATACCTGTGTACTGGTTCAACCGCGGCGCCGGCGATCAGCGTGAAACGGTCATGTTCGAGGGCGACCCGATGTCGCCGAAGAACCACGCGCTGATAGAAAAGACGCAGGTGGAACGATTCCGCTCCGGCGCGCTGTGGGGCACGGGACCCGAAATCGGCGACGAGGAAATCGTGCGCGCGATGATGGTGGTGCGCGCGAACGCCATGGTCCACAACGCGCCCAGTCCAGAGCTGTCGCAGATGCTGCTGAATCTGCTCAACGAGCGCATCACTCCGGTGGTGCAATCCCGCGGCACGTTGGGTGAAGGTGACCTGGCGCAACTGGGCAACGTCGGAGCGACCATGGTGGGCGCCGGCGAGGCATACCTCCGGGGCGTACGCATGACGGCCGGTCAAGCCCTGCGGAATGCGGGCTTGGCGCCCATCCGCCCTTTCGCCGCCGATGACAATGCGCTGACCAGCAGCAATGCCTATGCCACCGGACAGGGCGCGCTGCTGGTCCACGATGCAGAAGCGGCGCTCGGATGGGCCGACCTCATTTATGCGATCGATCTCAATGGCATGAACAGCAGCATCACGCCGCTCTGCCTGGTCGTGCAGCAAGACCGACCGGAGAAATGGCTGAACTGGCATGCGGCCCGCGTTCTCGACATGATCAGGGGCAGCTACCTCTTCGCCGATGACGCGAAACGCATCATCCAGGATCCGGAGAGTCTGCGCGCATCCTCGATTCGTCAGGCCTCCACCTGGGAGGCCTGGGCGGCGCTGCGCGACGCGGTGGTGTTCCAAGCCAATTCCTCCGATCACAATCCGGCCGTCAATGTGGGCATGAGTCCCCAGGATTCCTGGGAACTGGCGACGCCGCAGTTGATGCGCTTTTTCGTGAAGGGCGGTCCGCACAGCCGCGGTCAGCACGGTTACATCGTGTCCAATGCCAATTGGGATCCGTACCCGATGGCCAATCGGATCGAGAGTTTCGTCATCGCGCTGGCCAACATGGACATTGCCGTGATGCTGCGCATCGAGCGCTTCCGAAATCCGTTCTTCACCGGTGTCGCCGCCTCGGACGTGCTGTCCGGTGTGAGGGACGGTTTCTTCGATTATGCCCCCGTGGATCTTCAGCAGGAAATCCAGAGTCTGATGAATCCGGTCGCACCCTCCGGGAGCGCCATCGTGGGAACGGTCGAGGACTTGCAAGCGCAGACGCGCATCAAGGCACAACGGGCGCGACAGGCAGTGGAAACCACGTTCGATCTGTTGGGTCTCGATCTGCTCGAGGGGAGCCTGTGGATGGATGTGCGTAAAGCCCAGGAACCGCAGCGGAGTTTCGGCGTGGCACCGACGGCGGCATGGACGGCTTTTCGCCGCCGCGTGCCGATCCGGCCCGGGTCAGCCGTGCAGGAATCGCAATCGGCCCAGACCATCGCCGCGCAGTTTCTGAGGACGACGGCGGCGTCGACATTCTATAGCGGCAGCGATGGCCCTGAACCGCACGTTTCCGCGGAAAGGTCGAAATAGAGTAGAGTCGAGTAGAGTAGAGAAGCGTGTAGAGTAGAGAAGGGCGGCTTCAGGAAGCATGTCATGACGGCAACCGCACTCAATCTCGCGCGCGCGCAGTTTGCGTTCACGGTTTCCTTCCATTTCATTTTTCCCGCGTTCTCGATCGGATTGGCGAGCTATCTGGCCGTGTTGGAGGCCTGTGGCTGAAGACCGGCGAAGCGGTCTACGACAATCTGTATCGGTACTGGATAAAGATCTTCTCGATCGTCTTCGGCATGGGCGTCGTCTCCGGCATCGTCATGTCCTACGAGTTCGGCACCAACTGGGCGGTGTTCTCGGACAAGGCAGGCCCGATCGTCGGGCCGCTCATGGCCTACGAAGTGCTCTCGGCTTTCTTTCTCGAGGCCGGATTCCTCGGCGTCATGCTGTTCGGGATCAACAAGGTGGGACCCGAAGCTGCATTTTCTGGCGACCTGCATGGTGGCGATCGGCACCCTGATTGTCGGCCACCTGGATCTTGGCCGCGAACAGCTGGATGCAGACGCCGGCCGGATGGATGATGAATGCGGCAGGGCAGTTCGTGCCGAAGGGATCGTGGCTTGCGATCGTCTTCAACCCGAGCTTTCCGTATCGCTTCGTGCACACCGTGATCGCCGCGTACCTCACGACCTCGCTGGCGGTCGGTGGCGTCGGCGCGTGGCACCTGCTGCGGGACCGTAACAATCCCGGCGCTCGCACCATGTTCTCGATGGCCATGTGGATGGCGGCCATCGTCGCGCCCATGCAGATTCTCGCCGGCGACACGCAGGGCCTGAACACGCAGGAATATCAGCCGGCCAAGGTCATGGCGATGGAGGGGCATTTCGATTCTTATGCGGCGGGCGCGCCGCTGGTTCTGGTCGGCATCCCCGACGAGGAGAATCGCCGCATGGATTACAGCGTGGAGATCCCCAAGCTCTCATCCTTGGTTCTGGCGCACGATTTGAATGCCCCGCTCGCCGGATTGGATACGATTCCGCGTCGCGATTGGCCGCCGGTTGCGATTATTTTCTGGTCGTTTCGAGTGATGGTGGCCTTGGGACTCGCGATGCTGGGCTTGGGCCTGTTCAGCTTGCTGGCGCGGGTGCGTGGCAAACTATACGACTGGCCTCTGCTGCACCGGTTCACGGTGATGATGGGGCCCGCGGGTTTCGTCGCGGTGATCGCCGGATGGGTCACCGACCGAAGTGGGCCGGCAGCCGTTCACCATCTACCATGCCTTGCGTACCGCGGATTCAGTGTCGCCGATCGCAAGTCCCGCGGTGACGGGCTCCTTGCTGGCGTTCGTCGTGGTCTACTTCGGAACCTTTGTGTCCGGCGCGCTCTACATCGTCAAGCTGATGGCGAAGGCGCCGAGCAGTCACGAGACCGTGCCGGATACGGCGCCGACTCGCGCTGCCGGTATCACGCCGGCGGCCGCGTTGAGTGCGGTTGCCGCGCCTCACGGCGGCCGCGAAGGAGCCGAGTGATGCATCTCGATCTGACGACCGTGTGGGCCGGCATCATCGTGTTCGCCATTGCGATGTACGTCTTGATGGACGGCTTCGACCTGGGGATTGGCATTCTGTTCACGCGGTTCCAGGTGGGGGCCGAGCGCAACACGGCGATGAATGCCATCGCCCCGGTATGGGACGGCAACGAGACCTGGCTGGTGCTGGGCGGCGGCGGATTGATGGCTGCGTTCCCCCTGGCCTATGCCATCATTCTGCCGGCCCTGTATGCGCCGATGATCGCCATGTTGCTGGGACTCGTGTTGCGCGGCGTCGCCTTCGAATTCCGCTGGCGCGATCCGAATCACCGCGCCCGCTGGGACGCGGGATTTTGCATAGGCTCCATCGATCGCGACATTCGCACAAGGCGTGACGCTGGGGGCCCTGCTGCAGGGAATCAAGATCAGCGGGCGTGCCTATGCCGGCGGATACTGGGATTGGATCACGCCGTTCAGCGTCCTGACCGGAGTGAGTTTGCTGGTCGGGTATTCCCTATTGGGTGCTTGTTGGCTGATTTGGAAGACGTCGGGGCCTCTGCAGGCCGAGGCCCGTCGTTTCGCCAGGGGTTTGACCATCGGCTTACTTGCGGCGATTGGTGCGGTCAGCATCTACACGCCTTTCCTCAGTGCCAAGTACTATGCGACCTGGTTCACCTGGCCCGGCATGAGTGCTTTGGCGGCGATGCCGTTCACGGTCGCGGCGATCGGCGTGGTGCTGTACCGGCGCCTCGGCGAGGCCCGCGATTTTCTGCCCTTTGCGCTGACCTTGAGTCTGTTCGGACTGTCCCTGCTCGGGCTCGCGATTTCCATGTGGCCCGACGTGATCCCGAGCCGCTTGTCGATCTGGGGTGCGGCGGCGCCGAGGAGCAGCCAGATATTCATGCTGGCGGGGGCGTGCGTACTCATGCCTCTGATCCTCGCCTATACCTCCTGGGCTTACTGGGTATTCCGGGGCAAGGTTGCCGAAGAAGGGTACCATTGAGCGAAATCCCGCCGGGTCCGCTGTACAAGCGACTCCTGTGGCTGCTCGCCATCTGGTCGATGAGCGTGCTCGCACTCGCGGTCGTCGCAATGTTGATGCGATTGGCGATCAAGCACTGATCGCACTATCGCCGAATGACTAACTCGAAGGGAGAGGGGAAGATGGTTTTTTTGCCCACTGCGCGGCACAAAAAGTCGATGAACTCGAACTCTTGTATGACGACGCAGATTTTCTCTGAGCGTCGCGTTCCCGGCAAAGAGCGAGCAGGCTAAAGCCGCGGGGCCGGCAGGGTGCCGAGCGCCTGCTCTGCGCTCAGGCCGAGTGCGAGCAGAGCGCGGTCGCTTCCCGCGGGTGCGTCCAACTCGATCGACACCGGCAAACCGTCGTCGGTGAGACCGATCGGCAGAACGAGCCCCGGCAGGCCCGCAGTGCTGCCCGGTGCAATGTTGCGCGCGACGGCGACGTCGAAGGGCAGGGCATGGCCTCCGGCCTGTACGGTAATGTCCTCGCCGATACGCGGTGCGGGGACGAGCGTCGTCGGGAACACCATGGCGGCGACGCCGGTCTGGGTGAAGTAGTCTCGGTACAGACTGCGCAACTCCGGCAAGTATTGATCGCGTGCCGCCGTGTACTTGGACTCGGTGACGAAATTGCGCCCGCCCGGCAGCACATCACTGCGAAACAGGCGCTGAATGTCGGGGCTGGCCCGCGCGATCAGGGTGTCGAAGTCGACTCCGGCTCCGTACTCCTTCAGATAGCGGGCGAGTGCGATGCGGACATCGTGATTCTGGACTTGGTCTGTGGTCAGCGCGATGAGCGAGGCGAGCCCGGGCAACTTTGTCTCGATGATCTGCGCGCCGGCCTCCTTGAGCCGTGCGAGTGCGAGTTCCGTGTGACGCTCGACCTGCGGGTCGAGATCGGCAAACCAATAGTTGCGGACGACGCCGAGGCGCACGCCCGCGAGCGGCGCGGCATCGAGCTTTTGCCAATCGTTGGCCACGACCGAATCGAACAGCGCGAGATCGGCGACGCTGCGCGCATGCGGTCCGACTTGATCGAAGAGCGGCGAGATCGGCACGCACCCCCGAGTGGAGTATCGTCCCGTGGTCGGCCGAAACCCGGCAATGCCGCACAAGGCCGCGGGCACGCGGATGGATCCTTCGGTGTCCTCGGCAATGCCGAGCGGGGCCAGGCGAGCGGCGATCGCTGCCGCGGTGCCGCCGCTGCTGCCGCCGGGAATGCGCGACTGATCGTAGGGATTGCGCACCGCGCCGAACGCCAGATTGTTGCTGGTCCAGCCATAGGAGAGTTCGTGCAGATTCGTCTTGCCGAGCACGAGCGCTCCCGCTGTGCGCAGCGCGGCGACCACCGGTGCATCCTGCGCGGGGCGAAAATGGCGCAGCGCCGGCGTGCCGCCGGTAGTCGGGTAATCCCGGGTATTGACGCTGTCCTTGACCGGAATGGGAAGACCGAACAAGGGTCCCGGTTTCGCGCCGGCGAGACGCTCGCGGTCGCGGTTCCGGGCAGCCTCGAGCACTCGGGCCGGCTCCAAGGTGATGAAGGCGTTGAGAGCGTGCGCCGATTGACACCTGGCGAGCAGCGCCCGTGTATACCGCTCCGAGCTGAGCGCTCCCTGCGACATGTGGGCGACCGCTTCGGCCGCGCTCAGATTGCAGAGGCCGGCATCGGTGTCGGAATGCGTTTCGTTCACCGGGTTGGCCGCCGGAGTCGCGGTGCCGGCCGCCGAGATGGCCACGGCCGCCGTCGTGCCCAGCACGAATGTGCGGCGCGAGATATCACGGGGTTCGGACACGATCACGCCTCAGCGCTTGGCACATGCAATGCACGGCGCCGCCGCCGTTGCTGATCATCGACACATCGGGGTCGTAAACGGTGAGGCCTTCCGCGCGGCAGGCGGCGACGAGGTTTTTGCTCGAGGCGGGTACCAGCACACGCTCCTTCCCCAGAGCCACCACGTTGCTGCCCAATTGCATGGCATCGCCATAGGGGATGGGGATGGCGCGGATCCCCTTCGAGCGCAGCCACTCGACCAGTTCCGGCTCGACCGCTTCCACGCACACCACCGCCAGCCCTTCGGCGATCATGCCGATCTGCACGTCCAAATGCAGGAAATGCGAGTCGAAGGCATAGGTATGTAGCTCCCACCCCTCTGCCTCGAACCAGCTCTGCAGTTGCCGCACGGCAGGTTCGATGGAGCGCTCGCCGGAGTAACCGCAGGCGGCGACGCCGGGCTGCAGCACCATGAAGTCGCCGCCTTCGATGTTGCCCGCAGTGATCAAATCGTAAATCGGGATGCCGGCATCGAGATAGAATTGCAGGCAGGCCGCATATTCGCCCCGGCGATAGGTTTTTTCCAGCTGCATGATCACCGCGCCCCAGGGCGTCATGACGCTGCTGTCGCGCGCGAAGATTTGATAGGGCAGCGTCGGGTCGGCCGCAAGGTAGTGCACCTTGACTCCCGCTTGCCGATAGACGTCGATCATTTCGCCATATTGCCGCCGCGCAACCGCGAAATCGAACTGCAAGCCGATCCGTTCGGCGCGCTGACACACGGCGTTGCCCGGCTGCCAAGCGAAATGATCGATGGGTCCGACCAGCACGTCGCGCAAGGTGCCGTATTCACTGTCGACGCCCCATGCATCGAGCGGGCGGGTGCCGCCCCCTTTGACTCTCGCGCGCAATTGCATCTGAGAACTCTCCTCGTGCTTCGGCGCTCAAGGCGCGCCCGACATGATACCAATCTGACGGAACTCGGTCCCGTCCGGCGCGGCGCAGGCCTTCAGGCCGGCTTCGGCAGCAGCTCGGCAAGCGCGTACAGTGTCTTCTGGGGGAATCGCTCCAATGGGTAGTATTTGGTGATGACGGCCACCGCCTTCTCGTAGGTGCGCAGCTCGAGCAGTCGCAACAGGAAGCGTACATCATCCTCGTCGTGAAATTCTGCTCCGATCCTCATCGCCAGGCACTTCATCGCCAGCAAATATTCGGGTTGCGCCACCATGATCCGCAAGTGATCGAGTTCGAGGAAGGGCGCAAAATCCCCCTGCGAGCTGATGAACCCCTTGACTGCGTCATTGAGCCAATCCGCCTTCACTCTGGCCCGTGTTGCCACCCGTGCGGCGGCTTCGCGCACCTGAGCCGGTGGCCGAAACACGGCGTCAACGTCTTGGGTCGACGGTCGACTGGCGTATGCGAGGCACATGACGGCACCGCCCACGAGGAATAGTTCGCCTTGTGTCTCGGAGCGGCCGAGTTCATGGTTCAAGAGTTCGAACAACCTGCGCAGATCGGCTTGGGTCAGTGCCACGACTTCAAATCCGGTCGCCCAACGTCGAATCGATGAAGATGTTGCGCACGCGGAACGGCGGCGGCGAATGCGTCAGTAAATAGAGGCGCAGGCTCAGCAGCTCCGAGCCGAACACAGGCTCGGCCAGGGGCGTGATCGCGCGCGTCCATTCGGGAATCGCAACCGCACTCCGTGCGCAGGCGTACTCGACCATCGCGGCGATGTAGTTACCCAGAAAAGGCGGCAATCCCCGAGGCGGGGCGGCGGCTACGGCGTCGCGCAGCTCACCTGCCGCGAGGACCGAGAGCAATGAGTTGAGCTCGGCGAGCGCGAAGCGAGGCGCCGCCGAGGCGGCGCAATCCCGAACGCAATCCTGAAACTGGGCAGCCGGGACCGACAGGACTCGGGCCAGCACGTACGCCGACATGTCCATGCCCGCCCGCGCGGCGGCGCGCTGAATCGCGGTCTTCTCACCGGCGGACACACGAATCTGCATCTGCGCCGTTTTCGGCGACTTGCTCATTGCACGAGCATCCATCATCGACGCCGTCGTGTCAATACGTTCGTATTGACACTGGTCCCTCGTGGCATGTCCAGGCGGCGAGCTACTAGCCGTCGGACGGACGCCGGCTGTAGCGGCGTGCCAGCGCCGGGAGCACCAACAAGTTGAGGATGGTCGATGACACCAACCCGCCGAGCACGGTCACGGCCATCGGGCCCTCGATCTCTTGTCCGGGATGCTTCATGCTGAAAGCCAAGGGCGCGAGGCCGAGAGCCGTGACCACGGCGGTCATCAGAATCGGGATCAATCGTTCATTCGCGCCGCGCAGCGCCGTCTGCATGTCCCAGGGAGCGGATTCCACTTCGACGAGATGCTCGTAGTGCGCCAGCTGCAATATGGCATTGCGCGCGCTGATGCCGAATACGGTGACGAGCCCGACCAGCGTCCCTAACGAGATACCGATGCCGGTCGCCGCGATCGCCAGCACGCCGCCGATCAGGCTGAACGGAAGATTGATCATCACCAGCCAGCTGTTGGCGCGCCATCGAAACGCGACGAACAGGATCATGAGTATCAACGCCAGGGCGAGACCGGAATAGAGCGCGAGCTCGGTGCGTGTCCGATTCTCAGCATCGGCCGCGCCGGTGAACTCGATGTAGAAGCCGGGCGGCAGCGCCACGGCCCCCGCGATTCGCTGTTTGGCGTCGAGGACGGCCGCTTGCAATCCTCGGCCGCTGACATTGAACGTCACGGTGACGCGGCGCTGGCCGCCGTCGTGTTCGATGCTGTAGCGATCGGCCGTGGGCGACAGGCGCGCCAGATGCGACAGCGGTACCTCGCCGAGCGGCCCCGCGATCATGAGCTTGCCGAGCTGCTCGGGCCGATGCCGCAGCGCATCCGGTATCAGCAACACCGTGTCGACGGTACGGGTGCCGTTGAACGCCTGGCCCACGGTCTCTCCCGCGAAAGCCGACTGGATCGATTCGAGCACATCCTGCGTGCGCAGCCCCATGGCGGCCAGGGCCTGCGGCTCGAGCTCGATTGCGATGGTTGGTGTGCCGCTTTGGCGTTTGAACTGCAGGTCCACGAGGCCGGGTTCCTTGCCGAGCGCCGCCACGATTTGATTTCCGATGCTGTCCAGCGTGTCCAGATCGTCGCCGAACACCTTGATGGCAACTTGCGCCGTGCCGCCGGTCAAGCTTTCGCTGATGCGGTCGCCGAGAAAGGTCACCACCTCGCTCTGGATGCCGGGATACTTGCTCAATATCGCCCGCAAGGCGTCTTGCGCCGCGGCTTCATCCACGGATGCGTCCGCTTTGAGCTCGACGTGGAATTCGCTCTGATGCGGTCCCCAGGTATCCTCGCCCAACTCCGCGCGGCCCACCTGTTGTTCGATAGTCGACACGTAAGGCAGCCGCAGCACGTCGGCCGAAATCCGTTTGCCGACCGCGAGCATTTCCTGCAGCGACGTACCGGGAATGGAGCTCACCACCTGCATCACGAAGTGGCCCTCGCGAAAATCGGGCATGAACGTTCCGCCGAGAAACGGCAGTGCCGCGGCGGCGGCCGCGCAACAGGCAATCAGCAGACCGACCATGAGCTTGAGGTGCTTTTCGACCCACAGCACCGCCCGGACTTGCCGCTCCTTGACCCATGCCAGCCAGCGGGATTCCGTGTGCGCGTCGCTGTCCCGCAGCAGCAGTGCGCACATGGCCGGCGTCGCCGTCATGGCCACGAGCAGCGAGGCCGTCACAGCGAGTATGAACGCGAGCGCCAATGGGCCCACGAAATGGCCCTGAACGCTGGATGTGAACAGCTCCGGCAGGAACACCGCGATCACGACCAGGGTGGCGTAGATGACCGGTCCGCGCACTTCGAGCGACGCTTCTCGAATGACGTCCAGCCGCGGCAACGGGTTCGCCGCCAGGGCGTTCGCACGCATGCGCCGCAGGATGTTCTCGATGCCGACGATCGCGTCATCCACCAGGACGCCCAGGGCGACCGCGAATCCTCCCAAGGTCATGGTGTTGAGAGTGTGCCCCATGCGGTCGAGCACGAGCACGGCCGCCAGCAGCGACAGAGGGATCGCCGTGAACGCGATCAGCGCGGCACGCACGTCGCGCAGAAATAGATACAGCACCGCCAGGATCAGCACCGCGGCGATCGTCAGAGAGTGCTCGAGATCTCCCAGGGCGCGCTCGATGAAATTCGCCGGGCGGTGCAGCGCGGGGTACACGGTGATGCCCTGCGCCTTCAAGGCGGGTGCCAGGTTCGCCATGGCCTGTTCGACAGCCAAAGTGGCCGACAGCGTATTGGCGCCGTACTGGCTCGCGAGCGACAGCATGACGCCCGGTTTACCCATGATCAGGGAGTCGCCCGACCGCAAAGCCGGAGCTTCCTTGACCTCCGCCACGTCGCGCACCAGCACCGGTACGGCATTGCGCACGGCGATGACCGCCTGTCCGATGGCGGCCGCATCCGGTTTCGGCGTGGGCGATCTCAACAACACGCGTTGCGCGGCGAGATCGATGAATCCTGCGCCGTGCAATGCCAGGGCGCCGCGTGCGGCATCCGCCACGTCGAGCAGCGTCACGTGATAGCTCGACATTTTATTGGGATCGGGCTGGATCTGGATCTGCCGAACGTCGCCACCGAACACGATCACGTGCGCGACCCCCGGAACGGCGAGCAAGCGAGGCTTGATGACCCAATCGGCCGCATCACGCAGCGCATAGCCGTCCACTTTGTCCGACTGCAGTCCGATCTTGAGCAGATCCATCGTGCTCGAGACGAGCGGAGACAGTTTCGGCGTGCCTACTCCGGTGGGCAGCGTGCTGCCAATCTCGGACAATCGCTCGGAGACACCCTGGCGCGCGACATGAACGTCCACGTTATCGGTGAACGTGATGGTGACTACTGAGAGACCGGGTATCGATTCGGAACGAAGTGTGGCCAAGCCCGATGCGCCGTTGACGGCGCTCTCGATGCGTTTCGTGACCAGCTCTTCGACCTGTTCAGGGGCGAATCCCGGCGCCTCGGTCTGGATGTCGACTTGCGAGGGAACGAATTCCGGGAATACGTCGAGCGGCGAACGCGTGACGCCCCAGCAACCGAGGATCAACGCCAGAATGGACAGCGCCGTGACGATGCCGAAGTGGCGTACGCACAGGGATACCAGCCCCCGCATGATTTACTCCGCTTCCGAGCTGGGATTGGATTGGCGCGCCAGCAGCAATCCCGCTGCGGAGGTGACGATCGCATCGCCGGGCTTGATGGTGTCTTTGACGAAATAGCCGTCGGCCATCGGCCGGCCGATATTGAGGGGTGCGCGCGTGAAAACGCCGGGTTGCCGTTCGACATAGCACCAGAACTTGCCGTCGCTGACGACCACGGCGGAGGGTGGTACGACTATTCCGGATTCTGCCGGTTCGGAAGCAGCGCCGGTGGCCCATACCAGAAGCCGCTCGCCTTCGCCCACATCCGTGTGCTGAAGCAATGCGAAGAAACTGCGCCCCGGAATGCCGGAGTCCGCCGGAGCATCCCACACGGCGCGCGCAGTCCATCTCTCGCCGACAGTCGCCGCATCGAGACGCGCGACGCGCAAGCTGTTCGGAGCGGCACCGCTCAAGGCACCAAGGGGAAACGTGACGCGCAGCAGCTTGCTGCGGCCCTCGGCGAGCTCCGCCAGCACCTGGCTGTCGTCGTGCCCCGCCCAAGGGGGGCGTTGGCCGAGAATCGCCGACGACTTGGCCTCGGCGAGCCGCAGTGCGGCCGCATCCACCGCCGCCTGACGAGCCGCGCTCTCGTGCGCTTCGGTGCTCTCGGCGCCGGCGGTGCCGGCGAGCCGAGCAATGCGCGCCAGCACGGCTTGACTTTGACGCGCCCCGGCCTGCGCCGTGGCCACGTCGGCGACCGCTTGGGCGATCGCATCGTGACTCAGTACTACGCCGAATCCCTGTTTCGCGGGGATGTACTGAACGGATGCCGCGGCGGCGGTGGCGATGCCCAGTTTCGCGACTTCCTCCGCCGTCAGCTTGACATCTGCCGAGCCCGCTTCGTCTTTTTCGTCGCCGGCGTCTTTCTTTTCCGCTGCCGCGTCTTTTTCCTCGGCTACGGGCTTGCCGGCATCCGCCGCCGGCTGCTTGCTGCAGGCGCCGAGCAGCGTCAGGCTCAACAGAGCCAGGAGGGATAGTTGTCGCATGGAGAGATGTTGCATGGATATCACGATTGTTTTTGCGGAAGTGTCGGGTACTGCCAGCCGCCGCCGAGCGCCTTGCACAGGCTGAGCAGCGCCTGAAGTCGCGCCAGCTTGTATTGGCTGAGCTGATCGCGGGCGGCGTACAGCGTGCGCTGGGATTCGAGAACCGCAAGATATTCCCCGGCACCTTCGCGGTAGCGCGATTGCGCGCCTTGGAAGGCGCGCTCGCTCTGGTCCGCATTTTGCCGCTGAGGCTCTTGCTGCAGATCGAGATAGTGGAGGGCCGCCAGCGCATTCTCCACGTCCAGAAGCGCGGCGAGAATCGACCCCTGGTAGCTGGCCACCAGCTCTTCTTGTTTTGCCGTCGCTTCCTGGATGACCGCGCGGCGGCGTCCGGCATCGAATATGGTCTGCACCAGCGACGCGCCGGCGGTCAGGGACCAGCCGGTTCCCGCCAAGGTGATGACCGCGGCCTGAACCGCGGGATTTTGCACACCGCCGCCGGCCGTCAAGCTCAGCGATGGGAACAGTGCCGCCCGTGCCGCAATCAAATCCGCATGGGCGGCGGTCAAGTTATGTTCGGCTGCGATCAGGTCGGGCCGGCGCTGCAACAGCTGCGAAGGCAAACCGGCGGCAATCATCGGTTCGGCTGTCGCGTCCAGATTCTGCGCACTCACCGTAAATCCTTCCGGTGCACGGCCGACGAGCAGGGCCAACGCGCCGCGCGCCTCGACTTCCTGCTGTTCGAGTTGGGGAATGATCAATTCGGCATTCGCGACCGCGGCACGTTGCGACGCCAATTCAGCAGGGCCGATGCTGCCCGCCGTGAATCGAGCCTCGGTGAAATGCAGAACGCCCTGCGCCGCTTCGAGATTGAGACGTGCCAGCGCGATGCGCTCGCGCAGCGACAATACCTGAAAGTAACTGCCGGCGACCCCGTTCGACAGGGTGATGCGCATGGTCGTGAGGTCGGCGCGGCTTGCTCGAGCGAGCGCCTGCGCGGAATTGCTTGCTGCGCGATTCTTGCCCCAGAAGTCCACTTCGTAACTCGCCGAAAGCAGCGCGGACCAGTCGGTTTCGTGCGCCGTGGTGCCGCGCGAGCCGCCGGCAAATTGCGTGGCGCTGCCGTTCGCATCGACCTGCGGCAGAAGCGCGGCGCCGGCCTGGCGTGCCCGGGCATCCGCCTGCCGCACGCGCGCGATGGCGGCGGCGATGTCGTGGTTGTTGTCTCGAGAGAGCGCGAGCAGCGAATCCAGTTCACCGCTTCCAAAGCCGTGATACCAACTCTCATCCGGCCACGGCGCGTCGCTGACTGCTGCCTGTTCGAAAGCCGGCGGGACGACCGGCGCGGCCGGCTTCTCCGCCTCCAGTGCGCAGGAACTGCATGTCAGGGAGGCGAATATCGCAATGACCGATGTGGGTCGCACGGCTAGTGACCTTCCGCGTGGGATCGAACCGAAAGTTAGCATGGGCTCCCCGAACCGACTTTTGTATATTTGTAATAGTCTACGCCCTCGCAGCCTATGCGTTTTTTACCCGCGTGGCGTAACCTGACGGACCATGCATATCTTACTGGTCGAAGATGACGTCGAGCTGGCCGGCTCATTGCGCGGCCAGTTTCGCGAGCAGGGCTATGAAGTCGATCATTGCCTCGATGGCGAGAGCGGGCTCGCGCGCGCCTGCGGGACCGAGTATCAAGTCATCATCCTGGATCGCATGCTGCCGCGGTTGGACGGGCTGCGCTTCGTCAGGGAATTGCGCGCCCGCGGGGTGGCGACGCCGGTCATTTATCTGACCACCATGAGCGGAATCGACGATCGCGTACAGGGTCTCGAGGCGGGCGGCGACGATTACCTGGTCAAGCCGTTTGCGTTCGCGGAGCTGTTGGCGCGGGTGAGAGTGCTGTCGCGCCGGCCCGGCAACGCCAATGAGTCTGCGATTCGGCTGACTCTGGGGTCGATCGAGCTCGATCTGCTCAGGCGTACGGTAGTGCGGGCAGGAAAGTATGTCGACTTGTTGCCGCAGGAATTTCGGTTACTGGAATATTTCGTACGCAATCCGGATCGAGTCCTCACGCGCAGCATGCTGCTCGAAAATGTTTGGGACATTCATTTCGATCCGCAAACCAGCGTCGTCGAAAGCCACATCAGCCGGCTGCGCGCCAAACTCAATCAGGGCTTCGATTTGGACGTGATTCAAACGGTCCGCGGGCTGGGGTATAAATTCCTTGCACCCAATTAGAGTCTTCCGGACCGAGAGTTTTCGATCCGCGGCGCTGTTCGCGACGCTGTTCCTGATTCTTTCCTGGGTTCTGCTCGGTGTCGTTTACTGGATCGTGCACGAGACCCAGACGTCGGCACTGGTCGGTGCAATCGACGCGGACATCAGCACCATCAGAAACGGTTACCGCGGCAAGGGCCTGTCCGAAGCCGTCGAGGTGGTGCAGCAACGGCTGGGGTCGGGGGATTATTCCGGCGTGGATCTGCCGGGCGGATACATCCTGTTGCAGGACGAAGCGAGCGGCAGGCTCGCCGGAAATCTGCAGCCGATCAAGCTGCAGCTCGGGCTGTTCAGCTTTCCGGCGCCGCATCGCCGCGAACACGAGTCCAAGGTGACGGTGCTCGGGCGCGGCGTATACATCGCGGACGGCGTTTATCTGTTCGTGGGCCGCGACACGGGGCAAATCGCGGCGACTCGCGTGCGAATCCTCGAGGCGTTTGCGTGGATCGAAGGGGTGGCAATAGTCTTCGCCGGACTGGGAGGGATTTTCTTCAGCGTGCGGTTCATGCGGCGTATCGACGCGATTACGCGCACTTGTCAATCGATCGTTGCGGGGAGATTCAGCGATCGCATTCCGCTGCGCGGCAGCGGCGACGAATTGGACCGCCTCGCCGCCGCGATCAACAACATGCTCGATCGGATTTCCATGCTGCTCGACAACCTGCGGCAGGTATCCAGCGATGTTGCGCATGATCTGCGCACCCCGCTCACGCATTTGCGCAATCGGCTCGAAGAGGCGCGCCAGAAATCGGTGACCAGCGACGACTATGCCGCGGCGGTCGCGCGTTCGATCGAGGATACCGATCATCTGCTCGTCATCTTCGCCGCGCTGCTGCGCATTTCACAAATAGAATCAGGATCGCGTCTGGGCGCGTTCTCGGCGGTGTCCTTATCCGATCTTCTCGAGAGAATTCATGAGATGTACCGGCCGGTCGCGGAGGATCAGCATCAAGTATTGCTCCGCGACATCCAAAAGGACGTGCGCGTTCGAGGCGACGGTGAACTGCTGACGCAGATGTTCAGCAACTTGATCGAGAATGCGATTCGGCACGCTCCTTCGGGCACGCAGATCCTGATCCGCCTCTGCGTATCGGGGAACACGGCGGCGGCCTCGGTCGAGGACAATGGCCCCGGAATTCCGCTCGGCGAGCATGATAAGGTATTTCGCCGCTTCTATCGGCTTACCAGCAGCCGATCGACGCCCGGCAACGGCCTTGGCCTCGCGCTGGTTGCGGCCATCGCCAACCTGCATAATGCTAAGATCGAACTTGGCGACAATCATCCGGGTCTGCGTTGCGTCACTTCCTTCGACTATTTGCCTCGAGGGGATGTGACCTGAGGAGCCATCGATGTACCCATCCGTGGTTGCTGGAATCCTCGTCGTCCTCACGGTTGCGGGCTGCGCTTCGATGAAGGCGCCTTCCCCGAGCGCGAAGCCGGATGCTGCGCAAACCCCGGTGCCGCCGGTCTCCGAGCCGCAATCCATCCCGCCTTCGCCATCGCCGCCATCGCGACCGCCGCCGCCGCAACCACCGCCAGTGAGTTCTGCGACCGAATCGCGTCCCGACAAGTCGGCGTCCACCGACGCTCGCCCCGACAAGCAAGCCGATGCGCCGGCGCAAAAGCGGTCACCCGCCGTGCCGTCAATGGGTAAGGGGTCGTCGGCATCGGCGCGGTCACCATCGGCATCACCATCAGCGCCGCCGACGCTCAATCTGGCGGACTTGGAGCAACGTCTCCGGGACACTCGTGCGATCGGCGTATTCACCAAGCTATCGCTGAAGAATCAGGTTGACGATCTGCTCAATGCGTTTCGGGAATTGTATCGAGGACCCAGCAAGAGTCCGCCGGCGGAACTGCGGCAGCGCTACGATGCCCTGCTGCTCAAGGTCCTCGGCCTACTTCAGAGTGGCGACCCCCCGCTCGCGGCGGCAATTGCTGCCTCGCGCGAGGCGATCTGGAGCCTTCTCGCGGACCCCGTCAAGTTCGAAAAAATCCAAGAGAAATCCTAAGGAGCTACCATGGCACTGCGACTTTCCGCTCTCACGCTGACCGCGGCCGCCTTGCTGGGCGGCCGCGCTCCCTTGCCCGCCGATGCCGACGCGGCGCTCGGCAAAGATCTCAAGGCGACGATCGTCCTGCAGGGAATGGCCTGCGATCAGTTGGTGGACGCCAAGCGCAATGCTGACAGCGACTACACGGCCTCGTGCAAGGACGGCAATCGCTATCACATCTATGTGAATGCGCAAGGCCGTGTGATCGTGCAAAAGCTATAGCGGGTGCAGCGCGGCCCTCGAGTGAAGCTCAGCGTGCGTACGAAATGCGATAGATGACGTTGCCGCCGTCGTCGCTCAGCAGCAGCGATCCGTCGCTGAGCTCGATGGTCGCGACCGGTCGTCCCCACACGTTGCCGTTGTCGACCACGAAGCCGGTCAGGAAGTCTTCGTAGTCGCCCGACGGTTCATCGTTCCGCATGTGCAGGCGCACCAGCTTGTAACCGGTGCGCAGGCTGCGATTCCATGAACCATGAAACGCCACCAGGGCGTCGCCCACGTAGCTGGGCGGAAATGCCGATTTGCCGGTGCTCGCGGTGTAGAAGGTCATGTTGAGCGGGGCCGAGTGTGCCTGGTAGGGCACGTCCGGCACCAGCACCTTGCCGCGCAGATCCGGCCGATCGTCCTTCAAACGCGGGTCTTCGTTCGAGCCCAAGTAGTACCATGGCCATCCGTAATATCCACCGCTCCGCACGCGAGTCGAGTAGTCGGGCACCAGATCGTCGCCGAGGGAGTCGCGTTCATTGGTCGTGCACCACAGCGCGCCCGAGGCGGGTTGCACCGTGAGGCTCACGCAGTTGCGCAGACCCGTGGCGTAGATCTTCGCGGCGGCGGGTGCGGCCGCATCGAACACCAATACCGCGGCCCGATCGGTTTCCCTGTCCCAGGCGGCGCCGAGGCCATGCTCCATTTCCCAGGACTCGATCTCGTCCGGAGTCTTCTTGGACATCGATGCGGCGACATTGGATGCGGAACCCACGGAAACGAACAGCTGCGTCCCGTCGGGCGAGAAGGCGATATCCCGGGTGAAATGGCCTCCGCTGGGTAACTGCGGTATCACCACCTCGGCTTTGGTGCTCGGTTTCACATCGCCGACGCGGAACGCGTAGCGCGTCACTCGATTCGTTTCGGCGACGTACAGCCACTGGGGATGGTCGGCATTCGGATAGAACGCGAGGCCAAACGGCTGCTTGAGCCCCTGCAAATAAACATCGGTGCTGGCCGCGCGCGCACCATCAGCGGTCGGGTGCAGTACGGAAATGCGTCCGCCAACGGTCTCACTCACAAAAATGTCGCCGTTGGCGGCTGCCAGCATTTTGCGAGGACCCTTGAGATTCGCCGCAAAGGGTTCGACGTGAAATCCCGGCGGCAACGCGAGCGCCGCGTTCACCGGTCGTGTGACGAGCTCCGGCCCATTGTGAGCCGACGGAGTCGCAAAGGGCGAGGGCAGGGCGGCGAGGTTGATGCGATGTACTCGCCCCGGGGCGTCCCGTCTCCAATCCGCCGATAGTTGGCTGGTGGTCGGCACGCCGCCGGCCGCTCCGGCCTTCGCCGCAATGCCGGCAGAGGGTGCAGTGCGCGCCAGGTTTTGGAAATAGGCGACTAGGTTGTCGCGATCCCGCTCGCTCGGCACGGCGACGACCATGGCGGAGCCCGGAACCACCGCTGCCGGGGCCGCCAGAAAGCGTTCCAGGGTCGGTGCGTCCCAGATCAAATGGGTGGCACGCAGGGCAGCGGTGTATGAAAATCCTCCGGCGCTCGCGGCGGCCCGGCCGTACACACCGGCGAGAGAGGGACCTTGCGCCCCGCCGTCATCTCCGGCCTCTGCCGAATGACAGATGCTGCATTGCTGGCTGAACAATGCCTTGCCGGCGGCCGCATCGGCGCCGAGTGCGGGCGCGCTCGTGGCTGCGGCGACGAGCCCCAACATGACTCCGGACCACACCGTGACTGAACTCCGCCGCATACTCACCTCCTCGATTGTCTTCGCGCCGTTAGTGCCTTGGCACCGTGATATTGACCGATTGGCGGGTGTTCCTACCGGTCAAAATCTGCTAGTCGCTCGAGAGCTGAGGCGCCGGCGCCGTCGACTCGATGGCACGCGGGCTGCCGCGGCCGCGTGTTTGGATCCATGCATGCAGTGCCACGGAGCCGAGCACGATCGGCAAGCCGAGCAGCGTGTTCGAAGAGAATGACTCATGGCCGAGCCACCAGCCCACGAACAGGGCGACGGGCGGATTGACATAGGCATAGGTCGACGCAAGGGTCGGGGAGACGCGCTCGACGACGAAACGGTACGCCGAGAATCCGATCAAGGACCCGAACACGACCAGATACGCCCAAGCCCACCAGATGCGCGGCGAGTACGGCAATGTCCAATGCTCGCCGAGCAATGCACTCAGCGTGAGCGCCAGCAGTCCCGCCGCCAGCATCTCGGCGCCAAAGCCGGTGGGTCCCTGGGGAATGTCGATACGGCGGGCCAGGACCGTACCCAGCGACCAGCAGGTGACGCTGAGGAGAATGACCAGAGTTCCGGCGATGCTCCCCTGCAGGTCCCGCCCCATCAACATCACCACGGCACCGATTCCGCCCACAGCGATCGCAGCCCATTCCACGCGGCGCGGCCATTGGCCAAAGAGACCGGACCACAGCGCGGTGGCGAGCGGCATGATGCTGATGAGCGCGACGGTGGCGCCGGAGCTTACCGAGTGTTCCGCGACGGCGACGCCGCCGTTGCCGACCACGAGCAGCAGAAATCCCAGAAGGGCGGCTCCCCGCCACTGCCGCGCCGTGGGCATCGGCCGGCCGCGAAGCGCCTGCCAGGCCACCAGGAGTCCTCCCGCCGTCAGGAAACGCGTGCCTACCAGGAAGAAGGGTGGTGAACCTTCGATGCCTACCTTGATGGCGAAGTACGTGGTGCCCCAGATGATGTAGACCGCGAGCAAGCAACCGGCGATGAGCCAGCCGGCAAGCCGCGGCGGCGTTCCTTCGTGCGCGCCCGGTGAACGCATCATTTGCGCCGGACTCGCGACGTCTCTTTCTTGTGGGATTTGAGAATCGAGGCCAACAGTCCGGGAAAACGCTCTTCCAATTCCGCGCCGCGCACGCGGCTCGAAAGGTCCACACCGCGGCGTTCGCTCACGATCAACCCCGCTTCACGGAGAATGCGGTAGTGCTGGGAGCAGGTGGATTTCGGCATGGCGAGTTTGAGCTTCAGCGTGGTCTCCGTGCAGTTCATGCCGCCCGTGGAATTCAGCAGTTTGGCGACGATGCACAGACGCACGGGATCGGATAGGGCATGTAAAATGCCGGCAACCGTCACGTCGTCGATGTGCGGGTGAGTAAGAGGGCGTGCCATACCTCCAGAGGATAGCGCAAACTTGCGTTCGATCATACTTCTGTAGTTCAATATAATTGAACTAATCGGGCCGGCTTCCCGCCGCCGCAGCAACCACGGAACCAGTGATGACCACATTATTCGACCCCATCAGACTCGGCGATCTCAGGCTTCCCAACCGCATCATCATGGCGCCGCTGACGCGCAGCCGTGCCGGCGCCGGCCGCATCGCCAATACTTTGATGGCTGATTACTACTCTCAACGCGCCTCTGCCGGGCTCATTATTTCGGAGGCGACGGTGGTTTCCCCGATGGGTATCGGCTACGCCGATACGCCGGGCATCTGGTCGCCGGAACAGGTCGAGGGCTGGAAGCTCACGACGCGCGCCGTTCACCAAGCCGGCGGCCGGATTTTCCTGCAGCTGTGGCATGTGGGCCGGGTATCCGATCCGAGTTTCCTGAACGGGACGCTTCCTGAGGCACCGAGCGCGGTCGCCGCCAAAGGCAATGTCAGCCTGATTCGCCCGCCGACGCCCTTCGTCACGCCGCGTGCGCTCGATCGCAAGGAAATTCCGGCCATCGTCGAGGCCTTTCGCAAGGGCGCGGAGAACGCGCAGCTGGCCGATTTCGACGGCGTCGAACTGCACGGCGCCAACGGCTATCTGCTCGATCAGTTCTTGCAGGACAGCACCAATTTGCGTATCGACGACTACGGCGGTTCGATCGAGAACCGAGCCCGGCTGATGCTGGAAGTGACCGATGCGGCCATTTCCATATGGGGTGCCGGGCGAGTCGGCGTTCACCTGGCGCCGCGCGGCGATGCGCACTCGATGGGCGACTCGAATTTGCCTCGGACCTTCGAGTACGTCGCGCGCCGGCTCGGCGAGCGCAAAATTGCTTTCATCTGCGCACGGGAATACATCGGTCCCGACCGCCTCGGCCCGAAGCTCAAGGCGGCGTTCGGCGGTGCCTATATCGCCAACGAAAAGTTCACCTACGAGACCGCCGCGCAAGCGGTCGAGGCCGGCGAGGCCGATGCGGTGGCGTTCGGCAAGCTGTTCATCGCCAACCCCGATCTTCCGCAGCGATTTGCGCTGCGGGCGTCCCTCAATGAACCGAAGGTGGCTGAGTTCTATGCGGGCGGTGCGGCCGGTTATACGGACTATCCGAGCCTGCCGCAGGACGGTCAGAGTCCCGCTTCGAGCAGCAGCCAGGCGCGCGTGAATGTGCGCGCTTCTTCGGGCACGTAGCCGTCAATATCGTCAACGGGATATCCAGCCGTGATATCCAGCCGTGCGGCCCCACGAGTTCGTCGTGAACCGCACCGGGAAATACGCGGCTCCCGTAGCTAAGATCGGTATAGCCTCTGTCGTGCATCATCAATTCGAAGAATTGTTGATGCACGACGTAGTCCGCATCAAATTCCAGCGTGCCGCGATCCACGTAGATCCAGTGGGCGGAGTGCGCGAATTGTCGTCATATCCGCCGTCATCGAGTTTTTCCCGCCAGATCAAGTCGTGACGGTGCCGGCGACGCGCCAGGACTCGTGGCTGACGCTCCACTGTCCGCTGAACAATGCCTGGCCGTCGTGCATGTAGAGCACTCAATATCGCTTGCGTTTCTGCATGCCGGTGCGCCCATCATGGGTCGTGCCGCGTGATGGCTGCACATCCCATCGCTCACGCAGTGGCGGCACATCCAATCGCTCGACGCATGCAATGAATACGTATGCACACATCTTGGCAGCGGCCGGGTTCCGATTAGAATCCCTGACAACAGCAAAGAACGATTTGACTGCAAGTAAACACAGCCAACGTGCACGTCTCTCGTGCCGATGAGCCATAACGATTGATTGATCAGGGAGTGCTTCGTGAAAACAATTATCCAGACACCCGTCGGGCTGTCCCACAGCATCCGACGCGCCTTGAGTATGAATTCAACCACGGCCGCGCATGCGACCTGGCTGCTGGCGGCGGCCGTCGCCGGTGCGAGCGGTGCAGCCAATGCGCAGCAGGCGCCTGCATCGAACTCAGCGGCCTCGGGGGCGGACCAGCAAGGCCAGGAAATCGTGGTCGTGGGCGTCCGCGCCGCCATCGAAAGCGCGATTGCGACCAAGCGTGAATCCGATGAGATCGTCGAGGCCATCTCGGCCGAAGATATCGGCAAGCTGCCGGACACCAGCATTGCCGAGTCGATCTCGCGGCTTCCGGGCCTGACGTCGCAGCGCTCCGACGGCCGCGCGTCCGACATCAGCATCCGCGGTACCGATCCGCAATTCGCCACCGCGTTGTTGAACGGGCGCGAGCAGGTCAGTACGGGCGACAATCGCAGTGTCGAGTTCGATCAATATCCCGCTGAATTGATCAGTGCCGTGGTCGTATACAAGACGCCCGACGCCAGTCTCATCGGTCAGGGACTCTCCGGCACCATCGCCCTGCAGACCACCCGGCCGCTCGAGTACGGCCACCAGGCGTTTGCGATCAACGCGCGCGCCGAGAAGAACTCGGATGCGAACCTCGGCGGGGATTCGAAGAACGATGGCTATCGCGCGAGCTTTTCGTACATCGACCAGTTCTTCGATCACACGCTGGGATTGACCGTGGGCTTTGCACGGCTCGATTCGCCCATCGTCGGCAAGGAGCTGGGGACCTACGATCCCTGGCACCTGAATGGAACCGACCACGCGGGCGTGCCGGCCGATGTCTACGTTACCGACGGCATCAAGTCCCTGGCCAGTTCCGGAACCAACCGGCGAGACGGGTCCTTGGCCACGCTGGAATGGAAACCGACTGACAACTTCACCAGCACCGTGGACACGTACTACACCAAGGCGACGTTGGACAATGACCGGCGCAGCATCGAGGTGAATCTGAATAATTACAATGGACTGAAGAACGGCACCGCCAACTACTCGAACCTCGACATCGTGGGCAACACATTGGTGGGCGCAACGGTGAGCAATCTCTTGCCGCTCGCGCGCAATTTCTCCTACCTCACGCGTGACCAGATTTTCGCCACCGGGTGGAACAATAAGTGGAAGACGGACGAGTGGAGCGTGACGGGGGATTTGTCCTATTCGCGCGCGACGCGTGATGAGCGTGACTTCGAAACGCAGGCCCAATACACCGACGGTACCACGGACACCGCGACCTATTTGCTGCGCCAGTCATCGGCCTCCACGTTCGCATTGCAAAACTCCTACAACAATCCGGCGCAGGTGCAGGTCGGGCCGACGATCTATGGCGCTGGCTACAGCCGGTTCCCGCATGTCGTCGACGCCCTGAAGTCGTTCCGCCTCGAGGGATCGCATGACGCCGGCGACTGGTTCAGGGACGTCGTCGCCGGAGTGAACTACGACGACCGGACCAAGGACAAACGGCAGCCGGAAACCAGTTTGAGCACGAACGGAAATCAGTACTACCAGGTAACGCCCAACCTGTTGCTTCCGCCGGCCAACTTGGGCTTCTCGGGAACACCGTCACCGCTCGCCTGGAATGTTCCGGGCGTTCTCGCCGCCGACTTCCAGCCGGTGGTGCCGACCAGCAACGCGGGGTTTCTGGTGGGAAAAAACTGGGAAGTGTTCGAAAAGCTGACGACGCTGTACCTCAAGGGTGATCTGAATCATCAGCTCTCTTCCAGCGTTACGCTGAAGGGAAACGTAGGGCTGCAACTCGTCCACACGGAGCAAAGTTCCAGTTCTACGTTCTTCAATGAAGTTACCAACGCCCCTAGTCCGTTCACCGACGGCAAGAGCTTCAACGATGTGTTGCCGGCGGCCAATTTCGTTTTCGAGCTGCCTTATCAGCAGGCGCTGCGCTTAGGAGTGGCGCGCGAGGTCGCCCGAGCCCGCCCGGACCAGTTGGCGGCAGCATTCGACTTCAGCGTAGCGCAGACAACCGGCATTCCGTCGGCCACGGTCGGCAATCCACGGCTCGATCCCTGGCGTGCGGATGCATTGGACTTGTCTTATGAGAAGTACTTCTCCAACAAGGCCTATGTATCGGCCGCCGTGTTCTACAAGAATCTGAAATCGTATATCTACGATCAGACGGTCGATGGCTTCGATTTTGCGAAGTACACCACCGGTTTGCCGGCAAACTATGCCCAGGTGCCCATTCAGAACACCGGCTTCCTGACCATCCCGCTGAACGGTGCGGGCGGCCGGCTCGATGGCGTCGAACTCACGGCGTCATTGCCCGGGGACTTGCTGACCGAGGTATTGAACGGATTTGGAGCCATCCTGAGTGTTTCGCAAACGGACAGCGCCATTCACGTTCAAGGCCAGGTATCCGGAGAGCCCTCGTCGAACAGCATCCCCTTGCCGGGATTGTCGAAGACGGTGTGGAGTGCGACGGCGTATTATGAAAAGTACGGCTTCTCGGCACGCGTTGCCACGCGCTACCGTTCCAACTACATCGGCGAGATCGACGACTTCGCGGGCGATCGTGCTCTGGAGTTCGTGAGACATGAGCAAATCACCGACTTCCAGGCCGGCTACGAATTCCAGAAGGGCGCGGTCAAGGGATTGGCGATACTGTTCCAGGTCAACAACCTGACCAATACTCCGTTCATCGATTATTCACAGAACGTGTCCCGGGTCCGGGACTTCGAGACCTTTGGGCGCGACTTCTTCTTCGGGTTCAACTACAAACATTGATGCGCGTTTCCAGCATCGATGGGGGGCGGAGGGGATTCATGCCGCGGGCGTTGGCGGGTGTTGGTGCGCTGGCGCTTTGCCTCGGCGCGGCTGCGGGTCCGCGCACGGAGGCGGGCGGTGATTATCGAAACCGGTTGGCGCAGGATGAAATCGTTTATTTCCTCCTGCCCGACCGCTTCGAGAATGGAGATGCCTCCAATGATCGCGGCGGGCTCACGGGCGGACGGCTGGTCACGGGATTCGATCCCACCGACAAGGGTTTCTATCATGGCGGAGATCTCAAGGGGCTGATCTCGCGGTTGGACTACATACAAGGGCTCGGCGCGACCGCGATCTGGTTGGGGCCGATCTACAAGAACAAGCCGGTGCAGGGAGCGCCCGGCCACGAGTCCGCCGGCTATCACGGGTACTGGATCACCGACTTCACGCGGGTCGATCCGCATTTCGGCAACGAGACGGATATGCACGCTCTTGCGGACGCGGTGCATGCCCGCGGCATGAAGCTGTATTTGGACATCGTGATCAATCACACGGCCGATGTGATCTCATATCGCGAGTGCCCCAAGAGCGCGTGTCCCTACCGCTCGCGCGCGGATTATCCCTACACCCGTCGCGGTGGAGTCAACGGCGAGCCCATCAATGCGGGATTTCTGGGTGATGCCGCGCCCTACCAGACCGAAGCGAACTTTGCCAAGCTCACGCGCCCCGACTACGCGTACACGCCCTTCGTGCCCGCCGGTCAGGAACACGTCAAGGTGCCCGATTGGCTGAACGACCCCATCTACTATCACAACCGCGGAAACACCACGTACCGCGGCGAGAGTGCCACGATGGGCGACTTCGAGGGTCTCGACGATGTGATGACCGAGAATCCGCGCGTCGTGCGCGGGTTCATCGAGATCTTCGGCAGCTGGATCGACAACTACGGCATCGACGGCTTTCGCATCGACACGGCCAAGCACGTCAATCCGGAATTCTGGCAGCGCTTCGTGCCGGCGATGCGCGCGCGCGCGGCGGCGAAAGGCATTCCCAATTTTCATATTTTCGGCGAGGTGTTCACCGGAGAGTTCGATCCGGCGCCGCTCGCCAGGCACACGCGCGTCGATGGACTTCCGGCGGTTCTCGATTTCGGATTTGCCATAGCGGTGCGCGAGACCGTGGCCGGTTCGACGGGAACCGACCGGCTGGCGGAGCTCTTTGCCGATGATGCGTTGTACGAAGGCGGAGCGGCAGGCGCGCAGCAGCTTCCCACCTTCATCAGCAATCACGATGACGGCCGGTTTGGATATTTCGTGCGCAAGGCGTGGCCGCTCGAGACCGACGAGGAGATCTTGCGCCGAGTGACCCTCGGCTATGCCATGCTCATGACGCTGCGCGGCGTTCCCGTCATTTACTACGGCGACGAACAGGGCTTCGCCGGCATCGGGCGCGACCAGGACGCCCGCGAGGATATGTTCGCGAGCAAAACCGCGAGCTACAACGCCGAGAAGCGGATCGGTGTCCAGGCCGCCGCCGATGGCAGCTTCGGCACAGGTCACCCGCTCTATAAGACCATCACTGAGCTCGCGCTGCTGCGCCGAGCCAACGCCGCGTTGCGTGGTGGTGAGCAGGTCGTGCGAGCCTACGGGCAGACGCCGGGAATTTTCGCGGTCTCGCGGCTGGATGTGAAAGCCAACACCGAAGTGCTGCTCGCGTTCAATACGTCAACGCAACCGCTCGATGTTCAAGTCGAGGTGGACCCCCGCTCGCAGCGTTTCCATTCGCTGCATGGAGCCTGCGCGCCGGCGTCGTCGGCACCCGGTAGCTATCGTGTGCAAATCGCGGCACTGGATTACGTCATCTGCGCCTCAGGTTCGGCTCCATGATGCTTGCAAACGAGCTGCACGCGGCCGCCCAGGATGCAAGCCCGTGGTGGCGGGGCGCCGTGATCTATCAGATTTACCCGCGCAGCTTTCGCGACAGCAATGGGGACGGCATCGGCGATTTGCCGGGAATCACCGCGAGTTTGGACTATGTGGCGTCGCTCGGGGTCGATGCGGTGTGGTTGTCGCCCTTCTTCACCTCGCCGATGAAGGATTTCGGCTACGACATCGCCGACTACTGCGATGTGGATCCCATCTTCGGCACGCTGCAAGACTTCGACCGGTTGCTCCACAGAGCCCACGCGCTCGGCCTCAAGATCATCATCGATCAGGTGTACTCCCATACCTCGGATCAGCATCCCTGGTTTAGACAGAGCAGCGAAGACCGTGGCAACGCGAGGGCGGACTGGTACGTATGGGCGGATCCGAAAGCCGATGGCTCACCGCCGACGAATTGGCAATCCGTTTTCGGCGGTTCCGCTTGGGCTTGGAATGCCCGGCGTGGCCAATATTATCTGCACAATTTCCTGGCCGAGCAGCCGGACCTGAATGTCCACAACCGCCAAGTTCAGGATGCCCTGCTCGAATGTTCGCGCTTCTGGTTCGAGAAGGGCGTCGACGGCTTCCGGCTCGACGCCATCAACTATGTCATGCACGATGTCCTGCTGCGCGACAATCCCCCGGCACCGGCGGGCGGCCGGCCCCGCACGCGGCCGATCGATTTTCAACAGGCGATCTACAACAAGTCCCATCCGGAGTTGCCGCAGTTCATCGAGAGGATCCGCAAGGTCGCCGATGAGTACGGCGGGCGTTTCACCGTGGCGGAGATCGGCGGCGAGGGCAGTGAACCGGAGATGAAGCTGCTCACGGCGGGCAACGCACGCTTTCACACGGCGTACGGCTTCAATTTTCTGTACGCGGAGCGGTTGACCCCTGAGCTGATTCGAACCGCGCTCGACGCGTGGCCGGAAGCGGTGGGAATGGGCTGGCCCAGCTGGGCGTTTTCCAATCACGATGCGCCGCGAGCGGCGTCGCGTTGGTCAACGCCTCCGCACCGTGCCGCCTTGTCGCAAGTGGCCACGCTATTGCTGATGTCTCTGCGGGGCAATATTTTCTTGTACCAGGGCGAAGAGCTGGGGTTGCCACAGGCGCAAATTGGTTTTGAGGACCTCAAGGACCCCGAGGCCATTGCGAACTGGCCCGAGACGCTGGGACGCGACGGCGCACGCACGCCCATGCCTTGGCAGTCTTCCGCCCCGCATGCCGGATTCTCGACGGCCGCCCCTTGGCTTCCGGTCAGCCCGGAGCACTTTGCACTCGCGGTGGACCGCCAGCAGCAGGACCCCGGCTCGCAACTCGCGCTCACTCGCCGGCTGATCGGACTGCGCCGCGGCAACGCCGTGCTCTGTCAGGGATCCTTGCGATTCATCGAGGCGGCAGCGGATCTTCTGGTGTTCGAGCGTAGTTTGGACGGACACCGGCTGCTCTGTGCGTTCAACCTGGGGTTGAGCGCGCGCAATTGGCGACCCAGTACCGATCGCGAGTGGCAGATCATCGAGTCCGTGGGTGGGGCCGAGGAGTGGAGTTTTCCGCCGCTCTCCGGTCTGATCGCCCGATGCCCCTGACCTTCCGAAAGATCGCATTCGCTCTGGCGGCGTCGTCATCGGTGAATGTCACGCAGGCTCTCGATCGCCTGCCGGCGTACGCACGGACGGGAGCGAATTTGCACGAACGCTCGAGCGAACTTCGGTGGCGCGATCGTCAGGTGTCGGTGCGCCAGGTGCCGCTGCGCCTCGGGTCGACGGCCGATGAGAGGCGAGGCGGTGCCCGGCGCATGGGTGAGCGCCACGCGTATCGATTTTCGGCGACATCGAACGCCGGCGGCCGCGCCTCGCGGTTGGTTTCGGAAGAGCAGGGACAGCCCTATATGCGCAGCGGCAATACCCTGTTTGACGGCCTGTTCGCCTTGAGCGTAGCCGATGCCCGGTTGGATCGTGTTTCGCAAATTCGTGACGGTTCGTTCAACGAGGGCCGGCCCATCGATTGTGTTTGTTTCGAGACCGGTGAGAAGTGGCACTACGTTTGGACTCGCGATATTTCCTATTCGGTCGATCTCGGCCTCGCGGCGCTCGACCCGGGACGGGCTGTGAATTCTTTGCTGTTCAAGACCTCGGGCATTCGCGCGGATCTACCGGGCGCTCGACCGCCGCCGGTGACCGTCGTTGCACAGGACACCGGAAGCGGCGGGAGTTGGCCGGTCAGCACCGATCGAGTCGTGTGGATATTGGCAGCGAGCGATGTGCTCGAACATCTGCCCGCGGCGGAACGACCCGCCGCGGCCGCGCACTTCTATGAGGTGGCGCGCGATACCGTGGAACAGGACCGTCGTTTTGCATTCGACGCGCACGCCGGCTTGTACAGGGGCGAGACCTCGTTCCTCGATTGGCGCGAGCAAAACTATCCCGAGTGGACCCGGAACGATGTCGCATCCATCGCCGCCGGATACGCCTTCTCCACCAACGTCCTGCATGTGATCGCGCTTCAGCGAACGGCACGCCTCGCGAAAGAATTGGGTGACCCTGCCTCGATGCGTTACCAGGAGTGGGCGCAGGACCTGCAGCGGGTGATCAATGCGCGATTCTGGCAGGCGCAGTCGGGACTGTACGCGAGCTACTTGACGCCGGAACCCAATTCCGTGCCATCGAATTCCTATGATTTGCTGGGACTTTCCCTCGCCATCATTCACGGCATTGCAGACATGGACAAGGCGCGGCTGATTCTGCAGCGCTATCCACAGAGCGCTGCCGGTCCGCCGGTGGTCTGGCCGGAACAGGCCGGCATCGCCATCTATCACAACCGCGCCATCTGGCCGTTCGTCACCGCCTATGCACTCGGTGCGGCGAAGGTGGCGGGGCACGCCGCCTTGGCGGGTGAATGGGCGGAATCATTGATCCGGGGTTCCGCGCTGTCCTTGTCGAACATGGAGAACTTTGAGTTCTTGACACAACAAGTCCGATTCGAGGACGGGGAACTTTCGGGGCCCGTGATCAACTCCCCGCGGCAATTGTGGTCGGTTGCCGGCTATTTGAACATGGTGCTGGACACCTTGTGGGGGCTCAAAGTCCAGGATGGACAATTGTCGATCAAGCCTTGGTTGCCTGGCCATCTCGCACAGACGCTGTTCGGCGGTCAGCGCTCGGTGTCGCTGCGTGAGGTTCGCGTGGGCGGCACTTCGCTGAACGTTACCCTGGAGCTGCCACGGACGTGGCCGTCGACCGGCTGGCTCGAACCCCAGACGATGTCGCTGAACGGTGAGCGATTGGATGGGACGCAGATCGACCTGCGCCGACTGCGGCCGAGCCATGACAACGATCTACGGATAACGATGCGGCCGCTGGCCGGAGGGACGTTGGCGATTGCCAGGATCCCCTTTGACGATTCGCGGCAGCTCACACCGGTGCAGCGGCGCGCGGTATTTGCGCCTCCGGCGCCGACGTTGCTGACCGAGAAACGCGGGGACGCCGGCTTGATGTTGACGTGGCAGGGCATAGAGCCTGAGGCTACGGTCCAGATCTACCGGAACGGTCAATTACTCGCCGCGGCGGCGGTGGGCGAGCGGTTCTTCGAAGACCGTGCGTTGCGCGGCCCAGGCACTGTGTGCTATTCCCTGACGCAACGCTTCAATGATACGGGTCTCGCCTCGCTGTCGAGTCGCGAAGCATGTGTTCCCGACGCGGGACTGGTCGTCATATCCGCGGCCGATGCCAAGGACGGTGGGCCGGTCGCGAATGACGGCAGCGCAGAGCGCGTCATTGATTTCACTCCCCGGGCGTCGGGGTGGTACCGCTTCGAACTCAGGTACGCGAATGCGCATGGTCCGATCAATACGGGAATCACTGCGGCCGTCAAATCCGTCACGGCGCAATGCGGCGGGGAAGCCGAACAGTCGGGAGGCATCGTGATGCCGCACCTGGACGGCGCGACGTCGTGGGGATATTCGTCGGGATTCTTCTTCGAGGCTCGTGCCGAGGCCGCGTGCGAGCTGCGCGTCGCGGATGGATTCAACATGTCCTACCTCAGTCATTTTGCGCGCTACACCGGCGGACAGGGCGGCGAATCCGGTGCGCTCAATCGAGCCGATATCTCGGCGGCGCAGATCGAATTGATTCACGGTCCCTAGGCGGATGCCCTCATGCGCACCGCTCCACCATCCCTTGATTCGAGCCGTGTCGCCGAAACGGCACGGTCGGCGAAGCCTGCGCTGACGTTCGTTCAGATCTGGAACATGTGCTTTGGATTTCTGGGTCTGCAATTTGCATTCGCGTTGCAGAACGCCAATGTCAGCCGGATTTTTCAGTCGTTGGGTGCCGACTTGGATCAAATCCCGATCATGTGGATCGCAGCTCCGCTCACGGGGCTGTTGGTTCAACCCGTGATCGGCTATCTGTCCGATCGAACATGGACTCGGCTGGGTCGGCGCAAACCTTACTTCATCGTCGGTGCCGTCCTCGCGGCAGCCGCGCTCTGGCTCATGCCACGCGCACCGACTCTGTGGTTCGCGGCCGCGCTGCTGTGGGTACTGGATGCGTCGATCAATGTGTCGATGGAACCGTTCCGTGCCTTTGTCGGCGACCAGCTGGCGCCGCCGCAACGTCCGTTGGGTTATGCCACGCAGAGTTTCTTCATCGGTTTGGGTGCCGTCGCGGCGAGCGCATTGCCCTGGATTTTGGCGCACTTGCGGTTCAGCAACAGCGGTGCATCGAGCGCAGGACAGGCAATCGTCCCCGACACGGTGCGTTATGCCTTCGATGCCGGAGCGGTGGTGCTGGTGGCGGCAATCCTCTGGACGGTCTTGCGTACGCGGGAATATCCACCGGAGCAGCTGCAGTCATTCAGCGATGCGCTTCCCGCGCCAGGGATTTCGCGGCCCACGACCCGTGTTTCGGGATTGCGGCGCGGTGCGCTGTGGGGCGGTTGCGGATTGATCGGGCTCGGGCTGGTGCGCGGTTTCGAGCTCGATCGGCAACTGTACTTGGTCTGTATCGGCTCGTTGTTGTGGGGGCTTGCGTTGCTGACGCACGAATTCACGCGCGGCCAGAACTGGTTCGGTACGGTGATGCGTGATCTGGAGTCGATGCCGGATACCATGCGCCGCCTTGCACCGGTGCAGTTCTTTTCGTGGTTGGCGCTATTCGCCATGTGGATCTACACGACCGCGGCGGTCACGCAAGTGCATTTTGGTTCGAGCGATCCGCGCTCGGACGCCTTCAACCAGGGTGCCAACTGGGTCGGTGTGCTGTTCGCCACATACAACGGCTGCGCCGCGATTGCGGCCATCTTCCTACCGATGCTGGTCAATCGTGTGGGTCTTAGGTGGGGCCACTTGATCAATGTATGGATTGGCGGCGTTGCATTGCTGTCCTTCTTCGTGATCCGCAATCCCTATTGGCTACTGGTGCCGATGGTGGGTGTCGGCATCGCATGGGCGTCGATTTTGTCGCTTCCCTACGTCTTGTTGTCGGATAGTTTGCCCGCGCAAAAAATGGGGTTGTACATGGGGATATTCAATTTCTTCATCGTCATCCCGCAATTGGTGGCGGCGAGCATGCTCGGCCTGCTGCTCAAATGGCTGTTTGGCGGGGCTCCGATCTATGCGCTCGCCATTGGGGGCGTGAGCTTTCTGATATCCGGCGCTCTGGTGTTGCGCGTTGCCGAACCACCACGTACTAAGTGAGCGCTCCACAGGATTGTCGCACCACCAGGGGGGCGGGAAACACCGTACCCGTGGCCGGTTCGTCGCCTATCAACTTGAGCAAGGTGTCGACCAAGGCTTCTCCCGCGCGACGTGTGTCCTGCATGACCGTCGTCAGCGGCGGATTGGCGAGACTCGCCGCGGGTATGTCATCGAAGCCGACGACCGCCACCTCGGCCGGTATGCTGATGCCGTGATCCCGTAACGCGTGCATGGCCCCCAGAGCGATCAGATCCGAGGCGGCAAAAATTCCGTCGAAGGGTTGTTTGCGGCTGAGCAGCTCGCGTGCCGCTCGGTAGCCGGACTCCTCGGTGGTGATCGCGTCGACCTGCAAGGCCGGAGAGGTGCGTCCGCCGGATTCTTCGATCGCCGCCGCATAGCCGCGGTAGCGTTCGAGAAACTCCGGGTAGTGATTCGATGCGTCGCCGAGAAACGCCAATTGGCGGCGCCCGTGGTCCAACAGATGACGCGCGGCGTCGTACCCGCCTTTGAAATTATCGCAACCGATGGAGATGCCTGGTTGGCCTTCGAGCACGGCCCCCCATCTGACGAAGTGCGTACCCTGCGCGACCAGTTGCTCCAGCCGGGATTTGTATTTCACGTAGTCGCCGTAGCCCAGGAGGATGATGCCATCGGCTTTCTTGCGGTCTTCGTAGTTGACGTGCCAATTGCTCGACGGCTCCTGGAAGGAGATCAGCAGGTCGTAGCCGCGTTGCGCGCTGGCCCGTGTAATGGACCCCAGCATCGACAGAAAGAATGGATTGATGAGCGAATCGTCAGGGGTCGGATCCTCGAAAAACAACAGCGCTATCGTGTGCGAGTGCTGAGTGCGCAGATTGGAGGCATTCTTATCGACCCTGTAATTCAATTTATGCGCGATTTCCTCGATGCGCTTGCGGGTCTCTTCGCTTACCGTCGGACTGCCGCGCAACGCCCGCGATACGGTCGATTGCGATACTCCTGCCATATAAGCGATGTCGATGGAAGTGGCCTTGGCGGTCATGCGATCAATTATGTCCTGAGACGCATCTCTCTGCCAATTGAGCGCGAGCTCAGGCGCTCGAGGCAGTAAAGTGCCCTTTGCACTCGAGTGGGCCCCGGCCCATTTGCGTTCGAATATTTTTCTTGTGTCAATCTCTTCCGTTGCAGGTTAGTCTCACGCTCGGGACTTGTCGTGGCAAAGGGAGACCACGGATGCCTTCACGTTTCTTAGCAATCAGCACCCTGGCGGTGTTCACCGTAATCACAGCGGCGGGGGCCGTCGCGACCTTGCGACATCCTCATTTGCGGCCGGGTGCGGTGGCCGGGACGGCGCACCTGCATGCGTTCGGCAGCCGCAGCGCCTTGCAGCGCCAGAGTCCCGCGGGCGCAAAATTCGACGGTGCGCTCGCTGATCTGTCGCGTCACTTGGTGCTGGCGCGTCCCGACCACGCCGTGGAGGACTTGCGCTCGATCGCGCCCGCTGTGCGGTTCAAGCAGACTGCGGCAGGCAGCCCGCCGTTGGTGCTGGTGGATGCAGTCACGCGTGGCGATCCACAGCAATTGAAAGCGGCACTGGTGGCGTTGGGTCTGCAGGGCGCCTCGGTGTATTCGAACGATGTCGGAGGCTGGCTGCCGGTGACGCAGCTCGATGCCGCAAGCGCCAGCGCCGAAGTGCATTCCATTCGCGCGGCGATGCCGCGCACCCGTGCCGGCGCGGTGACGACCCAGGGCGATTTCGCGCAGCACAGCGACCTGCTGCGTTCGGGAAATTCGCTCACGGGCGCGGGCGTCACCGTCGGCGTGCTGTCGAGCAGCTATGACTGCTATCCGGTGTATGCACAGAACAATGTGCCGGCCGCGGGAACGACGGGTTATGCCAACAACGGATTCCTTGCCACGGCTGCCACGGACATATCGACCGGTGATTTGCCCTCCGTGGTCACCGTACTCGAGGAGGCCGACTGCCTGAACTATGGGGCACCGACCCAGCTACCCTTCAGCGACGAGGGTCGCGCGATGATGCAGGTCGTGCATGACGTCGCGCCCGGCGCGGCTCTCGCGTTTTATACCGCGGAAAACAGCGAAGCCGATTTTGCCGCCGGTATCGGCAAGCTGGCCGCCCCGGTGGCCTCCGGCGGCGCCGGCGCCAAGGTCATCGCCGATGACGTGAGCTACTTCAATGAGCCTTTCTTCCAGGATGGCATCTTGGCTCAGGCGATCGATGCGGTCGAAGCGCAAGGAGTCGCGTATTTTTCCGCCGCCGGCAACGATGGGTCATTGGCGTATGAAAATACCGCGCCCAGCTTCAACACGGTGTCGACGACGGCGCCCAATGCGGGCCAACAGCTGCTGAACTTCGACGCGTCGGGCGTCACGACGACCACGTCCTTGCCGGTGACCATCGCCCCGTTGATCCCCGGAGAGTTCGTCGCCATCGTGGTCGAATGGGACCAGCCCTATGTCACCGGTGCCGCCCCGGTCAACGGTGTGGTCACGAGTCCGGGCGCGACCAGCCATATTGATGTGTGCATCACCGGGGCAACCGGCAACGACCTGATCACCGACTTCAACAACAACCCAGTGACTTGCACGGGAGCGAATGCGACGGGCGCAGACTCGTATCAGATCATGATCATCGGCAACCCCGCCAACGCCGCCGGCAACAGCGCCGCGGAAACGGTGAACATCGTGGTCGGGCTGGCCGACGGTACGGCCGCGCCCGGGCGCATCAAAGTCGTGGTGGAGGATGACGGGGCGGGCAGCACGATCAATGCCTTCCAGACCAACAGTGCGACCTTGCAGGGCCATCCCGGCGCGGCGGGAGCCGCCGCGGTGGGCGCTGCATTTTATTACGACACTCCGGCGTGCGGACTCACTCCGGCGAATCTCGAATATTTTTCGGCCAAAGGTGGCACGCCGATTTTGTTCGATATTTCAGGCAATCGTCTGCCTACCCCGGTGGTTCGGCAGAAGCCGGACTTCGTCGGTCCGGACGGCGGCAATGACACCTTCCTCGGCTACACGCTGGCGAGTGCCGGTGTGACGGGCGGTCTGTTGAACACGACGATCGCCGGCTGTCAGAACACGCCCGCCTATCCGAATTTCTTCGGTACGTCGGCGGCGACGCCGCACGTGGCGAGCATCGCGGCACTCATGCTGCAGGCCAATCCCGCTGTCACGCCGACGGAAATTTATACGGCGTTGCGTACCACTGCGTTGCCGATGGCGTCCAAATCGCCGAATTACGATTCCGGCTACGGGTTGGTCCAAGCGGACGCCGCGTTCGCTGCCACACCCCAAGTGGTACCCGCGGCACCCACGCTGACGTTGGCCGCGAGTTCCCTGCTCGTTGGCGGTTCGACCACCATTAACTGGTCTTCGGTGAACGCGACGGGCTGCACTGCCTCAGGCAGCTGGAGCGGCGCGATGGCGGTCTCGGGCACCCAGATGGTCAAGCCGACGGCGGCGGGTACCGATGCTTATTCGCTGACCTGCGCCAATGCGGCCGGCTCATCGGCAGCAAGCTCGGTCACCTTGACCGTCACTGCACCGAGCTCCGGTGGTGGTGGTGGCGGCCTCGACCTGTTGACGCTGTTGGGAATTGCGGGGATCGGCGTCGCGCGCATTCTTCGTTTGCGGCCGCGCGTGCTAGGCTAGCGGGGTGGAATGCATAGCAATCGGAAGGAAATTGATTCGACGGGGCGGGATTGGCACCGCCGCAGCGTCCATCGTACTTCTGGCACTGGCGGGCGCGAATCGCGCCGAGGCCACGGTGTATACGCTCCCGACGCGCGATGCGATCGTGGTCGGCGAGGATCAGACGTTCGAGACGGTTTATGAAGATACTCTGTACGATCTGGCGAGAAAGTTCAGTTTGGGGTCTGAGGAACTGATTCGAGTCAATCCGGGTGTCGACCCTTGGCTGCCGGGGGCCGGCAAGAAGATCATCGTTCCGGGCCGCCATATTCTGCCTCCCGGACCGCATGAGGGAATCGTCGTTAATCTCCCCGAGCACCGGCTCTACTACTATCCGAAGCCGAAGCACGGCGGTCCGATCGAGGTCATCACCTACCCGGTCAGCATCGGCAAGATGGATTGGCGTACGCCGCTCGGCACCACTCACGTCATCCAGAAACAGAAGAATCCCGTGTGGTATCCGCCGGAATCCGTCCGCAAGGAGCACGCGGCGGCGGGCGATCCGCTGCCTCCGTCCGTGCCGTCGGGTCCGGACAATCCGCTCGGTCTGTTCGCCATGCGTTTGGCGGCGGGCAACGGCACCTATTTGATCCATGGAACGAATAACCCGATCGCCGTCGGACTTGCGGTGACGCATGGCTGCATCCGCATGTATCCGGACGATGTCGCCGCGCTCTTTCCACTGATTCCGGTGGGTACGGAAGTACGCCTCATCAACGAGCCGATCAAAGTTGCCTGGGTCGACGGTGAGCTATTGCTGGAGGCGCACCCGCCCGTGGACGCGCAGGGACAGAGCTTCGAACCTAACATCGATCAGTTCGCCGAAATGCTGCGCACCGCGGTGGGCGATACCACGGTTGCGATCCACTGGGACTACGCGCGGGAAGTGCTGCAGAAAGCCGATGGTGTGATCGCCACGGTGGCGCTCGCCGCCGATGATCCCAACGCGCCCGAACCGGCCCCGGCACAACCCGCCGACCCGGTGGCCACCACCGCCGCCGCACAACAGGACGCCGTAGTCCACTAAGCGATACCGCTCGTGCCCATGAGTTGCGTGTAGCCGCCGCGTTCGGTTTTATCGCAATTCGGTGAAAGTGGTCGATCGGTTCAATCTGGCGCCCGAGAATGTGATCGAGATTGCCAGGCAAATTGAGATCTAGTCTCGCGGTGGTCCGCAATTTGATGGTGGAAGATCGGTCCAGGCTCGTGGAATAGGGGCCCGCCGTGACAATCGCGCTCCGCCAAGTCTTGAAAGACGCTCATCAAGCCGACCATCAGCACCAGAATGAAGCAAAACAGCAGGAAGGCGATCACGAGAATGTGCATCGGTCTGCTCCGCAGGGCCCATTGCAGATGGTTCGAGCGATGGGCGGAGTTTTGCTACTTAGCCCTGCCTTCGCTGTAGGAAAAACACTGATGTTTCTGTCGGATTGCACGGGTTCGCGGACTCGGTCGGCCGATCACGGACGAGCTGGGTCGAAACGCTTCTTGAGACCGAGCCAGTGAGACATGTAATCCTGCTGTAGCGGCGGCATTCCCTGCAGGGCGGAGCGGGTCGGCTTGAGCACCCAGCGCGTTTCGAGCATGAATGCCATCGTATCGGTGATATGCGCCGGCAGCGAAGTGTCCGCCGCGATGGCTTTATCGAAGGTCGCCGCGTCCGGGCCGTGTCCGCTCATGCAGTTGTGCAGCGAGGCGCCGCCCGGCACGAAGCCGGTGCTCTTCGCGTCGTACACGCCGGTGATCAAACCCATGAACTCGTTCGCCACATTGCGATGGAACCAGGGCGGCCGGAAGGTTTGTTCCATCGCCAGCCAGCGCGGCGGGAACACCGCAAAGTCGATATTGCCCGTGCCGGGCGCCGCGCTCGGCGAATGCAGCACCAAGAAAATAGAAGGGTCGGGATGGTCGTATGAAATCGAACCCAAGGTGTTGAAGCGGCGCAAATCGTACTTATAGGGAGCGTAGTTCCCATGCCATGCGACGACGTCGAGCGGCGAATGATCCATGGGCGCAATCCAAAGGCGGTTCAAGAATTTGCCGACCAATTCGCACCCTGCGTCGAGATCTTCGTAGTACGCGCGGGGCGTCTGGAAATCCCGTGCATTGGCCAGCCCGTTCGAGCCGATGGGTCCGAGGTCCGGCAGCCTGAAGGCTGCGCCGAAGTTCTCGCAGATGTAACCACGCACCGCGCCCGTGGGAAGGCCGACCCGGAAGCGCAGACCGCGCGGAATGACGGCTATTTCCTGCGGTTCGACTCGCAGCCGCCCGAGCTCCGTATCGAGCCACAGGGTGCCGAGTTGCGGCAGGATGAGCATCTCGCCGTCGGCGCTGTAGAAAAATCGCCCGCGCATCGGCCGATTGGCCGCGTACGAGTAGATGGCGCATCCGGACTGCACGTCCGGCGAGCCATTGCCGGCCATGGGCACGAGACCTTCGATGAAATCCGTCGGCGCCGTGGGCAGCGGCAGGGGATCCCACCGCAGCTGGTTCGGCGACAGGGGGCTGTCGTCCGCGCGTTCGTCGAATCTCGGATGTTGCAGTCGTTGAAAGGGATGGTGCATTACCGAGGGACGAATGCGGTACAGCCATGAACGGCGGTTGGCGTGCCGCGGGGCGGTGAAGGCAGTTCCCGAGAACTGTTCCGCGTACAGTCCATACGGACAGCGTTGCGGCGAATTGCGGCCCAACGGCAGCGCCCCGGGAAGGGCTTCGGTTGCAAACTCGTTGCCGAAGCCGCTTTGGTATCCGGACTCATCGGATTGCGAAACGGTGGTGCTCACAGAACCCTCGAGACTCCGGGGCAGCGGAACCCGGAGTCTATTATATTGGGCCCACCGAGTCGCGAATGGACATCCATGCTCAAGGTCAGTCACCCGGGTCGAGCGGTTCCTGCGACCGACGACCTGAAAGCTCGAATCGTGTCTTTTATGCATGGCGCATCCACCGAAATTACGCCCTCGGAGGAAAGCCGACTGCCCGAATTACAGTCGATACTTCCCGCCGGTACGCCGGTTTTCATCGCCCATACGCCGAATGCCGGCTTCGCTCAGGTGATTCACGCCGCACTCGCGGTGCGCCGCGCCGGCTTTCTCGCGACGCCGCACATTGCAGTGCGTCGCGTCGGCGATTCCGCCATGTTGCGCCGCGCCCTTGCCGAATTGCGCGCTGGCGGAGTCGAGGACATTCTGTTGATCGCGGGCGATGCGCCGCAGCCCATCGGTGAGTTTTCCGGCACATTGGATGTCTTGGAGTCGGGGATCCTGGAGGACTCAGGCATCGCGCGAATCGGCATCGCCGGCCATCCCGAGGGTCACAGCGCGGTAGCGACCGCCTCACTGTGGGCCGCGCTCGATGCCAAGCAGGTATTTGCCGTTCGTACCGGGGTGAGCATGCACATCGTCACGCAGTTCGGACTCGATGGCGCTGCTTTCAAGATTTGGCAGCGCGAACTCGTGCGCCGACGGATTCATCTGCCCGTGCGCATCGGTATTGCGGGCCCCGCGCCGATTGCGAGGCTGGTGCATTTCGCCATTCAGTGCGGCATCGGCGCATCGATGCGCACTGTGCTGCGCAATCTCAGCGCGGCGGGTACCTCGCCGAGCTTGGCCACCAGTCCAGACCAGCACTTGATGACTCTATTGGCGACGCCCGTGTCGGCGCAAATCGCCGCTCCGCACTTCTTCGCATTCGGCGGTGCGCTGGAGACGGCGCGGTGGATGCGCAAAGTAGCCGCCGGCGCTTTCCATATCGATCTGAAAACCGCCCGCTTCGGAATGCGGGATTGAGGCAGTGTGTCATCGGTATGAGGGAGGCGCGTCGGTATTGAGGAGGCGCGTCATCGGAATTGAGGTGTGCGTCGAGGAGAGGGGACGCCGAGGAGGGCGCGGGTGCCATTTGGCCGCGCTGACACTTCTTTGAGACTTTCGCCTACATAAAGCGGTGCTGCAATATGGAAAATCAGCCGCCATGGATCAGAAACGCGAAACGGTATTGGCGGTGCATGGCGATGCCGACGGGTATTGGTACATCGGCGCCGGCAGGAGCATCGCGGAAGGTCCCTACCGCAATCCGGATCAATTGCTCAGCGTGGCATCGGACTTGCTCGCGGCCGAGCCCCACTGGCGCATCGATGTGTTCGACCCGGCGGGCAACAAGATCATCAGTTACAGCAGCGAGGAACTGAGCGCCGACGATTTGCATCCGGTGCGCTGGCAGCACCGATGGAGCCGCCTCTCACCCAGTCTTCCTCACTGATCCTTTGCCCGGTTGACCGGCTCGCGCCATTGCGCCGGTTGGGGGCTGAGGAAATTCAGCAGCTGCCGGTCTCCCCGTGCATTCTCGGCCACTACTTTGAGAGCTACCAACGCGGGCGTCGCCAAAATGATCCCTGCCACACCCCAGAAGAGGCCGCCGAACCACAAGGCCAAGAACACCAGCATGGGATTCAGCCGCAGCCGCCGCCCCACGAGCAACGGTTGAACGAATTGTCCCTCGATGGTGGCCAGGGCCAGGTAACTGCCGGCTACCGCGACGACGCGGGCCAGTTCGTCGAAGGACACGAAGGCCACCAGAGTCAGTACGATCAGCGTGGCCGTCGAGCCGACATACGGGATGAAGTTGAATACCCCGGCCATGGTGCCCCAAAGGAATGGGTTCGGCATGCCGCACCACATCATGGCGAATGACGTGGCGAAACCCAGTCCCACGTTGATCAGCGCCGTCGTCACGTAAAAGCGGCCGACCTCGGCGCGCACCTTCTCGATCAAGCTGATGATGTGCGCGGAATTCAGGTCGCTGGCGAATGCGGAGGTCATTCGTGCCAGCATCGGCGGACCGCCGGCCAACAAGAACAGGGTGAGGATGATTACCGTCACACAACTTAGCACGGCGCCTCGCGTTGCATCCAGCAACAGGGCGGGCGCGCTTTCCTCGGGAGCGGCGGCGGCGGTTGGCTGCGGGGCCCCGTGAGCGGAGCTGCCGATGTTGCCGGCGGAATTTCGCAGGGAGTCGACCCGGCTGATGATCTGCTCGACGGGGCGAATTTTCCTTTCGATGACTCGCAGTGTATGCGGAGCCGCCGCGAACCACTGCTGCGCGGGTACCGAGATGAAATCCACCAGCGCGGCAAAGATTCCCAAAATCGCAATCAAGAGCACGGCGGCACTGACGCTGCGCGGTACCCGCCAACCATGCAGGACCTCGACTGGACCCGACAGAACGAGCGCCAACAACAGCGCCAGCGCGACGGGTACGAACGCGACGTGCGCGAAGTACAGCAGCACGCCGATGGCGCCCGCCACCAGCAATTTGATCGAGGTCATTCTCTGGGCAGGCTTACGCTCGGCGGGAATATTCCCGATGCCGTGGGTTTCCGGAAGTATTACATCTTCCTTCTTCATTGCTCCCTCTCGAGTGGTGCGAGCCGGCGCTTTCTGGAGGCGCCAGCTCGCCCGACAAAGGTGCTACTTGGAGCCTTCCTTGCGATTCATGTTGTTGTCATTGCCGCGGCTGCCGCCGTGTTGCTGACCACCGGGTTGTTGCCCACCGGTCTGCTGACCGCCGCCGCTTTCGCGGTGACCTTGATTTTGCTGGCCGGGCTGATTCCGTTGTTGTCCTCCCTGCTGCTGTCCCGTCTCCGGCTGACGTTGGTTCTTGTCAGCGGGTTTCTGGGTGGTCTCGGGCTTTTGAGTGCTATTCGCCATGTCTACGCTCCTCGGAAGTGTGTACTCGGATGTGTGTACCCACCTACGGTAGAGCCGCCGGCCGCGATGCCGATGTAGGCGAATGCCGGCCGCCCTGTACGTGTCTGGATTGTGCCTTTGTAGGATTATGCCGACGTCCCGTTCACTTCGCGCTCCCCATGGTTTTGATGAGCCGATAAGTGAATTCCACGCTTTCGTCGAAGGCCTGGATGCCGATTCGTTCGTCCCTTCCGTGGGCTCGGTTTTCATCGGCGTCCTGCCACACACCGCTGATGTCGTAGCTGGCCATCCCCGCATTGCGGGTTCGCCGGTCGTCGCTGAAACCGGTGGCCATGGTGGGAATGATCGGTACATTCGGCCACATGGAGTGCGTGAGGAGCGCCACTTTCTTCATGATCTGCGGTGTGGGCGGCGATTCGGGGCTTACGATCGGCGGCGCATCGAGCGTGACATGAATGGCCGGCTCCGCGAGAGCGGCGATGAGTAGAGTTTGCACATTGTCTGCGGAGTCCCCGGGCAGCATACGGCACTGAATAGTTGCTTTGGCTCGTTGGGGCAGGGCGTTTTCCGCATGGCCCCCGGAAATCAGCGTCGCAACACAGGTGGTGCGCAGCTCTGCGTTGAGCCGGACGGTTTGACTCAAACGCTCCGCCGCCGCGAGATCGGGGGGCGACTTTGCCACGGCGTGCATGTCCGCTGCGGTCGATCCCGTCTCGAGCGCGCCGAGCTCATCAAAGCTCGTCCGTGTCGTTGCCGTGAGCGTCACCGGAAACTTCAAGGCTTCGATACGACCGAGTCCGGCCGCCAGTCTGTATATCGCATTGTCGGGGCCGGGAAGAGACCCGTGTCCCCCGGGGCTGGTGGTCTCGAGTGTGAAGGTGACGTAGGTTTTCTCGCTGGTGCCCACTTCGAAGAACCGGCGTTGACCGTTCTGCGTGCTGCCGCCGCCGCCGTCGAGATTGACGACCAATGCGGCGTCGATCAAGTCGCGATGTTCCTGCAGAAGAAAGGCGGGTCCATTGGCGTCGCCGCCGGCCTCTTCATCGGCGGTGAATGCGACGATGACATCGTGATCCGGAACGAACTTCTCGCGCTTCAATCGAATCAGCGATTCAACGAGAGCCGCGTCGCCGTCCTTCATGTCGATCGTGCCGCGGCCGTAGAACCAGCCTTCTCGTTCGGTCAGCTTGAACGGATCGACCGACCAGTCCTCGGGGTTGGCTTCCACCACATCCAGGTGACCCAGGAACAGGACGCGATCGCTCGAGTGTTTGCCGCGGTAGCGGACCACGACGTTGCCCTTCGAGGGATGGTCGGCAGGGGCGAGGAATTGCACATCGACCGCCGGAAAGCCCGCGTTCAACAACCAGCCTTGGATGGCCTTCGCGGCTTCCGTCGAACCGTGCGCATGAGTGGTATTGATCTCGACCAGGGTCTTCAACATGTCGCGGGCGAGTTGCTGGTCTGCGGGGGGCGGAACAGGAGGTGCTGAAGAGGCCCCTGCGAAAGTCGTCATCGCGAGGCTCGAGCTCAACACGGCGGGGCCCAAGGTCAACCTCGATCTTCTCATTGATTCTCTCCCTGCCTGCGGTTCGCCCGGCAGCATATCGGAACCCAAGGAGATATGCCCACTTGGGATCACTTGGGATATGCCCTCCGACCCCAGATATGCGATGCTTCGTTCCACGAGAGGACAAAAGGCTGGGACATGACACTAGGTAGCTTTCATTGGGACGATCCGCTGCTGCTCGATGAGCAATTGACGGAAGAGGAGAGGATGGTGCGCGATGCCGCGCGCGATTACGCGCAGGGCCGGCTGGCACCGCGGATCGTGGACGCCTTTCGCCGCGAGCATACGGATCCCGGCATTTTCAAGGAGATGGGTGATCTGGGATTGTTGGGCGCCACCATTCCCGAGGAATTCGGCGGCGGGGGCCTCAATTATGTCAGCTACGGCCTCATCGCGCGCGAGATCGAGCGCATCGATTCGGGGTATCGATCGATGATGAGTGTGCAGTCTTCTCTGGTGATGCTGCCGATCGACCGCTTCGGCACGGAGGCTCAAAAGCGCAAGTACTTGCCGGCGCTGGCGCGCGGCGAATCGATCGGCTGCTTCGGCCTGACGGAGCCCGATCATGGGTCGGATCCCGGCAGCATGATCACCCGTGCGCGCGCCGCCGCCGGCGGCTATCGCCTGTCGGGTGCGAAGACTTGGATATCCAACAGTCCCATCGCGGATGTATTCGTGGTGTGGGCAAAGACCGACGATGACGTCATTCGCGGCTTCATCCTCGAAAAAGGCTGGAAGGGCCTCGCGGCGCCGGTCATTCACGGCAAGGTGGGATTGCGTGCATCCACCACCGGGCAAATTCTCATGGATGATGTGTTCGTGCCGGAGGACAACCTGTTGCCGGGCGTCAGGGGTTTGAAGGGGCCGTTTACCTGTCTCGATTCGGCGCGCTACGGCATCGCCTGGGGTGCGCTCGGCGCGGCGGAGAGCTGTTGGCATACGGCGCGGCAGTATGTGCTCGACCGCAAGCAATTCGGCCGTCCGCTCGCCGCCAATCAACTGATTCAGAAGAAGCTGGTCGACATGCAAACCGAGATCACGCTGGCGCTGCAGGCGTGTCTGCGTCTCGGCCGGATGAAGGACGAGGGAATCGCCTCCGTTGAAATCACCTCCATGCTCAAACGCAATTCCTGCGGCAAGGCTCTCGATGCGGCGCGTGCTGCGCGCGACATGCTGGGCGGCAACGGTATTTCGGACGAATTCGGCGTGATTCGCCACGTCGTGAATCTCGAAGTGGTGAATACCTACGAGGGCACCCACGACATCCACGCGCTCATCCTCGGGCGGGCGCAGACCGGCATTCAAGCGTTCAGCTGACTTCAGGGATAGCCCGAGGATCTGGCTCCCGATACGCGGGGGATTCGAAATGTCGGCTTGAGACCGAGATCCCACTCGACGCTCGCGGGAGCGTCGGCGCTCAATGTCACCCGCCGGGTGGTGGTCTCTTCACCGCGCTCCATGCTCGGATGCCACACGCGCACGGTATATTCGCCGGGCGGCATAGAGTCGAGGGTCGCGGTTCCCGCCGCCTCGGTCTTGGCAAAGAACGGAGTCTCGGACACATAGATGTAGCCCACCATCCAATCATGAATATTGCACCCCAGGACCACGACGCCGGGTTTGTCGAACAGCACGGGCGGCGCGTCCGTGCCGGCGTACAAGGGCAATTCGAATTTCTTCGCAGGGGAGAAGGAATACACCTGATGGCGGACATGGTCGCTGTTGGGAAACCGCACCTTCGATCCCACGAACACCGGCTTCACATAGGGCACGAACTGCTGGTCGATCTGATCGACGGCATCCGCAGGGAGTTTGACATGCTGCGCATTTTTGGGGTCCAAGGGCGTGGCTACGACGACTGCGTTGGCGACGAGCTTTCCGTGAAGATCCTTCACCAGCACGTGCAACTCTGCGCCGCGGCCGGGCAATGCGCCCAATACGAAGGTGAGACCGGCTACTGCTGCTAGGAATCTGTTCATTTAGAATCGGTAGTCCGCGGTGATTTCCGCAATCGACTTCGAGTAGTCGTTGCCCCCGTATGCCTGTGTGTCCAAGCGCTCGAATCCGAACCCGAACGCGCTGTGCGCCGTCGGTGAGTAATCGATCCCCAAGCGAAATCCGAATGTCGTACCGGTGATTTTGTACGCATAGGCTCGAGGACCAAACGCCGGATCCAGAGCGGCCGCCTGAGCGCCGGCATAGTACTTCGAATAACCTGAAGAGGTCGACACCACGTCGCCTTGGCGGCCGAGCAGCGTGAGCGCAAGAGAGGTATTTTCACGCAACGAGTATTCCAAGTTGGCGGTGAGATTGTGACTGTCTTGGCTGAACGCGTCGCCGGATAATTGCGGCACCACTTGCATTTGCGGGCTTGCGGCGCGGCGTTCGAATGCATATTCGGCCCAGAAGTTCCAACGCTCATCGAAGCGCCGGCCCGCTGCGAGGGTCGCGCGGTAGTCCCACGCATTGCGGTCGCTATCATCATAGCTCGACCGTGCCACCGATATCCCGGCGCGCGCCCATGGGGCGAAGGCGCCGAGCCCCCATTTTCTCTTCAGCGACAATGAGCCGTCCGCGGACGCTTCGTCGAGTCCGGCGAGCTTGCGGTAGGTCTCGCCGCCGAGGTCGCCGCCGATAGTTACGCTGTAGCTGTCGCCCAGCGGGAACACCCGAAATGCCGTGAGCCGTGCGTCGATCGTGGAATCTGCGACGATAGCGGACGAGGATTCAGCGTTGCCGACGTTGTTGTCGTGGCGCAGACTCGCATCCGCGCCGAACGTCCAATCGGCGCGCGCAGCGAGCGGTACGGCGCCGAGGATGAGCAAAGCCGCCAATGCGCCAAGAGCCGCCGCAGATACTTCGCAGCGTTCCGATGGATGCCCTGCAAGGGCATTGCGTTGCATATGACGTAGCACGCCGCACATTATGCAATGCAAGACAGCGGCGGATACGGCCGCCCGGCGGCGCAGCGCCGCCAGGCGGATATGCGAAGTTGGCCTGGTTATCGCTTTTGGATGAGGTCGATATTTCCGGCCGGCCGTCTCGTACCCTTTCGGCACGGGCTCTCTCTCCTAAGAGTCCGGAGCGGGTGCCGTGACGACGGCATAGCCCGCGGCGACCCACGCATCGAGTCCGCCCAGCAGGGGTCGGACCCGCTTGAAGCCGTGATTCATCAGCACCTTGGCGACGCGCGCGGCCGAGGCTTCGCTCGGGCAGGTGCAGTACAGGATGATCTCCCGATCGCGCGGCAACTCCTTGAGCTGACGGGCTACGTCCTGCAGCGGAACATGCAGCGCGCCCGGAATCCAACGCGGTTCGAGCTCGCGCGCAGTGATCGAACGCACATCGATGATCACGGGCGATGCGCCGGCCTGGATGAGCTCGTAGAGATCAGCGACGCCGATCCGCGCCATGCGCAGCAGCTTGTAGAAGCGCCTACGCTCCCACCATTTGTATGCGATGTAGGCGGCCAGCAGCAGCAGCGCGCCGGCGGCGGCGGCGCTGCCGACGGCGCTCAAATGTTCCAGCAATCGCGCGATCTGCGACTTGAACAATATGCCGGCCGCAAGCGCGGCTCCCACCCAGAGAACGGCCGAGCAGGTGCTCAAGAACACGAATCGCGGCCAGCCGACGCGCATGGCGCCGGCCATCGGCGGCGCGATGATCGCGAGGCCGGGAACGAACTTTGCGATGACCAGCGAATTGATGCCCCAGCGTTCGAAGCGGGTCTGAGTTTGACTGACGCACGAATCCGGCTCCAAGGAAATCCTGCACAGGGTTTTCAGGACTCGAATGCCGTACTTCTGTCCGATCAGGTACCAAGCGCAGTCGGCCGCGAGACACGCGAGCACCGACCAGAAGAACAGCGGCAACAGCGGCATCTGGCCGGCCGCGGCGAACGCGCCGGCGACGATCAATGTCGGAACCGCGGGCACGGGAAGTCCAATCTGGTCGAGCAGCACGTTGATGACCACCACACCGACGCCGTATTGACCGATGGCCAAGATGAGCGAGTGCGCCATAGGTTCTGCCATAGACTCCTACCCTACTAGCAACTTCGTCGCCTGTCCTGCGAGAATGCGGCGATGATGAATCGCTTCGCTCCCTATGTCTTTCTCAGAGATTTCGCATCTCGCTGGGACGTTTTGGCGTTCATCGTCGTGATCGGGCTGATCGCCTTTTTGGGCGAGACGTCGCGCGGGTTGTTCGCCCCTCTGTCGCAGCTCGATATGACGCCGCTGTCGCTGGATCCGAGCCGGTTGCCCGAGTATGCGGCGCGCACGACGTTTCGCATGTTGGCGGGGCTCGCGCTCTCTCTGGTATTCACGTTGACATACGCGACCTGGGCCGCCAAGAGTGAGCGGGCCGGCAAACTGCTGGTGCCGATCCTGGACATCCTGCAATCGGTGCCGATTCTGGGTTTCATTTCGATCACGGTCGTATTCTTCATGTCGTTGGCGCCCGGTCGGGTCCTGGGCGCCGAATTCGCGGCCATCTTCGCCATTTTTACCAGTCAAGCCTGGAACATGGCCTTCAGCTTTTATCAGTCGCTGCGCACCGTTCCGCTGGAGCTGATCGAGGCCAGTGAGTCGTTTCGCTTGTCGCCCTGGATGCGCTTCTGGCAGCTGGAGGTGCCGTTCGCCATGCCCGCGCTCATATGGAACATGATGATGTCCATGTCGGGCGGGTGGTTCTTCGTCGTGGCCTCGGAATCGATCAGCGTCGGACACACCACCATCGCGTTGCCGGGCGTCGGTTCCTATATTGCGCTCGCCATCGAACAGAAAAACCTCGCGGCGATCGGCTGGGCGATCGCGACCATGTTGGTCGTGATTCTGCTCTATGACCAGTTGCTGTTTCGGCCTCTGGTGGCGTGGGTGGACCGCTTCCGAGTGGAGCAAGAGCCTGGAGTCCGTGTGCCCGATTCCTGGGCGCTCACCATGATGCGCCGATCGCGGTTGATTCAAGCCTCGACCGTGGCTTTTCATGCGGCGGTGCTGTGGACCAGCCGGGGGGTGAAGCGCACCGATGCGCCGAGGGCCGTTGCCGCACCTGTGCCCAAGCGCAATCTGGATCTGCTCTGGGTGTCGCTGGTGGCCGCTGCGGTCGTTCTGGGTCTCTGGCACATCGTTTGGGTGCTGATCAAGAACACGCCGGTGCCGGAGGCGCTGCATGTGTGCGTATTGGCGCTGCTCACCATGTTGCGGGTATTCATTCTGATTGCGCTGGCGAGCCTGGTGTGGGTGCCGATCGGCGTGTGGGTGGGCATGCGGCCGCGCGCGGCGCAGATCGTTCAGCCCATTGCCCAGTTCATGGCGGCATTCCCGGCGAATCTACTGTTCCCCATCGCGGTGTACGGCATCGTTACCTGGAAGCTCAATCCTGACATCTACTTGAGCCCGCTGATGATCCTGGGCACGCAGTGGTACATTTTGTTCAATGTCATCGCCGGTGCATCGGCCATACCGGCCGAGATGCGCTACGTCGCGGCGAATTTTCGGGTCACGGGCTGGCTGTGGTGGCGCAAGGTCGCGTTGCCGGCGATTCTCCCGTTCTACGTCACGGGTGCCATTACCGCCTCCGGCGGGTCATGGAATGCCGCGATCGTCGCCGAATTGGCGAGTTGGGGGCAGACGCAGGTACAGGCGCGGGGGCTCGGGTCTTATATCGCCGAGGCGACGACGGCGGGCGATTTCCATCGCATCATCTTAGGGATAGGCACCATGAGTCTGTTCGTCGTGGTCATCAACAGGCTGTTCTGGCGTCCCTTGTATTACTACGCCGAACGAAAGTATCGACTTACCTGATAGGGTTTGGCCATGAACGACTCTCCGTTACTGCAATGCAGCGAAGTGCGCAAAGCTTTCTCCAAGCCGGATGGCGCGGAGTTGCTGGTTCTCGAGGGCATGAATCTGGAGCTGCGGGAGGGCCAGATCGTGGGGCTGCTCGGGCGATCCGGTTCGGGCAAGTCCACCTTGCTACGGCTGATTGCCGGATTGGCGGAGCCGACCGCCGGCCAGCTGCGTTATCTGGGCCAGCCCATTTCTGGCCCTGCGCCCGGCATCGCCATGGTATTTCAGAGCTTCGCTCTGTTCCCATGGCTGACCGTGTTCGAGAACGTGGCGCTTGGCCTCGAGGCACAGCGGATGCCGAGGGCGGATATCCGCAAGCGGTCCCTGGCGGCGATCGATTTGATCGGCCTGGACGGATTCGAGTCCGCCTATCCCCGCGAGCTGTCGGGCGGTATGCGCCAACGCGTGGGCTTCGCCCGCGCGCTCGTGGTGCATCCGAACATTCTGCTCATGGACGAGCCGTTTTCCGCGCTGGACGTACTTACCGCCGAGACACTGCGCACCGATTTCCTGGACTTGTGGGCGGAAGGCCGCATGCCCATCAAGGGCGTCATCCTCGTCACTCACAACATCGAAGAGGCGGTGTTGATGTGCGATCGCATCTTGGTGTTCGGCAGCAACCCGGGCAGGATCCTGAGCGAAATCAAGGTGTCGCTGCCGCAGCCGCGCAATCGCCTGGAACCGAGTTTCCGCGAGTTGGTGGAACGCATCTATGTGGAAATGACCGCGCGTCCCCAGGGCGGCTCGAGCGCCCGGCAGGAGCGCTTTCCGGGCCTGGGGATCGGCAGCCAATTGCCGCAGGTCTCCTCGAACTTGCTCGCCGGCCTCATGGAGGCCGTCGCGGCTCCGCCCTTCAACGGCATCGCCGATCTGCCGAAAATCGCCTCGGATCTGCAAATGGAGATCGATAAATTGTTCCCGGTCGCGGAAACCCTGCAGATGCTGCGCTTTGCGGAACTCGAGGGCGGCGATCTGAAACTGACCGAGGACGGGCTGGCCTTCGCGCATGCTGCTCTCGATGAGAGAAAGCGCATATTCTCGCGTCATTTGTTGACCTATGTGCCGCTAGCCGCTCATATTCGCAGGGTCCTGGACGAACGCGCCTCGCATTCCGCGCGCAAGAGCCGCTTCATCGATGAGCTGGAGGATTTCATGAACGAAGAGGCCGCGGATCAGACCCTGCGCGCGGTGCTGCGCTGGGCCCGATACGCCGAGGCCTTCGCGTACGATGACGAGAATGCCATGTTCAGTCTCGAGAATCCGACTTAGGGTAAAATGACCCACATGACCGAATCGGCGCCCTATCTGAACCTGCATGTTCCACCGGATGAAATGGTGAAATATATTCAGGATCTGATGACGCTGCCGCACGGTGAAATCGCGGCGAGTTCCGCGATGGCGCTGGCACAACGCCACTGGGGCGGGGACACGCCGTTGGCGCGCGCGGCCCTGCTGCGTTGGGGAGCGCTCAATTTGGCGTTCCAGGACAAGCGATTGGAAACCTGGACCGTGACTCGGGAACGCGACCGCATCCAGGTACCGGCGGCGCTGGTGGCGGCCGCGGGAATCGCTCCCTTGGTGATCGACAATGAGAGAGCGGTTTTCGACATTCCGGCCCTGCTCGACGCCACGCTGGAATTTCAACCGCCTGCGGGCCAGGCCTAACCCTGCATGACAACCGATGCTCGGCCGGCGCCTCAGCCGCGCATCAACGTTCTGCGCACCATCGCGGTTTACAAGCTGCTGAAGGTATTGCTGCTGCTGGCCGTCGCCTATGGGGAAGTGCGCCTCAGCGATGCCTCACTCGCGGCCAAGTTGCTGACTTGGGCATCGGAACGTCCTCAAGGGTTGGAGCACTACGCAGTAGTCTGGTTGCTGCAGTGGTTCAGCGGCTTGAGCGCATCACGGCTGCACGCGCTGCGGATCGTGACGTTCGCCTACGCGGCGATATTTGCAACCGAAGGCGTCGGTTTATGGATGCAAAAACGCTGGGCCGAGTGGATGACCACGGTCATTACGGCCAGCTTGATCCCGTTGGAGGTCTGGGAACTGGTCTTCAGGCCGAACCTCGGCAAGGCGGTGGTGCTGGTGGCCAATATCGCTATTGTCATATATCTCGTCTGGCATGTCCGTTCGAAGGGCAAACGCTGAATCGGGCGGATTCTCATGGGGTTTGTGAAATGATCTTCATCTCGGATGAAATGGGTGGATCCGGCGTATTCTTCGAAACGCTTGTTAATACCACCCGTTTGGAGATCTCATGAATAAGTCCGGAACCTTGATTAGCTCTGCGTTGTTGACCTTTGGCCTCGCCGCCGCTGCGATGGCTGCCGATATGCCGAAGGCTGCTGCGCCGATGGCTGCCGATGCCCCTGCCGCCGCCGCGCCGGCCGCGGATGCGCAGAAGCCCGCCAAGAAGCACAGCAAGAAGAAGAAGAAAGCCGCCGCCCCCGCGACGGCCAAGTAAGGTCATTGGTACCACGCCCCGGCTGCTTCACGGCGGCCGGGGCGTTTTTCTGTGTGCTTTGCGGCTGGGTCAGGTGGTGTAGCGGCGCTATACTGGGCCGCAAAAGAGGCGGGCCTCCGACCACCTGGACCGGGAGACGAAGCATGCGGCAGTTGACCGAATGGCTGATTGACTGGCCGCAACGGGTTGCGGCACATCTCACCTGGCTTGCACCGCTGTTCGCGCGAATCACCGTGGGCTGGGTGTTTCTCTGGAGCGGCTGGGGCAAGCTCAACAATCTGCCCCAGGTGACCGAGAATTTCATCGGTTGGGGAATTCCCTTCGCGCATTTCTTCTCACCCCTCACCTCGGGCATCGAATTCTTCGGCGGCCTGTTCCTGCTGCTGGGATTGCTGACCCGTATATCCGCGGGCGCCCTGGGTGTCACCATGATCGTCGCCATCCGCTCCGCGAAATGGGGCGATGTCGATTCGCTCGAGACCCTGCTCGGGTTCGATGAGTTCGAATATCTCGCCCTGTTCCTGTGGCTGGCCATCGCGGGCCCCGGGGTTCTCTCCCTCGACCATCTTCTGCAGCGATGGACGCATCCGCGGGATCAGCCAAAGAATCAGCGAGGCAGCGCTCTGGAATGACCGGCATCGGCAGCTTCACCACGTATACGGTCCAATCCGTCGACATCGCGCACCTCATCCAAATTGCGCTGACTCCCATTTTCCTCATCTCGGCGATCGGCGTGACGCTCAACGTATTGACCAGCCGCCTGGCGCGCATCGTGGATCGCGCGCGCGCAATGGAGGACATCTTGCGCCGGCCCGACCACATTCATGATGGGCGGGACCTGCACGGCGCGCTCGCCGTGCTGGCGCGGCGGGCCCGTCACATCAACGCTGCGATCACGCTCATCACGCTGTCCGCGCTGTTCATCGCGCTGGTGGTCGTCATGTTGTTCGTCAATGCCTTCCTGCGCTGGGACTTGTCGGTGTTCATCGCCTGCATGTTCATCTTGTCGATGCTGTCGCTGGCAGCGGCATTGTCGGCCTTCCTGATCGAGGTGCGCATCGCGACCAAGACGCTGCGAATAGGTATCGAGGCGGCGTCGCGTCAGGGCGAATGAGCGGCGGAGGGGCTCGGTTGCTCGCGTACCGCGATCGGTACATTGCAGAGGTCGATGCGTCCGGCCGGGACCTTGAAGAATTCCTCGGGCCGGTTGCGGCGCGATTCGATCAATGCGGCGAAAGCCGCGGAATCGGTGCGGATCACTTCTAGATTGGATCGCTCAGACGGGGGCACGTCCGCCGCGACGCGGATGGACTTGATCGGTAGCGGTGTTTCGGCCTTGGCATAGAAGCCCATTGCCGCGCTTCCGCGCGGCAGTGCGGCGAGCAGCTCCATGCCCTTCATGACCCGTCCCACGAGTGCGACGTTGCGGTCCAGATGCCGCGGAGCATGACCGATGACCACATACATTTCCGCGCCGCTGCCGCTTTGCACGTCCAAGTCGCGGCCTACGCCCACCATGCCGTAGCAGTGCGCGAGCCAGGTGCGGTGCAGCGGCAGAGAGCGGGCAACCGGGAAACCGTCGGAGAAACCGACTTCCGGTGCGTACACGTCGCCGTCGGGCAGCAGCGTGAACGGCATGTGTGCAGGCAGGGGCGAATCGAATTCCGGCGCGACCTTGCCGATACCGGCCGGTATCGGGTGGCGATTACCGGGATCCCCCCATTGCGCGACGTAGTTGTCCTGTACCCGAATGATGGACAGCCCGTCGAAGTACCGTGTCCGGGCGAGGGTCTTGATGTTGGCCACGTGCAGGGGCGCAAACTTCGGCGTCAATTCGATGACCACGCGGCCGCCGGGCAATTCGACATACAGGGTGTTGTCCGGATCGAGCGCCCGCCAATCCGCCGGGCTGGCGGCAGCCAGTACTTCCGGCATACTGGGGGCCTTGGCGGCAGGCGCGAATGCTGGCAAAAAGGCCAGCGCACACGGGATCAAGAACTTAATATTGAACGGCATGCAGCGAGTATCGCACAACGGGCCAAGCAGCCTCGCGGAGGGCGGAATGCGTCGGATATCTATTTTTTGCCTGATATTGGCGGCGTGGCTCGGTGCCGGCCTGCAGACGGCCGCGGCACAGGGTTATCCGGGCGGCGGCGGCGGCTATGGCGGCGGCGGCAGACCGGGCGGCAGCCAGCCGGGCAGCGAACTCGTTTCCGCGCCGGCGACCGACAAGCCGGACGCCGCTGCAAAAAAGGCCTTCAACGCGGGAGTCAAATCGCTGAATCGCGCACGTGAGTACGCAGACGTTGCGGCCAAGGCGACCAATCCGGACAAGAAGGCCGGCGCTTTGGACAAGGTCAGCGATGCCTACGGTAAAGCGCTGGATCAATTTACCGAGGCATTGAGCAACAAGGGCGACATGTTCGAGGCCTGGAACTATGTCGGCTATATCCATTTGCGCCTGGGTGCGTATGGCGAGGCGATCGACGACTACAATCACACGCTTGCGCTCAAGCCGGAACTGCTGGAGGCGATCGAGCATCGTGCCGAGGCCTACATGGCGGTCGATCGGCTGGACGATGCGAAGGTTGCGTACATGAATCTGTTCAATCATTCGCGCCCGCTCGCGGATCAATTGATGGTGTCGATGCAACAATGGCGGGAGAGTCACCGCGTCTCGGCGAACGGCATGCGCGCCGCGGATATCGACTCCTTCGGCAAATGGCTGGAGGAGCGCGACGGGATCGCCAAGCAAACCGCATCGGCGGCTGAGCCCGCGCCTATTCCCCGGTAATCGCGCCCGCCGCGGCCGGCGTACCTTCCGCGGCAGGTGCGCCATCCCCGACAGGAGTGCCGTGCACAGTAGAAGCTCCATCCTCGGCTGCAGCACCGGGCGCGGGCTGCGCGCCACCGTTGCGCACCTCTGCGAATGCATCCGCGAGCGCATCCAGTTCCGCCCGCAGCTGCCGCACTTGTTCTTCGAGCTCGCCCACGCGTTGGCTCAATGTCGTGTTCCCTGCCGCCCGCTCCTCGGTGCTGCCGGGGTCAGCGGTGCCGACGGGTTCCTCTTCCACCGATTCGAGGGCTCCGGAAAACAAGTGAGCGTAGCGGGATTCGCGCGCACCGGCGGCTCTCGGTAAGCGGGCGATGAAGGGGCCATCTTCGCGCGCCATCAGATTCCTGAGCGCGGCCTCGACTTGATCGGCATCGGCGAACTCGCACAATCGATTGGTGCGCGCGCGCAATTCTCCAGGGGTCTGCGGTCCGCGCAGCAAGAGCACGCAAATGATGCCGAGTTCTTGCTTGGAAAATTTCAACGAACCGAATTCGGTATTGCAAAAACGATGCTTGTACTTGGTGACGCGGCCGCCATAACCGGCGGATTTGTCGCTCACCATGTATTTCTTCATCAGCGAATCCACCGCTTGCTGCACCACGGCTTCGCTCAGTTCCAGCACCGGCTCGCGATTGGTCTTCTGATTGCAGGCATTCGTGAGCGCATTCAGCGACAGCGGATATTGGTCGGGAGTGGTGATCTCCTTCTCGAGCAGACAGCCGATCACGCGCGCTTCATTCGGGGAAAATTCAATATTCATGTGCAGCTTCCAAGTAGGCGCCGGTTGTTTTAGGGTAGCGCCCTGAGCCGACCAGGCCTCAATTGTCCGATAGACCCAAGGATATCCTGTAATGAAGACCAAAGCCGCCGTTGCCGTCGCCGCCCGCAAGCCGCTCGAGATCATGACCGTGGATTTGGACGGGCCCAGAGCCGGCGAAGTCTTGGTGGAAATCAAGGCCAGCGGGGTTTGCCACACCGATGAGTTTACGCGTTCCGGCGCAGATCCGGAGGGCTTGTTTCCGGCGATCCTGGGTCACGAAGGCGCCGGGATCGTGGTCGACGTAGGACCCGGCGTCACCACGCTGCGCAAGGGCGATCACGTCATTCCGCTGTATACGCCCGAATGCCGGCAATGCAAGTCGTGCACCTCACAGAAGACCAACCTGTGCACGGCGATCCGCGCCACCCAGGGCAAGGGACTGATGCCCGACGGAACCAGCCGTTTCTCCATCGGCAAAGACCTGATCCACCACTACATGGGATGCTCCACGTTCTCGAATTTCACGGTATTGCCGGAGATCGCTCTGGCGAAGATCCGCGAGGACGCCCCCTTCGATAAGGTGTGCTACATCGGTTGCGGGGTGACCACGGGGATAGGCGCCGTGATCAACACCGCCAAGGTGGAAGCCGGCGCGAACGTGGTGGTGTTTGGTCTCGGCGGCATCGGCCTCAACGTCGTTCAGGGGGCGCGCATGGTGGGCGCGAACAAAATCATCGGCGTGGACTTGAATCCGGGCCGCAAGGCGCTGGCCGAGAAGTTCGGCATGACGCATTTCGTGAATCCGAAAGAGGTCGAAGGAGATCTGGTTGCTCACCTGGTGGCGCTCACGGACGGTGGGGCCGACTATAGCTTCGAGTGCATCGGTAACGTCGATCTCATGCGTCAGGCGCTCGAGTGCTGCCATCGGGGCTGGGGCGTGTCGGTGATCATCGGCGTCGCCGGCGCGGGCAAGGAAATCGCCACCCGGCCGTTCCAGTTGGTGACCGGGCGCGTATGGAAGGGCACCGCATTCGGCGGTGCGCGCGGGCGCACCGATGTGCCGAAGATCGTCGATTGGTACATGGACGGGAAGATCAACATCGATGATCTGATCACGCACCGGATGCCGCTCGCCGACATCAACAACGCCTTCGATCTGATGCATGCCGGCGAATCGATTCGCAGCGTGGTGGTGTACTCATGAGCGCGTTGACGCTGATCTCGGAGCACGGCTGTTTCGGCGGGGTGCAGAGGTTCTACAAGCACGAATCCCGCGAAACCCGCGGGACCATGAAGTTCTCCGCCTATATTCCGCCGCAGGCGCGCACGGGAAAAGTGCCGGTGCTGTATTTTCTGTCCGGCCTCACGTGCACGGAGGAGAACTTTCCCGTCAAGGGGCACGCGCAGCAAGTCGCGGCGCAATTGGGGCTGATGTTGATCGGGCCGGACACGAGCCCGCGCGCGCCGCGCTTGCCGGGTGATGCCGACAGTTGGGATTTCGGGTATTCGGCCGGCTTCTATGTGGACGCCACGTCGGCTCCGTGGTCGCAATACTATCGGATGTACAGCTACGTCACGCGAGAGCTGCCGGAGCTCATCGCCGCCAACCTTCCGGCGCAGGCGGGCGCGACCGGAATTTTCGGCCATTCGATGGGCGGGCACGGCGCTCTGGTATGCGCCTTGCGCGATCCCGAACGGTATCAATCGGTTTCTGCTTTCGCGCCCATCGCGGCGCCGATGCAATGCCCCTGGGGGAAGAAGGCGTTCGCCAATTATCTGGGGGAGGATACTCAGAGCTGGCGGGAATACGACGCGAGCGAGCTGGTTGCGCGCCGGCCTTACCCAGGGCCGATTCTCATCGATCAAGGCGCGGTGGATCCCTATCTGGCCGAGCAGCTGCTGCCGGAGAAATTCTCCGCCGCCGCAGCGAAGTCGGGGCAAGTGCTCAACCTGCGCATGCAGGCGGGCTACGATCACGGCTACTACTTCATCCAGACTTTCATGGCGGATCACCTGCGCCACCACGCGGAGCAGCTGAAATGAGGCACCGCGGCCCGACATCACCCGACATCATGCGAAGCGACTGAAAAAAGTTACCCTTTATCCGACCGCCATGGTCAGCGCGATGGCGGGATAGGCGCGCCGTCGCTGTCGCTCCAGTAGTCGGTGTGCACCATGGTTTTCAGGTCGAAGCGATGCGCCCAGTCGACCTCCTCGAGCATGGGACGCGGGTAGAAGGCAGGCACGTAACCCAAGCAGAGCACGGCGACCGGACGGCTGCCTTCAGGCATGCGAATCAACCGCCGCAAGGCCTCGGGATCGAACAGCGACACCCAGCCCATCCCGACGTTCTCGGCGCGCGCGGCCAGCCAGAGGTTTTGAATCGCGCAGGCCACCGAAGCCAAGTCCATTTCCGGCATCGTGCGGCGCCCGAAGACGTGACCTTCCCGGCCATCGGCAAGCGCGGCAACCAAGAGCTCGCCGCACTCGAGAATGCCTTCCACCTTGAGGCGCATGAACTCATCCTCGCGCTCGGCCAGCGCCTGGGCCGTCTTGACGCGTTCCGTCTCGACGAGCGCGTGGATGCTCGCGCGCAGCCCCGGATCGCGTATGCGGATGAAGCGCCACGGTTGCATCAGGCCGACGCTCGGCGCCATGTGCGCGGCGCCCAGCAATCGCGCCACCAGTGCCTCATCGAGCGGCTCCGGCAAAAAGTGCCGCATGTCGCGCCGCATGGCAATGACGCGGTATACGGCCGCTATGTCTTGCTCGGTAAAGTCATCCATTGGTTTTGCATCTCATGATTGAGTGTTACCCGAGTGCTACTCGAGATCCAGATGGTGCACGGAGCCAAACGGAATGTGCGCATCGAGTGCGCATGGGCCGCTGCCCTGGCCTCTGCGGGCCAGTGCAACGCGTATCACGCCGGCGTGGGTCACCGCCACGACGTCGCTCCGCTCGCCGTGGCGCACCTGATGCAGCCAGCGTTCCCAGCGCGCCGCGACCATCTCTGCCGATTCTCCGCCGCCGGGCCGGTAGCCCCAAACATCCTTCGCCCAGGCGTCGATCTCGGGCCGCTCTATGGCGTCCCATCGAACACCCTGCCAGTGCCCGAAGCTCATCTCCATCAAATCCTCTGCCGCCGTAGGTTCGCGCGGCGCGGCGAGGTGCCGGGCGAGTCCCATGCAGCGCGCGGACGGGCTGCAGTAAATGCGTGCTGCCGCGAGCGTCGGGCCTGGTATTTGGGCAAGCACCGAGGCAGCGGTTGCGGCGTTGTCGCGCTCGTTCACGGCTACGTCCAGACGGCCGTAGCAAAGGCCCTCGACGTCGATTGGCGGCGGATGGCGGACGAGGTAGAGGTGCATCACGCTGCCAAAACGCCGAGGGCCGCCAACAGAAAGCCGAGTTCCGCGACTTGCTGCACGGCGCCCAAACAGTCCCCCGTATAGCCGCCTATCCGGTTTGCAAAATAAGCGCCCGCCGCAAGAGTGCTCGCCGCGCTGAACGCCAGCGCAGCGAGCAGCGCCCCCGCCAATCGAGGCCCCACCGCCGGACCCACGAACAGGAACACGGGTATCAGTGCGAGCGCACCCAGCGCGCCGCTCAACAACCAGTCCGCGGCGCCCAAATTGCCGGCGAGGGGCTTCGACTTCCCGTCCGGATCGGTGCGCACGTACCGCAATCGCCAGATGAGGCCGACCGCGCACCAGCGGCTCGCCGCATGTGCTGCAACGACGACGGCGGGAAAGGTCACCGCCGGATGCGCCACCAAGATCGACCATTTCAGCCCCAGCATCATGGCGACACCGATGGCGCCGTAGGCGCCGATCCGAGAATCCTTCATGATCGACAGCACCGCATCGCGGGTTCTGCCGCCGCCGAAGCCATCGCATACGTCGGCGAAGCCGTCCTCGTGAAACGCGCCCGTGAGCAGCAGAGAGGCGCTCATCATCAAGCCGACCGCCACCGCCGGCGGAAAGCACAGCGAACCCAGCCACCATACTCCGACGCCGATCCATCCGACCAGTGCGCCGACCAAAGGAAAGAACCGTACCGATCGAGACAGCCAGCTTTCCTGAAATCCCTCGAGACGCGGCACCGGCAGCCGGGTCAAGAACTGGATCGCGACCAGAAAAAGCAGAAATTGCCGTTTCATCGCAGCGAATGTCTCAGGCGTCCTTGTCGCTCACACCCGCCCCCTCGAACGTCGCCATATCCGTGAACAGCCCCGCCGCCGCGCGCACGACGGAGAGCGCCACGGCGGCGCCGCTGCCTTCACCCAGGCGCATGCCCAGATCGAGCAGCGGTCGAACCTCGAGATGCTCGAGCAGCGCGCGATGCGCATGCTCTTCGGAACGATGTCCGAAGACGCAATAGTCCAGCACGCGCGGATCCAGTTTTGCAGCGAGTGCCGCCGCGACAGTGACGGTGAATCCATCCACGAGTATCAGTGCGCGGCGCGCGGCGCCCGTCAGCACCGCACCGGCGAGCATCGCGATCTCGAATCCGCCGAACTCCGCCAGCAGTGCCAGCGGGTCCTGCGGTGCGGTGCGACGCTCCTGCGCCTGTGCCAACAGCTGCCTCTTGCGCTCGAGTCCGGCATCGTCGAGGCCGGTTCCGCGCCCGACGCAATCGGCCAATTTCCGTCCCGTGAGCCCATGCATCAGCATCGCGGCGGAGGCCGTGTTGCCGATACCCATCTCGCCGAGGACCAGGGTGTTGCTGCCGGCGGGCATCAGGCGGTCCACCACACTGCGGCCCCATTGCAATGCATCGGCGCATTCCTGCGGTGTCATGGCCGGTTCGTCGATGAAGTTGCGCGTTCCTCGGCGGATTTTCGCCTCGATGAGGCGGGGATGCGGCTTGCAGTCGCCGTCCACGCCGGCATCCACGATCCAAAGCTCGATTCCTTGCAGTTTGGCGAGCACGCTGATCGCGGCTCCGCCGTGCAGGAAATTGGCCACCATCTGCGCGGTCACTTCGCGCGGATACGCGCTCACGCCACGATCCGCGACGCCATGGTCCGCGGCGAACACGATACCCACCGGTTGGGCGATGCGGATGTCCAACGTTCCTTGAATGGCGCAAATCTGTGCGGCCAGCGGTTCGAGCTGTCCCAGTGCGCCGCGCGGCTTGGTCAGCACATCCAGGCGCCGGTACGCCGCGGCCCGTATTGCCTCGTCAACCGGTACGATCGCGCTGAAGCCCGCCCGGGGCGAGGGATGCGCGGCTAGCATGAAGGCGCTCCGCGCTTGCGCAGTAGATAAGTGTCCATGATCCATCCTTTTTGATTTCGTGCCTGCGTACGTACCTGCTCGATCCGGCCGCAGAGTTCATCGAGTCTGCCGGAAAGCAGGATCTCGTCCGGCGTACCCAGATAGGCACCCCAGTAAATGTCGATGTCGTCATCGGCCAACGCCTTGAATGCGCAGTTCCCGTCGAGCAATACGAGCACGCTGGCGCCGTCGGCGGGCCGCTCGTCGATCAGACGGCGCCCCGTGGTGATATGAATCGGTGCGCCGATCTCGTTCAGCGAAATTTTGTGGCAGGCGGCGAGCGCCTGGATACTGCTGATTCCGGGAATGATTTCCCACTCGAAATCCACCGTGCGCAGCAGAGCGACCTGATCGATGATCCGCAGCGTACTGTCGTACAGGGACGGGTCTCCCCACACGAGAAACGCGCCGCATTCGCCGTCCGCTACATGTTCTCGAATGGCCTGCTCGTACAAGGCGGCCCGCTTTTCATGCCACTGCGCGACCGCGGAACGGTAAGCGGCCGCGTCGCGGTCCCGCCGAGGGTCCTCGATCTCGATGATTCGATAAGGTCTTGCCCGCATGTAGCGCGCGCAGACCTCCTTGCGGGCACGCAGCAAATCCGCCGTGTCTTCGCCCTTGTCGGTGACGAAGACCACGTCCACCTCTGCGAGCGCATTGATGGCCTGTACAGTGATGTGGTCAGGGTTGCCGGCGCCGATGCCGATGAGTTTCAACCTTCGCATAGGGAACTCCCGTGCGGCGATGCTGCGTCGGTGGCGGTGGCGGTGGCGGTGGCGGTGGCGGTGGCGGTGGCCGCTGCTGCGTGCTGCGCGCGCGCGTCCAGCAATTGCTGGCGGACGTGCACGATATCGCCGATGACGACCAGGGCGGGGGCGGCGAAATTCGCCGTGCGCGCATCGCGGGCAATGCACTCGAGCCGCGACACCAGCACCTGCTGCCCGGCCAACGTCGCCGAGGCGATCACGGCGGCCGGAGTGTTTCCCGGCAGCCCGCCACGCAGCAACGCATCCGCGATTTTCTCCAGATTGCGCAAACCCATGTAGAGCACGATGGGCTGGCGCGTGCGCGCCAGCGCCGACCAATCCATGCCGGCGTCCTCATCGGGACCGTGACCCGTGGCCAGGATGATCGCCTGATTCACGCCCCGCATGGTGGCCGGAATACCCGCGCTCGCCAATCCGCTGAGACCGGCGGTCACTCCCGGGATGACGCGAAAGGCTATGCCGGCCGCCGCCAGCGCCAGGATTTCTTCGCCGCCGCGGCCAAACACGAAGGGATCGCCGCCCTTGAGCCTCAACACCCGCAGGCGGCTCTGCGCCAGGACGATGAGTTGTGCGCTGATGTCCTCCTGAGCAATCGAGGGCTTGCCGCCGCGCTTGCCTGCGAACTGCAGCTCCGCGCCACTGCGCGCAAGCGCCAGAACGCGCGCGTCCACCAATGCGTCGTGGACCACCACATCGGCCTGGAGCAAGCCGGCCATGGCATCGAGAGTCAGCAGTCCGGGATCTCCGGGCCCTGCGCCCACCAACCAAACCTCACCGGGTATGAACACGGGATAGGAGCCCCGCAATGCAGCCAGTGCCTGAGTGCCCGATGTCTCCGCCTGTCCCGGGCCTGCAGATTGATGGCGATCAGTTTGCATTGGCGTTGCGGAAGCGCCGCTGATATTCAGGCGAGTACAAGGCGCTCTCGTCGAAGTTCACGGCTTCGAGCGCGCGTCCGACGAAGACCAGAGCGGTGCGCTCCATAGGCTCGATCGCCAATCTGGGCGCGAATGTCCGCAAGGGTTCCGCGCACGATGCGTTCGTCAGGCCAGCTCGCCCGCATCACCACCGCGACCGGGCAGTCGGATCCGTAATGCGGGATCAATTCTTCGACGATCGCGTCCATCGCATGGATGGCCAGATGAATGGCCAGCGTCGCGCGGCTGGACGCGAACGTGGCCAGCCGCTCGCTGTCGGGCATCGAGATGCGCGGCCCGACATACGGGTCAAGACGACGCTTTGGGCGATGCCGGGCACGGTCAGCTCGCGGCCCGAGAACGGCGGCGGCGGCGGCAAAGGCCGGTACGCCCGGCGTGAGCGTGTATGGTATTCCATGGCGCCGCAACCGGCGCAGTTGCTCGGCGAGCGCACTGTAAATCGACAAGTCCCCGGAATGAAGCCTCGCGACATCGAGACCCGCGGCATGGGCCTCGAGGTATTCGCTCTCGAGCTGATCGAGGGTCATTGCAGCGCTGTCGATGAGGCGCGCTCCGGCCGGACAGTGCGCAAGCAACTCGGGCGGCACCAACGAACCGGCGTACAGACACACGGGGCATCGAGCGAGCAGGTCCCGGCCGCGGACGGTGATCAGATCGGCCGCTCCGGGTCCTGCGCCAATGAAATGTACCGTCATGGGGAAATCTCTCCTTCGGCAAGTGCGCAGGTCACCGGCCCGACCGCGACCCTGGGTGCGAGCAATCTTGCGTTGGCCCCGGCGCCGGCCAATGCCGCGGCTTCGGCAACCGAGTGCACGTTGAGCGCCTCCATCGAGCGTGCCGAGCGCGTCAAGGTGCGCGTGTCCGCTGCTTCCAATGCCTGTTGCGCAATCAGCACCAGTACAATTCCTCGCGCCGCCGCGGCTGCCACGATGCCGGCTTCGGTGCCCTTCACGGCCGGTACGGCGATCCGGCTGAGCCGGTGGCCGGCGACCCGGTTGTGCAGCAATGCAGCCTCGATGGCCGACTCGACCTCTGCCGCCGAGATTGCCTTGCGGCAGCCGACTCCGGCGACGATCATGGTTTCACCCAAGTCCATTGCGTCACCGGCAGGGCGGAGCGCCAGCCCGTCATGCGCGCGTCTTCACCGCCGATGGGAGCGGCGCGCGACACCGCAATTCGCGTGAGTGTGCCTCCCCACTGCGATCGGTACTTCAGCAGCACGATTTCCGTTTCCAGAGCCACGGCGTTGACCACCAAGCGGCCCGCCGGACGCAACGCCGCGCGTACGGCGTCGAGCATCCCGGTCGTGGTCGCGCCGCCGCCGATGAACACCGCGTCCGGCGGCGCCAATCCCTCGAGAGCGGCAGGCGCCGAGCCCTCGATCAGCGTCAAGTGCGGCACACCGAATGCCGCGGCGTTGCGCGCGATGCGCGCGGCGCGATCGCTGCGCCGCTCGATGGCGATCGCGTTCAAAGAGACATCCGCGAGCAGCCATTCGATCGCCACGGATCCGGAGCCGGCGCCCACGTCCCAGAGAAGTTCGCCGCGCCGTGGTGCCAGCGCCGACAAGGTCAGCGCGCGAATCTCGCGCTTGGTGATCTGTCCGTCGTGCTCGAACAACTCATCGGGCAAACCGGCCGCTCTGGGAAGAATGCGTGCGCCGTCCTGCGCGGCGACTTCGATCGCGAGCGTATGCAGCGGATCGATCGTCTCGAGATCGAAGGCACTCGCCTGCGACGAGCGGATCCGCTCGCGCGGCCCGGCCAGTGATTCGAGCACCGTGATTCGGGAAGCTCCGAAGCCGATCTGGCACAACAGACGGGCCACCTTTGCGGGCGCATCGGGGCCTCCGGTGAGCAGCAGAATGCGCGCGCCCGGGTGCAGATGGGGGCGGATGAAGTCGAGCGAGCGGCCGCACAACGAGAGCAGAATGGTCTGCTGGAGCGGCCACAGCAGGCGCGATGCCGCCAAGCTGAAGGCGGACGGTGCGGGGACTGCCATGGTTTCCTCGTTCGAGACGTGGCGCGACAGGAGGCTGCCGATGCCGTGAAAGAACGGGTCGCCCGATGCCAGCACGCAAACCGCTTGGCCTCGAAGCTGCAGCACCTCGGCCACCGACTGCTCGAAGGGCACCGGCCAGGATCGAGCAACGCCCCGAATCAAGGGCGCTGCCAGCGCCAGATGGCGTGTGCCGCCGAACACGACGGCAGCCGATTGGATCATGTCGCGCGCGGCTGCGCTCAACCCCTCGATGCCATCCTCGCCGATCCCGACGATGGACAACCATCGATCCAATGCGGCAGGCTGGGGGCCGGCGAGTTCAGCGAGCGGCATGAAAAAACACATCCTGATTCTTGGCGGCACGACGGAGGCGCGGGAGCTTGGGCAGCGGCTCGCGGACCGCACCGATGTGGCGGTGACCTTGTCGCTGGCGGGCCGCACCGCCTCGCCTCTGGCCCAAGCAGTGCCGGTGCGGAGCGGTGGTTTCGGCGGGATCGCCGGACTCGCGCAATACCTCCGCGACAACGCGATCGACGCCTTGATCGACGCGACTCATCCGTATGCGCCCACGATCTCGGATCACGCGCACCGCGCGGCCGCGCAGACAAAAGTTCCGATGATTGCGCTCGGCCGCCCGCCCTGGCGCGCCGTCGCCGGCGACCGGTGGACCGACGTTTCGGATGCCCACGAGGCCGTGCGCGCGCTCGGCCTCGAGCCTCGGAATGTTTTCCTCGCATTGGGCCGGCAAGAGATCGCGCAATTTGCTGCTGCGCCCCAGCACCGCTATGTGATTCGCAGCGTCGATCCCGTGGAACCGCCGCTGGCGGTTCCGGATGCGCGCTACATTCTCGCCCGAGGGCCTTTCGAAGAAGCACAGGAGCAGGCATTGCTCCTCGCTCACGCGATCGATGTCGTGGTGGCGAAGAACAGCGGCGGCCTCGCGACCTACGGCAAGATCGCAGCGGCACGCACGCTCGGCATCCCCGTGCTGCTGCTGCGGCGGCCGCCCGAATTGCCGGTGCAGCGGGCGGCGACCGTGGACGAGGCGGTTGCGTGGCTCGATCATGTGCTGAAGGTCCCGGCCGATCGCGGCGTATAGACCAGCGTGGTTCTGTTCGGCCGTTCCACCAGGCGCGTCTCCGGCGATCCAATGATGATGCAGGTCGCCATGTCCGCGTCGGCCCCTTTGGCTGCCGCCAAGTCCGTGACGCGTACGCGCTCATCGAGGCGGCCCACGGCGCGCCCGAACACCACCGGTGTGTCGGCGGGAAGGTGATCACGCAATATCTCGAACGCACGGTCGAGTTGCCACGGTCGCGCGCGTGAAATGGGATTGTAGAGCGCCATGGCGAAACCGGCGCCGGCCGCGGCCCGGAGACGTTGCTCGACCACGGGCCATGGCTTCAAGTTGTCCGATAGTGACAGTGCGCAGAAGTCATGACCGAGCGGCGCACCCACGCGGGCGGCAACGGCGAGCATGCTGGTGATGCCCGGAACGATCGCAATATCCAGGTCACGCCATGCGCCGGGACCGCGTTCCAACGCCTCGCAAATCGCGGCTGCCATGGCGAAAACTCCGGGATCGCCGCCCGATACCACCGCGACGCTCGCTCCCTCCGCCGCTTCGGTCAACGCACGCCGCGCACGATCGAGTTCTTCCCGGTTATCGGAGGTCTCGCGGCGCTGACCCGCCCGATCCGGAATCCGATTCACATATGGGCCATATCCGAACACGACATCGGCGGCGTACAGCGCGTCGGAGGCTTCGGGCGTGAGTTGACCGGCGCTGCCGGGACCCAATCCGATCACCGTCAGTTTCCCGCTCATGGATGCCACGCGCGGCCGGCAACCAGCACGATGGCGAAGTAGGGCGCCGCATCGTCCGGCTTGTCGATGAGGGGCATCATCCGCTCATCGTTCATCGTGCCGCGTTCGACGTAGGTCGCGCTATGCAAGCGGTTCGCCGCGATCAGTGCACGGCGCACCTTCGATAGATTGCGGCCGATTTTCATGACCACGGTGGGCTCATTGCGTTGAAAACGGCGCACGAGTTCCTCTTCACCCAATGTGCCCGGCAGTACCGTCAGCACATCGTCTCCCTGAGCGATGGGCAGCCCGGCCGCGGACCAGCAGCCCGACATGGCCGTCACGCCCGGTATCACGTCCGTGGGATAGTGCTTCATCAGGCGCACGTGAAGGTGCATGTAGGATCCAAAAAACAACGGGTCGCCTTCCGACAGAACGGCGACGGTCCGGCCGGCGTCCAGATGTGCGGCGACCGTGGTCGCCGCTGCATCGAAAAAGCCTTGGATGGCCGAGCGATACTCGGGATCGCCCGCCGGCCGTTCGGTGGTGATGGGATACAGGAGCGGCAACTCCGCCACGCCCGGTCGTAAAAACTGCCTGACTATCGCCCGTGCGTTGCTGGCATTTCCGGCTTTGGCAAAATGCGCGACGACGTCGGCGCTCTGCATCGCACGCACCGCCTTCAGCGTCAGCAGATCCGGATCCCCGGGCCCGACACCGACGCCGATCAGTCTTCCCAAACCGCTCATAGGCCGGCCCGCGCCAAGCCGTTCACGGCCGCGGCGGTCATTGCGCTGCCGCCGATCGCGTCCGCGCACGGCGATGAAGGGTACGCCGCGCGGGTTGTCGATGAGCGCCTGTTTCGATTCCACGGCGCCGACGAATCCGACCGGAATGCCCAAGATCGCCGCGGGACGCGGCGCTCCCTCGTCGAGCATTTCCAGCAGCCGGAACAACGACGTGGGCGCGTTGCCGATCGCGACCACCGCGCCCGCGAGCCGATCCGGCCAGAGCTCCATGGCGGCGGCCGAGCGGGTGGTTCCGCGCTTCTCGGCAAGCGCCGGCACGCGCCGGATCGCGCAGCGTACAGATCACCGCATTGCCCGCGGGAAGACGCGCGCGCGTAATGCCATGGCTCACCATTTCAGAATCGCACAGGATGGGCGCTCCGGCGTGCAGTGCCTTACGAGCCGCCGCGACGACGCCGTCCGCGAACACGATGTGCCTGGCGGTTTCGACCACGCCGCAGGCATGGATCATCCGCACGGCGACATCCGCTTCCTCGTCGGAAAATTGCGAGAGATCGGCTTCGCCACGAATGATCGCGAACGAGCGCTGATAAATTTCGGCGCCGTCGCGCACATAGTCAATCATGCATCGACTCCCCGCCCATGACGGCGAGCACACGGTTTGTTCCGAGCCGCGACACCATGTCCGCGCTGCACTCATCACCGGCGCGTGAGCGTTGTCGTGCTGCCTGCAGGCGCCGCAGACCGGCGATGAAATCAGCGGCGGACGCCGTGGCGTGCGGCGTGTCGCCGGCGCGGCCTTGCACCACCAAGTGATCAGGTCCGATGAGAGTCAATGCCGCGGCGCCGGGATGCGCACATCCCTTGGCGCAGCCGGACACGTGCAGGATCACCGAACCGTCGAGAAAGGGTGTTGCAGCCTCTGCTATCGCCGGCGCCAATTGGCGCGTGGACAGCAGGGCGGACCCACAGGCGGGTGCGCCGGCGCAGGCGACGACGTATCGGCGCGCATCGTCGGGCCGCACGACGAACCCTTGAGCAGCCGCCGCGGCGGTGAATTCGTCCGTCGCGGCCGCGGCCAAGCCGATGGCGAGCAGAGCGCGGCCCGGCGCAGGCAGAATCGAGGCGGCGCCGCTGCGCGCGGCGGCCTGCGCAAGGCGCTCGAGCGCCCCGGCCTCGGCGTATCCGAAAGCGAGTGCGACCCCGACCGCCGCTCGTCCGTCGTTCAGCCGGTGGCTGCCGATAGGCTCGGCGGGCGGCCTTGCGGTGGGCGGTGTATCGTCGCCAAGCACACCGGCAAGCATTGCGCGCAGAGCGCGGATGTCGCTGTCGTTCGCGAAATCCCGCGCTCTGGCGACGCTGCCGCGGTTCGCGATGCGGCCCAAGACCTGAACGATGACCTCGATCGCCCGATGCGGTTCGACCCAACCGAGACTGGCCGCCGCGGCCGCGGTCCCGACAATGCTGAGGTGCCAGCGGGCAGCCGTGTGCGCCCGCAATCGCAGGTCGCCCGGCACGTCGTCCAAGTGCAGGGTGCCGCCGCCGTCGATGAGTACAGAGACCTTGGGACCGAGCGAGGCAATCTCGGCGCGATGGGTCAGCTCCACGCGCAATCCGGCAGCCAGGGCGCGCAGATCAACGTGCTGTTGCGCCTCCAAACCCATCAGAGGCGAGGTCAGGATGGGCGGTCCGCCTTCCGCTCCCAGTCCGAGTGCCGCAACGGTTCGAGCAAAGACGGGTGCCGAAGCCGGTGAAAGCCCCCGAACCTGTAGGCTGCCGCGTTGCGTCACCTCCATGATGCCGTTGCCGTGGGCTTGGCTTGCGTTGCAAAGAGCAACGAAGGCATCGAGTGGAATGGGCGCCGTCGGCATCAGCCGCGCGAGAAGGCCATCCCCGGTGGGCATCGGCTGAGAGATGCCGGGACATGCACCGCGCGGCAGCGGCATCACGGCAATTCTTCGCGAAAGTTGCTGGGAGGTACGCGCGCGATGAGACCGCGTTTCAGCGATTCCGGCCGGCCGCGCCAGGGCATGATGCCATCCGCGGCCTGCGCGAGCAGCTGCGCGCCGATGATCAGCGAGGGGCCGTCTCGGGTCGGTTCCAGACCCCCGAATACATAGGTCCACGCGTTGTCGCAACGGATTGCCGCGCTCAATCCCCGGCTGCAATTGCCGAGGCAGCGCACGCGTTGCACGGAAATGTAGGAGGCGCTTTCCGCGGCGACGGCGGTTGCCTCCGCCAGGGCAGCGCCGGCTCGCGGTGCCTCGGCGTTCGGAGCATCGGCAGGGTCCGTGGCAGCGCGGCAGGTAATGCACACCATGACCGTGGCCCGGCCGGCTGGCCCGATGTCGCTCATCCGCGTCTCCTGAAGCATAAGCTCGGGGTGCGGAACCGGCGCGAATCAGCTATTGCCGACTCCCGCACAGTCGAGATGAACTCGACCGTCGCCGAGGCACCCCGCCCGGCACGTAACCCATGGGATGGCAGGTCTCCTGGCTCGCGGGTCAGTGCAGCTTGCCGCCTTCCCGACCTGTCGTTTGGGGACAGACATCAGTGGCATCGGGCAAGCGCTCGCCGCTTACAGTTGCGGGGGCAGCCGTGGGCTTGTATCCGGTCGCCTTGCGGGCCGGATGCGTACCACATTCCCTCATCGCTCTCCCGTTAGAGAGAGGCCATCAAAGGGCGGTAGTACAACGTTGCGCTCTCACATTGTCAATGGCATGAGATTTTGGCCGATTGGCGGGAGGCACCCACCGATGAGGATAAGGTGTTGCAACCGGTCAATGTCACGGTGCCGAGGTGCAAGGGGCTCGTGGCCCCGGGCCGCACTATTGTCGTTGCCGGCTCTATGCATTACCCTGCACGCGTTGTCAGGTGCTCGGTACCAACCGCATGGGTTGGCGAGTGAAACGGGAATCCGGTGCAAGCGCTCGAGTCGGCGCTCAATTCCGGGACTGCCCCCGCAACGGTAAGCGAATCCAGACGAATCCCAAGTCACTGCGCCGCAGGCGTGGGAAGACATTTCGTCGGCCAAAGGCGTTCGCGAGTCCGGAGACCGGCCTGATATCGAGTAGCGGATAACTTCGCGGTGGGCGAATTGGGCTATGTGCTCGTGTACCGGCGGCACCGTTTCTGGGCCCAGGTACAGTCCCCAGCGGACGGCACACTCAATCTGTTCCCCGATGCCGGTGCCTCTTGGCATCATCATGTCCGAGAGATCGGAACGGATTCGTGCGGAAGGTGAGCGATCATGGCGGAACCCGACTTTCCTCCGGAGAAATCCGCAGGCACTGAGAGCGGTGGTGCGACCGAGGGTAGCGATGCGACCGAAAGCGGCGATGCGTATGCGCAGCGCATACAGCGACGCAAGGCAATTCAAGACCGCCGCATGGCCGAAACCGTCACGGACCGCGGGCTAGTCATCGTTCACACCGGCGCGGGGAAGGGGAAAACCACGGCCGCCCTGGGGATGGTGTTGCGCAGCCTGGGTCATGGCTACCGCGTCGCGATCGTGCAGTTCATCAAAGGGGCGTGGGAACCGGCTGAGAAGCGCGCATTCGAGCCCTGGGGCAGCCAACTGCAATTTCACGCTACCGGTGAAGGGTTCACCTGGGAAACCCAGGACAAGGTCCGAGACAGGCTCATGGCCCAGGCCGGATGGGAGGTTGCGCTGCGCTATCTGGCCGACGCCGAGTACCACCTGGTTTTGTTGGACGAGGTCAATATTGCCTTGAAGAAGGATTACTTGTCGGTCGAGCAAGTGCTCGCCGGCATTGACCTGCGGCCGCGGAAAACCCATGTGGTGCTCACGGGGCGAAATGCGCCGGAGGCGCTGATCGAGCGTGCGGACTTGGTGACTGAAATGAGCCTGATCAAGCACCCCTTGAAGCTGCAGCACATTCGCGCGCAAGCCGGCATCGAGTTTTGAGGAGGCCTGACGATGCGCACCGCCAGCCCGGAGAGTTCGAGGCCATCGCGCATTCGGATATTGCTCGCCACGCACGGGGTCGATGACCAGTCCTGGGACGATTGGCAAATCGGCGCGACAGGCGAGCGGTCACGCATCCCGGATCGCGTTGCAGCGAGTCACTCGCAGCGATGATACGCGCGGCCTGTGTGCCGTCGGATTGGGGTACGGTGAGACGCTGCGCTGGTTCGGGCCGATCGACGACGCAGACAAGCGCCGTGTGATGATCGAGTACGCGGGCGCCGTACTCGACGCCGGCGGTTTTCCCCCCGGCGCGCCCCCGCTGCCGGCGCTGCCCGCGCAGTCAGGTCCGGCGGCAGAGGCTGCCGAGTCTGCCTCGAGCACAGCCGGGTTCACCGAGGGTCTGGTGCTGCTGTCGCATGCTGAAACGGACTTGCTGGCGCTCGAACGTGCACGTTCCGAACTGCCCGCGGATTTCCCGGCCGTCGCGGGGCATTCTCTGCTTGGCCTGTCCACCGCAGAGGCGCTGCTGGCTCTGTTCGGCGCGCGGCGTTCGCCGCGGTTGTTGGCCATCGTGCGCATTCACGGCGCGGTCTCCTCGGTGTCCGGACTCGTCGATCTCATCGGACTCGCGCATCGGGAAGGCTGGGGACTCGTGGTCATCAGCGGCGTCGGAGGCAGCGCTGAGTTGCTGCCGCGCACCGCGAGCGTCAAGCCCGAACTTGCTTCGAACCTGACGTCCTATTTCATGGCCGGCGGCGTCGCCAATGTGGTTCAAGCTCTGCGCTATGCGGCGGTGGAGTTCCTCGGCGTCGCCGGAGTATTCGAACCACTCCGGCCGATGCCCGCCCACGGTCTATATCACCCGGATCTGTTGGTCACGAGCGCCGCCGAGTGGAACGCCCATCGCGCGCTTGGCAAACCCACGGCCATCGTCCTTTTCTATCGCGCTCATGTGCAGAGCGGCAATTTGCAATTCGTCGATGCCGCGCTGCGCGCGCTGGAGAACCGAGGCTTCTCCGCGGTCGGTGTATTTACCAGTTCGTTGCGTGATCGCGATCCGGCGGGAGTGCCGCTCGCGCTGCGCCTTTTGCCTGATTTTCCGGACATCATCGTCAACACGGTGAGTTTTCCGGTCTTCACCTCGAGTTCATTGGACGGTGCGCCGCCGCCGGGTTCCGGCGCGCCCTTTGAAGAGATCGGCGCACCGCTGGTTCAGGCGATTTGTTGCGGGACACCGCGTGCGGCGTGGATCGAATCGGCGCGCGGCTTGAGTCCGTCGGAGGCCGCGATGCACGTCGCTCTGCCCGAATGCGACGGGCGCGTGATTTCGGTCCCCGTCTCCTTCAAGGAAAATCACCGCTACGTACCCGATGCAGAGAGGGTGCAGCGCGTGGCGGATTTTGCCGGCAGGCTCGCGGTGTTGCGCACCAAGCCGAATGCCGAGAAACGGATAGCCATCGTGCTCAGCAATGCCGGCGGAAAAGCTCAGCGAATCGGCGGGGCGGTCGGTTTGGACACCCCGGCTTCGCTTCTGCAATGGCTGAAGGACATGAGCGCTGCGGGCTATGAGGTGGGTGAGCTGCCGCGTTCTCCCGATGCGCTCATGACACAGCTGCTCGCGCAGGGCTGTTACGACGAGAAGCACCCCCTCGATCCGCGCACCGCCCGGCGCATGTCCCGCGCGCGTTATGCACAATGGTTTTCCGCACAGTCCAAAGGGTTTCAAACGTCGCTGTGCGGCATGTGGGGCACGCCCGCCGCAACAGGACCGACGTTGGCTCCGCCGTTCTGGCGCGGCAATAAGCAATCGGCACGCGGCTCGCCTTTGCTCGCGCTGCACGAGCCGTATTCCGATGATGCTGATTACTTATTCAGCGCATTGAAGTTCGGCAATGTCCTGATCGCAATCCAGCCGCCGCGCGGATTCGGAGTCGATCCCGAAGCGGTGTATCACGCCCCGGACCTGCCGCCGTGCCATCATTATGCGGCGTTCTATCAATGGCTCAGCCGTGATTGGCGGGCGGACGCCATCATTCATTTCGGCACTCACGGAACTCTGGAGTGGCTGCCCGGCAAGAGTCTGGCGATGTCGTCCGAGTGTGCGCCGGACGTACTGCTCGGCGACCTGCCTCTCATCTATCCCTTCGTGGTGAACAATCCCGGCGAGGGCGCACAGGCCAAGCGCCGCACGCACGCCGTGATCGTGGATCATCTCGTGCCGCCGCTGACTCACGCGGATACCTACGGACCGCTCGCGACATTGGCGCGTCTGGTCGAGGAATACTATCGCGCCGAAGTGCTCGACACGAACAAACTCCCGGTGCTGCGCCGTCAGGTGTGGGATCTCGTGCGCACGGCGCGGCTCGAGGATGATCTCAAAGAGATCCGGCTGCAACGGCACGGCGATCATGAGCACCCGTGGGATGAGCGCATCGGCGAACAGGGTATTCCGCGTGCGCTGGAGGGGCTGTCGGGTCGGGGGTTTGCGCATCTGTTGGAAGATCTCGATGCCTATTTGTGCGATTTGGGCCGAGCCCAAATTCGCGGCGGGCTGCACGTGTTCGGTGCGCCTCCCCAGGGGGCCGCGCTGGTCGATCTCTCGTTTGCGATTCTGCGCAGTCCGAACGGCAGCGTCCCGTCCTTGGTCGATGCCGTGACCCGCGCCGGCGGCATCGAGCCCGCCGTACTGCGCGATGCCCACGGTGTTTGGTCGGAGTCGCTGTCGCCCGCGCTAGCGCAGTGGGCGAGTGCGGGTGCCACCGCGGGGCAGGTCAGAGTGGCCGTCGATGAGCTGGCCCGAGCGCTGCTCAGGGATCTTGCGTCATGTGCATTTTCGGCAACGGAGGTCGATGCAGTGATTCAGCGGCGTTTTGCGCCGGCCGGGGTGATCGCCGCCGCCCTTGGTGCCGACGGGCCGGATGCTGCCACGCCGGGTGCTGCGACGCTGAATGCCGCGGCTTCCGGTGCCGCGGTGCTGATCGATTTGTCACAGACCTTGCACTATGTGTGCGCGATATTGGCGCCGAATTTGGCGCGCACCACCGACGAAACGCGCAATCTATTGGCGGCGCTCAACGGCGCCCATGTGCCCGCGGGTCCTTCCGGATCGCCTAGCCGCGGTATGGCGCACGTGTTGCCCACCGGCCGCAATTTCTACACGGTCGATCCGCGCGGGCTGCCCACGCCGGCCGCGTGGTCGACCGGGGCAGCGCTCGCGCGCGAGGCGCTCGCACGTCATGTCGCGGAGAAAGGCCGTTGGCCCGAGAGTATCGCGCTCTCCGTCTGGGGAACGCCGACCATGCGCACGGGCGGGGACGACATAGCGCAGGCCCTGGCGCTGCTCGGCGTGCGTCCGGTGTGGGAGCCTGAAACCCGCCGCACCTCTGGCCTCGAGGTCATTCCGCTCGCGGAGCTCGGCCGTCCGCGCGTCGATGTGACGCTGCGCGTCAGCGGCTTTTTCCGGGATGCGTTTCCCGCCTTGATGCACCTCTTCGACGACGCCGTGCAGCGCGTCGTGATTCTCGATGAGCCTGCCGAACAAAATTTCGTACGCAAGCATTGGCTGGCGGAAACCTCGAGTATGCAAGCCCAAGGATGCGACACCGCTTCGGCGCGGCGCCGCGCCTCCTATCGGGTGTTCAGCTCCAAGCCGGGCGCCTACGGTACGGGACTGATGCAGCTCATGGACAGCAGTTCGTGGCGCGATGCGGGCGATCTGGCCGAAGCAGTCTTGTTGTGGGGCGGATGGGCCTACTCGCCGCAGTGCAGTGACGGCGTGGAAGCCGTGGAGTCATTCCGCCGCAAGCTCGCCGGCGTCGAGCTGGTGCTGCACAACCAGGACAATCTCGAACAGGATCTGTTCGACTCCAGCGATTACTTCGAATTTCACGGCGGCTTGGTGGCGGCGGTGACGTCGATATCGAGCGCGGCGCCAAGTGCTTACTTCGGCGATTCATCGGACCCTGCGCGGCCGGGCGTTCGAACCCTGCAGGGAGAGGCGCTGCGGGTCTATCGCTCGCGGGTCGTGAATCCGAAATGGCTCGCCGCCATCGAGCGCCACGGCTACCGCGGCGGCCTGGAAATGGCGGCAACCGTGGATGCGCTGTTCGGCTATTCGGCCACCGCGGGAATCGTCACCGACTGGATGTTCGAGGGTATCGCGGAGAGCTTTGCCGATGGCGCTGCGCAACGCTTCCTGCAGCGGGACAACCCGTGGGCGTTGAACGCGATCGTGGAGCGCCTGCTGGAAGCCGAACAGCGCCAATTGTGGGCGCCCAAGCCTGAGACGCTGCAGAGGTTGCACGCGGTACTCCTTGCGAGCGAGGCGACCCTCGAAGCAGTTGCCGAGATTCCGTTATGAGACTGAGATTCCGCTATGAGACCTGAGTTTCCGTTTTCCGCTGTCGTGGGACAGGACGATTTGAAGCTTGCGCTGCTGCTCGCCGCTGTCGATCCCAGCATCGGCGGTGTATTGATCAGCGGCGAGAGAGGCACGGCCAAGAGCACCGCGGCGCGCGGCCTCGCCGCGCTCCTGCCCGTAACCTCCGAAGGTAAGGCTGCGCCGTTCGTGGAGCTGCCGCTCGGCGCGACCGAGGATCGAGTAGTCGGATCGCTGGATATCTCGCGGGTACTGCAGGACGGCAGCACTCAGTTGCGGTCGGGGTTGCTGGCCCGCGCCGACGGCGGCGTTCTGTATGTCGATGAAGTCAATCTGCTGCCGGATCACATCGTCGATCTTTTGTTGGACGCCGCCGCCGGCGGTTGGGTGACGGTCGAACGCGATGGGGTTTCCGCCGGCGAGGCGGCGCGCTTCGTGCTGGTGGGCACCATGAATCCCGAGGAAGGGGAACTGCGGCCGCAGTTCGTCGATCGTTTCGGACTCTGTGTGCAGGTGCGCGGGCTCTCTCTGCACGATGCCCGGATCGAGGCGATCCGCCAGCGATTGTCGTTCGACGATCGGCCCGCGAGCGTCATCGATGCGGCGCAGCCCGCGGAACAGGCTCTGCGCGAGGGGATCGCGGCGGCGCGCAAGCGGCTTGCGGCGCTCCCTATAACGGACGGACATTTATCCGCCGTCGCCGCGCTCTCGGTCGAGCACCAGTTGGATGGGATTCGAGGCGATCTCGCCATCATCAAGGCAGCGCGTGCCTTGGCGGCGTGGCAAGCCGCTCCCGAGATCCGTGATGAACACATTCGCCGTGCCGCCGAACTCGCTCTGCCGCATCGGACGCGGCAGAGAAAATCGAAGACTCAGATGCGCACATCCGCGAGCCTCAATCCACCGGACCAAAATCGCCGGCCGGCCGAGGGCGGCGCGGACGGAGCGGACGGAACAGCGAATGGAGCGGCGGCGCCCGCGGCCGGCGACGCAGCGCCGGGACCGACGCAGGCCGCCGGGACTCCTCGGTTACAAGCCGCGCTGCCCGGTGCGGAGCGCGGCACCGTACGCCTCGTGACGGATGCGATCGACCGCGAGAGCGTCGGCCGGCGCGGCATGGAATCGCTGAGCGCGCAACGCATCGTCGGCGCAGTTCCCTTCCAGCACACCGGAACTCTCGCCATGCCGCAGACATTGGCGGCGGCGGCGAGGCGTGGGGTGCGGGCCGGCGAGCACGGCGTCAAGCTCGCCGCAGCCGATCTCATGCAGCATGAACGCCGCGGCCCCGGTCTGTGTCACGTACTGTTTTTGGTGGACGCCAGCGGTTCGATGGCGACGAAGCGCCGCTTGGAAGTGGCGAAGGGTGCCGCGCAGGGGTTGCTGACATCGAATTATCAGCGGCGCGACGAGGTTGCCCTGATGGTGTTTCGCGCCGAAGGGACGGATCTGGTGTTGCCGTTTACGCGTCAGATAGCGAGCATCGAACATGCGCTGCGCGATGTGCCCACGGGGGGACGCACACCGCTCGCGCGCGCGCTGCTCGATGCGGCGGCCCTGATGCGAACGCGCGACCCCGCGTTGCTGGTGCTGCTCACCGACGGGCGCGCAAATGTCGGCGTCGACGGCGGCGATCCCTGGGAGGAAGCGCTCGCCGCCTGTCCGCCGCTGCGGGCGGCCTGCGCCGGTGCGCTGGTCATCGATTGTGAGCCGGGGCCAATCGTACTGGGCCGCGCGCGCGTGCTTGCAGCGGCGCTCGGCGCCGAGTGCATTGCGCTGGATGCCATGGATGCGCCGTCGCTCACCCTGCGAATTCACGGGCGTCTCGAGAGTCTGTGAGCATCCTTCTGTCGCTCCTGATCGACCGCTGGTGGGGAGAGCCGCCGGCGCGCATTCATCCGGTGATATGGATGGGTCATTACTTGAAGCGCGCCGGCCGCGGCCTGCCTGACCACGGATCGCGAATGGCGTTTTTTCTCGGCAGCACCTATTGGTTGGCCGGTGCAGCGCTGGTCGCGGCCGTGTATGGATTGGCCGGCGCCGAGGTTGCGAAGCTGCCGCCGTGGCTGGACATCGTGTTGACCGCGGTGCTGCTCAAGCCGCTGTTCGCCCTGCGTCTGCTGCTGCGCGAAGTGGGGGCCGTCGAGAGCTCACTCGGCCGAAGCGTCGAGTGCGGCCGCACGCGCCTGGCTCACATCGTGAGCCGCGACACGGCGAACCTGGATTCAGGCGAGATCCGCGAGTCCTCCTTGGAATCGTTGGCGGAAAATCTTTCTGACTCGGTCATCGCGCCGCTCTTTTGGTTCGCTCTATTCGGCCTGCCCGGCGCGGCGGTGTATCGGTTCGCGAATACGGCGGATGCCATGTGGGGTTATCGCGGGCAATGGGAGTGGGCCGGAAAATTCGCGGCGCGGGCGGATGACTTGTTGAATTGGATACCTGCGCGGATGACTGCCATCGGCCTGCTGTTGATGGGGCCGAACCGAATGGCGCTGCTGCTGCGGTTGCCCGCTGAAGCGGCACGCACGACGTCGCCCAATTCGGGCTGGCCGATGGGTGCCCTCGCGCTGTCGTTGAACGTGCGGCTGCGCAAGCCGCAGGTGTATGCGCTCAATGCGAACGGGTCCGCGCCCTCGGGGGCGGACACCGCCACGGCGCTGCGCCGGGCCGAGTCAACGGCGTGGATCGTCGCGGTGCTACTCGCGGTGGGAATGGAGTTGCTGCCGAGCGTCGGTCATGCCTAGTCTGCATCCCGTGCACGGCGGCACCGACTCGATGCCGGATCCGCGCTACGATTTTTCGAGCAACGCCAATCCCTTGGGACCCTGTCCGTCGGTGCTCGCCGCCGTGCGCAACGCCGATGTGACCCGCTATCCCGATCCTGAGTACACGCAGCTGCGCGCGGCGCTGGCGGCCTTTCATGGGACGGCACCGGAGAGGATCGTCGTGGGTGCCGGTGCCAGCGAATTGATCCTGCGGTTGATTTCGCGCATCGGCGGGACAGTCCAGCAACTCGTGCCGACATTCTCGGAGTACGGGCGCGGGGCGCGGTTGGTGGGGCGCAGATTGATCTCGGCGCGTTCGCCGGCTGCATTCCTGCGCGCCCAATCGGAGAATCCCGGCCTGGGATTCCTCTGCTGGCCCAACAATCCGACCGGCGATCTATGGTCCGCGGAGTTTGTCGCCGCTGCCGCAGCCGCCGGGCCCCTGGTCGTGGACCTGGCCTATGCGCCTCTCTGCGACGCAGGCCAGGCCGCCGACATCGAGGCAGCCGCGGCCGGTGCGTACCGTCTATATTCTCCGAACAAGGCCTTTGGTTTGACCGGCGTGCGCGGCGGTTATCTCATCACGCCTCGAGTCGACCGGCGCCTCTCGGATGCCGCGCCGAGCTGGGTGATCGGACGCGACGCGGTCGCAATGTTGGAATCTGCCATTCGGCCTCGAGCACGCGAGTGGCTCGCTCGAGGGATGCCGCGGGTGAAGCGATGGCGCACGCAGTTGGCGGATTCGCTGCGGCAGCTCGGGCTGCCCGTGCGCGAAAGTCCCGCCACCTTTCTGTTGGCTAAGGTGGGAGATGCGGCAGAGATCAGCGCTCACTTGAGAAGCCGCGACGTGCGGGTTCGCGATGGCAGCTCATTCGGCCTTCGGCAGTGGATACGGCTGAGCGCGCAACCCCCGGCCGCGCAGAAGGCGCTGCTGGCGGCGCTCGCGAGCGTCCTGTGATGCCGCGCAACGTACCCAGACTCGTGATCGCCGCCGCCGCATCAGGCGCCGGCAAGACTACGATCGCGGCCGGAGTGATTGCGGCCCTGCGCCGGCAAGGCTTGGTGGTTCAACCGTTCAAGTGCGGACCCGACTACATCGATCCGAGCTATCACGAACGCGCCGCCGGGCGGCCTTGCCGAAATCTGGATGCCTGGATGCTCGACGGCGCGCAGCTCGTGGAAGGATTCTCCCGGGCGTGCCGGGATGCGGACATCGCAGTGATCGAAGGTGTCATGGGTCTGTTCGACGGCAGCAACTGGCATGACGAAACCGCGTCGACGGCACAGATCGCCAAGCTGCTCGGTGCCCCCGTCCTTCTGGTCGTCGACATAGCGGGAGCCGCACGCAGCGCGGCGGCGGTGGTGCTGGGTTGTCAGCATTTCGACCGCGACCTGGCTTTGCGGGGGGTGGTGCTGAATTTTGCCGGATCCGAGGGCCACGCGAAGGGCTGCGCCGAGGCGATAACCGCGGTGACCGGCTTGCCGGCATTGGGCTGGCTGCCTCGCAATTCCGTGTTGCAGATTCCGGAACGGCATCTGGGCTTGGTGCCGGGCGGCGAACATCTGGATCCGAGTTCACTCATTGCTGAGATCGCGGATGCCGTGGCGGCGCGGTTCGATCTCTCAGCGATCACGGCGATTGCGCGAACCGCGGGCGACATGCCGGATCTGCCTCCACCCGTGCGTACCGTGCATAGCGAGCCCGACGCCCGCCGGCCCGTCATCGCGGTCGCGCGCGATGACGCGTTTTGCTTCTACTACCCCGAGAATCTGGAGCTGCTGGTAGAGGCCGGTGGGGCGATCGAGTTTTTCAGTCCCCTGAAAGGCGAACAACCCGCTCCCAACGCGGCCGGCGTCTATCTCGGCGGGGGATATCCTGAGCTGCATGCTGCCAAACTCGCGGCGAACGTCGGGTTGTGGCAAGCGTTGAGGGTGTTGCGAGATCGCAATGCGCCGATCTTCGCCGAGTGCGGCGGCTTCATGGTGCTCACGCAAGGCTTGATCGACGGCGAGGGCCGCCGCTGGCCGATGGCCGGCCTCATTCCCGGTGTTACGCGCATGACCGACAAGCTGGCTGCGCTGGGCTATCGGCATGCAGCCGCGCTACGGCCGAACCTGCTGACCGCCGGCGGCGATGAGCTGCGCGGACATGAATTTCGATACAGCACCTGGGTCCGCGATGAGCCGATGGCCGACGATGAGATTGCCTGGCGGGTGCGCGGCACGCGCGGCGACGCGCCCGCCGATGCGACAGGGTTCGTGAGCGGTAATCTGCTCGCGAGCTATTTGCACATCCATTTCGCGCAGCGCCCCGGCATCGCAGGGCGATTCGTCGGCAAGCTGGTGTCGCGGGATTGCGGCTGAATCATCCAGTAGGTTCGAGCATCGAGATCTGCGCATCGGCGCGACCAGCCGCTCCCGCACCCGCGCTGCATTACCCTTCGGGTAGGCGTCAGTCTTGTTGGCGGCGGTTGCTCTTGGTCAGCATTATGCCTGCTATATGTATTACATTAGTCCATATATGATAGACTAACATAATACATACGTTACCATGACTGACGACACTCTCCAACGTACGCAGGCGCGCTTCCTGAAGGAACTCTTCTATGGAGGCAAGGGCGGCTTTGTGCTCAAGGGTGGCATGGCGATAATGGTGCTGTTTGGCCCAGCGCGTTTGACGAGAGACGTAGACCTTGATTTCCCTGAGCTGCGCAAACGTACCGCGGACAGCCTTCACAATCAGGTGATGCGTGCTCTGAGGGCTGCCCTTCGGGGCAGTGGCGTGCAGGATGCGATGATATCAGAGCCCGGGAAGGCCGAGGTATCGCCGAAATGGAAGGTCAGTGGGCGCACCGCGCACGGAGCGCCCTTTCACTTGAGGGTCGAGGTGTCGCGCCGACCGCCCCCTCCCGGAGAAGTACGGCAAGCGATAGTGTCCGGTGTCTCCGCATTCGGCCTTGGCACTTACTACGTCGATCTCTACGACGAGGAGGCTCTGGTGGCGATGAAGCTCGCCGCACTTTTGGGCCGCACGGCCGCGCGCGATGTAACGGACCTAGACCTTTTGTTGCCAAAGCATCGCCCCGGTGGTGCCTTGATCGAATGGGCACTCGCACATGCGCGGGTTGATCCATCCGATGCCTCGCGGACGGTAGAAGAAAAGCTTGCGTCGATGAGCTACGAATTCTTCAGAACCGAAATGCTGGCAGACGCCGAGTTGCTGAGGCGGATTGACGAGGCCGAGTGGGATGCCATGCGCGCTCGCGTGCGCCGCGAGCTTGCCGATCTTTTGGACGACTATGCACTGCAAGGTAAGTCTTCATGACACCTTGGAAGCAGGCGCTTGAAAGACAGCTCTCGGAAGTGGGCGCCCCCTCGGCGCTTACTCTCACGGCCATTGAGCGCGCAGCAAACATTAGTCGAGGAGAAGCCGTTCCAAAGCAGACGTTGTATTTGTGGATCAACGATGCGCTGGAACGTGGCCGACTGCTGCCGGTGACGCGTGGACTTTATCTCAATCGCTTCACCTCTCCTGCGGGGCGTCTGGCGGATGCCGTGCCCTTTCTTCGCCGCGATGCTGTGGTGTCGCTCAACAGCGCCTTGGATGAGGCAGGCATCTACAATAATCCTCCAGCCGGCGTGACCGCGGTGGTGCCCTTGGATACAGGACCGGTCCGTCCTCGGGTCGGGCTCATTGAGACCGCGCAAGGAAATGTGTTCATTCGAGCGATGCCCCGGCGAATGCTCGAGGCAGGGTTGATCGAAGATCGACTTGATCTGGAACGAAGCCTCATGCATCCACACGCCAGCGCTGAAAAAGCGCTCCTTGATTGGTTGTACCTTGCCCAAAGTCCCCGAAGCACGCTGACCGCTCCCGCCTTGCATGACGTTGACTTGGAAGAGCTTGATAACGCGAAGCTAAACCGGCTGGCGAAAGCCATGGAGCTTCAGCCGACGTTGAGTGCGTGGCGGCGCGGGAAGCTTCCGATGAAATCTGCAAAATTACCGACGCGCGTCCTCGGCTAGCAGTGCCAGTGAGATACGCGCGCTCAGCCAGCCTTGCGCGACGCTGATTGCTCAGCGTCGCGACGCGATCAGTGACTGCCTGGCACTACCAATTTGAAGACAGTACCGGCGTTGTTCCCGCCACCCGTGGTCGTCACGCCATAGAAGTTTCCGTCGTTGGCCTGCAACAGGCTGTTCGCAATCTGTTGCCCGTCAGCAGCAGTCATCGTGTGCAGGACGGTCTCCTGACCCTGGGGATTGATCTGGAAGATGACCGAACAATAGGTGCCGTAGAAGTTCCCATCGCTGCCCAGAGTCAAAGGTCCGGGTGAGCACATTGGGCTTGCCTGATCGGCAGGGTTGGTGCCAAACGAGTAGAGCACGGTTTCATCCCCGGCGGGCGTGATCCGATAGACCGCGCCGCATCCCGCAGGACAACCGGCTGTGATCGAGCCGCCAGCCGAAGTGCCGTAGAAGTTCCCGTCCAAGCCCTGCACGGGCGCTTGCGTGGGTTTGCTCGCGTCGTTGCCCGTGGCTCCGAATGAATACAGAATCTGAGCCTGGCCGGTACCTGACGTTATATTCGTCAACGTGTAGAAGATTCCATGACCGTAGGTTCCGCCAGATTGAGTGACACCATAAAGGTTGCCGTCGCTGCCGATCAGGTTGGCACCGGAACCAATACCCTGGCCTCTAAAAGTAAATTGAACAAATTGGGTTGACGGCGTCAATCCATCGATCTCTCCTCCATCACCGGCGTAGTCATTGAAGAAGTAGAGCGTGCCATTCGGAGCCGAGATCAGATCGACCGGCGGCGGGAAGTCGCACGAGTCGCCGGCTTCGAAATCGTTGGTGTACGAGAAGACGGCGTTGCCTGAGAGATCGCTGGAGAACACTGCCCCGACGAAGTCCCCGTTGCCTGACGTACCGTAACAGCCCACGGTGGCGTAGAGCATGCCACCCTGGCCAAGCACCAGGGGACCGGTGAGTGCGGCCGGCAGTCCGGGTGCGGCGAGCGCTGAGCCGAAGTTGAAGGGCTCATCGGTCTCAGCGCCGCCCAGACTGAGGCGAAACAAGTCACTCTGCCCGCCCGAGCCGTAGAGGTTGCCGTCGCTGGCCTGCACCACACCGCCCGCGGACGCCGTCGGCCCCTTGCCGGAAGGAAAAGAATAGAGCACCGTCAGGGTGGCGCCGGCAGCCGAGGAGGGGCCGCTGGCACCGGCCGGTGGGCTGCTGGTTGTCGTGGTCATATAACCGGAGGTGCCTCCCCCTCCGCCGCAGGCGGCAAGCACAGTGCCCAGAAGTGTCACGATCGTACCTCGCGCAAGGACACTCCGTAGTAGTTGACAGATTCGGCGCTGTGGATCCCGCATGATTCTCCATCGATAGATGATCACTCATAGAGAGAGACTCCGTGGGGTCTTCGTTTATTCCTGAGCGCGGAGAATGATTCTCAAAATTTGCCGAGAACGGGCCCAGAACGGCTAAAGGACCAAACCGCTCGCGCGGTTGGGATGGCTATGTTCCGGGGCAAGTGGAAATCCGATTTTGGTTGCTCGATACCCGCCGTCCGGGGTGCCTCGAGCGGCAGTATCCCTGACCGACGATTCAAGCGGGAATGTCCGCATCACTTACTCTATCCTTATCATCCCCAAACTGAAGGAGTGAGATTAGATGTCGATATTCACGCATGTGGTGCTGGGTGCAAACGATGTAGCGCAATCACGCAAATTCTATGACGCGACGCTTGCGCCGCTCGGCGTCAAGAATCTCGGCCCGATGGGCGACAACGCGTTCCTGTATGGCACTCAAGGACCGGAGTTCCTGATCACGAAACCCCGCGACGGCAAGCAGGCGTGCTTGGCCAACGGTGGGACGGTCGGATTCGCTGCGTCGACGCGCGCGTCGGTTCGCGCCTTCCACGCGGCCGCCCTGGCCAACGGCGGGACGGACGACGGTGCTCCGGGCCCCCGCGATTTCACGCCCACGGCGTATGCCGCCTACGTGCGCGATCCGATCGGCAACAAGATCTGCGCATACTGCTTCGCGCCGGGAGAATGAGGACGAACGGCTGAGCCTGCGGAAGAGGGGCGGCAATTCTGTTCAGCCCCCTTCCGATCCCCAAGGCCGCTGTCGATTCATTTCAAACGCAAAGGACATCCGGCGATCATCAGCCAGACGTCATCCGCCGCCGCGGCCGTCTGCTGCCCCAGGGTGCCGGCAAGATCCCTGAACCGCCGCGCGGGCGCCTCGGGGGGAACCAGGCTCCAGCCTAATTCATTGCTCACGACGATGCACGGCCAGGGCGCGTTTTTGAACGCCGCCAGCTGCGCGCTCCACGCTGCTGCAATGGTTTCGTCCGACTCGGCGAAGCGCGCGCCGGCCCACAGCGTCAGGCAATCGAGGATCACGCCGCTCGGGGGAGGCGCGAGCGCCGCCAGGCTCGCGGATACGTCGGCCGGCGCTTCGAGCGTGCGCCACGCGGGCCGCCCGGCGCGGTGACGGCGCACGCGTTCCATCATTTCCGAATCGAGCGCGTCGGCGCGATAGGTCGCGACGAATACCGTATCGCTTCCCCATCGCTTGGCTTGCTCGACGGCGCGCTGACTCTTGCCGCTGCGCACAGGTCCGGTGATGAAAGTCAGCTCACCCATGATCGTGCTCATCCGGATGCGCATCGAGATACTCAAAGACTTGCCGCAGCCGATCGGCGACGGAGCTCTTCACCAGATCGATGATCTGGAAGCCGCAGTCGAGATAGGCGCGCCGGATGTGTGCGCTCAACTCTTGCGCATCGGCAAAGGACTGCGGCCGCTCGGCATCGTTCACGAAAATCTTGCGCCACGGCGGGGCGAAAAAAACCGCGGATGCATACGCGCGGGAGGCCGCTCGCCAGGCATCGGGAGCGCTCTGTCCCCCGCGGCTCAAGTAACCGATGAGGTCGGGCAATCCACGGTCGAAAAAACATCGTACGCGGCGCGCCGTATCGGGTCGCCCGTGGCGCGCGCTGTGGGTGAGCTGAGCCCGCATGCGTTCGCTGCATTCCTGCGCGAACGCCGAGAGATCGCCCCACGGAACGAGGGGGCCCGACTGGGCCAGCTGTTCGCGTATCAACGTTCTCGAGGATTCCTCGTAGCAAATCTCGCCCGATTCGGCCAGCGCCTGAAGCAGCGTGCTCTTGCCGGATCCCGGGCCGCCGGCAATCACGATCCGCCGGAGCGGCGTTTCGACCACCGGAATTCTGGCTTGTGTCACAGGCACAGGTACCTCTTGATCGGATCCAAATTCACGTGCGCGGCGAGATGCTCCGCCATCGCGCGATAGATGGCGTTGCGCTGTTCGGCCCATGGCACCGGGTGCGACCGGTGCTCTCGCATATCGGCGGCGGCGGCGACTTGTGCCCGCAATCGCGGCGATTCAAACCAGCCATGCAGATAGGTACCCCAAACTTTCCCGAGACGCATGCCTTCGGGGCGCGCTCCCGCCGCATCGCGAACGATCTGCAGCGGCTCGACGCCGGAGCGCGCGCGCGTCGCCCCCATATGAATCTCGTAGGCCTGCCACTCCTGGCCGGCGCAGCTCGCGGTGACCTGGCGCAGAGTCTTGGACGCGCTGAACTCGGTGTCAGCGGGCAGCAGTCCGAGCCCTCGTTCCGAGCCTGCATCGCCGGCATGTCCGGTCTCGTCGCTCAGGGATTCGCCGAGCATTTGAAACCCACCGCACACCCCGATGATGAGGGCGCCGCGGTGGGATGCCTCGATGATGGCGTCCGCCAGACCGCTCGCACGCAACCAACGCAGGTCGGCCAGGGTGTTCTTGGTTCCCGGCAGCACGATGACGCGCGCCCCCTGGAGCTGCTGCGCGGTTGCCGCCCAGCGCACCTGCACACCGGTATCGTCCCACCACGGCTGGCAGTCGGTGAGATTCGACAGATGTGGAAAGCGCACCCAGGCCATGATGTCACCGGTTCCCCGGACCGTGTCATCGGCGGCCAAGCCGTCTTCTTCCTCCGGCTGCAGATCGGATCGCAAGGGCAGGGTGCCGAGCACCGCGAGGCCCGGAGCGTGAGGCTCGAGCCACAGTTGCGGATTTGCAAACAGCGCCAGATCGCCGCGAAACCGGTTCACGATGGCGCCCAGCCCGCACGCGCGGTCGGTGGGTGAGAGCAGGCTCCACATTCCGGCGAACTGGGCGAATATGCCGCCTCGGTCGATGTCCCCGACGAATATCCAGCGGCCGTTGAGGTAGCGGCACGGCCGCAAATTCACCAGGTCGCGATCCAGCAGGTTGAGTTCGACGGGACTGCCGGCACCTTCCATCAGCAGGACATCGCATCGTTCGTGCCAGCCGTCGAGAACCTCTGTGACGGTCTGCCAGAGGCGATCGAAGTGCCGATAGTACTCGGCCGCAGGACAGTGGCCTTGCGAGCGGCCCAGCACGATGACTTGTGATCCCAGAGCGCCGCTCGGCTTCAGCAAAATAGGATTCATCTGCACCGTCGGGATCAAGCCGCAGGCCTCCGCCTGCACGGCTTGGGCGCGCCCGATCTCGCCCCCATCCAGCGTGACCCACGCGTTATTGGACATGTTCTGTGCTTTGAAGGGGGCCACGCGAATTCCTTGGCCATGCAGCCAGGCGCCGAGCGCAGCCGTGATCCAGCTCTTGCCCGCGCCGGAGCCTGCTCCGAGAATCGACAAGGCCTTCATGGGTGAGAAAAGTTTCGCATGGATGGATGAGTGTCGCTTCGCATGGGTGGATGAGCAATCGCTTTAGGATCGGATGTCGTCCTAATTTAACAGACGCCCGAGAGTTGGCCGATACCCGCAGAGTTGCAGAGATCCGCAGAGTTGGCAGACACCCGCAGGGTTGGCCGGCACCCGGCAGGTGTGGCAGACATCCGGCGCGAGCTGCCCGCGTTTGCGGCTTGCCAACGGCAATCGCGGCGGTTAGCATCCTCGCCGAAGTTGTCAGGTGCTTAGCTGTCCTCTCGATGTCGATCGCGAATGACGGCAAGTGAAACGGGAAGCCGGTGCGTGTTCTAGTCGTTCACTAGAACCAAACCCGGCACTGCCCCCGCAACGGTAAACGAGTAACGGCGGATCGAAGGCCACTGCGTCGCACGCGGGAAGGTGAGCCGCCGGCATGATGAATGCGCTCGTGAGTCCGGAGACCGGCCTGGCACTCGAGTCTGCGAACATCGCGGTGGGCGATTGGTACGTTGCTATGGGTTTCGGAAGGTGCGGCGGCTCAACGCCATTGCAGCTCTTTCTCCCCTCGAGCGATTTCACCTTTCATTCCTCCTCGTTGGCCGCATGGTATTGCGCGTTCATCGCCCTTTTGGCGAAGCTCAGGAGGCCTTGACGTGAGTGAAGCGAATCGAATTCCTGTGACCGTGCTGACCGGCTTTTTGGGTTCCGGCAAGACCACGCTGCTGAATCGCATCCTCACCGAAAGCCACGGCCAGCGCATCGCGGTGATCGAGAACGAGTTCGGCGAGATCGGCGTCGACCAGGAACTCGTGATCAACGCCGAGGAAGAGATCTTCGAGATGAACAACGGGTGCATCTGCTGCACCGTGCGCGGCGATCTGATTCGCATTCTCGGCAACCTGATGACGCGCCGGGACAAGTTCGATCGCATCGTGTTGGAAACCACCGGCCTCGCCAACCCCGGACCGGTCGCGCAAACTTTCTTCGTCGATGAAGAAATGCGCGAGGAATTCGCGCTCGACGGCATCGTGACCATGGTGGATGCGCGGCATTTCGACCAACAGCTCATCGAGAGCGAGGAAGCGCGCACGCAGGTTGCATTTGCCGATGTCATCGTCTTGAACAAGACGGATCTGGTGGGCGGCGCCGACCTCGACGCCTTGGAGCGGCGGGTGCGCGCCATCAATGCGCTGGCGCGAATCGTGCGCGCGGACCCAGCCAGGCGCGCGGCGGTGCCCATGAGCTCCGTGCTCGGGATCGGCGGGTTCGACCTTGCGCGTGCGCTCGAGTACAAGCCGACCTTTCTCGAGCCCGAATATCCGTTCGAATGGGCGGGGGCCTACGAACTCGCGCCGGGGGATTACACCCTGACGTTGCAGGATGGTCCGGATCCTTCCATGAGGATCCTCTTTTGCGAGGCGCTCCGTTCCGACGGGGCCGATCCGACCAAGGCGGCCGAGCGGGTATTTGCCTTGTTCTCCGGCACCGCGGCGCCGGATTCGCCGGGCGCGGTGATCGAGCCGCAGCTGCGCTCGCGGCTTCTCGACCTGCCGGGGGGCGGTGTGGGAACACGCTTCACGCTGCGCATCGCCACGCCGGGCACGTACTGGCTGTTTACTCAGCATCTACCCGAGGAGTTCGCGCTGACGCTCGAGGATGGCGGCAATGCGCAACCGGCGCCGCGCGTGCACAGGAATTTCGATCCCGGGCATTCTCACGATGAGCGTGTCGGCTCGTTCAGTCTCGAGACGGATCGCCCGATCGATTCCGAGCGCTTCCAGGCCTGGCTCACCTCGACGCTGCAGACGCAGGGCACGCGGCTGTATCGCATGAAGGGATTTTTGAATTTCAAGGGCGCCAATGAACGCATCGTCATTCAGGGCGTACACATGGTCGTGGACACCAGTGCACTCGGGCCCTGGGGCGACCGTCCGCGCAGGACGCAACTCGTGTTCATCGGGCGCGAACTTGACCGGGACCTGTTGACGCAGGGCTTCGAAGCGTGCCTGGAGGGCGCGGGATGCCTGGACGCCGCGGCACGCCTCGATGGAGAGGCACGCCTGGGCGGGACTGCGTGACGCCGTTCAAGGCGCGCCTGATCGCACTGTACACGGCGCTCATTTGCGCGAACATTGCCGCGGGGATCTGGGCGTTCGTGCTGTTTTCGGGCGACTCGGTGAAGCTCGGCACCGCATTGCTCGCCTATAGTCTGGGGCTGCGCCACGCGGTGGATGCCGACCACATCGCCGCCATCGACAATGTCACGCGGAAGCTGATTCAAGACGGCAAACGGCCCATCACGGTCGGCTTTTTCTTCGCTCTCGGCCACTCCACCATCGTGCTGATCGCGGCCGGGCTCATTGCATTTGCCGTCGGCGCCCTGGCGCACTTCCAGAGCTTTTCCCAAATCGGCGGTGTAATCGCGACCGCAACCTCGGCTACCTTCTTGTTTGCGATCGCGGCGATGAATCTCTTGATACTGCGGTCGGTGTGGCAGCGCTTCGATACAGTTCGCCGCGGAGGCAAGTACTCGGCCGATGATCTCGACGTCCTCTTGGGAGGCCGAGGTCCGCTGTCGCGGTTGTTTCGGCCGCTGTTTGCATTGATCCGCCATAGCTGGCAGATGGCGCCGCTCGGCTTCCTGTTCGGGCTGGGTTTCGACACCGCCACCGAAGTGACGCTGCTCGGTCTCGCGGGCGCCCAGGCGGTGCATGGCGTTTCGATTGCGGCCATCCTGGTGTTTCCCGCGCTGTTTGCGGTGGGCATGGCCCTCATCGACACGACCGACGGAGTGTTGATGCTCGGTGCGTATCAATGGGCGTTCGTGAAGCCGATCCGCAAGCTCTACTACAACATGACCATCACGGGAGTCTCGGCGCTGGTGGCGATCGTCATCGGCGGCATCGAGACCATGGCATTGATCGCGCACAAGCTGGATTTGAACCGCGGGGGTTGGAGAATCGCGAGCGGTCTTGCCGAGCATTTCAATGCGCTCGGCTTCGCGATCATCGGATTGTTCGCCGCAGCATGGGCTGCTTCCTATTGCATATACCGCTGGAAGCGATTCGATGAGATCGAAGTGTCGAGCGAAGGCGCGGAATGAGCGCGCGCGGACAGGGCTCCCGGCTGATCGCAACGGCGATCAGCCGGGAGTCGGCTATCGAGTCTGAACGAGCGGCTCTGAGGTGATGCGGCCGTCGAAATCGGTCCACACGTGCTGCGCGAAATCGTACAGCTTGCAGCGCCGCACGGTGTTCCAGTAGTAGCGCCAGGTGAACACTTCGGAATTCAGCCGTTCGTCGAGCGTGGCGGAAAGACGCGCCTGAGCCTCTTTGAGACGATACAGCGGAATTCCCATATTCACGTGATGGGCGCCATGCTCGAGGATGTAGTGAATCAAGCCGTCGAGGGGCTTCATGAGCTTGACGTGCACCGTGGTGGTTGCGTAGCCCGCGTTCGCCGACCACTCGTCGCGCCGCTCGTACCAAGCGACTCGGGGGTGCGTGTGCTGCACATAGATGACGAAGCCCATCAAGCAATTCCAGAGGAAGAACGGCACCACGAATCCGAATACCAGCAGCGATCCGATCGACCGTCCGCTGTAGACGCCCCAGGTGATCAAGCCGCCGACCCAAAGGATGCCGAAGGCCGCCACCAACAGGCTGTCCCAGGTGTAGCTGATGCGCCGTGTGGTCACATGCTTGCGTCCCGGGAAGAACAGCTTCTTCCACCACATCTCGATCATGTAGTACACGCCCTGACCGACGCCGCTGCGGTAAATACGCTCCATCCAGCGTCGCATCCAGGGAAGGCGCGCAAACTCGGAGGGCGAGTAGGGCGTCCAGACGTAATCACGGCCCTTGAGATTGGTGAAGCCGTGATGCGCCAGGTTGTGACCGATTTCCCACAGGCTGTACGGCGTCAGCGACGGTAAGAACGCAATTCTGCCGATCCACTTGTTGAGCGTCTTATTCGGCGTGTAGGAGCCATGACAGGCATCGTGACCGATCACGAACAGACGGGCGATCCACAGGGCCGCCACCAGCGACGCGAACACCTTCACCCACAGGGATTCCACGAACAGCAAGCTCGCGATCGACACGCCCAGCACCACCCAATCCAACAAAAACCAAATGATCGGCGTGGCGATGCGGCGCTCCACCGTGAACGGCTGCAGCATCTTTTGAAATTTGAAGCGCGACTTGTCGAGAGACGACGCCGCCACGGCTTCAGTTTCCGGTGAGGGAGGTGTTTGCATTCGAAAACTCCGGGCCTTCGCGGAAGACTACGGGCGGAAGGCTAACTGCGTATTATACGCCTGTTCCGGTGATTGACACGGAATTGCGTCAGGCCGTCTCGGCATCGGGCCACAGAAGGACGCCCAGGTGCTCACAAGCCTCGATCAGGGCCGTGGCGGCCTCCCGCGTGCTCGCATCCAGACGGCGATCGTGGGTCAGCAGCCACGTGAGGCGGGCCCGGCGGGAACGGGCGGAAGGTTCGCTGTCGAAAAGTGCCGGGAAGAGCCCCAAAGCGTCGACGAATTCACGCATTGCGGCGGTGGACGGCGCGTTTGGCGGGGGGGTCAGGAGCAATTTGAGCCAGGTCACGCAGCGCTTCGCGAGCCCCGCACGGGTGATTCCCAGGCTGGTGCGGCGCCGCGATTCCCCATCCGCCAGGGAATCCGCAAGGTTGCGATAGCGTTCGACTGCCGACTCTTCGGCCGGCAACGCCGGGCTGGCGTCGGACAGTACCGATCGCAGGATGTCGGCCAGCAGCAGAGAAAGCGACTCGGCCAAGAATCGTTGGCACTGTTCGGTATCCGGCCGTGCCAATTGTTCCCAAGACAGAGGACCGCCAGTGCGTCTGGCGTTCGGTGACTTTGACATGGCTCCCAGTGTAGCTGCTCCGCCGCTCATCGCAACTATGTCAAAATGCGACCGGCGTCATTGACTTGCGGGAAGTTCGCAAAAACTCGCGTGACAAGTTGCGGTGCGCGTACGGCCGCCGCCCTGTGGGCAAAATTTAATCAAAATGGATGATTGATTGGAAGCCAGATCTCAACTTGCCGCCGAGCAGTGCGTGTCGTTAAGCCGATGCGTACGCCGCATCGTGGCCGGCAATGCGGGCATGATGACCGGACCCGGCACGAACACCTACTTGCTCGGCACGCGCGAAGTGGCGGTGCTGGATCCGGGGCCCGACGATGCACGGCACTCGGCGGCCATATTGGCGGCGGCGGGTACCGCCATTCGTTGGATCATCGTGACTCACACCCACCCGGATCATTCGCCGCTCGCACGCCGGCTGGCCGAGCTCACCGGCGCGCAGCTCATCGGATTGCCGCCTCCGCGAGACGGTCGGCAGGATGCGACATTCGCGCCCCAGCACATGCCCGCGGACGGTGAGCGCCTGTCATTGGGCGAATGCGCGCTGACCGCGATTCATACGCCCGGACACGCATCCAATTGCGTGTGCTACTTGCTGGAGGGTGAACGGCTGCTGTTCACCGGAGATCATGTGCTCGAAGGCGTGTCACCCGTGATCCTGCCGCCGGACGGGGATATGGCGGCGTATTTGCACTCTCTAGAGAAGCTGCAATCTCGAGATTTCGAGCGCATCGCCCCGGGACACGGAGGCGTGATGGAGCGCGGCAAAGAAATCCTGGCCGCGCTGCGCGCGCATCGCCTCGCACGCGAGGAGAAAGTCTTGCTCAGCCTGCGCAGCTTCGCTGCCGCGGCCGCCACCCTCGATGCGCTCACGCCGGTGGTCTACGATGATGTCGCGGCCGAGCGGCACCCCTGGGCGCGCCTGACCTTGGAGGCACACCTGATCAAGCTGGCACGCGAGCACCGTGCCTGCGAGCGCGACGGTGTCTGGCGACTGACCGGCGCATGACAGGCCGGCTCTCGATGCTGCTGCACGCAGTGAGTGTGCGGCGCGGCGACAAGTGGGTGTTGCGCGACATCTCCTGGCGCCTGCGGCCCGGGGAGCGATGGGCGCTCCTCGGTGACAATGGCGCCGGCAAGACGCAGCTGCTCAAGCTGCTGTGCGGCGATGTGTGGCCCACCCCTGCCGACCGCGATGTGGCGCGCAACCCCGAGCCGCCGCGGCAGAAGCCGAACCGCGCGGTGCCAAGTGACCGTGGGCGGCACTATCGTGTAGGCCGCCGAGCGGTCGATCTGATCGAGGCGAAGCATCGGATTACCTACGTGGGCGCCGAACTGCAGGACAAATACGCGCGCTACGGTTGGAACCTGCGTGTGCGGGATTTGGTCGCAACCGGACTGCATCGCACGGATCTGCTGCTGCTGCCCGTCACGCCGGCGCAGGCCAAGCGGGTGGCCGCCACCTTGAGGCTCTGTGGTCTCGAGCGTCATGCTTCCCGTGAATTCCTGACCCTTTCGTACGGGCAAAGGCGCCTTGCTCTGTTGGCGCGCGCCTTGGTACAGGATCCTGACTGGCTGTTGCTGGATGAGTTCTACAACGGGCTCGACGCGGGCTATCGGCGGCGCATCGACACAGTGCTCGTTGCGGCGATGGGCCGGGGTCAGTCGTGGGTGGTGACCTCGCATCGGGCCGGCGATGTGCCGCGGGGAACCGGCTGCATGCTGGAACTCGTGGAGGGGAGAGTGCATGCCGTCAAACGTATCCGCGCATCGGACCTCGCGCGGCTGACCAAGCGCGCCGCAGAGGGCCTGCGTGGCCGGCCGCGAGCAGGGGAGTCGGTGCAGGCAAGTGAGCCGACGCGGGAGTGGGAGCAAGCACAAGCACAAGCACAAGCACGGGGATCGCCGCGGGAGCGGGAGCCGGCGCAACCGCAAGCGCGGGAGTCGGCGCGGGTGCGGGCTCGGGTGCAAGCCGGACAGGTTGCGCCTGCGAACGCTCCCGTGCTGGTAAGGTTGTCGCGAGTCGACTTGTACGTCAACTATCGTCCGGTGCTGCGCGGTGTCGATTGGCAGTTGCGAAGCGGCGAGCATTGGGCGGTATACGGTGCGAACGGTGCGGGCAAATCCAGCTTCCTGAAGCTGCTGTACGGCGATTTGTCGCCGGCCGTGGGTGGAGGGATCGAGCGCGCCGGGTTCTCCAAGGGAACACCCATTGCGGAGTGGAAGCGGCTCATCGGCTACGTGTCGCCGGAGCTGCAGAGCGATTACGCGGTCGACGTCAGAGTGTCGGATCTGGTGGCGAGCGGCCGCCATGCCAGCATCGGTCTCGTGGATGAGGCGACGGCCCGGGACCGCCGGGTAGCGGCAACTTGGCTCGAATTCTTCGGCCTGCGGTCGCTCGCCGAGCGTCGGCCGCGGGAGCTCTCGTACGGGCAGCTGCGCCGTGCGCTCATTGCGCGCGCGATGGCGGCCGACGCGCGCATCTTGTTGCTGGACGAGCCGCTGACCGGCCTCGATCCCACGCAACGCGCCATCATGAAACGGCTGCTGGAACGCCTGATGGGGCGGCTGACGCTGGTGGTCGCCGTGCATCACGCGGAGGATCTGCCGCGGGGCATGACGCATGGACTGCGTCTCCATAATGGGCGCGCGCACCCGGTAGCTCCCTATTCTGCGACTTGAGTCTGCGGCAAGGCGCTGCATTGCCGGCAAGAATGCAGTCCTTACGCATGGAACTGAAGGATCGGATTATGTTGCGTGTCAAGGGCTTGGGCGTCGCTGTGGGATTTGTGATCTTGGCCGGTTGCGGCCATTCCGAGTTTGCCGTTCGTCCGGTGCCACGCATTGCCGCGGACAATGTCGGAAAACAGGTGAGCCGATTGCAGGAAGCATTCGGAGAGCCGCGCAAGATCGACCAGACCTCGACGAAGTGGGTGTACGTCTGGTTTCTTCCGCAGAAGCCCCCCGGTGCCCCCACCGGTTTCCATGGCTGCGAGATCGAAGTCACCGTCGATGCGCGGTCCCAGCGGGTGCTGGGGTATTCCTTGTCGAACATCGGGTGGTCCAGCTGCCATGACGCGGAGCGCCGGGTTCGCGTCGAGGAGGGCTAGTACCTCGAGCCGGGGATTTTGACCGTTCGTAGTGGCCGACGTACATCATCCTGCGCAGGGAGAGCAGTTCCGGAGCCTTTCTCGCTACAATAAGCGGCCCGAAGCACGAGCTTCGCGCACCCGGAGACTTGCCGTTGTATCTCGTTCCGATTCTGTCCATTGCCATCCAAGCCGGCCTCATCGTGCATGTGATCAAGACTGGGCGAAACATGCTCTGGATCTGGGCTATTGCGCTATTGCCGCTGGTGGGCTCCATCGCCTATACCGCGGTGGAGATCCTGCCGGAGATGTTGGGCGGCAGAACTGCGCGCCGCGCGAGATCCGGTATGCAGCGGATGATCGATCCTGATCGCGAATTGCGCCGCGCCAGTGCCGAGGTGGAGATTTCCGGCAACGTCGATGCGCGCCGCCGGCTGGCCGAGGAACTGCTCGAGCGCAGTCAATACGGCGCCGCCATCGACGTCTATCAGGGCGGCTTGAAGGGTATTTTCGAGCACGACCCGACGTTGTTGCTGGGATTGGCGCGAGCGCAATTCGGCAAGCAGGAATACGCCGCGGCACGAGAGACGCTCGAACGGCTGACGCAGCACAATCCGGATTTCAAGTCGGCGGATGCGCAATTGCTGTATGCCCGTACCCTCGAGGCGCAGGACTCGCTCGACGAGGCAGAGCGCGTCTATGCGATGCTGGCGCCCGCGTATCCGGGCGCCGAAGCGCGCCTGCGCTACGGTTTGTTGCTCAAGCGCCGCGGGAAATCGGCGCAAGCGCAGCGTGTCCTCAAGGATTTGCTGGACGGCGCGAGACTGGGTCCGGCTCACTATCGCAAGGCGCAGGCCGAGTGGTTGGACCGCGCCAGGCGCGAATTGAGCTAGAATCTGCCGCCTGTACTCCGCAATCAGGAGAGGGTTTCTCATGCAAATGATTCGACGAGTCAGCCGTTACGCCGTGATTTCGGTGGCGGCGATCCTCCTGGCGGCATGCGCCGGCCAAAAGCAGCCCGCGCAGAAACTGATCGGTGACATAGAGTCGACGGTGACCGCTGCGTCGGCCGAAGCCGCGAAGTACGTGCCGGATCAGTTGGCCGACGTACAAACCAAGCTCGGCGCGCTCAAGGCCTCCTTCGACAAGCAGGACTATGCATCGGTGGTGACGGCTGCGCCTGCGGTGCTGGGCGAGGCGCAGACTCTGGCGACGGCCGCGGCCGCCAAGAAGGATGAAATCCTAAAGGCGCTCAGTGATCAATGGACCGCGCTGTCCGGCTCATTGCCCGCCGACGTGACCGCGATTCAAAACCGCGTCGAGTTTCTGGGCAAGAAGTCCAACAAGAAAGCGGCTGCGGGTATCGATCTCGATGCAGCAAAAGCCGGCCTCGCCGATGCGGCCGCGCTCTGGTCCAAGGCGCAGGCGGCATTTGCCGCAGGCAATCTGGATGAGGCGGTGAACACGGCGAAGGACGTGAAGGCAAAGATCGACGCATTGGCGGCGTCGTTGAAGGTGGCACTGCCGGCGATGGCGGCCGCATCGCCAACTTCGTAGCAGTTAGGTCCGCAAACGAGAGTCCGCCAACGAGGCGATCGTAGGTCTGCTTCGATGCTCGCGCAGCGAGCAACTATAGGTCGGGGTCGCTTCGACCCCGTAGATTCGGCGCGTAGCGCCTTAAAGAGCCAGGGTACCTTCGCTGATGATGACCGCGGTGCCGCCGATGTGAGCGGCCACGAGGCTCCCACGTTCGATCTCGATTTTCACGCTCACCTGTCCCGGCCGCATCATTTGCCGTCCTTGGCGGCCGATGAAGGCCGTCGAATTTTTCCCAAATTGGCCGAGATCCCACAGATAGGCCGCCAGCATGGCATGGGCGTTGCCGCTGACCGGGTCCTCGGGGATGCCGAGCGCCGGGCAGAACATACGCGACTCGGTCGACCACTCTTCCGAATGGCGATTCAGGGCAAACACAAAAAAGCCGTCCGCGCCGAGTTCGTTGCCGAGCGACATGAGGGTGTCGGCATTCGGCGCCAGCGTGTCCAGTTGCCGCGCGTCGGCGATCGGCACGAGAAGCCGGGTGCTACCCTTGCGGGCCACTCGCGCCGGCATGATTTCATGCAGCTCGGTTGCCGGCAGACGCAGGGCCTCGGCCACACGCAGCGTGACCTTGAACGGTAATGGGGCGTCGAGCTCCGGGGCGCTCTGGCGAAATTCTACGAGAGGTGCCGTGCCGCCGTCGGATGGTTCACGCGCCGCGACCTCGATGATGCCGGTACCGGAATGCTGCCGCCACGAGCCGGTGCCGCGCCTCCCCAAGGCGAGCAGCACCGTATGGGCGGCCACGGTCGCGTGCCCCACGAACGGCGCTTCCTTGCGGGCGTTGAAGAAACGCAGACGGATGTCGTGATCCGGGCCGCTCGCCGCCAGCACGAAGGCGACCTCGGCGTGCGGGAACTCGCGTGCCACGGCTGACAGTGTGGCGTCGCTCTGGCCGTCCGCGTCGAGTATTACGGTGGCCGGATTGCCGGTAAAGCGCGTGGCCGTGAATGCGTCTACTTGGAAAATGCGCACTGGTGTCCTCCGCAACCTATTCGATGAGTTTTGCACGCATCTGTGTGCCAGGCTACACTGGGATGAACCTTGGGGTGGTCTTATTTGGCCTGAGACGCGGGAAATCGAATGTTCGATCGACCTGCGAACCCGTTGAACCTGACCCGGTTAATGCCGGCGTAGGGAGTAGGTAATGCGCGCAGCCGTAGAAGTTAGTATGTATCCGTTGACCGGCGACTATCGGCCGGCCATCCAGGCCTTCATCGACCGCCTGAACACTCACTCCGATCTGACCGTGCGGACCAACACGCTGGCCACTCAGATTTGGGGTTCGCTCGATCGAGTCATGGCGGTTCTGACGCAGGAAATGACTCGCTCCGCGGCGGCCGACGGCGCGCCGCAACTGATATTCGTGATGAAAGTGCTTCCGGGCTTGAATCCTCCGGATTCGGCTGCGTCGGCCTCGGGGAGTGCGCCCGGGACCCACGCATCCCGGTGATCAGCGATCTCTCGAGCCAGTTCGCGAGCGCATGGCGCGATACGAGTTGGGCCGAAATCGTCGCGGCGACGCTCGCGCTGGCGTACCTCATCCTGGCGGTTCGCCAACGCCTCGAGTGTTGGGTTGCCGCCTTCGCCAGTTCCTGTCTCTATGTCTGGGTGTTTGCCGGCGCGCACCTTTACATGGAATCCGCGCTGAATGTGTTCTATGCCGCCATGGCGATCTATGGATTTTGGCAATGGCAACAAGGCCGGGAAGGCGAGGCTCTTGCCGTGTGCCGCTGGCCGCCCGCGCGCCACTTGGCGGGCGCCGTGGGCATCGTCGCGCTGTCGGCGGTCAGTTCTTACTACTTGCGGCAGATTCACCCCGGCCGCGTGGCCCTTCGTGGATTCGATGGTGACATGGTCCAGCGTGTTTGCCACTTTTCTGGTCGCGCGCAAGGTGTACGAGAACTGGTATTGGTGGCTGGTGATCGATTCCGTCAGCTTGTGCCTGTATTTCACGCGCCACCTGTATCTCACCATGCTGCTGTTCGCGTTGTATCTGGTGTTGATCGTGATCGGCATGCGGCAATGGCGCCGCACCGTGCCGTCGACGGCCTATGCAGTGGGGTGAACTCGAGAGCGTCGCCGCCCGCCACGTGCCGGGCGGGGGCCCCGTCGAGATTCATCGCCTGGGCACCGGGCTCGTCAATGCGACGTATCGGGTGCTGCGCGACGGCCGGACTTACGCCTTGCGGATGGCGGCGGCGAGCGCCCGCGATCTCGGTCTCGATCGCGCCTGGGAGGCGCGCGTGCTCGAGGGTGCTGTCGCCGCGGACCTGGCGCCTGTGCTCGAGTACTGCGATCCGCAGCGCGGAATACTGATCTCGCGTTGGGTCGAGGGCAGGTCTTGGAGCCGCGCCGAGGTGCGGCGGCAATCGAACATCCGACGAATGGCCGAGCTCCTGCGGCGGATTCACACATTGCCGATGCCGGCGCCGATACGCGAGATGAGTCCGGCGACCTGGATAGACTACTATTCCGCAGCAGTGCGGCAGAGCATCCGGGACGGGGGCGCCGGCGCGGCTGGGAGCGCCGCGGCCTCTCCAAAGACCGCCGCTGCGCTGCGCTGCGCGGCAACGGCGCGGCTGACCGCACTCGCTGCGCTGCCCTGCAGCGGCGCGGCGGTGTGCCACAGCGACCTGCACACGTTCAATCTGATCGATCGCGGCGACTCGATGGTGTTGCTCGACTGGGAGTACGCGCACGTCGCGGATCCGTTGTGGGATTTGGCCGGCTGGAGCGCCAACAACGATCTCGAGGAAGGCTCGAGGTTCGATCTGTTGTCGAACTACGCCGGCCGGTCGCCGACACCCGATGAGCATTCGCGTCTGCGGCTGCTCGGGTGGCTGTACGACTATGTCTGTCTGTTGTGGAGCGAGCTTTACTTGAATCTGCACGGCGACGAACCGTCCGGCGCCGATGCGCCGGAGGATGCCGCACCGGGCGATTTTCCGCAGGGCGCCATCGCGGCGCGCGCTCGGCTGCTCGAGGTGCGCCTGGACGCATCCAAGTAGTCGAGCCGATCAAGTTCCGGCACACTACCCGCCCTAGCGGCGAAGCCCCACCAGGGGATACTTAACGGAGAGTTCAATGGCGCGGATGATCGTAGTGGACCGGGATGGGAAAGAGCATGACATCGAGGCAAAGCCCGGTCTGAAGGTGATGGAGATTCTGCGCGAGCTCGACTACGGAGTTGCGGCGATCTGCGGGGGACTTTGCTCCTGCGCCACTTGTCACGTGTATGTTGATGAAAGCTGGGCCGGCCGCTTGCCGAAACCGCAAAGTGATGAACTGGAATTGCTCAGGGAATTGCCCGATTTCCGCGATGCCGCCTCCCGCTTGTCCTGCCAAGTCGATTTCACCGAAGCGCTCTCGGGTCTCAAGGTGGCCATCGCCCCGGATTCGTGAGGCTGCCCCGTCCCGTCACTTCTTCTCGGTTTGCCGGCGCACGGCCTCCTGCGCCGCGGCGATGGCTTGCTGGTCGCCGAGGAATCGGCGGCCGATGGGCTGCAGCTGCTCGTCCAATTCGTAGAGGATCGGGATGCCGGTGGGAATGTTGAAGTCCACGATCTCGCTCTCCGACATCATGTCGAGCATCTTGACCAAGGCGCGCAGCGAATTTCCGTGCGCGACGATGAGCACGTCCTTGTTGGCTCTAAGCTCCGGGACTATGCGCGACTCCCAATAGGGCAGGACGCGCGACAGGGTGTCCTTGAGCGACTCCGCCGCGGGCAGCGACGCCGCATCCACATCGGCATAGCGAGGATCGAAACGCGGATGCCGGGGGTCATCCTGACCCAGCGGCGGCGGCGGAATGTCGTAGCTGCGGCGCCAAATCTTGACCTGCGCCTCGCCGTGCTTCTCCACCGTCTGCGCCTTGTTGAGCCCCTCCAAGGCGCCGTAGTGGCGTTCATTGAGGCGCCAGCTGCGCTCCACGGGAATCCACATGCGGTCGGTGGTATCCAGAATCAGCCACAGCGTGCGGATCGCGCGCTTCAACACCGAGGTGAACGCGATCTTCGGTTCGAGCCCTTCACGCCGCAATTCGCGCCCCGCCTGCGCCGCCTCCAGCCGTCCCTGATCACTCAGGTCGACGTCATGCCAGCCGGTGAAGAGATTCTCGACGTTCCAAGTGCTCTGTCCGTGACGAATCAAGATCAGTTTTCCGGGCACGGTTCCTCCTGTTGACGCAGGGCTGCGGCGAAAACGCCCTCGAAAAGTGTGGCCAAGGTCTGGTCGTAATATATTTCGACGCGCAGGCGAATTCGCCCGCGACCGGCACGCTGCAGCATTTTGCGAAATTTGTCGATCTGCGCGTCGGAAGGCGCCGCGACGCTGGCCCGCAATTCGCCATGTACCGGTGACAGAAAATGCACGTTCGATTCCTGGATCACCGCATCCACCGACAGGCCACGCGCCGCCAGATAGCGCGTGACCCAGGCCCAGCCGGTGAGCACCGCCACCGAATACAAACTCCCCCCGAACGCGGTGCCCTTGTAGTTGGCATTGGAGGCGAGCGGCGCGCGCAGGACCACGGCGTCATCGTCGGCGGACTCGACCTCGATGCCGATGTGTCTGGCGAGCATGAATTCGCCGACGATGCGATCTTGCAAGTACTCGCGGCCGAAATTCGTGTTTTGCATGGTTACTCGATCAATCCTGCGCAAGGCGCCTGACCGCCTGCAGAGCGACCGACAGGGTCGCGAAGTCCGGCGCGGTGCCGGTGCGCAGATCGACGACGATCCGCTTCAACGCCTCGACCGGGATCGCGTGACGCGCGATCCACTGATCGACGCGCGCGCCCGCGTCCCGACCCTTGCACGCCAGTACCGCTCCGGTGATCTTGCGCTGCAACTCGTACAAATTGTCGCGCAAGGTGCCGCGCGCCACTGCCTGCCAATGACCGTCCGGTGCGAGACTCTCTATCTGTTCCTTGATCCAAGTCAAGCCGATGCGCTCGCCGAGGTCGAAATAGGCCTTGGCCGCATAGCCGATGTCCAGATGCGCGGCCATGGCGACCTCAACCAAGTCCAATGCGCAGTGCAATACTTCCACCGACGCGATGCGCGAGGCAAGATCTTCGGGTACGTGCTGCTCGATGAGATGCGAACGCTGCGTGGTGAGCCGCGCCTGCTCCGTGACGCCGAGCACCTCGGTCAGCTTGTGGAACAGCTGTCCCACCTTGTCGGCGTAGCGCAGCACGCCGCGCTCGATGTCGAGATCCTCGCGCCGATTCTCCAGCAGCCAGTAGGTCATATGCCGCAGCAGGCGCGTGATCTTCGCCATGGCCGTGTACTGCACCGCGGCCGGGATGCGGTTGTCGAGAGCTTCGATCTGCGTCCACAGGTAGCGTGCGGCGAACACCTCGCGCGCAATGCTGTAGGCGCGCGCGATCGCAGCGGGATCGGCTCCCGTATCGTCCTGCGCGCGCACTGGGAAAACCGGTCCCATGCGGTTGATCAAGCTATTGGTGATCGCCGTAGCGATGATCTCGCGCCGCAAGCGATGCCGTTTCAACCGCAGCGCGAAGCGCTTCTGGACCGGCCTGGGGAAATAGCGGGCCAATTCCGTGGACAGGTAAGGATCCTCCGGCACGTTGGAATGGATGAGCGCCCGGTATAGCCAAATCTTACCGTAACTCAACGTGATGGCCAGTTCCGGACGCGTCAGCCCTTCGCCGGCCTTGCGGCGCTCGGCGATTTCCTCGTCCGTCGGCAGGAATTCCAGCGCGCGGTTCAAATCTCCCGAACGCTCGAGCGCGCGGATCACATAGGCGCTCTCGCTCAAGCGCTCTTTGGCCTGGAACTCACTGGTGCTGATGGCCTGACCCTGGAGATAGTTGTTGCGCAGCACCAGGTTCGCCACTTCACCGGTCATCTGCACCAGCAGACGATCGCGCGCTGCGCGCGTAATCTCCTTGGCGCGCACCGCACCGTTCAACAGAATCTTCAAATTGACCTCGACGTCCGAACAATTCACGCCGGCGGAGTTGTCGATGAAATCGGTATTGAGCCTGCCGCCGCGGCGCGCGAACTCGATGCGGCCGAGCTGCGATACACCCAGATTGCCGCCTTCGCCGATGACCTTGCAATTCAGTTCGCGCGCGTCGATGCGCACCGCGTCATTGCTGCGGTCTCCGACATCGCTGTGGCTCTCGAAGCTGGCCTTGACATAGGTGCCGATCCCGCCGTTCCAGAACAGATCGACATGCGCCTTGAGGATCGCCTTGATCACTTCGTTCGGCGTGACTTGCGCCGGAAGTTCGAGCAGCACCTGCGCTTCGCGCGACAGGGTCAGACTCTTGGCGCTGCGCGAATAGACGCCGCCGCCCTTCGAAATCGCGTCACGTGAATAATCATCCCAGCTGGAGCGCGGCATCTTGAACAGCCGTTCGCGCTCGGCGAACGAGCGCTCGGGATCGGGCTGCGGATCGATGAAGATGTGCATATGGTTGAAGGCTGCGATCAGCCGGATGTGGGGCGATTGCAGCATTCCGTTGCCGAACACATCGCCCGCCATGTCGCCGATTCCGGTGACGGAGAAGTTCTGGTTCTGGATATCGATGCCGATCTCGCGGAAGTGCCGCTTCACGCATTCCCACGCGCCGCGTGCGGTGATCGCCATCTTCTTGTGGTCATAGCCGGCCGAACCGCCGGAGGCGAATGCATCGCCGAGCCAGAAGCCGTACTCGGTGGAAATGGCGTTGGCGATATCGGAAAAGGTCGCCGTGCCCTTGTCCGCGGCGACCACCAGGTAGGCGTCGTCCTTGTCGTGGCGGACCACCATGGCCGGTGCCACGATCTTGTCGTCGACGATGTTGTCGGTAATATCCAAAAGCCCCCTGATGAGGGTTTGATAGCACGCGATCACCTCCGCCTGCTGCGCCTCGCGCTCGCCCGGCATGCGCTTGACGACGAAACCTCCCTTCGCTCCCACTGGAACGATCACCGTGTTCTTCACTTGCTGCGCCTTCATCAGGCCGAGCACTTCCGTGCGGAAGTCCTCGCGCCGATCCGACCAGCGAATGCCGCCCCGGGCGACGTAGCCCATGCGCAGGTGTACGCCTTCCATGCGCGGCGAGAACACGAATATCTCGAACAAGGGCTTGGGCAGAGGCAGTTCGCGCAGCTGCTGGCTTTCGATCTTGAACGAGAGGTATTCCTTGAGCTGACCCTCGCGGCCGGTTTGATAGGCATTGGTACGCACGGTCGCCGTCAGTGCGCTCCACAAGGCGCGGAGGATTCGATCCTCGTCGGAGCGCGTCACCTCCTCGAGCGCCGAGCGGATGCGCCGATCGAGCCGTGCGAGCGCGCTGCGGCGCGCCGGCGCCGAACTCGCCGGATTGAAGCGTGCCACGAACAAGTCCGCCAATTCGCGCGCGATCGGCGCGTTGTTCACCAGGACCTGCGCGATGTAGCCCTGGCTGAACGGAAGTCCGGTCTGCAGCAGATATCGGCAATAGGCGCGCATCACGATCACCAGGCGCCACGGGATGCCGGCACACAGCGTCAATTGGTTGAAGCTGTCGCTGTCCATGCGGCCGATCCAAACGGCCGTGAATGCGCTCATGATTTCGCGCTGCAGCGCCTCGAACGGGGTCGCCATCGACGCCTGCATCACGAGTTCCAGGTCCTGGATCCAGGCGCGGCGTCCGGTGGCGAAATCGAATTCGTAGGGGCGTTCGGCGATCACCTTCAGGCCCATGTTTTCCAGCATGGGCAAGAGGTCGGAAATCGGAATGGCATCTTGATGGCGGAAGATCTTCAGGAAGAGCTTGTCCTTGCGCCGCGGCTCGGGCCGGTAGATGTCCAGATGCAGGCGTGAGGGCTCCTTCTCGACGGCCTCGAGGAACGATACGTCGAGGGCGGCGGCATCGCCTGAAAAGTCCTCCGTATAGGCCGCGGGGAACGCCTGCGCATATTTCTCGAACAGCTGTAATGCGTAGGCTTCGTCGAAGCGCGACAGCAATGCCGTCTTGAATGCGTCCGACCACGATCGTACCGCCGCGGCGACGCGCCGTTCCAAGGCGTCCGTGTCGACGCGGGCTTCATCGCTCGGTTTGGTGCGCGCGACGATGTGCAGGCGTGCGAGGTTCGACTCCGCGATCTGCACCTGCGATTCCATGCTGACCGCGGAAAATGCCTCGCGAATGACCTTCTCGATGCGCTGACGGACCTGTGTGTTGTATTTTTCGCGCGGCACGAACACCAGACAGGAGTAGAACCGCCGAAATGCGTCGCGCCGAAGCAGCACGCGGACCCGCGGACGCTCCTGCAATCCGAAGATGCCGGTGACGATGCGATTCAGCTCTGCGACGCTCGCCTGGAACAATTCGTCCCGCGGAAAGGATTCGAGAATGTGCTGCAGCGCCTTGCCGTCATGGCTGTCGGGAGCGAGCGCGAAGTGCTCCACCACCTGCGCGACCTTGTGGCGCAGGACGGGGATTTCGCGCGGATTGCTGCTGTATGCCGCTGAGGTCCACAAGCCCAGGAATCGCTTCTCGCCGATCAAGCGGCCCTTGGCGTCGAAATGCTTGACGCCCACATAGTCGAGGTATCCGGACCTGTGAACCGTCGACTCGAAGTTCGCCTTGGTGACGAGGATGAGGTCGCGGGAGCGGCTTTGGCGGCGGATGTCGCTCGGCAGAATCCGGTTGGTGCTTTCCGGCTGCTTGTGGCCGGCGCGCAGCAATCCTAAGCCGGTGGCGGCGATCGGCTGCAAGGTTTCGCGCCCTTTGCCGCCCTGCAGCCGGTATTCGCGGTAGCCCAAAAAGGTGAAGTGGCGATTTTCCATCCACGTGAGCAGTGCGATGGCCTCTCTCAGATCGCTCGGGTCGAAGCGCGCTTCCAGCGAACTCAATTCCTCGGCTGTTCGATGCGCGGCACCCTGCATCTTGGCCCAATCGGCACAGGCGACCCGTACGTCGCGCATGCTGCGCTCGATCTGTGCCGCGAGAGATTGCAGGGCGGCGGGATCGACGATCCTGTCCACTTCGATGTGTTGAAACGATTCCAGCCGCAGTTTTTTCGCGGCGGGCAGTCCCTTGCCGTTCGATGTTTCGCCGCGCTCGCGCAGCGACAGCAATGTCCCGGAAGCGTCACGCGACACCGCAAAGATGGGATGAGTGAGGAAATGCAGGGTGAGGGCACGCTGCGTCAGCGCGAGGCTGATCGAATCGACGAGGAAGGGCATGTCGTCGTTCACCATCTCGATGACGGTATGCGGCGAGGTGAATCCGTGCTCCCGCAGGGTTGGATTGAACACCCGCACCAGGGCGGAGCGGCGCCGCCGGTGCGCAAACAGCAGGTGTGACAATGCCGTGGCGGCAAGCTCTGCCGGCTCACGCGAGGCGAGGTCCGCCGCATCGACGTTGGCGTAGTAAGCCTTGATGAAGCGCGGCCAATCCAAGTTGCGCATCGATTTGGGCGGCCGAACGGCGGACCGCGCGACGGCGGATACGATCTTGCGGTGTTGTTCCGAGGAAGCCTGGTACATAGTTGATCCTTGCATTATTCCTGCTGTTCAAGGGCGGCAACGGCGGCGCTCGAAAAACAGCACGCCTCGCCGACCGTGATGCAGCGGTGATCGACAGCCAAAGAAAGGAGCATTGCGAATTATGCCAGGGGACGATGTTGACCGGCGAGATAGTGTTGTGTCTGCATCTCAGTGAGGCGGCTCGCGGCGCGCTGGAACTCGAGCGCGAGCCGTTCGCCGCGGTACAGGGCCGCAGGCGCCGCAGCCGCCGATACCACGATCTTGACGCCGCGATCGTAGAATTCGTCGATGGCTGCGATGAAGCGGCGTGCGGCGTTATCGTCATCCGGGGTAAATTCGGGGATGTTCGAAATGAAGACGGTGTGGTAGGAACGCGCGAGCTCGATGTAGTCGTTCTGGCTGCGCGGTCCTTCGAAGAGCTCGGCGAATTCGAACCATGCCATGCCGGCGCCGGTCGCTGCCGCGGCGATGCGCCGGTCTTCGATCGACAACACCTTGGGACCCGCGGCCGAATCGCCGGCGAGCGCCGCAAAGCGCTGGCGAAGTTGCGCCGCCGTCCCGGCCCGCGCCGAATCCAGGTAGGTCGGCGCCTGCTCGAGCTGCCGGAGACGATAGTCGATTCCTGCGTCCAAGTTCACCACATCCATGTGGTTCTCTATCAATTGGATGGTGGGCAGGAACCGTTCGCGCTGCAGACCGTCCTTGTAAAGATCTCGAGGCGGAGCGTTGGACGTGGCGATGAGAGTCACGCCCCGGCGCAACAAGCCCTCGAACAGACCGGCGAGAATCATCGCGTCGGCAATGTCGGCGACGAAGAATTCGTCCAGGCAGATCACGCGCGAGCGCCGCGCCAGCCGCTCCGCGACGATCTCCAGAGGTTGTGCGCGCTGCTTGACGGCGCTCAGCTGCGCATGCACGTCGCGCATGAAGCGGTAGAAGTGGGTGCGTTCGTGCCGCGAGAATCCCAGCGACTGGTAAAACCAGTCCATCAACATCGTTTTGCCGCGGCCGACGCCGCCCCAGAGATACAGGCCGCGTTGCGCCTCCGCCGCCGGTGCCGGCAGCCACTGCAAGTGGGTGCGCAGCCGTTCGCGCACGGACCGGGACGATTGCAGAAGACTTGCGCTCACGCCGTCGAGTCGAATCGCCGCATCCAGCTGGACTGCGTCGAATTCGAGCCGGCAGGCTGCGACTTGCTGCCTGAGGCGAGACTCCACCGACTGAGGCAGGCTGGCCGACACTGGCGATGAGATTTTAAAGGCTCTGATAGTTGGGACCGGAACCGCCCTCCGGCGTCACCCAGGTGATCTGCCCCGCGTAGGGATCTTTGATGTCGCAGGCCTTGCAATGCACGCAGTTGGAGGAATTGATCTGCAATCTCTTGCCGCCGTTGCCGTCCGCAATCATTTCGTAGACATTCGCCGGACAGAAATTGGTGCAGGGATTGCCGAATTCGGTTGCGCAGCGGGTCGCGCACAGCGAGGTGTCCGCGACATGCAGATGCACCGGCTGGTTCTCATCGTGCGTCGTCGCGGCGAAGAATACGAACGCCAGCCGGTCGCGCGGCGGCAGTTCGCGGTCGCCCCAGTCGCGCTCCGGAGTAGCGTACTCATTCAGCTTCTTGAGCGCCGTATCGTCGGCGTGATTGGCCAGCGTCCAGGGCAGTTTTCCGAACGTCGCCGTTTCCAGCGCGGCGTTGGCCAGCCCGAACCACAGCCCGCGGCGGAATCCGGGCCGGATATTGCGCACCTTGTACAGCTCTCGGCCACCCTGCGACTTGCGCCAGCGTTCATCGAAGCCTGCGCTCGTGCCATGCTCGACGAAATGCGCCGCTGCGGTCATGCCTGAGCGAATCGCCTGATGGATGCCCTTGATCTTCGGCGTGTTGAGCGTGCCGCCGGCGTCGCCGACCAGCATCGCTCCCGGCATCTCGAGCGTCGGCATCGATTGATAGCCGCCTTCGATCACCGTGCGCGCACCGCCGGCGATGATTTCACCGCCGCGCAACAGGCTCTTGATGTCGGGGTGATTCTTGTATTGCTGGAAGGCCTCGAACGGTTTGAAGCGCGGGTCTTCATAGTCCAGGCCGACTACGAATCCGACGTACACCCGATCATTGTCCAGGTGGTAGAGAAAGCTTCCGCCGTAAGTACGGCTGTCGAGCGGCCAGCCAAGGGTGTGTTGAATGAGGCCGGGCTGCACGCGCCCGGGCGGCAGCTGCCACAGCTCCTTGAATCCCAGCCCGTAGGTCTGAGGCGACTTGCCGGCATCGAGCTCGTAGCGCTTGATCAACTGTTTCGAAACGCTGCCGCGGCAGCCCTCGCAGAACATGGTGACCTTGGCGTGAATCTCGGGTCCCAGCGCGAAATTCGGGCCCGGCTCGCCATTCTTTTCCATGCCCATGTCGCCGATGCGCACACCTTTGACGGCGCCGGCAGCGTCGAACAAGGCTTCGGCCGCCGCAAATCCGGCGAACACATCGACGCCCAATTTCTCGGCTTCCTGGCCGAGAATGGGCACCAACTGGCCCAGCGAGATGATGAAGTTGCCGTGATTCGCCATTTGCGGCGGGGTGGGCAGCCGGAAGCGTTTGCGGCGTGTCATGAACAGAAACTCATCGCGCGCGGCGGGCACACAGACCCCCGGGGCGTGACTGCGCCAGCCGGGGAGCAGCTCATCCAGTGGTCCGGGTTCCATGACGGCGCCGGACAGGGAATGCGCCCCCAGGCTTGCTGCCTTTTCCAGCACGCACACACCGAGATCCGGTTTGAGCTGTTTCAGTCGAATCGCGCAGGCGAGCCCGGCAGGGCCGGCGCCGACGATCGCAACGTCATATTCCATAATATCGCGCGGGGATTCGCTCATCGAGTTGCCACCTAAAATCGAGATCGAGCCGTAAATGGCCCGGAAATAGGGCCCACAAAAAGTGGGCGATAGTAGAGCACAAACGGCAGTTGCCTGGGAGGCGTCCACCTGTTGGATAGACCGTGAGGGGATTCGCCTACGTGCGTCGCTTTATATAGTGGGGAACACCCATGTTGACAGGCCACGGACGCCGGCTTCCAGGATGGCCAATGGATTTGGGCATGGATCGGGCAGGGACGCCCACCCCCTTTTGATCAGTCCCGCCGCCAGCTCGCCTTTCGCTTGGCGAAGAATGCGCGGAAGCCTTCCTGTGCCTCCGCTTGGACGCGCAAGCGCGCCAGCCGACCCGCCGCCTCGAGGGACACGGCCGCGCGGTCTCGGGCACTCTCATGAGCCACATCGCGTATGAGCGCCTTGGCCTCCGCCCCGGCTTGGGGGGCACCCTTGAGCAGCGCCTCGGTGATGCGCGCGCAAGTGGCGTTCAACAGATCGGCGGGCACGACCTCATGGATCAGCCCCAGTTCTTTCAGTGCGGCCGCGGTCAGGGTCTCGGCGGTCAGAAAGTAGCGCCGCGCGGCGCTCTCACCGATCTTGCCGAGTACGAACGGGGAAATCACCGCCGGAATGATCCCGAGGCGTACCTCGGTGAACGCGAATTTCGCAGAATCCACCGCCACGACGACGTCGCACGCGCCGATCAGCCCGAGCGCCCCGCCGTAGCCGTCCCCGTTGACGCGCGCCAGCGTGGGCTTCGGCATGGAATCCAAGATCCCGAGCATCGCCGCCAGCTGCTCGGCATCCGCCAGGTTGGCCGTTTCGCTGGCCTCTGCTTGGGCCTGCATCTCGGTGAGGTCGGCCCCCGCGCAAAAAGCCTGGCCGGCCCCGGTGATTTGCACCACGCGCACGGCCGAGTTGTCCCGAAATTGCCGTAATTCCGTGCTCAGCGCAGCGATCGTCGCACGATCCAGGGCATTGCGCTTTTCGGGGCGATTGAGCGTGAGCTCGGCAACGCCGTCGACGATCGCGGTCAGTATTGGCGCGCCCACCTCGAGCTACATGAGTTCGATGGCGATCGCGGTCGCTTCGCCGCCGCCGATGCACAGACTGGCGATCCCGCGCTTTGCACCGCGTGCGCGCAGCGCGTAGAGCAGGGTGGTCATGATGCGTGCCCCCGTCGCGCCTATGGGATGCCCGAGCGCGCAGGCTCCGCCGTTGACATTCACCCGCTGGGGATCCAGGCCCAAATCCTTCATCGCGGCCATCGGCACCACCGCGAACGCCTCGTTGATCTCATACAAGTCGACATCCTTGGCCTGCCAATCCAATTGCCGCAATAATTTCTGGATGGCGCCTATGGGCGCCACCGTGAACCATTCAGGTTCGCGCGCGAAACTGGCATAGCCGAGGATGCGTGCCAGGGGCTTGCGGCCCTGCGCTGCGGCGGCGGATTCGCGCGCCAGTACCAGCGCGGCCGCGCCGTCGGAAATTCCGGAGGAACTGGCGGCGGTCACCGTGCCGTCTTTCTTGAATGCCGGCTTGAGCGTCGGGATCTTGGCGATGTCGAGAGTAAAGGGCGTCTCATCCTTGTCGACCACCACTTCTCCCTTACGGGTCTTGGTCGTCACCGGTGTGATCTCGGCCGCGAAATCACCCTTGGCAACGGCGGCCAGCGCCCGGCGCACCGACTCGGCGGCAAAATCGTCCTGAGCCTTGCGGGTGAAGGTGTACTTTTCCGACGTAGATTCGGCAAAACAGCCCATGAGCTGCCCGTCCCAGGGACTTTGCAGGCCGTCGAAAAACATGTGGTCCAGCACCTCTTGATTGCCCATGCGGTAACCCGCGCGCGCCTTGGGGAGGAGGTACGGAGCATTGGTCATGGATTCGAGGCCGCCGGCGACGGCGATTCGGGCGGAGCCGGCAAGAATCTGGTCGCAGGCCAGCATCACCGCGCGCATTGCAGACCCGCACATCTTGTTGACCGTGGTGCTCGGAACACCGGCGGGAATCCCGGCGCCCAAGGCCGCCTGACGCGCCGGTGCCTGACCGAGGCCGGCCGACAGGACGCAGCCCATGAGGACTTCATCGATCTCTGCAGGAGGTACTCCGGAGTCGGCAACCGCCGCCTTGATCGCAACCGCTCCCAGTTGCGGCGCCGTGACCGAGGAGAATGCGCCTTGAAAGGCGCCGACCGGCGTGCGGCGGGCAGCCAAAATAACGACGGGGTCAGACTTCATGAGGCGCTTCCATAATTTGCTGGGGGACGCTCATTATAGCTGCGTCGGCCGCCATAACCGCGTCGGTCGTAAGGGCCCCCTCGGCCATTACGATCTGCTGACCGCATTGGGCCCCTGCCGGCTCGGGGTCCGCCGCCCGGTCAAGGGGCGAGAGGTTCGCCTACGGCGGTTGCGATGAGCTCGCGGCTGCGCTCTTTGGCGTCGCCGGCGCTGAGAACTTCAAGTATTTCAACGCGTATGGCGCAGCGGTACATCGCGACGCCCCCCGGCGGCAGAACGGCGCGGGTGCCGTGGATGGCGACGGCCACGACGGGCATGTCGGACCGTGCCGCCGTGGTAAAGGCGCCGCCCAGGAACTTGCCGATTTGGCGGATCTCGTTGAACGTGCCCTCGGGAAAGAACACCAGGGACTGGCCGGTGGCGGCAAGTTTCAAGACGCGGCGGGCGTCGACGCCACCCTTGTGACGATTGAAGCGTTCCACGAATTGCGATCCTAGGCGGCGCAGCAGCAGCCCGGCGAGCGGTACGCGCACCATCTCCTTCTTGATGACGAAGGCAAAATCCGGCGGCAACGCCGCGGCGGCGACCAGGCCGTCGATGTAGCTTGCGTGGTTGGCCACGACCACGCAGGGAACTTGCGGCAGGCGGCCTAGCCCCTCGACAGTGAATGGAATGCCCGCCGCGCGCAGAAAGGCCCGCGAGAACACCCCGGCCACCAGACGGCGCCGGCGCAGGCTCGGCAGGAACAGATTGACACCCAGCACGGCCAGGCCGAAGGCTATGAACACCACGAGGCAGTAGGCGGTATACAGCGCGTGCGCGGCCGTGCGCAGGCTCGCCGGCTTGTCTTGTGTGATCTGGTTCTCCTTATGTTAATACTTGAGAGTACTGTGATTCTGGTCACGCCGACCTTCCGATGCCCCTCGCATACTGGATCCCACGCGCTTTTTACAGCACCATTTTGTACGGCACACTCGCGGAAAAATATGGCGACGGCTCTCAAACGGACGGTTTATACACGCACCTCGGGCAGAGCGGAACCGGCTGTTCGCGAAGCGGCGGATCCCGCCTTGCAGCGCTTCCTCGACGCGGTGTGGCTGGAACGGGGTCTGTCGGCGAATACTCTGGCAGCGTACCGCGCGGATTTGACCGCGCTGGCGCGTTGGCTGGAAGAGCACGACAGCGCATTGCTCAAAGCCACGCGCATCGAGATACTGGGATTCATCGCAGCGCGGGTCGAGGGCGGATCGAGGCCTCGATCGACGGCGCGGCAGCTGTCGAGCTTTCGACGCTTTTTCCGCTTCATGATGCGCGAAGGTTTGATCGTGCTCGATCCGACGGCGCAGATTGCCATGCCGAAAATCGGCCGGTCCCTGCCCAAGTCGCTGACTGAAGCCGAGGTCGATTCGCTGCTCGAGGCGCCGACGGTGGCGGACCCCTTGGGTCATCGCGACCGCACCATGCTCGAAGTGCTGTATGCCACGGGGCTGCGAGTCTCCGAACTCGTGAGCTTGAAGCACAATCAGGTCAATCTCAATCAGGGCGTGATGCGTGTGGTCGGCAAGGGCAACCGCGAACGCCTGATACCGCTCGGTGAGGAAGCCGTGAAGTGGCTGCAGCAATTCATGCAGGGCCCGCGCGTCGAAATATTGCTGGAACGGCAGACTGATTATTTGTTTCCGACGCGCCGCGGTGATCGCATGACGCGCCAGGCGTTCTGGCACATCATCAAGCGCTACTCCAAGAAGGCCGGCGTGGTGAAAGAGCTCTCGCCGCATACCTTGCGGCATGCGTTCGCGACGCATCTATTGAACCACGGTGCGGATCTGCGGGTCGTGCAGATGCTTCTCGGCCACAGCGATCTGTCGACCACTCAAATCTACACCCATGTCGCCCGCGAGCGGCTGAAAGAACTGCATTCCCAGCACCACCCGCGCGGCTAGCCGGACTCGCGCCCTGCGTCCTGAGCGGGGGCCCTGTTAGAATTGCGTGAACCTCCGGATTGTCGCGAGGTCGAATGGCTGAGCAGTCCTGGAGTTCCTGAGCATGTCGAGAATACTAGCCGTCCTTACTCTGGCCGTCTTCGCCGCGGGATTTTGCGCGCACGCTGCCACTGTCGATCAAGCTCAGGCGGCGCCGGGCGGCCAGGCTGCGGACCCGCGCACGGCCTTGCTGAAGCGCTTACCGCCGGGGGCAAAGGCGGAGGATTTGCGTCCGTCACCGATCCCCGGCATCTACGAATTCATGCAGGGAGCCGACATCAGCTACTTGACCGCCGACGGCAGGTATTTTCTGGACGGCAATTTGTACGACATGGATTCGCGCGAGAATCTGACCGAAGTACTGCGCGCGCGGGCGCGCGTCGCCATGATCAACGCCGTTCCCGAATCGCAGATGGTGATCTACGGGCCGAAGAATCCGCTGTACACCATTACGGTGTTCACCGACGTCGATTGCGCCTATTGCCGCAAGCTGCACAGCGAGATCGGCGAATTGAACCGCTTGGGTGTTCGCGTCCGCTATCTATTCTATCCGCGTACCGGACCCAACACGGAGAGTTGGAGGAAAGCCGAAGTCGTCTGGTGCTCGCCGAACCGCAACGATGCGATGACCCGCGCGAAAGCCGGTGCGCAGTTGGATATGACCAAGACGTGCGATTCGACGCCGGTCGCGCGCGAGTATGCCTTGGGTCAGAGCATCGGCGTACGCGGCACGCCCGCCATCGTCACTGAACGCGGCGACTACATCACGGGGTACATGCCGCCGCGCGAGCTTCTGCAGCAGATCAAAGACCTGCAATTGGCGAAGCGTTAGCGCCTCGGTCCAGGGATTTTGACCGATTGGCGGGAGGCAACCGGTCAATATCTCGGTGCCGAGGGGCTAGCGCTCCAGCAGCTTGAGCTTCTCCGGCACGCCTTCCCACTGCTTGGCATCCGCGGGCGCGTCCTTCTTCTCGCTGATTACGGGCCATTTCTTGGCGAGTTCCGCATTCAATTTGAGGAAGCTCTCCTGGCCGTCCGGAATCTCTTCTTCCGAATAGATGGCCTCCACCGGGCACTCCGGCTCGCACAGCGTGCAATCGATGCACTCGTCGGGATCGATCACCAGAAAGTTGGGACCTTCGTGGAAGCAATCGACGGGGCAGACCTCCACGCAATCCATATATTTGCACTTGATGCAGCTTTCGGTGACCACGAATGCCATGACTTACCCTTCTATTGAACAGTTGACGAAATTTTGACCAGTTGACCAATTACTATTCTGCCACAGGCGCAAGTCCGGTTCCCGAACGCGCCGAGGGGCGCATCTCCCGAGACTCAGGATTTCAGCCGGCGGCTCAATTCGACGAAATGATGATCCTCGCGTCCGACGGCTCGGTCCTCGAAATATTTGCGCAAGGTGAATTCGCCGCTTGGAAATGCCAGATGATCCCACGGGATTGCGCTCTCTTCGTACAGCGCCACCTCCAGGCTTTCCACTCCCGGCGCGAATTCGGGCTGCAGCAATCTGGCTCTGAACATCACGTGCACCTGATTGGCTCCCGTCACGCTGGCCACCGCCAGCAGCGAGCCGATCTCGACCTTCGCCAGGGCCTCTTCGTAGCATTCGCGCGCCGCCGCAGCCTGCAAGGTTTCGCCGTTCTCCATGAAACCGGCAGGCACCGTCCAGTACCCCAAGCGAGGTTCGATGGCGCGGCGGCACAGCAAAACCTTACCTTCCCACTCGGGCACGCAACCCAGAACCAGCAACGGGTTCTTGTAGTGCACCGTGCCGCAGCTTACGCAGACGAAGCGCGGCAAATGGTCCCCGGCGGGGACTTTCAATTCAACGGGTGAACCGCAGTTGCTGCAGAAATTCAAATGACATCCATAAAAAATTCTGGTGCCCGGAGAGGAATCGAACCCACACTCTTTTCAGGGAACCGGATTTGAGTCCGGCGCCAGGTAGAATAAGTATCTGTTTTTACAGAAAATTATCTCGACATTTTCGCATATGTGCAACCCAGTGTGTAAATCTCATAGATTGCACACGTACCCCTTCACGCCCGGAAATTGGGCGCGCTCGTTCAACGGAATGGGGAAACCCTCGGCCTGCGGAAGGGCATCGTCCCCTTCCGCGGTCTCGAACGTAACTTTCCGGCCGGATCAGCTTCGTTCTCGGGTCGGTTCGGTCATGTTGACTCGCCTATTCCGATAAAGTCTGCACGGCAGGGGCCTGCCCACGATCCGAGTTACGCATTCTGGCTCATCGTGATGAGGTTTTCCAGGGCAAGGCGGTGCGTGCGCTGGGTGGCTACAAGCCGGCCTGGGTTAGGCACGGCCTACAGGCGATTCCAAAGACCCGATGGTTGATGTAGAAGCTGCGTAGCCCCGCGCCCAATGCGAGTCACCCTGCCGAGCGCAACGGCGTTGGTCACCTTGCTGCGCTCGGCGTGGCGAGACGTTTAGTTCGGTGTGAGCTCAAACACTGTTCCGTTGCCGCCGGTGCCACCGGCAGAGGTGGTGCCGAAAAGGCTCCCGTTGTTGCCAATGATCAGAGGCGCCTCCGGAGCGCCACCGTCGTTGCCGTTGGTGAAGTTGTAGAGGATCGTTTCAGTGCCGCCGGGCGTGATCTTGAAAACTGTTCCGTACATGCAGTTGCCAACGGAGCCGCAGGTGCTACTCGAGCCGCCGCTGCCACCTGTGGCGGTGGTGCCGTAGAAGTTGCCGTCGCTACCCTGGATCAGGGGAGCGAAGGGGACCTGCCCATCGGTGGCGCTACTCCCGAAAGAGTACAACACCGTCTCGGTGCCGCTGGGCGTGACCTTGAAGACTGTGCCGTCGCCGTTGGTGCCGCCAACTGAAGCAGTACCGTAGAAGTTGCCGTCGCTCCCCAGAATCAATCCCGCTTGCGGATTCACCCCGTCGCTGGCGCTACTGCCGAAGGAATACACCACGGCCTCCATACCGCTGGGAGTGATCTTGAAAACCGTGCCGTCGCCGAGGGCGCCGCCGCCGCCCGAGAGGCCACCGAAAACGGTGATGCCATAGAAGTTGCCGTCACTCCCCAGAATCAGGTTGCCCGCCGGGACTCTGCCGTCGCCCGTAGTCGGGAACGAATACAACACCGTCTCGGTGCCGCCAGGGGTAATCATAAAGACGGTTCCGTCATTGGTGGTGCCACCGAAAGCGGTGGTGCCGTAGAAATTGCCGCCGACCTCGATCAGGCCGCCGAAGGGGCTCGCTCCATCAGTGCCGTGAGCGGTGAAGGCATGCAACACCGTCTCAGTGCCGCCGGAGGTGATCTTGAAAACCGTTCCAAGGTTGGCGGTGCCGCCGCTAGCAGTGGTGCCGTAGAAGTTGCCGTCGCTCCCCAGGATCAATCCCGCTTGCGGATTCGCCCCATCCCTGCCGCCCGCGAATGAATACAACACCGTCTCAGTGCCGCCGGGCGTGACCACGAAGACCGTGCCGTTGTTGCTGGTGCCGCCAGCCGAGGTAGTGCCGTAGAAATTCCCATCGGTACCCTGAATCAATCCCGTTACTGGACTCGAACCATCGGGAGTGCCGGCGAATGAATACAGCACTGAATCCATTTGAGCCGTGACGGTCAGCGTGACTGTCGGTGAGGTCACACTGCCGAGCGTTGCACTGATGGAGATCGAGCCGACCACCAATCCGGTGGCCTGCCCTTGGGAACCGCGCGCATTGCTGATCGAAGCGATACTCGCGTCGGAGGACGCCCAAGTCACTGCGGTCGTCAGGATCTGAGTCGAGTTGTCGGAGTAGGTGCCGGTGGCGATGAGCTGCTCGATGCCTGCGACCGGGATACTCGGGCTTGTGGGTGTAATCGCAATCGATACCAGGGTGGCTGGTGTGACGGTGAAGGTGACGGCGGGCGACGTGACGCTGCCCAGAGCTGCGGTGATGAGGGCCGTACCCGTAGCGACCGACGTGGCCACCCCGCTGGTACCGGTGGCATTGCTGATCGTTGCCACGGAGAGGGTTGCGGAGTTCCACGTGACTTGGGTTGTCAGGTTCTGCGTGGAGTTATCCGAATAGGTGCCGGTAGCGGTGAACGTCTCGCTCGTGCCGAGCGCGATGCTCGGCGCGGGTGGCGTGATCGCAATCGACACCAGGGTGGCTTGTGTGACGGTGAAGGTGACGGCGGGCGATGTGACACTGCTCAGAGCGGCCGTGATGAGGCTCGTACCCGTAGCGACCGAAGTTGCCACCCCGCGGGTACCTGTGGCATTGCTGATCGTTGCCACGGAGAGGGTTGCGGAGTTCCACGTGACTTGGGCTGTCAGGTTCTGCGTGGAGTGATCCGAATAGGTACCGGTAGCGGTGAACGTCTCGCTCGTGCCGAGCGCGATGCTCGGGACGGGTGGCGTGATCGCAATCGACACCAGGGTGGCTGGTGTGATGCTGAGTGTAGCGCTGCCAGCAAGGGTGCCACAGGTACTGGCTACCTTGCAGGTCGCAGTGATCGTGGTGCTGCCGGGGCCGACAGCGCTGGCTAGCCCACTGCTGCTGACGGTGGCGATCGCCGTATTGGAGGAGGCCCAGGCCAGATCGGCGGTCAAGTTTTGAGTGGTGTTGTCAGAGAAGGTCCCGGTGGCCGTGAACTGCTCGTTCGTGCCGGCGGCGATGCTCGGGAGGGATGGTGTGACCGCAATCGACACCAGGTTTGAACGGGTCACTGTCAGCGTCGTGGTGGTGCTTAGACCTTGCAGACTCACACTCAGGGTTGCCGTGCCCGCGGCAACACCGAGCGCCGTGCCGGTGCTGGCCCCGACAGTGGTGACAGCCGGGTTGGAGGTGGTCCAGGCAACCTGAGTCGTCACATCGGCGTGGCTGTTGTCGCTATATATGCCGGTGGCAGTGAGTTGCACGGACGTGCCTGCGGCCACACTCGGATTGGTGGGAGTGACCTGGAGCGACAGGAGCTGGGGTGAGCTGGCAGACCCATCGCCGTGGCAGCCACTCAGGGTCACGAGACCCAGTAGGAGGAACGTGGCGATGAAGCGAGGAGCACTCAGTGCGTCGCGCAGAGCGCGAATCAAAAGACGGTGAATCATGTCATTAACGCGAAGCCGCAGTCTCTTATTATGTGGCTGCCATTTTAAAATCACGGCTCGCTGTTCTTATGTGACTGGGCTCCCAGTTGCGATGATCGGGTTTCCGGTATTCGGCTATGCCTATTCGATGCGGTATCGCGTTAGCGTGGACGCTGGTCGTGGAATTAAAATTGTTTCGGCCTTCAGAAGTCGATTTGTTCAGCGCGCTGGGGTAGGTTGAACCACATGATCGTACATTTGACCCCCGACCAGGAAGCATTTGTCCGCGATGCCATTGCGAGCGGACGATTGCACGGCGAAGAGGACGCCATGCGCGAAGCGCTTGCACTATGGGAGCGACGCGAGCGTGCCCGCGCGGAGATTTTGGCGTCCGTTGATGTGGCGGAAGCCGCGTTTGCACGTGGCGAGGGCCGCGTGATCACCCAAGAATCCATGCGGGACCTGGCTGCAGAGGTAAAGCAGCGCGGCCGTGCGCGGGTCGCTGCCGCCCGCAACATCGAGACATTGTTGTAAACGCGAGATTGATCTCGACGTTTCTGAGGCTTACCTCCCGGGCTCAGCGCTTCTGCGAGGCCACATACCGCTTGAGCGCATTGTCCATGCGAGTCTGCCATCCGGGTCCCGTGGCGCGGAAAAATCCCAATACATCCTTCGAGATCCGTAGCGTCGTCTGAGTCTTCTGGCCAGATCCGGCGGGCCGACCGCGGCGCACCAGTTTCTTGCCATGGTAAAGGGTTGCCTCGGCGATCCACTTGTCGGTGATTTCCGGGGCGTCTTCAGGATTACGCGAGGTGCGGCGCGAGTTTTTTGATTTCACGGTCATTGGCGTTCCTCATGGAGATGATCCGCCGCGCCTTGCCGCGCGGCGTCCAAACGATGATGGCGATCCGCTCTTGCAGCTTTCCGGCGCTGATATAGCGCGGTTCGCCATAGTCCTTTCGATCGTCTGGTCGGGTTAGGTGCGGCCCGTCGAAAACTTCCCTCGCCTGGCGGAAGTCGAGGCCTCGCTCGCGCAAGGCCTGCTGCCGCTTAGCGCGGTCGAAGGTGATGCGCATAGTATTTATTGTAGCTACGTTTATTAAGGCGCGCAACCCGCTCTCATCCTGTGCGGTGTCGATTGGATGGCGATCGAGCGCACTGCCTGGCGTCCGCGGATCGACTATCCGCCGATCCGCTTCGTGCGCTTCGCGGGCTCGGCACTGAGCGAGGGTATCAAACGTCACCGCATCGAGGGCGTGGAGGTGGCGATCACCGATCCGGCGCGGACCATCGTCGATTGCTTCCGGTATCGCGCCAAGGTCGGCATCGACGTGGCGATGGAAGGGCTGCGCGAGGGCCTGCGCCAGCGCAAGGCGACGAGCGACCAGCTGTGGCGCTACGCCACGAAAGTCCGGATCTGGTCGACCATGAAACCCTATGTAGAAGCGACGGCGGCCGATGGCACGTGAACCCCTGAAGAACGTCGGTGCCTCGGTGCGTGCCCGACTGCTGCAGCGATCGCGCGACGAGCGCGGATTGATTGGGCAGGCAGATATCGCCAAAATCATTACCGATTTTGCGACGGCCCGTGCAGCGCGCCTGCAAGAGGAATCGAAAGCCCCATAATTTGCGGGGCGGCACGCGTGGCTCGCGAATCGGCTACCCGTGGCCGTACCCCTAATCAGGCCGCCGCGGTTCGTGCTGCCCTACCTAACGCGACGCCTGGCACTCGTGGCATATTATTGTTAAAATCCTTGTAATTCAACGATTTATATGGTAAACGAAGTGCTCGTTACGGCGCTTCGAAAGACATCCTACACGGGGAAAAAGAGCCATTTCACGCTAGTTGCACCGCACCTTGACGCTGATGTCAGGGGGTGTAGCATTTGCTATCAAGAGTACAAAAGCCGGCGCGGTACTCGCCCGCCTCGAAAGAGGTCCTGCCCGGCGCAGGGTAAGCGGAACCGGACTGACGAAAGCCCCACCTAAAAAATGGGGCTTTTGCTTTTCTAGCGTGCGCGTGGCGGCGGTTTTGGTTTCGTGCCTCGCAGAGCATGGCCAAGCAGCACGTTGAAATTGACGCGCCCGTTGCGGGTGTCCCGCTTATTTTCATAAAGCTCATAGGCAGACTCAACCGTAAGCAGCACGGTGTTGGGGCCGCGTTTCTTGTAGAGCATCACATCGAAGAAAACTGCGTAAGTCTTGCCCCCGTCACTGTCGAACGTCGCGTAGTTGATAAGACCCGAGATTGTGCGTGAGAAGTACAGCTTTCGACACGTTGGAATCTCGCGCACGATTGTGGGAAGTCGGTGCGAGTGTTTGTATCGTTCGTGGCAAAAGCAGCGCGTTTCGCGGTTGTCGCTGTAGTCATCCTCAGGCGGGTCGCCGGCTTTGATATCTCGAGTGAACGTGTGCAGCCCGAATGACACGTGGACCTTTACCGTAACGCCGGGGCGCGTCTTAGATGGTGGCATGACGTGGTCAAACTCAATCGGATGCAGATGCTTTAGGCAGTAGTTTTCGCCACTGCGCGGGGCGTGGTTTCGCCACTGAATTAGCCCCGCTATTTTGTTTTTAACGTCCATGTCAGGACCACACTCTAGCGGCCTGGCGCAAGCTCGTAACCCCGTGGCTCGTCATAAGCGAGCGATGCATCGTTGAGCGGTCGTCCACGAGGAGCCTGGTGCCCGGAGAGGGAATCGAACCCACACTCTTTTAAGGGAACCGGATTTTGAGTCCGGCGCGTCTACCAGTTCCGCCATCCGGGCGTGCCAGGCCAAATAGTATATGCGATTGCAGCTCTTGGTAGAATCCTTAACTTACATGCGGCGCACTGACTTTCACTTCGATCTCCCCCAGGAACTCATTGCCCAAAGACCCACCGCGACGCGTTCCGCCAGCCGGATGTTGGCGCTGGATGGTGCCGACGGCTCGCTGCGGGATCTGTGCTTTCGCGATCTTCCGTCGTTGCTGAACCCCGCGGATGTGCTGATTTTCAACGATACGCGCGTGATTCCCGCACGGGTGTTCGGCTTCAAGCAGAGCGGGGGGCGGGTCGAGATCCTGCTCGAGCGCGCGCTGACGGCGGACACCGCTCTGGTGCATCTGAAAGCCAGCAAGGGTCTGAAAGTGGGCGCCGCCGTGCAGCTGCCCGGGGGGCACATTGCGCGAATGCTGGGAAGACACAGCGATTTGTTCCACTTGCAGTTCTCGTGCGAGGTCGCCGCTTTTTTCCAGACCCACGGCCAAATGCCCTTGCCGCCCTATATCGGCCGCGGCGCGGAAAGCGCCGATCGCGAGCGCTATCAGACTGTCTATGCGCGCGCCCTGGGCGCCATTGCCGCGCCGACCGCGGGCCTGCATTTCGACGCCGATATCTTCGCCGCGCTCGAAAAGCAGCGCATAAGACATGCCTTCGTCACCCTGCACGTGGGTGCCGGTACCTTCCAGCCGGTGCGGGTGGACGATATCGACGAGCACGAGATGCATGAGGAGTACGTCGAGGTACCCGAGTCGGTTTGCGATGCGATCGATGCCGCGCGCGCGGCCGGCGGACGCGTGATTGCGGTGGGTACGACGGTGGTGAGAAGTCTGGAGACCGCGGCCCGCGCCGCTGAGGGTCCCGGTATCGCGCAAGGTCCCGGCGCCGCCGGAAGTCACCGCGCCGTGGAAGGTGCTGCCGGCGGCGGCGTGTCCGCCGGATCCGGTCCAGGCCGCCGGGGCATGGTTCCGTACCGAGGCACGACGCGGATTTTCATCAAGCCGGGCCACGAGTTTCTCGCCGTGGATGCCATGGTCACCAATTTCCACCTGCCGGAGTCGACTCTGCTGATGCTGTGCTCGGCCTTTGTCGGGCGCGAAGCACTGCTCGCCGCATACGCTCACGCGGTGCAGGCGCGGTATCGGTTTTTCAGCTACGGTGACGCGATGTTCTTGACACCTTGCGCAGCGGCGCGGGCGCGCTCGTGAGTGCCGCCGGCGGCGCCGGCCTCGGGCCGATGCGGTTCGAGCTGCTGACGCAGGACGGCGCGGCGCGGCGCGGCCGGCTGGAATTTCCGCGCGGAACCGTGCAGACGCCAGCGTTCATGCCGGTGGGTACCTACGGTACGGTCAAGGCCATGACGCCGGAGGGTCTCGAGGAAATCGGCGCCGAAATCGTGCTCGGCAACACCTTCCATCTGTACCTGCGGCCGGGCCTCGATGTCATCGAGGCGCATCAAGGCTTGCACCGCTTCATGCATTGGCAGCGGCCGATCCTGACGGATTCCGGCGGTTTTCAAGTCTGGAGCTTGGCGGAGATGCGCAAAATCACCGAGCAAGGCGCGCATTTTCGCTCACCCGTCGACGGCGCGCAGGTATTCCTGTCGCCGGAGGAATCCATGCGAATCCAGCGTACGCTGGCTGCGGATGTGGCGATGAGCTTCGACGAATGCACCCCGTATCCGTCCACGGAGGGCGCCGCGCGCACGTCCATGGAATTGTCGATGCGTTGGGCGCTGCGCGGCTTTCAGGAGTATTACCGCACCGAACCCCCGGGCACGCTGTTCGGCATCGTGCAAGGCGGGATTTATCCGCAGTTGCGGTTGGCGTCCCTGGCCGCCCTCGAGGAGATCGGCTTTGCGGGGCTCGCCGTCGGAGGCCTCGCGGTCGGCGAAAGCGAAGCGGAGCGCGACCTCGTGCTCGATGCGCTGATGCCGCATATGCCGCGGCACAAGCCGCGCTATCTCATGGGTGTCGGGCGGCCGGAGGACATCATCGAGGCGGTGCGGCGGGGCATCGACATGTTCGATTGCGTGATGCCCACCCGCCATGCGCGCAATGCGCATCTTTTCACGCGCAGCGGCGTGGTCAATATCCGCAATGCGGCCCATCGGCAGGATACGGGACCGATCGAGGAGGGATGCGCCTGCTACACCTGCCGGCACTACAGCCGCAGTTATTTGCGGCATTTGGACAAGTGCGGCGAAATACTGGGCGCGCACCTGAACACCATTCATAACCTCTTCTTCTATCAGCGCTTGATGGGGGAGATCCGGGCGGCCATCCAGACGGGCCGGTTCGAGGCCTACGCTGCCGAGTTCTATGCCCTGAAGGCGGTTGGAAGCTCGCGTTAAGTTTGCGCAGCGCTCCTGTATACTACGCCGCTTTCTGTCGTGGCGTCCGCTGCAAAAAACGAGTGCAACACTATGGATTTCTTCATTAATACAGCAAATGCGCAGGCCGCCGGTGCGGGCGGCGGGCAGAGCATGGTGAGCGCCTTGTTGCTGCCCGTCCTGCTCCTGGTCGTGTTCTACTTCCTGCTCATCAGGCCGCAGAACAAGCGCGCCAAAGAGCAGCGTGAAATGCTGTCCAAGGTCGCCGTGGGCGATGAAGTGGCGACCACCGGCGGCATACTCGGCAAGGTGACCGAGGTGGGCGAGCAATTCCTGACCTTGGAAATCGCCAGCGGCGTCAACGTCAAGCTTCAGAAATTCCAAGTCGCGCAGGTGCTGCCCAAGGGCACGGTCAAGAGCGCATGATTGCATATCCGCGCTGGAAGATCGTGCTGGTCGCGATCGTGCTGCTCGTGGGGATTTTTCTGGCCGTGCCGAATCTGTTCGGCGAGGAAAATGCATTGCAGCTGGCGCGCGACCGGGCCGCGGTGCTCGACAGCGACCGCGTTGCCATAGAGCAGCTGCTCAAGGACAAGAGCGTCACCCCGAGCGGAGCGTTTCTCGATCAGGGCCGCCTCACCCTGCGATTCGGCAGCAAGCAGGATCAATTGAAGGCGCGCGATCTGATCACCGAAGCGCGTCCCAATCAATTCACGATCGCCCTCTCGCAGGCTTCGCGCGTCCCGGAATGGATGCGCAATCTGGGGTTGAACCCGTTGAAACTCGGCCTCGATCTTCGCGGCGGCGTTTACCTCGTCTACCAGGTCGACGTGCAGGGCGCCGTCAAGCAGCTGCTCGATCATCACGAGCAGGATTTTCGCGCATCCTTGCGCAATGCCCGCGTTCCTTACCAGGACGTGCTGGTGGACTACCCCACGTACCGCGTGCGGGTGTTGTTTCGCGACGCCGACAGCTTCGCCAAGGGCAAAGCGGGCATACTCGCGGATAACCGCAATCTGACTTTGACGGACACCACGGTGGACGGTGCTCCCGCCTTGGAACTGAAGCTCACGCCGCAGCAGATCAAAGAGCGCCAGGACTACGCGGTTCAGCAAAACATCGTCATCCTGCGCAACCGCCTCAACAGTCCCGAGCTCGCGGTATCGGAACCGCAGGTGGCCCGGCAGGGCGTGGACCGTATCGCCATTCAATTGCCCGGCCTGCAGAACTCGGCCGAGGTGAAGAAGATCCTGGGCAAGACGGCGACCTTGGAATTCCGCATGGTCGATGAGGCCAATAGCCCGCTCGAGGCGGCGGCTACCGGGCGCGTACCCTTGGGCTCCAAGTTGTACTACACCCGCGAAAAGCAGCCGGTGCTGTTGAAGCGCGAAGTGGTGGTCACCGGCGATCAGCTGACCGATGCGTCATTCCAACCGAACACGCAGGAAGGCGCGGCCGTGTCGGTGGGGCTGGACAGTCGCGGCGCCGCGAAAATGCTCAAGAACACGCAGGAGAACCTCGGCCACCTGATGGCCGTGGTATTCATCGATCGTTCGCGGGAGAAGAATGCCGAGGGTGTGGTCGTCGACCGCACCACCGAAGAGGTCATCAATCGCGCGACCATTCGCGGCGTGTTCAGCAACAATTTCCAGATCACGGGCGTCAATCCGATCGAGGGCAGGGAGCTCGCGCTGCTGCTGCGCGCCGGCGGACTGGCGGCGCCGCTCTCTGCGGTGGAGGAGCGCGCCGTGGGCCCGAGCCTCGGTCAGGACAACATCGACAAGGGCGTCAACGCCATGGTGTTCGGCATGTTGGCCGCGTTCATCTTCATGGCGATCTACTACAAAGTATTCGGCTTGATCGCGGACCTCACGCTCGCGGCCAACGTGGTGCTGCTCACGGCGTTGCTGTCGCTGCTCGGCGCGGCGTTGACCTTGCCGGGAATCGCGGCGGTGGTCCTGACCGTCGGTATGGCCGTCGACGCCAACATTTTGATTTACGAACGAATTCGCGAAGAATTACGCAACGGCGTCTCGCCGCGTGCGGCGATCACCGCCGGATTCGACCGCGCGTTCTCGGCCATCGCCGATTCCAACGTGACGGCGTTCATCGCGGGCCTGGTGCTGTGGCTGTTCGGAGCCGGTGCGGTGCGCGGTTTCGCCGTAGTGCTGATGCTCGGAATCGCCACGTCGGTGTTCACATCGGTGATGGGCAGCCATGCCCTGGTGCAAATGATTTACGGCGGAAAACGCAAGCTCGAGCGCTTGTCGATCTAGGCAAGAGTTCGAACCGAGGGTTCAAGGCAATGGAATTTTTTCACAAGGTAACGCGCTTTCCGTTCATGCAGACCCGCAAGGTCTGGTACGGGCTGTCGGCGGTGTTGATCATCGCGTCGATCGGACTCGTCGTGGTGCGCGGACTGAATCTGGGAGTGGATTTCACCGGCGGCGTCACCGTTGAAACCAATTTTCCCCAGGCGCCGAACATCGAATCGCTGCGCACGGCCTTGGTCAAGGCGGGAGTGGCGAATGCGCAGGTGCAGGCGTTCGGCAGCTCGCGCGACATTCTGGTGCGCCTGCCGCCGGATCCGAATGCGAAGGGCGACCAGATCGGCACCCGCATTCTGGAAATCTTCAGCAGCGTAGCGCCCGGCGTCAAACTGCAGAGCACCGAGGTGGTCGGTCCGCAGGTGGGGCAGGAACTTTTCGTCAAGGGCGGCTGGGCTCTGTTCGCCACCCTGGTGCTGATCTTGATCTACGTCTTGTTCCGCTTCACGCTGAAGCTCGCGTGCGGCGCGATCTTGGCGGTATTGCACGATCCGATCTGTGTGGTGGGGTTCTTCGCGCTCACCCAGATGACTTTCGATTTGACGGCCATCGCGGCGATCCTTGCGGTGATCGGCTATTCGCTGAACGATACCGTGATCGTCTTCGACCGCATCCGCGAGCGTGCCCGCACCGCCCGCAAGCTCAACGTCTCCCAAGTCATCGACGAATCCATCAATCAAACGCTGTCGCGAACCTTGATGACCAAGCTGGTGACCCTGCTGGTCGTGCTCGCACTGCTGTTCTTCGGCGGTGAAACATTGCACGCGTTTTCGGCGGCGTTGGTGATCGGCATTCTCGCCGGCACCTATTCGTCGATCTATATTTCCGCGGCGCTCGCCCTGGATTTCGGATTACGGACCGACGATTTGCTGGAGCGCAAGCTGACCAAGCCCGAAGAAGTGGACGGCCTGCCGTAGAAGCCTGTCCGATCAATGATCTGTGCGCCGTGGGTCGCTCTCGCGACGGCGATCATTGGTCAGACAGGCTCCCAGGCCAAGCCGCCGGCCGGCCGCGAGCGGTGAAATACTTGGATGCCCGGCGGGAAAGCCGCTAAAGTCCACCGCACCACACAGAATGGGGGATGACATGAATTGGCGCATCAAACCGCTCGACGCCATCCTGGCGACCGCAGAGAAGCGATCCCTTGCCCGAACGCTCGGAGGGTTCCAGCTCATGATGCTCGGAGTCGGGGCCATCATCGGCACCGGCATATTCGTGTTGACGGCCGAGGCCGCGCAAAAGGCCGGGCCGGGGATGCTGCTCTCGTTCGTGATCGCCGGGTTCGTCTGCGCGGTGACGGCGCTGTGCTACGCCGAGCTCGCCTCGATGGTCCCGGTGTCCGGATCCGCCTACACCTATTCCTACGCGGTCCTCGGTGAACTCATTGCCTGGATCGTCGGCTGGGCGCTCATTCTCGAATACACCGTGGCCGCGAGCGCCGTCTCGGTGGGGTGGTCGAATTACTTCGTGCCGTTGATCCAGCACAGCTTCAACATACATATCCCGCTCTACTTGACCAAGGGCTATTTCGCAGGCGGCTTGATCAATGTGCCCGCCGTCATGATAGCCAGCCTGGTGACGGGCTTGCTGGTGCTGGGTACGCGCGAGAGCGCGACGGTGAACGCGATTTTGGTCTGCATCAAGGTGGCCGCGCTTTGCTTGTTCATCGCCCTGTCGGTGCCGGTGGTCAAGATGGCGAATTTTCACCCGTTCGCCCCGCTCGGGATGATGGGGGTGGGCGGCGCTGCTGCTTCGATCTTCTTTGCGTATGTGGGTTTCGATGCGGTGTCGACCGCGGCGGAAGAGACCCGAAATCCGCAGCGAAACATGCCCATCGGACTCATCGGCAGTTTGCTCATCTGCACGGTGTTTTATCTGCTGGTGGCGGGCGGAGCTATCGGCTCCATCGGCGCGCAACCGGTGATGGACGCGGCGAGGCACGGGCTCGAGCCCGGCAGCGCCGAACTGCTGCAGGCCTGCATGGATCCCGCGAAGGCGGCGACTCTGGTGTGCAGCGACGAGCCGCTGGCGCATGTGCTGCGGCAGATCGGCTGGGACAAGGTGTCGAGGCTCATCGGACTGGCGGCGTTCCTGGCGCTGCCCTCGGTGATTCTGATGATGATGTTCGGCCAGACGCGCATTTTCTTCAGCATGGCGCGCGATCGGCTGCTGCCCGACGTATTGACCAGGGTTCATACGCGCTTCAAGACCCCGCACGTGGTGACCATGATCACGGGGGCGGTGGTCATATCGGCCGCGGCGTTCTTCCCGGTGGGCAAGCTTGCGGACCTGTCGAACGGCGGAACGCTGTGCGCGTTCTTCGCGGTGGCGCTGGGCGTGATGGTGTTGCGATTGACGAACGCGGCCAGGCACCGCCCGTTCAGAACCCCGTTTATTTGGGTGGTGGGTCCGCTGGCACTGGTCGGCTGCGTGATTCTGTTTCTGCTGCTGCCGCTGTTCACGATTCTGGTGTTTTTCGGCTGGGCGCTGCTCGGCCTGGTGGTGTACGCGATGTACGGTTATCGGCGCAGCGCGGTCGCGGAGGAGAATGCGGCAGCCGCACTCGGTGCGAAGCTGAGCTAGAGATAGGGCGCGCGAATCCGCGCCCGGTGTAGGTGCGTCCAGTACTTCGACCCAAGGATTCAGGGTGCCGAGAGGCGAGAGGTACTAGGCGCGCAGCGCCGCCGGCGTGAGTGGGCCGAGCGCTTCCAACAGCGCGTCGTACACCTTCGGGTTGCCGGCAATCACGTTGGGCCCCAAGGCGTATTCCAAACCGGCGGGTGTGCCGACGCGGCCGCCGGCCTCCTGGATCAGGAGCGTTCCGGCCGCCGTGTCCCAGGGGGACAGGCCGAATTCCCAGAAGCCGTCGAGGCGGCCGGCCGCCACATAGGCGAGGTCGAGCGAGGCCGCACCCGGCCGGCGCACGCCGGCCGCGGTGGACATGATCACCTTGAGCATCGCCAGGTAGGCGTCCACGTGGGTGGTACCGCGAAACGGCAGGCCCGTGCCGATCAACGAACCTTCCAGGGTGCGCTGCGTGCTCACGCGGATTTTCTTGCCTTCGAGCTGTGCGCCGTCGCCGCGCGAGGCGGTGAAGAATTCCTGACGCATGGGATCGTAGACGACCGCGTGCTGCAGGCGGCCCTTGTGCTGGAGCGCGATCGAGACGGCGAACGTCGGAAAGCCGTGCAGGAAATTGGTCGTGCCATCGAGCGGATCGATGATCCAAACGAATTCGTCCTCCCCCGTGCGGCCGCTTTCCTCGGCGAGGAAGGCGTGCTGGGGATGGCTGCGGCGAATGGTGGCGATGATGTCGGCTTCGGCCTTGCGGTCGATGTCGGTGACGAAATCATTGCGCCCCTTGCTGTCGACTTTCAAGGAATCCAGGCGGGAAAGGCTGCGCACGATCAAGTCGCCGGCGCGCCGGGCGGCACGCATGCCGATATTGAGGAGTGGTTGCATAAGGTGGCGGTAGAATAACAGAGCATGACCACCCTCGTTCGCATCGTCCTCATCGACCCCAGCCACCCCGGAAATATCGGGTCGGTCGCGCGTGCCATGAAGAACATGGGCGTCACGGATCTGGTGCTGGTGCGGCCGCGGTCGTTCCCGCATGCGGAAGCCAATGCGCTGGCAGCCGGGGCGGACGATATTCTGTCAGGTGCACGCATCGTGGGCACGGTTGCGGAAGCGATCGGCGACTGTGGTTTCATCGCGGGCACGACTTCCCGTCCCCGCTCCTATTATTGGGAGTTCACGACTCCGCGCGATGTCGCGGGCCGCATCGTGGGCCTGCCCGAGGTGAACCGGGCCGCGCTGCTGTTCGGTTCGGAGCGCTATGGCCTTGCCACTGAGGACTTGGACCACTGCAACGTGCTGGTGCGCATCCCCGCCAACCCCGAGTACTGCTCGCTGAATCTGGCGATGTCGGTGCAGCTCTTGACCTATGAAATTTTCATGTCGCGCGAGCAGCCGCAGTCGCGCACCCAACTGGAATTGCCGCTGGCTGCGTCGGGCGACGTCGAGCATTTTTACGCGCACCTGCACCAGGTTTTGGGCGAAATCGATTTCGACGATCGCACCGGGCACTTGATGGAGCGCTTGCGTCGCCTGTTCAATCGGGCCCAGCTCGACCGCAACGAGCTCAACATTCTGCGCGGCATTTTGAGCGCAGTGCAGGGCCGGCGTGGGCAGTCGGCGCGGCGGGCGCGAAATGAACGCGGCGGGGATGAATGAACGCGGCAGAACCTGGCGGGCGACGACGCGAGATGGCCGGCGGCGGGGAGTGGTTGGCGATGGAGGGGCGTAGTTGGCGATGGGCGTAGCTGGCAATGGAGGGGCGTAGTTGGCAATGGCGGGGCGAGTTGACAGGCCGGTGTACCTGGATCATGCGGCGACGACGCCTGTCGATCCACGAGTGGCGGCGGCCATGGCGCAATGCTTGACGGCCGAGGGCGAATTCGGCAATCCCGCATCGGCGAGCCATTCCTACGGCGATGCCGCCGGTGCGCTGGTCGAGACGGCACGCGCGCAGGTCGCCGCCGCAGTGGGAGCCGCGCGCGCGGAGGTGGTTTGGACCTCTGGCGCCACGGAAGCCAACAATCTGGCGATATTCGGTGTCGCTCAGTACTACCGCGACCATGGTCGGCACATCGTCACGGCCCGAACGGAACACAAGGCGGTGCTGGATCCCTGCCGCGAACTGGAGCGGCGGGGCTGGAGAGTCACGTACTTGACCCCGGACGGAGGTGGATTGATCCACCCTCATCAGGTCGCCGCGGCGCTGCAGGCGGACACGGTGCTGGTGTCCATCATGCAGGTCAACAACGAAATCGGCGTCATTCAGGACATCGCGGCGCTGGGCGCGGTGTGTGCACGGCACGGCGGTGCGCGGCTGCACGTGGACGCGGCGCAAAGCGCCGGCAAAATTGCCATCGACTTCGCCGGGCTCGGGGTGGATCTGATGTCGCTGTCGGCACACAAAGTGTACGGTCCCAAGGGGGTCGGTGCTTTGCTGGTGTCGCGGCGCGCAGGTGCGGGCGGGCAGCGTCCGGCCGTGCAATTGACCCCGTTGCAGTTCGGCGGTGGACAGGAGCGGGGCCTGCGGGCGGGCACGGTGGCAACCCATCAGGTAGTCGGCATGGGATTGGCGTTCGAATTGGCGAATGCGGCGCTACCGTCGGAATTCGAGCGCATTGCGAAATTGCGCGAGCGCTTGTGGCAGGGGCTGGCATCGCTCGGCGGTACCGTTCGCAATGGGGATGCGGCGCATTCGGTGCCGCATGTGCTCAACGTGTCCTTCGAGGGAGTCGAAGGCGAAAGCCTGCTCGCCGCAGTGCAGGATCGTCTCGCGGTCTCGGCCGGATCAGCGTGCACCTCGGCGCTTCAGGAGCCTTCGTACGTTCTGCGTGCCTTGGGCCGGGACGACAGCTCGAGTGAAAGCAGCCTGCGGTTCGGGTTGGGCCGCCACACCGGCGAAGGCGACATCGACACGGCGGTGACGGTCGTCGCCCGGGCGGTGTCGCGCTTGCGCAAGGTCGGCGGCGCGTGAGGTACAGCGAACTGACCCTGCACTACTTCCGGACCGCTGCCGGCGCGGGGGTGCTCACCGGTCCCGATGTCTACCGGGGCGCCGCCGGCAGCCGTGCCCAGGGGACCTGGGTGCAATTCGACGTGCAGGCCAGCGGCGGGATCATTCGGACGGCGCGCTTTTTGGCGTTCGCCTGCCCGCATACCATCGCGGTGTCGGCATGGATCGTTGAGCGCGCCGGCGGAGCGGTTGCGCGTGCCGCGCTGCCGGAGGGCGTGGGGGATTTGAGCGACCGTTTCGAGGTTCCGTTGGCGAAGCGGGGGCGGCTATTGATCGTCGAGGACGCGTGGATTGCCGCGCTGAAGGGTGGGTTACCGACCTGACGGGGGCGCCGCAGCGTAGGAGCGCTGCAGCGTAGGGGTGCCGCGGCGCAGCGGTCCTTGAGGACTCGGCGCGGTACCCCCACCTTCCTGCTGCTCCCGAGACATGAGCTCATAGAAAAAAACGCGCTCTGGTTCCGTGCGCGGGGGCGATGGGCGTGTTATGTATAGAGGTAACGGCCGGGGCTTTGACCGTATGTAGTAAGGTGGCGAAGTATGGCGATATTGTTGACGGAATCGGCGGCTGATCGGGTTCGAGCGCACTTGGCGCAACGCGGAGCCGGCTTGGGCCTGCGCGTCGGCATCAAGAAGACCGGCTGCTCGGGATTCGCGTATGTCGTGAATTATGCCGACCAAATCAATGCCGATGATGCGGTTTTCGAAGCGCGTGGCGTGAAGGTGGTGGTCGATCCCTTGAGTCTGCCGCTGATTGACGGAACCCTGGTGGATTTCGTCAAGCAGGGTTTGAACGAGGCCTTCAAGTTTCAAAACCCGAAGGCCAAGGGTGAATGCGGCTGCGGTGAGAGCTTCAACGTGTAGTTAGGCGCTTACGCGCCGAATTTAACGGGTCGAAGCGACCGTGTCCGCTTTGCTCGCTGCGCGAGGGCAAGAAGGCAAGAGTTTTACGGTCTCGTTGTTTTTTCCAAGTAATACAGGGACTTCGGCCCCCATCCTGATTGCTTGAGCGCGCCCGCTCCAGTACACTTCGCGGTCTTTGTCGGCCCCTCGAGGGACCGGCTTCCCAATACTCACCCGACCCGAGGTCATCATGTCAATTGAGCGTACTCTTTCCATCGTCAAGCCGGACGGCGTCGGCCGTAATTTGATCGGCGAAGTTTATCGCCGCTTCGAACAGGCGGGCTTGCGAGTGGTGGCGGCGCGCATGATGCAGCTCTCGCAGACGGAAGCGGAAGGCTTTTACGCCGTGCACCGTGAGCGCCCGTTTTTCAAGGATCTGGTGCGCTTCATGACCTCGGGTCCGGTGATGGTGCAAGTCCTCGAGGGCGAGGGTGCGATCGCGAAAAATCGCGAGGTCATGGGCGCCACCGATCCGAAGAAGGCAGCCAAGGGCACGATCCGCGCCGATCTTGCCACCAGCATCGATGAGAATATCGTCCATGGTTCGGATGCGCCGGACACCGCGGCGCGGGAAATCAGCTATTTCTTCCGCGAAATTGAGGTCTGTCCGCGTACGCGCTAGCGTAGCGCGGGACATAGGAGGCAAGGTGGCCGGCGAACGCGTGAATTTACTTGGGCTTCCGCGCGCGGAACTCGAGGCGTTCGTGGCCGAACGCCTCGGCGCCAAGCCGTTTCGCGCGCGCCAGCTGATGAAGTGGATCTACCGGCGCGGCGCGGCGGATTTCTCGGCGATGACCGATCTTTCGCAGGACTTTCGTGCGCAACTGAACGGCGTCGCCAGGATCGACGTGCCGGAAATAGTGGCCGAGCAGAAATCGAGCGACGGGACGCGCAAATGGATGCTGCGCATGGACGAGGTACAGGGAATCGAGACCGTCTACATCCCTGAGCCGGATCGAGGCACCTTGTGCATCTCGAGCCAGGTGGGCTGCGCCATGGATTGTTCGTTCTGTTCGACCGCGCAGCAGGGTTTCAACCGCAACCTGAGCGTCGCTGAAATCGTCGGACAGGTCTGGTTGGCCCATCGCGAATTGACCGAAGCACGCGCCGACGCCGGCGATGCTCCGGCGCGCGCCGATGCCCGCGGCAACATCACGAACATCGTGTTCATGGGTATGGGGGAACCGCTCGCCAATTACCGCAATGTGGTACCGGCGATGCGGATATTTCTCGACGATCTGGGCTATGACCTATCGCGCCGCCGGGTGACGCTGAGTACCTCGGGCTTGGTGCCGCAGATCTATAAGCTGGCGCAGGAATGCAACGTGGCGCTCGCGGTGTCGCTGCATGCGCCGAACGATGAATTGCGCAACGATCTCGTGCCCATCAATCGCAAACATCCGATCGGCGAATTGCTGGCGGCTTGTTGGCACTACATCGACGTGCAAAACGGCCGCAGCGTGACCTTCGAGTACGTCATGCTCGACGGCGTGAATGACAAGCCCGAGCACGCGCGCCAGCTTGCGCGTCTGCTGAAGGGGCGGCCCGCCAAGCTGAATCTGATCCCCTTCAACGTGTTTCCCGGCACGAGCTATCGGCGCTCATCCACAGCGGCCATCTTGAAGTTTCGCGACATTCTGAACGACAACGGAATCATCGCCACGATTCGCAGGACGCGCGGCGATGACATCGATGCGGCTTGCGGACAATTGGCCGGCCGAGTGACCGATCGCACCTTGGTGCGGCTCGGCACCAAGATGATGCCTGCCGCGCGCGTGCCGGCGGAGATCCGATGAAATCCGCTGCGCCGAAGATGCTCGCGGTCATTCTCGCCGTTTCCTTGGCGGCCTGTTCGAACAATTCGGGCTTCAAGAAGGCCTCGCCCGCGGTGATGGCGGCCACCAATATGCAGCTTGCGATCGAATACATGAAGCTCGGCAAATTGGCGGCGTCGCGCGATTTCATCGAGCGCGCGCTCAGTGAGGATCCGGGAAACGCCGACGTGCAAATGACGACGGGCATCGTCTACGAGCGGCTGAATGATATGCCGAAGGCTGAGCGCGCCTATGCCACGGGCTACCGGATCGGAAAGAAAGACCCGAATGTTCAAAACAACTACGCCGGATTTTTGTGCCGAACCGGCAAGGCCGTCGCGGGTGAAAAGTTATTCGCCGAGGTCGCGGCCAATCCGCTGTATCAGACCCCGGAGGTGGCGCTGATCAATGCCGGGGTTTGCGTGCGCGGTACCGGCGATCTGGTGGACGCCGAACGGTATTTCAACCGGGCACTGGCGATTCGCCCGAACCTTCCCGAGGCCATGCTGCAACTCGGGAATATCGCACTCGATCGCGGCGATGCCGCGCAGGCGCTCGACATCGTGCAACGCTACCTGGCGGTGAACGCACCGACTTCCGAAGTTCTCTGGCTGGGGTTTCGCGCGGAACGCAAACTCGGCGATTCGACTGCGGCGGCGGGCTACGCGCGGCGCGTGCAGACCGAATTCCCCAATTCGGAGCAGGCGCAAACCATGCGCACCGGGGTCGAGCGATGACCGATCCGGCCGCACCGATCGGGCAGCGGCTGAAGGCCGAGCGCGAGCGCCGCGGATTGAGTTCGCAGAAAGCCGCCGATGAGCTGCATCTCGACGGCTGGGTCATCGATGCGCTCGAGGCCGAGGATTACGAGCGCGTTGGTCCGTCGGTATACGCCAAGGGCCATCTGAAAAGATATGCGACGTTGTTGGGATTGCCCTACGCCGAGATCATCGCCGGTTACGAATCCCGTTCGCCGGCGCCGAAGGCGCCCGTCGCTCAACCCGCCAATGTGAGGCTGAGCACCGAGGTGCCCACCGTGAGCATTCTGCCTTGGTCGGCGCTCGTGGGTTTGGCCGCTGCCGTGCTGCTGGCGGTCGGAGTGCTCTGGTGGAAGCCATGGCACCTGCGCGCGGCGCCCCCGACAGCGGCGGGGACAGCGGCGGTGAATCCAGGCGCAGCATCCGCGGACAGCGCAATCGATACTGCCGCGGCCACGCCCGCCGTGGCTTCGCCGACGACGGCGCCAACGCCGACGATGCTGCCCGCTGCTACGACGCTGCCGGCACCCACGACGCTGCCCGCGCCGTCGATGGGGCCATCCTTGACGCCGGCGCCGTCTTCGGTCCTGTCGGGCACAGCCGCCGCGGTGAATGCCCAGCGGGCGGCGGTGTCGCCGGAGCCCGATGCGATGGCGGGGACCGGACGTGCTCGCCTGCGCTTGAGCTTTTCCGCCGATTCGTGGGTCGATGTGCATGATGCGGCGGGCCGCCGGGTGTTCGCCGGCCGCGGCCATGCGAACAGTGTGAAGACCATCGCGGGAACCGCGCCCATGCGCGTGTACCTGGGCTTCGCGAGCGGCGTCCAGCTCGAGATCAACAACCGCGCGGTCGCGATCGGCCCGCAATTCATGGCCGGCGACATAGCGCGCTTCGAGGCCGGTGCTGACGGTGTCTTGCGCCGCGACTCTCACAGCGTGGCGCCCAGCGCGCAAGCGCGCAACGCGCATCCCGCCGGCTGATCGGAGACGCCTCTTGACCAAGATTATCGAGCCCCTGCGCGGCGTGCACGATGTGTTGCCCGCGCAAATAGCGGCCTGGCAGCACTTGGAGCGCATCACCCGGCAAGTCTTTGCGGGATACGGCTACGAGGAATTTCGCGTTCCGGTGATCGAGCAGACGCAGCTGTTCAAGCGCTCGATCGGCGATTTTACCGATATCGTCGAGAAGGAGATGTTCAGCTTCGTCGATCAGGGTGAGGATCACATCACGCTGCGTCCCGAGGCCACCGCCGGCATCGTGCGCGCGGTCATCTCGAACGGAATGCTGCGCGAGGGCCGGCTGCGCGTCTGGTGCATGGGTCCGATGTTCCGGCGCGAACGGCCGCAAGCGGGCCGCTATCGGCAATTTCATCAAATCGATGCCGAGGCATTCGGATTCGAAGGGCCGGATATCGATGCCGAGCTCATTCTCCTGTCCGCGCGCCTGTTGCGGCGCCTCGGGTTGACCCGCACCAAGCTGTTGGTCAACTCGCTGGGAACCCCCGCGTCGCGTGCCGCCTATCGCGAACAGCTCAGCGCCTATTTCGGCGCCCACGAGGCCGCGCTCGATGAGGACAGCAAACGACGTCTGAGGGGCAATCCGCTGCGGATACTCGACAGCAAGAATCCGGACATGCAGCGCATCATCGCCGGGGCGCCGCTCCTGCTCGATTCCCTGGATGCCGAGTCGCGGACTCATTTCGAGTCCCTGTGCTCACACCTACGCAGTGCGGGCATCGAGTATGATATCGAACCGCACCTGGTCCGCGGACTCGACTATTACACCCGAACGGTCTTCGAGTGGACGACGGACGCGCTCGGTTCACAGAGCACCGTGTGTGCCGGAGGACGCTACGACGGTTTGGTGGCCCAATTGGGCGGCGCCGCCATGCCGGGCATCGGCTGGGCCATGGGACAGGAGCGGATCGTCATGCTCCTCGAGAAGCAGGGATTGGGGCCGGAGCGCGACCGGCCGCAGGTTTATTTGGTGCTGGCCGGGGAACGCACGGAGATCGCCGGGTTCAAACTGGCGGAGCAATTGCGCGACGCGTGGCCTGAACTTGCGTTGCAAATCAATCTCGGCGGCGGGAGTTTCAAGACGCAATTCAAGCGCGCGGACAAGAGCGGGGCGCAGTTTGCGATCGTGTTGGGGGATGACGAAGTGGCCCGGGGTGTGGTTGCCGTAAAGGCCCTGCGCCGGGAGATGGCGCAGGAAGAGTGCCCCATCGCCCAGGTCAGTGAACGCTTGGGGGTTTTGTTGGGTCTTAAGGGCGGGTAGCGGAGAAGCCATGGCAGAAGAATATTTGACCGATGACGAACAACTGGAGGCCGTCAAACACCTGATCGCGGAGTACGCGCCGTGGTTGATCGGCGGCGTGTTGGTGGGTGCTGCCGTGTTTTTCGGCATTCGGTACTACCAAAATTACACCAACGAGCGTGCGTACAAGGCCGCGGCAGAGTTCAGCGCCTTGACGACATCGCTGCAGTCGAACGACCACACGAGGTCGCGGCAAATTGCCGATGGGCTCATCAAGGACTACGCGAGTTCCCCCTACGCCGACCAGGCGCAGCTGACCTTGGCGCGGCTCGACGTGGATGAGGGTCAGCTAGACAAGGCAGTAGTGCCACTGACGAAAGTCATGAATGACTCGAAGGATACGGAACTGCGGCAGATCGCCCGCTTGCGTCTGGCGCGGGTTTTGATTGCAGAGGGCAAACCCGATGAGGCCATCAAGACGCTGGCTGAGCCCATTCCGGCCGCGTTCGCGGCGCGCTATCACGAGGTGCGCGGCGACGCATATCTTGCGAACAAGGATAATACCCACGCGGTGAGCGAATACCAGGCGGCGCTCGGAGCCGCCGATGCGAACAGCGTCAATGCCGCATTGCTGGATTTGAAGATTCAGGATCTCGGCGCCGCCCCGGCGCCGGTTGCGAAGGCCCTATCCGCGGACACTGCGAACAAGGTCAAACCCTGATGCGCCTATTGCTTCCGTTGAGCCTGGCGGCGCTGCTGATCGCGGCTGGTTGCAGCAAGGACAAAGATGTCGAGCCGCCCGCGACCTTGGTCAATTTCCCGGCGAAGCTGCCGGTGAAGAAGCTGTGGAACGAGGGCGTCGGCGGAGGCAAGAAGCAGTTGGTGCTGCGTTTGGGGCTGGGGCCGGCGGTCGACAACGGCGTAGTGTTCGCCGCCTCACACAAGGGCGAGGTGCTCGCCGCGTCGCTGGACAGCGGACGTCACCTATGGGTCAAGAAGCTCAAGGTACCGATATCGGCGGGTCCGGGCGCGGGCGCAGGCATGGTCGTGGTCGGCAGCAGCAAGGGCAACGTCGTGGCATTGGACGGGGCCACCGGGCGCGAACTGTGGCGTACGCGCGTAAATTCCGAGCTGCTGTCCGCTCCGGCAATCAGCGAGAAAATCGTGGTCATGCGTTCGGTCGACGGCCGGCTGCATGGTTTCGACTGCGCACAGCGGCAAGGAACTGTGGTCGGTCGAACAGCAGGTGCCGCGTTTGAGTCTGCGCGGCACGGCGACACCGATCATCGCCAAAGAGGTGGCGATCAGCGGCTTCGACAACGGCAAGGTCATGGCGGTATCGCTCAACACCGGCGACACCGTCTGGGACTCGGCCCTGGCCTCGCCCCACGGCCGTACCGAGCTCGACCGGCTGGTCGACATCGACTCCGCGGTTCGCGCGGTAGGCGATAATGTGTTCGCCGCGGGTTTCCAAGGGCGCACTGCGATGCTGGCGCTCGATTCGGGTCAAATCTGGTGGGCGCACGACATGTCGAGCTATCGAGGCTTGGCGGTCGACGCCGACAATTTGTACGTGACGCAATCCGACGGCATCGTGGTTGCGCTGCGCCAGCGGGACGGTTCCGAGCTGTGGCGCAATCAGAAGTTGAAGCTGCGGCGCTTGAGCACACCGGTACTGACGAGCACGGCGGTCGTGGTCGCCGACTTCCAGGGCTATGTGCATTGGCTGGATAAGACCACCGGTGAACTCGTCGCCCGGGAGCGAGTCGCCAAGGAACGTGTGACTAATTCGCCGGTGGCGGTCGACGATACGATCGTCGTGCTGACCGACGGCGGCAAGTTGGCCGCATACCGCGCGACGCCTGGAGCCGCGGCCGCAGCGACGCCTGCGGCCGCCATCGCGGAGCCGGCGGCACCGATTGTGGCGCCTGCGCCGGCCCCGGCGGCTGAGGCGCCCGCGGCCCCTGCCGCGACTCCTCCGCCGACTCCGTAGACAACGTGCTGCCTGTAGTCGCATTGATCGGTCGGCCGAATGTAGGCAAGTCGACCTTGTTCAATGCCATGACGGGCACCCGCGATGCACTGGTTGCCGATCTGCCGGGACTCACCCGTGATCGGCAGTACGGCTTCGCAAGACGCACCGAAGTCCCGTGCATCGTCGTGGACACGGGCGGTCTGGTCGAAAACGCCGATGACATCGAAAGCTTGATGGTCGCGCAAACCGAACGCGCCATCAGCGAGGCGGATCGGCTCATCGTACTGGTGGACGGCCGCGCAGGCGTCACGCCCCAGGATCAATTCGTGGCACAGCTCGCGCGGCGCAGCGGCAAGCCATTGTTCTTGGCGGTCAACAAAACCGAAGGCTTCGATCACGACATCGCGGTGGCCGATTTTCACCAGCTGGGATTGGGCGAGCCGCACCCGATAGCGGCCGCGCACGATCAAGGCGTGATTTCGCTGCTGGAGACGGCGCTCGCCGGCTTGACGCCGGACCCGCAGGACGGCCCTGAAATCACCGGCATCAAGGTGGCGGTCATCGGCCGTCCGAATGTCGGCAAGAGCACCTTGATCAACCGGCTGCTCGGCGAGAATCGTATGGTGGCGTTCGATCAGCCCGGCACGACGCGCGATGCCGTGCTGGTGCCGTTCGAGCGCGACGGCGAGCGCTATACGCTGATCGATACCGCCGGGCTGCGGCGCCGCTCGCGAGTCGAAGAGGCCGTCGAGAAGTTCAGCGTCATCAAGACTCTGCAGGCGATCGAGACTGCTCACGTGGTCGTCGTGGTGATGGATGCGCACGACAATGTCGCCGAACAGGACGCGAGTCTGCTGGGCACGGTCATCGAACAAGGCCGAGCCGTGGTGCTCGCCGTCAACAAGTGGGACAACATTCCCATGGAACAGCGCGACCTGATCCGCCAGCAAGTCCAGCAGCGCCTGCAATTCGCCGATTTTGCGCCGCTGCACTTCATTTCGGCGCGGCACGGCAGCGGGGTCGGCGAACTGTTCACGGCGGTGCGCAAGGTCTATGCCGCAGCCACTCGCGACATGAGCACTCCGGAATTGACGCGGGTGCTCGAAGCCGCCATCGAAAGCCATCAGCCGCCGCTGGTCAGCGGCCGCCGTATCAAGCTGCGTTATGCCCATCAGGGCGGCCGCAACCCGCCGGTGGTCGTCATCCACGGCAATCAGACCGATCATGTGCCGGACGCGTACCGCCGCTACCTGGTCAATGTCTACCGCAAGGCGTTCGATTTGATGGGCACACCGGTGCGCGTCGTGTTCCGCGGGGACGAGAACCCGTTCGCGGGCAAGCGCAATCCCCTGACCCCCCGGCAAGTGCGCAAACGCAAGCGGCTGATCCAACGCAACAAGCGCTGAGTGAATTTTTGCTAGACTGGCGCCCGGTACTCGGACACAGGGATTTTGACCGATTGGCGGCAGGCGCGGGAGCTTTAACCGGTTAATATCTCGGTGCCGAAGGACTAGGATCGGCGGGCGGCGTAATGGCGGGAAGTCCAGTGCTGCAATTCACCAAAACCAAAACGTTCCGTATCTCCACCCTCGTGGTACTGCTGGTGGGACTGTACGCGCTCGCCGGATTCGTGCTGGTTCCGAGGATGCTGCGCTCCGCGCTGATGGAGGACATTCCCAAGTCTTTGGGCGTGACTCCCGCGGTGGGTGAAATACGCTTCAATCCCTTTTTGTTACAGCTCGATATCAGGGATGTTTCGCTGGCCGCCGCGAACGGGGAGAAATTGCTCGGCTTCCGACGGTTGTTCGTCGATTTCGAGTTGTCCTCGATCTGGCACCGCGCGTATTCGTTCGCCAACATCGACATCGATCGGCCCTCCGTCAATGCCATCGTGGCGCGGGATGGAAACCTCAATCTCCTGCAGTTGCAGGCGAAGACTCCCGCGGCGGCAAAACCGGATGAGAAGAAAGAGCCGTTTCCGGCGCTCCGGATAGGTTCGTTCAATGTCAGCAACGGATTGGTGACGTACGAGGATCATAGCCGGCCCTCCGAGTTCGCGGCGCGGCTGGAGCCGATCAATTTCAAATTGGTGAACTTCACGACCGGGGCCGATGGCGGCCAATTTACCTTCACCGGGTCCTCCGAAGCTCGGCGAGCGAGTCGAATGGCACGGGCACTTGTCGGTGCAGCCGATCGAATCGGACGGCGAATTTCAAATCGACGGGTTGCGTGCGCACACGATTTGGGAATATCTGGAGGACCGCCTGAATTTCGCGGTCAATTCCGGCGTCATCGATCTCAACGCGACGTACAAGTTCTCGCTGAAAGACGCCGTCGATTTGCAGGCGTCGGTATCGAGGATCGCGGTCAACGATCTTGCCGTGAGGCCGAAGGAGTCGGACGTCGATTGGATTACGGTGCCTTCACTGCTGCTGAGCGGAACCACGGTGGATCTTTTGAAACGGGAGGCGCACGCCGATTCGCTGTCGCTCACGGGAGTGAAGCTCGTCACCTGGCTCGAGCGCGACGGATCGTTCAATTTGCTCCAGCTGTTGCGCAGTCTCCGGCGGCACAGTCCCCGGCGGCCGCGCCGCCGACGCCCCGTAACCCCGCCGGTTCCCGCGACCTTACCGGCCGCCGGACCTCAGCCGCCCCCGCAGCCCCGCCGTGGAAATTCGACTTACGCGAGTTGGCGCTGCGCGAGGCCAGCATTTCGGCCGAGGATCGCAGCACCTCGCCGGCGGTCAAAGTTCTGCTGGCGCCGCTGTCACTGACGGTCGGCCGCGTGAGTTTGGATCTCGGCCAAGCCGGTGAGCGTCGACGCTCGACACGCGCATCGACGAAGCCGGCTCGTTGAAGGTGAGCGGCGACGTCACACCCCAGCCGCTGTCCGCCAATGTGTCGTTGAAGCTGGACGATGCTCGATCTCAAGGCGGTGCAACCCTACATCGCGCAGTACACCTCGATGACTCTGATCAGCGGACGTTTGAGCGGCGATGCCAAGGTGCGCTACGGCGCCAACAAACCCGCACTGCAGGTCGCCGGCAATATCAGCGTCGCGGGTCTGCACACGATCGACAATGCCCTGCACGACGACTTCATCAATTGGGATCGCGTGGATGTGTCGGGGATTACCTTTCAACACGATCCCGATCGGCTCGACATCCAACAAGTGACGGCGCGCAAATTGTACGCGCGCGTGATCATCGAGCCGGATACCGAGCTTGAATGTGAAGCGAGTGTTGACCGGCCCGGGCGCGACGGTCGTCGCGCGGGCCGCTCCCGGCAGCGCACCCGTGACGGCGACGGCGCCGCTTCCCGCGGCACCGCGCCGGCAGACTGCGCCAGCCGGCGGCAGCGTCAGGCTGCATCGAGCAAGGGCGTTCAGCCAAGGCGGCCCGAGCAGGCGGCGCCGCCCGCACCCGCTCGCGCCGATGCCGATGGCCATCAAGAAAATCGTGTTGCATGCCGGGCAAGCCAACTTTGCGGATTTATCGGTGCAGCCGAACTTCGCCACGGGCATTCAGAGCATCGAGGGAACGGTGCTCGGTCTGTCTTCGAAGGCAGAATTCGCGCGCGAAAGTGGACATACACGGTGCCGTGGACACCTTTTCTCCCGTGGCCATCACCGGCGACATCAATCTGTTGAGCGCGGCTCTGTACACGGATGTGAGCATGAGCTTCCGCAACATGGAACTCAGTGTTTTCAATCCCTATTCCGGGAAATTCGCCGGCTACAACATCACCAAGGGCAAGCTCACGACCGAGCTGCACTACAAGGTAGAGGGCCGCAAGCTCGATGCCCAGCACCACATCACCGTAGAACAGCTCGAGTTCGGCGACTAAGACCGAGAGTAAGGATGCAGTGTCTCTGCCGATCAAGTTGGCGGTGGCGCTGCTCAAAGACCGCAATGGCGTCATCAATCTGGACGTTCCCGTGAACGGCACTCTCGACGATCCGGCATTTCGGCTGGGACCCATCATTTGGAAGGTCTTCGTCGGTGTCCTCGAGAAAGCGGTTAGCGCGCCATTTGCGCTGCTCGGTGCTTTGTTCGGCGCAGGTCCGGATTTGCAGTTCATTGATTTTCGGCCGGGAGCAGCCGACTTGGATGCCGCTGCGAACGACAAGGCTCGAACCATCGTCAAGGCGATGAACGAACGACCCCAGCTCAACATCGACGTGCCGATCGCCTGGATCAGTGAGCTCGACCGCCCGGCATTGGTCGAAGCGCGGTTCTTGGCGCAGGTTCGGGAAGCACAATCGGGCAGGGGTGGCAGCAAGAAATCGCCGGCTGTCGTGCCGGACTTCGAGCAGCTGGATGCGGCGGCCAAAGTCGAGGTATTGACGCAACTGTACGCAAAGGATGTGGGCGGCGAGCCGAAATTTCCCCCAGAGATCACGAGCCTCAAGGCGAAGCCGGAACTGGCGGCGGCGAAGGCGAATTTCCTCGAGCAGGCATTGCACGAGCACATTGCGGTCACAGATGCCGACCTCACCGCCTTGGGGCAGCAGCGAGCCATGGCGGTGCAGCAGGCCTTGCTGACGGACACCCAGCTGGATCCTGCACGAGTGTTTCTGGTCGTCAATGACAAGGCGAAGAAGCAGGATGGCGAGGTTCGCCTGGAACTGTCGTTGAGATGACGGCGGCGCCCGCAATCGGGCGAGTCACCGGGGTTCACGCCTCATTGCGATGCATCGATGCGTTTGCCGCGCTTCCATTCGGTGCAAAGACCGCCGCAGTATCCGCATGCGGAGCGCTAACCTACTGATCGCATTCGATTCTTCGCGTGTGGCACAAGCGGTGCTTCTCTGCGAACCCGATTCGGGTATACCGACCGCAATTCAATGCCCAGGGGTTGGGCGAGGGTCAATAGAAGAGCGGGACGCCGGCGCCATTTGATTTCAAGGGGGATTGCATCGATGAGTAGACTGTCTCGATTGGCTTTTCTCGGCGTTGCGGCATTGTCGATTCCGAGCGCGTGGGCAGCGGATGCGCCGACGGAGCCGACATTGATGGACGCGGACAAGATCAGCGCCGGCGACACGGCGTGGATGCTGATGTCCACAGCCTTGGTGTTGATGATGTCGATCCCGGGTCTCGCATTGTTCTACGGCGGCATGGTGCGCAAGAAGAACGTACTCGCGACGCTGATGCAGACTTTTGCGATTACTTGTCTGGTCACCCTTCTGTGGTGGCTGATCGGCTACTCGTGGGCGTTCACGCCCGGCGGTCCCTTTCTGGGCGGCGCGAGCCGTGCTTTCTTCAACGGCATGAGCTTCATCCACGACCCGACGAATCGGCTGTCGGTGTCGCATCTGGCGTTGACCATACCCGAAACCGTCTACGCGATGTTCCAGCTGACGTTTGCGGCCATCACTCCGGCATTGATCGCCGGCGCGTTCGCCGATCGCATGAAATTCTCCGCCATGCTGGTGTTCATGGCCGCCTGGTCGCTGCTGGTGTATTCACCCATTGCCCACATGGTGTGGGAGCCGACAGGCTGGCTGAACAAGATCGGCGTGCTCGACTATGCAGGCGGCACCGTCGTGCACATCAATGCCGGCATTGCGGGCCTTGCGAGCTGTTTGGTGCTCGGCAAGCGCTTGGGCTTCGGCAGAGAGGCGATGGCGCCCCACAACCTCACGCTGACGCTGATCGGTGCATCGCTGTTGTGGGTGGGCTGGTTCGGTTTCAACGCGGGCTCCGCGGGGGCCGCCGACGGCCGTGCCGGTATGGCGATGCTGGCGACGCAAATGGCCACGGCCGCCGCCGCCCTCGCCTGGGCGTTCGCCGAGTGGGTCAGCAGGGGCAAACCCAGCGTATTGGGTATCGCCTCGGGGGCGGTCGCCGGCCTGGTCGCGATCACGCCTGCATCCGGCTTCGTGGGTCCGACGCCGGCGGTCATCATCGGCGTCGTGGCGGGGATCGTATGTTTCTTTGCGGCAACTTCGCTGAAGCACGCGCTGGGTTACGACGACTCGCTCGACGCGTTCGGCGTCCACGGTATCGGCGGCATCGTCGGCGCACTGCTCACCGGCGTATTCGCCAGCAAGGAGATCAGTGGTTTGGACGCCTCGGTGCTCACCCAGTTGAAAGGCATCGCCGTGACGGTCGTCTATGGTTTTGCGGCGAGCTTCGTCATTCTGAAGATCATCGACAAGACCATCGGGCTGCGCGTCACCGAGGAGCAGGAACGCGAGGGCTTGGATATTTCTCTGCATGGGGAAAGCATCGAGTAGGCCCGGACCGTTCGCGAGGGTGAGGCGGTGTCGCCATTGGACGGAGCCGCCGTCGATCAGATGCCGGGGGCGAGTAGAGAGACACTGCCCCTCAAGGCAGGAACAACGCGGGATCGACCCAGGCGCGATTGAGACTCAAACCCCAGTGCAGGTGGGGTCCCGTGGCGCGCCCCGTCATGCCGACGGCGCCAATACGAGTCCCCGCCGCAAGGAGCTGGCCCGGCTGTACATCGATGGCACTCAAGTGACAGTACATGCTGATCAGGCCGCGGCCATGGTCGACGAACACGGTGTTGCCGTTGAAAAAATAATTGCCGGTGTCGACCACCGTGCCCGCGATGGGCACCCGCACGGGCGTGCCGCCGGGCGCGGCAATGTCCATGCCGCTGTGCGGATTGCGCGCTTCGCCGTTGAAGATTCTGCGTGAACCGAATGAACTGCTGCGCGGCCCCGGCACCGGTTGCCGCATGCGCAGGGATTCCGGCGGTGATTCCGTCCAGCGACTCAACGCGCGGTCGATGCGGACTTTATCTTCATTGACGCGCGCAAGATCCGCGGCAGAGAGATTGACTTGTCCGGGCGCGACTTTCAGGGATTGGCTGACGTATTGCTTGTTGACGACCGGAAATTCGATGACCTGGCGGCCGTTGCTTCCGTGCACGATGACCTGCCGCATTCCCAAGGGGGCCGACAGCGGGATGCCGATGACTGCAATCCAGTTCGAATCGTCCTGAACCACCAATGCGCGGTGCCCGTCCGTGTCGACATAGGGCAGAGCCGCACCGAATGTATCCAGGTGCAGGATCTTGACGCCGCCCGGGACGGCATCCTCATGCGGCAGACTAAGGCTCGCGGCGGGTGTGGGGTTCGAGGCGATGAGTGCAGTGCCCAGGGCAACGAGTGCGAACGCACACGGAGCCGCCAGCCGAGGACCGCGGGTCGCCGCCCTCGAGATCACGATGTTCCCTCGACCCTGGCGCGGAGCCTGCCATGCGCCAAACGTGCTTCGATGATCGTGCCCGGCTTTGCGTGCGCGGCGTCGCGCAGTATGGCGCCGCCCTCGACGCTGACGATGGCATAGCCACGTTCCAGCGTTGCAAGCGGACTCACGGCATTCAGCGTACGGAGCAGGGGCAGCAAGCGTTCGCGTCTCGAGTTGATCACCTGGCGCCATGCGCGATGCAGCGCCTGATCCAAATTCCGCAACCTCAGCCGCTGCTGCGTCAGGCGCGCCGCTGGGCTTACCTGCGCAGCTCGTCCCGCCAACCAGCGCAAGCGTTCGCGATGCTCCTGGAGCCGGCGGCGCAACGCGCGGAGCAAGCACTGCTCGAGCTCGTCCAATCGTTGTGCCTGGGCGTCCAGGCGCGCAACGGGGCTCACGAGCGCCGCACGCCCGGTCAGCCAGCGCAAACGCTCGCGACGTTCCTCGATCCGGCGGCGCATGCAGCGCTCGAGCCGTGCACCGAACTGCAGGAAGGCAGTGAGCCATTCTTCGGCATCGGGAACCACCAGTTCCGCTGCCGCGGAGGGCGTCGGCGCGCGCACATCCGCCGCGAAGTCGGCAATGGTGAAATCGATTTCATGACCAATGCCGGTGATCACCGGGATGGGCGAGGCCACGATGGCCCGGGCCAAACGCTCGTCGTTGAATGCCCAAAGATCTTCCAAGGAACCGCCGCCTCTGCTCAGGATCAATACATCGCATTCGGCGCGGTGGCCCGCAGCTTCGAGCGCAACGACGATTTCCGCCGCGGCGGATGCGCCCTGAACAGGCACCGGATAGATCAACACGGCCGCCGCGGGGAAGCGTCTCGCCAATACGTGCAGAATGTCGCGTACCGCGGCGCCGGTGGGCGAGGTGATGATACCGATGCGCCTCGGAAGGCTGGGCAGGGGGCGCTTACGCTCCGCGGCGAACAGGCCCTCCTGCTCGAGTCGGGCGCTCAACTCCTCGAACTGGCGCCGCAGGGCACCGAGACCGGCGTCCTCCATGTGGTCGACGATGAGCTGGTACTCGCCGCGAGGCTCGTACAGGCCGATGCGAGCCCGAACCAGCACCTTTTGACCATCCCGCGCCGTGAAAGCGCACAACATATTTCGCTGCCGGAACATGGCGCAGCGAACCTGGGCGGCGGCGTCTTTGAGCGAGAAATACCAGTGACCGGAGCTCGGCCGCGCGAAATTGGAGATTTCCGCCTCCAGCCACAGGCTGCCGAAACCCCGCTCGAGCAGCACCCTGACCTCGCGGTTGAGCCGCGAAACACTGTAAATATCGCGGTCTGGACGCGTTGGGAGCGGTGCGCTTTGGGCCAATTCCATGGGCAAATGATAGCGGTTTACCGCGCTGCGGGGGCAAGGTACAATGCGCCGCCTCTTAGATGACCCGTGAACGCTACCCTATGCGTATTCTTGAAGAGGCCCTCACATTCGATGACGTCCTGCTGGTCCCGGCGTACTCCGAGGTTTTGCCCCGCGAAGTGTCCCTGGCGAGCAAGCTGACCCGCGAAATCGTAGTCAATCTGCCGGTGGTCTCAGCCGCGATGGATACGGTCACCGAAGCCCGCCTTGCCATTACCATCGCCCAAGAGGGCGGTATCGGCATCATCCACAAGAACATGTCCGTGGACGATCAGGCGCGGCAAGTCGACCGCGTGAAGAAGTTCGAGAGCGGAGTGATCAGCGACCCGATCACCGTGAACCCGGACATGACGATTCGCCAGGTCATCGAGCTGACCCGTGCGAAGAACATCTCCGGGGTGCCGGTGGTGCTCGGCACGAAGGTGGTCGGCATCGTCACGCATCGTGACCTGCGCTTCGAAACCAAGCTGGATGCGCCGGTTTCCTCCGTGATGACGCCGAAGGATCGCCTGATCACGGTGCGCGAGAATGCTCCCAAGGACCAGGTGCTGGCGCTGCTGCACAAGCACCGCATCGAGAAGGTGCTGGTGGTTGCCGGCGATCACGAGCTCAAAGGCATGATCACGGTCAAGGATTTTCAAAAGGCCACTGAATTTCCCAACGCCTGCAAGGACAGTGTGGGCAGCCTGCGCGTCGGTGCGGCGGTGGGTACGGCGCCGGACACCTTGGATAGGGTCGCTGCGCTGCGTGAAGCGGGAGTCGACGTCGTGGTAGTCGACACTTCGCACGGCCACTCGCGCGGCGTGCTGGAGACGGTGGCGCGGATCAAGGCGAAGTTTCCCGAATTGCAGGTGATCGGCGGCAATATCGTGACCGCCGAAGCGGCGCTCGACCTGGTCAAGCACGGAGCGGACGCGGTCAAGGTGGGCATCGGGCCCGGCTCGATCTGCACGACGCGCGTGATCGCGGGAGTCGGCGTGCCTCAGATCAGCGCGATTGCCCGAGTTGCCAAGGCGCTGGAAGGCACCGGCGTGCCGGTCATCGGTGACGGTGGAATCCGCTACTCCGGCGATATTGCCAAGGCGCTCGCGGCGGGAGCCCATTGCGTGATGATCGGCGGCATGTTCGCGGGCACCGAGGAATCCCCCGGTGACGTGGAGCTGTACCAAGGCGGATCCTACAAGGCATATCGGGGCATGGGATCCTTGGGCGCGATGTCCCAAGCCCATGGCTCCAGCGACCGCTACTTCCAGGACACCACGACGGAACTCGAAAAGCTCGTGCCGGAAGGCATCGAGGGACGTGTGCCCTACAAGGGCAGTCTCGTCGCCATTTTGCACCAGCTGTCAGGTGGGCTGCGCGCCGCCATGGGGTACACGGGCAGCGGCAGCATCGAAGAGATGCGCACGCGCCCGCAATTCGTACGCATCACCAGCGCAGGCGTTCGCGAGAGTCACGTGCACGATGTGACCATCACCAAAGAAGCGCCCAACTACCGGATCGGTTGATGGCGGATATTCACGCGGACCGAGTACTGATCCTCGATTTCGGCGCTCAATACACACAGCTGATCGCGCGCCGCGTGCGCGAACTCGGCGTGTATTCGGAAATCTACGCCTGCGACGTCGACGCGCAAGAGATCAAGCGCTTCGCGCCCAAAGCGATCATCCTGTCCGGCGGTCCCGAATCGGTCTACGACGTCAAGGGTCCCGAGGCACCGCGAGAAGTGTTTTCTTTGGGCGTTCCGGTGCTCGGTATTTGCTACGGCATGCAGACCATGGCCGCGCAGCTCGGCGGTCAGGTGGAATCATCCAGTCATCGCGAGTTCGGCGCCGCGCAAGTGCGGCCCACGGCCGATTCGCGGCTGCTCGACGGACTCGAAGACAATCGCGATGCGCAGGGGCACCGGGTGCTCGATGTGTGGATGAGTCACGGCGACCGTGTGGTCGCGGTGCCTCCGGGGTTCAAGGTGATCGCCGCGAGCGACAATGCGCCGCTCGCGGCGATGGCCGACGAGTCGCGGCGATTCTATGGATTGCAATTTCATCCCGAAGTGACCCATAGCCTGCAGGGCGCCGAGATCTTGCGGCGCTTCGTCCGCGAGATCGCCGGTTGTTCGGCGAACTGGGCAACCGGCAATATCATCGAGGACAGCGTCGCACGCATTCGCGCGCAAGTGGGCACGGACAAGGTGCTGCTCGGCCTGTCGGGCGGGGTGGATTCATCGGTGCTGGCTGCGCTGCTCCATCGCGCCATCGGTGCGCAGCTCACCTGCGTGTTCGTGGATCACGGACTGTTGCGCCTCGGCGAGGGCGACCAGGTGATGGCGACGTTTGCGGAACACATGGGCGTGCGGGTGATCCGCGTCGATGCGGAGCAGCGGTTCTTGAGCGCCCTCGCCGGCGAGGCGGATCCGGAGAAGAAGCGCAAGATCATTGGACGCATGTTCGTGGAAATCTTCGACGAGGAAGCGGCCAAGCTCGAGGACGTGAAGTGGCTCGCGCAGGGCACGATTTATCCGGACGTGATCGAATCGGCCGGCAGCAAGACCGGCAAAGCGCATGTGATCAAGTCGCACCACAACGTGGGCGGGCTGCCGCTGCACATGAAACTCAAGCTGCTCGAGCCGCTGCGCGAGCTGTTCAAGGATGAAGTACGCAAGCTCGGCATCGAGCTCGGACTACCCAAGGACATGGTGCATCGGCATCCCTTTCCCGGTCCCGGCCTGGGGGTTCGGATCCTGGGTGAAATCCACAAGCCGCATGCGGATCTGCTGCGCCGCGCGGACGCCATTTTCATCGAGGAGCTGCGCCGTCATCAGCTCTACGACAAGGTGAGCCAGGCCTTCGCGGTATTCCTGCCGGTGCGGTCGGTCGGCGTCATGGGTGATGGGAGGCGCTACGACTACGTGATTGCGCTGCGCGCGGTGGAGACCATCGACTTCATGACGGCGCGCTGGGCCCGGTTGCCCTACGAGTTCCTCGACCGTGTCGTGCTTCGCATCATCAATGAAGTGCCGGGGATTTCGCGCGTGGTGTATGACATTTCGGGGAAGCCGCCGGCGACGATCGAGTGGGAGTGAAAAGGGCCTTTCGGCATCTATCACGATCGATCGCCTACATGGCGTCATGGCGGTCAGGGTCCCACAAGGTGCTGGCCAGCGCACCGGGGAATCCTGAGGGGAAACTGGCAAAAACTCGGCGGCTTTACATAAGTGTGCGGCATCACGCAGTGGTTCCGGTCTATTCCGGTGGCGTATCCGGTGGCTATTCCGGTTTAAATCGGTCTATATTCGGGTATGGTCAGTACCGACACCCTCCAGATTACGCCCCAACTTCTGGCCCTGCTGTCAGAGCTTGATGAGTTCAAGGGAGCTTGGCTAGCGCTGGGCATCCTTGCGCCTGAGCGCCTGAGCGCCCTGCGGCGTATCGCAACTATCGAGAGTATTGGGTCTTCCACGCGCATCGAAGGCAGCCGTCTTGCCGCCAAGGTTGAGCGCGAGAAATCCGCTATCACGTTAACTGATCTGGCCGTGAAGATTCTTGACTATGCCAGGGACCATGGGCGGGTTACGACGCGTGACATGGTGCGCGAGCACGGTGCAAGCGCAAATACACTCAAGTCAACGTTCGGTAGCCTGGTTGAGAAGCGTTTGCTCGTGCGCCACGGGGGAGGTCGCTGCACCTGGTACGCATTGCAGTAGCGCTCCCGCCTCGCTTCGGCATCTATCGCCCTCTATCGCTCACAAGCGGAATATTCTGACGGTGGAAATGAATGTCAAGGATCGCATAGCATGCGCTCCTTGACATTAACGTTCTGGACGTTCATAAGCGTAACCTATTGTTTTAAAACGGTTAAATAGACCGTGATGACCTGTGGCCGAAGCTCCACCATGCTCGGTGGCCGCAGGATCTATCGCTGATTGGCCATCGGGTACGGCTTCTCGAGAACGGCGGAGCCGGTCTCGAGCAGGGACTTCAGGTTAGAAATGATCTTTGGCCAGCCACCGGACACCGCCGCGATTAGATTCGAGGGCTCGCGCTCGATGGTGTGGGTGATCGAAAGCTTGACCGCCGTTCCGTTGGGCTCGAGTTCCATCGTGCATAGTGACTCACCCTCGGCCTTGAGCTCAGGCTTGTTCTGATGCTGCCAGCGGATCACCAATCGTCGTGGTGGCTCGGCCTCCACGATCTCGCCGGCGTCGCTGATCTGTCCGTCGCCGGACACCATCTTCCACGGGGATCCCGCAGTCCACGAACTTTCGCAGTGCGTGCCGAACCAGTACTGCTTCATGAACTCCACGTCATCTGTCAGCGCTGACCACAGCTTCTCCGGCGTGGTGCGTATGTAAGTCACGTAGACGAAGGTCGACTTAGCCATTGGTTTTCTCCAGTCGTCGTTTCAGATCTGAGAGCGCCTTGAGGCGCGGTTTTTCAAATTTTGCAATCCAGCGCTCGTAGATCTCCTGAAGCGGAACTGGATTGAGGAAGTGCAGTTTCTCGCGGCCACTGCGCACGGTGGCGACCAGGTTCGCCGCCTCCAGCAGATCTAGGTGCTGTGTCACGCCCTGCCGGGTCATGTCCAGGTGTTCGCACAGCTCGTTGAGTGTGCGGCCGTCGTGCGCATGCAAAAGATCCAGCAGCTTGCGCCGGCTGGGATCGGCCAGGGCTTTGAACAGTACGTCGGTGTCGTGGTGTTCTGTCATGTTCAATACGTAAGTAATCGCTTGCCTAAATTATAGGCAAGTCGATTCTTGCATGTCAAGCAGCGGTGAGAGAGGGCGGAACGACTAACCCGTAGCCTGTTGATTACCGCACGATTGAATGGATGGCGCCGGACGTGCCCGCCGCACCCTGGTGGACGGTGCCTAGCCGCGCCACGGGGCGTCCGGGCTGATCTCGCGCCACGTACCCAGCGCCAATCCCTCTACGCTTACCTTACCGATGGCCGCGCGTATCAGGCGGAGCGTCGGAAACCCCACCTTTGCCGTCATGCGCCGCACCTGGCGGTTCTTCCCCTCACGTATAGTGAGCTCAATCCACGCCGTGGGAATTTTCGCTCGATAGCGGATAGGCGGATCGCGCGGCCACAGTTTTTGCGGTTCCTCGATCAGATTCGCGTTTGCCGGCTGCGTCGTGAAGTCCGTGAGATTTACGCCTTTGCGCAGCTGATCGAGCGCCATTTGAGACGGTGAGCCTTCCAGCTGCGCCCAGTATACTTTCGCCACCTTGTGCTTCGGCTCCGCGACGCGCGCCTGTAAGAGGCCGTCGTCGGTGAGCAGCATCAAGCCTTCGCTGTCGGTATCGAGGCGGCCGGCGGGATAGACGCTTCTTAGGTCGATGTAATCCGCCAGCGTCTTGCGGCCCGGTTCCGGGCTGAATTTACAGGCGACACCGAACGGTTTGTTGAAGGCGATGAGCACGCGGGCGCGTTCAGGCCAGCGCCCGCTCGATCAGATTCGGAGGTACCGTTGTGCGGGGCACGGATTGCGTCGCGGGGCGCCGAGCCTTTTTGCCGGCAGGTCGAACCGACGCGCGTTGCTCGAACCATTCGCGCACGTCGAGATCAAGTCCGACACCGTGCATGTAGTTGTACAGCGCCTTCTTGAGCGCCGCACCAAAGACATCGTGGTCGATGCCGGTGAGGTCTGTAAAGTTGATATCGTTGTTGGCGAATGTGGTTTTGAGCGGCGGAGATAACCTCACGCCGTACTGTTCCGGATGTTTGCCAACCGGCGAATGCACGGTGCAGGTGAAGCGATGGAAGAATCCCGAGTGTATGCACCCGGCGGCGAACAATTGGCGAACGTATTCCAGGGCGTCGACGGTGTCCTGCGCGGTTTGAGTGGGGAAGCCGTACATCAGATAGGCGTGTACGAGGATTCCTGCGTCCGAGAAGGCTCGCGTGACCCTGGCTACCTGTTCCACCGACACGCCTTTCTTCATGAGCTCGAGCAGTCGATCCGATGCCACTTCCAATCCGCCGGTGACGGCGATGCAGCCGCTATCGGCCAGTAGTTGGCAAAGGCCGGCATCGAACGACTTCTCGAAGCGGATGTTGCCCCACCATGAGATATCCAGCTTCCGCCGCAGCAATGCGTTCGCTAGCGACTTGAGTGCCTTGGGCGGCGCGGCTTCGTCGACGAAGTGAAATCCGGTTTGCCCGGTCTCGCGAATTAGCGATTCGATTCGATCGATCAGCACATCGGTAGTCGCCAGATCGTAGCGCGAGATGTAATCAAGGTTCACATCGCAGAAGCTGCATTTCTTCCAATAACAGCCGTGTGCCACCGTCAGTTTGTTCCAGCGGCCGTCCGACCAGAGACGGTGCATGGGATTGAGCATGTCCAGCAGCGACAGATAGTCGTTCAATGGAAGGCCCGCGTAGGTAGGCGTGCCGCTTTCAGAGAAAGCGATGTCGGGCTCTTTGAAGTCGACATAGTGACGCTCGCGCGTATACGTGCGCACCAGCTGATCGAGCGGCCGCCTGTGCTGCAGGTGTTGGATGAGGGCAAGCAGCGGACGTTCGCCGGCGTCGAGTGTTATGAAATCGAAGTAATCGAAAACACGCGGCTCGTTCATGGCGCGCAGTTCGGTATTGCAATAGCCGCCGCCCAATACCGTGACGATGGATGGGTGGGTCTGCTTGGTGGATTGCGCGATGCGAAAGGCGCCGTAAACGTTGCCCGGAAAAGGCGCGGTGATCAGCACCAGGTCCGGTTGATGCTGCGCCAGCGCTTCGAGCGTCAGTGCATGCAGGGACGCATCGACCAGATTGTGCGACGCACTGAGCGCCGTGTGCAGCCGATCGAAGGTAGGTTGGCTCGCCGCCAGCGACTCGGCATAGCGCACGAACTCGAAGCGCGGGTCGATGGCGTCGCGGATGACGTCCGCGAGGTCATTGAGATAGAGGGTGGCAATGTGCTTGGCACGATCCTGCAGCCCCAGTGCGCCAAATGCCCAGCCGAGCGCATCGCTTTCGTGATGCTGGTTGTCGGTGTAATCCCCGAGCAATGCAAAGCGCGGGCCTTCGGGTAGGTAATGCCTGGAAGCGATTCGATGAGCCAGGCTGGGGTCACGACCTTGTAGAAATCGAATGGCCGGCGCGATGGTGGTGCGGTAGGACTCGAAGTGGTCGGCGAAAAAGCGTGTGGCTGCCGTGTGTTGTTTGCGGGGCAGCGCGCTCACCTGTCCTTGAATGGCCTGTATGCCTTCCACCGACAGCAGTTTGAGCGCCAGGGCGATGGAGAGATCTACCTGTTCCGCGTTGAACCCGCGCGATCGCAGGAATCCCGTGAGATACGCCGTAGACGGATACGGTGTATTGAGCTGCGTCATAGGCGGAACGATCGACAGAATGCGTACTTCGTTCATGTCCGGAAGTATATCGCGCCCACCCCCCATTCACTTCAGGCGGATTCGAATTCAGGCCCGATACGCTGGTGCTCAGCCGCAGCGGCCAGAGTGACCTCCGGTCCGGGAACTCTCCTCGAGAGTTTATCTGGCGTTCAGCTCGTTTAGCAGCGATTTCGCTCCATACACCTTGTCGAGCGCCTCGCGAATGATCGCGGGATGTACGGCAATCGCACGATTGCGCGCGGTGTCGAACCAGTATCGGCCTGAAATCGAGTGGATGTTGCCGTCGAACATGAGACCCACGATCCTGCCCTCGGCGTCGATCAACGGACTGCCCGAATTTCCGCCGACGATATCGCTGTTGGTCGAAATGCAGAACGGTGTGCGCATGTCGAGTTCGGCCTTCACCCTCATCCAGCTAGCCGGTATCTTGAACGGAGACGCGCCTGTGGCGCGCTCGAAGATTCGGTCCAGATGGGTGAATGGTTCAACGGGTGCGCCGTCCTCTACCCACCCCTGTACCGTGCCGTAGTTGAGCCGTAGCGTAAAGGTCGCGTCCGGATAGATATTCGTGCCATAGGCTTTGAATCGTGCCGCTGCGATTTTTTGAGCTGCCGCCGCAATGGGCGCCTCCACTTCATCGTCGAATCGCTTGCGCACGGCGCGGGCGTCGGCATCGACCGCACGTGCGAACTCGATCATCGGATCGAGCGATGCATCCACCGCCGCTCTGCCGCCTTGCCACAATCGCTTGCGCAATTCTGCATCGTCGATCTTGGTTTCGGCGATGAGGCGCGTCGCCAGAGACTGGGGTGATTCCTTGGAGAGCATTCTGCGAACTACCGGGTGATCGGGGCCCAGCCATTCGCGCATGCGTTCGAGTGAAAAAGACAGGGTCAATACCTCGAGCTCCGGGTAGACCGGCACGTGTGCGAACAGATCGCGCTCGATCGACGGGACCGATGCGTCGGTAAACTCGCGCAGCCGATCGACGTTGCGCTTCGTGCGCTCGTCCGCCCATCGCACCAGCAGGCGCGCGTCGCGGAACAGGCCGCTATTGAACCCTGCGCCGCTTTCGAGGAAGGTGTACTGCAGATACAGTGCACGCTCGCGAGCGATGGCAGCTTCGATCTCGTGCCAGGGGTCGGTGCCCGCGATATGGGCGCTTGCCCGCAGCTTCTCTTCGGAAGCGGATTTGCCGGCGAGCAGCATACCGTCATTCAAGGTGTCGAGTTCTTTGCGGCGCACCTTGATCGCGTTCTGCAAGCTGTTGAGAGGTGCTTGCACGATCCGGTCGTCGGCCGGGTTCGTCGTGCCAAACTGAATGAAGCGGCCGCGCAGCTCCGCGGCGCGCATCAATGTGATGGGCAGCGGCAAGTCTCGATCGAACTCGAGCTGGGCGCGCGTCTGCAGTCGCGCGGTCGAGCCCGGATGGCCGGGAACGAAGACCAGTTGATTGGCGGCAGGTCCGTCGAATTTGATGGGCAGATAGGCGGGCGTGACCGCGGGTTTGCCATGCTCGTAGGCTCGCAGCACCGAGAAATCGAGCGACCAACGGGGAAATTGGAAATTGTCGGGATCGCCACCGAAGGACGCGATGTCAGCTTCCGGGGCGAACACCAGACGCAGGTCATCGTAGCGTTTGTACTTGTAGAGAAAATACTGGCCACCCTGGTACAGCGTTACCACCTGGCATCGGAGCTTGCCGGACTTCGCTTTCGCGCTTGCCTGTTCACACGCCTGCTCGAGCGCGGTCTGCGTCCGTTTGCGTTCGGCGTTGGCCGCTGCATCACTCAGGCCCGAGGTGGCTTTGGCAATGGTATCGGTTACGTCCTCCGTCGCAATCAACACGTCCGCGAGTTGCGAAGGGCAGCGCTGTTCGGCGCTTCGATTCGCCGCGGCGAAGCCAAGCTCGATCAGACTCTGGTCCTTGGATGACAGCTCCGCCAGGCACGTCTCCACGCAATGATGGTTGGTTAGTATCAGGCCCTCGGGCGAGACGAATGAGGCCGTGCAGTTGGTGAGCCGAATCGTCGACAACCGTACGTGATCGAGCCAGGCGGGTGTGATGTCGGTTCCGTAGTGTTGTCTTACCGTGCTCGAAGGGAAATTATCGAACGTCCACATGCCCTCGTCGGCAATCCCGGGCGCGGCCGCCAGGCACGCCAGTACCAATAGAAATCCACGCATCACAGCCTCGTCTGGCAACGTACGTGCCACCTGTAACTCATGGATTCTACGGGCTAGTCTGCCGAACAGACCCGGTATTTGATTTATTGCCCGAGCCGCGGTCCATGGTAACCATACGGCCCGGACGGAAAAGCAGCCGTTGCCGCCCCAAGCGATTTCGAATACGGCTTCTAAGGGCACCCCCCTCGAACTAAGGTCGATTCCTGCCTTCTTGCGGCTAGAAAGTTGCCGGATTGGGAAATGAATACGTATGCAGGCATCTAGGCAGTAGCCGGTAGTTACATAGAATCCCTGTTGCAGATTCGATGATCTATGGCCATGGCGACAACGCTGCGTCGCAAATGACCAACGAACGAGCGACGGGGAGCGTTTCGTGACGAAGAAGAAAGTTGCTGACACCTGCCGGGTTCAGCCAATGACCTTTTATTGCTGACATCCGGTCGAAACCCCCAGCCTTTTGCGTCGCTAGGCCATGGCAGGTACTTGTGTTTTATCCCTGGGAGCTAAGACATGAATAAAATCGCGATTCGGGCGCTTTGCGCCGCATTCCTCCTGATAGTTGTCAGCCACAGCGCCTCCGCGCAGGACTTCAAGAAACAGGTTATCTATCAAATCGTGACTGATCGCTTTGTCGACGGCGACTCAACCAATAACAATCCCTCGCAGAGCTCCGGACTCTTCGATTCGACGAAAACCAATTGGCGATTGTATTGGGGGGGCGATCTTGCGGGCATTCAATCCAAGGTTAGCTACCTGAAGAACATGGGGATTACGGCCATCTGGATCTCCCCGCCCGTGGACAACCTGAATCTCAATATTCCCGACAGCAGCGGCAATCCGACATCGTCCTATCACGGTTACGGCGCGAGGGACTTCAAGAAAATCGAGGAACATTTCGGGGACACCAACAATACGTGGACCGCATTCGACAGCCTGGTATCTTCTCTGCATTCGAACAGCATGAAGCTGATCGTCGATTTCGCGCCCAATCACACCAATCCAAACAACGCCGGCGAATTTGGCTCCCTCTACGACAACGGAACCTTCGTCGCCGCGTACAACAATGATCCAAACGGCATCTTTCATCACAACGCCGACATCACAAATTTCGACGACCGATACCAGATTCAATACGACACGCTGGAGGGCCTGGCGGACCTCAATCAAGAGAACTCCACCGTCGATACGTATCTCAAGGCGGCATTACAGCAGTTACAGCAGCATGGAACCGACGCTTTCCGTATCGATGCCGTCAAGCACGTCACGTGGGGCTGGGAATACAGTATGTCCAACGCTGCCTTCACGCATGGGCCGAGTTTCTTTTTCGGCGAGTGGTTTCAAGGGATCAACGATGCCCTTTATCACGATTCCTACAAGTTCGCGAACAATAGCGGCATTTCGCTGATCGATTTTCCCCTGAACCAGGCGATTCGCGACGTGTTTATGAGTAACAACAACTTCTCCGAGATCGACACGCAGCTCTCGACTGAGAACGCCAATTTCACATGGCAGAACGATCTCGTGACGTTCGTCGATAGCCACGACCTGCCGCGTTTCCTGAGCATCAACAACAATACGAATCGCTTGAATGAGGCCCTGGCATTCATTCTCACCTCGCGCGGGATCCCGGTGATCTATTACGGAGACGAACAGTATCTCCATAACGATACGAACGGCGGCGGCGACCCATATAACCGCAATCAGATGACGTCGTTCAGTACGACGACGACCCCGTACAGCTTCATTCATACGCTGGCGGGGCTTCGCCAGACCAACGACGCGGTGGCTTACGGCTCGTCCACGGAACGCTGGATCAACAATGACGTTTACATCTACGAGCGGAAATTCTTCAACGATGTCGTGCTCGTGGCCATTAACAAGAACGATACGACAGGTTATTCGATCAGTGGATTGAACACTGCACTGCCGGCGGGTACCTATTCCGACTATCTGAGTGGTTTGCTGGGTGGCCTCGGAATCACCGTTGCCACGGGCTCGGGCGGCAACAATCCGGTATCTACGTTCACCTTGCCGGCGCATACGGTTTCGGTTTGGCAGGTGACGACCACCGCGACCTCGCCGGAGGTCGGATCGATCGGTCCCACATCGGCCCAACCCGGTGTTGCAGTCACCATCGCCGGCAAGGGGTTTGGAAGCGCGACGGGGAGCATTCTTTTCGGCACGACTGGTGCTACCGTCACCTCGTGGTCGGACACCAGCGTGTCGTTTACCGTGCCTTCCGTGAGCAATGGGATTTACAACGTCCAGCTGAAGACCGCGGGTAGCGTCGCCGCAAACACCATCCAATTCAAAGTGCTGACCGCGAGGCTCATTCCCGTCACGTTTACCGTGAACAACGCTACGCCTACAAATACCGGCGACTACATATTTCTGACAGGTAGTGGTATCGAGCTCGGCAATTGGGGGACGACCTTCGATACCGCGATCGGTCCCATGCTCGATCCAAACTATCCTAATTGGTTCCTCAATGCGTCCGTCCCGGCGGGCACCACGATTCAATTCAAGTTCATCAAGATCGCGGCTGATGGAACGGTCACTTGGGAAAATGGGGCGGACCATAGCTATACCGTCCCTTCGAGTGGCACCGGCAATGTCAACGTCACCTGGCAAAACTAGCGTTGATCGCAAACAATAGAGCGAGCCCCACACCCGACTGAGGGTGTGGGGTTTTGAGGGATCAAGTACGTGTCAGATTGGAATCTTCCGTTGCGGCCGTTCATTGCCGTTGCGGTGCTGCTATCCGCTGGGTGTCTACCCGGTCCTCGAGTGTGGGCTGAGGGATCGGAAGGGGCGGCCGACTCGACCGTGTCGGTGAGCGCGCGACCCGATGGCGCGGAGGCTCGACACGGGCCATTACACATGCAAGTCATCGCGATTTCGGACGATGTTCTTCGCGTCAGAGTTCTCGCGTCGGGGGAAGCGAAAGAGGACTTCTCCTGGGCCATTCCGGAAGCCGAGAGATCTCGTTCCGTCAATGTGAATCCGCAATCGGCTGCCGTCGGGCGCCGCGCGATCGAATTCAAGACCGCGTCCATCGCGGTGCGAATAGAGGCAGATCCGCTGCGGCTGATCGTATCTGACCTCGCGGGCCGCCCCATCACCACCGATTCTCCGCAACGAGCAGTCGATCAGGCGGGCCGCGGCTTCGTCCTACGCAAAGTGTTGCCAATAAGCGAGCACTACTTTGGGCTGGGGGATAAGACCGGACCGCTCGATCATCGCGGCCAGGCGTTCGTGAATTGGAACACCGATTCCTATGGCTTCCAGGAATCGACGGACCCCCTGTATAAGAGTATCCCTTTCTTTGTCGCGGCCGGCGGTCCTGCGGGCAGCTATGGCCTGTTCCTGGATAATACGTGGCGCAGTTGGTTCGATTTCGGCAAAAGAGATCCGCAAACCCTGGAAATCGGATCGTCCGGGGGAGCTATCGATTATTACGTGATTTACGGGCCAAGCATCCAAAAGGTGATCGAACGCTACGCCGACCTGACGGGGAAATCGCCGCTGCCGCCCCTCTGGTCACTCGGATTCCAGCAATCGCGCTACAGCTACATGTCGAGCGCGGAAGTGCGCAGCGTCGCCGGGCGGTTGCGCGCAGAGCGAATTCCGGCGGATGTGATTTGGCTGGACATCGACTATCAGGATCGAAAGCGCCCATTCACGACCAACTCGCGAACCTTTGGTGATCTTTCAAACCTGACGGCCGACCTTCGACGAGAGGGGTTTCGATTGGTGACGATCGCCGATCTGCACGTGGCGTTCGCCCCGAATCAAGGCTATGGACCGTACGACAGCGGTGTCGCGGGCGATCATTTCGTCCAGAATCCCGACGGATCCACCTACGTAGGCGAGGTCTGGCCGGGCCCTTCCGTGTTTCCGGATTTTACCCGCAGCAGCACGCGAGCCTGGTGGGGTGACCTGTACCGCGACTTCGTTGCGGCGGGTGTGTCGGGATTTTGGAACGACATGAACGAGCCGTCCGTGTTCATGACCCCGACGAAAACCATGCCGCTCGACGTTCAACACAGGATCGAGGAGCCGGGATTGACGCCTCGCATCGCGACTCACGAAGAAGTTCACAACATCTATGGCATGCAGAACACTCGTGCGACCTTCGAAGGGTTGAGGCAATTGAATCCCAATGAACGGCCCTTCGTGATGACGAGGGCGACCTATGCCGGGGGGCAGCGCTATGCCGTGACCTGGACCGGTGACAATAGTGCGACCTGGAATCACTTGAATCTCGCGATCTCGGCGTTGCTCAATCTCGGGATGAGCGGTTTCTCCTACAGCGGTGCCGATGTGGGCGGTTTCATCGGAAATCCCAGCGCGGATTTGTTGACCAAATGGATCGAAGTGGCGACGTTCACACCCATCTTTCGCATCCATTCCGCAAAGGAAACTCTGAGACGTGAGCCCTGGGTGGATGGTCCTGAGCAGACCAACATTCGTCGTCGATTCATCGAAGAGCGCTATCGACTGTTACCGTATTTGTATGCGCTCGCCGACGAGAACACCCGGACGGGGGTGCCGTTGATGCGTCCCGTGTTCTTCGAGTTCCCGGACATGCTCGAGGACTCTTGCGCGTCGCCCAACGCGTTCATGCTGGGGAGCCGAATCTTGGTCGCACCGCCCGCGCATTTTGAGTCACCCTCCAGCTACACGGCTTGTTTACCCTCGGGAACTTGGTTCGACTATTGGACAGGTCGGCGCGTCAATCCGGCTTCCATCAAGACGTTCGTCGATGAAGGCGACACGCAGCGTCGCTCACGCGCCCAACGATTGAGCGTAACGCCGAAGTTGAGTCAGTTGCCCGTCTTTGTCCGTGCGGGCGCAATCCTCGCGCGCCAGCCACTCGTTCAGAGCACTGCGCAGGTGCCGCAAGGACCTCTGATGCTCGACGTCTATCCCGGTGATGAATGTCGAGGGACGCTGTATACCGACGACGGACACAGCCTGTCCTATCGAGAGGGGGCCTATTTTCGTCAAAACGTGCGCTGCCGCGAGACGGAAAACGGGTTGGTCCTGGAGTTCGAGGCGCCGCAAGGGCAGATGACCCCGTGGTGGCTTCGCATAAAGATCCGCATTCATGATTGGAAGACCGCGGCTCGCATCGATCTTGACGGTGGGGGCATACGGCAGGCAGTACCTTCGAAATCGCAAGTTCTGCAATTCACCATTGATGCTCCCCGCAGTCCGGCGCGGTTCTCCATCGACCGTCGCCCATCCGCCACCTAGCTCGACCCAGGGGATATTGACCGATTGTCGGGAGGCAACCGGTCAATATCACGGCGCCGAGGTACCAGTAAAATGCGCAAAATCAATGAAATACCGGTGCCCGAACGAGGTGGTGGTATCTGCTGAGTCCTCGCCGGATTCAGCTACAATCTGCGCCCACGTCAATGCCATAGAGGCACCCGAGGAAATTGAACTCCGACACCAGTGCAGCGCGCTTGCTGGCCCCTAAGCACCGCGCCTTTGCTTCGCTCTCCAATCGTGATTTTCGGATCTTTTTCTTCGCTACGACTGCGGCGATGATGGCCGACAATATCGAGCACGTCATCAGTTATTGGGTGATGTTTCAGAAATTCCATTCTCCGGCACTGGGCGCCTTTGCGGTGATTTCTCACTGGGTGCCCTATCTTTTCCTGGCCGGATTCTCCGGCAGGTTGGCCGATCGTTTCGATATTCGCCGCCTCATTCAAATCGGCATGACGCTGTTCATGGGCGTCTCGATCAGCTGGGGCGTCATGTTCATGACCGATTCCGCGGCCGTATGGAAGGCAATGGTGCTGTTGGTGATCCACGGTCTCGCGGGTGTCATCTGGATACCCGCGTCGCAGGTGTTGATCCACAGAATAGTCGGCGTGGAGCAATTGCCGAGCGCGGTGCGGATCAACGCGACCGGACGCTATTTGGGCTTTCTCGTCGGCCCCCTCCTAGGCGATGGCCTGCTGCAGATATTCGGTGCCTCATACGGCATTTTTATCAATGCGCTCATTTATGTTCCCCTGTTCGCCTGGCTGATCAAGGCGCCCTATGGTCCGCGCGATGCCCAAACTCCGGTCAAGCCGCGCGGAGTCAACGGATTTGCCGATATTTGGTCGACCATGCGGTTGGTCGCGAAGAACCCGGTGCTGTCGTCCATGACGATGTTGGTCGGTGCCTCGGCCTTCTTTGTCGGGAATGCATACCAGGCGCAAATGCCGGGATTTGCGGTGGATTTGGGGTACGCCCACGCCGATTTTTCATATGGGGTGTTGCTCGCAGCGGATGCAGGCGGTGGTTTGATGGCCGGCCTGATCCTGGAAAGCCGCGGATTGTTGCCTCCGAAGGTACGCACAGCATTCATATTGGCGATGATTTGGTGTTGTGCGTTGTTCGGGTTTGCCCGTTCGAATACGTACGCCGTGGCGATCACGCTATTGTTCGTCGCGGGTTTCGTGGAATTGAGTTTCAATTCGATGGCCCAATCGCTGGTGCAGCTGAATGCGCCGGGCGAGATCCGCGGGCGAGTGATCGGAGTATTCTCCATGTCTGCAATGGGACTGCGCACATTCAGTGGGTTGAGCGTCGGCCTGTTGGGTTCGATGGTGGGCATTCATAACTCGCTGAGTTATAGCGCCGCCGTGCTATTTCTGCTCTATGTGGCAATGTTCGTGGCGCGGTATGCGGGCCGGCGCCAGAGGACGTGATGCAGCCCAACGTGAATTCGTCGCGGGATGTTGATTTCATGCGGCGTGCGCTCGATCTCGCGCAACGCGCCGCGCTGAATAATGAGGTGCCTGTCGGCGCCGTGCTGGTGCTGGATGGGGAGGTAATCGGCGAGGGGTGGAACCGGCCGATCGTCGATCATGACCCGACGGCACATGCGGAAATCATCGCCCTGCGCGCAGGCGCGCAGCGTCTTCGCAACTATCGCCTCGGAGGAACCACGCTTTATGCGACATTGGAACCATGCGCCATGTGCATGGGGGCCGTGCTCAATGCACGCGTGTCGCGGGTGGTGTTCGGTGCGTGGGATCTCAAGGCCGGGGCTTGCGGCAGTGTCATCGATTTGCCGCGCGAACCAAGGATTGCGAATCGCATCGACGTATTCGGCGGCGTTTGCAGCGACGAATGCGGCGCCTTGTTGCGGCGCTTCTTCGAAACCCGCCGCTAATTCAGTGCGACCGCTCCGGATCCACCGCCGGCGCCCCACACCCACTCGAGCAAATCCCGATAGCCACGTACGTTGTCCACGTAGCGAACCGGCTCCCAGCCGCGTGCATAACCATTCTCCGTCTGGGAGTACCAGTGCTCCTGCTCCAGCAGCGGCAGGAATTCTCGCACGTCCTGCCATGAATCCGGGTCGCGGCCGGCCTTTTGCGTCAGCACTCGCGCGTCCTCCAAATGTCCGTAGCCGATATTGTAGGCAGCCAGGGCAAACCAAGTTCGATCCGGCTCGGGCACGTGGGTCGGAATTTTTTCGTACACTTGCCGGAAATACCGGGCGCCGCCAAAGATGCTCTGTCGAGGATCAGAGGGGTTGGTTACCTTGGCTTCGCTGGCTGAATCGACCGTTAGCTGCATCAAGCCTTTGGCGCCTGATGCAGACGAGGCGCTGGGATTCCATTTCGACTCCTGATAACCGATGGCAGCCAACAGGCGCCAGTCTTGACTGCTTTGTTCAGCCGCTTCTTCGAACCATTTCTTGTAGAGCGGCAAGCGGCTCTGCAAATGACGCATGAAGCCGCGCGCCCCGACGAATTCCAGATCCTCGGAGCGGCCGTAGTAGCGCTTGACGATCGCCGCGAGTTCGCCATTGACGCTGAGTCGGGCGAAATAGTTGCTCATGTCATGCAGAAATCCCGGGTCGCGTGTACTCGCGGCCCAAGCGAGCGATTGGCTGCCGGTGAAATCAAAGGCTATGCGCAAGTCAGGATGCACGTCGTGCGCCAGCGCGAATTCCGTGGAATCTGCAATGGTGTAGTCGATGGTCCCATTCGCAACTCCGTCGAGCAGCGCCTGAGTATCCGTGCTGGCGTTTTCCACCCAGACCAAATCCGGCAGCAGATCGCGGGCCCCGTACAGGGTCTTTGCGTGCGAACTACCTGCAGCGATCTCCAGATCCCCGCTGCCGATCTCCGCAAGTGAATTCGGGCGCGCCGCGCCGCGCCGATAAATCAAGTGTTCGCGCACCCGCTGATACGCCGGGCCGAATTCGACGCCGGGGATGTCCTGCGAGGGAACCTTCAATCCCGCCGCGGCCAAGTGAGCGTGGCCGGAAGTGAGCGCCGAATATATTTCGGCATAACTGCGCACCGGTGTGATTTTGAGTTTGACGCCGAGCTCATCGGCAAAACGACGCGCCAATTCATACTCCGGTCCTTCCGGCATGTCGTCCGGGCCGCGGTAATAGGCGAGGGGACCGTTGCGCGTGACCACGCGCAATTCACCGAGAATTTTGATCTGGTCGATCAAGCTCGGTGTCGGAGCGTATGTGCTCAGTAGTGTGACCGCCGAAACCGAAATGGTGACTTTCGTCCAGCGTTGCCAATTGAAGTTGAGTTTAGGGTTTCGCACGGTCGTGAGCTGATTGGAGTCCCGTGGGGCTGGGCGAGTTCAGTTGTTGAGACAGGCCCGTTGCCGATGCGCTAGAATAATCCATTATTTATTCCCGCGGGCTCTTGACAAATGGATTTCTATCGCTAACGACAACCACGTCACACTGCAACAATGCTTAAGTTAACGCCGCAAAAACTTAAGTAAATTCAGTAAAATTTTAAGTTAATAGGAGAGGTACCGAAGTGGTCACAACGGCGCCGACTCGAAATCGGATGGTCGGGTAATTCCGGCACGTGGGTTCGAATCCCACCCTCTCCGCCAAATAAAAAGGGGCCTGTCTGTCAGGCCCCTTTTTATTTGGCGGTGCAGGGTGTGTGGACGAGCCTACTGGTTCGACAAAAATCGCGGAGCGATTTTTGGACGCCGCGGCCCGCGGCGGTCCGGAGCGAAGCGGAGGACGAGCGGCCGTCCCCGGCCGCGAGCAATCCCACCCTCTCCGCCAAATAAAAAGGGGCCTGTCTGTCAGGCCCCTTTTTATTTGGCGGTGCAGGGTGTGTGGACGAACCTACTGGTTCGACAAAAATCGCGGAGCGATTTTTGGACGCCGCGGCCCGCGGCGGTCCGGAGCGAAGCGGAGGACGAGCGGCCGTCCCCGGCCGCGAGCAATCCCACCCTCTCCGCCACTCCTTATTCCGTGGAATTCTTCTGAAGGCCACGGAAGTCAGAATAACCCTAGAAAAACCCTAGAAAAACCCCGATTGCAGGGCACAGTCTACAAACTTTGCGTCCATCGAGGCTCCCTATTGCTGCGGGGCCAGCTGCCATACCAATCTCGGCCGACTGCTTGTTATCCACGCATACAGCCTAAGATACAGCGGTTCGCGGCAGAATCGTTAACCTCCGGAAAGCGGTGAGCGTCGCCGACTACAATTAACCAAAGAGCGATTTATTCTTTGAAGACCCGGCGCGTAGCGCGTATTGCCCCATCGATATGCCCAACCGCGCGATCACGCAAACCTTCAGCAAAGGTATTGTCTTCTTCACGTGCGATATCAGCGCGCGCCTTGTTCAGGAATTGCAATGCCTCGTGAATGCGCCCGCGATGATCAGTGTGCTCATCCACGGGTGGGTGATCATTGGTGTTCTTGCCATCATTGAACGCGGCCTTCCTGATGTCATTTATGGCTGCGTCAATCTGGCGCACGGCCTCCCCCTCATCAGCTGTCTGCGCCCAGTCTCCAGGACGATGTTCGATCATCCAGCGTGCGGCGCGCAGGTCGGACAACGCGTGCAAGTACGCAGGATGGCGTTCCGGTTGCTGTGCCACAACAACACGCGGCGGCGCCGCGACGCAGCCGCCAAGCACTGCGAATCCTGTCACGGTGAAAAGCACGACCGTCAACCTAACTTCATGAAACATTAATCTCTCCCATGGTAATGAACATCTCGAATTTATGGGCAACCTCGCCGATCGCAACATCCGCGCCAAGCGACGCGCAGCCGCCTTTTCGATTCGGCGCGTCGTCGTCTCATGATGGCAATGCAAATTGCCCTTGTAGATATCACAACGTCACAGTTTGGATTCCGGATATCTGTGTGAAGCAAATGTAACGCGCACTCGCTCCCGCGTGCGCGACACCATCGGTGCGCTGTACCAGCGGCGCCAGGTTGCGTCGTCCCATTTACGGGCACGGATGATTTGTCGCGCAATCACCTTGAAGCTCAGGACATCGAGAGCGCCTCTCGAATAGCATTGGCATCGGCGATATCGTTCTGGATCAGAAGAACGTTTTGCAACGCGCAATCTCGCGGCGTCCAAATCCCTGGACAGGTCTATTCAAGCAGCCTTCGCGTAGGAATGACTGTGCGGTAGCGAACAAAGGCAGCCGTGGCTGCAATGTCGAGGGAAACGATGGCTACGATGTCGCGGCGACCAAGCGAATGCGCGTGATTTCCGAAGGGACGCCGAAGCGATTCGGCGGGCCGCAGTAACCCGTGCCGCGGCTCACGTATATCCACAAATTCTTCAAGCGGTACAGGCCGCCGGTGAAGGGCTGGAAAAAACCCACGAACAAGTTCCATGGCCAGAATTGACCGCCATGGGTATGCCCAGAAATCTGCACATCGAAGCCGGCGCCCGCCGCACCGGCCGCAGAATTCGGTTGGTGAGCGAGCAAGATCCTGGCCCCGGCATCGGCCGGTGAGCCGCGCAGCGCCGCTACGGGATCACTGTGCTGATGAGCATCGAAATGGTGCGCGCTCAAGTCCGTGACACCCGCGAGGACCAGCGAGGCGCCGTTATGGCTCAAGACGACGTGCTCGTTTTTCAGAACGCGCAACCCTAAGCGTCTGATCTCCGCGGTCCAGGCGCGTTCGCCGGAGTAGTACTCATGGTTGCCGGTCACGAAGTAAGCGCCGTGCCGTGCGGCCAGCCCCGCCAAGGGCGCGGTATGCAGAGACAATTGCTGCACGGAACCGTCGACCAGATCGCCGGTCACGGCGATCAGATCCGCCTTCAGGCTGTTGACGACTGCTACGATTCTCTCGACGAAGCCGCGTTTGATGGTCGGCCCGACATGCACGTCGCTGATTTGAGCGATGGAAAAGCCGTGCAAGGCGTGGGGAAGGCCGATCACCGGGATGTCGACGTTGACGACTTTGGGCCGGCGTCGCGCAATGAGCAAACCGACCGACGTGACGAACACGGTGAGAGCCAATACCCAGAGCGCGGAAGGCGCAACCAACGCAGCGGCCTTCTCTGCGGGCAGCAATAGATGGGCGCCCAACAGAACGACATCGCGGAGCAAGGTAAACACGAAGAGCGAGGAAAAGATTCCCATGGACAGCACGCCCACCCAAGCCAGGGCGTCCGACAGCATGGGGTTGCGGATCGCATGATTTCGAACCGCAAGTGGAATGACTACACAGCAAACGATCAACAGCACGATGCCGGCGAACACGCCCAAGAAGCCGACCGACAATGCCGGTAGCACTCGCCAGCCGATGTACGCGGGCAAGGTCAGGGCCGGCCACAACGGGTTCAAGAATACACGGCTCAGAGTCACGTACTCATGCTGGGGGGCAGTCGCTGCGAGTTCAAGGCAGCCGCATCGGTTTACGCAGCGATTCCATCCCTTTGAACTCCACGAACTGGGTCGTAGTCGCCCATAAATAGTCGCCGTAGAAGAAAGGCTCGAACAACGCGCCGTCCATCGGCAGAGGGTGGATCTCGGCGTCGGCGCGCGCTTCGTAGAAAAATGGAATGGACATGCGTTCCTGCCCGGTGCCGATCACACGGTGTTCGGTCGCCTTGATTCGTCCGCCGCACCAGCGCTCGAGCACTTTGCCGAAATTGACCGCCAGGCCGTCGTCGGTCGGCGGCACATCGAGCCAGGTGCCGTCGAGGTGGCGCGCCTGTAGGCCTGACACACCGTCCTGCGCGAGTAGCGTCAAGAATCCCGAATCCACATGTGGGGCGCCATTGATGTAGGCCTGCGCGCCGTCGTGAGTGACCCAGATATTCGGCTCCGATCGAGCCGTTTGGTCCGCGTCCTGTCGAATCGGGTAACGCAGCAGCCGCAATGTCGACAGACCCTCAGCGAATGACTGATCGAAAAATCGCTCCTCCAGCGTTAGCCCACGCGCGACCGCGCGCATCAACCCCTGGCTCACTTTCTCCATAGCGCGATAGTAGGCAGAGACGGATTCACGCCAGCCCGGCAGCGCGTCCGGGGAGGGCAGCGGAGTCGCTTCGCGCAACGGATCGTCGCTGCTCACGACGGCGGCGCCGTAGGCCACGTCGGCGCCCATGTCGATACCTTCCTTCGCGGTCAGGAAGCCCGTTTGCAGCGGAAACCATCCGCGGTAAACGTTCGGATGCGAAGCATCGAACTTCTGCCGCCAGAGTTTGCGAGTCTCACTCTCCGGGAGCTGAAACAGACGCAACAGGTCTGCCCGGGCCTCCCGGCCCGCCGGCACGTCGGGCGGAAGTCCCCGCACCACCATGAAACCCGACGTGGCCGCCGCCGTCATGATCGCCTGGTCGATGCGGTCACGCTCGAGCGACGGCGCCCCGAACAGTGAGCTGATATCGATAGCAGGAATGGAGTGACCCATCGACAGAGCCTCCGGGCACGCTCGGCCCGAACCGCTAGAATATACGCGCGAAGCGGCGAATCATGGGTCCTTGCGATCGGCTATACGCCGTCGGTGGATCTGGCGCCGTTTCGCGCAGCTCGGTTCACCGATGGGTCGCCGATCGTGATTGGCCCCGAGATCTAGCCGGATTTGGCGCAAATCCGGCTAATTCCGCGGGGCTTTGCCGCTATGCACAATCTCAGGGCTTGCGGAACTTGAGGACGTAGTTGTCGGCTTCGCCGATGGCGACATATCGAGCGCGATCCTTCTCGCCCTGAGCAAGGGCCGGCGGCAGCGTCCAGACGCCGTCAACCCAGTCCTTCGTGTCGCGGGGGTTCGCATTCACTTCCGATGATCCGACGAATACAAAGCCTGCCTTCTTTGCCAGCTCGATCGTGTAGTCCTGGCGCACGTAGCCGCTCTTTGCCTTTGGATCTTGCGGCTGGTCGTTGCGGCCGCGATGTTCCTCGATGCCGAGAATACCGCCGGATTTGAGCGCCTTGAACGCCCCCGCCAGCGCCTGGTCCGCATACCCGTCATACATCCAATTGTGCAAATTGCGGAACGTCAGCACGAGATCCGCGGAGCCGGCCGGAGCGATATCGAAATGATCTGCGCCGAGGATGGTCTCGTGAAGAGTGCCGAGGCGGTCCTTCTCTTCGGCGATATGGGCGTGAAAACGCTTCACACCGGCATCTTCCTCGGCATTTCCCGACGAGGGCAACGCAATGTAGTAGTGGCCTTTAGGGGCGAGATACGGCCCGAGGATGTCGGTCCAATAGCCTCCGCCCGGCCACAACTCAACCACCGTCATCGTGGGTTTAAGGCCAAAGAACGTCAGTTCTTCCACGGGATGACGAGCCGGGTCTCTCGCTACCGCAGCGGGGGTGCGTGCGGGACTCCCGACCGCGCTCACCAGCGCAGGATCGGGCTTGGCAGCAGCCGAATAGGCAACTGCCCCGATCATGGTGAGCAGGGTGGCGGCGAACAATGAGGGAAGGCGGAGACTTTGCATGCTTATACCTTTCTCGATGCGTTTATTGAGGAGCAATGTCATGAATTCATCAGCGCAGCATCACGGCATTCTAGCGCGCGGCGCTCAGTTCGGCGGAGTATCTCCCGTGAACGGTATCGGCGTGGCGCCGGTAATTTTCCCGACGGTGGCCTTGTCGCTGACGAAGAGCTGCACCTGGCGTTCGAAGCGCAGTTCGCCTTGTACGGTCGATCCGGGTCCGATCACGATCCGTGGAACGTCGTGAACGATTTGAAACAACTCGCTGGATGGCTTCTCCACCAGTATACCGCCGTCCACATGGGACGCACCGGTGATGTTCACGCTTCCGTTCGCCGTCTTGATTTCGCCCCCCACGTGTGCGGCGGTGAGGGAGATTTTGCCGTTTACGTTCGAGAGCGATCCGGAGACTTCCGCGCCGTCTCCCAGGCTGAGTTCGCCGTTGACCGAGGAAGCGCCGCCGGACACGTGTGCCCCGGTGCCGAGTGTAATAGAGCCGTTCACGGTGCTCAGCGATGTTGCGGCCGCGTGATCGCCCAAGCGCACGCTTCCGTTCACCGTGGTTGCACTGGTGACCACAGCATTGTCATCGACATGAATCGCGCCGTTGACCGTCGAGACGGCACCGGGTTGCCTGCCTGCCGGGACGTGAATGGAGCCGTTGACCTTGCTCGACTCATCGCCGTCGGATCCACTGCATGCAGAGAGCGAAAATAGCACTGCAAGCGCGGCGACGAGACCGCAAACGCCGACTCGCTGTAACGGTCGTGCATCGCGGCCGCCGGGCAAACGGCTTTGCGTGGAGGCGATACTTACGCTCATGGCTGGATCCTCTGCGGGGTCTCTTGCCGCTACTGTACCAGTCTGGCTCAAGACCTCAACTAGCGTGCCGTACCGTTGACCGGATTGCCGCTCGCGGGTAGAAGAGCCCGAGGCTGCGAATGGTCACGGTGCTTGGTTCTGCAGACCTCCGGTGAGTCCGTGCTCTTGCAAGTCGCGCAGGCTGACAATGACAGAATCAAGACAAGACCGATGAATCGCCGCATAAAACCACCTCTTGATCGTCAATTGGAACACTTGGCGTCCGTGAGCGCCACGAAGGTTCGCATATCTTCTTTGCCTTTGGGCGCCTCGATGAGCCCTTTGGTCGGTGCTGTACGCTCACCAGCCGCTCGCTGACCACTTCTTGCGTCTGAACCTTGTTGGCAGCGGGCTAGGGGCACAAATTTGCAAGATGTCATTTGTTGGGGAGTTTCTGGAGCCAAGTGACAACTTGCGTTGCAAGGGCCGTAGAGGCGACTGGCCCGTCTGAGTCACACGGGCCGGTGGCATTCACTATTTCAAGAGCACCGCGCCATCGAGCTTTCCGAGGTCCCGATCGAATGTACCGAGTGGCAGGTGCCCGGATTTTCGCGCGACTTCGAGCACGAGGCAGTCGGAGAACCCAAGAGCCGGCCGTTTCTTGAATTTCTCAGTAGCCGCGCTCACCACATCGGCGTCCTGCACCGTCAGGTGCTCATGGTTGAGCAGCATGTCGATCACCGTTGCGATCTGCCCCGCCGTACGCTCATATACTGCATCGAGCACCCACGTGGTTTCGGTCAACACCAGATGCGATACCCATGCTCCACTTGCGATGAACTCTTCGGCCGCGCGGACCTGCTTTGCGTCGTCGCGAACGACGAGGCGCACCAACACGTTTGTGTCAACCGCGCGCATGCCGCTTGCGGATGTACTTCCGAACTGCATCCTTCACATTCACAGGTCCCCTTTTTGCACCTTCTTCCGGAAAGAGCGCGCCGTGTATGTCCTTGGACGTGTACCGCCCGGCCCTGCGGACGACCACCTGGTCATTCTGTTCGTCCCATTCGAGTACGGAGCCGGGGCCCACGCCGAGTTTCTTGCGAATCTCAGCCGGTACCGAGATCTGGCCCTGAGCGGTCAGCCTTGATTGAGCGATTGCCATGCCATTACATTACCACGGTAATGGGGCGTGCGCTAGCCGGCGAGCTTGCTCGACTATGAACAGAGGCACTGCCGGCTGAGGGATTACTCGGCGCTGCGCGACGTTGTCGAACCCGGCTTGTTTGTCTGTCGGGGGTTCGAATTTAGGGATCGTCTGTTGGCGCAAAATTCGCTGCGTGTGGAGACTACTTTGATCGGGTTTGCCGGCTGAGGGATTACTCGGCGCTGCGCGCCTCGCCCCTTCGGGGTCGCCCTTCGGGCGATCAACGTCGCTGCGCGACGTTGTCGAACCCGGCTTGTTTGTCTGTCGGGGGTTCGAATTTAGGGATCGTCTGTTGGCGCAAAATTCGCTGCGTGTGGAGACTACTTTGATCGGGTTTGCCGGCTGAGGGATTCGAACCCCCGACCTACGGTTTACAAAACCGTTGCACTACCACTGTGCTAAGCCGGCACGGAGGCGCGCATTATAGCGGACGAATGCCTGTCGAGGATCGCCGATGCGGGCGGGGCCTGCCCGGGGCGGGCGGCCTTTCCTCTGAGTGAGTTTGCGTGTGCGCGCTTTCCCGCCATCAGGCTAAGTTGGCGCTCGAACCGCCGATTTCTCGCCCAGTAGATCGACCGCCGCCTGGTACAGCTTGGCTCGGAGCGAAAAGCGCTCGTTGGCGCGGGTGATATAGCGGATCGAGATTTCCACCCCGCCGACGACGGGTTTGATATTGACGCCCGGTTTTCCCGTGAACACCTTGTTGCGCTGCGCAGGAACGGCGCGCTGCCATTCTTGCTCGGCTTGGCGGGCACTCTCGGCGGTCGCTTCGACTACTTGCTTCGTGAGGGCGTCGACGATCGGGTAGGGGTCCTTGCCGGCGGGTACAACCACCTGCAGTTGATCCCACAGCCACTGTCCTGACGTGGAAAAATTAAAGTAGTGCCCTTCGATGGCGAAGCTATTGGTGAAGGTGACTCGCCGGCCCGTGGGGTGTCCGGCGTCGCTCCAATTGCCGCTTTCCATCAGCACCGTATGGAACATGCCGAGTTCCGTGACTTCGCCGCTGACGCCGTTGATTTCCACCCAGTCGCCGAGACGAATGCCGTTGCGGCCCATCAGCATCAGCCAGCCGAAGAACGCCACGATGAAGTCCTTCAGGGCGACGGTGAGGCCTGCGCCCACGATGCCGATCATGGTGCCGAATTGAGTCGGGATGCCGATGACGATCAGCAGGATCACGATCACGGCGGTCACCCTCAAAGTGACGCGCGCGATGCTGCGCAGGGTTTCAACCTGCCGCCGATCCAGCTTGGGATTGTTGAGCAGGTGCTGCAGCCAGGCGTCGAGGAGCAGCATGGCGATCAACACGATGATCACCACCGACGCGTTGAACAGCAGCGCATGCGCCAGCGTATTCGACCGAAGGGTTGTCAGCGCTGACCATTGCGCGTAAATCCCGGCGAGCTGCTTCTGATCGGCAATGCGCTGATCGAGCAAGGTCAGCACCTTCTGGTCCGCAGCGATCAGTTTGGTCTGATTGAGCAGCGCGGCGGCATCTTCGTGCGAATGCTGCGTCCGCGGCGTCGGAGCCGGTGTTGCAGCTTGGACCTTGGCGCTCTTCGTGTGCTGGGCGAGTTCCGTGATGCCGCCCTTGGTGTTCTCGAGGTCGGCGGCCAGAGCGGCTCGCTGCGCGGCCAGATTCGCCGCCTTTTGGGCCGCGCTCGCCTGCGCATCGTCGAGTTCTTGCCGTTTCTGCCTCAAATGAAGCCACTCGGCAAGCCGGCTCAACGACCCGTGTTGCTCGGCCGCAGCCGCAGCGGTCACGGGAGGAACCGAGCGCGCTTTTACCTGCGCCTCGTGCTCCTGCTCCATGGCTTCGATGCGCTTCTGCTGGTTGCCGCCGGCCTCGACCAGATCCTGGTTGGCCTCCTCCAGTTCGTCCTTGTCCAAGTCGAGCTGCGACTGGGCCAGATCCAACTCGTCCTGCAGGGCGTCCTTCTGCGCCTCCTTGGCCTGTCCGAGGGCACGGGTCAATTCGGTCACTCGTTGCTGATCCGCATCGAGCAGAACTTGCGACTTCCGAATTCGATCCTGAATCTTCAGCGCATCGGGGCTGAGCGTGGGCGGATGTGCTTCGACGTTGCGCAACGCGGTGGTGAAGGCGAAGGCAAGGGCGTGGTCGGCCACCCGCAAGGCCGATTGCGCATAGGTTTGTTCGTCGGGGGTGTCGGCGAGCAGCGCCAACCGCCGCGCCGTCGTGTAGGTACTTTCATCGACCAGGTCCGCCGCAGCGAGTGCTGCGGCCCGCTGCTTGGTCACTTTGGCGGTGGGGGGGAGGTTTTCCACCAGGCAGCACCGGCCAGGGCGAGCAGCAGGGCCAGTAGCAGCGTCGAGATTTTCTGTGCGGCCGACATCAGTGCCAACTGCCGACCGCATCGCGCGCGGCCTGGTTGAGGGCGCGCGCCATCAGGCCGCTCTGCGACACCTTGACTTCATACAGAGCACCGTCGGCCATGGGAAGGAAGGTCGCGCTGCCGTAGAGCGCGTCCAGCCACGGCAGCCAGGAACGGTAGCGATGTGCCAGATCCCACGGATCGAACGCTCCCGGGGGATTCAGGGAATACACGGTACGCGGTTGGGTGCGTTCATCCTCGACGCGTGTGTATCGGCCGCTGATGCGCTCCAGGCGGTAGGAGGTGTCGAATCCGATGATATTGGCAAAGGCATGCCATTTGAGCACGCGAGCGTCGACCTGCCACTCATCGCCGCGCAGCGCGAAAGCGGTGCGTTCGCCGCCGGGATAGGTCAGTAACGCATTGAACTCACGCTCCCCGGTACGCGTGAACTGCAGCTCGCCGGCGGGTTGTTCGTAGCTCAGGCGTTGATAGGTGCGCAAATTCGCGGCCATCAGGGCGGCGCATACGCCGAGCAGAATGAGTGCCAGCGCGGCGCCCCCGTTCAACATTCCGCCGAGAACCTTGCCCCGGCGCAGGCGGCGAACTGCGGCGAACGACAGCAGAATGGCCACCAGCGCGAAGACGACGATCAGTGCGGTGAGTATCATGGGGGCAGTCTAACGGGAACCGGAACCGAACCTCATGGGACTAACAAAACACTTAGCCCGGTCCCGGTGTCTCGTTGCAGACCCCCATAGTTTGCTTTGTTTCCAATGATTTGCAAGTGAAGTTGGTCAACGGGCGTTCGGCAGTGCAGGTTCGGCTCCCGTGCCGTGATTCGCGTCACACCGGATCGCGCTCGCGATCCACGGCGGTTGTCTCTCGATGCTGCTCGGAGGCCGTGCTGATTTCGCATGCATTAACAGACTTTAATAAATTGACCACTGGGACTTAACCACATCGGAGCGAGCGTAGCACTTGGAACGGCGACCGTGTGCGTCTGTAAGATGGGATTACGCCGCGCTTGCCGCCGGCAGCTACGTTTAAGGTTGTTTATCTAATGTGGATCGTTGAAGTTGCGCTGCGGCGGCCGTACACGTTCTTGGTGATGGCGCTGGTGATTCTCCTCGCAACGCCTCTCGTGCTGCTGAGAATGTCGACGGACATCTTTCCGGAAATCAACATCCCGGTCATCAGCATCGTCTGGACCTACAACGGGTTGTCGGCCCAGGACGTCGGTCAACGGATCACGGCCGTCAACGAGCGCGGCCTCACCACCACGGTCAACGACATCGAGCACATCGAGTCCGAGTCGTTGTCCGGCTTTTCCATCATCAAGATCTTCTTTCAGCCGAACGCGAACATACCGACGGCCATTGCGCAGGTGGTGGCGACCGAACAGCAGCAATTGCGCCAGTTGCCGCCCGGTATTCTGCCGCCGCTGGTCATCAAGTATTCGGCGTCCAGCGTACCGATCATCCAGCTCGGCCTGTCGAGTCACAGCATGACCGAGCAGGCGGTCTTCGATGCCGCCGTGAATTTCCTGCGCCCGAGACTGGTGACCATTCCGGGGGTCGCCATACCGTTCCCCTACGGCGGTAAGCAGCGTGTCATTTCGGTCGACCTCGATACCAATGCGCTGCTCGCCAAGGGCCTGACTCCGAACGACATCGTCAATGCGGTCAACACGCAGAATCTGGTATTGCCCTCCGGGACCGCCAAGATCGGATCGACGGAGTACGTGCTCGCCACCAACAGTTCTCCGGATACCATTGCCGGTCTCAACAATATCCCGGTCCGGACCCGGAACGGCGCGACCACCTATCTGTCCGAGGTGGCGCATGTGCGCGATGGCTTCTCGCCGCAGACCAACATCGTGCGCCAGAACGGTGAACGCGGCGTGCTGGTATCCATCCTCAAAAGCGGCGGCTCCTCGACTCTGGATATCGTCGGCGCTCTGCTCGCGGAATTGCCGATCATCCAACAGACTCTGCCCAAGGAACTGAAGATCACGCCGTTGTTCGACCAGTCCGGCTTCGTTCGAGCCGCCATCAGCGGCGTGGTACGCGAGGCTTTGATCGCCGCCTGCCTGACGGCCGCGCTCATCCTCGTGTTCCTGGGCAATTGGCGCAGTACCTGCATCATCGCCGTATCGATTCCGTTATCGATTCTCTCGTCGATCATTGCTCTCTACATCATGGGAGAGACCCTGAACATCATGACCCTCGGCGGGCTCGCGCTCGCCGTGGGAATTTTGGTCGATGACGCCACCGTGACCATCGAGAACATCGAGCGCCACCTGCACATGGGTTCCGATCTGCACAAGGCCATTCTGGACGGCGCGGGTGAAATCGCCGTTCCGGCCCTGGTGTCCACCCTGTGCATTTGCATCGTGTTCGTGCCCATGTTCTTCCTCACGGGCGTTGCGCGCTATTTGTTTGCACCGCTGGCGCAGGCCGTGGTGTTCGCAATGCTGGCGTCGTATGTCCTGTCGCGCACGCTGGTGCCGACTTTGGTCATGCTGATGATGGATCACGCACCGGCGAGCACTCATGCCGCTCCCAGCCTGTTGCAGCGCGTATACCGCGCGTTCAACGGGCGCTTCGAAAGGATTCGCGCAGGCTATGCGGTCATTCTCGCGGAAGTTCTCGACCGTCGCCGCCCGTTCGCGGGGGCCTTCCTGGGGTTTTGCGCGCTGTCGTGCTGTTTGGTCTTCATCCTGGGACGCGATTTTTTCCCCAGTGTCGACGGCGGCCAGATTCGCATGCACATGCGCCTGCCCACGGGCACGCGCATCGAGGAGACGGCCCGGGTGGCGGACGAGGTGGAAGGCGTCATTCGTACCATCATACCGGCCGCCGAACTCGGTACCGTTCTCGACAATCTGGGGGTGGCCACCAGCGGCATCAACAAGACCTACAGCAATGCCGGAACCTTCGGCAGCCATGACGGTGAGATTCAGGTCTCGCTCAACGAAGGGCACGGCTCGACGCAGCGCTACGTCGAGGAGATGCGGCGCGAACTGCCGCGGCGGTTCCCCGGCGTGGAGTTTTTCTTCCAGCCGGCCGACATCGTGACGCAGATCTTGAATTTCGGGTTGCCGTCCGCGATCGATGTGAAAATCACGGGCGCCGATTTGCGCGCCGACTATGACATCGCCGCGAAGCTCAAGAAACAGATACAGATGATTCCGGGCACGGTGGACACGCACATTCACCAGCGGCTCGACCAGCCGACCGTGGCGCTGAGAATGGACCGCACCCAGCTGCAGCAATTGGGCTTGAGCCCCAGCGACGTGACCAGCGAGTTGCTGGTGTCCACGGCGGGCACGGCGCAAACCTCGCCTGCCTTCTGGCTGAGTCCGGCCAACGGAGTGGTCTACAATTTGACCGTGCAGTCGCCGCAGTATGCGGTCGATAGTCTGGACGCGCTGCTGCGCACGCCGGTGCGCGCGGCCGCCGCGGCGCCGACCGTCGCGCCGCAGCTGCTGAACAATCTGGTCGGTGTGGCCCCGGCGGCGCAGGATGCGGTTGATTCCCGATACAATATTTCGCCGGCGATCGATATCTATGCCAGCGCTCAGGGCCGCAACATGGGGAGTATCTCGGCCGACATCAGGCGATTGGTGGCCGAGTTGCGTCCTCATTTGCCGCGCGGTGTGACTATCGCCATCCTCGGGCAAACGGAAACCATGAAATCCTCCTTCGTCGAGTTGGGGGTGGGCCTGGTGATGGCGATCGTGATGGTGTACCTCCTGATCGTGGTCAATTTTCAGTCCTGGGTCGACGCCTTCATCATCATTACCGCGCTTCCCGCCGCACTGGCGGGAATCTGCTGGATGCTGTTCTTGACCGGCACCACGTTGAGCGTGCCCGCGCTGACCGGTGCCATCATGACCATGGGCGTTGCGACGGCGAACAGCATTCTGGTGGTTTCGTTTGCGCGGCAGCGCATGGGCGAGGGGCTGGGGCCGATCCAGGCGGCGCTCGACGCCGGGGCGACCCGCATGCGTCCGGTGTTGATGACGGCCTTGGCGATGATCATCGGCATGATTCCCATGGCGCTGGGTTTGGGCGAAGGGGCGGAGCAGAATGCGCCCCTGGGGCGCGCGGTGATCGGCGGCCTGTTGTTTGCAACGGTGTCCACATTGTTCTTCGTGCCGGTGATTTTTGCCGGCATTCATCGACGTCTCGAACGGCGCAAGGAACGCGGTTTGCCGGCGGCGCCTGCAGCGGCCGAAGGAAATACTTGATATGTCCGAAACAGATTCATCTGCGGTGCTGAAGCGTGCCAAGCTCATCGTCGGCGGGATCCTCAGCGTCCTGTTGATCGGAGCCGTGGTCGTGCTGGTATTGCGCAGCTTTCATGCGGGCGCTCTGGAGGCGTCCACGACTCTGCACGCAAAGCAATATGTGACCACGATCATGCCCACGGCGGGCGGCAATGGGGAGCCGCTGACGCTGCCGGGAACGCTGCTCGGCGTCATCGAATCGACGGTTTACGCACGCAGCAACGGCTATGTCGTGCGCTGGGTAAAGGACATCGGTAGTACGGTCAAAAAGGGTGAGCTTCTGGCCGAGATCACCGCGCCCGAAATCGACCAGGAGTTGTCGCAGGCGGTCTCGGCGCGCGACCAGGCCGCCGCCAGCGCCAGCCTCGCGAAGAGCACCGCCGACCGCTGGCAGGCTCTGCGGCAGAAGGACGCGGTGACCCAGCAGGACCTGGAAGAGCGCCAGAGCGCGTACAACCAAGCGGCGGCAAATCTTGCGGCAACGGACGCGAATGTGGGGCGTTTGCGCAAGCTGCAGGGCTTCAGTCAAGTGGTGGCGCCGTTCGACGGAGTCGTCACCCGGCGCAACGTTGATGTGGGTGACCTGGTCAACGCAGGCAATGGCGGCACCGGCCAGGCGCTGTTTGCGGTGGCGCAGGTCGATCCGCTACGTCTCTATGTCTATGTGCCGCAGGTGTACGCGCATCAGATCAAGGTCGGCGATGCGGTGACGGTTACTTTGGCGGAGCGGGCGGGGGATCAATATCAGGGCTCCATCGCCCGTACCGCCCGTGCCATCGACACGGCCACGCGCACCATGCAAGTCGAAATAAGGGTTCCCAATCCTCACAACACGCTGATCACGGGTTCCTACGTCCAAGTGACGCTGCCGATCAATGTCGACGCCCAAGCGCTGGTGGTGCCGACCAATGTCTTGCTGTTTCGGCCGGACGGCACGCGCATCGCATTGGTCGATGCCCGCGGCAAGGTGCATTTGACGAAGGTGAAATTGGGCACCGATTTCGGCACCAGCGTTGAAGTTCTGAGCGGTCTTGATGCGAGCGATCGGCTCGTGTTGAATCCGGCGGATTCGCTCGCCGACGGCGATGTGGTGGCGCTGTCGGAGTCTCCGCCCAAGGGCGCGTAGCGGTGAAACCCATCGGCAAACCGTTGGACGCCCTGCGACGGATCAGTACGCCGGGGTGGATATGCCTCCCGTGTTGGGCCGCCATCGCAGCCGCCGCAGGCTGCGCCGTCGGCCCTGACTACCACCGACCTGAGGCGGAAGTGCCGCCCGCATGGCAACCGGATGCGCCGTGGCATGAAGCGGTACCCGATGATGGAGCGTTGAAGGGCGACTGGTGGAGATTGTTCCAGGATGACACCCTGAATCCGCTGGTTGAGCGTGCGCTCGGCGGCAACCAGGACCTGCGGGTCGCTGCCGCCCGGCTCGACCAGGCGCGAGATCAGGTGACCGTCGCTCGATCGGATTTTTTTCCGGCGGTGAATTTGACCGCCTCGGCCTCTCGCGGCAAGACGTCGGCGAACGCTCCGCTCTCCAGTTATTCGTCGCAGAATCATTCCACCGTGCAAAATGATTTCGAGCTGGGCCCCACGGTGAGCTACGAAGCCGATCTGTTCGGCCGGGTGCGCCGCGAGGTCGAGGGCGCGCGCGCCTCCGCACAGCAGGCTCAGGCGGATTTCGAGAACACGCGTCTCATATTGACGGCGCAACTCGCGACCGACTACTTCGCATTGCGGGAACTCGACGCCGAAATCGCCGTGGTGCGCGACAGCTTGCAGCTGCAACGCGATGCGTTGGTAATCATCGCATCGAGACATGACCTTGGATTCGCCACCGGTCTCGATCTGGCACAGCAACAGGCCTTGGTCGATGCGAGTGCCACCCAGGTCGAACTGTTGGACAATCAGCGCGCGCAATTCGAGCATGCAATCGCCACTCTGGTCGGCACGCCGGCACCGGGTTTCGCGATCCCGCCGGCCCTCTCCACCGCGGCGATCCCGGCGATACCCGTCGGCTTGCCTTCGGATTTACTGCAGCGCCGTCCGGACGTGGCATCGGCGGAGCGAGCCATGGCTGCCGCCAATGCGCGTATCGGCGTGGCGCGGGCCGCGTTCTATCCGAGTATCACGCTGAACTCGACTTTTGGCGGCCCCAACGCCGGATGGGAGAGCAATACGTTGGCGACGCTGTTCGATGCGCCAAGTCGCCTATGGTCGCTCGGGCTGTCCGCCACCCAGACGCTGTTCGATGCCGGCAAGACTCGGGCGAACGTGCGCATCGCGAATGCGGACTACGCTGCGGCCGTGGCCACCTACCGGCAAACCGTATTGACGGCCATGGAGGAGGTGGAGAACGGCATCACGGGGCTGGCTACGCTGGGTCGCGCCATAACTCAGGCCGATGCCAGCGTGAAGAGCGCTCGAGAGGCCTTCGACATCGCAACCGCGCGCTACCGAGGCGGTGTGGATACCTATCTCGAAATGATCACCGCGCAGCAGGCTCTGCTCACCAATCAGCGCCAGGCCGTGCAGGTGCAGGGCCAGCAGTTCGCCACGGCGGTGTTCTTGGTGAAGGCGCTCGGCGGCGGCTGGCGCGAAAATTCGGCCCGAGTCTCGCGCAGCGATTGAGCGCCCGGAACGCGGAGTACGTCGACACCGGCCAATAGCGCGGTACCGAGGTGGAGTTTCAAACGGTCGGAACGCGGGGTCTTGCCGGGTTCGCGCCCGCCGTCAAGGATTCGATGGCGGTCGGCGGGGAGAGCACATTCGACTGCACGAAGTCCACACCCAGCGCGGTCAACCATTCTTGTTCCGCGGCGGTCTCGGTGCGCTTGGCCACGGTGTGCATGCCGAGCACTCGCGCCATCTGCACGACGGCGGTAATGGCCGCCTGCGATAATTTGTCGATCCGCATCTTTGCGGTGATTGCGGGGGCCAGCTTGATGTACCGGACGCCCGGCAGACGCAGCAGGGCAAAACATTCGGTGGTCATGGCGAAGTCGTCGAGGACCAACGGGCAGCCCAGGCGATGCAGGGCGGCGGCAACCTCCGCCACTTTGCCGGCGAGCTTGACCGCCGTCACGGTGTCGACCTCGAAAGCGATCATTCCCTTCGGCAGCGCCGATTTCTCCAAACACAGTCCGACGAATTTGATGAAGTGCTCATCGTGCAAGGCGGTCGTGGTGAGGTTCACGGAGAACAAGACCGCCGTGGACTTCCAGACTTGCGGGTGATGCACCAGGTAGCTGATGAGCTCGGTGACCACACGCCGGTCGATCATCGAGCCGAGGCCGTGCTCGACGGCTGCCTTCAACATTGCCTGCGGGGCTGAATTGGGTGCCGCATCGGATTTGGAACGCAGCAGCACCTCGTAGCGCCTGAGTTGACTGCCCTTGCTCAAAGGGATCAGGCGTTGAACATGCAGCGCAATGGGAGTGCGGCGCAAAGCGGCATGCAGGCGATCCATTTCCGGTGTGACGCCGCCTTGAAGACGTTTGTCCGACGGTCCCGCGGCGTTTGCCGCGACGGGCGCGGCTTTGGCCGATGGTGCAGGTACCCATGCGGTCGCAGGCTTGGCTGATGATGGTGTCCGAGCCGGCGCGGCCGTGGCCGATGGTGCAGGTACCCGTGCGGTCGCAGGCTTGGCTGATGGTGGTGCCCGAGCCGGCGCGGCCGTGGCCGGTGGTGCCGGTGCTCCTACCGGCGCCGGCAAGGCTGCGCCGGTCCGGCGCATCTCGGTGAAGTCGGCGAGGGCGCGTTGCAGCTTGGGCGTGATCACCTTGAGCGCACCGCGGGCGTCCTGCTTGACCACGCGCGCGTCCATGACGAGCATGATCGCTCCGACCATGGCGCGCCGATCGTTGACTGCGCGCAGCAGCACGGCAGAACGCGATTCGCCGAGATCGGATACGAGTACCGGAGGCCCATCGCCCTTGGAGAATGTGTCGACCGCGTCGCGGACGGCGTTGTGTTCGTCGGGACCCATGGAGCCTTCGCTCAGCCACAGCACCTCGCCGTGCTCGTCATGCAGGGACACGGCATGGGCGCGCGCGGGCTCGACGGCTGTGCGAATCTTCTGGCAGACGGCACCGAAATCGACGAGCGGACTGTCCGTCGCGCTGAAGGGTTTGCCGTGCTCCATAGATCCGCTGCTCAGGGTTTGAGCCTGTATATCTACCTGACGAACATGCTCGTTGCTGTGATGCTCTTCGCCAAAATGCGACGGTGGGGGCAGCCGGTGTGACATATCATCGGAATCCTCGTGAACTTGCGGCTACACTTGCCGCCATGAATGCGCCACCGCAGTCCCGCCAATACCGCTATTACGATTTCGTGATGGCAGCCTATGTCTGCGTCTTGCTGTGTTCCAACCTGATCGGACCGGCCAAGGAAACGTCGATCCAGGTGCCGATATTCGGCACCGTCACCTTCCTCGCCGGCGTGCTGTTCTTTCCGATTTCCTACATCTTCGGCGACATCTTGACCGAAGTGTATGGATACGGACGCGACCGCCGCGTGGTCTGGGCGGGCTTCGCTGCGCTGGCATTCGCTTCTTTCATGGCGGCGGTGGTCGTGCATTTGCCGCCGTCGGCAATGTCGCGCGCCACCCAGGCATCGGTCGAAGCGGTGTTCGGCAACACACCGCGCATCGTGGTGGCATCGATCACCGCATTCTTGTGTGGGACCTTCGTGAACAGCTACGTGCTCGCGAAAATGAAGATATGGACCCAGGGGCGCTGGCTGTGGACCCGCATCGTCGGCTCGACCGTCTGCGGCGAGTTGGTGGACTCGGTCCTGTTTTATTTCATCGCCTTCTACGGCCGCATGCCGCAGTCGCATCTCGTTGCGGTCATGTTCACCCAATACGCGCTGAAAAGCGGTTGGGAAATCCTCGCGGCGCCAGTCACCTACCGCATCGTCTCGTTCTTGAAGAAGGCTGAGAACGAGGATTACTACGATACCGATACCAATTTCACGCCGTTCTCGCTGAAAGCCTAGTACTTCGCGCTCTCGAAGCGCGCCCCTGCAGTTTTGCCGCCGCGTGCGCCCCATGAGCGCGCACACCGCCCGTTCCGCGGCCCCATCTATGCCGTGCCGAATTCGTCGCGGCTTCGCCATGATTTGCCCTAACTCGCCCAGGGCAGCGCCCGAATGCAGGGCCTTAATAGCTCCTACGGGGCGACGGTCGTCGCCTCTTGGAGAACTTCGTCAAGGAGCTGTTATGAACACTGTATTTACCAAGGCCGTTGGAACCCTGGGGTTGATGGGGATGAGCGCGGTGGCCTTGGCCAGAGACCCCCAGCCGGCCACACCGCACGAGCCGGTGGGATTCGTGGCGGGTGGAGTGATCGGCGGGTTTGCCGCGGGGCCGGTGGGTGCGCTCATCGGGGCAGGACTCGGAACCTGGCTCGGGAACCGGGTGCATCGCGCGGGCGACGCCGTCAAGGCGGAGGCGACGGTTGCTGCGTTGCAGACCGACAAGACCGGATTGCTGGAGGAAAAAACGGCGCTGCTCAACGACAAGAACCAGCTCACCGAGGTCAACCGCAGTCTGAGTGCGAAGCTCGACGATCTGACTCACACGGTGGAGGCTGCGCAGAGTGCCAAGCAGGATGGCAGCGAGGTTCTCGACGGATTGCAGGGTGATGTGCTGTTTCGGACCGGAAGCGCGGAAATCACACCGGAAATCGCCCACCAGATTCAGGTACTCGCCCAGGCGGTGGCGAAGTCGCCTGCGCTCAAAGTGCGGGTGGACGGATATGCCGATCCGCGCGGCACGGTGGATGCGAATCTGCAGCTCTCGGCGGCGCGGGCCAACGCGGTGCGCGACCTGTTTCTCGCCTCGGGAATCAGCGAACAGGTGCTCGAAGTCAATGCCTATGGCAAGAGTCAGAGTGTGGCGGCCGACAACGATGGCTATGCGCTCGAGCGCCGGGTACGTCTGACCCTGCAGGCGCAGGGCGGGGCTGCGGTTGCCCAGGTGGGTAAGAACTAGCGACCCGGCACATGAGGTTGTGGGTCTTGCGGCCCGGAGTGCCTGATCGGCTCCGGGCCGCACTTGTCTCCGCCCGCACCCCCAGCCTACGATAGGGCATGAGTGCGCACCCCAAGATCGTCGTCCTGGATCGATTGCAGACGGGAGAGTCGGCCAATCCGTCTCCCGAGAACATACTCGCCGGCATTCCGCGGGCACGCGTATCGAATCAGTACGCCGAACCGACTCAGCAATTCTTCTGCGGCATCTGGACCAGCACCGCCGGCAAGTGGCGCGTGCGTTATACCGAGCACGAATTCTGCGTGATTATCGAAGGCCGCGTGCGTGTCGAGTCGATCACGGGCGAGAAGCATGAATTGCGAGCCGGTGATGCCTTCGTGGTGCCGGCGGGTTTCGAGGGTATCTGGGAAGTAACCGAGCCCTGCAAGAAGTGGTACTCGATCTTCGAAGCCAAAGCCTAGGCGCTTGTCCTGCCTCACCGGCCTATGGGGCAAGCGGAGTGGAGGCTACGCCGTCCATAGGCCTATGCGGCGGGCGCAGTGGAGGAGGCTACCTCGTCCCATGGGCTCGCCGCGCGAGTGTTGAATCCGTGCCTCAGGCCGCTTTGCGCAGCGCCGCGCCCAAGGTCTCGACCATGCGCGCGATCTGCTTGGATTCGATGATCAGCGGCGGTGACATGGCGATGGTATCGCCCGTCTGGCGCACCATGACCCCGCGCTCGAAACACTCGAGGAACACTTCGAAGGCGCGTGCGCCGGGCTTGCCGGCGCGCGGCTCGAGTTCCACCGCGCCGATCAGGCCGTAATTGCGCACGTCGAGGACGTGTGGCAGGCCGCGCAGCGAATGCACGGCATTCTCCCACTCGGAGGCCAGCGACGCGGCGCGAGTCAGCAGCCCCTCCTTGGTGTACACATCGAGCGCGGCGAGCGCGGCTGCGCAGGCGACAGGGTGCGCGGAGTAGGTGTAGCCGTGGAACAGTTCGATCGCGTTCTCCGGTCCCTGCATGAGAGCGTCGTGGATTTTGCGGTGTGCAAACACCGCGCCCATGGGAACGGCGCCGTTGGTCAGGCCCTTTGCCGTGGTCATGAGGTCGGGAGTCACGTCGAATGCCTGACTCGCGAACGGCTTGCCGACGCGGCCGAACCCCGTGATCACTTCGTCGAAAATCAACAGAATGTCGTGCTTGTCGCAGATTTCGCGCAGGCGCTTCAGGTAGCCGATGGGAGGCAGTATCACTCCGGCCGATCCGGCGATGGGCTCGACGATGACCGCGGCAATGGTCGACGCGTCATGCAGGGCGATCAGGCGTTCCAATTCTTCGGCAAGATGGGCGCCCCACTGCGGCAGTCCGCGCGAAAACTCGTTGTGTTTGATGTCCAGGGTATGCGGCAGATGATCCACGCCGGGCAGCATCGAGGAGCCGAACACCTTGCGGTTGTTGACCATCCCGCCCACCGACATGCCGCCGAACCCGACCCCGTGATAACCCCTTTCGCGGCCGATGAAGCGGGTGCGCTGTCCGGCGCCGCGGGCGCGGTGATAGGCAATCGCAATCTTCAGCGCCGTATCGACCGATTCCGACCCTGAGTTCGTGAAGAAAATGCGATCGAGGCCCGGAGGCGCGATCTTGGCCAGCCGTGTCGCGAGTTCAAACGCGATCGGATGACCCATTTGAAATGCCGGCGCGTACTCCATGGTGCCGAGCTGCCTGGTGACCGCTTCGGTGATTTCGCGCCGCCCGTGGCCGGCGTTGACGCACCAGAGGCCCGCGACCCCGTCGAGGATTTCGCGGCCGTCGGCCGTCCAGTAGTACATGCCCTGCGCCCGCTCGAGCAAGCGCGGATTCGCCTTGAATTGCCGATTCGCCGTAAACGGCATCCAGAATGCGTCCAGAGCGCCATCAGCGGGAGCGGGGGTGAGCTCAGCGTTCATAGGGGGATCCTTGGGGTGGCCATCGAACCGGCCTCGATGATAAGGAAAATCGACACTCAGCTCAATTTTTGCTGAAATCTGGCGCAATGTGTCTATTATAATAGACATCTATGAGTCTCAACGTGGGCAGCCATTTGAAAGCCGTACGCCAGATGTACGGGCTATCGCAGCGCGAGTTGGCGAAGCGCGCGGGCGTGACCAATGGGTTGATTTCCTTGATCGAGCAGAACCGGGTAAGCCCCTCGGTGAGTTCCTTGAAGAAGGTGCTCGACGGCATTCCCATGGCGCTCGCCGACTTCTTCACGCTGGATCTCGGCGGCCAGCCGCAGGTGTTTTTTCCGCGGCAGGAACTTAGCGATATCGGCACCGCCAGCGTCGAACTGCGCCTGGTCGGCAGCCGCCTGGCCAAACGCAGCATGTCGATCTTGCACGAGCGCTATGCTCCCAATGCCGATACCGGCGAGGAGATGCTGACGCATGCAGGTGAGGAGGGGGGCGTGATCGTCAAGGGAAAAATCGAGCTCACCGTCGGCGGCGAGTCGCGGATACTCGGGCCCGGTGATGCCTACTACTTCAAGAGCTCGCTGCCGCACCGCTTCCGCAACATCGGGCGCGACGAATGCGAGATCGTCAGCGCCAGTTCGCCGCCTACTTTTTAGGCGCTGGCGCGCCGGATTTACGGGGTCGAAGCGACCCCGTCTGACAGGTGACGGATTCGGAGTTAGGCGCTGGCGCGCGCCGGATTTGCGGGGTCGAAGCGACCCGGTCTGATAGGTGACGGATTCGGAGGTCGATTCGCACTTGTTCGCGCCTGGGTTCCCGGCTCATTGATCGGGTAGCATACGACCCATGAGCACAGTAACGGTAGCGGCCACTCAGATGGCCTGCAGTTGGGACCGCGAGGCAAATGTCGCGCGTGCGGAAAAACTGATCCGCGAGGCGGCGGCCCGCGGCGCGCAGGTGATTCTGATCCAGGAGTTGTTCGAGACGCCGTACTTCTGTAAGGACCATTCCCCGCGGCATCTGGAACTCGCCAAACCCTTGGACGCGCATCCTGCGGTCGAGCATTTTCGCGCCGTGGCTCGCGAGCTTGGCGTGGTGCTGCCGATCAGCGTATTCGAACGCGCGAACAACGCCTTCTACAATTCGGTGGTCATCGTCGATGCCGACGGAGCGGTGCTCGGAAGTTACCGCAAGTCGCATATTCCGGAGGGTCCGGGATATCACGAGAAGTTCTACTTCTCCCCCGGCGACAGCGGATTCAAGGTGTTCGACACTCGATACGCGCGGCTGGGAGTCGCGATCTGCTGGGACCAGTGGTTTCCGGAAGCGGCGCGCGCCCTGGCGCTGATGGGCGCCGACATGCTGCTCTATCCCACGGCGATCGGCTCGGAACCGCAGGATCCGCGCATCGACTCGAGCGGACATTGGCAGCGCACGATGCAAGGTCATGCGGCGGCCAACATCATGCCGGTGATAGCCTCCAATCGAATCGGCACGGAGCAGGGCGAGAAATACCAGATGACGTTCTACGGCTCGTCGTTCATCGCCTCGCACACGGGCGAAAAAGTGGCCGAGGCGGATCGCGTGACGGAGACCGTGCTCACCGCCGCCTTCGATTTGGACGAGGTGCGCCGGTACCGGCACTCCTGGGGCGTGTTCCGCGATCGCCGGCCGGATCTCTACTACCCCTTGCTGTCGCTCGATGGTCGCGGCTGAGAACCTGCCGCAAGAGTTAGTATTCGTCGACTTGGAGACGACGGGCGGCAGCGCGGCATGTGACCGGATCATCGAGGTGGGCATCGTTCGCTCGAGGAACGGTGAACTCATCGAGGAATGGAGTTCGCTGGTGAACCCGGATCGTCCGGTTTCGGCCTATATCGAAGCTTTCACCGGCATCAGCAGCGCCATGGTGGCCGATGCGCCGCGCTTCGGCGAGATCGCGGCCGCCGTGCTGCAGAAGCTGCAAGGAGCGCTGTTCGTGGCGCATAACGCGCGCTTCGACTACTCGTTTCTGCGCAGCGAATTCCTCAAGGCAGAGATGGATTTCTCCGCGAAGGTCCTGTGCACGGTCAAGCTTTCCAGGCGCCTGTTCCCCGAATTCGTGCGGCACAATCTGGATGCCGTGATCGAGCGCAACGGCCTCGCCTGCAGCGCCAGGCATCGCGCCCTGGGCGATGCGCGGGTGTTGCATGATTTCTGGTTCAAGTTGCGCCGTGACGTGGCGGAACCCGAACTCGCCGCGGCGGTACGGACCTTGCTGCACGCACACGAATTGCCCGCGCACCTGCCGCCTGGTCTCGCCGATGATCTGCCCGAAGGGCCGGGCGTGTATCGATTCTTCGGCGAAGGCGATGCGTTGCTGTACGTCGGCAAGGCCAATTCACTGCGGTCCCATGTGTGCGGCCACTTCGCCCCAAAGGAAGCCGGCTCCCTGAATCGCCGACTGGCCGAGCAAGTGCGCCGGGTCGATTGGGTGGAGACCGCCGGCGAACTCGGCGCCATGCTGCAGGAGGCCGAGTGGATCCGCAGCCATCGGCCGATCTACAACCGGCGCACCAAGAGTCAAGCACAGTCGCACACCTTGCGTCCGCTCATGTCCAACGCCCCGGCGGATGAGAGGCCGCCGGTGGAGGCCGTGGCCGTCGACGCCGTGAATTTCGCGGATCTCATGCAGTGTTTCGGCGTCTTTCATTCGGAGAAGGATGCCCTCAAGGCGCTCAGCGACATCGCGCGCGCGCATGCGCTGTGCCTCAAGGTTCTGGGCTTGGAGGAGGGTGCGGGTTCGTGCTTTGCCTACCAAGTCGGGAAATGCAAGGGTGCCTGCGTGGGCAAGGAACCGCTCATCCTGCACAGGATGCGGCTATACCTGGCTCTGTCGTCGCTGAAATTGAAGACGTGGCCGTTTCCGGGGCGCATCGCGTTGCGCGAGCGTGATCCGCGAGGCGGCTTGCCGGAGTTCATGCGAGGCGCCGATTTGCACATCCTCGATCACTGGGCTTATCTCGGCACGGCGCGCAGCGAGGAGGAACTCGCGGAGCTCGGCGCGAGGGAATCGAGCACCGAGTTCGACGTCGACGTGTACCGGATTTTGGTGCGCTATTTCGCCAAGCACCCGAAACTCGACTGGCTGGATCTGCGGCGCGCGCAACGACAGGTCTCTTGAAGCCGGCCGCCGCCGAAGCCGCCGCCGTCGCCGACGCGCGCCATGTCATTGCCCTACCGGTCGCGTACAATGCTGCGAGCCAACCATCAGGGGGCCGAATCATGCATCCACTCAATTCTGTCAAGGGCGCCATCACGGCCGGTGTCGTGCTCGCGATCATCATCGGCATTACGCTCAGCGTTTGGACCGGACCGGGGACCGCCTTCCACCCGATACGCATCGACCGGTGGCTGCACATCGTCGCCGGCGTCATGTGGATCGGACTCTTGTACTACTTCAATGTGGTGCAGACGCCGGGGCTGGCGGCCGCGGCCGCCGACAAGGGCGGACCGGGCGGCGCCGGCATCTCGAAGTACATCGCGCCCCGGGCGCTGCTGTGGTTCCGCTGGGCCGCGGTGGCCACGTGGGTAACGGGAGCGCTGTACCTCGTGGTCGGATTCGGCGCCGCGAACGGCTTCGTCAGGGCCTTTGCGCTGCAGCCGGGATTTCGAACCATCGGGGTCGGCGCATGGCTCGGCACGATCATGCTGTTCAACGTGTGGGTTTTCATTTGGCCGAATCAAAAGAAAATCCTCGGAATCGTGCCGGCGACGGATGATGAGAAGGCAGCGGCGCGCAAGATTGCGGGCAGGGCTTCGCGCGTCAATTTCATCCTGTCTCTGCCCATGCTCATGTGCATGGGCGGTCAGTCGCACGGTTTGCCGTTCTAAGTAGTGGCGGATCATGACTTGCACGTGAGCGACAACGTGCGCTATTGGATCGCGACCGCGCCGGTGGGCGCGGCCTCGGTGCTGGCCGAGGAACTCGCACAATTCGGCGCCCACGATATTCGCGAGCGCAGCCACGATGTGAAGTTTCAAGGCACGCTCGAGGTGGGCTACCGTGCCTGTCTGTGGTCGCGGACCGCAACGCGCGTGCTGCTCAGCCTAGGGTCCATCGATGCCAGCAGTTCGAAAAGCGTGTACGAAGCCGTCCGGCGCATCGACTGGCGGGAACACCTGAGCTCGAGCGCGACGCTGGCCTGCGATTGCAGCGGCGGCAACGAATCGATCAGGCACACGATCTACGGCTCCCAGCTGCTCAAGGACGCGGTCTGCGACAATCTGCGCGACGCCACCGGCGTGCGGCCGAACATCGAACCGGAGCGCCCCGACGTGCTGCTGCACCTGCATGTCGAAGGCCCGACGGCGCTGTTGTCGGTGGATTTCTCGGGCGAGAGCCTGCATCGGCGCGGCTATCGCACCGAAGGCGGCCGCGCGCCGCTCAAGGAAAACGTCGCCGCGGCAGTGCTGCTGCGCGCGGGCTGGCCGAGCGTTTTCGAGCGCGGCGGCACGCTGCTCGACCCCATGTGCGGTTCCGGCACCTTTCTGATCGAAGGCGCCTTGATCGCGGCGGACGCCGCGCCGGCGCTCGAGCGCGCCTATTTTGGCTTCACGGGTTGGCGCGGTCACGATGCGGCACTCTGGGAACGCCTGCTCGAGGAGGCGCGGACTCGCCGCGCACGTGCCGCCCGCCCGCGGCGCTGCATTCTGGGATCCGACGTCGATTCCGAGGCCGTGCGCATGGCGATTGCCAATGGCGAGCACGCCGGCGTCGCCGACTGGCTGCACGTGGAGAAGCGCGCTCTCGGAGATATCGTGCCTCCCAAGGGTGAAGCCGGTCTGGTCGTGAGCAATCCGCCCTACGGGGAGCGGATCGGTGCGGAATCGGGACTTCCGGCGCTGTATTCGGAACTTGGCAGCACCCTGCGCGACCGTTTCCAAGGCTGGCAGGCGGCGATTCTCACGGGCAATCCGCCGCTTGCCAGGAATTTGGGAATCTATGCGAAGCGCTCGCACCGGTTCTACAACGGCACCATCGAGTGCCGCCTGCTGCGTTTCGATTTGAACGCGGCCAGCGAACAACGGCCGGCCGAAGCGGTGCGCGCGGATTGGTCGAACCGGCCCGGCGCCCAGATGTTCGCGAATCGACTGCGCAAGAACCTGCAGCGGCTGGAGACCTGGGCGCAGCGCGAGCACATCGATTGCTTCCGCGTGTACGACGCCGACATGCCGGAGTACGCGTTCGCGATCGACCTCTACGGCCAAGGTGCGCGCGAACTCACCGGGCAGGGGGCGCGGCATGTCTATGTACAAGAATATGCTCCGCCGAAGACCGTCGATCAGGAGAGTGCCCGTGAGCGCCGGCGCGAGGTCTTGGCAGTCCTGCCGGAAGTCCTGGCCGTGCCGGTCTCTCACGTTCACTCCCGAGTGCGTAAGCCGCAGAAGGGCAGCGAGCAGTATGAGAAGCGTGATGCCAAAGCGGAACGCCATGCCGTGCAGGAAGCCGGCCTCAAGTTCTGGGTCAATTTTCGCGATTACCTGGATACCGGGCTGTTTCTGGACCACCGTATCGTGCGCGGGATGCTGCGCGAGTGGGCGCAGGGCGCCGATTTCCTGAATTTATTTTGCTACACCGGCAGCGCCACGGTGTATGCCGCGGCGGGTGGAGCGCGCAGCACCACGAGCATCGATTTGTCGAACACCTATTTGGATTGGGCGCACGAGAACCTGCTGCTCAACGGCTTCGACGGTCCCAAGCACGGGTTGTACCGAGCGGACTGCCTGCAATGGCTGGAGGAGCAGGAACCGAGCGGCCCGCGCTTCGATCTGATCTTCGTCGATCCGCCGACCTTCTCGAACTCCAAACGCATGGAGGGAGTGCTCGATGTGCAGCGCGACCACGTGGGTATGATCCGCCGATCGTTGAAGCTGCTGCGCCCCTCCGGCCGCCTGGTATTCTCGACCAATTACACGCGTTTCAAGCTCGACGCGGAGGCGCTGGTGGATTTGCGCATCGAGGACATCAGCGCCCGAACCATCCCGAAGGATTTCGAGCGCAATGCTAGGATCCATCGCTGCTTCGGCGTGTCATTCAAATGACCTACGTGACGGTCAAATAACAGCGTGGCGTTCAAATAGCCGTGACCTTGGATTGAGCTGCGTGAGGGTTCGAATGCGGCGGGTACACCAAATGATTGGCAAGTGGGGCGCGATCCGGTTATCTTCGCTGCCCATGGGGAAACGCATCCATCGCCTTGTTTTCACCGTGGGCCTGATCGCTTGCGCCCGGCTCGCGCCGTTGCCCGCCAATGCCGCGGACCAAGAGGCGGTCAACGCGGCGCCGACCGCACAGGACTGGCAGGCGCTCGCCAAGCTGCCGGACTGGAGCGGGGTCTGGACCCCGGTGATCAGCGACCAGGTCGCCCAGGAGAAGAGCAATCCTCCTCCCTGGACGCCGCAGGTCGCGAAGCAGATCGACCGCATGTATGCGGAAGAAAAGGCCGGCCGCCCCTTCCCCATCATCGATCACTGCTTCCCGACGGGCATGCCGAGCTGGATGCTCATCACGCACAACGCCTTCGAGATACTGTTCACGCCGGGGCGCGTCACGATCTTGGGCGAGGGCGACGGCAATCGGCTGCGGCGCATCTATACCGATGGCCGTGCGCATCCGGCCGATCCGGACCCGAGCTTCCATGGCCATTCCATCGGGCATTGGGAGGCAGACACGCTCGTGGTCGACACGGTGGCGCTGCTCCCGCAGGCCTATCTCGCGGTGAACGAGGCCGTCGGCGTGCCGAACAACGGCGACATGCACATCGTCGAACGGCTGCACCTGCTGGGGCCGGAAACCTTGGCCGACGAGTTGGAGATCACGGCGAACAAGCTGCTGAGCAAGCCTTGGCGCACCACCCGCAAGTATTACCGGCAACGGGCGCAGAAGTTCGACATCGCCGAGGGTGTGTGCACCCAGGGCTCCTTCACGGATGGCGTCGACGGCAACGGCAATGCGATTTTCGCCCCCATCAAATTTCACAATGGCGTTCCCGTAGGATCTGACTCGAAATGAAATTCGTATCGTTGAAGCAGGCTTGGATGGGAATCACTCTGACCGCAGCGGCGGCCGCGGGGTTGCCGGCCGTGGCGCATCATTCCTTCGCCATGTACGATATCAAGACATTGACATTCAAGGGAACCGTCAAGTCGTTTCAATGGACCAATCCGCACGTCATCGTCTGGGTCCTGGTGCAGCCGGAGGACGGCAGCGCCGCGCAGGAATGGTCGTTCGAAACCACCAGTCCGGGAGTGCTGACTCGCTCCGGATGGACACGCCAGACGCTCAAAGCCGGAGATCGCGTGAGCGTGACGTTCAGTCCGCTGCGCGACGGATCGCATGGCGGGGGCCTCAACTCGGTCACGCTGCTCGATACCGGCCAGAAGCTGGTACCGAGCTTCGGCAAGGAACAGCCGGGACTGAAATAGTACGTCGGCAGCGTGACATTGACCGGTAGGGACACCCGCCTTATCGGTGGTTGTCCCCGCCAATCGGTCAAAATCCCCGTGTCGAGGTGCCGGCGCTCTTACAAGAGATCGCGCAGCCGGTAGTACAGCATCGCCAATACCAGCGACGGCCGCCTGAACAGCCGGCCGCCTGGGAAATCGCGATGCGGAATGCGCGCGAAGACATCGAAGCGTTCCGAAGTGCCGGCGACGGTTTCCGCCACCAATTTCCCCGCGAGCCCGGCCAGAGCCATGCCGTGGCCGGAGAATCCTTGGCAGTAGAACACGTTGGGCGCGAGGCGCCCGAAATCCGGCGCGCGATTCATGGTGATGTCCAGGTACCCACCCCAGGCGTATGCCACGCGCACATCGGCGAGCGACGGGAAGATGCGCAGCATGCGGCGGCGCATGGATTCGGCGAGCCGCGGCGGCTGCACGGCGCTGTAGCTGACGCGGCCGCCGAACAGCAGGCGGTGATCGGCCGAGCGCCTGAAATAATCCAGGATCCAATTGATGTCGGCGACCGCGGCATTGCTGGGCAGCAGCGCGCGAACCCGCTCTTCGCCCAGCGGTTCCGTCGCGATGATGTACGTGCCCACCCCCAAAATCCGCCGCGCCAGGGACGGCGCGACGGCGCCGATGTAGGCATTTCCGCAGAGTACGATCTGCGCGCAGCGCACACTGCCGTGCGCCGTGTGCACGGTGACCTCGGGTCCATCCTCGTAGCGCAGCACCTGGGAATTCTCGAAGATCTCGGCGCCGGCGGTCTCGGCGGCGCGCGCCACGCCGCGAGTGAACTTGAGGGGGTGCAGGTGGCCGCTGCGCGGGTCGATGAGTCCTCCGAGATAGCGTTCGCTCCGTACATGGGCCGAGAGTTCGTCGCGATTCAACAGCCGCACTGAGCGGTAGTCGTACTCCTGGTGCAATTCACGCGCCCAATCGTCCAGTTCCCGAAGATGCCGGGGTTTGACGGCGACGTGCACATGGTTGGCGTGATAATCGCAATCGATGGCGTTTTCGGCGATCAGCGACTGTGTGAGCTCCAACGCTTCGACGGACAGATCGAACAGGCGCCGGGCGTCATCGCGGCCGACTTCGGCCGCCAGTGTCTTCTGACTTGCCGCGAGGCCGAAAATGGTCTGCCCGCCACTGCGCCCGGAGGCTCCGTAACCGACGCTGCGTGCTTCGAGCAGGACGACCCGGTAGCCACGCTTCGCCAGGTGCAAAGCCGTGGAGCAGCCGGCGATGCCGCCGCCGACGACCACCACATCGGCGCGGTGACTGCCTTGCAGCGCGTCGCGGTGGGTAGCCATGCCGACACCCGCGCGCGCCCCGGCCAGGTTCAGCGCTGAGGCCGGAGCCGGGCCCGAGGCCAGGTCCAGGGCCGCCGAAGGTGCAATGGAGGCCTCGTAGTAGGAAGGAGCGGGCGGGTAGGACAGGCGCAAGGGACTCTCTCTTGTCGGCAGTGTTTAAAATCTTATAGCTATTGACAGAATTCGGCCCCTGTGAGCCTGGTACCTAATTTGACCGTGGCGTGCCGATGACGCACCGCAGCAATCGCCGCTAAGTCATGGAAATGCCTAAATCTTAGCCAATTATCACACCTCGGACAGGACGAGTCACCGATGGTGTGGTGTAATACGGTCGTTAAAGAAGCTCAATCGTCCATCTGGACGTTTAATATATTAAACATGTCTCCTTTGGCCGTAATCGGAATTCCAGCCGACCGCAGGCTGTGTGGGAAGCACTATTTCCACATGGTCGGCGAGAAGTACATCGAAGCCGTCGCCGCAGGTGCGAACGCGGTACCGATGCTCATCCCCGCTCTCGGGTCCGAGATCGATTTGCCGTCCCTGTTGGACGCCTGTGACGGATTGTTGCTGACCGGGAGCGCATCGAATGTCGAACCCCACCACTATGGAGGACCGGCGAGTGAGCCGGGAACGCTACATGACCCAGATCGGGATGCTACGACGCTTCCGCTGATTCCGCAGGCTATCGCGGCCGGCTTGCCGGTGCTTGCCATCTGCCGCGGATTTCAGGAGATGAACGTCGCCTTCGGCGGCACGCTGCATCAGCGGCTGCACGAAGTACCGGGATACCTCGACCACCGCGAGGACGAATCGACGCCGCTGGACGTGCAGTACGGACCGGCCCACGAAGTCCTGCTGGAGCCTGGAGGAACCCTGCGCAAAATCGCCGGACAGGATCGCTTGCAGGTGAATTCCCTGCATTGGCAAGGAATTCAAACCCTGGGAAGTCATTTGGCTGTCGAGGCGCGCGCACCGGACGGAGTCATCGAGGCGTTCCGGGTCGCTGACGCACCGAATTTCGCCTTGGCCGTGCAATGGCATCCGGAATGGCAGTTTGCGAAGAATCCATTTTCTCGCGCGCTGTTTGCGGCATTTGGTGAAGCCAGTCGCGCGCGCAAAGTCGAAAGGTGATTTATGGCCAGCACGATTCAACAATTCTTAAAAGAACACGGTATCTCGGAAGTCGAAGCGATCATTCCCGACATGGCCGGCGTGGCGCGCGGCAAACTCATGCCCGCGGAAAAGTTTGCCGAAGAGGAGGGCATGCGCCTGCCGGAGGCGATCTTCCTGCAGACGGTGACCGGCGATTATCCGGACGACCAGAGCGCCATGAATCCTTCGGACATCGACATCGTGCTGAAGGCAGACCCGAAAACCGTGCGGGTGGTGCCCTGGGCCGCGGAACCCACCGCGCAGGTGATCCATGACTGCTTTTACGGCGACGGCCGGCCGGTCACCATGGCGCCGCGTTATGTGCTGCGGCGGGTCCTCGATCTGTACGAAGCGCATGGCTGGGAACCGGTGGTGGCTCCGGAACTCGAGTTCTTCTTGGTGGAACCGAACGTCGATTCCGACTATCCCCTGAAGCCGCCGGTGGGCCGCTCGGGCCGTCCGGAGATCGGCCGGCAGGCTTACAGCATCGCGGCGGTCAATGAGTTCGATCCGCTGTTCGACGACATGTATTCGTTCTGCGAGGCGCAGGACATCGAGATCGATACCCTGATCCATGAAGCCGGCGCGGCGCAGATGGAAATCAATCTGCTGCACGGCTATCCCATGAGCCTCGCCGACCAGGCGTTCTTGTTCAAGCGCACCGCCCGCGAGGCGGCCTTGCGGCACAAGATGTACGCCACGTTCATGGCGAAGCCGATGGCCAAGGAGCCGGGCAGCGCCATGCACTTGCATCAGAGCATCATCGATACGAAAACCCGCAAGAACATCTTCAGCAATCCCGACGGGTCGCCGTCCGCGCTGTTCTTCGGGCATATCGCCGGACTGCAGAAGTACTTGCCGGGTGCGATGTCGCTGTTCGCGCCGAACGTGAACAGCTACCGGCGCATCAGCCGCTACTCGTCCGCGCCCATCAACGTGCATTGGGGCTACGACAATCGAACGGCGGGTCTGCGCGTACCGATGTCCGGGCCCGAGGCGCGGCGCGTGGAGAACCGGGTGGGCGGTGCCGACGCGAATCCGTACCTCGCGATAGCGGCGTCCCTGGCCTGCGGCTATATCGGCATGGTCGAAGGGTTGAAGCCCTCCGAGCCGATCGCCGGCAGCGCATACGACCTGGCGATCGCCCTGCCGCGCACCTTGGCGGAGGCGCTGCGCTTGCTGCGCGAGTCCAAGCCCTTGGTGGACCTGTTCGGCGATCGTTTCGTGCTTGCCTATACCGCGGTCAAGGAAGCCGAGTACGAAACCTTCGCGCAGGTCATCAGTTCGTGGGAGCGCGAGCATCTGCTGCTGAACGTCTAGTATCTCGACACGGAGACCGATTGGCGGGAAGCACCCGCCTGAAAGGATTACGAAGCTGAAGGCCACGTCAAGGCAGCAGCGGCCTTCAGCTTCTTAATCCTTCCCGGTGGGTGTTCCAACCGGTCAATATCACGGTGCCGAGGTACCAGCTGAGTCAAGGCTCTGTCCGCGAGCGCCCGCCTGGGATATAAAGCGGAAATGGTTTTAGAGATGCCCCACGGGCGGCCGTTCGCGCAGGTAGAGAGGAAGCGTTTAATGTTCAGCGTTCGTCGGGCGGCGATTCTGACCCTCGGGTGTTTGTTGGCTTTGAGCGCTTGCGGCGACCGCAAATCCGGTTCCGATACCTCATCGGGCACCGCCGGCAACGCCGGCTCAAATGCCGGCATGGACATGGGCAAGCCGGGCCGGGTGCTGAACCTCTACATCTGGTCCGACTACCTGGCCGCGGACACCTTGTCCAATTTCGAGAAGGAGACGGGCATCAAGGTGCACGCCGCCTATTTCGACACCAATGAAACGCTGGAAACCAAGCTGCTCGCGGGCAGCAGCGGCTACGACGTCGTCGTGCCCACGGCGTCTTACTTCGAAAGACAGATCAAGGCCGGAGTGTATCTGCCGCTCGACAAGTCGAAGCTGCCGAACCTCAAGAACATGGACCCTCTGCTCATGTCGAAGGTGGCATTGCACGACCCGGGCAACGCCCACGGGATCATTTATACCTGGGGCACCAACGGCATCGGTTACAACGCGAAGATGGTCAAGGAGGCGATGCCGGATGCGCCGACCGACAGCTGGCGCCTGGTGTTCGACCCCGCGGTCGCGTCGAAGGTGGCCAAGTGCGGCATCAGCGTGCTCGATTCGCCGGCGGAAATGGTCCGCGCCGTATACAGCTACTTGGGCAAGGATCCGAACTCGCAGAGTCCGGACGATCTGGTGCAGGCGGAAGCCGTGCTCACCAAGATCCGGCCCTATATCCGCAATATCAACTCCTCCGAATACATCGAGGCACTCGCCAACGGTGATCTGTGTGTCGCCGTGGGCTACAACGGCGACGTGATGCAGGCGCGTGACCGGGCGCGCGAGGCCAACAAGGGCATCGAAGTCAAATACTTCGTGCCCAAAGAGGGCTCTATTCTGTGGTTCGACATGCTGGCCATCCCGAAGGACGCGCCGGATCCCGACAGTGCCTATGCCTACCTCAACTACATCATGACGCCGAAAGCCATCGCCGACATTTCAAATTTCAAGCGCTATGCCAACGCCAATACCGCCTCGCAGCCGCTGGTGTCGGAGTCCGTCAGAAACGACCCGGGGATTTATCCGCCGCCCGAGCAGCGGCAAAAATTGGCGGTGCAACTGGCGGATTCGGCCGATCAAACCCGCGCCATTACCCGCGTTTGGCAAAGATTCAAGACGGGCCAATAGGCGATGACGACATCCGTTGGGGCGGCCGTGAAAGCGGCGCCGTGGAAGGACCCGAACGCTCGTCCCTATGTGCAGGTCGAGCGCATCACCAAGTCGTTTGGTGATTTCAAAGCGGTCGACGATGTCAGCCTCAAAATCTACAAGGGCGAGATATTCTGCCTGCTGGGCGCGTCCGGCTGCGGCAAGACCACGCTGCTGCGCATGCTGGGCGGATTCGAAACGCCGAGCTCGGGGAAGATATTCATCGACGGCGAGGACATGACGGGCGTCCCTCCGTACGAGCGGCCCGTGAACATGATGTTCCAATCGTACGCGCTGTTCCCGCACATGAATGTCGAACAGAATGTCGCGTTCGGCTTGAAGCAGGACCGCGTGCCCAGACATGAGATCAAGGAGCGCGTGGCGACCATGCTCGACCTGGTGAAACTGGGTGATTTCGGCAAGCGCAAACCGCATCAATTGTCGGGCGGCCAGCGTCAACGCGTGGCGCTGGCGCGTTCGCTGGTCAAGCGCCCCAAGCTGTTGCTGCTCGACGAGCCTCTGGGGGCGCTCGACAAGAAATTGCGCGAGCACACGCAATTCGAGCTGATCAGCCTGCAGGACAAGCTCGGCGTGACCTTCGTCGTCGTGACTCACGATCAGGAAGAAGCCATGACCTTGGCGAGCCGGATCGGCGTCATGAATCACGGGGAAATCGTTCAGGCGGGTACGCCCTCGGAGATCTATGAATTTCCGAGCTCGAAATTCGTGGCGGACTTCATCGGCTCGGTGAACATGTTCGAAGGCAAGCTCATCGAAGACGAACCGGAATATGTGCGCATAGGGTCGGATGAACTGGGCGGGACGATCTACGTCAGCCACGGAATCAGTGCGCCTCCCGAAGCCATCGTCTGGGCGGCGGTGCGGCCGGAGAAGATTTTCATGTCCACGGCGCCGCCGGAGGGCACCGACAACGTGGCGCGAGGCGCGGTGCAGGACATCGCATATCTCGGCGACCTGTCGATCTACCTGGTCAAACTGCCCACCGGCAAGGTGGTGCGCGTGACTCAACCGAATACCTCGCGCCACGCCGAGGCCATCACCTGGGATCAGCAGGTCTATCTCTCATGGGACGCAACCAGCCCGGTGGTGGTGACCCGTTAGCTCCATGAGGACAGGCGGATATTTGCAGCGCTGCGGCATATCGGGCCGCGGCCTCGTCGTCGTACTGCCGTATCTGTGGCTGCTGTCGTTCTTCGTCGTTCCCTTCGTCATCGTTCTGAAAATATCCTTCTCGGACATCGACCTCGCGATACCGCCGTACAAGCCTTTGCTGGAGTGGGTGGGCAAGAATTCCCTCGCCATCAAGGTCAATTTCAACAACTACGCGTTCCTGTTCACCGACAAGCTGTACATCAACGCCTTCTTGAACTCGATCAAAGTCGCGTTCATCTCCACGGTGCTCTGCCTCCTGGTGGGCTATCCCATGGCCTACGGCATCGCACGCGCCAAACCGGCGATCCGCAACCTGCTGCTGTTGCTGGTGATTCTGCCTTTCTGGACCTCGCTGCTGCTGCGGGTCTATGCCTGGATCGGCCTATTGAAGGCCAACGGCGTGATCAACAATGTATTGATCTGGCTTGGGGTCATTCACGAGCCCTTGACCATGCTGTACACACCCTTCGCCATGTATGTCGGCATCGTCTACTCGTACCTGCCGTTCTTCATCCTGCCGCTGTACGCGAATCTTGAAAAAATGGACTGGCAGTTGCTGGAGGCCGCGGAGGATCTCGGGTGCCGCCCCTGGCAGGCGTTCTACAAGATCACGCTGCCGCTGTCGCGCAACGGCATCCTGGCGGGTTCCATGCTGGTGTTCATTCCGGCGGTGGGCGAGTTCGTCATCCCGGCGCTGCTCGGCGGACCCAACGCCTTGATGATCGGGCGCGTGCTGTGGGATGAGTTCTTTTCGAATCGTGCCTGGCCGGTGGCGAGCGCGGTGGCGATTCTGCTGCTCCTGCTCTTGGTGCCCTTCATGATGTGGTATCAGAGCGTGCAGGCGCGCGAGTCGGCGGGCGCGCGATGAACTATCGAAGTTCGTATTTCATCCTGACCTGCCTCGGGTTCGGGTTCGCGTTTCTGTACATTCCGATCCTGTCGATGGTGGTGTTTTCCTTCAACGCATCCAAGCTGGTGACGGTGTGGGATGCGGCCAATTCGCCGACGCTCAAGTGGTACCACTCGCTGCTCAACAACGAGGAAATACTCGACGCCGCCTGGATTTCCCTCAAAGTCGCCGTCATCAATGCCTCCGGTTCGGTGATCCTCGGCACTCTGGCCGGCTTCGGCTTGGCGCGCTTCAGCCAATTCAGGGGACGCTTCACGCTCAACGCCATGACCACGGCGCCCTTGGTCATGCCCGAGGTGATCACCGGACTGTCGCTGCTGCTGCTGTTCGTCGCCCTGGAACAACTGATCGGCTGGCCGGCGGGACGCGGGATCACCACCATGACCATCGGGCACATGACGTTTTCGATGGCCTATGTCACGGTGATCGTGAATTCGCGCCTGGCGACTTTCGATACGGCGCTAGAGGAAGCGGCCATGGATCTGGGTGCCCGTCCGCTCAAGGTGTTCTTCGTCATCACGCTGCCGATCATCTTCCCGGCTATTTTGTCGGGGTGGCTGCTGGCCTTCACTCTGTCGTGGGACGATCTGGTGATTTCGAGCTTCACCTCGGGGCCGGGGAGCAGCACGCTGCCCATGGTGGTGTTCTCGAAAGTGCGCCTCGGCGTCAGTCCCGAAATCAACGTGCTCGCCACCATCACCATCACCGTGGTGACCGTGATGATCGTGGGTGCGAGCCTGTGGATGTCGCGGATGGCGAAGCTCGACAAGGTGGGCCAATGAGAGATTTCGCGCTCGAGGTTACTTCTCAATATGGGAGTTCGCAGCGAAGTACAACCTGGCCGGATCGGACGGCAAAAGCATGACGCTCGCGCGGGTCGGATTTGGCTGCTCGCACGTTCCGCAGCGCCTCGCCGTGCTGCGGGATTGGTTGGAGCTAACGCGTCATTGAGCGCCGAGCCGCATCGATAGCTAATTCAAAATCATCATCGAGAGACAACCGGGAGAGGGATAATCATGCGTCGATTCAGATTTAGCGCGGGCCTGACGGCAGCCTTGTTGATGAGTGTGTTCGCATCGCTGGCCGCGGAACCCGGGGCGACGAATTCGCCCGACAAGAAGCCGGATGGCGACACGCAGAAGCCGGAAGGCGGCAAATTCGAGCCTTTCAAAGCCGAATCGACCACCAGTTCCGGCACCGTCACCATCGGCGGTCAGGCCATCAGCTATCAGTCGATTGCGGGTACCTTCGTCGTGCATCCGAAGGATTGGGACGACGTGCCGCGCGATCCCAAGGCCGACAAGGGAAGCTCCACGGGGGAGGAGGCCGGCGAGGCCAAGAACCCCAGCGCCGAAGCGTCCATGTTCTACGTCGCCTACTTCAAGACCGGCGGCGGCCCGCGGCCGGTGACGTTCTTCTACAATGGTGGTCCCGGCTCGGCGACCGTCTGGCTGCACATGGGTGCGTTCGGACCACGCCGCATCGTCACGGCGACCGACGCGCATACTCCGGCGGCGCCGTACTCCCTCATCAACAATGCCTCGAGCCTGCTGGATGCGACCGATCTGGTCTTCATCGATGCGCCCGGCACCGGATTCAGCCGCATCGCCGGCAAGGACAAGGAGAAGGCGTTCTTCGGGGTCGATCAGGACGCCTATGCCTTCGCTGAATTCATCTCGCAGTTCTTGTCGAAATACGGCCGCTGGAATTCGCCCAAGTACCTGTTCGGCGAAAGCTACGGCACGCCGCGCTCGGCGGTGCTCATCAATCAGCTGGAGGCGGATCGCTCGATCGATTTCAACGGGGTGATCCTGCTGTCGCAGATTCTCAACTTCGATCTCAGCCCCGACCGGCCGACAGGCAATCCCGGCGTCGACCTGCCCTACCAGACCGTGCTGCCGACTTATGCCGCCACCGCTTGGTATCACAAGAAGCTGCCGGGTGAGCGCAAGAACCTCGAAGCCTTGCTTGCGGAGGTCGAACAGTTCGCCATGGGCGACTATGCCCGTGCGCTCGCGGCAGGGTCCGACCTCAGTGCCGCGGAACGCAGCGCCATCGCCGACAAGCTCCACCAGTACACTGGGCTTCCCGTCGAGTACATTCTCAAGGCCGATCTGCGCATCGACGGCGGCGAATTTCGCCAGAACCTCAAGGGCGACGATGGCCTGACCACCGGCCGCCTCGACAGCCGCTTCTCCGGCCCAGATATCGATCCGCTGAGCCAGCGTGCCGACTACGACCCGCAGTCCTCCGCGCTGAGTTCGGCCTATGTCTCCGCATTCAACGACTACGTGCGCAAGGACCTGCACTATGGCGACGGCAAGATGTTCAAGCCGAGCATCCGCACCTTCAACACCTGGAACTTTCAGCACCAACTGCCGGGCCAGACGCAGCAACCGGCCTCGTCGCGCCAAGGCACCAATGTCATGCCCGATCTCGCGAACGCAATGAAGATCAACCCGAACTTGAAGATCCAGCTGAACGCCGGCTATTTCGATCTGGCCACGCCCTTCTATCAGGGCGTGTACGAAATGCATCACCTGCCCATCCCGGCGAGCCTGCAGGCCAATATCGACTACAAGTTCTACGACTCGGGCCACATGGTCTACGCCAAGGATTCATCGCTCAAGCTGCTGCACGACAATGTCGCGGGGTTCATCCGCAGCACTAGCAATCTCGGGCACTGAGCTCGCTGGAAGGCTGCACCCGACAATAGGAATACGCCCAGCCCCGCGAGCAACGCTCACCGTGGCGCGGAAACGACGGTTTCCGCCGCGGCCGGCGGTCGAGTGAAATTTATTGGCGTAAAGCCCGGTCCTCTGAGAGAACTCCTTTGCTGCTGCTCCCTTGCGGTGTGAGGCAACTCCAATTTGGTGAGGGATGTTGAGAGGTCGCGACATGAAGAACCTGAGATTGCCAGTTTTGATGGCATTTGCGTTGTTGGGCGCAGGATGCGGCGGCAACGACAGTTCGACGACGGCGGTAAGTCCGAAGCCGGCACCGGCGCCTTTGGCTTTCACGATGACCAACGCGACGGCGGGAAATAGCGTGCAGGCGTACTTACGCTCTGCTGAGGGGACATTGGTCAGCCTCCAGAGCGTGCCGACAGGCGGGACGGGCGTTGGTCATGGATTGGAGAATCAGGGAGCCCTGGCGCTGAGCCGCGACGGGCAATTCTTATACGTCGTGAATCCGGGAAGCAATGATCTGACGGTGTTTCAAGTGACGGGTACCGGCGTGCAGCTCACTGACCGCGTGCCGTCCGGCGGAACACTGCCGGTAAGCGTCGCGGAGCGGAATGGGGTCGTTTATGTCCTGAATCGTCACGGGAGCGGCAGCTCCGGACCGGGTCCCACGATTCAGGGTTTCCGAGTCTCGGCGTTGGGAATACTCACTCCCATTGACGGGTCGGCGATCACCTTGCGGGCGACTGACACGAACGCTGCTCAGATCGCCATCAGCCCCGACGGGCTCTGGGTCTTGGTAACCGAGCGTGCGTTTGACCAGATTGACGTAATCCCGCTCGATCAGAATCAAGTACCGGGCACACCGCACAGTGCGACTTCCGCCGGCAGCGGACCATTTGGATTTGCGTTCAGTGACGCCGCGCGTCTTTACGTTTCTGAGGCAGGCGCGGGAACAACTTCTGCGTACGACTTCGATTCTCAAGGCATGTTGCCCGTGCTGAGCGCCGCAGTCCCCACGCAACAGCGAACGACATGCTGGCTCGTGATTACGCCAGACGACAATTTCGTGTACGTCTCCAACACGGCGAGCGACACACTCAGCAGCTACCGCATTGCGCAGGACGGCACCTTGACGGGGTTGGTCTCAGTTGCGGCGACCACCACGAGCGGTGCGCTGGACATGGTTGTCAGCGCGGACGGCAATTATCTCAGCGTGCTGACGTCGGGCGGCTCGATTGAAACATTCCAAATCGATACGACTTCCGGCTCGCTGACATCCATTCAGACGGTTTCGGGTCTGCCTTCCGGCACAAACGGCTTGACGGGCCACTAACCACGGTACAACCGAACCCGGGTACCTCGTCGGCGGACTACCGTGGGTGACTCCCGAGCCGCCTCACACCAGCACTCGTTCGATACCTCCAGTGTTGGCGCGCTGCACGTACTGCGGCAGCCAGTCCGGTCCCAGTAGATTCTTGGCGATCTCGATCACGATGTAGTCGGCGTCGGTTTCGGTATCGTCGTTGTAGCGCTTCAGACCCTGCAGGCAGGACGGGCAGGAGGTCAGTATCTTGACCTCGCCGCGATGGCCGCTCGCGCGGATCTGGTCCACGCCGATGCGAACCTCTTCTTCCTTGCGAAAACGTACCTGCGTCGATATATCCGGCCGGGTGAGGGCGAGTGTGCCGGATTCGCCGCAGCACCTCTCGTTCGTGGTGATCTGCCCGTTCTGCGCGCTGTTCATCAGCGTGTTCACGACGGTGAGGGGATCGTGCTTCTTCATCGGCGAGTGGCAGGGGTCGTGATACATGTAGCGCACGCCGGTGACGTTCTCGAGGCGTACGCCTTTTTCCATGAGGTACTCGTGGATGTCCATGATCTTGCAGCCGGGAAAGATCTCCTCGAACTCGTAGCCCTGGAGCTGATCGAAGCAGGTGCCGCAGCTCACCACCACGGTTTTGATGTCGAGATAATTCAGCGTATTGGCGACGCGGTGGAACAGCACGCGGTTGTCGGTGATGATTTTCTCGGCCTTGTCGAATTCGCCGGCGCCGCGCTGCGGATAGCCGCAGCAGAGGTACCCCGGCGGCAGCACCGTCTGGACGCCGACGTGCCACAGCATGGCCTGGGTCGCGAGGCCCACCTGTGAGAACAGGCGCTCCGAGCCGCAGCCGGGGAAATAGAACACCGCTTCGGATTCGCTGCTGGTCCTTTGCGGATCGCGGATGATGGGCACGTAGTTGCGGTCTTCGATGTCGAGCAACGCGCGTGCGGTTTTCTTCGGCAGTCCGCCCGGCATGCGTTTGTTGACGAAGTGAATGACCTGTTCCTTGATCGGCGGCCGTCCCTCCGTGGCCGGCGGACGCTTGGTCTGCGCCTTCGCAAAGGTGTTGAGAGCGCGGTTCGCCATCCGCTGCGCCTTGTAGCCCCAGTCGATCATGACTTTGCGCGTCAGCTTGATGGTCTGCGGATTGGTGGCGTTCAGGAAAAACATGGACGCGGCGGTACCCGGATTGAAGCGCTTCTTGCCGATTCGGCGCAGAAGATCGCGCAGGGCCATGGAGACGTCGCCGAAATCGATGTCGACCGGGCAGGGCGATTCGCACTTGTGACAGACGGTGCAGTGGTCGGCGACATCCGACAGTTCGTCCCAGTGCTGGATCGAGACGCCGCGGCGCGTCTGCTCTTCGTAGAGAAACGCTTCGATCAGCAACGAGGTCGCGAGAATCTTGTCCCGCGGGGAATACAGCAGATTGGCGCGCGGCACATGGGTGGCGCAGACCGGCTTGCACTTGCCGCAGCGCAAGCAGTCCTTGATGGCATCGGAAATCGTGCTGATGTCGGATTGCTGCATGATCAAGGACTCGTGTCCCAGCAGTCCGAAGCTCGGCGTGTAGGCGCGGCGCAGGTCGCTGTCCGGCATCAATTTATGCTTGTTGAACCGGCCCTCGGGATCGATGCGCCGTTTATAGGCGCGAAACGCGGCGAGCTCCGGCTCCGTGAGGAACTCGAGCTTGGTGATGCCGATGCCATGCTCGCCCGATATCACGCCGTCGAGGTTGCGGGCGATGCGCATGATCCGCGCCACCGCGCGGTTGGCGGTGTGCAGCATGGCGTAGTTGTCGGAGTTCACCGGAATGTTGGTGTGAACATTGCCGTCGCCGGCGTGCATGTGCAGGGCGACGAAGACGCGCCCCTGCAGCACGCGCTTGTGCACGGCGTCGCACTCGGCGAGTATCTGGGTGAATGCCGCACCGACGAAAATGTGCGTCAGGGCCGAATGGACCTCGGCTTTCCAGCTCACCCGGATGCTGCGGTCCTGCAGCCGATCGAAAACGCTTCCCGAGCCATCGGCGGGCTGAGCGATCCCCAGCGCGTCGAAATTCGCCCGTGCCGCGTCCACCGGCGTATCCATGGCGCCCTGCAGGTATTGCCAGCGCGCGCGCACGCGCGCCAGAAGTTCGCGGGCTTCCGTCCTGCGGCCGAGATCGACGTCGGCGGTCTTGCCCGCCTTGATCTCGCCGGAAAAGTATTCGTCCAAGGCGTCGAGTAGATCGAGTTTATTGCGGATGGACAGTTCGATGTTGATCCGCTCTATGGCATCGGTGTATTCCCCCAGTCGTGCGAGCGGAATGACCACGTCCTCGTTGATCTTGAAGGCATTGGTGTGCTTGGCAATCGCGGCGGTTCGAGCGCGATCGAGCCAGAACTTGCCGCGGGCCTCGGCGTTGACGGCGATGAAACCCTCGCCCGAGCGGGCATTGGCAAGACGCACGACGTGCGACGCCGCCGCAGCGACTGGGGTCTCGTCCTCGCCGACGATGTCTCCCAGCAACACCATCTTGGGCAGCGCGCCGCGCTTGGATTTGGTGCTGTAGCCGACGGCGCGCAGGTAGCGCTCATCCAAATGCTCCAGACCGGCGAGAACCGCGCCCTTCGACTTGGCGGTCGACTCGAGGTATTGCGTGATCTCGACGATGCTGGGAATGGCATCGCGGGCCTGGCCGAAGAATTCCAGGCACACCGTGCGGACGTGTTTCGGCATGCGGTGCAGAACCCAACGTGCGGCGGTAATCAGACCGTCGCAGCCCTCCTTCTGTACACCCGGCAATCCGCCCAGGAACTTGTCGGTCACGTCCTTGCCGAGTCCGGTCTTGCGGAAGGCGGCGCCGTCGATATCGAGCCGTTCGCTGCGCAATATCTCGGCCGCATCGGGATGGGCGCGCCCATCTTTCCAGACGAGTTCGAAGCTGGCGACGCGGACATCGTGAATCTTGCCGAGATTGTGATTCAGGCGGCTGACTTCGAGCCAATTGCCCTCCGGGTCGACCATGCGCCACCAGGCGAGATTGTCGACCGCCGTCCCCCACAGGACCGCCTTCTTGCCGCCGGCATTCATGGCGATGTTCCCGCCCACGCAGGAGGCGTCCGCCGAGGTGGGATCGACGGCAAACACGAAGCCGGCGCGCTCCGCCGCCTCGGTCACGCGCTTGGTGACGACGCCCGCCGCCGAAAAAATACTGGCCGTGCCGGTTGCGGTGCCCGGCAACCCAACCGTCTCCACGGCACCCAAGGTATCGAGCTTTTCGGTGTTGATTACCGCGGACCATGGCGTCAGCGGTACGGCGCCGCCGGTGTAGCCCGTCCCGCCCCCGCGCGGTATGACGGTCAGTCCCAGTTCGATGCAAGCGCGCACCAGAGCGGCGGTTTCCGCCTCCGAGTCCGGTGCCAACACCAGAAACGGCAACTCGACGCGCCAGTCGGTGGCATCGGTGACGTGCGCCACCCGCGAGAACGCGTCGAAGCGAATGTTGTCCTTGCGCGTGTGCTTGAGCAACATGCGCCGTGCCTTCTTGCGCATTTGCGCGAGTTCCGCGAAGCGCTGTTCGAATTGCCGCACCGCCTCGCCGGCGGCGTGCAGCAATTGGCCCACCTTGGCGTCGCGCGCCTCGTCGGAGGCATCGCGCCGCTTCTCCATTTCGTGCAGACGGTGGTGCAGCGCCTCGATCAATTGCCGGCGGCGCTTGGGATTGTCGAGCAGGTCGTCCTGCAGGTAGGGGTTGCGGTCGACGACCCAGATATCGCCCAGCACCTCGTACAGCATCCGCGCCGAACGGCCGGTCCGGCGCTCGGCGCGCAGATCATCGAGCACTGCCCAGGCGGCTTCTCCCAGCAGGCGGATGACGATTTCGCGATCGGCCAGCGAGGTGTAATTGTATGGAATTTCGCGCAAGCGCGCTTCCGGCTCGCGATCATCAAGACGGCTGCTCTGCTCGGAAAAATCTGGGATGGCGCTCATGTTCGAGGGAGTTTACGCATTTATTCGGTTCGAATCTCAAGTCAGGGCCGGGGCAGCCGCTAACCGGGCTATGCTGGAGCCTTGGAAGAAGTCACCGATCAATTCGCCGGACGAACCGGACAATTGCGTGATCGTCCAAGGTCTCTTGGAGAGGTGCCTGATCGGCGATGATCTGATCGTCCCGCTGTTGCCGGAGGTGGCCGTTCGCGTCGTGCGCGCCAGCCCTGTCTCGACCAACGCCCGGAAGCTCGCAGACATCATCAACGCGGATCCTGCACTCACCATGTACGTGCTGCGCATCGCGGCATCGGCGGCGAAGCGGCCGGCAACACCCATCGTTTCCGTGCCGCACGCGGTAGCGTGGCTGGGCTTCGACGAGGTGGCGAACATCGCCTTCACCCTGGCGCTGCAGGGCAAGATGCTCGACGTCAGGGGGCAGCAGCACAAAGCACGGCGGCTGTGGCGGCACTCGCTGGCAAGCGCATTATGGTCGCGGCAGCTGGCGCACGTGCTGGCCCGGGAGACGGGCATATGCTACCTGTGCGGGTTGCTGCACAACATCGGTAAGGTCGTCACCTTGGGTGTGACGCACGAAGTCGCACAACGCGCCGGCAGGATACTGGCCGGCGAGGAATACGACCGGCTCATCGACATGTTTCATCGACACATCGGCGCGCGGGTAGTCACCGCCTGGGCGCTGCCGTCGCCGGTGCTGACCGTGACGGCCCAATGGGAAGCGTATGCATCGGCCGGTTCGGCTCGACTCGAATGCAATATCATCAATGTGGCGCATGCGTTCGCGGACTTTACTCTGCTCGAGTCCACGCGGCTGGATCGCGGCTCGCTGATGACGCAGGCGGCGTACCTGGATCTTGGGTTGACGCCGGCGGACGGCGAACGACTATTCGACTCGGCTGCGGCCATCAACGCCGAATTGGACCGGTATCTCTCGCCGTAGCGCTCGCTGCACCGCACATCCCGTTGTACTGCGGGCTTCGCTCCATTATCGTGCCGTGAATGAAAAACGACACATTGGTGAATCATCCGCCGGCCGTCCCGGTGCCTGCGGACAATCGTCCTCTGGTGGCGCCGATCTACCAGTCGGTGAAGTTTTCATTCGATGATACGGACGAGACTCTGCGCTATCTGCGCGGCCAGCGGGATGGATTCTTCTACTCGCGGTCGTCGAACCCGACTTTGCAGCAGTTGCAGCTCCTGCTCGCGCAGCTGCAGGGGAGGGATGACTGTCTGCTGACGGGGTCCGGAGTCGCGACCATCGCGGCGAGCCTGCTATCCCTGTGCAAGCAGGGTGATCATGTCCTCGCCTTCGTCGAATCCTATGGACCGACTCGGTACATCGTGCAGCATCTGCTGGCGAAGTTCGGAGTGGCTCATACCTTGTTGTCCATCGAGGATCTCGACGGCATAGAGAGGGTGCTCGGCAATACTCCAACGCGCGTGGTGGTGTTCGAAAGTCCCACCAATCCGGTCACCAAGATCGCCGACATCGAACACCTGACGGCGCATGCGCGGCGCGCGGGCGCGCTCACGCTGCTCGACAATACCTTTGCGGGCTTCCACAACCACGGCGCCTACGACATCGACATATTCCTGCACAGCCTGACCAAGTACGCCTCGGGCCACGGCGATGTGATGGGCGGCGCGATCATTGCGCGCAGCGAGCTGATTGCCCGGATGCGCAAGGACGTGGTGTCCATGGGGCCGACGCTCGATCCGCATGCAGCCTTTCTGATTCAGCGCGGCATGCGCACGTACTTTTTGCGCTACGAGCGCCAATGCGCCAACGCGCTCGCCGCGAGCCAATTCCTGAAGGCCCATCCCCGCGTCAAGACGGTGCACTATCCGGGCCTCGACAGTCACCCGCAACACCTGCTGGCGCGGCGCCAGATGAGCGACTTCGGGGCCGTGGTGACGATCGAACTGGATGGCGGATTCGAGCAGGGCGCGCGGTTCGCGGAAGCCTTGCAGCTGTTTTCGATGTCGGCGAGCGTGGGGTCCGCCGAATCCTTGGTCATGCCGCCGCAACTCCTGGGGAGTCCCGAGTACACTCCGGAGCAGCGCACCGCCTCGCTGATTACCGCGGGAACCGTGCGCCTGTCGATCGGCTTGGAAGACGCGTCAGATCTCGTCCAGGACTTGGGCCAGGCCTTGGATCGGGCCTTCGTTTGACATAATCAATTTACATAATCCGGACGCTCAAGCATCCCCTGCGCATGCCGATCTATGAGGATCGACGAGTCAGTAAGGGGTTTTCATGAGTCTCGAGTCCGTCAGCTTTCGCTCCGCCGTGAACCCCGAGGCGGCGCGCGAACACCTGCGCGAATGTTTGAGCGGGCCGCAGAGCATCGCGCCGCTGCCGCGGGTGTGCGCGCAACTCGCCGAGATCACGGCACAGCAAGCGACCGATGCGGCGCAGCTGGCCCGCTTGATTCAATCCGATCCGGCGCTCGCGGGCGAGGTCATGCGGGTGGCGAATTCTCCGGCGGTGCGGCCGCGGACCGCCGTCGTTTCATTGCAGCAAGCGGTTGCGTGGCTCGGCGTCGCAGAAGTGCGCAACATCGCGATGGCCGTGATGCTGCGCGGCGAAGTATTCGTCGCTCCCGGCCATGAACCGGAATCCGAAGAGCTGTGGCGAGAGGCGTGGCTCGCCTCTCTGTGGGCCAAGGAGATCGCGCGCGAGCGGCGCAAGCACGTGGAAAGCGCCTTTCTGTCGGCGTTGATGCATCGTACGGGCGCTGCGCTCGCGTTGAAGATTCTGTCCAAATTCGAATTCGAACGGCGCGTGGGTCTGGACGCACATGCCTTCGGCGGCCTGGTGATCGAATTCGAACCGGCTTTCGGCCGTGTATTGATGGATAACTGGCTGCTGCCCAAGGATGTGCAGGCTGCGGCGAGCGAATGGCGCAACTATCGCGAATCGAACCATGGCGAACTTGCGGGAACCGTGCACGCGGCCCATCTGTTCGCCGCCCACACCCTGCATCCGGAGCTGCTGAACGAGGAACTCGTGATCGAGGACCCGGTGTTCGAGCAGCTGGGCGTATTTCCCGACGATCGGCGCCGCATGCTCGCGAAGCGCGATCAGGTGCGCGGCTTGGCGGGCTTGTAACGTGCAGCCGGATGTGTTCGATTTGCTCTGTGTGGGGTCGGGTCCGGCCGGCCAGAAAGCGGCGATTCAGGCGGCCAAAGCCGGGTTTCGCGCGGCAATCATCGAGCGCGAATCGCAGGTAGGAGGCTCCTGCCTCCTGTCGGGCACGATTCCCAGCAAGGCGCTGCGGGAACAGGCGCTGCGCTATCGCCGCATGCGGGGCAGCGCGACGTCGCTGGCCGTCGAGTTGCGCGGTGATGCGCCATTGTCGGCCTTGCTGCAAGGCGTCGACATCGTCATCGCCGCCCAAGATCGCTATCTACAAGCACAGCTCGCCCGCAACCAGGTCGAGTTGATTCGCGGCCGCGCCGTCTTTCTGGATGCGAATCGCATCGAGGTGCAGCGCCTGGACGGTTCGCGGATCGTGGTGCGCGCGCCGCGGGTGCTGCTTGCCACCGGGTCCCGGCCGAGGCATGTCCCGAGCATCGTCGTGGACCACGAACATATCCTGGACAGCGATTCCATTCTGAGTCTGCCCTACATACCGCGCTCCATGGTGGTGCTGGGCAGCGGCGTGATCGCGTGCGAGTACGCGTCGATTTTCGCCGCGCTGGGCTCTGCGGTCACGCTGCTCGACAAGGCGGCGGAGCCGTTGGGATTTCTGGATGCGGCGCTGCGGACGGGATTTCTCGGCGCCTTCCAGGCGATGGGCGGCAAGTATCAGGGCGGTGTCGAGGTCGCCGATGCACGCTTCGATGGATTTTCGCAGGTCAAGGTGCAATTGAAGGACGGCGAGGTATTGACCGCCGACATCGTGTTCGCCGCATTCGGCCGCGTCGCCAACTTGGACGGCATCGGTCTGGACCGGCTGCAGCTCGCCATCAGCAGCCGCGGGCATGTGCAAGTGAACGAGCGGTACGAGACCAATATTCCCGGAATCTTTGCCGCGGGCGACACCATCGGTCCGCCCGCGCTGGCGTGCGCAGCCGCCGATCAAGGGCGCCGCGCCGCGCTCGCCGCCTTGGGGCTGCCGCCGCCGGCCCACGCCAGTTTGGTGCCGACCGGGGTGTATACGATCCCGGAAATCGCCTGCGCCGGCCTGTCCCAAAGCGAAGCAGCATCGAGGAAAATCGACGTGATCGTCGGGCGTGCCGATTTCAGCGAGGTGGCACGTGCCCACATTGCGGGCGAGCCTGCGGGATTCCTGGCGCTCATCTGCGAGCGCAGCACGGCGCGGGTCCTGGGTGTTCAGGTGATAGGCGAGGGCGCCACCGACCTCGTTCATCTGGGTCAGGCAGCCGTCTCCTCGGGGGCGACCGCCGATTTCTTTATCGAGCAAATCTTCAACTTTCCCACCATGACCGAGGCTTACCGGATTGCCGCATTCGATATCTTGAAGCAGCGAGCCATGCCGCAGGCGGCACCTCTCGAGCTTGCGAACAGCGCGCGCTGAGGTTCTTCTCGCTACGGCGCCCGTTTCCGCGGAAACGCTGAGTTCAACCGTGGGTTGGACATCCTGACGTTGCCGCAGAAACGTCGCGGTGCCTGGACGGCCCTTCCAACGTTTCTGCGCAACGCCGTGATCAGCTACAAGTTCCGGATCAGATTATCGGCGAATTCGCTGCACTTGACCTCGGTGGCTCCGTCCATCAGGCGCGCGAAGTCGTAGGTCACGGTCTTCTGGGCAATGGTCTTGTCCATCGCGCCGATGATGGCATCGGCCGCTTCCAGCCAGCCCATGTAGCGCAGCATCATTTCTCCCGACAGGATGACGGAGCCGGGATTGACCTTGTCGAGATCTGCGTACTTGGGTGCGGTGCCATGGGTGGCTTCGAATACCGCATGGCCGGTCAAGTAGTTGATATTGCCGCCCGGCGCGATGCCGATGCCGCCGACCTGGGCGGCCAGGGCGTCGGACAGATAGTCGCCGTTCAAGTTCATGGTGGCGACCACGTCGAATTCATCCGGGCGCGTCAACACTTGCTGCAGGGTGATATCCGCGATCGCATCCTTGATGATGACCTTGCCGGCCTTCTTGGCGGCGTCCATCTGTGCATTGGCTTCTTTCTCGCCCTGCGCAGCCTTGATGCGCTCCCATTGCTCCCAGGTGAACACTTGGTCGGGAAATTCCCGCTCCGCCAATTGATAGGACCAGTTGCGAAACGCACCTTCGGTGAATTTCATGATGTTGCCCTTGTGCACGATCGTCACGCTCTTGCGCTCGTTGGCGACGGCATAGGCGACGGCGGCACGGAACAATCGCTCCGTGCCTTCCTTCGATGCGGGCTTCAGCCCGACGCCGGAGCTCTCGGGAAAGCGGATCTTGGCGAACTGTTTCGGAAAATTCTGCTTGAACAGATCGAGAAACTTCTTGGCGTCGGTGGTGCCCGCTTCGAACTCGATTCCGGCGTAGATGTCTTCGGTATTTTCGCGAAAAATGACCATGTCGACTTTTTCCGGCGCCTTGACCGGGGAGGGCACGCCCTTGAACCAACGCACGGGCCGCAAGCACACGTAAAGATCCAACATCTGGCGCAACGCCACGTTGAGCGAGCGAATGCCGCCGCCCACCGGCGTGGTGAGCGGGCCTTTGATCGAGATCAGGTAGTCGCGGCAGGCGGTGACGGTTTCGTCCGGCAGCCAGGTGTTGTATGCCTTGTTCGCCTTCTCGCCGGCAAACACTTCCATCCAGTGGATCTTGCGCTTGCCGCCGTAGGCCTTTTGTATCGCCGCGTCGAATACCCGCACACTCGCGCGCCAGATATCACGGCCGGTGCCGTCGCCTTCGATGAACGGAATGATCGGCTGATCCGGCACGTTCAATTTGCCGTTGGAGATGGTGATCTTTTCGCCCCCGGCGGGGATCTGCACATGCATCGGCTTCGCGTCTGACATTCCTGCGCTCCTATAAATGCAGCCGCAATGCTAGCATGCGCGACCGGAGACCCGCATTGCGTACACTTACATCAACCCCTGCGAAGGATGGCTTCCGCATGCCCGCGGAGTTCGAACGGCATTCCGGCTGTTGGATGCTGTGGCCCGAGCGTTCGGACAATTGGCGCGACGGGGCCAAGCCGGCACAGGCGGCATTTGCGGCGATCGCGGCGGCCATCGCCGTCGGCGAACCGGTGACCGTGGGCGTTTCGGCGGCGCAATTCCAAAACGCGCGCGCGCGGTTGCCGAGCGAGGTGCGCGTCGTCGAAATCAGCAGCAATGACGCATGGATACGGGACTGCGGCCCGACTTTCGTCATCGATGCCAAGGGCCGGCGGCGCGGCGTCGATTGGACCTTCAACGCCTGGGGCGGTCTCGACGGCGGCTTGTACTTCCCGTGGGATCGCGACGATGAGGTCGCGCAAAAGGTATTGGAAATCGAGGGCGCCGATCGGTACCGCACGCCGTTCGTGCTCGAAGGCGGCGCCATCCACGTGGACGGTCAAGGGACCTGCCTGACCACCGAAGAATGTTTGCTCAATCCGAATCGCAACCCCCGCCTCGGTCGCGCCGAAGTCGAGGAGCAGCTGCGCCGCTATCTCGGGGTCACGAGCGTCATTTGGCTGGGAAAGGGCGTGTACCTCGACGAGACCGGCGGGCACATCGACGAGCTTGCCTGCTTCACCAGCCCCGGGCATGTCGCTTTGACCTGGACCCGGGACCCCAAGGATCCGCAATACGATATTTCCCACGATGCCTATGAGCGCCTGAGAAAGGCCCGCGACGCGCGCGGCCGAGAGCTCACCATTCACAAGATCCATCAACCCGGGCCGCTGTACATGACTGCCGAGGAGGCGGCCGGGATCGACGTGCGTGCGGGCAGCCATCCGCGCAAGGCGGGGGATCGCCTGCCGGCCTCGTATATCAATTTCTATATCGCGAACAAATGCGTGGTCATGCCGCTATACGACAAACGCCACGATGCGGCCGCACTGGCGAAGCTCAGGCAGCTCTTTCCCACCCGCAAAGTGCTGGGAGTAGCCACCCGCGAGGTGCTGCTCGGCGGGGGCAACATTCACTGCATAACCCAGCAAGTGCCTCGCCCGGCGGCCCGCAGCAGCCTCTCCCGCTCGTGAACGGCGAGTGTGCGGTCCGTGAGCGGCTCTCGGGCGGGCGTGTAAGCCGGCTCATGAGGCGCCGGCCCGGCGTCCAAATGGAACTTTGCTGCGCGGACGATCTCGAAAGCCTTTATTCTACGCAGCCTTGATCCCCACCATATTGGAAGCTGTAGTGCACCCATTGCTCGGTCGATACGCTCGTCAATCATTGAGCGCGCTCCTGTGCGCCGCCACCGTCATCGCGGCCGGCTGTCACGGCAACAACAATATCAGCGGCTTCGGTATCGGCTGGGTCACCTTGAGCAATACGCCGGGCGATTTCACCGGCTACACCGTGAATGTCAATTCCATCACCCTGACCGGGGTGAACAACGGGGTGATTACCGCATTCTCAACGCCTGAAATCGTCGATTTCACCAAGCTCAACAGCATCTCCGAGTTGTTGAGCGCCGCGAGCATCCCGGACGACACCTACACCGCTGCCAGCATCATTCTTGATTACACCAACGCCAATATCTCCGTCATGGTCAACGGCGTGCCGACCCAGGCGACGGTCGTGGATACGACCGGAGCCGCCGTCACCACGCAGACGATCAACGTGACCTTCGACAAGGGCAATCCGCTGGTCATCCAGCCGACCTTCGCATCGTCCAGCGCCGTGCGCCTGGCCATCGATTTCGACCTCACCGCCTCGAACGTGGTGAGCATAGTCAACGGCGTGCCGACAGTGACGGTCAAACCGTTCATGACGGCCGCCATCGCCCCGCCCGACAACAAGCTGGTGCGCGTGCGCGGCCCGCTGATCAACTCGAGCCTCGGCGTCGCCACCTACACGGTGTTCGTGCGGCCGTTCTTCGACGAAGTGAGCAGCTTGGGATCGCTGTCGATTTTTCCCGCTGCGAATACGGTATACACGATCGATGGCAAGACCTACGTCGGCGCCCCGGGCCTGTTCGCGTTGTCGCAAACGCCTGCCGGGACCACCATCACCTCGGCGCTGACCACTTTCGAGCCCACCCCGACCTTGAACTCCGCGGTGACCGCCGGCAAGTTCACCACCAGCTTCGTGGTTGCGGGTAGCACGCTCGAGGACTTCTACACTCAGGGTCTCGAAGGCGACGTGATCGCGCGCAACGGCAACACCCTGACGCTGCGCGGATCGACCCTGCAGCGGAACGACGGAACCAGCCAATACTACGACGCCGACGCCACGGTCCTGCTGGCACCCTCCACCATCGTGACCGCCGAAGACAATACGACGCTCACAGGACTCGACTACAATTCGGTCGCCGTCGGTCAGCACATCATCGTGCGCGGCATCTGCACGATCTGCCCGGCGACGGCTTCCAGCTCGGTGACCTTGGACGCCACCGGCAATTCCAGCATCAATACCGGATCGGTGCGGCTGCAGACGACGGGGCTGTGGGGTTCGCTGGTGTCCTCCGCGCCGGGCAGCCTGGTGTTCAACCTGCAAACCATCAACAATTGGCCGATCTCCAACTATAACTTCGCGGGAAATGGCGCCGCCGCCGTGACTCCGGCGAGTTTTGCGGTGAATGCCGGCAGCACTGCGATACCCGCCACTCCCGCCGGCAACCCGCTGTCGATCGACGGACTCTTCACCCCCTTCGGCTCCGCGCCTCCGGATTTCAACGCCTTCACCATCAATACCGAGGCGTCCGCGCCGGCCCGCTTGCAGGTCGATTGGACCAGCGCCGGGACCGCCGCGCCGTTCGCCACGTTGAGCAACAGCGGTTTGACCATCGACCTCAACAACGCGAATTACAGCGCCGGTGCCATCCGCATTGGTTCCGAGAGCATCGACCTCAAGTCGCTCGCGGCGACCCCGATGATCGTTCCGCAGCCGACGCCGGCCCCGGGCGCCCTCCCGTCGACGTTCCTGCCCTCGTTTGCCATCGGCAACCTCACGGCGACCGCGGGCGTGACCAGCATCGCCGTGTACAACACGTTCTCGACGTTCGTGACTCAGGTGCCGCTGTCGATCGTCGCGGCGACTCCGGCGCTGCGCCTCGTGGCCACGGGCACGTACGACCGGGTCGCGAATACCTTTTCTGCTTCCAGTATCGACGTCGTGAACTAAACTAGGTCCCCACATGGGGATGACGCTCACCTCGAGACTGGGATTGGCCTGCGCGCTGGTTGCAAGCTGCGGCTGGAGCGGCTCGAACGCCGCGATACCCGATGCACCCACGCCCGTGCCGGCGCATGACCTGACCCGACCGCGCATTTGCCTGGTGCTTTCCGGCGGCGGCGCGCGCGGCATGGCGCACATCGGCGTGCTCAAGATCCTCGAGGATCTGAAAATCCCCATCGATTGCATCGCCGGCACCAGCATGGGGGCCATCGTGGGCGGACTGTATGCCAGCGGCATGACGGCGGCGCAGATCGACGCCACCATGCGCTCGCTCGACTGGCAGGAGGCATTTCGCGACGCGCCGCCGCGCCGCGATCTCGCCTTCAGGCGCAAGCAAGACGATCGCAACTTTCTGGTGCGGCTGCCGCTCGGTCTCAAGCACAAGCAAATCCTGCTGCCGAAAGGCTTCATTCAAGGGCAAAAGCTGCAGGAGACGTTGCGCCGGCTGACCCTGCCGTTCAGCAACAGCACGGATTTCGATCTGCTGCCCACCCCATTTCGCGCGGTGGCCACCGATTTGGAGACCGGCAACGCCGTGTTGCTGGACAAGGGCGATCTGGCCATCGCCATGCGCGCCAGCATGTCGGCGCCGGGCGTATTCGCGCCGGTCGAATTGAACGGGCGGTTGCTGGTCGACGGCGGACTCGCGGAGAATCTACCCGTCAACGTCGCGCGCGCAATGCATGCGGATATCCTGATCGTGTCCGACGTGAGCTTCCCCCTGCAGCCGCGCGCCGCGCTCGATTCGGCGCTGTCGATTTCCAACCAGATGCTGGCGATCTTGGTGCGCAAGGACTCCGACAGCCAGCGGGCCAGCTTGAGTCCGAACGATATCTTGATCGAACCCAATCTGGGCACGGCGACCGCAACGGATTTCACCGCTCCGAGCGCCATCATCGCCCATGGCGAGGATGCGGCGCGTGCAGCCGCGTCCAAACTCGCGGCATTCGGCGTCGGCGACGGTGCGTACCACGACTACCTGGCGCGGCGCGCAGCGCGCGAGCCGGGGCTGCCTCCCATCAAGTTCGTGCGCGTCGACGAACAATCCAAGCGCTATGAAAAAACCATTTTGGCGGAAATGCAGCCGCTGCTGGGAAAACCGCTCGACCTCGATCAACTGGGCAAGCACATCACCGATTTGTACGGGCTGGGAAATTTCGAAACCCTGGACTACACGCTGGTGGACCAGGGCGAGGGCGCCGACAGTGAGTCCGGCCTCGAGGTGCGGGCGCGGCGAAAATCCTGGGGCCCCAACTATCTGCGCTTCGGCCTGAATCTGGAGGACGATTTCCAGGGCAACAGCCGCTACAACGCGGCCGTGCGCTTCGTATTGACCGAAATCAACGATCTGGGCGCGGAACTCTTGACCGACGTGCAAATCGGCAGCGACCCGAAAGTCGTCAGCGAGTTCTATCAGCCTCTCGATGCATCGCGGACTTGGTTCGTGGCGCCGAGCGCGCGCGTCGAGGCGCGCGATCTGCCCATCTATGCCAAGAATCTGGAGATTGCCGATTTTCGCGACCGCGAGGTGGAAGGCGACATCGACGTCGGACGCAATCTCGGCAATTGGGGCGAGATCCGCGCGGGATTCCATCGGACCAACGGCCTGACGCGGGTGCGATTGGGCGACCCAGGCTTGGTGGAACAGCAGTACAACAACGGCGAGTACTTCTTCAAGTTCAGCTACGATCGGCTGGACAACATCCATTTCCCGCGCGAAGGTCAGACCTTCACGCTGCAGTGGGATGCCAATCGCACCAATCTGGGCGCGGACATCGCGTCCGACAAGGTGACAGCCGATTGGCTGATGGCGCGCTCGAGCGGGCGCAACACCGTTTTGTTCTGGACCTCGGCCGGAAGCACGCTGGACGGGAACTACGGTCCGAATGCGTTGCCCGAGTTCTATTCCTTGGGCGGATTCTTCAATCTGTCGGGCCTCGCCCCCAATTCGTTGATCGGCCCGAACTATGCGATCGCCCGCACCATCTACTTTCGCAAGATCGGTCGCGGCGGCGAAGGCTTCTTCGAGTTCCCCGCCTACATCGGCATGTCATTGGAGTTCGGCAATACCTGGGAGCACCGCGGCGATGTCTCCTATGGATCCGCGCGCAAGGACGCATCGCTGTTCCTGGCGTTCGACACGTTTCTGGGGCCGGTTTATCTGGGGTCGGGCTACGATACGCGCGGGACCGCGGCGTACTACCTGTTCCTCGGGCGCACTTTTTAGGCGCTTCGCGCCACCTTTCAACGGGGTCGAAGCGACCCCGGCTTTGGGGGTTTGGAGGGGCTTCGTTTGAGGTCGCGAAGGGCTAGAAGTTGCGGCTTTCGGCCAGCTTTTCGACTTTCTCGAACACTAGGGCGGGCTGATCGCCGATTCGCGAGTACTCATGCTTGCGCGACATGTCCTCGAGGACGCGGTCACGCTCCGCCGCGGTGAAGAACCAATGGGTCTTCTGCCAGTCGGCGCCGAGCAGCTTCGCAAACGGATCGCCGGCCTTGAGCCGCACGCGAATGCCGTAAGGTCGCGGCAGCACCGGCAGAGTGCGCACCAGATTCTGACTGTTTGCAATTCCCATGGTCCGCGAACGATAGCCGAATCGCGGGTCGGCTGCCAGCTGATCAGCCGTGGATTCGCATGCTAGACTCCGCCGCCTTCGTCAGTGAGCCTGGCATGGTCTTAAACGACCAAGGCCGGGGTCGCTTCGACCCCGTAGATTCAGCGCGTAGCGCTTGAAAAGGAAACGATGGCATCGTCTTATACGGCCTCCGACATCGAGGTATTGAGCGGCTTGGACCCGGTGCGCCGGCGTCCGGGCATGTATACCGACACCACGCGGCCGAACCATCTCGCGCACGAAGTCATCGACAACAGCGTCGACGAAGCGCTCGCCGGCCATTGCGAAAACATCAATGTGACCGTGTTCAAGGACGGTTCCTTGCAGGTCGAGGACGACGGCCGCGGCATGCCGGTCGACATTCACCCCAAGGAGAAGATCAGCGGCGTCGAATTGATCCTGACGCGCCTGCACGCGGGCGGAAAATTCAACGACAAGACCTACCAGCATTCCGGCGGATTGCACGGAGTGGGCGTGTCCGTGGTCAATGCGCTGTCGAAGCACCTGGAGTGCTGGGTGCGCCGCGGCGGCAAGGAATACAACCTGAGCTTCGCGGGCGGGCGCCTGAAGTCCAAGCTCGAAGTGGTCGGCGAGGTGCCGAAATCGAAAACCGGCACCACCATCCGGTTCTGGCCCGATCCGCAATACTTCGATACCGATAAATTCGCGCATCCCGAAGCTCAAGCAGGTGCTGCGGGCGAAAGCGGTGCTGTGTCCCAACCTGCGCGTCACGCTCGCCAACGAATTCACCGGCGAACGCGACGAATGGTTCTATACGGGCGGCTTGCATCAATATCTGGCGGAGGAGCTGGGCAAGGGCGAGTGGCTGCCGGCCGAGACCTTCTACGGCAAGCGCGACATCGACGGGGGGTCGCTCGATTGGGCCTTCGCCTGGGTGCTCGAGTCCGAGCACGGCATCACCGAGAGCTACGTCAATCTGATTCCCACGGTGGAGGGCGGCACGCATGTCAACGGCCTGCGGACGGGAGCGGCCGACGCGGTGCGCGAGTTCTGCGAGTTCCGCAATCTCGTTCCCGCGAGGCTTGAAACTGACGCCGGAAGATGTCTGGGACGGCGTGAGCTTCGTGCTCTCGATGAAAATGCGCGAGCCGCAGTTCGCGGGACAGACCAAGGAGAAGCTGTCGTCGCGCGAGTCGGCCGGAATCGTGCAGGGCGTGATCAAGGACGCCTTTGCCCTGTGGCTCAATCAGCATCCCGACCAGGGCGAGAAAATCGCCATGCTGGCGATCGCCAATGCGCAGCAGCGGTTCAAGGACAGCCAGAAAGTCGCGCGCAAGCGCATCGTTGCGGGGCCGGCATTGCCGGGCAAGCTCGCCGACTGCGTGAGCCAGGACCCGGCGCGCGGCGAGCTGTTCCTGGTCGAGGGCGATTCGGCCGGCGGATCGGCCAAACAGGCGCGCGATCGCGTGACCCAGGCCATCATGCCGTTGCGCGGCAAGATCTTGAATACCTGGGAGGCGGATACCGGCGAAGTCCTGCAATCGCAAGAAGTTCACAACATCAGCATCGCGATCGGCGTCGACCCCGCTGCCGCCGATCTGTCGGGTTTGCGTTACCACAAGATTTGCATACTCGCGGACGCCGACAGCGACGGGCAGCACATTGCCACGCTCCTGTGCGCCTTGTTTCTGCGTCATTACCGGCCGTTGGTGATGGCCGGACACGTGTACGTCTGCATGCCGCCGCTGTTTCGGATCGACGCCGGCAAGGAAGTGGTCTATGCACTCGATGAGGCAGAACGCGAAAAGGCGCTGAAGCGCATCGCCGCCGAGAATCCCCGCGCCAAGCCGGTGGTGACGCGATTCAAAGGTCTGGGCGAGATGAATCCGCTGCAGTTGCGCGAGACCACCATGGCGCCGCAGACGCGCCGGCTGGTGCAGATGACCATCGATGCGCAGGACAGCCCCGACCAAATGCTCGACATGCTGCTGGCGAAGAAGCGCGCCGGCGATCGGCGCGAATGGCTCGAGACCAAGGGCAATCTGGCGCGCGTCTAGCGCGGTGAAGACAAGGCGATGAAAGATCAAGAATTGAATTTCGAAGGCGTCGAGAAGGAGCCGCTCAAGTCGTTCGCGGAGCGCGCCTACCTCGACTATTCGATGTACGTCATCCTGGATCGGGCGCTGCCGCACTTGGGCGACGGCCTGAAGCCCGTGCAGCGGCGCATCGTCTACGCGATGAGCGAGCTTGGCCTCGCCGCCGGCGCCAAGCACAAGAAGTCGGCGCGCACGGTCGGCGATGTGATCGGCAAGTTTCATCCGCACGGCGATTCGGCCTGCTATGAGGCCATGGTGCACATGGCCCAGGATTTCGCCTACCGCTATCCCATCGTCGACGGGCAGGGCAATTGGGGTTCGACGGACGATCCGAAATCGTTCGCCGCCATGCGCTACACCGAATCGCGGTTGACCCGCTATGCCACGCTGCTGCTGCAGGAGCTCGGGTCCAGCACGGTGGATTGGGCGCCGAATTTCGACGGTTCCCTGGACGAGCCCACCATGCTGCCGGCGCGCGTGCCGAATCTCTTGCTCAACGGCGGTTCCGGCATCGCGGTCGGCATGGCCACCGACATTCCGCCGCACAATTTGCGTGAAGTGGTCAAAGCCTGCGTGGCGCTGCTCGACGATCCGGACTTGAGCACGCGCAAGATCATGGCGCACATCAAGGGGCCCGATCTGCCGACCGGCGCAGAAATCGTTTCGCCGCGTGACGATCTGGTGCGGATGTACGAGACGGGCTCCGGCAGCTTCAAGGCGCGGGCCACCTACGAAATCGAGGACGGCGAGATCGTCATCGATGCGTTGCCGTTTCAGGTGTCGGGCAGCAAGGTGCAGGAGCAGATCGCCGCCCAGATGCAGCAGAAGAAGCTGCCGATGGTCGAGGACCTGCGCGACGAGTCGGATCATGAGAATCCCACGCGCCTGGTCATCGTGCCGAAATCCAACCGCGTGGATACGCAGGCGCTGATGGCGCATCTGTTCGCCACCACCGATCTCGAACGCAATTACCGGGTGAATCTCAACGTCATCGCCTTGGACGGCCGGCCGCGGGTGATGTCGCTGAAGGAATTGCTGCTGGAGTGGCTGCAGTTCCGCAAGGACACCGTCACCCGCCGGCTGAACCACCGGCTCGCGAAATTGAATGCGAGGATACACATCCTCGACGGCTTGCTGATCGCCTACCTCAACCTCGATGAAGTGATTCGCATCGTGCGCACCGAGGATCATCCGAAGCCCGTGCTCATCAAGCGCTTCAAGCTGTCGGACGAGCAGGCGGAAGCCATCCTAGAGACCAAGCTGCGGCATCTCGCGCGCCTCGAAGAGATGAAGATCCGCGACGAGCAAAAGGAACTCGCGGAGGAGCGCGACGCGATCGAAGCCATATTGAAGAGCAAGGCGAAGCTCACCAAGCTGGTGCGCGACGAATTGCTGAGCGATGCGGAAGAGTATGGGGACGAGCGCCGCACCAAGCTGGTGGAGCGCGAGGCCGCACAGGCCATCTCCGAGACGGAACTGCTCACCAGCGAGCCCGTCACCGTGGTGCTGTCGCGCCTGGGCTGGGTACGCGCAGCGAAAGGGCACGACATCGATGTCCGCTCCTTGAGCTACAAGACCGGGGACGAGTTTCAGGCCGCCGCCCGCGGCCGCAACCTGCAGCAGGCTGTCTTCGTCGATTCGACCGGCCGGGCCTACAGCCTGGATGCCCATCAGCTGCCGGCCGCGCGCGGCTACGGCGAGCCGCTGTCCGGCACCGTCGATCCTCCGGACGGCGCCACCTTTGCCGCGGTGCTGATCGGCGAACCGGACGATCTGTGGCTGCTCGCGAGCGATGCGGGCTACGGATTTGCCGTGAAACTGCGCGAGCTGTACGCGCGCAACAAGAAGGGCAAGTCGATACTCAAGGTTCCGGAGAACGGGCGGGTGCTGCCGGCGCAGCCGATCACGCAACAGACGGCGCTCGCCATCTTCGTGAACAACGACGGTGAAGTGCTGGCGCTGCCGGCGGCGCAAATCGAAGAGATGACCGCGGGCAAGGGACAGAATCTATACGGCATTCCCGGCAAGAAATCCGCGGATCGCGACGAGTACCTGGTGGCCATGGCCGTCATCGCCCCGGGCGAGGTGCTGACTATCTACAGCGGCAACAGTGCGCCGATGAAGCTCAAGTACGACGACCTCAAGCAGTTCCAGGACAAGAAGGGCCAGCGGCGCCAGCGGTTCTCACGCGCCTACAAGCAGGTCGATCGGCTGGAAGTCTCAACGGGCTAGTACTAGTACCTCGACCGAGTGAATTTGACCGATTGGCTGGAGGCACCCACCGATAAGGATAAGTAGCTGAAGGCCACGACAAGGGAGCAGTGGCCTTCAGCTACTTATCCTTCCCGGCGGGTGTTTGTAGTGGGCCGATGTACAACACACCGCGAAGACGGACCAGTTCCGTGGCTTTTGCGCCGTGGTGTCGCGCGGTAGGAGAATTCGCCAGGGAGGGCGAATGCCTCCCGCCAATCGGTCAAAATCCGTCTGTCGAGGCCGCCGGTTGCGGCGAGTTGCTAGCTACCGCCTGTCGCCCGACGACATGGTGACATCCTCCGGTGCGTTCACGAAGTAGCCCTGGATGAACTCGATGCCGAGCTGCCACAGCACGGCCATGGTGTTGGCGTCTTCCACGCGCTCGGCCACCGTCTCCATGCCTCTGCGTTTCGCGGCTTCGACCAGGCCCTTCACGCGCTGCTGCTGGATTTGATTGGTCGACAATCCCTGCATCAATGAGCCGTCGATCTTGATGAAATTCATGTCGATGTCGGCGAGCAGCTTCAAGGGATCCCGGCCGGTGCCGAAGTGCTCCAAGGCGAACCGGAAGCCGAGTTTGCGCAAATTCTCCGCCAGCTCCTTGGTCTGCCGCACGTACTGATTCGCGAGTTCCTCGGTCACCTGGATGCAGATGCGCTTGGCGTCGATCTTGAGCGACTTCAGCTGGGTCTCGAGCCATCCGAGCAGGCTCTTGTCGAGCAGGGTGTCCTTCGACACACGCACGAAAATGCAGGAGGCTTTGCGGTTCGCGGCGAAGGACATCGACGCGCCGATCACCCAGCGATCGATGTTCTTCATCAAGTCGTTGCGCTCGGCGGCGGCGATGAATTCCGCCGGCAGCACCTCCGTCCCCTGCTCGTCGAGCATGCGCACCAGAACGTCGAACATTCCCTTGTCTTCGCCCAGCAGGCTGGCGATCGGCTGCTGCACCAGCCGGAAGCGGTTCTCCATCAGCGCGCTCTTGATGTGCTTGACCCAGACCTTGTCGTAGGCCTGTACGCGGGTGTCGGTATCGGCCTTGTCCACGGCGTACATCTGATTGCCGCCGAGCTCGCGGCCGCGCCGCGTGGCGCTGATCGCGTCGGCGACCGCCGCGCCCACATCGGGTCTGACCGACGGCAGAAGTCCCAGGCCCACGGTCACCGTGGCCGACAGAGTCTTGTCGTCGATGGCGAACATATGCTCGTTCACGCGCTTGACGACATTCTCGGCCCAGGTCTCGACGTCGCGGGCCGTGCCGCGCTCCAGCAGGATCAGCAAGCCGTTGCCGCCGAAGCGGCCGCACAAATCGGTGGAGGTCAGCTGTGGGCGCAGCAATTCGGCGAGCTGCGCCATGAAGTCCTCGCTCGCGAGCACGCCGATGGAATTCTGGATCTCGATGAAGCCGTCCGGCTGGATGTGGGCGAACTGGCGCACGCCGCCCTTCATGCTGAGGGCGCAACGCTCGCGCACCGCGGCGACGAGGTAGCGTTGCTGCAGAAAGTGCGTCGAGGCGTCCTGCTTGACCGCATCGGCGAGCTGCACCCCAAGATCGTGGTCCTTCTTGTGCATGGCCGATATCGCTATGCGAACGGCGGGCTCATTCTCATAGTCGGCTTTGGTCAGCAGCAGCTCCAGCGCCAGGCTGGAGCCGTCGGACAGGAGCGCCTGCACCTTGAGGCCGTGACCCGACCACTTGCCCTGCAGGCACGCGACCAGCGCCCCTTTGAGAGCGGGATGCGTTTCCTGTTCGAACAGATCCATGAGCGGCATGCCGGTGAGCGCATCGTCGCCCGAGTAGCCGAACAGCTCGAGCCACGCGCGATTCGCATCGACGATGATGCCTTCCTGGACGTGCGTGATGGCGTCGGCCGAGCCTTCGAGAAAATTCTGCAGCTGCTCGCGATACTCGCGGGCCGAGGACAGTGTGGTCGAGAGCGCGCGCTCCAGGCGATAGGCGCGAAGTTCGCGGGTCGCGACCGATTGCAGGCGGCTGCGGTTCGCCAGCGTCACCACGTCCTGCGCGCCCAGGCGCATGGCCTCCGCGATCGCCGCCTCATCGACGTGTTCGCGCATGATCAACACCGGCATTGCCGGCGCGCTCTGTTGTTTGACCTGCATCAGCGCCGCCAGCTCGATGCCGACTTCGTCGATGAATGCGATCAGCATCTCCGGATTGAGCTGCGTCAAGGCATCCCCGAGGTCGCGGGCGTCCGGGAGCCAGGTGCAATGCACCGGATGGCCGGCCTTGCGCAGAGTGCTGTTGATCGCCTCCACGTGGTCCTGGGACCGCGCCAGGACGATCATCGGTACTGCACCCTGTTCGGTCACGGGTCAAAATCCTCTCGAAATGGGCCCAAAGTGTAACACCTGGGTGCCTTCGATTCTGGGACCGGCGTCAACCCTTGGGGACAGCCGGCGGTTCGCCGTCGGGCGGCGAATCGATCCGAAATTGGCTAAGGCGGGAGGTTGCGGCTATCATACGCGCCCTTCAAGTCCGAGGCCTTCGATGGCGAACTACAGCACGAGCGAATTCAAGTCCGGTCTCAAAATCCTGATCGACGGCGACCCCTACGCGATCGTCGAGAATGAGATGGTCAAGCCAGGTAAGGGTCAGGCCTTCAATCGCGTCCGGGTGCGCAACCTGAAGACCGGCCGGACCATCGAGCGCACGTGGAAGTCGGGGGATACCGTCGAGGCTGCCGACGTCGTCGATACCGATATGCAGTACCTGTACCGGGACGGCGATTTTTTCAATTTCATGGTGCCTGAAACCTTCGAGCAGCTCACAGCCTCCAAGGAAGCGGTGGGCGACGGCGCCCAGTGGCTGAAGGACGGCACGATGTGCGTCGTTACCTTGTGGAACGGCGTGCCGCTGCAGGTGACGCCGCCGGCGCACATGGAGCTCAAGGTCATCGAGACCGACCCCGGTGTCCGCGGCGATACCGCCACCGGCGGCTCCAAGCCCGCGAAGCTCGAGACCGGCGCCATGGTGCGGGTGCCGCTGTTCATCAACGAAGGCGAGATTCTGCGTATCGACACGCGCACGGGCGAGTACCTGTCGCGCGGTAAGAACTAGTCCTCGACCCGGGGATTTTGACCGATTGGCGGGAGGCGGGTGTTCCTGCCGGTCAATATCTCGGTGCCGAGGTACCAGCAGAGCGAGAGCCGGTCAGGCGTTGTCGATGGTGAAGGCCATGGCGTCGGCGAGGCCGGGCGCTCCCAGCGCAATGGCGACCAAGCGATCGAATCCCAGGGCGACTCCGGCGCAGTCGGGCATGCCCGCGGCGAGCGCCGCCAGCAAGTGTTCATCGAGCGGCGGCTCCGCCTGGCCGCGCGCGCGCCGGCGGGCCAAATCCTGCGTGAACCGCGCACGCTGTTCTTCGGCATTCGCCAGTTCGTGAAAGCCGTTCGCCAATTCAACACCGTCGATGTACAGCTCGAAGCGTGCGGCCACCGGCGGCAGTCCCGGTTTCAATCGAGCGAGAGCTGCCTGGGAGGCCGGGTAGTCGCAGATGAAGCAGGGCCGCTCGACGCCTAGGCGGGGACCCACGACCAGCCCCATCAACAGGTCGAGCTTGGCGTCGCGGTCGAGTTCGGAATCGCAAACGATGCCGTGGCGCCGCGCCGACTCGACCAGATCGCGCTCGCTCGCGCTGTGCGCGTCGACGCCGGCGTGGCGCTGCAACGCCGCCGAGTAGCAGAGCCGCTCGGCCGGCTCGAGCGGACGATAGGGTGCGAGCAGGCCACCGACCAGCGTCTCGACCTCGGTCATCAAGGCCGCATCGTCGAATCCCAGCCGGTACCACTCGATGAGCGTGAACTCAGGATTGTGCCAGCGGCCGCGTTCCTCGTCGCGGAATACCTTGCAGATCTGATAGATGTCACCGCTGCCCGCCGCCAGCAGCCGTTTCATGGCGTATTCAGGCGAGGTGCAAAGATAGGAGCGTCCCGAGACGCCTGCGACTCGAGTCGCCAACGATTCGATTTGCGGATCGCTCACCGCGGCGCTGCTCAGTATGGGGGTTTCCACTTCGAGCACGCCGCGCTTGGCGAAGAATTCGCGCGTGCCGGCCAACATCGCGGCGCGGCGCGCGAGTGCGCTCGGGCTCGCGCCGGGACGCCACGAATCGCTCATGAGGCAGGGTCGGCGGGGTTCATGCCCCGAAGCTCATGCCGGGTCCCGCGATGCGGCCCAGGGACTGTCCCAGCCGCACCACGCTGCCCGCGTGCACTGCGGGGTGCCAGCGCGCGCGCGCCGGTTCGAACAACAGGATCACGGTCGAGCCCATATTGAAACGCCCGAGTTCCGCGCCTTTCTCCAGGGTCAGCCGCGGGCCCGGTACGCGGGTGATCACGCGCCGCGCCGCGGGCGTGATGTCCCCCGCCCACACCGTTGCCATGCTGCCCACGTTGAGCGCACCCACCAAGATCAGGGCGAACCGGCCGGCGTCCGAATCGAACAGCGTCAGGACGCGCTCGTTGCGTGCGAACAATCCGGGGACATGCCGCGCCGTCACGGCATTGACGCTGAACAGACGGCCGGGAACGTACACGGTCTCCTGCAGTTCGCCGCGCAGCGGCATGTGCACGCGGTGATAATTGAATGGCGCGAGATAAATCGTGGCGAAACGAGCCGCCTTCGAAGCGGCTCGCCCAGGGTTGGGCGGCAAGCAGCTCCGTCAGGCCGTAGTGGCGGCCCTTCGCCTGCAGCAGCCGGTCGCGGTCGATCGTGCCCGCTTCGCTCACGCAGCCGTCGACGGGACTCGCAATGGCGGCATGCTCGCCGGCGATCGGGCGCGCGCCGTCCTTGAGGGCGCGGGTGAAGAACTCGTTGAAGCTGCCGTAGCGATAGGGATCGCTCTCGGCGGCTTCGCTCATGTCGACGCGATAGAGATTGAGAAAGCAGCGTATGGTCCAATTCTTGAACCACGCGGCGCGCACCCGGGTCGCCGCCAGTACCAGCCGTGAGAGTCCGTGCTGCGGCAGCAGGTGTTGGAACCAGACGAACAGCCGGCCGCGAAGGCCGCCGTGGCCCGTGCCGCTGCCGCGCGCGCCGTCGTCTCCGCCGCCGTGACCCGCGGCCACACCGTTGCCGCCACCCCCGCCCCCGTCACCGCCCGCGCCCGCACCGTTGTCGCCGCGGCGCGCCGCCTGGTCGTTCACGCCGGGCCGCCGGGGGCGGCCACGATGCGCTGGAAATCGGTCCGCAAGGCATCCACGCTGAAGGGACCGGTCAGAATACGCGGTGAGCCGCCCGTCGGGAGCGAGCACGAAAATGGCGCCGGAGTGATCGACGCTGTAGTTGCCGTCGACTGCCGGGTGGATGATCACGCCGACTCCGAACTTTTTCGCGACGGCTTCGATGCTCGGCTGGTCGGCGGCCGTGAGGCCGATGAACTCGGGATCGAAGTACGGCACGTACTTCGCGATTTGCTCCGGGGTATCGCGTTTGGCGTCGACCGAGACGAAGATCACTTGAGGAAGCACCGGCGCCTTGGCGGCGCGCAGGCTCTTCTGCATCGCGGCCAGAGTGGTGAGCGTGGTCGGACACAAGTCCGGACAATTCGTATAGCCGAAAAACAGCAAAGACCAGTGGCCGCGTAGATTCGCGGGGCCAAAGCTCCCTCCCTTGCTGGTCGATCAGGCTAAAATCCGCCATCTCGCGGCTGGGCGAGAGCAAGACTCCCGTGGTCAAATCGACCGTAGCCGCGCGGTGACGCCACATTGCCGAGGCGGCGATGCCGGCAATGCCGACGATACCGATGAGTGCGAAAGACAGGAATTTCGAATGAGATGTCATGCGACGATTATCCCACACAGCCGCTAAGGCCGTTGGCACCCGTAAAATCGCCGCCGCGACGCGGGTATCCGCCAAGGAGCGGTCCGCCAAGGAGCGAGAATCCGTGGGCGCCGCCATCCTGCGCGTGGCGCGCGCGCTCGAGTCGGCGCGCGTGCACTTCGGTCACGGCACCGACAATGCGCGCGACGAGGCCGCCGAGTTGGTGTTCTGCGTCGCCGGCCTCGACCACGATTTGGGCTCGGACGGCTATTCCAAGAGGCTGGACGCGCGCCGCACGGCACGGATCGATGCACTGCTCGAGCGGCGCATCGCGGAACGCATTCCGCTGCGCATACCTCACCCATCGATCGTTCTTCGCGGGCCTCGAACTCTATGTCGATGAGCGCGTGTTGGTGCCACGCTCGCCCATCGCCGAACTGGTCATGCAGCGATTTCAGCCCTGGGTGGATGCGCGCCGCGTACGCCGGATCCTGGATATCGGTACCGGTTCGGGAGCGATCGCACTGGCATGTGCCATGGCCTTTCCCAAAGGGAAAGTGGATGCCGTCGACGTGTCCGCCGCCGCGCTGCAGGTGGCTCGGCGCAATGCGCGCCGCCTGAAGCTGGAAAAGCGCGTCAGGATGCTGCAATCGGATTATTTCGACGCCGTTGAGGGCCGCCGTTACGATATCATCGTGAGCAATCCACCCTACGTCGGGCGCGCGGAAATCGCCAAGCTCCCGCGCGAGTATGGGCACGAGCCGCGGCTGGGCCTGGCCTCGGGCACCGATGGCCTCGATTCGGTGCGGGCGATCTTCGCCGGCGCACGGCGGCATCTCAGCCGCGACGGCATTCTGGTCGTGGAAGTCGGCAATACCGAAGACACGCTGCTGCGCACCTTTCCCAGGCTGCCGTTCATCTGGCCGGAGATCGCGATGGGCGGCGGCGGAGTATTCTTGCTGCGGGCGCGGGACCTGGACGTGGAACATGGGGCGTAGGGTAGATGCCGGGGTTTGAGCACAGGGAGAACTAGGTTTGGCGGGCAATACATTCGGTCGCATTTTCACGGTGACGAGTTTTGGGGAGAGCCATGGTCCCGCGCTCGGCTGCGTCGTCGACGGCTGCCCGCCCGGCTTGGCACTCCGCGAGGCGGACTTGCAGGCCGATGTCGAGCGCCGGCGCCCGGGAACGTCGCAGTTCACCAGCCAGCGCCGCGAGCCGGACACGGTGCGCATCTTGTCGGGCGTATTCGAAGGCAGGACCACCGGCACGCCGATCGGCCTGCTGGTTGCGAATGAAGACCAGCGCTCGCGCGACTACGAGAAGATCAAGGATCGCTTTCGTCCGGGGCATGCGGATTACACCTACCAGCAAAAGTACGGCTTTCGCGATTATCGCGGCGGCGGCCGTTCCTCGGCACGCGAGACCGTCATGCGCGTCGCGGCGGGGGCCATCGCGCGGAAGTTTCTGCGCGAGCGGCTGCGATATCGGTATTCACGGCTATCTTGCGCAGATGGGTCCTCTGGTGCTGCAGCCGGTGGACCCCGCCAGCGCCTACGACAATCCCTTCTTCTGCCCCGATCCGAGCCGCGTCAAAGAGCTCGAGGATTTCATCTGGCGCGTTCGCGAGGCGGGAGATTCCATCGGCGCGCGCGTGACGGTCATCGCGCAGGGCGTGCCGCCGGGCTGGGGCGAACCCGTGTTCGAACGGCTCGATGCGGACTTGGCGAGCGCCATGATGGGCATCAATGCGGTGAAGGGTGTGGAGATCGGCGCCGGCTTCGCCGCGGTGGAGCAGCGCGGCTCGGAACATCGCGACGAACTCACCCCGCGGGGCTTCAAGAGCAATCACGCCGGCGGCGTGCTCGGCGGCATCTCCTCGGGTCAGGACATCGTGGTGAGCCTCGCGCTCAAGCCGACGTCGAGCATCACTCTGCCGGGCGAAACCATCGACATCCACGGCAATCCCACCGAGGTGGTCACCACCGGGCGGCATGATCCCTGCGTCGGCATCCGCGCGACGCCGATCGCCGAGGCGATGTTGGCGCTGGTGCTGATGGATCACTATCTGCGATTTCGCGCTCAGTGCGGGGATGTGGTGCGCACCACGCCCGTCATCACGCGCCGTGAAAAGGGCCCGCACGCTGAACCTGAAGGGGGGCTCACACAATGAATGACGGTACCGGGTTGCGCATCGCCGTGGTCGGCGCTTCGAGCCTCATCGGCGAGGCTGTGATCGACGAGCTGCGCGCGCGAAAACTGGGCTTTACCGAATTGCATGCGCTCGACGATGAACGCAATGTCGGCCGGCCGGTGAGCGATGACGAGGAGGGGCAGGCAGCCAAGAGTCTGCCGATCGGCGACGTCGCTGCCTTTGATTTCGCGCGCGTGGATCTGGCTTTCTTTTGCGGGCGTGCCGCGCTGTCGGAGCGGTATGCCGAAGCGGCCGCCGCGCACGCGTGGGTCATCGACGGTTCCGCGGCCTTCCGCACGCGCGCCGAGGTGCCGCTGGTGGCGGCGGATGTCAATCCCGCGGCGTTGGATGCGGTCGGCGCTCGCGGCTTGATTGCACTGCCGGGAAGCGCCAGCGTGGCGCTCGCCACGGCGCTCGCGCCGCTGCACGCACTGGCCGGCCTGGAGCGGGCCGAGGTGGCGACTTATCAAGCGGTGTCGGGCAGCGGCCGCGGCGCCATGGATGAACTCGCCGGCGAGACGGTGGCCATGCTGAGCGGCAAGAAGGCGCGGGGCCGGGCGTTTGGGCGGCAGATCGCCTTCAATGTGATTCCGCAGGTAGATACTTTGGAGGCGGACGGCGCATCGCGCGAGGAGCGGCGCCTGTGGGAGGAGTGCCGCCGAGTGCTCGACCTGCCGCGCCTGGAAATCAATGCGACGGCGGTGCGGGTGCCGGTGTTCTTCGGACACAGCCTGGCGGTACATGCGCGCTTCGAACGTCCCTTGAGCGCGGCGCAGGCGGCGCAAGTGCTGCAACGCGGCACGGGCCTTTCTGTCATTGATCCCGAATCGACCGCGGAGTTCCCGACTCCCGCCGCCTTGGCAATGGCTCCCGATAAGGTATATGTAGGCCGCTTGCGGGCGGATTTGACCCGTGACCGCGCTCTAAATTTTTGGATCGTGGCCGATAATGTTCGGAAATGTGCGGCACATAACGCAGTTTCGATAGCCCATATTTTGGTAAATAGACCCCGGTGAGATATAGTTATTGGCTTATGTAAAAGGTAAGTGGCAAGTGAGAACTCTATTGCAAGCTCCTCTAGCACAATGAACTTTGCCCGCTTGCCTACCAGATTCCTGGGAGTAGAAATGTTCGAGACGATGCCCCGCCTGATGCTGCTGGCGTGCCTGCTATCCCCTACCTTTTTGTGGCCGTCCGCGTCGTGGGCGCTGGGTCTGGGTGAGATCCATTTGAATTCGGCGCTCAACGAGCCGATGAAGGCTGAAATCGACCTGATTGCGGCCACCCCGGATGAGTTGACCGCGCTGCGCGCCGCTCTTGCCAACCGTGATGCGTTCACGCGCTATGGCATCGACCGACCGCCATTCCTCTCGACGCTGACTTTCAAAGTCGGCAAGGGCAAGGACGGTCGCGACGCTTTGCTGGTCCGCTCCACCGACGCGATCCCCGAGCCCTTCGTGACCTTCTTGGTCGAAGTGAATTGGGCACGCGGCCGCCTGATGCGCGAATACACGGTATTGCTCGACCCGCCGGTGTACACGCCGGGTGAGACGGCGAGCTCTGCCGCTCCGGTCACCGCGCCCACCGTTGCCGCCCCGGTTCGCCAAGCTCCGCCCGCGGCCCCGCCGGCGGCCAATCGTGCGCCGGCTGCCAGCCAGTCCGACGCGGCGCCGGCAGCGGCTCGTTCCGGCAACAGTTATCAGGTCGGGCAGGGCGATACTCTCGCCAAGATTGCACGCAGCCTGCATTCGGATATATCGGGCGCCGGCAAGCCGGCGGACATCGATCAAACCATGATGGCGTTGTATCGCGCGAATCCCGATGCATTCGGCGGCAACATCAATATCCTGCGCCGCGGCGCCGTATTGCGAGTCCCGGGCGCGGATGAAATCGCCGCTCTGAATCAAAATGAAGCGACCAGCGAAGTGCACCGGCAGATGAGTGCGTGGCACGGCGCGGGCGGGGAAACGGGCGGCCATCTGCGCCTGGTGACTCCGGGCGCGGGCGGCACCACGGGTACCGGTGCTCCCGGTACCGGCAATGCGAACGCCGCCAATGCGGAAGCACAGGCGCTGCGGGACCGCGTCAAGGATCTGGAAGGACAGCTTGCGGAATCGCATCGCTTGATCGATATCCGAAACAGCGAGTTGAGCGCCCTGCAGCGCAAACTCGGCGTGCCCGCAACGACTCAGGCTCCGGTGCCCGCGACGCCGGCTCCGGCGCAAACCAATCCCGCGCCGTCGGTCAGCACGGCACCGCCGCCCGCGCCCACGTCGACTGCGCCAGAGTCCACGGCGACCCCGGTGCCGCCGCCTGCCGCGGGCACGTCGGCGCCTGCACCGGTACCGACGCCGGCTCCTGTCCTGCAAAAGAAGCCGGTCGTGGCGCCCGCGGAATCGGGCTCCTGGATCGACTGGATAGCGGCCAATTGGTGGGTGCCGGCCGCGGTGATCATTGCGTTGTTCGCCGTAATGGTGTTCGCCGCACGGCGGCGCAGACTCGGCGGTGCGGGCGACCTGGAAGGGCTGGCGGCCACCGACGTTGCCGACTTCCGCGATCCGGGCGCCAAGCTCGGTGCCATGCGCAAGGGCGACGATTCATTCGTGGTCGAGGAGTCCGGCGAACATCGACTGCCGGAATTCGACCATACGACGGATCACCTCGGCGATACGCACTCCGACATCAAAGCCGACGATACGATGTCGAGCGAGAGCGCCGTCAATCTCGATCAGGGCGATCCCCTGGCCGAAGCAGATTTCCACATGGCGTACGGTCTGTATGACCAGGCGGCCGATCTGGTGCGCATTGCACTCGAGCGCGAGCCGGATCGCCGCGATCTGCGCCTGAAGCTGCTGGAGATTTATTTCGTTTGGGGCAACAAGGATGCGTTCCTGCAAACGGCGAAGGGCCTGGAATCGACGCGCGATCGTGCTCCCGCCGGCGAGTGGGACAAGATCGTCATCATGGGCAAGCAGATTTGCCCCGACGACCCGCTGTTCGCATCCACTGCCGGAAGCGGCCGCGGCGCGGGCGCTCTGGTCGACTTGAATCTCGAGGGCGGCGAGAACCGCGTCGATATCGATCTGTTCGGCGATCCCGAGGGCGAACGCCGCTTGGATCACCCTCTCGCCAAAGAGAGCGACGACAGCGCGCCGACCAGCGAATCACCCTCGCTGCGCACCGGCACCGATCTGGATTTCACCTTGGACGCGCCCGAACGCGGTGCGGATGAGTCGCCGACGCGCGAGATGCCGCCGCGCGATGAGCCGACCGTCGAGTCCGAGCTGATGAACTTCACGGACGCTCCCACCATGGAGTCGCCGGCACTGAAGACCGGCGAGATGCACGACCGTATTTCCTCCAAGCTGGGATCGGCGAAGGCCGATCAAACCGCCGAGGTGTCCATTGACGATTTGGGCTTGGATCTGGATCAGCTCGAAGAGACGGGCTCGCCGTCGATCGGTCCTCTCGAAGAGACCGGAGAGCCGTCGATCAGCCACTTGGAAGAGACCGATCATCCGTCCGATGCACCCACGATGGTGGCCGGCCTGGACGAGAAGTCGCGGCGCATGATGTCGGATGCGGAGAGCCGTTCGCGCGACCGCGATCTGACCGAACTGGAACGTGAATTGGAGGCGTCCTTCATCGCCGACCTCGACTCGGGTCCAGACGAGGTCAAGACCGCCGTGCTGGGCCCCGAGTCCGCACCTACCGTGCAAATGCCGCGGGAATTCGACGCCGGTGCGACGTCGCGTTTCAAGTCGCCCGAGTTTTCGGACATCTTGGACGCGGAGAAGGTGGATGTGGATTCCACCTCGAAGTTGCGCGGCCTGAGCGGCGACAGCATCGATTTGGATCTGGACCGGCTCGCGAACGCGTTGGGGAGCGGCGACACCGTCGAGCAGCCGCGCGCGGACGACGAAGTGTTCTCGAGCGAAGTATTCGAGGCCAGCCAGCGCAGCCGCGTCGATCTGGACGTGGGCGATGTGGGTGAAGCGGGGAACGGCACCGAGGCCCCGACGAACAAGATGCGGGCGGTGACGCCGATGAATGGCACCGCGAAGCTCAAGAGCGCGGATCTCGAGCCGCCGGAAGAGTTGGAACCGGTGACCATGAGCGAGGTAGGCACCAAGCTCGATCTGGCGCGGGCGTACATGGACATGGGCGATCCTGAAGGCGCGCGCAGCATTCTCGAGGAAGTCGTGCAGGAAGGCTCCGCCAGTCAGCAACAGGAAGCGCAGCGCCTGATCGAGACTCTGCCCGGTTAGCGTGGGGGTCCGTCCGGTCAGCGCCGAGGCGTCTGGACCACAGACCGGGGGCCGCCGCGTCGCTGCCATCGTCGAGTACGATGGCACCGAGTACGCCGGCTGGCAGTCGCAGGAGCACTCGCCATCGATCCAAGACGCCGTGCAGACGGCTCTTTCGTTCGTGGCCGGCGAGCCTGTGACCGCAATCTGTGCCGGCCGCACCGACAGCGGCGTGCACGCGGCCGGCCAGGTCATCCACTTCGACACCAACGCCGTGCGCACCCCCCGGGCCTGGGTGCTGGGCGCCAACACCAAGCTCTCGCCGGCCATCGCCCTGCAATGGGCCGGGGAGGTGACGCTCGGATTCCACGCACGCCACAGGGCCAGTCGCCGTATCTACCGCTACTGCATATTGAACCGCAGCGCGCGCTCGGCTCTGCAACGCACGCGCGCCGCGTGGATCCATCGTCCGATCGACGCGGCGGCCATGCACGCCGCGGCGCAGGCGCTGATCGGTGAGCATGATTTTTCGGCTTTCCGCTCGGTGGAGTGCCAATCGAAGACTCCGGTGCGGCGCGTCGATCGGGTGGACGTGCGCCGCGAGGGTGACTATGTGTGGCTGGAGATTGTGGCGAATGCTTACCTGCATCACATGGTGCGCAACATCGTCGGAACGCTGCTCGACGTACAGCGCGAGGCGGACCCCTCGGCGGCCATGGCGCGGGTGCTGGCCGGCGGTGATCGCCGCTTTGCGGGCGCCACCGCGCCGGCCGCCGGCCTGTACCTGTGGAGGGTCGAGTATCCCCCGGTATTCGGCATTCCGACGCCGACGGCTGCCGCCGGCGGGCTGATTGGGCTAAACTAGCGTATGTCCTGGTTCGAGCGAATTGTCCCGTCGCGTATCAAAACCGAGCGTCGCACGCGCTCGGTGCCGGAAGGCTTGTGGACCAAGTGCCCCGCCTGCGATGCCGTTCTGTATCGCGCCGAGATCGAGCGCAATCTGCACGTGTGCCCGAAGTGCAGCCACCACATGCGAATCGGCGGCCGCGAGCGGCTGGCGAAGTTCCTCGACACGGGATCGACCACCGAGCTCGCAGTCAAGGTCGAGGCGGAGGACCCGCTCAAGTTCAAGGATTCGAAGCGCTACAAGGACCGGATCGTGCAAGCGCAGAAGCAGACCGGCGAACGCGACGCATTGATCGTGATGGCGGGAAAACTGGCCGGGCTGGATGTGGTCGCGTGTGCCTTCGAGTTCCGCTTTCTGGGCGGCTCGATGGGGTCGGTCGTGGGCGAGAAATTCGTGCGCGCGGTCGAACACAGTCTCGAACATCGCATGCCGCTGATATGTTTCGCGGCAAGCGGCGGCGCCCGCATGCAGGAAGCACTGTATTCGCTGCTGCAGATGGCGAAGACCAGCGCAGCGCTCAAACGTCTGTCGGAGGCGAGGCTGCCCTTCATTTCCGTCATGACCGATCCAACCACCGGCGGGGTGTCCGCGAGCCTGGCGATGCTGGGGGACATCAACATCGGCGAACCGAAGGCTTTGATCGGTTTCGCCGGTCCGCGCGTGATTCAACAGACGGTGCGCGAGACCCTGCCGGAAGGCTTCCAGCGCAGTGAGTTTCTTCTCGAGCACGGCGCGCTCGATATGATCATCGACCGGCGCGAGCTGCGCGACCGCATCGGTGCCATGCTGCGCCTGCTGACCGCCAAAGAACCTGCCGCAGCGTAGGCTCCTAGTCCCCGCAATGTCGAGTCTCGAGCAGTGGCTGGCCTATCAAACACAGCTGCATCCGCAGGCCATCGACCTGGGGCTGGATCGGGTGCGCCGGGTCCTCGAGCGTCTGGGCTGGCGCCAGCCGAATGTCCCCGTGATCACCGTAGCCGGCACCAACGGCAAAGGGTCGGTGAGCGGCTTTTGCACGGCGATCTTGGCGGCGGCCGGCTACCGTGTGGGCACGTTCACTTCGCCGCATCTGCGCGACTACCGCGAACGGATCCGCATCCACGACCGCTTGGTCAGCGCAGTCGAGCTGGTGGAGATATTCGAACGCATCGAAGCCGCACGCGGCGAGGTAGGGCTGACCTTCTTCGAGTTCAACACCATCGCCGCCCTGCTGGTGTTCGAGGCGGCACACCTCGACGCATGGGTACTCGAGATCGGCATGGGGGGCCGCCTGGATGCCGTCAACGTGGTTGAGCCGGATGTCGCGGTGATCGTCAGCATCGGATTCGATCACCAGGAATACCTCGGCACGACCATCGAGGCCATCGCGCGCGAGAAGGCCGGTATTTTCCGGCATGGCCGTCCGGCCGTGTTCGGCAGCTCCGAGGTGCCCGGCGTCATCGAGGACATGGCGCGCGCGGTTGGCGCGCCCCTCAAGCGCTTGAATGTCGAGTACCGCTTTGCGCGGGAGGGCACGAGCTGGCATTTCCGCGGCAAGCGCTGGGATTTGCCCCGGTTGCCTGCGCCGGCACTCGCCGGCGGCACGCAGTACGCGAATGCGGCGACCGCTCTGGCCGCCCTCGAAGAGATCGATGCGCGTCTGGCCGTCCCTGCCGCGGCAGTGGCGCGGGGGCTCCGGCAGGTGCGGCTGACCGGGCGCTTCGAAGTGATCGCTCCCGCCCGACCGGGGGCGCCGACATGGATTCTGGATGTCGCGCACAACCCGGCAGCGGCAAAGGTGCTGGCGAGCAATTTACGCGACCACCCCGGTGCCGGGCGCACCCTGGTGGTGTGCGGAATTCTGGCCGACAAGGACGCATCGAACGTCGTGGCGGAGCTGCACGGCTGCTTCGATGCGTGGTGGTGCGTTTCCACCGACGGAGACCGAGGCCGCAGCGGCACCGCGTTGGCACAGCTGGTTGCGCGCCAGATCACGGCGCCTGTTGAAGCGGTGGACAGCACGTCCGCGGGATGCGCAGCGGCCTTGGCCTACGCGAAGCCGTCGGATCGGATCGTCGTCTTCGGGTCCTTCCACGTGGTCGGGCCCGCACTGGAATGGCTCGAGGCGCGTAACCTGCTGCCACCGGCGGCGCTTCCCGAATATACTGCGGCGCCCCGAGCTACTTACGTTCAAGGCTGACAAGCTCTATGGATCGTCGCGTCAAAGAACGCCTGGTCGGCGCATCGATCCTGGTGGTGCTCATCGTGTTGATCGTCCCCGAGCTGTTGTCGGGGCCCGCGCCGGTTCCCGTGAGCCCGCGGCTGCCCGCGAGCGCGCCGGAACCCGTCCGCAATGTCACCGTGGATCTCTCGACCAGCAAACCGCAGACGCCGGAGCCGGTGGCAGCCGACCCATCGGAGGCTGCCGCATCGGCCGCGGAGCCGCCGGAGTCGCAAAACGCGGGAGCGGCGAGCGCGGCGGCGGGCGGCGACGCGAGTGCGGGGCCCGATACCAATACTGGCTCGACGACTGCAGTGCCGTCGGATTCGCCGTCATCGGGTACACCGCACGCGGGCGAGCCGCCAAGTATGCCGCACGTGGGGATGTCGCCGGCCGGTGCGCCGCCCGCGGGCGCGCTGCCCGCGGGCAGCTCGCCGAAGACTGCGTCGCATAAGACTGCGTCGTCCAAGACCGTGTCGCCCAAGGCCGCACCGGTTGCATCGCTTGAAACAGCGGCGCAGGCCCCAACATCAGCCGCAGCGGCGGCGAAGCCGGCGCAGTCGGGACATGCTTGGGCGGTGCAGCTCGGCAGCTTTGCCAGCCGCGTCAACGCCGAGAAACTGGTGCACCAATTGAAGGCGCAGGGCTTTTCGGTTTATCTGGTGTCCGGCGGTGCGGGACGCTCTCTGCGGTACCGGGTGCGCATTGGGCCACTGGCGGATCGTGCGGCCGCTACCCGGGAGATCGCGAAGCTGAAATCCTTGGGGCAGGGCGCGAGTCTGGTCGCCCCGGCGCCCTGATTCGCGCTTTGTGACGCTCGTTTCACGACGGCGCCCACCGCGCTCCGGTAGAATGTCCCGGTCCGCACAAGGTTTATCGGGCGGGGTCGCCGCGACCCCGCTGATCGTGGCGCGAAGCGCCTGGAAATGAGCGCCTGGAAATGGCGCGCAGCGTTTAGGAAAAGACTGATTTGACCGGAGCCGATGTCCTAATCGTTTTGGTTCTGGTGGGCTCAACCATCATCGGGTTACTGCGCGGGTTCGTTCGCGAAGCGGTGTCGGTGGTTTTCTGGGTCGTCGCCATCTGGGCCGCTTGGAAATTCGGTCCCCTCGTCGAGCCCCATCTGGGCGGCCTGCTGGCCGATCCGAGCGTGGCGCCGTGGGTGGGACGGCTGGTCGTTCTGGTGCTGGTCCTGTTGCTCGGCTGGGTGACGGGCATGCTGATGAGCTATTTCACACGCAGCGTGGGGCTGGGTGTGATGGATCGAGTCATCGGGCTGCTGTTCGGCTTGGTGCGCGGCGCCGTGCTCGTGGGGCTGATCATCATCGGCGGCGAACTGCTGCATATGAATCACGAAGGGTGGTGGAATCGGTCGAAGCTGGTTCCTTACGGTGAGACCATCGGCGATTGGCTGCGGGCCATGGTCGGAGAGAAAGGCGATCCTTGGGCCAAGCTCGAGCGCTTGACCGAGTCAAAGTCAGACCCTAATTGGGCGGAGGTCCTTGATGTGCGGAATCATCGGAATGGTGGGTGTGAGCGCGGTCAATCAGCGCATCTATGACGCGCTGACGGTGCTGCAGCATCGCGGCCAGGATGCCGCGGGCATCATGACCTCTGAGAACGGCGAACTGTTCATGCGCAAGGATTCGGGCCTGGTGCGCGATGTGTTTCAGCAGAAGCACATGCTCAAGCTCAAGGGCAACGTGGGGATCGGGCATGTCCGTTATCCCACCGCCGGCGCCGACAGCGCGAACGATGCGCAGCCCTTCTACGTGAATTCGCCGTACGGCATCTGTCTCGGCCACAACGGCAACTTGACGAACTCGCGCGAACTGACGGAGGTGCTGGTGCGCGAAGACCGCCGCCATCTCAATACCCGCTCCGATTCGGAAGTGCTGCTCAATGTGCTGGCGTCCGAGCTGCAGCGCGTCGGCACGCCGCGCGTCACCCCGGCGGACGTTTTCGCGGCGGCCAACGCCGTATACCGCCGTTGCCGCGGGGGCTATGCGGTGGTGGCGATGGTGATCGGTCACGGTGTCCTGGGATTTCGCGATCCGAACGGGATCCGTCCGCTGGTGATCGGCAAGCGCGACACCAAGAAGGGCACCGAGTGGATGCTCGCCTCCGAGAGCGTGGCTCTCGACATGCTGGGTTTCGACATGGTGCGCGACGTGGCCCCGGGCGAGGCGGTGTTCATCGACGAGCAGGGCCGCTTCTATGCGCAAGCCTGCGTGGCGATGGCGCGCCACACGCCGTGCATCTTCGAGTATGTGTATTTCGCGCGGCCGGATTCGATCATCGACAATATTTCCGTATACAAGGCGCGACTGCGCATGGGCGAGCGCCTGGCCGAGAAGATCAAGCGTGAACGCCCGGACCATGACATCGATGTGGTCATTCCGATCCCCGATACCAGCCGCACCAGCGCCGTGCAGGTCGCGCAGCTCCTCGGCGTCAAATACCGCGAGGGCTTCATCAAGAACCGCTACATCGGCCGCACGTTCATCATGCCGGGCCAGGAGCAGCGTTCGAAGTCGGTGCGCAGCAAGCTGAACGCCATCGATCTGGAGTTCCGCGGCAAGAACGTATTGCTGGTGGATGATTCCATCGTGCGCGGCACGACGTCGGCGCAGATCATCGACATGGCGCGCGAAGCGGGCGCCAAAAAAGTGTATTTCGCGTCCGCGGCGCCGCCGGTGCGCTATCCCAATGTCTACGGCATCGATATGCCGGATGCGTCCGAGCTGGTGGCGGCGGGCCGTACCGAGGACGAAGTCCGCGGCATCATCGGCGCCGATTGGCTGATCTACCAGGATTTGGACGATCTGGTGCACGCGGTCCGACACGACAATGCAAAGATCCAGAATTTCGACACGTCATGCTTCTCGGGCGAATACGTGACCGGCGATGTAACGCCGGAGTACCTCAAGCGGCTGCAGGGAGAGCGGTCCGATGAAGCCAAGCAGCAGCGTCGCGACGGCGCCGGTCGCGGACTCAAATCCGTCCGATAGCCGTCGTTGCCAGCCTGTGCGGCGTACCATGCGTCTATTGGTGATCGCGGCGCGCGCCGACTTCCGGCTGCTGGTCAGAAAGCACGTCGAGATCGAGTGGCCGGACGCGAATCTGGTCGAACATCGCCTGGGCGAAGACAACCCTCTCGATGCACAGTTTGCCGCCGCCGGTTTCGATGCGGTCATCATCGTCGGAGTGCCGCCGGCCGCCGCGGCGGAGACTCTCGCGGCCGGGTTGGCGGCCAAACCTGAATTTGCACCCATCGTGCTGCTCATGCTGCAGGATGCACCCAGCCCCGAACCCGCCGCCGTCCGCGGCCTGCACCGCGTCTACGGCCGCAAGATCGACCGCGAGCGGCTCATCAGGGCGATCATGACCGCTTCGCGCGAGCACAGGCAGGCGCTCTCGGTACTGCGCGCGCATCCGGACTTCGAACAGCGCTATCGCTTCGGATCGGTGATGATCCGCGGCCATCGCTGCATTCGGCAGGTCGGCAGCGGCGGCATGTGCACGATCTATCTCGCCGAGAGCGAGCGCGCCGGCACGGTCGTGGTGCTCAAGGTGTTCAATCAAGTGCCGGACGTCTCCGAGCGCATCATCGGTTTCGACCGCTTCTTGCAGGAATATGAAATCGTCGCCGGGCTCAAGCATCAGAATATCGTGCGCATCTACGATCTCGGCATAGCGGACGATCACGCCTACATCGCTATGGAGCATTTTCCATCCGGCGATCTGCGCCAGCGCATGAAGACGCCGCTATCGGCGGCGACCGCTCTCGAGTTCTTGGAGCAGATCGCCGGCGCGCTCGCGGCCATTCATTCGGTGGGCGTGCTGCACCGGGACCTGAAGCCGGCCAACGTGATGCTGCGCGCCGACGGCTCGCTGTGCTTGATCGATTTCGGATTGGCGAAGGCCAACGAAATGGATGCGTCGTTGACCGGCACGCGGGAGATCTTCGGCACGCCGTACTACATGAGCCCGGAACAGGGACACGCTGAGGAGATCGATGGGCGCAGCGATTTGTACAGCTTGGGTGTCATGTTCTTCGAAATGCTGACCGGCCACAAACCCTACACGGGCGCGACGGCGATGGAAGTGATCTACAAGCACAAGCGCGCGGATCTGCCGGAGATCGCGCCGCAGTTCGCCCACTATCAGCCGATGCTGCGGCGGTTGCTCGCCAAGGCTCCTGCCGACCGCTATCAGTCGGCGGGCGAGTTGATCGAGGCAATCTCGGCTCTCAAAATTCCGGCGTGAGCGGCACGGTGGAACCTTTCACGCACCCGCTGCTGCGCGTCCCCACGCCCGCAGATTGGGTCGCGCAGGCCCGGGCGCAGCCGGAGGTGCTGCTGATCGATCATGCCAATTGCGAAAAGAAGGCCGCTTCGACCGCGCTCGCGCTGATGTTCGCCTACGCGGAAGACCTCGAGCTGACCGCCAAGATGTCGCGTCTTGCCCGCGAGGAATTGCGTCACTACGAGCAGGTGGCGAAGCTCATCCGCAGCCTCGGCGTGCAGCCGCAGCGCCTGGCGCCCGGCCGCTATGCCGAGCGCATGCGCCGGTTGGTTGCCAAGAGCGAACCGCATCGGGAAGTCGATTTGATGATTTGCGGCGCGTTCATCGAGGCGCGGTCGTGTGAGCGCTTTGCGGCCCTGGCGGCGGTCATCGGCGCTCCCTTGAGTGATTTGTTCCAGGGCCTGCACGATGCCGAGGCGCGCCATTACCGGGTCTACCTGGATCTCGCGCGGCGCGCCGCCAAGCGTTCGGGGATCGCTTCCCTGGATGCGCGAGTCGAGGAATTTGCCGCGCTCGAGGCCGAGCTGATCACAGCGCCCGACCTGGTGTTCCGCTTTCATTCGGGGCCGCCCGGCCCGGGGCGTTGAGCGGGGCTGGTCAAGCGGTACCGATCAACACCCGCCAGCCGATTGCTGGCAGCACACAGATCGCGACCTACTCACGCGGCAGGGACTGGAGCTCGGGTCCGTTGTGGTCCCAGCGCAGCACACTGCCCTGGTCGTACCAGTCGCCGAGCACGATGCGCGTGCAGGGGCGGCCGTCGACCTGCAAGGCGTGAATGGCGGGTCGATGCGTGTGTCCATGCAGCAGCGTTGTGGTTCCGGCGTTGCGCAGAGCCGCGGCGACGCTGTCCGGGTTGACGTCGGTGATGGCGTATTCCATGGCGGCGGTATGCGCTTGGCTGCCGACGCGTGCCGCACCCGCGAGTGCGCGGCGCGCCGCGACGGAGAGCGCGAGAAATTGCCGCTGCCAATCGGGCTCGCGCACGGTGGCGCGCAGCCGCTGGTAGGCGCGATCGTCGGTGCAGAGCGCGTCGCCGTGCATCACCAGCACCGGCTCCCCGTACAGGGTCACGATCAAAGGATCAGGCAGAAGCAGCGCCCCGCTCATGCGGCAGAATTGCGCCGCCAGCAGGAAATCACGATTGCCGTGCATGATGAAACACGGCACGCCATGTGAGGTCAGCGAGTGAATGCCGGCGATTGCAGCAGTTTGTGCCGCGTCTGCGGCATCGTCGCCGACCCAGGATTCGAACAGGTCGCCGAGTATGTACAGGGCGTCCGCGTCCCTGGCCCGCGTCGCGAGAAATGTCAGGAATTGCTCGCCGATCGCCGGGCGGCTCGCGTCGATATGCAAATCCGAGATGAAGAGCGCGGCCAAGGTTGCGACGGCTGAAGGGCTTGTAGCGGCTACGGGCCGCCGGCGGTGGGGGCAGCTCCCGGGACCGGCACCGTTAAGGGCCGGCGACGCGCTCGATGCGCTCGATCACCACCGGCTTGAGCGGGGCATCTTCTTTGAATATGCCGCGCGCGCCCGTCGCCACGTTGCCGATCCGGTCGACCACATCCATGCCTTGCACCACCTTGCCGAACACCGCGTAGCCCCAGCGCGTCTTATTGGGGTCGAGGGCCTCGTTGTCGTACAGGTTCACATAGAATTGAGCATCGCTGCCGTGCGGCTCCTGGCCGCGCGCCATGCCCACGGTGCCGCGCTGATTGGTCAAGCCATTGCCCGATTCATTGACCACTTTGGCGGGGGCGGGTCTGATCTTGAAATTGCTGTCGAATCCGCCGCCTTGAATGACGAAGTTCGCGATGACGCGATGAAAAATCGTGCCGGAATACTGTCCCTGGTCGACGTATTTCAGGAAGTGCGCGACCGTCAAGGGCGCGCGTTCGGCGTTCAATTCGATCGTGAAATTTCCCATCGAAGTGACCACTTGGATCTGCGGCGAGGCGGCCGATGCCGCGGAGGCGGCCGCCTTGGGCTGCGCAGCGGCGGGGGCGGCCGGCGCGGCTGCCGTGCCGCCGGCAGGCGCCGGAGCGGCGGTCGCAGCGGGCGGAGCTTCGGCTGCGAAACTCGAGGCGGCCCAGGCGGCTGAGGTCAATCCGAGAACGAGTAGTAGTTGTTTCATGCTCCGGGATTCTACTCGAATAGGTACAATCTTGAGATATGTCCGCAATTTCGCATTCATCACCCGTCATCACGCGGTTTGCGCCGAGTCCCACCGGTTCCTTGCACCTGGGCAATGCGCGAACGGCCTTTTTCAGCCGTCTATGGGCACGCAAGAGCGGCGGCCGGTTTATTTTGCGCATCGAAGATACCGATGTCGAGCGCAGCAGGCAACGCTTCCGCGACGAGTTGATGGCGGACATGCGTTGGCTCGGCTTGGACTGGGACGAGGGACCCGATATCGGCGGTCCGTCGGCTCCTTACTCCCAGGCGGAGCGGGGCGATTTCTATCGAACCTTGTATGCGCAACTGAAGTTGAACGGCCAGGCGTATCCGTGCTATTGCACGGCGGAGGACCTGGAGCTGTCGCGCAAATTGCAGCGCATGGCGGGTAAACCGCCGCGCTACGCGGGGACGTGCCGGCATCTGACGGCCGCGCAGCGCGCCGAGCGGGAGGCGAGGGGGCTTGGAGCCGCTCTGCGATTCGCCGTGCCGAGCGGCGAGGTCATCGAGTTCATCGATACCGTGCACGGACCGCAACGATTCGCATCGAGTGATATAGGCGACTTCATCATTCGCCGCGAGGACGGCACCTCGGCGTTCTTCTTTTGCAATGCCGTCGATGATTCGGTCATGGGTGTGACGCAGGTGCTGCGCGGCGACGATCATCTCACCAATACGCCGCGCCAGCTCCTGGTGCTGAATGCATTGGGCATGCGCTGCCCCGGGTATGGCCATGTCGGATTGCTGGTGGGAGCGGACGGTGCGCCCCTGTCGAAGCGGCACGGCAGCACCAGTGCCCAGGAATTTCGCGAGCGCGGGTTCCTTCCTGAGGCCGTACTCAATCATTTGTTCCATCTGGGACATACCGGCGATGTCGAGGGCTGGCTGTCCGTGAGCGACATGCCCGCTCACTTCCGTCCGGAACATCTCGGGCGCGCGCCGGCGCGCTTCGACGAGGCTCAGTTGGCGCATTGGCAGAAGGAGGCTGTACAACGGATGTCCGCCGCGCAAATCGGAGCCTGGTTGGCGTCCGGCGACCCGGACGACTTCATCGAGCTGGTGCGTCACAATGTGGTGCTGCCCGCCGACGCTGCGCCGTGGCGAGCGGTGGTGCGCGGCGACCTGCCTCCACTGGGTGCGGCCGAGCAGGGTATCATCGAGGCGGCAGGGCCGGATTTTTTCGCGGCCGCCGCGGTGGCATTCGATCAATCATCGTCGGACATCAAACAGTTGACCAAAATCCTGAAAGAACGCACGGGCCGCAAGGGCGCGGATCTCTACATGCCGCTCAGGGTGGCCTTGACCGGTCAGGCGCACGGTCCGGAACTCGGACCCCTGCTCAAGCTCATGTCGCCGGAAACGGCCCGTCGCCGACTCGAGTCCCATGCTTAGGATCCATAATTCGCTCACCGGCGCGAAAGAGGAATTCAAACCTCTGCGCCCCAACGAAGTCCGCATGTACGTGTGCGGAATGACGAACTACGACTACATCCACGTCGGGCACGCGCGCATGCTGACGGTGTTCGATCTCATCCAGCGCTACTTGCGCTCGCTGGGCTACGCGGTCACCTATGTGCGCAACATCACCGACATAGACGACAAAATCATCGAGCGGGCCGCCGCCAACGGCGAGAATTGGGCCGACTTGGCGCGGCGTTTCACCGCGGCCATGCACGAGGATTGCGCAACTCTCGGGCTTCAGCCGCCCGACCTCGAGCCGCGAGCCACCGAGTACATCGGTCAGATCATCGCCATGACGCAAACCCTGATCGACAAGGGCTACGCCTATGTCGCCGGCAACGGTGATGTCATGTACTCGGTGCGCAAGTTCCCGAGGTACGGCCGGCTTTCGGGGAAGAAAATCGACGATCTGCGCGCCGGCTCGCGCGTGCAGGTGGACGACGCCAAGCTCGATCCCTTGGATTTCGTGCTCTGGAAGCATGCGAAGCCGGGCGAGCCTTCGTGGGTCTCGCCATGGGGGGACGGCCGTCCCGGATGGCACATCGAATGCTCGGCCATGTCGACGAGCTTGCTCGGTGATTATTTCGATCTGCACGGCGGCGGCGAGGATCTGAAGTTTCCGCACCATGAGAACGAGATTGCACAGTCCTGTGCCGCCTGCGACTCGCCCTTCGTCCGCGTCTGGATGCACAACGGATTCGTGCGCGTGAACGACGAGAAGATGTCGAAATCGCTCGGCAACTTCTTTACCGTGCGCGAGGTTCTGAAGACGCTGCGCAATCCGGAGGTGCTGAAGTTCTTTTTATTGAGCAGTCATTATCGAGGGCCCATCAACTATTCGACGGTGCAGCTCGCACAGGCGGACGAGACATTGCTGGGGCTTTACCGTGCGCTCAAGGATGCCGGCGAGGCGGGGTCCGTGGATGCGGGCACGCTCGCCGAATTCCGCCGCGCCATGGACGACGATTTCAATACTCCCGAGGCGTTGGCGGTCTTGCAGGGAGTGGCACGGGAACTCAATCAGGCAAAAGCCGCCGGGAATTCCGGGAAGGCGGCTGACGCCGCCGCAACGCTGCGCGCCATGGGCGCGGTGCTCGGCGTACTGCAGCAAGTTCCGGATACGTACCTGAAACGCAGCGTGGGTGATCAGCTCATGTCCGATTCGGCCATCGAGGCGCTGATCGCGGCGCGCCAGGCGGCGCGCGCCACCAAGAATTTCGCGGAGTCCGACCGCATTCGGGCGCAATTGGCGGCCGCCGGAATTCTGCTGGAAGACAAGCCGGGAAGCCCGACGCAATGGCGGCGGGCGTAGCGAGTGGACGGCGGACGCGGCACTGGCGGGCGCAATGCGGCGGCGCATTGCGGTGGGCACGGCGCCGGCGGGTGCAATGGCGGTGCGGCACGGGCCGCTCTTTGACCCCTCAGGAACGCCGCGAAGCCAGCATGCCGACGGCGAGACCCACCACCGCGGCGATTCCGATCACCGGCCAGGGATTGTTGTGCACGAAGCGGTCGGTGCGCGTGCCGACTTGTTGAGCTTGGCTGCGCAGTTGCGAGGCGGTGTCGGAGACTGCGCTCCTGGCCGCTACCAGCGCGAGCTTGACCTTGGCGCGCACTCGTTCGATTTCGGGTGATTCGACGTCCTTCAAGGCATTCGTCAAATCCTCGATACTGCTGATGAAGTTATTGAGCTGGCCGTTGGCGTACTCGCGCATCTTACGTGCCGTCGGCGAATCGGATATGGCTTCCATTTGTGCTCCTGGGATTGAAACGCGCTGCCGCTAGGTGCGGCGGCCCAAGCTCATCACGAAACTGATCAAAGCGCCGATCAGAAACACGACGAACAGTATTTTGGCGATACCGGCGGCACCGACCGCGATGCCGCCGAACCCGAAGAAGGCGGCAATCAAGGCGATGACGAAGAACACGACGGCATAGTGAAGCATGATCGCACCTCGGGTGACGGGGCAGCATTTATGCAGATACACTGAAGTCTCCACGAACGGGCACAGGCGTGCAGTCGGAAGCCATCGTGGGCGTCTGTAGGATATGGCTCACGCAGGTTGCGAATCACGTAGGACATGACTCACTCATGCTGGATGATTTCATCGATTGGCTCGGCGCCACCCCGGTCAGTGTGACCATTCAAAAGGTGCTTTGGATCATCCCGACGGTCCAGACCGTGCACATTCTGGCGATCTCGGTGGTCCTGGCATCGATGGCGATGTTCGATCTGCGGCTGCTCGGACTCGCGGGCAGGCGCAGCAGCATCGCCTCGCTGTCGCGGCGCTTCATGCCGTGGTTGTGGTGCGCTCTCATCGTGCTCGCCGCCAGCGGTTGTATTCTCATCGTCGGCGAACCGAAGCGCGCGCTCGGGAACGTGTTCTTTCTGCTGAAGATGGGGATGCTGACGGCTGCGATCGCCTTGACGCTCGGCTTTCAAGCCGTGCTCAAACGCGACCTCGAGGGCGGCAGTGCCGATCTGGCGCCGGCGCACTTCACCGCCGCCAAGATCACCGGGCTGGCGTCGCTGGTCTTGTGGGTCGCAATCGCCGTCGCCGGGCGGCTGATCGCGTACGCAGGCTAGGCCATGTTCGATCACTTTCTGCACTGGCTCGAATCCACCGCGCCTGCCGTCGCCATCAGCGAGTCCTCTTGGCTGTTTCCGGGCATCGAAAGCGTCCATGTGCTCGCCATCGCCTTGGTGGTGGGGTCGATCACCATGGTGGATTTGCGCCTCCTCAACATCAATCTGCGCGACCGGCCCGTCGGCGAGCTGATCGCAGAAGTGTTGCCTTGGACGTGGGCCAGCTTCGCCGTGGCAGTGTGCAGCGGCGCCCTGCTGTTCTCCTCCAATGCGACCCATTACTGGGGCATCGCACCGTTTCGCGCGAAAATGCTCCTGCTGGCCCTGGCCGGCGTCAATATGATGCTGTTCCACGCCACGATCCATCGATCGGTGGATCGTTGGGGCCGCCGGCCGGCGACCCCTCTGATGGCAAAAATCTCGGGCGGGATATCTCTGGGACTATGGATCGGGGTGGTGACCCTGGGCCGCTGGATCGGCTTCGTCTGAGCGCGGCGGCGCGGACGCGCCCGCCCCGGGCAGTGCCGGCTGCCGGGTGCTCGCGCGCTCCTGATCCCCGGGCGAGGGCGGCAGCAGCTGCATCTCCAATGTGGTGGGGTTGATCACCGACGGGGCGTCGCGCAGCTTCACATACAGCGGGCCGGCCGTCGGATGCGGAACCGGCAGCGCGGATCCCAGAAATCCGTCGGGAACCTGCACCGGATGGGTGAATCCCGGATCGCCGGACACGGAATCGACCAGAAACAGATTGGCGCCGGAGAGCTTGCATGCGAGCTCGGGCGTCGACGGGCAGGTGAGGTCTTTCAGCACGGGCAGCCGCACCAGATTACCCAGGGGTTGCCAGTCGCCGGTGACGCCTTTGGCGACCACTCGAAATTGCAGGGGTCCGAAAGCGGAGGCGCCGAATGCCTTCGCCGGGCTGAGCATGGCCACGGCGACCTGAGCGTTTTCGAGGGTCATGCCGCCGTTGGCGAAACTCAACACGGTCGCGGACGACTCATCGCCGGCGGCGACCTCGATGCTCTCGTCGCGCGCGAATGCAGCGGGCCACTGGGTGCGCAGGGCGAATGACAGCGTCGCATCCGGCGGCAGTTCGCCTTGATCGGCCAATTGGATATTGCTGTCCTTGCTCGAGGGCGACGCGAGCACGCTCTTGCCGATCAGCAGCACTCGGGGGCGCGGCCCATCCACGGAGGCCAGCAGCGGCAATACTCGTCCGTCCTTCAGGGTGACTTTCGCGGCGATGCCGCGCTCCTGCTTGAGGCCGGCCGCGGCTTGGGTGTCTTGGGCCACCATCGGCAGTTCATCGCCTCCATTACGGGTCGACAGCTCGCCCGGGACGAAGGCGACGTTTCGAATCGACAGGCTCGCGACTTCGTCCAGCCGGCTGCCCTTCAGTAAACCCTGTGCGTCGCCGGCATGAAGGGTGAAGCCGTCGAAATGGCTGGCCTCGGCAAAGGTCTGGATGGAAATCGGTTGTGGCTGAGTCAGGCCGAACTGGGTCACCAACAGGGTCATGGCGCCGGGTTTGGCTCCCTGCAGCGGCAGCTTCACCTCGAGTTCGTTGGGCTTGACCGTCTTCCAGTCAGCCTTCAGTTCCTTGCCGGCGGGATCTTTCAGCATGATTCCGTCGACGCAGCTGACGCTGTCCGCCTGCAGGTGAACCGTGTCTTGGCGGCCGACCACGAGCGCATCTTCGTCGCCGGCAGCGAGTTCCCAGGACTTTGCGTGCGCATTCATCAAGATGAACCCCGGGCCGTGATAGCGCTCGAAGCCCCAATAGCCCTGCAGCGACGCATGAACGCTGTCGCCCAAGCCCACGGAGTGCAGCGCGGAGGTGTCGATGACATAGCCGCCCTGCGCCGCATCGGCGGCGGCGGGGAGGTCGATGTTCTTGCCATCCTTGCCGGTCAGGGTCAGCGTCACGTCGTGCGCGTAGCCGGTCGAAAATACCAAAGGCGCGCCATCGACGGGCAACACCAGGGCGCTTCTGCCGGCGCAGTAGATTTCCTTGGGGTTCACCGCATGCAACGGAGGCAACTGGGGCGTCTCCACTGCCGGCAGAGCCACGACCAGCACCGATTTTGGATTGTGGAAGGAGGGTGCCGTGTTCAGCGTCAACGCGAGTTTGTCGCCATGCTGCGAAGCGAGCGCGGGAATGTATTGATATTGAGCGGTATGGAAGGAATCCAGGATGCGCGCAATGTCGAGGACCGAGGCGATGTACGGGCTGTAGTAGCCGTAGCTCAGCTGCGGCGTATAGCTCGCCTCCAGGGCCAGATCGGCGCCCGCACCCGAGGTCAGCGCCTCGACGATCGAGGTGCTGTGCCCATCATTCAAGATGAGCGACTCTTGACCCTGCATCAGGCAAGGCGCCTGCAGCTGCGGAATCCTGTCGAGACATTTTTCGTCGACTTTCATCGCGAGGCTCCGGGCGAGCAATGGAGCGGCGTCCCCGAGCTTGGAAGGATCGGTGTCGTTGAGACCCCGGATGGCGGAGAGATAACGTTCCAAGCGAGAACGGTCCAGTGCCGCCTGGTTGAGATCCTGCGACGTGCGCACGAAGGCGCCCGGACGCCCCCGCACTGCACTCACCAGCGTTTTGAAATCACCGCCCGTTTCGGGGGCGAGGAAGACGAGCACCTGTTGCGCGCCCTCCGGTACGGTGACCGTCAGCCCGTCCTGTGCGCACTTGCCGGTCCACGTCTTGCACGGGAAGAACCAGGACTCCGGCGGCGGATTGGTGGAGCCGCTCAAAAAGGCGGCCACCATCAAATAATGTGCGGATTGAGTGGCCGGAAGATCAGCCTTGATCCAAATCCGGTCGCCGGCAAGCAGGTTGGGGACCTGGGATGCCGCCAGTGTCGTCGCACCTCGGGTGATCTTGACGTCAAGGGTCGGTCCGGCGAGATCGAATGGCGCGGGGCCCGCGTGGGCCGTAGCGGCAAGAATTGTTGCTAAAATGAGCGGGCGGCTTCGAAAATGCATGAGTACTTCGGGACCTCCTGGGGCGGTTCAGCCCTGGCTTAGACACCGTCCCTCCGCGAAGTTCGCGATGGCGGGCGTGCCGGGGCGGCTCGGATCTCAACGGGGAGCGCACATGGCCGATTCACGCGAGTACTGCACCATGCACCGGCGTACGGTAGGGGCCATCGTCCCCAATCGTCAAGGTTCTCGACATGGGCGCTGAGGCCGGCCAAGCAATAGCGGACAAACCCCCGTTCAGCGGCCGCAAGGCGCAGATGTTCCCGCAACTGACCCGTGCGCAGATTGCGCGGCTCGAGACCCATGCGACTCATAGCCACATGAGCCAAGGCGAGATATTGTCACAGCCCGGCGATCGCCACCGTCCGATGCTGGTGATTCTCTCGGGCAGCATCGAAGTGGTTCAGCCCGGCATGAGCGGGGAAGTATTGCTGGTGGTGCACACTGCGGGCGGCTTCACCGGTGAAATAAGCATGCTGCAGGGGATCGGCAGCCTGGTGCGGTCGCGCGTCCGCGAATCCGGCGAGGTGCTGGCGATCACCGAGGATCGCCTGCGCACCATCATCCAGGCCGACGCGGAACTCAGCGAACTGTTCATGCGCGCTTTCATCTTGAGGCGTGTCGGTCTGCTCGAATCCCAGACGAGTGACGTCATCCTCCTCGGCTCGGTCCATTCGGCGGGCACGCTGCGGTTGCAGCAATTCTTGACTCGAAATTCGTTTCCGTACCTCAACCTCGACGTGAACACCGATCCGACCGTGCAGACGCTGCTGGAGCGTTTTCACATCAGCGCCGACGATGTTCCCGTGGTGCTGTGTCGAGGCGAGGTGGTGCTCAAGAATCCCAGCAATGAAGAAGTCGCCGCTTGTTTGGGGATGAACCAGCAGATCGACGATGACCGGATCCGGGATGTCGTGGTCGTTGGCGCGGGCCCCGCCGGATTGGCCGCGGCCGTCTACGCCGCCTCCGAGGGCCTCGATGTATTGGTGCTCGAAACCGGCACGCCCGGCGGCCAGGCGGGCTCGAGTTCAAAGATCGAGAACTACCTCGGATTTCCCACCGGGATTTCCGGCCTGGCGCTCGCCGGGCGGGCGCGGGTTCAGGCGCAGAAGTTCGGCGCCGAAATCAGAACGGCCTATTCGGCGTTGAAGCTCGATTGCAATCAACGCCCGTACGCGGTCGAACTCGGATCGGGAGCTGCGGTGCGCGCGCGTTCGATCGTGATCGCAACCGGCGCGGAGTACCGCCAACTCGCGATCGACAACGCTGCGCGCTTTCTGGGCACGGGCATCTATTACGCGGCGACGGCCACCGAAGCCCGGCGCTGCGAGATGAAGGATGTGATCGTGGTGGGCGGCGGCAATTCGGCGGGCCAAGCCGCGGTCTATCTCGCGGGCAGGTGCCGTCACGTGCACCTCTTGGTGCGGTCCAAGGGATTGGCCGACACCATGTCCAACTACCTCATCCGCCGCATCGACGACACAGCCAACATCACGCTGCATACGCATACCGAAATCCAATCGCTGGAAGGCAAGGAACAGTTGGAACGCGTGATCTGGAGGACCGGGCCGGACAATGTGCTCGAGACACATGCGATAGGCCACGTCTTCCTCATGACGGGCGCGGTACCCAGCACGCGCTGGCTGAAGGGCTGCATTGCATTGAACGAGAAAGGATTCGTGCTGACGGGGTCCGATCTGCCCCCGGCGGATTTGCCGGCGGGGGATGGGACCGCCCGGCGGCCGCCGCAGTCTTTCGAGACGAATTGGCCCGGAATTTTCGCGGTCGGCGATGTGCGCTGCGGAAGCGTCAAGCGAGTGGCGGCCGCGGTCGGCGAGGGCTCCGCGTGCGTCCAGCAGGTGCATCAGGCACTTCGCGATTGAGCGGCATCGACTTCACCTGCAGCTCGCCGGAGGTCGCCAGCGGCTTGATCGGTATGACGTTGCTCGTCGGCGGCGTGGGCGGAATCATCGTCGAGACCGAGGCCTATGATGGGGAAGATCCGGCCTCGCACAGCTTCTCGGGACCGACGCCGCGCAACGCCGTGATGTTCGGACCTCCGGGCCGCGCTTACGTCTATCTTTCCTACGGCATCCACTGGTGCCTGAATTTCGTTTGCCGAGAAGCCGGACACGGCGCGGGCGTGTTGATTCGCGCTCTGGAGCCGACGGCCGGAATTTCGCTGATGAGCGAGCGCCGGGGGCAGCAAGATCCGCGCATGCTCTGTGCGGGACCCGGGCGCCTCGGACAGGCTCTGTGCATCACTCGGGAGCTGAACGGCAGACGCGTCGATCATCCGCCGTTCAGCTTGATGGCCGCGAGCATGCGAGCCCCTGTCGTGTGCGGTCCGCGGATCGGCATTTCCAGAGCGGTCGACCAGCCGTGGCGCTTTGGCCTCGCGGGTTCACGCTACCTCAGCCGTCCGTTTCGCTGAGTTGACCGGGATGCGCCTTTGCGGTATCTCTCGAATCGATTCGAGGCCGGCTACGCCTCGCGGTAAACAGTGACGAGGGTGTCCGTGAAGGAGTTGGAACAAGCTCTGTCCGAGATTCATTCCATCCGCAATCAGGTGGCGCGCGGCACCGAATTTCGCGGCTATGGTCCGACATCGATTGCGGTAAGCGGAATTCTGGCGCTGCTGGTCGCTGCCGTTCAGACGCAGTGGATGGCGAAACCGGATATCGCGATCTGGCTCGCCGTTTGGGCGGGGACCGCCGCCGTGTCACTGTGCCTGACCGGCATCGAGACCTTGGTGCGCGCTCGGCGTGTGCATGTGGGGTTTGCCAGAGAAATGGTTCAATGCGCCGTCGCGCAATTCCTGCCCGCCATCATGGTGGGATTCCTGCTGACGGTCGTGGTGCTGCGGGCTGCGCCGGAGGAATGTTGGATGTTGCCCGGGCTGTGGGAGTTGCTATTCAGCTTGGGCGTGTTCGCCTCGTGCCGATTCCTTCCGCGGCAGATGTTTGCCGTCGGCGTGTGGTATTTGGCGGCCGGACTCTTTTGCTTGACTGCCGCCGCCGCCACGCGGACGCTTTCGCCCTGGGCGATGGGTATTCCGTTCGGCGTGGGCCAGCTCATGGTCGCGGCCGTCCTGCAATTCGGATATGGAGAACCCCTTGAATAAGCGCGGCGGCAAGAGGAACGGCGTCTCGCGTTTCGCCTATGACGGGCTCGACCGAGTCATTCACGAGCGCGCGCGCCTCAGCGTGTTGACCTCGCTGGTCACTCATTCGAGGGGATTGTTGTTCGTCGACCTGAAAGAGCTGTGTGCGCTGACCGACGGCAATCTCAACCGGCACTTACAGGTGCTCGAAGAAGCAAAGCTGGTGGCGATCACGAAAGGTTTCCAAAACAATCGTCCGCAGACGATTTGCCGCATCACTCCTTCGGGCCGCAAGCGCTATATCGAGTACCTCGCAGTGCTCGAGCAGGTGCTGTTGGATGCCGCCACTGCCGTGAAGCCGGAATGGACCGCGAAAGAAGCGACTTGAATCGAGTCGGACCGCCGGTCCCCACCCAATGCAAAAATATCTGATCATCACCGCCGATGACTTCGGCCTGCACGAAGCCGTGAACGACGCCGTCGAGCAGGCCAGCCGGGCCGGCGTGCTCACGGCAGCGAGCCTGATGGTGGCGGCGCCCGCCGCCGCCGACGCGATTCGGCGTGCGCGTGAGCTGCCGCGCTTGCGTGTGGGCCTGCATCTCGTCCTGGCCGACGGCCGCGCCATACTGCCGCCCGATCGCATTCCGGATCTCGTCGATGGAACCGGCCGCATGAACAGCCGCATGTTCATCAATGGCGTGCGTTTCTTCGCGCTGCCCCGGGTGCGAAGACAACTGGAGGCGGAAATCCGCGCGCAATTCGCGGCGTTCGCCCGCACCGGCCTCGCGCTCGACCACGTGAATGTGCACAAGCATTTCCATCTGCACCCGACCCTGTTGGAGATGCTGTTGCGCATCGGCCGCGACTACGGCGTGTCGGCGGTGAGGGTGCCGGACGAGCCTTTCTGGTTCGCGGCGCAGAGCGGCACCCGGTTCACGGCCGCAGGTGCCGCTTTGCTCGCGCCATGGATAGCACTCATGAAGCGCCGCTTGCGCGCCGCTCGAATCATGCACAACGATCGTATATTCGGCGTCGCGCCGAGCGGCGCCATGGACGAAGCGAAGCTGCTGGCGATTCTCGAGCGGCTGCCGCCGGGCGTTACGGAAATCTATCTGCACCCAGCCACCCGGTCCGGAAGCGCAATCGCGGCGTCGATGAGCGAATACCGTCACGCCGGCGAACTGGCCGCGCTGCTGAGCCCGCGCGTGCGCGCGGCCATCGATGCGGCCGGGATCGGCCATGGCGGCTTCGCGGATGCGCTGCGCGCGCGGCGGGGGGATTGAGGTCGCTGCGGCGCCGAGGCCTGATGCTCAGCAAGCGTTGATATGTCGCGGTTTGACGATGTGGACCTACACTTGCATATGCCCCAAGGGAATTCGCGCCGTGCGCTTGATTGTCGCCAGCACCACGCTCGACTGCATGTCGCGGACATTGGGAACTCTGATGAGCTTCTTGAGCACCACATTGCTCAGTGCATCCAGATCCTTGCCATAGACTTCTAGAATGAAGTCATAGCTCCCGGTCATCGCGAAGCACTTGGTGACCTCGTCCATGAGGAGAATTTCCTTCTCGAACCGCGCCACGGTTTCGTCGGTGTGCTCGGTCAATTTGACCTGGACGATTGCCAGTACCCCGAGACCGATGCGGGCGGGATTGAGAACGGCCGCGTAGCCTTCGATGGCGCCGCTCGATTCCAGTGCCTTGATCCGCCGCGCGCAAGGTGTGGGAGACAAGCCGATGGCCTCGGCGAGCTCGACCACCGACAAGCGGCCGTCGCGCTGCAGTGCGGAAAGTATCCGCGCGTCGTAGCGATCAAACTCCATGTTATAGCTCCTGGACCACGTAATTTTAGAGATTATCGCTAATATGGGTGGTTCCTGGTAGGGTTTTTAGCGATTGCCGTCGATGAGGCTAGACTAGTCTTCGGTACCATGAACGCAACTTCCAAGCTGGTACCAGCGTCGCCACCGCGCGCGCGGCTCGATTGGCGCGCGGTGCTGCGCCAGATCGCAACCTCGCGCGCCCTCGATGACCTCGAAGAATCGACGCTCCTGCCGGAACGCAAGGTCCTCTATCAGTTCTCGGCGCGCGGACACGAGCTCACCCAGGTGCTGTTGGGCCATCAGCTCACCGGAGCCCGCGACGGCGTGGGTGCCTACTACCGATCGCGGCCCCTGCTATTGAGCCTGGGGCTGGGGCTCGAGGATGCTCTTGCGTCGACCATGATGCGCGCCGGCGGCATGAGCGATGGGCGCGATATCGGTGTGGTATTCAATCTGCCGCGAAGATCCGGCGCCTGTGTGCTGCCCGTGTGCGGCGGCGTGGGTGCCCAGTACACGCCGGCCGTGGGTTGGGCACAGGCTCTGCGTTATCGCAGAGCGGTGCTCGGCGACAGGGAATGCGACGGCAGCATCGCTGTCGCACATGGAGGAGATGCCTCGACAGCCACCAACGGTTTCTGGGCGGCTCTCAATATTGCGACTACCGAGCGGCTGCCGCTCTTGTTCTTCATCGAGGACAACGGCTATGGCATCTCGGTGCCGTCGCGACAGCAGACTCCGGGCGGCAACATTGCAAGCAATCTCCAAGCCTTTCGCGGACTTCGCGTGCTGGACGGCGACGCCTCAGACCCGATGGCCGTCGCGACACTCATCGAAGGTGCGGTTGCGGGCGTCCGCTCGGACGAGGGTCCGGCGCTGATCAGACTGGCGGTGCCGCGGCTTTCCGGGCACTCGGGACAGGACACTCAGACGTACAAGAGCGCGGAGGAAATCGCTGCGGAGAAGGAGCGTGATCCTCTGGTGAAGCTGCGCGCGCAGCTGGTGCCGAACCTCGTCTCTGCGGCCGATTGGGACCTCCACATCGCGCAAGGCCGCGAGGCCGTTGCGCAAGCGCTCGCCGCCGTGGAAGGGCGCAGCGGTCCGGATCCGGGGCGTATTCGGCGCTATGTGTTCACGGAAACCTCCGCCGACGGCTCCATCGAATTGCAGCAGCAGGGTGGAACCTATCCCGAGGGCGCGGTGCCGCCTCCGGGCACCCCGCATGCGAGCGCGCAGGGTCCGCGCATCAACCTGGTCACCGCCGTGCGCCGCACACTCGAGCACGAGCTTGCCGTCAATCCTCGGCTGCTGGTCTTCGGCGAGGATGTGGGCCGCAAAGGCGGAGTGCATGCCGCGACGCTGGGATTGCAGGAGAAATTTGGAACCGCCCGGGTCTTCGATACCAGTCTTTCCGAGGAAGGCATCATCGGCCGAGCGGTCGGCATGGCGGCGGCCGGGCTCATGCCGGTGCCGGAAATTCAATTTCGAAAATATGCCGATCCTGCAGCAGAGCAGCTCAATGACTGCGGAACGATGCGCTGGCGGACGGTCAATCGATTCGCGGCACCGATGGTGGTGCGCATCCCCGGCGGCTTCTTCAAATGCGGTGATCCCTGGCACAGTCAGTCGAACGAAGTGCAGTGGGTGCATGGGCTGGGCTGGCGCGTGGCGATGCCCTCCAATGCGCAGGATGCGGTGGGGTTGCTGCGCAGTGCCTTGCGCGGCAACGATCCGACGATTTTTTTCGAACATCGATCGCTGCTCGACGGTAGTTGGGCGCGGCGCGCCTACCCCGGCGATGAGTTCGTGGTGCCGTTCGGCAAGGCCAACATTTTGCGCGAGGGCACGGTGCTCACCGTGGTCAGCTGGGGTGCCATGGTCGAGCGCTGCGAGAGCGCGATCGGCAGCACGGGAATTTCCGCCGACCTGTTGGACTTGCGCACCCTGTCGCCCTGGGATCGCGAGGCGACACTCGCCTCGGTGCGCAAGACTCGGCGCTGCCTGATCGTTCATGAAGACACGATGACCGCCGGCTTCGGCGCCGAAATTGCGGCGGTGATCGCCAAGGAGGCGTTCTTCGATCTCGACGCGCCTATCGAGCGGCTCGCCATGCCCGACGTTCCCAGCCCCCATAGCCCGATTCTGCTCGACGAGGTATTGCCGAACGTCGAGACGATTTCGCGCGCGATCACCGCTCTGGCTGAAGTATGAGCATGGCCCACGTTGCGGACGTCTTGGTCCCGGCCAACGGCGAAGGTACCCGCGCCACCGTGCTGCGCTGGTGCAAACAAGTCGGCGATGCGGTGGTCAAAGACGAGCCCCTGGCGGAGCTCGAGACCGATAAGGTGACTGTGGAGATTCCGGCGCCCGCGGACGGCATTTTGATCGAAATCCTCAAGCAGGCGAATGCCGAGGTGAATCCGGACGAGGTGCTCGCGCGCCTGAGGCTTGGCGGCGAATCCCCCGTGCGGCCCGAAAGTGCGACGGCGCAGGAAGGTGCGGCAGCGGTGGCCGGGGCATCCGTTGGAGCGTCCGCCGGAACGTCTGCTGGCGTGTTCGCTGGGACACCCCTGGCAACTGACACTTCATTCACCAGGAGGTCGGTGTCCGATGCGCGTAAGCAGTTGAGTCCCTCGGTGCGGCGACTGCTCAAAGAGCATTCGATCGCCGCGGCCGACGTCGAGGGCACGGGCCGGGACGGCCGCATCACGGCGCAGGATGTGGTCCGTGCGGCGGCTGCTGGAGCGGATCGTGCAGGGGCGCGAGTGCATGCGCACGCGCCGATCTCGCCGCCGGGAAACGCGCCGTCAGGCAGTGCGTCGTCGGGCAGTACGCGAGTACCGCACACGGCCATTCGCCGGCGGGTGGCGGAGCATATGACGCGCAGTCTGCTGGAGGCACCGCATGTCACGACATTGTTCGAAGCGGATCTCACGCGAGTGCTGGCGCATCGGGCACGTTGGGTGGCCGACTACGAATCCCGCGGAGCGCGCCTGACGCTCACCGCCTATTTCGTCAGCGCCTGCGTGCACGCCCTGCGTGCCCACCGGGAGGTCAATGCCACGTTTCATACGGATGCCTTGGAACTGCATGAGGATGTAAACATCGGCGTCGGCACCGCTCTCGGGAACAAGGGGTTGATCGTTCCGGTGATTCATCGCGCTCAGGGGCTGAATTTATTCGGCATCGCGCAGCGGCTGGGGCAGGTAGTGGAAGCCGCCCGCGCGGGCAAGCTCTCGCCGGAGGATGTACGCGGAGGCACCTTTACCATTTCAAACCATGGAGTGGGCGGCAGCCTGCTCGCGGCGCCGATCGTCATCAATCAACCGCAGGTCGCGATCCTCGGCGTCGGCAAGGTCGAGCGCCGAGTGGGTGTGGTCGAGGTCCGCGGCATCGAGGCGATCAGCGTGCGCTCCATGTGCTATCTCACCCTCACCATCGATCACCGCGCCCTGGATGCCTTCCAGGCCAACGCCTTTCTGGGTTCGGTCGTCGCGACGCTGGAGCAGTGGCCCTCCGACGAGCCGTGAGCCCCTGAGGGTTAGCCAGGTTTTGGGGCGCGCACATCCGCGCCGGAGAGGAGCGGGCCGCGCTCCCGTGGCGACGGGCCTGGCGATGCTTCCGGTGAGGTTTCCGGTGGCGCTTCCGGGGATGCTTCTTCCGACTCCGACTCCGACTCTGGCTCCGGCTCCGGGTCATCCCGTCTGTTCTTGCGCGCGCGGGTGCGGATGGCGCCGCGTACATCGTTCCGTGGTCGGTGCAAGACCGGATAGGCGAAGCTCGCCAGATGCGAGTGAATGCGCCGCAGGTCGCGCACGACCCTGAGCACGCCACTCTCGTCCGATGCTGCCGGTGTGCCCTCAGTGCCGATGGCACGGTTCGCCAAAGTGGCATCCCTCAGGTGCTGGACACAGAGTGCGGTGGTGTCCGCTTCCAATTCGCGCAGCCGCGCCTTGCGCTGTACGAGGCGCCGGGCATCGGCCGGGTCCGCGCGCAGAAAGATGGTCATCGCCAGGCGCAGGCTTTCGAACAGCTCGGCGTGCATCATGGCGATCGCTTCCAGCTCATCCGCGGACAGGGATTGGCCGCGCTTCTGCTGTCGGACGGCGGATTCCATCAAGCTGTTTGCGACGATGTCGCTCACGTGCTCGACGTTGATGACGGCCGACAGGATGTCCTGCAGCCGGGCGCCTTCCCTGGCGTCGTCGAGCGTCTGTTCACTGCCGATGGCAACCAGGTATCCGCGAATGGCGCTGCCGAGCTGGCGGATGGAGCGGTCGGTCGTTGTGACGGCCGCCGCCAGTTCGCGGCTCGGAGCACGAAATACCTGCAGCGAGGTCCGCAGCATTCCCTCCACCATGTCTGCCATGCGCAAGGCTTCGCGCGTGGCATTGGCGAGAGCGACGGTTGCCGAATCGAGCGCCGCGATCTCCAGATACATCGGCCGGCCGGGATCGGTGGGCTGCGGCGGATCGGGCAGGACGCGGATCAGCATCTGGGCGAGACGTTTGATCATGGGCAGAAACACGAGCGCGAGTGCCGCGTTGAAAGCGACGTGAAAATCCACCGGCCAGCGTGCGCCGTTCACGGATGAGTACTGCAGCAAGCGTGCCGCCTGCGGCAGAAACGGGAGGGCAATGATGACGCCGACCAGCCGGACTAGTAGGTTGCCGAGCGGGAGCCGCCGCGCCACGGGTGTGGACGCGTGCACGAGCGCCGGCATCGCACCGCCCAGATTTGCGCCGAGAACGAGTGCCAACGATTCCGGCGCACCGAGCAGGTGAGTCCCGGACAGCGACGCTACCAGGAGCACGATTGCGACGCTCGAGTGGCAGGCCCAGGTCAGCAAGGACGCGATCAGCACCGCAAGCAGCGGTTCGCCGTCGAGCGACTGAAGAATCGAGTGCAGCAGTGGAGTGTTTTCAACCGGACCTAAGGTTCGCTGCAGGCCGATCAGCGCCATGATCATGAGCCCCAGGCCAATCGCGGCGCGGCCCACATTCTTGAAGCGGCTGCCCGCGGACCAGCGAAATATCATGACCCCGAATAGCAGTAGCGGCGATGCGATCACGCCGACGTTGAACGACAGCAGTTGCGCTACGAGCGCCGTACCGACATTGGCTCCCAGCATGACGGCGAGCGCCGGCTGCAGGGCGATGACGCCCGCGGCGGTGAACGACATCGCCATCAATCCCGTCGCGGTGCTGCTCTGCAGGAGCGTCGTGACGCCGACTCCCGTCAGGAACGCCAGCCAGCGACGGTCCAAGTTGCGTTCCAAGGCGCGGCGCAGGGCGGTACCGTAGCCTCGCTGCACGCCGGTGCTCACCATGTGGGTGCCCCAGAGCAGCAGGCCGACTTCGCCGGCAAGATCGATGAGAACGCGGGTCCCGGACACTGGGCGGCTTCCTATGCTGCCCGCGCCGCTCGGCCCGAGGATGGAGTGCGCCGCCGCAACGCGGATAGTGCATCATAGCGTCGATGCACTACTCGGACCCGGACCTGACGGATGCAGCCATGAGCAGAACGAGCGCCGAGGAGCGGCATCGCCACATCGTTGCAGTCGTGCGCCAGCGCGGCTACGTGACCAACGAGGAATTGGCCAAGACCTTCGGCGTCACGGTGCAAACCGTGCGGCGCGACGTCAACAAGCTCGCCGAGGAAGGCGAGATCAGCCGCCACCATGGCGGTGCCGGGCTTGCCTCGAGCATCCAGAATATCGATTACGTCGAACGCCAGGGCCTCAGCACGCCGGAGAAAGAGGCGATCGCGAAATTGACCGCCGCGCATATTCCGAATCATTCCTCCCTCTTCATCAACATCGGGACGACGACCGAGGCGCTCGCCCGTGCGCTCACGGCGCACGAGGATCTGCGCATCATCACCAACGATCTCAATATTGCGCTGACGCTGTCGCGGAACACCTCGTTCACGGTGATGGTCACCGGCGGAACCGTCCGCAACCGGGACGGCGGAATCGTCGGGCAGTCTACCTGCGACATGATCGGCGAATTCCGCGTGGACTACGGGATCATCGGGATCAGCGGAATCGATGAGCAAGGCACCCTCCTTGACTTTGACTACGACGAGGTGCGGGCGGCGCGCGCGATCATCAGCAATTCCCGCCAGACGTTTCTGCTCGCCGATCACACCAAGTTCACCCGCCATCCCATGGTGCGGATGGGCTCGCTTACCGAGGTGTCGGCACTGTTCACTGATCGTCCTCCGCGCCCGGCCATCCTGCAGCTGCTCGCCGCGAGCGGCGTGGCGCTGCATGTCGTCGGTGCCGAGAGTGCCTAACCTCCAATAGGTCGGATTGAGTTTCGCTTGCGAACGTGTCAGATGCAAGTTATTCTCAAACGAAACCACATCCCGATCGACCTTCCGTCGTGGGAAAAGGGGCCGAGTTGTCCGTCGGGGGCGCGTTCGATCTGGTAGTCGTGGGCGGTGGCATCAACGGTGCCGGCATTGCACGCGATGCTGCCGGTCGGGGCCTGCGCGTGCTGCTGGTGGAGCAGGCGGGTTTGGCGCATTACACCTCGTCTGCCAGTACAAAACTGGTCCACGGCGGTCTGCGGTACCTGGAATATTTCCAATTTCGGCTGGTGCGCGAGGCGCTGCTGGAGCGCGCGAGGCTGCTGCGCATCGCGCCCCATCTGGTCGAGCGGATGCGCTTCGTACTGCCTTATGAGCCGCAGCTTCGCCCGGCATGGATGGTTCGGCTCGGCCTATTCTTCTATGATCATCTGGTTCGCAATAGCACTCTAGAACGCTCATCGGGTGTTCGTTTTGCAACATCGCCGTTCGGCCGCCCAATGCGTCGGTCACTGCGGCGCGGCTTTGCGTATTCGGACTGCACGGTGGATGACAGCCGACTCGTTCTACTCAACGCGAAGGACGCCGCCTTGCGCGGTGCGGCCGTTTGGGTGGGTCACCGGATGGTCCGTGCGGTGCGCGAGGACGGGCGGTGGCGCGTAGATATAGAGAACCCGGCGCAAGAGATCATGACCGTGAGCGCTCGCGCCATCGCCAACGCCGCCGGCCCCTGGGTGGCGGAGGTCCTGACGCAGCGCCTCGCCGGCCGCAGCGAGCAAGCGGTGCGGCTGGTCAAAGGCAGTCATATCGTCGTGCGCCGCCTATATGACGGGGACCAAGCGTACGTTCTGCAGCACCCGGATCGTCGGATCGTCTTCGTCATTCCCTACCAGAATGACTTCACACTCATCGGAACCACCGACGTGCCCTGGCAGGGCGACCCGGGAATGACAGTGATCGATCCCACCGAGGTCGACTACCTCTGCCGAACCGTGAATGCCTATTTCGAGCGCCAGATCGGGCCCGGCGACGTGGTGTGGAGCTATTCCGGCGTGCGCCCGCTATGGGACGATTCGTCGTCCGACGCCTCCGCGGTCACTCGCGATTACGTACTCGATATGGATGCGCCGCCGGGAATGGCGCCCGTGCTGTCGGTGTTCGGCGGGAAGATCACGACCTACCGGCGCCTCGCCGAACACGCACTGAAGAAGCTCGAACCGTATGTGGGGCCGATGGCGGCTCCGTGGACGGGGAGTGCGCCACTGCCCGGCGGCGACATTCCGGGCGGAGACATGCAGACATTCATCGGCGACGTGCGCCGCCGCTGGCCCTTCTTGGACGCGCCGCGCGCGCGGCGGCTGGCGCATGCTTATGGGACGCGAATCTCGCGGCTCATGGCCGGCGCTGCTTCCTTGGATGACATGGGCGAGGACTTCGGCGGTGGTTTGACGCGGATGGAAGTCGACTTTCTGGTCAACGAAGAGTGGGCCGCCTCGGCCGAGGACCTGTACTGGAGGCATTCGAAAACCGGTCTGTACGCCTCATCTGCCGATCAGCGAAGACTCGCGGCCTATCTGCAGACCGCAGGCCGGGGCAGCGGCGATGTGCGGCCCGCCCGGATCGCATGATCAGTGACATGAATCGTCCACGTCACGTGCTCGCCATCGACCAGGGGACGACCTCCACGCGCAGCATCGTCTTCAATGAGGCTGCACGCGGCGTGTCGTCCGAGCAGCGCGAGTTCGCGCAGCACTATCCCGCACCCGGCTGGGTCGAGCACGATACAGAGAATATCTGGAGCGATACCTTGGCGACGGCTCGCGCAGCCATCGCTCGATCCGGTCTCGGCGCTCGGGACATTGCCGCGATCGGCATCACCAATCAGCGCGAGACCGTGGTCGTCTGGGATCGCAGCACCGGGACACCCATTCATCGGGCGATCGTCTGGCAGGATCGGCGTACTGCGGATGTCTGCGCCCGCCTGAAGGCGGATGGCGCCGAAGATTTGATTCGGCAGCGCACCGGACTGCTGCTCGATCCGTATTTCTCCGGCACCAAAGTGGCCTGGCTGCTCGACAACGTTCCAGGCGCGCGCGTACGCGCCGAACGGGGCGAGCTCGCTTTCGGCACGATCGACAGTTTCCTGCTCTGGCGACTCACGGGCGGCCGCGTGCACGCGACCGACGTGACCAACGCATCGCGCACGTCGCTATTCGACATTCGTCGGCAGCAATGGGATGAAGAACTGCTGCGGCTGTTTCGTGTGCCCCGCGAACTGCTGCCCGCGGTGAGAGACAGCAGCGAAGTCTACGGAGTGACTGCCGCGGGATTGTTCGAGCATCCCATTCCGATCGCCGGGATCGCCGGCGATCAACAAGCCGCGCTGGTCGGTCAAGCGTGTTTCGAGCCGGGAATGGTCAAGTCGACATACGGCACCGGTTGTTTCGTCCTGCTCAACACCGGTGAAACGCCGGTGCTGTCCCAAAACCGCTTGCTGACCACACCGGCGTATCGCATCGCAGGCCGCACCACCTATGCGGTGGAGGGGTCGATCTTCATCGCCGGTGCCGCCATCAAGTGGCTGCGCGACGGATTGCGCGTTGTCGCGAGCGCAGCAGAGACGGCCACCCTTGCGGCGCAGGTGCCCGATAGCCATGGGGTGTACATGGTGCCGGCGTTCGTCGGACTCGGTGCACCGCATTGGGAGCCGAGTGCACGCGGACTCATCTGCGGGTTGACGCTGGAGGCGACGGCCGCGCATCTTGCGCGCGCTGCGCTCGAGTCCGTGGCCTATCAGACGCTGGATCTGACCGCTGCCATGGCCAGGGACGGAGCGGCGCGTGCGGCAACCATTCGAGTCGACGGCGGTATGGCTGCCAATGACTGGTTCTGTCAATTCCTGGCCGATGTTCTCGATGCGCGTGTAGAGCGGCCGACGCAGATCGAGACCACGGCGGTGGGCGCCGCATTCCTCGCAGGGCTCGCCACCGGCGTATGGCCGGATCTCGCGGCGGTTGCCGCGACCTGGGCGATGGGCGCCGCGTTCACACCGGCCATGTCCGCCGCGCGCCGCACGCAGGCGGTCGACGGATGGCGGACCGCATTGGGACGGACCCTGGCCCGATGACGAGTCCCGGCGTGTTCGCGAGAATGACGCCGGCCCAAGAGCCGGCATTTTCTGCCGTTGCACCGATCACGAGACGGTCGCTGCCCCTCAACGCGCTGCGCGCGTTCGAGAGCGTGGCGAAACATCGAAGCTTTGCGGCTGCGGGAAAGGCGCTGTGGATCTCGCCGAGCGCCTTGTCGCGCCATGTGTCGGCGCTGGAGAGATTCTGCGGAGCTGCGCTATTCGAGGGACGTGTCACCCCGCTGGAATTGACGGCGACCGGCGTGCGCCTGCTCTCGACGCTGCACAAATCTTTCGCCAAGATCGAGGAAACGCTGCAGGATATTCGAACCAACGGCGATATCCGCAAGCGTCCCATCTTGCGCGTGCAGTTGCCGTCGAGCGTCGCCGCCCAATTGGCGATGTCGACCTTGCGCGATTTTGTACGGTGCGCGGCGGACAGAGACATCGAGATCACCACGTCGACCGGCACCGTGCCGGCGCCGGCCGACGTTGACGTCGCCGTGGTGCGCTTGGAGGCGGATAAAGCTGCGCCATCGGCGCAGCGCCTGTGGGAGCCGCGGCTCAGTATCCTCTGCCACCCCAGTCTGATCGCCGAGGGCCGGCGCCTCGAGCTTGCGCAGTTCATCGACGCCAACGCGCTCGCTCACATACGGCCGGAGGGCATGCCGCGATACCACGTGTGGACGGAATTCACGAGGCGCGCCGGCATCCATCAGGTCAACGTGCGGCGCGGCCCGGTCTTCGACAGCGAGCTGCTCGCCAAGCAGTACGTGCTCTGCGGCCAGGGCATCGCATTGCTCGACACCTATCTCTTTGCGGATGAGATCCGTGCCGGCCGCCTGATCAGGCCATTCGAGACGGAAATTGCCGACGGCTCGGCGTACTTCCTCTTCAGTCACGCCGACGATTGCGATGACCCCGTCATTGCGCGCTTTCGTTCATGGATACTCTCTAGTGTCCTGTCCGAGTAATGATCGCCGTCGCGAGGGACGGCCGCAGCAGGCGCATCATTACTCAGAGAGGCTGCTGGCCCCGGCTGATTGGCTGCGGTCGTACTTGCGCCGGTCTCGAGGCTGGCTTATGCCCCCGAATCGCTCCAGGACCGATGGGTCCGGCGGAGGCAACGGGCCGCCGAGCTGCGTCGCCACGCGCGACAGATGCGCCTCGGAATTCGTGAACACCCGCGCATAAATATCCCGGCATAGCGCCGCGGCTCGAGCTCCCGGCCAATCGGCGCGCAACAGCCGGCGCGGCAACAGGGGATCGCGCAGATGCAGACGACGGTATTCGTGGATCAGCAGGGTGCGCACGATGAAGCAAGCTTGATCGTCGAGAGTGCGGGAGGCGTGCAGTGCCGCGAGCACCCGTTCGAAGCGCTTCACGAAGCGCCTGTAACGCAGCCCCAGGTCTTCGAGGTCCCAGCCGAGGCTCACGAGGCGCTGCGGCGCATCGTCGTCGGCGAGACTGGCGTCAAAGACGATGATCTTGGCGAGCGGGCTTGACGAGGGAAGGGGCCGCCACTTCCTCAAGGAGCTCGAGTCGAGTTCGGGGTGGGCGAATACATTGGTCGAGAGCTCACCAAACCCCCGCCAGAGCAGTTCTTCTCTGAGTTCCTTCTTCTCCGCCGCGCGCATGGGCGGCAGGACAACCAGGGTCCAGCGGCCCGACCATTCGGTATCCGGTTCGCTGTAAATGCGCTTGGTCGCCTCGGCGAAGCGCTCGCGGCCGTCACTCGACAAATGATATTCGCTCAGCTTGCCGGCGCGGCGTCCCTCCAGCCAGCCGTCCTTCGCAAGACGCGCAGCGGCGGTGCGCACCAGGCGCTCGCTCAGCCCGAAAGGCGCCGCCAGCGCGATGAGGCTGCCCAGGCTGACGGCTCCGCCCCGCGGCATGATCGAGTCGCCGAACAGGGTCACGATGAGCGAGCCGCCGCGCAGCGGCCGCTGCCGGCGAAAGCGCGCGACGAGTTCATGGGCGGCGGCAGAGGGATCAGCGGTCATTTTCGCCGTGCAAGTATTTTGCGGCATTATACCGCAGTGCTTTCCGTTGTGACACAGAAAATATTGATTTATGTAAATTAATGTATCAGAATAATGGCTAGTGATCGACTCCCGGGGGCAGGTATGTACACGCAGGCACTGGATTCACAGAGTGCGGACTCGGCGGCACCGTCGGACGAGGATGCGCTGGAGCGGCGCTTTCTCGCGCGCGTCGACGCCGAAGAGAAAATCGAGCCCAAAGACTGGATGCCGGCTCGCTACCGCAATACCTTGATCCGTCAGATTTCGCAGCATGCGCATTCCGAAATCGTCGGCATGCTGCCGGAGGGCAACTGGATCACCCGCGCCCCGACTCTGCAGCGCAAGGCAATTTTGATCGCCAAGGTGCAGGACGAGGGAGGCCATGGCGCGTATCTCTACAGCGCCGCCGAGACGCTGGGCGTGAGCCGCGATCAGCTCATCGATCAACTCTTGTCGGGCAAGGCCAAGTATTCGAGCATTTTCAACTATCCGACACCGACCTGGGCCGATGTCGGCGCCATCGGCTGGCTGGTCGACGGCGCCGCGATCATGAACCAGATTCCCCTGTGCCGGTGTTCCTACGGTCCCTATGCGCGCGCCATGGTGCGTGTCTGCCGCGAAGAGAGCTTCCACCAACGGCAGGGCTACGACCTGATGATGCATCTCGCGCAGGGCACACCCGAGCAGAAGCGCATGGCGCAGCAGGCGCTCGATCGCTGGTGGTGGCCCGCGCTCATGATGTTCGGACCTTCCGACGCCAATTCGACGCATAGCGGCGAGTCGCAACGCTGGAAGATCAAGCGCTTCTCGAACGATGAGCTGCGGCAGAAGTTCGTCGATTTCACGGTGCCCCAGGCCAAGTTCCTGAACCTCACCATTCCCGATCCTCTGCTGCGCTGGGACGAGGTCAAGCAGCGGCACGAGTTCGGGCCGATCGACTGGACCGAGTTCGATCAAGTCTTGAAGGGCAACGGACCGTGCAATGCAGAACGGCTCGCCGCGCGGCGCAACGCTCACGCCGCGGGCGCGTGGGTGCGGGCGGCTGCGAGCGCTCACGCCGAGAAGCAACGCCAACGTGCCGCAACCCTTGCCGCCTAGGAGAGACGTTCCATGAGCACCCCGGACAATCAACGCCAGTGGCCCTTGTACGAAGTCTTCGTGCGGGCGCGCGCCGGTCTCGACCACAAGCACGTCGGCAGCTTGCACGCCGCCGATGCGCGCATGGCCCTCGATCACGCGCGCGATCTTTATACCCGGCGTCAAGAGGGCGTCAGCATTTGGGTGGTGCCCTCCAAGGAGATCACGGCCTCTGATCCTGCGGAGACCGATTCCCTGTTCGAGCCGGCGCGGGACAAGATCTATCGCCACCCGACGTTTTACGACATTCCCGAAGAGGTCAAAACGCTGTGAGCGCAGCCTTTCCCAGCGGCGGCGACGCCGATGCGCAGGTGCTGTTCCGGTACGTGCTGCGCCTCGGTGACTTGAGCCTGGTGCTCGGGCAGAGGCTCGGCGAATGGGTCGGACATTCTCCCGCGCTGGAAGAGGATTTGGGCTTGGCCAATATCGCGCTCGACTTGATAGGACAGGCGCGGCTGTTATTGACCTATGCCGGCGAAGTCGAAGGCCGGGGGCGGGGCGAGGATGAAATCGCCTTTCTGCGTGAGCAGGGCGAATACTTGAACGCAGTGTTGGCCGAACAACCGAACGGTGATTTCGGCCAGACCATCGTGCGTCAAGTGCTGATCGACGCCTTCCAGCTCGAGCTCTACGAGCGCCTGGCCGGGTCCACGGACGAGCGCCTGGCCGCGATCGCAGCGAAATCAGTGAAAGAAGTGCTGTATCACTTGCGCTACAGCAGCGCCTGGCTGGTGCGCCTCGGCGACGGCACCGAGGAAAGTCACGCGCGGGTTCAATCGGCCCTGGATACTCTTTGGCCGTATACCGTCGAGCTGTTCGCCGAAGATGAGTTGGATCGGATGATGGCTGAGCGGGGCGTGGCGCCTCGATTGTCCGAGGTGCAAGCGGCGTGGGGCCGGCGTATCGATGAGGTACTGGCCGAAGCGACACTGCAGCGTCCCAAGGACCGAGCGCATTCCTGGCACGGGAAGCGCGGCCAGCACAGCGAGCATCTCGGCTACCTACTCTCCGATATGCAATACCTGCAGCGCGCTTATCCGGGAGCACGCTGGTGAACACGCGGCGCGCGGAAAATCTCGCGACTGCGACCGTGCCCGCGACCGGCGCCGAGCTTGTCCCAGTGCCCGACCGCGCGCCTGCCTCGGTGTCCGGCGAGGCACACGTTCAATTGGAGGCTGATGCCCGTCTGTCCCTGGCTTGGAGGGCTCTCGCATCCGTCGAGGATCCCGAGATCCCGGCTTTGAGCATCGTCGATCTTGGCTTGATTCGCTCGGTCAAAGCGTTGCCCGACGGTACTCTCGGTGTAGGCCTGTCTCCGACTTACGTCGGCTGTCCGGCCACCGAAGTGATTCGACGCTCCGTGGAGCAGGCACTGAGCGAGGCGGGTGTGGGTGCCTTCGTGGTGACCAATGTGCTGTCGCCGGCCTGGACCAGCGATTGGATCACCCCCGAAGGCCGGCGCAAGTTGGAGGCGTATGGCATCGTGCCGCCGCCGCGCGCCACCGCTTCTCTGCGGGATGCTTTGCGGATGCATGGGCCCGTGGGCTGTCCGCGCTGCCGTTCGACCGACACCGAATGCGTCAGCGAATTCGGCTCGACGCCGTGCAAGGCGCTGCATCGCTGCCGCGCCTGTCTCGAACCCTTCGAATATTTCAAATGCATCTGACCCACTCCGGCTGACCATCGCGCATGCTCAATTTCCATCCGTTGAAAGTAACCTCCGTCGAACGCGTCGCCGAAGATGCGGCCTGCGTGACCGTAGAGATTCCCTGCGCGCTGCGTGAGGCCTTTGCCTTTCACGCCGGCCAGTACATCACCGTGCGCCGCATGATCGCCGGGCGCGAGGAGCGGCGCACCTATTCCATCGTCTCGGCGCCCGGGGGCGGGACGATCAAACTGGGCATCCGCCTGCAGCCGGGTGGCCGGATGTCGGCTGAACTCGGTTCGAAACTGCGTCGCGGCGACCTGCTCGACGTCGGCACGCCGATGGGGCGATTCCGCACCTTGCTGAGCGGACGCGAGCATACCTACGTGGCCTTCGCGGCAGGCAGCGGCATCACGCCCATACTGTGTCTCGCCACGGACATCCTAGCGCGCCAGTCGCGCAGCCGATTCACGCTGATTTACGGCAATCGCAGCATTGCGCGCACGATGTTTCTGGAAGAGACGCTCGCGCTCAAGAATCGTTACATCGACCGGTTTGCCGTGCATTTCGTCATGAGCCGCGAACCGCAACAGACCGAATGGCTGAATGGCCGGATCGACGGCCGCAAGGTCCGCGAGCTGGCTCGTCATGTGGTCGAGCTGTCGTCCGCCGACGAGTACTTGGTTTGCGGTCCCGGCGACATGGTGGACGAAGTTCGTAGTGCCATCAGGACATTCAACCTCGATGCCGCGATTCGTATCGAGCGTTTTGCGGCCGGCACAGCTGCGCCGGTCAAGGAGGCCGCCAAAGAGCACGAGGCGACGCCCGGCGGCAACGCGGCCGATGACGCGCTCCGGCGCAATGCATCCAGCGGCAACGAGTTGAGTGGCGCCGACCTCGGCAACGGCGCCGGTGCGGCGGAACTTGCTGCGCAGGGCACGTTGGCCAATATCACCGTGCTCATGGATGGCCGGCGCCGCAGTTTCCCGATGGCGCACAGCGACGCATCGGTGCTCGACGCGGCGGAGCGAGCGGGCCTCGATCTGCCGTTTTCCTGCCGCTCGGGCATCTGCGCGACATGCCGGGCCAGAATTACGGCCGGAGCGGCGGTGATGGCGCACAACATCGCCTTGGAGCCCTGGGAAACCGAGGCAGGGTTCGTGCTGTGCTGCCAGGCCAGGCCCACGACTGCCGTGCTCGAAATCAGCTACGATCACAAATAAACGACGCACCGGTTTCCCGGGGGGACGCACATGTCATACGACACCATTCTGTTCGGTATCGACGGCGGCATCGCACGTCTCACGTTGAATCGACCGGACAAGCTCAATAGTTTCAACACGCAAATGCATGGTGAAGTGCGTGACGCGCTGGGACGCTTGCCCGGCAGCGACGCCCGTGTGCTCGTTCTGACCGGCGCCGGCCGCGGCTTCTGCGCGGGCCAGGATCTCGGCGATCGTGCGGTGGCTCCCGGCGCGCGCAGCGTCGACCTCGGCGAATCCATCGACAAGCACTACAAGCCCCTGGTGCTCGCACTGCACACTCTGCCGATGCCCGTGATCGCCGCAGTCAACGGTGTGGCGGCGGGGGCGGGCGCCAACATTGCGCTCGCCTGTGATCTCGTCATTGCCGCGCGCTCGGCGAGTTTCGTCCAAGCCTTCTCGAAGCTCGGACTGCTGCCCGATTCCGGCGGGACCTGGACCTTGCCGCGCCTGGTCGGCAATGCCCGGGCGTTGGGGTTGACCCTGCTCGGCAACAAATTCCCGGCGGAGCAGGCCGCGGCCTGGGGAATGATCTGGCAGTGCGTGGCGGATGAGGACCTTGCCTCGACGGTCGATGCGCTGGCGCTGCAATTGGCCGCAGCGCCCACGCTCGGGCTCGCGCGGACCAAGGCCGCGATTCGCGGCAGCTGGCAGCACTCGCTCGCCGAGCAGCTCGACATCGAGCGCGATGCCCAGCGCGATCTCGGCCAATCGGCCGACTATGCGGAGGGAGTCGCGGCGTTCATCGAGAAACGGGCGCCGCGGTTCACCGGCCGATGAGCAGGTCGCCCGAGGCCGGTTCGGCTGCGGACGATGCGACGCAACGCGCCCGAGCGGCGGTTCAATCGCTGTATCGGAGCGATCTTGCTTCGCAGTCCCTGGGTATCGATATCATTGATGTCGCTCCCGGAAGAGTTCGAATCGCCATGACCGTGCGCCCGGACATGGTCAACGGCCATGGCATGTGTCACGGCGGAATAGTATTCGCGTTTGCGGACAGTGCCTTCGCCTTCGCGTGCAATTCCCACGGCGAGCCGATGGTGGCGGCGGGCGCCCATATCGAATTTCTCGCGCCGACGCCGAGCGGCGAGCGCGTGACGGCTACGGCCACCGAGGTGTCGCGTGGCGCGCGTCACGGAATCTATGATGTGACCGTGACCGCGGCCTCCGGTACCGTGCTGGCACATTTCCGTGGACGCTGCTCACGCCTGCGCGGCACGGCCCAATCTGCGTGATCTCCAAGGACTGACGCTATGAATGTACAAAGCTACGTGTGCGGTGCCTGGCAAAGCGGCCGGGACGACGGCGTTGCAATGCGCGATGCCACGACGGGCGAGGTCATCGCACACGCATCTTCCACCGGCATCGACTTCGCCGCCGTCCTGGACCACGCCCGCAACGTGGGCGGGCCGGCGCTTCGAGCCATGACATTTCACGAACGGGCCGCTCTTCTGAAGGCACTGGCCAAGCGTCTCTTGGAGCTCAAGCCGGAATTCTACGAACTCTCCTACTGCACGGGCGCGACCATGGGCGATTCCATGATCGACATCGACGGGGGCATCGGTACGGTGTTCGTCTTTGCCGGCAAGGGCTCACGGGAGTTACCCAACGCGCGCGTCTATGTCGACGGCGATGTCGAGGGCCTGTCGAAGACCGGAACTTTCGTCGGGCAGCACCTTTATGTTTCGCGTGAAGGGGCGGCGGTACACATCAATGCGTTCAACTTTCCGGTTTGGGGAATGCTCGAAAAGCTGGCGCCGACGCTGTTGGCCGGCGTGCCGGCCATCGTCAAACCCGCGACCGCCACGGCCTATCTGACGCAGCTCGTGGTACGACGCATCGTCGAATCCAAAATTCTGCCCGAAGGGGCGCTGCAGCTGGTGTGCGGTGGCCTGGGGGATTTATTCGATCACCTCACGTGCCAGGACGCGGTGTCTTTCACGGGATCGGCGCAGACGGCGGCGCGGCTGCGTGTGCATCCGGCCGTCATCCGGCACGCGGTGCCCTTCATTGCGGAAACCGATTCGTTGAATTCCAGCATTCTTGCGCAGGATGCCGCGCCGGGCACCGCGGAGTTCGATCTCTACATCAAAGAAGTCGTGCGCGAGATGACGGTCAAGGCGGGGCAGAAGTGCACCGCCATCCGCAAGGCATTGGTGCCCGCCGCGGTGGCGGGGGATGTGATTGCCGCGTTGCAAGCGGCGCTGCAAAAGATCATCGTGGGTGATCCGCGATTGGAAGGCGTGCACATGGGCCCCTTGGTGAGTCAGGAACAGCGCAGCGATGTCTTCAGGCGCCTCGCGGAACTACGCAGTGAAGCCGAGCTGGTCGCGGGCAACCTGGACCAGTTCGAAGTGCAGGGCGCCGACCGCACTCGCGGCGCATTCGTGCCGCCGCTCCTGCTGCTGTCCCGCGATCCGCCCGCGGCGCGAGCGATTCACAGCGTCGAGGCCTTCGGTCCGGTCGCGACGGTGGTGCCCTATCGCGACACCGACGACGCGATTGCGCTCGCCCGGCGCGGCGAGGGCAGTTTGGCGGCCTCGGTGTTCTGTGCCGATGATGCTCTCGCCGCGCGCATCGTCCTCGGCCTTGCGCCCTACCACGGCCGCATACTGGTGGTGAATAGAACTTGCGCCAAGGAGTCCACGGGCCATGGTTCACCGCTCGCCCCGCTGATTCACGGCGGTCCGGGCCGCGCCGGCGGCGGTGAAGAGATGGGTGGTATTCGCGGCGTCCTCAAGTACATGCAACGCACCGCGGTCCAGGGTTCGCCCGACACCCTGACCGCGATCAGCGGCCGGTGGGTGCGGGGCAGCCGGCTGCGCGATCCGGGGAGACATCCGTTCCGAATTCCCTTCAACGATCTGGAACTCGGCGATACGCTGAAGTCCACCGAGCGCGAAGTGACGATTGCGGACATCGAGCAGTTCGCCGCGCTGTCGGGTGACAATTTTTACGCGCATATGAACGAGGCTGATGCGGCCAGAAACCCGCTGTTCGGCGGGCGAGTGGCTCATGGTTACTTCCTCATCTCGGCCGCGGCGGGTCTGTTCGTCGATCCTGATTACGGCCCCGTGCTCGGCAACTACGGCATCGATGAGCTGCGATTCGTGAAGCCGGTGAAGCCCGGGGATCGCATCAAGGTACGCCTGACCTGTGCCCGCAAGAGTCTGCGCGCCGACAAGGGCTGGGGCGAAGTCGCCTGGGATACGGAAATTACCAATCAGAATCAGGAGACGGTGGCCTCTTACCAGGTGCTCACCATGGTGAGCATTTACGCGGTACCCGACTCTAAGGCAAACACACCGTGAGCGCGGCGAAACACGGGCTGATCGACGTCGCGTGCTACACGCGGGATTTTTCCAGCCTGCAATTTCACTCGCCTGAGGCCGGGATACTCGAACTCGTCATGGCGAACAAGGGCCGCTTGAATGCCGCGACCGAAGCCATGCACCGCGACCTCGCGCTGGTGTGGCGCACCATCGATGTGGACGATGCCGTGCGCGTGGTCGTGGTCCGCGGAGAAGGCGCAAATTTCTCTTCCGGCGGCGATTTCGACATGATCGAGCGCATGATCGAAGACGAAGCGACCCTGATCCGCGTCTGGAAAGAAGCCGGCGATCTGGTTTACAACCTGATCAATTGCTCCAAGCCGGTGGTATCCGCGATCCGCGGCAGCGCCGTGGGGGCGGGCCTTGCCATTGCGCTATTGGCCGACGTGTCGATCGCGGCGGAGGATGCACGCATACTCGACGGCCACACCCGGCTCGGCGTCGCGGCGGGCGATCACGCCGTCATCATCTGGCCGTTGCTGTGCGGTCTCGCGAAGGCGCGGTACCACCTGTTGACGAATAAACCCCTGTCGGGCGCCGAGGCCGAACGCATCGGCCTCATCGCTGTGTGCGTCCCCGATGCTCAGGTCCTCGAAAGTGCGTTCGACGTGGCGCGCACGCTGGCCGCCGGCAGCGCTACGGCGGTGCGCTGGACCAAGCACGCGCTGAACAACTGGCTGCGCTTGGCCGGACCCAGTTTCGACGCGTCGCTGGCGCTGGAGTTTTTGGGATTCAAGTTGGCGGATGTGCGCGAGGGATTGGCCGCTGCGCGCGAGAAACGCCGCCCGGCTTTCGGTCGGGAGTAGCCGCGAGGGTCGGCTCAGAAATGAGGTCGCACGATATCCAAGAGCTGGCAGCCATGGAGCCGATTCTGGGCGCGAGCCGCGGCGAGCTGGAGAGCCTGCAGCTCGAACGTCTGCGGTCGACGCTGCAGCACGCCTACGCCAATAACGCCAATTACAAGAGAAAATTCGACGCAGCGGGCGTCCATCCCGATCACCTGCGCTCGCTCGCCGATCTGGCCCTCTTTCCGTTCACGACCAAGGCGGATTTGCGTGACGCGTATCCCTTCGGCTTCTTCTCGGTACCTAGGGAACAAGTCGCGCGCATTCATGCATCCTCCGGCACCACCGGCAAGCCCACGGTCGTCGGCTACACCCGGACGGATCTCGCCACTTGGGGCAATCTGGTCGCGCGGTCGATTCGGGCAGCCGGTGGCCGCGCGGGCATGAGGGTGCATGTCGCATACGGCTACGGTTTATTTACCGGCGGATTGGGTGCGCACTACGGCGCCGAGGCGGCGGGGTGCACGGTGATCCCGATGTCGGGCGGACAGACGGAGCGACAGGTGCAGCTGATTCTCGATTTCGAGCCCGAGATCATCATGGTGACCCCGAGCTACATGCTCGCCATCCTCGATGAATGCCGGCGCTGCGGGATCGACCCGCGCTCGATGTCGCTGCGCATCGGTATATTCGGCGCCGAACCCTGGAGCGACGGCATGCGCGCAGAAATCGAATCCGCGTTCGATATCGACGCCTGCGACATCTACGGTCTGTCGGAGGTCATGGGGCCCGGCGTGGCCCAGGAGTTTGCCGGCACGAAGGACGGACCGACGATCTGGGAGGATCACTTCATTCCCGAGATCGTCGACCCGATCAGCGGTGAAAGGGCCGCGGACGGCGAGCAGGGCGAATTGGTGTTCACTTCGCTCACGAAACAGGCCATGCCGGTGATCCGCTACCGTACGCGCGATTTGACCCGGCTGCTTCCCGGCTCCGTGACTGCCATGCGGCGTATGGCAAGAATCAGCGGACGCACCGACGACATGCTGATCGTTCGCGGCGTCAACGTCTTCCCCACACAAATAGAGGAGCTGATTCTGCTCTGCCGGGGCCTGGCGCCGCACTACGAGATCGAGGTCACGCGGCCGAATCGCCTGGATGAGATCACGATAACCGTAGAAGCCCGCCCGGAGCAGAACGGCGACGCGCTTCAAGCCGAGGCCCGGCTGCTCGCCGCCAAGCTGAAGGATCACATCGGAATCTCCGCGAACGTCAGTGTGGCCGCCAGCGGGTCGCTGCCGCGCTCAGCCGGCAAGGCAAACCGCGTCAAGGATCGCCGGTAGCGACGGCCGGAGGCCGTGACAAATCGCCGGTGGGACACCTCGACCAGCGCAATTGGCGTGGGACAATGAGGATATGCGAACGCCGACAGCAATAATGATTGCGGCAAGCCTACTGGCAGCCTGGTTGTCTCCTGCATGGGGCAGCGATCAGCCGCCGCCGCAGGTGATGGACGAACTGGTGGTGGCCGGCGAACGTCCGGGACCCGGCATGTGGCACGTGCATCGCGGCACGGCGCAGCTGTGGATATTGGGGAGCATGTCGCCCTTGCCCAAGGATATTACCTGGCGCTCGAAGCAAGTGGAGCAAGTGCTGGACGGCACCAACCAAGTGCTGGTGCAGAAGCCGTTCGAGATCGGAATCGCCAGAGTACTGTGGCTCCTGATGACGGAGCGCAGCGCCCTGATGGTCACCGGCGGGAAGCGGCTCAAAGACGTGCTGCCGGCGGACCTGCACGCTCGCTTTGCGGTTCAACGCGCGAAATACACCGACGATCCCAATAAGTGGGAGAGATTCCGTCCGCTCATTGCAGCCGCCTTCCTGCAGCAGGCCGCATTCCATCGGGTTGGCCTCTCCACGCGCCTGGATCTCGGCGCTGCGATGCGCACGCTTGCAAAAAAGCACCGGGTGCGCGTCGAGGAAATCAAGATTGCCGGTGTCGGCGACTTGGTGGACGCGCTGAAGACGCTGCCGCCCGCGACCGAAAACGTTTGTGTGGCGGCCTCATTGACGACCATCGAGAGTGATCTGCCGCGTCTGCTCGACCGCGCTCAGGCATGGGCGAACGGCAATATAGAACGCATCGACAAATTACGTGAACCGGCGGAGGTCGACGCCTGCCGCGCCGCGCTCGATGCGGGCGCAGGCGCGGCCGATCTCATCGATCGTATGCGCCGCACGTGGCTCGGCACTTTCGAGAAGTATTTGCAAGGCGGCGGAGTCACCGTGGCTGTGGTGAACATCGACATGCTGCTCGAGCGCGGCGGGCTGCTCGACGAACTGCGTGCGAAGGGATACGAGGTGGACGCTCCGTAGCCCATCCGTACAAACTGGGAACCGGCATGCGCCCGCTTGTTGTAGGCTTCATGTCATGCCGGACAGAGCCAAGTTTGCCTACAATGAATGGATGCTGCTGCTCACCGCTTTCGCGGCGGGCGCGGTGGACATCATCAGTTTTGCCACTTTGGGCGGAGTATTCGCCTCGGCAATGACCGGCAATTTCGCGCTGCTCGCGTACTACGTGGCGCAGAGCGATTCAACGGCGGCCATGGGCTCGGTGGTCGCGCTGATCGGGTTTGCCATCGGGTGCGCCGTGGGGGTTCTCCTGCGCCGCGGCCGCGCGCAGGAACAAGCGCTCAACATACTCATCGCCGGCGAAGCGGGCCTGCTGTTGTTCTTCGCGCTGTATTCCGTATGGACCCCTCATGAAGCGCATGCGCCTTCCGATCACCTGCAGATCGTGTTGCTCTCCGTCGCGATGGGATTGCAAGCCGTCATCGGCCAGACGATCAGTTTGACAACGATTGTGTTTACGACGACGCTAACAAAATTGGTCGGAACCATCGCCGATTCGATCGCCAACGGCGACGTGTCTGGTCTCAAGGACGTGAAGATTCAAAGTGCGGTAGTGGTTTCCTACTTGTTCGGCGCGCTGCTGTCGGGCGCCCTGATTGTGCACAAGGTCGACGAAGTCGCGTTTCTGCCGTTTGCCGGCGTCGCCCTTGCGTTCGCGATGCATCGTCGGTCGAGCCTGAAGGTTGAAAGCTAGTTAGAGAAGAAGACGAGGAGAGGCTCGATGCGATTCGTGACATTCAGATCCGGTGCTGCGCACGGCGTGGGAATAGTGAACGGTGCCGGAGAGATCCGGGGCCTGCTGGCGGGGGAACAAGGTTACCCCGGTGGTCTCGATACTCTGGTCGCTCGAGGTGAAGAGACGCTGCGCTCCGCGGGGAAGATATTGGCCGGCGCGCGCGCGTTCGACCCGGCGGCCATCGAGTGGCTGCCGCCGCTGCTGTCCCCGTCGAAAATCATCTGCATCGGTCTCAACTATGCCGCCCATGCGGTCGAGAGCGGATTTCCGATTCCGTCATACCCGAGCGTATTCGTCCGCTTCAACAGCACTTTGATCGGGCATCGCGCGCCGCTGCTGCGTCCTCGTGAATCCGTTGAATTCGACTACGAAGTCGAACTCGTTGCCATCATCGGCCGTGCGGGCCGGCGCATCAGCAAGCAGGCTGCGTTGTCGCACGTCATCGGCTACTCGGTGTTCAATGATGCTTCGATACGCGACTACCAAATGAAGACGCCGCAATGGACCGTCGGCAAGAATTTTGACGGCACCGGCGCCTTCGGGCCCTATTTGGTGACGCACGACGAGGTGCCGAGCGGCGGCAATGGCCTGCGGGTGCAGACGCGCCTCAATGGCCGGACCCTCCAGAATTCGTCCACCTCCGATTTTATCTTCGATGTTGCAACCCTGATCGCACTGCTGAGCGAAGCCTGCACTCTCGAGCCCGGCGATCTGTTGGTCACCGGTACGCCGTCCGGCGTCGGTTTTACGCGCAAACCGCCGGTGTTCATGAAGGCCGGGGACGTGTGCGAAGTGGAGATCGAAGGGGTGGGTACGCTGGTGAACCCCGTCAAGGACGATCCTGCCTGAGGCGGGGGATCATCGGGGGCCGAGGCGTGATTGTCGGCGGCGCGTTATTTGCCTGCTTGGCCACCGACGCCGTACACTACCGCGCCTCCGATGACCTGCGTTCCGGAGGCGCTGAGCTGCCAGCGAATCCGGGTACTTCGGCGCGAGACTTCGATACTCGGGGTGTAGCTCAGACTGGTAGAGCGCTACGTTTGGGACGTAGATGTCGCAGGTTCGAATCCTGTCACCCCGACCATACGCATTCGGCACTTTAAATACCCGCAAACTCCTATATAATCCGCGCGCACTTCCGATGCGGTTTGCTTGGGACTCGAGCGTCGGCCTGAAAGATTACGATTGGCGCTGTAACTCATTGATTTACAAAGCGCCCGTAGCTCAACCGGATAGAGCACCGGCCTTCTAAGCCGGCGGTTGCAGGTTCGATTCCTGCCGGGCGCGCCACCGCGGGAGTACGACGATGGTGGACGTAGCTCAGCTGGTAGAGCCCCGGATTGTGATTCCGGCCGTCGCGGGTTCGAGTCCCGTCGTCCACCCCAATTTTGATGTTGGGTCGGGTTTGGTCTTGTGGTTTTGAATGGTATTTGGGCCGTTAGCTCAGCTGGTAGAGCAGTTGACTCTTAATCAATTGGTCGTAGGTTCGATCCCTACACGGCCCACCAAATTCAAGTACTTACGAGCGTTCGAGCTTCTGGAAAGTCTCGTGCTACGCAGGTGCTACCGTTGAACGAAGATTGAACTTTCTCAGACGATCGGCTGATCGTTAGTGCTTCGACCAGAACGTTGGCTCCGCGAAAACCAGCGCTCTTGAACTCGTAACTCAAGGATGACGTACGCGTGAATATTCCCAATGCAAAAATCGCGGAGTTCGCTCACGACCTTCAAACAGGACTTGCTCAAACTCGCGTCCTTCAATTCGATCGATTACCGATCATAGGTATGGCCAGCATAGTTGCCATACATATCCGCGGTTTGGGCGAGATCAAATATGACGTTCTGCGGCAGGTAGCCGAGCATTTTTTCGACGTTTCCAGCAGCGCGCTGCCGGAAGTGCTGCGCGTGCTTGAAGAAATATCTTACGTGCAACTCGTTTCAAAAAGTCCGACGTCGATTCAATCAGTAATTCCGCAGGTTCCGCACTTCCGATCAGTACACGACGGCCTCGGAGAATATGTAGCTTCTGTTGATTTGACTGAGCATGAACAACTCAGCGTCGCAATTCTCAATGAACTCACTTCTAAAGCGGAAAAGCGGGACTCTTTATTGACACACCTCGGCGCAGAGAGTGGGACCTTTAATGTTTGTGAGGGCATAGTAACGGCAGGCGGACTCGTAGTGCCGAAGCGCGTTCGTGGCCATACTGTATTGGTCAGCCCAGCATATTTTGCTGACAACTTGGATGCACTAGCACAATTGGCAGCAACCGGTCGATCGCCCAGCTTGCTTCGCATAATTAAGCTTTTGCGCGACTCACAGGGGTGGCCTCTTTCGTTAATTGAGCAGAACATGCAGGTGGGCGATACAAAAATCACCACTGATGAGCTCTCGCTAATGAAGACGATGCTTGCAGACGGGATTCTCAAGCCGCCGAGCATCGAGCGTCCTGGCGCAGTGCGAGAACATTTCGTCTTCACTCCACGTCCAGGAAATATAAGGCTCGACGCGTCGAGGCGGGAAATCTATGAGCGAGCTATGGCGCTCGTCGCCGCTGTCCGTAAAGGGCAGCTACTGCCCGAGCTAATCAGGATTCGATCACCCGCGGCTATCTTAACGGCACTCCGCGATCGCAAGAAGCTCGGCGCGAATACCGACGCGAAGGTGCAATATGGAAATCTTGTAGCGCTTCGAGTGGGGCGCTTAGTAAAATCCGTAGGAAGCCGCTACGAGTTCCACCTTATCGAAAATGAAGAAAACATCGAGGCGGTGAACGAGGCGCTGGCTTTGGTGCAGGCAGGCCATGTTTCTAACGCTGGCCTTAAGAGTGACGCGCGACTCGCGCTCACGCAAAACGAACGTTACATCCAGTCGATAGTTTCGGCGGCGAAACTTAAGAAGGTGGAGTCGGTGCCGCTCACCGCGGAGGCTCGTGAAGAGGTAGAGCAGCTGCTTCTCAATCTAAAATGATCAAAGATCTCCCGCAGAAGCGCAAAGCGATCAAGTATTGTGTTGCTAATGGGCTGATTCCATTTTTGGAAGTTGCCGTTTCTTATGAAGGGGATACGGGACCCGCAAAGCACGAGATAACTGATGTTGATGTGTTAGCGGTACGGCCAGCTGACGCAGCTCCCCTAAAAAGAATCATTTTCGACTGTAAGACAGTTAAAACAAGTCCAATCAATCGCGCGCTTTGGGCTAAAGGCCTGGCAGCGTTCATTTCGGCAGACGAGGCGTTTGTAATCTTAAGCAAACCGGCGCCCGATGCCCACCGCCTGGCAGGGGGCGTAATCGGAGTGAGGCTGTTTTCGGAAGAAATTTTTGACGTTTACGCGCTTGCCGCCAATTCCAATTACGGAGTTTCAAACTCCTATATTGAGCGGCTTGATGCATGGGAAATATTGCGCCGAATTGGCGATAAGTATCCGTTGATCCGAAACCACATCGCGCAACTTCAGTCTGCGGGTCCTCTGATTTCCGACCCAGCAGCGGGAATCCGCGCGTTGGTTGCTTGTATTCGAAAAATAGAAGGCGAACTAGATCCTGAAAAAAAGGAACACGTCGCGCTGTTTATTTTAAGTTGCATGCAACTGTTGCTCTTCTTCTCAGAGTTAGTTCGCATCTTTCACAACGTATTTGATCCCGGAGTGGGAAAAGAAAGATTCGAGAGCACCTTGCGTCACTATATTTGGGGTGGGCGAGAAAACTATGAAATCCGCCAACGATTAAAAGCCGCCGTTGCTCAAAGACGCGGAGGCGAGTCGGCGCAATTTGATTTGCCAGGATGGCAGGAATTTATCGAAGTCTTTCGAAGTCTTCTGGATGCGCCTACATTGGTAGGAACGTGTTGTTTACCACTCCTGGATTTGGGGTTTAGAAATCTTTCAGTTCCTGAGAAGGAGCTGGACGCCCGGCTGCGAGAGCGCCTGAGCGCAAACGGGCGGATTCGCCAATTCATCAATCTTGCCGCAAGCTACCTGTTGGCGGCGTCAAAACTCCCAAGAGAATTTAGAATCGAGACAAATAAGCTGGTGGCAGATATTTGTAATGGCGGCGAAAGCGAACCAAAGCCAGGGCCGACGAGCACGGGCACTAGGGACGCAACCGAGTCTTAGAGATCAGAGGAAGACAGCTAAATGGAAGAACTTGCATATGCGGTGAGCCTCGTTACTCAAGGTTCGTGGCGGTTTTACACACTAACGATGCCAAGCGACGTGCTGGCCAAGTGTTGCTATGTAAGCAATCGATTTGAAGACCCAAATGAAGGGTTCCAACGTCGCCTAGACACGAAACGCGCGAAAGAAATCGCGAACTATATTGACTCAGGATTGGGGACGATTCCGAACGCGGTCATTTTGTCCGCGCAATCTGAAGCATCCTTTAAGGTTACAGGCAGGGGCAAGACTGTTAGATTTGAGTTGGGGTCGCATGCTTTCCTTGTTCTTGACGGACAGCATCGCGTGTACGGTTATTCGCTTGCGAAAACGTCTTTGCGAGTGCCAGTTGTTATCTACAATGGCCTCACGCGCGAGCAGGAAGTAAAGCTATTCATCGATATCAACACCAAGCAGCGCCCCGTTTCCAACGAGCTCAGAGGTGGTCCCGCAAATTTAGACAAAATGCGCGGTCGGGATAAGTGGAACTCCGCGGGTTATGCAGCCGCCGCGAGCGGCTGACAATCGAAGTAAACGTTATCAGGCGTGTTGCGGTCAAGCGCCGTGTGCGGGCGCTCGCCGTTGTAGAACGCAAAGTAGCGACCGATGCCGGCCTTGGCCGCAGCGACACTGTCGTACGCGTGCAGATAGACCTCTTCGTACTTGACCGAGCGCCACAGCCTTTCCACGAAGACGTTGTCGCGCCATGCGCCTCGTCCGTCCATGCTGATGCGGATCTTGTTTCGATCAAGCACCGCGATGAAGTTTGCCGCGGTAAATTGCGAGCCTTGGTCGGTGTTGAAGATTTCCGGCGCACCGTACCGTGCAATCGCTTCCTCGAGTGCCTCGACACAAAAGTCCGCGGTCATGCTGTTGGAGATCCGCCAGCTCAAGACCCGGCGGCTGTACCAGTCCATCACGGCGACGAGGTACACAAAGCCACGCGCCATCGGGATGTAGCTCACGTCGGTCGCCCACACTTGATTCGGACGATCGATGTCCAGATTTCGCAGCAGGTACGGGTAGATCTTGTTTTGCGGATGTTTCCGGCTCGTATTGGCGCGTCGGTAGATCGCTTCAATGCCCATCTTTCGCATGAGCGTGGCCACATGTTTGCGACCGACACTGATGCCCTCCAAACGCAGCTTGTCACGCAGCATGCGGCTGCCGAGAAATGGCCACTGCAGGTGCAATTCATCGATGCGGCGCATGAGCCGCAGATCCTCATCGCTCGTCTCCACGGGCTCGTAATACAGCGAGGCGCGCGACAACTCCAGGAGCTGCGCCTGGCGCGTCAGGCTCAATCCATGGTTCGGGTTGATCATCGCTTGGCGCTCGATCCGGGTGACCGTCCGAGCGCGCCTGCTAAAAAATCATTCTCAAGCGCGAGTTGTCCGATTTTCGCATGCAGAGTTTTGATGTCAGGGCCTGATTCCGCGGACTGCCCTGGTCCTCCAAAAACATCAGCCGCTCGTTCCAGCAACTGGTTCTTCCATTGCACGATCTGATTCGCATGAACATCGTATCGCGTTGCCAACTGCGCCAAGGTCTCTTCCCCCTTGATGGCAGACAATGCTACTTTAGCTTTAAAGGCCGCAGAGTGATTGCGGCGGGATCTCTTCGTCATGGCTCTCCTTCCTTTCAAGCGATATCCTCGCCTGTAATGAGCGGAGTTTCCACTTATCCCGGTGTCTCAAAGAGTGGGGCCAGCTCTCTCCTCCTAGATATCAAACGACTTGCCTCCTATGAAAATTCCAATGAAAAATTTATGGGCGAGCTTTTTGATGAATTCAACACTAATCCGGATAGCGTGTTGGCAGGGTGGTTAAGTGCTGCAGAAAAGCAGAAAGGCAAAATATCAAGAGTTACATTCAATACTGCAATTCGGCCAGCGCTTGGCAGATTTAGCCAAAAAGATGTCGAGTCGGTTTTTCCCGCATTGAACAATTATCTAATCGCATCGCGCCAGCACTTAGCCGATAAGAAGGCCGAAAATGTACTTTCCGATCCAACAGTTTTCAAAGCCCTCCTAGATATTTTTCCACGAATAGCAAGAGTTGTTTTAGATCGAAAGGGGCAAAGTTACAATCATTCCGATTTTTTCGATGCAATGGAGCCGATGTTTCGGCACACTCGGCGTGCGACGTTTGAAAATCCCGGGACGTCGTACAAAGCGCTAAGTGAACGGTTGCTAAAGAAGCTCGATCTCGAACCACTGCTGTAATGCCCATCGTTGCCGCAGAGTTGATCCAAGTCACCGAGGAAGCTAAGCGACGGTTTACCGAGGGATGCGACCCGCGTGTATTGGGAATTCGAGAATGGTTCGTGCGCGGCGGAAATTACTTCGTAATTGAAAATACTCAAGAGCGGATTCGTGTTACCCCAATTGATAGATCATGGTCGGAAGCAAATGGCGCAGACTGCATTCGCTACCTTTGGGCTGCCCGCGAGAGCATCATTCCTAGGTCTGCAACGGTATACGACCCACGATCGATAGGGTGGGCTTCGATCTCCGCCTATTACTCCGGTTTCTACCTCATGCTGGGATTGCTGAGAATATTTGGCCAGGGCCTGCTGTACTTGGATAGCGAAGATTGCGACGCTTTGAGCGTTGCACCGGGCGCGACTACGCGGCTCGACCGAGGAACCTACGCTTTGGTGTTGAACATAGGCTCAGTCACTACGCTGGAGTTGAAAAAGAAAAATGTTCGTGGATTTCATGAGGGATTTTGGCGTCACAGCGATGATTGTTTGCGGTCTGTGGCAGACGAAATCGGGTCCGGGAATGGCATAGCTGTACCTTTCTCGCAATCGGTGCGGGCAGCTGCACTCCTGAGTCTTGAGGGACTTAGAGAATGGCTTGGCATGGCAGGATCCCCGGATAGGGACGTTGGTTGGATGTGTAGCCTAAGGAATGACATCAATTACAGACTTACCAGGGAAGTCTGGGGTCCACGCTATTACGAGCGTGGCGTCAGCGTCGATCGATTGCGCCAAGACATGTTCTCTATCTTGCGCGGGAATTCGGACAGACTTGGTGCTCACTTGATTATCGACTCAGACATTCGAGCAATGATTGAGAGAGTGTGTGTATTATTCCGAGGGTTTTCGAAGTTAACAAATTTTCCACCGTTACGGTGAATTTAAGTAAACGCACATCCGAGCGCCGGTAAACAAGGTGATTAGCGATGCCAGGACCTACTCTTAGAGCGGCCTTGAGGATGCTCGGCGAATGCTCCAAGCGTGTAGCGGCCATTACTCCCTCGCCACAAACACCAGACCATGCAGAACTGCAGATAGGCCTTGGTACGGCTGGGGACTGGATTGCTTGGGCGTCGCGGCTTCGCGCGTTGGACTTCTCTTCGTCGATAAAGCGAGGCAGCCCTCGGGCGAAAAGTTACCTTGAATCTACGCGCTTCACTTATGTTTGGACAGCCGCCAACGCTCTTTTCAGTCGCGATATGGTGATGAAGCATCTTCATAAAGGCATCCTTCCCGGTGCGGAACTTAGTCGATTTCGACTGTTGTATCGAGACTCAGGATTTTCCACCACGGATGAGGCGGTTGCATTGAAGCAGTTGCACGCCACGTTGAGTTTAGCGCGTCAACCGGACGCGTTTCCCTGGGCGCCGCTTCCGAGGGTGCGAATCATCGATCTTATCTACTACAAATACACACCAGACTCGTACAAGGGCCGAGGTTCGGCGGGAAAGGCTATCGAAGAAGTTGTCATCGGAGGGAAGCCGGTAAGCTCCTTGGATCTTCCAACGCTAATTTACGCGACCAGAAACTGGACGGTTCATGGATCACTTGTGGACAGCAGTTTTCGAGGAGCTCCTCAGCAATATCAGCTATACATAACCACCGTAACTAAAGCTCTCGCAACTACACTTGGAGGCTATGCGGCCGCGCTCGAAAAATCTCTTTAAGAGGCGTCCAACTTTGCGTCGGATGTTTTCGATCGCGCACAAGGTCCCAGCAATGCGGACTACTTGAAGAAATTCTCTGGCCACAGGAAGTCCGGTAAATATTGCCGAATGAGAGCCGCTTGGCTTTGATAGCCCCTGGCTTCAAGTTCCCGAAGAAACACTGGCCAAGGGGGGATATTGCTTCGATAGATTTCGGACGAGGAAGTTGACATACCGCCTCCGGAGAAGTCGAGAGCCCGCCAAATTGAGATGTAGAGAGGCCGCCATATTGCGAGGTCAGAGCTGGCCCCACTCTTTGAGACACCGGGATAAGTGGAAACTCCGCTCATTACAGGCGAGGATATCGCTTGAAAGGAAGGAGAGCCATGACGAAGAGATCCCGCCGCAATCACTCTGCGGCCTTTAAAGCTAAAGTAGCATTGTCTGCCATCAAGGGGGAAGAGACCTTGGCGCAGTTGGCAACGCGATACGATGTTCATGCGAATCAGATCGTGCAATGGAAGAACCAGTTGCTGGAACGAGCGGCTGATGTTTTTGGAGGACCAGGGCAGTCCGCGGAATCAGGCCCTGACATCAAAACTCTGCATGCGAAAATCGGACAACTCGCGCTTGAGAATGATTTTTTAGCAGGCGCGCTCGGACGGTCACCCGGATCGAGCGCCAAGCGATGATCAACCCGAACCATGGATTGAGCCTGACGCGCCAGGCGCAGCTCCTGGAGTTGTCGCGCGCCTCGCTGTATTACGAGCCCGTGGAGACGAGCGATGAGGATCTGCGGCTCATGCGCCGCATCGATGAATTGCACCTGCAGTGGCCATTTCTCGGCAGCCGCATGCTGCGTGACAAGCTGCGTTTGGAGGGCATCAGTGTCGGTCGCAAACATGTGGCCACGCTCATGCGAAAGATGGGCATTGAAGCGATCTACCGACGCGCCAATACGAGCCGGAAACATCCGCAAAACAAGATCTACCCGTACCTGCTGCGAAATCTGGACATCGATCGTCCGAATCAAGTGTGGGCGACCGACGTGAGCTACATCCCGATGGCGCGTGGCTTTGTGTACCTCGTCGCCGTGATGGACTGGTACAGCCGCCGGGTCTTGAGCTGGCGGATCTCCAACAGCATGACCGCGGACTTTTGTGTCGAGGCACTCGAGGAAGCGATTGCACGGTACGGTGCGCCGGAAATCTTCAACACCGACCAAGGCTCGCAATTTACCGCGGCAAACTTCATCGCGGTGCTTGATCGAAACAAGATCCGCATCAGCATGGACGGACGAGGCGCATGGCGCGACAACGTCTTCGTGGAAAGGCTGTGGCGCTCGGTCAAGTACGAAGAGGTCTATCTGCACGCGTACGACAGTGTCGCTGCGGCCAAGGCCGGCATCGGTCGCTACTTTGCGTTCTACAACGGCGAGCGCCCGCACACGGCGCTTGACCGCAACACGCCTGATAACGTTTACTTCGATTGTCAGCCGCTCGCGGCGGCTGCATAACCCGCGGAGTTCCACTTATCCCGACCGCGCATTTTGTCTAAATTTGCGGGACCACCTCTGTCGATAGCCCCCCGTACTGTGATGTGGACAAGCCGCCGTATTGGGATGTCGACATACCGCCGTACTGTGATGTGGACATCCCGCCGTATTGCGAGGTAGACATTCCACCATACTGCGAAGTAGACATTCCACCACACTGCGATGTGGACATCCCCCCATACTGTGAAGTGGATAGGCCCCCGCCTTGCGATGTACTCAAATTGCGCGGCCACGTTCTAAGGTTCTCAATGAGTGGTTTGGTCAAAAGATATATACCTCACGCTTAATTGCGAGGGACCTAGGTTCCCGATGCAATAGATCGCCAACTTCCGAGGCGTCAATTGTACTTCTGTCGCACCAAAGTGGAATGGAATTCAACAGAGGTTACTCGGTCGATCACTTGTAAGTGCGACCGAATGGTTTAGTGGCGACAATGCCAAATGAGTTCGAGGGCTTGGCCGATCTGTTGCATCCCTCGGCCGCGCTAGTTCGCTACCTCAATTAGCGCTCGATGCGCCCGTACAGTTATTGCCACGGGTCCAAGGAAGACCGGGCCGCCGGATCGACAGGTCTTGGGACGCGTCCCCGGCACCGGTGGTAGTACTGGACCCGCTAAGTCCACCGGTCCCGGCACGCGTCCCAGCGCCGGCCAAAGTACCGGCCCCTATAAGTTTGCCGGCCCCGGCACGCGTCCCAGCACCGGCCAAAGTACCGGCCCCTGCAAGTTCGCCGGTCCCGGCACGCGTCCCAGCGCCGGCCAAAGTACCGGCCCCTATAAGTTCGCCGGCCCCGGCACGCGTCCCAGCACCGGCCGAAGTGCCGGGCCCTGTAAGTTCGCGGGTCCCAGCACGCGTCCCAGCACCGGTACCCCACCGAATTCGCCAGGTCTTGTCACGAGTCCGATACCGGCAGGTACCGGAGCGAATTCCGGCGATTACCGGACCCCGGACCTCTCCATAAATTGTCAGTTCACCGGTCTGCTCCCGCCAGAGAGTCAGCTTGCACCTTCTACCCGCGTCTATGTCGCCAACTGCCTCGACAAACCCGGCGTAGTCATCCTGGTCTGTGGCATCGCGAGCGCGTTCAATAATTCGATCCACAACAGGGTGCCGAAGCCGCCGAAGTTCACGCCATAAGCCAATTGGCGGCCCGCCAATTTGTTGAAATTGTCGGGCGGCATGTGTCGAGGCCCAGGCGTCGACACGCTCGGAGCTGTCAGAGGCATCCATTCTTGACTCGTTGTCGTCCCCTACTTGAAACCCGTCAATGTTCTTTGCGATGTATTTGGCGAG
>CAVZZW010000002.1:0-552500 GCA_963779985.1 uncultured Gammaproteobacteria bacterium
ACTTCGTGCGTTCGCTGCAATCGTGAAGGGGCGCGTGTATCAAGCCGACGACTGTGTAGGATGACTCGACCAGTCGCACTGACCGCAAATACTGTAAGAGGCCATCTGTCTTATGCCGATATCGAAGTGACTTCTAATATTACGGGACATGCAGCGCGGGCAAGTCTCGATGTCTACGGTCTTATCGCGGATCAAAAGCTGCGCCGCGTGCCCGATTAGCGTATCGCATGCCTCTATTGCAATGGACGATGCCGTTTGATTGGCGTTCCGATCATGGGTAAGCCAGTTAACCAATTGCCAGGTCTTTTCCGACGTGGCTTTCAAGTATGCACGCAGATCCTTGTTGTGGGGACCGCGGCAAAGCTGATTCATGAGCAATTCAATCCACGCGATGAAATTCGGCATCCTGCGGTCTCTCCGCCAAATCTACGATCTCGACACGTCGTCGCATGGCGCCAATCAATGAAATCAGGCTCTCGCGGAGCTGCATGCCGACGGCTTGGTGATCCACGCCCTCAATGGCTCGTTCGAACCGATCCTTTGCTTGTTGTTGCCTGCGGAATACCTCATCGAAGGGGTGTGGATCGGAGGCATCCGGTCCACGCGGTCGACTCCTCAGTCGCATCATCAGACCGATGTGAAACGACAGGGTGTAATCCAGGCTAGGGAAATACTTTTGCGAATATAGGTTTGTCAGGTTGGTTATGACCCACCAGCGGGACTTATCGGTAGTTACGTCCCAGATCGCATACGCGTCACCCAGCACGTATTCGGTCTTGATCTTTTCAACGTGTTTAACTGTCTCGTCGCGTGCCTGACCGTGAACGTAGTTGGCAATATCCTGTTCTGAGTCCGCATCGCGGACAGGGCTGTACTTTCCGAGTTCTTCGGGAGGTACGGGGTGATCATGTATCACGCAGTCATCGGACAACGCGGGTGGCGGCTTTGGGTGGCCTTGTGTTTTCTTTTTCGCGGGGTGCTTTTCTTATTCACATTTAGTACCTCGCGTTTGGCGCTCCGGTCCGCAGGTGTTCAATTGCTACGTTGGAACGTCAAACAGATCCCGGGTGTGCGAGCGATCATAGCCAGCGGTGGGTCAAAGCGACGGTAGCTGACCACTGCGATAGCTGTGTTGAGGTTGCCTGTCGGTGACTATGGGAAGTCGCGAGCGCTTAGAACAATAGGCCGCCCGTTGGCAGACCCGTGACGAGTGCCAGTCGGCACGCAGCTTCTATCTTCCCTCTGTTCTGTTCGCAGAAATCAATTGCATTTGATGCTGTGAAGTTGCCGACGTAGTCATGCAGGACTTTGCGCGGAATATCGAACCGTTGCCTATCGTCGCCTATCGTCGCCCAAATGAAGATTTCCCCCTCTGTGCGTTCGTCACCGAGGCGGAATTCGTCAAATACCGGTGTCCGCGTAATCCGGCTCGCCATCATCACGCGCGTACCGAGCTCGTGTGGTGCTACAGCATCCAACGCAGCCTCTATGAAGTTCGCGATACTACGCCTATCCGCCTTAGCGGCTGCCGCGACCCGATCATACAAAGCCTGGTCTAGATACACGGTTACCCCCTTCTTGCCCGTCGGCATTGCAGACGCTTCCTCATTCTGAGAAAATGTAAAAGTAATGTATAATACTACGAAAGTAATCTATCAGGCAATGCCGATGTCGGAAGAACGTGAGACTGCGCTGGAGAAAGCGCATCGGATGCAGGATCAGCTCGTCAGCTTCTCCACGAACGGGGGGTTCGAGGGTGGAGACGAGGCATATAGGAAGTTGCGTGGTGAACTGCTAGCCGCCGCCGGCGACGACGATCTATTTCCTAACTTCGTGAAGCGATACCGCGACCTAGGCGCTTACTGGCAGTTCATCAAGCGGGAATTTCGCCACTACGCCGAGCGCCGAGACTTCCTATGGGAGAAATTCCGGCCGCTGCTCGATCAGCTAGAAGCGGACGAGGGTCATCCGGCGGCCCGTCCCATTGAGGCGACGCTGACGTCGTTAGACGTGGGAAATGTTCGCGCCGTCTGGAAAAAGGCCATGGACCGTCGGATCTCCGACCCTGAGGGCGCTATCACTGCAGCGCGTGCGTTGCTGGAGAGCACCTGTAAACATGTGCTCGACGAGCTGCACGCGCCCTACCCGGATGATGCTGACCCTGGAAAATTGTGGGCACTCTGCGCCAACCACCTGAATCTCAGTCCAAGCCAACATTCGGAAGTGGTTTTCAAATCCATACTCGGCAACTGCCAATCCATCGTGAATAACCTGGCGGCAATTCGAAACAAGGTCGGCGACGCTCATGGCCAAGGAAAGCGGGCCGTAAAGGCCAAGCCACGGCACGCGGAACTCGCGGTCAATCTGGCTGGCTCGATGGCGGCTTTCTTGGTCGCCACATGGAGTGAGCGAACCAAGGCGTAATGGATCGATAAGGCTCTGCGTGCCGACACCGGTACCTACGTTGGCTCAAGACACACACGCTGCCGGCGGCTGTTAGGGGGATCGCGCGACTGCCTTGCGGCTCGGGCAAAATAGATCGCATGACTGCGACGCCTCCCGACGCCATGGCCCAAGTATGAACCCGACTCCGAAGATCGCCTTGCTCCTGGGCGCAGGCTTTTCCTATGACCTGGGCATGCCCCTCGCCAACGAGTTAACCGAGGTGCTGCTCAGACCCTTCACTGAGCGAGGCGTCAAGCAGCTCGTGAGTGCGATGTTGGGTGGTCGGCCGTACGGTCCCAATAGGCCACCCAATGAACGAGCACTCGCGGGATGCCTTGAGGTCCTCCTCACATCTAAATCGGCGAACAGTCAGAACTACGAGACCATGCTCGCGGAATTGGAGGCGCTTGCCACACGATACGACGTCAGTCAGTCCGACCGGGACTCTGCGCAGTACGTCTTGGCCATGTTGTATGAGCTGATCCACGACATCCTGTCGCTCTACCAGGCCGCCTCGTATGAACTTTGCTACCCGCCGAACTTGCCCTGGTACTCGACACTCGGCAACGTCCTTTCAACCGAGGAGACGTGGGTCTTCTCGCTCAATCATGATCTGTTCGTGGAATGCCTGGCGATCGACTTGAAGATCCCGATCAGTTATGGCGATGTCGAGACCAAGGAATTCCCTGTCAGCAATCTTGAGATGCATGAGCGCGTGCAGTTTTCGTGCATCGAGAGAAGTCGGTACAACATGGATTCGCCAAGGTTCATTCGCGATCGACCAGGGATCAATCTAGTTAAGTTGCACGGCGGCTTGAGCGAGTATGATTATGATTACGACGATAAGAAGACGATCTGCAACCTCGACCTCAATCGCTCTAGTTCTCAAGAGCTGCTCGCGGAGTACGAAAGGGTTGCGAGGATGGCCTACTACGAAAACGGCATCGCGGCGGCAGCTGCGAAAGATCGCTTCGTCACGAACATGAACGGCGAATGCGATGTCCTCGGCAAAGCAATGCTCACGGGCGGGCACAAATACAGTACGACGGCAAAGCCGAAGGCGGGAGAGGAGAAACTCGCTCTGCTCGATCGAGTGCTGGGCGAGATCGACCAGCTTACGGTGATCGGATATGGCTTCGGGGACAAGCATGTGAACTTTCGGTTGGCACACGCCATGGCGCGCCGGGACAACCTCTCGATCTGGATAGTTGACCCGCATCGCCACACACTTCCGGAATTGTTGGAGCCCTTTGACTATGACTCCCGCGTCCGGCGCGCCGCCTCCGGTGCAACGCTCTGGATGGACTACTCGAAGTCGAACCGGTGGGATGCTGCGCAGATGGAAAGTCTGAAGGCGAACGTCACTTTGCGCAAAGCCGTGCGCGATCGGGTGGAGGCATCCCTGCGGTTGGGTCGTCGACCTTCCCCTCGAAGAGTCGGTCCAATGCCGGCCTAAGCCAGGAATCGCCTGGATTTTTGGAGCTACGTCTACGCCTTCACTCAGCCTTCTGGGCAGCCACTCTACGCGAGGTCTACGGGGACGACGATTTGGTTTGCAATGGGTGTGTAGATATCCACGTCTGCAGTCGTCGACGCGTCCAGAGAAACCACTAATGCATAGCGTACCCGGCGATTCGGTTGAGTGTGGCCGGTCATCTCCTTCCACCATCCACCAACTGGAAATACCGCAATCTCCGACTTGTTCGCCAGTTCCGACGCCAATCCGTACCAGGTATCGGAATGTAGGGACCCTTGTGATCGGAGCGTGCGACGAAGCAGCCAGCCCTCGTTGTCCGGGTCTGGCATCGACTCTTCACGGTCATCACCCATTTCATCGCGCTTGATGCCGTTGATGCGCTGATGGAATCGCTCCGTGGTTTCACTCGCACCGCGCACGGCAAATCTGAGGCCGTGGCTCTGGTATCTGAACTTGCTTTGCCAACCACGCCGGCTGGGATTTGGTTGAATGAAATACGACAGTGTGATCTTCAAGGCCACTGCCGCTTCGCCTAGCCGTTGCAGTTCAGGCGTGGGCCATGGCAAGCCGTGGATATTCATCCGACCAAGATGATACGTACTGCCCTTCAGTACGTAAGGAACGATAGTCTCCTGCTGGATCAGGGTCGGCTTATTCAAGGCCGAGTTCAGCGACGATTCCATGGAGACCCTTCCATGGCCGTATCGCCGAAGCAGAGTCCGCCGATCGGTCTGCGTTGGCACGATGCCTTGGTCTGCTCGCATTGCCGGCGTGTATCCCGCGCCCTGTACGATTAAGGCTCGGATCGTTTCCGGCCAGTAACCCGGATATCTCGATTGCAGGTGTGCGCAGATGCGTGCGACCTCAGCCGCTGCCGCACTCGTATCGCCGGCTTCGGCCAGCATTGCCCTCGCAGGCTCGTGAGACGTGGTGACCAATCTCAGGTCTTCCGGACCGACCGTCACCTGCGGTGCCGCGGCTCCATCAGTGCACCCATTTCCACCTTCGGCAACCACGTCGGGCTTGACCGGCCAGCGATCCGGCCACAGCAGCGATGTACGAGAAGATGGCGACAGCGAACCGGCAGCGGCGATCGGCCGGAGATCGGGCCACTGGTCCTGGTTGAAATCAACAAAGTCCGTGTGGGCACCAACAGTCAATACATTCCACGCCTGTCCCGGATCTTCGATTGGCTCAAGATCATTGTTACTTGGATAGGCGTCCCACGCTGACCATCGAATGTTTCCCGCAGCAACCACGAACAATCTTGGCTGAACGCGAGGGGCATCACCATCCATCGTCGGTAAGTCGAGGGCGCCAGTGCTTTGACCTCGTAGGCCGAAACCCATCCGGTCCAATGTGGCAGACCACTCAGAAGGCCATCCCGCAGTAGCTCCCGTGACAGTGGTCATCATCGAGAATGTTCGGGCGGCGTCGGCATTCGTCTGTTCCACAAGCCGTACTGCCTCGTCACAGGTCCACCCATAGAGATGTGGCAGGTTGGCGCCGGTATCGGGAAGGATCTTTACCGACTCCAGGCGGTGGGGGATCCTATATGGATCGCGGGAGGCAAGTGGCGTTCTCAGATCGCCGTGTAATGTGAGGCCGGCCATTTCGGATCCATGGCCCCGACGATCGGTTGTATCCCAGATGTCGAGAACGGCGTGCATGTCGGCCGGATCAACCAAGGCGCTGAGGAGTGGATGGCCGCGGTTCACTCCCGTGTCGAACAGCGCGACGCGGGGTGGATTCTGGTCCGCAGGCGGGACCTCCATCCGTCCGGCCATGTCGCGCACCCACTCGGCTTGCTCGAAAGGCCGAAGATCACTGAGAAAGAACTCGGCGGGGAGAGATGTCTTTCGGATCTCTGCGACGAAGTCGAGCAGATCCATGGCTCGCTCCAGTGCCGCGCGTGTCGATCGGGCGGCAACCACCACCCTGCCGGGAAATGTCAGGTAGCCCGGCTCCACGACAACATCAAACCGTTGCGCCGCGTCTCTGAACGCCGCGTACGCCTGTTGCGGTGCTTCAGTCCCCAGGCGCAGCCAGATCTGAAAGACGGTGACTAGATTCTGATCCGGCGGCGGGTCTTTATCCGTCCACAGTTCCGCGAATGCGGCACGGCGAATCGAAGAGATGGCATTGATTAGCCTGGCGTTCTTTGGTTGGGGTTCCTGACCTTCTTTTCTGGGTGCATTCTCCTTGGTCAGATACTCGCGCACCCGACGCTCAAGAGCGCCGAGTTTTCCGGGAGGCACGTAGATGTTGACGATCTCGGCGGTAGGGGTAGCCACTACGCTGAGTACTTCGATTCCGTCACGCTTCCATTCCACCTGCTTGCCCGGATCAAGAGTCCCCGGTGGCGAAATCTCCAGGGCTATCGCCACGCCTTGATGTTCCGGGGTTCCACCAGCCGCCCGGAGTTGCCGTAATCGGTCGATCTCCGCGGCCATCCGCTGCAGTTGCGCTAGCAGCAGGTTACCGTGATTGCTGCGGTCACGGTCCGGTAGTGGTCGCGGCCTGACGGAGAGCAGCGATTTGAATTCCTGTCCCTCGACAGCGCCGACGACGAACAGATGGTCTAGATCGGGCATATTCCCTCATAAACCCGCTTGTCTTTGTTGTGTGGAGGACTCTACCGGACCTGTCATCGGGTCGCCAAGGCAGCGGGCCGGCGCGTTAGAGAAGGTGTTTTTGGCCCGAGGCACGCTCTTCCAGATGCAGTGAAACCTGCTTCTGCTCCAGTGCGTCCTTCTGCTCCAGCACCGCGTCCTTCATGGCATCGCCACAGGCTTTGACAATGTCGGAGTGGGAAAGGCCGGCGCATTGCCTGGCTAGGAGGGTGTAATCGAAGTTATCCGGCGCTAGTAGCGCAAGGCTGTTTCGTAGCAGCAGTTCAGCCTGTGCCGCGTCCGGTAACTCATACTGAATGACGTCGTCAAAGCGCCGGAAGAGTGCGGCGTCGAGGGACGCACCATGATTTGTCGCGGCGATGATGAGGCTCTCCGATCGATCCTGCTCTATCAGCTGGAGAAACATGTTGAGCGTACGACGCATTTCAGCGACGTCATGCTGACTGCCTCGTTGGAGGCCCAGCGTATCGAACTCATCAAATGGGTACGCACCGCGTGTGGTCTTAAGTGCGTCGAATACCAGCCGCAGCTTAGATGCGCTTTCACCCATGAACTTGGTGATGAGGGAATCAAACCGGACGACAAATAGTGGCAGGCGAAGCTCCGTGGCCAGCATGTTGGCGGTCAACGTCTTCCCCGTACCGGGCGGCCCGACGAGAAGAAGCTTTCGCCTCGGTACCAGGCCATGGCCGCTCAGCCTCTCATGATTGCGTTGTTCCTTGATGACCCGCGCGATCTTTTGCTCCACTCCTGGTGACAGCACCATCTGGGACAAGTGCTGCTGCGGATAGTGGACGGTGAGCAGCTCTGCCAGCTCACCCTTGGGCTGCGCCAGGGGGATCATGCGCGCCAACGCGCGTGGCGAATCGAGGTTTCGCGCCTTCTCGATCAGATCCCGCATTTCGGCGGCAACCTTGACGTGTCCTCTCTGTGCTTCATGCGCGGCCATCTGCATGGCAATCGACAGGAAATGCTCGTCCTGTTTACTGACAAAAGCCCGTAAGAGCTCGGTGATTTGCGTTGCGTTGGCCATGGCGTCTTCCGATCGGGAGATGGTGCAGGCCGGAGATCGGTGACTGCAACTGTTAGTGCAATAATAGCACCGACTGTGTAATAGTAGCAACAGCATGACACCGCAGTTTCCGACGTCTCAGGGTGACTTGATCAAGCGCGCGCGTGGCGAAAAGACGCAATCAGGCTTCGCCAAAGAGCTGGGCGTGGACCGGACGTGTCTATCGAGATACGAGAGCGAAAAACTCGGTGCACCGACCAAAGTTCTGAACTACTGCCTCCGTGCTATAGCAGCACATGCTGGGCAGAGTGAGGGAGGCGGCCGCCCTGTTGAGCAGGCCCTGGAGCATGTCCGACAGGCAGTCGATTTCCTGGAACGGGCTACCCAGTCCCGAAGTGGTGGTACTTGACTGGTAAGCGTGGGCGCGCCTGAGGCAATGGATGCATCATCGCGGAGCGCAACCCGCGATTTCCGCGTGGCGAAATACTCAACCGCTTGAACAACTTCGTTCTTCGATCACCGAATCTGCCGGGGCTTGAACGACGCCGCAGCGCGTGGATGGTCATGGCACATCGTGTTGATATCCGGCTCGGAATCCCAGTGATGCGCACCGCTGCTGACCGGGTTGTGCGCGACGGAGTGACCAGAGAGTGACCACGCGCCAGGGGTGTTCTGAGTCCAAAAGACCTAGCAGAAAGCGCGTAAGTCGCGGATCTAATTCGAAAAAAATTGGCGCGCCCGACTGGATTCGAACCAGTGACCCCTGCCTTCGGAGGGCAGTACTCTATCCAGCTGAGCTACGGGCGCATGTAGGGGGTGGCGATACTACTCGCCGTCGGCAAGTCCCGTCCAGCGCCACTTGCCCCCAAGAGGGTTACTTGGCGTACAGAATCAATTGCGTGCAACGAAACAGCGCGATGGTCTTGCCGGAGCCCTCATGCGTAACGACCGCATCCCAGACCTGGGTGGTTTTGCCGAGGTGTACCGGCTTTGCGGTTCCGAGGATCGTTCCTTCCCGGGCGGTGCTCAAGTGGTTCGATTTGAGCTCGATGGTGGTAAAGCCGGTCGCACCGGGCGGTAGATTCACGATGCATCCGTAGCCGGCGCAGGTATCTGCAAGCGTGACAACGCTGCCCGCGTGCAGGAATCCATTGGGCGCCATCAGCATTTCATTGATCGTGAGTTCGGCCCTCACTTCAGATTCGCCCGCATGCGTGATGACGATGCCGAGATGGCCCGGCAATTTGCCGACACCGATTTTGTTCAAATTCTCGAGGGTAAGCACTACGTTCCCATTGCGCTGCGTGCGCGCACGTCGATGATTACGGGTCGGTCTCAGAGAGGCCGTCGAAGAAATCGACGACTCCGGTTTCCAAGGAGTACTCGGCGCCGACGACCATCAGTCCGTCGTTCTGGATGAGCTGCTCGATGATGTCCGAGCCGTGCCGCAGATGCTTCACCGATGCCCGGATATTGGCGCGAACGGCGGCATGACCCAGGGCGTGGAGATCGTGCCTGAGGTCCGTCGCCAACAGTCCTTCGACGGACGGTCGTATCAAATCCACGATGGAGTGCAGATTGCGCGACTGATTCTCGATCGGCCGCTGCAGCTGCTGCAGCGTCGTTTCGATGGCGCCGCACTTGGTATGGCCCAAGACGACCACTAAGCGCGTGCCAAATTGCTCGGCGGCGAACTCGACGCTGCCGATCTGGGAAGGAGCCACGATGTTCCCGGCGACACGAATGACGAACAAGTCTCCCAAGCCCTGATCGAAGACGATTTCGACCGGCACCCGAGAATCGGAACAGCCGAGAATGGCGGCGAAGGGTGCCTGGCTCGAAGCCAACTCGAGACGGCGCGCGCCGCTCGCGATGACGTCGCGGTTGCTGATGTCCGATACGAAGCGGCGGTTTCCTTCTTGCAAAAGCGCGAGCGCTTCCTGAGCCAAGATCATCGATGATTCACTCTAAGTTCGCTGATGGGCAATCGGGTGCTTGACGCTGCACTGACATGGGCGCCTCGAACCGACGCTGGCGCGATGGAGCCGGTTATGAAAGACGGCTCGTGGGACTGCCGCGAGATCCGAGTAAGCGCGCAGGCAAGAACAGGACCGCCCGCAGGAGCGCGAACAGGGCGTCGAATGTAATACCGACCACGCGAAACGGCAGCGATAGCAGCCACACCAAGGGCCACAATACGATGGCTAGGACCGCCAATGGCCAGCACAATACCAATAAAAGGCACCAGCCGACGATCACGAGCAACGCTCTCACAGGGGGGGTCTCCCACATTTCCCAAAGCCAACATTATCATACCCTTGCAACATCGAGGCCACTGAACGCCTCTTCGATGCGGCCCGAGGGGCCCTAGCCCGGATTAGATATCCGCCTAGCCGCCCGAGTAGGACTTGATGTACTGCGTGCGCCTGAAGCGCAGCGCCGACCAATCCGCATCGATGGCGACTTGACGCACCGATTCGAAACCCGCTTTGCGGATGACGTGCCAACCGGTGTCGCGGTTGAAGTCGCAGTTATAGCGCTTCGATGTGCCCTTGGGGTAGGCAAACCACACCAGCGCATCGCCCTCGGAATGGGCGGCTAGGAGTGTCGACAAGCGATCTAGCTCGGTTTGCTGCTCTGCAAACGCCAATGCAAATTGAACGCCCGCCGGTTTCCTTGGATCTCGCACTATCCTGACGCTCTCGAGCTGCGCGAGTTCGGGCTCAAACGACGCGGGTACGTTGAACACGACGATTTCGCTCTGCGCCTTCAAATTGAGCTTTTGGAATACCGAGGCCATGGTCGCTACCCTCTCTCCCGCGCTAGCGCCCTCGCGGGGATTTCGCCAGCAGCGCAGCGCGGCGTTCCAAGCTCTCGGCCGGCCAGCGCTCCGAAGCCCGATAGTATTCAATTTCTGCCGGGATATCGCGCGGAAGAGTCAACCACGGATGCTTTGATGCGGTGTAGATGTGGATGTCGGGCGGAAAACGCGCGGGGTCATCCAGGGTACCGACGCGGACGAAACGTATCGCATCGCCGGCGCCATAGTTGCTCCATACGGCGACTTCACATGTTGGGCAGCGTGAAATCCGCTGGCCCTTGCCGCTGTATGACGGCGTATCGACGACGACCACGTCGCCTGACACCAGTTGCACTCGATCCGCTTCGATCATGGCATTGAGTGCAAACGCCGAGCCTGTTTCTCGCTGGCACCAAGTGCAGTGACAACAATGAACGAACAGTGGCTTCGACATCATGCGGTAGCGCACTCGTCGGCAGGTGCAGCCGCCATCGTGGAAACAGCTTGGAGCGTGTGTGTCGCTCATGTGGCACGTTTGCGTGCGGTCACTTCGATCTCGATTTGCATGCGGGGATCGGACAACCCGGCCGAAATCATCATTGCCGCGGGGCGAACCTCCCCCAAGTATTTCCTCAGTATCGGCCAGCAGTCGGGAAAGCGCGCGGCGTTCGGCAGCACGTAGGTTACTCGCACCACGTGCGCGAATTCGGCACCTGCCTGCCGCAAGGCGGACTGGATGTTCTTCAAACACTGTTCGGTCTGCTCCAGCAGATCATCGGAAATGGTCATCGTCGCATAGTCGAAGCCCGTCGTTCCGGACACGAATACCCACTCGCCGTCCACAACCGCGCGCGAATATCCAATCTCGTGTTCGAACCGGGATCCTGAGCTGATCAATTGCCGTGTCATCGCGTTCCTCTGGGGTAATGTGCTCGGGCCTGGTCGGCAGTTTGCCACGACACTCGATGTTCCAGCCAAACCTCCAAGGTCGGCGGGAAGAGATTCGGGTTGTCCATCGATGCGGTAGTGATATCGATGGTTGACGGGCTCTCCACGCTCTCGTACGACAATGGGCTGCCACAAGTGCCGCAAAACTGGCGAACGACCCCTTGCGAGGACCGGTATACGCGCGGGTGGCCCGATAGAATTTCGAGTTGCCCGCGGTCGAACGTCAGCCACGCAACCGCCGGAGCGGCACTCGCTCTGCGGCACGTGGCGCAGTGGCAGATGCTGGAGAAGGCGGGTTCCCCCGAAATGCGAAACCGAATCGCCGAACAGAGGCAACCGCCTTCATTGATTTTCATGAGAGTTCCCGCGTCGAAGTCTGAGGCCGGAGACTGCGTGATACGTCATGTGGAATCTTACCAAGGCGGCGCGGCTGCGAATACGGCATGGCGAAGGCCCCGCTCGGTCAGGCCGCGAACTATGGCTTGCGGATCGGTCAGCGTATATTGACGAATCTATGGCCGACACGCTGCAAGTTCAGTGCTGTATCGCCGGGGGCGGACCGGCCGGCATGATGCTGGGGTACTTACTGGGCCGGGCGGGGGTCAGAGACCGTCGTTCTGGAGAAGCACGCGGATTTCCTGCGCGACTTTCGCGGCGACACCGTGCATCCCTCGACCCTGATGATCATGCAGGAGTTGGGGCTGATAGAGGACTTTCTGAAGTTGCCGCATTCGGAGATCCGCGCGCTGTCGGCCGAGATCGGCGATACCCGCGTCAAGATCGCGGATTTCGCACACATTCCGGCGCCATGCAGGTTCGTGGCCTTGATGCCGCAATGGGATTTCCTCAACTTCCTGGCCGACAAGGGTCGGCGCTTTCCCACCTTGACGGTCATGATGTCGGCGCAGGTGACGAGTCTGATCGAGGATGCGGGCCGGGTGGTGGGCGTCAAGGCGACCACGCTGGGCGGCCCGCTCGAGATTCGCGCCAACCTGGTGGTGGGCTGCGACGGCCGCTCCTCGACGGTGCGGGCGGCGTCGGGTCTCGTGGTGCAGGACCTGGGCTCGCCCATCGACGTGCTTTGGTTCCGTCTCTCGAAAAGGGCCGGCGATCCGGGCCAGGTGCTGGGGCGCCTCGGTGTCGACACGATGATCGTGACCATCGACCGCACCGACTATTGGCAGTGCGCGTACGTGATCGGCAAGGGCGGTATCGGGCGCGTACATGCCGCGGGGCTCGAGGCATTCAAGGCCGCTGTCGCGGACGGCGCACGCTTCTTGTCGGACCGAGTAGACGAATTGAAGTCCTTCGACGACATCAAGCTCTTGAGCGTCTCGGTCGATCGGCTGACGACGTGGTCCAAGCCGGGCTTGCTCTGTATCGGCGACGCGGCGCACGCCATGTCTCCCGTGGGCGGAGTGGGCATCAACCTGGCGATTCAAGATGCGGTGGCGACCGCCAATCTGCTCGCCGCGAAGCTGAAGGCGGGAACGCTGCAGGACAGTGATCTCGATACGGTGCGGCGGCGCCGGCTGTTTCCGGTGAAGGTGATCCAGGGACTGCAGGTGGCGGTTCACAATCGGGTGTTGAAGCCTACGGTTTCGGGCGAAAGACGCACGTTGACGGTTCCGTGGCCTTTGAAGGTGTTGGATGCCGTTGCCGTGGCTGCGGCGCTGGCCCGCTCAGTTCCTGGGACTGGGTGTGCGGCCTGAGCACGTGCGCTCAGCCCGACTGTCCCTGAGCGGCCGCAGATCGAAATACCACAGGCCGCCTGAAAACGCGTACCACCATAGGACGGCGAGCCACCAGGGCCCAAGAAATGAAAATGACTTCCGGTGAATAGAGCGACGAACGTCGCCAACATGCAGCCGAGGGAAATCGCGGCGATCGAACCTGAGGTCATCGCGAGACAGTCCGAGACGAGCGGATCAAGATCCCGTAGGTGAGTGCGCCGATAACGGCTGAGAATCCAAGCGCTGCGTAAAGACCGAGATGTTCCCGGCAGTGTCTCCGAATAGGTGCTCTATCGAACATACCGACACGAAAGGTGATGACGCAAAGACCGGCGGCGATGACGACGAATAGACACTTTTGCCAGATTGGGTGTGACTGCCCGCAGGGCGAGGACCAGCGCCAAGGCGTGTAGCGCTCCGTACAAGGCGAAGGAACGTGGAGAGATCGCTCGGAAGGTGCGCCGGGCTCGCGACGGCCAACATGACGCTGAAACAGGACGAGCAGCAGGAAATGCCGCGGGTAGGGAAAATGTCCCACGGAAGATGACTGGTGAAGTCCGAGCTGATTGCGCGCTCGCTGTTAAATCCGAACTTTGCCGGTCAGGATATCCCACCAAAGCCGCCAGTCTCCCATCAGGCTGAACCAGGGATATTTGAACGTTGCCGGCTTGTTGTGCTCGAAGAAGAAGTGACCGACCCAGGCAAAGGCGTAACCCTGAACGAACGCCACCGCAATGAACCACCACCAATGCGTAACCACGGCAGCAATGAACAATGCGAGCGGCAATACTCGTGCCGGCGAAGTGCAATCGTCCGGCAAGTCCGGTTGGCGTGCTCACCGAGATAAAAGGGATAGAAATCGCCGAAAGTGCGAAACGAGCTCTCGTCGTTCATCGGTATCTCCAAAGCGGAACGATGCCCGGCGATTATGCATCACTTGTTCCGCTCCTCGAAAGTTCGGAATTGGGCAAACCCTCGTGACACGACCGGGCTTACTGGAGTGTTTGAACTACCGATGACTGCCTCGCGTGGACCCCAAATACCAACCGCCCTCACTGAGCATGCGCAATATGTCAGATATTTTCATACTCGGAACCGTTTACCTATAGCAGTCAACGATAGCTTCCTTTCTCTCCCTCGCACTCACAATCTTTGTCTCCCTGCTTCGCGATCGATCAAACACCGCGCTAGAAAGAACCTGGAGCGCGAGCATGCTCTACCTCGGTGCGGCCTCGAGCACTTGCTTGTGCACTCGATACATCAGAGCGAATGTCACCAGCGTGATAGCCATCACGACATCGCCCACCCAATCAAAATGGGCTAGCGAGCCGTTCGGCGTCTGAACGATGAGCCAACCCGCCACTGCCGCCGACGTCCCGCCCGCGAATTGCTGCAATGAAGCGCTGACAGCATTGAAGGCGCCGCGCTTGGCGGGCTCCGGGATAGCCGAGATCAGGGCCTGAGCCGGGATCATCCGCGAGAAGATGCCCGCGAACAGGATCACGTTGATCACTATGACCGTGGCAAGAGGCACGTGGCCGATATGTGTCCAGATCGGCACCAGAATCAGCGTCACGATACTCCCGAAGCAGAACATGGGGAATTTGCCGAAACTGTCGCTGGCCTTGCCGACCAGCGGGCCCACAAAAACGGTGCTCACCCCAGTCACGAGATAAATCACCGGCAGCACGGTGAAGCGTCAATCCGACATTATTCACGATATACGCGGTACCGAAGGGCATCAGCATGTAGCCGCCGGTCGGCAACAGCATGACCAGGAGGAACGCCAGGCGATACCGCGGCTCCGTGATCGTGTTGATGAGATGCATCAGAGGGCTGTGCTCCTGCTTGAGCGCGAGGTGCCCGACGATTGGCCGCATAAACAGCATGATGAGGACACCCGCCGGCACACCGACGGCAATGATGGCAAGAAAGGGGGCGTGCCAATCCCAGTGGCTGGTCAGATACAGCCCAGCGGGGAGCCCGAGCACCTGGCTGGCGGCAAAGGCGGTGGAAATCACCCCCATCACCCGGCCCCGCATTTCCAGAGGAAAGAGGTCCGTGGTGATGGCCAATACGACTGAGCCAATCACCCCGCCAAATAATCCGGTAACGATGCGCGCCAGCAAAAGGAGCGGGTACGTGGTGGCAAAAGCGCACAGCAAGGTGCCGAGCATGAACCCAAAATAGAAGAACAGCAGCAGCCGTTTTCGATCGAAGCGGTCCGCGAAGCCAGCCGCGAGAAATCCCGACACTCCGGCGCTGAAGGCATAGGAAGAGACCGCGAGGCCAAACTGCTGTGGGCTGATATGCAGGCTCGGCATCACAATCGCCCCGAGAGGCGAGATGATCATGAAGTCCAAAATAACGGTGAACTGCAGAAATCCCAGAATGCAGATAACGACTTTCTCGTACCGCGAGAATTTGATCCGAACTGGGGCGCGTGTTGCCGGCTTATCCATGGGGTTCTCGCGTAGAGGACATCACAGGTATGGGCTCGCGCCCTTGCAAATCGTCGCTACTCATCAGCAGTGTCCATTGAACTGGACCGGGCTGCTCGAATACTTAGCATTTTTTGCGGCCTAACGATGAGGTTGCGCGACGCGAGGTTGCGCGCCGACGACAAACGAAGCTGCTTTATCCCAGTCATCGACTCCCTCCTTGGCGCACCGAAACGCGGCCCGCGATCGCTCGAACCGATAGTTAGCGAACGGACCGCGTACGCCAATAGCCCGGGCGACGCGAGCCATGAGCGTACGCTAATACAAATAGAACCCCGGCAAGAACTGCGTACACGATTGAATAGGGAAACTTGTCGCCAACCGTGAATTTCCGCAGGCGCCTGCCGTAGGGTTGGCCAATCAGCGGAGACTCGAGCAATACTTTCTGGCACCGCTCGATTTCATTGATAAAACGCTGACCCAAGGCCGGCACTTGAGCTTCATAAAACTGAGCCGCCTGCAGGAACTCTTCACGCGCCTCGAAGTGAATTTCCAGGCGCATCACTTCAACAGCGTTCGCGCTTCCTCTATCACGTCATCGGCTGGGAATGTCCGAGCAGTTCTGTTCTCCACCTCACCAAGACGCCGCTCCGACTCCTTGAGCCAAGCATCTCCTGAATCCGCGTCGCCAGGAGCGTCCAGGTCGTCAATAAGCTTCCGCAGGAGCTCAGCGCGCTCCTTTTGATTCAATTCGAGAATATCCTGCTCAATGTCGGCCAGTGCACGTGCCATAGATGGTGTCCTCCGCGTCGCCGCCCTCAATTCTAGCGCGAGACCAGCTTGTACGCTAACGATGAGGTGTCGGAGTTTATCCGGGAATTCGCCGAATAATGGCGGTAGCTGTCGCCGAGGCAACTCGCTCGCCCTCCTGATAGAGCTCGGCCGACAAAAAGCCATTGCTCCTTAGTCTCACCGAAGCAGCGGCCCGCGATCGCTCGAACCGATTGTCAGCTCGCTTTGCGCAATTCCTCGCGAAGCACGCGGCGCAAAGTCTTCTCAAGCGGCTCGTCCAAGCGCCGGATGTGATGACGTAGCGCAGCGTTGATTAAGGATTGGTAGTTTCCACCACCTGCCTCCTCAACTTGCACCTTAAACCGGTCGATAATTTCGTCGTCTAGGCGGATAGTTATGCGCGACTTGCCCTTCGGCACCGCAACCACGGCGCCACGTTTGGCTTTTGAAAAATCGTAGTGTTTTCTCATCGGACATTCTCGTATGGACGGCGTTCAGAACGGCTGGCCTTTCGCGAAGAAATTATCCGTATTGCGCGGCCACGAGGCGCAAAAACAGTAATTAGAATACGACCGCTGGGATCGGCGCCAAGACAAATGAACCTCGATTCGTCGATAGCGTCAGGATCAGCAATGGTAAGGGCACGCGGATCTTCGAGCGCCAGCGCCGCGTCGGAGAACGCCACACCGTGCTTCTTGAGATTCGCAGCCGCCCTGGCTTGATCCCATTGGTACTCCATTACGACGTAAATATGTACGTTTGTACACCGACGTCAAGGCCCAGCGCTAAGGCCGTGGATGTCCGCTAACGATGAGGTTGAGCGACGCGGGGTTGCGCCATCATCCAACGAAGCTGATTTATCCCAATCATCGACCCCCTCCTGGCTCACCGAAGATGCAACACCGCGATCGCTCCAACCGATTGTTAGAGCCGCTCCAACCAGTACCCTGGGCGCTGCCGATCATGCGGCACTGACAATAGCTCCACCGCAACTCCGGCATCGCGAAAAATTACTGAGTAAGGAAATTTCTCAAACGAGAGAATTCGGATATTCGGCTCGCGCGTAACGCGGAATCGGTGTGGCGCCACACATACGCGGCTCATCGTGCCTTCAAAGTCTCTCAAATATTGAGCTCCCAAGCCACGACGAATTTGCTCGTAGTAGCGAATATGATCTAAATGCTCAACCCTTGCCGCAGGGTGAAACAGAAAGATCACTTGAGAATCGCTCGAGCCTCTAGTGCAACCGATTCAGCAGAGACGAGGGACACCTCTCCACGGTCGATTTGATTGGCGCGGTGCTCCGCCTCATCCAGCCACAGAGATTGGACCTCTGCGGGCGTCAATTTATCCAGACTTTCAAGCAGGTCTTGCACAAGGCGAGCGCGATCTTTTACCGGGAGCCCAAGCGCCTGTTTTTCAAGGGTATCGAAGTCCATTCGCTAATTATACCAAGAAAGCCAAAACGCGCGACTTTCGGCTCTAAGGAAACTCTGATTTACCGGTAGAGTCTGATACATCAACGACCACAACACGAGCGGGATGATGAAGCAGCAGACACTGACGGGATTTGAGCGATATGCGAAGACGACGCGACGCGCGCAGTTTCTCGCGGACATGCACGTGATCGTGCCCTGGGCGGAACTGACGGCGGTGGTCGAGCCGTTTTATCCGAAGATCAGCGAAGCGGGCGGTCGACCGCCGTTGCCGCTGGAGCGGATGTTGCGGGTGTACTTTCTGCAGCTGTGGTTCAACCTGTCGGACCCGGCGGTGGAGGAAGCGCTGTACGAGTCGGCCTCGATGCGCAACTTCGCCGGCATCGATCTGGGGGTCGAAGCGGCGCCCGACGAGACGACGGTGTGCAAGTTTCGCCATCTGCTGGAGAAGAACAAACTGGGGAAGAAGCTGCTGACGAGCGTGAACGATCACCTGCGGCGCAGCGGCATCAAGATCACGACCGGGACGATCGTCGATGCGACGATTATCGGGGCGCCGAGTTCGACGAAGAATAAAGAGGGCAAACGCGACCCCGAGATGCATCAGACCGCGAAAGGGAAACAATGGTACTTCGGCATGAAAGCGCACATCGGAGTCGACAGCCGTACGAAGCTGGTGCACACGGTGCTGGCCTCTGCGGCGAATGTGGCCGATTGCCTCGCGCTGCAGTACTTGCTGCACGGCAAGGAAAGGCGCGTCTGGGGTGATCAAGCGTACCGCGGACAGAAGGCTGCGATCCGTGCCGGCGCGCCCCGGGCGAAGGACTTTACCAACCAACGATACCGGTGGGGCAAACGCATTGATGAGTCGGTCAAGGCGACCAACCGTCGCAAGTCCAGCGTGCGCGCCAAGGTCGAGCACGTCTTTGGGGTGATCAAGCGGGTCTTCGGCTTTCAGAAGGTGTGTTACCGAGGCTTGGCGAAGAACCTGCACCGACTGGAGGTCAGCGCGGCGCTGGCGAATCTGTTCTTGTCGCGCAGGAGATTGCTCAATGCGTAGGGAAGGTGTCGGCGAAGAACGCGGAATTTGGACTTTCGAGGCGGCAACACCGAAAATTTCCGCGGAAACGCGCGACGGTGCCGACCTTGAACAAAATCCGGGTGATATTCCTGTCTTCATACCCAGTTTTTCAGACCTTCCCTAACGATGAGGTTGAGCGACGCGGGGCTTCACCAGCGTCAAACGAAGGCACTTTATCCCAATCATCTGCCCTCTCCTTGACTCACCGAAGACGCCGCCTCGCGATCGCTCGAACCGATTGTTAGGACTCACGTGGACCTTTCCCATGGCGCCTCCAACGATACCCCGCAGTAGGGGCAGAGTTCTCCGGGTAAGAACGGGGCTAATATCTTGCGCGGCCTCTCCTTTGCGGCGCCGATCGAACCGCGGCACCTCGGACACCTGAGAAAATAGCCATTCAGAGGAATAGCGACCAAGAAAAACGCCGCCGTCAAATATCTGAGCCAAGGAATACCAAGTTTGACGCTGAATACCACACCGAGCATGAGCGCGACAAACGCACATCCGTCGAAAACCAGGAGCGCTCGTCGCCGTCTTTCGAGAACCGTGCGGATGCTCATGAATGGTCCTAACGATGAGGTTGAGCGACGCGGGGCTTCGCCGACATCCAACGAAGCTGATTTATCTCAATCATCGACTCCCCTCCTTGGCCCAACGAACACGACGCCCGCGATCGCTCGAACCGATTGTTAGACGATTAAGCTGACGCATTGAAGTACGCCTACTACTTCGGCAGATCACGATCGTTTTCTACCCGCCTGCGCCGAAACAAAGGCGCCTTGAAATATAGCGCGCCCACGGCGATGAGCACCACTCCGAACGCACCAGAGGTCCAAACGGAGCTGCCAAGCGTGGTTCCTCTGACCAAGCACAGCAGTGCGGTGATAGTCATCGACGCGCCGGCAACGATACAAGAGACGCCAAATACGCGATTCACCAAGATGAACGCTCGACCGAATTTGCCGGTGCGCTCCATTTGTCGTCTAACGATGAGGTTGAGCGACGCGGGGCTTCGCCGACGACAAACGAAGCTGATTTATCCAGATCATCGACCCACTCCTTGGCTCACCGAAGATGCGCCCCGTGATCGCTCGAACCGGTTGTTAGGCGTTCTCTCAGACTACCCTCCAAGATAACTGCGCACCATACGAGGCGCTCCAAACTCAAAGAGAAGGACGAGTACCAGAATATCCACCAGGCAACCTAAAGCAGCAATCGCCAGCGCATCACCGAGAGGCGATCCTACTGATGCGGTCCCGATTTTCCAATGGGCGCTTAACTGTGCGTACAACTCGAGCAAGACAAGATAAATGGCGCAATAGCAAACTAGGCGCCACTTTTCCCCGGACGTAAATATGCGGCGCCGGCGACGAGCGAAGATATAACTCACTAGGTAAGCCGCGCCCAAAATGATCCAAAGGCCTAACCAAGGGGGGCGAGAAATACCTACTACGCGAATCAATGTGCCCACGAGCAGCACGCCACAAAAATGAGCTGCGACAAAAATACCCGCATACCGAATCATTGGGGCCGGGGGGACCGGGTCAGATTGAGTGATGGGCGTGACTTCCATGGATGCGCCTAACGATGAGGTTGAGCGACGCGGGGCTTCGCCGACATCCAACGAAGCTGATTTATCTCAATCATCGACTCCCCTCCTTGGCCCAACGAACACGACGCCCGCGATCGCTCGAACCGATTGTTAGACGATTAAGCTGACGCATTGAAGTACGCCTACTACTTCGGCAGATCACGATCGTTTTCTACCCGCCTGCGCCGAAACAAAGGCGCCTTGAAATATAGCGCGCCCACGGCGATGAGCACCACTCCGAACGCACCAGAGGTCCAAACGGAGCTGCCAAGCGTGGTTCCTCTGACCAAGCACAGCAGTGCGGTGATAGTCATCGACGCGCCGGCAACGATACAAGAGACGCCAAATACGCGATTCACCAAGATGAACGCTCGACCGAATTTGCCGGTGCGCTCCATTTGTCGTCTAACGATTAGGTTGAGCGACGCGGGGGTGCGCCGACACCAGACGAAGGCACTTTATTCCAATCATCGAGCCCCTCCTTGTCCCAACGAAGACGCGACCCCGCGATCGCTCGAACCGATTGTTAGATCCGGACCCTACGGCGCATATCGCGCGACGATAACCGCAATTTTCGCATCGCGCTCCTTTAAGGGGTGCCAATTCAGCTCAGGGTCCAGCGCTTGTACACTCTCCACGCCCGCCGGTACCGCCCAAGGTGATGGGTGGGTTTTTCGGTATTGGGCAAGGCGCCGAATGACTCGCTCGTCATCGAAGGGGGGCAAGCCGGAGCCGAAAATGTACCCCGAGAGACGCGCGCGGGTTGACGTGAGATCACTCCATCCTAGGAGGCCGTCATCAACACCCGCCTCGAGAAAAAGTTTTGCCTTGTCGGTATGCCCGGCGTCGAGCAGATCGAGTTCCGCTACCGCCACGGCGCCCGTTTCGGCGGCGTGAGACCCATGCGCCAAGTCAATGCCACTACTGAGGCCAGCCCAGTACCCGCCGATCGCGGCGGCGATAACGATTGTGGTGGTAGTCCCGATTATGAGGCTGCGTTTCATAGGATCTAACGATTAATTCGCGGACGAAAGCGGCCGATGAATTGCGTCGAAGACGGTACATAGTGCGCTGGACGTTCTGACATGTTCCTGATTTCCTTGGGGTCAGATTGCGGTGCTGTCGCGTAGCACTCCGGGGATAATTATATGCCCGAGCGGCGGGGCTTGTTCGAGGTTGCGCGCGAAAAGATTCGCACGCGGCATTTGGCGTTTCGTACCGAACAGGCTTACCTGCATTGGATGCGTCGCTATGTCAAATTTCATGGTCGCAGGCATCCGCGCGATATGGGTTCGGCGGAGGTTGAGGCCTTCTTGACCCATTTGGCTGTTGAGGCCAAAGTCGCGGCATCCACTCAGAACCAGGCACTGCAGGCTCTGTTGTTTCTCTATCGGCAGGTGCTCGAGGTCGAATTGCCTTGGCTGGAAAACGTCACGAGAGCGTATCGGCCGAAGCGCCTTCCCGTAGTGCTGAGCGTGCTCGAAGTGCGTTCAGTGTTGGCGCAGCTTGAAGGTACGTCTTGGCTGATCGCCAATCTGTTGTATGGCAGCGGGCTGCGGTTGATGGAGGCGCATCGCCTTCGCGTCAAGGATGTCGTCCTCGAACGCGGGGAAATCATCGTTCGCGATGCGAAGGGCGGCAGGGATCGCGTAACGGTCCTGCCGGCGGCCATCATGGCGCCGATCCGCGAACATCTTCGAAAGTTGTTCGATCGCTTTAAACGGCAGCGCAAACTGGGCGAGGCGGGTGTCTCTTTGCCGACGGCAATTGCGCGTAAATATCCCAACGCCGCAATCGACTGGGGATGGCAGTGGGTATTTCCCGCGCACTCGCTCTGCCGAGATGTGTATACCGGCCTGCCCGTTCGCCATCATCAACATGAAAAGATCGTGCAACGGGCGGTCCAAACCGCTGTGCGCAAGGCGGGGATCTTGCAACCGGCGAGCTGTCACACTTTTCGGCATTGCTTTGCGACGCATCTGCTCGCGGCTGGCTGCGACATCCGCACCGTGCAGGAATTGCTGGGACACGCCGATGTGAAGACCACGATGATTTACACGCATGTCACGGGAAAAGGCGCCATGGGCGTAAAAAGTCCGCTGGACCGAGAGCTGTGACGTCATGTCGACCCGTAGCGCCAAGAATCGATATCCGGCATCGAAACTATGCCGGTCTACCCGCCACCTCGCATCATAGGCGTCATCCGCTATTTCCGTGGGCCACCGCCTGTGGCTATACTATGACGGCCCCCGGGATGCTTTTTCATAGAATTTCAGCGAGTTACCGTGTCCAAATCCGAATCGTCAGATACCCAATTCTTCAATTCCTTCAGCATGGTGCTGGGCATTCTCATCCTTTTTGCGATCATCCTATTCGGTGTCGCACGCTCCATCGGTGCGGATACTCAGGGCAAAGACGTGCTGTTGGATCCGCTGCACCTCGACGAGGTGAAGCACGACATCGCGCCGTTTGCGCATGTCGCCATCGCGGGCAAGGACAATTCGGCGCTGGCAGCCGCGGCTGCGCCGGCGGGTGCCGCGCCCGGCGCGGATGTGCCGGCCACCGGTGAGCAGGCTTTCACGAAGGTGTGCTCGGCGTGCCACTCGACCGGCGTCAACGGTGCGCCGAAGGTGGGCGATCATGCGGCCTGGGGCCCGCGCATCGCTCAGGGCAAGGAAACGCTGTACAAGGACGCGATCGCCGGCAAGGGCAACATGCCGCCCAAAGGTGGAACGAATTGGCCGGATGCGACGATTCGCATGACGGTCGACTACATGGTGTCGCTCAACAAGTAGTCCGACAGGCTCCTGATATGGAACAACCTGTCAATACCTGATGCGTCAATCGAAGTCATCTTGTTTGCTCCTCCAAGCACCAGGGGACAGCGGCCGGGGCAGCAATCGTCGACGGTTGATCACTCTGATATTCGTGGATCGAGCGTAAGGCCCGCCAACATGGTCGTGATTCGTCGGGAGCTGCCTCGGACTAGCTTCGCGGGTCCGGCCATGAAGGCCTGTCGCATAGGAGCGCACGAGGATTCTCCTTTGCCGTGTGCCATCCCAGCCGCTGACCCTTGGTGCCTGTACCGAGTAGTTCATGGATATTCGCCGTTAAGCTCAAGCCGCTCGCTTGAGCGCGCGGCGGGGCGCATCGGCATGCGTGCGCTCGGCCGCCACGCCGATGGCCCAGATGAAGCCTAAGAGCTCCCGGCCCACGGCGGTGATGACCTGTTGTTTGGGTTTGCCTTTCGCCAGCAACTTGGCATACCGGGAATGCAGACGATGCTGCGCTTTCCAAGCAATCGCCTTGATGTCCTCGCTCTGCTCGCGCTGCCGCGCCATCAACGCGGCGCCGAGTCCCGGGCGGTGCCGATACGCCCAGGCCGCCTCGATGACGATCCGGCGCAGATGCGCGTTGCCGGTTTTGCTGATCGACCCGCGGCGGGTCCGCTCGCCGCTCGAGTGCTCGCGCGAGACCGCCCCGCTGTAGCCCATCAGTTGCCGGGCGCTTTCAAAGCGCGACAGCTCGCCAACCTCGGCCATGATCGACACCGCGCTGATCTTGGCGATCCCGCGCAGGCTCTGCAGCGCGTCGATCACCGCGTGCAGTTTCTCGGGCAACGTCTCGATCGCCGTATCGATCGAGCGCTCCAAACGCACGATGCGAGCGGCCTCGTGCTCGACCTCATGCAGATAATCCACCAGCGTCGCCTGCTGCGCGGCCTGCTCGAAGGTTTGACGCTTGATCCAGGCCAGATGCTTGGTGCTCCACGCCGTGGTGCCCTCCGGCGCCCGCCGACCGTGGCGCAGCAGGAACTTGCCCAGCCGGTTGCGAGCCCGCAGCTGATCGCGCTTCGCCGCGAGGCGAGCCCGCACCAAGTCCCGCAGTGCCTCATGCGCCGCGTCCGGCACCCACACCGGAGTCAAATCCCCCGCCCGGTAGCAGCGCGCCAGCTTCTCCGCGTCGCGCCGGTCCGTCTTGACCCGGTCCCCGACCTTCACCGGCACCAAGGTTGGCGCGATCACCTCGCACTTCACGCCCAACTCGCTCAGCTGCCAGTACAACACATAGCCCGTCGGACCCGCCTCGTAGCACACCCGCAGCTGCTCGGGCTTGCCGAGCTTGCGGATCAGGCGCGCGACCGGCTCCGGACGGTTCGGGATCGTCCCGAGGCTTCGCACTTCACCGCCCGGTTCCGCTACTGCCACTGCAATCGTCTCCGCATGGACATCCAAGCCAATAAATCGTACGTTCTTCATCGCCGGCTCCCCTTCGTATGCGGCTCTGCGCCGCGGTTCGTTGACCCGATCCGAAGCGTAATCCGCGACGCTACGAATCGGGAGCCGGTTGTTCCATAGTGACTAGAGTCGCGTTACTGAGGCGTGAGCTGGGCTTCGATTTCCTTCAGTCGCGCTTCCATGGCGATCAGCTTGGCCTGGGTCCGTTCCAGAATGGCGGCCTGCACATCGAATTCCTGCCGGCTGACCAAATCGAGTTTGCTGAGCTGGGCTTGCAGCACTGCTTTGAAGTTGCCCTCCAAATCCCGGCCGAAGGCTCGCACCGACTCGGGCACCGAGTCCGCGAGACGGCGCGCCAATTCATCTAATCCACTCGAGTTCATAAAGCTCATATCGATCTCCAGATTTGCCCGTTGCCCGCACTCCCGTAACGCGTCCGAGGGCTGCTATGCGCCAATTCGGTGCACGTCACCATGCTTTGGTCGCCTAACCCATTGATTCAAGGTCTCGCTGGGCTGGCATGGAAGCTGCAGCACTCAAGACAGGATAGTACGCGGATGCGGTGCCGGGGGCGTCGTCATTGCCGGGTGAATGCGGGTGAATGCGGGTGAATGCGGGTGAATGCGGGGACAAATGCATGAAGCTGATCACCGCGATCATCAAGCCGTTCAAGTTGGACGAGATTCGGCAAGCGGTGGCTGACATCGGCATTCAAGGAGTTACGGTCACCGAGGTGCACGGGTTTGGACGGCAACATGGGCATACGGAGTTCTATCGCGGCGCGGAATACAGCGTCGACTTCTTGCCCAAGACAAAGATCGAACTGGCGGTTGACGACTCGATTGCGGAACAGGTGGTGGAGGCGATTTGCAATGTGGCCAGGACTGGGAAAATGGGCGATGGGAAGATCTGGATACTCGAACTGGAGCAGGCGCTACGCGTCCGCACGGGCGAAACCGGTCCGGACGCTATCTAGGAGCGCTTATGGGCATGAAAGTCGAATGGATGATGATTCGCGAAGATTTGAGGGGCCTCGCCCGCTATCGAGCGAGGCCCAATCTCTGACGTTTTAGGAGCATCTCGCGCCGGCAAGCCAGCCAACTCCCCCGTCGGTGCGATATCCCGGCGGCGCGGGTCCTCAAAAGGGCCCGTGCCGTTTTTTATATTCGCGCGCCCGGCGCAAGACACGGTGCGTTTATACATTATAAAATTGCAATACTCCATGCTGTACTGCAGCAAGTTACTTTGGATTGCCACTGTTAGACTGCGTGTCTACCAATCGAGGAGCGTTCCCGCATGAAAATGGTCATCGCCATCATCAAACCGTTCAAGCTTGACGATGTACGCGCCGCCTTGGCCGATGTGGGAGTACAAGGCATTACCGTGACAGAGGTCAAAGGCTTTGGACGGCAAAAAGGCCACACTGAGCTTTATCGAGGAGCGGAATACGTCGTCGACTTCCTGCCCAAGGTGAAACTCGAGCTGGCGGTGGATGACGAACAAGTCGATCGAGTGGTAGAAGCCATTATTGAAACGGCGCGCACGGGTAAGATTGGCGACGGCAAGATCTTCGTTGCGGAGCTGGGCCAGGCGGTGCGCATTCGGACCGGTGAGGCCGGTTCGCGCGCGCTTGTAGCTGTCGTTGCGTCGTAGTCTTCATGCGAGGATCGGACAATGAAACGCCTTCTGCTGTTCGTAGCCCTGGTCGCCTGGTCCGGCATGGCCGGCGCGGTGGTCTATAAGTGGGTCGACGCGCAAGGTAAGTTGCAGTATGGCGACCGCCCGCCTGACGGCGTTCATGCCGAAGTGGTGGAGTTGCTCGGCACTCATGCGGCGCATGGCACGACGGCGAAGGCATCGGAATCCGCGCCGGCACCCAAACGCGATCAGCCCAGTAAAGACGATGCCGCCACCAAGAAGGCCGTGAGCGAGGATGTGGCGCAAACCCGCGAAAAGCAGTGTGCCGACGCACAGGACCACTACAAGAAGCTGATCGAGGGCCGGCGTCTCTACAAAACCGGCACCAACGGAGAACGTCAGTATTTGACCTCCGAGGAAATCGATTCCGAACGGGTGAATGCGAAGCGCGAAGTCGACGCCACTTGCAATAGCTCCACTTAGGGCATTGGGGCTTTCTTTCGAGGCCCTTCGCTAAAGACCCCCTGTATCGAGCGGTGTCCCGCAATCCGCCGGTGCGTGCGCTTTGCCGGCCGATGCGCAAAGCCTTAGGCTACGCTCCACAGAAACAGAGCGGGAATCATGCTTATGCAAACAGGTTTCGTCGGATTGGGTGCCATGGGCGCGCACATGGCGCGCAGTCTGCACCGTGCGGGTCTACTGACGGGCGTATGGAATCGGACGGCGGACAAGGCCGCGGCACTCGCCACGGAACTGCGCTGTCACGCCTTCACCAGCTTGGCGGAACTCGCCGGCAACTGTGAAGCGGTGGTGATCTGCGTGTCCGCGGACGACGATTTGCGCGCCGTGGTTGCCGGTCTGGAACCGGGACTGAATCCCAACATGATCGTGATGGACTGCTCCACGGTGGGCGCGGGCACGGCGCGCGAATTGCACACCGCGCTCGATGCGCTCGGTGTGGGCTTCCTCGACTGTCCGGTGAGTGGCGGCGTGGAAGGCGCCCGCACCGCAGCGCTTGCCATCATGGTGGGCGGTGATGAGCCGGTGTTCGCGCGCGCGCAGCCGATCTTGGCGGCGATGGGCAAGAACGTCGCCTACCTCGGACCGAGCGGCGCCGGCCAGGCGGCGAAAGCCACCAATCAAATCATGTGCGCGGGCATCATCCAGGCCGTCGGGGAAGCCATGGCCTTCGCGCATGCAGAGGGTCTGCCGCTCGATCGTTTGATCGAACTTTTGGGCAAGGGCGCGGGCTCGAGCTGGTACTTCGTCAATCGCGCGCCGTTCATGGCGCATGAGAATTATCCCGCCGGATTTCGGGTGCGGCTGCATGCCAAGGATTTGCGGATTTGCCGCGACATGGCGGCGCGGCACGGCGCAGCGCTGCCGGTGGTCGAGTCGACTCTGGCGCAGTATGCGCAGCTGATCGAGCAGGGCTTTGGCGATGAGGACATATCGTCCATCTACCGGCTGAAGTCCGCGCTGTTTCCCGCCAAGACCGAAACCACATGACCAGGCCATCGCCCGCTCCGCTGCGAATCGCCACCCGCAAGAGCCAGCTGGCTCTCTGGCAGGCCGAGCATGTCGCGGCACTGCTGCGCCGGGCACATCCCGGGCTCGAGGTCGAGCTCGTCCCCATGGTGACGCAAGGCGACCGCATCCAAGATCGGCCCCTGGCCGCGATCGGCGGAAAGGGGCTCTTCATCAAGGAACTCGAGGTGGCCCTGGAGGAGCAACGCGCCGATATCGCGGTGCACTCGATGAAGGATTTGCCGGGGGATCTGCCCCGCGGTCTCAGCATCGCGGCGGTGCTCGAGCGGGCGGATGCTCGCGATGCGCTGCTGACGGCGTCGGCCGCCGGGCTCGGCGATTTGCCGCGCGGCGCCCGCGTGGGTACCTCGAGCCTGCGGCGGCGGGCACAATTCTTGGCCGCTCGGCCGGATTTGACGATAGAAGCTCTGCGCGGCAATGTGGATACGAGGCTGCGGCGGCTCGATGGCGGCGACATGGATGCCATCGTGCTCGCTTGCGCCGGCCTGATTCGACTGGGCTTGGAATCGCGCATCACGGTGCGTCTCGATCCACAGATCTCCTTGCCGGCCGTCGCTCAAGGCGTGATCGGGATCGAGTGCCGCGACGCTGATGCGCGCACACTGGAGCTCGTGACCGTGCTCAACCATCAGCCGACGCGAATTACCATGGACGCTGAGCGGGCATTCGCCCATCGTCTCGGCGGCAGCTGTCAGTCGCCCATCGCGGCGCATGCAGTGCTCGAGGGATCCGGCTTGCGGCTGGATGGCCTGGTGGCGGAACCCGACGGCTCGCGGCTGCTGCGCGACACCGTCTCGGGCAGCATCGATGACCCCAGTGCGTTGGGTAAGCTTCTGGCCGAACGAATTCTGGCCGCAGGGGCAGGCCCACTGCTCGAGCGCCTGCGCGCCGGCTGAACATGCCCGCATTGCAAGGTGTCGGAGTCCTCGTCACTCGGCCCGAGCAACAGGCGATGCCACTGTGCCGGCTATTGGAAATTCAAGGTGCGAGCACACTGCGCCTGCCCGCCCTCGATATCAGCCCCGTCGGCAATCGGCGCGAAACCGCGGCGCAACTGGGCGCTCTCGCGGATTTCGATGTCATCATTTTCACCAGCGCGAACGCCGTGCGATTTGGAGCCTCACTGCTCGATGAACACCGCGATCTGACGCTGGCGGCGGTGGGTCCTGCGACGGCTCGCGCTCTCAACCACGCTGGCTACCGGGTGGCGGTGCTACCGCTGCAGGGTACATTCGACTCGGAAAACCTGCTCCAGCACCCGCGCTTGGAACATCCGGCAGGCCGTCGCATGCTGATCATCAAAGGCAGCGGCGGCCGGCCCTTCCTCGAACGAGAACTCGCGCGCCGCGGCGCGCACGTGGTGACGGCCGATGTCTACCGGCGCGTGCCGGCGACGCCGAGTCACACTGTTCTCTCGGCGCTACTGGAACGCTTCGTCGCCGGAGCGGTGCAGGTGATCACCGCGACCAGCTTGGAGATTGCCGCGCAATTTGCTTGCCATGGCGACGCCCGGACTGCGGGATGAATTCGAACGCGTGCATTGGCTGGTGCCCGGCGAGCGCATTGCGGCCGGGGTGCGCGAGCTGGGACTATCGTCGCCGCTGGTGCGGGCTGAGTCGGCGGAAGATCACGATTTGGTCGCGGCGCTCATCCGCTGGCGCTCGAGCGCATCCGGCGAGTAGTCGAAGGAATCGAAGAACAACCGGTCCGCGGCGACGCCGCGCCGGCCGAATTCGCTGCGTATCGCCGCTATCATCGCGGGCGGGCCGGCCGCATACACATCGTATTTTTCGAGATCATCGATGTCCTGCAACACTGCCTCATGCACGAAGCCGCGGGAGCCCCGCCACTCGGGCGAGGCTTCCGACAAGACCGGCACGTAACGCAGCCGGCCGCGGCGGCCCGCGCCCGCGTCGACGCCCGGGTGCCGCTGCACGAGATCCTCAAGGGTGCGGTGTGCGTACAAATCGCGCTCGTTGCGCACACCCCAGTAAAGGGTTATCTCGCGTTCGATGCCGTTCTCGATCACGTGCCGTAAAATGCTGAGCAGCGGCGCGAGCCCCGTGCCGCCGCCGACCAGCAACAGCGGCGCGTCCGGCGTGGCAACGCCCGGTCGATACACGAACTGCCCCAGAGGTCCCTCGATGGTCAGCAGCGCATTCTGCGGGTCCGCGTCGAACAGGCGCTGCGAGTATTCCCCGCCGACGACCCGTCGTACGTGCAGTTCCAGCAATCGTGCATCATGCGGCGGCGAGGCGATCGAGAAGCTGCGGCGCCGGCCGCCGGACAGCATGATGTCGAGGTACTGGCCGGCCTCGAACTGGAACGGTTCGGCTACTGGGAGCCTAAGGTACAGGCCCATGACGTCGTGCGACAGAAGCAGTGCGCGTTCGATGCGGGCCGGCAAGCGTTTGATGAGCACTTGGTCGGGCGTCGAAATTTCACAGGTTTCGATGGCAAGATCGCTGCGCGCGCGCGCCTGACAGAGCAGCACGAAACCTTCGGCGACTTCCCTGTCGGATAATCCCAGCGGGGGACCATTAGGGTAGTGGATCTCGCCCTGCAGCAGGCGGGCACGGCAGGAGCCGCAATTGCCGCCCTTACAGCTGTGGGGCAAATTCAAGGACGCTGCGAGCGCCGCGTCGAGCAGCGACTGATCCGGCGCGGCGCTGAAACTGATAGTCGATTTGGATAGGCTGATGCGCACGCGTACTCCTGATCGAGCACCTTAGCACGCGGCGATTATCCGTCGGCGCCCCGCACGACGCCGGCGCCCTGCGCAGCCTTGCACCTAAGCCGTGGGCTGACTGCGCTTGCTGTCCAGCCAGTCGCCGATCGGTTCCCACTGCTTCCAATCCGGCCACGCGAGATATTCAGGCAGTTCCAGCACACCCATCCCGCGCGCGTAGGCACGCACGTAATTCTGCGCCTCACGCAGGCAGCCAAGGTAAGGCACTTTGAGCTTGGTCAGATAGCTGATCCAATTCCTCGTAGATCAGCGTGTGTTCGCGGACGCGATTGGCGATGACGGCCAAGCGCGCTTGCTTGCGCGACACCTTGCCGATTTCGAGCAATTCGGCCATGAAGTGTCCGCAGGCCTTCATGTCGATGCTGGAGGGCAGCACCGGTACGATGATCGTTTCCGCACGGCGCACGAGTTCGTTGAGTTCGGTGCCATGAACGCGGGCCGGCGCGTCGATCACCAGGATCTCGGTGGTGCGCGCCACGTTGCGCAGTCCCTCGTCGTAGGCGGCGACGCCGCTGATCGCGGGCAAATCGACGGGGCGTTGCGCCAGCCAATCGAGGCTGGAACGCTGCGGGTCGTAGTCCGCGATGCAAACTTGGTTACCGTCGCGGGCGAAAAACACGGCGATGTTCGTTGCCAAGGTACTCTTGCCGCAGCCGCCCTTCGAGTTCAAGACCATTACGTGGCGCATGTTTCCCCGACTTTGTTGTTTTCAGTAAGGTAGAACTCGACAATAGTTTGCGCAACCCCTGCTCGCGACAAATTGGCGCATGGGCTATGCTTCATGCGTATGCGCATCGAGTTTTTGAAGATGCAGGGGCTGGGCAACGATTTCTTGGTCTTCGATGCCCCCCCCGCCGACATTCACGTGGACTCGAGCACGCTGCGCGCGCTGGCCGACCGGCACACCGGCGTCGGCTTCGATCAAGCGCTGATGCTGGAAGCTCCCCGCAACGCCGACAGCCGTGTGTTCTATCGGGTGTTCAATTCCGACGGCACGGAGGTCGAACAATGCGGCAATGGCGCGCGCTGTGTCGCGGCTCTCCTGTACGCTCGCGCGCCGGAATTGGGCCGCGAGTTCGTGATGGGGAGCCAGGGCGGCGTGGTGCACGCCCGCGTGCGGGACGACGGCCTGGTATCGGTGGACATGGGAGTGCCGGACTTCGATCCGCGCGCGCTGCCGATGGAAGCGGCCGCCGAAGCGCCCGCGTATTCCTTGAATGTGGGCGGTACGGAAGTCGAGATTGGCGCGGTATCCATGGGCAATCCGCACGCGGTATTGCTGGTGTCCGACGTGAAAACCGCGCCGGTCGAGCGGTTTGGGCCTACTATCGAGCATCATCCGCGTTTTCCGAAGCGCACGAACGTGGGATTCATGGAAATCGTCGATCGCGGCCACGTGCGGTTGCGGGTATTCGAACGCGGGGCGGGTGAGACTTTGGCTTGCGGCACGGGGGCCTGCGCCGCCGTCGCGGTCGGCAGACGGCGCGGGCTGCTCGAGGACGAGGTGCGGGTGGACTTGCCGGGCGGTGCTGCAATGGTTTCTTGGGCCGCGGCGGGCGGGCATGTGTGGCTCACTGGGCCGGCCACTACGGTATTTAGCGGATCGATCGATATTTAACGTGATGTACGGGAGATGAATATGACCACCAGTCAGGCGCGCGGCATCAAGCAGGAGAGCCTCACCGACGCCAGTGTCGCGGAGTATCTGCAGACCTACCCGGACTTCTTCGAGCGCAATTCTCCGCTGCTGATCAAATTGCGGCTGCCCCATCTGCGCGACGCGGGCGCCACGGTAAGTCTGGTCGAGCGCCAGGTCGAAGTCCTGCGCGAGCGCAACCAATCCCTGGAACGCAAGTTGAAGGAACTGGTCGACGTGGCCCGCGCCAATGACGCGCTGGCGGACCGCATTCACCGCCTGAGCCAGCGCCTGATTCGCGCGCGTACGCTGCCCGAGACCATCAGCGCCGTCGAGACCTCGCTGCGCGAGGATTTCGACGCCATGCATTCGGTGATGGTGCTGTTCCTCGAGCAGGCACCGTCCTTGGAAGCGGCCGCGGGGCGTTTCTTGCGCGCCGGGAATCCGGCGGACGCAGACGTCAAGACTTTCGAGTCGCTGCTCCAGTCCGGCAAGCCGCGTTGCGGACAGGTTCGCGACGCGCAGCGCGACTATCTCTTCGGTAAAGATTCCGTCGAGATCGGCTCGGTGGCGCTCACTCCCTTGGGCCCGAAGGGTGAGCTGGGAATTCTGGCCATCGGCGCCAGCGACGCGCAACGCTTCCACCCCGCCATGAGCACGGAATTCCTGTCCCGCATCGGCGAGCTCGTGACTTACGCACTGATGCGCTGAGCCGGAAGCCAAGTGGAGCCCGGCGAGCGCGAATGGATCGATCGATTTTCGTCACACCTCGCGCACGAGCGGCGCATGAGTGGGCACACCATTTCGGCCTATCGGCACGATTTGCTCGCCTTGGCGGAGTTCGGCGCACGCCGCAAGTTGCACGCGTGGAGCACGCTCGATAATTCGCAATTGCGCACATTTGCCGCCGCGCTGCACGGCGCGGGGCTCTCCCCCCGCAGCATTCAGCGACATTTGTCGGCCGCGCGGACGTTTTACGAATACCTGATGCGGGAAGGCCATTGCGCGCGCAATCCGGCGCTCGATGTGCGCGCACCCAAGGCCAAGAAGCGGCTGCCGGCCACTTTGGATGCCGATCAAATGGGGCGGCTTCTGGCATTTCGGGTCGATGATTCCCTGTCCGCGCGCGACAAGGCCATCATGGAATTGTTCTACTCCTCGGGACTGCGCTTGGCCGAACTCGTGGACCTCGGCGTGTCCGCGATCGACCTCGGGGACCGCACCGTGCGCGTGCTCGGCAAGGGCAGCAAGACCCGCATCGTCCCCATGGGCCGCCGGTGCATCGACGCGCTGAAGATCTGGCTGAAAGAGCGCGTGTGCATTGGTCAAGAGCGACGTGGATGCTCTGTTCGTGGGGAAGAGCGGCCGTCCTCTGTCGGTTCGTGCCGTGCAGCTGCGCGTCGGTGCGTGGGGCCGCCGCCAGGGCATCGACGTGCATGTCCACCCGCATATGTTCCGCCATTCCTTTGCCACCCACCTGCTCGAGTCCAGCGGCGATTTGCGAGGCGTGCAGGAATTGCTCGGCCACGCCGATATCGGCACCACCCAGATCTATACCCACCTGGACTTCCAGCGACTGGCAACGGTCTACGAGGCCGCGCATCCGCGAGCCCGGCGCCGTCAACGCGGCGCTTGAAAGCGCCGCCATCGGCCCCACCCAGGAGATTCCCATGAATCACGATCCCAAGCGAATCTATGGCACCACGATTCTGGCCGTGCGGCGCAATGGCCGCGTTGCGGTCGGCGGCGATGGTCAGGTGACGCTCGGCCAAAGCGTGATGAAGGCCAATGCCCGCAAGGTACGCCGCCTGTACGGCGGCAAGGTACTCGCCGGATTTGCCGGCGGCACCGCGGACGCTTTCACGCTGTTCGAGCGCTTCGAGGGAAAGCTGGAGAAATACGGCAATCTCACCCGTGCCGCCATCGAATTGGCGAAGGACTGGCGGACCGACCGGAGCCTGCGCCGGCTGGAAGCGTTGCTCTGCGTCGCGGACACCGAGAGCACTTACGTCATATCCGGCAACGGCGATGTCATCGAACCCGAACACGACCTGATCGCCATCGGTTCGGGCGGCGGCTTCGCACAGGCCGCGGCTCTGGCCTTCATGCAAGGGGAGATGTCCGCGCGCGACATCGTCGAGCGCTCGCTCAACATCGCCGCGGATATCTGCATCTACACCAATCGCAACCTGACGATCGAGGAACTGTAGCGCCCCATGTCGCAGATGACTCCCCGTGAAATCGTCGAAGAGCTGGACAAGCACATCGTCGGCCAGAAAGCGGCCAAACGAGCGGTCGCGATTGCCCTGCGCAATCGCTGGCGCCGCCAGCAAGTGGCCGAATCGCTGCGCGCCGAGATCACCCCGAAGAACATTCTCATGATCGGCCCCACCGGGGTCGGCAAGACCGAGATCGCACGGCGCTTGGCGCGCCTGGCCAAGGCGCCCTTCATCAAGGTGGAGGCCACCAAATTCACTGAAGTAGGGCTATGTCGGACGCGAAGTGGATTCGATCGTACGCGATCTTGTAGAGATCTCCGTGAAAATGACCCGCGAAGAGGAAATCGCCAAGGTGCGCCATCGCGCCGCCGACAGCGCCGAAGAGCGCGTGCTCGATGTGCTGCTGCCGCGGGCCGCCGCAGGTTTCACGGGAGACAGGCGCCGCGGGACAACGACACCCGGCAGCGCTTTCGCAAGATGCTGCGCGAAGGGCAGCTCGACGATCGCGAAATCGAAATCGAAGTGCGCACCTTGCCCGTGGGCGTCGAGATCATGGCGCCCCCCGGCATGGAGGAAATGACCCAGCAGCTGCAGGGCATGTTCCAAAATTTGGGACAAGGCCGAACGCGTCAACGCAAGCTCAAGATCAAGGAAGCGTTGAAGCTTCTGGTGGACGAAGAAGCGTCGAAGATGATCAACGAAGAGGAACTGAAGCTGCGCGCCGTCGAGAACGCGGAGCAGAACGGCATCGTGTTCATCGACGAAATCGACAAAATCGCCCGCCGCCAGGAAACCACGGGCGCCGACGTGTCGCGCGAGGGCGTGCAGCGCGATCTCTTGCCCCTGGTCGAGGGTTGCACGGTGAACACCAAGTACGGCACGGTGAAAACCGATCATGTGCTGTTCATTGCGTCCGGCGCGTTCCACATGTCCAAGCCCTCGGACTTGATTCCGGAGCTGCAGGGGCGCTTGCCGATCCGAGTCGAGCTCGAGCCCTTGGTGGTCGAGGATTTCGTGCGCATCTTGACCGAACCCGATGCATCGCTGTGCCGCCAGTACACGGCGCTGCTCGCCACCGAGGGCGTGAAGCTCGAATTCGCCGGCTCCGGTGTGCAGCGCCTCGCCGAAGTGGCTTTCGAGGTCAACGAGCGCACCGAGAACATCGGAGCGCGGCGCCTGCACACCGTCATGGAGCGGCTGCTGGAAACCGTGTCCTTCGATGCCGCGGACCGCAACGGCACCCATGTCCTCGTCAATCGCGAGTATGTCGAGGGCAATCTCGGCGAACTGGTGAAGGATCAGGATCTTGTCGCGGTACATTCTCTAAATGCGCACGGACCTTCAAGATGCCACAGCCCACCGATATCAAATTGCGCACCTCGTCGCGGCTGCTCGAGGTGAGCTTCGATGACGGAGTCGCATTTCGAACTGCCTTTCGAATACTTGCGGGTCTTCTCGCCGTCCGCGGAGGTGAAGGGCCACGGCGGCGGCGAGGGGGTGCTGCAGACCGGCAAGCAGAATGTCGGCATCACCGGCGTCGAGCCGGTGGGAAATTATGCCCTGCGCCTGCTGTTCGACGACGGCCACAACACGGGGCTGTATACCTGGAAGCTCTTGCACGAGTTGGGCACGCGATCGTGGCAGCAACTGGGCGCGCTATCTGGAACGCTGCGCCGAGGCCGAGCAATCGGCGCAGGCTCCCCTGACACGCCCCCGCTGACAAGGGACCCCAAGCAGAACCGTCGGGTCTGTGCCGGTCGGCTACAATACGCCCAACAGCTCGAGGGGCGCCATGGACAATTCCGGCCGCAAGGTCGATTTCGGATTCGAAAAAGTCGCCTGGGGCGACAAGGCCGAGCGCGTGCGCTCGGTGTTCGCGTCGGTGGCCGGCAAATACGATGTCATGAACGACTTGATGTCGTTCGGCGTGCATCGTTTGTGGAAACACTTCACCCTCTCCCTCACCGGTTTGCGGCCGGGCCAGCGCGCGCTGGACGTCGCCGGCGGCACCGGCGATCTCGCCGCGGGAATGCTGCGGCAAGTGGGCAAGATCCGGGCGCGTCGTGTTGTCGGACGTGAATCCGGCGATGCTCGAAATCGGCCGTGACCGGCTGCTCGACCGCGGCTGGGCCTGGCGAATGTCGAGTGCATCGTCGCCGACGCCGAACGCCTGCCCTTCGAGGACTGCTCCTTCGATTGCGTCACCATAGGCTTCGGGCTGCGCAATGTGACCGACAAGGCCGCCGCGCTCGCGTCGATGCACCGCGTGCTGAAGCCCGGCGGCCAGTTGCTGGTGCTGGAGTTCTCGACGCCGGTGGCGCCCGGCCTGAAGCCGATGTACGACGCCTATTCCTTCACGCGTGCTGCCGCTGCTGGGCCGTCTCGTCGCCCAGGACGAGGCCAGCTATCGATATTTGGCGGAATCCATTCGCATGCATCCCGATCAAGAGACTCTGCTCGAGATGCTGCGCACCGCCGGTTTCGCCCAGGCGCGCTATCACAATCTGACCGGCGGCATAGTCGCCGTGCATCGCGGCTACAAGATCTGACATGCCCGCGACCGCCGCCTGGCTTGCATCGGCCGAAGCCCTGCTCAATCGGTGCATCGAGTCATCGTCACAGGCCGGGGGAATGGCCCGGCGCCTCGAGGGCACTTCCTTGCAAGTCGACATAGACGGCATCGACGCGCATTCGGGCGAGCACGCATCATGGACGGCTGGCGCTGCTCGCGGGCGACGATTCCGCGGCGGATGCGGTCATTTCGGGATCGCTGCCGGCGCTGCTGCAATTGTTCGAAGGCGGAGCCGCCCGTGAATCCGGCAGACCCGCGGCGCAGATTCGTGGCGATGCGGAGATCGCCAACCGGTATCGAGAGCTATTCGTGCTGGCACGGCCGGATCCGGAAGAAGAGCTGTCCCGCTGGATGGGCGATTTGCCGGCGCGGCGCCTTTCCCTGTTCGCGCAGCGCGCGTTGGCCTTTGCGCGCCGCGCCCGGCGCACGGCCGGCGAAAACATCGCCGAATACCTGCAAGAGGAAGGCCGTGACCTCGTCAACAAAACGGAGCTCGAAGAATTTCTGCGCGGCGTCGATGAGCTGCGGGAAACCGCCGACCGGGTCGAAGCCCGGCTCGCGCGGCTGGAGCAGCGCCTGAAGGGGGCAGCTTGATGCGTCCACGGGTGCTCGCCCGCCTGCTGCAGATTCAACGCTCCCTGGTCAGGCACGGACTCGATGATTTCGTGCGCGCGACGCATTTGTATCGTCCGTTCCGCTTTCTCGTCTACCTGTCGCCGTGGACTTGGTTCCAACGCAGCGTCGGCGCCACCCGCGGCGAGCGGCTGCGCCTGGCGCTCGAAGAGCTTGGACCGATCTTCGTCAAATTCGGGCAAGCGCTGTCGACGCGGCGCGATTTGCTGCCGGCCGACATTGCCGATGAGCTGGCGAAACTCCAGGACCGCGTGCCGCCGTTCGACAGTGCAATCGCGATCGCGTCGATCGAAAGGGCGTTCGGACGCCCGCTCGAGGATATTTTCGGCAGTTTCGAGCCGACGCCGCTGGCGGCGGCCTCGATTGCGCAGGTCCACGTGGCGACGCTCGAGAACGGCCGCGAGGTCGTGGTCAAGATACTGCGCCCCGGCATGCGCGCGATCATCGATCTTGATCTCGAAGTCCTGCACTACCTTGCGCAGCTCGCCGACGAATATTGGGGCGAGGCGCGTCGTCTGCGTCCGGTCGAGCTGGTGCGCGAATACCGCAAGACCATTCTCGATGAGCTGGATCTGCTGCGCGAGGCGGCGAATGCCGCACAGCTGAAGCGCAATTTCGCCGGTTCGACCTTGCTGTACGTGCCGGAGGTCCACTGGGACTACTGCCGGGTGGACGTCATGGTCATGGAAAGGATTCACGGCGTCGTCATCAACGATCTCGAAGAATTGCGCGCGCGCGGCGCCGACATCCGCAAGCTCGCGGAAAACGGCGTGGAGATATTTTTCACCCAGGTGTTCCGCGACAACTTTTTCCACGCCGACATGCACCCGGGCAACATTTTCGTGCAAGTCGACGATCCGCAGAACCCGCGCTACGCGGCCGTGGATTTCGGCATCGTGGGCACGCTGCAGCCGCGCGACCAACACTATCTGGCCGAGAATTTCATGGCCTTTTTCGACCGCAATTATGCCCGGGTCGCGGCCTTGCACGTCGAATCGGGCTGGGTGCCGCGCGGAACGCGGGTCGATGAACTGGAGTCCGCGGTGCGCACGGTGTGCGAGCCGATATTCAACAAGCCGCTCAAGGACATTTCCTTTGCCCAGGTGCTGCTGCGGTTGTTCGAAACCGCGCGCCGCTTCGACATGCAGGTACAGCCGCAGCTGATCCTGCTGCAAAAGACGCTGTTCAACATCGAAGGCCTGGGCCGACAGCTCTACCCTGAGCTCGATCTTTGGCAGACGGCGCAACCTTACCTGCGCAGGTGGATGCGCGAGCGCATGAGCCCGCGGAGCGTGCTGCGGCGGGCTCGTGCGCAATTGCCGGATGTGCTGATGGCGCTGCAAAAAGTACCGCAAATTGTCCAGACCGCCGTGCGCGATGCGACGGATGATGGGCTGCGTGTGCCGGCGGCGGCAACCGCGGACGCGGCTCAGCTGCGCGATGCAATGCGGCGCAGCGACTTGCGACGCGATGCAACCGTTGCGGCAGCCGTACTCTGGGTGTCGGGATTGGTCTGGCTGACTTTGTCGGTGCAAATACCGTGGCTGGGCTGGCTGCAGATGACCGCGGCCATCGTGCTCTTCGTATGGTCCCGATCTGCCGGGCCGCGCGGCGCATGAGAATTCCGATTGAAAGTAGAACCAGCTATCGCGGCCGCAATTCGCGCCCGAATTGGCTCCTGCTCGCGGCTTCGATCGGGACGGCGCTGGCCGCGGGTACGCCGGGCGCAGCCCTCTCGCCGCGCATGTCAGGAGCGGCGAACCAGTGGTATACGATGCTCGCCAAGCCGGCATGGGCGCCCCCGAGCAGCTGGAACGGGCCGGTGTGGTTGGCTCTATATGTGTTGATGGGCACATCCGCCTGGCTGATCTGGCATGAACGCTATCACCGCGGCCGTAGTGCTGCGCTGGCGGCCTACACGATTCAGCTGTTGCTCAATGCTCTCTGGGCGCCGCTGTTTTTCGGGGCTGGAAATATCGGCGCCGGCCTGTTCGTCAGCGTGGCGCTATGGCTGTCGATCGCGTGGACCATCCGTGAGTTCGCCATCGTGAGAGCAGCGGCGGCGTGGATGTTGGCGCCCTACTTGATCTGGGTCGGTTTCGAGAGTGCGTTGAATCTCTCGATCTGGAAACTGAATCCATGATCCGTCCAGAAGCAAGAATCTTTGATGTAGGCATAGGATTACGCGCGCATGCGCTTGGCTCCGACCGCGTAGCGAATCGCATTCAATCAATCTAATCCGGACCACTGAGCCTCTCTTGCAAGAAACAGCACCGCGCACCCATTTGTTGTCGAACGGAAATTATTCCGTGATGTTGACTGCGGCCGGTTCCGGCTACAGCCGGTGGCGGGACGTCGCATTGACGCGGTGGCGCGAGGATCCGACCTGCGACCCTTTCGGTTACTACGTCTTCCTGCGCGATGTGGTCGAGGGCCGGGTATGGTCGGCCGGATATCAGCCCGTCGGATGCGAACCGGATGAATACGATGCGGCTTTTTTCGAGGATCGCGCGCAAATCTCGCGTCGCGACGGACCGATGCTCACCTCGACCGAGATCCTGGTGTCGCCCGAGGATGATGTGGAGGTCCGGCGGGTCTCGCTGACCAACCGCGGCAGTCGCACGCGGGAAATCGAATTGACCACGTACGCGGAAGCGGTGTTGGCCGCGCCTGCGGCTGATTCCGCCCATCCCGCATTCTCCAAGCTATTCGTGCAGACAGAATTCATCGCCGAGAGCGGCACGCTGCTCGCCACCCGGCGGCCCCGGGAGTCCGGCGAGCCGCAGGTATGGGTCGCGTTGATCAGTGTTCTGGAGGGCGACGCCGTGGGCGGCGTGCAATTCGAGACCGATCGAGCCCGCTTTCTGGGGCGCGGCCATGAATTGCGCAATGCCGTGTCCATCGTCGACGCTCGACCGCTGTCCAACACCGCGGGCACGGTTCTTGATCCGGTGCTGGCGTTACGGCACCGCGTGAAAATCACGCCCGGCAAAACCGCGCGCGTCACCTTTTGGCTCGGCGTCGGCGCGAGACGGGCAGAAGTGCTGGCGCTCGTCGACCGGCACCGTGCCGTGGCGTCGTTCGAAGAGGTAAAAGCGCGGGCGAGGACGCACGCTGCGACGCAGCTCCGGACTTTGGATATTGCTGCCGAAGAGGTTGAGCAATTTCAGCGCATCGCCAATCGGGTGCTGTATGCCGATTCCTCGCTGCGGGCAGCGCGAGATATTCTCGAAAGAAACCGGCTGGGGCAGTCCGCACTGTGGGCGCACGGCATATCCGGGGATCTGCCGATCGTCCTGGTCAGAGTGGACGATGAGCGCGGTGCAGGCATGGTTGAGCAGTTGTTGCGTGCACAGGATTATTGGCGGCTGAAGCGCTTGTCCGTGGATCTGGTCGTTCTCAACGAGTGTACCGCTGCCGGTGCGCAAGATTTGCAGCAAGCCCTGGATGGTGCCGTCGCCGCCGCCCAAGCCCGCCGCGGCCCGGACGAATCCAAGCACACCAAGGTTTTCTTACTGCACGCCGACCTGATCCCGGCAGCGACCCGCGATCTCCTACTGACGGCCGCACGGGCGGTGTTGACCGGGGGTCGCGGCACGCTGGCCGCTCAGGTCGCACGGCCGGGTGAGTCGTGGCAGATACCGCGTCGCCGCCCGCAGAACGACAGCAGCCCGGAGCGCGACACGGCGGTGCGCGCAGCCCCCGGCCTCGAGTTCTTCAATGGACTCGGCGGGTTTGCCGCGGAGGGGCGCGAATACGTGGTGACGCTCGCGGAGGGCCAGTGGACGCCGGCACCGTGGATCAACGTCGTCGCCAACCCGCAGTTCGGCTTTCTGGCGTCGGCCGACGGCGCCGGCAGCACGTGGTCGTTGAACGCGCAGCAGAATCAGCTTACACCGTGGTGCAACGACCCCGTCAGCGATACGCCCGCCGAGGCCATCTACATTCGCGACGAGGATACCTTAGATCTTTGGACCGCGACGCCCCTGCCCATTCGCGAAGCGTCGAGCACTCATGTGATCCGCCATGGCTTCGGCTACAGCCGGTTCGAGCATACCTCGCACGGCATCTCGTTGGATCTTTTGCAATTCGTGCCGCTCGAGGATTCGATCAAGATCTCGCGCCTCAAGCTCCTGAATCGCTCTGCCGGGACTCGGCGACTCTCGGTAACCCACTACTTGGACTGGGTGCTGGGGAATCAACGCAGCAGAACGGCGGCATTCATCGTCACTGAAATCGAGCCGAAAACCTCGGCGCTCCTGGCGCGCAATCCCTTCGGCACGGACTTTCAATCGCGAATCGCATTCATGGACATGGCCGGCCGGCAACAGGCTTGCACGGCGGATCGCACGGAATTCCTCGGCCGCCACGGATCGCTCGCCGAACCGGCTGCGTTGCTGGGAACGGAGCGACTGTCCAATCGCGTCGGCGGTGGCTTGGATCCCTGCGGTGCGATGCAGACGAATATCACTTTGCCGCCCGGCGAATCCACCGAACTCACGTTTCTGCTCGGTGAAGAGGCCTCGTCGGCTGCGGTCGTAGCACTCGTGGAACGCTACCGAAGCATGGATCTCGACGCCGCGCTGAAGGAGGTCACCGACTTTTGGGATCAAACGCTCGGCGCCATACAGGTCAAGACGCCCGACCGTTCGATGGACATCCTGGTCAATGGCTGGCTGCTGTATCAGACGCTCGGTTGCCGCGTGTGGGCGCGGACGGCGTTTTATCAATCGAGCGGGGCCTACGGTTTCCGGGATCAATTGCAGGATGTCATGGCGCTCGTGGTTTCGAGACCGGCGATTGCCCGTGAACACATCCTGCGCGCGGCGGCGCGCCAATTCGAGGACGGGGATGTGCAGCATTGGTGGCTGCCCACGTCCGGACAGGGAGTGAAAACCCGCGTGTCGGATGACCGGATTTGGCTGCCGTTCGTGGTCGCTCACTATCTGGAAGTCACCGAGGATTTCTCCGTGCTGGAGGAGCAGGTGCCGTTCCTGGCGGGCGGGCCTCTGGCACCGGACAGCCAAGAGGGCTTTTCGGCTCCCGAGTCGGCGACCACGGCGACACTGCTCGAACACTGCATCCGTGCCCTCGATTCGAGTCTTGCGATCGGATCGCACGGCCTGCCGCTATTCGGCACCGGCGACTGGAATGACGGCATGAATCGCGTCGGCGCAGCCGGACGCGGCGAGAGCGTTTGGCTGGGGTGGTTCTTGCACGCCGCCCTGCTGCGGTTCGCGCCGATCGCCGAAAATCGCGGCCGGTCCGCCGCGGCCGCGGTCTGGCGCAAGCATGCGTTTGCGCTGCAGCAGGCCATTGAACGCGAAGCCTGGGACGGCGACTGGTATCGGCGCGGCTACTTCGATGACGGTACACCCTTGGGGTCGGTCGCGAGCGACGAATGCCGAATCGATTCCATTGCCCAGTCCTGGGCGGTGATTTCCGGCGGCGCAGAACGTGAGCGCGCGGTGCGCGCGATGTCGGCGGTCAACACGCAGCTGGTGAGCCGCAGCGACGGCCTCGTGCAGCTATTCACGCCGGCGTTCGATCGCACTTCACACGACCCTGGTTATATCAAAGCCTATCCGCCGGGGATCCGCGAAAACGGCGGCCAGTATACGCACGCGGCCATGTGGTCGACCTGGGCTTTCGCGCTGCTGGGCGACGGCGATCGGGCCGGAGAGTTGTTCTCGATTCTCAATCCCATCAATCATGCGAGCACCCGCGCAGGCATTCATCGCTACAAGGTTGAGCCTTACGTGGTCTGTGCCGACGTGTATTCGTCGCCTCAGCACATCGGTCGCGGCGGATGGACCTGGTATACAGGATCTGCGGGATGGATGTACCGCACTGCAGTGGAGGCCATTCTGGGCATCCGTTTGCGCGGCAGGATTTTAGCCATCAGTCCCTGCATACCACGCGCCTGGACCGGTTTCGAGATCACCTACAAATACGGCACGTCGCGATACCGCATTGCGGTGGAGAACCCACGCGGTGTGAGCGGGGGCGTCAGTCATGCCACTCTCGACGGAAGGCAGATACCGAGTACGCCTTGTGAAATTACCCTGATGGATGACGGCGCCTATCACTACGGGCAAATCACATTGGGGTGATCGGTCGGGCCGATATGCGTCTTCCGGCTACTTGGTACGCCGCGTCATGGCGCGCATCAGGAGTGTCTTGGCGATTGCGCCGGCCGGCACCAATCGCAGCAGACGCAGCGCCAAACGGGGCCGCGCAATGAGCAGGCCGGCCGCGGCGGCGCCCAGTGTTCCGAGTCCGCCGCCGCTCATGATCATTTTCATGGTGCGACTGCGCGGAAATCCGTCGGATCGATCGCCGGGTTTCGAGCTGTCGTCGGACTCGTAGGGCGGCGGCTCGAGCACGCGCCGCAACTCCGCGCGCGACGCGGCCAGCCTGGCGAGAATTTCGGCTCGAGCTGCTGCATCTCGGTCGATCATGCGCTGATCAATCCTGGTCCGACAATATGCGCTCGAGCAGCACGCGATCCTCCTGCCATTGCCGACGCACGGAGGCGAGAAATTGCGACTTCGTCCGCACGGCGTTTGCCCGGTACGCTGCCGCCGCGATGGACAGGCCCAAGAACCCGCCGGCCATCCATGCAATGGCGGCCACGCGATGCGGCGTGTCCCAAGTGCAGGCAACCACGACGAGGCAGCCCATCAAGAGGGCAAATAGACCGCAGATGAGGGCGACGGCGGACGCAAGGAACTCCACCGCGATCTCCCGTTGCGCCTGCGCCAAATCCAGACTCGCGAGATCGACATATGCCACGAGATGCCGCAGCAGGGCCGGCGTCGCTTTCGCCAGTGACCACAGCAGGCGCACCGCCAAAGACCTAGGATCGGCGAGTTGCCAGGATCCCCACCACCGCGCCCACGAGAGCGGCGATGCCCACCGCTTGCCAGGGACTTTGGCGAACATAGTCGTCCGCGGTGCTTGCGACGTCTTGCGCGCGCTGTCGTAGGGCGTCGGTTCCGTCGGCGAGGCTTTGTTTCGTTGCATCAACGGCCTGCTGAACCTTGCCGCGCACCCGAACTACGTCCGCATCCTTCAAATCAGCAATTCGCGCCATCAGATCTTCAACGTCGGCAATCAGGTTCTTGATCTCGCTCGACGCAGCCGACTTGACGTCGTTGACGCCGTCGCGCAAATCGTTCTTGAGGCGACGCCCACTGGCACGTACCTGCTCAGTGTTTCCGTCGAATGTAGTTTCCATTGTTTTCCCCTTGTAACACCAAGAACGGTATCTCCACTATACTCGTCCCCACCGGCAACCCCTGCCATCGGTTCCGAGCGTCCCTTCCTGTAGGAATCGCCCCACATGTTAGACTTCAGCTCCGGAGAGCGGAAGGGCACATGAAAATCTTGGGCGAGGAATTGGGCAAAATCGGCCGATGGTACATCGCCTTGCCGCCTCTGCTGTTGATCGGCTTCCTGATCGGCTTGTTCTTTCTCGCCGCCGCCGGGCAGTCTCGCCTCAATTCCGCCAATGAACGCGTGCACAAATCGCAGCTGCGTCAGCAAGCGCTGAGCGAGTTCATCGCGCTGATATCCGATGCCGAGTCGGGCCAGCGCGGCTATCTCTTGACCGGCGAAAGCTCTTATCTGCAGCCCTATACCGAGGCGGTGGCACGGGTCGAGGCCGCGCTCGACCGTGTGCACGAGGCCTACGGCGGCAACGATGACAGCAGGGAATTTCAGGAGCTGCGAATTCTCACCGGGAAAAAGCTCGGCGAACTCGCGGATACGCTGGCGCTGTTCAAGAAGAGAGGCACCACGCCCGCGGTGAACGTGGTACGCACCGACGTCGGCAAGCACACCATGGATGAAATATCGACCATCGTCGGCGACATGCGTCTCGCGGAGGCGCGCGAACTCTCCGCGGCTACGGCGCAGTGGCAGGGGGACTTTCAAGTATCGCGGTGGGTGTCGGCGGCGGGAGTCGTTCTCAACATCGGTCTGGTTCTGCTCGCGACGCGTCTGGTCTACGGCGACATGCGCCGACGCGCCCTGCAAGCCATCAACCTGCGGGATCAGAAGCAGGAACTGGAACGCGAAGTCGACGAACGGACCCGGGAATTGACCGCCCTCTCCACCCACTTGCAAGGGGTTTCAGAGCAGGAGAAATCCGCGTTGTCGCGCGAACTGCACGACGAGCTCGGCGGTTTGCTGGTAGCAGCCCGCATGGATTTGTCATGGCTCCAACAACGGCTACCCACCAGCGATCCGGCCATCGAGCAGCGCTTCAAGCGCATTCACGAATCCTTGAGCGCCGGGGTTGATTTGAAGCGCCGGGTGGTCGAGGAACTCCGGCCCACCTTGCTCGACAACATGGGCTTGTTCACGGCACTGCGTTGGCAGTTCAAGGAAACCTGCCGGCGCGCAGGACTCAAATGCACGGAAACGATTCCCGACTCCGAACCCAAGTTCGATCCCGACGCCGCCATCGGGGTGTTCCGTATCGCACAAGAGGCTTTGACGAACATCCTCAAGCACGCAGAGGCCAGATCCGCGGACTTGGTGATCGGCATCGATCGCGATTCGTTCATCTTGCGCGTGTCGGACGACGGCAAGGGAATCCCGCCGAATCGGCTCCAGAACAACACGTCCCACGGCCTCGCATCGATGCGGCACCGAATCACGGCGCTTGGCGGCAGCTGGGACGTGCGCAGCCCGCACACCGGCGGCACCATCGTCACCGCCATCATCCCATTGCCGCGAATGATGACGGTGTGACTGCCCCTCGACGCGGCGCGCCTGCGGATATTTTGCCGAGAGGTTGCAGGCGTTTAGCGGCAGACCGTCAGCCGCCGCCTACAATAGGGGCTCGGCGCCTCACCGTCGATCAGTGTTTCGCGAGATGGGCTTCGCAGATCTCGTGTAGGACTTCGGGCAATTTGCCGTAGTCTCGCGCCTTGTCCAAAAAATGCGTGGCGCCCAAGGCGATCGCGGCGTTCTTGTACTCGGGCAAATCATAGTTCGTCAGCACAATGATGCGCGGCTTCAAGTGCGCCGTGGCCAATGCGCGCATGACGCCGAAACCCGTGCCCTGTTTCAAATGCAGATCCAGAATGATCACGTCGATCGAATCGCGCTGCGCGGACGCTAATGCGCTGGCCTCGGTGTCCGCGGTGCCGATCAATTCAACCTGGGGAATTTGCCGTATCGCTTCTGTCAATCGCTCCGTCAGCACCTTGGAGTCTTCGACCAGCAAGACTCTCAAGCACTGCGCCATTGACATCGCGTCCATAGTATTCGTGTACATGGTTGTCGCAGTTTAGCGTCGTGCACCGCACGGCAGCCAGACCAGCGTCCCAGGTTGTGTTGTAGGAGTATTCTCACAGTTATCGCTTCTTGCTATGGCTTCTTGTCATTGAATGAGCCCGTTGCGCAGCGCATATGACGTAATGTCGGCGTTCGCGGTGAAACTCATTTTCTCCAAGATGCGGCTTCGATAGGTGCTGACGGTTTTCACGCTGAGGCTGAGCTCGTTGGCGATGTCGGAAACCCCGCGCCCGGCCGCCAGCTTGCAGAAAATCTGGAACTCTCGGGTCGACAGCCGCGCGTGCAGCGGCTTGTCCGGATCGCCGTCGAGATCGGCCACCAGTATCTCCGCCAGCGCCGCGCTCACATAGCGCCGGCCCGCCAATACGGTGCGCACCGCCTTCATCAGCTCCTCGGGCGCGCTGTCCTTGGACAGATAGCCGCTCGCGCCGGCGCGCAGGACATTGACCGCATATTGCTGCTCGGGCAGTCCGCTCATCACCAATACCCGTACGCCGGGGTGGCCCGTCTGGATGTGCCGCAGGATGTCCAAGCCGCTGCGATCGGGCATGTGAATGTCGAGCAGCACGAGATCCCAATCCTGTTCCCTCAGCAAGTCCAGAGTCTCGTTGCCACTCGCGGCTTCGCCCACTGCATTGATGCTCGCGTCGGCCTCGAGGAACTGCTTGAATCCGGCGCGTACCACCGCATGATCATCCGCGATCAGTACTCTTGACACGTTTATCCTCCGGGCGCTCAGCTGTTCGCGCACTCTTGGTTCTGTGAGTATCCGTTGAGCTTGTTATACAGCGTCTTGAGACTGCAGCCCAGGGCGTCGGCCGCCCGCCGCTTGTTACCCTTGAAATAATCCAGAGTCGCCTCGATCAAGGATCGCTCCATGTCGTAAATGCGCGATCCCACGCGAATATTCAGCCGCTTGTCGTCGGCCGCCTGGTCGCCGTCGCGCGCCGCGGCTCCCGGAATCAACGGCGCCAGTTCGAGAACGACATCGCCCAGGATGAACGCGCGCTCGATGCAATTCTTGAGTTCACGGACATTGCCGGGCCACGTATGCTGTTTCAGCATCATGCGCGCAAGCGCCGAAAGCCGCTTTTGCGTCCCTCCCTGGGCATTGAGTTCAGCCAAGAAATGCTCCGCGAGCAGCTCCACGTCGTCGCCCCGGCTGCGCAGCGGCGGCATGCCGACCGGAAACACGGCAAGACGGTACAACAGGTCCTCGCGGAGCTGGCCGTTCTGAACTGCCTGCAGCGGGCAGCGGTTGGTCGACGCGATGACGCGGACATCGGTGGCGAATTCGGTGCTCGCACCGACCCGATAAAACTTCCGCGTCTCCAGGACGCGCAGCAGCCGCGTCTGCATGTCGAGCGGCATTTCCGTCACTTCATCGAGCAGCAGTGTCCCCCCCTGGGCCCGTTCGAACACCCCTGCGTGCGCCCGCACCGCTCCCGTGAAGCTTCCCTTCTCGTATCCGAACAGTTCAGCCTCGATGAGCCCGGCCGGTATGGCGCCGCAGTTGATGGCAATGAAGGGTCCATCGCGGCGCGCGCTGCATTCGTGGATCGATTGGGCGGCCAGCTCCTTCCCTGAACCGCTTTCGCCGGTCAGGAGCACGCTGGCTTCGGTGGGTCCGACCCGCTCGATGAGACGAAACACTTCTTGCATGGCCGGGGATGCACCCAACAGCGACCCCACCGCTGTCAAGGACGCCCGTTGGTCGGAAAAAACATAGCTGACACTGTTCATTACAAAACCTCCTCGTGATCGCGCTCGTGTAATCGTTACACTGAACACTCAAAGATTTGTAACCTGTGCAGATCGACGTAGCCAGGCTCAGGCGCTGAACCTAGACTCAGAATTCACGATATTTCGTGTCAGTGTTTGTCCGACACAGCGCCTCAATTAGTTGATTGTGCGGGATTTGTAACTCGCGCCCGCGCACGGCCGGATGTTCGGTGGGACTGCGCACGCGCTATGGCACATGCGATGCATTCGATCCGCAGCGCCAGCAGCTCGTGAATTGCGGCTCGAGCACCTCGCCACAGTGTTCGCAGGTCCAGGAAATGCCGGCCGGCGCCGCGGCGGCGCGGTCCAAGGCGCGCAGGGCGGCGCGCTCATCGGCGTCCTCGACATACAGCTGGGGCCAGGTTTCCATCATCGGCAAATCACCCAGGGCGCCGGCCAGGTACTGATTGCGCAATTCGCTCTGGATACCGGCGGCCAACAGCACGTTGCGCGCATGTGCCACCTGCAGCAGGGAGGCGGCACGGAATACTCGCTTCATGGACCCGCATGCCTCCTGCCGCGCGTCATGCCGATGCTAACGCAGCGACCTCAAAAAGGCCCTCACATCCTCGCCTCGCTCCAATGCCTCCACCAAGGCGGACCCGACCACCACGCCGTCCACGTGGCCTGCAAAGCGCGCAACCTGCTCTCGGGAGCGGATGCCGAAACCCGCACACACCGGTATGCGCGAGCAGCGCTTGACCCGATCCATGTACTGCAGCACCTCCGGCGGCACTTCGGCGGCTCGTCCCTTGGGCGTCCCGGTGGTGCCCGTCATGGTGACCGCGTACACGAAGCCTTGTGCATCCCGGCACAGCATCTCCAACCGGTCGGGAGGCGTCACGGGCGTCACCATCTGCACCAGCGCCAGGCCCTCGAGATCGAGCGCTCGTCTGAGATCGTCGCTCTCCTCGAAAGGCAAATCAGGCACGATGAACCCGGCGACCCCCGCCGCGGCCGCCGCGCGCGGCAGCGCATCCAGCCCAAACTGGAGCAGCGGGTTCAAATAACTCATCAGGAGAATCGGCGCCGCGTGCCGCTCCTTCAAGGATCCGAGTTCCTCCAGAATCCACGGCAGTGTGACCCCGTCGGCGAGAGCGGCGAAGCTCGCCCGCTGTATGGTGGTTCCGTCCGCCATCGGATCGCTGAAGGGCACCCCGATTTCAACCACGTCGCAGACGCCTGCGACCGCCGCCAGATTATCCTTGAACCCGGCTCGTGTCGGAAATCCGGCGGTGAGAAAACCCACCAGAGCCGGTCGCCCCCGCAGCACCGCCGCTCGAATGGCCGCGGAGATCGTGTCGCGCGGCGCCTTGATCATCGGGTCCGTCATCAGCCGAGGTCCTTCAACAGAGTGCGCTCCAGGATGGGCATGTCTTTATCGCCCCTGCCGGAGCAGCCGATGAGTATTCGCGCGCCGGGATGGGATTGGGCATAGCGCCGCGCGCCGAAGAATGCGTGTGCACTTTCGATGGCCGGCAGAATTCCCTCGAACTTGGCACATTCGGCAAGCGCATCCAAGGTTTCATCATCCGTCGCCGACTCGTAAGCGACACGTCCGCTCTTCATCAGGTAGGCGTGTTCCGGACCGACGCCGGAATAATCGAGGCCGGCGGAAACCGAATGAGTTTCCCGCACCTGACCAAAGGCATCCTGCAATATCAGCGTATAGCTGCCCTGCAAAACACCGGGAGTTCCAAAGGTCAGCGAGGCCGCGTTGTCTCCCAGCCCCGCGCCGCGGCCGCCGGCCTCTACGCCGATCAGTTGCACCGCGGAGTCGCCCAGGAAGGCATGGAACAGGCCGATGGCGTTCGAGCCGCCGCCCACGCATGCCACCGCCACATCGGGCAAGCCACCCGCCAGTTCCAGCATCTGAGCGCGCGCCTCGCGCCCGATCACAGCCTGCAGCTCACGCACCAGGTAGGGATACGGGTGCGGTCCCACCGCAGAACCCAAGGAGTAGTAGGTGCCATCCGGATCGGATACCCAATCGCGCAGCGCCTCGTCGATGGCCGCGCGCAAGGTCGCATCGCCGCCCGTCACCGGCACCACGGTGGCACCCAGGAGCTGCATGCGTCCGACATTCGGTGCTTGCCGTTCCACATCGACGGCGCCCATGTAGACCACACAGGGCATTCCCAGCCGAGCGGCCGCGGCGGCGCTCGCGACGCCGTGCTGGCCCGCACCGGTTTCGGCGATGATGCGCTTGGCGCCCAAGCGCTTCGCCAGCAGAGTTTGACCGACGGCGTTGTTTATCTTGTGCGCGCCGGTGTGCGCGAGATCTTCGCGTTTGAGCCAGACATCGGCTCCCCAGCGCTTGCTCAAAGCCGGCGCATGAGTGAGCGCGGTCGGGCGGCCCACCCAACCCTTGAGTTCACGGGCGAATTCGGCCTGATATTCGGCGTCGTGCAGATACCGCGCGACACCCGCTTGCAGCCGATCGAGCGCCGGCACCAGGGTTTCGGGAACATAGCGCCCGCCAAAAGCACCGTAGCGGCCACGCTCGTCGGGAAAGGCGGATGTCGCCGCACCTTTCTGCATAGTTGAATTCATGAATCATGCTCCAGTCTCGCCGCGGCGGCGCGCGCCGCCCGGACGAATTCGTGAATTTTTGCCGGATCCTTGATCCCCGGACTTTCCTCGACGCCGCTGCTCACGTCCACACCGAATGGGCGCACCGCCTGGATCGCCTCGGTCACGTTCTGCGCGGACAGGCCGCCGGCGAGAATCAACTCTGTTTGCCGCGCGAGCTCCGCCGCCCGCCCCCAATCGGCCAGCTCGCCGATGCCGCTCGACGGACCCTCGAACAACATGCGCGCCGGCAACGGGTTCGGTGTCTTGCGGCCGAATCGCACCACGGGAAGCACCTTGATATGCGCCGGGATCTTCAATTCGCGCAAATCTTCGACGTCCGTTTGAAAATAGTCCGGCTTGAGTATTCGACAGATCTCATCGACCTTCATTTGCAGCGGGTGCTGGGCAACCGCGATACGCAGTATGCCCGGCGGCGCAAGCGCGGCCAGCTGCGCCGCCTGGCCGGGCGTCACCTGCCGCGGACTCGGTGCGAACACGAAACCGATCGCGTCGACATTGGCCTCTGCGGCCGCAGCCACAGCGTCGGCACTGGTGATGCCACAGATCTTTATCCACATGGCGCCGAGTGTAGCCATTTAAGGATTCACTGTCCGGGTCGCATCGAATATTTCGCGCAGCAGCTGCGACGGATCTGCGCGAGCCATCAGGGCAGTGCCGATCAGCGCCAGACGATATCCCAGTTGCTGCATGCGCCGCGCATCGGCGGCCGATGCGACTCCACTCTCGGCAACCGCGGGCCAACCGCCGGGAAGCAACGGCGCGAGCGCGGCGAAGCGCTCCTGCACGACCTGCAGGGTCTGCAAGTCACGGCAATTCACACCGATCAAGATTGATTCCGACGCAGCACCGGAGTGATCCGTGCGCCGCGCCGCACGCGAGGTCTTGATATCGAGCGCCGCTCCCAGATCGGCCTCGTCGAAAGCTTCCAGCAGCACGAACATGCCATGGTCGGCCGCTACGTCCAGCAGCTCGTCGATTCTCGGCCGCGTCAACATTCGCAAGATGACCAAGACGCCGCCCGCGCCGGCGGCGCGCGCCTCCAGCACCTGGTAGGGATCGACCAGAAAATCCTTGCGCATCGCCGGCACACCCAAGGGGGCGAGTACCGCCGCAGCCTGGCGCAAATGCTCGAGCGATCCATCGAAGCGAGACGGTTCGGTGAGAACCGACACCGCCGCGGCGCCGCCGCGCGCGTAGGCGGCGATGCGCCCGAGCCAATCCTGACTCTCGTCGCCGAGCTGGCCCGCCGCCGGAGAACGCAGCTTGAGTTCGGCGATGACGTCGAACCCCGCGGCCGACAAACGCAACGGCGCGCTCGGCGGCGCCCGCCGCGCGCGCCGCTCCAGGGCATCCGCGGATTCATGCCGAATCGCCGTAGCCACGCGCGCCGCGCTGAGAGATGCCATCTCGTCCAGGAAACCGCTCGTCATTGCCGTTCCGCCGCGTATTGCCGCAGGCGCCTCAGCCACTCATCCGCCCGGCCGCTGTCCACGGCCGATCGTGCGGTGTCGACACCCAGCTGAATGGACGCGACGCGGCCGGCAATGAACAAGGCCAGCCCGCACTGCAGCGTCAACGCCGCCAAATGCGCGCCGCGATCACGGCCGCCGAATACCTCGAGCAATGCCGCGAGATTCGCGGCGGCATCGCCGCCGGCCAAGTCGCCGATCTCGCAACGCTCGAGGCCGAATTCCCGCGGATCGATTTCGCAGCGGCGAACGGCACCGCGCGTGACGTCGAACGCCAGAAAGGCACCGATGGGCGTGGCCTCGTCCCAACCCGCCGCACCATGCACCACCCAGGCACGCTCGATGTCCATTCCCGCCAAGGTGCCGGCCATCAGCTCCGCGGTCGCCGCATCGTAGGCGCCGATCAAGCGAAAGCGCGGCGCCGCGGGATTGGTCAACGGCCCGAGCAGATTGAATACCGTGCGAATGCCGAGCGCGGCGCGGATCGGCGCCAGCGCCTTCATCGCCGGATGAAAATACGGCGCGAACAAGAACGTGAACCCGGTGGCCGCAAAACACCGCGCCGCCTCCCCCTCGTCCAAGGGCAGCGCAAATCCCAACTGCTCGATCAAATCCGCGCTGCCGCTGCGGCTCGAAACGGAGCGGTTGCCATGTTTGACCACGGGCAGACCGCAAGCCGCCGCCAGCAACGCCGCCCCCGTCGACAGATTGAGACTGCCCGAGGCGTCGCCGCCGGTGCCGACGATGTCGATGGCATCGAGCGGCTCGGGCAGCGCGGGTTTGAGGGCAAGCGCGCGCATGGCTCCGGCGAAGCCGCGTACCTCCGCCGCAGTGACGCCTTTGGCACGCAGTGCCGCCAACAGCGCGCCGGCTATCGCGGGCGAGATTTCCGGCGTCGTCAATGATGTCAGGAGCGCCGCAGCCTCGGTCTCCGCGAGGTCATGGCCTTGCACCAGATGATCGAGCGTGTGATGGGGGCTGGTCACAGATTTCCAGTTTTCAGGAAATTACCCATGAGGATCGGACCATCCGGCGTGAGCACGCTTTCCGGATGAAATTGCACACCTTCGATCGGCAGTGATTTGTGCCGGACCCCCATGATTTCGCCTTCCGCAGTGCGCGCGGTAACGTCGAGCACCGCGGGGATGCTGTCGGGCGCCGCGATCAGCGAGTGATAGCGGCCGGCATCGAATTCGCGCGGCATCCCGGCGTACAGACCCTTGCCGTCATGCATCACGGGCGACACTTTGCCATGCATGAGCCGCGCTGCGCGCACCACCTTGCCGCCGAATGCCTCCACCAGGGACTGGTGACCCAGGCAGACACCGAAAATAGGTATGCGCCCCGCGAACGCATGAATCATTCGCATGGATACGCCCGCGTCCCGGGGTGTGCCCGGACCCGGCGAAATGACAAGGTGGGTAGGCTGCAGAGCGAGTGCCTCATCGACGCTGATCGCGTCGTTGCGATGCACGTCGACCTGCGCTCCCAACACCAAGAAGGCCTGCACCAGGTTGTAGGTGAAGGAATCGTAGTTGTCGATCAGCAGTATCTTGGAGCTCATTTTAGAGGCCCTCCGCCGCCAGCTCGAGGGCCCGCCGCAGCACGGCGCTCTTCGCCATCAGCTCGGCATATTCGGCTTGCGGGGAACTGTCGGCGACGATGCCACCCCCGGCCTGGTAGCTGTAGGCGTCGCCTCGGAATACCAGGGTACGGATGGTGATCGCCTGATCCATGTCGCCGCGCCGGCCGAAATAGCCGATCGTCCCGCCGTAGAGCTGCCGCCCGACCGGCTCGAGTTCGTCGATGATTTCCATCGCACGCACCTTCGGGGCGCCCACCAAGGTACCGGCGGGAAAAGTCGCGGCAAACAGGTCGAAGGCATCCTGTCCCGGCCGCAGGCGGCCGTTGACCCCGCTCACGATGTGCATGATGTGGCTGTAGCGCTCGATCACGCGGTAAGGATCCACGGCCACCGAACCCGCAACGGCGACCCGGCCCAAGTCGTTGCGCGCCAAATCGACCAACATCACGTGTTCGGCGTTTTCCTTCGGATCCGCCAGCAGTTCCGCTTCCAGCGCGGCGTCGCGCGCCGCATCGGCACCGCGCGGGCGGGAGCCTGCGATCGGCCGCAATTGAGCGTACCCGCCGTGGCACTTCACCAGTGCCTCGGGCGAAGAGCCCACCACCGTGATATCGCCCAGTTCGCAAAAGTACATGTAGGGCGACGGGTTGAGCAGCCGCAGCGCCCGGTATACCTCGAAGGCGCGGAGCGCATGCAGGCCTTCGAACCGTGAGGCGAGCACCAGCTGATACACGTCGCCGGAGGCAATGTACTCCTGAGCGCGACGTACTCGCTCCGCGTGAGCCTGCTCCGTCAGTGACGGCGTTGCCGGTGAAAAGTGTCCCGGGGCCTGGATTGCCGGCACCGCGCCGCGCAGCGCCCGCACCACTTCGCGGCGCAGGCTTTGCCGTTCGGCTTCGCTGCCGTCATGCAGCAGCGCCGCGGTGCGAGTGAGGTGATCGAACACCAGCAAGGACCGCGGCGCGACATAATGCGCGTGCGGAGTCTCGGTCGCGCCGAGATCGCGTCCCGGCACGCGCTCGAAGTAGCGGACCGCATCGTAGGCGGTGTAGCCGACCAGTCCGCCGAGCAACGGTACCCCCGGCACTTCCGGCAACGGCTGCGGCGCTCGCGCGAGAGCCCCGCGCAAGGCATCCAAGAATTCGGTTTTGGATCGCGGGCGGGGAGAGTGCACGCCGCCGATCATGAGTCCCGCAGCGTCCAAACGGACTTCCAGACAATCGCCGAAGCCGATGAAGGAATAGCGCGCCAGCCGCTCTCCCCCTTCGACGCTTTCCAGCAGGAATCTCGGGCGAAAGGGCGCCAGCTTCAGATAGGCCGACACCGGCGTATCGAGATCGGCCGCAATGTCAAAAGGTGACTTCATGCTTTCAATCTGCAAATCTCACGGACAATAAAAAACCCAACCCGGCTTTGAGGCGGAGATGGGTTCTGGATACCGACGAACTAAACTAAGACGACCGACCAGCGCCCACTCTCAAGAGGGAGTGCGCCACCACCAAGCCTTGTGAACGATGCACGCGGTCGACATCGACGCAGTATCGCCGCCCCGAGCCGGCAGCGTCAAGCGGCCGAAGGCGCTAGCCCGCAGCCCCGAGCTGCTTCTTGAATTTACGGGTGAGCTCGACGAATCGCGGCGTCAAGCCAATATCCTCATAGAGCGGATCGCCATGATCATCGCGCGAGATCACTTTCGGCCCCCGCTCATAGGGCATGGCGGCCGCGATTTCGTCGAGGCCGGCACTGAGAAGGTCGGTAATGATCACGTCGATCGGCTGTCCGGGAAACAATTCGGCCAAGGCGTGCAAACGTGAGGCATCGTCCAGCGGCAAACGTATGGCGTACTCCGCTGCGGTTCGCGCCGGCGCCGCATCCTTCTTCCAACGATCGAGCAAGGGCTTGAATTTCACGAGTACTCCGCCATACCGGGCTATCAAGGTATGCTCATTATAGACCGCCGGCGCAGGCTCATCGGCGCCCGATACCACTCACCGAGCACGGAGCCGACATGAACGAAGCAGTGAGCAGCGAAGAACGGGGCTGGGCGATGGCCGCCCATCTGTGCGGTTTGCTCTGGGTATTGGGCGGCGGCGGCTTGATTTTTCTGCCGTTCGGCGGGTTGGTGCTGTTCACCATCCTGGGCCCCCTGATCATCCTGTGGTCGAAGGGGCCAACCATGCCCTTCGTGGCCGCCCAAGCCAAGGAGTCGGTGAATTTCCAGATTACCGTGTGGCTGCTGGGGATGGTGTTCGCACTGTTGGCCTTGGTGCTCATCGGCTTCGTGTTCTTGTGGATTCTGGGCATCGTGAACTTGGTTTTGGTCGTCCTTGCCGCCATTCGCGTGAGCGACGGCACGCCGTACCGCTATCCATTCTCCTGGCGCTTGGTGAAGTAGCAAGATCTTGGCGGCGCGCCCCTCACCCCATCTCGCCGGTTCACCGCGCTTAGGGCCGCCGCCGCCACCGCCGGCCGACCCGAGTAGCCCACAGCGCGGCCTGTTCGGCGTATTCGCCTACAGCAGCCGCGCACTTGCGCTGGTCTGGACCACCAACAAGGCGCTCAGCATCACGCTCGCTCTGCTGACGCTGACCGCGGGCGTGCTGCCGGCGGCTATCGCCTATGTCGGCGCGCAAATCGTCGATGCGGTCATCCATGCCGCCGATTTCCATCGGCACTCAGGCGTGACCCAATTCTTCCCTGTGATGAAGTACGTCGGACTCGAGGCGTTGCTGGTCGCCGCCACCTCCATGGCACAACGCGGCATCTCGCTGCTGCAGTCGCTGCTGCGCGCGCAGCTGGGCCAGCGCGTCAACGTCATGATATTGGAAAAGGCATTGACCTTGGATTTGACGCAATTCGAGGATTCCGAGTTCTACGACAAGCTCACGCGCGCGCGCCGCGAAGCCTCGAGCCGGCCCTTGAGCCTGGTGATGCGCACCTTCGGGCTGCTGCAAAATGCAATCTCACTGGTGTCGTTCGCCGGCCTGCTCATCCGCTTCTCCCCGTGGGCGGTCGTGCTCCTGATCCTGGCCGGGCTGCCGGCATTCCTCGCCGAGGCGAAATTCTCCGGCGAGGCGTTTCGCCTATTCCGCTGGCGCGCTCCCGAAGCGCGTATGCAGATCTATTTGGAATCGGTGCTGGCGCGGGAGGACAGCGCGAAGGAAGTCAAACTGTTCGAACTGGGGCCACGCCTGCTGGATCGGTACCGCGGCATATTCACGCGCCTGTATCGCGAGGACCGTGACCTGACTCTGCGCCGGGATGCCTGGGGCTTCGGGTTGGGATTGGTCGGTACCGCAACCCTCTATGGCGGCTATGCGTGGATTGCCGCGGAAACGGTGCTGGGCGCCATGACCGTGGGGCAGATGACCATGTACCTGATGCTGTTTCGCCAGGGGCAGGCGGCCGTGAGCGCAGCTCTGTCGGCAGTCAGCGGCCTGTACGAGGACAATCTCTATCTGTCGAATCTCTACGAATACCTGGAGCAGCCCGTCGGCAGCCGCGGCGGAGATGCGAAGCGCGGCCCCAGTCCGGGCGACGGCATCCGCTTCGAGAATGTCGAGTTCACCTATCCCGGCGCCGCCGCCCCCGCGTTATCGGGCATCGATCTGCACGTTCGGCCCGGAGAGAGCCTGGCCCTGGTCGGGCAAAACGGCTCGGGCAAGACCACGCTGATCAAATTGCTGACCCGCCTCTACAGACCGACTCGGGGGCGAGTCCTCTTGGATGGGCTCGATCTCGGGGAGTGGGACGAGACCACCCTGCGCCAGCGAATCGGGGTCATTTTTCAGGACTTTGCTCGATACCAAATGCTGGTGGGCGAGAATATCGGTGCGGGCGACGTCCGCGCCTTCGATGACGAGGACCGCTGGCGCAGCGCCGCGGCCCTGGGCTTGGCCGCGGATTTCGTCGACGCATTGCCGGCGGGTTATCACACCCAGCTGGGCAAGTGGTTCAAGGACGGTCGCGAACTATCGGGCGGCCAGTGGCAGAAAATCGCCTTGGCCCGCGCGTTCATGCGCAATGAGGCGGACATTCTGGTGCTCGATGAGCCCACCGCCGCCATCGATGCGGGGGCCGAAGCGGAGGTGTTCGAGCACTTTCGCGAGCTGACGCGCAACCGCATAGCCATCGTCATTTCACATCGATTCTCGACGGTGCGCATGGCGGACCAAATATTGGTGCTCGAGGAAGGCCGTATCGTGGAAGGCGGCAGCCATGAGTCGCTGATGGCGGCCGACGGCCGTTATGCAAAGCTATTCACCTTGCAGGCGCGCGGGTATCGTTGAGGGTTCTGATGAAGTGAAAACCCCGGACCAGTTACTCGCGGAGTCTTGAAATGCCCTCGTTCGACGTCGTATCCGAAATCGATACCCATGAACTGACCAATGCCGTCGATCAGGCGATTCGCGAGCTTGGGCAGCGTTTCGATTTCAAAGGCACGGATGCCGCGTTCGAGCTGGAAGAGACGACGGTGACCATGATTGCGCCCGCGGACTTCCAGCTCAAGCAAATGCTGGAAATCTTGAAGCTCAAGATTGCCAAGCGTGGCATCGACGTCGCCTGTCTCGAGGTGAAGGATCCTGAGATCAATCTCGCCCGGGCCAAGCAGCTGGCGATACTGAAGCACGGGATCGATGCGGAAACAGGCAGAAAAGTGCAGCGGCTGCTCAAGGATTCGAAACTCAAGATACAGGCGCAGATCCAAGGCGAGAAGGTGCGGGTCATCGGCAAGAAACGCGACGACCTGCAGGAAGCCATCGCTTTTCTGCGCAAGGCGGAAGTCGGAGTCCCGCTGCAATTCAATAATTTTCGAGACTGAGGCGGAAGTTACCGCCCTTGGCGGCGTATTCGATCTACTGCGCCGGACCTCGCGCCAGGTGACAGCAGACGCCGCCGCTCCCGCAAATCGCGGGAGCGGCGGCGATGACTACGCCAACTTTGGTCACACCGTAATTCACTTCACTGCACAGCCACGAACCCAACCATACTCGGCTGAATCGAGCACGTGAAATGACACGGGCGTCGGTTACGCGATCGTCGTATCGTTGAGCACCAATGAACGAGGATGCTTCACTTCGGTCACGCTGGTGATACCGAGCATCTTCGGAAGCTGATCCGCCGGCACCTTGAGGGGACCAGGACCCGCTCCCACACCGGCGACCGGTTGCGGATAGGACGTCGAGCGTGCCGTATGGAACGTCATGTTACCTTCGACCTTCTGGACGATCTGGTGAATATGACCGTTCAGGACGGTGACCGAGCCGAATCGGCGCAGTTGAGCAAATGCCTGATCCGCATCGCCGGTGCCCCAGCCCCAGGGCTCATAAATGGTCCAAAGCGGCATGTGGGCGAAGACGACGATGGGCGTGCTGGCCGACTTGCCCTTGAGGTCCGCAGTCAGCCACGCGATTTGATCGGCGCCCAGCGTGCCGAGGCCGCCCGCCTTGAACTCCAATACGTTGATCAAGCTGATGAAATGCACACCGGCATGATCGAAGCTGTAGTACCCCTTGTTGTTGGAGGCCTTACCGAAACGGTTGAAGTATTCCGTCACGGTCGCATCGGTGGTGTCGTGCTCACCCGGTGTGGTGTGCATCTCGGTCGTGCGCAAGCGTGAGAACAGCTGCTGCGCCGTATCGAATTCCGCCGCCTTCGACAGATGGGTGATGTCGCCGGTGTGGATGATGAGCGCGGGCTGATCGGCCATGCCGTTGACGATGTCGATGGTCTGGGTCAGCGTCCCGTTGACGTCGGGATTCGCGTCCTTATTGAAGCCGATGTGGGTGTCGCTGATCTGTACGAACAACGGCTTTCCCATCTTGGCCACGCCATCCTTATCGGTACCCGCCATCGCCAGGTCGATCGGGGTGAATACGCCGCCCGATAGGGCGAACAGGGTGCCAGCTCCGCCATAGGCCAAGCATTTCAAAGCATTGCGGCGCGATTGCACCGATTTATCATCCGACACAGGTCATCTCCTTAGAGGGTAGGGTTCAGTAAAGAAGACTTCGGATCCGATGTATTTATTCCCTCAGCAGCCGCACCAGGCCCAAAAGTTCTTCCCGGCCGGTATCTGAGACGGCGCAATACTCCAGATCCCCCGCCTTCCAGAAGACCATATGATAGCCGCTGCGGGTCATTTCGTCCGGCGATACGCTCTCATGGCCGGCCCAACTGAAGACGTTGATGACATGCGCACCATGTTGGTACACCACCACGGCGGAACGTTGGTGATCCAGGTAGTCCACTCGTCCGCCGATGAGCCGATACCCCTCCGGCTCGAAATCGGCGACCACGGGTGAGACGTCGGCATGGCCCGCAAACCACGGCTTCACCGTGTGCTTGTCGGTGGACACGACATCGATGAGATGCGAAGGCATCAGTGAACGCACATGGGCGCTCACGAGATCGTCGAACAGTGGATTGGTCAGGCGGGGCACGAGAAGCATAAATCCGAAAGTTGCCGCAATGGCCGTGCCACCCATCCCGCCGAGGGCGCCCAGCCAGAACGACCGCGGACGCCAATTCGGCGAAACCTTGCTCCCGGACCGTGGAATTCCCCTGGCGAGCGGCGTTACTTTCCGGGCGGAAATTTCTTCTGCGGCCGGCGTCTCGGCCGCGGGCTCATCATCCAACGTCTGCATGATTTTGTCGCGCAGGGCCGGCGACGTGCGGACGTAGACCGAATCTCGACGCAACACGGTTCGCACCTGATCGAGATCGTGCATCAGCGCATTGCACTCGGCGCAATGCTCGAGATGATGTTCGACGTCCGCAGCGGAAACCGCGTCGACCTCGGCGTCGAAATATGCCTGTACCCGCAGGGACTCAGCGCACCGCACGCGGCTCTCCTTCGGCTTCCTGCAGCCATCGCGCCTTGAGCGCAGCGCGTGAGCGCGCCAGCCGCGACATCACCGTGCCGATCGGCACCTTCGTAACCTCCGCTATTTGACGATAATCCATTTCCTCTATTTCCCGCAGCATCAACACCGTACGGTGTTCTTCCGGCAACGCCGCAATCAACCGATCGAGCGTACGCTGCTCGTCCCGGCGGATCGAGGCGTTCTCCGGATCAGGCGTCGTCGCAGTCATGGCGTAGCCGTCTTGTGCATCGTTCTCTTCCGGTAGTGGCACGTATGCCCGCCGTTGCCGCTGCTTGAGCGCCGTCGAATGGCAATTCCTGACGATCGCCAGCAGCCAGGCCTTCACATCCGACCCGCGCAGGGTGTCGAACCCGCGAAAGGCTCGCAAGATTGCCTCTTGCACGACGTCGTCCGCATCGCCGGGCGAATACGACAGCCATCGAGCAAACCTGTACGCGGCGTCCAAATGCGGTAGTACCTCCGCCTCGAATCGAGCGCGTTTCTCATCCATTGGTGACATGACTCATGGCGCGCCTGTTTTATTCCATTCCCATCGGGCACCGCCCCCAGAGCGGCCGGCCTCGAACCTCACCGACCCGGACCGGCCGGGCCCGGCGGCACCCCGGAATGTGCGGCCGCTCAGTATAAACGCCGGCTCCGCCGGCGGAGCCGCTGCCGCAACGGAATCGTTTCACGGCCGCGTCGTAGGCTACCACCAGATGGAATGCCGGACAGGGCAGGGATGCCCCGGCGGCTCGAAACCGCCTGGCGGACGCCGCAATAGGCCAGTGGGCCTTGGGCCGGAGCCTCCCGGAGCCTGAAGTGCTACTTCTCCGGTGCAGGCTTGCGCGCGGGCTCCAATCCCTTGGAATAAATCACGGTGCCGTCGAGCTTGACGATGATGGCATCGATGTCGTCGAGGCGATTGTAGATCTCCATGGCTTTCTCCGGGCCCAGCACGAAAGCGGTCTTGGACAAACCGTCGGTTCGGGTAGCATAGGGCCCGATGACCGTGGCGCTACGCACCTTGCTCGCCGAATGGCCGGTGTGCGGATCGATGATGTGGTGGTAGCGCACGCCCTTTTCCTCGAAGAATCGCTCGTAATCGCCCGAGGTCGAAATCGCCGCGTCGGCCAATGGAATGCGGGTGATTACTTCCCCCTCGCCCCGTCTCGGATCACGAATTCCCACCATCCAGGGCTTGCCGAATCGGTCCCCGATGATGCGGCTGTCGCCGCCGGCGGAGACATAGGCGCGGGTGAAGCCGCGCGCCTTCAACACCTCTATCCCTCGATCCACCGAATAGCCCTTGGCGATGCCGCCCAGATCGATGCGCACTCCCTTCTGCGAAAATTGCACCGTCTGATTCTTCGGATCGAGCAATACGTGGCGAAAGTTGACCGCGGGCAACGCCTGGCTGATTTGCGCCTCCTCCGGGTGGATGTGTTTGCGGAAGTCATACATGTAGCCGACGCTGGCATAAGTGATGTCGAACGCGCCGTCGGTGATGACCGAGTATTCTTTGGCGGTGGTCAGCAAGTCGAATAGCTCCTTGCTGATCCGCATGGGGCCGTCCGCGGCCTTGGCGTTGACCAGCGACACTTCGCTGGTGGGCTTGTAGGTGCTCATCGAATCATCGATGTGCCTCATTTCTTCGAGCACCGCATCGATGGCCGGGTCGGCCTTGGTCTCATCGTCCGCCCATAATTCGACGGTGATCCGCGTACCCATGATGCCGTCGGTAACACGCCGCACCCAGTTTGCATGCGCCGGCGCGGCGAGGCACACGAGTGCGGCCAAATACGCGGCGCTCTTTAGATTCTGCAGTTTCATCGGCGTAGCCTAGTCCTCACACGGGGAATTGACCGATTGCAGGAGGCGCCCACCTGGAAGCAGTGCGAAACCGAAGGCCAACTGAAAGCGGCAGCGGCCTTCAGCTTCTTATCCTTTCCGGAGGGGGTTCCAACCGGGCAATATCACGGTGCCGAGATACTAGCCGTTTCCGACGGCACCGGAAATGAGGAATTCCCGGCGCCTCGTTCAGCGGCCGGCTCGCACGCGCCGCCATTGCATGATCACCAGGGCACTGCCCACCATGCCTCCCAAGTGGGCAAAATGCGCGATTCCCGAAAGCGTCCCGGTGACTCCCAGGATAAGTTCGACGCCCGTGTAGAAAGTGGCGAACAGCCATGCCGGCATGGGTATGGGCGGAATCAGCGGGATGACTTTGCGGTTCGGGAACAAGAAGGCATAAGCCAAAAGAAGGCCGAAGACGCCGCCCGAAGCACCGATGGTCGGAGCCGGCGGTGCGCCGAACAGAGGGGGAACGAGCAGCTGGCTGAGGGCGGCGGTGATCACCGATGCGAAGTAGCATGCGAACAGCCGGCGCGGCCCGACGTAGCGCTCGATCTCGGCGCCGAACATCCACAGGCCCAGCATGTTGAACAGCAGATGGGTAATGTTGCCGGTACTATGCAAGAACGCGTACGTGACGATCTGCCAGAGGTGAAAATACGACTGGCCGTCGATGGGCTGCAGCGGCCACAGCGCAAACAGGTCATCGAAGGCACCCTTCGACAGGCTCTGCAGCAGGTACACCAGCACGTTTGCGGCTATCAGTGATTTGACTGCGGAGGATTTCATGTATGGCGGCATTCTACCCGTGACCAAAGCGCAATCCTCGTGAAAGCGGTATTCCTGGATTACGACACCGTGTCGAACGGCGATCTGGACCCATCCGCCTTGAGGGCGGCGGTCGACGATCTCGCTCTATTCAAGTCGGACGATGCAATGACCGCCGAGCGTATTCGCGACGCGGAAATCGTTTTGCTGAACAAGGTTGAGCTGTCACGCGGGCTGATGATGAGCGCGCCCAAGCTCAAGCTGGTTGCCGTCGCCGGAACCGGCACCAACAACATCGATTTGGCCGCGGCGGGGGAGCTGGGGGTGGGAGTGTGCAATGTGCGCGGCTACTGCACCTCGTCGGTGGTGCAGCACGTATGGGGACTGATCCTGAGCCTCACCCAGCGCGTACCGGGCTATATGCGGCTGGTGAGCAACGGCTCGTGGAGCCGGAATGAGCCGTCCACGGTGCTTTCCCTCCCGATCCGCGAGCTCGCCGGACGTGTCTTCGGTGTGGTCGGCTGGGGTGAATTGGGTCGCGGCGCCGCGCGAGTGGCGGAAGCTTTCGGCATGCGCGTCGTCATTGCCAACCGTGGCGCGAATCCGCGGCCGGATCGCGTGGATTTACCGGCGCTGCTGGCCATGTCGGACATCGTTTCCTTGCATTGCCCGCTCAATGACTCGACGCGCGGCCTGATCGGCGCACGCGAGCTTGCGCTCATGAAACCCGACGCGCTGCTGATCAACACGGCCCGAGGCGCATTGGTGGACGGTCATGCGCTGAGCGCGGCACTCAAGGCGGGCCGGCTGGGCGGCGCGGGAATCGACGTCCTGCCGCAAGAACCACCGCGGGCCGATGACCCGCTGCTCGCTCCGGACATACCGAATTTGGTCTTGACCCCGCACGTGGCGTGGGCCGCGCGAGAAGCCCGGCAGCGCTGCCTCGATGAGATGGCCGCCAATATCAACGATTTCGTCGGCGGCGGGCGCCGCTCCCGGGTCGTCTGACGACCCGGATCCGGTCAGACCGCAACGGCGCCGCCGCGCGCATCGTCAACCTCGGGCTTGCCTCTTCTCTTTTTTCGCAGCCCGCTTCTCCTCCAATGTCTTGGCCGGTTTCTTCTTGCCTTCTTTCTTTCGGTCCATGCCCTTGCTCATGACTCACTCCTCTCGTTCAACAGTGAAACATCATTTCTTCGCGTTGCGCCGGCTCAGCATTTTGCGCTCAGGCTTCGGGCCATCGGGACCTGCTCCGCCGGCACGCCGGCCGGGGTGCCGGCCGGCCGAATCACGCGGCGGCTTGGGCGGCTTTTCGCTGACCCGGCTGATGCGCAGCTCGCGGCCCACCACACGCACCTTCTGTAAATCCTTGAAGATCTCCTTCGGCATGCCCTCCGGCAAATCGACGAAGCTATGATCCTCCCGAATGTCCACACGGCCTATATGCACGCCCTCGATGCCCGCCTCGTTGGCGATGGCGCCGACGATGTTGCCGGGCTTGATTCCATGTACGGACCCTACTTCGATGCGAAAAGTTTCCATGGTGCTCGCAGCGGATTTGGCGCGCGGGCGGCGTGCGCCTTCGAACGCGGGCGCGGTGTCGGGCGCCGGTTTGGACGACGCGCTGGGGGCGCGGGATCGGTCCGGCGTACGCGGGCTTTCGGGCGCCTGATCGCGCTGCGGCCCGCGTTCACGCTCACTTGACCTCGCCGGCCGATCATCGCGCCCGCCGGATGGGCGCTCGGCGGGTGAGTGCCCATCCGCGGGCCGCTCCGATTTGGCAGCCAGCAGCAGCGGCGTAGTGCCCTGCGCCAGGCTCGCCAGTGCGGCGGCGATGTCGATGAGAGGCACGCCGGTTTCTGCTTCCAGCTGCTCCAAAACGGGCCGAAAGGCGTCTGCATCGCCCTTGGCAATGGTCTCGGTAATGCGCTGTTTGAATTTGGCGATTCGCAGCGTATTGACCGCGTCGACCGTCGGCAGGTTCATCGGCTCGATGACCTGCCGAGTGGCGCGCTCGATGGCGCGCAGCATATTGCGCTCCCGCGGGGCGATGAAAAGTATCGCCTCGCCCTTGCGCCCCGCCCTGCCGGTGCGGCCAATGCGATGCACGTAGGACTCGGTGTCGTACGGGACGTCGTAATTCACGACATGACCGATGCGCTCGACGTCCAGGCCGCGTGCGGCCACATCGGTGGCGACCACGATGTCGATTTGACCCGCCTTGAGCCGCGCAACGGTGCGCTCACGCTGGGGTTGGGGGATGTCGCCATTCAGGGGAGCGGCGGCAAAACCCCGGGCCTCGAGCTTTTCGGCCAGTTCGACCGTCGACTGCTTGGTGCGCGTGAATACCAGCATGCCGTCGAAGGTCTCAGCCTCGAGTATCCGGGTGAGCGCATCGAGCTTGTGCATGCCGCTGACTACCCAGTACCGCTGACGGATGTTGGTCGCGGTGCTGGTCTTGCTCTTGATGGTGATTTCGGCAGGCGAGCGCAGGTGTTTCGACGCTATGCGGCGAATCGGGGCCGGCATGGTGGCGGAAAACAATGCCACCTGCCGCAGCGGCGGTGTCTGTTCCAGAATGCTTTCGACCGCATCGACGAAGCCCATGCGCAGCATTTCGTCGGCCTCATCCAGGACCAGCAGCGTCAACCCGGAGAGCTTCAGGGTGCCGCGGTTCATATGGTCAATGACGCGCCCCGGCGTTCCAACCACCACATGCACGCCGCGGCGCAGGGCATTGAGTTGCGGTTGGTAGCTTTGGCCGCCGTAGATCGGCAGCACATGAAACCCCTTGAGATGCGCGGCGTACTTCAAAAACGCCTCGGCCACCTGCAGGGCGAGTTCGCGGGTGGGCACCAGCACCAAGACTTGCGGCTCGTGCTTGGACAGGTCGATGCGCGTCAACGCCGGCAGGGCAAAGGCGGCGGTTTTGCCGGTGCCCGTCTGGGCCTGCCCCAGCATATCGGTCCCCGACAGCAGCACCGGAATCGTCGCGGCCTGGATCGGGGACGGAGACTCATAGCCGACGTCGATCAAAGCACGGAGCACGGGCTCCGAAAGTGCCAGATCGCGGAAGCTGGTCAAACTCGGATTTTCGGCCGCGGGAACTGCACTCATAGGAAATCGCCTCGAGAAAGGAGAGCAAGTCTAGCGGTTTGACCGGGTATTGCTACCATGTGCGCCATGGGACGCATATTCGAAGTCAGAAAACACGCGATGTTTGCACGCTGGAACCGCATGGCAAAGCAGTTCACGCGCGTTGCCAAGGACATCGCTATTGCAGTGCACGCCGGTGGCCCCGACCCCGCCGCGAACCCGACGCTGCGCCGGGTGCTGCAGAACGCACGCGCCGTCAACATGCCGAAGGACAAGACGGATGCCGCGATTCGCCGTGCCTCGGGCAAAGAGGCGGCGAATTACCTGGAGATCATCTACGAAGGTTACGCGCCGCACGGAGTTGCCTTGCTGGTCGAGACCGCGACCGACAACCCCACACGTACCGTGGGCAGCGTGCGCAATATTTTCGCCAAGGGCGGCGGCAATCTCGGTACCACCGGCAGCGTCAGCTTCTTGTTCAAGAAAATGGGCGTATTTCGCCTGGACCCCGGCACGGTCAAGGATCAGGACGAACTCGAACTGGACTTGATCGACTACGGTCTCGAAGAAATGGGCGACAGTACCGGGGATAAGGGCGAACCGCAGCTGGTGATTCGCGGCGCCTTCAATGATTTCGGCAAGCTGCAGGAAGCCCTCGAGAATCGCGGCATCACGCCGCTCTCCGCCGAGCACGAGTACATCTGCGCGGTGCCTATCGAGCTGCCCGAGCCCCAAGCGGCCGAGGTCTTGGGACTTATCGACAAGCTCGAGCAAGACGATGATGTACAAAAGGTCTTCCACTCCTTGGCGTGATCCGCCAGGGACCTCGCTGCCGCGAACCGGCTGCGCCGTGCGCTCCGGAACGCTCTCTGCCCGCGCAGCAGCCTCCAAGACCGCTGCCGGCGGGCTCGGCTTTCCTCGGCTTATGCTTTCCTCGGCTTATGCTTTCCTTGGCCTTAAGCTTTGTTCATCCTGTCATCCCTCGCCACTACCTCGCGTTGTTCTCCATGAGGCGCACAATGCCGAGGAGAAGATCTGTGAAAGCATTAGTTAAGATGTTGATTTCATTGAGTCTAATGGCGGCAGCCGTGAGCGGTTGCGTAATCGTCCCGGCGGGGGGTTGGCACCGCGGATATTACCGCGGATATTATGGTCCGCGCGTGGCGGTGGTGGCTCCCGCGCCGGTAGTCGTGGTTCGTCCATAGGTCTATGCGGCCGCGGACAGCGGCGAGCGTATGAGGTGGTCGAAGGCGCTCAGTGAAGCCTTCGCCCCCTCACCCACCGCAATGACGATTTGCTTGTAGGGTACTACGGTGCAATCTCCGGCAGCGAATACTCCCGGCACCGACGTCTGGCCGCGCGCATCGACCTCGACTTCGCCGCGCGCGGAGAGCTTGACCGTGCCCTTCAGCCAATCGGTGTTCGGCACGAGCCCGATCTGCACGAACACACCGGCGAGTTCCACCGTATGCAGAGCCCCGCTTTGCCGGTCCTTGTAGATGAGTCCGTTCACGCGTTCGCCGTCGCCGGTCACCTCGGTGGTTTGCGCACCGGTGATGATCGTCACATTGGCGAGGCTTTGCAGTTTGTGCCTGAGCACGGCGTCCGCGCGCAGTTGCGCGTCGTACTCGATGAGCGTGACGTGACTCACGAGTCCCGCGAGATCGATCGCGGCCTCGACGCCGGAGTTGCCTCCGCCTATCACAGCGACCCGCTTGCCCTTGAACAGGGGACCGTCGCAATGCGGACAGTAGGCGACTCCGCGATTGCGATATTCGCGCTCGCCCGGCACGTTGATCTCGCGCCATCGAGCACCGGTCGCAATGATCACCGACCGCGCCGTCAGGGCTGCGCCGCCGGCTAGCTTCACTTCGATCAAATCGCCGGGAATCAGCGCCTCTGCACGCTGCATATTCATCACATCGACGTCATAGGTGGTGACGTGCTGCTCGAGTCCGGAAGCCAGCTTGTGGCCTTCAGTCTCCTTCACCGAGATGAAATTCTCTATGCCGACGGTGTCGAGCAGCTGCCCGCCGAGACGCTCGGCTGCAATGCCGGTGCGAATGCCCTTGCGCGCCGCGTAGATCGCGGCGGCCGCGCCGGCCGGACCGCCGCCGATCACCAGTACGTCGAACGGAGCCTTGGCACGCAGACGCTCGGTCGCACGCGCCGCCGAGCCCGCATCGAGCTTGGCGACGATTTCCGCCAGTTCCATGCGGCCCTGTCCGAAAGGCTGGCCGTTCAGAAATACCGACGGCACCGCCATCACCTGGCGCCGCCCCACCTCGTCTTGAAACACGGCGCCGTCGATCATGGTGTGGCGCACTTTCGGGTTGAGCACCGCCATCAGATTCAATGCCTGGACCACGTCGGGACAGCTTTGGCAGGTGAGTGAAACGAAGGTTTCGAAGTGGCAGTCGACATCCAGATTCCTGATCGTTTCCAGGATGGCGGGATCGGATTTCGGCGGATGGCCGCCGGTCTGCAGCAGGGCGAGCACCAGAGAGGTGAATTCATGGCCCATCGGCAATCCGGCGAAACGCACGCGGGGTTCGGCCCCGGGTCGACGCAGGGCGAACGAAGGTCTCATTTGCGCGTCGTCGCGGCGTACTTCGATCTTGATCAGTTCGGACACCGACTCGATGTCGGTCAACAATTCGAGCATTTCGCGCGACTTGTCGGTGTCATCGACGGACGCGACGATCTCCACCGGCTGCGAGATCCGCTCCAGGTATCCTTTCAATTGCGTCTTCAAGTTGCTGTCGAGCATGGTGTCATCCAGAAGAATCAGCTTGATTGGGCGGCCTCGAGGCCCCGTGCGAGTGCATCGGAGCCCGAGGCCGCGGTTCCTTACTGCCTATCGATACCCATCATCAGATCTTGCCTACCAAGTCCAGGGACGGCGACAGAGTCTCGGCGCCCGGGGTCCACTTCGCGGGACACACCTCACCCGGGTGGGAGGCGACATACTGCGCGGCTTTTACTTTACGCAGCAGTTCCTTGGCATCGCGGCCGATCCCATTGTCGTGCACTTCGGTGATCTTGATCTTGCCGGCAGGATCGATGACGAAGGTACCGCGCAGCGCGAGCCCTTCTTCCTCGATCAGCACCTGGAAATTGCGCGCCAGCACCGCGGTCGGATCGCCTACCAGCGGGTACTGCACCTTGCCGATGGTGTCGGAGGTGTCGTGCCACGCCTTGTGTGCGAAGTGAGTATCGGTGGATACGCCGTAGATTTCGACGCCCAGCTTCTTGAATTCGGCGTAGTTGTCCGCGAGGTCGCCCAGCTCCGTCGGGCAAACGAACGTGAAGTCCGCCGGGTAGAACACCACCACGGACCATTTCCCCTTGAGACTCTCATGCGTTACGGGCACGAACTTGCCGTTGTGATAGGCGGTGGCCTTGAAGGGCTTGATTTCAGTATTGATCAGAGACATTTGAACGATCCTCGAACGAGTTTTGGTACAGGCAACGATGCTAGCAGCGGCATCCCCATTAGAGAATTGGATAGTTACGATGATTTTGATAGAGTGTGTCTATTGTTATGGCCGGCTCATCGGGACGAAATCATGAATCTCAAGGATCTCAAATATTTGGTGGCGCTGGCGGACACGGGTCATTTCGGCAAGGCGGCCGAACGCACTTTCGTTAGCCAACCCACTTTGTCGGCGCAGCTCAAGAAACTCGAAGACTATCTCGGGGTCAAGCTGGTCGAGCGCCAACCGAAGAATGTGCAGCTCACCGAGGTCGGCAAGGAAGTCGTGGTGCGCGCCCGCCGCATGCTCAATGAGGGCGACGAAATCGTCGCGCTCGCCCGCAACAATACCGATCCCTTCGCCGGGAAACTCAAGATGGCCTTGATTCCCACGATCGGACCTTATTTGCTGCCGCGAGTGATGCCGAAATTTCGCAAGGCGCTCCCGCACTTGAGTCTCATGCTGTATGAATACCAAACCGAATCGCTGCTGAAACGGCTGCGCGACGGGGAAATCGATCTCGGCATCATGGCGCTTCCCGCCCCGCATGACGGCATCGAATCGCGTGCGCTGTACGAGGAAGATTTCACGGTGGCGCTGCCGAACAGTCACCCGCTTGGCGCAAAATCGACCATCAAAGTTCAGGATCTCAAGGGGCACACGTTGTTGCTGCTGGAGGATGGCCATTGCCTGCGCGACCAAGCACTGGAAGTCTGCAGCCGAGTCGACATCCGCGAACCGGAGGATTTCCGCGCGACCAGTCTCGAGACGCTGCGTCAAATGGTGGTCGCGGGTCTCGGCATTACCTTGCTGCCGGAATTCGCGGTGGAATCCCCGTTCGGATCCCAGCGCGGCCTCGCCGTGCGGCGCTTCGCCAATCCCGCGCCGTCGCGCACCGTCGGCGCGGTATGGCGCAAATCGAGCACTCGTTCCTCGGTCATCGCCGCGGTGTGCGACGTCGTGGACCGGCTCATGGCGAGCAAGGCTTAGAGCGCGGACTTGGGCTCAGGTGACGCTGCGGCGCAAGTTGCACGGCGCGGCTGATCATCCACGAACACTCGCGCGCAAAGCGGCAAAATCGTGACGGCCGTCTCGGCCCCGTATCGGCGGCGCCGGCCTGAGGCTGGGCATTTGCCGATCATTTCACATATTGCGCGCGTGGGACGCGTCATGATGAGTTCCCCGGGGAAATGCTTTGAGTATGAACGCTCGCACTGTTACACAAGGAAATCCGCAGACCGCGTCGCCGCGCTTCGATCGCAAGTTCATCGAAGATCATCAACTCGTTGAGCGCTATCTGGAGAACAAGCTGCCGCTGAAGGGCGCCCGCGATCTCGAGAATTGGTTCCGTGCGAATCCCGACCACCTGAACGAGCTGAAGTTGTCCGAGCGCGCTCAGATGAGTCTCAAGCTGCTCGAGGCCAGCGGCCAGCCCCTGGATCTGAGTGAGCCGCAGCCGCCATGGTGGAAACACTTCTATGTCCTGATCGGCTTGAGCGTGGTCACCTTCTCGAGTCTGGTCGCGTTCTGGGCATTGCTGGGAAAGTATGTATTGCTGCGCGGCGAGCTCGATGACACTCGCCACTCGATGACTCAGGGCTCGTTGGTGCAGCCGGCGGTGACGCGCGAATGGCGCGTGAGCCCGGATCGGGCGCCGGGCATCGACAAGGCACGGATCGTGATGAGCCGCGCCGCGCCGCAGCTCATGGATGTGCATATCGATCTTGGCTATACGAACAAGGAGGAGCAATTTCGCCTGTTCGTCGACAAGCAGGATCAGGGACGCGCGCTGATACTGAACAATTTACTCAAGGACTCGAACGGCGAATTGCGCATGACGGTCAATTCCACCGGGCTTGCGGCGGGCAGCTACAACGTGCGCATCGAAGCGCTGCCGTTTCGCGGCAGTCCCATTCCGATAGGCTGGCTGATACTCGACGTGCGCTGAACGGCGCTTCAGATGCGCATCGAACGGTGCTCATTCGTCGCGCAAGGTATGGATGGGCGGCGTATTGACTACGCGCCGAGTCGCGAGAGTGCCGCTCAAGCCCACGAGAACGGTGCCGCACACCAAACCGGCCACCCAGACCCAAGGATCGAGCGTGTACTGCAGTGAAAACAGACGCCGCGCCAATACCCATCCGATCCCCGTGGCACCGAACGCCGCGAGAGTGCCGGAGAGAAACCCCAGTGCGGAAAATTCGGCGGCAACCCCCTGCAGCACCGTGCCGCGGCTCGCGCCCAATGTGCGCAGCATGGCGCTTTCATAGCGGCGCTCGTCCCGAGTCGACTGCACGGCCGCCAGCAGCACGACGATTCCCGCCGCCAGAGTGAACAGAAAGACATACTGCACAGCCAGAGATGCCCGGTCCATGATGTCGCGGATCTGCTTCAGAATAGCGTCGACATCGAACACGGATATCGTCGGGAACTGACGCACCAGATCGGCCAACGCCGGCCGCTGCACCGGCGTCAGGAACACGCTGGTCATGTACGTGCCGGCGGCGCCATCCAGAAGTCCCGGTGGAAATACCAGGAAGAAGTTCGGCCGGAAGCTGTCCCATCGAATCTTGCGGATGCTGGCCACTTCCACGGTCAAAGGTTCGCCCGCAATATCGAAGCTCACCTTGTCTCCCAGCTTCAGCTGCAGGGCTTCTTGATATTCGGTCGATATGGACACCAAGGGTTTGCCGGCGTCCGCGCGTGTCCACCATTGTCCCGCGATCAGTTGGTTGTCTTCCATCAGACCGGCGGACCAGGTCAGGTTCTGCTCCCGTTCCAAGAACCCGCGATTGGCATCGCCGCGCAACTTGATCGACTCGCTCGGCCGCGAATTGATCGCGGTAATGCGCGCGCGCACCATGGGGAACAGGGCCGGCTGCCCCAATCCGTGCGATGCCAGGAATTCCTGCAAGGATTGGCGCTCCTCCGGACGGATATTGATCAGAAAATTGTTGGGCACATCGGCGGGCAGGCTGCGCCGCCAATCGGCGAGCAGATCGCTGCGCACCACCGCGAGCAGCAGCAGCACCATCAACCCCAACCCAAAGGCGACGATTTGCACGACGCTGCCCGCGCCGCGCCGCGAGACATTGGCAAGCCCGTAGCGCCATGCGACTCCCACGCCGCCGCGCAGACGGCCCGTGAGCCGCACCAGGCCGTAACCCGCCAGCGACAGCACCAACCCGACCCCCAACACACCGGCGAGAAGCGAAAGCACCAGTTCCGTGTCGCGGACCAAACTCCACAGAATCGCGAACAAGGCGGCGAGCGCCAGCACGTAGCTGAAGCCGTAGCGCAACGGCGGCGCGCTGATGCTCTTGCGAAGCACACGGGCCGGTGGGGTGCTTTTCAATTGCAGCAACGGCGGCAAAGCGAAACCGATGAGCATGGCCACCACGGTGACGAGCGCAATAGGCAGCGGGGCGAGCGACGCCGCGGGCAATTCTGTGCGAATGAGATCCCGGAGCAGCCAAGCAAGACCTTCTTGCGCGAGAAAGCCCAGGAGCGCCCCAATGGCCACCGCGAGGACTGCCAGTGAGGCGAGTTCAATGATCGAGATCGCGAGCACGAAGCCCTGGGAGGCTCCCATGCACTTCATCAGTGCCACCGTGTCGATGTGGCGTGCCGCATAGCGTCTGGCGCCCATTGCCACCGCCACCGCGGCAAGCAACACGGAGGCGAGGCTGGCCAGATTGAGGAATCGACTGGCGCGATCGATGGCTGAATTCAGCTGGCGGCTCGATTCATCGAGCTCTCGCAAACGCTCGCCCGGCGCCTTGGTCGACACCAAATACTCGCGAAATTGGGCTATCTCCGCCGCCGCCCCTGCGAACAGGGCGGCGTAAGTCACACGGCTGCCGGGCTGAATGAGCTGAGTGGACGCGACGTCGTCATAGTTGAGCAGCGCGGCGGGTGCGAGATTCACGAAACCGGTGCCCTGATCCGGCCGGTAGTCGAGCACCTGCGTCACCCGAAAGGAGGCCGCGCCGATCCTCAAAGACGACCCCAGAGATATTTGCAATTGGGCGATGATGCGCGCGTCGATCCAGACTTCGCCGCGGCCCGGTATGCGGTCCGTGGTGCGCGCGACACCGAAGGGGGTGTCCGCGATGCGCACGTGCCCGCGCAGCGGGTAGCTCGCCGTCACTGCGTTGAGCGCCGCCAGCTGGCTCAAGGAGCCGCTGAATATGGCGGTCGGGAACAACAGCATTCGCGCGCTCTTCAATCCGCGGGCTTGCGCCTCGGCGAAATAGCGCGCCGGGATGGGAGTGGGGGCTTCCAGGCGTAGATCGGCGGCGAGCACCTCGGCGGCCTGGGCACGCACCCCCTGCGAGATGCGGCTGGTAAAAAATCCGACGGCCGTCAGGGACAGAACCGCGACGGTCAACGCCAGCAGCAACACCGAGAGTTCGCCGGATTTGAGGTCCCGCCACAGATTGCGTAATGCGAAGCGCGCGACTTGCATCAGTTCACCGTGTGGCCGGCGTCGAGTTCCAGGACGCGATTGCAGCGCCCTGCCAACGCACGGTCATGCGTGACCAGCACCAGGGTGCTGCCCGTGCTCCGGTTGAGATCGAACAGGAGGTCCGTTATCCGCTGCCCGGTCGCAGTATCCAAGTTGCCCGTGGGTTCATCCGCGAACAGCACGGCCGGATGCGTCACGAAAGCGCGAGCGATCGCCACGCGCTGTTGCTCGCCGCCCGACAACTGCTTCGGATAGTGGGCCAGGCGCGGTGTCAAGCCGACTTGCGCGAGCGCGCCCTGCGCCACCTGCCGCGCATCGCGGCTCTGCCTGAGCTCGAGCGGCAGCATGACATTCTCGACAGCGGTGAGCGATGGGATCAAATGAAACGACTGAAAGACGAATCCCACGTGCTTGCCGCGAATGGCGGCTCGGCCATCTTCGTCGAGCCGGGTTATATCGACCCCGGCGATCGATACTCGACCGGTGCTCGGAGAATCAAGTCCGGCGAGCAGGGCCAGCAAGGTCGACTTGCCCGCACCCGAAGCGCCGACGATCGCCAATGTCTCGCCGGTTCGCACACTGAGGCTCACATCGGCGAGAATGGTCAGCTGTCCCTCGGGGCTGGCGACGGTCTTGGATACATTTCTTGCTTCTAGAACGATTTGATCTTGCATTGAGGAGCGCCTGTGAAACGGCTTTTGGTCCTATTCGTGTTGATTTCTGCATCCGTCTCGGCCAACGGTTCAGCGCCTGCCGAGACACCCGTGATTCTCGTATTCGGCGACAGCATCAGTGCCGGCTACGGGCTGGCGCGCCTAGAACAGGGCTGGGCGGCGTTGCTGCAGACGATGCTCAAAGCACAAGGGTACGGTTACCAGGTCGTCAACGCCAGCGTTAGCGGGGAGACCACCGCAGGCGGGCTCGCGCGGCTGCCCAGGGCACTGATGCTGCATCAGCCCAAGATTGTCATTCTGGAGCTGGGCGGCAACGACGGTTTGCGCGCGCTGCCCATTGAGCAAATGCGCGCCAACTTGGTGCGCATGATCGATCTGTCGACGGCTGCCGGCGCCCAAGTCCTGCTGCTGGGTATGCGGATGCCACCCAACTATGGCGCCGACTTTACCGAACAATTTCGGCTATGTTACAGCGAGGTGGCACGCGAGAAAAAAGTGGCGCTGATGCCCTTTCTGCTGAATGACATCGCTCTCGTTCCAAATCTCATGCAGGCCGACGGAATTCATCCCAACGAACTCGGACAACCCAAGCTGCTGGTCAATGTGTGGCCGGCCCTGAAACCGCTGCTGCACCGCTAGTCCCGGCACCGTGTATTGACCGGTAGGAACACCCGCCTGGAAGGATGAGAAGCTGAAGGCACTGCTGCCTTGACGTGGCCTTCAGCTTCTCATCCTTTCGGGTGGGTGACTCCCGCCAATCGGTCAAAATCCCTGTGTCGGGGTACCGGGCTCAGAAAAGGAAGGGTTCGCTCAATCACGCGCTTTTGGCATTCAGTGCGCGGTGGCGATGGGCAGTATCGTGTTGACCTTCATCACGAACGGTGTGTGCTGCCTGCCCGATCCCGCCGAAAACAGCACGCCATCGACGCTGACATGCGAATTCTCGATGACGTCCCGCGGGAATTCCGCCACTCCCACCAACTGCACGTCGTTCGCCGGCAGGCAATGCAGGCTTTGCGCGGGAGCGTACACATAAGCGGTCCGGTCAAGCGCCAGCACCGGCACATTGTCGACGCCCTCGCTGGTCGCGTAGTCGCGAAAGTGAACATGCCCGGTCAGGTTGTGCTTGACCGGTTGCTGGATCAGACAGGGGCCGTAGCCTATGACGCAACCGGACAACCCGAGACTCAAACACAAGCCGATTAACGGCCATCGCCAGATTCTCATCGCCCGGGCCAACCAGCCCTCGCCGCAACCTATGTCAAGCACACGCCCCGGCCCCACGCTCGAGACCGCATCGACGCTCGCCCGGTCGGTGACGAGGTTGCGGCTTTGGATGCTCGCCGCTTGAATCGCCTTCGCCCATGGTTTCGCGTTGGCGTTCCATGACCGAATGATTTGCCGTTCCAGCTCGTGGGAGTCGTTCATCGGTGCAAGTTTACTCCGCCGAGGTGGTGTCTCAGTTTGAATCATTAAACCAATGGAGTAAGCATGTTCACGAACTGGACAGGATTTGCGAGATTGGCGTTTATTTCTTGACATGCGCGGAATCAGGGCACCCATTGATCGAGCGAGCAACCGTTCCGATGCACTCCGGCGGACTGAGCCGCGCCACTTAGAGTCAGTATATTGTCGCCGGCAAATACCTTGCAATCATGGATCAACACTCCGTAATTGCAATAATGATAAGCCGCCATCTCCTCACCGACCTGCGCCTTGCGCTGCTTGAATCCCCTGCCGTCACCCTGCTGGGCCCCCGACAGGTGGGTAAGACCACCCTGGCGTTGACCCTGGGCCAGGAACGACCCTCGGTTTATCTCGATCTGGAATCGGAAACGGATCGTGCCAAACTGGCCGAGCCGGAACTGTATCTGCCACATCACGAGGACAAGTTGGTCATTCTCGATGAAATCCGGCGCTTGCCCCAGCTATTCCAAAGCCTGCGGGGCCTGATCGACGCCGGGCGTCGGCGGGGTCATCGCAATGGCCGCTTCCTGCTACTGGGTTCGGCATCGCTGGCGGGGCGCATCCGTTATCTTGAATTGCCACCGATACATGCCGGCGAGATCGACGCAAAACGGCTGAACCCTCTGTGGCTCCGCGGAGGATTTCCGGACAGTCTGCTGGCCGCGAGCGATGCCGCCAGCCTCCGCTGGCGCGTGGATTTCATCCGCACTTACCCAGCGACCCGTTGCAACATTGCTGGCATCATTGCCCAATGCTATACACGCAAACAGAAAATCTGTTTTCCAGCTCGCGCAGCGAGCACCTAAAGGATGGGGTCGCCTCGACCCCGTAGCAGTTGCGCGTAGCGCATTGGGAGAGTACTGCTTGGATCGAAATTGGCTGAAGCACTACCCGCCCGGCGTGCCGGCGGACATCGACCCGGACCGCTACGCCTCACTGCGGGACATCTTCGAGGAGGCATGCGTCACCCACCGGCACTCGCCCGCCTTCACCAACATGGGCGCGACCTTGAGCTTCGCTCAGCTCGACGAACTCAGCCGAGCGTTTGCGGCCTGGCTGCAGAAAAAATCCGGACTTGCACCGGGCGACCGAGTCGCGCTCATGATGCCCAATATACTGCAGTATCCGATCGCGCTGTTCGGCGTGCTGCGCGCGGGGATGGTGGTCGTCAACACCAACCCCCTGTATACCGCCCGCGAACTCGAGCATCAGCTGAAAGACTCCGGTGCAAAGGCCATCGTCATCGTCGAGAACTTCGTGCACGTGCTGCAGCAGGTTCTGCCGCGGACTGATTTGAAGAAAGTGCTGACCACCGGCATCGGCGATTTATTGGGAGTGCCGCGCGGCTTCATCGTCAATTTCGTGCTGAAACACGTGCGCAAGCAGATTCCCGCGTGGAACATTCGGGGAACGTCGACGTTCAAGAGCGCCTTGGGCAGCGGCCTCGGACTCAAACTCGAACCGGTGCCGCTGGGCGGGGAGGACATAGCCTTCCTGCAATACACGGGGGGCACTACCGGCGTCGCCAAGGCTGCAGTCCTCACCCACCGCAACATGGTCGCCAATGTCCTGCAAGCCTCCGCGTGGATAACTCCCTCGCTCGAGGCCAATGAGGCGCGCATCATCATCACCGCCCTGCCGCTGTACCACATCTTCGCGCTCACGAGTAATTGTCTGGCCTTTCTGTCCTTGGGCGCGCGCAATGTGTTGATCACGAATCCGCGGGATTTCAAGTCGTTCGTGGCCGAACTCAAAAAATACAAGTTCAATTTCATCGGCGGCGTCAATACGCTGTTCAACGCTCTGCTGCACACGCCGGGCTTCGAGACCGTGGACTTCAGCGCGCTGCGCGTGACGTTCGCCGGCGGCATGGCCCTGCAGGGAGTGGTGGCCGCCCGTTGGAAGGAAGTGACGGGTTGCAAAGTGAGCCAGGGCTGGGGATTGACCGAAACGTCGCCGGTCGCCACCGCCAATCCGATCGGCCTCGACTTCAACGGGTCCATCGGCCTGCCCGTTCCCTCGACCGACATCTCTATCTTCGACGACGCCGGCAAGGAACTGCCGGTGAACGGCATTGGGGAAATCTGCGTATTCGGACCACAGGTCATGCGCGGCTATTGGAACAGACCGGATGAGACCGAGAAAGTGATGTTCGGCGACTGGCTGCGCACCGGCGACATCGGACGCATGGATGCCGCGGGCTTCGTCTACATCGAGGATCGAAAGAAGGACATGATTCTGGTGTCCGGCTTCAACGTGTATCCGAATGAGATCGAGAGCGTCGCCGCGGCGCATCCGGGCGTGCTGGAAGTCGCCGCGGTCGCTCAGCCGGACGAGAACTCCGGCGAAGTCGTCGCGCTATTCGTGGTCAAGAAGGATCCAGCGCTCACCGCGGAAGCCCTCATCGCCTATTGCCGAAAAGAATTGACGGGCTATAAAGTTCCGAAGCACGTGTATTTCCGCAGCGAACTACCGAAAACCAACGTCGGCAAAATCCTGCGCCGCGCGCTGCGCGACGAGCTACGCACCACCGCCCACGCAACTACGGCGAACGCCTAGTGCCTCGGCACGGAGATTGTGACCGGCTGATGTAAGCGATCGCCTGGCAGGGGAAGAAGCTGCAAGGCAACGAGGGAGCAGAGCAGTTGCCTTGCAGCTTCTTCCCCTTCCCGGCGAGTACTCGAACCGTCGAGCGGCCCAACGCTAACAGCCTGGGGGGATAGGCAGCCGGAAGGCAACTGCTCCCCCCGTTGCCTTCCGGCTGCCTATCCCCCCAGGCTGAGCGAAACAGTCAAAATCACTGGATCAAAGTGCTACCCGGCGGAGTAGTTCTGAACGGTGTCGATCAGCACCGCGACGCGCTCAGGGTCGACGTCGGGCGTGATCCCGTGACCCAAATTGAAGACGTGTCCGGGCCCGTCGCCGTAGCTTCGGAGCACTCGCAGAGTTTCCGCCCGCAAAGTCTCCGGCGGCGCGAACAAGGCCGCCGGATCCAGGTTGCCCTGCAGGGCTACGCGGCCGCCGACCGCCTGCCGCGCCGTCGCGAGGTCCGTGGTCCAGTCGATGCCTACGGCGTCGCAGCCGATGGCTGCGATTTTATCCACCCAGGCGCCCCCGCCCTTCGTGAACACGATGTTGGGTACCCGGCGCCCGGCGGCTTCGCGGGTCAGTGCGTCGACCACCTCGGCCATGTAGCGCAGTGAGAATTCCTCGTACTGCGCCGGGGTGAGCACACCGCCCCAGGTATCGAACAGCATCACAGCCTGGGCCCCGGCGGCAATCTGCGCGTTCAGATACAGGATGGTGGCCTTGGCGAGCACGTCGAGCAAGCGATGCAGTTCCCGCGGCGCTTCGTACATCATGCGCTTGATCCGGCCGAAGGTCTTGCTGCCGCCTCCCTCCACCATGTAAGTCGCCACCGTCCACGGGCTTCCCGCAAAGCCGATGAGTGGCACTCTGCCTGCCAATTCACGGCGCACGAGCGCAACGGCGTCCACCACGTACTTGAGTTCGCGCCCCGGGTCCGGCACGCCGAGTCGGGCGATATCCGCCGCGGTGCGCACCGGACGTTCGAATTTGGGACCTTCGCCGCTTTCGAACTCCAGCCCCAGATTCATCGCATGCGGAATGGTGAGGATATCCGAGAACAGAATGGCGGCGTCCAGGGGATATCGGTCGATGGGCTGCAGCGTGACCTCGCAGGCGATATCGGGATTGGTGCACATGGCCAGGAAATTCCCGGCCCGCGCCCGCGTCGCGCGATACTCCGGCAGATAGCGACCCGCCTGGCGCATCAGCCAAATCGGCCGGCGCGGCGTCGGTTCGCGCAGCAATGCGCGCAGCAACAAATCGTTTTTGAGAATCTCGCTCAAGTTCTTTCACCCGGATCGAATAACCGACGATGTTCCAGAATCGCGTAGCGATCCGTCATGCCCGCAATATAGTCCGCCACCGCGCGTGCGCGGCCCGCCGGTCCCTGCGCCGACTCGAGCTGCGCGCTCGTCATCTTGTGCTCGTTCGGCATCAAGGCGGGATCGTTGAAGAATGCATCGAAGAGTTCGCGTATGACGCGCCGCGCCTTGGCCGTCATGCGCCGCACCTTGTAGTGCTTGTACACATGTTCGCGCAAGAACGTTTTCAAAGTGTAATTGAGCTCGCGCGTCCTGTCGCTGAAACCGATGAGCGGCCCCGGATACGATCTCACTTCGGCTATCGACCGCACCCCGGATGCACCGAGGCGGGCCGCTGAAGAATCGATCAAATCGGTCACCAGGTGATTGATCATCCGCCGCAGAATTTCATACACCTGCCGGCGGCCGGCGAGCGCCGGATACTTCGCCAGCACCTCGGCATGATATTCGCTGAATAGCGGCACCGCGAGCAATTGCTCCACGGTGATGAGCCCGGCGCGAATGCCGTCCTCGACATCGTGATTGTTGTAGGCGATCTCGTCGGCGAAGTTGGCGAGCTGCGCCTCCAATCCGGGTTGCTGGCGGTTGATGAATCGTTCGCCCAGGAGCCCAAGCTGAAGCGCATTGTTGTAAGAACAATGCTTCAAAATTCCTTCGCGGCATTCGAAGCTCAAGTTCAAACCGTCAAAATCCGCGTAATGCTCCTCGAGTTCATCGACCACCCGCAGCGACTGCAGATTGTGCTCGAAGCCGCCGAAATCCATCATGCATTCGTTCAATGCATCCTGCCCGGCGTGTCCGAACGGCGTGTGCCCCAGATCATGGGCGAGGCAGATCGCCTCCGACAACACCTCGTTGAGCTCGAGTGCCCGCGCGATCGTGCGCGCAATCTGCGCGACCTCGAGCGAATGAGTGAGCCGCGTTCTGTACAAATCGCCTTCGTGATTGACGAAGACCTGGGTCTTGTAAACCAGCCGCCGGAAAGCGGTGGAATGCACGATGCGGTCGCGGTCCCGTTGATATTCCGAACGGTAGTCGGGTTTCGGCTCGGGGTAGCGCCGCCCGCGCGAGTCCTCGTCGCGAGCGGCATAGTCGGCGAGGGCACTCACGCGAAATGCTCCCTCAGCGTGGCATCGAGCGCACTCTGGGCGTAGTCCCCCGTCACGATGGCGCGCCCCAGCTTGGCGAGCAGCACCAGACGCACCGTGCCGGCCAGCACTTTCTTGTCCATTTGCATCAGCTCCAGCGCCTTGGCTGCGCCGACGCGCGGGGCCTCGGTGGGCAGCCCGGCTTTGCCCAGGATATCGCGGATGCGAACCTTGACGGCCTCGTCGATCAACCCGAGGCGGTGCGACAAATCGGCGGCGATCAGCATTCCCAGGCCCACCGCCTCTCCATGCAGGTAGGTCTCGTAGGCCGTGGCCGCCTCGATGGCGTGAGCGAAGGTGTGGCCGAAGTTCAAGATCGCGCGCAGGTTCTGTTCGCGCTCGTCCTTGGCGACCACGGTCGCCTTGATTTCGCAGGATCTCGCGATGCAATAGCTGAGCGCATCGACGTCGCGTGCCAGCAGCTTGGGGATGTTGTTGTCCAGCCAATCGAACAGCAGCGGATCCCACACGCAGCCGTACTTGATCACTTCCGCGAGTCCGGCACGCAGTTCTCTGTCGGGGAGCGTGGCGAGCGTATCGGTGTCGGCGATCACTGCCAGGGGCTGGTAAAACGCGCCGATCAGGTTTTTGCCGCCCGGATGGTTGACCCCGGTCTTGCCGCCTACGGAAGAGTCGACCTGTGCCAGCAGCGTGGTCGGAATCTGCACGTAGCCGACGCCCCGCTGATAGCAGGCCGCCGCGAAGCCCGCAATGTCGCCGACCACGCCGCCCCCCAATGCCAGCACCGTGGCGTCGCGATTCATCTTCTTGCCCACCAGCGCGTCGAACACCCAAGCGGCGGTCTGCAGCGTCTTGTGCTGCTCGCCGTCGGGCAATATGCATTCCGCAACCCTTCTTCCGGCAAGACTGTCCGTCAATACCGCAAGATACAGCTGCGCGACGGTCGTATTGGTCACGATCAGCAAATCCCGGCCGGGAATGCGGGTGCCCAGCAACTCGCGATTGGTCAGCAACCCCGAGCCGATCGCGATGGGATAGCGGGAATGCCCGACGTCTACCTGAAGCGTTTGCACGGTGTTGATTATACGAAGCTTATGGGCCTTGCGCCCGGCAATAGCCGCGGCGGAGCCTAAAGCCCCTGTAATCGGCGAATCTCGTGATGTATTTCTTCGGCGACGAGTTGTACTCGCCGGCCATCCGTGGATACGGTCAAATCGGCTGTTTCCGCGTAGAGGACGGCGCGCCGCTTCATCAATTCTTGGAGCTTTTGCTCGGGGTCGGTGCCGTTCAGCAAGGGTCTATGCCGCCCATGCCGAGTGCGTTCGAGTTGCTGATCGACCGAGGTCGCGAGGTATACCACCACGCCGCGCTCGGCGAGCGCCCGACGGTTGTCCTCCTCGATCACGGCGCCGCCCCCGGTCGCCAGCACGATCGAGTCCAGCCGTGTCAGACGCTCGATGGATTCCTTCTCACGAACCCTGAAGCCTGCCTCGCCCTCCTTCTCGAAAATGAACGCGATATCCACGCCGGTTCTGGCCTCGATATCCGCGTCGCTGTCGTGAAAGGTGAAGTGCAGCATGCGCGCCAGATGGCGCCCCACGGCGGTCTTTCCCGAACCCATGGGACCGATGAGGAAAACGTTTCCCTTGGCTAGCATGGACGCATTTTGTACGGTTTGAGGCGCCGAAGGCAGGGAATCGCTGTGAATTCGCTACTTTCAAATGAGAAAACCGCCCGGAGGGCGGTTTTCTCAGCCGCGTCCGGAGCCTGCGGTCAGTACAGGTTCGATCCCTCGCGCAGAATCTTCGGTGTAATGAAGATCAACAATTCGGTCTTGTTGTTGATGGTAATCGTGCTCTTGAACAGGTTGCCCAGCACCGGTATATCGGCGAGGAAGGGGACCTTGTTGGCCGCTTTCGATTTGGTGGTATCGAGAATACCGCCGAGAACCACGGTCTGGCCGTCATTGACCAGTACTTGGGTGATGATTTCGCGAGTATCGATCGACGGGACCGATCCACCGGTGGCGCTGGTCACCTGCTGGCCAACGGAATCGTCGGAGACGTCGAGATCGAGGATCACTCGGTTATCGGGCGTGATCAGCGGCGTTACCTTGAGCGACAGGACGGCGTTCTTGAACTGAGTCGTCGTGGCGCCGCTCGAGGCCGATTCCTGAAACGGAATCTCGACACCTTGCATGATGGTGGCCTGTTTCTGGTTCGCCGTTATGACTCGCGGCGAGGATATCGTTTCGCTCTTGCCTTCGTTTTCGGCCGCCGAAAGTTCCAGGTCGAGCAAGTGACTCCCCGACAGCAGCGAAACACCGATGCTGCCGTTGATATTCGAGGCGGGCAGGTTCACTTGATATCGACTGGCAAGGAGCGGAGTCGTCAGGAGCCCGGATCCGGTGGCCGTGCCGGTGGTCTTCGCCGTGACTATGCCATCGGTGGCTACGTTGGTACCCGACACCGACAAGAGACCGCCGCCGTTGACTGGGTTGGCACTGGTGATGCCGAATTTGGCGCCCAAATCACGCTCGAAGGTATCACTCACGATCACGATGCGCGCTTCGATCAGCACCTGCTTGACGGGTACGTCGAGGGTTTGCACCAGGCGGCGGATGTCGGCCAATTTGTCCGCGGTGTCCTGCACCAGCAGGGTGTTGGTGCGTTCGTCGACGGATAGGGAACCGCGCGGCGACAGCATGGAGTCCTTCGCGTTCGTGGTCTTGATCAGTTTCGCGAGATCCACGACTTTTGCATAGTTGACCTGCAAGAATTCCGTATGCGTCGGCGAGAGTTCCTGCACTTCTTTGTGCGCCGCGAGTTCGGCTTTCTCGCGCGAGGCCAGTTCCTCGGTCGGCCCGATGATGATGACGTTGTCCTGCCGGCGCTTGTCCAGGCCCTTGGTGCGCAACACGATATCGAGCGCCTGATCCCAGGGAACGTTCTGCAGACGCAGCGTCAGGCTTCCCGTGACCGAATCGCTGACCACGATGTTCTGACCACTGGTATCGGCCAGCAGCTGCAATACCGACCGCACGTCGATATCCTGGAAGTTCAACGTCAGACGCTCGCCGGTGTACTCCTTCTTTTCGTCGGCGGCGGCGCGCTTCAGTGACGGCTTGATCTCGATGGTGTACTGATTGTCGGATTGATAGGCCAGCTGCTCGAAGTCGCCCTGCGCGCTGATCACCAGGCGCGAGCTACCCTCCACCCGCAACGCATCGACGGTTTGCACCGGCGTCGCGAAATCCATGACGTCATAGCGGCGCATGAGGTTCTTGGGCATCAAGGTGCCGGCAAAATCGACCACGATTTGATTGGCTTCCTGGCGCACGTTGACCGGTGTGCGCGGATCGGTCAGCTGCACGATCACGCGGCCGGTGCCGTCGGCACCGCGCCGGAAATCGATGGTGCGGATGGCGCGCTCGACCGCCGTTGCTGCCTGGCCGGCACCTGCGCGAGCCACGGCGCTCTGCTTGGCCGCATCTCCGGGCAGACTGCCCAGCGTGACGATGATGGTGTCGCCGTCGACTTTAGTGGTGTACGGCAACAAGGCATCCACGTTGACGACCAAGCGCGTGCGGCCGTTGGCTTCGGCTGCAAGCACCGTATCCACGCCTCCCGAGCGCACGTCGATGCGCCGCGAGGTCAGGGCGAGCGCCGTGTTCGGCAGGTCGAACGCAATGCGCGCCGGCTTGTCGATGGTGAACGGCAGCGGCTCGGGAGCCGGACCGTTCAAGTGCAGCTTGAGCTGCACCTGTTGACCCGCCAGGGTCTGAACGTCGATCGACTCGAGCTTGAGCGGATCCGCGGCCCGCGCCGTGAAGCTGATTGCGCCCAAGGCGAGGAGCGCCATCGCGCCGATCATCGCCGTTCGTATCTTGATTCTACTCATGCGTTCTTCTCCCTGGTGGCCTCAATCGGACAATGCCAACGAGGCCGGTCGCTCGATATAGCCGCCGAGCCCATCCGGTATGATTTCGACGAGACTGATTTTTCCGCCGGTAATTGTCGTCACTTTGCCGTCGTTCTGCCCGAGATAGTTGCCGGGCTGTACCTTGTGCACGAGACCGTCCTTGGATTGGACGAGCCCGTAGAAACTGTTGCCCACCTTGAAAGTGCCGACCATCTTCAGGGTGTCGAGCGAAAAGCCTTCCAGGAATTCACGGTTGCGCCGCGAACTCGGCCGCAGGCTCGCCTGGCCATTGGCCGCCGCCGCACCTAAGGGCTGGAACGGCGAGCGCATCTTGACCGCGCCGTACACATAGGTTTCGTAGGGCTTCACTTCGGGGAGCGCCTGAATGCGCCCGCCGGGCTTTTTCTTGGTGGCCTCGATCCAATTCTGCAGATCGGATTGGCCGCCGGAGCAGCCGGCCGCGACCAGGCCGGCGAGCACGGCGCCGACGACACCCGCGTTGCGCTTGTTGCTCACGTCGCGCCTCCGGCCTTTTTCTTCGCCGGGTGCGCCCCGCCCTCATCTTCGATGTAGCGGTAGGTCTTGGCGGTCACGTCCATGGTCAAATTATCGTAGCTCTTGGGATCCACCGGCGTGATCTGGATATCGTGCAGCGTGACGATGCGCGGCAATGCCGCGATGCCGCTCACGAAGTTGCCGAAATCATGGTACGTGCCCACGAGCTTGATCCTGATCGGTAGCTCGGCGTAAAAGCCGTTGCCCTTCTCGCTGCCCGGCTGGAAGAGCTTCTCCTGCAGCCCCGCGGCGAGACCCGTCTGGGAGATATCCACCAGAAGATTCGGCACCTCGGTCTTGCCCGGCAATTGCCGCAGCATGGCGCCGAAGCTGCGCTCCATTTCCTGGAGCTGCGTCCTGTAGGCATCGAGGTTGGCGGCGCGCTGCTGTTTGCTCTCGAACTGGCTGCGCAGATCCATTTCGTCCGCCTCCGCCTTTTGCAGGATGGGGCGATCGTCGTTCCACACGAACATGTACCAGCCGAAGGCTGCGAACACGGCGAAAATCACCGCGACGAAGAAGCCGCGCACCGCCAGCGGCCAGCGGCCGACATCGCGTGGATCGAGAGTACGGAGCTGATCGAAAAATTTCATTTCGCCGCAACCTTCTTGACCGTTGTTTCGCCGCCGTTCTCCAGGTCGACTCCGACCACATCGCTGGTGAGCGTGAAATTCGAGCCGCCCGACGGCGAATCCTTGGCCGATTCGACCACCTGCAGCACGGGGTTATCCATCCATACGGACGAATCGATGTTGCGCATGAAAGTCGACACACGCGTGCTCGACTGCGCGACCCCGCGAATCTCGAGCTTGTTGCCGGTCTGCTTGATCGCCGTCAGGTAGATGCCCTCCGGCACCGTCTTCACGATCTCATCGAAGAGATGCACTATCTCGGGCCGCTTGCGCTGCAGTTTCTCGATGATTTCCATGCGCGCAACCAGCCGTTGCTTGCGATTCTCGAGATCCTGGATGTCGGCGATCTGCGCGTCGAGCTTGACGATCTCCTTCTTCAGAAGGTTGTTCTTCTCGTTCTGCGCGTCGGTCCAGCTCGAGTACAGAAGCTTGCCGGCCAGCACGAAGATGACGGCGGCGAATACTGCGCCGCCGGCGGCGACCATGAACTCGCGGCGCCGGATTTTGCGTTCTTGTTCGCGCCAGGGAAGTAGATTGATACGCGGCATGGCTGCTCTTTAGTCGAAGCTTCGCAGCGCGAGGCCGCAGGCTGTGAGTAAGGCAGTGGCATCTCGGCTCACCGCTTGCGCTTTGGCCTTCGATGACACCTTCATGTTGCCGAGCGGATCACCCTTGTCCGCCGGCACACCGACGCGGCTCGAGATGACATCCGCGACACCCGGTATGTTGGCGCAACCGCCGCAGATCAGAATTTGATCGGGCTGCGAGCGGCCGCTGCCGGAAGCCAGGTAGAACTGCAGCGAACGGCTGACCTGCTGGGTCATGTCGTCGATGAAAGGATCGAGCACTTCCGGTTGATAGTTGCTCGGCAGGCCGCCTTCCTTCTTGGCGCGGCCGGCCTCTTCCATCGAGAGACCGTAAGTGCGCATGATTTCCTCGGTGAGTTGCTGCCCGCCGAAGGCGAAGTCGCGGGTATAGATGACCCGCATGTCGCGCAGCACGCTGAATGTCGTGCTGCTGGCGCCGAAGTCCACCACCGCAACGGTGCGGTCGAGGCCGCCGTCCGGCATCTGATGACGCATCAGCGCGCAGGCATTCTCGAGCGCGAAGGCCTCCACGTCGACGAGCTGAGCGGTCAGGCCCGAGGCTTGCACCGCCGCCTGACGCTGTTCGACGTTTTCGGTGCGCGTCGCGACCAGCAGCACGTCCAGCATATCCGGATCCTTCTCCGACGGACCCACGACTTGATAGTCGTAGCTGACCTCCTCCATGGGGAAGGGAATGTACTGGTCGGCCTGCATCTCGACCTGACCCTCGAGTTCGTTTTCGCCGAGAGTCTTCGGCATTTGAATCACTTTGGTGATCGCGGCGTCGCCGCTGATGGCGATCGCGGCAAGCCGGCTCTTGGCCCCGGAGCGCTTCACTGCGCGGCGAATCGCTTCACCGACCGCCTCCGCATCCACGATGGCCTTTTCGTTGATGGCGTTATGCGGCGTAGGCTCCGCCGCATAGGACTCAACGCGATACTGTCCGCCCGACATCGACAGCTCAATGAGCTTCACCGATGAGGTGGTTATGTCAAGTCCCAAGAGCGGACGATATCTTTTGCCAAACGACCACACAGCGTTTTTTCCTTTTTCGCTCAGTATCTTGGAGGTCGAAACTGGTGCATGAGATTAACTTAGCCCACGCAAACTTAGCAAGAAACTGTTAAATAGAACGTGAAGCTACTCACGGTAATGAGCGCCCGGCAGCCGCGGCTGCACAAAATGGGATCTACGACGAATTCGTAGCGGCCGATGAGGCGTCGAGTCATCCATTCAGACCTCTCCGCCCATGCTCTAAGCTGGGCGATTGGTTAATCTTGGTCTGGCAACCCCGCTGTCCCTAGGCAAGCGCTCGAGGACCGGTGGCTTTGCGTCCTCATCTTTCGATGAGTATGCCCGTGTAACGGCGGTAATATGCATGTGCAATATCGCCGGTGCAATAAGTTAGAACGGTTTTCTGTGGCCAAACGTTATCTAGTTCTCATCTCGCGCATTTGCGTGGTGTTGGTTGGCGCAATAGCGTTAATTGCGTTCGCTAATGTCTGTGCTTATGTCTACTTGAAGCCCGCCTTGCCCGACGTGGACAGCCTGCGGGACGTGCAGCTGCAGGTTCCGCTGCGGGTTTATACCCGCGACGGGAAACTACTCGCTGCCATCGGCGAGCAGCGCCGCATCCCGGTGCGCTACGAACAGCTGCCGAAGAAGCTCATCCAGGCGTTTCTGGCCACCGAGGACGATCGCTTCTTCCGTCACCATGGCGTTGATTGGCAAGGGATTTTGAGGGCAGCAGTGGCTAATCTGAAGGCCGGCGGCATTCGCCAGGGAGCCAGCACCATCACCATGCAGGTCGCCCGCGACATGTTTCTGACGCCGCGGCGCGACATGAAACGCAAAATGAGCGAAATCTACATTTCCCTCCTGATGGAGTCCGAGTTCACCAAGGAAGAGATTTTCTCGCTGTACGTCAACAAGATCTTCCTCGGCCAGCGCGCCTACGGGGTTGGCGCGGCGGCCGAAGTGTATTTCGGCAAGAGCTTGGACCAATTGACCGTGGCTGAGATGGCCACACTGGCGGGCATTCCAACCGCTCCCTCCGTGGTCAATCCCGTGGCGAGCGCCGAAGCGGCCAAGGTGCGCCGTGCTCATGTCCTCGGCCGCATGCTCGAACTCAACTACATCACTCAGTCGGAATACGATGAGGCGAAGTCGAGCCCGATGGAGTCGCGGCTGCATGGCTCCTCCATCGAAGCGGATGCTCCCTATGTCGCCGAGATGGTGCGCAACGAGATGCAGGCCAAGTACGGCGACGGCGTCTATACCGCCGGCTACAAGGTGTTCACGACCATCGATTCGCGCCTGCAGGCGGCGGCTACCGTGGCGCTGCGCACCGGGCTTCTGGAATACGATCGCCGCCACGGCTATCGGGGTGCGACCGCCAAAGTCGACCTCTCCAAGCTCTCGAGCCCCCAGGACTTGGAGGGTCAACTCGAGGATTTTCCCGTGATCGGCGGACTGCGGCCCGCCATCGTGGAGAAGGTCGAGGCCAGGAGCGCCAAGATCTACGTCAAGGATATTGGGGAGGCGGATCTTCCCTGGGAGAAACTCTCCTGGGCGCGGCGCGAATTGCCGGATGAGAAAGTCGACCGCGCACCGGTTCAGGCATCGGAGATTCTGGCCCGGGGCGATGTGATCTATACGGTGGGAAGAACGGCCCAGTCCCTGCTGTTCGTGCAGGTGCCGGAGGCTCAAAGCGCTCTCGTTTCGGTGGATCCGAAAGACGGTGCCGTGGCCGCCTTGGTCGGGGGCTTCGACTACTTTCAGAGCAAGTTCAATCGCGTGACGCAGGCCCGCCGCCAGCCGGGTTCGGGATTCAAGCCGTTCGTTTACGCGGCTGCGTTCGACAAGGGTTATACCCCGGCGAGCATCGTGTTGGACGCTCCCATCGTCATCGACGAAGCGGGCATGGAGCAAGCGTGGCGACCCAAAGAGGACAGCAACAAGTTCTTCGGACCGATCCGCCTGCGCGAGGCGTTGGCGCATTCCCGAAATCTGGTGTCGGTACGCCTGATGCGCGCCATCGGCGGCGACTACACCTGGAACTACGTGACTCGCTTCGGTTTCGACAAGTCACAATTGCCGAATGACCTGACCTTGGCGCTGGGCACGGCCGAATTGAGCCCGCTACAAGTGGCCATCGGCTACTCGACCTTCGCCAACGGCGGCTACAAAGTGAGTTCCTACTTCATCGATCGGGTCGAAGACGCGAGCGGGAAGGTGTTGCAGCAGGCCGCTCCCGCGATCGCTTGCTTCCAGTGCGATCGCGCCACCGATCCGTCGCCCACGAAGGGCGCCGCGACCGCCGCGACGCGCGCGGCGCAACTCGACGAGGCGCCGCATGACGGCAAGACCCTGATTCCGTCCAAGAATCTGGCGCCGCGGATCCTCCGGCCGCAGGTGAGCTATCTGTTGGCCGATATGATGAAAGACGTCATTCGCCATGGCACGGCCATGCGCGCGCTATCGCTGAAACGCGACGATGTCGCCGGTAAGACGGGCACCACCAACGATCACCATGACGCCTGGTTCAACGGCTTCAACGGGGATCTCGTCACTACGGTCTGGTCAGGTTTCGATCAGGATCGCTCGCTCGGCGACGGCGAAGAGGGCGCGCGCGTGGCGGTACCCACCTGGACCTACTTCATGCACGAAGCACTCGCCGGCGCGCCCAAGCATTGGGTGCCCGTGCCGGACGGCATAGTCGCGGCGCGCATCTCACCGGAAACCGGTTTGCTCGCGAGCTCGGACAATCCGAACAGCATCATCGAATACTTCATCGAGGGCAATCTGCCCAAATCGGAAAATTATGAAGGGCCCAACAACTCGAACCCGATGAACGACGGCGATAAACCGCTATTCTAGAGATATGCCCAAGAGATTTTCGCAGCGTGCCGAGGATTTGCGCCGCGCTCTAGCGCAAGAGGCCGCGCGGATCATGGCCGAGCATGGCATCGAGGATTTCCTGCAGGCAAAGCGCAAGGCGGCGGATCGGCTGGGGGTGAACGATGTGGCCGTATTGCCCAAAAACGTCGAGATCGAAGCTGCCCTGCGCGCGCACCAGCGGCTATTCGGGCGCGATTCGCACGACCATGCCCTAAAAGAGCAGCGGCGCATCGCCCTGCGTACGATGCGCATGCTGGACGAGTTCCAGCCCCGGCTGGTGGGATCGGTGCTCACGGGCACGGCCACCAATTACAGCGACATCAATTTGCACTTGTTTGCGGACGTTGCCGAATCGGTGGCCATTCGCCTCCTCGAGATCGGCGTGCCGCATCAATTCTATGAACGGCGCGTCAAAATGGATGCCGACCGCAGCGTCAACTATCCCGCCCTGCGTTTCGAGGCCGATGGCCGAACGGTCGATGCGACGGTATTCCCCATCGATGGAATCCGTCAATCGCCGTACTCGCCGGTCGACGGTCGGCCCATGAAGCGCGCTGATGCCCGCGAAGTATCCGAGCTGGTCGACTCGCCTTAGCTGGTCGACTCGCCTTAGCTGGTCGACTCGCCTTAGCTGGTCGACTCGCCTTGGCCGATCGTTTCGCCGACGCAGCGCATCGCTACCGAGCGGCGGTGCCGCCGGACGTCACTTCCCCGCCTTCTCCTGCCAAACCGCCATCATGTTCGCCGACCCCTGCGCCCGCACGCCGTTGTCGGTCAAGATGTCGTCGGTGGCCGCCAGCATCGCCGGGCGCGAGAATACCAGCGCCTCGTTGCCCTTTTGGTCGAACTCGATGGTAACGAAGGGATCCTTGAGATCGCGCAGCACGGCCACGAGGTGCGCGAGACTGCGCACGTGCGTGCCGTTGACGGAATACACCACCGATCCCGCAGGGTTCGAGTAGCCGTTGGCCAGCTTGTGCGGAAAGAAAGGCGAGGAAATCACCACGAGTTCTTCCGTCTCGGCATCCGGCGCATCGAGCGCCCGCGTGATCAGCGGGCTCTTCACCGCGCCCAAGATTCGCATCAAGCCGGCGTTGTTCTCGAAACTGGAGACCAATTGCCAGGTCGCCGTGGAAAACACCAGCGGACCGTAAATGAAGTAGGACGGGTAGTCGCCGTGCAAGTCAGTGACCAGAGTGGGATGCTGTGCCGACACGGGCAATTGGATCTGCACGGCCTTACCCGCTCTGACGATGGTCATCGGCACAGTGCCGTTGCTGGCCGTGCGCTGAATCAGATAGGCGAAGTTGACCCGCAGATCCTTTCCCAGCTTGACCATCCCTTGATTGTCGATCGGGGTGTCGCCGATGCGGGTCAAGACATCCCATTCCTTGAGCGGATAGGAGGCGTCGGACTTGTAGGGACGGTGCACCACCATTCCTTCGACGGTCTTGTCCAGCTTCAGATATTCGCGCAGCGCCGGATTTTCGAGGGTCTGCAATTCATCGTACATGGCGGGCTTGCCGTGGTAGCGGCCGTCGGCAATGTTCTTCAGGAACAGATCGACTTCTTCATTGGGGATGATGTAGCCGATGTTCTGCGAATCGCCCCCCAGCTTGCTGAAGGCAAGACCGATCATCTTGTCGCCGGCGATCGCCGGGCCCCCGCTGTTGCCGGGATTGATCGCGGCGTCGACTTGGATACGCAGGCCCGACACCGGATAGTTGTAGGACACGAACTCGATGCGCGACACGATTCCCTTGGTGATGGACAGCGAAGTGCCGCCGGTCGGAAATCCATAGGCCAGTACCGCGTCCTTGATCTGCGGCAGCTTGCTGGCGCGCGCCACCGGCGGATGCGTGTCGAAGAACGACGCATCATCGAGCTGCAGCACGGCGAGATCGATGCCGGGGGCGACCGCCACCACCGTGGCCGCCACCTTGTCGCCCGCCGCATTCGCCTGAATCTGCACCTGGCGTGGCGTAGAGGACCACGTGCGCATTGGTCAGGATGCGCTTGCCTTCGATCACCACGCCGGAGGCGGTCACTTCGCTGGGCGCCTGCTTGGTCCAGGGCTTGAAGGGGTCCGGGTAGCGCATGGTGGCAAAGACCTTCACCACCGAATTCTCGATCGCCGGCGCTCGGTCCGCATCGGCCGCGCGGGCCGCGGCGCGGGGCGTCAACGACGGCATTGACGCTGCAAATCAAACAGAAGCCGGCCAGCGCCAATCCGCTTGAAAGGTGTCATGTGTGCTTTCGAGTCCTATTTTCCGTCCACTGAGAAGGCAAGCAGGGCGTTGCCCGAATTGACGTACACGATGCCGTTCACGATCGTCGCTCCGCCGTGATCCAAGGGACCCGCCGCTCGCCTTGATGCCGTTCTTGGTTTGAAAGTCCCTTGCGGTGTCGAAGTCCCACAGGATCTTGCCGTCGATGGTCGAATAGGCACGCAAATGTCCGTCCATCGATCCTGAGAACGCGCTGCCGGGCATGACGGTGACCGCCTGCGCTTGCGCATGCGCGCAATTGCGTTCGCCCCAGCTGCAGACGGGCTCCGGCGCGGCGGTGTGCCAACGCGCGGCGCCGGTGGTCATATCGAGCGCCGTCAAACCCCCGGCGGCATTCGCGGGCTGCGCCAGCAGACCGGAGATGGCGACATACAGATTGCGGTGGTCCGCGGCGCTGCCCCAGGCCACGCCGCCCGCTCTGCCCGCAACCCCGGGCGGCCCGACCGCGCTGGTAGTTCCGGGTGCGCCGCCCCCGGCAACGCCGGCGGCACCGGTGCTGCTGTCGCCGATCTTCGTCTGCCACAGGATGGCGCCGCCATGATCGGGATCCAGGCCGTAGACGACACCTGATTTTTGCCCCGCCAATAGGACTTGATTGCCGGTCGCCAGTGTCCGCAGAACGGGGGAACTCGAAAAGCCCGCACCCGCCGTTCCGGCATCGGGTCGAACCAATTGCTTGACCCAACGCAGCTTGCCGTCCGCCAAATCGAAGGCGACTACCGAGTCCGTCAGAGACTGCTCGATGCCGTTCGCGGCGCCGCCGGTCGCCACGTACAGCACATTGCGTTTGTCGTCGATGGTGGGGGACGACGCAATTGCCGCGCCCGCCGGGCCGAATTCCTGGACGCCGGCGCCGTTCTTGCGGATGGGCTGCGGCTCCTGCAGAACGGTATAGCTCTTCCACACCGTTCGGCCGCTCGCGATGTCGAGTGCGACCACGCTGCCGCGAAAGGTGCAGCAACCGTAGCCTGGGTTGGCGGCCGCCGCGTCCTCGGTCGAGGACACGGCCACGTACAGGCGATCGTTGTACAGGGTGGGCGCACCCACGATGCGCGCCATCGGGTGCGTGTCCGCTTGCGTCTTCCACAACAGCGTTCCCTTCTGCGCATCCAGCGCATATACCGCGCCGGTATCGTCGCCGAAGAACGCCGCGCTCGGCGCCTTGATGACGTCGAGATGCGCCAGCGTGCGTTTCAGCCGTTTCGGCAGCGCGGCGACCCGCGTGCGCGCGAGTTCGCCTATGGTGATCGCGGTGCGGCTCCCCGCCGCGGCGTCATACGTCCAATAGGTGCAGCCGGTCTTGGAGTCGAGCGAGTAGATTCGGCCGGTGGAACTGGCGACGAACACGCGTTCGTCGACGATGGTGGGCTGGCCGAATTCCGTTCCGCCCTGGTATCCGTAGGCCCACTTCAACGCGAGCTTGGCCACGTCGCTGGCGCGAATCGCGGGCTCGGGCTGGTAGCGCGTATTGTCGACACTGCGGCCCCAGCCGTTCCAGTGCGCATTGCCGATGGCGACGGGGCCGGCCGGACTTTGACAGGCGTTGTCGCGCAAGGGCCTCATGCGCGGCGCCGCCGAGCAGCAGCGCCGCCAGGGCGCTCATCATCGCGTGGGCTCGCACCGCCGCCATCGATCAGCGCTTATCGATCGACTGGTAATCTCGCTGGGTGGGGCCCGTGTACAGCTGGCGCGGCCGGCCGATCCTCATGTGCGGATCGGACACCATTTCCTGCCACTGCGCCACCCAGCCGGCGGTACGCGCGATGGCGAACATCACGGTGAACATGGAGCGCGGAATTCCCAGCGCGCTGTAGATGATGCCCGAGTAGAAGTCCACGTTGGGATAGAGCTTGCGCGACACGAAGTACTCGTCCTTGAGCGCAATTTCCTCCAGTTTCAACGCCAGATCGAACAGCGGATTGCTGGTCTTGCCCAGCTTCTCCAATACGCGGTAACACATGCCGCGAATGATTTTCGCGCGCGGATCGAAGTTCTTGTAGACGCGGTGCCCAAATCCCATCAAGCGCACGTGATCGCTCTTGTCTTTGACGCGCGCCAGGAACTTGTCGATGTTGGCAACCGAGCCGATTCCATCCAACATATCGAGCACGGCTTCGTTCGCGCCACCATGCGCCGGCCCCCACAGAGCGGATACGCCCGCCGATATGGCTGCGTAAGGATTCGCACCCGTGCTGCCGGCCAAGCGCACCGTCGAAGTGCTGGCGTTCTGCTCGTGATCGGCATGCAGAATGAACAACAGATCGAGCGCTTCGGCGGCCACCGGATCGATCGCATACGGCTCGCACGGAACGGCGAAGAACATATTGAGCATGTTCGCGCAGTAGCGCAGGTCGTTGCGCGGGTAGACGAACGGTTGACCGAGCGTGTGCTTGTAAGCCGCGGCGGCGATGGTCGGCAGCTTCGCGATGATCCGGTGCGCGAAGATTTCCCGATGCCGGGGGTCATCGATGTCAGTGGTGTCGTGATAGAACGCGGCCATCGAAGCGACCACGGCCGACACCATGGCCATGGGGTGCGCATCGTGATGAAAACCCTGGAAAAAGCGCAGCAACTGTTCGTTGACCATGGTGTGCCGCATGATCGAATTCTGGAACGCGCAGAGCTGCGTTTTGCTGGGCAACGTGCCGTTGATCAGCAGGTTGGCCACTTCGAGAAAGCTCGATTTCTCGGCGAGCTGCTCCACCGGGTAGCCGCGGTACAGCAGCACTCCCTGGTCGCCGTCGATGTACGTGATCTTGCTTTCAGTGCTTGCCGTGGCCATGAAGCCCGGATCGAAGGTGAATACCCCTTGCTCCTTGATCAGGCTGGAAATATCGAGCGCTTCGGGTCCGATGGTCCCCGTGATGGCATTCATCAGGCTCGTCTTTCCGGTGGCAAGGTTCTTGAGTTCGTATTTCGTGCTCATGCTCTATTCCGACGGGGTGTTGGTTCGTTTAGGCCCCGCAGCCTTGCACGGCCGTACATCGGAATCAAGGGAGGCCACCTCAGGCGAGCACGCGCAAGCGCGCGGATCTCTTCAAGATCCGCGCGGCGGAGATGGGACGGAAGACTCGCGGGGTTTAGGCTTTCGCCGCTACCGCATACTTCTTGCGGAATTTATCGACGCGGCCGCCGGTATCCACGATTTTCTGCTTGCCGGTATAGAACGGATGGCAATTGGAGCAAACTTCGACCTGAAGGTCCTGGCCAATGGTCGAGCGAGTCTCGAACTGGTTGCCGCAGGTGCAGGTAACCGCGATGAGTTTATATTCTGGATGAATGCCGGCTTTCATGGGAACCTCGATGTGTCGGTGGCGGCAGAATCGACGAGCCTTCAAGGAAGGTGCGCCGCCACGCCTGAAATCCCTCTGATCCTTCACGTATTGCACAAAGACCGATACGTAGGAACAGGGCCGATCATTATATGCCAGCCACGCCGTCGCTACAAGATTTTGGACATAACCCTTTGTGTAGGAACGACAAGCATGTTGTCCACAATATCTGTGGATAAGTCTGTGGACGGCGCTGCCGTCGCCTAATCCCGACAGCCTAATTTCGGGTAATTGTTAACTTGGTCAAAAAATAGACAAGTCATCTTTACTGTTACATTTCAATTACTTACGAGACGCATCTGACCTACTTCAAGTGCAATGTGCTGTAGGTACCCCTTTGTGTGGGTCCTCCGCCCCGGTGTGCATAAGCTTATGCGAGAAAACTCGCCTGCAGATCATTTAGGAAGCGCCGGCCGAGCTCGGTAGGCCGCCAGGCGTCCGACCGGCTGATGAGGAGCCCGCGCGACTCGGCTGCGGCGAGCTTGCTCTCCACCGAAGACCATTTCCAGCCCGGTTCGCCGCCGATAGTCGCGCACCGTAAAGCCCTCGTTGAGCCGCAGCGCATTCAGCATGAACTCGAACGGCAGGTCCGCGGGCGCAACCCAAGAACTCTCGCCGATGCTCGCGCCATCGCCGCGGGCGCTCTGCATCTGCTGCTGATACTCGCGCGGCTGTTTGGGCTTGACGGTGCGCAGGATGCGATGCGGACGCGCGAGACTGAGCTTGCCGTGCGCGCCCGCGCCGATCCCGATGTAATCGCCGAACAACCAGTAATTGAGGTTGTGCCGGCAACGCCTCCCAAGGCGGGCAGTAGGCAGAGACTTCGTACTGCACATACCCCGCGTCGGCCAGCAGCCGCTGGCCTTCGGTTTGAATCTGCCACGCAGCATCCTCGTCCGGAAGCTGCGGTGGGCGCGAATGAAACACCGTTCCAGGCTCGAGCGTGAGCTGGTAATAGGAAATGTGCGCCGGTTCCAGCGCGCAAGCGGTGCGCACGTCGGCGAGCGGCTTGCTCCGGCGTCTGGCCGCGGCAGGGCATACATCAAGTCGAGATTGAAATTGTCGAGCTGCGCCGCGCGCAATTCGGCAACCGCACGGTGCGTGTCGTCCGCCGAGTGAATCCTCCCCAGCACTTCGAGCGCCCGCGGCGCAAAGGTCTGCGCGCCCAACGATACTCGATTGATGCCCGGCATCCCGGTAGCCCCCGAAGCGGCCGCGCTCGATGGTCCCTGGATTGGCTTCCAGCGTGATTTCCGCATCGTCGGCGAACGCGATTCGCTGCCGCAACGCGCCGAGCAGCCGGCCGAAATCCTCGGGCTGGAACAAGCTGGGCGTGCCGCCGCCGAAGAACACCGTGTCGATCCTGCGGCCTGTGAGCCGCGGCAGCTCCAGATCGAAATCGCGGATCAGCGCATCGATGTACGCAGCATCCGGCGCGGCCGACTTCAATTGATGCGAATTGAAATCGCAATACGGACATTTGCGCACGCACCAAGGCATGTGCACGTACAGGGCCAGCGAGGCCTCGTCCGGCTCGATGGACGATGCCGGCCCCGGCGATGCCGCCGTCTCGGCCGGCGCGGCGGTTGCGGCCGACTCCGGAGTCATCGCCACTCCGGCGGGGCAGTTGTTGCGACCCACCCCGCAGTCACCGCCGCTCCGGTGGGCCATTTGTTGCGGCCGACCCCGCAGTCAGCGCCGCTCCGGCGGGGCTGACCGTGCGCTCGCCCCCCACGCGCTCGCGTGCCGCTAATTGATCGCGCAGCGCGCGCATGGCGATGCCGCGGTGACTCTGCCGATTCTTCTGCGCAGGGTCGAGTTGCGCCGCGCTCAACCCCAATTCCGCCAGCCAGAAAAGAGGATCGTAGCCGAAGCCGCCCGAGCCGCGCGGCGACTCGAGAATGGACCCCTCCCAAACACCCTCGGCAATCAACGGCGCCGCATCCGCAGGCGCAAATACCAATACCAACGCGCATCGATAGCGCGCACGGCGCTGCTCGAACGCCGTGCCTGCAAGAACACGCAGCAGCTTTGCGTTATTGGCAGCATCATCGGCATCGGCCCCGGCGTAGCGAGCCGAAAAAACACCCGGGGCGCCGCCAAGGGCGTCGACTTCGAGCCCGGAGTCGTCTGCGATGGCGGCAACGTCGAGCCCCGGCGGCGCGCAGAGTCCAGCGGCGGTCGCCGCCGCCGCGGCATGCCTCGCCTTCAGCAGGGCGTTCTCGAGAAAACTGGCACCCGACTCCTCGGGTGAGGCTATCCCCAGTTCCCCGAGGCCATGCAGCTCGAAGGGAAGATCCGCCAGCAACTCACGAAACTCACGCAGCTTGCCCGGGTTGCCGGTGGCGACGATGAGCGGCCTACGCTCCACGGGCGCTTTGCTGAGCGGCGTGCAGGCGAGCTATCCCTGAGGCCGCGAGATCCAACAATTGATCGAGCTCGTGACGGCGAAAGGCGTGGCCTTCGGCAGTGCCCTGCACTTCGACGAACGCGCCACCGCTGTTCATGACCACGTTCATGTCCGTCTCCGCGTTCGAGTCCTCGGCGTAATCCAAATCGAGCACCGGCGTGCCGCGGTAGATGCCCACGGATATGGCCGCCACCTGTCCGTGCAGCGGGTTCGAGGCGATGGCGCGTCTCTTGAGGAGTGTGTCGATGGCATCCGCCAGGGCGACGAATCCGCCGGTAATGGCCGCGGTTCGAGTGCCGCCATCCGCCTGCAGCACGTCGCAGTCGATGGTCACGGTACGTTCCCCCAAACCTTTGAGGTCGACCACCGCCCGGAGCGCGCGGCCGATCAGGCGCTGGATCTCCTGCGTGCGGCCCGTCTGTTTGCCGCGGGCCGCCTCGCGGGCCGAACGGGTGTGCGTCGCCCGCGGCAGCATCCCGTACTCGGCGGTCACCCAGCCCTGCGACTGGCCGCGCAGGAACGGCGGCACGCTGTCCTCGATGCTGGCGGTGCACAAGACTCGCGTCGCGCCGAATCCCACCAGCACCGAACCTTCCGCGTGCTTGGTATAGCCCCGCTCGAACTTCAATTCGCGCAACTCATCGGGTGCGCGGCCGCTCGGTCGAATGCTCATGCCGCCCGCCAGCGCAGCGCTGCGGCGCTGGTGTTGTCGCTATAGGGCGCGGAAGCCGCCACCGCCTGTGTTCCCAGATCGGTCAGGGATTCACGCAGGGACTTGCCGGCTGTTTGCGCAAAACGTACGAAATCCTGATCGCGTAAGTTCGCCCACAAGCCGTCGGTACACAGCAGCAATACGTCACCGGATTTGAGCTTGCGCCGCGTCGATATGCTCATCTCAGGCAGAGCCGCGTCTCCGCCGAGGCAGCATTCGACATAGTTGCGCATCGGATGGCCGTGAACTTCCGCCTCGGTGATCAGTCCTTCGCGCAACAGTACCTCGACGTGGCTGTGATCGCGGGTGCGCTCGAGCACCTCCGCCTGCCGCAATTGATAGACGCGGCTATCGCCCACATGCGCCCAATATGCCGCCGAGTCCTGCACCAGGCACAGCGCGCAGGTCGCGCGCGGGCGCGCCTCGACACTCAAGCCGACCCCGAGCTTCACGACTTCTTCGTGCGCGCGGCCCAGCGACAAATGCAAGAATCCCAGTGGATCGAAAATAGGATGCGGCGTCTGCCAGAATGCTTCGAGCAGCGTCGCGAGCGCCGTTTCGGCCGCGCGCGCGCCTTCCGCATGGCCGCCCATGCCGTCGATCACCACCAACAGCACCGCCTGTTCGGCGGCCGCCACCGCAACTCGGTCCTGATTTTCTTCGCGGTGTCCGATCAGGCTCACGTCCGCGGTCTCGATCTGCAATGACAGCTCCTAGGCTTCTGATAAACTGAACGTAAGGATTATGGCCGATTCTAGCGCAGACCCCTATGATTCGTAGCATGACTGGCTTTGCGCGGCGCGAGCGCCAGTTCCCGTGGGGCTCGTTGGCCTGGGAACTGAAGACTGTCAATCACCGTTTTCTGGAAGTCGGCTGCAGGCTACCCGAGGAATTTCGCGTCGGCGAAGCCGAATTTCGCCAGGCGATCGCCGCATCCGTGCGCCGCGGCAAAGTCGAATGTTCCCTGCATTTTCGCCCCGCGGTGAATGCCGGCGCGCTCGAGGTCGACGCCGAGCTGTTGGCGTCGCTCACGCAGCGGGCACAGCAGATCGCCTCGCAGGCGGGGGCCGCTGCGCGCATCGATGTCCTGGACTTGCTGCGCTGGCCGGGCGTCATCCGGGACGGGAGCCGCGACCACACACCGATCATCGCCGCCGCGCACGCACTGCTCGCCGAGGCACTGGTGGAGCTTGCACGCTTTCGCGACAGCGAGGGAGGGCGGCTGTGCGATGCGCTGGAGCAGCGCTGCGCGGGGCTGGTCGAGCTCGCGGCGCGCGTGGCCGAGCGGCTGCCGGAGGTGCGCACGCGCATGCGCGCGAAACTGCTCGAACGCATCGCACAGCTGGTCAGCGACGTCGATCATGAGCGGCTCGAACAGGAACTCGCGATCCTGGCGCAGCGCCTGGACGTGGACGAAGAGATCGACCGCCTGCGCGGCCACGTGACCGAAGTGCGCAAGACCTTCGGTGGACAGGAGCCCGCCGGGCGGCGCCTGGATTTCCTGATGCAAGAGCTGAATCGCGAAGCGAACACGTTGTCATCGAAGTCTCAGGACATCGAAACCACCCGCGCGGCCGTCGACATGAAGGTGTTGATCGAGCAGATGCGCGAGCAGGTGCAGAACATCGAGTGACTTCGACCGGCGTCCATGGGCGTCTGCTTAAAGTCCTAGGCGCGGATACCGAACCTAAAACAAGGATCGGCCCTATTTTTGGGTAACCTGCCATCCCAAAATAGAGACTTGATCACGCCATGGTAGTTATAACGCAAAGCGGTTCGAGATGAATTTGCTGCCTATGATCGCCACGGCGCCGGGCTCCCAGCTCTTGTCGAATGGCTCCTTCCTTGCCGTTGCGGCAAGAACAGGACCGGCGAATGCGGCAGCAGCCGCGATCACCTCGCCGATAGAGGAAATGTCGGCAACTTTCCAACGTCGTTGGGTTCGTGCTGGATGATCGCGATGGCCTTGTGATTGGTCGCCAGCGCCTTGAAGCGTGCCATCGACGCCAGGGATTGTGCGCGATCGTCGTTGAAGCGGGGGACGCCATCGGCCGCCAGGTTTTCGGCGAAGTGCGCGACGTCGCCCGACAACAGCACATACCCAGTCACCGGAAGTTTGAGCAGCAAGCCATGATGACCCGGCGTATGGCCCGGCAGGTTGATCATGACGACCGAGCCGTCGCCGAACACATCACGATCGCCCTCGACCGCGTCCAAGTTGCCGTCGCCCTTGAGCCAATGGGTCACTGGGCGGCCGCGCCCCTCTGGATTGGCGCGCATTTGTTCGGCATCCCCGCGCCCGATCATGAGCTTGGCCTGAGGGAAGGCGGCGGCCTGACCGGTGTGGTCATAGTGATAGTGGCTGAGACCGACGATACCGATCTGTTCGGGCTTCAGGCCGAGTTGTTGCAACTGATCGACCAGGGTGATGTTCAGCGAACTCTCGATGTCGTCCTTGCCGGTGAAGGGCTTATTCAGAAGATCGACCGGCAGGCCGGTGTCCCACAACATATAGGTGTCGCCGTGCCGGATCAGATAGCAACTGCCGATGACGTGCTTCGAGCCGGGGCCGTAGGCGTCGACATCGGAAAACAGGTTGAGGTTGTTGATCTGGAACTTGCCGCAGTCGAGCCGCCACAGCTCCATCGCCGGCTTGTCCGCCGCCGAGGCTCCACCTGCGAAGAGGCAGAACGCAATACCTACCAGCCTTATCCTTATCCACCACTGCATCGCTGTCTCCGATCCTCTGATTGCAACCATGCAATGTACTGTGTAGTCATTGTCATCGCCAGTAGTGATTCGGGATTTCCGAATAGCTGCCCGCTCATCGAGCGCCGGTGGTGAAAGTGTTCTTCAGGTATTGATTGACGGTCGGAATCCATGATCGAGAGGCCGAGGTGTCCGGAGGCAAAGTATGGCCGAGGCAACAACGGCAAATTGCAATCACAGCTGGCTGCCGCCGACACGCATCAACGTGTCATTTCGGCTCCCGGCAAAACCGCAGCATGTGGTAGATTTCCACCCGGTTTGACCCCGTCCCAGATCACCAAAAAGTCCATCCATGCGCGCAGCGGTTCGTAAGATTACATTTTGCAGCAACCCGTGATGGAACGCGGCCGCCTGTACGTGGTTTCTGCGCCGTCCGGCGCGGGCAAGACCAGCCTGGTGAAGGCGCTGATGGAGCGCGAGCCGCGCATCCGCTTCTCCGTGTCGTACACCACGCGCAAGCCGCGGCCCAACGAGGTCCCTGGGCGCGATTATCACTTCGTGAGCGCGGAGCGCTTCGCGGAGATGGTCGCCCGTAATGAATTTCTCGAGCACGCACAGGTGTTCGACAATTCCTATGGCACCGGAGCGCACACCGTCGAGGAGGCGCTGGCGAACGGCGAGCAGCTGTTACTGGAGATCGATTGGCAGGGCGCCGCACAGGTGCGCGCCAGGCTGCCGGAGGCGCGCAGCATCTTCATCCTGCCGCCCACTCGCGACGCGCTGGAGCAGCGGCTCAGGGCACGCAGTACGGACTCCGACTCGGTAATCAGGCGCAGGCTGCGCGACGCCGCGCAGGATCTCACTCACTGGGCGGAATTCGACTACGTCGTGATCAACGACGACTTCGACCGGGCACTCCAGGATTTGCAGGCCATCGTCGAGGACCGAGGCAGCCATTTGGGCAAGCTGCGCCCCGAAGTGGGGCGCCTGGCGGCCGGGCTGCTGCAGCCGGCCTAACTGGCCCGATACAGGGTATTTCTGCTATCCTTACAATCCCTTTATTGGAACCCTAGATCATGGCGCGAATCACAGTCGAAGACTGCCTGCAGAACGAACCCAATCTATTCAACCTGGTGTTGTTGGCCGCGAAGCGCGCCAGACGCCTGGCCAACGGTGCGGAAGCGACCGTGGAATGGGAGAACGACAAGCCGACTGTGGTGGCGCTGCGCGAGATCGCCGCCGGAAATATCACGCTCGAGATGTTGGAAGAGCCCGAAGAGCCGGCACCGCAGCCGGCGAGCGAGCTGGACATGCCGTCGGATTTCCGCGCACCGCAGCTCGGCCTAGGGGACTAGCCAAAACCGGCCAACCTAAGAGCGACGATGGACTATGCGTCTTCCATACTCGGTTTCCTACCCGGTGGAAGACGCTCCACCGGGATCAGCCAGCTCTTAGACAAACTCGAAGCCTATCTGTCGCCCCCGCAAGTCGAGCGGGTGCGCGAAGCCTATGAATTCGGCGCGGAAAGGCACCGCGGCCAGAAGCGCGTTTCGGGCGAGCCGTACATCACCCACCCGGTCGCGGTCGCCGACATCCTCGCCGACCTGCGCCTGGATGCCGACACGCTGGTCGCGGCGATCCTGCACGATGTCATCGAAGACACGCCGACCGCCAAGGCTGAGATAGCGTCGATCTTCGGCCAGGTGGTGGCCGAACTGGTCGACGGCGTCAGCAAACTGGATCAGATTCAGTTCAAGAACCGCCAGGAGGCTCAGGCCGAGAGCTTCCGCAAAATGCTGCTGGCGATGGTGCGCGACATCCGCGTCATCATGGTCAAGCTCGCGGACCGCATGCACAACATGCGCACCCTCGGGGTGATGCCGCCGGTCAAGCGCCGGCGCAGCGCGCGGGAAACCCTGGAGATCTACGCGCCGATCGCCGAGCGCCTTGGACTGTACGCGGTCAAGCTCGAGCTCGAGGACTTGGGCTTCAGAGCGCTGTACCCCTATCGCTACAAGGTGCTCGAACGGGAATTGAAGCGTGCGCGCGGCAATCAAAAGGAGTTCATCGGCAAGATCGCCGAGACTTTCAAAGGCGCGCTGAAGAAAGCCGAGATCGCGGGCGAGGTGGAAGGGCCGCGAGAAGCATCTTTACAGCATCTACAAGAAGATGCAGAACAAGAACATCTCTCTCAATGAAATGGTCGACGTGTACGGCTTTCGCATCATCGTCGACAGCGCCGACACCTGCTACCGCACCTTGGGCCTGGTGCACAGCGTCTACAAGCCCATGCCGGGGCGCTTCAAGGACTACATCGCCATACCGCGCGTCAACGGCTACCAGTCGCTGCACACGACCTTGTTCGGACCCAACGGCGTGCCCATCGAAGTGCAGATCCGCTCCGAGCAGATGCATCGCGTTGCCGAGTCCGGGAATCGCCGCGCATTGGAAGTACAAATCCGGCGGCGATACCTTCGGCGGCATCGAGCACGATCGCGCGCGCGAATGGCTGGCGAGCCTGGTGCAGATCCAGGAAGGCGGCAGCTCCGAGGAGTTCCTGGAGAGCGTCAAGGTCGATCTGTTCCCGGACAAGGTCTACGTGTTCACGCCCAAGGGAAAGATACTGCGGCTGCCGAGCGGCGCCACCGCGGTGGATTTCGCCTACGCCATCCACACCGACGTCGGCAATCGCTGCGTGGCCGCCAAGGTCGACCGGCGCCTGGTCCCGCTGCGCACCCCTCTGCGCAACGGCCAGACCGTGGAGATCATCACGGCGAAGGGCGCGACGCCCAATCCCTCCTGGTCGAGCTTCTTGGTGACGGCGAAGGCGCGGGCCGCGATCAGGGCGTACTTGAAGAATCTCAAGCGCGGCGAGGCTCTGGAACTCGGCCGGCGGCTGCTCGGGCTCGCGCTCGAAGAATTCTCGCTCAATCTGAAGAAGATTCCGGCGGCGGACATCGACGCGGTGGTCAAAGAGCTGAACCTGAAGGACGCCGCCGAGTTGTACGAGAAAATCGGCTTGGGCGAGCGTCTGGCCCCATTGGTCGCGCGGCGTCTGCAACCGACGCATGGCGGCGGGGAGCACATCGGGACGAACAGCGGACCGCTGATGATCGCGGGGACGGAAGGCCTGCTGGTCACGTACGCGCGCTGCTGCTTCCCCATTCCGAACGATCCCATCATGGCGTACTTGAGCGCCGGCCGCGGCGTAATGATTCATCGGCAGAATTGCGGTAACCTTGCCGAGTACCGCAAACAGCCGGAAAAGTGGCTGTCGGTTGCCTGGGAAGCGACGCATGGGCCGCCTGTTCAGTTGCGAGATCCAGCTGGAAATCAACAACCGGGTGGGCGTGCTGGCGGCGGTCGCCTCCAGCATCGCGGGAACCGAAACCAATATCGATCAGGTGTCGTTGGAAGAACGCGACGTGAGCAGTTCGTCTCTGAAATTTCAGCTCCAGGTGCGCGACCGCAAGCACCTGGCGCGAGTCATCAAAACCATCCGGCGCATGCCCGACGTGCAGCGCGTATTTCGCACCTTGGCTTGAAGTCCGGGCCGCCCACGTCAACCAACCAGGTATTACGGAAACTCATGAGCAGACAAATCATCTCGACTCCCAACGCTCCCGCCGCCATCGGCATTTATTCGCAGGCGGTGCGGGTGGGCAACACCATTTGGGTGTCCGGTCAGATTCCTCTGGATCCCGCAACCAAGGAACTGGTCAAAGGCGACATCGAGGCGCAGGTGCGCCAGGTTTTCGAGAATCTGAAGGCCATCGTCGCGGCGGCCGGCGCGACCTTCGACGACGTCGTCAAGGCGACCGTCTTTTTGATCGATCTCTCTCACTTCGCGCTCGTCAACAAGGTCATGGCCGAATATTTTCGCGAGCCGTATCCTGCGCGGGCCGCCGTCGGTGTGGCGGCGCTGCCGCGCGGAGCCCAGGTCGAAGTGGAGTGCATCGTCGCTCTGTGATCCAACCGAGGCCGGTCACGGTGTTGCGCGGCGTCGGCCCCGCCCTCGCCGGACGCTTGGCGTCGTTGGGCGTGCACACCACCCAGGATTTGCTGTTTCTCCTGCCGTTGCGCTACGAAGACCGCACGCGAGTGGTGCCGCTGGGAGAGCTGCGCGCCGGGCAGCGCGCGGCGGTGGAAGGCGAGGTGCTGCTCACCGAAGTCGTGTTTCGCGGCCGGCGCCAGATGCTGTGCAGGATCGCGGACGGTTCGGGCTTCCTCACGTTGCGCTTTTTCTATTTCACCGCGCAGCAGCAGAAGAGTCTCACGCGCGGGGCGCGCATGCGCTGCTTCGGCGAAGCGCGCCGCGGCCCGAACGGCCTGGAGATCGTGCATCCGGAATATCGCCGGATCGATCCGAATGCCCCGCAAAAGCCCGATGAACATCTCACTCCGATTTATCCCCTGACCGAAGGCGTGACCCAGGGCCGCCTGCGGCTGTTGGTCGGCTTGGCGCTCGACCAGCGGGATGCCGAGGAGGTCGAGGATTGGTTGCCCGCTTCGGTGTTGGCCGATTCGCGCCTGCCCTCCCTGCGCGACGCCTTGCTCTACGTGCATCGCCCGCCGGCGGATGCGCCCGTGGATCTGTTGCTGAGCGGACGGCATCCGGCGCAGCGCCGCCTGTCCTTCGAGGAATTGCTGGCGCATCAGCTGTCGCTCAAGTTGCTGCGGCAACGGATCCAGAGCGATCCCGGCTGGCCGCTGCAATCGAATGGTGCGCTCAAGGCGGCGCTGCTCGCCGCACTGCCGTTCAAATTGACCCAGGGGCAACGGCGCGCGCTGGTCGAGATCGAGCGCGACCTCGAGCAAGGCAAGCCGATGCTGCGCCTGGTGCAAGGAGATGTGGGATGCGGCAAGACGCTGGTTGCGGCGCTGGCTGCAACCCAGGCCGTGGAGACCGGCCGACAAGTGGCACTAATGGCGCCGACCGAATTGCTCGCCGACCAACATGCGCAGAATTTTCGGCACTGGTTCGAGCCCTTGGGCGTAACCGTAGCGCTGTTGACGGGGCGGCAAACGGGTAAAGCGCGCGGCGCGGTCCTGCAAGGCATTCGCGAGGGGCTGGCGCCCATCGTCGTAGGCACGCATGCCCTGTTCCAGGAGAGCGTGGAATTCTCCGCGCTCTCTTTGGTCATCGTCGACGAGCAGCATCGCTTCGGCGTCCATCAGCGCTTGAGTCTGCGCGAAAAAGGCGCGGGCCAGGGCCATCAGCCGCATCAATTGATCATGACCGCGACCCCTATTCCACGCACCTTGGCAATGACCGCCTATGCCGACCTCGATGTCTCCGTGATCGACGAGCTGCCGCCGGGACGCACGCCGGTGAAGACCGTGGTCCTGGCCGAAGCGCGCCGCGACGAGGTGGTACAGCGAATCAGAACCGCCTGCCTGCAAGGGCGGCAGGCGTACTGGGTCTGCCCGCTCATCGATGAATCCGAGGAGATGCCCTTCCAGGCCGCAGAGGAAACGGCTGCGGCGCTGGCCGCCGCGTTGCCCGATCTCGGCGTCGACCTGGTCCACGGCCGCCTGCCGCCCGCCGCGAAGGAGAGCATCATGCGCCGCTTCAAGGAAGGGAAGATCCAGCTCCTGGTAGCGACCACCGTCATCGAAGTCGGCGTCGATGTGCCGAACGCCACGCTCATGGTCATCGAGAACGCCGAGCGCATGGGGCTGGCGCAGCTGCACCAGCTGCGCGGACGAGTCGGCCGCGGCCAACATGCGAGTTCTTGTCTGTTGCTGTATCGCTCGCCGCTGTCGCCGCTGGCACGCGAGCGCCTCGCGGTGATGCGCGACACCAACGACGGCTTCGAGGTCGCGCGCCGCGATCTCGAATTGCGCGGACCCGGCGAACTGCTCGGCACGCGCCAAACCGGCCTTGCGCAAATGCGCGTTGCAGATTTATTGCGCGATGCCGATTTGCTGCCTCGAGTGCAGATCGCCGCAGAAACCCTGCTGCGCGATTGGCCGCTGCACGTGGCGCCGCTGGTCAGCCGCTGGGTGGGACATGCGGAGCAATACGGCCGCGTCGGGTAGAATGATCTATGACTCCGGGAAAAGCGCGCAGCATCGATCTCATTCAGTGGCTCCCCGCCGAGCGGCTGGGACAGGCGGCCGTGGATGCGCACTTGCGCCCATGGCTGATCGGCAAGGGCCTGCTCACGCTGCGCATGAAAGCGGCGTGCGGCGAGCGCTTCGCATTGCGGCTGGTGGATCAATGGACGGGACTGCTCAGCGCCGCGCACCGGTCCGCGCTGCGTGCGTCGGACAACGCCGGCTTGTTCAGAGACGTTGAACTGTGCTGCGGCGAGCAAGTGTGGGTGTTCGAGCAATCCATCATGCCGGACTCCACGCTGTGCGCACACCCCTGGCTCGCCGAACTCGGCGACGCCGGATTGTCCGAAACGTTGGGCGAGCTGTCGGGGGTCGAGCGCAGCTCCTACGAGTACGCCTGGCTGCCGGTGAGCGAACCGGTGACGGCACGCGCGCTGCGCGACGCCGAGGTGAAGCCCGCCGGCCTTTGGGCGCGCCGCTCGCGGGTATCGATGCGCGGCGCGCCGCTGTTGGTGCAAGAGCTCTTTTTGCCCGCCATGGGCCGAGTCTAAGGTCTCTCCAGCGTGCCGCTGCCGCGCTCAGGGGTGGAGCTGATCGAGCGGGTTGCCGAGCGCTGGCGATGGATGGTCTATCGCGCGCGCTTCCATCCGTTCACCACTCACGAGCTGCCCAGAATTCTGAGCGGTTTGCAGGATTACGCCCGCCTCATGCGCTTGGACCGGCCGATCGGCATCTGGCTGTTGCTCTGGCCGACTCTGTGGGCGCTGTGGATAGCCGGCCGCGGCAAACCGAACCCGCACATCTTCATCATCTTCGTGATCGGAACCGTGCTCATGCGCTCGGCCGGCTGCGCCATCAATGACTATGCGGACCGCAGCTTCGACCCGCATGTGGCGCGCACCAAGACCCGGCCTCTGGCGGCCGGGCGTATCTCGACACTGGAGGCCTTGGCGCTGTTCGCCGTGCTGTCGATGACGGCCTTGATGCTGGCGCTGCAGCTCAACCGGGCGACGCTGCTGCTGGCGGTAGTCGGCGGATTTCTGGCGATCAGCTATCCCTTCGTGAAGCGCTTCTTGTCGGTGCCGCAGATGTACCTGGGTCTTACGTTCGGCTGGGGCATACCCATGGCATTCGAGGCGCAGCTCGAGCAAGTGCCGCGAGTCGGGTGGCTGCTGCTGCTCGCGAACGTGCTGTGGGTCACCGTCTACGATACCCAGTATGCGATGGTGGACCGCGACGACGACCTCAAGATCGGCGTGCGCTCGACGGCCATTCTGTTCGGCGATTCGGATCGCCACATCATCGCGGTACTGCAGGTGATGACCTTGCTGTCCCTTTATCTCGTCGGACGCATGGTCCACCTGGGCAACTGGTATGGCACGGGTCTATGTGCGGGGGCGGTGTTCTTCGCCTATCAATCGTGGTTGATACGCGGACGCGATCGGGAGGCCTGCTTTCGCGCCTTCCTCAACAATAATTATTTCGGAATGGCCGTATTCATCGGCCTGGCATTGGAATACCAGTTCGCGCTCAAGTGATGCTTCAAAGGAAATGCATTTCATTGGTGCTGCTGGTAACCGCCTTGGCCGGTTGCGGGGGCGATTCCGGGAAGGCGCACCAGCCCCTGCAGACCGCTGTGCCGGCACAGGCCCCCGCGCCGGGACTCATTCGCAGTCCTCCCATTGCGCGGCTGGCCGCCGAGCAACTGCGGTCACTGTCGATGGACTGTCAGAAATATTCGCCCGACAAGTCGAGCCGCGGCCCGTACGATGCAGCGTATTGCGAGGAGGCGATCGCCGCGTGGTCCGACTCCCCGTTGCAGATGCTCCCCCTCATAAAAGAGGTGCCGCCGCAGAATTCTCCCCTTTCCCATCAATAACTCCTTCGTCAACCACATTGAGCCTTTTTGGTTGACTAAGGTTGCGAGGCACAGAATACTCGTGCAATCGCGGCGAAACGTTCTGCCGCCTACCCTGAGGTGATCGTGACAGTACGCAATGATTGGACGCTGTCGGAAGTGAAAGATCTGTTCGCGCTGCCGTTCATGGACTTGGTGTTCAGGGCGCAAACGGTGCACCGGGACTTTCAAATACCGAACACCGTGCAGATCAGCACGCTGCTGAGCATCAAAACGGGCGCCTGCCCCGAGGATTGCGCCTATTGCGCGCAGAGCGTGCGCTTCGACACGGGTTTGGAGGCACAGGAACTCCTCGAACTCGAAGAAGTTGCCACCCGAGCGCGCGCCGCCAAGCAAGCCGGCGCCACCCGCTTCTGCATGGGCGCGGCCTACCGCTCGCCCAAACCCAAGGATCTGCGCAAGGTGATCGCCATGATCCGCGAGGTGAAATCCTTGGGGATGGAGACTTGCGCGACCCTCGGCATGCTCACGCCCGCACAGGCGCAGGAACTCAAAGACGCCGGCCTCGACTACTACAACCACAATCTCGATACCTCGCCGCGGTACTACGAGAAAATCATCAGCACCCGCACCTATCAGGACCGGCTCGATACGCTTCAGGCCGTGCGCGAGGCCGGCATGAACGTCTGCTGCGGCGGGATCGTCGGCATGGGCGAGGAGCCGCAGGACCGGGCGGAACTCTTGCACATTCTCGCCACCCTCCCCGAGCACCCGCAGAGTGTCCCCGTCAATCAGCTGGCGCGGGTCGCCGGCACGCCGCTGGAAAATGCGCAGCCGCTGGATCCCTTCGATTTCGTCAGGACCATCGCGGTCGCACGCATCCTCATGCCGCGTTGCCATGTACGCCTGTCTGCGGGGCGCAGCGAGATGAGCGATGAGCTGCAGGCGCTGTGCTTCCTGGCGGGCGCCAATTCCATTTTTTACGGTGAGAAGCTGCTGACCACCGGCAACCCGGACATCGAACATGATCGACAGCTGTTTCGGCGGCTGAAAATCACTCCGGAAGCGGGCGCCGGCCAAGCGGCGGCAGGACATCCTGAACACAGCGCATGGGCTGAACCCGGCACGCGGGCGGCAGGGGTTCCGGGCGTCGCTGCTGCGCAGGCCGCGGAGAGCAACGCGGCAACGGTGTGAACGATCCGGACGTACCCGCGGCGGACGAGGTCACGGCCTACACTCTCGACACGCGCCGGCTGCGGCGCGCCTTCGATGGCGCCGCGAAGACCTTCGACGCCGCAGCCGTCCTGCACGCCGACGTGCGCGGCAATCTTCTGGCCCGCCTCGATTTGATGACGTTGGCGCCGCGCGTCGTGGTGGATGCGGGGGCGGGCACCGGCCACGCCTCGCGCGCGCTCATACGTCGCTATCCCAAGGCGCGGGTCATCGCCGTGGACTCCTCGCGGCGCATGCTGCAAGCAGCCGCCCGTCAGCAATCCTGGCTGCGCCGCTTTAGCCGTGTGTGTGCGGACGCCGGTCGTCTACCCTTCGCGGATGGCAGTGTGGACTTGATCCTCAGCAATCTCATGCTGCAATGGTGCGATCCCGAGCGGGTTTTCGCGGAGTTTCGCCGGGTGCTCGCCCCGCATGGATTGCTCTCCTTCACCACGTTGGGACCGGACACGCTACGCGAGCTGCGCAGCGCTTGGAGGGAGGCGGACTCGCACACCCACGTCCATCAATTCATTGACATGCACGACATCGGCGATGCGCTGGTGCGCGGTGGCTTCGCGTCGCCGGTACTGGATGTGGAGCGGTACAGCTTGACTTACCCTGACGTGCGCGGCGTCGCGGCAGATCTCAAGGCCACCGGCGCCCGCAATGCAACGATGGGCCGGGCCCGGGGCCTTACCGGACGGCGGCGGTTCGCAGCGATGCAGGCAGCCTACGAAGCCTTTCGGCAAGACGGGCGCTTGCCGGCCACCTACGAAGTGGTGTTCGGCCATGCATGGACCCCCGATACCCCGCTGCAACGCGCCACGCGAGACGGCGCCACCGTTTCGCTCGACGACATCAAGCAGCAACTACGCGCTCGGCGCCGCCCGTGACGCAGGCTCTGTTCGTCACGGGCACCGACACCGGAGTCGGCAAGACTCGAGTGGCCGCCGCCTTGTGCCGCGGGCTGGCCGCCCGCGGCGCCCGCGTGGCCGCGATGAAGCCAGTGGCCTCGGGCTGCATACTCACGCCAAAGGGCCTGCGCAATGAAGATGCCATGGCGCTCCGCGCCGCAATGAACGTGCGCGCGCAGTATTCCGAAGTGAATCCGTATGCTTTCGAGCCGGCGATCGCGCCGCATATTGCCGCACGGGAGGCGGGAGTCGACATCGATTTCGACGTACTGGACCGGGCCTATGGACGATTGCGGATGCAGAGCGACGTCCTGATCATCGAGGGGGCGGGCGGCTGGCTGGCGCCGCTCGATGCAGTACGCGGTTTTGCGGATCTTGCGGTCCACTGGCAAGCGGACGTCATCTTGGTTGTCGGCATGCGCCTGGGTTGCCTGAATCACGCGCTGCTGACCGCGGAGTCCGTCGAACGCCGCGGCTTGCGGCTGCGCGGCTGGGTGGCGAATTCGATCGATCCTGGTTTCGAACGCCTGCCTGAAAACATTTCAAGCCTGGAGAGCCGGATTTCCGCACCCTGCCTCGGCAATTTTTCCTTTCAGCCGCAAGCCGACCTGTCGATGCTGGCACAGGGCCTTGCGCTCGATGCACTGATCGGCGGGGCTGAGTTATCCTAGAAGGCATGGAACAGCGCATCGAACTGGCGCCCAATTGTTCGCTCAAGCCCGCCGGCGCGCTGCTTCTGTTCGTTTCTACGTGCTTGTTTTCACTGGGTTTTGCGCTGTTTTTCGTGTTCCGTGGATTTTGGCCGGTGCTGCCTTTTTGGGCGCTCGAGATGCTGGCGCTCGGGCTCGCCCTCTACGCCAGCATGCGTCGCGGGAAATACACACAAACGGTGTTGATAACAGACTCGCGGATCAGCCTGGTGACACGTTCTCGGCACGGCGCGCAAAAACAAGAGTTTGCGCGGCATTGGACGAAGGTTAGACTTCGCAGTCCGCCGAGGCGCCACGGGACGAGCCAGCTGACCATCGAGAGCGGCGGTCGGGCTTATGAAGTGGGCAGTTTCCTCACCGAAGAGGACCGCTGTCGCCTGGCGAAGCGTTTGGGATATTTGGTAGGCGGCATGAATGAGTCGCCGCCGCTTGAAATCGATAGAACTTAGGGGATCCGTTTAGATGAGCGTTACCAGAGTCGACAATAACGACCGTACTTCTTGCCGACGCGGCCTTGCCTGGGCCAGAGCGCTCTGCCTAGCCGCCTTGGGGTTGGGGCCCTTGGCCGAAGCGAACACTTCGAACGGCTACAACCTTCCTCTCGGCGTCACCTCCTTGAGCCGTGACATCTATACCTTGCATATGGAAGTGTTCTGGATCTGCGTCGGCATCGCCGTGGTGGTTTTCGGGGTGATGATTTATGCCCTGGTGAAATTCCGCCATTCTCAGGGTGCTGTCGCCGACACCACTCTGGTGCATAGCACCAAGATAGAAATCATCTGGACCATCATCCCCGTGGTGATCCTCGTGGTCATGGCAATTCCGGCGGCAAAGGTCATCCTCATGATGGAGGATACGCGCAACTCCGAACTCTCGATCCGGGTGACCGGCTATCAATGGAAGTGGCAGTATCAGTACATGAACGCCGGCGAGGGGATCAATTTCTTCTCGACGCTCGCCCGAGACTCTAATTTCGCGCGCCAGCTGCACTCCGGCATCGATCCCAAGACGGTGCCCAACTATCTCCTGGAAGTCGACAAGCCCTTGGTCATACCGAGCGGCACCAAGGTGCGCTTGCTGCTCACCTCTCAGGATGTGATCCACGCATGGTGGGTCCCGGATTTCGGCGCCAAGCGATCCGCCATACCGGGGTTCGTCAATGAATTGTGGTTCAAGGTCGACTCCGGCAAGGAAGGAATCTACCGCGGGCAGTGCGCCGCGCTGTGCGGCCGCGACCATGGCTTCATGCCCATCGTGGTGGATGTCCGGACTCCGGACGACTTCAAGAAGTGGGTCGAGGAACAGAAGGCGGTCCTGAAACAAGCTGCGGCGGCCGGCCAGCCGCCGGGCGCCGCGCCGCTCACAGGCGAGCCGCAGGACGCCGCGCCGCCGCGCTCCGCGCAAGTATTGTCGAACTAGTTACCAATCAGTACCGCATTTACACAAGAGAGCTATTGACCATGGCCAGTGCCCACGCAAGCGACACCGCGCATCACGACGACCACCATGACCAGCCCGCGACGGGCATCAAGCGATGGCTGTTCGCGACCAACCACAAAGACATCGGCACCATGTACCTGGTGTTCAGTCTGATCATGTTTTTCATCGGCGGCGCGATGGCGATGGTCATTCGGGCGGAGTTGTTTCAACCCGGCCTGCAGCTCGTCGACCCGGTGTTCTTCAATCAGATGACCACCAATCATGCGCTGATCATGATCTTCGGTGCCGTCATGCCGGCCTTCGTCGGCCTCGCCAATTGGATGGTCCCGATGCAAATCGGCGCGCCCGACATGGCGCTGCCGCGGATGAATAACTTCAGCTTCTGGATTCTGCCCTTCGCATTCACCCTGCTGCTGTCCACGCTGTTCGTACCGGGCGGCATGGCGGCCGGCGGCTGGACCCTCTATCCGCCCCTGTCCCTGCAGACGGGCGATAGTTTCCCCATGCTGATCTTCGCGATTCATATGATGGGTGCTTCCTCGATCATGGGCGCGATCAATGTGATCGTGACCATCATGAACATGCGCGCTCCCGGCATGAACTTGCTGAAAATGCCGTTGTTCTGCTGGTCCTGGCTGATTACCGCCTACCTGTTGATCGCGGTGATGCCGGTGCTGGCCGGCGCCGTGACCATGCTGCTGACCGATCATTTCTTCAAGACCAGCTTCTTCAATGCGGCCGGCGGCGGAGATCCGGTGATGTTCGAACACATCTTCTGGTTCTTCGGCCACCCGGAGGTCTACATCATGATCCTGCCGGCCTTCGGCATCATTTCGGAGATCCTGCCGACCTTCTCCCGCAAGCCCTTGTTCGGTGCGACATCGATGATCTACGCCATCGCGTCGATCGCGTTCCTGTCGTTCATCGTATGGGGCCACCATATGTTTGCGGACGGCATGCCCGTGGCGGCGCAATTGTTCTACATGATGTCCACCATGCTGATCGCGGTGCCGACCGGCGTGAAGGTGTTCAATTGGACGGCGACGATGTGGCGCGGGTCTCTGACCTTCGAGCCGCCCATGCTGTTCGCGCTCGCGTTCCTGTTCCTATTCTCCATCGGCGGTTTTTCCGGCTTGATGCTGGCGATCGTCCCGGCGGACTTCCAATACAATCAGACCTACTTCGTGGTCGCGCACTTCCACTATGTGCTGGTGCCGGGAGCCATCTTCGGAATCATGGCCGGGGTGTATTACTGGCTGCCGAAGTGGACCGGCCACATGTACAGCATGACTTTGGCCAAGACGCATTTCTGGCTCTCGGCGATCTTCGTCAATGTGCTGTTCTTCCCTCAGCATTTCCTCGGGTTGGCGGGCATGCCGCGCCGCATACCTGACTACGCGGTGCAGTTCACGGACTGGAACATGGTGTCGTCCATCGGCGGATTTGCATTCGGGCTGTCGCAGATCCTGTTCGCCATCGTGGTAGTCCAGTGCATACGCGGCGGGAAGAAGGCGAGCGCCGAGGTTTGGGAGGGAACGCACCCCACCGGCCTCGAGTGGACGCTGTCGTCGCCCCCGCCGTATCACAGCTTCAGCACGGCTCCCGAAGTCCAATGAGCGCGGCCGAGACCGAAGTATCGCCCGCTTCGATCAAGCGCCGCGTCCGCAACGGCGCCTTGGGGCTCGCGTGTGTGGCGCTGGCATTGTATTTCGGCTTCATCGCGCTATTGATCTATCGCAGTCATCACTGATGGTCCCGCTCGAACCGAAAAAGCTCGCCAACCGCAAACTGGTCAGGGCCCTGCTGATCATGACCGCCGGCAGTTTCGTGTTCGGCTGGGCGCTGGTGCCGCTGTATGACGTGTTGTGCCGAGCCGCCGGCATCGGCAACGCGGAAGCAAAGGCCGGCAAGTCGGTGGTTCAGGAAGCGATAGATCCCAATCGGGAAGTCACGATCGAGTTCATCGCCTCGCCCGCATCGGTGGGCAGCTTCGATTTCCATCCGAAAGTCGCATCGATGCGAATTCATCCTGGAAAGCTCTATGACGCGGAGTTCTACGCCAAGAATTTGACTGAAGGGGCTTCCGTTGCGCAGGCCGTCCCCAGTATTACCCCGACCGGCACCGCGCATTATTTCCACAAGACCGAATGTTTTTGCTTCAGCCCGCAAAAATTTGCCGCGGGAGAAGCACGGGAATTGCCGGTGCGTTTCATCGTCGACCCCCAGTTGCCGAGCACCGTGGATAAACTCACGCTGGCCTACACCATCTACGACACGACGCAATCGGCTACACGTCCCTAGCCAAACGTTTTAAACTACTGTTTTCATTCACCGTTTAGAGACCAAGAATCATGGCGCAAGCGCACGCGGATGCAGAAAAATACTATGTCCCCCACAGCAGTCCGTGGCCGATTTTTGGATCCGTAACTCTTTTTACATTGATGTCGGGCGCCATCGCGACCCTCGACGGCTGGCTTCCGGCCTGGTCGCTGGTTCCCGGTTTCACCATGCTGGCGCTGCTGTTCATCTTCTGGTTCCACACCGTCATCGGCGAGAATCAGCAGGGCATGTACAACATGGCGGTGGACCGCTCGTTCCGCATGGGGATGATGTGGTTCATCTTCTCCGAAGTCATGTTCTTCGCCGCCTTCTTTGGCGCGCTGTTTTACGCGCGCAATTTCTCCGTTCCCTGGCTGTCCGGCGACGGCGTGAAAATCTTCACCAAGCTGCTCTTGTGGAAGGACTACGGCGGGGTGTGGCCGACCAACGGCCCGGCCACCGTGGGGCCGCGCGCCAACGGGACTTTCGAAACCATTCCCGCGCTGGGTCTGCCCGCCATCAATACCGCCATTCTGCTCACCAGCAGCGTGACGGTCACGATCGCGCACCACGCCTTGATCACCGGCCATCGCACGCGCTTGAAGATCTTCCTGGCCGCCACCTTCTTGCTGGGCTTTACCTTCGTGGGTCTGCAGGCCACGGAATATCACGAGGCTTACACCGAATTCGGACTGCAGCTCGGTACCGGCATCTACGGTTCGACCTTCTTCATGCTCACCGGCTTCCACGGGCTGCACGTAACCCTGGGCGCCATCATGCTGACGGTGATTTGGTTCCGGGTGATGAAGGGTCATTTCACTCCGCAGCGCCATTTCGGATTCGAAGCCGTCGCTTGGTATTGGCACTTCGTCGACGTGGTCTGGCTGGGCCTGTTTACCTTCGTCTATTGGCTGTAGCCCGGCACCACACGCTGCGGATCGATCCAGCCGTTGTAGTAGGCGACGATCAGCAGCACGAACAGCGCCACCGACAGGCCGATGCGCCAAGCCAAAGCCTTGACCATTTTGGCGCCGTCGTCCGGTTTGCGGCTGGTCAAGTGGAACAGAGCTTTGCCTAGGCTGATCACGATCAGCAGCAGCATCGCTATGACCAGATATTTGAATTCCACGGCCGCCCATCGATGTTGAACAGGGTGCAGGCAGTATATCGTGTCGATCAAAATCGGTTCTCGTATCTTCGCGCCGCGGCTGTTCATGACGCTGCTCACCGTCGTTCTGATGGCGTCGTTGATATCGCTCGGGCGCTGGCAATTGCGCCGCGCAGACGAGAAACGGGAGTTGTTCGATTCGTTCGCGGCGGGTACGGATGCCACCTTGCCGATTGGCCTCGGCACGCCGCACTTGCGGCGCTATCAGCACGTGGAGGTGAGCGGACGCTACGACGAGACGCGCCAAATCCTGATCGACAACATGGTTCATGCCGGCCGTGCCGGTTATTTCGTGATTACGCCGTTCGCCCTGGCGGGCGGCGGCTGGGTATTGGTCAATCGCGGCTGGGTCCCGTTGGGCGCGAGCCGGGCCGAGCGGCCCGCCATTGCGGTCGCCGGCGACACGCGGCGGCTGCGCGGCCGCGCCGATAATATGCCGAGTCCCGGCATTCAGATGGGCACCAAGGCCGCGCTCGCACCACCCTATCCCGTGGTCGCGGGCTTTCCCAGCCACGGTGAAATAGCACGCCTGCTGGGCGAGTCATCCTGGACCGCCGCGGCGGATTTGGTGCTGCTCGACCCCGGCGAGCCGGATGGCTACGTACGCGATTGGTCGGCGCCAGGGTTTCCGCCGATTCGTCACATTGCTTATGCGGTGCAGTGGTTCGCCCTGGCGCTGACCTTGGCGGTCATCTACGTCGTCACCAACTTGCGCCGGGACACCGCTCACGGGCGCGAACCTGACGTGCCGGCATGATCGAGCCGGACACCCAGCATCACCGCCAGCGACGGCTGTTGATCGGATTGGCGCTGATCTTCTTTGCGCCCTTGGGGCTCGCCTTCTATTTGTACTACGGTCACGGCACCTGGCACCCGGGCGGGCGCGTCAACGCGGGCGAGTTGGTGGAACCGCCGCGGCCGCTGCCGTCGCTGGCGCTGCCGCTGTTCAGTTCCGGGGCCACCGATCCCAATTTCCTCAAAGGCAGATGGACGCTCCTGTACGCGCAAACCGGACCCTGTACCGAGGCCTGCCGCACCCGTCTCTACGATACGAGGCAGGTTCGGCTGGCGTTGGATCGCGACATGGGCCGCGTGCAGCGCGTGTTCATAGCGGACGGCGACTGCTGCGATGCGCAGTTTCTGCGCGAGCAGCACCCGGATTTGATCACGATTCGCGCGAGCGTGGAGGCGGCGCCGCTGCTTGCCCGTTTACCCGGCCGGGACGGTCCCGCGGCCGCGGCCGATCCCAGTGCGGCCAAGGCCCCACGCGTCTATCTGATCGACCCCCTCGGCAATCTCATGATGTCCTACACGGCTGGTGTCAAGGCGAAAGGCATGCTCGAAGACATGAAGCGCCTACTGCGGCTTTCCTCCATCGGCTAGCGCATGCATCCACCTCAGCGATTACTCTGGTTCAGACGGCTCGCATTGGCGGGCGCATTGCTCGCGGCGGCGGTTGTCGTGCTCGGCGCCTGGGTGCGCCTCACCGATGCCGGCCTGGGATGCCCGGACTGGCCGGGCTGTTACGGGCATATTTACCCGGACGCCGGCCACGCCGATCCGCAATCGGGCTTTCACTTCGCCAAAGCACTGCATGAGATGATTCATCGGTATTTCGCGAGCACCTTGGGTGTAGTCATCGCGATATTGCTGCTTTGGGCGATAAGGTACCGCCGGGACCGCGACCAGCCGCTGGTAGCCCCGGCTCTGCTCTTCGTCATCGTCTGTGTGCAGGGCGCCTTGGGCGCGCTGACGGTGACTTTGCTGCTCAAACCGCTGATCGTCACCGCGCATCTACTGGGCGGCCTCACCACTCTGGGATTGTTATGGTGGTTGGCGCTGGCTCCGGCGCCGCGCCAGCTGACACCGCGCGAGGCCACTTTGCGCAGATTCGCCGTGGTGGGCGTCGTCGCGCTGGTCTTGCAAATCGCCCTCGGCGGTTGGACCAGTACCAACTACGCTGCGGTGGCCTGCCCGGATTTCCCCACCTGCCAACACTCCTGGTGGCCGCCGATGGACTTTCGCGACGCTTTCGTGCTGTGGCGCGGCCTTAGGCTGGACTACGCGGGCGGTGTGCTGGCGAATCCCGCGCGCGTCGCCATTCACGTTACGCATCGCCTGGGCGCTCTGACGGCGGGCTCGATATTGATCGCGCTTGGCATGCTGGCCGCCGTGCGCGCCAGGAGCCCGCGTATCAAATTCGCGGGGCGCCTGTTGATGTTCGCCGTCGCGCTGCAGATTTCGATCGGTGTCGCGACCGTGCACTGGGGCATCCCCTTGCCGCTGGCGACGCTGCACAATGCGGGCGCCGCTTTCCTGGTGATCAGCATGGTGACGCTGCTGCGTAGCCTCTGGCCGGCACCCGCAATCGGCATGGTACCCTTGCATCGTGCCGACCCTTCCCGATAGCCCGCCAGTTTCCCTCGTCGGCGCCCGCCGGTGGCAGGATTTCCTGGAGCTCACCAAGCCCAAGGTGAGCATGTTGATCGTGTTCACCGCGATCGTCGGCATGGTGCTGGCATCGCCGGGCATGGTGCCGCTGTCCGCCCTGCTGTTCGGCACGCTGGGCATCGCCTTGGCGTCCGGATCAGCCGCCGCGTTCAATCACGTGCTGGATCGCCGCATCGACGAGCAAATGGCGCGTACCCGGCGGCGGCCGCTGCCCACGGGGCATTTGCAGAAGCGCCATGCGGTGATGTTCGCCGCGCTGCTCGGGCTCGCCTCCATGCTGATCCTGTGGCTGCTGGTCAACGCGCTCACGGCTGCGCTGACTTTTTGCTCCTTGATCGGCTACGCCATGGTTTATACGATGTGGCTGAAGCGCGCCACACCCCAGAACATCGTGATCGGCGGCGCCGCCGGCGCCGCACCACCGGTGCTCGGCTGGGCCGCCGTCACCAATTCTATCGACCCGCATGCTCTGCTGTTGTTTCTGATCATTTTCACCTGGACGCCCCCGCACTTTTGGGCCCTGGCGATTGCGCGGCGCGATGACTACGCCAAAGTCGGCATTCCCATGCTGCCCGTGACTCATGGCATCCCCTACACCCGCCTGCAGATCGTGCTCTATACCATCCTCCTGGTGCTGACCACGCTGTTGCCGTATCTGACCGGGATGAGCGGGTTCATCTACTTGGGCTCGGCGCTGCTACTCAACGGCCGTTTTCTTTACTACGTGCTGGCGCTGCACAGGGGACGCAGACCCGAATTGCCGATGCGCACGTTCAGATTTTCCATCACCTATCTGATGCTGCTGTTCGCGGCGCTGATTCTCGATCATTATTTTTTGTTCAAGATGTAGCCGCCGGCGCCAGTCGATTGGGCCCCTGGTACCGCGCGTCGCTTCCGCGGAAACGTCGGCGAATGCGTCAAATGCGCGATCCTGTCACTCTTTGATCGCAGCTTGTCTCCGGGCATCGGATTCTGCATAGTGCGCACCCTCGATCATTCATGCGACATCTCCATGCCCGCTTCAATCGAAACCCGTATTGCACAGGAACTCTCCGCCGGCGCGCAGCAAGTCGCAGCCGCGGTCGCGCTGCTCGATGGGGGCGCAACGGTGCCGTTCATTTCGCGCTATCGCAAGGAAGCCACCGGCGGCCTCGACGATACTCAGTTGCGCAACCTGCAGGAGCGGCTGATTTATCTGCGCGAGCTCGAAGAGCGGCGCACGGCGATCCTCACGAGCATCGAGGAGCAAGGCAAGCTCACTCCCGCGCTGCGCACATCGATCGACGCAGCCGATACCAAGCAGCGACTGGAAGACCTTTATCTGCCGTACAAGCAGAAGCGCCGCACCAAGGCGCAGATCGCGCGCGAAGCCGGGCTCGACGGACTCGCCGTCTGCATTGCTGGCCGATCACGCGCTCGATCCGCGAAGCCGAAGCGGCAAAGTATCTCAAGCCGGCATTCACAACCGAGCAGGGCGACAACCCGGGTGTACCCGACGTCAAGGCGGCGCTCGATGGCGCACGCCAGGTTCTGATGGAGCAGTTTGCCGAGGATGCGGAGCTGCTGGCGAGTCTGCGCGCGCATCTGCAGGACAATGCCGTGCTGGTATCGGCGGTGGCGGAGGGCAAGGAAGAGGCGGGCGCCAAGTTCCGCGATTACTTCGCCTATCAAGAGCCGTTCAAGGCGGTGCCCTCGCATCGCGCACTGGCGCTGTTTCGCGGCCGCAAGGAAGAGATGCTGAAGGTCGTCGCTCAAGTTGCCCGAAGAGCTCGCGGAGCCGCCGCGGCCGCCGGGCCGGCGCCGTTCAATACCTGCGAAGCGAAAATCGCCGCCCGCTTCGGCATTGCGGACCGCAAGCAGGCCGCGGACGCGTGGCTGCTGCAGACCGCGCGCTGGACCTGGCAGGTCAAGCTGTCGTGGCAGCTGGAAACGGAATTGCTGACCGGATTGCGCGAGCGCGCGGAAGAAGAGGCGATTCGGGTGTTCGCGCACAATCTTCACGATCTGCTGCTCGCGGCGCCCGCCGGTCCGCGCGTCACCATGGGTCTCGATCCGGGATTGCGCACCGGCGTGAAGGTCGCGATCGTCGATCGCACCGGCAAAGCTGTTGGAGACGGCCACGGTATATCCGCACGTGCCGCGCAACGACTGGAATGGAACTCTCAAGGCGCTCGGCGATGTTGGCAAAGAAGCACGCCGTCGATCTGATCAGCATCGGCAACGGCACCGCCTCGCGTGAGACCGACAAGCTGGCGGGCGAGCTGATGAAGCAGCATCCGGAACTGAAGCTCACCAAAGTAGTGGTGTCGGAAGCCGGCGCGTCGGTGTATTCGGCGTCGGAATTGGCCGCGAACGAGTTCCCGACTCTGGATGTGACCTTGCGCGGCGCCGTCTCGATCGCGCGCCGCTTGCAGGATCCGCTCGCCGAGCTGGTGAAGATCGATCCGAAGTCGATCGGTGTCGGTCAGTATCAGCACGATGTGATTCAAACCCGGCTGGCCCGCAGCCTGGATGCCGTCGTCGAGGATTGCGTGAACGCCGTCGGGGTCGACGTCAACACCGCGTCGCCCGCCTTGCTGGCGCGCATCTCCGGGTTGTCGTCCACGCTGGCCGAGAACATCGTGCAGCCATCGGGATCAGCACGGCGCGTTCGCCTCGCGCGATGAACTGAAGAAGGTGCCGCGCCTGGGCGACAAGACATTCGAACAAGCCGCCGGATTTCTGCGCGTCATGCAGGGCGAGAATCCGCTCGATGCGTCCGCGGTGCATCCCGGAAGCCTATCCGGTGGTGGAACGTATCCTCGCCGAACTCGCACGTCCGGCTCGAGAACTGATCGGCGATGCGGCCACTCTCAAGAAGCTCAGCCCGTCGAAATACACCGATGAACGCTTCGGGTTACCGACGGTGCGCGACATTCTGGCGGAACTCGAAAAGCCCGGTCGCGATCCGCGGCCCGAGTTCAAGACCGCCGAATTCAAGGAAGGCGTCGAAGAGATCAGAGATCTAAAGCCCGGAATGGTCCTCGAGGGCACGGTAACCAACGTGACCAACTTCGGCGCATTCGTCGACATCGGCGTGCATCAGGACGGACTGGTGCATATCTCGATGCTGTCCAATAAGTTCGTCAAAGATCCGCGTGAGATAGTGAAGGCGGGCGACGTCGTCAAAGTGAAGGTGCTCGAAGTCGACGAGAAGCGCAAACGCGTCGCGCTGACGATGCGGCTCGATGAGCAGGCGGCACGGCCTCGCGATACCGGTGCGCCGCCGCAGAAGAACGATTTGCGATCCGCACCGCGCGCTCCTCGCGAACGGCCTCAGCCTCAAGGCGGCGGTGCGATGGCCGAGGCTCTGGCGAATGCGTTCAAGCGTAAAGCCGAGTGATCTAGTCACTATGGAACAACCGGCTCCCGATTCGTAGCGTCGCGGATTACGCTTCGGATCGGGTCAACGAACCGCGGCGCAGAGCCGCATACGAAGGGGAGCCGGCGATGAAGAACGTACGATTTATTGGCTTGGATGTCCATGCGGAGACGATTGCAGTGGCAGTAGCGGAACCGGGCGGTGAAGTGCGAAGCCTCGGGACGATCCCGAACCGTCCGGAGCCGGTCGCGCGCCTGATCCGCAAGCTCGGCAAGCCCGAGCAGCTGCGGGTGTGCTACGAGGCGGGTCCGACGGGCTATGTGTTGTACTGGCAGCTGAGCGAGTTGGGCGTGAAGTGCGAGGTGATCGCGCCAACCTTGGTGCCGGTGAAGGTCGGGGACCGGGTCAAGACGGACCGGCGCGACGCGGAGAAGCTGGCGCGCTGCTACCGGGCGGGGGATTTGACTCCGGTGTGGGTGCCGGACGCGGCGCATGAGGCACTGCGGGACTTGGTGCGGGCTCGCCTCGCGGCGAAGCGCGATCAGCTGCGGGCTCGCAACCGGCTGGGCAAGTTCCTGCTGCGCCACGGTCGGCGGGCGCCGGAGGGCACCACGGCGTGGAGCACCAAGCATCTGGCCTGGATCAAGCGTCAAACCTTCGAGCAGGCCGCGCAGCAGGCGACGCTGGTGGATTATCTGCATGAGGTCGAGCACGAGGCCGCTCGCATCGTGCGTTTGGAGCGCTCGATCGATACGGCGATCGAGACGTTGCCCGAGAAACTGCACGCGGTGATCGACGCGCTGCAGAGCCTGCGCGGGATCGCCAAGATCAGCGCGGTGTCGATCATGGCCGAGGTTGGCGAGCTGTCGCGCTTTGAAAGCGCCCGGCAACTGATGGGCTACAGCGGGGCGGTCTCGCGCGAGCACTCGAGCGGCGAGCGGACCCGCCGCGGGTCGATCAGCAAAACCGGCAACGCGCATCTGCGCCGGATCGTCATCGAGGCGGCCTGGGCGTATCGGCACCGCCCGGGACTCGGCGCCGCGTTGATGGCGCGGCAGCGCGAGCAGAGCGAGGACATCAAGGCGATTGCTTGGAAAGCGCAGCATCGTCTGCATTCCCGGTATGCCAAGTTGCTGGCGAAAGGCAAACCCAAACAACAGGTCATCACCGCCGTGGGCCGGGAGCTCTTAGGCTTCATCTGGGCCATCGGCGTGGCGGCCGAGCGCACGCATGCCGATGCGCCCCGCCGCGCGCTCAAGCGAGCGGCTTGAGCTTAACGGCGAATATCCATGAACTACTCGGTACAGGCACCAAGGGTCAGCGGCTGGGATGGCACACGGCAAAGGAGAATCCTCGTGCGCTCCTATGCGACAGGCCTTCATGGCCGGACCCGCGAAGCTAGTCCGAGGCAGCTCCCGACGAATCACGACCATGTTGGCGGGCCTTACGCTCGATCCACGAATATCAGAGTGATCAACCGTCGACGATTGCTGCCCCGGCCGCTGTCCCCTGGTGCTTGGAGGAGCAAACAAGATGACTTCGATTGACGCATCAGGTATTGACAGGTTGTTCCATATCAGGAGCCTGTCCGAGTAATGATCGCCGTCGCGAGGGCGCAGCAGGCGCATCATTACTCGGACAGGCTCCTAGGTGTTGGACAGCTTTTGTCTGCCGATCGGCAATGTGCGCAGGCGCTTGCCCGTAGCGGCAAATATGGCGTTGCAGAGGGCGGGCGCTACCAGTGGCACGGCGGCTTCGCCGATACCGCCGGGCGCTTCTTCGCTGTCCACGAGATGCACGTCGAGTTCGGGCAACTCGTTGTTGCGCAGCAGCCGATAGCTGTGGAAGTTGGTCTGCTGCACTTGGCCGCCCGTGATCGTCACTTCGCCCCATAGGGCGGCAGTGAGACCGAAGACGATGCCGCTTTCGATTTGCGATTCGACGATCCGCGGATTGACCATCTGGCCGCAGTCGACGACACAGACGATCTTGTGCACTTTGAGCTCGCCGCCGACGATGGAGATCTCCGCCACTTGCGCCACGTGTGTGGTATAGCCCTCCATCAGCGCGATACCCTGGTAGCGGCCCGGGGGCGCCTTGCCCCACCCGGCCCGCTCGGCGACGAGATCGAGTACGCGCCGTTGGCGTGGCTTCTTGGCCAGGTGCTGGAGACGAAAATCGTAAGGGTTCTTCCCCGCGGCGGCCGCGAGCTCGTCCATGAAACTCTCGATCACGAAACAATTGGGCGCGTGGCTCACGGAGCGCAGGTAGCCCACATCGATGCCGATTTCCTGGCGTGAGTAGCTCACCGCCAGGTTCGGAACATCGTATAGATTGTTGATCGCTGCCTCGACCACCGAGTCATCCACCCCTTTGACGGGTGGAAACATGCGCTCGGTAATCGAGGGACTAGTGATGTGCAGCTTCCAGGCAATGAGCTTTCCCGCGATGCGTCGAGTCCGCCGCTGACTTCTTCGTAGGCAGGCGGACGATAAGTGTCGTGGGTCATGTCATCTTCGCGAGTCCAGATCACTTTGACCGGCACCCCGAGCGCCTTGGATGCCTCGACCGCGGCGGGGATGAAATCGATATCCAGGCGCCGCCCGAAGCCGCCGCCGATCAGAGTGGTGTGGACCCGCACTTGCGAGGGCGATAAGCCGGCCGCGGTCGCCGCCGTGGTTTGCGCAATCTGCTGAACCTGCGTTCCCACGTACAAATCGCAGCCGTCGGCTTTGACGTCGGCCGTGCAGTTCATGGGCTCCATGGTCGCGTGCGCCAGCAGCGGCAAATAATAGACGGCGCTCATGGATTGTTTCGCGGACTTGAATGCCGCCGCCACATCGCCATCGGCGCGCGCCGACAGGCCTGTCGCCGGCCCCGGCAGTCTTCTTCAGCATGGCGTGGATGGCAGCATTGTCGAGCCGCGCATTGGCGCCGGGATCCCAGGTTATCGCCAAGGCATTGCGCGCCTTCAACGCCTGCCAGAAATGATCTGCGACCACCACCACTCCGCTCGCGGTGCTCATCACCTTGCGCACACCCGGCATTTTCTCGGCGGCACTCGAATCGAAGCGTCTTCACCTTGCCGCCCAGCACCGGACTCTGGGCGAGCGCGGCATACAGCATTCCGGGCAGTTTGACGTCGAGGCCGAACTCGGCGCTGCCGTCGACTTTGCCGGGCGTGTCGGTGCGGGCGCGCGCCTTGCCGATCATCTGGAAATCGACCTTGGGTTTTAGCTTCACGTCCTTCGGCGTCGGCAGCTTCGCGGCCGAGTCGGCCAGTTCGCCGTAGGTCAGCACCTTGCCTTGGGCGTTGACGACCGTACCTCTCTCGGCACGGCAGCTCGCGGGATCGACCCGCCAGCGCTTGGCCGCGGCCGAGATCAGCATCGTGCGCGCGGTGGCACCCGCCATACGCAGCTTTTCCCAAGCGTCCTGCACGCTGTTGCTGGTGCCGGTCACCTGGCCGCCATTGCCGGGATTGATGTACGCATCACCCACCGGGGCGGCGACGATTTGAATCGCATCGAAATTGATGTTCAGTTCCTCGGCGAGCAACATCGGCAGCGCGGTGTAGACGCCCTGTCCCATCTCCGAACGGTCGACGATGACCGTGATGGAATTGTCGCGGGCTATCTTCGAGCCAGGCATTGAGCTGTGCACCCGATCGAGGGGTGCCCGACGCGGGGCCGGCCTGCGCAGCAGCAGCCGCGGAATTCGCTTTGCCCATCGTGCCGGGAATGGTCAGTCGCCAGCACCAGGCCGCCGCCGACGGCGGCTGTCGCGTTCAGGAAATCGCGACGGCTGAGATCGGAACCCGGCTTCACTTCGCCGCACCCGCCGCGAGCAGTTCCGCGGCACGGTGAATGGCCTTGCGGATCCGGGGGTAGGTGCCGCATCGGCAGATATTGCCGGACATCGCCGCATCGATATCGGCATCGCTCGGCTTTGGAGTCGCTTTGAGAAGCGCCGCGGCGGACATGATCTGCCCGGACTGACAGTAACCGCATTGGGGGACGTCGATTTCGAGCCAGGCCTTTTGCACCGCATGGCTGCGGTCCGAAGAAAGCCCCTCGATGGTGGTAACGGACTTGCCCTGCACGGCGCCGAGCGGCAGCACGCAGGAACGCGTCGCGGCGCCGTCTATGTGCACGGTACACGCCCCGCACAAGGCCATGCCGCAGCCGAATTTGGTGCCGGTCATGCCGAGGTGATCGCGCAGCACCCAGAGCAACGGCGTATCCAACTCTGCGTCGACGTTAACCGTTTGATTGTTGATGGTAATTGTTGTCATTGCGGCCCCGTTGACGAGTCTCCCAAGGCTTCAATAGTACGCGTATCCAGGGTTTTTTAGGAGGCGGCGGGTGCCCGGCTGAGACGACCGCGGCCCCGTGTTCGGACCGCGGCGGGCCGGGTGCTAGGATGGCACGATGCCGACCCCATCGAGCTTTTACCCGCGCATCTTCGCGCTCGTCGTAGCGGCGGTTCTAGGCTATGCGCTGATCCTGATTTTCGCGCCGTTCGTCGGACCCATGGCCTGGGCGGCTTTTCTCGCATTCTTGTTGTATCCGCTGAACCTGCGCCTGCGGCGCAGATCGGCCGGCAAGAAAGGGATTGCGGCCGGGGTGCTGACATTTCTGGCGCCGATCACCATACTTCTTCCCTTGAGTGCGCTGTCGATCGACTTCGTCGCGCAGATTTCCGCGCTCATGCAGAAGCTGCAGAAATCCGCAGCCGAACTCGACATCAAGTCGCTGTCGGATTTGCAGCAATTCCCGTGGATCGCGCGGATCAACGTCTGGCTGGAGGCGCACACCGGCATTTCCGCTGAACAGATTCAATCGTGGCTGGTCGCAGGCACACGCGAAGTGCTGACCCGCGCGGCTAGCCTCGGCGGCGGATTTTTTCTGGGCGCCTTGGGTTCGCTGCTCGGATTCGCGATCATGCTGTTTCTGCTGTTCTTTTTTCTGCGCGACGGCGATGTCATGTTGGCCCGCGCGCGCCGGCTGATTCCCCTTGATGAGGAGCGCAATGAGCGGCTGTTCCGGCGATTGAGCGATGTCACACGCGCCATTGTCGTCGGCACCAGCGTGACGGCCCTATTGCAGGGCGTATTGATAGGCATCGGCTTCACGATTGCCGGCCTGCCGTCACCGGTCGTGTTCGGGGTCCTGGCCGCCCTGCTTTCCATGCTGCCGGTGGGCGGAGCGGCGTTCGTCTGGGGTCCGGCCGCGCTGTGGCTGTTCATCGACGGCCGCTGGGGTTTCGGCATATTCATGCTGGGGTGGGGATTTCTGCTGGGCGGCCTGGATAACGTATTGCGCCCGCTCCTCATCTCCGGTCGGGCACGAATTTCGGCGCTGGCCGTGTTCATCGGCGTTCTCGGCGGCATTCCGGCGTTCGGGGCGATCGGCATCATTGCCGGCCCGGTGGCGCTTTCCCTGGCGCTTGCCCTGATGGAATTCGCCGAGGAAGGCCGCTTGCCCACTTCCAAAGCGGTTTGAGCTGCGCGCGGCGAAACCTACGTACAATCCGCGCCCTTATGGACGTATCTCATCTACTCGACGGGCTCAACGACGATCAAAGGCAGGCCGTTGCCTCGCCGTTGGGCGCCGCCCTAGTATTGGCCGGCGCCGGCAGCGGCAAGACCCGGGTATTGGTGCATCGGGTTGCGTGGTTGATGCAGGTCGAGGGGGCGTCGCCGAACAGCATCCTCGCAGTCACCTTCACGAACAAGGCCGCCGCCGAAATGCGCGGCCGCATCGAGACGCTGTTGGGGCTGCCGAGCGGCGCCATGTGGTTGGGGACGTTTCATGGATTGGCTCACCGGCTGCTACGCATCCACTGGCGCGAAGCGGGACTGCCGCAAAGTTTCCAGATTCTGGATTCCGAGGACCAGGCGAGGGTATTGCGCAAGGTATTGAAGTCGCTCGATCTCGACGAGACGCGCTGGGTGCCGCGCGAGATCCTGTGGTTCATCAATGCTCAGAAGGACGAGGGTCATCGGCCCAAGCACATCAAGGATGACGGTGATTCGACGCGCCGCCAGCTGATCAAGATCTACCAGGCCTACGAAGAGGCGTGCCAGCGGGCCGGGGTCGTGGATTTTGCCGAACTCTTGCTGCGCGCCTTTGAGTTGTGGCGCGACAACCCCTCGCTGCTGCAGCACTATCGCACGCGCTTTCGCCACGTGCTGGTGGACGAGTTCCAGGATACCAATGCGATCCAGTACCAGTGGCTGATGCTGCTTGCCAAGCCTGACGGCCTGCCGTTCGTGGTCGGTGACGATGATCAGTCGATCTATCGCTGGCGCGGCGCACGCGTGGAAAACCTGCAGCAATTTCGGCGCGATTTCCCGCAGGCCGTTCTCTACAAGCTCGAACAGAACTATCGCTCCACGGGCACGATCTTGAAGGCGGCGAACGCGCTGATTTCCAACAACGCCGGCCGGCTCGGCAAGACATTGTGGACCAGCGGCGCGGACGGCGAGCGCGTCAAGCTCTACGCGGCCTTCAATGAGCGCGACGAGGCCGACTTCGTGGTGAACCGCATCCGCGAATGGGTCTCTCATGGCGGCGCGCGCCGCGAGGCGGCGGTGCTGTACCGCTCGAATGCGCAGTCGCGCGTGTTTGAAGAGGCGTTCTTGAACGCGCGCATGCCCTACCGTGTATATGGCGGCTTGCGTTTCTTCGAGCGGGCTGAAATCAAGGACGCGCTCGCCTACCTGCGGCTCATCGCCAGCCGGGCGGACGACACTTCCTTCGAGCGGGTAGTGAATTTGCCGGTCCGCGGCATCGGCGCGAAAACCATGGACACGGTGCGCGACACAGCCCGGGGCCACTCGACCTCGCTGTGGAACGGTGCGCTCGGCTGCATTCAAGACGGGCTTCCGCAGAGAGCCGCCCTCGCGCTGCAAGCTTTCCTCGCGCTGATCGACAGGCTGGCACGCGAAGTTCAGGGTCTGGAACTTCATGAGCAAGTCGATCATGTGATTCAGATGAGCGGGCTCATCGAACACTACAAGAAGGAAAAGGGCGAGCGGGGCGAGGGCCGGATAGAGAATTTGCTGGAGCTCGTCAGCGCGGCGCGCGGATTCTCGCCGGAAACCGAGGCCGAGTCCGAACTGTCGCCGCTCGAGTCCTTTCTCGCGCACGCGGTGTTGGAGTCCGGCGAGGGCCAAGCGGATCCCTACGATGATTGCGTGCAGATGATGACGCTGCATTCCGCCAAAGGGCTGGAGTTTCCGGTGGTTTTCCTCGCCGGCATGGAAGATGGGCTATTTCCGCACCAGCGCTCGGTCGCCGATCTGGCCGGCCTCGAGGAAGAGCGCCGCCTGTGCTACGTCGGCATGACTCGTGCGATGCGCCAGCTTTATATTACCTATGCCGAACAGCGCCGCCTCTATGGGGTGGACACCTACGGACAGCCTTCGCGCTTCATCACCGAGTTGCCGGCGGACCTGGTGGAGGAGATCCGGCCGCGCCTGCAGGTGTCGAGGCCGGTGTTCGTCAAGCGTTCGAGCTCCCTCGAGGAGACGCCCTCCAATGACATGCGCATGGGCAGCCGGGTCCGGCACTCGAAGTTCGGCGACGGGGTGGTACTCAATTTCGAGGGCAACGGGCCGCACGCACGCATCCAGGTCAACTTCGAGAGGCAGGGCACGAAGTGGCTGATGCTGTCTTACGCCAATCTCGTTCGTGTAGAGTAATCAGCTGTGAAAATCATCATCTTGGGTGCGGGACAAGTCGGCCGAACGGCGGCATATCACCTCTCTCGCGAGGAAGCGAATGACGTGACCGTCATCGATACGAACGAGGAGATTTTGCGTGATCTGCAAGATCGGCTCGATATTCGTACCGTGAACGGCAATGCGGCGAGCCCACGGATTCTCGAGGCGGCGGGTATCGCCGCCACCGACATTCTGGTGGCGCTCACCAACAGCGATGAGGTCAACATGCTGGCGTGCCACATCGCGTGGACGCTGTACCGCACGCCGAAGAAAATTGCGCGCGTGCGTTCCGCCGACTTCACCGAACGGGACAAGCTGTTCGGCGAGAATGGGGTGGCGGTTGATGTCTGGATCAGCCCGGAACAACTGGTCACCGAGTACGTTGCGCGCTTGATCCGCTATCCCGGCGCGCTGCAGGTGCTGGATTTCGCCGACGGCCGCGTGCGTTTGGTGGGTATTCGCGCGCTGCAGGGCGGTCCCTTGGTGGGTCAAGCGCTGCGCACCTTGCGGGAGCACATTCCCACGGCCGATGCCAGGGTGGCCGCGATTTATCGGGCCGGCAAGAGCATCAAGCCGGAGGGCGACACCGTGGTCGAGGACGGGGACGAGGTATTCTTCCTCGCGGCGCGCCAGGACATTCGCATGGTCATGAAGGAGATGCGCCGCGAGGAAGCGCCTGCGCGGCGCGTGGTCATCGCGGGCGGCGGCAATATCGGCGTGCGCTTGGCCAGCGAATTGGAAGACAAGAACCAGGTAAAGCTCATCGAGCGCGACGTCAAGCGCGCGCGGCGCGTATCCGAACAGTTGAAGAGCACCACGGTGCTGCACGGCGACGCTGCCGATGAGGAATTGCTGCTCGAGGAGAACATCGACAGCGCGGACATCTTTGCCGCACTGACGAACTCGGAGGAGGCCAATATCCTATCGGCCATGCTCGCCAAGCGTTTGGGCGCTCACAAGGTCATGGCGCTGATCAACAAACCCTCGTATGCGGAGTTGATCGAAAGCGGCTCGATCGATGTCGCCATATCGCCGCAGACCGTCACCATCGGCTCACTGCTGGCGCATGTACGGCGCGGCGACGTGGTGCGCGTGCACTCGCTGCGGCGCGGCGCGGCCGAAGCGCTCGAGGTCGTCGTGCACGGCGACGCCGACAGCTCGAAAGTCATCGGACGGCGCATCGAAGATATTTCCCTACCGGAAGGGACGACTCTGGGGGCCGTGGTCCGCGGCGAGGACGTGATCATCGCGCATCACGACACCACGGTGCAGCCGGATGATCACTTGATCTTGTTCTTGACGGATCGCCGCCACATCGAGGCGGTCGAAAAACTGTTCCAAGGCTCCGCTTCCTTCTTGTGAAAGACATTTTACTGCCGGTTGCCCACGTCTTCGCCCTCGTCATGATGGTGTTTGCCGTGACCATGCTCGCGCCCTTGGTTCTGTCCGTGTGGGCTCTCGATGCGGCCTTGTGGTCCTTCGTCATTTCGGCGCTCGCCACCTTCGCGCTCGGCTCGCTGCTGTGGCTGGCCACACGGCGCTTCAAGCGAGAGCTCAAGACCCGCGACGGTTTGATGCTGGTCGCGCTGACCTGGGTCGCTCTGCCGGCCGTGGCCGGATTTCCGCTGTGGCACTTCCTGCCCATCGATTTCACCGAAGCCTATTTCGAGGCCGCGTCGGGCCTGACGACCACCGGCGGCACGGTGTTGTCGGGACTGGAATTCCTGCCTCGCTCCATCAACCTATGGCGCCACTTGCTGAGCTGGCTGGGGGGAATGGGCATCATCGTCCTGGCGGTGGCCATTCTGCCCATGCTCGGCGTCGGCGGAATGCAGATCTATCGGGCGGAGATGCCGGGCCCGATGAAGGACAGCAAGCTCACGCCGCGCATCGGACAGACTGCGAAGCTGCTATGGGCGGTGTATGCCGGATTGACGGCCGTCTGTATCGGATGCTTGCGCTTTGCCGGAATGAATTGGTTCGACGCGGTGTGCCATGGATTCTCGGCGCTCGCACTCGGGGGCTTCTCGACGTATGACGCCAGCATCGGGCACTTCAATTCCCTGCCCATCGAGATGGTGCTCACGGTCTTTCAGATCCTGGCAGCGCTGAATTTCGCGACGCACTATCTCGCCTGGAGCCAGCGCGGAGTGCGGGCCTACTTCCGGGACGCGGAGGCGAAGGCGATCCTCGGAGTGCTCGGGGCAAGCTGCATCGGCGTGGCCTTGTTCTTGTACTTCAAGGGCAGCTACACCGACTTTCCCACGGCGCTGCGCCATACGACGTTCAATCTGGTGTCGATCGCGGTCGACAGCGGCTTGCACACCCAGGATTATTCGCGCTGGCCCATATTCGCGCCCATGTGGATGATGTTCCTGAGCTGCATCGTGGCGAGTTCCGGTTCGACCGGCGGCGGCATCAAGATGATCCGTACTCTGGTGCTCGCCAAGCAGGCGAATCGCGAGCTGAATCAGTTGGTGCACCCGAACATGGTGCGTCCGCTCAAGGTCGGCGGGACGGTGATCGCCAACCGCGTGGTGTTCGCAGTGCTGGCTTTCGTGTTCCTGTATTTCATGAGCATCGTGACGCTGGTCTTCGTGCTGCTCGCCAGCGGCTTGGATTTCATGACGTCGTTTTCGGCCATCATTGCCTGCATCAACAACGCGGGACCGGGGTTGGGACTGGTGGGCCCGGGCAGCAACTATGGGGTGTTGAGCGATTTCCAGACCTGGGTGTGCTCGGCGGCCATGCTGCTGGGTCGCCTGGAGGTTTTCACCCTTCTGGTGCTGTTTACTCCCACTTTGTGGCGAAAATAGCCCGGTCCCACGTCATTAACTCTAAAAATTACTGCTGGAATTAGCTCCCGGACAATATTTTCATCCATATTTTTGTAATTGCCGAAATAGTGGATTTAAATCTGGATTTTTATGCATATTGCCAATAAAAGTGGGAATTAATACGCAAAAAATCGGCTGCCACGGTCGATTCACTCAGTCCGTGGCCAGTTTCTTGCCGGCAAAGAAGAACAGCACCGCGGCCGCGGCGATCAGGTAAAGGCCGGTCCCGGCCAAAATGGCGCAGCGCAGCGATTCCGCCCCGAGGCGCAGGCGCATCGAGGCCGATACCGCCCCGATCAGCGTGGTGCCAAGCCCGATCCACTCATAGGACTCCTGCCAGAAACGCGTCCACGGCTGCGATGCACTCCGGTTCGTCGAGCAGCGGCACATGGCCGCGATCGGCGACTTCCAATTGCTGCAAATTGGGATTCTCGCTCTTCATGCGCGCGAACGTGGCCGCGCTCAGGATGTCCGAGTGAGCGCCGCGAATGGCCAGAGTCGGTACGTTACGCAGCGCGCTCCACAGCGGCCATAGATCGAAAATCGCCTTGGGCGCGGCGCGGAGCGCCTCACCGATATTGGGGTCGGCGTCTAGATCGACCACGCCGGCCGGGTCCTCGCGATAGCTGCGCCGCGCCAGCGCGGCCCATCGATCCGGCGTGAGACCCGGCCAAGCGCCGCCATACACGCTTCGAGTCTGCGCGACGGCTTCGTTCCAGGTACGCGCGGGCGGAAGGCGGCCGGCATATTGCTTGATCCGCTCCATTCCTACCGGATCGATCTCGGGCCCGACATCATTCAAGGCCATTCCCGCGACCCGGGCGGGATGGCTGAAGCCCAGCATCATGGCGAGCATGCCGCCGAGCGACGTGCCGATGACGCCAAAGCGCGGAGCGTTCACCGCAGCCAGCAGCGCCAGGATGTCCTCTACATAGGTAGCCGGCTGATAGTTCTGCGGGTGCGGATCGCGCGCCGAGAAGCCGCGTCCGCGCAAATCGGGGACGACGACGCGAAAGCGCCGCTGCAGGTGCGGAGCGAGATCCTCGAAATCACGGCTGTTGCGCGTCAAACCGTGCAGACAGAGTACCGTGGGCGCGGTGTCGGCCGGACCCTCGTAGACTCGGGCGTAGAGGCACAGACCATCATGGCTGCGCCAGTCGATTTCCGCGTACGGCTCGGTCAATTGGTTCTCCTCGTAGAACGACCGCCTCAGTAGTGAGGTCGGTCAGCTCATGGCGCAATTCGCGCTGCAACACCTTACCATTGACATTCCGCGACAGGTCGGCCCGAAGGACCACGCCGCGGATACGTTGCTGCGGGCCGACCCGGGCATTGGTCCATCGAGGAGTGATTCTCGGCGAGCGGCGCATTCGACCGGCCCGGCGACGCGAGGCAGGTGGTAAGTCGTAGCCTATTAGCCGCCCGTATTGGGCTCGTGAGCGGGATGAGAGCATTAACTTTAGGCCAGCAATTGCGTCAAAGTGGCGTGGAGATGTTGTGATTGGATTGCTGCAGCGCGTCTTACAGGCCAGTGTGGACATCGACGCCGAGCGCGTTGCGTCCATAGGGCCCGGCCTGCTCGTGCTGGTCGGGGTACGGCCAACCGATGACGAGTCATCGGCTCTGCGGCTGGCCGATCGCTTGCTGCAGTACCGGGTATTCGCGGACGAGGCCGGAAAAATGAATCTGAGCCTGGGACAGACCGGCGGCGATTTGCTGCTGGTGCCACAATTTACCCTGGCCGCCGATACGCACAGGGGCTCGAGACCAGGCTTCTCGACTGCGGCTCCTCCCGCCCAGGGGCGGCAATTGTTCGAAACGTTCGTGCAGGCGGCTCGATCGCGGCATGGACGCGTCGAGACCGGTGTTTTCGGCGCCCACATGCGTGTGTCTCTGACCAACGACGGACCCGTTACCTTCTGGCTGGAAAGTTAATTTGCCGAAATCTCAAATGCGACCGAACACGCATCGATGCCGTGCGGTCCAATGTCATAATGCCTTTGGCGTATCATTGGCGCCTTTACTGGGTTACCTCGGATCGGAGAAGCGACATGTTCGATTCAAAAATGCTATTGGTCATTTTGGCCATCGCCCTGGTGATATTCGGCACCAAGCGTTTGCGCACGATCGGGTCGGATTTGGGCGCGGCGGTCAAAGGCTTCAAACAAGCCATGAATGACGGCGAATCGGAAGAGAAAGTGAAACAGCTCAAGCAGGACAAGGACGCCGACTTCGACGCCGCCGCGGTGTCGCGCGAGGCCGAGGTCAAGACCCCCCCGAAAGCCAATACCTGATGCCGCATGCTTGATGTTGGATTCTCGGAGATCCTGCTCACCTCGGCCATAGCACTCATCGTGTTGGGCCCGGAGCGACTGCCCAAAGTTGCACGCCAAGTCGGCAACTGGATGGGTCGTGCGCGCGTCATGGCGCGCCAATTGAGCGAGCAGTTGGAGCGCGAAGTCAGCGCGGAAGAATTGCTGAAGACGCAAAGCAAACCGAGCCCCGGCGCGAACTTGCCGAACAGCACAGCGAATTCGGCAGACAAAGGCGCCGCCTTCGATCCCGCCGACCGCCATTCCATCGCGCCGCCGCCGGCTGCTACGGCATCCTCGGCGGAGAAACCCCCGGCTGCAGCACCCTCGGCTGCAGAGCCACCGGCTGCCGCTTCCCCAGCCGCGGATTCCTCGGCTGCGGCACCCCCGCCCGGCGCGCCGGAGCCGGTGTACGGACTTGACGCTGCTGCGACCACGGCGGCGGCCATGCATGCATCAGATCCGCCCAAGGCCGATCCGGCCATAGCCGATTTGCACGCCGCGACCGACGCCAAACCGCCCCATGAGTGAGGGCGGTGAACCCGGCGGTCTCGCCGAAGGTACTCTGATTTCGCACTTGCTGGAGCTGCGCGACCGCTTGCTCAAGGCGATGTTGGCGGTCGGGATCTGCTTCATTCCCTGCGCCATCTACATGAACCAGTTGTTCACGTTCGTGGCGGATCCCCTGATCCATAAATTGCCCGCCGGCGCGACCCTGATCGCGACCAGCGTGGTGGCTCCGTTCACAGTGCCGTTCAAGCTGGCACTGGTACTGGCCATCGGCATCGCCATGCCCTTCGTGCTGTATCAAGCGTGGGCGTTCGTGGCGCCGGGGCTGTACAAACACGAGAAAAAGCTTGCCGTGCCGCTGCTCATTTCCAGCGTGCTGCTGTTCTACCTGGGCGCCGCCTTCGCCTACTACGTGGTATTTCCGGTGATGTTGAGCTTCTTCGTCGCCACCACTCCTCATGGCGTGCAGATGATGACCGACATGAGCAGTTATCTCGATTTCGTGATGGTCCTGCTGCTCGCCTTCGGTTTGGCCTTTGAAGTCCCGGTGGCTACTGTATTATTGGTGTGGACGGGGATGGTAAGGATCGCGACACTCAAGAAGAATCGCGGCTTCGTGTTGCTCGGGATATTCATCTTTGCCGCCTTCGTGACGCCGCCCGATGCCGTATCGCAGAGTGCGATGGCGGTACCGATGTACTTGCTGTACGAAATAGGGATCATCATGGCCGGACTTTTACTCAAAGACAAAATAGCGGCTCGCGCCAAAGAAGAGGCAGAACAGGCAGAGCGCGAAGCCGGGGTCTGATTTGAGCTCCACGTTTTTCGGGCATCCGCGCGGCCTCGCCACGCTGTTCTTCACGGAGATGTGGGAGCGATTCACCTATTACGGCATGCGCGCGGTGCTGGTGCTGTTTCTGGTGTCCGCGGTATCTTCGGGCGGCTTCGGAATCGACGACAAAACGGCGACCGCCATCTACGGTCTCTATACGGCCGGAACCTATCTGATCGCGCTGCCGGGCGGTTGGATCGCCGATCGGCTGATCGGCGCGCGGCGCGCCGTGCTGCTCGGCGGTTTGGCGATCACGCTCGGCAATGCCTTGTTGGCGGCATCCACCAGCCCGCGCGGCTTCTACATCGGCCTCGTGGCGATAGTGATCGGCGTGGGTCTGCTGAAGCCCAATGTCAGCGCCATGGTCGCGGATTTGTACCCGGAAGGCGGGGCACGGCTCGACGCGGGATTCACCGTGTTCTACATGGGAATCAATGTGGGCGCCACGCTGGGACCCTTCGTCACGGGTGAGGCGCAGGAATTATTCGGCCCGCGGGCGGGCTTCGCCGCGGCGGCAATTTTCATGGCATTGGGCGTCCTGCAGTACTACCTGACTCAGCGCCATCTGGGGAGTGCGGGCACCTTGACGTCACAAGCCAAGCCCGGTGCCGCGAGGCCATGGCTGCAGCTATGGGTCGGAACCGGGCTTGCGGCGCTGGCATTGGCCGCGTGCGGCTTCGGGTGGATCGAGGTGAATCCCGTGAGTCTCGCTCAGGGGTCGACCGTGCTGATCGTCGGCATGGCCGTGCTCTATTTCGGCTATCTTTTTGCCGCCGCCGGCCTCTCGACCGAAGAGCGCAAGAAGGCCGTGGTCATCGTGGTACTGTTTCTCGGCAGCGCATTGTTCTGGTCGGGCTACGAGCAAGCCGGCTCATCGCTCACTCTATTCGCCGAGCGATATACGGATCGCACGCTGCATTGGCTGCACTTCGTCGTCCCCACCGGCTGGTTCCAATCCCTCAATCCGGCATACATCATCATATTCGCACCGGCTTTCGCCTGGTTGTGGGTCGCGTTGGCCAAACGCAATATGAATCCATCGGCGCCGGCGAAGTTCGCCATCGGCGTGATGCTGATGGGGTCGGGATTTCTCGTCATGGCGGCGGCGGCATCGATCGTCGCCGGCGGATCGAAGGTGCTGCCCACTTGGCTGATCCTGACCTACCTGATGCATACCTTCGGCGAGCTTTGTTTGAGCCCAGTGGGCTTGAGTTACGTGACGAAACTGGCGCCGAAGCGTTTCGTCGGTCAGCTCATGGGAATGTTTTTCCTCTCGCTCTCGCTGGGCAATCTGATTGCGGGACTGATCGCGGGTGAATTCGACGTCAACAACGTGGCCGCAATGCCGGGGCAATACATGCATATCGTTTATTTTTCAGTGGGTTTGGGCGCCGTACTCCTGGTTCTCAGCCGTCCCGTGAAAAAACTGATGGGGGACGTGCAATGAACACGGGCACAGTTCCGGCTCCGCAGCTGACGTTCAAGGCCATTCTGCTTTCCATCATCCTCACGGTCATCCTCGCATCTGCCAATGCGTACGTGGGATTGTTCGCCGGCATCACGGTGGCCACGGCGATCCCGGCCGCCGTCATCTCGATGGCGGTTCTGCCGCTGTTCGGGCGCTCGAACATTCTCGAGAACAATATCGTCGCCACCGGTGCCTCCGCCGGCACGTCCATTTCCGCAGGCGCGATCTTTACCTTGCCGGCGCTCATTCTGCTGCACCACTGGACGAGCTTCGATTACTGGTGGACGTTGGCCATCGTCGGACTCGGCGGCCTGCTCGGGGTACTGTTTTCGGTGCCGCTGCGCCGAACGCTGATCATCGAGCAGAAGCTGCGGTTTCCCGAGGGCGTCGCGGCGGCCGAAGTGCTCAAGGTCGGCGCTAATCCGGGTGTCGGCGCAAAATTTCTCGGCATCGCCACCATCGTCGGGGGCTTGTTCAAGCTCATCACCTCAGGTTTGCGTGCGTTGCCCGAAGCGTTCACCGTCAAGGGGTTCATCGGCGAACGCGGCATTGCGTTCTTCGGCTATGGATTCTCCCCGGCATTGCTCGGAGTAGGCTACATCGTCGGGCTGAATGTGGCGATTCTGATAGCGGCCGGCGGTCTGTTTTCTTGGTGGCTCGCAATTCCCTTGTACAGCAGCTTTTTCTTCGATCACGACCCGGCGCTGCTGCACAAGCTGGTCGGACTCGACGCCGAAGACGCGGCATTCGCGATATGGCGGGCTCAGGTGCGCTACATCGGCGTCGGATGCATGCTGACGGGCGCGCTGTGGGCGCTGTGGTCGCTGCGCAATTCCCTGTGGTCGGCGGTGCGCAGTGGATTGAAGGTGGGCGTGCGGGGAGCTGCCGATATTCCCCATACCGAGCGCGATCTTCCGATGAGCGCGGTACTCATCTGCATCGCCCTGTTCGTCGTGCCGCTGTTCCTGTTGTATTACTTGGTGGTGGGCAGCTTGGGCGTCGCGCTCGCGATGGCCGTGATCATGATCGTCGCGGGCTTTTTGTTTTCATCGGTCAGCGGCTATATGGCGGGCCTCGTCGGTTCGTCCAACAACCCGGTTTCCGGCATTACGATTTGCACCATTCTTTTCGCTTCCCTGGTTCTCATGTGGATGGTGGGCGGCAAATCCGCGATCGGCGCGGTGGCGGTGGTGTTCATCGGCGCCGTGGTATGCAATGCGGCCGCCGTGGCCGGCGACAACCTGCAGGACCTCAAGGCCGGGCAGCTGGTCGGGGCCACACCCTGGCGCCAACAGGTGATGCTCTGCGTCGGAGTCGTCGTGAGCGCGGCGGTCATGGCGCCCGTAATGAATGTTCTGCTGTTCGCCTACGGTATCGGCGAGCCTTCGCACCCCGGGGTCAAGGCCCTGCCGGCGCCGCAGGCCAATTTGGTCAGGTCGGTTGCGGAAGGCATGTTCGGCGGCACCCTGCCCGTCGGCATGATCGCCATCGGCGCAGGTATCGGCGCCTTGATCATCGCTTTCGATTTGTACCTCAAGCACCGCGGCTCGCGCTGGAGCGCGCCGGTACTGGCGGTGGCGGTGGGGATCTACTTGCCGCTGGATGTGTCGACCCCCATTCTTGCCGGCGGCATCGTCGCGGAAATGGTCGCGCGCTGGCACCTCAGGGCAAACCCGAGCGGCGATGTCGAGAAGCTCGCGCAAAACGGCATGCTGTTCGCCGCTGGTCTCATCACGGGCGAGGCACTGGTCGGTATTTTCATCGCTCTGTGCATCTGGATCAGCAAGAATCCGGACGTCCTCGCCATGGGCTCGGAGTTGCCCGGCGGAAAATGGTGGGCGGCGGCACTGCTGCTGGGAATCTGCTACTGGATTTTCCGTGCCGGTACTCCGCGCCGGACCGCTTAGCACCGTTCCAGCGTTTTGCGCGATTCACGTTATTCCGCGAAGCTCATGCTTGCCTTGAGCACCATTTACCTGGTGTGGGGCTCGAGCTTTTTATTCACCAAGCTCGCAGTCAACAATCTGCCCCCGGCGCTGTTTTCGGGAGTTCGCTTCGTCACGGCGGGCACGCTGCTCGCGCTCATTGCCAGAGTCTGGAGAGGCAGCCCGTACCCCCGGCGCGCGATCGAGTGGCGCCACGTCATCATCGCGGGCTTTTTCATGGTGTTCGTGAGCAACGGCCTGAACACCTGGGCGATGCGCTATCTTCCGAGCAATCAGTCGGCGCTGCTCAACGGCACCTCAGCGTTCTGGATCGCCGGTCTCGGCGTATTCGGACGCCGCGGCCACCCGTTGACGCGTTCCGCCGTGTTGGGAATGGTCATAGGTTTCTTGGGCGCGGCGTTGATGCTGATTCCGAAGGAACCCTTGAGTACCAAGAGCGTGCTCGCGCAGGCCGGCGTACTGGCCGCCTGTCTCTCGTGGTCGCTGGGTACTTTGTACTACCGCAGCATCGATACCGAGTTGAGCTCGCTCATGTTCATGGCGCTGCAGATGCTGATGGGCGGATTGATGTTGCTCGGCTTAGGGTTGGTCCATGGCGATGCGGCACACTGGGCGCCGAACACCTCCGGATTGATGGCTCTTTTCTACCTCACCTTCTTCAGTTCATGCCTGGCGTATACCGCTTACGGCTGGCTGAGCCTGAATGCCACGCCCGCCTTGATCGGCACGTACGGGTACGTGAATCCCGCGATCGCCTCTTTCCTCGGCTGGCAATTTCTCCACGAGCATTTATCCGGCGCGCAGCTCATCGGCATGGTGGTCATCATCGTCGGCGTGAGCATCTTGACGCTCCCGGGCGGAAGCCTCACCGATCCCAAGACTCTCGCGGAGCCAAAAGCCCAGTAGCGCGCGAACCCCGCACGACGTGCCGCATTTGGTTCGCTCGCGGTCAGCGGCGCCTGACGAAGACTTCGACCTTGCCCTTGCCGCCCACGAACCACGAGCCCACGAAGCTGACCAAGCTCACGAGCGCCGAGGCCCAAAATGCGGACCAAAAGCCCGCCACATGCATGCCGGGCAATATCCACGCCACCAGAGCAACCATTCCGGCGTTGATCACCAGCAGGAACAGGCCGAGAGTGACTATGGTCATCGGCAGGGTCAGCAATATGGCGATGGGCCGAACGATGGAATTGACCATGCCCAACAACACGCCGGCAAGAAGCAGGGTAACCGGAGTGTCGATCGAGACGCCGCTGACCCAGACGGTGGCCAACCACAATCCCAGGGCGACGATGCTTGCGCGTATCAGAAACCCGAGCATGTATGTGCCTCTTGCCATGCGCTTCGCGCAACTCGCCATGCGCTTCGCGCAACTGTCAACGGGGCCGATGCGGCCCCGTCCTATAGGTGCTCGCTACGCGAGCATTAAATCAAAAGGCAGGTATGGTGCCAACAGGCTGTCAATAATCGAGGCCGGCCAGCGGGGGGTCTTTGGGCGGCACCACTTCCGGCTTCTTGGGAACCGGCGGACTTTCGAGCGTCACTTTGATGCGCGACAGGAGACGCTCCCAACCCATGCGGATGCGCATGTAGCTCTTGTCCCAGGCCGCGGATTCGGGGATCCCTGATCCCAATAGGCGCAGCGACGTCGTGCCTTGACCGTTGCGCACATCCAGCAAGAAGTCGTCGACTACGGCACTGTCGCTCTGCGGCCAATCGCCGCCGCTCAGATAAATCAACCGCAGACGCCGGTTCGCGTCGAAGATGTCGATATGCGCTTCTCGGCCGCCGGCGTTGCGTTTACCCAGCTGATACGAGCCCCCTTTGCGGGGATCGATCTGAGCTTCCTGACCGGACCAGATGCGCATCAGCCGGGGATCGGTCAGCGCACGCCAGACCCGGGCGACCGGTACGTCGACCTCCACCAAGTGGGCATAGCCACGGGTACCGTTACGGGTAGATTTGCGAGGTAAGCTCATTGCGGATTTCGGGCCTCATGCACAGCGGTGTTGATAAGCCTGACGGAAATGTGCCGGCCTTGCAGTGTAGAATCCCGCAAACGAGGGAGGAACATCCATGGCTTATGTCGACATTGTGACTGCGCTCGCAGTTCTGCAATTCATCGTGTTCGGATTCAGAGTGGGCGGCGCGCGCGGACGCTACGGGGTGAAGGCGCCGGCCGTCACCGGAAACGAAACTTTCGAGCGCTATTTTCGTGTCCAGCAAAATACCTTGGAGCAGCTCATTGTATTTTTGCCGGGACTCTACCTCTTCAGCCATTACTTCAGCCCGCTCGTCGCGGCGGCGCTCGGGCTCGTGTACCTCATCGGCCGGGAAGTCTATGCTTTCTCCTATGCGAAAGACCCGGCGAAACGCGGCCTTGGGTATGGACTCAGCTTCCTGCCGACCCTCATTTTGATCCTTGGCGGTTTGTTCGGTGCGGCTTGGAGTCTCTTTCAGCATTAAACCGCCTTGAGTTTGGCCTCGAATCGTTTACAGTAATCGACAAATAAGCTGGGGTGGCCTTTAGGGCCTGAGACGCTCGCCGCGTGTACGCACGCACACTTGCGAACCCATTGAACCTGATCCGGTTAGTACCGGCGGAGGGAGCATGGGTAAGAATTCTGTTCCGAGTCTATTGTTTGCAGTTCTAGCGGCCGCGTCGCCGGCCGTCGCATCCGATAACACCAGCGACTCGCAGCTGGATGAAATCATCGTCACGGCCGCATTGCGGCCAGTCCCACTCGCCGAATTGCCCGGAAGCGTTTCGGTGTTGTCCGGCACGACTCTGCGGGACGCGGGCCAGCAGCATTTCGAGGACGTTCTAGCGCTGGTGCCCAACCTCAATTGGGCCGGCGACACGTCGCGGCCGCGGTATTTTCAAATCCGCGGAATCGGCGAGTTGCAGCAGTACCAGGGAGCACCCAACCCCTCGGTCGGGTTTCTCATCGACGACATCGACTTCAGCGGCTTGGGTTCGGCCGCGACCCTGTTCGACGTCGACCACGTCGAGGTACTGCATGGCCCCCAAGGGACCTTGTACGGTGCCAACGCTCTCGCAGGTCTCATCGACGTCAAAAGCGCCGCGCCGGCCGATACCTTCGGCGGCCGTGCAGAGTTCGACGCCGGAGACTACAACGAACGCTCCTACGGGGCGGTGATCACGGGCCCCGTCGCCGCGCTGGATTCGGCCTTCAGGCTGGCGGTGCAGCGCTATACCAGCGACGGCTTCTATCACAACGCCTATCTTGGCCGCAGCAACACCGACGCCCGCGACGAACTGACGGTGCGCGGGCGTTGGCGCTACGACCCCAACGACCAATTGCGCGTCGATCTGACGCTGTTGCGGGTGCAGATCAACAATGGCTATGACGCCTTTGCCATCGACAACAGCCGCACCACGGAATCCGACAGCCCAGGCGTCGACCGGCAATATTCCACGGGATTTTCGGCGCACGCGACTTACAGCGGCCTCGGCGCGGCAACACTTACCACCATCGCCACCTACGCCGACACGAAGGTCAACTACGGTTTTGACGGCGACTGGGGCAATCCCATCCTCTGGGCGCCGTACACCTATGACTTTACCGAGGATCAGATTCGCCATCGCTCAACCCGCAGTTTCGAGGTGCGGCTTGGGGATTCGCCGGCGCACGGTCTGTCGTGGCTTTTCGGAGTGTACGCTTTCGAACTGCGCGAGAGTTTGAGCGACACCAGCGCGGGTATTTATTTGGACCCATTCGACGCCACTCAGAACTCGGACAGCCTGACCGTGGTGTCGAGCCAGTATCGTTCACGGAGCGGTGCGCTGTACGGTCAGCTCGACGGTGACCTCGGAACCCGGACGCGGTGGTCCGTCGGCCTGCGCGGCGAGCGGCGTACCACGCACTACGACGACAGCACCACCAATCTCGACGCGCCGACCGCTGCGAATAACTTCGGTCCCGCGGATGATCTGTGGGGCGGACACGCCTCGCTGGACACTCTGATTGCCGACGGCCAACATGTGTACGCGCTGATTTCGCGCGGCTATAAGGCAAGCGGCTTCAATTTGAGTCAAGGGTTGACCGCCAATGAAATAACTTTCAATCCCGAGTCGGACCTCAACTTCGAGATCGGCCACAAAGCGCAGTTGAACGACGGCAAGCTGCAAATCGACACCTCGCTGTTCTATACGATCCGCCATTCCGAACAACTGCTGACCAGCGCCCAGCTGGATCCGGCGAATCCGAACACGTTCACTTTCTTCACCGGGAACGCAAAGTCCGGCTACAACTACGGATTGGAAAGTACTCTTGCGTGGCAAGCGACGCAGGAACTCGAGTTCGGCGGCTCGCTGGGTCTGTTGCGGACCCTTTACCGCGGGTTCGTACAGAACGGAGTGGAACTTGCCGATCGCGCGCTGCCTGACGCACCCAACTGGCAAGCCGCCGTCAATGCGACTTGGCGCGATCCCCGCGGCCCGTACGCGCGGATCGACGTCACGGGCATGGATGCGTTTTATTACGACCTGCCGCCGAATAACACTCGCTCCAGTCCCTACGGACTGGTCAACGGCAAGTTGGGCTGGGAGACCGAACGCTACGAGGTGTACTTGTGGGGCCGGAATTTATTGAACAAGGATTACACGGTGCGCGGGTTTTATTTCGGCGACGAGCCGCCGAATTTTCCCAACAAGCTGTACACGCAATTGGGTGAGCCCCGCAATTGGGGCGTGCACTTTACCGTTCGGTATTGATCTGATCGCTTACAGGCTCTTTGCGGAATCGGCGGGCGCTTCATTTCCCAAGAGGTAAGCATCGAGCACCTTGCGCGCGATGGGGGCGGCGGCCGTGGCTCCGAAGCCTCCGTTCTCCACCAAAACGGAAATCGCGATCTTGGGGTCGTCAGCTGGGGCAAAGGCGATGAACCACGCGTGATCGCGATTGCGTTCCGCCACGTCCTTGGCGTGGTACTTTTCATTTTGTTTGATGGCGATCACCTGCGCGGTTCCGGTTTTACCCGCAATCTTATACTTTGACCCCACACCGACCGCGTATGCCGTGCCGCCCGGGCCATACACCGCCGCCAGCATGCCGTCGTGAACGACGCTCCACTGTTCTTCCGTGCCGATATCGATCGGCTTCATCATCACGGGAGCGCGCGTAGTCACGGTGGCGGACCCCGCCGCACGAATGGCCGACACTAGGCGCGGGGTGGCGATGACTTTACCTTCCTCGGCGATTTCAGCGGCGAAGTGCGCCTGCTGCAGCGGGGTCACCGTAATCGGGCCCTGGCCGATGCCCATGCTGATGGTCTCGCCGGGAAACCACACTTGGTCGGCGGCCCGCTTGAATGCCCGCTTCTTCCATTCCGGCGATGCATATAGCCCCGGCTTCTCGCCCGGGATATCGATACCGGTCAGCACGCCATAGCCAAAGGCAGTCATGAAGGGCGCCATTCGCTCGATACCTAAGCGTTCGGCGGCTCTGAAGAAATATACGTCGCATGACTTTCCGATGGCCATGCGCATGTCGAGAGCCCCATGTTTATGGTCATCGCGATACTGGTGGCTGCTGCCGCGCAAAGTAAACACGCCGGGACAGAACTCTACTTGCGTGGGTGTGAATACCCCGTATTTCTGTGCGGCCAAGGCGTACAGGGGCTTGACCGTGGACCCCGGCGGATACGCGCCGCGCAGTGCACGATTGAGCAGAGGCTTATCGAGATCGTTTTGCAGCGCAGCGTATTCGGCCACCGTAAGCCCGCGCACGAAATTATTGGGGTCGAATCCCGGTGTGCTGGCGAGCGCAATGACATCGCCGGTTCGTGGATCGAGCGCCACCACGGATCCCCTCTTGCCGGCCAGTGCATTTTCCGCGACTTTCTGCACACGCACGTCCAAGCCGAGAATCAGATCCTCGCCCGCCACCGGCGGGTGAACGTTGAGTTGCGGGGCATACTCTCCCTGTTTCTCCACCGGTCTGCCCGCGGCATTCACCAGAATTTCCCTGGATCCACGCTTGCCGTGAAGCTGCTGCTCGTACGCGGCTTCGACGCCGAGCTTGCCTATGAGACTGGTGCCGGCATATTCGTCGCCGTCGATTTGTTTCATGTCCTGTTCATTGATGGCGCTGACGTAGCCGATGGCATGAACCGCGGTTTCGCCGAGAGGGTAGTGCCGCGCCAGCCGCGTGCGGATGTCGACTCCCGTGAATTGGAAGCGATGCACCGCGAAAATTGCCATTTCCTCTGCGTTCAATTGCAGCTTGATCGGCACGCTCTCATACACCTTGTGCAGCAGGATGGTGCGTTTGGTGTTGGCAACGTCTTCGCTGCGCAGTAGTCCAATACTGGCCAGCATGGAGAGCGTGGCGTCGAGGGCCTTGTTGTCTCCCACCTGTTCACGCACCAGCTCGATTTGATAGGCCGGCAGATTGTCCGCGAGCACCACGCCATGGCGATCCAGGATCAGACCGCGGCTGGGCGGGATCGGCTCCGTGCGAATGCGATTGCCTTGCGAAAGGGTCGAGTAATAGTCGTGCCTCAGCACCTGCAAGTAGAACAGGCGCCCCGCAACGGTCAGCAGCAGCACGCCGGCAATGACGCCCGCGGCGACGCTGCGCAGGGCGAACAGCCGGTTTTCGGCGAAAAAATTCTTGATCCGCCCCTGGCGGCGCCTCACCATGCTCGAGCAGCCGGTGAGAAATGTACGCGCATAGCCAAACTCCGGTGGTCAATCTACGAGGCGGCGGATGAACGACCGGTCCACCCCACAACCGGGGGAAGGAGCCTGTCTGACTTCAGACTGGCTCCTAGCGCATCGACACCTGAAGACGATCGCCGGCACCGGCTTCCATCCAAGACTTGATCCGCTTGGCATCCGCGACGCGCGTGTACTTGCCCAACGAATCCAGAAGGACGATGACTACCGAGCGGCCTTCGATGACGGCCGCCATGACCAGGCACTTGCCGGCCTCGGTGATGTAGCCGGTCTTCTGCACGATGATGTTCCAGGCCGGATTGGCCACCAGGTTGTCGGTGTTGTGGAATTCGACCATGTGCTTGCGGACTTTCACGGCATAGTGGCTATCGGTCGAATATTCGCGAATGCTGGGATTGTGTGAGGCCGCTATCACCAGCTTGGTCAGGTCCTCGGGGCTCGCGACGTTCTGGCTCGACAAGCCCGTGGGATCGACGAAATGCGAACTGGTCATGCCGAGCGCCACTGCCTTGGCATTCATGGCAGCAACCATCGCCGGCATGCCGCCGGGGTAATTGTTCCCCAATGCATGCGCGGCGCGGTTCTCGGATGACATCAGGGCCAAGTGCATCAGATCGCCCCGGGTCAAAACGGTACCCACGGCGAGGCGCGAGAAGCCGCCCTTCGGCAAGTCGCGGTCGGCGTCGGTGATCTGAATCGGCTCGTCCAGGCTCTGCCTGGCATCGAGAACTACCAAAGCGGTCATCAGCTTGGTGATGGAAGCGATGGGCATTGCCACGTCGGAATTGCGCGAATACAGCACCGAGGAGTCGTTTTGATCGATGACCAGCACGGAACTCGACTTCAGTTTCAGATCGCGGGCGAGCTTCGCTGAATCGGCGGCGGACGTCGCGGGTTTGCGAATGACCTTCGCGGTGGCCTGCATGGCCAAAATCGCCAGGAACAGGCCGGCTACCGCGCGCAGCGGGAGGGACGGCTTTCTCGAGTAGGACGCCATTGACTTTCTCTAATGTTCTTGCGACAAGCGGCAAGCTGACATAGGTCAATGATGCCGCGACGTGATGCACCGCTAACTTTGACATTATTTTTTAGAATGTCCAGCACATTCAGAGCGTTGCCGGAAAAAGCTCAGGCGCTTGCCTCGCTACCGGGGGCGCGCCGCAACTCCTTGTCGCGGTACATCTTGCGATCGGCGATGCTGAGGAGTTCGCGCATGTCGCGCCCGTCTTTGGGGTAGTTGCCGATGCCGATGCTGACGCTGCATCGAATCATGCGCGAGCGCAGGTCGAGCGTGGTCTTGTATACATTGTGCCGCACGCGCTTGAGCACGGCGTCGGCGATTTCGGGGGAAGCGCCGGGCAGCAACACCGCGAATTCATCACCGCCGAAGCGCGCAGCGTAGTCCGTTGCGCGAATGCTTCGCTGCAGGCATTGCGCCACCAGCGTGATGGCGCTGTTTCCCGCTTCGTGGCCGAAGGTATCATTGATGTCCTTGAGCTTGTCCATGTCGATCATCATCAGCGCGTAGACGCCCTGATCGCGCTCGGCGCAGCCGTGTTCGCGCTGCCACACCTCATTGAACATGCGCACATTGTAAAGACCCGTCAACGCGTCGGTCTGCGCCAGATTCTCGATTCTTTCCCGCGCTTCCGTGATATCCGCCGACAGCGTGGTGGTGAGATACGCCACCAACAGAAACGGCGCCAGCTGGCCCACTGCCTGGCTCGCATAGACCAGTGAAACCACATCCACGCCGGGAGTCGCCGCGGCGAGCAGCAGATGGCAAATGCAGATCACCGCCACCTGCAGCAGGGTGACCGGGCGTCCGAGGGTGAGTGCACTCAAGATGATCGGCAGCAAGTACAGATTGAGGAGCGGACTGGAACTCTTCCCGGTGAACCACAGCACCCCGGTGATGAATATCACCATGGACCAGGATTCGATCAGCAACCCGGTCCGTGTACCGCGCGGAAAGAACCGGCGGGCCCGAAACGCGACGATGGCAACCAAGAACGCGCCGAGCAGAGTCAGCACCGGCCATAGCTGGTTGGTCAGCGCCCGAGACCAAACCATCACCAGGGCGGCGAGCGCCAGACATAGAATTTCAATGGATCGGGTACTGCGCACGCGCTACTCGAGCCGTGCCGCCGCGGAAACCGAGCCGTTGCCGCCGATGGTGGGCACCTTCAGCTCCTGGACCGCGCGCTTCACCTCCGGGTCCCGCTGCAGCAGAGGCGCGTCGGGTGGGGCCGGTACGGCGGGCGGCTTGGGATCGCGCTCCAGCTCGATGTCAGGAGCAATCCCCCGGTGATTGATGGATATTCCGGACGGAGTGTAATAGAGCGACGTGGTCAACTTGATGGCGCGGTCGCCGCTCAAGGGAATGACGGTCTGTACCGAGCCCTTGCCGAAGGTCGTGCGTCCCATGAGCTTCGCGCGGTGGTTGTCTTTGAGCGCGCCTGCGACTATTTCCGCCGCGGACGCCGACCCGCCATTGATCAGCACTACGATCGGGGCGCCATTGAGTGCGTCGCCCGGGGTCGCATCCATTTCGAATTTGGACGTCGGCGTGCGTCCCTTGGCGGTCACGATGATGCCCGTATCGAGGAACGTATCGGAGACCGCTACCGCGGCCTCGAGCACCCCACCGGGATTGTTGCGCAGGTCGAGCACCAGCCCCTTGAGCGCGGCGCCATTGTGCTTACGCAGGTCTTTCAGCGCAGCCTGCAAATCATCGCCGGTGGTTTCGCTGAACTGGGAAATGCGCACGTACCCCATGCCGGGCTCGAGCAATTCTGATTTCACGCTGCGCAATTCGACGCGCGAACGCTTCAAGGTGAATTGCAGCGGTTCGGCGCTGCCTTGACGCAAGATACCTATCTTGATCGACGTTCCTTCCTTGCCGCGCATGCGCCCGATCGTGTCCGCCAAGGTGCTCGTATTCACGGGAACACCATCGATCGAGGAGATGACGTCGCCGGTGCGGATTCCGGCCGCGGCCGCGGGCGAGCCTTCGAAAGGCGAGATCACCACGACCTCCTCGTCCTCCATGGACACTTCGATGCCGACGCCCGAGTATTCACCCGAACTCGAGATCTTGATTTCGTCGTACTCATCCCCGTCGAGGTACGCCGAATACGGATCCAACGAGGAGACCATGCCTCGAATTGCCGCCTGCAGCAGCTGGTGATCGTCCACGGGATTCACATAGTCGTGCTTCACACGCTCCAACACGTCGGCCAGCATGTGGGCGTCTTGCCAGGGTAGATCCGCCCCGGGCGCCGCGGGCTTGCCGGCGAGCACGCCGCCCGCCAGTCCAAACGACACACCGATCGCCATTCCGACGCCCAATAACGAGACATTGCGGGATTTCTTGGTCATCGGGCCGCAGCATACGTGCGGCGACCATTTGCCGCCAGCCGCCGGCCGTTCATGGATTGGACTTGAGCCAAACCTTGGGGTCCACGGTCTTTCGCCCCGCGCGAATCTCGAAATATAGCTGCGGTGCGGCGCCGGCGGCATCGCCCAGGGCCGCGATCACATCGCCGGGAGCGACCCAATCGCCGACCGATTTGTAGAGAACCTCGGCATGACCGTACAGAGTCATATAGCCGCCGCCATGGCCGATGATGAGCAATAGCCCGAGACCTTGCAGCCAATCGGCATAGACGACGCGGCCGAAGTAGGCGGCGCGTACCTTGGCGCCGCGTGCTGCCTCGATCATTTCACCGTTCCAGCGCATCCCCGACGCGGAATTCGCGTGCTGTTCCTGATAGTGCGCGGTCACTCTCCCCTGCACGGGCCACGGCAGCTTGCCGCGCATTCGGTCGAAACTCTGCGTGGCATCGACCGGAAAGTCCTGCATCACCCGCGCGAGATCCGCGACCAGGGACTCGACCGCCTGCTCCTCGCGCTTCAGATTGGCCAGCTGCTGATTGCCGCTGGCCACTTGCTTCCTGAGCGCCGCCAGTGCGTCGGCGCGGTCGGCGCGCGCATGTTCCAAGCCGGCCATCTCACGGCTCGCGTCGTGCTCCAGCGTCTTCAGCTGCTCGCTTTGTTGGTCGATTTCGGCGACCAGCTGCTGCAATCTGTCCACTTGGCCCTGAATGGCGCCGACCTTGCTGCTGCGCTGCTCGGCGAAATATCCATAGTAGGCGAGCGTACGGCCGAGGCTGGCGGCATTGCTCTGATTCAACAGCAGCTTGAGCTGCTCCTGCCGGCCGATCATGTAGGCCGCCCGCACTTGCTGGCCCAAGGCGGCACGCTCCGCCTGGAGCGTACTTTGGTCGCGTCCCTGTTCGGCGCGCAGCTCCGAACGGCGCCGCTCCGCGGCGGTTTGCGCGGCACGCAACGCGTCCAGCCGTTGGCGCTTGGCCGTTATGTTGAGCTCCGCCTCGCGCAGACGCGCGCTCAACGCGTCGCGCTCCTCGAGCTCCTTGCCGAGGTGACTGGTGAGCGTCGCAATGCGCGCGCGCACGGCCGCGAGCTGCGCGTTCGCCTGGGCGGGGTCCGTGGTTTCGGATGCCGCAGAGGAGCCCGCGCAGTACAGGACCGACGCGGCGGCTATCCATAAGTGTCTGAAGCGGCAGATATTGATGAGGCTCATCTTAAGGATGGCAAGCATACAAGGCTTGCGGCCGCTGCTATACTCGCCGGCCCGAAAAACCTATTGTGCGAGCCGCATGCAGCGACTGTTCGAGTTCATTGGCCATCATCCTTATTTGGCGAGCGGAGCGGTACTGGCTGCCGCAGTCGTTGCTTTCTACGAGATTCGCGAGCGCCTCCAGGCGTTTGCCGCGTTGAGCTCGATGCAGGCGGTACGCCTCATGAATCAGGGCGCCCTGGTCATAGACCTTCGCGGTAAGGAATCGTACGACGCGGGTCACATCGGCGATGCGCGCAATGTGCCCGTGGCAGAACTCGAATCGCAGGCCGAAAGCCTGAAGAAATGGCGTGAGAAGAACGTGATCACCTATTGCGACAGCGGGGTGAGCGGCGCGGCCGGCGCACGCACGCTGATGAAACTCGGCTTCACCAAGGTGTTCAATCTGCAGGGCGGCCTGAATGCCTGGGTGAAAGACAACTTGCCGTTGGCGAAAACCTCGCCGGGCGGCAAGGGAAGCTCGAAGTGACCCGATCCGCCGTGACGGTGTACGTATCGGACTGGTGCCCGTATTGCCAGCGAGCCAAGGCGCTATTGACTCAAAAGAACGTGGATTTCAGCGAGATCAATGTCGAGGACGACGCGAAGTTGCGCGAGGAAATGATTGCGCGCAGCAATCGGCGCACGGTCCCGCAGATTTTCATCGGCGACACGCATGTCGGCGGTTGCGATGATCTATTCGAACTCGATCGCAGTGGGCAACTGGATCGATTACTTCAGGGGGTTTGATGAACGAGGTTAAAACTGCGGCGGTTGACGCCAGCATCGGCGGCGTCCAAGTAAGCCTGCAAAGCGTTTACTTGAAAGACTGTTCCTATGAGTCACCGAACGGGCCGCGGCTGCCGAACAATCAGGGATGGGAGCCGAAATTTCAGCTCAACATGAATACCTCGGCCGAGGAACTCGCGGCTGATGTCCGCGAAGTGCTCTTGACCATCACGCTCGAGGCGAAGCAGGGCGAGGCAACGCTGTACTTGGTCGAGGTCAAGCAGGCAGGCGTATTCTCGATCACCGGCGCCTCCGTGGAAGATTTGAAGCGGCTGATCGGCAGCTTCTGTCCCGGTGTTCTGTTCCCCTATGCCCGCGAAGTGATTTCAGATTTGATCGTCAAGGGCGGCTTCCCGAACTTTCTTCTCCCCTTGGTCAACTTCGATGCCCTGTTTGCGCAGGCGTCGGAGACGCCTCAAACCGGTCTCGTCAACTAAGAGAGGGAGCCAAGAGAATGCTGAGCCGGCGCGCAGAACCGATGACGGTCATCGGCGCCGGTTCCTGGGGCACGGCGCTCGCCATTCAGCTGGCCCGGGAAGGCCATCCTACGCAGCTGTGGGGACGTGACGGCGCGCAGCTCGATGCGATGCGCCGGGCACGGCGCAATGCGCGCTATTTGCCGGATGCCGAATTTCCCGCTGCTTTGGTGGTAGCCAACGACCTCCCTCAGGCGCTCGAGACCGCACGCGATGCGCTGATTGCCGTCCCGTCGCATGCATTTCGCGCCACGTTGGAGAGCATCAAACCGCACTTGAGTACCGGCACGCGCGTTGCGTGGGCAACCAAGGGATTCGAGATCGCGACGGGTCTGCTGCCGCATCAAGTCGCCCGCCAGGTGCTGGGCGCGAGGCCGGGGGCGGTCCTATCCGGCCCCACCTTTGCCAAGGAGGTCGGCGTCGGCCTGCCCACCGCGATGACGGTTGCGTCGCACGACGAGCGCTTCGCCAAGGAACTCGCGTGGAGCCTGTCGGGGCCGAGTTTCCGGGCCTACACCCAAAGCGACATCATGGGTGTAGAGGTCGGCGGCGCGGTCAAGAATGTCATTGCCATCGGTTCGGGCATCGCCGATGGAATGGATTTCGGCGCCAACACCCGGGTGGCATTGATCACGCGCGGGCTCGCCGAAATGATGCGTCTGGGAGTGAAGCTCGGCGCCGCGCGCGAAACTTTCATGGGGCTCGCCGGCCTCGGCGACCTCGTGCTCACCTGCACGGACGACCAGTCACGCAACCGCCGCTTCGGCATGGCCTTGGGCCGGGGCCAATCCTCGAGCGAAGCGCAGAGCAGCATTCAGCAAGTGGTCGAAGGCCTGCCGGCGGCGCGCGCGGTCTACGAGGTCGCGCGACGGCTAACCGTGGACATGCCCATATGCCAAGAGGTCTACCGGGTCATGTACGAGGGCAAACCGGTTCGAGCTGCGGTACAGGCCCTCATGGGACGGGAAGTGCGTTCGGAAACGGAGTGACCTTCGCCGCCGCTCATTTCAACGGCGGAAAATTCGCCGGCGCGTGCCGATGCTTGGTCGCCTGCTCGTAGGCATACGCATACTTGATCAGCATGCCCTCGCTGAACGTCTTGCCCAGAAATGTCAGTCCTGCCGGGAGCACATCGTACGTGTAACCCATCGGCACGGTAATGGCCGGAAAGCCGGTCTGCGGCGAAAGGACTTGGCTGTTGTCTCCCGCCGGACTTCGCCCGTCGCCCACCTTACGGGGAGCGTTGCTCCAAGTCGGGTAGATGATGGCGTCAACTTTGTGTTCAGCCATCACCGCCAGGATCGCATCGCGAAATGCGATCTTCTTGTCGTCGTGATAAACGTCCGGGCACGGCCTGCTGTCGGTGTCGGATGCCGGTTTGGGAGCAGCGGCTTCTTTGAGCCGCCCCTCGATGTAGGGCAGGTACAGGCCGGACTGGATGATCTCTGCCAAATTCTTGTAGGCCGCGCCCGCTGCGTGTTTCGAGAGGTAGCCGTTGAGATCAGCCTGGAAGTCGCCGCAGTAGATATCCTGGGTCAGCGATTCGACATTCGGGATCACCAAGGGATCGACGATTTCGGCGCCTTGCGCCCGCAAATCCTGAATCGCCTTCTCGGTCAGGGCTCTGATTTGCGGGTCCGTTGTCGGCGCGTCGATGTACGGCCGATACACTCCGAGACGCGCACCACGCAGCCCGTTACGGTCGAGAGATGATTTGTAGGACTGCGGAATGTGTCCGTCGGACATCTTGGTGATCGGATCTTCCGGGTCGTAACCCGCAACCACATCCAGCACGAGCGCCGCGTCCTCGACGCTGCGCACGATGGGTCCGCCGACATCGGCGCCGAGAAACAGCGGAATTATGCCGTCGCGGCTGGTCAGCCCAATGGTCGGGCGGATCCCGACCAGAGCGTTGTGCGAGGACGGCCCGCGGATCGAGTTTCCCGTGTCCGTGCCCAGACCCACGGTGCCGAAGTTCGCCGCCACGGCGGCGGCGGTTCCGCCGCTCGAGCCTGCGGGCACGTACTCGAGGTTGTAGGGATTGCGGGTAATGCCGGCGATCGAACTCACCGTGACGTAGGGACTGAAGGCCCATTCGGCCATATTCGACTTGGCGAGGATGATGGCGCCGGCCGCGCGCAGACGCTGCACCATGAAGGCATCCGTGGACGGCACGAATCCCTTCATGGCCAGCGAGCCGCCGGTAGTCTGCAGATCCTTCGTGTCGTAGTTGTCCTTGACGATGACGGTGATACCTTGCAGCCCGCGGAGGGTCTTGGTGCGCTTGAACTCGGCGTCAATTTTGTCGGCTTCGGCCAGGGCATTGGGATTGATGACGATGAGCGAATTCAGGCGGGTGCTCTGATCGTAGACCCGGATCCGCCTCAGATACTCTTCGACCAGTTGGCGGCAGGTGACCCTGTGCTCGCGTATGGCCGCTTGAGTCTCGGCAATCGTAGTCTCGGTGATTTCAAATTTTCCAGGCCTGGCGGATGCCGGCAGGACGGCCGCGCAGGTCATCGAAATAGCGAGAAACCCCATTGCCAGCCGGCACGCGCGCGTGTTCATCGACACATTCCTGGTTGCTCCTGTTGCCAGCTGGCGAGTATAGCCGACGGTTGCACTTCTCAAGACTCGTGTTGGGATCGATACTCTTGGGTCTTGCCTCCAAACCCGTAAGCCGTCCCCCTCACATCCTGAACATAGATGTAGCTCTCCTCGTGCAGATTGCCGAGCAGCTTGGCGAAGGCATCGTAGGCTTCACGGATGTATTGCGCCTTCTCGGCCTTGCTGTTGGTCTCGTCCGTTATCTTGATGTCGAAATAGAAGCTGCTCTTTCCCTGCTCCGACAGAGATTTGCCGGCGACGATCCAGTCGGCGGGATCGATGTAGTCGATGGCAATGGCGGTGACCTCGGGTTTTTTGCGCAGAATTCGCGTCGTCAGTTCGAGGAGAATCCCCGAAATGGCGCGGGTCATCCCGGGGGACTTTTCGGCGCTTACTTTGACGTTGAGTATCGGCATGGGTATTTCCTATCGTTAGCTATACAACTATATGGGTAATAAAACGCGCTCACATCAAAGCGCCGCTCACTCGGCGAACCTTCTCCACCGTCTCGACGAACGCGGCTTCGCCGAGCAACTTCTTGAGGCGCCGCGTCACTTTGCCGCTGGCTTCATTCAAGCCGGCATGCATGACCCGCGCCCTTGCCGTGGCGTGAATGAAATATTCTCGCCCGTCTTGGTCAGAAGCTCGACGTTCAATCAGGCCCTTTGCCGCGAGGCCGTCGAGAGCACGCGTGGCCGTGGGCCGGGAGATAACCAACGATGCAGCCAATTCCCGCTGTGCCAGACCCGGGTTATCCAGCACTGCGCGCAGCATAAAGGCCTGCGGCGGCGTCATGTCATACGGTTCAAAGGCGGCAGCCCACTCGCGCTCCAGCCGGCGCGCCAGCGCATTGGTGTTGAAGTAAAGACAGTGATCGAACATGTCCTTACGATAACTCGATTTAGTTAGTTATGCAACTATACTTCTTCGAGGCCGCCGGCGCGGCGCGGATATCGTCCTTGCTGCGGATCCTGTCCGGCAAAATCCAACTGACGCCAGGCTTCGTAGGCCACCAGTGCCACCGTGTTGGATAAATTGATGCTGCGGCTGCGCGGCCGCATGGGAACGAACACGGACGATTCGCGCCCCATGCGATCCAGCATGGGTTCCGGGAGGCCGCGGGTTTCCGGTCCGAACAAGAATGCATCGCCGGCGCGATACTCGAGATCGCTGTAGCAGTGACGGCCCCCGGTCTCCACCGCGAACAGCCGCGCACCGGCGAGATGCTCCAGGCACGCGTCGAGATTTGCATGTACTTTGACGGATGCGAGATCGTGGTAGTCGAGCCCGGAGCGCTGCAGGCTCTTGTCATCCAGGCGAAACCCCAACGGCTTGACCAGGTGCAGAGTCGCACCGGTGTTCGCGCACAAGCGTATGGCGTTGCCGGTATTCGGAGGAATCTCGGGCTCGAACAGCACGATGTGAAACATGCCGGCGCTATTGATCGGCGGCGATGCGTTGCAGCGCCTCGACTTTATGTGAGATGTAATCGCCCATGGCGGGGATTATAGACTGCTCGGCGCGTGACCCGCCGTACCTGACTCGCGGCGGCTAGCTGACGTTCTCCATGCCCAATTCTTTCATTTTTCGAGTCAGGGTGTTGCGGCCCCACCCCAGGAGTTTGGCCGCGTCCTGCTTCAGACCATCGGCTTTGCGCAGCGCCGCCGTGATCAGGATGCGCTCGACTTCGGGCACGGCCTGATCGAGCAGCCGGCGTGTTCCCGCGTCCAATTCCTGCTCGGCCCACTGCGAGAGCTTCGTCATCCAATCATGATTCGCGGTATGGCCGGCCGGCACGCCGCCGAGGTCCGGCGGAATGTCCTCTGCGCGAATTTCCCGTCCCGGCGCGGTGACGGTGAGGCGGCGGCAGGCATTGACGAGCTGGCGGACATTGCCCGGCCAGTCGAAGGTCACGAGCGCTGTCTCGGCCGGCAATGTCAACAATTTAGGCTCGACTCCGAGCTCGTGTCCGGCAACCGCCAAATAGTGCCGCAGTAGTTCGGGAATATCTTCGCGCCGCTCGCGCAGGGGCGGAATTTCGATGCGGATCACGTTGAGCCTGTGCAGCAGGTCTTCGCGGAAGTGGCCGGAGTTCACGCGCGTTTCCAAGTCTTGATGAGTCGCGGCGATGACGCGCACGTCGACCTTCACCGGCGTTTGTCCGCCGACGCGATAGAATTCACCCTCCGCCAGCACGCGCAGCAGGCGCGTCTGCAGCGCCGGAGACATATCACCGATTTCATCGAGGAACAGGGTGCCGCCGTCGGCTTGTTCGAAGCGTCCGCGGCGCAGGGTATCGGCACCGGTGAAAGCGCCTTTCTCATGACCGAAGAGCTCCGACTCCAATAGATCCGCGGTGAAGGCCGCCGTGTTGAGAGCGACGAAGGCTTTGTTGGAGCGCGGGCTGTGCCGATGCAGAGCGCGCGCCACGAGTTCCTTGCCAGTGCCCGATTCGCCGGTGATCAGTACCGTCATGCTGGAGCGGGACAGCCTACCGATTGCGCGGAACACTTGCTGCATGGCTGCCGCTTGGCCGAGTAATTCCGGGATGCTGCGCCGCGCGGCCTCGACGTCGATCGAAACGGTCGCTTGCTGGGCGGCACGTCGCACCAGATCCACCGCCTTATCGATATCGAAGGGCTTGGGCAGGTACTCGAAGGCACCGCCCTGATAGGCCGCAACCGCCGCGTCCAGGTCCGAATGCGCGGTCATGACGATGACGGGCAGACCGGGCCGCGACCCTTGAATTTCCTTGAGCAGGTCGAGGCCACTGCGTCCGGGCATGCGGATGTCGGTCATCAATACATCGGGTGCGTCGGAGCGCAACGCCGTCAGGACATTGTCGGCCTGATCGAAGCACTTGGCGGCCATGCCGCTGCCCTTCAGCGCCTTCTCGAGCACCCATCGGATAGAGGCATCGTCGTCGACCAGCCATACTTGCAGCGGCTTCGAATTCATGCGGAGTCCATGGGTAGAGAAATGATGAAGATGGTTCTACCCGGAGCGCTGTCGAATTCGATCAGACCGCCGTGGCGGCTGACGAGATCTTGAGCTATGCCCTAAGCCGAGGCCCGAGCCATCGGCGCGTCCGGACACCAGCGGATAGAAAATCGTATCGCGAATTTCCGGGAGCACACCCGGACCGTTGTCCTCGAATTGAATCGAGGCCACCAGCCGATGGCGCTGCGCGCCGACGCTCACGTTGCTCACCGCGCGGGTTCGAAGGATCAGCCGCGGCGACTGTACTTGGGCGCCATCGACAGGGCCTGGATGGCGTTGCGGCCCAGATTCAGCATGGCTTGAATGATGTGGTTCGGGTCAACCGTGAGCGGCGGCAGGCTGGGGTCGTAGTCGCGATCGACGGTGACGCCTTCGGGCGCCTCGCTGCGCAGCAGATGATAGACGCGCTCCAGTATTTCGTGCACGTTGATCAGCTGCTTCGCGGGCGGGCGGCCGGGCCCGAGCATGGAGTCGAGCAGATGGGTAAGCCGGTCCGCCTCGCTGATGATGACGCGAGTGTACTCGCGCAGCGCCGGATCCAAGAGTTCCCGCTCCAGCAGCTGCGCGGCACCGCGCAAGCCGCCGAGCGGGTTTTTGATTTCGTGCGCGAGCTGGCGGACCATCAAGCGGCTCCCGCCGAGTTGCGCCAGCAGCGCGTTCTCGCGGGTCAGGCGCCGGTGTTGCGTGATGTCCTCGATCTCCAGCAGCAGCCGGGACTCGTCGAGTCCGAGCGTTACTTGCGTGACGGCGCAGTCGAGTATGCGATCGACTCCGCCGGGCGCCGGCCAGGCGAGTTCGCGTTGGACCACTCCCTCGCCTCCCTGGCGCGCGCGATCGAACAGCGGCAGCAAGGTGTCGGCGCCGCGCGTCAATTCCGTGATGCTCCGGCCCAGCGCCTGGTTGGGACCCAAGCCCAGCAGAGTCTGCGCGGCGGCGTTCAAGTAATCGACGTGTAAATTCTGATCGAGCAGGAAAACACTGGTCACCAGACTATCGAGCAGCTCGGTGCCCTCGATGCCTACCGCATCCAGCTTGAATTCAGCGGCCAATCAGAGCGTCCGGCCGGCGGAACGGATTGGCTAGGGTTTCTGGTGCTGAGGCGACAACGCGGACGGCTGGCGGACGAAGAAGCTGACGCTGTCGGTGCTCAAGGATTCGCCGGTCGTCTGATCCGTGATGGTCGCGGCGATGGCGTAGGTGCCGCGATCCAGGTGGGGCAGGCTGAATTGCGTCGCGGTCGGTCCCAGATCGTCGAGATGCCTTGCCGTTCAGATGCCAGGTGATGGTGTGCTCCGGCTTGAGACCGGGGTCCAGGGTGAGATGCACACTGATGACATCGTCGCCGAAGAAGGTCTGATCGGGCGCCGGCGAAGTAATCGAGAACTGGGTGTAGTTGAGTCCCGGCGCCGTTCGCTTTTCCGGGGGGCCGGAGCTCGCCGGGTTCGCCGAGCGGGCGGACGAAGCCGTCCCGCCGGGCGAGGGGCCGCTGGCCGTGAAGATCTTCTCGGCTCCGGGCACCGGCTGATCGGAATAGTGGATCACCCCGTCGGAGTCGGTCCATTTGTAGACCACGGCCGCCTGTCCCGCAAACGCCGCGAGGCTGGCCAGCACAATCCATGGTCTCCAAGGGTGCATAAGTCCAAAGCATAGCCCTATCGCCTCCCGGCCACAAAACAAGGTGTGGCCGTCGTGACCGCCGTCACCTTACGGCCGCGCCGTGCAAGAACCTCACAGGCTGTAGTACATCTCCACTTCGATCGGATGCGTGGTCATCCGCACGCGGGTCACTTCCTTCATCTTCAGCTCGATGTAGGCGTCGATCAGATCGTCGGTGAAGACGCCCCCCGCCTTGAGAAACCCACGATCCTTGTCCAGGTAGTCGAGCGCCATGTCGAGGGAGTGGCAAACCGTCGGTATCTTCTTGTCCTCTTCCGGCTCCAGGTCGTAGAGATCCTTGTCGCCGGGATCGCCGGGATGGATCTTGTTCTGAATGCCGTCGATGCCGGCCAGCAGCATGGAGGCGAAGGCGAAATACGGATTGGCGGTTGCGTCGGGAAAGCGCACCTCGATGCGGCGGCCCTTGGGATTGGAGATCCAGGGAATGCGGATGGATGCAGACCGGTTGCGCGCGGAGTAGGCGAGCTTCACCGGCGCTTCGAAACCCGGCACCAGGCGCTTGTAGCTGTTGGTGCTCGCGTTGGTGAATGCGTTGATGGCGCGGGCGTGCTTGATGATGCCGCCGATGTAGTAGAGCGCGATGTCCGACAAGCCGCCGTACTTATCGCCTGCAAACAGCGCCTTGCCTTCCTTCTGCAGCGATTGATGCACGTGCATGCCGCTGCCGTTGTCGCCGACGATGGGTTTCGGCATGAACGTCAGGGTCTTGCCATAGCCGTGCGCCACGTTTTGCAGCGCATATTTGAGAATCTGCACCTCGTCGGCTTTCTTCGTCAGGGTGTTCGCCGCGACGTTGATTTCGCCCTGTCCGGCGGTCGCCACTTCGTGGTGATGCACCTCGAACTTCAAGCCCATTTCTTCGCAGGCCATGGACATCGCGGTGCGGATGTCCTGCTGCGAATCGACCGGCGGCACCGGGAAGTAACCGCCCTTCACGCCGGGCCGATGCGCCTTATTGCCGTCTTCGTAGGTCTTGCCGGAATTCCACGCGCCTTCGTAGGAGTCCACTTCGTAGGCGCAGCCGTTCATGCTGGAGCTGACGGTGACATTGTCGAAGATGAAGAATTCGTTTTCGGGTCCGAACAGCGCGGAGTCGGCGATTCCGGATGACTTGAGATACGCTTCGGCGCGCTTCGCCAGGGAACGCGGGTCGCGCTCGTAGCCCTGCATGGTCATCGGTTCGATGACATCGCAGCGCAAATCCACGGTCGTCTCTTCGTAGAAAGGATCGATGACGGCGGTGGCGGGGTCCGGCATCAGAATCATGTCCGACTCGTTGATGCCCTTCCAGCCGGCGATCGACGAGCCGTCGAACATCTTGCCGTCCTTGAAAAAGCCCTCGTCCACGAGGCGCGTCGGGAATGGTGACGTGATGCTCCTTGCCGATCGTGTCGGTAAAGCGGAGATCGGCGAACTTCGCGTCTTTTTCTTTGATCAATTTCAGAACATCGGCGGGAGTCATGTGCGTCCTCGCGGGTTGACTACTTGGCCCGGGCTCGAGCCCTGGGGTTCTCGTGACAGTGCAGCTAATGTGCCATTGTGATGCATATACGGATCAAGCACTTGCGGTGAGCAACGGCAGTCTTTGCATCATAATGGATCAAATCGCAAAAAGCAGCGCACTACTGTGGTGCATTGCGAGCGTTGGTCGCGGCCTTTTCGGATGTGTGGCGGCGGAGTCGGTTTCGTGTTGCGCGAATTGAGTGCATGGTGATGCCTGGGACACTGCAGGGTGGCATCGCTATACTCGCGGGCTTTGCCTCGCCGCGAGCATCCGATGGCCCCCGCTTCCCCTCAGCCGCCCCGCACCTTTCAGGATCTCATTTTTGCGTTGCAGAAATATTGGTCGGAACGGGGTTGCGTCATTCTGCAGCCCTACGACATGGAGATGGGCGCGGGCACATTTCACTCGGCCACATTTCTGCGCGCCGTCGGCCCGGAGCCCTGGAGCGCGGCCTACGTTCAACCGTCGCGCCGGCCGACGGACGGCCGTTACGGCAATAACCCGTTTCGCCTGCAGCACTACTATCAGTTTCAGGTCTGCATCAAGCCCTCGCCCGACGATTTCCAGGAACTGTACCTGGGTTCTCTACGGTCCTTGGGACTGGATCTGTCTGACGCATGACATCCGCTTTGTCGAGGACAACTGGGAATCGCCGACTCTGGGCGCCTGGGGATTGGGTTGGGAGGTGTGGCTGAACGGCATGGAGGTCTCGCAGTTCACCTACTTCCAGCAAGTGGGGAGCCTGGACTGCCGCCCGGTGATGGGCGAGATCACCTACGGCCTCGAACGATTGGCCATGTACATCCAGGGCAAGGAAAGCATCTTCGATATCATTTGGACCGATGGTCCGTTCGGCACGATCACTTACGGCGATGTGTTCCATCAGAACGAGGTGGAGCAATCCACGTACAACTTCGAGAAGGCGGACACGGCGGTGCTGTCGGTGCAGTTCGACGCGCATGAAATCGCCTGCCGACGTTTGCTCGAAGACAAATTGGTGCTGCCCGCCTATGAACAAATGGTGAAGGCTTCGCACGCGTTCAATTTGCTGGACGCACGGCACGCGGTCTCCGTCACCGAGCGGCAGCGATTCATTCTTCGCGTGCGCACCCTGGCACGCGGCGTGGCCGAGGGCTACCGCGCCAGTCGCGAAGCGCTGGGCTTTCCGCTCATCAAGAACACTGCCGCGGAACGAGTCGCCTGATGGGCGCTCGCGATTTGTTGTTCGAGCTCGGGACCGAGGAGTTGCCGCCGCGCGCGCTGCTCGGCTTGTCGACCGCTCTGACCGACGGCGTGGTCAAGGGGCTGGAAGCGGCCGGCATTCCGCACGGCAAGGTTCACGGCTTCGCAACGCCGCGGCGCCTCGCCGTGCGCATCCAAAAATTGGCGGAGCACCAGCCTGACAAACAAGTGGATCGGCGCGGACCGCCGCTCAAGAACTCCTTCGACCCCCAAGGTGCGCCGACCCAGGCCGCCTTGGCCTTCGCCAAGAATTGCGGTGTGGCGGTGACGGAACTCGCGCGAGCTCACGACCGACAAGGGTGCGTGGCTGGTGTTCCGGGGGACCGAGAGCGGCGCGGCAACGACGACCCTGATCGGCGATATCGTCAATCAAGCCATCGCCGCGTTGCCCATACCAAAGCGCATGCGATGGGGCGCTTGCACCGCGGAGTTCGTGAGGCCGGTGCACAGTGTCGTTCTATTGTATGGCGAGGACGTCGTGCCGGCTTTGGTGCTCGGTCTTCCCGCAGGGCGCGTGACCTTTGGCCATCGCTTTCTTGCGCCACGTCCCATCACGCTCAAATCTGCCAAGGGCTATGAAGGACGGCTGCGCCGCGCCAAGGTGGTGGCGGATTTCGCGACGCGGCGCGAGCTGATTCGCGCGGGAGTGAGCCTGGCGGCGGCGGCGAGCGGCAGCGGCGGCACGGCGCTGATCGAAGACGCATTGCTGGATGAAGTCACCGCCCTGGTCGAGTGGCCGGTGCCGATCGCGGGCCAGTTCGAGCAGCGATTCTTGAGCTTGCCGCGCGAAGTCGTGATCGCGACCGTGCAGGACCATCAGCGCTACTTCGCCGTGCAGGGCGCCGACGGCGGATTGTCCGGCTGGTTCGTCACCGTCAGCAATATCGAGAGCCGCGATCCATCCAAGGTCCGGGAAGGCAACGAACGGGTGGTGCGGCCACGCTTGAGCGACGCGGCGTTCTTTTGGGAGCAGGATCGAAAATTGCCGCTCGACGCGCATGCGGCCAAACTCGGCGGGGTGACCTTTCAGGCCAAATTGGGCACGTACGCCGACAAGACTCTGCGTGTGAAGGCACTGGCGCAATTGATCGGCAGCCGCATCGGCGCCGGACCCTACGCGGCGCGCGCCGCCGAGCTCGCCAAGGCGGACTTGATGACGGCGATGGTGGGTGAATTTCCGGAATTGCAGGGCACCATGGGCCGTTATTACGCCGAAGCGCAAGGCGAGCCGGAAGAATTGGCGCGGGCATTGGAGGAGCACTACCGCCCGCGTTACGCCGGCGACTCGTTGCCCGCGACCAAGACGGGACAGGCTGTCGCACTCGCCGACAAGATCGACACTCTGGTGGGCATTTTCGCCATTGAGCAGCGCCCGACCGGCACCAAGGATCCCTTTGGTCTGCGCCGCGCCGCCCTCGGTGTGTTGCGCATTCTGCTCGAGGGCGGCCTGGAATTGGATCTGTTCGAACTGATCGGGGAATCCGCCGCCGCGCAGCCGGTGCATAGAGTGGGCGTGACCGATGAGGTCTATGATTTCATCGCCGAGCGGCTGCGGGGAATGCTGCTGGAGGAGCCCGGCACCACGGCCGAAATGCTCGATGCGGTGTTCGCGAACCGCCCGCGCTCGCCGCTCGATGCGGTCACGCGACTGACTGCACTGAAGGAGTTCCTGCTGCTGCCGGAGGCCGGCATTCTGGCGGCCATCAACAAGCGCATCGCCAACATACTGAAGAAGACCTCGCTCGGATCGGATGTGACCGTCAATGCCGACGCGCTGACCGAGAACGCGGAAAGGCAACTGCACCAGGTGCTGCGCGATCTGCGCGTTCCGGTTGAAGACGCGACCGCGCAGCGCCGCTATGCGCAGGGTCTCAAGGCGCTGGTGGCATTGAGAGCGCCGGTGGACGAGTTCTTCGAGCGCATCATGGTCATGGACGAGGACATCGGACGGCGCAACAACCGCCTGGCATTGCTGCGCGACGTACAGCGCCTGCTCGGCGGCGTCGCCGATCTATCGCGCCTGCCGGGTTGAACCGACACCGTGCTGCTGCTTCGATCGCTGATTTTCACCACTTACATGATGGCATCGGCGTGTCTGTTCGGAGCTGCGATGGGGCTAGGCTTCTGGCTGCCGTATCGCGCGCAATTTGCGATCGCGCGCAGCTGGGCACGGATCTTGTTCTGGGTGCTGGAGCGCTTGTGCGGCCTGAAGTTCGTGGTCGAAGGCCGCGAGCACATTCCGCCGGGAAACCACGTCGTGATGAGCAATCACACCTCCGCGTGGGAGACCGTGGCGCCGTTCCTCATCTTCCCGCCGCAGGTCTGGGTTCTGAAGCGTGAGTTGCTGTGGATTCCCTTTGTCGGTTGGGGACTGAAACGGCTGCGGCCGATCGCGATCAATCGCGGCGAGGGGCACCGAGCAGTCAATCAAGTGGTCGATCAGGGCAAGGCACGACTGGCTGACGGCCTATGGGTCATCATTTTCCCGGAAGGTACCCGGGTAATCGCGGGCGAGACACGCAAGTTCGGCGTGAGCGGCTCGCTGCTCGCGATCGCCGCAGGCAAGTCTGTGGTGCCGCTGTCGCACAACGCCGGCACATTCTGGCGCAGGCGCGGCTTCATCAAGAAGCCGGGCACGATTCGCGTGATCATCGGCGAACCCATCGACTCGACCGGCAAGAACCCAAGGGAGCTCAACGAGGAAGTGCGGCAGTCGATCGAAGCGGGGCTGGCTCGCATCGCGTCCGGGAGCCCTTGAGAGCCGCACCTGCTGGCGCGGCGGATCAAGTCCGTAAAGGCGCTCGCCGTAGCGGCGCCTGCACTGTGTTGATTACTTGCGCCCGTTGCCAGCCAGCGCGGCGGTCACACCGAGGCCGATGAACACGCCACCGGTGACGTAACGTTCCCAACGCAAGTAGTGACCATTGCGCTTGACCCATCGCGCGGCCGTGCCGGCAACCAACGCATAGAGACCATCGCTCGTCAGGCCCATCAAGGTAAACAGCAGACCGAGGAAGACGATCTGGAACGCCACCGCACCACGCGAGGGATCGACGAATTGCGGCAAGAACGCCAAGAAGAACAGCGCCGTCTTCGGATTCAGCAGATTGACGACGAAACCGTCGCGGTAGAGCCTTCCTAGGCTACGCCGCGACAGATCCACGTGCGCGGCCGGCGTGTCAGTGCGGCTGGGGGACCATCGTGCCGTAGAGGAATGGTTTACGCGGCGTTAGTCCGATGTCCTACTTCCCAGCCCTTGCAGGCAAGGCCGATGTAAGCCGGGATGGGTTTGGCACCCGTGCTGTAATAAATAATGGTACGCCGCGTCAGATGCAGGGCCTGAGCGGCAGCCGACAATGATAAATCATGACGTTTCATCCAGGCATTGAACTGCCCGGTCGGAAAGGCATCGCCACTCTGTTCTTTCGACAACCGATACAAGGCATCGGCGGGGATCCCGATATCCGCAGCGGACCACTCGACGCCGTGTCCCCACTCATCCACTTGCACATGCGCAAAAAATGCCGGATTGCGTAGGCCCTCATAGCCAGGAGCCTGCAGATAATCACCCACATCGACTTCCGTGTGTTTGCCGTTCTCCCAGGTAATACGCAGCCGAGTCGAGAGCAACGCTTCTGCCTGCGTGATTTTAAGCTTCATAGGTTCTTCTCCGGATTCAGGCGACGCCATTCACCCAACAATTCAGCGCGGTGAGCATCTGCCCAGCCTCGCGCCTCACCGACCTTGAAGTACAGAACATCGTTGGCGATGAGCCCGAAAAACACACCTTCACCGTACAGTCCGACACCACCGAACATCCGTCGGGAGGTAAGGTCCTTCAAGGCGGAGAGTTGCTCCAGCACGTAAGTCAGAAAATCAGCTGAGGTGGTCATGCGCTACAGGGATCCTGGTGGTTCGTCACGAACGGCGAAAATCTGGAAGCCTGCTCTTTGATAAACGGGTGCAGCAGCGGGGTGATCCCACGTATCCGTATGCAACCAGATTCGCACAGGCTCGAATCGCCACTCTGCCGTCAACGCTACGGACAGGAGCCAGGGACCGAGACCGTGTCCGTATGCTTGCGGGATGAGTCCGAAGTTCTTCAGCTCGACCTCGGGAAACGCACCCCGATCGAACTCACAGAACCCAAGGGCATCTCCCCGCTCATCACGAAGAACGTAAATATGGAGCGAATCGCCGATCAACAGCGCCTCGAGAGCTGACTTGGGCATCAACAACCGTTGATCCCATTTCAGCGGCTCACCCACGCGCTGATACAGCGAGAGGTACGCCGAGCAGGTTGGTCGCTCGAGGGCGATACTCTCCCTGCCCACATAGAGTGATGGCGGGGGCGGTTGGCGCTGCTCCAGGTATGTCACCCGCAAATCGGAATTCATGCGCGCACCGGCCTCGCAACACTTTTAGTTCGTGGCGCAGTCGATCGATCTCCGCTGCGCACAGATATTTATGTACCTGCTCTCGGCATTCCGCGCGCCCGTCGGATACGCGGTGCTGTGCTGCCGCAGCCTCGGCCGCGATCTATGATACATAGGATATACACAAACGCATGCTGATTTAAGCTCTCGTTTTACGATGCGCTGATCGCCGCCGCAGCCATGGACGCCGGCTGTGAACTCCTTTGCAGCGAGGATCTGCAGGACGGCCGGAAATTCGATGCTGTGACTGTCCCGTTCCGAACTGGCGAGGTTAAAGCGGACATTCATAGGTTGCCTGACTATCAAAGACGACCAAGAATGTCGCGAGATTATCTATCGACTAGAATCAACAATCGTTTATGAAAAAGGCACCTCGCTCGCAGATGATCTTTGGCGGGCGAGTATCTGGCGGAACTTCATGCCTAGAATCGAATTGATCTATAGCAAGATGGCCGTGTGATTGGAATCGCGCATTTTTTCTGTTCCATCGAAGTACGACGCGGCTAACGGACGTTTGCTATATGCAGGATTTATTCACCGCCGAAGAAGCGCGGGGTCGCGGCGTCGGCCGTCAGCTAATCTATGCGGTATATGAAGCTGCGCGGGCGGCCGGCAGCAGTCGTGTGTACTGGCAGACGAAAGCGACCAACGCACCGGGGCGTGCTCTATACGACAAGCTCGCGGAGCACCAAGGTTTTATCGTCTATACACCCGAGCTTTAGTCGCACGGCGCCGTAGTCTGGCTTGCTGGATAGCTGACGTTGACGGAGGGCCGCTGGGCGGCAAGCGGCCAACTCCGGTCACTCGCTTCGCAATTCTGGCGATTCAGAACCGGACATTGGTGGTGGGACCACCAACAAGCGAGTTCTAGTGAGAGGACTGCGCCTTTGTGCGTCAATCGACTAAATTCTCGATTGGACGAGCAAAAGCCTTGCGCTTACAATATTACCAATCGTAAGAATAGGTGAAATTCGATATGGCTTTCGCAACAATTACCAGTAAGGGTCAGACGACGATCCCCAAAGAAGTGCGGGCCGCTGCGAACCTCAAGTCTGGCGATCGGATTCATTTCACCGTTCTTGAGGACGGCACGATTATTGTGCGCGTGAAGAACAGAAGCATTAGAGATATTTCGTTTAAACCCCCAGGCGGCAAGCGTGTATCAATCGCCCAGATGACGCGCTAGCCGTAATTAGATGCTCGGCATCGACACAAATGTAGTCATCCGGCTGATTATTTCGGACGATGCGGAACAAACACGCCGGGCGCGGAAGCTAGTCGAGCAAGCGCTCAGTCGTGATGAACCGGTGCTGGTGTCGCTGCTGGTACTACTCGAGTCGGAATGGGTCCTGCGTAGTCGCTACGGATTCAATCGTGACGCCCTACGTAGCATATTCCGCGCACTGCTCGAGGCGCGCGAGCTTTCATTTGAGGATGAGCCGGCATTGGAAGAAGCTCTGTTTCGTTGGAAGGATAGTGCCTGCGGTTTTTCGGATTGCCTCATTACAGCACACAATCGGCAGATTGGATGCCGCGCCACGGCTACCTTCGATGGCAAAGCGGCGCGGCTGCCTGGTACGGTATCGCTCTAATAGGCAGGGTGACGCGTGTCGCCAATGTTGGATTGTCGCCGCTGCGGTCCCATGCATTTCTCCACGGCGCGCATTTGCGCTGAAGGCTGGGTGCCAATTTTATGGTCGCAGTCGGCGAAAGTACTGGACCATGGCTCCGATACCAAACACGATTGCCGGGAACAGAATCGCAACGACGATCGGCGGCGGAGCGGCCGCGTTCGGGGTCATGAGCCGCGGCGCGACAATAAAAAAGACAGCCGCGAGGCCTGTCATTGCTACCCACTGCTTGGCGATTCTCGAAAAACTTTGACTTCGGGTTTCTTGAGGGAAAGGTCCTGGCTCCGGCCAATGACTACCAGCCGCCCGCGCCATTCGGTCGGCGACCTCCGCAAACACCTTAAGATTGCCGTTTGATGGCTGCCCGAAGGATAGCTTGGCAACCTTCCAGAAAACGCGATCACTGCGTGTGACCGTGATTTCGTTCCAGGGCACGAGGAAGTCGCGGCAGAAGGGACCAAAAATTCGCATGATTCCGATGCGTAGTCCACAAGGACATACACTGAGCTTCAGGATGCCGCGCATGGAGACTAACCCCAGCGACCCCGATTGATTCACCAACGTGACAACCGATATCTCGTCGCGGTCCGGGTATCTCTCCATCAAGCCGAACCAGCCTGAGAGAAAGCTCAAAATCATGGTCACCGCGAACCAGAGCAGCGGAAAGGCGATCAGAAAATAGAGAGGATTAGGCGGAGCGTTCATAACGCACCATTTGGACGAGTAGTATTAAGTGCAATAGACCACTTGTCGTTCGGTCGGTCAAACACCGGCGATGGAGAAATCGACAAAGAATCGTGACCGATTCCTCGCTTTGCGAATGACCGCTTTGGAACTGGCAGTGTAAGTGGGTCGATGACTGCGGTTGGCCGGTTGCCGACGAATTGAGCCTACGCCGCTCTCGGACCCGAAGCCGCCCAACATTCGCCACGCGATCAGGCTGTGGCATTCTTGCGTCGATGTTTACATTGCGCACCCGCAAACGACGGTGGTGGCTCGGAGCGATCGCCACGGGGCTGGTCGTAAGCCTGGCCGCGCTGTTGCTGAGACCCATGCTGGAGCGCGGGGTGCGCGCGCGAATCGAGTCCGCGGCCGTGCGCCATGGCACGGTTGCCCGAATCGGTGTGGTACACATCGGCGTCTGGCCGTTGCTGCGATTGGAGGGATTCGATCTCGACCTTAGGTCTGGAGTGCGACTGCATGCCGACACAATCGCGGCCACGTGGCCCGGTCGCCTGCGACTCGCAGTTCGCGCCGCCACTCTCGCGGGGCCAGCAGGGGTCAGGGTCAGCTCGGCGGCCACTGCCTGGGACATGGCGGGCATTTTCGGCGAGGACCTCCGGCTCACCCTGGTGGAGCCACAGGCTGGCCTGTCAGTCCGCAAGTTGGCGTCTCCGGTGGGTAGCGCGTGGAGTATCGAGGCACGTGGGCTCGAGGCCGGACGTCTGTTCGACGTGCGGCGCGACGCCCGCCCGCTGCTCGATGGTGGTATCGCGGACGGCCGCGTGGACCTTCAGGCCAGCACCGATGCGCTCCGTTTCCACGTTAGCATGGGCGCGCGCGGCACGCGCTTGGGAGCGCTAGCGGATAACGCCGCCGACGAGCCGCAGCTCGGCGAGCCGACGGACGTGACCATCCGATTCGATGGTGCCTGGCGCCGGATCGGGGGCACGATCGAGGTCCCCGAGGTCCTCGCGACGGTGGCCGGTGCCGCCCTGTCGGGTTCGATCACCCTGCGAAATCTCGACACCGATCCGGTTATCGATCTCGCACTCGGCATGCAGCATCTGGACTTCGCGCAACTGCTGGGTGCATCCGGGCTCACGGTGCCCGAAAGCTTGGGAATGGCGCCCGGCGCCGGCCGTGACCTTGGCTCGGCTACGATCGACATGCGTGTACGCGGACGCCTGGCGGAGCCTGCCTCGCTCTCGGTGAGCCAGAAGATCGACTTCAGGCCGCCACATCAGATGCCACCGGCAATCGCGCGCCTGCGCGGCGATTTCATCTTCAGATCCGAAGACGGCCCCGGACCGCACCGCCCCATCGATGTCTCGCGCGAGTCCCGCGACTTCATCGCCCTGCGCGACGTTCCGCCTCTGTTCGTGCGCACTCTGCTGCTTGCTGAAGACGCAGGCTTTTACGGGCATCGCGGCATCGACCTGCGCGAACTACCCGCCGCGCTGCTCACCAACTGGTCGCGCGGCGGCGCCGCGCGCGGAGCGTCGACAATATCCCAGCAGCTGGCCAAGAACCTGTTCCTGTCGCGCGACAAGCAGCTCGGACGCAAGCTGCAGGAACTAGCGATCACGTTCCTGCTCGAGTCGGCCCTCGGCAAGGATCGTATCCTCGAGATCTACTTGAACATCATCGAATGGGGACCGGACCTGCGTGGCCTGCGGCCTGCGGCCCGCCGCTATTTCGGTTGCGAACCGCGAGAGCTGATGCCGGCCGAGATGGCCTTCCTGGTCGCGATCATCCCTGGGCCGATCAAATACCAGAGTTCATTCGCGCACGGCACGCCGGGGCCTGGGCTGCGTTCGCTGATCGACGAGCTGCTGGCGAAGCTGCGGTCGGTGGATGCGATCGGCGAGGAGGAATATCGGCGAGCACTCGGCGAACCCGTCGTCGTTGCCGGCGGCACGCCGCCCGGATGAGGCTGTATCGCACTCCCGGGCGTCATATCGGGACTTATATTGTTTCGTGTAGTAACGCCATGGAACAATCGTGAGTCAAAAGTGCCCATTCAAGCTCAAGGAGATATGGGCGATTCGCCTACGACTCCAAACCGCTAGACGTTGCCGAGATCTCGCTGACCGGCCAAGACCCGCCGTTGCCCTCCCTAATCTGACTGCCGTGGAGCTGACGTGCACAGATTCCGGTATGCTTGAAAGAAAATTCCACGCGGAGGTCAACATGCATTCAGTACTCCCGAAAGTACCGGTCGGTCCCTACATGCTTATGCTCGGGGTCATTCACGCCCTGCTCGGACTGATCTGGTTTGCGTGTCTCATTGCAGCTACGCGACCGATCGCGTTGTGGCTGAAAAAGCCTGCTGTCGTGCAGGCTTGTGATCGATTGACCGGTGGCGTATTCGTCGCATTCGGTCTAGGACTTGCGCTGGGACCTCGACGCTCTTAGTCAGACTCGCTACCGCAAAGCTGCCGGCCGGCGATGCATGCAATGGGGTCGGGACTCGACGATCAGGCGACGGGCTCAGAACGGATTGATAACCCGCAACTGATTATCAATGACCTGTCCGTGCTGTAGGTTCTCGGAGTAGAGTAACTTAGCGCCTGAAATCAACGCGGCGGCGACAAGCATGGAGTCATAGAACGAAAATCTATAGTGCTCGCACATGCCAGACCCCTATCGTGCGTTTCGATAGTGAGTGCCCCGATGCACGCCAGTGGTCGCGATTGGTTTCGGTATTGTAAGGAGTAATTGCCCGTAAGCCGCCGTTCGCCAAAGTCCGTAGTATCCTTGCAGGTCGGCCGGTGGATCGAACCGGAGTCGGCATGGGGTTTATAATTCCTATCTGCAGCTATCAGCAGGCATTTAGCTCATTGGTGCCATTCAACTGTAAGGGAAGGCCATGCAATCGATACCGGTCGGGGCCACAGGTTCGTTCAGTCTTGTCGTCAGGCCGGATCATCTGGCCAGCCGTTTCAAAGATGTAACATTGCCTCCGGTCCTGGCGACGCCGGTGATGATCCTGGTCATGGAGAACGCGGCGCTCAACGCGATCAAACCATATCTTGACGCCGGCGAGAGCGCGCTCGGCACGCACGTCGACGTGCGTCATCTTGCGGCAACGCCGGTTGGTCGACGCGTCACTGGCGAGGCGAAAGTCACCAACGTTGATGGGCGGCGTATCGAGTTTTCGATTCGTGCGATGGACGAGAACGAGGAGATTGGAGTGGGCACACACGAACGTGTGGTAGTACAGCTATCGAAGCTATCCGAACGGATGAAGGCCAAATTCAGCTAGCGATGCCACGCCGCCGGTCGCCAAGAACCACAGGGGGTCGAAAGCTCCCATTAACTTGAGCAAATGAGAGTAACCTCTGCGCCGAAAAACGGTTCTGCCTTGGCCTCGAATTCTAATTACAACTAATTTAGACCGAAGATCACATTTTTTGGGGTTATACAGAAGTTCTTCGTCGAACGAGGGAAGCCAAAATAACAACAATAGCTCTAAGGGGTTTCCTCGCGCGGCCTCGCTCGGATCGAAACGCCTTTCTTTTTTTCACTGCACTGGTCTGGGTGGCTGTTCTGTCGGGCTTCGGGACCGACAGCTTTAACCACGTGAGCAAGTACGGGCTGGACTACCCGTTGATCGTACACTTTCACGCCGTAGCCTTCGTCGGTTGGCTGGCGTTTTTCACCGTCCAAGTCGGGTTAATCCGAACGGCGAGGGCGGACATCCACCGGCGACTGGGCGTCGCAGGCGCGGTGCTCGCCGCGATCATGGTTGTGCTCGGCCCCGCCACCGCATTGGTCGTCGATGCCGGCCGCTATACTGCCACAGGCCATACGCCAGAATTCCTGGCCGTCCAACTCACCGACATTATTGCGTTCGCCGGTTTAACGGCCGCGGGACTCATGCTGCGCGCACGCGCAGCGGCGCACAAGCGCCTCCTGTTGCTCGGCCTCATTTATATCAGCGATGCCGGGTTCGCCCGGCTGATAAACGGCGCCATCGCCGGCCCTTTTAGCCTCGGCAGATGGGGTGGTCTCTACCTGGGCAGTGATCTCCTTATGCTCGGGCTCGGCGTTTACGATTTGGCGACGCGACACAGATTGCACCCCGCATATATTGCAGGCGTTGTCTGGATGCTCGCGCTTCAAGCCACGGCATTGCGACTGCTCGGCAACGCAACCTGGAAAGCCTTGTCATTGCATTTGATTGGTCATTAGTGATGTTGGGTCAGATCTTAAAAGCTTTCCGGAATTCGTGGGCCCATTGTGCGAACGAGTGAATGGAGCGCATCGGCATCTCCCAGACAATGAGCGCGGCACGTTCACCTTTACTCGCCATTACATTCCCAGCGTAGTTACCGCTGTACGGTAATTGGCATAGGCGCCTTCCCGAACGAAGGCACGGGCTATCGCCTCACCAATGCCACGGGCGGCCCCGGTAATCAACGCTATTTTGCCGGTCAATCTATCCAAGGTAGTCGCGTGAGAAAAGGACTCGTCGAGCTGATTGTGGCTGAGTCAATAGCGCAATCGTATCTCAAGATCACTTGGCTTTGCTTGTCCCATGTGAGCAGCTAACTACGTGTTGGTGCGGTGGCACAGTCTGGCAGGGTCACACAGCGATGCGCACCAACGTGTCGTCGTGGGCAACGACCGCGGCGGACGTGGAGCGCAGTCTTGCGGCGATCTTGAGGGTGGCCTCGTATTGATGAGAGTGCAATCTTGCCTACGGGGCCATCGACGTTTTAGCACTCCGCGCCGGTAAGCTGCTCAGAAAATCGACGAGGGCCTCATTCACGATTTGCGGACGCTCTTGTTGGATGAAGTGTCCCGCACCTTCGATGAGTAGGATGCGCGTCAGCCCGGGAACAGCCACCGGCAGCGCTTGAAGGGCAGAAGCGCCCGAGCCCAGCGCGATGATGGGGTCCACGCTGCCGGCGATGAACAAGGCGGGTTGGCGAATCTTGGCGCCGGCCCAAGGGGCCGTGAGCTCCCAGTTGCGATCGATGTTGCGATACCAATTGAGTCCACCGCGAAATCCTGCGCGTGAGAATTCCGCTGCCATGTGATCGAGATCCCGGTCCGTAATCCAGGAGGGCAGGTGTTCGGGATCTATCGTATTGGCCAGCCACCCCTTGCCCGGCTGTAGCGTCAGTGCGCGGGTCTCGGGCGGTGCGTCTCCCGAGATCGAATACAGCATGCGGCGCAGCGCCGCGCGCGGATCACGCTCGAATTCAGCCTCGGCGACCCCGGGCTCTTGAAAATGGAACCAATAATGGGTCAATTGACCCGCCTTGCGCAGCATGTGCAGCGGCGGGGCCGGGCCGCGCTGGCGGAAAGGAACGCTGAGTGCGGCGACGGCGGGAAACACATCGGGGCGAAACAGGGCTGCGTGCCAGGCGATGGCGGCGCCCCAGTCGTGCCCGACGATGACGGCCTGCTTCTCGCCGAGGGCACTGACGAGACCAATCATGTCGCCGACGATGTCGAAGATACCGTACGAAGAGATGTTGAGCGGTGCGTCGGTGCGGCCGTAACCACGCATGTCCGGCGCTACCGCGTGATACCCGGCGGCTGCGATGGCGCGCAATTGGTCGCGCCACGAATACCATCCTTCGGGAAATCCGTGGCACAGCAGAACGAGCGGCCCGGTCCCTTGTTCCGCGAGATGAATGCGGATGCCGTTGGCCGCCACATCACGCTGCTGCAGATCGTTCACCATCCTATGTTCCCGGGTAATGGGTGAAACCGAATTGGGGATTCTATCGTATACTTTTGCGGTTCATGCTCACAGCCATTCTGTTCCTCGGGTCCGCCGCCGCGATTTATTTCGCCTGCGAATTTTTCGTCAACGGGGTCGAATGGCTCGGCCGTAAGTTGGGCGTGGGAGAGACGGCAACCGGCACCATTTTGGCGGCCTTCGGCACCGCTCTGCCGGAGAGCGCCGTGACCTTCGTGGCCGTGGTCTTCGGTCGAGATTCCGCTCAGAAGGACATCGGTGTCGGCGCCGCCTTGGGCGGACCGCTGGTACTCGCCACTATTTCGTATGCAGTGGTCGGCATCGCGATGCTCTGGAACCGCCGGCGTCTGGGCCGCGTGACGCAGGTCATCGAGTGCGATTCGCGGAGACTGCGGCACGATCAGGCCTGGTTTCTGTGCATTTTCATCGGCAAGGTGGCACTCGGCCTGCTCGTGTTCAATTTCAAGCCGTGGCTCGGGGCACTGTTCCTGCTGGCGTACGCTGCCTATCTGCTGCGCGAATTGCGCGGTGCGCAAGTTTTGAGCGACGGCGACTTAGAGCCCCTCAAGCTGCATCCGAAGGGGGATCCTGGCCTGCTTTGGCCGCTGATACAGACCACACTCGCGCTGGTCGCCATCGCGATCGCGTCCAAGGTGTTCGTCGGTCAGCTGGAAACCATCGGCATCTGGGCGGGGCTGTCGCCGCAACTGGTGGCGCTGTTACTGAGCCCGGTTGCCACCGAGTTGCCGGAGACCATGAACGCGCTGATCTGGGTTCGTCAGGGCAAGGAGCGGCTCGCGCTCGCCAATATCTCGGGCGCCATGATGATACAGGCCACCATCCCGACGTCGCTCGGATTGTTCTTTACGTCCTGGGTGTTCTCGCGCGAGCTGATCGTCTCCGGTATCGTCACCATGGCGGCGGTCGCGGTACTGCTGGCGCTGTTCTCGAAGAATGCGGTCAACGCCCGGGCGCTCGTACCGCTCGCCGGGCTGTACGCCGTGTTCGTCGCCGTCATCGCCTTGATGTGAGCGGGATCCGCGGCTGGCTATTACCTCGACGTAGGGGTCTTGGCCGATTGTCAGGAGGCAACCGGTAATATCACGGTGCCGAGGGACTAGCGGCGCGCGGTCAATTACGCCGCCGGCGTGACGCCGCTCTGCACCTGGAGAAATCGCGCACGTTCGATGTTGCCGCCGCTCAGCACCACCGCAACGTTCTTGTTCGCCATTCTGTGGCGCTCCTGCAAGAGTGCGGCCAAGCGGCGCCGCGCCCGCGCCTTCCGCGATCTGGTGCGTGTCGTCAAAGTAAATTCTCATCGCCTCGGCGATCTCATCCTCGGTGACCTCGACCATGCGCGCCGCCCCCGGCAAATACGTGGCTATCGCCTCCGCGTGTGGCTCCCGAGTCGCCAGACCATCGGCAAAGGTTCGTGCGGACGATGCATTGATCGGGCGCCCCGCGGCGAAGGACAGCGCCGTGGCCGGGGCCTTGGCTGCACCCACGCCCACGATTTCTGTCTTCAGACCCAACAGGTCTCGCGCGGTGATGAGTCCGGTGATGCCGGACCCCATGCCGACGCCCACGTACACGGCGTCCAAGTCGCTTACCGCTTGGAACAATTCCAGGGCGTAGGTTGCGACCCCAACGACGAGATGGCGATGGAATGACGGAACGAAGTGCAGACCTTCCGCGGCCGCGACACGAAATGCCTCATGTTTCGCTTCGTCGAAGTCTTTGCCGAACTCCACCAGCTTGGCGCCGAAGGCGGCGATGGCGGAATTCTGGTCGAGCGAATTATTCTGCGGCACGTAAATGGTTGCTGGAAGGCCGGCGCGGGCGGCCGCAAAAGCGATGGACTGGCCATGATTGCCGCGCGTCGCGGAAATCACGCCCGGGATATTGGGATCTTCTTTGCGAAGTCGATCCAGGTACACCAGTCCGCCACGGACTTTGAAGGCGCCGGTCGGCGTGTGATTTTCATGCTTGACCCATACGGTACAACCGGCACGTCCCTTGAGCTTCGGCCAGGCGTATTGCGGCGTGGGTGGGACTACACGATGCACCAGCTCCGCCGCATGCTGCAAATCGGTCATGTCGAATACACGGGGCACGTTCATCGCGGCACTGGGGAGTTGGCGTTCGATCATTGAATTGGTCCCTATTGCGTAAGAAGCGAGCATGCCATGGATTGTCATCCGGGCTTCGTTCCGGAGAGGAAGATCCGGAAGCTCTTGCGAGCCTCCGAATCTTGGATCATACCGCGGGCAGTCCGACATCACCGGATGCTTGCTGTGCGGTTAGCCGATTCCACGCGTCATCGGTTGTTCAGTGCCACCCGCGTTGATCTGGTACGAAATGACGACCGCACCCGCAGTGGGCCCGGTCCCACCAGGCTCCTACGCTCCCTTGAATCTATTTTGATACAGTAGTATATTAAATTTCATACAGATGATAAAGGATTGGCCATGGCGACCTCTTCACGTGAATCCGTTTCCGTTCGGCGGCTTGGCCGCCCGCCTCGAGGTTGGGTGCGTAAGAATCTGCATATCGACCAACGCAAGCTCAACGTTGCGCGCAAGGCTTTGGGCGTCAAGACGGAAACCGAAGCCGTCGACGCCGCTCTCGACGCGATTGCGTTTCGGCAAGAGATCTCGGAGGGGATACGGCGCCTGCGGGCGGCCGGCGGTCTAAAGGACGTCTACCAGGACTAGTTGGATCGCTCGAGCGGCTAAGCGATGGCGCGCAAATACGTTCTCGATACGAATTTATACATCGATGCTATCCGGAACCCCCTGAAAGAACAGGCCTTGGAGGTGTTCTTGGAACGTAATGCACCGATGACGTACATGAGCGCCGTTGTCATGCAGGAACTGCGCGCTGGCGCTGTCACCGGTGCGCAGACCAAAGCCCTGCAAGACGGGATCTTTAGCGTATTCGAGCGTCGCAATCGTGTGGTGGGTCCATCCGCAATAGCGTTCAAGGACTGCGGCCGCATCCTGGCAACCCTATTTCGCCAAGATGGTGTGCCATACAAAGATCGGCCACGCTCTCTGGTCAACGACATCTTGATTGCGATCACCTGTCGCGAAAATGGCTTTACCCTGCTGACCGCAGATGAGGACTTCAAGATGATCCGACCTCATCTTCGAGGCTTTGCGTACGCTTCACCTTGGCCGGCGGACGCTAGTCCCCGCAGGGCGAACAGAGCAGCTCGGGTCAAACCTATGTAGTCGGCTATGTGCATGGTGGCTCGAACCAGTCCCCTGCAAACTTTTTCACGTTCTTCGCAGCACACCGCCGAACAGGGCAAAAAGGCGTTCCCAATGTCTTTCTGCCGCGGCCTTGTTGTAGGCCGGACGTTGCGGGAAGGCGAATCCATGCTCGACACCGGGATAGATTTCAACCTCGGCGTCGACAGCGCCGTCGCGCAGCGATTGCCGCAGCACGCTTATCATCTCGAGAGGCGCATAGCGATCGGTCTCGGCGCAAGCGATGTAGAACTTGGCTTTCGCACGGCGCGCAGTCAGATGCGGGCTGTCCGATTGGTCGGTCACCAAGCGAGTGCCATAGATCGAGACCGCGGCAGCGACTCGGTCGGGATAGCGTGCCGCGGCGCTGATGGCGTGCTGGCCGCTCATGCAATAGCCGAGACACCCAATCGGTCCTCTTGATGCGGCGGCGTCAGAGCTCGCGAAAGCAACGAGTGCGTCGGTATCGTCCAACACCATGGGGATGGTCAGGCCGGCCATCAGCGCCATCATCTTGTCGCGGACGGCGGCGCCTGCGGCGCCAATAAAGGGACCGAGTTCCTCAACATTTGAGCGGTAATAGAGATTGGGAAGCATCACGTAGTAACCCACCGTCGCCAGTCGACGCGCCATGTCGCGAAGCTCCTCGCGAATTCCCGGGGCATCCATGTAGAAGAGGATGACGGGATGAGGACCGGAACGCTCCGGATGACAAATGAAGGTGCTCATTTGACCGGCCTTGGTAGCGATGTGGAGTTGGCGTTCGATCATTGAATCGCTCCCTATTGCGTAGGAGGCGAGCATGCCATGGATTGTTGACTACGGGTGCTGCCGAATAGATGGGGTGTCCGGTCGAGTGCTGAAGCAGGATGGCGCTTGCGATCGGCGCATCGCTCCAGCATGGGCAACCGTCAAAAAAATCCTTCGCCTGCACGCGTCGCACCTCACCTCCAGCCGGACGATGAAGCGTCGCCCTTGAATACCGCTTTGGGCGTATCGGTGAAGGGTTCGGCGTGAACGGCGCCGGCCGCCAGTAGCACCGCAAAGATCGAAGCACGAAACATGGAGCGTCTCCCGATTTCCGAACGCCCTCGCTTTGGCGCCCCGCAGATAGACCCGGTCGTACGCAGAAATGTTCCCGGCGGGCTGCGTTTAGACCACCGGCGAAGACCTTGCTACATGCCGAAAGCTTGACGCAGGAAGGCGTCGCTTTTGCGCAGCATTTCCGCGCGGGCGTTCGAGTCATCGAGTTGGTGATCGAGATCGTCCCAGGTCACGAGTTCGTATCGGACACCGGCGCTCGCCAGACTTCCCGCCATGTGCTGGGACTCGCCGATGGCGACGTTGCGGTCGAGTTTTCCGTGAAACAACAGGACAGGGACTTTGATCTTGTTCGCGTTTTCCGCCGGGGATCCCTCACGCACGCCGTCCCCAATAAACTGGCTTTCCAAGTCGTGATTCGACCAGCCACGCCACTCTTCTTTTAAATCATTGAGGTCGGTGACAGGCGCGATCGCGACGACGGCCTTGAACACGCCGGAATCGGTGACCGCCGACTGTAAGGCGGCATAGCCGCCGTAGGACCAACCGACGATACCGAGCTTGGCAGGATCGGCAATACCCTGTGCCACGAGCCACCGGCCCGCATCGAGCACATCGCCGATGGCGGTCGGCCAGGAACGAAAGCCATTGTTCTGATACCAAGCGTCTCCATAGCCGCTGGACCCACGAAAGTTGGGTTGCAAGACGACAAATCCGCGGGCTGCATAGTACTGAGCCAGCCAATTGAATCCCCATTCGTCGCGTGCAGCGGGGCCGCCATGGGGCATGACGATGGCCGGCAAGCCTTTGGCATCGTCCTTGCCTGGGGGGAACGTGATGTAGCCGGGCACCTTGGTGCTATCCGACGCTGGGTAAATGATCGGCGTTACCGTCGCGAGCTTTACACCATCCAATTCGTCTCTGACGTTAAGAAGCGGCTTCAGCTGGTGCGTCGGCCTGTCGAAGAGATAGTAGCTGCCGGGATTGTCGTCCCGATTCGCGTATACCAATAGCGCAGTCTCATCCACGCTCGAATCGACGATGCGCACCGCGGGATGATCCGGCAACGCCTTCGACAGCGATGCGGTTAAATTGGTGAGGTCGCGATCGAAAAAGGCTGACTTCCTGACATCCGTGGAATACGAGACGCCAACCACCCGCCGCCGTCGGCCGATGCGGATCAAGCCCTCCACATCAACATCCTCTCTGGCGTAGATCAGCTCTTCGTGCAGCGAATCGTCCAGCAGGACCGAGTAAATCGCCATCCGGCCGTCTTTCTTCTTGATGCCGTAAGCAACATTGCGCTCACGGTCGACGGCGTAAGGTAGGAATCCGCTGCGGTCGACTGAATTGTATTCGCCGAGTTTCTTCCATTGCTGCGATTCGGGTGAACGATAATAATAGTAAAGTACACCCGTATCTTGACCGCCACGTGATGCTCTCAGGCCCATGACTCGGATCTTTCCTCGTCCATCGCTGATGTACTGGAACGCGCCGTCTTTGGGAGGTTCCACGCTCGTACTTTTCAACGTTCTCGTGTCAAGATAGTCGACGCCCAAGCCTTTTTTTGTCGACGCGATATGAGTTCCGACATGGTCATCGGGCAAATAGTCGCGGCTCATGAGCACGACGCCATCCTCATCGGGCAGCCAGTCGATGACCTCTCCGCCGTTGAGCAGGTAGCCGCGGCTATAGGAATTGCGTTGGGTACTCAGCATTTGCACTTTGCTGCCGTCGGCGTTGACCGCCACCAAACGGGTGAAGGGCAGCAGGCCGGCGGAATCTTTCACGACGCCATAAACGGTGCATGCGAGCCGGTCGTTGGACACCCAGTGGCATCTACCCATGCGCGCCGGCTTTCCATCTACGGCGAAAGCGAGGTGGTTCTTGGCGTCCTTCTCCAGCCGCCGCGTGTACAAGTTCGACCCCTGCCCCCCGGTCGGTGCCACAAAAGCAACGCTCTTGCCATCCGGAGAGAGGCTGAGGTCAGTTACGCTCGGGCGCGCTCCGAATGAGGCGGCGGCATCGAAAGGTGCGGCGTCCTTTGCCATGAGCGCTGAGGTCACAAACGTCATCGCCGCCATCACGAGAATTCGCATCGACATAGCCTCCATGCAGTTCATGAGATCATCCCTGCTTAGGGTCTACCTCGCAACCAGTACCTCGGCACCGTGATATTGACCGGTTGACTGGAAGCGCCCACCTACACGTCTAAATTCGAAACCTGCAGCGCGTTCTTCTCGATGAATTCCCGGCGCGGCTCGACGGCATCGCCCATCAGCGTCGTGAATATATCGTCGGCGGCAACCACATCCTCGATGCGCACTTGCATCAGGCGGCGGCTTTCCGGGTTGATGGTCGTGTCCCAGAGCTGGCTGGCATTCATCTCGCCCAGACCCTTGTAGCGTTGGATGCTCTGGCCCTTCTTGGCTTGTTCGAACAACCAATTCATGGCGACTTTGAAGCTCGCCACTTCCTGGCGGTCGTCGCCACGCTGGATGAAAGCTCCAGGCCCCATCAAATCGCTCAAGGTATGCGCGAGCTCGGCGATCCGCAGATACTCGGCCGACTCGAAAAACTCCCGGGGTACGTGCTTCTCCGAAGTGAGGCCGTGCTCCAGGCGCTGCAAGTTGACGCGGTGGCCGCCGCCCGTCATCGATTCGACGGTGAGGCGATAGCGCCGCGATACATCGTCGAGGGTGTTGAGCCTCTGCTCCAAGCTCCGGCACCAATCGCGCAGCGTATCGATGCGGTCGAAGGATTCTGTGCCCAGGGCTGGCACGTACAGGAGCTGCTCCAGGAAGCGCTCGTCGTAACGGCGCGCCCAGCGCCGCACGATGGCTTGCACCTCGACGTACTTCCTCGCCAGGGACTCGAGACTCAATCCCGACAAGGGCGGCGCTTCGGCATTGACATGCAGCGCCGCGCCGTCGACGGCGGTGCTGAGCAGCAGGGCATTCAACTCCAGGTCATCCTTGACGTAGGTTTCTTGTTTGCCCTTCTTGACCTTGTAGAGCGGCGGCTGCGCAATGTACACATGTCCGCGCTCGATGAGGATGGGCATCTGCCGGTAGAAGAACGTCAGCAGCAGCGTTCGGATGTGCGAACCGTCGACATCGGCGTCGGTCATGATGATGATGCGGTGATAACGCAGCTTGTCGACGTTGAAGTCGTCGCGTCCGATACCGCAGCCCAACGCGGTGATGAGCGTGCCGACTTCAGCGGAGGCCAGCATCTTGTCGAAGCGGGCTTTCTCGACATTGAGGATTTTTCCCTTGAGCGGCAGGATGGCTTGAGTACGCCGGTCCCGGCCCTGCTTGGCCGAGCCGCCGGCGGAATCTCCTTCCACCAAGAACATCTCCGAGAGCGCGGGATCTTTCTCCTGGCAATCGGCAAGCTTGCCGGGGAGTCCCGCGATATCCAGCGCGCCCTTGCGTCGTGTCATCTCGCGCGCCTTGCGTGCGGCCTCACGCGCGTAGGCAGCCTCGAGGATCTTATTGACGATGGCGCGCGCCTCCTGGGGGTGCTCCAACAGGAATTCTTCCAGGCGCCCCGCGACTGCGGACTCGACCACTCCCTTGACTTCGGAGGACACCAATTTGTCCTTGGTCTGCGACGAGAATTTCGGATCCGGCAGTTTCACCGACAGGATCGCGGTCAGCCCTTCGCGCGAATCGTCGCCCGTGGTCTGAATCTTCTCCTTCTTGGCGGCGAGTTCCTTCTCGATGTAGTTGTTGAGCGTGCGCGTCAGCGCTGCGCGATAGCCGGCGAGATGCGTGCCGCCATCCTTTTGCGGAATATTGTTCGTGTAGCAGTACATGCTTTCCTGGTAGGAATCATTCCACTGCATCGCGACTTCCACCTGCGTATTGCCTTCGCGGGTTTGAAACCACAGTACCGTCGGATGCACCGACGTCTTGCTGCGATTGAGGTGAGTGACGAACGCCTTCAGGCCGCCCTCGTGTTGGAACACCTCGGTCTTCTCGTCGCGCTCGTCGATCAGCTCGATGCGCACACCCGAGTTTAGAAAGGACAGCTCGCGCAAACGCTTGGCGAGAGTGTCGTAGTTGAACGTGATGTGCGTGAATATTTGCGCGCTGGGTTTGAAGCGCAGGGTCGTGCCCTTCTCGCCGGTATCACCGATGGCGGCCAGCGGAGCCTGCGGCTCGCCGAGTCGATATTCTTGCCGATGCACCTTGCCGTCGCGCCGGATGATGAGCTCCAGATAATCGGAGAGCGCGTTGACGACCGAGATTCCGACGCCGTGCAAGCCACCCGAGACCTTGTAGGAGCTGTCGTCGAATTTGCCGCCGGAGTGCAGCACCGTCATGATGACTTCGGCTGCGGAGCGGCCTTCTTCGGCATGGATATCCACAGGGATGCCGCGCCCGTTGTCCGACACCGTCACCGATTCATCCGCGTGAATCGTCACCACCACTCGATCGCAATGGCCAGCCAACGCTTCATCGATGGCGTTATCGACCACTTCGAACACCATGTGATGCAGGCCACTGCCGTCATCGGTGTCGCCGATGTACATTCCGGGGCGCTTTCGAACCGCGTCGAGTCCCTTCAAGACTTTGATTTTGCTGGAATCGTAGACGTCGCTATCGGCCATGGTGGATCCTATTTTTAAGCCGCCTATTCTAGCAGTTTCCGCTGTCAAAAACGAATCCTTGGTATCTAAAAACCTGTTTAAAATCATATAGATACAACGGTGAACGATGAGCGCGCCGTGGTGGGGTCGGGCGTATCGAACTCATAGCTGCCGGAACCTTCTCCGCTGGCTTCACCGGACAAGTCGGATGTTACGTTCCACGTGGAACCAGATAGTCGTCGGCGTGGTGATTTTGAGTGATCTTGACCGCTGCGCATGGGAGTCTGGGGATGGCTCACGGCAGCGAAGCAGTTGCCGCTGATGCATCCCATCTCCCAGGCCCTTCACTCCGGGCCGCTCAACATCACCGCGCCAGAAGACGAGCTCCCAGGGGCCATCCTCGCTGGGTAGCCACATGGCATTCGTCGGCCGCAAGATCCCGCGTTCAACTCCCGCCGGTACCGTCGGCATCGGAGACTGTGTATCGATTTCGAGCGACCCTCAGGAAAGCTGAGAAGCCCCGAGGTAACGAAGAACGCAGTTGCGTCGGGGCTTCTTACCCCTCCGAGCGAGCGCTGCCCTAGCCCACCATGTCACGGCGCCGAGGTCTAGAGGGCCTCCAAGCTCCCGCCGACCACTCGGAACTTCCGCCCCGGAGCCCCAAAAGCAGAGAATTCGCCGTGCAGCGTCGTCACCACCAGCTGAATCGCATGCGTCGTCAGTTCACCAATCAGTCCCGCGAGTCGCTCATCGTCGAGCTCCGCGGCGGGATCGTCCAACAGAAGAGTCGGCTGTACCGGCGCGCTGTCGGGAAATAGCTTGAGTTGGCCCAGCAGCAGCGCGGCCGCCAGCAGCTTCTGCTGTCCCCGGGATATGCGGTCCTTGACGGCGGCGCCATCCAATCGAATGCTGAGCTCCCCCCTATGCGGCCCCACTTGCGTAACACCGACTTCTTGGTCGTGCCTTCTGCTTTGCTGGAGCGCTTCGGCAAAGCTCAGTTCGCGGACCCAGCCAGGGCGGTAATTCAAGGTGAGGTCCATTCCGAGCAGATTCCGGCTAAGTTGCTGGACGGGTGCAGCCAATTGCTGCACGTATTCGGTCCTTGCCGCCGTTACCAGCTCCCCGTATCGGAGCAACTCCGCGTCCCATGCAGCTACAGCTCCACTGTGCTGCGCAGCTTTCAGCGCTGCATTTCGCTGCTTCAGCGCTTGGTGGTAGCGCTGCCAGTGGGCGACAAACGATTGTTTCACGTGGAACACACCCCAGTCCAAGAACCGGCGACGGCGGCTCGGACCTTCCTCGATGAGCCGGTGGACTTCCGGGTCTATGATCTGAACCGGCAATACCAGCGCCAACTCCGCCAGAGATGCCTTTGCACCGCCCAACCGCGCGCGCATCCCGGAAGTCGATCCCTCGACGCCCAGCGGGATTCGACGATCATTGGCATCGATCTCACCGAACACCACAAACTGCTCTGCGCCGTGGCGAATCAAGTGTTCGAGACGTCGTGTCCGAAAGGAGCGGCCGCGGCCCAGCACGTAGAGGGCCTCGAGCAGACTGGTCTTGCCCGAGGCATTGGGGCCGCTGATCAGCGTGAAGCGGGGATCGAGCTCAAGAGCCGCCGAACGCAAGCAGCGGAAATCCGTTACTTGCACCCGGCGAAGTGACACGACTCAAAGCCTCATCGGCATGACGACGTAGCGTGCCGTGGCAGTTCCCGGGAGAGCGAATCAGGCAGCTGCTGTTGCTGTCGGTCAGCCCCAGCTCGACTTCCTGGCCGTCGATCGCGGCCAAGGCATCGAGGAGGTAGTTCACATTGAATCCAACCTCGAGATCGCTGCCGTCATAGCTGACCTCGATCTCTTCCTCCGCTTCCTCCTGCTCCGGATTGTGCGCCTGAACTGTTATGGCGTTCTTCTTCACAGTAACGCGAATACCACGGTACTTCTCGTTCGACAGAATCGCCGTACGCTGCAACGCCTGGCGCAAAATATCCCGATCGGCTCGAATGGCCGTCGCCGGCACCGCCGGTATCACGCGAGAATATTCCGGGAATCGGCCGTCAATTAGCTTCGAAGTAAACCGAACATCGCCGATCTGCGCGCGAACATGATTCGTCCCAATCGCCAACTCGGCGTCCCCCTCGGCGGTGAGCACTCTCTGCAACTCCAACACGCCCTTTCGGGGCACGATCACCTGCTGTGAGGTCTTCGCCTTCGCCGCCAACGCTGTTTCGCACAGCGCCAGACGATGTCCGTCGGTGGCCACCGCCCGCAGGAGCTGGCCCTCGATTTCCAGCAGCATCCCGTTCAAGTAGTAGCGAACATCTTGCTGTGCCATGGAAAAATGGGTCTTCTCCAGCAAACGCAGCAATTCCTTGCGCGGTACCTGCACCGTTTGCTGCGCATTGATGTCGTCGATCACCGGAAATTCCGCAGCCGGCAGAGTCGACAGGCTGAAGCGGCTGCGCCCCGCCTTGATGACCATTTTCTCCCCTTCCACGGTCAGGGACACCGAAACCTTCTCGGGCAATGCCCGCAAAATATCCAGGAATTTACGGCCGGGAACCGTGATGTCACCGGCCTCTTGGACCGCCACTTCCGTGGAAGCCACCAACTCCACCTCCAGATCCGTGGCGGTAATCGACAATTGCCCTTGGCGAACGCCAAGCAGCACATTGGCCAAAACCGGCATGGTCTGGCGCCGCTCCACGACCCCGATCACCGCCTGCAATGGGGCCAATAATTTCTCGCGCTCAGCCGTCAATTTCATGGGCACACCCGTCTAACCAATCTTAGATTTAGATTCTTAAAAGAGATTATTACTATGATTATGAAGCAGCCGACTTTTCGGTATAACTCCAAAAAAAGCTTACAAATCAATATATTACACTCGCCAAAACCGTACCCCACTCCTGTCCGGGAACGGCTCGCAAGCTGTCATTGACCTGTGGATACTCTTTATCCACAAGCTCATCCACAGCTTTTCCTACCCTATCCAGCCAGGGTTCTCAACAGGTTCATATAGTCCTCGCCGATCCGCCGTTCCGTCTCCCGTAACTCCTTGACGCGCCTACAGGCATGCAGCACCGTCGTATGATCCCGGCCGCCAAAAGCGTCGCCAATCTCCGGCAGACTGTGATTGGTCAATTCCTTCGCCAACGCCATCGCTACCTGGCGCGGTCGGGCGATGGAGCGGCTACGGCGCTTCGACAATAAATCGGCAATTCGAATCTTGTAATATTCCGCGACGGTCTTCTGAATATTTTCTACCGTGACCAGCTTTTCTTGCAGGGCCAAAAGATCGCGCAAGGCTTCCTTGACCAAGTCCAGCGTGATCGGCCGCCCGGTGAAATTCGACGTCGCGATCACTCTGCGCAGTGCGCCCTCGAGTTCGCGGACGTTCGAACGAATGCGCTTCGCGACGAAGAACGCAACCTCTTCCGGCAAATCAACTTGCGACACCGCGGCCTTGCTCATCAGGATGGCGACGCAGGTCTCGAGCTCCGGCGGCTCGATTGCCACCGTCAAACCCCAGCCGAACCTCGACTTCAACCGCTCTTCGAGCCCGATCGACTTCCTTCGGGTACCGATCGCAGGTCAAGATCACCTGTTGCTGGCTCTCCAACAGCGCGTTGAAGGTGTGAAAGAACTCCTCCTGAGAACGGTCTTTTCCCGCAAAAAACTGAATATCGTCGATCATCAGAGCATCCAAGGATCGATACGCAGTCTTGAAGTCGTTGATGGTGTTGTGCTGCAGGGCCTTCACCATGTCGCCCACGAATCGTTCGCTGTGCACGTAGGCGAGGCGCGCCTCTGAATTGTTTTCCTTGATCTTATTCGCCACGGCGTGCATGAGGTGCGTCTTGCCGAGGCCGACACCGCCATAGATGAACAGCGGGTTGTATGCTCTGCCCGGATTGCCCGCGACCTGAATCGCGGCTGCCTTGGCGAGCTGATTGCTCTTTCCCTCGACGAAACTGTCGAAAGTGAAACCCGAATTGATCGGGCCGCCGAGAACCGAAGGCGCGAGCCGGCGCGGTCTGGGAGCCGCGCCGTTGGCCACGGTATGGCCGCCGTTGACCGTTACCACGGGGGCGGGGACGCCTGCCCGCGTGCCCACATCGAGCACCAGTTCCGGAGCCGGATCCTCGGCGAACGCCCGAATGAGCTCCTTGATCCGCGGCAGGGAGTTCTGACCCAACCAATCGATGACATAGCGATTGGGCGCCAGGAGCCGCAGTTCCCCGTTTCGCTCGATTGCCTGAAGGGGTCGCACCCAGGTATTGAACTGCTGCTCCGGGAGTTCGCTCTCGAGCACTCGCAGACAGCGGTTCCATAGCGACTCTGACAAGAGCGCTCTCCTAAAGCTTTTGGGGCAGGGCAAAGTAAACGAAAGGGCAGCGAGTCTAGCTCCAACTCGCGGGGGCGTCTATTGACACATCGATGCTTGCTCAGTACCCTTGCCGCCTTTCGTAAATCTCCCAATTCATTGATTTGGCCCGTGGTTTTTGTTCGAGTTGCGCTATGAAACGTACTTTCAATCCCAGTAATCTACACCGAGCCCGTACTCACGGCTTTCGCGCGCGCATGGCCACGAAGAGCGGTCGCCGACTACTTGCGCGCCGCCGCGCGAAGGGTCGCAAGCGCCTCTGTCCTTGATTTTAGGATTCAGGACACTCTAACGATCTCTGCGTCTATCAAGAGGCTGACGTTCGAGCCGCGCAAGCGTTTGCACCAGCCGGCCGAATTTCGCGAAGTGAAGCGGCGCGGCAAGAAATTTGCCGATGCATTGTTTAGTTTGTCGGTCCTGGCCAATCATGAAACCCATCCTCGGTTGGGCTTGAGTATAGCGACGCGCACCTTTGGTACTGCGGTTGCACGCAATCGCATCAAACGCCTCACACGAGAATCTTTCCGCTTGAACCAACACTCACTGCCGCCGGTCGATGTCACAGTCTCCGCGAGAGAGGCGGCGCGTCAAGCGAGCCCGAGCGATTTGCGCGCGAGCCTCGCCAAACACTGGAAATCGATTACGCAACGATGCTAGCCCTTCGCCAAGTCCTGTTGTGGATCATCCGCGGATACCAGCTGTTGTTGAGTCCGTGGTTCGGAGCGCGCTGCCGTTTCTACCCCAGCTGCTCGTGCTACATGCATACCGCGATCGAACGCCACGGTGCCTTGCGAGGTACCTGGCTCGGCCTGCGTCGCCTACTACGCTGTCATCCCTTCAACGAGGGCGGCTACGACCCTGTGCCGGACAAGAGAATGATCAATGCCTAATACACGCATGCTTCTGTGGATTGCGCTCGCCGCGATCCTATATCTCAACTACGAAGCGTGGATGCATGATTATCCGGCGCCGGGCGCGCACGATACCGCAGCTACATCAAATCCCGGCGCCGCCGGCACGCTCGGCGACACGGTGCCGCAGGCAGCGAGCAGCGCGGCGCCTCCCATAGCGCCGGCAACCGCCCCCGCGGTTTCCGCCGCAACGGAGTCCTTCGCGGCGCCGCCGGCCAGCGTGCCCCCGCAAGACTCATCTGCGGCGCTGCCGGTGCATGTCACCACTGACGTGTTCGATGTGACCATCAACTTGAAGGGTGGCGATCTCGATCAAGCCGATCTCTTGCAATATCCGCTGCGCAAAGATGCACCGAATATTCCGGTTCGGCTCTTGAGCCACGCACCTGCCACTACCCTCTATCTGCTGCAGACCGGCCTCAGCGGCGGTGCCGGCGAAGCCGCGCCGACCCATCTTGCGACCTGGAGCTCGGCCGAGACGACTTACGCACTTCCCGCGGGCGCCAATGAACTTCGCGTGCCCTTGACGTGGACCGACGGTCAGGGACTGACCGTGACCAAGACCTTCATCTTCACGCGCGGCCTGTATTCCATCGACCTGACTTTACGATGTGAAAAACGCCGGCGCCGCACCCCGCAAGCTGACGCCTTATTCGCAATTCCTGCGTCACTGGGAGCATGCCTCGCGCTCCTACTTCGATGTCGAGACTTATTCGTTCAAAGGACCGGCTGTCTATGACGGCACCAAATCCCATGACCTGAACGTGGAGAGCGAGAGCGACAGCAAGTTCTCGGAGACCATCACCAATGGTTGGCTCGCCTCGTTGCAACATCAATTCGTGTCTGCGATCGTGCCGAGCGGCGGTCAGCCCTACCAGTATCGGCTGCAGGTCCGCGACAACGTATCCCTGCTGAGTGCCACCGGTCCGAGCGTCGAGGTGCCGGCCGGCGGGGAAGCCAAGTTCCACGAGAAACTGTTCGTCGGCCCCAAATTGCAGTCGCAGCTGGCGGCCACCGGCCCGCGCCTGGAGCGCACCGTCGACTTCGGCATCTTGACCGTGCTCGCGCAACCGCTGTTCGCCACGCTCAACTGGGTCCATGGGCTCGTCGGCAATTGGGGCTGGGCGATCATCATCGTCACGGCGCTGATCAAGTTGCTGTTCTATCCCTTGAGCCAAGCGAGCGGCCGTTCCATGGCCAAAATGCGCACCGTCGCTCCGCGCATGAAGCAGATCCAGGAGACTTTCAAGGACGATCGCGAAAAACTCGGTCGCGCCATGATGGAGCTGTACAAGAAGGAAAAAATCAATCCCTTGGCCGGCTGCTTGCCCATGCTGGTTCAGATCCCATTTTTCATCTCCTTCTATCGAGTGCTGCTCGAGAGCGTGGAAATGCGCCAGGCGCCATTTCTGCTATGGGTCAATGATCTCTCCTCGCGCGACCCGTTTTTCGTGCTGCCCTTGTTGATGGGCGCGGCAATGTTTGCGCAGTTCAAGCTGAATCCCGCGCCGCCCGATCCCATGCAGGCGAAAATCATGCAATTCATGCCGCTGGTCATGACGGGCATGATGGCGTGGTTCCCATGCGGCCTGGTGCTTTACTGGCTGACCAATACGCTGTTGACCATCGCGCAGCAGTGGCGCGTCAATCAAGTGGTGGAAGCCGAGGCCGTCAAACAGCGAGCTTAAAACGGCCATGAGTTCGCTGGACACCATTGTCGCCATCGCCAGCGCCGCTGGCCGCGGCGCCGTGGCGGTGATCCGTGTCTCCGGTCCCTTGGTGCCGCAGATCGCCACCGGCATTCTCGGGACGCTCCCCACTCCGCGCCTGGCGCGGTTCTCCAGGTTTCTCGACGCTCGGGGTCAGAGTGTGGACGAGGGCATCGCCCTGTACTTCCCCGCGCCCGCGTCGTACACAGGCGAACATGTCCTGGAATTACAGGGCCACGGCGGCGCACTGGTCGCCGACATGCTGCTGCAACGCCTGCTCGAACTCGGCTGCCGCCTGGCGCGTGCCGGAGAGTTCAGTGAGCGCGCTTTCCTGAACGGCAAGATCGACATTGCGCAAGCCGAAGCCATCGCCGACCTGATCGACGCCGGCACCACCGCCGCCGCTCGGGCGGCGGTGCGCTCGCTGCAGGGCGAGTTCTCTGCGCGGATTGCCGATCTTAAGTCGCGCATCACGGAACTGCGCGCCTATGTCGAGGCAGCCATCGATTTTCCCGACGAAGAAATCGATTTTCTCTCGGACCGTGCATTGCGGACCCGCCTCGCCGCCGTCTTCGCTGCGTTCGATTCCATCACCGCGGCGGCGCGGCAAGGCGCCTTGCTGCGCGAGGGGCTGCACGTCGTGATCGCGGGCAAACCCAACGCCGGCAAATCCAGCTTGCTGAATGTATTGGCGGGAGATGATGTTGCCATCGTCACCGATGTGCCCGGAACGACCCGCGATGTGCTGCGCCAGCAAGTGCACCTCGACGGATTGCCGTTGAACCTGGTCGATACCGCGGGCTTGCGCGACGCGGTCGATGTGGCCGAGGTCGAAGGGGTACGGCGCGCCAGAAACGAAATGACGCGGGCCGACCGCGTGCTGTACATCGTGGACGCCGGCCTCGCCCACGCCGGCGCCGGCGATTCGAACGCGTGGGCGGCGGAACTCGAACAATTGCCGGCCGGCGTCCCGGTCACCGTGGTCTTCAATAAGATCGATTTGACGGACGGCGCGGCCAGGCTCGACGAGGCCGCTACCCCGCCGCGAGTGTTCCTGAGCGCGCGCACGGGCGTAGGCGTGGATCTGTTGCGAACCCACTTGAAGACCACGGCGGGATACCGCGAGACAGAGTCCGGCGCGCTTGCCGCCCGGCGCCGGCATCTCGATGCATTGCAGCGCGCCCGGCAGCATGTGCAAAGCGCGGCGGACATTTTGAGCGGCACGCGGGCGTTCGAGTTGTTCGCGGAAGACTTGCGGCTGGCTCAACAGGACTTGAGCGAGATCACCGGTGAATTCACCAGCGAGGACTTGCTGGGGGAGATATTCGGCAGCTTCTGTATCGGAAAGTAACGGCGCGATCCGCTCAGCGTCGCGCCGCCAGGACGCGAGTCAAACGCCTTGCTTGTGCTGCAGATCCGTCATGTCGGTGTCAGTCGATCGCGCCAGGCGGGCGCAGATCCCGAGAACCGCCAGGATGGCGACGGTGGCAACCGCTGTAATCACCGGGAAATGCCAAAACAGCCACACCATGGTAGCGGCCGATAGGGCCAAAATCGCCAAAAGCGCGGCTATATTCGTCCGCGATTGCGACGAGTCTGTCATGCCAGCTTCCCCCAGAGAGCGGTGCCAAGAATTTACCGCCCCCCTTATACAGGTTGTGCTGCTAAACGACCATATAGTAAAGACCCCTAATCCCCCATGGATATTGGTCCAAAAGCACTAGGAGCCTGTCCGAGTAAGGAGCGCCCAAAGATGCCGCCGTGGGGCGTCCGCAGCAGGCGCATCATTGGTCAGACAGGCTCCTAGCCCAGCATGGTCTCTCGCCGCCAATGTCGGGCGGTCAGCACCGTGAGCGCCAGCGCCAGGGCGAGCGATGCCGCGGCCGATACCGCCACGTCGCTCGCTGCGACGGCCTCGTCCTTGAGCACGCTGGTCATCAGCAAATGCTGGCTCAGCGAGGGGATGAACATCAATGAACTGCGGGTTTTCAGCGAATAAATACTGGCGAATGCAATCGGCAAGGTCGGCACCAGGAGCACCGTGGTGAGGTAGGTTTGAGCCTCGCGGTAGCTCTGGGTGAACGAGGCGACGAAGGTCATGAGCGCGGCGCCCAGGGGGACGAAGGGCAGACAAATCGCAAAGAAAATCAACGCCGTGCCGGCGCCCAGGTTTGCGCTCATGCCCAGTCTTTCCAGCGGCACGAAGCGAAACACGCAAACGAACGCCGCGAGGCAGAATGCCAGCGAGATGCACATGTAGGCACAGGTGGCGAGAATCTTGCCGCCCACCAGACTCGAGCGGGCCACCGGCAGACTGAGCAGCGCCTCCAATGACCCCCGTTCACGCTCCCCCGCCGTGGTATCGATGGCCAGATACGAGTCCGCCCATCAATACCGCGAACAAGACGAAATAGGTCATGAAGCCCAGCACCACCACCGCTCGGCCGGTGGGCGTCGCCACATCGACCTCGTTGACCGCCACGGGTACCGCGAGCAGCGGATTCACTCCCCTGGACTGCAGCCGCAGCTGTGCGATGGTGCTGCCGTAGCTTCCCAAGATGAGTCTGCGCGCGATCCGCGCTCTTGCGGGTTTGCGAATCCGCGCTGTCCGCGAACAGCAGCACGGGCGCCGGAATCGCCGCGGTGAACCGCGCGCCGTATTCCTTGCGGGATGATGCAGCACGACTTGCGCGCGCCGCCGCGGACGGCGGCGCGCGCCTCGTTCTCCGACAGATTCGCCTCTGGTCAGCTTGACGCCCTGTGCTTCCAGATAGCGCGTAAGCCCCGGCGCATTGTCGCCGCCGGATATCGTGAGCCTGAGCGGCTCGTCCGACTCGACCACGCTCTGATTGAGCATGCGCGACACCATGAGGCCGAACAGCAAGGGCCCGAACAGGGGTCCAAACAGCAAAGCCGACACCAGCGTGCGGCGATCACGCAGGTTTTCCAGAAATTCCTTGCCAAAGACGGTGAACAGTGCGCGCATTCAGCTCACGCCCTCGGTGTCGCCCAGCACCCGCAGAAACGCCTCTTCCAATGAAGCCGCGCCGCTGCTGATCCCGAATCGATTGCACCGTCGCGTCCGCCAGAACCTCTGCCGTGCCCGATGATCACCACCCGATCGCAGAGCGCGGCCACCTCCTGCATGACGTGCGAGGAAAACAGCACGCACCGTCCCTGCGCCTTCAGGGCCAGCAGCATGTCGCGCAAATTGCGTATCGCCATCACGTCCAGCCCATTGGTGGGTTCATCGAGCACGATATTGCCGGGATCGTGCACCAGCGCGCGCGCCAGCGCTACTTTGATGCGCTGTCCCTGCGAAAAGCCTTTGGCGCGGCGCTCCATGAAACTCTCCATGCCGAGGACGCGGACCAGTTCGGCGGTGCGCGACTGCAATCGCTCGCCGCCGATTCCCTGCAGCGACACCGAAATAGTGGATGTTCTCGCGCGCCGTCAGATTGCCGTATAGGCCCGCCGCGTGGGGCAGCACGCCCAAGTGCGCGCGGGCTCTCGAGGTCTCGCCGCGTATGTCGATGCCGTCGATGCAGGCCTTGCCGCTGTCCGGCGTCAGCACCCCGTACAGCATGCGCAAACAAGTCGACTTGCCGGCGCCGTTGGCACCCAAGAGGCCGGTGATTTCCCCGTCGCGCGCCACGAAGGACACGTCCCGCACGGCCTCGATGGCGCCGAAGCGCTTGCTCAAACCCAAAGCTTCGATCATGGCGCCGGACCCGTCGCATTCACGAAGAAAGGCGCGGGGCCGTGCCGTTCCAGGCAGGCCGCATCGAGCTTATCCGGCGCCGCTGCGTCCAGAAACGCCGCCATCAACCTAGGTACACAGCCCGTGGCGACCTGCCCGTGTCCCTCGCCGCCCAATACCAGGTGCCGATGGTGCGCAAGTCCACGGGCCGCGCGCTCCGCATCAGCGGGCGGCGTCACCGGATCCGCCTCGCCCGACAACAGCAAGGTGGGAATATCGCTGCGCAGCGGGCTGTGAAGATCGGCGTCCACCGGGCCGTGCGGCCACAGCTTGCAGATCTCCAGCAGGGCGTCCAACTGATCCACGCCCTGGTAGGTGCGGGAAAGCGCCGCACGATCGATGCCGGCGGCAGCGAAAAACGGCACGTCTTCACTGCAGATCACGCGTGTTCTGCATGCCGCTCGCGAGTTGATCGCCGACTTGCCGCGCGGTCATGACGGTTTGCGCCGCGAGCGGCGCAAAGGCGCCCTGGGCCGCGCGATGAATCAGCGTGGGCAACAGCGAGGCCTGGGCTGCGCTGTAGGAGAGAAATCTCAAGCTGGCATTCAGCATGTTGCGATTGAATTCGATCTTAAGGGGCAGGCCGCTCGACGGGTCATCGATGGTCATCACGGCTCTCTGCGGCCCGAATTGGCGCAGCAGGCCGACGAGGTCCTGCTGCAGCTCGGGATAGGCGGCGGCGCAATCTGTGGAATCTTCGCAACGCTTCACGATGAGATCCAGGGCGCGCTGGCCGTCCAGCGGTGTGTCGGGTCCGATCGCCTGCTCCGGATAGGTCACGCCATCCAAGATCACCGCATGAATCGACGCGGGAAAGCGCCGCATGTAGAGCTGCGCCACCCGCGTGCCATAGGATGCGCCATAAAGATCGATTGCCGGGTACTCGAGCGCCTCGCGAACGGCCGCGAGGTCGGCAACCGCCGCACTGCTGGTGTAGAAGCGCACCCGGTCGCCGTACTCGTGGAGGCACGCCAGAGTCGCCTGCCGCAGCGCCGGTATGTCATCGCTCGCCGCTTGCCAGTCGTCCGGGTAGTCGCAGGTCAGCGGCGCGGATTTCCCGGTGCCGCGCTGATCGACCAGCACGATATCGTGATTGCGATTCACTCGCGCGAACGCCGCGGCGTAGCTCGTGTACATCGCCGTGGCGCCCTGGCCCGGGCCGCCCGCCAAGAGAAACAGCGGCGCCGCCGCGGCGCGCCGATTGAGCGCGGGCACTACCGCAACACTCAATTCAATGGCCGCACCGTCCGGGCGCGTCCGATCCTCCGGTACTTTGAGCACGCCGCAACGCGCCGCGATCGATGCCAGTCGCAGCGGATGTTCCAGGCGGCACTCATGCAACGCCAACGGGGCCGGGGCGGCGGTAGCCGCTGTTGCCGCGGCCGGCCGCAGCCACAGACAACTCAACGCCAAAGCGCCGCACAAGGTGCCCCCCAAGGCATGCCGTACGATGATCTCCAAGGCACGCCGTAGGGTGCCGGACACGATAACTCTCCACCCACGCCGCATTCGCATCTCCGATTTCTGCCGATTGTAGGGGATTCGCTACCGCTCTCCGCCCGCGACTTGGTAGATTTGCGGCCCAGTTCGACTTTACCTAAGGGTTGTGCCATGAGCGTGATTCGCCAAGCCGATGTGATCGCCAGCGTCGCCGATGCCTTGCAATACATTTCCTACTATCACACTCCCGACTTCATCCGCGCCATGGGGCGTGCGTACGACATGGAACAGAGCCCGTCCGCGCGCGACGCGATCGCGCAGATTCTCACCAATTCGCGCATGTGCGCCGAAGGGCATCGGCCCATTTGCCAGGACACCGGCATCGTGGTGGTGTTCGTGAAAGTGGGCATGGGTGTGCGCTGGGACGCCACTGTCGATCTTCCGGCAATGATCAATGAAGGCGTGCGCCGCGCCTACCTCGATCCCGACAACAAGCTGCGCGCGTCCATCGTCTCCGATCCCGCATTCAAGCGATCCAATACGCGCGACAACACCCCTGCGGTGATCCACACCGAATTCGTCGCGGGAGACGAGGTCGAGATCACCGTCGCGGCAAAGGGCGGCGGATCCGAAAACAAGTCCATGTTCGCGATGTTGAATCCATCCGACTCGGTGGCGGACTGGGTCCTGGAGATGGTGCCCGAGATGGGTGCCGGGTGGTGTCCGCCGGGAATGCTGGGGGTGGGCATCGGCGGCAGCGCCGAGAAGGCCATGCTGCTGGCGAAACAATCATTGATGGAGCCCATCGACATCGGCGATCTGATCGCGCGCGGGCCGAAAAGCAAATTGGAAGAACTGCGTCTGGAGATATTCCAACGGGTCAACGCGCTCGGCATCGGCGCGCAGGGCCTCGGAGGCTTGACCACCGTCCTCGATGTGAAGGTGTTGGACTATCCGACGCACGCGGCCTCCTTACCGGTGGCGGTGATTCCCAACTGCGCCGCGACCCGGCATATCCATTTCACGCTGGACGGTTCGGGCCCCGCGGTTCTCGAGCCGCCGAATTTGGATCTGTGGCCGAAAGTTACCTGGTCCGCCGACGCCAGCGCGCGCCGCGTGTCGCTCGACGGTCTGACGCGCGCCGAGATTGCCGGCTGGAAACCCGGCGAACGTCTGCTGCTGTCGGGAAAACTCTTGACCGGCCGCGACGCCGCGCACAAGCGCATCTGTGCCCTGCTCGACGCCGGCAAGCCCCTGCCCGACGGACTGGATTTTCGCGGCCGTGTCATCTACTACGTGGGACCGGTCGATCCCGTTGGTGCGGAAGTCGTGGGACCGGCGGGTCCCACCACCGCGAATCGCATGGATCGGTTCACCGACACCATGCTGGGCAAGGCCGGCTTGCTGGCAATGGTCGGAAAGGCCGAGCGTGGCCCCGACACCGTCGAGTCCATCGCGAAGCACGCTTCCGCCTACTTGATCGCAGTGGGCGGCGCCGCCTTCCTGGTGTCGAATGCGATTCGCAGCAGCCGCATCGTTGCCTTCCCCGAACTTGGCATGGAGGCCGTATACGAATTCGACGTCCGCGATATGCCGGTCACCGTGGCGGTGAGCTCGGGCGGTATCTCGGTGCACGAGACCGGGCCCAAGGCATGGGCGGGCAAATTTGCCGGCATCCCCGTCGCCGTCGAGTAGCCGCGCCGCCTTGCGACGCTCCGGCGGCTTGCACGTTTCCGCGGAAACGTTGATTCGTCCGCCAAGTGGTCATTCGCGCGTTTCCGCAGAAACGCGCGGCCATGGTTATCAGCCCCTTAGTCGCGGCAACCCGCCCGGTTCCAGGCCCCTGCACACCTTGTGCCGCGAAGCGCAAGGCGCTTAAAGTACCCGCCTGTTAGAAAACCGAGTAGATTCAGCGTGATGCGTTTCGGTACCGAATACGGGGTGATCGTGATCGGCGGCGGCCATGCGGGCACCGAAGCCGCGCTCGCGGCTGCACGCATGGGCGAGCGGACTTTGCTGCTGACGAATAACATCGAGACGCTGGGGCAGATGAGCTGCAACCCGGCGATCGGCGGCATCGGTAAGGGCCACCTGGTGAAGGAGATCGACGCGTTGGGCGGCGCGATGGCGCTCGCGGCCGACGAGGCCGGCATCCAGTTTCGCACCCTGAATGCCAGCAAGGGACCGGCAGTACGCGCCACGCGTGCGCAAGCCGACCGGCAACTCTACAAGCAGGCGATTCGCCGCATGCTGGAGACTCAGCCGAATCTCACGCTGTTCCAACAAGAGGCGGCGGATCTCAAGATCGAGGACGGGCGCGTGTGCGGCGTGGTCACGCAAAGCGGCGTCGAATTTCGCGCGCGCGCCGTCGTGCTGACCGTGGGCACCTTCTTGGGCGGCAGAATTCATGTCGGCTTGGAGAGCCATCCGGGTGGCCGCGCGGGGGATCCGCCGTCGATGAGTCTGGCGGCCCGCCTGCGCGATCTGGATCTGCGCGTCGGCCGACTGAAAACTGGCACGCCGCCGCGGATCGACGGCCGCAGCATCGATTTCTCCGTCATGCGCGAGCAGCACAGCGACGACCCGCGGCCGGTGTTCTCATATCTCGGCACGCGCGGTTTGCACCCGCGGCAGCTCCCCTGCCACATCACGGCCACCAACGAGCGCACCCACGACATCATTCGCGGCGCCACTGCCCGCTCGCCCATGTTCACCGGCCTGATCGAGGGCGTCGGCCCGCGCTACTGTCCGTCGGTGGAAGACAAGGTGGTGCGCTTCGCCGACAAGCACTCGCACCAGATCTTCGTCGAGCCCGAGGGTCTCAATACTCACGAGATCTACCCCAACGGCATATCCACGAGTCTACCCTTCGACGTGCAGTATGAGTTCGTGCGCACCATCCGCGGGTTCGAGCGCGCGCACATCACTCGTCCGGGCTACGCCATCGAATACGATTTCTTCGATCCGCGCGACTTGAAGTTCAGCTTGGAGAGCAAGACTCTTTCCGGTCTTTTCTTCGCCGGACAAATCAACGGTACTACGGGCTACGAAGAGGCCGCTGCGCAAGGACTGCTGGCCGGCGCAAACGCCGCGCTCGCTGCCGGTGAACGCGATGCGTGGTGGCCGAAACGAAGTGAGGCCTACATCGGCGTGCTGATCGATGATTTGATCACGCGCGGCGCGCCGGAGCCTTATCGGATGTTCACCAGCCGTGCGGAGTACCGCTTGAGCCTGCGCGAAGACAATGCGGATCTGCGCCTCACGGCCCAGGGCCGCGAGCTGGGCCTGGTCGATGACACCCGCTGGGAGTTTTTCCAGCGCAAACGCGCCGCCGTCGCGGACGAAGTATCCCGGCTGGCTGCAAAGGTGGTGCATCCGGCCGACGTCGACGCTGAGTTGCTCGCCAAGCTGGGCTCGCCCCTGCTGCGCGAAGCGCATGCCTTGGATTTATTGCGCCGCCCGGAACTGGCTTACGATGATTTGCAGCACGTTGCTCCGCCGCCGAGCGCGGACGCCGACACGACGACGGATGCGCGCACGGGGGTGGACGGGGATTGGCGCAGCGACGAACGTTTGGCCGAACAAGTTAAATTACAGGTTGATGTCGAGGCGAAATATTCGGGGTATCTCAAGCGGCAGAACGACGAGATCGAGCGGCAGCGGCGCCACGAGGAATTGCGCCTGCCCGAGGATATCGACTATGGCGATGTCGGCGGCCTGTCGAACGAAGCGCGCCAGCGTCTGCGCGACGTGCGTCCCGAAACCTTGGGTCAAGCCGCACGGATCCCGGGCCTGACGCCGGCCGCGGTGTCGATATTGCTGGTGCATCTCAAGAAGGGCGACCGCGCCGCTTGAATTCGGGCAGCGCGTTGCAAGTGCCGCGCATTCGTGCCACTCGGGCGCTGCTATGGGCGGTGCTGCTCGCCGGCATCATCGCGGCGCTGGTGGGCGTACTCGCGCGGCGGCACGGTGCCGCCGCGCCGCAAACGCGCACCGTAGTCTTGCGCCGGGGCAATGGGGCGGAACCGGAGAGCCTCGACCCCCACGGCGCGCGTTCCGAGGCGGCGATCACCATATTGCGCGATTTGTACGAGGGCTTGACCGAAATAGGCCCGGACGGCGCGCCGGTATTGGCCGCCGCCGATCAATGCGCGGTTTCCGCGGACGGCCTCACCTATCGATTTCACCTGCGAACCGGGGCTCGCTGGTCGAACGGTGAATCCGTGGTCGCCGAAGACTTCGCGACCGCCTGGCGCCGCTTGGTGGATCCGCGCACCGGCGCGCAGTACTCGCAATTGTTGGCGCCCGTGGAGGGCGCGGAGGCGATAACCGCTGGACTCGCCGCTGCCTCAACTTTGAACGCGCACGCGGTCGATCCGCAAACGCTGGTGGTTCGGCTCACGCGCCCGACTGCGTATTTTTTGGGGCTACTCGCGCATCCGGCGACGTTTCCGATCAATCGCACCGTACTCCGACAGCACCCTTCAGGCTTCGCCAAGCCGGGGGTGATGGTGTCGAACGGCGCCTTCGTGCTGACGCGCTGGGATTTCGGCTCGCACTTGGTCGCGGTGCGCAACCACCGATACTGGAACGATGCCGCCACCCACATCGATGCCGTGGAGTACTACTCCATGACCGAACCGTCCGCCGAACTGCGCGCTTTCAGGTCCGGCGCGCTCGATATCACATCCACCATTCCCGGAGCCCAGCTCGCCTGGGTCCGGCAGCATCTGGGCCCGGAATTGCACGTCGCGCCGCAGCTCGGGGTGTACTACTTGGGCTTGAATCTGCGCCGAGCTCCCTTCGCGAATTCGCCGCAGCTGCGCCAGGCCTTGTCGCTGGTGATCGACCGCGAGCGCCTGGTACAGGCGGTGACCGGCAGCGGCGAGTCGGCGGCATACACCTTCGTGCCCCCGCAAACCTTGGACTATTCGCCGCCGGTGCCGGAGTACGCGAGCTGGCCGATGCCGCGGCGGATCGCTCGGGCGCGCGACTTGCTGGCCGAGGCGGGAATGCTGCAATCGCCGCCGGCCATCGAATTGCGCTACAACAGCGGCGAATTGCACGGCCGCATTGCCGTTGCGGTTGCGGAAATGTGGAAGCAAGCCTTAGGGATAGACACCAGCTTGCACGCCGAAGAGTTCAAGGTGCTGCTGCAGGACATCGACCGCGGCGACGTCACCCAAGTATTCCGTGCGAGCTGGCTCGCGGACTACGACGACGCCTACGGCTTTCTGCAGGTGTTGCAAAGCAATTTCGGCATCAACTTGCCGCGCTATGCCAACGCCGAATACGATGATTTATTGGCGCGCGCGGCCAACGAGGCCGATGCCGGCAGCCGGCGCCTGCTGTTGCAGAGCGCTGAGCGGCTGATGATCGCCGATCAGCCTCTCATCCCTCTCTTCTTCTATGTGGCGAAGCATCTCGTCAGCACTCGGGTGCTGGGTTGGCGCGACAATGCGATGAATGTGGTGTACAGCAAGCAACTCACGAAGGAGGCTTCAAATGACCAGCTTCTACGACTTCAAGGTACCGGCCCTGGACGGTAGCGAGGATGTCCTTGCCCCATTGCGGGGCAAAGTGACCTTGGCGGTGAACGTCGCCAGCAAGTGCGGCTATACGCCGCAGTACGCGGGCTTGGAAGAACTCTACCGGGAGCTCGAGGAGCGCAATTTCACCGTGGTCGGATTTCCCTGCAATCAATTCGGCGCGCAGGAGCCGGGCACCGCGGCCGAGATTCAAAGCTTCTGCTCTCTCACGTATGGCGTGAGCTTTCCGTTGGCGGCAAAGATAGACGTCAACGGCGCCCATCGGCATCCCCTCTATGCCTGGCTGACCGCGAAGGAAAACGGTTTTCCCGGCGATATCGAGTGGAATTTCGAGAAATTTCTGATCGACCGCGACGGACGCGTGATTAGCCGCTACCCCTCGGGAGCGAAGCCGACGGATCCCGGCCTCCTGCAGGACTGTGGCTGATGTTCTGTAGCAGGCGCGTCCCGGCAAATGTGCCGCTCACTCACGCGAGTGGCATTTTGTCCGTCCACTCTTTAACATCAGCGCACTATTTGAACCCCGCGGCTCGGAGAATTAGATGCTTTCTCGATTGAATGGCATGGCGTGGCTTGCAAGCACGGCCTTGAGTTTGAGTTGGTCACTAGGCGCGCATGCAGCGGGCGATCCGGCACTCGGCGAGAAGAAGTTCTACACCTGTTACGGGTGCCATGGCATCGAGAACTATAGGAACGCCTACCCGGACTACAGCGTTCCGAAGCTGCGCCATCAGCACGCTTCCTATATCGTCGCGGCGCTGCAGGAGTACCGCAGCGGTGACCGGCCGCATGCGACCATGCATGCGCAAGCGGCTTCATTGACCGATCAGGACATGGAAGACATCGCCGCCTACCTGCAGGGTGCGGAACCCGTGAAGCCGAGCGCCGCGGCGACCGGCAAGGTTCCGAAACAAGTCGGCCGCCTGCGTCGCCTGTCACGGCGAGAACGGCCTCGGAGTCGAGTCGCCGCTGACGCCGAAGCCGGCCGTGCTCGCCGGCCAACACGTCGATTACCTGGAGCAGGCGTTGACGGCTTATCGCAACGGCCGCCGCAAGAATGTGGTGATGGACGGCATGGCGCAGCTGCTCACCAGCGACGAAGACGTCAAGATCGCGGCGGCGTATTTCGCCAGTCAACCCTCGCCGTTGGTTACCGCGGCCACCGGAGCAAGTAGGGCCTGCCCGCGGTCATTTACCGAGGCTGGTCAGGAATTGCGCGAACGTCCGGTAATAGGCGTCGCGGTTTTGCTTTTTCCGAAAGCCGTGACCTTCGTCGCTCGCCTGTAAGTACCACACGTCGCCGCCCTTGCTGCGCACGCGATTGACGATCTGCTCCGCTTCGCTGAGCGGAACCCGCGGATCGTTCTTGCCGTGCACGATGAGCAGAGGCCGCGAAATGCGATCCGCATTGGTCAGCGGTGAAATGCGCCGCAGGTAGGCCCGCATGTCGGGATCGCGTTCATCGCCGTACTCCGCGCGGCGCTGATCCTGCCGATAGGGAGCGGTATTGGTCAAAAAGCTGACGAAATCGGCGATGCCCGCCAAGTCCACACCGCCGCGCAGGCGCTCGCCGAAATTGACCATCGTCGCGAGCGTGAGATAGCCGCCGTAGGAACCGCCGGATACCACCACATTCTTTGCGTCGAAGGTGCTTTGCAAGCTGAGCCACACGAGCAGCGCGCCGACATCCTTCACGGCATCCTCGCGCAGCATGCCGTTGTCGAGCGCCAAATAGCTCTTCCCGTAGCCGGATGAGCCGCGCACATTGGGAGCAACCACGGCATATCCGAGTTCATTGACCACATACTGGAGCCAGGGATCGAAGCCCGGGCGGAACTGCGATTCGGGTCCGCCGTGCAGCGTGATCAGCACCGGGTGCGGACCCGGAGTCGACGGCTCGTAGACGTACACGGGTATTTGGCGCTCTCGACCGTCGGTTCGGTCGAAGGTCGGGTACTGCGTGAGCCGCGGCGTCACGAACTTGGCGAGATCCACCGCACCCGCTTCGCTGTGCGTCCAAGCCTCGAGGGTGTTCGTTGCGAGCTCGAGAACATAGGCATCGCGCGGTCGATTGGGCGCCGCGAAGCCGAAGGCGAGGCGATTGCCCGCGGCATCGAAACTCAAGGAGCCGATGATGCCGGCCGCAGGGAGTTTGGGCGGGATCAGGTCCTGATGCGTACGCAGATCGAGCACGTTGAGCTTGTCGATTCCCGCCTCGTTGCTGACATAGGCCAGGTAGTGCCCGTTGCGGGAGATCGCCAATTCCTCGATGTCCCAGGAAAGATGACCCGAGATGACGGTCTTCTCGCCGGTGAAGAGATTGACGTAACGCAGCTGCGCGAACGCGCCGTCGCGGTCCGCGATGAGATAAACGCCCTGCCCGTCGCGGGAGAACTTGGCGCCCGCAATCCCGACCTTGGCCGGCGCCGGCTCCACCTCGCGTTTCTGTCCAGAGGCGAGATCCACCACGTACAGATATGCCTCGGAGATCGAGAGGTATTTCAGCACCAGCAGCTTGCGGTCATCCGGCGACCAATCGAGCGGATACCAGGCGGCGCCGTCGCCGGTGACCGCGAGCCGGGGCAGCGAGCCCGCTTCCGGTTCGACGATGTCGATGTCGTAGCTCACGCCGTCGCGAGCGGTGCTGAAGAACGCGACTTCGCGTCCGTTGTTCGACCATACGGGGGCGCCGTTCAGCGACTTGCCGTCGGTGAGCAGCTTGGAGCCGGGCTCGCCCAGGCGCTGATAATAGATCTGGGCATTCTCGTTGCCGCCCACGTCCTTGAGATACACGTAGGCGCTGCGTGCGGGGTCGGGTGAGAATGCGGCCTGGGTGATCGGCTCGCGCAGGAAGGTGAGCTGCCGACGCTCGCCCGCGGGGCGCTCCACGAGATGCAGCTGGTCCACATCGCCGAACCGGGTGGAGATCAGCAGCTGATCTTTCGGCGAGAAGCCGAGCGGCGTTGCCTGGCGCGCGTTCAAATACGCATCCAGCTTCTCGTTCGAACCCGCCGCGGATTCGGGGATGTTGTCGTAGGTCAGATTACCCCGCTCCACCCGCGGCAACGCCATGGCGGGACTCTGGCACAGAAACTGCACCGCCACGAACAGCAACAAATAATTTCGAGTCATAATCACCATGTTCTCACACGCAAGCGATAATGGGGCCGATGGCAACCTACGAGCATTTGGTGAAATCCTACGATGTCGTCGATCTGCTCGACGACATCGCCAGCGCGGATCCGCCCGCCTATCTGCGCCGCTGCTTCGCCGAGGGCTATTCCGCCACCTTGCTGTCTTGGGGGCGGGTGCAGCAACTCGCCGTCTGCGCCATGGTCCTCGACGCCATCGTCAGCGGCCATGACTACGAGTGGTTCGAGCACGAGCTGATCGCGGATTGGCGGATCCATTATGCCAGCGCATGCGTCAAATTGAAGGACGCGGCCGCGCAGACTCTGCACCGCGTTCTCGAGCGTGACCGGCCGCAAGACCCCGATGCCGCCGCCGAGCTGGAGCAACTCGCGAGCAGCTTGGCTGCAGCCTGAAATGCGGACTCTGCGCTCCATCGCGTTGTCTGCGGGATTGCTCGCGATGTTGACCGCCTGCCGCGCACCGTCACCCCGGGTCGCCGCACCTGAACGTACGCCGCCTGCGCCTGCCGCGCATGAATCTGCGGACGGTTCCTATGATTGGCACGTTCTGCTGATCGCACCCTTCGGCAGCGTGCTCAAGGACATCCCCGCGGCGCTTCACGAGGTGCTGCTGTTTCGGGATGAGGCGCATGGCAGCGCCGCAGCCGATGCGGCGGCGGCCGATGCTGCCGTCGTCGACGCCGAGTGCTATGCCGCCGACGCACCCGCACCGCGTTTCGTAGGACACACTCCCGACGAGTATCTGCTGTGTTTCAGGCAGGATCATTTGTCGCGCATTCAAGCCTCCGTGCGCTTGACGACGGCCGAAGCGCCGGGCGTCTTCCGCGCGGCGTGCGCCGTTTGGCGCAAGAATGCGGCGCCGGCCGCGAGCGCCGGGGTGCCGGTCGAGGAAGAGAGTGCGGGGGCCTGCGAGGGGCGCGACGGCGCCATCCGTTTCCGCGGCCGCCTTGCAGAGGAGGGAAGTCTCGCGCGGGAGCCTGCCACGGAATCAGTCTTATCCATTATCCTAGACCGCCCCTCCACTCCTTAGGCCGCCGTCCGTGACACGCGAGTCCGAACTTGAACTACTCTGCGCGGGCGCGGGCGAAATCGGCATCGCTTTGGATACGGCGGGCGCCGAGACGCTGCTCGAGCTCGTGGACGAGCTCGAAGCCGGCAATGCGCAATTCAATTTGACGGCCATCCGTGACCGATTGGGGATGTTGCGCAAACATGTCCTCGACAGTTTGACCCTGCAGCCCTACCTGCGCGGCATGCGCATTGCCGACATCGGCACCGGTGCGGGCTTTCCGGGATTGCCGCTCGCCATCCTCAATCCACAGCGCCGCTTTATCCTGGTCGAGGCCACCGGCAAGAAGGCCCGATTCGTCGAACAAACCGCGCTGCGCCTGGGGTGCGACAATGTTCAAGTCGAGCATGCCCGCGCGGAAAGCTATAGGCCGTTCGAACTTTTCGATACAGTGATGGCGCGAGCGCTATCCTCACTGGCGGATTTTGCCGCCTATGCCGGGCATTTGTGTGCTCCGGACGGGCGCCTGCTCGCGATGAAGGGAAAGCGGCCGGACGATGAAATCTCCGCTCTCCCCAAATCGTTTCGTGTCCTGGCGGTGCATCGGCTCAAAGTGCCCGGGCTGGACGATGAGCGGCATCTCGTGGAACTGTCACCGGCTAAGGCCCGATCGAGCAAATCATGAAGCGGGTCATCGCAGTCGCAAATCAAAAAGGTGGGGTGGGCAAGACCACGACCGCCGTGAATCTCGCCGCCTCGCTCACGGCCACCAAACGGCGCGTGCTGCTGATCGATATCGATCCCCAGGGCAATGCAACGATGGGATGCGGAATCGACAAGCATGCGCAGGCCCGCACCAGTTGCGATGTGCTGCTGGGCGACTGCACCGCGCTGGAGGCGCTGGTGCCGGTGGAATACGGCGGCTTCATGATGATGCCCTCCAACCAGGACCTTACGGCGGCCGAGGTGCGCCTGCTCGGCATGATTACCGGCCGGGAGTTCAAGCTGCGCAATGCGCTGAAACCGCTGCGCGAGGATTTCGACGTCATCCTCATCGATTGTCCGCCGGCGCTCAACATGCTGACGCTCAACGCGCTGGTGGCGGCTGATTCCGTGATGGTTCCGATGCAATGCGAGTACTACGCGCTGGAGGGGTTGAGCGCCTTGGTGCAGACCATCGACCAGATCCGCGCCAGCATCAATCCTGAGCTGGAAATCGAAGGTCTGCTGCGCACCATGTTCGACCCGCGCAACAATCTCGCGAATGAGGTGTCCGCCCAGCTCATCGAGCACTTCGGGGACAAGGTGTTTCGTACCATGATTCCGCGCAACGTGCGCTTGGCGGAGGCACCGAGCTTCGGCAAGCCGGCGCTTTTCCACGACAAGGAGTCGCGCGGTGCCCTTGCCTACCTGGCGCTCGCCGGTGAGATGATTCGCCGCGACGACGTGCCGCCCGCGCCCGTATAATCGGTCCGGTCCGTAGAATCGGCATCGTCCACTGGGATTCGTCATGTCCGGCAAAAAGCCGTCTTTGGGTCGTGGCCTCGCTGAGTTGAGTCCCTTGCTCGCGAAACGCGTAGGCGCTCCTGCGCCCGCGGCGGAGCCGCCGGTGCTGGCGGGCGACCGTTTGGCGAGTCTGCCGCTCGATTTGCTGCAGCGGGGCAAGTACCAGCCTCGCGTCGACATGCGCACCGAGACCTTGAGCGAGCTTGCCGACTCGATCAAATCACAGGGCTTGGTGCAGCCCATCCTGGTGCGCCCCGTGGGAAGCCGCAATCCGGGCGAGTCGCAACGCTATGAAATCATCGCCGGTGAACGCCGCTGGCGAGCGGCGCAGATGGCGGGATTGGCCGAGATCCCAGCCGTCATTCGCGACGTGCCGGATGAGGCGGCCGTGTCTATGGCGCTGATCGAGAATATTCAGCGCGAAAACTTGAATCCCCTGGAAGAGGCGGGTGCGCTCTCGCGCTTGATCGAAGAATTCGGCTTGACGCACCAAGCCGCCGCCGAGGCCGTCGGACGCTCGCGTGCCGCAGTGAGCAATTTGCTGCGTCTCATGGAACTCGCCGATGAGGTGAAGGAGTTGCTGGAGCAGCGGCGCATCGAAATGGGCCACGCCCGCGCCCTCCTGGGCTTGAGTTCGCGCCGCCAGCAGATCGAAGTGGCCGGCCTGGTAGCAAGAAAATCGCTGTCGGTGCGTGAAACTGAAAGCTTGGTGCGTCGCATCATGAATCCACACCCCGCCGATCCCCCGAAGTCGCCGGAAGTGGATCCGGATATTCACCGCCTGGAGCGCGAATTGGCCGATAAATTAGGCGCAAAAGTTGCGTTCCAGCACACCGCTTCCGGCAAGGGAAAGCTGGTCGTGAGCTACAACAGCTTGGATGAGCTCGAGGGCATCCTCGGCCACATCCAGTGACCTGAAGAGCTCAAAAGGCATCGGGACAAAACGCCTTGATGGAGCGGGGCCGCATCTCTATAATGCGCCGGCTCTTTTGACTGGCGACGGCTCATATGTGCAAATCGAGGGTAGCGCGCCGGTCCGGTTCCCTTCGCGATGAGTGACGTCCTGGTTCGCGGCAAGCGGCTGGTCGTCAGGGTCGTACTCCTGCAAGCAGGCAGTGCGGTGCTCGTCGCGTCTCTGTTTCTCGTGCTCAAGAGCGTATCCGCTGGACTTGCGGCGCTGACGGGCGGGTTGATCGTGGCTGTTGGCAGCGCGCTGTTCGGTTGGCGCGCGTTCAGGCCCGGGGTTGCGCAAGCCGCTACGCTGAATACGGCGATGTACGGCGGGGTCGCCTTGAAGTGGCTGTGGTTCGTGGTGGCGCTGTATGTGGCGCTGGCGCGCCTGAAGCTCGACGGTGCGCCGCTGCTGGTCGGAGTGGTGGCCGCGCAATTGGGTTACTGGGTCGGCATGATCCGGCGCAAGTGAGCTTTGCTCGAATGAAGATCGGGGATTTATGCGTTTTGGAATGATGGTAGAAGAAGACACTGCAGGCGGGATGACGGGCTACATCAAGCACCATCTCACGCATCTCACCGTGCACCAGGGTCACGGCGTCTTCTGGTCCGTTCATCTCGACAGCGTCATATTCAGGCTCGCCATATCCCTGCTGTTCGTCCTTCTGTTCGCCATGGTGGCGAGGCGTGCCACCAGCGGCGTGCCCGGAAAATTTCAGGCCGCGGTCGAGTTGCTGGTGGAATTCGTGGACGGCATGGTGAAGGACACGTTCCACGGCAACAGCAAATTCATCGCGCCGCTCGCCATCACCACTTTTTGCATCGTGTTCCTCGAGAACTTCATGGACATGCTGCCCGTCGATGCGCTGCCCACCGCCGCCAAGATGTTCGGTGCCGAGCATCTGCGCGTGGTGGCCACGGCCGACATCAATACCACCGTAGGCATGGCCATGGGCGTGTTCCTGCTGCTCTGGTACGTCGGCATCAAGCACAAGGGCGTCGTGCTCTTCTTCAAGGAATGGTTCACCGCGCCTTTCCACGGCCACGGCCTGTGGGCCGTGCTGCTGGCGCCGATCAATCTGCTGCTGCGGCTCATCGAGGAAGGTGTGCGGCCGTTGTCCCTGTCGCTGCGGTTGTTCGGAAACATGTACGCCGGCGAGCTCATTTTCCTGTTGATCGCCTGCTTCACGCTGGACGCGGCCCTCAATCATGTGTCGACCTATGTCTTGGGCGGTGCGCAGTTCATCGCCGGGTTCATCTGGACCGCGTTCCACATCCTGATCATCACTCTGCAAGCATTCATTTTCATGATCTTGACCATCGTGTATGCAAGCATGGCGGCCGAGCATCACTAGATTCGATTCATCACTGACATCAAAGACCGACGGAGACAATAATGGAAAATCTGGCCCAAATCGCTCAACTGATGAGCGCAACCGTGATTGCAGCAGGCCTGGTCATCGGCCTGGGCGGCCTGGGTACCGCCATCGGCTTCGGCCTCCTGGGCGGCAAGTTCCTCGAGAGCTCCGCGCGCCAGCCGGAACTGACCAACATGCTGCAGACCAAGATGTTCATCGTGGCGGGCTTGCTCGACGCCGTGCCCATCATCGGCGTGGCCATCGGCCTGTTGCTGATCTACTCCAATCCGTTCTTGGCCGCGCTGGGCGCCAAGTAAGCGCAAGCATCGGTGCGTTCTCGGCGCCGGGCAAGGAGTAGGCAATGGACATAGCAATTACGCTGGTCATCCAAGGTCTCGTCTTTTTTGGCGTGGCCTGGCTCGTGATGAAGTTCATCTGGCCGCACATCATCGCGGCCATCGAAGACACGGCAGAAGAAAATTGCCGACGGCTTGGCGGCCGCGAGTCAGAGCCAGAAAGATCTCGACGAGGCGGAGAAGCGCTCCAAGGAGATCATCCGCGAAGCGCGCGAGCGGGCGGCGCAGCTCCTCGAGCAGGCGGGCAAGCGTTCGAACGAAATCGTCGATGAGGCCAAGGGTGCGGCATCGGGCGAAGCGCAGCGACTGGTGGCTCAGGCGCGCGATGAAGTGGCGCGCGAGAGTTCGCGTGCGCGAGAAGTCCTGGCTCGAGACGTCGGCAGGCTCGCAGTCCAGGGCGCGTCGCGCTTGTTGGAGCGCGAGATCGATCCGAAGACTCACGCCGAGCTGTTGGATAAATTGGCGGCGGAGGTTGCGCGTGGCTGAGCGAGCCACCATTGCCCGGCCTTATGCGAAGGCGGCGTTCGAATACGCACGCGATGCGAACGCCTTTGCGGCGTGGTCACAGGGATTGACCGCGGCGGCCCAGATCGTGGCGGATCCGCGCGTCGCCGCGCTCACCAAGAGTCCGCAGTGGTCGGCGTCCGACCTGGTCAGCCTCATCACCGACGTAGCGGGGGCGACACTCGATGCCGGCATGCAGAACTTCGTGCGCGTCCTGGCAGAGAATCATCGCTTGCTGCTGTTGCCGGAAATCGCGGCGCACTACGAGGTGCTGCGTTCCGCGGTCGAAAATACCGTCGACGTCGAGGTGATTTCCGCCGTTCCGCTCAACGCCGCACAGGCCGACAAGCTGGAGCAAGCCCTGAGTGCGCGGCTGAAGCGCAAGGTGCGCATGCAGAACTCGGTGGACGCCTCGCTTTTGGGAGGCGCGGTGGTGCGCGCCGGGGATCTGGTCATCGACGGTTCGTTGACGGGACGGCTGCAACGACTCGCCACGGATTTAACAAGTTAGAACTGATTTAGTCGCGGGCGCAAACGGCCCGTAGCAAGAGGATCGATATGTCCATCAAGGCATCGGAAATCAGCGACCTGATCAAGGCGCGCATCGAAAAATTCCAGTCGGCCACCGAGGCGCGCAATGTCGGCACGGTGGTGAGCGTCACCGACGGCATCGTCCGCATCCACGGTCTCGCCGATGCGCGATACGGCGAAATGCTGGAATTCGTCGGCAACACCTTCGGGCTGGCGTTGAACCTCGAGCAGGACTCGGTGGGCGCCGTGGTGCTCGGCGATTACAAGCACATCTCCGAAGGCTCGGTGGTCAAGACCACGGGCCGCATTCTCGAAGTGCCGGTCGGCCCCGAGCTGCTCGGCCGCGTCGTCGACGCACTCGGCAATCCCATCGACGGCAAGGGCCCGGTGAATGCCAAGCTGCAGTCGCCGCTCGAGCGCGTGGCGCCCGGCGTGATTTTCCGCAAGAGCGTCTCGCAGCCGGTCCAGACCGGCCTCAAGGCCATCGACTCCATGGTGCCGATCGGCCGCGGCCAGCGCGAACTCATCATCGGCGACCGCCAGACCGGCAAGACGGCGGTGGCCATCGACACCATCATCAACCAGAAAGGCACGGGCGTTAAGTGCGTCTATGTCGCCATCGGCCAGAAGCAGAGTTCGATCGCGAACGTGGTACGCAAGCTCGAAGAGCATGGCGCCATGGGCCATACCATCATCGTGGCGGCATCCGCCTCGATGCCCGCGGCGATGCAATACCTCGCACCCTACGGCGGCTGCGCCATGGGCGAGTACTTCATGGACAACGGCGAAGATGCGCTGATCGTGTACGACGATCTTTCCAAGCAGGCGGTCGCCTACCGCCAGATCTCGCTGCTGCTGCGCCGGCCGCCGGGGCGCGAAGCGTATCCGGGCGACGTGTTCTATCTGCACTCCCGGCTGCTCGAGCGCTCCGCGCGCGTCAACGAGGAGTACGTGGAGAAGGTCACCAACGGGCGCGTCAAGGGCAAGACCGGTTCGCTGACCGGACTGCCCATCATCGAAACCCAGGCCGGCGACGTCACGGCGTTCGTGCCCACCAACGTGATTTCCATCACCGACGGCCAGATCTTCCTGGAAACCGACCTGTTCAATGCCGGCATGCGCCCGGCCATCAACGCCGGCATTTCGGTGTCGCGCGTCGGCGGCGCCGCGCAGACCAACATCATCAAGAAGCTGGGCGGCGGCATCCGCTTGGCGCTCGCGCAGTACCGCGAACTCGCCGCATTCTCGCAATTCGCCTCGGACCTGGACGAAGCGACGCGCAGGCAGCTCGAGCGCGGCCAGCGCGTCACCGAACTCATGAAGCAGAAGCAGTACGCGCCCATGTCCGTCGCGGAGATGGCGCTGTCGCTGTATGCCGCCAACAACGGCTTCTTCGACAAGGTGGATCGGCGCAAAGTGGTGGAGACGGAAGCCGGACTGCAATCCTTCGCGCGGTCGAGCTACGCGGACACGCTGAAGAGCATCAACTCCAAGCCGGATCTGTCGAGCGAAGTCGAGGCCGCGCTGAAGAAGTGCTGCACTGAATTCTTCGCGACGCTGTAAGCAGGCGGTAAGAGAAGGCTAATGGCAGGCGCAAAAGAAATTCGCGGCAAGATCGCGAGTATCAAAAATACCCGCAAGATCACCAAGGCCCTGGAGATGGTCGCGGCGAGCAAGATTCGCAAGGCGCAGGACCGGATGCGCGCGGCGCGCCCCTATGCGGAGAAGATCCGCAAGATCATCGGCCATTTGCGCCAAGTGAATCTGGACTATAAGCATCCGTTCACCCTGGAGCGGCCGGTGAAATCGGTCGGCATCGTGGTGATCAGCACCGACCGCGGACTGTGCGGCTCGCTCAACTTGAATCTGTTCAAGGCGACCTTGGGCGCGATCCGCGAGGCACAATCGCACAATGCCAAGGTGCATCTGTGCGTGATCGGCTCGAAGGCGCTGCAGTTCTTCCGCCGCTTGGCGGGGGTCGAGATCGTTGCCTCGGCCACTCACTTGGGCGATAGGCCGCACGTCAAGGATCTGATCGGCGCGACCAAGGTCATGCTGGATTTCTACCGGGATGCGAAGATCGACCAATTGCTGCTGGTGCACAACGTCTTCGTCAACACCATGACTCAGAAGGGCACGGTCTCGCAGCTGCTGCCGCTGCAGACCATGGACAAGGACGAGCTGCAGGAGCGCTGGGACTATATCTACGAGCCGGATGCCGTGGAAATTCTCGACGGCATTTTGATGCGCTATATCGAATCCCAAGTCTTCCAGGGCGCGGTTGAAAATGTCGCGTGCGAAATGGCGGCGCGCATGGTGGCCATGAAGAGCGCGACCGACAATGCCGGTAAGCTCATCGACGAGTTGCAGCTCATTTACAACAAGGCCCGCCAGGCCGCGATCACGAAAGAGCTTTCGGAAATCGTCGGCGGCGCCGCCGCGGTGTAGTTCGGATTAGGCTTGGGTTGATGCGGTTTGGGTGGTAGAGGTCTGGTACGGTTTAGGTTTAACGGCGCGTAGCGCCGCATAAAGTTCGGGGTCGCGCAGCGACCCCGTTGAGAGGTCAATCAATGATTACATCTAGCGGCAAAATCGTGCAAATCATCGGCGCGGTCATCGATGTGGAATTTCCGCGCGATCAGATCCCCAAGGTCTACGACGCACTCCAGCTCGATGACGTGGACTTGACCCTCGAGGTGCAGCAGCAGCTCGGCGACGGGATCGTGCGCACGATCGCGATGGGCCCGTCCGAAGGCCTGCGCCGCGGCCTCACCGTCAAAGGAACCGGCAAGGGGATCTCCGTGCCCGTCGGGGCCGGTACCCTCGGGCGCATCATGGACGTGCTCGGCAAGCCGCAGGACGAGAAGGGTCCGGTAAAGACCACCGAATATCTGCCCATTCACCGCCCCGCCCCGGCCTACGACGAGCAAGCGGGCGGCCAGGACCTTCTGGTCACCGGCATCAAGGTGATCGATTTGCTGGTGCCCTTCGCCAAGGGCGGCAAGGTGGGTCTGTTCGGCGGCGCCGGCGTCGGTAAGACAGTGAACATGCTCGAGCTCATCAACAACATCGCCAAGCAGTACAGCGGCCTGTCGGTGTTCGCCGGCGTCGGTGAGCGTACCCGCGAAGGCAATGACTTCTATCACGAGATGATCGAATCGGGCGTCATCGACAAGGATGATCTCTCGAAGTCCAAAGTCGCCATGGTGTACGGCCAGATGAATGAGCCGCCCGGCAATCGACTGCGCGTCGCGCTGACCGGCCTCACCATGGCCGAATACTTTCGCGATGAAAAGCAGGCTTCGGGCAAGGGCCGCGACGTGCTGTTCTTCGTCGACAATATTTACCGCTACACGCTCGCGGGTACCGAAGTATCCGCGTTGCTCGGCCGCATGCCCTCCGCGGTGGGCTATCAGCCGACTCTAGCCGAGGAAATGGGCGTGCTGCAGGAGCGCATCACCTCGACCAAGACGGGCTCGATCACCTCCATTCAGGCGGTGTACGTCCCGGCGGACGACTTGACCGACCCTTCCCCGGCGACGACCTTTGCGCACTTGGACGCCACGGTGGTGCTGTCCCGGCAAATCGCCTCGCTCGGCATTTATCCCGCGGTCGACCCGCTCGACTCCACTAGCCGCCAGCTCGACCCCTTGGTGGTGGGCCAGGATCACTACGATACGGCGCGCAGCGTGCAGGCCGTGTTGCAGCGCTACAAAGAGCTCCAGGACATCATCGCGATTCTGGGCATGGATGAACTGTCCGAAGAGGATAAGCTTGCGGTGTACCGGGCCCGCAAGATTCAGCGGTTCCTGTCGCAGCCCTTCAACGTGGCCAAGGTATTCACCGGACAAGATGGCAAGATCGTCCCCCTCAAGGACACCATTCGCGGCTTCAAGGCCATCATCGCCGGCGAATATGATCACCTGCCCGAGCAGGCGTTCTATATGATCGGCGCCATCGAAGAAGCCGTCGAAAAAGCCAAGACCCTGGCGTAAGAGCGATCATGGCCAACACCATTCACGTCGACATCGTCAGCGCCGAAGGACAGATCTATTCGGGCGAGGCGAGCATGGTGTTCGTGCCGGGTTCGCAAGGCGAACTCGGCATCGCGCCGCGTCACGCACCGCTGCTGACCACGCTGAAAGCGGGCGAAGTCCGCGTGCAGACGGAGGGCGAAGACGAACAGTCGTTCTATGTCGGCGGCGGCTCGCTCGAAATTCAACCCCACCTGGTGACCGTGCTGGCCGATACGGCGGCGCGGGCGCGCGACTTGGACGAGGCCGCTGCGCAGGCCGCAAAGCAGCGCGCGGAGGACGCCGTGCGTGAGCGCACCGACAAGGTTGAAATCGCCGAGGCGCAGGCCGAACTCGCGCGCGCAATGGCGCAGCTCCGGGCCATCGAACGCCTGCGCAAGAAACGCTAGGAGCCTTCGAGAACGGAACTGTCATGCAGCTTTCCGTCGTCATACTCGCTGCGGGTCAGGGCAAGCGGATGAACTCCGACTTGCCGAAAGTGTTGCAGCCGTTGGCAGGACAGCCGCTGCTGCAGCACGTGATCGGCACCGCACGCGCTCTACGGCCAGCCGATATCTACGTGGTCTATGGGTACGGCGGAGTGCAGGTGCAAGCCGCCCTTGCGCATGAAAAAGTCGATTGGATACTGCAAGCGGATCAGTTGGGCACCGGGCATGCCGTCATGCAGGCCATGCGCGTCATTCCCGACGATCACACGGTGCTGGTGCTCTACGGCGACGTGCCGATGATCCGCACCGCATCTCTCGGCAAACTGGTTGCGGCGGCCGATCAAGGCACGCTGGCTCTGCTCTCCGTGTTTCTCGACGACGCCACCGGATATGGGCGCATCGTCAGGGATGCCGATGGTCGAGTATCGGCCATCGTCGAGCAAAAGGATGCGAATCCCGAGCAGTTGCAGATACGCGAAGTCAACTCCGGGCTCATGGCCGCTCCGGCAGGGCGCCTGCGCGAATGGCTGCTCGGGCTCGGCAGAAACAATGCACAGCGCGAGTACTACTTGACCGATGTGGTGGCGGGTGCCGTGCTCGCGGGCGATCGGGTCGAGGCGATAGCGTGCGCGAACCCTGCGGAAGTCGCGGGGGTCAACGACAAGATTCAACTTGCCCAAGCGGAGGCTGTCTGCCGGCGCGAACGGGCCGACGAGCTGATGCTTGCCGGCGCGACGCTGGCGGATCCGGCGCGCATCGACATACGCGGCGCTGTCGAGGTCGGCCGGGACGTGTTCATCGATATCAATGTGGTGCTGATCGGCTCCGTGAGATTGGCTGCCGGCGTGAAGGTCGGGCCCAATTGCGTCATCAGCAATTCAGAGATCGGGGCCGGCACGGAAGTATTCGCGAACAGCATCATCGATCACGCGAGCGTGGCGGAGAATTGCAGGATCGGCCCGTTCGCGCGAGTTCGACCGCAGACGATTTTGCATCACGATGTGCACATCGGCAATTTTGTCGAAGTAAAGAGCAGCGAAATCGGCGCAGGCAGCAAAGCAAACCATCTTACCTATGTGGGCGATTCGCGGGTCGGCAGCGGCGTCAATGTCGGCGCCGGGAGCATTACCTGCAACTACGATGGTCACAACAAGTGGCCTACCCTCATCGAGGACGGCGCCTTCATCGGTTCAGGCAGCATGCTGGTGGCGCCGGTTCGAATCGGCGCGGGCGCGACCATTGGCGCGGGATCGACCATCACCCAGAACGCTCCGAGCGGCGAGCTCACGCTGACGCGCGCCAAGCAGACCACGATCGCCGGATGGAAGCGGCCTGAAAAGCTCGACGACGTGGAAAAAGCTGCTGCAATCGATCGTGCGCTGAAGCCAAAGCCCTGACCCGCCGTTTCGACGGCAAATCAAAAAAGTATAAATTTGTCGTTGGGGCGCTCGTACCAGACGGTTCGGTGGGCTCCACGAATGTGGCAAACTGAGTGGCCACCCGGCGGACGTCAGTATAGGAATAATGAATGAGCGACCCGCAGAGCGACCCTGCCCAGGCGCCCAAGGGCCAGGACACCATCGATCGTCGCGCATGGTCGACAAACCGCCAATGGCGTGCGGTGGCCATCGGCGCCGCGCTGGTCATCATTGCCATTCCAGGTGTTTGGTTGGGTGGTCGGTTTTTCGGTCCGCATGAAGTGGCAGTCGCTCCGCCCTCATCGCCGCCCGGTACCTTCCGCGCAACCCCGCAGCAGCTCAAGACGCTGACGGTGGAGCTCGTGCAAACACATGGCTTCGTCAGTGAGGAATTGACCGACGGCAAGATAGCCGTCAACGGCGATCGCGCGACGCCGGTGTTTTCTCCGTATTCCGGCCGGGTCACTCGAGTCATCGCGGGGTTGGGGGATACCGTGAAGGCGGGAGCGCCGCTCGCGACACTGGAAGCGACGGAGTACGTGCAGGCGCAAGGTGATCTCAAGGCGGCGGCGGCGGCGATCAAGTTGGCGCGCATCACCGAGACGCGCAAGCACGCACTCGTACGACGCGAAAGGCGGCAGCCTGCAAGATTGGCAGCAGGCGCAGGCCGATCTTGACGACGGCTGAAACCGCCCTCAGTTCGGTGCGCAACCGCCTGAGAATTCTGGGCAAATCGGATCGAGAGATCGCCGAATTGGAAAGGTCGCAGGTCATCGAATCCTCTTGCCACGGTGACCGCGCCGATCGCCGGCGTGGTCGTGGACCGGCAGGTGGGGCCCGGTCAATACCTGCAAGCCGGCAGCGGCACGCCGGTGTTCACCATCGCCGATCCTTCGAGCGTGTGGCTTCTCGCCAATGTGCGCGAGACCGATGCCGGCCTCGTCAAACTGGGACAATCCGTCGAAGTTCGCGTTCTCGCCTACCCGAAGCGAACGTCTTCAAAGCACGCGTGACCTATGTCGCCGCACTGGTGGATTCGGTGACGCATCGCTTGCCGGTGCGCGCTGAGATCGAGAACCGCGACGGCGCCTTGAAACCGGAAATGTTCGCCAATTTCCGCATACTCACCGGCGATGCGTCGGAGTCCCCCGCTGTGCCGGAAGGGGCGGTGGTCTATGAAGGCGATGCCGCGCATGTCTGGGTAGTCGCGGGAGACGGCCTGCTCAGCCTCAGGTCCATACGCACGGGGCGCAGCAACGACGGGCTCATCGAGGTGCTCGATGGATTGAAGCCGGGCGAACGAGTGGTGACCAAGGGCGGTCTGTTCATCGACCAGGCGGCAGTTCCCGCTTCCTCATGAACTCCATCGTCACCTTCGCGCTGCGCCAGCGCGTGCTGATCGTCGTGCTGTTGGTGATGATGCTGACCGCAGGCGCCGTCAGCTTTCTCTCGCTCAATATCGAGGCGTATCCCGATCCGGTTCCGCCGCTCGTCGACATCGTCACCCAGAGCACCGGCCAGTCGGCCGAGGAGATCGAACGCTACATCACGATTCCCTTGGAAATCCAAATGGCCGGCATCCCCAATGTGCAGGCCATTCGCACGATTTCATTGTTCGGGCTTTCGGACGTGAAGGTGCAATTCACCTACGATTTCACCTACAACCAAGCTGAGCAATGGGTCATCAATCGGCTGTCGCAGCTCGGGAGTCTGCCCAACGGCGCCCAGCCGCAGATATCGCCCACGAGCCCCATCGGGGAAATCTTTCGCTACCGGGTCGTCGGGACCTCCCAACTATTCGGTCACGGATCTCAAGACGCTCGAAGACTGGGTGCTGGAACGGCGCTTCAAAGCCGTACCGGGGGTTATCGACGTGACCGGGTGGGGCGGCAAGACCAAGACGTATGACATCGCGATCGATCAGCGCAAACTGGTCGGCTACGGTTTGTCAGTGCCGCAGGTCTTGCAGGCCCTCGGAACGCCAACATCAATGTCGGCGGCCAAACGGTGAATTTCGGCGCGCAGTCCGCGGTGGTGCGCGGCGTGGGCCTCATTCACTCGGCCGATGACATTCGCCGCACCATGATCAGCAACAATCAGGGGTCGCCGATAGTGCTCGGCGACGTGGCCCAGGTGACCGTCGGAAATCTGCCGCGCTTAGGGATAGCCGGGTTCGACGACGTGGACGACATCGTTCAAGGCATCGTGCTGATGCGCGGGGCGCGGAAAGCATTCCCACCATCAAGCGCGTCGAAGCGGAAGTAGACAAGGTGAACAGCAGCGGGATTCTGCCGCCCGGAGTCAGCATCCAGCGCATTTACGACCGCAGCGATCTCATCCATGTCACGACGCACACGGTGCTGCACAACATGGTGGCCGGCATCGTGCTGATCTTTCTCCTGCAGTGGGCCTTTCTCGGCAATATCCGCAGCGCCGTGATCGTCGCCATGACCATTCCGTTCGCCTTGTCGTTCGCGATCGGACTCTTGGTGCTGCGCGGCGAATCGGCGAATCTGCTGTCGGTGGGCGCCATCGATTTCGGATTGGTGGTCGATGCCACGGTCATCATGGTCGAGAACATCTTCAGGCATCTCGCCGAAGCGACCGCTCACTTCGGCCATGGCCCAAGCACCTTGCATCGCATGCGGGTACCGCAGCGGATTTCGCGGCAAGACGGGAACCATCTCCGTCGCCGCCGCCGAAGTCAGCCAGTCCATTTTCTTTGCCGCCGCCATCATCATCGCCGGCTTCGTGCCGCTTGTTCACGCTGTCCGGAATCGAGGGTCATATTTTCGGACCGATGGCGAAGACCTACGCCTATGCCATCGCCGGCGGCCTGATCGCCACCTTCACCATTGCACCGGCCTTGAGCTTGCTGTTGTTTCCGGACAAGGTGGAAGAGCGCGAAACGCTCGTCGTGCGCTTGCTGCGCCGCTTCTATGAGCCCGCACTCGAGTTCGTGCTGGCGAATCGCATCATCACCTTCGCTGGGCTCGCATTGCTGGCGTTGCTGGCGTTCTTCGCCGTGCGCTCCCTGGGATTGGAATTTCTGCCGAAACTGGAAGAAGGGAAATCTTTGGGTTCGGGCGACCTTTCCGCAGTCGATCTCTCTCGAAGAGAGCGACACCTATGTGAATCGGATGCGCGTTGCTCATGCTCGAGTATCCGGAGGTGCAGTCGGTGGTCTCGCAGCACGGCCGGCCGGACGACGGCACCGATGCCACCGGCTTTTTCAATGCCGAATTCTTCGTACCCTTGAAGCCCTTCGAGACGTGGCCGTCCGGGATCGACAAGGAAAAGCTCACCCAGGACATGACGAACTCGCTGGAGCAGCAGTTTCCCGGGCGTGGACTTCAATTTCTCCCAGTATATCCAAGACAACGTCGAGGAGGCCGCATCCGGCGTCAAGGGCGAGAATTCGGTCAAGGTGTACGGCAACGACCTGGAGACTTTGGAGAAGACCGCCGACAGCATCGCCGCCGTGCTCGCCAAGGTTCCGGGCATCACGGATCTTGCCGTGCTGCGCTCGCTGGGGCAGCCCACCATTCGCATCGACGTCGATCGGGTGCGCGCGGCGCGCTATGGTCTCGCGCCGGGCGACGTGAATGCCGTCGTGCAGGCGGCGATCGGCGGGCAGAGCGCCGGCGATCTTTACGAGGGCGAGCAGCGACCGACACTTCCCGATGATCGTGCGCCTGGCCGCGCCATTTCGCCAAAACCTCGATGCCATCCGGCACATCCCCATTGCCGCGCCCGCCGCCACGGGTAGCGGCTTCATCCAGATTCCCCTGGAGGACGTCGCCGACGTGCGATTGGTATCGGGTGCTGCGTTCATCTACCGCGAGCAGCAGCAGCGCTATGTGCCCATCAAATTCAGCGTGCGCGGCCGCGATCTCGGCAGCGCGGTGCTCGAGGCCCAACATGCCGTCGAGACTTCCGTGCCGTTGCCGGGAGGGTACCATCTCGAGTGGGTCGGCGAATTCGGCAATTTGCAGGAAGCTGCCGCGCGCCTGGGCGTGGCGGTGCCGCTGTCGCTCGCGCTGATCGTGTTGTTGCTCTACCTGAACTTCAGCAGCCTGCGCGACGCGCTACTGGCGGCGAGCGTGATTCCGATGGCGATGCTGGGCGGCATTCTCGCACTGTGGGTCAGCGGCACGCCGTTCAGCGTGTCGTCGGCCATCGGCTTCGTGGCCCTGTTCGGCATCGCAGCCATGGACGGCATTCTGATCCTGTCCTACTACCACTTGAGCCTCGACTCGGGCCTCGATCGCGCCAGCGCCATGCTGCAAACCTGCCGTACGCAACTGCGGCCGGTGATGATGACTTGCATCGTGGCCTGCGTGGGTCTGATACCGGCCGCCTTTTCGACCGGCATCGGCTCGCAGGTGCAGCGCCCGCTGGCGCTGGTGGTGGTGGGCGGTATGCTGCTGGCGCCGGTGTTGATTTGCTGGTGTTGCCGGTGCTGATCTTGAAATTCTCTCGGGCGCAGGAACTGCCTCAGGAGTTGCCGCGGGAGTCCGCTCCATGAGACGGGTCCCCCACACGGTAGTTGCGTTGGCGTCTGCAGCGCTCGGACTGTGCGCCTGTGTCGGTCCGAATTTTCATCGGCCGGCGCCGCCGCGAGTCGACCGCTATACAGCCGAGCCGCTTCCCTCTGAAACGGCGTCCGCGGCAGGTCCGGGGGGCGCCGCCCAGCGCTTCCTCGCCGAACAGGAAGTGCCGCGGAATTGGTGGACGCGGTTCGGTTCCGAGGAACTCGATGATTTGGTCACGGAGGCGCTGCGAGCGAATCCCAGCGTGCGGGCGGCGCAGGCGGCGCTGCGCCAGGCACTGGAAATCGCCGCGGCGCAGCGCGGCGCTTACTTTCCCACCGTGCAAGCCAGTTTCGATCCCAGCCGCCAGCGCAACGCCGTCGGCGTGCTCGCGCCAACGCTGAATTCCGGCACGGCACTGTTCAATCTATACACGCCACAGGTCACGGTGAGCTATGTGCCCGATGTGTTCGGTGCGAACCGCCGTCAAGTGGAGTCGCTGGCCGCGCTCGCCGAGGCGAACCGCTTCCAGCTCGACGCCACCTATCTCACGCTCACGGCCAATGTCGTCACCACGGCCATCCAGGAGTCCGGCCTGCGCGCCCAGATTGCCGGCACGGAACGCGTCATTGTGTTGGAGCGCGATTCTTTGTCGGTGCTGCGGCGGGAATTGGAGTTCGGTGCGATCGCCGAGGGCGATGTCTTCGCTCAGGAAGCGGCGCTGGCGCAATTGGAGGCGACGTTGCCGCCCTTGCAGCGCCAACTGCAGATGACTCACGATTCGCTCGCCGCATTGACGGGGCATTTGCCTGCCGATTTCCAGAATGTGCGTTTCGAACTGGATCAGTTGGTGCTGCCCACTGATTTACCATTCGGAGTTGCGTCGCAGCTGGTCGAGCGGCGCCCGGATGTTCGCGCGGCGGAAGCACAATTGCATGCCGCGACCGCGGAGGTCGGCGTGGCGATCGCCAGTCTTCTGCCGCAGGTGACGATTACCGGGAACATCGGCAGCTCGGCTACGGCGATGGCGGACCTGTTCAAAGCCGGTACGGGATTTTGGACCCTGGGGGCGAGTCTGACGCAGACCTTGTTCGAGGGCGGAACTCTGATTCATCGCAAGCGGGCGGCGGATGCCGCTCTTGATCAAGCGGGAGCTGTGTATCGCTCGGCAGTGTTGACCGCCTTTCAGAATGTGGCCGATGCCCTGCACGCGCTCGATACCGATGCGGATGCCCTGGGCGCCGCCGCTCGTGCCGAAAGTGCCGCACAAAAGAGCCTGGATGTGGTGCGGCATCAGCTCGAGCTCGGTGCCGTCAGTTACTTGGCGCTGGTCGACGGCCGAGCAGACGTACCAGCAGGCGTCGATCTCGCTCACGCAGGCGCGCGCCAATCGCTACGCGGATACGGCCGCACTGTTCCAAGCTCTCGGCGGCTCCATCACGCCCATCGCCGCCTCCGCCGTCAGTCCATAGCGCCATCGATGGAACGTGGAGCGCTGCGGTTCATGTCGAATGTCCTGTGGCTATGAAGCGATCGACGAAGCTGCGAGTGGTAGTCCAGATCGCGGTCCACTCCGCGAGTACACGGCGACCCTGGTCGGTGATGCGGTAGTAGCGCCGAGGTGGGCCGGAATACGAGGGCACGATGCGGCTGGTCAACAGATTGCCGGCCGACAGGGCGCGCAGTACCGGATAAATAGTGCCTTCCTTGAAGATTGACGTGCCCTCGTTCGCGCTGGCGAGTCGTTTGGCGATTTCGTAGCCGTAGAGATCATCAGCCGACTGATCGAGGATCGCGAGCAGCACCAGCCCAACCAGGCCCCCATTCAGGTCCTTTTGGAACTTTCGGCCGTTACTATCGTCCATATACCATTACTATATACTTAATAATATTGGTAAACAAATAGTATAGGAAGACGTCTAGTAGGTGCTGTGTTACTGGACTTCCGGTCGGGCTCGGGCACACTAGGCAGCCTTTTTCCGCCGGGAGCAGCGACAATGTGTGGAATCGTGGGTGTAGTTGCAGAGCGCAACTCGGTTCCCATTCTCATGGAGGGACTGCGTCGCCTGGAGTACCGGGGCTACGATTCGGCCGGCATCGCCGTGCTCGAGGAGGGCCGCGTCGCCCGCCTGCGGACCGTCGGCAAGGTCAAGATGCTCCAGGAGGCGCTCGATGCGGCTCCCATCGGCGGCCATGTGGGCATCGCGCATACCCGATGGGCGACTCATGGCGTACCCACCACGCACAACGCCCATCCCCATGTATCGCGCGACGGCGTCGCGATCGTGCATAACGGGATCATCGAGAACCATGAGGCACTGCGCGCTGATCTGAAGAGCATGGGCTACGCCTTCACCTCCGAAACCGACACCGAAGTCGTCGCTCACCGCATTCATCATCACCTGGGCGCCTCCACCGATCTGTTCCAGGCGGTCCGCAAGACGGTGGCCGAATTGCGGGGCGCGTACGCACTGGCGGTGGTCTGCGAGGCGGATCCCGAGTGCATCGTGGTGGCACGCGAGGGCTGCCCCGTGGTCATCGGTCTCGGCATCGATGAGCACTTCGTTGCCTCCGATGTCGCCGCGCTCTTGCCGGTCACCCGCCGCTTCATGTTCTTGGAAGAAGGCGACGTGGCCGAGATTCGCCGTAAGTCGGTCAAGATCGTGGATACGGCGGGCACACGCGCCGAACGCGCGGTGCGCGAAAGCGACCTGCCGGCCGATGCCGTGGAACGCGGTCAGTACCGCCACTTCATGCTCAAGGAGATCCATGAGCAGCCGCGGGCGATTGCGCAGACCTTGGAGGAGCGGGTCGCGGGCGGCAAGCTGCTGGATGCCGCTTTCGGACCTGCCGCGGAGCAGGTATTCAAGAAGGTCAAGGCCGTGCACATTGCCGCCTGCGGCACCAGCTTCCACGCGGGCCTGGTGGCGAGCTACTTCATCGAACAAGTCTGCCGCATACCGGCGCGCATCGAGATCGCCAGCGAGTACCGCTATCGCGATCCGGTGATCACGCCGGATACCTTGTTCGTGACCATATCGCAATCCGGCGAGACCGCCGACACGTTGGCGGCGCTGCGCAATGCCAAGCGGGCGCGGTATCTATCGACACTGACGATCTGCAATGTCGCCGAGAGCTCGATGGTTCGAGAATCGGATTTGGTGTTGCTGACCCGCGCCGGACCCGAGATCGGAGTCGCGTCCACCAAGGCGTTCACCACGCAATTGACTGCGCTCGCGATGTTGACCGTCGCGCTGGCCAAGAACGGCCCAGGTGCGGCACAGGAGCGTGACCTGATCTCCCAGTTGCTGCAATTGCCCGGGCTGGTCGAGAAGACCCTGAAACTGGACGCAACCATTCAGGCGCTCGCCGAGGTCTTCGCGGACAAGCATCACGCCCTGTTTCTCGGGCGAGGATCGCTGCACGCCATCGCCCTGGAGGGTGCGCTGAAGCTCAAGGAAATTTCCTACATCCACGCCGAAGGCTACGCCGCCGCGGAACTCAAGCACGGTCCGTTGGCGCTGGTCGACGAAGACATGCCGGTGGTGGCGGTGGCGCCCAACAATGAACTGCTGGAGAAGCTCAAATCCAATCTTCAAGAGGTACGCGCGCGCGGCGGCAAGCTGTACGTGTTCGCGGACCCTCAGGCAGGCATGCACAGTGAGGAGGGAGTGACGGTCATCGAGATGCCTGCGTCGGCGACGGCGCTGCAAGCCCCGATCGTCTTCGCCGTTCCGCTGCAGCTCCTCGCCTACCATGTGGCGGTGCTCAAGGGCACGGACGTCGATCAGCCGCGCAATCTCGCGAAGAGCTTGACGGTCGAGTAGTCGCAACGCGCGGTGGAGTGTGCCCGCGACCCGTCTCAATGACTCGGGCGCAGCGCCTGGGGCACGCGCATTCGCCATCGATGTCACGAGCTGTGAGCGCCGTGGCGGTGGCCGGGTGCCCTGCAGGTCCGTGGCTAAGAATCACGTCGCTACCCCCGCCCGCCATCGCCCGCCTTAGAACGCGAATGATAGATTTATCTGGCATAAAGACATCATTTAATGATAGGATTAAGGCCATGGTAGTCCATGGGATAGGAAAATCCCCTTTAAACCTATCATTTTTAGGGACAAATGGCTGATATTCCCCGTTGGATCTGGAACAGTTCCCGTTGGCCGAATTTTGAGTTCGACCAAAAACGTCTGATCGAAGTTAACAGTCGCGCCCGTGATGCGGCTGGCCGCCTACGCGGCAAAGCCGAAACTATCGGAGCCGATGAGCTGACTCTCATTCAAGGCGACGTATGGGCAGGAAACGCGGTCGCCACTGCAGCGATCGAGGGCGAAACACTCGATTTGGCAGCGGTGCGATCTTCCGTCGCAGGCAGATTGGGAACAACGCCGGATCTCGTAGTACACGTTCCGCAAAAGGTCGAAGGACTACTCGATGTAATGAATGACGCAGCTGCAAACTGGCAGCTTGCATTGAGCGAAGAGCGGCTCATCGGATGGCAGGCTGCGCTCTTTCCGGATAGCAGATCTGGGTTACTCAAGGTCGAAACCGGATCCTTTCGAACCCACGGAGACCCGATGCAGATTGTGAGCGGCCCTGTGGGTAAGGAAGTTATCCACTATGTGGCACCGCCCTCGGCTGCGGTACGGGCGGAAATGCGCAACTATCTCGATTGGTTCAATCACACCAAAGATTGCAGCGAGGTGGATGGGATCCTGCGTGCAGGAGTAGCACACCTGTGGTTTGAATCGATCCACCCTTTCGCGGACGGCAATGGGCGGGTCGGCCGCGCCATCATAGACATGGCGCTTTCACAGGAAATGCGCTTGGCCAGCCGGTTGCACGGCATGTCCATGGAGCTGCGGCGGCAACAGGGTGCTTATTATGCGGCGCTCAATCATGCCCAGCGTGGTTCGGGGGATATCACCGAGTGGCTCGCGTGGTTTACCAAGGCGTTTTGCGAAGCCTGCCGCACCAGCATGCTGCTCATTGATGAGGCATTGGTGCGGGCAAGGTTTTGGAGCCAGCACCGAGACACTGAACTCAACTCGCGGCAACGAAAAGCACTCAACCGAATGCTGGCGCATGGTCCCGGCAAATTCCAAGGAGGCATGACCCCCAGAAAATATCAGGCACTGACCAAAGCCAAATACATCACCGCAAACCGAGATCTGGTGGACCTAGTTGCCAAACAAATATTGGTTCGCGAAGGCGGTGGTCGCTCCACTCATTACAACTTGACGATACCCGGTTGGGGATGGAAACCGGCACCGAAAAAGCCGATTCACACTTAAATCATTGACTAACCTCACGCCCTCGCTGAGGCTTCCTACTTGGCCGCACCGACCGCTTCGTCTATGAGAGAGTTTCCTTCATGCCCGCCGATGGTCCCACAGCGTTCGATTCAGCCTACTTTCGCAAGTATTATTTCGCCGCGGCGACGCGAGTCACGACCGCGGCTGAAATGCGCGGCCGCGCGCAGCTGATTGCCGCCATTCTGCGTCACGCCGGCATACCGGTGCGTAGCATCCTGGATGCGGGTTGCGGCATCGGGTTGCTGCGCAAGCCCTTCGCCGAGGCCATCCCGCGCGCCCGTTATGAGGGTCTCGAGGCAAGCGAGTATCTGTGCGCCCGGTACCACTGGACCAATGGCTCGGTGGTGAATTTTGCCCCGCGCTTCCCCAGGGACCTCGTGATCTGCTACGACGTTCTGCAATACCTCGACGACCGCGATGCGGCGCTTGCCATTGCGAATTTCGCCAAACTCTCCCGCGCGGCCCTCTACGTGTCCGCACTGACCCGCGAGGATTGGCGCGCGAACTGCGACCGGACGCGCACTGATCGCGCCGTGCAGCTTCGGCCCGGAGACTGGTATCGGCGCCGCCTGCGCAGGCGATTCAACTATGTGGGATTCGGAGTCTGGCTGCGCAAGGATGTGAGCGCGATACTGTGGGATCTGGAGCGGCCAGCCTGAATAGGTCCAGCCGATGCCCTCGACAGGGAGCGCCTCGGGCTCGCTCCGCCTAAAGTCTCGGGTTCTGTCACAAGTTGTCCAGCATCCAAGCCACCAATGCCGCGTGAACCGGCTCGCCGGCGCCTAAATCCGCGCGGCTGTGATTGACCAACGAGACGAGCACATAGGTTTTACCGCTGCTCGCCGTGACGTAACCCGCGACTCCGCTGACGCCGTCGATGTGTCCGGTTTTGAGCCGCACGGCGCCCGCTGGACTCGTCTTCATGCGGGATCGCAACGTGCCATCGATGCCGGCCAGCGGCAACGACGCCAAAAATTCCGGCGCATAGGGGCTGTGGAGGGCCGCGCTCAAGATCTCTGCCATCTGCAGGACCGAAATATGGGTGCTGCGCGAGAGGCCCGAACCGTTGTCGATGTCCATGCCTTGTAATCCGAGTCCGCGTTCGCGGCTCCACTCGGCGATCGCAGCGGCTCCCTTCTCGAGCGTCGCGGGACCGCCCAAGCGCTCGCGGCCCATGGTCAGCAGCAGATGACGTGCCATCAAATTGCTGCTGAACTTATTGGTGAGGCGCACGATCTCGCCCAGACTCAAGGACTCGAAGCTGAGCAGCGGTTGCGCGTCCGCAGGCGCAGCCTCGACGCGCAGCTTGCCTGAGAATTCGCCGCCCAACTCGTGCCACAACTCGACGAAGGTGCCGAACGCATACGTGGCCGGCCGCAGCAGCACGCGAGTAACGCTGCGTTCCGCGCAACTGGGCGACAATGCCCCGCTGAATACCACGCGATCCCAAACCGCGGAGGCTACTTTGAAGTCGACTCTGCCGGCCGCGCCGCCGCAGCGGCCGGGGGCGAAGCGCACGTGATTCTCGATCTGCAGGTTGACGGGGGCCGGATTGGCGATGACATCGATCCGCCGCGCACCGGGATCCGGGAGCACGCGGAATTCGATGGACTGGAAATTCACCATCAGCGCGTCCGGCACGACGTTGTACGAACGGTTCGGCCGCCCGTCGAACTCTCCGGGATCTTCGGGCGGCAAGGAGAATGCGGTGTTGTCGACGACGATGTCGCCGTGAATCGTCTTGAGTCCCTTGTTCCGCAAGGCGTGCGCGAAGCTCCACCATCGCTCCAGGGTCATGTAAGGATCGCCGCCGCCTTGCAGGATCAGGTCGCCGTCGAGCACGCCGTCGTTGAGCACGCCGCGAATCGATGCTCGCGTGTGCCAGGTGTAAGTGGGTCCCAATGAGTCCAGTGCGGCAAATGTCGTGACCACCTTGATGGTGGAGGCAGGACTGCGCGGTGTGTCCGGATTCTCGCTGAGTACCAGCCGGCCCGAGTCCGGATCGACGATGACGAAGCTGACCGCGCTCGGCGGCAGTCGCTGTGCCGCTATCACCTGCGTCACCGAGGGTGGTGCACCCGCGGCAGCCCCGGCGCAGGCCGGCGCGCGCAAAGGATGGCGAAGGCGGCCGACAACGACAAACTCAACTTACACACTACCTTCACATTACACGCTCTCAAACTCATGAGGATTCTCAAGTGATCGGCAAGGCAATACGCCGCCACGCGCCCGACCACCAACGAAGAAAGAGCATCGATCCAAGGCAACAAACATAGGCCACGGCGGCAAACCATCCGCCGACCGCGCCCATACCGTATTGCGGCAGCCAATCTACCCAGCCGGTGCCGGGTGCAAACGACAGGCTATGCGCAAGCGGCACGAAAAGCAGCCAAGATAACGCGAGTACCATGACGGCCGGAAGGCGCACATCGCCTGCACCTCGCAGACATGCGCTGCTGCTGATGTTGAAGCCATCGAACAACTGATAGCCGGCGGCAATCCACAGCAGCAAGCAGCCTCGCGCCGTCACGCCCGCGGCATCCGGATCCGCTCGATTGATGAAGAAGGGCAACACCCAAGGTCCGGCGGCGGCCAGGAGCACGCCGATCGATCCCATGTAGAGCACGGCCATCGAGATGATGCCGTTGCCCACCTTGAACGCCCAGTCGCGGCGGTGGGCGCCGATGGCCTGCCCGACGAGAGTGGTGCCCGCCATCGCGACGCCCACCGCAGGCATGTAGCAGAAGGACGTGAGCATCATGACAATCTGCGTGGATGCACCGTCGACGGTGCCGAGCCTGACCTGCATCAATTGAAACAGTGCAAAACCCAGGATGTCCGCGGCGATCAGCAAGCCCATCGGAAATCCCAGCTTGAATTGGCGAAGCAGCGCCCGTCCGTGCAGCCGGGCGGTGAGGTGGGAACGGTAACGCCGGCGCGTCGCCCTGCCCAAGAACAATGCGGCCGCCGCTGCCACGCCGATCAGCTGCGCGACATCGGTCGCCCAGCCGGATCCGGCAATACCCCAACCGAAGTCGAACATGAATACCTGGTTCAGCAATGCATTCGACACGGCGACGCTCAACGTTATCCACAGCGTGATGGCCGGGCGGCCGACACCGTTGAAGAAGCCGAGCAGCGACCACAAGGCGATCCCGAGCGGTGCGCCGAGCATGCGCGGAAACCAATAGTCGAGAGCAAGCCGCAAGATCGCAGGAGGAATGTCGAAAGGCGCGAATATCCGCGAACCCGTCAGCGCAAGCAGGACGAACAAGGGCGCAGTGAGCAGGGACGCCCATACGGCGGTCCACGTGGCCTGCGATGCGCGGGTGTAGCGATGGCCGCCGAAGGCTTGTGCCACCGATGTTTGTACCGACAGACCGACACCGCCGACCAGCAGCACGCATACCAGGATCGGCCAGTACACCGCCCCCACGCCTGCCGTGGCGGCCGGCGACAATCGGCCGATGAACCAGGTGTCGGTCGCGTTCAACACCGCCTGCACGGCGCTGTTCAACATGAAGGGAAAGGCCAATGCGGCCACGGCAAGGTAATCGAGCCGCGGGCGGCCGTCGGCGCTCAACGCCTGTCCGGGAAGTAGTTTTATCGACGCGTCCATCCCGGGTAGGATGAAGCAATGAAGCCGAAGATGCGACGCAATTTACCCGGAACATTCCTGACGCGCGATCTTGGGGAAGGCACATGGCGGCTGTCCCGCGGCGAAGCGGCGCCCGTCGATGTGTTTGTTCAGGGTGCGGAGCCCGGCGCGGCCGATGCGCTTCGCTCGTCCCCTGTGCGCGACATTGACATCGAATGGCGTGCAGAGGCGGTGGTGTTGACCCTTACATCGGCCGAACGACAGAGAACCGTGAACGCGCGCAGCGCGATCGTGCATGAGCCGCTGGCGCACCTCTACGAGACCCTGCCGCTGGTCCGCCTCGACGCGCAGGCGAGGCGCTTTTGGCGCCGGGTGTTTCGTCTGGTCCGCATCCCCGGCGGCCGATATCTGCTCGGCGCTTTGGCACGCCGCAGCCGCGGCCGGGGTTGAATCCGCGACCCCCATCACAGGAATCGGTCGATACCGTCAAGCGATTCGGGAAAACCCTGAAAGTGCCGCGTCGAACTGCGACGCTCATCAAGGCTCTGCCGGCGGGTTTGACGCACATTGATGCGTGAATTCTTGCAAACCGCCAACTCGCTAGGATGACAGCCGTGCTGGATATCAAGTCGCCCCCGGGCATCGAACACCCCGCCGCAGATGCGTCGTTCGATCCCTATGGGCGCTTGCTGCGCATGCTCCTGCCCAGCTTGTCCGGTGTGCTGGTGCACGACGGCTTCTCCAATTTGGTATGGGCCTCGGACGAGTGGGATCTCTCCGCCGAGCCCGGCGTCGTCAACGATGCCATTGCGAACGCTCTCTCGGACACCACGGAGTTCGCCGGCATCGTGCGCACGCTCGATGCCGACCGCGCCGTGTACTCGTTCGCGATACGCGGCGAACACATCGAGTTGCTCGGTGTGGTCAGCCTGCTCGTGCGCTTGTCCGGCAAGCAAATCGAAGCGCGGCCGCTGCAGACCGTGCGCCAGCTGGTGCAACCCGCGTTGGAGTGCTTGCGGCGCGAACTGTCGCTGCGTTCGAAATTGGGTTCGCGCGAACGGGATCTCGATGTGCGCGAACGCGACCTCGACCTCATGCTGGAAATATCCTCGCATCAGTCGGTGGCCGCGAGCGATACCGACGAATTCGGGCTGATCCTGAAGACAGCGCTGGAGCGCATGGGCTGTGCTCTCGCGGCCTTGTGGGTGCCGGACAAGGATATCGCCCTGTCCCTGACGCGCAGCGGCCAGCCCATGTCGCCGGAATCGCTGCAAAGAGCGCAGCACCACTTGATGGCATGGATGCAGCTGCAGCAGCGCACCATCGTGGTCAATCACATATCCAAAATCGCGAGCGACGTCGCGGCTCCGTACAAGATCCTGGCCTGCCCGGTGCGGCACCCCTCGGAAAGGGTCATGGGGGTGCTCGCTCTGTTCAATCCGCCGAGCGCGCAAGACTTCGATCTGCATCACACGCGTATCGCCGAAGTGCTGGCGAAGAGAGCGACCAGCATCATTCAGGCTCAGTACGATTCCAGCACGGGCCTGATGACTCGTCAGGCGTTCGAGCGCCAGGCCTGCGCGCTGCTCGCCTCGGCGACATCCGCGGAAACGCACATCATTCTCTATCTCGACATCGATCGTCTGCACGTCATCAATGAAACCTTCGGCATGCACATAGGCGACGATGTGATCGTCAATGTCGCCGAGTGCATGGCCAAGTCCCTGCCCGCGGGGGCATTGTCGGCGCGCATTTCCGGCGACCGGCTCGCCGCCCTCATCCCGAACTCGACCATGGACGCTGCCGCGATCGTGGGCGAGAGGATTCGTGCGTCCGCCGCCGCCATCGTGCCGCGCGCCGGGCGGGGATCGTTCGAAGTGTCGGTGTGCCTCGGCATCGCGCCGATCGGCCGCTCCGACAATCCTCTTGCGCACGCATTGGCCACCGCCGAGATCGCCTGCAAAGCGGCCAAGGATCGCGGCCGCAATCGAGTCGAAATGTTCCAGGATTCCGATCAGAGCATCATCAGGCGCCACACCGATATCCTGGTTATCGGCAAGCTGCGCGATGCGCTGGGCCACGACAGTTTCCGCCTGGATGCGCAGCCCATCCTGCCGTTGCGCGGCAACTACGGCCGTCCGCGCTTCGAATTGCTGATCCGCATGTTGGGCGACCATGGCGAAATCATCCCGCCCTGCAAATTTCTCTCAGCGGCGGAGCGTTATCAGCTCATGCCGACGGTGGATCGTTGGGTGGTGCACCGCGCCTGCGAGTTGCTCGGGGAACACAGCGCGTCGGTCGGCGAGGACATCGCGCGCTTCGCCATCAATCTTTCCGGCCAGTCGCTCCAGGACGAGTCGTTTCTCCCCTTCGTGATCGATCAGATCAAAAACAGCAACCTGCCGCCGGGAGTCCTGTGCTTCGAATTGACCGAGACCGCAACCATCGGCAATCTGGTGAAGGCGCAGCATTTCATGCGCACCTTGCAGGATCTCGGTTGTCAATTCGCACTCGACGATTTCGGCACCGGCGTCAGTTCGCTGGCGTACCTCAAGGATCTTTCGGTCAATTACCTCAAGATCGACGGCAGTTTCGTCCGCGACGCGATCACCAATTCGCGTTCAGAATCGATGATCAAGGCCATTGCTCAGCTGGCGAAGGTCATGTGCATGGAAACCATTGCCGAGTACGTCGAGACCGACCTGTTGCGCGCGCGAATGGCGGACCTTGGTGTCGACTACGGCCAAGGATTTGCGATGGGCAAATCGCAGCCTCTGCAGGATCTGCTCGGCGAATTGGCGATCTACGAAGCCACCGTCAGCGATTGGGCCGGGGTCCCGGCATCGGGTACGGAAGAGACCGTGAGCCGGCAGTAGCGTCAGCGCAGTCCTACAATAACTCGTCTGAAAACCCCACAGCAGGGGGGTGCGCACCGTGAGCTAATGCGGGCTCGAACCAGCCGGAGCCTCGTCATGTTGATACTCACTCGCCGCACCGGTGAGAGTCTGCGCATCGGTGACGATGTCGAAGTCACCGTCATGGCGGTGAACGGTTCACAGGTTCGCATCGGCATCAAAGCACCCCGCAACATCGCCGTCGACCGCCAGGAAATCGCGGAGCGCAAACAGCGCGAACGGGATATTGGCCCGTAAACTCTTGGTTGCATCGCCTGCGGCCGGCTCACTAATCACCATCAATCCGCGTGTTGTTCCGGGCGTACCTGCTTCGGGCCGATGAGCTGCGCGTCGTCGATAGGTCGCGCGGGTGTCACCTCCGCCGACGAATGCGCGGCACCGGCACGCGGCTCGCCGGTATCGATGTGCTTGCTTCTATGCATCACCCAGGCGGTTGCCGCGATCACACCCAGAATGCCTATCGCGCCGCCGATCAGCACATGGCGATTGGGTCGCGGGTGGTGGCCGATCGGCGCGATCGCGGCGGGACGCTGGCGTCGCTCGCCATATTTCTTGACTGCGGCATCGGCGAACAACTTCGCCCGGCCCGGCGACATGGGCTTGTGGATGAAGCGATAGACGATGCCTGCGCTGATCAGCCGCGCGAGTGAGATTTCCGCATCGCGGCCGCCCGCAACCACGACCACGAGATCGGGAAACTGCCGTTTGATCTGCCCGACGAACTCGGATGCAGTTTCGTTCAGCGCCTGCGCGTCGAGCACCAAGATGCCCACTTCTCCCGCGACCAACAGATCACTGACCTTGTCGGCGGAGGGAACATGCCATAGCCGCCGTGCATCTCCTACGGCCCCGCGCAAGGTTTGCAGGAATGCGTCGTCGCCGGTCAGCACCACGAGCTCGACGATCTCGCTGGCCAGGCTGAACCTACCTGAGTCCAGAGTGCCGTCCTCTTCGTCAGAAGCTAGCACCGGTTGTTTCCCATGGTTGCGACCCTTGAGGCTTGGAGGAATCCTGTCGCTGGTGATCGCACCGCAGCAACAATGACGCCACCCGGCAGGGCGCTAGGCTCCTAAGTGTTTCAACCGGTCAATATCACGGTGTCGAAGTCCTAGTGCCATTCCCTGGGCGACGCTATACGATACGGGGTCTCGGGCGACAGACAATGTCTGCTGCACTGCGTCAAGCAAATTTTGTGACTGGACACTCACTTGAGGCACGCGGGCTCATGGAGGGGAGAGCATTGGGCAGTTCAATAGGGATTACATCGAAATTGCCGGCGGACCAGCGCGCCGCGCTGGAACAGTTGCTGTTCTTCAACGTCAATCAGCACCGTGTGCGAGTCGGGATCCAGCAGTCCATAGAAACCTATGGAGTACCGGAAATCTACGAGCAAGATGGCGGCTTGCGGGTTCGGGTGGGCGATATCGCCGGAGTGCAAACCCTGTTCGCGATATCCGACATGGGAAGGCCGCTGGGCGTTGCCGTGTTCGTACGCTCGGCGCACGAACGCTTCGCCGTGCTTCATCTCGGGGTAGAGCCGCGCTTGAGCGTAACCCGGGAGGTCAATACCCGCGTGCTGCTCAAACTGATGCACGAGATCCGCAGTGCTGCGCGCCGCACGCGCGGAGTCGACCGCATCGAATTGGTATACAAGGACTGCCACGCCGTGCGCCTGCACGGCTGAATCGTCCCGACTACCGATGGCGAGCAAACCCAACCTTCGAGAACTCGGAGCGCAGCGGCATGCAGACGGCAAGCTGCGCTGCGCGTGGTGCTCCACGGACCCCTTGTACATCGCTTATCACGATGCCGAGTGGGGACTGCCGGTGCACACAGACGCCGCGCTCTTCGAGATGCTGTGTCTGGAAGGCGCTCAAGCCGGCTTGAGCTGGCTCACCATCCTGCGCAAGCGCGAGACCTACCGCAAAGCGTTCGACGGTTTCGACGCCGAGAAAATGGTCCGCTACGGCGCCGCCAAACGTGAGCGCCTGATGCAGGATCCCGGTATCGTCAGGAATCGCCTCAAGGTGGATGCGTTCATTTCCAACGCCAGAGCCTACCTCGACATCCGTGCTTCTCTGGGCTCCTTCGACGACTACATCTGGCAGTTCACCGCCGGCCGGGTGGTGCGCCGCCGGCCGCTGTACTTGGGCGGCATTGCCCAATCGACGGCGCACAGCGATGCGATGAGCAAGGATTTGAAAAAACGCGGGTTCCGTTTCGTAGGATCGACCATTTGCTACGCGTTCATGCAGGCCGTGGGAATCGTCGATGAACATCAACGTTACTGCTGGGTGGCAGGGGAAAGGAAATCGGCATGAATGAGCTCGAGTCGTTGCGGTTGCGGAAGAGGCTGCGGATGGGGGCGGCTTTAGTTCTATTCACACTACCCGCGCTGTGTGCGGCGCAGAGCGCGGCGCACAGCGCAAAACCTGAGTTCAAGCCGCTCGATGTCTTCGATCTGCAGTGGGTGGCCGACCCGCAGATCTCGCCCGACGGCCGCAGCATCGCCTATGTGCGCATGAGTTTCGACATCAAGACGGATCGGCCGCGAGGCGTGGTTTGGCTGGTCGGCGCCGACGGTAAGCATGCGCGCCCGCTGTCCAGCGCCTCGACGAGCGCCGCGCCGCGCTGGTCGCCCGACGGCACGCGTCTGGCGTACATCGGGGCGGCGGGCGATGGCTCGACGCAGCTATTCGTGTACTGGACCGACAGCGGCGCCACGGCAGCCATCAGCAATTTCACCGAATCACCCTCGAGTCTTGCCTGGTCGCCCGACGGCCGCTGGCTAGGCTTTACCATGCCGGTGGCCGCCGAACGCAAGCCCCTGAAGGTGGATTTGCCGGAGGCGCCCAAGAGCGCTCACTGGGCGGATCCGCCGAAACTCATCGACCGAATGGTGTTCCGGGTCGACGGCGAGGGCTATCTGCAGAATGTTTTCAGCCAGCTCTTCATCATCAGCGCCGATGGCGGCGCCGCCCGCCAGCTCACGCATGGGGATTTCGATCACACGGGCGCGCCGGCGTTCACGGCCGACGGCAAAAGCGTGCTGATCACGGCAAACAGGCGCGCCGACGCGGATTACGAGCCGATCGACAGCGAGATCTACAGCGTGGATTTGTCGGATGGATCCCTGCACGCGCTCACCGACCGCCGCGGTCCCGACCATAATCCCGTGGTCTCTCCCGACGGCAAGCACATCGCCTACTTGGGATTCGACGACAAGCGGCTGGGCTATCAGGCAACGCAGCTATACGTGATGGACAGCGACGGCAGCCATTCGCATTCGCTCACCGCGGGTCTCGACCGTGATGCGGCGGCCCCGCATTGGACCGGCGACGGCCGGCAATTGATTTTTCAATATGGTGATCACGGATCGAACAAGATCGCCGCCATCGATCTTGCCGGCAAGATGCACGTTCTCGCCGAAGACCTCGGCGGCAACGACATCACTCGGCCCTACTCGGGCGGCTCGTTCTCGGTCGCCGCCAACGGCCGGTTCGCATATACCCGAGCCGCGGCGCTGGCCCCCGCGGCGCTGGCCACCGGCACCTCCTCGCGCGACATCTCGACCATTGCCGCGCTCAGCGACACATTGCTCCGCGAGCGAACTCTCGGCGCGGTCGAGGAAATCTCCTTCCCCTCGGCGGTCGATCACCGCACCATCCAGGGATGGATCGTCAAGCCTCCGGGCTTCGATGCCTCCAAGAAATACCCCATGCTGCTGGAGATTCACGGCGGACCGTTTGCGAGCTATGGACCGAGCTTTGCCGCTGAAATTCAGTTGTACGCAGCGGCCGGTTACGTGGTGCTGTACATCAATCCACGCGGCAGCACGAGTTACGGCGAGGAATTCGCCGATTTGATCCACCACGACTATCCGGACAACGACTACGGGGACCTCCTGTCGGGTGTCGATGCCGTGATCGGCCGCGGCTACGTGGATGCGGAGCGCCTGTTCGTCACGGGCGGCAGCGGCGGAGGCGTACTCACCGCATGGATCGTCGGCCACACCGACCGGTTCCGTGCCGCCGTCGTGGTCAAGCCCGTGATCAATTGGACCAGCTTCGTGCTCACCGCCGACATGACCAACTACTTCTACCGCTATTGGTTCGCCGGCTTCCCATGGGACGATGTGCAGTCCTATTGGAAGCGTTCGCCGCTCGCCTATGTGGGCAACGTGCACACACCGACGATGCTGATGACCGGCGAAGCGGACTATCGCACTCCGTCGAGCGAGGCCGAACAATTCTATCAAGCGCTGAAGTTGCGCAAGATCGACACGGCCTTGGTGCGTGTTCCGAATGCCTCGCATGACATCTCGGCGCGCCCCAGCTTACTCATGGATAAGGTGGCTTACGTGCTCGCCTGGTTCAAGGCCCACGACGCCAAAGCGCCGTGAGTCAGGCTTTGTTCCGGCTTCCGTGGCTATTGGGTGTCGGCCAGTAGTACCCATCGATCACGGGTGCACTTCCGGAGGGTCGAGCGCCATCTTGTTTTCTCGCAGTATCGCGATGCAGACATCCTCTTCGCGCGGCATGGCGCGCATCTCTGCGAGCCGTGCGCGCGCGCGCGCGTTTTTCGTCCAGGGCAATAGCGGACTGTTGAACTTGGCCGCGGCCGCCGCGCGCCACTCCAGTATGTGCCTGCGTTCGGCGATGGCCCGCGCCTCCTTGCTGTCGGGCGCGAGCAGGTGCTTTTCGATGCTGAAGCCCGCCAATTGCGCCGCGATGGTGTCGCCCCGCTGCATGATCTTCGATAACTTCAAACAGAGCTCGCGTCGTTCCGGCACGGCACTCGATTCCCGGCAAGCTTCCGCCAGCGCCGTGAAGGGCGGAATGATCTCGCCGCCTGCGATCGCGCTGACGGTGGCCAATCTCGCCGCGTCCGAGGCTGCGAAGCCGCCCGGCAGCTGGTCACGCACCGCGTCGAGAGCATCGGCCATCAGCACCACGATGCGGTTCGAATACAAATCGAAGTGCGCTCCCTGAGCCATGTCAGCGAGTATCCGGTCCACTTCGGTCGCATCCCTTTCCCTCTGCGCCGCGGCCAGCGTTTGCAGCCAAGCGGCGCCGTTGTCCGCGTCCACCCAGCGCATGACGGTCGCGACATCGCGGATGTCGCAGGCGGGCGTTCCCGCGCACAATTGCAGGTGCAGCCAGCCGATGCTCGCATTTTGCGGAGCCAGCTCGCTGGCGCGCGCCGCCAATTCCAGCGCGGTGGGGCCGGGCTTGGGGTTGACGCCCGTCTTTGACCCATACACCGCGGCCCCGTACGCCGGACCCCCGTATGGCGGGCCTGCGTATGCCGGGCCCGTATAGCGCAGCGCCGCCGCCGTCGCCAGCGAGTTCGCGTCCGCGCGGGCCATGAGAATCCCGGCAGCTTGGATTTTCCATGTTTGGTATTTGTCGGCTTCGGCACGCGAATCATGCCGGGGCGCCGCCGTGCCCGGCGCCGTCCCGCCGGGCGCTGCCGCGACGGGTGCCGCGGTGCTCGAGGCGACCGGGGAGTGGCTCGCGGCGAGTGCAAGTACCAGCAGACAGCGCTTGACCATGAGCTTACCCCAAGGTCCTCGAACTATTGGCGCGAGCCGGCAGCCGTCAGGCCCGCGGTGATCGCCAATCGCATGGCGTCTTCGACCGAAATGTCCAGAGGCTCGATGCGCTCGCGCGGCAGGTAAATGGTGTAGCCGCCGAAGGCGTAGCTCATGGGGAAATACACGGTCACCCAGTCTTGACCGCCGTGCGCCAGCAGCACCGGCGGTACGTCTTCGCGAGTGACGAAACCGATCGCATGCACATCCGCGAATCGGGCCAATACCACGCGCTGCAAGTCGCGCTTCTCGCCGCTGCCGGACGGCAGCAAACTGACGACGTCGCGAAATCCGCCATAAAGAGTCTTCACGAACGGAATTCGGCCCAAGAAGTCGTTCCAATACTTGAGCAAGATCCTGCCGGCGTAGGCATTCACCAGGCTGCCGACGACCAGCAGCAACACGAATCCGGTGACCAGCCCCAAGCCGGGCCAATAGTGCTCCGGACTCACGATGCCCAATGCGATCAGTGCGCGCCGCAGCCAGCCTTCGACCGTCTGCACCAACCACCAAATCACATACACCGTCAGTGCCAGTGGCAGTACGGTCACCAGGCCGCTCATGGTCAACGTCAAGATCTTGCGCATGCAGTCAATCATCGCATGATCGGGCTCAGCGCGCCGCAACCGCACAGAATGCCTGCGAAGTCCGCTGATATTCACCGCTTTGCACCAGCCCGGCACTTTTGGGATTCCACACGTAGTACTGCGTGACCACTGCCGCACCGCGCACGCGGGTCACGCTCAGCAGCCTGCTGTCGCGCCGAAATAACACCGCTTCGTCGACTCGGCACGGCAGCGTTTCCTGGGTCTCGGCACGCGGTCCCTGCGGCAGGTCCTGAACGGTCCCGCTGCGCCAATCCACCAGTATCAGGCGGCCGCAGCGGACTCCGCACTTCGTCAACGATAACGTGACATGTCCGGCGAAATTCGGTCCGCCCGACAGAGCGCGCTGGACCATCTTGAGATCCTCCTCGGACAGATCGCTGCCGCTGAAATCGACCTTGGGCCGATCGGAGGCGTTCGAATGCCGCGCTCGGATATTCAGAGAATCGCGGCGCGCTCAGGGTCTCCAAATCGACGCCGGCCGCGACGCCGCGGATGTGGTCGATCTGTTCGGCGACGTCATCCGTCAGGTACCAGTCATCGATCGTCACCGTAGCGTGCGGAGTCCTCGCGTTGACGACAACCGGTACCAGCGCATGATCCGCGCATTTGCCGATATCCTGCGGCACGCACAGGCTGTACTCCGTGTACGCGCCGTAGACATTGGGAGCGCCGGGTTCGTTGGGCGCCATGAATACCAGGTAGCGGCCGGGAGGCACTTCGACGGTGAAATTCGCCAGCCCGCGTACGAGCTGCACGGAATGGATTTTCGAGGTATCGAGGTCGGAGGCAAAGACGGTCATCGACGGCACGAGCTGCGCCGGAAAGGTGACAACGCCCTCGATCGTCCCCGCGCCGGCGCTCGAGCTCAGCGACGCCCCGGCCGCCAGCGACAAACGCGCGAGAAACTGATACCCCAAGGCCGCGACTCTCCCAGAAAAACAAAATCGTCGCGCACATGGTAACGACGCCCGACGGCGCAAGCTAGTATCTCGACACAGGGATTTTGACCGATTGGCGGGAGGCACCCGCCCAGGAGCCTGTCCGAGTAATGATGCGCCTGCCTCGCGACGGCGATCATTACTCGAATAGGCTCCCGGTGTTACGGCTGCCGCGGCAGAACGAAACGCAGACCCTGGTAGTTCAGCACCACGCCGTCGCGCCGGATGCGCTCGAGCGTGGGACCTTCCTGCAGACGTCGCGCCTTCGTGATACTTGCGCATGTTGACATACACGAACCGCTCGGCCGGTCTGGTCGCATAGACATGCACGTCGAGATGCAGCTCGGGCAGCGCTTGCGCGCCCGTCAAGTTGATTTCATTGATCGAGGGCAGTACTTCTTGATCGGCTTTGGCAGTCCTCGTCCGTCAGTAGTGGGTCCGGGTGATGCGCGGCGCGCATAACCGCGGCAGCCGCCTCCGCCGGCGGAGTCTGCGGACTGCCGGCGGCCGAAGAGGTGCTGCGCCCTCGGCCGCCGGAACCGGAATCTCCGGCGCGTACACCGGCGCCGGGTCCAACGGGCTGAAATGTTGCGCTTCGGGCGGTGCGGCGGCTTCGGCAGCGGACGCCGCCACCGCCGCCGCTTGCGACGTAGGCGCTGCGGGAGCGCTCTTTCGCATCAAGACGAACGTCAAGACCAGCAGATTGACGCCGAGCAAAACGCCCAGGGCGATCGCCCAGACAGGGCAGGCGATTGCGCCGCGGACCCGAGCGCGCGTCCATCAGTCCCGGCACCGATTGCCGCTGCCGTTCGATTTCCGATTTCTTGAGTGCGTCGAGAATGAAGGACATGCAGCTTCCTAACTGCCGCGCGGCGCGTTGGGCAGCAACAGGGGCGAACCGGGTTCGGCCAGTGCGGTGTCGAGCATGACTTGGGTTTGTACTCCTGCGATGCCGTCGACATTGAGGCGATGTTCGCGCTGGAAATTCTGCACGGCAATCGCCAGTTCCTCGTCGTAGACATCGCCGTGTTCCGGATCCGAGGCGGCGCCTTGCAGGGCATTGAGGCTGCGGCGGAGCCAACGCACTTCGTCGCCCTTCATTCCCACCGTCAAGAGCCGGGTGTGCGCGGTCTTGGGCTTCCACACGACGGTGAATTCCCCGAACCAATCGCGCGAAAGCTCATCGAGAGGCACCCGCTCATTATGTTCGCCCAGATTCAAGGTGGCGAATCGATCGTCCAGCGCGGACAGCACGACGCGATGCCGTTGTCCGCGATCGTCGGTCAGCGTCAGGATGGCGGGCCGGTTCAAGGCCCTGACCTGCGCCCAGGAACCGCGTTGCTCCAGGCACGACAATCCCGCCTTGGCCGCCTGCCCGCAGGGGTCGCTTGTCATCCGCCATGGCCGTTCCCCACAACGACAGCAGGCGGCGAAAGGCGGCGGCATCGCTGGTATTGGCGCTGTTGGCAGCGAGCAATGCGTTGATGGAAACGGCCGCCGGCGCCGTCCGCCCGACTGCGGGTGCCGCCGCCATCGCCGGCACGGGAGACACGCTGCTGCCGGAACCGGATGCACCGCGAGCGAGCGGCTTGCTGCTCGAGGCCGCCTGCAAGGGAAAGATCTGCCGCTGCCACAGTTGCCAGCCGCCGAAGGCAACGCCGGCGATGCCCACCAATCCCAAGGCGGCGGCGAGCCAGCCCAGCCACGCGGGAACGAATCGCCGCCCGTAGACCTCGCCGGCCGCGAGCCGCACCAGCGCGGCCGTCACTTTGCGCGTCTCCTGGGTGTACGCGCCGAGCAGCGCGCGGTCGCAGGTCACATTGATCACGCGCGGGATGCCTGCCGCCAAGCGGTGCACTTCGGCGAGCGCCGAGGGAGTGAAGATTTCCTCCGCGGCGCCGGCGACGCGCAGCCGATGGCGCACGTAGCCCCGGGTTTCCTCCCGCGACAAGGGCTCCAGGTGATAGCGGCCGGTGATCCGCTGCGCCAGCTGGCGCAGTTCCGTGCGGTCGAGCAATTCGCGCAGTTCCGGCTGCCCGATCAGAATGATCTGCAGCAGCTTCTGCGTCGGGGTTTCCAGATTGGTCAGCAGACGGACCTGTTCCAATACCTCGGCGGACAGATTCTGCGCCTCGTCCACGATCACGATGATGCGCCGGCCTTCGGCGTGGGCCGGCGAGCAGCCGCCGATTCAGCGCATCGACCATCTGCTTGACGCTGTCGCGATCGGCGTCGGCAATACCGAGGCCGAGCTCTTCGCAGATGGTGAGCAGAAACTCGACGGGTGTCACCCGCGGATTCAATATGACGGCGACGTCGGCATGATGCGGAACACGCGACAGCAGCGTGCGCACCACGGTGGTTTTGCCCGTGCCCACTTCCCCGGTCAACTGGATGAAACCGCCCGGATTCGTTGATGCCGTACAGCAGATGCGCCAGGGCTTCGGCGTGGCGCTCGCTCAAATAGAGATAGCGCGGGTCCGGTGTGATGGCGAAGGGCTTTTCGTTGAGACCGAAAAAGCGGAGGTACATGGCTGCTCTAGGATACCAACTCAGCCGCCGGATCCGGAGCCGGTCGGGGCGACCCCGCCGTGCTCGCGCCCAATTCATGCGGCGCGAAGTCATCGACGTTGATGAGATGCGAGACCTTGGCATCGTAATCGCGCAGCGCCGCCGCCTCGGCCTCGTTCAGGATGCCGAGGCTGCCAGGGCCTGCTGAAATCTGTCCCGGCAGATCGAGCGCCGTCACGCGGCCGGTCTTGACGCCGTCCACCCGAATGCGCTTTTCCAGGGACTCCGCCAGGTCGGAGAGAATCAGCGCCTCCTGCAGCAGCCCGAGGGGGTTGTTGGCGCCGCAAGTCTTGTAGATGTGCTGGGTCAACCGTTCCCTGGCGGCGCGTCGGGTTCATGATCAGATCGACGATGTCGCGCCCCAGTCGGTCGCTCGGCGCAAAATACGTCAGTCCGCGCGGGAAGATGAGCAGCCGCATGAGTGCGGCCAGGGGACGGTTGGGAAAGTTGCGCAAGAACAGGTGCAGTTGTTCCTGCGCCTGGTACAGCAGGCTGCGGCAGGCCCATTCGACCAGCGGCAGATCCGCGGCCTCGCGGCCCTGATTGTCGTGGTGCTTCAATACCATCGAAGCCAGGTACATCGCCGACAGCACGTCGCCCAACCGCGCCGACAGGGTCTCCTTCTTCTTGAGATAGCCGCCGAGCGCCAGCATCGCGATGTCGGTCGCCAGCGCAAACGACGCGCTATACCGGTTCACATGTTGGAAGTAGCGCGTGGTCGGTCCGGTCTGCGGTACCTTGGTGAAGCGCGCGAGCGTCAATCCCAGGACGAGCGAGCGCGCGGCATTGGAGATGGCGAATCCGATGTGCCCCATGAGCGCGCGATCGAACTCGGCGATGCCGGCTTCGCGATCGGGATTGCGCGCCGCGTTCATCTCCCGCAATACGAAGGGATGGCAGCGCACCGCCCCCTGGCCGAAAATGATGAGGCTGCGCGTCAGGATGTTGGCGCCTTCGACCGTGATCGCGACCGGCACGATCTGATATCCGCGGCCCAGATAATTCTTGCGGTCCGAGGCAAATGCCCTTGCCGCCGTGCACGTCCATGGCATCGTTGGCGATCATGCGGCCGAATTCGGTCGCGTGATATTTCAGCATGGCGGACGGCACCGACGGCTTCTCGCCGCCGTCGATCGCGCCCGCGGTGACCGAGCGCGCGGCATCCATGATGTAGGTGCGCGCCGCCATGCGCGCCAGGACCTGTTCGACGCCCTCGAAGCGGCCGATGGGCATGTTGAACTGGCGGCGTATGCGCGCGTACGCCGCCGATGCATACACCGCCGCCTGCGCGCCGCCGGTGGCGCTCGACGGGAGCGAAATACAGCGGCCCACCGACAGCTGCTCGACCAGCATGCGCCATCCCTGGCCGGCCATGGCGAAGCCGCCGATGATGGCATCGATGGGCACGAACACATCATGTCCCTGAATCGGTCCGTTCTGGAAGGGAACATTCAGCGGAAAATGCCGCCGGCCGATCGTGACGCCGGGCGTGTCCCGCGGAATCAATGCGCAGGTGATGCCGAGGTCGGTGCGCTCGCCCATCAGCCGGTCGGGATCGAACAGGCGAAAGGCGAGCCCGACCACGGTGGCGACGGGCGCCAGGGTGATGTAGCGCTTCGAGAAATTCAGCTTGATGCCGACGATTTCCGAGCCCTGCCACCGGCCCTTGCAGATGACGCCGGTGTCGGGAATGGAGGCGGCATCGGAGCCCGCGCGGGGACCGGTGAGGGCGAAACAAGGCACTTCCTCGCCGCGCGCGAGGCGCGGCAGGAAATGATCCTTCTGCGCCTCCGTGCCGTAATGCAGCAGCAGTTCCGCCGGCCCCAGGGAGTTCGGCACCGCAATGGTCGAGGACGCCGTGCCCGAGCGCGAGGCGATCTTGATCAGCACGCAGGAATGCGCGTACGCCGAAAATTCCAGACCGCCGTAGCGCCGCGGAATGATCATCCCGAAGAAGCCCTTGGACTTGATGAAGGACCACACCTCGGGCGGCAGGTCCGCGCGGACGTGCGTGATGTCCCAATCGTCGAGCATCGCGCACAACTCTTCGCAGGGTCCGTCGAGAAAGGCCTGCTCCTCCGCCGTGAGCGTCGGCACTTTCGCCGACATGAGCTTGTGCCAGTCCGGACCGCCGGTGAACAATTCTCCGTCCCACCACACGGTCCCCGCGTCCAGCGCTTCGCGTTCGGTCGCGGACATCGGCGGCAGCAGTCTGCGGTAGCTCGCGCAGGAACGGCCGTGTCACGACGCGCAGGCGCAACGGCCGGATATTCAGCAGCAGCAGCGAGGCGTAGGGAACGGAGATGAGGATCTTCCACCACTCCGGGCGCGCTCCCGAGCGCCCAGGTAGGCGAGCAGCAGCACTCCGAGCACGCAGGAGCTCGAACCGAGACTCGCGCGGCGATAGGCGAGAATCAGGAGCACCCCGAGGAACAACACTGCCCAGGCCAGAAATACGCCCGCGCCGATGGGCAACGTCGTTCATGGAGAGTCCGCATTCAGATCAGGTCTTTCACGCCGTCCCGCTCTTCCAGCAATTCACGATGCGTCGCCTGCATCTTCTCGCGGCTGAAATCGTTGATGCTCAATCCTTGCACGATGCTGTACTCGCCGTTCTTGCAGGTCACCGGATAGGAGTAGATCACTCCCTCCGGAATTCCATAGCTGCCGTCGGAGGCGACCGCCATGCTGACCCAATCGTCCGGCGGCGTGCCCAGCATCCAATCGTGAACGTGGTCGAGCGCCGCCGCAGCCGCGGAAGCCGCGGAAGAAGTGCCGCGCGCCTTGATGACGGCCGCGCCGCGTTGCTGCACCGTCGGTATGTAGGTGTCCTTGAACCAACCCGCCTCGACCACCGACAGCGCCGGTTTGCCGTCGACGGTGGCGTGATGCAGATCCGGATACTGGGTCGCCGAATGGTTCCCCCAAATGATGACCTTCTTGACCTTCGCCAGGGGCGCGCCGCTCTTTTCGGTGAGCTGTGCCAATCCCCGGTTGTGATCCAATCGGGTCATCGCCGTGAAGCGATGCGGCGGCAGCGAGGGGGCGTTGCGCTGCGCGATCAGCGAATTGGTGTTGGCCGGGTTGCCGACCACCAGCACGCGCACGTCGCGGCTCGCGACCGCGTCCAGGGCCTTGCCCTGGGCCGAAAAAATCTTGGCGTTCTCCAGCAGTAGATCCTTGCGCTCCATGCCCGGACCGCGCGGCCGCGCACCGACCAGCATGGCGAAATTGCAATCCTTGAACGCGACTGCGGCGTCGCTGGTCGCGGTCACCTTGTTGAGGGTCGGGAAAGCGCAGTCGTTCAATTCCATCACCACGCCCTGTACCGCCGCGCTCGCCGCCGGGATCTCCAGCAGATTCAAGTTGATCGGCTGATCGGCGCCGAGCATTTGACCCGATGCGACGCGAAACGCGAGCGCATAGCCGATATTCCCGGCGGCGCCCGTGATGGTGACGGTGACTGGCTTCTTCATGACTAGCTCCCGGCGCAAAAACGAAGAATGGTAGCCGAAATCACGCCGCCCCGGGGAGCGCCTCGCGGCCTTGGCATGTGGTCTCAGCGGCTGGTCGCGAGGTCGCCGGTCGAATAGCCGGGATAGGCGCTGCGAAAGCGGCGCAACTCCGCGTCCGCTTCGCGCGTTGCGTCCGGCACGGCGCAGCGCGGCGATGTCGGCGAGCCAGGCCGACGGCGCGCGCGCGCAAGCTTGGGATCGCTGCTGTACAGCTGCAGCCTGCGATCGAGGGGAGCATTCGCCGACGCGTCCGCATGCGCGGCGACACGCACCAGGCGCGGGGCATCGTCGACGCGCTTGGCGGTCTGCGGCCCGAACACGATGGCGAGCACCAGCGCCACCGACAACAGTACGCTGGCGGCGAAGCGCCAGCGGCGCCAAGCACGGCGAATCGCGGTGAGCACCGCGCGAAATTTTCAGCACGCGGCGATCGAGCGCATGCGGCGGCGTCGGCGCGGATTCCTTCCGGTACTGACGCGACAGCGCGCTGTCGCCGCGCAAATATTCGTCCAAGTCGTCAGGCGGTTGCATGGCGTTCATGCTGTTCAAATCGTTCGCGTCCGCAGCGGCCGCGCTTCGGGGATCTGCACCGGAAGCAGTGATTTCTTCAATTTGCGAATCGCATAGCGCAGGCGGCTCTTGGCCGTTTCGACCCCGACGTCGGTCACGCGCGCGATTTCCTCGATGGTCAATCCCGTCTCTTCGTGCAGCAGGAACGCCTCGCGCTGCTCCTGCGGCAGGGCGCCCAGTGCCGCGAGCAACGCGGACTGCTGCTCGGCGAATTCCGCGATGCCGTCGGGCCGCTGATACTCGGGCACTTCGGGTTCCGCCTGCGCGTCGCCATCACCTAAGCGCGTGGCGCGGCGCATCGCATGGTCGCGCCGGAAAAAATCGATGGTGCAGTTGTGCGCAATGTGAAACAGATAGGTCGCGAATTTCGCGCGCACTTCATAGCGGCTGCGCGTTGCGACCAACCGCGACCAGACCTCTTGAAACAAGTCCGCGGCCGCGCCGGCATTGCGCACCTGACGCAGTAGATAGCGGTAGAGCGGACCTTTGTGACGGGCGTACAGCGTCGAAAACGCGTCCGAGTCACCGTCCCGGTACCGCGCCATCAGCCTCGCGTCCTCGTCGAGCGGCTCCATGAACCCGAGCATACGCGAGGCGCCAATCCTGTGGCCATCTGCATGAGGCGGGTCGTTGTTGCGTTGCAGCGGGAATCGTTCGAGTGGTCGCCAAAAGAAAAGCATCAAAGTGCTTGTATGTAGCAGTGATGTATGTAACTATATCACCAAGTCACCGAAACACCTCGATGACAGCCACGTAACCGGAGACCACACATGAACACTCAGATCTCGACCAAGTTTGCCGCCCTCGCCGCCGCCTTGATGATGAACAGCCTGATCATCGGCGGAGTCGCCTACTTGTTCAGCGCGCCGCTGCACAATCCGGCGGTCTTCTCCCTGGCTCACGTCACCCACTCCACGTTGAAAGCTGCGGTCTGAAGCACCGCCCTGCTGAGCGCTGCCTTAGACTAGAGTGCTATATAGCCACAACAGCACACCGAGTGAGGAATGGACCCTAATTGGAATGACAACCAGCCCATCTATCGCCAGCTGCGCGATCGAATGGTCGCCCTGATCCTAGAGGGCGCGCTCAAGGAGGGCGATCCCCTGCCCTCCGTGCGGGCGGTTGCTGCCGATTATCGGCTCAATCCGCTGACGGTGCTGAAGGGCTATCAGCAATTGGTCGACGAGCGCTTGGTCGAAAAACGCCGCGGTCGGGGCATGTACGTCAGCGAAGGAGCTCAGCGGCTGTTATTGGCCGGAGAGCGGGAACGTTTCCTGCATGAGGAGTGGCCGCACATTTTGGCGATCATCCACAGGCTCGGGTTCACTTCGCAGGAATTGTTTGCGCAAACACCGGCACTTACCCACCCGGCGCCGCCGCCCCGCGGCGGCGACACCAAGGAAGATTGAATCATCATGCCTGCGCTCATCGAAGCTCGAGATCTCACAAAAAAATACGGCGCGCACGTTGCTCTGGATCGTGCCAACTTCTCGGTGGAGACCGGCCGCATCGTCGGACTCATCGGTCCGAACGGCGCCGGCAAAACCTCCGCGCTGCGCGCCATTCTCGGCCTCACCGACTATGACGGGCAGCTCCGGGTGTTGGGCCGCGAACCGTTTCGCGAACGCACCGCAGCTCATGCATGACGCCTGCTTCATTGCCGATGTCGCGGTGCTCCCCGCATGGCTGCGCGTCGACCGCGCCATCGACTTCGTCGCCGGCGTGCACCCGCGATTTCGCCGCGATCGCGCCTTGGCCCTGCTCGCCAAGACCGGGATCACGGGCGAGCGCCGGATGCGCGAGTTGTCGAAGGGCATGAAGACTCAAGTGCACCTGGCGTTGACCATGGCCATCGATGCCAAGCTTCTGGTGCTCGATGAGCCGACCCTCGGCCTGGATATTCTCGCGCGGCGCGCGTTTTACGATGCGCTGGTCAATGATTACATGGACGAAACGCGGACCATCCTGATCACCACCCATCAAGTGGAGGAAGTGGAGAATCTGCTGACCGACGTGCTGTTCATCGAGAAGGGCCGCATCGTGCTCGACTCATCGCTCGACGATATCGCGACTCGCTACGCCGCGGTGGCGGTGGCCGCCGACGATCTGGATGCCGCGCGGGCGGAAAAACCCTTTCATGAGCGCCCCATGTTGGGCAAGGTGGTTCTGTACTACGAGAACCCGAACTTGGACAAACTCGCGGTGTTGGGAGAGGTGCATTCCCTGAGCGTCGCCGACCTGTTCGTCGCCAAGTTGTCCGGAGGTGTGGAATGAACACTGCAATCTGGCTGGTACGCCGGGAATTCTGGGAAAATCGCGCAATTTGGATGATTCCGTCGGTACTCGGCGGACTGGTCATTCTCGCCGCTCTTTTCGGCCGGATCGACCTGATGATGATCCCCTCGCAGGTGCCGAGCCGAGCCGTCGGCGGGGGATTCCTGCTGGCCATCGGCGTGACCTTCTTCATCGTCATGTCGATCTATTCGACCTGGTACCTGCTGGATTGCCTGTATGCCGACCGCAAGGACCGCAGCGTGCTGTTCTGGAAATCGATGCCCATTTCCGACACCACCACGGTCATGTCCAAGCTGGCCACGGCCCTGATCGTGATTCCCGTGGTGTATTTCGCCGCGGCCGACCTGACCACGCTCATGATGGCGTTCATCATCTCCGTTCGAGCGAATTCCTACCTCGGAGGCGCCCTGTGGCACGTCGATCTGTGGCTGCAGCTGCAGGTTCTGTGGATTTACGTGATCGTCGACCACCGCCGTCTGGTACCTGCCGGTCGCCGCCTATCTGCTGGTCGTGTCGGCCTGGGCGAAGCGCGCCGTGATGCTCTGGTCCATCCTGCCGCCGATGGCATTGATCCTTGCCGAACGCTGGTTTCTCGGCAGCCACGTGATTGCGCGTCAACTCGGCGAGAGGCTCGCGGGTTACCCGGGGCAGGCATTTCACGACGACCCGGGTTGCTGTTCCTGGGTGACCACGGTCGTGGACAACGACACCATTCGAACGCCGACGAGCATTTGGGGCTTTTTCGACGTCGGCGGATTCTTCTCCAGTCCGGAAACCTGGATCGGCGCCGCGGTCGGGGTCGCCTTGATCGTCTGCGCCATCCAACTGCGTACGCGGCGTACCGAGATCTGAAGGCACGCACGTTCTTTCTTGGGATTCACGACTAAGCAGTGCAAAATAGCGCCAAGTTCGACGTCATCATCCCGAAGGAGCGCGCCGATGTACAAGACCAAGATTGATCTTCCGGAGAAAATCCGCCGCAACGTCATCACCATACTCAATGACCGGTTGGCCGATGCGATCGATCTGCAGAGCCAGGTCAAGCAAGCACACTGGAACGTGAAGGGTCCGAATTTCATCGCTCTGCACGAGTTGTTCGACAAGATCTCCGATCTCTGTCTGGAACAAATCGACACCATCGCCGAACGCGTGACGAGCCTGGGAGGCACTGCGGAAGGTACGGTGGCCGTGGCCGCCAAGCGCAGCAAGCTGAAGAACTATCCGTTGAGCATCACGTCCGGCAAGGATCATCTGTTCTATTTGTCGACGCAGCTGTCGGTGTTCGGCAAGGCGGCCAGAACGGCCATCGACGACACCGACAAATTGGGCGACGCGGATACCGCGGATCTGTTCACGGGAATTTCCCGCGACGTCGACAAGTACCTCTGGTTCCTCGAAGCGCATCTGCAAGAGAAGGGCTGATGGCCGCTCCCGCGACAGGCTAGCCGCTGACGATCGCTCGGGGGGATTTTGACCGATTGGCGGTAGGCACCCACCGATAAGATGAGACACTGAAGGCCACGTCAAGGCAGCAGTGGCCTTCGGCGTCTCATCCTTCCCGGCGGGCGCTCCAACCGGTCATATCACGGTACCGAGATATGACTACCCCAACAGATAGGCAAAGTAGCTGTTGCGCAGCCGATTGAGCGGGTCCGTCCGTTGACGCAGCGCCCGAAACAGCTTGACGCGTTCGCCGAATGATTTCGCCACGTGTTCGGGCTGCAGCGCGCGCGTTTGGTTGAAGGTGGGCGTGCCGCCGATCGCCGACGCAAAATCATTGAAATCGATCAAGAAGTCATCCCAGCCCTTGTCACCGGTGGACGACGGCTCGAGAGTGAACATGGGGCCTGCGTAGCTCACGCTGAACAACGAGCCGCGGTCCTGATGCAGGCGGCTCGCGCCGCTCACGACGTTGCAGCGATATCGATGCTCTTTGTAGTATGACTTGCAGAACGCAAAATACTCCGCCAATACCTTGGGGTAGTTGGCCTCGGGAAACGCCCACAGACTATAGGTATGGCGCGCCTTCCATGCCTCGTTCGGCAGGTCGCGCATCCATTCGTGCGCATACATCACGACGCCGCGGGTGTTCCGATCGAGCGTCGCACGCAGCGCTTTCTGCATCACTGCACGCAGGCCGGGCGCGGCCAGCACGCTGCCGACGGTCGAGCCGAAGGCCGGCAGCACATTGCGCATCACGGAATTGCGGATCTGCCAGATCCCGGAGCGGCTCAAGGAAGCCGATTCGTCGAGGGTGCGGCGCTCGACCGTGATGCGATCGTTGAACGGCGAGATGTGCAGCCGCAATGCACCCGGCGCGCCGATGATGGACCCGAAGCGCGCGCTGAATTCCTTCAGCGACAGCACTTGATAGTCGATCTTGACCGGCGTCAGCGGCCGCACGCGAAGCACGACCTCGTGCACGACGCCCAATAGGCCGAAGCTCGAGCGCAGCACGCGCATCAGGTCGCGCTCCCGCTCGGTCACGGTCATTTGCTTGCCTTGCGGCGTGATCAACTTCAGTTCCGTGACGCAGGAGGACAGTTGCGCGACGCCCGCGTCGTACGAGGCCTGCGGCAGGGTGGTGACGGCTACGGCGCCGAGGGAAATCTGGCCCATTTCGGGGGTCAACGGCAGTTCGAGGCCGCGCTCGGCGAGCGCGCGCACCAAGGTACCCACGCGTACGCCGGCCTGCGCCCGCACCGTGGTCTCGCCGAATTCCAGGATCTTGTCGAGCCCACCCGAGTCGACCGTGGTGCCGCCGTCGCCGCCCACGCAGCGCGTCTGCGAATAATCGGCGCCCACCATTCGAATGGGGGTCGGGATAGCTCTTGGTTTTGCTCGAGGACGGTCGGCAGGTCTTCGAAGCGCTTCAGCTTGAGGACGAGCCGCGGCCGGCGATAAATGCCCGATGAGTCCGCGCCGGGCGAACGAGTGACTTTACTGACCATATGCTTCCCCCCGGAAGACTGAGAGAGCTGAAGTACCGCTTGCTGTCGGGGGGCACAAAACCGAGAGGTTTCGGAGTGTGCGTATGCACAAAGTGATACTGGCGACCCCGCTATCGTCAGGCTTCTCCAAACGAGAAGCCCCTTAGACCGGTGGTTTTGCGTCCCCACCTTTCGGCGGGTTTGCCCTTAAACAGCACCCCTACTATGCGATGGATGCGCCGTCCCTGTAAAGGGCTTTTTTCAGCCCATCAGAAGCAGGGTTTCGGCGTGCTCGACGGCCTCCGGGGTGCCGCACACCACCACCACGTCCCCTTCCTTGAACAGGGTATCCGGGCCGGGTTCGCGCCCGACGATGCCGTCGCGGCGCACCGCACTGACCGAGGCCCTCGATCCGCGGGCGGCCAGATCCGCGATGCTGCGGCCCACCGCCCAGGCGTGCGGCGGCAGAATGACGCTGTGCAGCTCCTCGCGAAAGGCGTGACTTCGAGTCGAGGTGCTCGGCATCTGCGTCGCGAAAGTACTGGCGCAGCATGCCGTAGCGATGGCTGCGAATGCCGTTGATGGTCCGAATCACGCGCGGCACCGGCAACTTCAGCAGCAGCAGCAGGTGCGACAGCAGCATGAGGCTGGCCTCGAAGGTTTCCGGCACCACTTCGGTCGCTCCGGCCGCCTGCAGCTGTTCGAGCTTGGTGTCGTCCTGGGTGCGCACCAGGATCGGCACGTCGGTCGCGCAGTTCGCGGACCGCCCGCAGGATGCGCAGCGCCACTTCGGGGTTCGCGAAGGTGATCACCACGCAGCTGGCATGCGCCACTCCGACGTTTTCCAGCACCTTGACCTCGCCGGCATCGCCGTAGATGACCGGATCGCCGGCCTGTCTTCCGGCGCGTATCCGGTAGGCGTCCAGATCGAGGGCGATGTATTCGAAACCGGTCTGTTCGAGCACGCGCGCGATGTTCTGGCCGACGCGGCCGAAACCGCAGATGACGACGTGATCGCGCTCGGCGACGGCCAGGGTCGCGCGGGTTTCGCGCATCGCGGCGCTGTGCGGGGGGCCGGATTCGCCGAGCAGGGCGCGCGTGATGCGCCGATTGTGCCGTATCAGGAAGGGCGACAGGACCATGCTGAGAACGGTGGCGGCCAGCAGCGGCTGCACCACCGCCGGGTCGAGCAATTCGCGTCTCAACAAGAGAGTCAGCAGTGCAAATCCGAACTCCCCGCCCTGGCCCACCACCACGCCGGTGCGCAAGGATTTGAACCAGCTCGATGGTCGCGGGCTTCGCGGCGACGGTGACCACCGCCACCTTGAGCAGCAGCATGCCGACGAGGATCGCCGCCACCAATGGAAAATGCCGCAGCAGCAACCCGACATCGAGCAGCATGCCGACGGTGATGAAGAACAGGCCGAGCAGCACATCGCGGTAGGAACGGATCGTCGCCTCGATCTGATGGCGAAACTCGGTTTCCGCGAGCATCATGCCGGCGAGAAAGGCGCCGAGCGCGAGCGACAGGCCCACGGCGTGGGTCGCCCAGGCCGATGCCAGCACGGCAAGCAGTACGGCGAGCGAAAACAGCTCCGCAGAGCGCACCGAGGCGATGACCAGGAACAGCGGCCGCAGCAGCCAGCGTCCGGCCGCAAGAACCAGCAGCAACGCCAGAACGGCGATGCCGATGGCGCCGACGATGTGCCGGGCGTCGGCGGACTGTCCGCCGCCCGTGAGCACCGATACCAGGGCGAGAAACAGCGGAAAGCTCAGGTCCTGAAACAAACAGATCGCCACGGCCAGGCGTCCGTGCGTGCGGTTGTTCTCCGACTGTTCGGTCAGCTGCGAAATGATGATGGCGGTCGAAGACATGGCCACGGCGCCGCCGATCACCACGGCCACCGCCGGTACGATATTGAAGAGGAGGATCGAGCCCGCAGCCACGATACCGGTGGTGACCAGTACCTGTGCGCCGCCGACACCGAGTACTTCCCAGCGCATGGCGACCAGTCGCGGCAGGGAAAATTCCAGTCCCAGAGTGAACACCAGGAATACCACGCCGAAATCCGCCAACAGCTGGGTGGTCTCGTTGTCGGCCGCGAGAGCGAACGCGTGCGGGCCGAGCAGCATACCCACGGCCAGATATCCCAGAATCGCCGGTAACTTCAGTTTGCGCACGCATGCCACGACACAAACCGAAGCGGTGAGCAGGATCAGGATTTGTAACAGCGGATCGTTTTGCACCGTATCCCCGAACTTAGAACTAACCTCGACGCTGCCTGCTAGCATATAGCGATGGCTCCAAGTATGACCGTCCTCGAGCTCGAGGGAGAAGGCGACGACTGGCGGCTGCACCTGAGCGGTGATTGGTCATTGACGGCGATGGCGCAAATCGAGACGCAGCTCGAGGCCCTGCCCGGCGCTCTACAGGGCACGCTGGTCTGCGATTGGTCGCGCGCCGAGGCGCCGGGAATCGGCCCGGCGTGGGCATTGCTGAGGAAGTTGGCCGATTTTGGAGCAGAGCGCCTGGACGTTCGCCACCGCGGGGACCCGCCGCACTTCTTGGAACTGTTGCAGAGACTCAAGACCGAGCGGCATGCCGCTCAGGCCGCGTCCTGCGAGAGCTCGAGTTTAGAGCGCTCCATCGGCAAATTGGGGCGATGGGCCGTGCTTCAGGGTACCGAAGCGCGCGCCGTGGTGGGGTTCTTCGGCCGCATCGTCAGGGTTCTCGGGGCGGCGTTTTCACAGCCGCGTGCACTGCGGTTGTCGTCACTGGCGCGCCACATCTATGAGACCGGCGTTACCGCCATCCCTATCGTGGCGCTCATCGCGTTCCTGGTCAGCGTGATCGTGGCCTATCTGGGAGCGCAGCAGCTGAACCGGTTCGGCGCCGACATTTTCGTCGTGGATCTCGTGACCATTTCAGTGCTGCGTGAAATGGGCGTGCTGCTGACCGCCATCATCGTCGCCGGCCGCTCCGGCAGCGCGTTCGCGGCCGAAATCGGCGTGATGCAGCTCAACGAGGAAACCGACGCGCTGCGCGCGATGGGCATGAACCCGATCGAGATGCTGGTGGTACCCCGGCTGCTTGCGCTGGTGATCGCTTTGCCCCTGTTGACGGTGATTGCGGACGCCATGGGGCTCGCCGGCGGCGGACTATTGTCGCTGATCAATCTGCACATTCCCTTGCCGCAATTCATCAGCCGGCTGCGCGAATCCCTTTCGCCGACGACCTTTTGGTCGGGCCTCATCAAGGCGCCGGTATTCGCAATGCTGATCGCCATGGTGGGTACGTACCGCGGGATGCAGGTGCGCGATTCCGCCCGCGAACTCGGGCGCTTGACCACGGTCGCCGTGGTGCAGTCCATCTTTCTGGTCATTCTCGCCGACGCACTGTTCGCCGTGCTGTTCGTGCAAATCGACTTCTGATGCCGGAACCTACCGCCACCGCAGTCGTTCGGGTGCGGGGTCTGGTCAGCCGCTTTGGCCCGCAGGTGGTGCACGACGGGCTCGACATGGACGTGCGATCGAATGAGATCTTCGGCGTCGTGGGCGGGTCGGGAACTGGCAAGACCGTGCTGCTGCGCACGATCTTGGGATTGCGGGAGCCGGATGCGGGCACCGTCGAGCTGTACGGCAAGGACGTGCAGCAACTGGCGGCCGTCGACCGCATTTCGCTGGTGCGAAGCTACGGCGTGACTTTTCAAAACGGGGCGCTGATCAGTTCCCTGACCGTCGCGCAGAACATTCAATTGCCGCTGCGCGAATATCATCCGGTGTCCGAGCACACCTTGGACGAACTGGTGCAATTGAATCTGGCGTTGGTGGGACTCGCACCCGACGCCGGGACGAAATATCCGTCGCAATTGTCCGGCGGCATGGTCAAACGCGCCGCATTGGCGCGCGCCCTCAGCCTCGAACCGAAGCTTTTGTTCCTGGACGAGCCGACGGCCGGTCTGGATCCGATTTCCGCCGCGGCCTTCGATGAGCTACTGTTGTACCTTCGTTCCCAACTGCGGCTCACCGTGGTCATGATTACCCACGATCTGGATACCTTGTTCAGAACTTGTAATCGGGTCGGCGTCATCGTCGACGGACGTATGATCACCGATACCCTGGATGGACTGCTGCAGAATCAGAATCCGTGGATACGCGAGTACTTTCACGGACCGCGCGCACGCGCTGCCGATAAGGATGCTCATGGATAGGGATGCAAACTACTTCGCCGTCGGCGCCTTCGTGCTCCTGGTCATCGCCATGGCCATGTCTTTCGTGCTGTGGTACACGAATCAGCAGGACAAGCGCATCTACCTGCGTTACGAGATCTACTTCCCAGGCAGCGTCAGCGGACTCACGCCGGGAAGCCCCGTGCGCTATCTGGGGGTGGACGTCGGCAAGGTGGCCCGCATCATGATCGATCCGCAGCAACGCAACCGGGTCCTCGTCATCGCCGACATCGAAGCCACCGCCCCGATCGATGGACGCACTCGGGCTTCTCTGAGTCTGCAGGGCATCACGGGCCTGTTGTTCATCGATTTGAAACAGGATGGCAAGTCCAGGGTTCCGGGCGTGCTGGCGGACGGTTTGCAGTATCCGGTGATCCGCTCGGCGCCGTCGGACTTCGACGTGCTGCTGAGCAATCTGCCCACGTTGGCTACGCATCTCGTGGATTTGGTCGACCATTTCAATCAGGTATTCAGCGACGAGAACGTGCGTTCCTTCAAGACCACTCTCGACAACGCGCGCCTCGCCAGCGAGCGTCTGTCCGGCACCCTGCGGGAGGTGCAGGAATTGGTGGCGGACGTGCGCGACACCGCCCGCGAAGTGAAGGGTGCCGCCGCCGAATTGCAGGAAATCGAGACACACGCCGCTCCCGATATCGAATCCGGCCTCGCGAACATGCGGCGCGTCGCGGACAACCTGGCAAAGACCTCGGATCTCTTGGAGAGCTTCGTAGCTGAAAACGAGCCCGGCATTTCGCGCTTCACGCGTCAAAGTCTGCCGGAATTCGAACAGCTGCTGCGCGAAAGCCGCGAGGCGGCCCGCGATTTTCGCGACTTGTCGCGCAGCCTGAAGCAAAACCCGTCTCAGCTCATCTACGAGCCGAACTACCGCGGCGTCGAGGTGGCAAAGTGAATCGCTCGACCTCGTGTGCCGGCGTGCTCGCGGCCATCTGCCTCGCCGCTTGCACGGGCTCACTGTTCCACAGCAAGGCGGCGCCGCCCACCATTTATATGTTGTCGGTAGGCGCGCCTGCTCCCGCCCCGACCGGCGCGGCTGCGGGAGGGTCCGGCCTCATGGCGGCGGCGGGAGCACCGGGCTCCGCGTCTGCCGTCTCCGTCATTCCAATCGACCTGGCGGTTCTCAAGCCCAAGCTGCGGCCAGGACTCGAATCGGATCGCATCGCCGTGCGCTATCCGGATCGGCATCTGGATTATTTCGCGGACGCGCGCTGGAGCGGGCCGCTCGGTGAAGTGCTTCAGGATCTCGCGGTGCAAGAACTTCGCTCCCGCGCCAATCTGCGCACCGTCAGCAGCGACGCATCGGTGTTCGCAAGCACCTACTGGCTTGAAATCGAGGTGTTGGATTTTCAGGCTGAGTACACGTCCGCAACGGCGGCGCCCACCGTGCGCGTGCAATTGCTGGCTCGCCTCGGCGGTTCGGGCGATCGGCGCATTCTCGCTCAGTTCGCAGCGAGTGCGCAGCAACCGGCCGCGGAGAATCGTTTGACCGCGATCGTCGACGCCTACGAACTCGCCGCGGATGCGGCATTCGCGCAAATCGCGGCCAGCTCCCGCGAAACCCTCGCCAAGGCTTCAGAAGCTCGATAGACCGGTGGCCTCCGCGAACCGATAGCGCCAGTAGGCGGCCGACGACTGATCGGCAAAATCCGCGTCAGCTGAAGCGTTCGACCAGAGCTTGGAGAAATATTCGATCACGGCTCGCGCCGGTGCGGCCCGCGCCGGCATGCGCAGCTCCACGCTCGATTCGAGATTCAGATCGCCGAGGTTGCGGCGGGTGAAATTCGCCGAGCCCAAGTTCATCCATAGATCGGCGCGGTGCCGGACCACGAGAAGGTTGGGAAGCGGTGCCGCCGCTTCGGAGGGGCACCAACGTATCTCGATGTTCCCGCCGCCGTCGCGCAGGAGTTCGCCGGCAACGGCTTGATTCGGCATCCGGTTCCGGGCCAGCAGCACCTGCAGCCGCGCACCGCGCGCCGCCGCACGCAGCGCCGCCGCGATCAGGCGGCGATCGCTCAAGTTCTGCACGGCGATGCTGATTTCATCGCCGCCGCCCGTTGCTCCGATGGCATCGAGCAGGGCGGTCTCGATGGCGCCCTCGGTGAGAAATCGGGCATCGATCGAACCCACGCCGCGGCCGTCCATCGGCGGCCTCGACGGCAGGCGATCGTCGTCCGCGGACCAGGCCGCAACGTCGAAGTTCGCCGGCGATCATCGCAGCGCGCCAAAGATCCCCGCAGGATCGAGGCCGGCGGCGGCGCCGGCGGGCGCGACGACGGCAGGTCCATCCGCCGGAACCGTCGTCTGCCACCACGAGCTGCCGCTGATCGGCCTTGAAGTTCTGCATGCGCGACCAGGCCGGCAGGGTGACTCGTCCCGGCGTCTCGTCGAACGGGTCGCTCCACCACCCGAACACCAGGCGCCATAGCCCGGAATACAGCGGGTTCGAATCGCGCAATCGATCCAGCCGCACGCGGGCGACTATGATGCCGGCCTGTTCCAATGAGGCCAGAGTTTGCGAGGGAGTACCGCCGAAAGACTCGTTGCCAGGGTCCGTCACCAGCACGATTTTCAGATGCGGCCGCAGGCGCTTTCGCGCCAGCAGCTGCTGCGCCAGTTCGCGGTTCACCGGAGAGCGGTCGAGCACGATCAACTGCTCGGCATGATCGATCGCCGACATTTCCTGCGCGAGCACATCCGGGTGCCGGGCGAGTTGCATACACGAAATCCACATCGGACTCCGACAGGCGCGCAACTTGCGAGACGATGTGCGTTCCCGGCGGCAGCGGCTTCGCCGAATTCCAGAATACCAGCGACAGCCATGCGAGCAGCAGCATCGCAAGAACGACTTGGGCGCCTCGCGCAACTCGCGACGGGGCGGCGGGTGCGGGTGAAGGGGTGTCCGACATGGCCGTCAATGCGAACCGCAGCTCTCTGCCTCTGCCGCCTCTATCGCCGTCCCCACTTCCATCCAGCGCGTCTCCATGGAGGCCGCGTCGCGCATCAAATCCGCGTACTGCGCCTGGAGTCCGCCATGCGTGGGGTCTTTGCAAAGCTCCTCTTCGACCAGCGCCGTTGCGCGGCGATCGCGGCGATGCGCTTCTCGATCTGCTCGAGCTCACGGCGCAGCGCGCTCAATCGGCCGCGCGATCTTAAGTCGGCGCCGTCTCTCGGCGGCCGCAGCGAGCGGCCTGCGGTGCGCGCCGCGGCGCCGCGTTCTTCGCCGCCGTCGGCGCCGTCTTGCCGCGCGACCTCAAGCTCTGCTGGTAGTCGTCCAAGTCGCCGTCGAACACCTCGAGCTTGCCGTCGGCGACCAGCCACAGCGAATCCGCGACGGTTTTGATCAAGTGCCGATCATGGGACACGATCACCATTCCGCCCTCGAAGCTCTGCAGCGCGACGCTGAGCGCGTGGCGCATGTCGATGTCGAGGTGATTGGTCGGTTCGTCCAGCAACAGCAGGTTGGGCCGCCGCGCCACCAGCAGAGCCAGAGTCAGGCGCGCCTTCTCGCCGCCCGAAAATCGACCCACCGGTTCGAATGCGCGGTCGCCTTCGAACCCGAATCGGCCGAGATGGTCGCGCACGCGCTGCTCGTCGCCCTTCGCGAAGTCCGGGCCCACCCAGAATTGCGCAAATGCCAAAAGGCATCGCAGTCCGGCTGCAGCTGTTCCATCTGCTGCTGCGCGAAGTAGCCGATGCTCAAATCCGCAGCGGGAATGCGCGAACCTGCGAGCGGCGCCGCACTCGCCTGCCAGCATCTTGGTCAGAGTCGATTTGCCCGCGCCGTTGGGTCCGAGCAGCGCGATTCGGTCTTGAGGGCCGATCGATAGGTTGATGCCATCGACGATGCGGGTGTGCCCATGGCCGCAGGCGGCGTCTTCCACCGTCAATAGGGGCCGCGGCGTCTTGAGCGGAGCGGCAAATTCGAACTCGAACGGACTGTCGACGTGCGCCGGCACGATGCGCTCCATGCGCTCCAGCATCTTGAGCCGGCTTTGCGCCTGGCGCGACTTGGTGGCGCTGGCGCGAAAGCGATTCACGAAGGAGGTGATCTCCGCGACTCGGCGCATTTGCCGCGCTTGCAGCGACTCGTTGCAAGGCCAGTTCCTCGGCGCGCTTTTGCTCGAACTGCGAGTAGTTGCCGGCGTAGGCGTGGATGGCATGATTCTCGATGTGCAGTACCCGGTCGATGATGGCGTCGAGAAATTCGCGGTCGTGAGAAATCATCAACAGCGTTCCGGGAAACGCCGTCAGCCAATCTTCCAGCCAGACGATGGCGTCGAGGTCCAGGTGGTTCGTAGGCTCGTCCAGCAGCAACAGATCGGCCCGCGAGCACAGTGCGCGCGCCATCGCCAGCCGTACCCGCCAGCCGCCCGAGAACTCCGCGACCTTGCGATCATGATCCGCGGTCTTGAAGCCGAGCCCATGCATGACCGCCGCCGCCCGCGCTCGCGCACGGTAGCCGTCGATTGCCTGCAACGACGCGTACCCTTCGGCGAGCGCCATGGCCGCATCGCGCGGCCTGCGCCTCTTCGATGGCGGCGAGCACGCTGCGCAGCTCCGAGTCGCCGTCCAGCACGAATTCGATCGCGGCGCGATCACTGGCGGCAATTTCCTGTTCGACGTGGGCAATTTTCAAGCCGGGCGGCCGATCGATGTCGCCGCGGTCGGCACCCAGCTCGCCGCGAATCGCCGCAAACAAACTGGACTTGCCGGAGCCGTTGGCGCCGGTGATGCCGACTTTGTTGCCGCGAAAAACCGTGAAATTGACCTGCTCGAACAGCGGCTGCGGACCGCGCCGCAGGGTGAGATCCCGAGCAGATAACACGATGGATCGCTACGAGGAGAGTCGGATCGGCCGCAAGACCGCGGGAACGCACAATGCGGCATGATGGGCCGCTCCGCCGGTCTGGGCCGACAAGATGCCGAGCATTTTGCCCGCTTCCATGGCGTCGCCGAACAAGCGGCCCTGCGCATAGTAGCAACCATGCTTACGCAGGAATTCGAGCTGCTCGCTCTCTTCCACGCCTTCGGCAATCACCTCCAGACCGAGGCTCTTGCCCATGTCGATGATGGTGCGGACGATGGCGGCGTCGTTCGAATCCACCGCGACATCGCGAACGAACGACTGATCGATTTTCAATGTGCCGATCGGAAACTGCTGCAATGCCGAAAGCGAAGAGTATCCCGTACCGAAATCATCGATGGCCAGATTCAAGCCCATGGCGTACAGCTCGTTCAGCAGGCCGATGGTGCGCTTCGGATCCGTCATCAGGGTGGTTTCCGTGACTTCCAATTCGAAGCACGTGGGCGAGACTTCGTGCTTGCGGAACACGGCGCGGCAGCGGGAGATGAAGCTGCCCTGCTTGAGTTGGCGCAGCGAGAGATTGACTGCGATCCGGCCCGGCTCCGGCACGGACTTCTGCCACTCGCGGTAGTCCGAACACACCCGGTTCAAGACCCACTCGCCGATGTCCAATATCAGGCTGGTCTCTTCGGCGAGGGGAATGAAATGCGAGGGTGAGATGTCGCCGTGGCCCGGTAGGCGCCAGCGCAGCAGCGCTTCGGCGCCGACCACGCGGCCGCTGCGCAGATCTACTTTGGACTGGTACAGGATCACCAGCTCGTCGCGTTCCAACGCGCGCCGCAACTTGCTCTTCAGCATCAAGCGCTCGACCGCCGCGGCATTCATTTCGGGCACGTAGAACGCGCAGGAATTGCCGCCGTTCTGTTTGGAGTGATACATCGCCGCGTCGGCATTGCGGATCAAATCGATCACGTTCTCGGCGTCGTAAGGACAGATGGCGACCCCGACGCTGGCGGTCAAATAGACCTCTTGCTGGTTTACGTAGAACGTGCGGCTGATTTCATCGAGCAATGTGCGCGCCAGGGTGCCGAGACCGGCACGATTGTCGACGTCCATCGGCAGATCGTCGACGAACATGGCGAATTCGTCGCCCGCAAGCCGCCCGATCACCGTGTCCTTGCTCAGGTTTCTGGTGAGGCGTTCGCTCAGGATCTCCAGCGTCCGGTCGCCGGCGGCGTGTCCGAAAGTGTCGTTGACCTCTTTGAATCGATCCAAATCCAAATAGAGCAGCGCGAGCGAGCGTTGGCTGCGCCGCGCGCGCGCAATGGCCTGCTGCAGCAAATGCTGAAACTGCATGCGGTTGGGCATTTTGGTGAGGGTGTCATAGCGCGCCAAATAGCGGATACGCCGTTCGGCGCGCTTGCGTTCGGTGATGTTCCGCGCCACATAAATGTTGCCTTGGAACTGCGGGTCTTCCGTGGTGATCTCCGAACTCGCCATGGAGACCGGGATGGTCTGCCCGCTGGCCGTGCGCAGCACGGTCTCGCGCGCTTCGGGCGCCGAGTTCGACAAATCGAAGGCATTGCGGTGCACTTCGTCGATGAAGCTGATCAACGGCTTGCCCAGCAAGTCGGCTTGGCTGTAGCCGAGCAGCTTGTGCGTGGCCTCGTTGCAGCTCTTCACGATGCCTGCCGGCGACGTCACCAAGACGGCGTCGCTCAGGCTGTTGAGCACCGTATTCAGATAGTTCTTGGTGATGGTGGTCTCATTCAATTTCTGCCGCATGCGCTCGAGCGAGAACTGCAGGTCGCCGAGCTCGTCGTGGCGCACCACGGCGAGAGGCCGGGTGTAGTCGCCTTCGCCGATCTGATCGGCGCTCTTGACCAGGGCGGAGATGGGACTCGCGAGCTGCCTGGCGATGAACCAGGCGCCGGCCAATCCCAGCACCAGAAGCGGCAGGGTGACGCCGGCGAGAAAGCCGCGCATGCGCTTGATCTGCATCCCCTGTTGACTCTCCAGCTGTTTGCCTATGCTGGCGAGCGTCTCGCGCATCTCGGCGCGACTCATCGAGATTCGCAGACTGCCGACGCGCTGCACGGGTGCCGAAACCAGGTTCGAGTGAACGGTGCTCTGGAAGACGAACCAGTCGTCCGCGGCTTGCGGTGCGGTATCGCCGCCGCTGAACAGCACCGCGCCGCGTGCATCCAGCACCTCGACTCTTTCTATGTCGCGCTCGTCGAGCAGCCGTGCGGCGATCGATGCGACCGCGGTCTTGTTGCCCGAAACCAAGGCGGGTGCCAGCGAAGTGCCGGTGATTTCGCTGAGGCTGCTCGCGCGCGTTTCCAAGTCGGCTTCCAATTTCTGCGCGACGGTGGCATAGGTGAGCTGATTGAGGTCGGCGGCATCGACCCGGTGTTCGTAGTACGACAAGCCGCCGAGCACGAGCGACAGCACGGCCCCGACCGCCAGTGCGAGCAGCAAGTACTTGGTTTTTAGGCTTCGCGCCATTGACTACACCGGCCGTTCGTGTCGTGGAACCGACGGGAATGATACTCGTTCACGCCCAACCCTATAAGGGGCCCGGTACAATCGGTTCAAGATGGACGCGAAACATGCGAATTGATATCTATTCCGACACGGTTTGTCCTTGGTGCTATCTGGGCAAGCGGCGCTTCGAGCTCGCGGTGGCCGCGCGTCCGCAGTATGAACCGCGCGTGATGTGGCGGCCTTTCGAGCTGAATCCCGACATTCCCGTCGAGGGCGTCGACCGTGCCGCCTACCTTGCCGCCAAAATCGGCGCCCCGGAACGCGTGGCGGAGGCGCACGCCGAGCTCCTGCGCCAGGGTGAAGCGGCCGGCATAGCATTCCGATTCGATCTGATCGAGCGCACGCCGAATACCCGCCGGTCGCACCTCTTGATGGCCCATGCGGCTCGCTGCGGCCGTCAATCAGCGGTTATGGATCGAGTCATGCGCGGGTACTTCGAGGAGGGCTGCGACATCGGCGACGTCGAAGTGCTGGTCCGGCTGGGAGTCGAGGCGGGTCTGTCGGAGCACCAAACCCGATCGGTGCTCATTCTGCGCGCCGGCCAGGACGGGGTGATCGCCGCCGAACGTCATGCCGCGGTGCTCGGCATGACCGGCGTTCCTACTTTCGTATTCGACGGTCAATACACCATTTCAGGCGCGCGGGAGGTGGGGACTCTCGCCCGAGTCCTCGATCAAGTCGCCGATTTCGCCGCGCGCCGCGAGGTGGTGTCGTGAACGATGATGAACTCACCGGGCAGGTTCGTACCCATATCGCCGACGTGCCTGAGCCCAAGTGCGCCCTGCATGCGCACGTGGTCGCACCCTTTTTTAATTTGCGCCGTGCGGCGCTGGCCGACGGCTTCGATCTGGCGGCGCAGAGTAGTTTTCGCGACTTTTCACGCCAGCTGACGATTTGGAACCGCAAATTCAGCGGCGAGAAGCCGATGGTCGATGCCTCGGGCCGGCCCATCGACGTGAGCGGCCTCGCTCCCCAGCAGCGCATCGAGGCCATCTTGCTCTGGTCGGCCCTCCCCGGAGCGAGCCGACACCATTGGGGGACCGATGTGGATCTCGTCGATCGCCACGCCACGCAGCCTGCGTATCAGGTGCAACTCACGCCGGAGGAGTACGCGCCCGGCGGACCGTTCGCGCCGCTTGCCGAATGGTTGGAGGCCAATGCGGCCCGGTTCGGATTTTTTCGCCCGTTTCGCGGCGTGCTGTCCGGTGTCCGGCCCGAGCCCTGGCATTTCAGCTTTGCACCCATTGCCGACAATGCGCGCCGCAGGTTGACGCCGGCGGTGTTGCACAAAGCCATCATGGCGGCACCGCTGCTGGGGAAAGAGCAGGTTCTCGAGCAGCTGGATGCGTTGCACGCGCGCTACGTTGCGAGTATCGACTGGCCGTAGCTGTAGCTCGACACGGGGGATTGGCCGTATGGCGGGAGGCACCCGCCGATAAGGAGTAAGGAGCTGAAGGCCACGTCAAGGCAGCAGTGGCCTTCAGCTCATTATCCTTCCCGGCAGGTGCTAACACCGCTCGACACTACGGCGCAAAAGAGGTTCCGGAACTGCTCCCTTTGCGCGGTAGTGATGCAGATCGGTCCACTACGACGGTCTCTGGGAGATAAGGAGCTCGACGCCAACTGCTCCCCTCGTTGGCGTCGAGCTCCTTATCTCCTAGAGGCCCCCTGTAAACCGGTCAAAATCGCTGTGTCAGGGCCTAGGCCCAGAGCGCCTTCAGATGCGTCAACATCAGGCCGCGCACCTGCCCCAACTGATTGTCGTCCGTGGTGAACAGCGGCGGATTTCGCCGCAGCATCGGCCAACGCTCGGTCCGCAGAACCCGGTGCAGGTATCCTAGATTGCGATCGATGGCCTCGAGATAGGGATTCTTGCCGCCGAACAGGGGTTCGACAAAGCGATAGGCGTGCTCGAATTCACCCTCCAGCCGCTGAACGCGTGTTTCGCGCACGAATTCGGGGGTTTGCCGCAATAAGTCCAAACCCGAGCTGTAGCGCACCTGCAAGGCGCCGTCGGTGCCGGTCGCCGCAGCGACTCCGCCCAGCACGAATTCCGGATACAGCCGGTCGCGGCACTTCTCGAGATAGCATCGATCCGCCATCTGCGCGATCAAATCCGCAGTGCCCAGCAGGTGGCCCAGTTTGCGATCTCGGGCATCGGCGAGTTGGATTTGATCGAGCTTGATCTCATAACCCGTGAAATGCACGATTCGCGTCGAAATCGGCACCCAGTTCTCCATGCCGATGCTCGGCAGGAATCGGGCCAGGAAGCGCGCGCTGCGGGTTACATGGTACAGCGTGAACTCGGCGCCATTGCGATGTTGGCGGTCGCCGAATTCCCGGATGTAGCCCGCATCGTGAAACAGCGAGGTGACGAGTGCCATGACCGCCCGCTCGGCGCCGAAGCGCATGCGAGACTCGACGCTGCGTTCGTGCCCCACCAGCAGGCGCGCCATGGCTAGCGTCATGTCGAGCGAATGCTGGCGATCGTGATAGACGGTATCGACGCCGTGGTAGCCCGGCATGCGCCCTGTGAAGAGCTTGTCGAACTCTTCGAACGCGACGGCGACTCGATCGAACGGCTCGCCCGGAAAAGCAGCCGTGAACAGTTCACGTACGGCGTCGGTCACCGCCGCCGTCGAACTGACTTGTACCGAATTCGTAACGTCGTAATCGTTACGGCGAAGGTCATGCATCCTTCGAAGTCTAGGCTCTTAGGCCGGCCGGCGCCACGTACCTGGTTCTCTTTTGCTGCAACTCTTGGCCGCCGGAATGCGGATATGTCAAAGCCCATCGGCCCGGCGCGAGCGAGCTTGGCGTTGAGTCAATAGACTTTGATGCCGCCGAACTTGTGCTTGATGCGACGCGCCAAGACAGCATATCCCAGCCAAAAACCACACGAGAGTGCAATCAGGATCGACAGACCCCATGTCCAAAGGCGGCCCGATGCGCCGGTGCCGGCCGGTGAGTTGCCGGGCGCGGTGCCGCTGACGGCGGGGCCTGAAGCGGCTGCCGGCGCTGCCAGATTCCCGCGTGCGTCGTCGAGTTCGGATTGCCTGGCCGCGAGTTCGCGCTTGAGCTGCTCCACCTCGCTGCGCGCGGCCGCTTCGGCCAGTGCGGGCGTCGTCGCGCGGCGCTGGTCCAGTTCCTCTTCGAGTTGCTTGACCCGCGCGGCGGCGGGCATGCGCGTGGTGAGGTAGCTGGATTTGACCCAGCCTCTGGTGCCGTCATTCAAGCGAACTTCGGTGAATTCGCCGTTGACGCTCAGTGTCTCCAGACTGGCTCCCGAGTGCAGCGTGGCAAGGCGCTGGCCCTGGCCGTTCTGTTCGGCGTAGACGCCGAGGATGAGTTCATCACTCACATAGGCGGTGGCTGCCGCGGCCCTGGCAGCGGGCAGCACCGGCAGCAGCGCGGTCATGCACAGCGACGCCGTCACCCACGGCCGCGCTGCGCAGGCCTTCACGCGGCGATTCCGGTCTGCTTGAGAAGCGGGCGCACGTCCGGTTCGCGTCCGCGAAAACGCACGAAGGCATCCATGGCATCCAGACTTCCGCCGCGGGCCAGTATCGACTCCCGGAACCGCGCCGCAGTCGCGCTGTCGAACACACCGGCCTGTTCGAAGACTTCGAATGCGTCGGCGGCGAGCACCTCGGCCCATTTGTAGCTGTAATAGCCCGCGGCGTATCCCCCGGCGAATATATGCGCGAAACTTGCCGGCATCCGGTTGAATGGCGCCGCCGGCACGACGGCCACCCGCCCGCGCACACCGGCGAGCGTCTCGGCGACATTCGCACCCTTTGCCAAATCGAAGTTCGCATGCAATTCGAAATCGAATGTCGCAAGTTCGATCTGTCGCAGCGTATCCAGCGCCGCGTTGAACGTGCGCGTGCCCAATAGGCGCTGCAGCATGTCGATGGGCAACGGTTCGCCGCTATCCACGTGGGCTGATATGAGCGGCAGAACTTCCGGACGCCAAACGAAGTTCTCCATGAATTGACTGGGAAGCTCCACCGCGTCCCAGGCCACGCCGTTGATTCCGGCGATGCTGGGGTAGGCCACGCGCGTCAGCATGTGGTGCAACCCGTGGCCGAATTCATGAAACAGAGTGGTCACCTCGTCATGCGTCAGCAACGAGGGCGCGGTGCCTACCGGCGCCGTGAAATTGCACACCAACTGCGCAACGGGGAGGGCCGTTCCGGCGGGCAAGGATTTGGCGATGACGCATTCATCCATCCAGGCGCCGCTGCGCTTCTCGTTGCGCGAATACGGATCCAGGAAGAATCCGGCCACGATCGCCTGGTCTTGATCGAGCAGTTCGTAGTAGCGCACGCTCGGATGCCACACGCCGACACCGGACCGCTCGCGCACCGTGATGCCGTAGAGGCGCTGAATCAGCACAAACAGTCCGCTGAGCACTTTGGGCAGTGGAAAGTACGGGCGCAGCGCCTCCTGCGATACCTTGAAACGGCTTTCCTTCAGCCGTTCGCTGTAGAACGCTATGTCCCAGGCGTTGAGTTTGCGGCCCGCAAATTCCTCCAGATCCGAAAATTCCTGGCGCGCGGCGGGCAGGCAGCGCCGCGCCAAGTCGTCCAGGAAGGCGAGCACTTGCTTGCTGCTCTTGGCCATCCGCGTGGCCAGCGCGTAATCGGCGAAGTTCCGGAAGCCCACCAAGCGGGCGAGCTCGTGACGCAGCGGCAGGATATCGGCAATGATGGAGTTGTTGTCGAATCGCCCGGCGCTCGGCCCGAGTTCGGAGGCCCTCGTGACCCAGGCCTCATAGATGTCGCGGCGTAGTCGCGGATCCTCTGCGCTGGCCATGATCGTCATGTAAGTCGGCTGGTCGAGTTTGAACAGCCAGCCTGACTGATTTGCCTCGCGGGCATCGGCGGCCGCGCGATCGATGGCATTCGCGGGCAAGCCGGCGAGCTCCGCACCATCGGTGACGCTACGCGCGTAGGCACGGCCGGCGTCGAGCACATTCTCCGAAAACTTGGTGGCCAACTGCGCCAGCCGCTGCGCGACTTCGCAGTACCGGGTCTTCTCTGCGGGGCCCAAATCGACCCCTGCCAGCCGAAAATCGCGCAGCGCATTCTCCACCACCTTGCGCTGCGGCGGATCGAGCGTGCCGCCTTCGTGCCGCAGGACATGAGCGTATGCGGCTTGCAGGCCCGTGTTCTGGCCGAGCTCCGAGGAATATGCCGTCAGCAGCGGCACGCATTCATTGTATGCCTCGCGCATATCCGCGGAATTGGCGACTCCATTCAAGTGGCCTATCGGGCTCCAGACCCGGCTCAATCGATAGCTCAATTCTTCGACCGGTACGACCAGGGAGGCGAATGTCGGGTGGGGTTGCCGAGTCAGTTCCGCAAGACGCAGCCGGTTCTCCGCCAGGACTTTCTCAAGCGCGGGACGAGCGTGCCGGGCTTCGATGCGGCCGAACGCGGGCAGCGATTCCAATTCCAACAGTGGGTTGTTCACCTCAAGGATTCTATCAGACGTGCGTCAACATCCAGGTGAGAGCGGCGCTGCTGCCCACGAACCCGCCTATGCCCGCCAGCGCACGGCGCCGGAACCGCCGCGCCAGCGATGCGCCGTCGGATGCGGCCAGCAGATACGACCGGCCGTCCATCGGATCCGCCAGGACGTTCAAGGAGGGCGGCAGCACCTCGGCGGCCCGGGTCTCCTGAACCTGCAGGCGCGCGGCCGCACGGGCCTTGTCCCACTCCGCACTGCTCAGCGTGCCATCGTGGTTGACGTCGAAACGCGCGAGCAACGCGGCTTGGTCTTTCTTCCATTCGTGCAGCAAGTCCGCCGCCGCGGCATCGGGGTCCTCGACGCTGGCACCGCCGAGGCTGCGAAACGCACCGATTGCATACACCGGCTCGTGCGGCTGCAAACGGTATTCCGTGTAGCGGTATTTGTCGGTGATGACGCTATCGACCAGCCAACCGAAGATGCCGGTGCCGTTCGGTATGCGCACTTGCGGCCATTCCGAGGGCCCGTACCAAGTATCGCTGGCCCCGGGGAAAACTTCGGCGCCGCGCGGATCGATGAGGCACCGGCCCGTGCCGTCATCCAGAAGAAAAGGCTCGACGCTGGTGCCGCTCTCTATCGTAGACCAGGAGCGCGACCGGCCGGAGTAGCGGCGTTCCTCGATTTTATAGCGCCACCAAGTGCAGGGCATGCCCGTCAAGGGTCCCTTGTTGCGTGAGTTCGCCGGCAGAATGCCGCGGCCGCTGAGTTCGACATAGCCTTGCGCCGCGGAGCGGACGCGCGATGTCGGGGTGTCCTCGATGATGCGATTCTTGCCCCAGGCCTTGAACGCGTACCAGAACGAATACACCGCGCCCGCGAAGAGGCCGACGACCATGAGCCAAAATTTGAATCGATTGCCGGACATGTCCGGGCCGGATCCTCAGGTGCTGAACAGCGCGCCGACGTTCACGTCGGTCTTCTCCGAGGCGGCGAATTCCAGCAACTGCGCCGGCGAGGAAGCCGAATTTCTGCGCGATCACCACGTCCGGGAATACCTTCACCCGAATATTATTCAGGTTGACCTGGTCGTTGTAGAGTTCCCGGCGATCGGCGATCGACTCTTCCAGAGCGGTGATCCTGCCCTGCAATTGCTTGAAGGTCTCGTCGGTCTTCAACTGCGGGTAGCCTTCGGCCACTGCGAACAGCCGGCCGACCCCGGCGCGCAGCTGCTGCTCGGCCGCGCCGACGGCGGCGACATTGCCGGATGTGCTCGCCGAGCTCACCGAGGCCCGGGCGCGCATCACCTTCTCGAGCGTTTCCTGTTCGAACTGCATGTACCGCTTGCAGGTTTCCACCAGTTTCGGCAGCTCGTCGTGACGCTGCTTCAGCAGCACGTCGATGTTCGCCCAGGCAACTTTGATGTTTTCCCGCAGGCCTACCAGTCCGTTGTAGATGCCGACGAGATAGACGCATGAGGCGGCGCTCAAGGCGAGGATGACGACGAGACCAATCACCGTAGCACCTCATCCGCGAGTTATGGGCGAGCACAGTATATCATTGGGTTTTTCCGCTCTTGCGTACGGAGTTCACAGTGTCGGATCAAGTCTTCGATCTCATCAGCGTCGGCGGCGGCAGCGGCGGCCTGGCGTGTGCGCAGCGCGCGGCCGAGTACGGGGCCAAGGCTGCCGTGATCGAATCGCACCGCTTGGGAGGGACCTGCGTGAATGTCGGCTGCGTGCCGAAGAAGGTCATGTGGAACGCGGCGAGCGTGGCGTCGAGCATTGCAGATGCGAACGACTACGGCTTCCACGTCGCGGTGGGCGACAGCGATTGGCCTGCTCTGAAGAGCAAGCGCGACGCCTATGTGCTGCGTCTGAACGGCATCTACGAGCGCAATCTTGCGGCCAAGGGTGTGACCTACTGTGCGCGGTGCCGCCCGCTTCCTGGGCAAGGACAGCGTCGAGGTGAACGGTGTGCGCCTGACGGCGCGCCACATCGTGATCGCCACCGGCGGCAAACCCCGGGTACCGACGCTGCCCGGGGCGACGCTTGGCATCACGTCGGACGGATTTTTCTCGCTCGAGCAGCGGCCGAAGCGGGTCGCCGTCGTCGGCAGCGGCTACGTGGCGTGCGAGCTGGCGGGAGCCTTTCACGGAATGGGTGCCCAGGTGGAATTATTCATCCGCAAGGATCATTTGCTGATGAGCTTCGATGCCATGCTGGGAAAATCCTTGATGCGCGAGATGCGCGAGCAGGGGATCGCCATTCACCATCACGTGGTGCCCGCAAGTGTTCGCGAGCACTCGGGCCTGAAGACATTGGTGGCAACGGACGGCCGCGAATTTGCGGACTTCGATTGCCTGCTGTGGGCGATCGGGCGCGATGCCAATGTGTCCGGTCTCGACTTGGAACAGGCCGGCGTCGCGGTCGATGACTGCGATTTCGTGGTCACCGACGGCTTCCAGAACACATCGGTGCCGGGCATCTATGCGATCGGCGATGTGACCGGCCGCGCCGCCCTGACTCCCGTGGCCATCGCCGCCGGTCGCAGGTTGAGCGACCGCCTGTTCGGCGGGAAAACCGATCGCCGTTTGGAGTACAGCATGATTCCGACCGTGGTGTTCACGCATCCGCCCATCGGTACGGTGGGCGCGAGCGAAGTCGAAGCGCGTGCTCAATATGGGGATGCCGTGAAAGTGTACGTCGCGGATTTCACGCCCATGTACCACGCCATTGACTGCGCGAAAATCACATACCGACATGAAACTGGTCTGCGTGGGACCGGAACAGCGGATCGTCGGCTGTCACGTCATCGGCACGGGCGCCGATGAAATGCTGCAGGGCTTCGCCGTGGCGATCCGCATGGGCGCCACCAAGCAGGACTTCGACGATACCGTGGCGATTCACCCGACCAGCGCCGAAGAACTGGTCACCATGCGCTGAAACCCGACACGCAGCCGGCGCCGCCGCTGCACCCGGTCCACTGCCGCGGCGGGAGGCTACGTGTGCTGGGCGAGGGCTTGCAGAACGGGTTGGGTGTCGGGCCGGATTCCGCGCCAGAGCAAGAACGACTCCGCCGCTTGCTCGACCAGCATGCCCCAGCCCTTGGTGGTGCGCGCCGCATGCAGAGATTTCGCCCATAGCGTGAACGGGGTATGACCGCGGCCGTACGCCATGTCGTAGCAAATCGTCTCTTCGCCGACGAGCCCCACCGGCATATCCGGCATTTCACCCTGCAGGCTCGCCGAGGTGGCGTTGACGATGAGGTCGTAAGGCGGACCCTCGACGTCGGCGAACCCGCAGCCCGAGACTTGGCCCATAGTCGGCGAACTCGGCGGCCAATTTGCGGGCGCGCTCGGGCGTCCGGTTGGCAATGATCACCTCGGCCACGTCGCGCTCCAGCAAGGGACCGAGCACGCCGCGCACCGCGCCGCCCGCCCCGAGGATCAGAACTCTCTTGGCGGTGAGGCTGATGCCAAGATTGCGTTCCAGATCGGCTGTCAGCCCAAGCCCGTCGGTGTTGTCGCCGAGCAGGGAGGTATCCTCGAAGAAGGCAATGGTGTTCACCGCCTGCGCACGCTCGGCGCGCGGAGTGAGTTCGTTGACGAGTTCCGCCGCCGCTTGCTTATGGGGCAGCGTGATGTTCAGGCCGCGTACGCCGCCCGCGAACAGGCGCAGGGCTTCGCGCCGAAAGTCATCCGGCGTGATGTCGAACAGCCGGTACACCAAATTCTGGGCCGTCGCCTTGGCAAACATCCCATGAATGAACGGCGACCAGCTGTGGGAGACGGGGTGGCCCACGACTCCGTACTGATCCGGCGTGTCCGGTCCCTGACGGATTCACTCTGCCAGCCACTGCGCCGCGCGTTTGGCGAAGTAAGTCAAAATCCCATCTGCGCCGGCGCGCTTCATGGAAACCAGCGACTCCAGCGCCACGGCGCGCTCGTCCAGCCAACCATTTCCGGCAGCGGCCATGATCATCGCGTACTCGCCGCTCACCTGGTACACGAACGTGGGCATGCCGAAGCGGTCTTTGACGCGACGCACAATGTCGAGATAGGGCAGGCCCGGCTTGATCATGACCATGTCGGCGCCCTCACTGATATCGAGAGCCACTTCGCGCAGCGCCTCGTCGGAGTTGCCGGGGTCCATTTGATAGGTATGCTTGTTGCCGGTGCCGAGTTGCCCGGCGGAGCCCACGGCCTCGCGAAACGGTCCGTAGAAGCTCGACGCATACTTGGCCGCATAGGCCAAAATCCGCGTGTTGACCAGCCCGGCGGTCTCGAACGCGTTGCGGATCGCCGCGATGCGTCCGTCCATCATGTCCGAGGGCGCGACCACGTCGGCGCCGGCATCCGCATGCGAGCGTGCCTGGCGCACCAGAGTTTCCACGGTCAAATCGTTCAGCACATAGCCCTCGTCGTCGATCAGACCGTCCTGTCCGTGCGTCGTAAAAGGATCGAGGGCGACGTCGGTAATGACGCCGAGATCGGGAAATTCCTTTTTCACCGCCCGCACCGCAGCCTGTGCGATACCATTCGGATTCCAGGACTCGCGCGCATCCAGCGTCTTTTTCTCTTTGGGGGTGACCGGGAACAGAGCGATGGCCGGGATCTTGAGACGCACCAAGGCTTCGCACTCGCGCAAGACCAGGTCGATGGATAACCGCTCGACGCCCGGCATGGAAGCCACCGGCTGGCGCTCGCCGCGGCCTTCGACCACGAACATCGGGTAAATCAGTGAATCGGCGCTCAAGTGGGTTTCGCGCATCAAACGGCGGGAAAACTCATCGCGTCGCATGCGTCGCATGCGGGTCTTTGGAAATGTATTGGCGGTTATACCGGTCATCTCAATGTGACTCCTGACATTAACTTCAGCGCAGCGAATTCGATACGCCTGCCCCCGGTTCCCGCCTCGGGCCGTCGAGGGCGGCGGCGTAACGCGGTAATATCGCGCGGAACGTCTCTCAAGCCGGGTGCTGATTTAACCATGAAGGATCAGATTGGCGGAAATCAGAAGCGCGCCCGCTTCCAGGCGTTGTGCCATTCCCTGCGTCCGGATCTGCTTCGTTTCGCCTTCTGGCTGTCCCGCGACCGCGCTTTGGCCGAGGATGTCGTCCAGGAAACCATGCTGCGTGCCTGGAAGGCGCAGGACTCACTGCTGGACGAGGCTGCGGCCAAACCGTGGTTCTTGACCATCATCCGCCGCGAATACGCGCGCAGTTTCGAGCGCAAGCGCCTCGTGACCGTGGATGTCGACGAATTGGTCGCCCGCGAGGAGCCGATGCTGGCCGCCGCCGAGGAGCAGAACCTCGCCGAAATGCGGGCCGCCTTGTTCAAACTGCCCGACGAGTACCGCGAACCGCTGGTGCTGCAGGTGCTGATGGGCTTGTCCACCGCCGAAATAGCCCGCGAACTGGATCTGTCCAGCGCCGCCGTACTGACGCGGCTGTTCCGCGCGCGCAAGCAACTGCGCGCGTTATGCGGCGAAGACACGAGCTTGGATCCGCAAGAATGATGGACTGCAACCACTACAGACGCGGGATGATGGCCGATCCGCACGATCCGGATCCGCGGCTGCGCGAGCACCGCCAGAGTTGCCACGACTGCAACGCATACACCGAGCGGCTGCTGCGCTTCGAGTCGCGGCTCGAGCGCGCGCTGTGCGTATCCTTGCCGGCCGATGCGGCCTCGGCTTCCGATAAGGTCGTGCCGCTGCGCGCCAAATCGCCGCTGCGCTCGCCGGTCCCTCGCAGGCGCTGGCTCGCGATGGCGGCCAGTGTGCTGCTGGCCGTCGGTGGTGGCGGGCGGCCTTTGGCTGAGCGCTCCGCGACCCAGCCTCGCTGCCGATGTAGTGACGCACATGAGGGGGGAGCCGCAGGCGTGGCGGCGCACCGAGGTGCCGGTGCCCGGCTCCAAGTTAGGAGACGTGCTGCGCGATTCGCACCTGCGTCTGGCAGCCGAGGGCGGCGCCGGTATCGTGAGCTATGCCAGCAGCTGCGAGTTCCGCGGCAAGCACGTGCCGCATCTGGTCATCCAAACGGAAGCAGGACCGGTCACCGTGATGGTGCTGGTGCATGAACGCATGTCCAAGCCGGTCCAATTCGACGAACAGGGCTACCGCGGAGTCATCGTGCCCGTGTCCGGGCACGGCAGCCTGGCCGTGCTCACCCGAGGTTCGGCCACGGATCTCGGGACCGTCGAGCACATCGCCGCAGCAAGTGCTCGATTCGATCGTTTGGACGGGTCTGAGTCAGATCCCGACCTCGCCCAGCAGGTCGACCAGCCGCCGCGCGCTGGCCGCCAACGTCGGGTGATCGGCCTCGAATTGAACCGCTACTCTTTCCAGCCGGTCGGGAAGGGATCCATGCGGCGAGGACGGCAAATCGGCGGGCTTGTCGATCAAGCGATTGATGTCCTTCATCATGTCGCTCAAGCGTTCCCGGGACTTGGGGTCCGCGCGCAGGGCCTCCGTCCAGTTCCCCATGCAGCTTGGCCGCGAGATCGCGTAAGGAATTCTTGTCCATAACTTGAGTCCTGAGGAGGGTGCATCCTCGAAGTGGCAACGTGGCCTATTGTGCCATTCGCTCGGGCGTCAGGCGGGCTACTTCCACGTAACCGGCTCCCGGCGGTGCGATTCCCGCATGAATTGCGGCATAGGCCTCGGTCAGGTATTCGTCGGCCCCGTAGGGCGGATTGACGATCATCAGGCCGCTGCCGGCGAGGCCGACCCCGGCATCGTCTGGATGAACGGCGAGATCGGCGAACAGCATTTTCGGAATTCGCAGCGCCTCGAACCGCGCATGCACCATGCTGCGCTGTATGGCGCTGCGGATCGGGTACCACATCAGGATAGGTGCCGCTCGGCCAGCGGCGATACGCGTCCGCGAACGCCTGCAGCATCAGCTTCAGCTCATCCAGGCTTTCGTAGGGCGGATCGATCAATACCAGTCCGCGGCGCTCTTCCGGCGGCAGAAACGCCTTGAGCGCGGCGTAGCCGTCGCCGATCTCGGTTCGAACCCGGCCGAGGGACTCGATCTCCCGCTCCGCGGCGCGCGCTTCCGCCGGCATCAGCTCGACGAACAGCGCGCGATCCTGAGGGCGCAAGCCGCCTGCGATCAACGCAGGCGAACCGGGGTAGCGCGCCAGGCGCTTGCCGCGGCGCGCACGGATCGCCGTCAAGTAGTCGGCGAGCGCCGGCTCGCCGATGCTGGTCTCGATCAAGCGCTGTACGCCGCGCTCGGCCTCGCCGGACTTCTGTGCTTCGGGGGCCTGCAGGTCGTAGTAGCCGCGGCCCGCGTGACTGTCGAGCACGAAGCAAGCCGCGTCTTTGCGCTGCAATGCGCCGAGGCAGTACGTCAAGCCGACGTGTTTCGCCACGTCCGCGAAGTTTCCCGCGTGATAAATGTGCTTGTAGTTCATGGCGGCGGGCATTGTGCCAGTGCCCAACGGTCATGTCGTCCAATCCGGGCGACATGCGTTACTTGGTGTATGGGGCAGTACTTGTGAGACAGTTCACTGAGGAGAAAGCATGAAGTCATTCCATGGTTTGAAGACTGGAATGGGGACGATACTTCTGGCAGGGACACTGCTGGGAGGCTGCGTGGTGGCGCCTGCGCCGGGTTACTACTACGGGGGTGGCGTGGTGGCCGTCGCGCCGCCGGCGCCTCAATACGAGGTCGTTGGTGTTGCGCCGGTACCGGGTTACGTGTGGTTCGGCGGCTACTGGAACTGGGTCGGCGGCCGGCACGTTTGGGTAGGCGGCCACTGGGGTCCGGGCCGAGCGGGTTATCACTGGGTACCGCACGCGTGGGTGCGCACCGGGGGCGGTTGGCGCATGCACGAGGGTCACTGGGCACGCTGAGCGGTGGGTCGTGCATGATTCGGCGCGCCGAGAATTCAGATTCGCAGCGGCGCACCGGTCACGATCGGCCGAGCTCGGTGAGGTAGTCTCTCGGGCGCAGGAAATCCTCGTACAGCCGCGCCTCGGCGGATCCCGGCTCGGGATGCCAATCATAGTCCCAGCGGACCAGTGGCGGCATCGACATCAGGATCGATTCGGTGCGGCCGCGGGACTGCAGGCCGAACAAGGTTCCGCGATCGTAAACCAGATTGAATTCCACGTAGCGGCCGCGCCGGTACAGCTGAAACCGGCGCTCCCGTTCGCCGAAGGACTGATCCTTGCGGCGCTCGATGATGGGCATGTAGGCGGGTAGAAAGTGATCGCCGACGCTGCGCGTCAAGGCGAATGATCGTTCGAATCCGCCTTCGTTGAGATCGTCGAAGAACAGGCCGCCGACTCCGCGGGTTTCGTTCCGGTGCGGCAGGAAAAAATAGCGGTCGCACCATTCCTTGTACCTCGGGTAAGTGTCCGCGCCGAACGGCTGGCAGGCATCGCGCGCGGTGCGGTGCCAGTGCAGGACATCCTCGTCATACGGATAGTACGGCGTGAGATCGAAGCCGCCGCCGAACCACCAGTGGGCAGGCCCCGCCGCTGGGGAGGCCACCAGAAACCGGACATTGCAGTGGGTCGTGGGCGCATGCGGGTTTCGCGGATGAAACACCAGGGACAGGCCCATCGCCTCGAACGGCGCGCCGGCGATTTGCGGGCGCGAGCTGGATGCGGACGGCGGCATCTTGTCGCCGAACACATGCGAGAACGAGACGCCCGCCCGCTCGAATACCGTGCCGTCGCTGAGCACGCGGCTCTCGCCGCCGCCGCCTTCCGGTCTGGCCCAGGGATCGCGCCGGAATTTCGCGCCGTCGATCCCTTCCACGGCCGCGGTGATGCGGTCATGCAAGTCGTTCAAGTAGCGCTTGACCGCGGATGCATCCATCGATGCGTTACGGCTTCTTTTTTGTGGAACTCTTCTTGGCTTTGGATTTTGCTTTGGGCTCCGTCCGGGGAGCGGCGGCAGCCTCCGCGGGCTCCTTCGCGGCGCTTTCTTGCTGGCTGCCGCTTTGGCGGCCTTGGCGGCCAGCCCGATCGGTGCGCCCTTGCCCGCCGCCGCCGTACGGGCAGCCGCAACCGGCACCGCGGGCGTGGCGCCCTTGGCGGCTCGTTTCTTGGAACCGCCGGCGGCCGTCTGCCCGTTTACCGCGGCGTTGGCCGTAGCTCCTTTGGCCTTGCCGTTGGTCTTGCCATTGGCTTTGCCGTTCTTCCGGCCCCACTTGCCGAAGGTGCGTACCGGTGCGGCCGCCAGCAGCGTCTGGCATTCCTCCAAGCGTCAGGCTCTTCGGCTCCTTGTCCTTGGGGATCTTCGCATTGCGCGCTTTGTCGGTGATGTACGGACCGTAGCGGCCGTTCAGCACTTGAATGCCGGCGTCGGGAAAATCCAGGATCAGCCGATTGGCATCCGCGATTTCCTTTTCGCGAATGACCTCGAGCGCGCGCTCGGGCGTGATTTCGTACGGATCGTCGATCTTGAGCGACACGTACTTGGCGCCGTACTTCACATAGGGTCCGAAGCGGCCGACGTTGGTGGTGATCTCCTCGCCGGCGGGTGTGGTTCCCAGCTTGCGCGGCAATTTGAACAGCTCCATCGCTTCGGCGTGCGTGATGGCGTCCATCTTCTGGCCGGGCCGCAGACCCGCAAAGCGCGGCTTGTCCTCATCGTCCTTGGTGCCGATTTGCACGAAGGGCCCGAATCGCCCCATGCGCACACTCATCGGCTTGCCGCTCACCGGATCCTTCCCCAGGTCCCGGGCCTGCGCGACTTCCTCGCGGCTGACCGAGGTTTCCGTGTGGTTGACGAGTTGGATGAATGGCTTCCAGAACTTCTCCAGCAGCGGGACCCATTCTTGCTCGCCGTTCGCCACGGCATCGAGCGAGTCTTCCATCTTCGCGGTGAAGTCGTAGTCCACATAGGTCGTGAAATACTGGGTCAGGAAGCGGCTGACGATCTTGCCGATGTCGGTTGCCGTGAAGCGCCTGCTCTCGATGTCGACGTATTGCCGATCGCGCAAAGTGGAGATGATCGACGCATAGGTCGACGGCCGTGCCGATGCCGTATTCCTCGAGCGCCTTGACCAGCGACGCTTCGGAGAAGCGCGGCGGCGGCTCGGTGAAGTGCTGCGTCGGCACGATCCCGGTCAAGCTTGACGCGGTCGCCTTCCTTCATCGGCGGCAGTACGTGGTCCGAGTCGTCCTGCACGACGTCGTCCATGCCTTCTTGATAGACGGAGATGTAGCCGGGCGTCACCAGGGTCGAGCCGTTCGCGCGCAGCACGGTGCGCTTCGGGCCGTCCTCGCCCGCGAGCATTTCCACCGCCACGGTGTCGAAGATGGCCGGGGCCATCTGGCAGGCCACGGTGCGCTTCCAGATCAGCGAATACAGCCGGAACTGATCGGACTCGAGTTTCTGTTCGATGTCGCCGGGCAGAACATTCGCCGCGGTCGGGCGGATCGCTTCGTGCGCTTCCTGTGCGTTCTTCGACTTGGTGCGGAACATCCGCGGCTCTTCCGCAAGCCCCGCCTGACCGTACAGCTGCACGATCACATCGCGAATTTGTCCGATGGCCTCTTGCGCCAGATTGAGCGAGTCGGTGCGCATATAGGTGATGAGACCGACCTGGCCCTCGCCGATGTCGACGCCTTCGTACAGCTGCTGCGCGACGCGCATGGTTTTTTGCGCGCTGAAGCCCAGTTTGCGGGCGGCCTCTTGCTGCAAGGTCGAGGTCGTGAACGGCGGCGCGGGATTGCGCTTGCGCTGCTTGCGATCCACCGCTCAGCACGGTGAGCTCGCCCTTGGCGGCGCCTTGCAGGGTGCGCTCGACATCGCGAGCTTGCGGCTTCCGTGGTAAAGCTGAACTGCTCGACCTTGGCGCCCTGATATTCGACCAGCTTGCCCGGAAATTTCTGCTCCGAGTGTTCCAGCTCGGCATCGATGGACCAGTATTCGCGCGCGACGAAAGCGGCGATTTCGTCTTCGCGCTCGCAGATCATGCGCAGCGCCGGGACTCTGCACCCGTCCCGCGGACAGACCCGGGCGCACCTTCTTCCACAGCAGCGGAGACAGATTGAATCCCACCAGAAAATCCAGCGCGCGCCGCGCCTGCTGCGCGTTCACCAGGTCGACGGACAGCTCGCGAGGGCTCGCCATCGCTTCGCGCACCGAGTTTTTGGTGATTTCGTAGAACACCACGCGCGCACGTCCTTGCCCTTGAGTTCGCCCTGGGCTTTCAGGAGCTCGTACAGATGCCATGAGATGGCTTCGCCCTCGCGGTCGGGGTCGGTCGCGAGGAACAGCGACTTGGCCTTCTTGAGGGCGCGCGAAATGGCGTCGACGTGTTTCTGGTTGCGTTCGACGACCTGGTACTTCATGGCGAAGCGGTGCTTGGGGTCGACGGCGCCTTCTTTCGGGACGAGGTCGCGAACGTGGCCATAGGAGGCAAGGACTTCGAAGTCCTTGCCGAGGTATTTCTTGATGGTCTTCGCCTTGGCCGGCGACTCCACGATAACGAGGTTGCTGCTCAAAGTCGTCTAATGCAATGCGTCAGAGCGCTCTTCGAAGACCAGGTCTTCCATCTGCGCGTAGGCGGATTCTTGTCCAGGTTGGCTGAATAGCACCATCAAGACGACCCATTTCACTTGTTCAATGTCGATTTCGTCCGCTTCGAGCGCCATGAGGCGGTCGATGACGAGTTCGCGCTGCGTACCGGAGAGTATCCGCACGTTCTCCAAATACATCAGGTAGCCGCGCACGTCGGTGTCGAGACCGCAGCAGCTCCTGGCCGCTGAAGACGCGCACGGCGCGCGCCGTGGCTTCGGCGACTTTGCCGAGCTGTTCGCCGGACAGTCCGTCCAGCCATTCCAGAGCGCGCTCGATGTCGGGTTCCGCGAATCCCGCCTTGTCCAGTTCGAGTTTCAGGACATCGCGATCCGGCCGCGGCTCGTCATCGGCGCTCATGTAATTCTCGAATAAATAGATGAGTAGATCGAGAACGTTATCTTTCACCTCCGGCTCCTAACGACTCGGGAGTAGCGGCCCCCGGGGGCGGCCTGAACGTGGCCTTCGAGCTCGAGGATCAGCATCATCGAGGACACGGCTTCTGGTTTGAATCCGGTACGAACGACCAATGACATCGAGGTCCGCGGGATCAAAGCCGAGCGCATCTAACAAGATTTTGTGATCCTTGTCCATGCCCAGTTCGAGCGAAGCGGCCGGTCCGCGGCCCGCGGCGGCCGGAGACTCGGCCTTGGCGAAAAATGCCGAAAAGTTCAACTCGCTCAATATGTCATGCGCTGTTTCGGTCAGTTTTGCGCCCTGCCGGATCAGCTCGTGGCAGCCGCGGCTCAAGGGACTGTGGATGGAACCCGGAATCGCGAACACCTCCCGGCCGCAGGAGGCCGCCAGCCGGGCGGTGATCAGATGAGCCGCTTCTGCGCGCGGCTTCGACCACCAAAGTCCCGAGGCTCAAGGCCGCAATGATGCCGTTCCGCTGCGGGAAAATTCTCCCGCCGCGGGGGAGTCCCGAGCGGGAATTCGCTGATCAGAGCGCCCTGCTGCTGGATTTCCAGGCTCAAGGAGCGATTGCTCCGCGGGTAGATGACATCGACGCCCGATCCCAGGACGGCAAGGGTGATTCCCTGCGCCGCGAGCGCGCCCCGCGATGCGCCGCGCTGTCGATCCCGGCGGCGAGGCCGCTGGTGATGACAAGGCCCGCGTGCGGCGAGATATTCGGCGAGTTCATGCGCCGTATCCCGGCCCTGGGGGGTGGGATTGCGGCTGCCGACGATGGCCAGTTGCGGATCGTTCAAGGCGTCCACGTTGCCGGCGACATACAGCGCCAGCGGAGGACGCGCCGTTGCGCGCAGCAAGGCCGGATAGCGCGGGTCCGTGAAGGGCACGACATGATGGCGTGGAATCTTCCAGCCATGCGCGTTCCGCAGGGCTCGCGGCCGCCGCGGAGCTCGACAGGAATTCGCGCGCCGCGGCGGGAATTCCGGCCGCTGCGCGCGAGGCGTCGGACGCCCGCACGATGCCTTGGCCGATCCGAAGCAACTCGTAGCGCTCTCGAGAGAGCGGGGATATCGAGCGCAGGCGCGCGCGTGAGCGTCGCCCAAGCAGAGGACTCTTCGCTCGGCAGCATTGGATGGATTATCGGGCGGGCGCCGCGGCGCAGCCCCTCGAAATCGCGGTGGGAACGTGCAGATTTGCCGGGATGCGTAGCCTTGATGGACGCGTAGCTTCGCCGGGTAGCGGCCCGGGGCACGCGCCCCGGGCCGCACACGCCGGCAGCCGCTGGGCTTTACGGGTTCTCGACTCGATCGGCCACGCGGATGACATTCGTGGCTTCCATGATCAGGCCGTAGCTCAGATGCTCGAATGTCTTGAACACCATGAAGGTGCCGGTCCGCTCGTCGGGCAGCCGCACCTTGCTGGCAGCGAGCCTCGACATGCTGTTCAGAAAGCCTTTGTTCGCGGTATCGGCAATGACCTCGCCCGCTTGGAACACGGCCAGCACATTGCCCGGCGCGAGTCCGTCGGCCGCGCCGCGATTGATGACCACGACCTCGTACTGGCCGATGACGGTCACGCCGTTGGATACGGCAATGATGCGGCCGTTGGTCTTGACCTTCGGCGCGCTGGGGATGAAGTCGAGCGGCACATCGACGCCGCCGGCGAACAATTTATCGCCCGCCTCGGTCTCGCGGGCCGATTCGGTCATGATAAGGGTGGTCGGATCGCCGGCGCGGGTGACGTGGCCGGCACCGGTGAAGATGCCGTCGTAGCCCACGATACGATTACCGTCGTCCGGATCGCGCAACGCGTCGCCGACGCGCACCACGTTGTAATGAGTGCCGATTTCGACCGGACCGGAAAATCCGCGCGCGTAGAGGGTGTCGCCCGTCGGCCATGACCACGTGCATGTCGCGGGTCGCCAGCACATAGGGTGCGTCTTTGATTTGTTCCTTCGCGAGCACCGAGGGCTTCGACATGAAGGCGGCAACCGTCGCGTAGGGAATGGCGGTGACCGCGCCCTCGAGCGGCTGACTGCGAACACGCGGCAGGACCCGGGCGGCGTCGCCGCGCTGCAACATGATGGTCGGACGGCCTTGGATATAGACCAGGCGCAGGGTATCGCCCGGGTAGATCAAATGCGGGTTCTGGATCTGGGGGTTGACCTGCCAGATCTCCGGCCAGAACCAGGGGTCGCGCAAGAACACTTTCGCGATGCCCCACAGGGTGTCGCCGCGCTTGACGACATAGCTCTCCGGAGCATTGGGGTTGAGCACCAATCCGCCCTGGCCGCCTTCAGGCGCCGCCGCGGGGTTGCCTGCGTTCGCGTCAACTGCCGCCTCCATCGCCGTTCGATCGTCACCGACGACAGTGCCCTGCACGGCTGCGCTTTCGGGCGCGGCCACCGGCACGGGTGCCTCCATGGGCCGTTCCGTCTGACATCCGGCGAGCACCGCCACCGACAGGGTGAGGGCAATTAATTGATGACCTTGCATTCGTATTCGCTCCCGTGGCCTTAAGCTCGATGTCTCTGGCCGACTGGTATACTGCCGGTCTGCCGCCAAAGACTGGGACGTATCGCCCGTTTCTGCCCTTTGCCAACGCTATGGCGCAACTGCCAAGGCGGGCATTAAGTTAAGCAGCGGCGGAACTTTAGCAACATTCTTCAGCCAAAAACACGATATTGCTCTCATAACTCCCATGACAAAGCTCGTAATTCTGGAGTATCCCGACCCAAGGCTGCGGAAGAAGGCCGCGCCGATAACGCTGGTCGATGATGCGGTGCGTCAATTGGCTGACGACATGCTCGAGACCATGTACGCGGCCAGGGGCGTCGGCCTCGCTGCCACGCAGGTCGACGTGCACCGGCGATTGATCGTGCTCGATGTGAGCGAGGAGCGCGCCTCGCCGCTGGTGCTGATCAATCCGGAGCTGCTGATGCTGAAGGGTTCCGGCCCCGGCGAGGAGGGGTGCCTGTCCCTGCCCGGCATCTACGACAAGTTGTCGCGGGCGACGCATATCCGCGTGCGGGCGTTGGGCCGCGACGGCAACGCCTTCGAAATGGATGCGGAGGGGCTGCTCGCCGTCTGCATCCAGCATGAGATGGATCATCTCGAAGGCAAGCTGTTCGTCGACTACCTGTCCGAACTCAAGCGCCAGCTGATCCGCCGCCGATTGGAAAAGGAGCGTAGGCAACGATCCACGGGGAGCGAACTTCGCGCGTACGGCGCCCCGCGCTCCCGCGCCGGCTCTTTGAGCCTTGAGCCGGCTCTTCCTCCCCTAAGGCTGGGTTTCGCCGGCACGCCGGACTTCGCCGTTCCGGCGCTCGACGCGCTTGCGGAAAGCACACCGGATTTGCGCGGTGTTCACCCAGCCGGACCGGCCGGCCGGCCGCGGGCAGCCATTGCACGCAAGTCCCGTCAAAGCGCTCGCAGCCCTGCGTGGACTGCGCGTGTATCAGCCGGCCACGTTCAAGTCGCCGGAAGCGTCGAGACTTTGCGCGGCCTGGAGCTCGACGCTCTGGTCGTCGTTGCATACGGCTTGATCCTGCCGCCTGCCGCACTTCAATGCCCCAGGCTGGGTTGCATCAATATCCATGCCTCGTTGCTGCCGCGTTGGCGGGGGGCGGCGCCGATTCAACGCGCCGTACTGGCGGGAGACGCGAAGACCGGCGTCACCATCATGCGCATGGAGGCTGGGCCTCGATACCGGTCCCATGCTGGGCGCTCGCGAAATAGACATCGGCGCGGACGACACCGCCAAGACTCTGCATGACCGGCTCGCACGGCTCGGTGCGGAACTCATCGGCGAAACTCTGGATGCGCTCTGCGCCGGCGCGTGTCCGCGAAGTGCCGCAGCCCCCCGCGGGCGTCACCTACGCCGAGAAGATCAGTAAGGCCGAGGCGCTGATCGATTGGCAGCAGGATGCGGTGCAGATTTGGCGGCGCGTCCGGGCGTTCAATCCGTGGCCGATTGCCGAGACTCGGCTCAACGGCGCGCAGCTGCGCATCTGGGATGCGCAATTGGCCAGCTCGCCCACATCGGGCGACGCGCTGCCGACGGGCACGCCGGACCGGGCCATCGAACAGGCGCCGGCACGGCGCCGGGAACCGTGCTCGCCGCCACGCACGAGGGCATCGACGTCGCCTGCGGCCGGGGTGTTCTGCGCATTCTCCGGCTGCAGCTCGCCGGCCGCAAACCGCTGGTTCGCGCGTGAGTTCATCAAGGGACAGCGGCTCGACGGCGCGCGCTTCGCGCCGGCATGAAAACCACGACCGCCAGCGCGCGTTCTTTGGCCGCACACGCGGTGGCGCGAATTCTGCGTGAGGGCGTGACCCTCGATGCGGCACTGAAGGATGCGCTGGCCGCGGCCGATCCCAAACTCGCGCCATCGGTGCGCTCCTTGAGTTACGGCGCGGTGCGCGGGTATTACCGCCACGAAGCGATCTTGAGCAGCCTGTTGTCGACGCCCGTGAGGTCCCTGGATTTCTTGGTGCGCGCGCTGCTGTCGGTGGCGCTGTACGAGCTCGAGGACGAGAAGACGCCGGAGTACGCCGTGGTCGATGCCGCCGTGCAGACCGCCAAGGCCACCGACGCGGTGCGCGCCGCGGGATTGATCAATGCCGTGCTGCGCCGTTATCTGCGCGAGCGCAAGACCTTGGATGCGGAAATCGCGCGCAATCCGGCCACCCGCCATGCCTCGCCGGTGTGGCTCGCCGATCGCCTGCGCGCCGATTGGCCGGTGCGCTGGACCCAGTTGCTGGCCGCAGGCGATGCTCGAGGCGCCGATGTGGCTGCGCATCAATCGCGCGGCGCACCACGACCGATGAGTATCTCGAGCAGCTGCGGGAGGCCGGAATCGGCGCGCGCGCGGAAGTCGCGGGTGCCTCACGCCGTGGCCCTGGATGCACCGTGCGACGTGCACGACCTGCCCGGATTTGCGGAAGGTCTGGTGTCCGTCCAAGACTTGGGAGCGCAGTGCGTGGCATTTCCGCTGGGGCTGGCCGCGGGTCAGCGGGTGCTCGATGCTTGTGCGGCGCCCGGCGGAAAAACCGCGCTCATCGCGGAACGGGAACCGGATTTGAGCAAAGTGGTGGCGGTCGACATAGACCCGCAGCGGCTCGCCCGGGTTCGGGAGAACTTGAGGAGAGGGGATCTTGGCGCCGAGCTCGTCAGCGGCGATGCGGGCGTACCCGCCCCCTGGTGGGACGGCGTACCGTTCGATCGCATTCTGCTCGACGCCCCGTGTTCGGCGCTCGGGGTGATCCGTCGTCATCCCGATATTCGCCTGCGTAAGTCCCCGTCGGATATCGACAAATTGCCGCAGGTGCAAGGGCGCTTGCTGCGCGCGACATGGGATCTGCTTGGCCAGCGGCGGCCGGCTGGTGTATGCCACCTGCACGGTGACTCGAAGCGAGAATCGCGATGTGATCGCCGCGTTCCTGCACAGCACTCCCGACGCCCGCAGCCTGCCCGTGGAGGCTTGGGAAGGCTGGCCGAACTTCGGCGAGGCGGACGAATTCGGCCGGCAGATTCTTCCGGGAGAGGCGGGTGCCGACGGCTTCTATTATGCTGCCTTGGTCAAACAATGAACGCCGCGCGATCAAACCCAACGCAGAGTGCCGGCCGACGGCCGCGACCGCAGCCGCGGCGCGCACGGTTCGCCTGGCTCCTATGGGCGGCGGCCGCGGCGATGCTATGGACGAGGCCGCTGCAGGCCGACGGACTCGAGGGGCGTTTCGAAGTTCGCTCCGCCGATTTGCAGCTCAAGGATGGCGTCTATCACTTGAACGCGCACGTCGACTTGCCCGTCAGCGACGCCGTGCGGCGCGGACTCGCCGAAGGCGTGCCGCTGACGGTAGAGCTCGACCTCGACATCGAGCGGGTGCGCCAGCTGCTGCCGAACTCGCGCGTCGCCGAGCTGACCCAGCGCTATCACTTGCAGTACAACGCGGTGAGCGCGCACTACATCTTGCGCAACGACAACAGCGGCCAGCAAGAGTCGTTGAGCAGCGTCGATTCCGCGATCGAGCAGCTCTCCGAAGTGCGCGGCTTGCCGGTTCTGGACAAGGCGCTGATCACCTCCGACCGCCGCTACGAGGCGAGTGTTCGCGCGAAGGTCGATTACGGCTCGGTGCCGTTCAGCCTGCGCGTGGTGATGTTCTGGGTGAATGACTGGCATCGCGAAAGCGACTGGTACACATGGACGCTGCAGCCGTGATCCGCAAGTACGGCTCCACCGTGCTGGGCTCGATCGGCGTGGCGCTGTGGCTGGCCGCGCTCTACTTGCTGGCATCGGCGGCGCAAAATTCAGCCGAATTCGACAAGTGGCTGCCGTGGATCCTGCTGATCAATATCTCGGGACTCCTCACGCTGTTCGTGCTGCTCGTCGGCAAGCTCACTCAGTTGGTGCGCGACTACCGCAGGCATGTCCCGGGGTCGCGGCTCAAGGGACGCACGGTGGCGATTTTCAGCGCCCTGGCGGTCGCGCCGATTCTGGTGGTCTATTACTTTTCCCTGCAATTCATCAATCGCGGCATCGACAGCTGGTTCGAGCTGGAGGTCAGTCAGGGACTGAAGGACACGCGCGAGCTGTCGCATGCCGCGCTCGAAGTGCGGGTGCGCGAATTCCTGCAGCACACCGAGGTAGTGGCCCACGAGCTGTCGGGCCTGCAGAATATCGAGCTGATCGGCACGCTGGACCGCGAGCGGCGCGAAAGCACGGCGCTGGAATTCACGGTCGTCGGCGCGCAGGCGCGGATTCTGGCCACGAGTTCCGATCGGCCCATGGACACCATGCCGGTGCCCGCAACCGACGAGATGATGCTGCAAGTGCGGCGCGGCCGGCCCTACGTCAGCTTGGATACCGACTCGGTGGGCGGCTACCTGATTCGCGCGGCGGCTCCGCTCGATGCCAGCGGCGGCGGCCGCGCGCGGGTATTGGTCGCCCTGTATCCGGTGCCGCAGCAGCTGAGTCAACTCGCCGACACGGTGCAACGCTCCTACACCCAGTACGCGAATCTGGTGCAATTGCGCAGTCCGCTCAAGTCGACCTTCGTGCTGATCCTGACCTTCGTCGTGCTGATGTCGCTGATCGCCGCGGTGTACGGTGCGTTCTTCGCGGCCCAGCGTCTGGTGCAGCCCGTGCAGGATCTCATCGCTGGAACTCGGGCGGTGGCAAAGGGCAATTACGACACCAAGCTGCCGCTGCCGTCACGCGACGAGCTGGGTTTTCTGGTGACCTCGTTCAACGACATGACCAAGCGCTTGGGCAGAGCCCGCGAGGAAACGCGGCGCAGCCAGCAAGCGGTGGAAGCCGAGCGCGCCGGCCTCGCCGTGATCCTTGCGCGCCTGTCCACCGGCGTGGTGTCGCTCGAGGCGGATCTGACCGTGCGCACCGCGAATCAGGCGGCGAGCGCCATCCTGGGCGTGGATCTCGAGGCTGCCGTCGGCAGAACGATTCGACGAGTCGATCAGCGACACGACGCTGTTCACGCAGTTCCTCGCGGCGCTCAAATCGCATCTCGGCGCCGAGGACTTGGACTGGCGCAGCCAGGTCGAATTGCTGTCGGATTCAGGCAAGCGGGTGCTCATGTGCGCGTGCACCGCGTTGCCCAATGACCTGGGCGGCGCTCCCGGAGTGGTGCTGGTATTCGACGACATCACGACTCTGCTGCAGGCGCAGCGCGATGCGGCGTGGGGCGAAGTGGCGCGCCGCTTGGCACACGAAATCAAGAATCCGCTGACGCCGATTCAATTGTCCGCGGAACGCATGCGGCGCAAGTTCTTGGGCAGCATGAATGCACAGGATGCCCAGATCCTCGAACGAGCGACGCATACCATCGTCGCCCAAGTCGATGCGATGAAACAGATGGTCAACGCCTTCAGCGAATATGCGCGCGCGCCCGACATGCATTTCTCGCGCTTCGATCTGAACCAGCTGATCACGGAAGTCGTGGATCTCTATCGAGTCCAGGATTCGAGCGCGGACCTCAAATTGCTGCTCGACCCGCAGCTGCCGGCCATCTCGGCGGACCGGATGCGGATCCGGCAGATTCTGAACAATCTGGTCACCAACTCGCTGGAGGCGCTGGAGGGCCGGCTCGGGGCCTGCATCGAGATCGAAACTCGTATGGCCGAGGAGGGCCCCAAGCAAGTGGCATCGGTGGCCATCGTGGTCGCCGACAATGGACCGGGGTTTCAACGGGATTTGATCGGCACCGTGTTCGACCCCTATGTCACGAGCAAACCCAAGGGCACGGGCTTAGGATTGGCCATCGTGAAGAAGATCGTCGAAGAACACGGCGGCCGCATTGAGGCGGATAATCGGCGCAGCGGCGGCGCCCGCGTGCGAATTCTATTGCCGTTGGGCGACAGCGCACGCTCGGTGGGCGTGCGTGAACCGCGCAAAGGCGAACACAGGAGAGAACGTGTATGACCGCTTCGAGAATACTGGTGGTGGACGACGAGGCGGATATCCGCGGTTTGCTCAAAGAGATTCTCTCCGAAGAGGGCTACGACGTGGAAGTCGCCGCCGACGCGACGCAGGCGCGTTCTTCGCGCGCGGCCCAGGTTCCCGACCTCGTATTGCTGGATATCTGGATGCCGGATACCGACGGCATCACCTTGCTGCGTGAATGGTCGGTGACCGACGGCTACGACTGCCCGGTGGTGATGATGTCCGGCCACGGCACGGTCGAGACCGCCGTCGAGGCCACGCGTTTGGGCGCCTATGATTTCGTCGAGAAGCCGCTGTCGTTGACCAAACTGCTGCGCACGGTGGAGCGGGCGCTCGACGCCGGCCGCCGCAAGCGGCTGTCCGCGCGCGCGCAAGGGCCGATGCTCGCCGTGCCCATCGGCAAGAGCAAGGTCACGCAGGCACTGCGTGAGCAGGTGCAGCATGCCGCCTCCAGTTCATCCCCGGTGCTGCTGCTCGGTGAATTGGGGTCCGGACGCGAGGCCTACGCGCGCTACCTGCATTCGCTGAGCGCGCGCGCGTCGAAGCCGTTTTTCATGGTGGTTGCCGCGAGCTTGGGGGCTGACCCCACGGCGGCGCTGTTCGGCAGTGAACGGGACGGCCGCGTCGAGGTGGGCGCACTCGATCAAGCCGCCGGCGGATCGTTGTACCTGAACGGACTGGAGGACTTGAACAGCGAAGCGCAGCGCGCGCTGGCGGGTGCCATCGAGCAGAACGGCTATACGCGCGTGGGCGGGCGGCAACGAGTGCCGCTCAATGTGCGCTGGATCAGTTCCGCGCAGGACAACTTCGAATTGCGCGCCTCTCCGGAACCGTTCCGCCGCGATCTCGTGGCGCACCTCAACGTGATCACGTTGCGCGTGCCGCCGCTGCGGGAATACGCCGAGGATGTGCCCGACCTGTTGCGCTACTACGTCGATCGCCTGGTCGATGATCAGCATCTGCCGCTGCGCCGCTTCAGCGTTGCCGCGCAGAACCGGCTCAGAAATTATCCTTGGCCGGGCAACGTCAGCGAGCTCAAGAATCTGGTGCAGCGCGTGCTGATTCTGGGGGTGGGGGAAGAGATCCGGCTCGAGGAGATCGAGCGCGAGCTGGCGGTGAAGCTGGCGGTGGACGAGCCTCTGGTGAAGCAGGACCTGCTCGCGCTCCCCTTGCGCGAAGCGCGCGAGCAGTTCGAGCGGGCTTACCTGCAGCAGCAGCTCCTGCTGTGCAACGGCAAGGTGGGGCAGCTCGCCAAGCGGGTGGGCATGGAGCGCACGCACTTGTACCGCAAGTTGCGGGCATTAGGAGTCGATTTTCGGCAATTAGGCGATGATTAGTCGCCGACGCGAATCACCAGCACATCGACGTCGGATTTGCGCAGGATTTGCCGCAGGCGGTTGAGTTCGTCGAGCTTGGAGATGGGGCCGATGCGGATCCGGTGCCAGGTATCGTTGTCCACGGACACCTTCTGTACCTTGGATTCGACGCCCTGCAGCGCGAGCTGCGCCCGCACCCGATCTGCGTCGGCGAAGTTCTTGTAAGAACCGGCTTGCAGAACGTAGGTTCCGCGGCGCGTCTCGGGGACTGATTTGATGTCCGGCCGAATCTCCTTGTCCTTCTCCGGCACCACCACCTCGAATTTGGGCAGCATGTCGTAGAAGGCGTAGGACTTCGCCGAATCTTCCGTGCCTGAATCACCGGCTTCCGTATCGAGGGGCTCGTTGCCGCGGGATTTTTTCTTGTCCGCTTTACCCGCTCTCGAGATCTGCGCATCGGGCCGGTGGTCTTTGATGTACACGATGCCCGCAACGCCAAGACCGAGCGCCAATCCGCACAGGACTCCCGTCCATCCGGAGAAGCCCGCGGTCTTCCTGCGCCGCGTCTTGTAGTCCCGTGCCGCAGCCTTAGGCATGGGCCTTCCCTACATCGTCTCGGGCGCGGACACGCCCAGCAATTCGAGGCCGTTGCGGATGACGGTCTGCGTCGCCAGCGCCAGGTCCAGCCGAGCGTCGCGCAGCCCCGCGTCTTCCACGATGAACTGATGCGCGCTGTAATTCGTGTGAAAATCGTTCGCCAAGTCACGCAGGTAGTGCACCAGGGTATGCGGAGCGCGCTGCGCCGCGCACTGGCGGACGATTTCCGGGAACGCGCTCAGGCGCTTGATCAGCTGCAGTTCCTGGGGCTCGACCAGCTTGCTCAAGGCCGCGAGGCCGCGCGCCGCGTCGTGGGCAAGTCCGCGCTCCTGCAGCTGCCGCATCACGCTCGCGACCCGCGCATGGGCGTACTGGATGTAGTACACCGGGTTGTCGTTCGAGCGGGCGGTGGCGAGTTCCAGATCGAAGTCCAAATGCTGATCGTTGCTGCGCATCACGTAGAACAGCCGCGCGGCATCGTTACCCACTTCCTTGCGCAAGTCGCGCAGCGTGACGAACTCGCCCGAGCGCGTCGACATCTGCGCCTTTTCGCCGCCCCGGAACAACGACACGAATTGCACGAGGCGCACCTCGAAGGAGTCTGCGGGCCCGCCCAGCGCCACCAAACCCGCGCGCAGGCGGGCGATGTAGCCGTGGTGATCGGCGCCCCAGATGTAGAGCAAATGATCGAAGCCGCGCTCGAGTTTGTTGAAGACATAGGCGATATCCGACGCAAAATACGTCTTGATGCCGTTCTCGCGCACCATCACGCGATCCTTTTCATCCCCATAGTCCGTGCTCTTGAACCACCAGGCACCGTCTTTCAAATAGGCGTGGCCGGCCTTCTTCAGTGCATCGACGGCCCGATCGACCGAGCCGTCGTCGCTCAAGTGCCGCTCGGAAAACCAGCAATCGAAGGTGACGCCGAATTCCTCGAGGTCGTCGCGAATGTCGCTCAAGATGCCTGCCAGCGACAGATCCAGCACACGGCGAAACGCATCGTTGCCGATGAGCAGTCGCGCGCGGGCGATCAGCGCATCGATATAGACATCCTTGTCGCCTCCCTGAGGCTCATCCGGCGGCAGACCCTTGAAGATTTCCGCGGCGCCGTGGCGCAGCGCGCCGCCTTCTGCGGCGAACAATTGTTCGCCGATCGCCGCGATGTAGTCACCGCGATAGCCGTTCGCGGGAAACGTGAATTGCTCGCCGCTGCGCTCGAGATACCGCAGCCAGGTGCTGACCGCCAGAATCTCCATCTGCCGGCCCGCATCGTTGATGTAGTACTCGCGTTCCACGCGGTAGCCCACTGCCTCGAGCAGATTGGCGACGGATGCGCCAAAGGCAGCGTGCCGGCCGTGGCCGACGTGCAGGGGGCCGGTCGGATTTGCCGACACGAATTCCACCTGCACCGATCGACCGGCGCCCGCCAGCGATCGGCCGTACTGCCGGCCGTCCTGAAGCACCTTGCCGATTTCGGCGTGATAGGCATCCTTCGATAAAAAGAAATTGATGAAGCCGGCGCCCGCAATGTCGACTTTGGCGACGGCCGGGCTCCCCGGCAGCGCTCGCACCAGGGCCTCGGCCAATTTGCGCGGATTCTGGCGGGTCGCCTTGGCGAGCCGCATGGCGAGGTTGCTCGCGAAATCCCCGTGCTGCTGCGTCGCGGGTGTTCTCGACCTCTATGCTCAAAGTCCGTGCAGCGGCGGGCACCAAGTCTTCCGGCAGTGCTGCCAACGCTTGCCTCAGCAAATTCTCGATCAAAGTCTTCAAGAGGGATCCGTAGGTCAGAAGTACGAAGGGTCGGCAGTTTAACGCAAACCTCTCAATCTACTTCCAACGGATCCACGTCGATCGACCAGCGCAGGCCGGGCGGTCCGGGAAGCTGCTCCACCCGCGGCAGCCAATCCTTCAAAAAACGCTGTAATGTGGACCGTGCGGGGGTCTCGATCAGCAGATGTGCACGGAAGTGATCGGCCCGCCGCGCGATCAAGGCGCTGGCGGGCCCCAGCACCTTGACGGCCGCTTCCCCCGGCAGGCGGGTGCAATCAGCCGCGGCGCGCAGAAAGGCGTCCAATCCGAGGCTGTCCTTGGCTTCGGCGCGCAGCATGGCGAGCCGCGAGTAGGGTGGCCAACCGGCCTCGCGGCGTTCCTCCAGGGCGCCGACCGCGAATCCTTCGTAGCCGTCGGTCACGAGGCGATTGAGCAGCGGATGCTCGGGAAATTGCGTTTGGATCAGGACTTCCCCGGCCAAGGATCCGCGCCCCGCGCGGCCGGCGACCTGGGTGATGGTCTGCGCGAGACGCTCGGTCGCGCGAAAATCGCTGGCGAACAGTCCCTGATCGGCATCCAAGATCACCACCAAGCTCACTTCAGGGAAGTGATGACCCTTGGTGAGCATTTGAGTGCCGACCAGAATTCGCGCCTCGCCGCTATGGACCCGGTCGAGCAGGGTTTGTACCGCGCCGCGCGCCGATGCCGTGTCTCGATCCAGCCGCGCCAGCGGCGCATCTGGAAACAATCGCACCAGGGTTTCCTCGACCCGCTCGGTACCCTGGCCAACGGGATTCAGCGCTTGGCCGCAGCTCGAGCAATTCGGGGGCACTGCGCGGTGCGCGCCGCAGTGGTGACAGCGCAGTTGCTGGGCACGGGCGTGCAGGGTCATGCGGGCATCGCAGTGTTCGCAGGGCGCGATCCAGCCGCAGGCATTGCAGAACAAGCAGGGTGCGTAGCCGCGGCGATTCAGGAATACGATGACCTGGCCACCGGCTTTCAGATGCCGCGCCATGGCCTGCATTGCGGGCGTCGACATCCCTTGATCGGCGGCGTGCTTGCGCAGGTCCACGAGCGACATACGCGGCGCTCGAGCGGCGCCCGGCCGCTGCGGCAGCAAGTGCTTCGAGTAGCGTGCCGTCGCCGCATTTTCCAATGTCTCCAGCGACGGCGTCGCGGAGCCGAGAACGATGGGCACTTTTGCACCCCGGGCTCTGACCACCGCGAGATCGCGCGCCGAATAGCGAAAACCTTCGTGCTGCTTGTACGAGGCGTCATGCTCCTCGTCGACGACGATGAGCGCGAGCTTCGGCAGCGAGGTGAACACGGCGGAACGGGTCCCTATGATGATTCGGGCCTGCCCGCCGTGCGCGGCGCGCCAGGCATCACGGCGCTCATTGCCGCTCAGACCCGAATGTACCGCGACCACGCCCGTACTGAAGCGGCGGCGGAAGCGATCGACCAGTTGCGGCGTCAGGGCGATCTCAGGCACGAGCACCAGAGCCTGGCCGCCCTCGTGCAATCGCCGCGGCGATGACGCGCAAGTACACCTCGGTCTTACCGCTGCCCGTCACGCCATAGAGGAGATGTGCGGCAAAGGTCGTCAGGGACTCGAGTATGGCGGCGACGCAACTGGCCTGGGGCTCTGTGAGAGCGACTTCGCTGGGACGCAACTCCATCGCTGCGGCATCCGGCGCAACTTCCGCGGCTGTGACCCAGCCGCGCGCGGCCAACGCGCGCAGCTGCGCGGGCTGGAAAGCCTCGGCGATGTCCTCCGCGGTAGCCCGCGCCCTTGCCCCCAGCCAGGCGAGCAAGGCTCGCTGTTGCGGCGCGCGGCGAGTGCTGGGGGCCGACAGTTCTTGGCGTCCCATCTCGCTCAAGGACCACCACTCGGTGTGCTGCAGGGCCGGCTGACCGGCACGCAGGCTGACCGGCAACGCTGCGGCAAACACTTCGCCGATGGGGTGGTGGTAGTACGCGGCGGCCCAGCACAGGAGGTCGAAAGTGACGGGATCGACGATGGGTCGTTCGTCCAGGATCTCGATGGCTGTCTTGAGCTTCGGGGCGGCGACGGCGGACTCACTGGCGACCCCAACCAAGATGCCAATCAACTGTTGGCGGCCAAAGGGTACCCGCACCCGCACGCCCACTCGGGGAGACCCGGTAGGCCCGATGTTCGAGAGATCCCCCGGGGCCCGGTAATCAAAGACGCGGCGCAACGGGGTGTCCAGGGCGATCTGCAAAATCAAGGCAGTCCTTTTGTCCACAAAAGATGTGGATAACTCTGTTGAGAAGCCGGGATCATCCACCCTAAGTGCCCGTTCCGTTTCGAGTCCCATTCAAATTGGTGAAAAAGTGTTCGAAATCGAAATGAATCGTTTAAATTCAACGGGTTATGGTGCCCTCCCGATCTGCCGCTCAGGTGTGGGTCCAAATTATTGCAATGGACGTCACATGCGGTGTGCGTAAGTCTCTGATCTTGCGCAAGCCGCGCCGTCAACCGCAGCCGCGCAGGGGCGTTTATACCTGGAATGGCGACGGTCCGTCGACGTTGAGAGGACGAGGCATGCCCCCGTTTGATACGCTGAACCCAGCTTGGATGGTCTGGGATGGTCCCGCTCCAGCACCAGAGGAAGCGGTTCTGGAGTACACGCGAGAGCTCGAGAAATTCTTGGCGGAGATTGAGCGGCGCGCATTCCGTATGGCGCAAGTCGCGCTGCGTGATCCCGACGATGCGCTGGATGTAGTGCAAGACGCGATGCTCAAGCTGGCGCGCAACTACGCATCCCGGCCGAGTGCCGAATGGCGGCCCCTGTTCTATCGAATTTTGGAAAATGGTATTCGCGATCTGCAGCGCCGCAGATCGGTGCGCAAACGCTTCATGACGTGGCTGCCGGGCGCCAAGCAAGATCCCGACCACGAGGCGCAGGATCCGCTCGACAACGTCGCCGACGCGGCGCCCGCGATTCCCGAGGTGCTCATGCAGGGGCAGGCGATGCAGCACCTGGAAGTGTCGCTGCGCGCCTTGCCTGCGCGGCAGCGAGAGGCGTTCATGTTGAGGAATTTCGAGGGCTTGGACGTGGCTGACACGGCGACCGCCATGGGTTGCTCGCAAGGCAGCGTCAAGACGCATTACTCGCGCGCGGTGCATGCCCTGCGCGAGCAACTGGGCGAGGTCTGGTGATGAACGAGCAACTCCATGATTCTTTCGAGCAGCGCAACCGTGCTGTCGAGGAGCGCAGCCGGTCGTTGTTTCACGACAGCGTCGAGGGCTTGGACTTCGCGCTGCGCTCGCGCCTCGCACAGGCACGTCATGCCGCGATCGAAGCGGCTTCCACGGGTCGCCCGTCCTGGTTTTCCCGCATCGGAGTGCTGACGCCCGCCGGCGTGACCGCTGCCGCGGTTCTGGCGGCGTTCCTTTGGATGGGGTCGCCATTGAATCAGCACGCCGTTACAGTAGCTGATGGCCGGTCGAATCTCGAAGATCTGGAGATCGTCGCTCTCTCGGATGAGGGGGGAAATGACGCAATGGAACTGCTGCAGGACGATATTGAATTTTATGATTGGGCGGAGAGGGCCGCGAATTCAGGGCCGCCAGCGTCGGGTTGAACTGCAGCTGATGCGGGGATGGCGCGGGCTGGCGGTCAGCATGGCCTGCGCAGCAGCCGTTGCAGGTCCGCCTCCTCCCCAGGCAGCGCCGCCGGGGACGCCGGCATCGGCGGGGGCGCCTCCGCCGCCGTCACAGGGAGCGCCTGATGAGGACTTCATCGAGTTCTTGGGCGGGGATGATGTGGGTGATTCAGCTTGGTGGGAATTCTTGAAGAAGGTGCCGCCGCGAGGAGAGAGTTCTCCCGCAACGCCACCCCAGGAAACAAAGCAATGATCAGGGCGTCGTTCATCTGTGCTGGCCTTCTCCTCGCGGCTGCGAGCGGCGGCATCGCGCACGCGGACACGGTTCCCGCTGCGCCGGCCCCTGCACCCGTCTCTCCGCCGGCGCCCGCTCAGCCCAAGGCATGGTCTTCGATGTCGCCCCAACAGCAACAATTGCTGCACAACTATCAAGGCAGTTGGGACAGCTTGCCCGCGGAGCGCCAGCAAGCGCTGGTCAAGGGCAGTCAGCGCTGGCTGGCGATGTCGCCGGAGCAGCGGTCGAGTGCGCAGCAGCGCTTCACTCAATGGCGCGCCATGCCGCCGGAGCAGCGCCAGCTGCTGCGCCAGCGCTGGCAGCAATACAAGAGCATGCCGCCGGAGCAGCAACAGCGGGTGAGGGAATCATTCAACCGCTTTCGGCAAATGCCGCCGGAACGACGCACGGAATTGCGCAAGCAATGGCGTCAGATGAGTCCGGAACAGCGCCGCAGAGTCATCCAACGGCCATCGGCACCGCGGCACAGTCCACGGTAGGACTCAACCGACCCGACTCATGGGCGGTAGCTGCGTTCGGTGTGCGCCAGCACATCCTCACGGCTGAAAAACACATCGCGAAATCGCCCTTGAACGAACATTTGCGCTTGATCGGTGAAATGAGGCGAATTCGGGTCGCCGCTTGCGCCGCCGCTCATGATGGCCTTGGCATGAACCGTCGGGCCGAATTCGACCGCGGCGACGAAGCTGTTGCCGACTGATCCATAGATTTTCTTGGTCTTGCGCGGGGACGCCGCGTCGAACGACGCCAAAGCGCCCCATTTGGATGCGGCGAGGCCCACCGGCAAACTGGGCTTGGCATCATCGAACGGCTGCACGAGGTCGTCCGTCAAACGTTGATAGCGGTTGACGTCGCCCCAGGGCGATTTGCCACCGGCCGAAATCGCGCTGCAATTTTGCAACTGCCGCGAGCAAGCCCTCGATTCGATCCGATGAGGTCAGGTGGCCGACCAGGTAGCCATAGACCGATTCGTCGGCGTCGCGCGCCTCGGGACCTTGCGATCGAGCAACTCTTGGCCCCAGAAGATGGCGAGGGTCGTCGGCACCGAGTCCGCGGCGGTGCGCCGATCCCAGCTGCGCAAGCGCGCCATCGGTTCTTCGAGGGCGCCGCGCCGCGGATCATCCGCCGTCAATTGGTCATAGTCCTCGAGCAACGGCGGCAGCAGCACGTCGAAGGCGGTGAGGTGGCTGTCGTAACCGGCGGCGATCAAGCTATCCAAGGTCACATCGTGAATATTGCGCAGAACCTCGACGGCGTGAATGCCGCGGGGATTTTCGCCCTTGGTCCACATGTAGGCCGGATAGTCCTCGCGTCTCGGGCTTGCCTCGCCCGCTGCCGAGAACGGCCAGTTATTGGTGTTCTGGATCCAACCATTGCCGGGATTGAGCAGCGTGATGGTCTCTTCGATCGCATGCGGTCCCTGCCATTCGGTCGCGGGGTTGCTGCCGTCCACCGGATGCGTGTAGTCGAAGTTCGGATCGCGCTTGGGAATGAAATTTCCATGAAAATAGGCGATCGTTCCGTCCGCGTCGGCATAAACGGTGTTGTTGGACGTGTCGGTGCGCATTTCCTGCGTCTTGCGGAACGACGCGTAATCCGTGGTCTTGGTGCGCAAGAACGATTGCGCCAGCGCCGGCACGGGATCCTGCAGCAATTTGATGGCGATCCAGCGGCTCGCCTCTGCGTGGCCGCCGTTCTGCGCGCGGATGATCGGGCCGTGATGGCTGCGATAGACGGTGAATTGCCGATACCTGAGCCGAGCACCCTGTTTGAACGGAATGGTGATGCGGCTGACCTCGAGCTTCCTCGAGCCGGCGCCGTATCGGTAGTACAGTCCATCCGCTTTCCTGACGATGGTCTCGGCATACTCGTCGACGGCATCGCCGCCGTACGATGTGTGCATCCAGCCGTTGCGCGCATTGAATCCCTGATAGACGAAGAATTGCCCCCAGGTCACCGCCCCGTAGACGTTCAAGCCCTCTTCACTGGTCATCTGCAGTTCAGAACGGAAATAGTACGAGGTATGCGGATTGATCCAGAGCAGGGCATGCCCGGACGCGCTGCGGCTGGGCGCGATGGCGAAGCCGTTGGAGCCGCCGGGGAGCCGCTCCGCCGGTGCCGCCGGGGAGGTGTTCACGGCGCGTGCCGGCGGATGGGAGTCCGTTCCGTAAAACTCTCGTAGCCTGCCGAGGTCGATGCCTTCGATGTCGCCGCCGATGCTGCCTTCGGTAAAGGACAACGCCATCCACGGTTCGTAATGACGGATGACGCTCGGCGTCACCTCGGGATGCTTCGACAAGAAGTAATTCAGTCCGTCGGACCAGGCAACCATGAGTGTCTTGAGCCAAGCGGGGCTGGTGCGATAGCGCTGCTGCAAGCGGCGCGGATCGACGAACATTCTCTGACGCAGATCGCTGTAAACGGCCGTTTCGCCTTCGACCTCTGCCAACAGCCCCAGACCATGCAGGTAGTTGTGCTGGATGCGGCCGAAGTCATCCTCGGCCTGCGCATAGATCATTCCGAACACCGCATCTGCATCGGATCTGCCGTAGATATGCGCGATGCCCCAGGTATCGCGGACGATGCGGACGTTCTCGGCATGCTGCTCCCAGCGAGCGGCTTGGCCGGTGTCCGCTTGGGCGCCAACGGCGCCGAATGCGCACAGAACTGTCAAGACGAGAAATCTCATGGCAACGCAAGCCTCCTGTGCGTAGCATCGCGCAATGCGAAAAACTTTGCCCATGGTTCTGCTTTCGTTGACCGCTCTCGCGGGCTCATTGCACGCGGGACCGGCGGATACGGCCGCCACTTTCAACGTGCCGGACGGGGATCTGCCCGATCCTTTGGTGTTGGTGGCATACGGCGACATGCGGTTCACTCAGGCCACCGAAACCGATGCGACCAATCCGGGCGCGCGGCGGGCACTGGTTGCAAAGATCGCCGCCGAGAATCCTGCAGCGATCTTCATCAACGGCGACATTCCTTGGCATGGCCTCGAATCGGACTACGCAGTGTTTCGCGAGGAAACTCAGGCGTGGCGCGAGCGGCACCTGCGCGTCTATCCCGCGCTTGGAAACCATGAATTTTCGGCGTGCCTGGAATCGGCGTGTCTCGATCGCTGGTGGAATGCGTTTCCGGAGCTGCGCGGCCGGCGCTGGTATTCGGTCGCGATCGGCACCAAGGTCGTGGGTATCGAGCTCGATTCCGACACATCGCTGTTGCCGGGAAGCGAGCAGCGCACGTGGCTCGAGAGCCAAGTTGCCGGGCTCGCCCCGACGGTTCGCTTGGTGTTGATCGTCATGCATCACCCGCCCGTGGCCGATGTGCAATCGAGCAAACAAACGGACCACAATCCGCGCCCGAACGAGCTCATGCTCGCCGAATATCTCAAGACGGCTGTGCCGCGATCGGCGGCGCGCTTCGTGGTGAGCGCCGGCCATATTCACAACTATGAGCGCTTCGCCGAGGACGGCGTGACGTACCTGGTGTCGGGCGGCGGCGGCGCCCGGCCCGTACGAGGTGGATCGTACGACCGCAGACCAGTATCAGAGCACCGATTTTCCCAACTATCACTACCTGCGCTTCGAATTACGCGACGACCGGGTGGTCGGCGAGATGATCCGGCTCGGCGACTACGCCGCACCCAAGCCCGCACAATGGCAAATCAGGGATCGCTTCGAGATTACCCTGCGGCCTTGACGGCTTGGATCAGCTGGCCCGCGGCCGACTGCGCATCGCCGTAGAGCATGCGCGTTTGATCGAGCACGAACAGCGCATTGTCGATGCCTGAAAAGCCCTGGCCCTGGCCGCGCTTGATGACGATGACGTTCTTGGCCTTGTCCGCATTCAAGATCGGCATGCCGAATATCGGGCTCGCCTTATTGGTGCGCGCGTCCGGATTGACGACGTCGTTGGCGCCGATGATCAACGCCACATCGGCGGTTTCGAACTCGGCGTTGATTTCGTCCAGATCGGAGATCAGGTCGTAAGGCACGCCCGCCTCCGCAAGCAGCACGTTCATGTGCCCCGGCATGCGGCCCGCGACCGGATGAATGGCAAAGCGCACCTGCACGCCATGATCGATGAGCAACTGCGTCAGCTCCCACACCTTGTGCTGAGCCTGGGCTACGGCCATGCCATAGCCCGGCACGATGATGATCTTCTGCGAGTACGCCATCATGACCCCGGCGTCCGAGGCTTCGATGGCTTTCTGGGTGCCGGTGACGCCGCCGCCGCCCGCGGACGAACTCTCGCCGAAGTTCGAGAACAGCACGTTGCCGAGCGAACGGTTCATGGCCTTCGCCATGAGCTGGGTCAGCAAGGTGCCGGCCGCGCCGACCACGGTGCCGGCGATGATCATGGCGGCATTGTCGAGCACGAAGCCTTCGAAGCCGACCGCTAGACCGGTCAGCGCGTTGTACAGCGAAATCACCACCGGCATGTCGGCGCCGCCGATCGGCAATGTCATGGCGACGCCCAGCAGCAAGGCAAACGCAAAGAACAAGGAAACCGCGGGCAGGCCGCCCTGCGGCGAGTCCAAGCCCATGCCGGAAACGACCATGAAGCCTAACGCGAGCGTCACCAGCAATATCGCCAAATTCACGAACTTCTGGCCGCCGAAGCGCACCGACTTGGTGATCAAGCCCTGCAATTTCGCGAAGGCGATCAGGCTGCCGCTGAAAGATACCGAACCGATGAAGCCGCCGATCGTGGCGATGGTCAGGTGCGCGATGCTGTGTTCGTTGCCGCGATACAGTTCCACGGCGGCGATGGCCGCCGCCGCGCCGCCGCCCATGCCGTTGTACAGCGCAATCATCTGCGGCATGTCGGTCATGGCGACGCGCTTGCCGCTGACCCAGGCCAGAGCGCCGCCGACCACGATGGCGCCGATCACCAGCATCAAATTGAAGGACGAAGCGCCCATGAAGCTCAAGGTCACGACCGTGGCGAGCACCATACCTAAGCCTGCCCAGCGGACGCCGCTCACGGCGGTGACCGGCGAACTCATGCGTTTCAGGCCGAGAATGAACAGCGCCGCCGCCACGAGATAGGACAGCTGCGTCAGGGTTTGAATGGTCGAAGCGGAGGGCACGTCTTAAGATCCTTTCTTTCTGCCGGCGGAGACGAACATCTTCAACATGCGCTCGGTCACCACATAGCCGCCCACGGCGTTGCCGGCGGCGAGAATCACGCCGATGACGCCGATGACTCGTAACAGCGTGGAATCGGCCGTGGCCAATGCAACCATCGCGCCCACCAAGACGATGCCATGCACGAAATTCGATCCGGACATGAGCGGCGTGTGCAGGATGACCGGCACGCGCGAAATGACTTCGTAGCCGGTGAACGCGGCCAACATGAATATATAGAGCGCTATGACGCCGTCGATCATACTACTGTCCCTCTACCGCTTTACGCGTCGCTTCGTGCTTGATCTGGCCGTCGTGCGTGAGCACGCAGCCCGCGAATACTTCGTCGTTCCAGTCGATGGCAAGATCGCCCTTCACCAGCGCCGGCTTGAGCAGGTTGAACAGGTTGCGCGCGTACATTTCGCTGGCGTGATACGGCAGCGAGGCGGGCAGGTTCAAGGGTCCCACGATCTTGACGCCGCCGTGCACCACGGTTTCGCCCGCGCGCGTCAGTTCGCAATTGCCGCCCTGTTCGGCCGCGATGTCGACGATCACCGAGCCGGCCTTCATGCGCTCGACCGCCGCCCGAGCGATGATTCGCGGCGCCGCCCGTCCCGGCACCGAGGCGGTGCTGATCACGGCATCGCTGGCCGCGATGCGCGCATCGAGGATTTCCTGCTGCTTGGCCTTCTCCTCGGCGGTGAGTTCGCGCGCATAGCCGCCGGCACCTTCCGCGGATACGCCGGTGTCGATGAACTTGGCGCCGAGCGATTTCACCTGGTCCTTGGTCGCGCTACGTACGTCATACGCTTCGACCACCGCCCCCAGACGCTTCGCCGTGGCGATGGCCTGCAGGCCGGCGACCCCCGCGCCGATGACGAGCACCGACGCCGGCCGGATCGTGCCCGCGGCGGTGGTCAGCATGGGCAGGAATCTCTCGAGCGTGTTGGCCGCGATCAGCACGGCCTTGTAGCCGGCGACCGATGCCTGCGAGGACAGCGCGTCCATCGACTGCGCCCGGGAGATGCGCGGCACCAGTTCCATCGCAAAACTGGTGATTGCGCGATCTTTGAGCGCCCGCACCAGGTCGGGCCGCGCGTAGGCCTGCATGTATCCGATGACCACCGCGCCCTTCTTGAGCGCGTTGACTTCCTCGATGCTGGGCGGCTGAACCTTCAGCAGCACGTCCGCGGATCCAAGGATGGCGGCCGCGTCGCTGAACTCAGCGTCGGCATACAAGGCATCCGGAAAATGCGCCGCCGTACCTGCGCCGCGCTCGATCAGAACACGGGCGCCGGCCGCCTTCAATTTTGCGGCGATTTCCGGGACAACGGCGACACGGGTTTCTTTGGCAGCGGTTTCCCTGAGGACACCGACGACGACTGCCATTACAGATCTCCCTCCAAAACCAAAGAAATTATGCCAAACGTTGAATTATGGCATAAGAGTCGACTATCTTTAGTGCTGTTATGAAGCCAATGCTCCAAGGGAAGCTCCACTTATTGGATTGGCGGGATGACCTCGCGGTCGTTACGCAGGGGTATCCGTTGTCGCAGCAAATCCTGCGCACCGATGTATCCGGGATGCCGTTGGAGTGGGTGGACTATCGGGAAGCGGCGCGTCTCTATCACACCGAACAGGTCGCCTATACCTGCGGCACGCTGCTGTACCGGCTCTATGGCGGCACCTGCGCGAGAACGGGTCTGCGCACCATCGTGGACGTCAATTCGATCATCGCCACGCTGGGAACGTCGGGCAACCCGGGAAATCTGCGCGGCGCCGCGTACACGCCGCCGCTCAACAATCAGACTTTGTTCCGCCGCGACGCCTATCTGTGCCTGTACTGCGGCGCGCGGTTCACCTACAGCCTGCTGTCGCGGGATCATGTGACGCCGTTCAGCCGCGGCGGGCAGGACACCTGGAGCAATGTGGTGTCGGCGTGCCGCCGCTGCAACAACGCCAAGGCGTCGCGCACTCCGGAGCAGGCGGGCATGCAGCTGCTTGCGGTGCCGTTCACGCCGACCTACGCCGAGTACATATTCTTGAAGGGCCGCCGCGTGCTGGCCGATCAGATGGAATACCTGATCGCGCACTTCCCGCGTTCGAGCCCGCTGCACGAGCGCATGCAACGCTGGCCGATGTGAGCGGCGGCGCGAGCTCAGCCGCAAGCGCGGTCGGGCGTCGTGTACTACATCGACGCCAGCTACTTCATTTTCCGCGCCTATCATTCCATGCCGCCCGACATGGTGGACGGCGACGGCAATGCGACGCATGCCTTGTACGGCTTCGCGCGCTTCTTGTCGGATCTTTTGGAGCAGGTGCGGCCGGAGCGCATCGGCGTCGCCTTCGATCTCTCCACGCGCCACGCAACGTCGTTGCGCAACGCCATTTACCCGGCATACAAGGCCAATCGCGAAGCGCCGCCCGCGGATCTGGAGCGGCAATTCGCGCTCTGCCGGGAGTTTTGCCGGCACTTGGGCCTCGCCGAGTTCGCGAGCACGGAGTACGAGGCCGACGACATCATCGGTACCCTGGCTGCGCGTTCGCGAGCCGCAGGGCTGCGCAATGTGCTGGTGACCCGGGACAAGGATTTGTCGCAGCTCATCCGCGACGGCGATGTGTTCTGGGACTACAGCGGCAACATCCGCTATCACTACCACGACATCGGACCGCGTTTCGGCGCGACACCGGAACTGATCGCGGATTTCTTGGCGCTGACCGGCGACAGCGTGGACAATATTCCCGGAGTACCGGGGGTCGGCAAGAAGACCGCGGCCGAGCTATTCGCGGTATTCGGCTCGCTCGATGAGCTGTACGCGAACCTGCATCGCATACCCCTGATGAAGCTGCGAGGCGCCGCCGCGATCGCCGCCAGACTGCTCGCGCACAAGGACGCGGCGTATCTGGCGCGGCGATTGACCGGCATCGTCTGCGACGTGCCGCTCGAGGCGACGCTGGATGATCTGAAGCCGCGGCGGCCGGACAGCGCCGGGCTCGAATCCTTTTTTGACACGCATGGATTTGGCAATATTCTGCGGCAGCAGGCGCGCCGTATCGCCGCCGGCGCGTAGAACCGAGCCGGAGTTTCGCACATTTTAGATTGGGGAGCAGGGTGATGGCCCAAAAAGACATTCAATCCGTGCTGCAGGAGGACCGGCTATTTGCGCCGTCCGCGCAGTTCCGCAAGCACGCCGCGCTCAAGGCCGGCAAACTGCAAGCGATCTACGCCAGGGCCCAGGATGACTACGTCGGCTTCTGGGCGGATCTGGCGACCGCCGAAATCGATTGGCACCGGCCTTTCACGGTGCCTCTGGACGACAGCGAGGCACCCAACTATCGGTGGTTCACCGACGGGCAGCTGAACGTCTCGCACAATTGCCTGGACGTGCATCTGCGCGAGCGCGCCGACAAGATCGCGATCATTTTCGAGGGTGAACCGGGCGATGTGCGCAAGCTCACCTACGCCGAGCTGCACGGCGAGGTGTGCCGGTTCGCCAATGCGCTCAAAGCCTCGGGGGTCGGCCGCGGCGACCGTGTCGTCATCTACATGCCGCTGATTCCGGAGGCGGTGATCGCCATGCAGGCCTGCGCCCGCATCGGCGCCGTGCACTCGGTGGTCTTCGGCGGGTTTTCCTCCAATGCCGTCAAGGACCGCATCGAGGATGCGGGCGCGAAGCTCGTGATCACCGCCGATGGCGGTTGGCGCGGCGGACACCCCATCGAACTCAAGCGCGCGGTCGACAAGGCGCTCGCCGACGGCTGTCCGACGGTGCAGAACGTCATCGTCTACGCCCGCACCGGCGGCGACTGCCCGATGCGCGCCGGCCGCGATCTCTGGTGGCAGGACGCGGTGTCGGGACAGAGCGCGACTTGCGAGCCCGAATGGGTGGATGCGGAGCATCCGCTGTTCCTGCTCTACACCTCCGGATCGACCGGCAAGCCGAAGGGAATCCAGCATTCGAGCGCCGGATACCTGCTCAACGCCAAGACCAGCACACAGTGGGTATTCGATCTCAAGGACGACGATGTTTTCTGGTGTACGGCCGATGTCGGCTGGGTCACCGGACATACCTACGTCGCCTACGGGCCCCTGGCGGCGGGCGCGACCATTCTCATGTACGAAGGGGCGCCGACCTTTCCGGACGGCGGCCGCTTCTGGAAGATCTGCGAGACGCATGGCGTAACGATTTTCTACACGGCGCCGACCGCGATCCGCGCGCTCATGAAATTGGGCGATGCCATACCGCGCAAGTACGATCTAGCGCAAACTGCGGCTGCTCGGCAGCGTCGGTGAGCCCATCAATCCCGAGGCCTGGATGTGGTACCACAAGGTCATCGGCCGGGAGCGCTGCCCGATCGTGGATACCTGGTGGCAGACCGAAACCGGCGCCACCATGATGGCGCCCATCCCGGGCGAGACGCCGACCAAGCCGGGTTCCTGCACCAAGCCGCTGCCCGGAATCTTCGTCGACATCGTCGATGATGACGGCCGGCCCGTGAAAACACCCGACGGCGGCGGCTACCTGGTGATCAAGCGGCCCTGGCCCTCGATGCTGCGCACGATCTGGGGCGACAACGAGCGGTATCTTCGGACCTACTGGGAGAAATTCCAGAATCGCTACTATGTGGCCGGCGATTCGGCGCGTCGCGACAAGGACGGCTATTACTGGATCATGGGCCGCATCGATGACGTGCTGAATGTCGCCGGTCACCGCCTCGGGACCATGGAAATCGAATCGGCGCTGGTGGCGCACCGCCTAGTGGCGGAAGCGGCGGTGGTCAGCAAGCCTCACGACATCAAGGGCGAGTCGGTGTTCGCCTATGTGGTGCTCAACGTACCGCGCCCGGAGGGAGCGGCGGCCGCACTCGCTGCTCGAAGAACTGCGCAACTGGGTCGGCGAGCAATTGAGCCCCATCGCCAAGCCCGATGAAATCCGCTTGACCGACAATCTGCCGAAGACCCGGTCGGGAAAGATCATGCGGCGCTTGCTGCGTTCGATCGCGCGGGGAGAGGAGATTACGCAGGATATGTCGACGCTCGAGAATCCGGCGATTCTCGAACAGCTCAGGGGCGGCCCGGCCGCGACCGCGCTCAAGCGCGCCGCTGTGGTCAAGGAGGCAGCCCCCGCCAAGGCTGCCCGGGACAAGCCAGCCGCTGGTGTCAAGCAGGCCGCCGCACGAGTTCGGCGTGCGCAAGCCGCCAAGCCGGCCGCTCGTGCCAAACAGACCGCTCCATCTTTGCGTGCGACGGCCGGCAAGAAGGCCACGGCGCGCCCCAAAGCGAAGAAAGCTCCCGTGCGAGCTCCAGCCAAGACGGCGAAGAAATCGAGGGTGTCGGCTAGACGCGGTAAGCGTGTTGCGCCAGTCAAACGGGGTGCTCGCGTCAAACCGGCAAGACGCAAGGCCGTGGCTGCAAAATCCCGCCGCGGCACGGTCAAGGCGGTACGAAGTAAGCTGCGCGGAAAGAAGTGAGGGGACGCCGCGAAAACTTGTATTGAGCGGGCGGTTCGCGATACTTTGTCGCGCAAAGTCTAATAAGCCTTCCGAGCCCCATTGGTGACCACGATGCCGAACGTTGACGGGTTGGCCCCGCCCCCGACCAATTTCTTCATGACGATCCGCGACATTGCCTTTTGGATGCGATCCGCCCGCGCCGATGCGCGCTTGGATCGGTTTCGACAGGAGCACGCGACCGGCTCGGCTTTCGATCGGCTGTATGCCGACGTTCAGGATCCTTTTGGCGTCGAGTTGCCGCAATACCGGTATCAGCAGCGGAAGTACAATAGTCTGCTCTCGATGCTGCCGCAGCGGCGCTATCGAAAGGTACTCGATATAGGCTGCGGTCTCGGTGCCTTCACGCGCATGCTCGCCCCGTTTGCCGAGCAGGTTCTTGGTACCGATATCTCCGCCGAGGCGATCAAGCAAGCCCGGGAGCTCTCGGTCGACCACCCGAATGTGAGCTATTCGCAACGAGACATGCTCGACCCGCCTCAACAGGAATCCGCATTCGACCTGATCATCATCGCCGACACTCTCTACTACGTTGATCCCCGGACTGCTGTGGGACTGAAGTCCATCGCTGGCAATATTTCATCGAGGGTGGCGCCGGGCGGCCTGGTTCTGATCGTCAATCACTATTTTTTCGGGGTTGATATGGCATCCAGAGATACACGTGATATTCATGATGCCTTCCGGTGGGCACCGACTCTCGAGTGCGTTGCCGAATACCGGCGTGCGTTTTTTCTCGCCACGCTCTTGCAGCGATCGGCGTCATGAGCAACTACTCTACATTCGGCCATCCTTCAGCGTCAGGCTGCCTCGCAGGGACGTGAGCAGCGGCCTTACGTGAAATACCTGGCCCGCATCGGGCTCACGCTCGGTATCGTCGTGATGGCCGTGCTCGTCATTCGCGAAGGTGCCGAGTCGATCGCAGGCCTGCTCGAGCAGGCCGGCTGGCTGTTGCTCTTGTTGGTACCACTCCACGTGGTTCCGCTGTTGCTCGACGTCATGGGATGGCGCGTACTGATTTTCGAGCGCACGCGCATTCGCTCGCTTTTTTTGATCGCCGCGATTCGCGAGGCGATCAACCGGCTACTGCCGGTTGCCAATGTCGGTGGCGAATTGGTTGGGATACGCCTGCTCGCTCGCCAAGGAGTCGGCGGCACGGCGGCAATCACCAGCGTGATCATCGAAATGCTGCTCAACCTCGTCGCTCAGTATCTGTTCTTGGGGCTCGGCCTCGCCGTGCTCCTGCGCATCACCGGCGGCGTTAGAGCCGCAGGGGCGCTGCTCATAGCCGTCGCGGCCCCTCTGCCGCTTCTCCTGCTTCTGATATGGCTTTTGAGGAACGGCACGCTGTTCAGAATGGTTGAAAAGCTTGGTGCGAGAATGCTCGATTCCAATGCCGGGCGTTTTGGCGCATTGAGCAAGCTCGCTCAACTTGATACTGCCATTCGCCGGCTCGCTGCAGCGCGCAAACGCCTCGCGCTGGCAACTGTCTGGCAGCTTGCCGGGCTGATTGCCGGCAGCTCGGAGACCTGGCTGGCGCTGCGCTGGCTGGGGCACCCCTCGAGCCCTGCGGCCGCACTCGCGCTCGAAAGCCTGACGCAGGCAGCGAGGAGTCTGATTTTCGTAGCGCCGGCCGGGCTGGGCGTTCAGGAAGCCACTTTAGTAGGTGTCGGTCACATGCTCGGCCTTGGCAGCGATGCGGCCATCGCTCTGTCGCTCGCGAAGAGAATGCGCGAAATATTGTTCGGCCTGCCGGCGCTCGCAGTCTGGCGTATGACGACCGGCGACCGATCCCGCGCAAGCGCAGGCTGACCGCCCTACGCGGCGACTGAGACGCTCGCCGTCCGGCAACTTACCGACCGGTTCATTCGCAAGACTCGGGAACGGGGTTGGCGACGCCCTTGAAATGGCGGAACAGGCCGATTCCGTGAACGATTTCAACTGATGTTGATGAGGGAGTATAATCGGGCAGGCTTGGAGGTGTTACATGGTCACTTACGTACGCGTTACCAGTGCAATCGCCGCAGTGCTCGTGCTCAGCGCGTGTGCGGGGACGGCCGGAAATGTGAAGCCGGACGCTGAAAAGTCTGGGGTGGCTGCACAAAATTCTAGGTGCCCGTCTCAAACCGCAATTCGAATAGCCGGCAACGACAAGAATTGCTTGGCACTTGGCCGCGCCTATTCCAAGGATGAGATTGACCGCACGGGGGCTACGACGGCTGCTCAAGCGCTGGTACTCTTGGATCCTTCAATCACCACGAACCATCGCTAGTCGACAGTGATTTTGACCGGTTGATGGCATTCGCCAGGCGTGAGCCTCCCTGGCGAATCCTTGTACCGCAGTGCAGCATTGCGCAAAAGGTACCGCAACTGCTCCCTCTTCTGCGCCGATGATGTAATCGGCCCACTGCGTACGCCTTCCAGATGAGCGCTTCCAGCCAACCGGTCAGAATCACGGTGCCGAGGTACCAGGGCGGGGTTGGCGCAAGCGCTGGACGTCGCCAACCCGGCATGGTCGAAAAGCGCAGACTCGGAGCCTGGGCTCGGTTACAATCCGCCCGCCGGCATGGGGGCAGTCCGCATAACGACGCGACTCCATCCGAGTACCCCCTGTGAGTGCAACCGCGGCCCGAAATGGCCGTACCAGTTGATTGGATAAACATGCTTTCCACTTCCAACGTCGCCGTGCAGTTCGGCGCCAAGCCGCTTTTCGAGCAGGTCACGGTCAAGTTCTCCGACGGCAATCGTTACGGGCTCATCGGCGCGAACGGTTCCGGCAAATCCACGCTCATGAAGGTGCTTGGGGGGGATCTCGACCCCAGCGCCGGCGACGTGATGCTGCAGGCCGGTATGCGGCTCGGCAAGCTGAACCAAAACCAGTTCGGTTATGAGGATGAGCGGGTGCTGGATGTGGTCATGCGTGGCCACATGGAACTGTGGGCGGCGATGAGAGAGCGCGACCGCATCTACGCCGATCCCAATGCCACGGACGAAGACTACATGAAAGCCGCCGAACTCGAGGGCGTGTTCGCCGAATACGGAGGCTACGACGCCGAGGCGCGGGCGGGCAGCATCCTCACCGACGCCGGCATTCACGAATCGCGGCACAACGGTCCGATGCGCGAAGTGCCCCCCGGCCTCAAGCTGCGCGTGCTGCTGGCGCAGGCGCTGTTCTCGAGACCGGACGTCCTGCTGTTGGACGAACCGACCAACAACCTCGACATCAATTCCATCCGCTGGCTGGAAAGTGCGCTCAACAACTATGACGCCACCATGGTGATCATCAGCCACGACCGGCACTTCTTGAACCAGGTGTGCACGCACGTCGCGGATCTGGACTTTCAGCAGCTCAAGATTTATCCCGGCAACTACGACGACTTCATGTTGGCGTCGGTTCAAGCGCGGGCGCGCGTCGAAGCGGCGAACGCCAAGGCCAAGGACCGCATTTCCGACCTGCAGGAATTCGTGCGCCGCTTCTCCGCCAACGCGTCCAAGGCGCGGCAGGCGACTTCGCGCAAGAAGCAGCTCGAAAAGATCAAGATCGAGGAGATCAGGCCGTCGTCGCGGCAGAACCCCTACATCCGCTTCGAACAAGGCAAGAAGCTCTATCGCTCGGCGGTGTCGGTGGAGCGACTGAGCTTCGGCTATCCGGGGTCGGATGAAAAGGTGCTCAACAACGTCACGTTCAACGTCGAAGGCGGCGAACGCATCGCCGTGATCGGCCCGAACGGCGCCGGCAAAACGACGCTGATGCGCTGTCTCGCGGGCGAACTGCGACCCACCGAGGGACGCATCGTCTGGGTGGAAAACGCCCAGCCAGGGTACATGCCGCAGGATCCGCAGGCTGAGTTCGACGACAAGACGGATCTATTTTCCTGGATGTCGCAATACACGGGCAAGGCCGACGACGACCAGATCGTTCGTGCGACCTTGGGCCGGCTGCTATTTTCGGGCGAGGAGACCAAGAAGTCGGTGAAGGTTCTATCGGGCGGCGAGAAAGGCCGAATGATCTACGGCAAGCTGATGTTGACCAAGCCCAACGTGCTGCTGATGGACGAGCCGACCAATCACATGGACATGGAGACCATCGAGTCGCTGCAAATCGGGCTCGAACACTATCCGGGTACGCTCATTTTCGTCTCGCACGATCGCGAGTTCGTCGGTGGGCTCGCCACGCGCATCATCGAACTGCGTCCCGGCGGCGGTATCACCGATTTCCGGGGTACCTATGACGAATACCTCAAGGGACAGGGAATCGAGGTCTAGCCCCTGGACCCAGGGGTTTTGACCGATTGGCGCCGCGCAGCGGATGGGCCGATGGAAGCGGCCACGCTGGATTGCTACGATTGGCGCAAAGTTCGACTACAAGGGGATGTCGTTGCGAAATCTAGTGGCTGGCTCATGCGCGTGTGCGCTGTTCACCCTGACCTCGTTTGCAGCGGCACCGCCGGCTGAAGTACACACCATCAATCGCATCACCGACGCGGCCTTCAATCATGGCGAGGTGGTCGACATTGCCGCTTATCTGGCCGATCAAATCGGCGGGCGGATGACCAATTCTCCCGCCATGCGCAAGGCCGAGCGCTGGACCCAGGATGAGTTCAAGAGCTGGGGTCTGAAAGACGTCAGGGCCGAGGGTTTCGACTTTGGCCGCGGCTGGTGGATCGAGTCCGCACATGTGCGCATGACGGCGCCCCGTCCGATCGAACTGCGCGGCATTCCCATTGCCTGGACTCCCGCCACCAAGGGTCCTGTGAACGCCGCGGTGATCGTGGCGCCCATGATCAGCGACAAGGATTTCGCGGATTGGAAGGGAAAACTCGCGGGGAAAATCGTGCTGGTGAGCTGGCCCGGGCCTGCGAAGGACGACGGCGATGCGCCGTTCCAGCGCCTGACCGACGTCGATATAGCCAAATTGGATAAGTACCAGCAGCCGGTTTTCGATCCCGAAGCCAGACAGAAGCGGATCGAGCGCTATCGATTTCGCAGCAAATTGGACAGCTTCCTGGCCGAGGAGGGTGCGCTCGCCTGGGTGCAGATGTCGCGTACCGAAGGCCGGCTGGTGCATGGAGAAGGCTACGGCTACCGCGTGGACAAGACGCCCAAGCTTCCGGGCTTGGAGCTCGGCGCCGAGGATTACCGGCGGCTCGCACGTCTCGCAAAAGTGGGCGAAGTAAGGCTTGAAATCGACAGTCGTGTTCACTTCGAGGATGCCGATCACAACGCCTACAATATCCTCGCGGATATTCCGGGCCGTGATCCGAAGGCGGGTTACGTGATGGCCGGCGCGCATTTGGACAGCTGGGTCGCGGGTGACGGTGCGGCCGACAACGGCGCCGGCAGCGCGGTGGTCATGGAGGCTGCGCGCATCCTGGCAAGCCTGGGTGCGCAGCCGAAACGCACCATCCGATTCGCTCTGTGGGCGGGTGAGGAGGAAGGTCTGCTGGGTTCCGAAGCGTATGTGGAGAAGTATCTCGCGCGCCGCCCACCGCTCACCGATCCGGCGCTCGCGGATCTTCCGCCCTATTTCTCCCAGGACACCTATCCCATCCAGACGCTGCCCGGATTTTCCGAGCTGGCGGCTTATTTCAATATCGACAATGGATCCGGCAAGATTCGCGGAATTTATACCGAGGGCAATATCGCCGCGGTACCGTTCTTTCGCGAATGGCTCTCACCGTTTGCCAGTATGGGCGCCGCCGCGGTGGTCGCCGAACCCACCGACGCGACCGATCATGTATTCCTGAGCCGGCTCGGTCTGCCGGCGTTTCAGTTCATTCAAGATCCGCTGGACTATGAAACACGCGTCCACCACACCGATCTCGACACTTTCGATCACCTGCGGCCGGAGGATCTGCGGCAAGCCGCGGTAGTGCTGGCGAGTGTCCTGCTGGATGCGGCGAACAGCGACAAGCCATTGCCGCGCAAGGTGCTGCCCAGCCAGCCGCGGCTCACCGATCCATTCCACTATTCGGACCCGGCGAAGAAGTAGCTTCAGTGACCAAGGCCGACGGCGTCCGCGTGCGCCGTCGCTGCTCTGCCAAGCCGTTTAAGCTTGCTTCACGCGCCCGCGCCGGAAATCGGCGATGATTTCGCGTGCGGCGTTGTGGCCGGGCGCGCCGGTCACGCCGCCGCCGGGATGGGTGCCCGATCCGCACATATACAGCCCCTTCAATGGGCCGCGGTAGTCGCCGTGGCCCAGCATCGGCCTCGCCGAGAACATCTGATCCAAGGAGAGGGCGCCATGGAAAATATCGCCGCCGATCAGGCCGAAGGTACGTTCGAGATCTAGCGGACTCATGATTTGGCGTCCCAGCACTGAGGCCTTGAAATTCGGTGCATGGCTGTTGACGAGATCGATCATCACGTCCGCGACCGCGTCGCGATGATCGTCCCAGGATGCGCCGTTGGGCAGCACCGGTGCTACGTGTTGGCAGAACAGGCTGGCCACGTGCCGCCCCGGCGGCGCCAAGCTGTCGTCCAGAGTCGAGGGGATCAGCATCTCGACGATGGGTCGCTTCGACCATCCGCCGGCCTTGGCATCGAGATACGCTTGGTCCATGTAGGCGAGACTCGGCGCCATGATGATGCCGGAGGTGTGATGCTCGGCGAGTGCGCGGCCCGGCAGGACCGTGAAGTCGGGCAACTCGGACAGCGCGACGTTCATGCGGAAGGTGCCCGATCCGCAGCGCCAGCGGCCGATGCGCTCGCGAAAATCCTGCGGGAGCGCGTTAGGATCGATGAGCGATCCGTACAGCAGTTTTGGATTCAGATTCGACACGACGCTGCGCGCCCGGATCGCCTCACCTTTCTCCGTGACCACACCCACTGCGCGGCCGGCTTCGACCAGCACCTCGCGCACCGGACTCGCCACTCGAATGTCCACGCCGCGTTCGGCCGCCGCTTTGGCCATGGCCTGGGTAATTGCGCCCATGCCGCCGATCGCATGTCCCCAGGCACCCTTCTTGCCGTTGACCTCGCCGAACACATGGTGCAGCAGCACATACCCGGAACCGCCGGCATACGGACTCGCATAATTGCCGACGATGCCGTCGAAACCGTACGCGGCCTTGATCGGTGCGCTCTCGAACCACGCATCCAAGTAGTCACCCGCGGATTTGACGAACAGATCCAGAAGTTCACGGCGCATGGACATGTCGAGTTTGGCGATTCGTTTGCCCAATCGCGCGCTGCGCAGCAATTCCGGCATCGCCTCGAACCAGCTTCCGGCGGTGACATTCGGCGGCGTCTCGAGCACGAGGTCGCGCAGCACGTCGGCGATCACGTCGAGACGCTCGCCGTAAGGTGCGAGCCGGGCGGCGTCGCGCGCCGAGAACTTCGCTACCTCTCGTTCAGTCACGCCGCCGCCGATCTTGAGGTATTGGTCTGCGTCCAGCGGCAGAAAGTTGGCCAGCTTGCGCTCGACGACGCGCAAGCCATGCCGCGGCAAGTCCAGATCTCGGATCACCTTCGGGTTGAGCAGAGACACGGTGTACGCGGCCACGGAATTGCGAAAGCCGGGATGAAATTCCTCGGTCACGGCCGCACCGCCTACCACACCCCGTCTTTCGAGCACGGTCACTTGGAGGCCGGCCGCGGCAAGATATGCGGCACACACGAGGCCGTTGTGTCCGCCGCCGATGATGACCACGTCGCGCGGCTTTGAATCAACCATGGGGCGTTCTCATTGCGTTGCGGACATGCCAGCCGGCGGCGGGGGCCCGCTCGAGGCCGCTCTCCGGGATGAGTTCGCGCATTCGGCGGGCGAAGCTGCGCAGCGACACTTCGCTGCGTCCCAGAGGACCCGGCGTGTAGCTGCGTGATCCCATGCCGGTCTGCACCCGCTCGATGAGCGCCTTATCCTCGAGGCTGACGCGGCGATTGATGCGCCAATTAAGATAGCGGGCTGCGCGCATCTCGCGCCGCTCATCCGGGTACGCATAGGCAATCTCGCGGATCAGGGTTTCCGTGGGGGAGATTGGAATCATCTGCATGAAATCAATCTGATCAGGATAGATGTCAAAGGCCACGTTCGGCCACAGCTTGAAGTAGGTCCATAGCCGCTGCCGATCGTCGGGCAAGTGCGGCGAATCCGGCAGTACGGCCTGGTACAAACGCTCCGACAACTGCGCAGAGGGGACCTCACGGAGGTATCCCCACATTTTGTCCACCCAGGGCTGCGCTTCCACGCCGTAGCTCTGGCCGAACAAGCGCGTGAGGCCCGGGTGGGCCACGGTGATGTGCATGGCATCGGAGTAATTGTCGGTCACGTTCTTCCAGTTCACATGACGCGTGCGCAACGTGACGCGGCCCATGGGCCGTAGATCTTCGAGGCGATAGGCCGCCAATTCGTTCTCATACGGCGCGAGCATGTCGGCGACGCTCGGCAAGCCCGGTCTCAGACGCACGAACACGAACCCCTTGTAGATTTCGGTTTCAGCCGGCTTCAGCCCATATTGATCCGGCGTGAAATCGCTGAATTCCTTGCGCTGCGGAATGGCCGTCAGGCGTCCGCTCAGGTCGTAAGTCCAGGCGTGATAGGGGCACACGATTCTTCCGGGGCAATGACCCGAACCGCCGTCCACCAGCCGCGCCGCGCGATGACGGCACACATTGAAGAATGCTTTCACGCCGCGGTCCTGGCCGCGCACCGCAACCAGGGGCTCGCCCAGGAAATCCAGGGTGTGGTAATCGCCGGGGTCGGGTATGTCACTCAGATGGCAGACGATTTGCCAAGAAGCGGCAAATACGCGCTCCTTCTCGGCTTCCAGGAAATCCGCATCCCGGTAAATCCATCCCGGCAAGCTGAATCCCTCCAGTTCGGAGGCGATTTGTGCGGATGAGTCGCCGTGCAACGAGCGCGTGGCTTCCATGTTCGATGCTCTTTCAAGTCTTGTTGAACGCTAGTATAACAAGCGCGCGCACTACTCACTAGCGCGCGGAACGGCCGCAGGACTGAGTTCACGCCCGGCGGCGTTTCGGCGCGGCGCCGGTCCTCTTGGGCCGCTGGGGCAGCAGAAGACGCGGAAAGCCGCCGCTGCAAAGAGCATTGACCCAATCCTCGCACGACGCGATCGCGTCGCGAGGTTTGAAAACCGTGGGGCTCAAGCTCAACTCGACCCAGAGTCCGTCGAGCAGTGCGGACAACGCGATCGCGGCCGGGCGCAATTTGAACGGTGGCGCGGCGCCTGTGTCCACGAGTTGGCTGAGCAGTGATTCCAAGACGGATCGGTACTTGCCGTAAGTGCTGAAGTGCACGGCACGTATTTCCGCCGAGTGCGCCACCATGCTCCAAAACACCAGCCACACGTTGAACAATTGCGGATCGAGAATCTCCGGCGCGAACGAGGCGCGGAAAAAATTGCTCAATCGGGCCCGCGGCGACAGCGCCATGTTCTCCGCCTGACGGCGGATCGAGTCCAGCAAAGACAGGGCCAGGGTTTCGTATGTTTCTGCGATGAGGCCCGACTTGCTCGGAAAATGATGATTGATCAAGCCGATCGACACGCCGGCCGCGGCGCTGATACGGCGCACCGACACGCCTTCATGGCCGAACTGCTTGAGGCAGCTCAAGGTCGCGTCCACCAATGCTTCACGCCGCACCGCGGGGGTCGCGCGGTGGAACTTCGGTACATGCCGCTTGGGTGCCATTCGTATCCTTTTCTTTCGATTATACCGAAGCGCGGCCGGATGGCCCGTGGCGGCACATGGGATCGAAGAGCCGGCGGGCCGCGGTGAGCGCAGCGCACCGCGGCCGGCGGATGAGAAGGCGGTCGGTCGACTCTACGCTGCGCGAAAAGCCCGAAAATCCAGACCGAGCGCGCTCGCCACCGCCTCATGCGTCACTTGCCCGGCATGCACATTGAGTCCGCGAGCCAGCCCCGAGTCGTTGGCGATGGCCTGCTGCCAACCGTGATCGGCCAGCGCTCTCACGTACGGCAGCGTGGCATTGGTCAGCGCAAACGTGGATGTGCGCGGCACGGCGCCGGGCATGTTGGTGACGCAATAGTGGATCACTCCGTCGAGAACATAGGTCGGTTCGGCATGAGTGGTGGGCCGGCTGGTTTCGAAACAACCGCCCTGATCGATGGCGATATCGACCAGCACGGTGCCGGGCTTCATCGCTTTTACCATCGCGCGAGTCACGAGCTTCGGTGCCGCGGCGCCGGCTATGAGCACGGCGCCGATGACGAGGTCGGCGTCGCGCACCAGTTCCTCGATCGCATGAGCGGTCGAGTACACGGTTTTCAGCTGGCTGCCGAACTGGGACGACAGTTCCCGCAGTCTTTTCACCGAACGGTCGACCACGGTCACGTCGGCGCGCAGGCCAACGGCCATCTTCGCTGCATGAGTGCCGGAAACCCCGCCTCCCAGCACGACCACCTTCGCCGGCGCCACACCGGGCACGCCGCCCAGCAGCACTCCAAAGCCGCCATTGGCTTTCTGCAGGCTGTGGGCACCCACTTGCACCGACATGCGTCCGGCGACTTCGCTCATCGGCGTGAGCAACGGCAGCGAGCCATCGGGCGCGGTGACGGTTTCGTACGCGATTGCGGTGGCTCCCGAGGCAATCAATGCCTGCGCCTGCTCGCGATCCGCCGCCAAATGAAGATACGTGAACAGAGTCTGCCCGCTATGCAGCTGCTTGCATTCCGAAAGCTGCGGTTCCTTGACCTTCACGACGAGATCGGAAGCGGCGAAGATTTCCTCGGCGCGTTGCGCGATGGTCGCGCCCGCCGCGCGATAATGCGAATCCTCGAAGCCGATGCCGGCACCGGCGCCGCTCTCTACGAGTACCTGGTGTCCTGAGTGGACGAGTTCCCGAACGCCCGCGGGCACCAAGCCGACTCGATATTCGTGAATCTTGATCTCTTTGGGTACACCGATTTTCATAGCATCGCTCCGCTGGCCAGCCGTGTTGGGACTTGCGCTAGGTTACGGAAGCCCGAAGCTGGAAAATTGCAAAAGTTCGGCCCGAGGCTGGGGTTAATGGCAAGATATGGCGATGTTCGTCAATTTTAAGCAAGAAAATGCCATTTTGATCGGGGAGCCACGCATGAAATTGGATCGCTATGACCGCGCCATCGTCCGTGCCTTGCAGCTCGATGGCCGTATCACCAACAGCCAATTGGCCGAAAGCGTCAACTTGTCCGAGTCCGCGTCGTTGAGAAGAGTGCGGGCTCTGGAGGAATCAGGCTTCATCGAGGGATACACCGCGCTCATCAATCAACAGAAGGCGGGTTGTCCGGTGAACGTGTTCGTCAACATCACGCTCGAACGGCAGGAACAAGCGCATCTGCACGCCTTTGAGGAAGCGGCGCGCAAAGTTCCCGAGGTCATGGAGTGCTACCTCATGTCCGGCGAATACGACTATCTGTTGCGGGTCGTGCTGGCCGACACTGCCGACTTCGAAAGGCTCCACAGCCAGCATCTCACGCGCTTGCCGAATGTGGCACGGGTGCACTCCAGCTTCGCCTTGCGCACGGTGCAAAAATCGCGCGAATTACCGGTGCGCTAGATCACTGCGCCCACGTTCTCGGGAACGCGGTTATTGTGCGGATCCCGGAGAACGATGTGCGGCCCGACACGGGCCAGTGAGCTCTCCACGCACTCGGCTACGTCGGCGACAGTGCGCGGCCTGGCTCAGGTCTTGGGTTTCAGCACCAGTGAGAAGCTGATTCTCACGGCGTCGGCCACCCACTCGGTGCTCTTCCAATCGCCTTGCCCGGCGCCGAAATCCAGACGCTTCAACTTCGCGCTGCCTTCGAGTTTCGCGCCTGCGGGGCCCTGGGTGAACTGAAAATCGATCGGTACATCCTTGGTCACTCCGCGCAAGGTCAGGGCGCCGACAGCCGTATAACCCGAGGCGGTCTTGGTGAAGGTGCGGGTGACATAGTGCGCGGTCGGCGAGTGAGCTACATCGAAAATGTCGGGTCCGCGGATGGTGGTGTCGCGGTCCTTGTCCATCGAATCGACGGACTTCATGTCGATCTGCACGTCGAAGCGTGAACTTGCGAGAGCGTCCGGGGCGAACTCGACGTCCGTGCTGAATTTGCGGAATGAGCCTTTGAATTCGGCGCCCGCCTGTACCCCGACGAATTCCAGCCGGCTTTGCTGAGGATCGGCGGAATAACTCGTCACCGGACCCGCGCTGCTCATCGTAACCGATAGAGACAGGGCGGCGAGTGCGGCCGTCGACAACATGAGGCGTCTGTTCATCATCGATTCTCCGATTTGATGTTTCCTGGCTTTCTGAGGGGCAGCATGCGCGACAACACGTCGTCCTTGTTCCAGAAGTGATGCTTGAGCGCCGCGAGAATATGCAATACCGCAATTCCAAAAAGGACGCCGCTCAAAGCGTCATGCGTGGAGCGCAAAAATTCGAACGCAGCCTCGTTCTTGCCGATGAGGTTGGGCCAGGTGAACAGCCCGAACCAACTGACCGAATAATTCTTCGCGGACGACATCAGCCACCCGGTAATCGGCATCGCAAACAGCAGTACATAGAATGCGACATGGGTCGCCCGCGCGAGCTTGCGCTCCAGGGAAGTCATGTGGGCGGGCAGCTCAGGCGGCGGATTCTTCAGCCGCCACAGCAGGCGCAGTATCGCCAGCATCAGCACGGTCATTCCAAAACTCTTGTGCCGCGCGAGCAGCGCCAGCTTATGTACGCCGATCGGAAGATCGTCGGCCATGTTGGCAAGCACGAACTGGGTCACGATCAATGCGGCGATGAGCCAATGAAACGCTTGTGCCACCGCGCCGTAGCGCGTCGGCGGACTTTGATTCGGCATACTTGCGGCTCCGCGTGCAGCTTCGATTCCGCGTAGTTTAACAAGACGGCGAAACGCTGTGTTCCTGCCCCGGTCGTCCGCGTGCGGCGCGCTCGAGCTTCCGAGCCTTCAGCACAGCAGAATCGGCGTCCCCTCCGGTGCGATCAACACGGCGGCCGGCGTTTGTCGCAGCGGCCGCGGAATTTCCCCGGCAGGCAATATGCCGATTTCGGCAAGGCGTGCCAAGGTACTTCCGATATCATCGACCTCGAACCGCAGGGTCGGGCGCCGCAAGTGCGAGGGATCGTACAATCCCAGATCGACATAGTCGCTGGTGCAGGACACGTGCGGCAACCGGTCATCCCATTCTTCCATCCCGACGAAGCCGAATTGTTCCCAGTACGCCTTCGACACCTCGAGGTTCGGCGTCGGCAGCGCGATTTCCTGGAAATAGCCGCATCGGGACGTCTCGGCGCCGGTCCGCTTGCTCGGCGAGAACGTGCGCGCCTCGATGAGTCGCACCAGTTGACCTGAGGGATCGAACCAGCCGAGTTCGTTGAACACGTCATTGCCGAGATGGCGGAACTCGAATTCCAGACCCAGTTCCTCCAGGGCTTGCACGTACTTGAGCAACCCAGGCTTGACGAAGGTCATCGATGAAGCCGGGTTCGCGCCTTGATGCAACCCGAGGCAAATCCTGCCGTCGGTCACGACGGCGTAGGGATGCAGCCATGCTTCTCCGACTTGCGCCTGGGAGAACCCCAGCCTGGTGTAGAAATCCAAGGAAGCTTGGATATCCGGCGTCGCGAGCGAAAACTCCAGGAACCGTCCCAGCACCGTGGTCTCTCTAACTGACTCCGCCGACACACACGTACTTCATCTCGGTGTAGTCGAGAATTCCGTACTTCGAGCCTTCGCGCCCAATTCCCGATTCCTTGACGCCGCCGAAGGGCGCCACTTCGGTGGAAATGATGCCGGTATTCAAGCCCACGATCCCATACTCGATGGCTTCGGAGACCCGCCAGCTTCGCGCCAGATCGCGTGTGTACAAGTACGCCGCCAATCCGAATTCAGTGTCGTTGGCCATGGCGATGGCCTCGGCCTCCGTTTGAAACTTGAACAGCGGCGCCACCGGCCCGAAAGTTTCCTCGCGCGCCACCAGCATTTTGGGCGTCACCTGCGTCAAGATGGTGGGCTCGAAGAACGTTCCTCCCAGAGCATGCCGCTTGCCTCCCAATTTGACGGTGGCCCCTTTCGCCACGGCGTCGGCGATATGTTCCTCGATTTTGGCCACTGCCTTGGCATCGATCAGAGGCCCTTGGTCGGTGACCCCCGCCAATCCGTCGCCCACGCGCAATTTGCCCACCGCTTCCGCGAGTTTCCGCGCAAATTCGTCGTACACGCCCGATTGCACCAACAGGCGGTTGGCGCAAACACAGGTCTGACCCGTGTTTCGATACTTGCTGGCGATGGCCCCCTGAACCGCCGCATCCAAATCGGCATCGTCGAACACGATGAACGGCGCATTGCCGCCCAGTTCCAGCGAAATCTTTTTCACCGTGCCCGCGCATTGCGCCATCAACTTCTTGCCGACTTCGGTGGATCCGGTGAACGTCAACTTGCGCACGGTGGGGTTCGACGTCATCTCGCCGCCGATCGCGGCGGCGGATCCCGTGATCACGTTGAATACGCCCTTGGGGAGCCCGGCTCTGTCGCCGAGTTCCGCCAGCGCCAGCGCTGAATACGGGGTCTGGGTCGCCGGCTTGCAAACCAGAGTGCACCCGGCGGCCAACGCAGGTCCGGCCTTGCGCGTAATCATCGCGGCGGGAAAGTTCCACGGTGTGATGGCCGCGACCACGCCGACGGGTTGACGTAGAACGAGAATGCGCTTGTCGGGCTGATGTCCGGGAATGACATCGCCGTACACACGCTTGGCTTCCTCCGCAAACCATTCGATGAAGGAAGCGGCGTAAGCGATTTCCCCTTTGGACTCCGCCAGCGGCTTGCCCTGTTCTGCGGTCATGAGGGTGGCGAGATCTTCTTGATGCAGGAGCATCAGGTCGAACCAGCGCCGCAGCGTGCCGGCACGATCCTTGGCGGTGCGCGCCGCCCATGCGGGCAATGCAGCCGCAGCCGCGGCAATGGCGCGCCGCGTCTCGGCGGCACCCATGTTCGGTATGAGTCCCAGCTCTTCAGCCGTGGCCGGATTGTGCACGCTCACGGTGCGCCCGTCGTCCGCGGGGGCCCAGCCGCCGTCTATGAAACACAGCTGGCGCAGGAGCAGAGGATCTTTGAGTTTCATCGGTTTGTCTCAGCCCACGTGTGGATGTAAGGATTCCAAGCTGCGCCCGAGAGCGAGCAGCTGCGTCCGAGAGCGAGCAAGGATAGCGCGTTCATCGATCCCGTCAACGCTCGAGAATGGCCGTAACGCCCATGCCGCCGGCGGTGCAGATCGAGATCAGTCCGCGCTTGCCTCGGTATTCGTCGAGAGTTTTAGCGAGCGTGGCGACGATGCGCGTGCCGGTCGCGGCGAAGGGGTGGCCGATGGCAAGGCTGCCTCCCTTCACGTTGAGTTTGGCCCGATCGATGCCGCCGAGAACGCCCGGCAGTCCGAGCTTGTCGCGGCAGAACCCCGGATCGGCCCACGCCTTGAGCGTGCACAGCACTTGGCCCGCGAACGCCTCATGAATTTCGTAGAAATCGAAGTCCTGAAGCGCAAGCCGTGCATCGTTCAGCATCCGGGGCACGGCGTAGGCCGGCGCCATCAGCAAGCCTTCCTTCTTGTCGACGTAATCCACGGCGGCCACGGCGCCGTAGCTCAAGTAAGCCAGCACCGGCAAGTCGCGTTCGCGTGCCCAGGATTCGGACGCGAGCAGCACCGCCGACGCACCATCCGTCATGGGAGTCGAATTCCCCGCAGTCAAAGTGCCGGCTCCCGATGTATCGAACACCGGCCTGAGCTTGGCCAGTTTCTCCAGGGCCGCGTCGGGGCGGATATTGTCGTCTCGCACGACGCCGAGATAGTCGCGCACCAGCTCCTTGTAAAAGCCGGAAGCATAGGCGGCGGCGGCTTTTTGGTGACTCTCGAGCGCCAGCTGGTCCTGCTCTGCGCGCGTGATTCCCCAGGTTTTCACCATCAGTTCCGTGCTCTCGCCCATGGACAGGCCGGTGCGAGGTTCCGCAATTCCCGGCAGGACCGGCCGCAGGTCCCTTGGGCGCCAACCGAACCAGGGGGCTACGCGTTCACCCAAACTCTTAGCGCGATAACTGCGCAGCAACAGTTGCTGAAAGCTTCTGGGGTAGACCACAGGCGGATCGCTCACGGTATCGACTCCCGCCGCGATCGCGCAATCGATCTGGCCGAGGGCGATTTTGTTGCCGACCAAAATTGCAGCTTCCAGGCTGGTCCCACAGGCGCGCTGCAGATCGAGTCCCGGCGTTTCCGCGGCGAGTCCACATCCGAGCACCGATTCGCGCGTCAAATTCCATTGGCTCGAGTGCTTCATGACGGCTCCCGCGACCACGTCGCCGAGGCGCTGGCCCTCGAGCCCATAGCGGTCCACCACGCCGCGGAGCGTTGCCGTCAGCATTTCCTGATTGCCCACTCGAGAGTAGGCGCCATTGCCGCGTACGAACGGAATGCGCACGCCGCCCACGATCGCGACGCGCCGAGGACTTGCTCCGACCAACATAGGATTGACTCCCGAAAAGTTGAGGCTTGCGAATTATGAACCTACCCGTCGGCATATAATCGATTCATGGTGCGATTTTCTCTCGTGGTTTCGCTCGGATTCGTGTGCCTGGGGCTCGCCGCCTGCGGCGCGGGGCCTGCGCCCGCCTCCGCCCCGGCAGCGAGCGCGGCGATGCCCCACGACAGTTTGGGGCGAATCGTCGATCGATATTGGGATGAACGGGTGTCCCCCGGCAATCCGATATCGCCGCAAGTACTGGCGAATTCCCTGGCCGTCGACCGCCGCTACCTGGCCGAAGTTCTCGCCATCCCGCGCGCCTCCCTGGACGCGGATGCGGGATTGACATACGACATTTTCAAGAGACAACTCGAGCTGGATATCGAAGGTTTCACCTATCCGGCCGAACTCTTGCCCGTCAACCCGTTCGACGGAATGCCGCAGCAATTGGCGCGTGCGGCTGAGGATACGCGGCAACATCCGTTCAAGACGGTCAACGACTATGAGCATTGGCTGCTGCAGATCGACGATGTCGTAGGGTGGACGCGGCAAGCGATCGCAAATATGCGGGAGGGAATGCGGCGCGGGTACACCATGCCTCGGGCGGTGGTGGAACGTATGCAGCCATTGCTGCAAGGTTACGGCGAAGATACTTCCGCCAACGTGTTCTATGTACCGCTGCGGACCATGGCGCAGACCATCGGAGAGCCCGAGCGGTCGCGCCTGAGCTCGAGTCTCGCCGGCGCCGTCAAGGACAGGCTGTTGCCCGCCTTGCGGGAACTGCATGACTTCATTCAAAGGGACTATCTCCCCCGGGCGCGGGCGAGCGTCGCGCTGTCGGCGCTGCCGCTCGGCCCATCCTGGTATGCCGCACGAGTCAAACGCGCAACCGACACTTCGCTGACGCCGAACGAGATCCATAGCATCGGTGTGGAGGAAGTCGGACGCATTCGAGCGCGCATCCTCGCCTTGCCCGCGGGCGCTTTGCCTGTGGGCAAGGCGGAGCCGTTGAACTACGAAGAGTTGAAGGTGTCAATTCTTGCGGCCATGCCCGCCCTGTTCTCCGATGTCCCACAGGCGGATTTCGACGTGAATGCCGAAGCGAGTGCCGCGCGGACGGCGAACGCGGGGATCGCAGAGTTTCTGCAGGAAGCGCTGCCCGGACGCCGCTATCAATCGACACTTCAGCGGCTGCGGGTCCACTTGCCCAGATTCCGGCGCTTCGGCACTGACCCGGCCTTCGTCGACGGTTGGGCTCTGTATGCGGCTTCCTTGGGCGACGAACTGGGCTTGTACCGCGACGATGAAGCCAGGAGGAGTGCACTTTTGGCCCAAATGAAATGCGCGGTCGCGTTGGTCGTGGACACGGGCTTGCATGCGAAGGGTTGGACGCGCGCCCAAGCGACCGACTATGTTCGCGCGCAGTTGGGCACCGATGCGGCCGATGCCGGTCTGATGACCGACCGCTTCGTGGCGCTGCCCGGGGACGCATTGTCCTGCAAGATGGGTGAACTCGAGTTCCAGGCGCTGCTTGCGCACGCGCGACAGGCGCTGGGCGCGCGCTTCGATATCCGCGAATTCCATTCGGAGATCCTCAAGGATGGCGCCATGCCCCTGGATATTCTCGAGCCAAAGATGAAGCTGTGGATGGAGGCTCGACGCTGATGCGATTGGTGCTCATCGCGTGGATGGCGGCCGCGCCGGGTCTGGCTGCGTGTCAACGCGAAGCGGAGCCGCCGCCGATGCGGGTCAAACAGGTGTTCCATTTGAATCCTTATGAGAAGGATTTCGGCTATTCCCAGGCCGTATTGATCGACAAAACGCTGTATATTTCCGGGTCGGTGGCTGCGGATCAGAACGGGCGCCTGGTGGCGCCGGGCGATATGGCCGGGCAAATGCGCGCCGCTTACTCCAATATACGCCGCACGCTCGCCGCGCACGGGGCCGGTTTCGATGAGGTGGTCAAAGAGACCATCTATACGACCAACATGGACGCCCTGCTGAAGTCTTCGGACTTGCGGTTCGAGTATTACGACAAAGAGCGGCTGCCGACGACCTCATGGGTACAGGTGCAGCGTTTGGTGGATCCGGGATTCCTCGTTGAAATCGAGGTCGTTGCCGAACTGCCGTAGATGGAATCGAGATCGAGGATCGAGCTGTTGCGTAACGTGGTTGACAAGAAATTCGAGCGCCGCCTGGCGGGACTCATCAATTCCGGTGAGCGCGGCGTGCTGCGCGGCGGCCGCAAGGGCGTCGAGAAGGAATCGTTGCGCGTCTCGCCCGCCGGCGACATCGTGCAAACCCGCCATCCCGCCGCCCTTGGTGCGCCGCTCACCAACGAGAACATCACGACGGATTTCTCGGAGTCCCTGATCGAGCTGGTTACTCCGCCGTTCGGCGAGACCTGGGAATTGCTGCAATATCTGTGCGACATTCATCAATTCGTGTACCGCCACTTGGACGAAGAATTGCTGTGGGCGACCAGCATGCCGTGCCTTCTCGATGGCGATGCGAGCATTCCACTCGCGCAATTCGGTACATCGAACGTCGGCCGGATGAAGACCATCTACCGGCACGGCTTGGGAGTGCGCTACGGACGCATCATGCAGGCGATTTCCGGCGTGCATTTCAATTATTCCTTTGCCCCGCGGCTATGGGGTGTCCTCGAGGACGTCGACCGTTCCCGCCGACCGCAGCATGATTTCGTGTCCGAACAATACTTCGGCGTATTGCGCAATTATCGGCGTTACGGCTGGCTCGTCCTTTACCTGTTCGGCACCTCGCCCGCCGTGTCGAAGAGCTTCTTCGCAGGACGCGAAACCACCTTGAGCAAGCTCGACGCCGATACGTTCTATGAACCGTTCGGCACCTCGCTGCGTATGAGCGACATCGGCTACCGCAACAAGAATCAAGCGACCGTGAGTGTGTCGGTCAACAGCCTGGACGAGTACGTGCGCGATCTTTCGCGGGCGATCAGCACGCCCTACCCGCCGTACGAGCAGATCGGCGTCAAGGTTGACGGCGAATACCGGCAGCTCAACACCAACATCCTGCAGATCGAAAACGAATATTACAGCTTCATTCGGCCCAAGCGGGTTGCCCGCTCGGGCGAGCGCCCGACCAAGGCGCTGCAACGGGCCGGGGTGGAATACATCGAAGTGCGCGCGCTGGACGTGAGCGCGTTCGATCCGGTCGGCGTCAATCAGAACAAGCTACGTTTCCTGGAAGCTTTTCTCGCACTGTGTCTACTGCGGGAGAGCGCACCGATCGGACAGAGCGAGCAGGCGAGCCTGGATGCCAATCATCTGACGGTTGCCCGGCGCGGACGCGAACCCAATCTGATGCTGAAGCGCGAAGGGCGTGACTTTCCCATGCTGGATTGGGCGCGCGAGCTGCTCGACGCGATGCAGGGAGTGTGCGAACTGCTCGATCACAACGAGCCGGCGCGCCCCTATGCGTCCGCCCTCGATCAGCAGCGCGCCAAAATCGACGATGTCGAGCGCACGCCTTCCGCCCGGCTGCTGGCTGACATGCGGCAGAGCGGTGAATCGTTTTTCCAGCTCGCTCAACGAATGTCGAAGTTGCACAAGGATTACTTCCTCGGCCTGTACCCGCCCAACGAGCGCCGCCTGGGGGAATTTGCGGCCGCGGCAAAAGAGTCGCACGAGGCGCAAGCGCGTATCGAGGCCGCCGACGATACGGATTTCGACACCTATCTGGCCCACTATCTGGCGGATTGAAACCCGGTCCGAGCGCGCGGGCCACGGCATCGGACGGGCGTAATTTCACATAATGTAAGTTCGTTGCTCGATGTCTTTTTGCCTCAAAAGAGTGGCATACGTCATTGAGCGCGAATGCGCAGGTGAGTACGTTATGGCGAATGAGCATCGCCGATCGACTACCCACGCCGGATCTGCCGGAATCCCCGCAGGCTCGCCAGTTGCGTACGGGGTTTCCCTGGCTCACGTTCGATCCGGAACTCGAGCCCGAATTCCGACGCAGTCATTTCGACGAGAACCTGTCGCATACGCGCGTGAATTTATGCCTGGCCGTGGTCGTTACCATCGCGTTTGCCGCGATGCAGTCGATCGTTCTCGGCCCTCAGCTCAGTCGCATTCCCAGCATGATTCACCTGCTGGTAATCATTCCCATTCTGCTGACCGGCTTGGTGTCGAGCTTCGCGACGCAACGGCATGAGCTCTATCCTCTGCTCGCGACGATCGGTGCGACCATACTCGGCCTCGGCGTGGCGTCGATTCAAATCATCGCCACTCTGAACGGCGTGTCGATTCTCTTTCCCTGCTTGATGTTGACCATCTTCTTCATCTACTTCATGGGCGGCCTCATCTTCTATGACGCGATCGCCGCGAATGCGATCGTGATGTTCGCGTTTCTTGCGGTGGGGACCGCCCTGCAGCTGCCGGGCCACGAGTTCGCCTACGATGCGCTGGCCATGATCGCAGCCAATTCGTTCGGCGCGTCAATCGCCTACATGCACGAGAAGACCAGTCGCATGCGCTTTCTCGAAGCCTGCCTGCTGCGCGAAATGGTGGCGCGGGACGGTCTGACGGGCATACAGAACCGGCGCATGTTCGATCAGCACATTCAGCGCGTCTGGCAGCAAGCGTTGCGCGAGCAGGAGCGCGTGGCGGTGCTGCTCGTCGATATCGACTGCTTCAAGGACTACAACGATCATTACGGACATCAGGCGGGCGACGAATGCCTGCGCGCCGTGGCCGTGTCGCTCAGTCATTGTGCGCGTCGGCCTCTGGATTTCGTGGCGCGCTATGGCGGCGAAGAGTTCGCAGTGGTGCTGTACGAAGCCAACCGCGAATACGTCGCCGAAGTGCTGACGCGCATCCAGCGTTCCATAGCGGAACTCAATATTCGCCATGAGGCATCCCGAGTGGCCAGCCGGCTGACACTGAGCCTCGGTGCTGCATTCATCTTGCCGACCAGCGGCCGTACGCCCGAAGGGCTGATCCAGCTTGCCGACGAAGCCTTGTACAGCGCCAAGGAACAGGGCAGAAACCGAGTGGTCGTGATGGAGGCCGAATACCACACCTTGAGGACCGGCCGCTTCGATAAACGCCGCGGGCAGTGCGCCGTCTAGCCTGACGTTACCCCACTCGAAAAAATCCGTGACCGCGTTGTCTGTGGGCGTGCCGCGGGATTTGTGGGATACAACTTACGTCGCATGCAACGAAGACGCAATCTTAGCGTCACTTTGTCGTCAAAGTTACCTCGTAGATTAGTCGACCTTACGACACCCCACGACGCACTGTCGATCTAAGAAGCCGCTCGTTCGGCTTCACCCAGGGCTTCTCGCCCAATGTCGAATTTGAAATTGGCCGCGGCACCAACTGGTCCGACATCCTTGACATGAAGACGCAATTGGCGCCCAACGTCACCTTCACCAACAAGATTTTCGGCGGCGCTACGAACAATGAGCGGGTGGATTTCCAAAATCCGGCTTTCAGCAAGAGCGCGACGCAGCCCTACACGCTGGACTCCGACACGCCGTTCGGATTCCCCTTTTGGCTGGCCGCGAACGATCCGGTCGGCTACCCCCAGGGCCCGACCTATAACCCGGCCAATTTTTTTCCTTCGAACAAGCTCGGCACCGACTATAACTCCTATGAGTATTCCGGCTGGCAGGTGGGCTTTCAGCCCTCGCTCACGGTGACCATTCCGCACAATGTGATCACCGTGGGCGGCAATATCACCTCCGGCGAATTGCATTCGCAGGAAGCCGTGTATGGCACCTTCAATGTGCCGCACATCGACGGCTTCAACGATGTGTGGGATGAACATGATTCGCGATTGCTGGTGTCGGGTTACATTCAGGATCAGATCACCTTGCTCGATAACAAGCTGACCATTTTGCCCGGCATCAAATATCTCGCCGCCACTACCAAAAACACCGACGAAATTGGCATTTTCTACGGGCGGGGAGGTACGGAGGCGGATAACGAACACTTTGTCTCGCCAACGATCGGCGTCAACTATGTGATATTGGACGGGCTGGCCGCGTATGCCGCCTATGGCCAGAACATCAAGTTCCCCGACATTTCGGCCTACTACAATTCCAGCACCAATGAGGCCCCCGCCGGGCCGAACGCGGGTCAGTTTGTCATTGAACCAGTCAATGTCGTCCCTGAGCATGTCAACGATTACGAGGTCGGCGTGCGGTACCAGTTGCACAGCGTTTTGGCAGCCATCGATTATTACCGCGAGGACTTCACTCACACCTTCATCAACCAGACAGACCCCATCTCGCAGCTGACCTTCGAGACCAATGGCGGATCGTCGCGCTACCAGGGCATTGAGCTGCAGTTGCAGAACGATTTCGGCCAAGTAGGCATTGCCGATCTCTCGGGTTACATCCACTATTCCCACAACCAGGCGAAGTTCACCTCGAGCTTCAGTTCCGCCGAAGGCAATGATGGGACGGCGGGTGAGCCTCTGGCCGGTGTGCCGACTCAGCTGGTCGCCATCGGGGCTACCTATCGCAACCCGAACTGGCAGACGACTCTATCGGGGCAATATGTCGGGCCGCAATTCATCAACCAGGCCTTTCTGGGGACGCCGACCGCCAATCAGCTGAAATCCTATGTCGAATTGGACCTGAATGCGTCCTATGACATTCCGTTCCAAGTTATTGGCGGGACGCGGAAGGTCAGATTGGGCTTTCAGATCAACAATCTGCTTGATACGCACTACTACGCCAACGCCGAGACGACGTCGGACTATTTCAAGAACAGCTATATTCAGGTCGAACCGTCATCACCGCGCGCCTTCTTTGGCAGCGTCACGGTTCTGTTCTGATGGATACGGGCGCCGCTTCGTGCGGTGCCCCTCTTTCGCCTAAGAAGGGCCCCAACAGATGAGGCATCGACCGACAACCAACACCCTCGAGGCTCATCCCTTTGCGTAGTCCGTCTGTAATAAAGAGGTATCTCCGGCCGCGGCGCATGACGCTGCTCGCCGCCGTGACGTTGCTGGGAAGCTCGGCAGGCGCACAGCAAGGCTCGGGTCAGGCGCTGGATCTTCCCACCAGCAAACAGCTGATTGCGCCGATCCCCGGCAATCCCCAGCGCACCAACAGCTTGCCTATGTCCCTGGCGGTCTCTCCCGATCATCGCTGGGTGGTGTCGTTGAACGCGGGCTTCGGTACCTTCGAATCGGGTTACATGCAATCGATTGCGGTACTTGATACGCAGACCGGACATGTCAGGGATTTCCCCGATGCGCGCACGCTGATCGGTGCGAAGCAAACGTTCTTCTCGGGCATCGTGTTCAGTGCCGACGGCACCAAGCTGTATGCGAGTCTCGCCTCTTCCAGCGATCCGGAAGGTGACGGTGGCCAGAAAACGGGCAACGGCATCGTGGTGTACACGTTCGCCAACGGCGTGCCCACGGCAGAGAGGTTTCTGCGGCTGCCCCTGGTAAAGCTCAGCCTAGGACGGCATTCCAGCCTGTCCGGTGGCGATGATCACACAGTCAGCCCCTTTCCCTCGGCGCTGTCCGTGGTGCCCGGTAAGCCTGAGCTGCTGGTGGTGGCCGAAAATCTGTCCGACACGGTTGCCCTGCTGGACACCGCTTCGGGGGCCATCGTGCGCCGCTTCGATTTGTCGGTCAGCGAAAATGTGCCGGCGACGTACCCCATCGCATTGGCCGTCGCCAAGAATGGCCGGCGCGCATTCGTCGCGCTGTGGAATTTCAGTGAGGTAGTGGAGCTCGATCTCGTGAGCGGGGCGATCGGGCGACACGTGAGCCTGATGAGGCCGAGCTCGGCAACCGCGCCGGGGACACATCCGAGCGCGCTGGTGTTGGACGAGCGCACGGGCATGCTGTACGCGGCGCTATCGAATCGCGATGCCGTGGCCGCGATTGACATCGGCAGGGGCGGTGCGACCGGAGAAAAGCTCGAGGTCAGGGGTTATTTCGACACGCGGCTGCCCGGGCAAAGCTACTTCGGCGCCGAGCCGAGCGCCCTCGCGTTGAATGAGGAGGGCTCGCGGTTGTACGCGGCGAACTTGGGATCGGACGCGGTGGCAGTACTCGATCCGCGCCGGCTGCTCGGCCAGCCTGTGGGCAAAGGCATGGTGGAACCGATCGGGTTCGTGCCCACCGAATTGATGCCGATGGCGCTGGCGGTAGGGGGCCGCACGCTGTACGTCGCCAGCGCCAAGGGCCGAGGCACCGGTCCGAATGACATGGCGCCTCGCTCGACGGAAGCGACCAAGAATTTACCGCTGATGCGCAGTAGCTTTACGTATGCGCCAACGCTGTTGTACGGCTCGCTGGCCGCGCTCAGCGAATCGGCGATTGAGTCCACACTCGAGGCATCAACGGCAGTGGTACTCGAATCGAACCGCATGAAGGCAGCGCGGGAAACGATTCAATTCGCCGGCGGCGGCAACCCGATCAAACATGTGATCTACATCTTGAAGGAGAACCGCACGTACGACCAGGTCTTCGGAGATCTGGCGAAAGATGGCAAGCGGGTCGGCAATGGGGATGCCTCGCTCACCATGTATGGCGCCACCATCACGCCGAATCAGCACCTGTTGGCGCTGCAGTTCGGCGTACTGGACAATTTCTTCGACTCCGGCGAGGTGTCGGGCGACGGTCATGTGTGGTCGACGGCCGGCATCGGCACGGATTTCGTCGAGAAAACGTGGCAGCAGCAGTATCGCAGCGAACAGCGCACCTACGATTACGAGGGCATGGTGGCGGACGGCTACCCGCTGCTGCAGCACATTCCCGATGTCGTCGAACCGTCCAGCGGTTACCTGTGGACGAATTTTGCAGCGCATGGCAAAACGATCTATCACTTTGCGGAGTACATCTCCTCGGTCTTTTGCGACGACAAGAAATTACCGAAGCAGATCCGAGACCCGCAACTCGGTGCCATGTCGGGCGGTGTTGCGCCTTGTGCGTCCCCGACGATCAAGCCGGGCGAAGCGATTCCGGAGGAATGGGGCGGCGGCATCAACTCGTGGCCATGGGCGATTCCGCGATTGGCGGGCAATATCGCCACGAAGCCCGAGCTCGTGGGGCACTTCGCGCCGGAATCACCTGACTTCAACCTGCGCGTGCCCGATCAGATCCGCGTCAACGTGTTCGTGCGTCATCTGCAGCAATGGATACGCGACCGCGCCGCCGGCAATGACACCATGCCGAACTACATCCAATTGCGGCTGCCGAACGACCACACCCAAGGGACCAAGGCGGGCGGTCCGACGCCCAAATCGTCAATCGCGGACAATGACCTGGCCGTTGGCCGCGTCGTCGAAGCGATATCGCACTCGCCGTTTTGGGATGACACCGCGATCCTGATAATGGAGGACGACGCGCAAAATGGCGGCGATCATGTGGATGCGCATCGCTCCCTGGCCCTGCTGGTGAGCAAGTATGCGCCGCATCCGAAATCCGGCGAGATCGCCGTGGTGGACAGTCGATTCTATTCGACCGTGAGCATGCTGCGCACCATGGAGACTTTGCTGCAGGTGCCGCCGATGAATAACAACGACGCGCTTTGTTCGTTGATCTCGACTCCATTTACCGGTCCAGGCGATCAACCGCCCTTCGTGGCCGACGTGTCGAATCGCGACAATGGCTTGATCTACACGGCAAATGCCGCGAGAGCAGCCGGTGCCGCGGAGTCGGAAAAGATGGACTTCAGCCATGCGGATCGCGCGGACCCGAGCAAGCTCAATATGATTCTGTGGCAGGACGCCATGGGCCGCGCGCCGCCGCCACCCATGCTGACGGCCAAGTATAAAAAGAAGCTGAAAGACGACGACGATTAGCGAATCTCTGATTTACCTGCCATGGCAAAAATTCACCGCTGTTTTTCCCGGGGAATTCTCGCCCTGATGTCCGATAATGCCAGTAAATCAGAGGTTCCTTCAGACCCCGGCTCGCCGTGACCGGCACCGTGAGTATCTGCGCGTACGATGAGATCCGCGATCGCTTCGCCCGCAGGTCGCACGCGCAGAACAGCCGCCTATTACGGCCGATAGATCGCGACGCGCGCCTCTTCGCCGGCCCTTCTGCTGGCGCGAAACATACCTTCTGAATTGAATTCCATGGCGATCTCGCCGTCTCGGTCGATCGCGATGACTCCTCCTTCGCCGTGCAATGCCGGCAGTTCGTCGAGCACGACTTCGCGTACGGCCGTTCTCAGGCTGCGTCCGCCGAAGCGCATTCGCGAACAGATATCGTGGGCCACCGCGGCGCGAATGAATACCTCTCCGTGGCCGGTGGCCGACACCGCGCAGGAGCGGTCGTCGGCATAGGTGCCTGCGCCGATGATGGGAGAATCGCCGATGCGGTTGAAGCGTTTTCCCGTCATGCCGCCGGTGGAGGTGGCGGCGGCCAATCGTCCCTCCGCGTCCAGTGCGACCGCGCCCACCGTGCCGACATGCGATATGGTCAGGGCCGACAGTCCCACATCGCCGTTGCGGATGCGTTCGAGCTGACGCCAACGTTCCGGAGTGTGGAAGTAGCTGCGCGCGACCAGTGCCAGGCCGCGGCTCAAGGCGAACTCCTCCGCGCCCGTGCCGCTCAGCATGACGTATTCCGACTGTTCCATGACGGTGCGCGCCAGTTCGATCGGATTTCTGATATGAGTCACGCCGCACACCGCTCCGGCCTTGAGGGACCGGCCGTCCATGATGGCGGCATCCAATTCGTTGTGACCGTCGAGCGTGAACACCGCCCCCAAGCCTGCGTTGAACAATGGATTGTCCTCGAGCACCATCACGGCGCGGGTCACCGCGTCGAGACTGGTCCCGTGCCCCTCCAGCACCGCGTATCCGGCATCGAGTGCCGCGGCCAGGCCGGCACGATAGTTCCGTTCTCTGTCGCCGCCCATTTCGGCGCGTGGCAGGCTTCCTGCACCGCCATGAATTGCTAGTCCGAACATCTCGAGAAGAGTTCCTTTGGTTGCTATCTGTTGATCGTCTTCGAATAGGGGTATCGCCGCGCAGGCGCGGGGCAGCCGCCTATCCCTGTCGTTCCGGTACAGTCACCTGCAGCCCATCGAGATCCGCCGTGATATGAATTTGGCAGCTGAGCCTGCTGTTCTCACGCGGTTCCCAGGCGGTCTCCAGCATGCCTTCCTCCATGTCCTCGCGCGGCTCGAGTCTCGCGAGCCACGACGGATCGATGTACACGTGGCAGGTCGCGCAGGCGCATGCGCCGCCGCATTGCGCGACCACGCCCTGCACGCCATGTTGGCGCGCCACCTCCATCAGCGTGATGCCGAGCGGCGCGTCGATCTCACGCCGGCCGCCGCCGGGCTCTGTGAACACGATTCTCGGCATCAGATCGCTTCTTTGAGCGCAAGCCGGCTGTCTGCCAATCTGTCTACGTTCAGCAGCGCGCGCTCGGCAATGAGTTTGCGCGCCGCCATGTAGTCCTTCGAATCGTTGACGGCCTCCACCGCAAGCAGCTCCCGCCCCTTGAGATAGCAGACGCTGAAGCTGCGGGAGGCCGGATCGCCGCGCAGCACCTGCCGGTCGGAGTCCTGCGAGAGCCCGACGATGAGCAGCTTGTTGTCGAATTGATCGGACCAGAACCAAGGTACTCGATCGTGTGCGGCCGGGCGATCCAGCAGGTTGAATGCGGCCGTCTTTGCCTGCTCAAAGGCATTGTCCACGGACTCCAGGCGCACCCGCCGGCCGAAGCGCGGCGATGGATGATTGGTGCAATCGCCGGCGGCATAGATCGCCGCATCGCTGGTGCGGCAGTATTCATCAACCACGATGCCGTTGTCGCAGGCCAACCCCGCGTTGCCCGCGAGTTCAGTCGTTGCCACGGCGCCGATGCCGACGATGACGAGATCTGCCGCATGGCGGCTGCCGTCGGCACAGACCACGCGTTCGACCCTTCCCTGGCCTTCGAGGCAAACCACGCGCATATCACATGCTATTGTGATGCCGTGCGCGCGATGTTCCTGCGCAAAATATTGCGAGACGCTGGGCGCGACCACGCGATTCATGACCCGGTCGGCCATTTCCAGCACCGTGACTTCGCAGCCCATCTTGCGGCAGGTTGCCGCGGTCTCGAGACCGATGTAGCCGCCGCCGATGATGACGACGCGCGCCTGAGGTTTGAAGGCCGCCTGAATGGGTGCCACATCCGCAATGTCGCGCAGGTAGTGCACGCCCGGAAGATCGGCTCCCGTGCAGGTCAATCGGCGCGGCCCGGCACCGAGACATAGCAACAAACGGTCATAGGTCACTTTCTCCCCGTCAGAGAGTTCAACCTGCCGTGCCGCGGCATCGAGGCGCACGGCCCGAATGCCCAATTTGAGCTCGACTCGATGTTCGTCGTAGAAGGCACGGTGCCGGAACACCAGGCGATCGGCGGCCATCTCGCCGGACAGGAACTTCTTCGAGAGGGGCGGCCGCTGGTAGGGCAGCTCCGGCTCGTCGCCGATCAACACCAGCCGGCCGCCGAAGCCCTCTCGCCGGAGGGTGTCGATGGCCTGCGCGCCTGCCTGGCCGCCGCCGATGATGAGAATGGTGGAGATCATTGGAGAGCCTGGAACCGCCTAACGCGTCTAATAGCTGCCTTTATAGCGGGTCGAGGCCTGCCCCGGAAGGGCAATCGAACGTATCGCCCTCCGCCGGGCCGCCGCAGCGCATCTGGCCGTGCCTGTTGCGTGCAATCGTACTAGTATTGTGGCGACGGCCCAACGTTGACCGGAGTCCAGAATGAAATTGATTACTGCCATTATCAAGCCCTTCAAGCTCGACGACGTGCGTGCGGCGCTTTCCGAAATTGGGGTCTCAGGCATGACTGTAACCGAGGTCAAGGGCTTCGGACGCCAGCGGGGCCATACCGAGCTGTACCGCGGCGCTGAGTATGTCGTCGATTTCGTGCCGAAGACGCGCATCGAAGTCGCCGTCAAGAACGAGCTCGTCGATCAAGTAATGGAAGCCATCGTGGGTGCTTCGAAAACCGGGAAAGTAGGCGACGGCAAAATCTTTGTGACCGACATACTGCGGGTTCTGCGCATCCGCACGGGCGAGACCGACAACGCCGCGCTGTAGCCGCGCCATGGGATGAAGCTGTCCGACGGTGGTTTGCTGCTAGCGTTCACGGTCTTCGCCGCGGCGATCTCCGAGCCGGGCATTGCGGCGAAGCTCACCGACAAGGAACACACGCGCATCGAAGAGCCGCGCCCCGCGGATTTGCCCGGCGACAGTGAGCTGGAAGCGGCCGGAGCCGTCATCGGCAACATCGACATCGATATTCGGAATATTTTCGACGAAGGCGATGCGCGCGAGAGGAATGGGCTGTTTCGACTCGCGAATCATCTGCATCTACGCACGAAACGCTCGACCATCAAAGCGCAATTGCTGTTTGCCAGCGGGGAGAAGTACGCCGCGCGCAAGCTGGCGGAGACCGAGCGCGCATTGCGCCTGCTCTCCTACATTTACGACGCCCGAGTCGTGCCGGTGCGCTATGCGGACGGCAAAGTCGACATCAAGGTCATCACCAAGGATGTCTGGACCTTGAGCCCGGGCATCTCCTTCGGGCGGGCGGGCGGCAGCAACAGCACCGACTTCAACCTTCAGGACACGAATTTCCTCGGGTGGGGAAAGACGCTGCAGGTCTCGCACGGCAGTACCGTCGATCGCACCAGCGACACCGTGGCGTGGACCGACCCCAATGTGTTCGGCTCCAGGTGGACCTCGGCACTCATCTACGTCGATTCGAGCGACGGTTCACAGCGCTCGCTGCAAGTCGCGCGACCCTTCTATTCGCTGGATGCGCCGTGGAGCACGAAGATCACGGCGGTGAAATTCGACCGCACCATATCGCGCTACAACTTGGGCGACATCGTCGACCAATTCAACGACAACGAATCCTCGTACGAGCTGAGCGGCGGTGTTTCCAGCGGGTTGATCGATGGATGGACCAAGCGCTTCACCTTTGGAATGCGCTACGACCGCAATGAATTCTTGCCGACACCGGTAACGTCATTGCCGGCGCAGCATCTGCCGCCGGACCGAACTCTGTCCTATCCCTTCGTCGGATTCGATTTTCTTCAGGACGAGTATAAAAAGATCGGCGACGAGAATCAGATCGGCCGAACCGAGGATCTGTATTTCGGCACCGAAGTCACGGGCGAAGTGGGTTTGTCGAACGCAGCGTTCGGCGCCGATCGCAACGCCATCACGCTGGCCGCGAAGGCGCTGCGCGGCATTGAATTGACCGAGCTGCAGCAGCTGTTCCTGACGAGCAATTTCTCGTCCCGCATCGAGGACGGCCGCGCGCGCAATCTGATCGCCGTCAGCGGAGCCAAATACTATTGGCGCTGGCACCCGGATTGGGTGTTGTATGCGGGGCTCTCGGGCACCGTCACCGATTCACTGGATCCCGATATGCAGCTGCTGCTCGGCGGCGATAACGGCCTGCGGGGCTATCCGCTGCGCTACGAGTCCGGCACTTCCCGGGCGCTGCTGACCGTGGAACAGCGGTTCTTCACCGATTGGTATCCATTTCGCCTGGCACGCGTGGGGGGCGCCATATTCTCCGACGTGGGCCGTACCTGGGGCAGCGGTGTCATCGGCAACAGCGATCCGGGGCTGCTGAGAGATGTGGGATTCGGTCTGCGGCTCGGCAATACACGTTCCGGCCTGGGGAACGTGCTGCACATCGACTTTGCATTTCCGCTCAACCACATTCCGGGAATCCAGAAGCTGCAGTTCCTGGTGCAGACGATGCAAAGCTTCTAAGTATGGCAGATTTTTGGACTCATGGTGGGACTGCTGCTTGACGCCGAACGTGTGCCAAAACGCGTGCGGGTCAAGAAGGAACCGGCGAGGCCTCCGTAACGGATGACCATCTCAGCCGATTTTTCTGCCGTACGTGCTCCACGAGCGCCAGGTATCACGCGTGATACCTGGGGGGCCCGCGCCTTTCCGGGAGGCTCGGAAGCCGCATCGGGTAAGCGAAACGTAGCTGGGAAACCGGCGTCGGCCTCATTTCGCGGATCCCGGTGCGCGCTGCTTGAGCCACGCATGGAGCCACTCCTTCAAATCTCGGTGCAATTGTTTGCGAAGGTGCTTATCGACCTGTTTGCCGAGGCGGATGCCATAGCGCCCTTCGCCGGCGGATAATTCAAACAGCAGCTCATTGCCTTCCTTGATCGACTCGGAGGCACGTCCGGCTGTTCTTTTCCGCTTCGGCGTTGACGCAACGAGTTCAGCGAAAACCGCCTCGGGCGAAGGTGCCGGGGTGCGTTTCGCGAGTTCCTGGGCCAACGCGTTCAAGTCGGATCCGCGGGCCTCGCAGGCGGCGGTCAGATCGGTACTCCACCGCAGCGATAAAGCACGCGGATCGCGAAAGGCGGCGATGACGTAGTCCGGGAGAGAGGCCAAGGCGATGTACTTGCCGACGTTTTGCTTGGACTGGCCCGTCTCCGCGGCAATGGCTTCCTGAGTGGGAAAGATACCGGCGTCGAGCCAGTGCCGGAACATCATTCCGGTTTCGTGCGGTGAGAGAGGCTCTCGAGCGTCATTTTCACGGTACATCTTGCGCACGAGGTCGAGCGTGTCGCACGCGGCCGGGTCCACCATGGAAATGATGGGAAAGCCGCCTTTGGTAGCGACATCGAGCGCGAGGCAGGCTGCATGTCGGCGGTGACCGGCGACGATTTCAAATTCGAAGGGTGGGGCGCCTTGGATCGGCCGAACTCGGATCGGCGTGTCTTGACCTCGGGCCGCTATGCTCTTGGTCAGCTTGATGAATTTCGGATCGTGAATGAGGAGCGAGAGGTCGCTGCGATTGCGGAACTTGGTGGCGCGAATCGTCTTGGGGTCAATTCGAACCAGCAATAAACCCTGAGACTTGGCCTCCTCGTAATGCTTGGCGCGGAGCGCTATGTGCTCCGCATCGACGGGGGCGCTAGGTTCCAAGTGCTCGACGTGTTGCATCGCGGCAAGCCTAATGGTTCGAAAAGCCTGCAGAAGTGTAACCGGTGCTCGGTGCCAAGCTTGATCAATTGCGCCAGGCGGTGGCTTCGGTCGCAGACTAGTGTCCTGTCCGAGTTAAGTTAGTCCTGCGCCGCCTTGCGCCGCCGCGATATCAGCAGCAGGAATCCTATGCACACGCCGAAATTGAGCACCCACCACCACAGTTGTCGCGCGGTATTCTTGTCTTCGGATGCACCGCCGGTACCGACGACCTGCAGCGTGCCCTTGAGCGTCTCCCGCGACGCGGTCTGTGCCACCTGAAATTCGACCGCCGCCGCGCCCGGAATGGCCAAATCCTTCGTCTGCAGCGTGAAGCTGCCGTCGGCCTCGGCGGTGGTCGGGTGCGTGACGCCGCGCAACGTCACCGTCACCGCAGCGTCGTGCACGGGCGCGTTGTCGAGCAAACGGCTCAGGCGAATGCTCATCCTATCGTCGTGCGCCACACCGATCGCCAATAAATCGGCGGAGCGCGCTTCCACTCGCGCAGGGGCCGGTGACTCCCCGGACGACGCGGCTGATGCCGCGACCGCAATGCAGAGCGCCGCGAATGTGGCAGCCGCAATGCGCGGCACGGAGTGCCCCAGGGCGCGGCCGAGTGCCGACGCCCTACTCAAAGCAGAAAACCCCAAATGCCCATCAAAGTGCCTGCGATAGCGGCGGATACGCCAAAGATGGGGAAGAAATTATTGCGTGCCAAGAAATACAGGGAACATAGCACTAGACCGAGTTCCAGAAATCCCTCGCCAATATCGAAGTGCAGTGCACGGCGCTCCTCGACTTTGGTCTCGTCGTCCTTCGCCTTGGCGTCATCTTGGATCTTCTCGGCATCCGCCGTGTACTTGGTGCGAGCGGCCTCGAGTTTTTGAACGGCGGCCTCTGTCTTCGCGGGGTCCGTGCCAAGGGTATGCAGCAGGGTGAGAGTCACTTCGCTGGTGTACTCGCGATTCTTCTTTGCCTGGTAGTAGGCCCAAGCGTCATTCGATTCGGTTCTGTGGATGACGGCTTGAGTGTGCGCGCGATGCGAGGCAATGGTGACCACGGACAGGAGGATGCCGACCACACCCACCAGGATTCCCACGCGGCGGGTATTGGGATCGTCAGCATGTTCGGGTTTGACTTCGATTTCAGCCATGGTGCAAAGGTATCCTTGAAATGCGATTAAATTGGCGGGTGTCCGGCGGCGGCGCACGCGCATCGAGGCATCTGGGCGGTGCTCATTTGACGACGTGCAGGCGTGGATTGGCGCGGGCGATGCCGAGGACGCCGCTGCGTACCACTTCGACGATCTCGCCGAAGGCGGCGACGTTGGCGATGAATTCGCCGATCTCGGCCTCCGTGCTGGTCAGCTCCACGATGTAGCTCGAGGGATTGGAAGACAGCACCCTGCCGCCGACGCGGCGCAGCAACGTAGTCACGGCGTCGATGTGCTCGGCCGCGATCCGTAATTTGATCAGCAGCAATTCGCGGGCCAGGTGGTCGCCGCTGGTCATGTCCTCGACCGCCACCACATCGACGAGCTTGAGCAGCTGGGCGTTGATTTGCGCGATGACTTGGTCGGACCCGAAGGTGACCAGCGTGATGCGCGATACGGTGGGGTCGTTGGTCGGAGCCACCGACAGTGACTCGATGTTGTAGCCGCGGCTGGATATGAGCCCGGTGACGCGCGTGAGCGCCCCCGCTTCATTCTGCAGGAGTATTGCTATGAGGTGCCGCATGGGCCGCCAAGCATACGGGAGGGCGGCACTTGGGCGCCAGGGTGGGAGCTGCTAGTCTCCGATCGTGAAAGACCGTCACGACATGGCAAATCAAGCCGCGCATCCCCGCGCGGGCGCCAGTATGACGGGCGCCGAGATGCTGGTGCAGGTGTTGGCGGACGAGGGCGTCGATACGATTTTCGGCTATAGCGGCGGAGCGATCTTGCCGATCTACGACGCCGTGTTCCGTTTCAACCAGGATCACCGGTCAGCCATGCCGCTGATCGTGCCGGCCAATGAGCAGGGCGCCGGATTCATGGCGGCGGGATTTGCCCGCGCCAGCGGTAAAGTCGGCGTGGCACTGGTTACCTCGGGCCCCGGAGCCACCAACATGGTAACCCCGGTGCGCGACTCGATGGCCGATTCCGTGCCCATCGTGGTGATTTGCGGTCAAGTGCCCACCACCGCCATCGGCACGGACGCATTCCAGGAAGCACCGGTGCCGAGCATCATGGGTGCCGTGGCCAAGCACGTTTTCCTGGTCACCGACCCGACCAAACTGGAGGCGACGGTACGCACGGCGTTCGAAATTGCCCGCACCGGCCGCCCCGGTCCCGTCGTGCTCGACGTGCCGAAAGACGTGCAGAACTGGAAAGGCGTGTTTCATGGCTCCGGGCGCCTGCCGGTGGCCGGCTACCGGCAGCGGATGAATCGCCTCGAGCTCTGCAAATTGCCGGAAGCGGCGTGTGCCGACTTCTTCACCGCCCTGGGTGCCGCGAAGCGCCCGCTGATCTATGCGGGCGGCGGCGTCATCAACGGCAACGCGGCGCATGCCTTGCGCGAATTCTCGCAGGAATTTCAGGTGCCGGTCGTCACCACTCTGATGGGCATCGGCGCCGTCGATACGTCGCACCCGTTATCGATGCGCATGCTCGGAATGCACGGGGCGGCCTTCGCCAACTACGCCGTCGACGACTGCGACTGCTTGCTGGCGCTCGGCGCACGATTCGACGATCGCGTCGCCGGCAATCCGGCGCGGTTCGCCGCGGGCGCCAAATTCATCGCGCATCTGGATATCGACGCCTCGGAGATCAACAAGGTCAAGCGCGTGGACTGGAGTCATGTGGGGTTGTTGCCGGACGCGCTGCTCGGTTTGCTGGATTACGGCAAGCGTCAGGGCTTCAAGCCCGATTGGTCCGAGTGGCTGCGGCATTGCGAGGAACTTCGGTCGAAGTACGCGATGAACTACGATCGCGGCAGCGCGTTGATTCAGCCTTACTACGTCATCGAGGAGATCAATCGCCTGACGCGCGGCGAGGCCATCATCACCACCGGCGTGGGTCAGCACCAAATGTGGGCTGCGCAGTATTTCGATTTCCGCAATCCGCGGCTTTGGGTGACTTCGGGAAGCATGGGCACCATGGGTTTCGGTTTGCCGGCGGCGGTGGGTGCCCAGTATGCACAGCGCAGCCGTTTGGTCATCGACATCGACGGCGATGCCAGCATTCGGATGAATATCGGCGAACTCGAAACCGTCACGACCTACGATCTGCCCATCAAGGTAGTGGTGTTCAACAATTGCGGCGACGGCATGGTCAAGCAATGGCAAAAGCTTTTCCACAGCGGCCGGCTGAGCGCCAGCGACAAGAGCTTGCACACCAAGGATTTCGTCAAGGCGGCACTCGCTGACGGATTCAAATACGCCGTCCGGCTCGACCGGAAGGCCGATGTGCCGCGCGTCATCGGCGAATTCATCGGTTTCGACGGGGCTGCATTCCTCGAGGTCATGATCGATCCCGACGCAGGCGTCTATCCCATGGTCGGCCCCGGCCAGGCCTATGCCGAGATGATCACCGGCGAGCACATTCCCTCGCGCACGCCGGTGGACATCAAAGCGCCGGACGCGTCGGAAATGTTCTAAATTCCGCTCGCTACCAGACGCCGACGTTGGGCATGGTGGTCCAGGGTTCCGCGGGAGCCAGCGCCGCACCCTTCTGCAGCAGCTCGATCGATATGTTGTCCGGCGAGCGCACGAAGGCCATGCGGCCGTCGCGGGGCGGCCGGTTGATCGTGACTCCGTGCTCCATCAAGCGCCGGCAAGTGGCGTAGACGTCGTCTACCGCGTACGCCAGGTGTCCGAAGTTGCGGCCGCCGGTATAGCTTTCCGGATCCCAATTGTGGGTGAGTTCGACCTGCGCATTTTCGTCGCCGGCCGCCGCCAGGAACACCAGCGTGAAGCGTCCCTGCGGGTGATCTTGCCGCGATATTTCAGAGAGACCGAGCGCGTCGCGATAGAAGCGCAACGATTGCTCGATATCCGTCACGCGGACCATGGTATGCAGATATTTCATGATTTGAGCTCCTTCATGCAGCCGGCAAATCTGAGGGAAGCATTGCAGAAAAGCAAACTCGCGGGCTGCGCCGTGGAGGCGGCAGAAGATGCCGCCCAGCCGTGTAAATCCCGGCGTCGGAACCGAATGTTGCTTGCGTGTCACAAACGGGTGACAATTTGACATAGTGCAACAATCCTTTGACACTATGTCATAACCGTTGGATTTATCAGTAGTATCTGTTATTATCATCACGGTCCGATTGGAGCGTATTGGTAACCAGCGTTACTTAGTTGCAACACTGGATTGATACAAACAAGGTCGAACGTAGAGGCAATCTGCCGCGTACGTATCTTCCAATCTAGGACGTGTCGGGTTCTTACCCGGCACCTGTTCCACTCGATTCCCCGGCAATTGTCCGGGGATTCTTTTTGACATCCCCTTTCTGACGCTGCGCTCAGAAAAGCCACCGCAAAGTTCCTGAATCGCTTAAGTTACGGCGCGTGAAAAATCTGCGCCGTTCTCTCTATTTCCAGGTCGTCATTGCCATTGTATTCGGCGTGCTGCTCGGCACTCTTTACCCGGATACCGGCGCGGCGATGAAGCCGTTCGGCGACGCGTTCATCAAGCTGATCAAGATGCTGATCGCTCCGGTGATCTTCTGTACCGTGGTAACGGGGATAACCGGCGTCGAGGACATGAAGCAGGTCGGGAAGACCGGCGGACTTGCGCTGATCTACTTCGAAGTCATGAGCACGGTGGCGCTGGTGCTGGGCCTCGTGGTGATCAATGTCCTGCGGCCCGGAAGCGGTATGAACGTCGATCCGCACACCCTCGATACCGCTGCGGTGGCGGCGTATACCGGGCCGGGGAAATTGCAGTCGGTGCCCGAATTTCTGCTCAACGTCATTCCCACGACGGTCGTCGATGCCTTCGCCAAGGGTGAAATTCTTCAGGTTCTGCTCTTTGCCCTGCTCTTCGGCTTCGCGCTGCAGCGCTTGGGTGCCCGCGGCGCGGCGATGTCGGCCTTCATCGACGCAGCGTCGCGCGTGCTGTTCGGAATCGTCGCGATCATCATGAAATTGGCGCCGTTGGGCGCGTTCGGCGCCATGGCTTTTACCATCGGCAAGTACGGATTCGGTTCGCTCTTGTCGCTCGGGCTGCTGATGGGCTGTTTCTATGCGACCTGCCTGCTCTTCATCTTCGGAGCCCTCGGGCTGGTGGCGCGTGTGCACGGCTTTGGCATCTGGCAATTCATCAAATATATCGGAGACGAATTGTTCATCGTCCTCGGTACCTCCTCCTCTGAGTCGGTTCTTCCGAGAATGCTCGCCAAGATGGAGAAAATCGGCGCCGGCAAATCGGTGGTCGGCTTGGTGATTCCGGCGGGTTATTCATTCAATCTCGACGGCACATCGATTTACCTCACGATGGCGACGCTGTTCATCGCGCAGGCCACGAACACGCCGATGAATTTGCCGCAACAGCTCGCGCTGCTCGCGGTGCTGCTACTGACCTCCAAGGGCGCCGCCGGCGTCACCGGCAGCGGCTTCATCGTGTTGGCCGCGACGCTGTCCTCCGTGGGTACGCTGCCGGTGGCCGGTCTCGCGCTGATACTCGGCATCGATAGGTTCATGTCGGAGGCGCGCGCGCTGACCAATGTGATCGGCAACGGCGTCGCAACCTTGGTGATCGCCAAATGGACCGGCGATCTGGATACCGTCACAATGCGCCGTGAGCTCGGCGGCGAGCTGTTGCCGCCGCCGCCGGCTGCGACCGTGTAGCGCCGCCCGGTGCGCTACGCTTACCCATAATCTGCGGCAAATCGGAAGGACCATTGATGCGTGTGAGCGACGGGTTTACGGATGCGATCGGCAACACCCCCTTGATTCGTCTACGTCACGTAAGCGAGGAAACGGGCTGCGAGATCCTCGGGAAAGCTGAATTCATGAATCCCGGCGGTTCCGTGAAGGACCGAGCGGCGAAGTGGATCGTCCTGGACGCCGAGCGCCGCGGAGTGTTGAAGCCCGGCGGCACCGTAGTCGAGGGCACCGCCGGCAACACCGGGATCGGCCTCGCGCACGTATGCAATGCGCGCGGCTATCGTTGCGTGATCGTGATGCCCGACAATCAGGCGGCGGAGAAATACCAAATCATCGAGGCCCTGGGAGCGCAATTGCGCAAGGTGCCGGCCGTGCCCTACAGCAACCCGAACCAATATCAGAAGGTGGCCGGGCGCCTGGCGCAAGAGATTCCCGATGCCATTTGGGCCAATCAATTCGACAATACCGCGAATCGCGACGCTCATTTCGAGTCGACGGGCCCGGAGATTTGGCGCGATACCGACGGCAAGATCGACGCCTTCTGCGCGTCCACGGGCACCGGCGGGACGCTGGCGGGTGTCGCCCGCTACCTCAAGTCGAAGTCCAGCGCGGTTCGAATCGTGCTCGTCGATCCGCCCGGCAGTGCGCTGTACCACTACGTCAAGGACGGCGAATTGAAGACCGACGGCGGCTCGTCGATCACCGAGGGTATCGGCACCGGCCGCGTGACCGCAAATCTCGAGGGCGCCCCGATCGATGACGCGCTGCGAATCTCGGATGCGCAAACCATGCACTTCGTTTATCGGCTGCTGCGCGAAGAGGGCTTGCTGCTCGGAAGCACGGCAGGCATCAACGTCGCGGCGGCCGTGACGCTCGCGAAACAACTCGGCCCCGGGCACACCATCGTCACGATCCTGTGCGACGGCGGGGCGAAGTATCAATCGCGCTTGTTCAACAAGGACTGGGTCAAAGAACGGGGATTTGCCGAGGCCATTGGTTAGTCATCGCCGAATAGCCATCTCCTGCGAAGTTACTGAAGGCGCCGGTGGCTAACCCCAGGTACTTGGACAGGCTCCTGGGGTACTCGTCTAGGCGGTCTCTGAAAGATCGAGGGCGCCGCCGGTATTGAACCAAGCGAGCGAGGACTGCAGGGCGACGACGTCGCCCACGATGAGCAGAGCCGGTGATTGCAGATTCGCCGCGGACGAGACACCGCGGATGGTGCCGAGCGTTGCGGTAATGACGCGCTGATTCGCCGTGGTGCCCTGCGCAATGATGCCGGCCGGTCGAGTGTCCGGGGCGCCGTGTTCCAGGAGTTTTTCCACGATGTGGTCCAAGCGCGCCACTCCCATGTAGAACACGACGGTGGCTCCCGGTATCGCCAGTGCGCGCCAATCGGGTTCCTGGCCCTCGTCCCGGCCGTGACCGGTGACGAAGCTCACGCCATGCGCGAAGTCGCGATGTGTCAGCGGAATGCCCGCGTAGGCGGCACTGCCCAACGCGGCGGTGATGCCCGGCACCACCGAGAAATTGATGTGCGCCTTTGCCAGCGCTTGCAGTTCCTCCCCGCCGCGCCCGAAGACGAAGGGATCGCCGCCCTTGAGGCGCACCACGCGCTTGCCCTGACCCGCGAGTTCGATCAGCAGGGCATTGATCTCTGCTTGCGTGCTGCCGACGTTGCCTGCGGCTTTGCCCACGCAGATTCGCGCGGCGTCGCGGCGCGCGAGATCGAGCACCGCGGGAGGCACCAAGCGATCGTGCAGTATCACATCGGCGTCTTGCAGCGCGCGCAGTGCCTTGAGTGTCAGGAGTTCCGGATCGCCGGGACCGGCGCCCACCAGCGTTACGTCTCCCGCGGCGCGGGGCGCGGTCGAGGTGGTCGCCAGAAGCTGCTGCGCAAAGCGCCGCGCGCCTTGGCTGTCGCCCTCGATGAAGCGCCGCGCCGCCGGCCCGTCAACGATGGCCTCGAAGAATCGCCGACGCTCGTCCGTATCGCGCAGCTTCTCCGCGCGTGCTTCTGCGCAGCGCCTTGAGCCACAGCGCCAATTGGCCGATTCGCGTCGGGATGAACGCCTCGAGCCGTTCGCGCAAGCGGCGCGCCAGTACCGGCGATGTGCCGCCGGTCGAAATCGCCACCAGAACCGGATCGCGGTCGATGATGGCGGGCACGATGAAGCGGGATGCTTCGCGGTCATCGACCACATTGACGGGAATATTGCGCGACTCGCTCAACTTCGCGATCCACCGATTCACGGCGCGGCGCGAGGTCGCGACGATGACCAGGCGCGCACCGTCCAGATCTTCGGGGACGAACTCGCGAATGGCGAGCTCGAGTTTGCCGGCAGTAGCGGCGGCCACGAGTTCGGGCGCGATTTGCGGTGCAACCACGGTGATCGAGGCGCCGGTACGTTCCAGCAGCGAAATTTTGCGCAGCGCTACGTCGCCGCCTCCGACGATGAGCACCTTTTGCCCGGTGAGATCGAAAAAGACGGGGAAGTAGTTCACTTTGAAGGTCCTGTCTGGCGGCTTGAAGGTCCTATCTGGCGGCGCTTACCTGGCGGCGCGGATGCAGGCCGCACTCACGTGAATCGCCGCGTTCCCACCACCAGCGCCCCGAGCGCTCGTCCTCGCCGGGCTGTACCGCGCGCGTGCACGGGGCGCAGCCGATGCTCGGAAAGCCCCGGTCATGCAGAGCGTTGTAGGGCAGACGCTTTTTACGGATGTACTCCCAGATCTCGTTCTCCGACCACTCGAGCAGCGGACTCACCTTGTGCAGGCCGTATTCGCCGTCCCATTCCACGGGTGCCGCCAGCGCACGGCTGGCCGATTGCCCCCGCCTGATGCCGGTAACCCAGGCGCCGCGTCCGGAAATGGCGCGGCGGAACGGTTCGACCTTGCGTACGCCGCAGCATCCGCGGCGCTGGTCAAGGCCGTCGCGGAACCCATTGATGCCGTTCTCGCCGACCCAGCCTTCTAATTTTGCGGTATCGGGGTAGTAGATAGTCAAGGCCCGCCCATAGCGCTGCTGCACCCGCTCTATGAGATCGTAGGTTTCAGGGTATAACCGCCCGGTATCGATGCTGAAGATTTCGATCTCGGGCACCGCCCCCCAAATCAGATCGGTGAGGACGATGGATTCAGACCCTAAACTATTGGCATAGCACACGTTTTTGAACTCCGCGACGGCGCTGCGGAGCTGTGAAATGCTGTCCTCTGCGCGCTCGCGCAGGGCCTTGGATAGCTCGGACAAGGGGATCTCGGCATTTGACTACAGGAAGGAAACTATAGGGGGGAGGGTGATTTCGGGAAACGAACTAGAGTGCATGAGGACATGCGTTTTGGTGATGGCGCGCGGCAACGACGACCCCAGCGCGCGGCGCCTCAAACTTATATCCTATGCCGGCACACGCTCACCAACGACAAGGCCGGCAAGGCGATGAAATTCCAGCAACTGCGCTATCTGGTGGCAGTCCATGAAAACGGCCTGAACATAACGGCGGCCGCGCGACAGCTACATACCTCGCAACCCGGGGTCAGCCGCCAGCTCAAACTCTTGGAGGAAGAACTCGGCTTTCAGCTGTTCGAGCGCGAGGGCCGCGCGCTGACCCGGACCACCGACGCGGGCGAGGAAATCATTTCGCGCGCCGCCAGCATCTTGCGTGAGATGCAGAACATTCGCCGCACTTCCGCGGAACTGCGCAAGGCGGACGGCGGCACTCTGTCGATCGCAACCACGCACACCCAGGCGCGTTATGTGCTGCCGACGGTGATTCGCGCCTTTCGGCTCAAGTATCCGAAGGTGCGCCTGCACTTGCACCAAGGTACCTCGGAGCAAATTGCCGAAATGGTGGCGCGCGACCGTGTCGATTTCGCCATAGCCACGGGTTCCGAAGAGCAATTTCCGCATCTGGTGCGACTGCCGGTGTATCGCTGGCATCGAGCCGTGGTCGTGCCGCGCGGCCACCCGCTCGCATCGGCCGGCAAACTCACGCTGAAGAAACTCGCCGAGTACCCGATCGTCACCTATGTATTCAGCATTTCCGGCCGCTCCTCGCTGCCCGCACTGTTCGAAACCGCCGGTTTATCTCTGGATGTGGCATTGACGGCGCGCGACTCGGATGTGATCAAGACCTATGTGCGCATCGGCTTAGGGGTCGGTATTTTGGCCCGGCTGGCCATCGATCCCGTCACCGACGCAGATCTGGTGGTGCTCGACGCGGCCCACCTGTTCGAAGGCCATACGACCTGGATCGGCTTCCGGCGCAGCGCCCTGCTGCGTGCCTACATGTATGAGTTCATCGAGCTGCTGGCGCCGCATCTGCCTCGCAAATTGGTGCGCGAGACCGAGAAACTGGAGACGCAGGAGGAAGTGGACCGTATTTTGGGCGATTTGCAGATTCCGTTGCGCGACATACCGTAAACGCATATGCAGATGACGGGATGGTAGTTCCGGGGCGCAGTGCGAGACGTTAGCCTTCCCGGATTCGCTGTCGAGCGGGCTTGCGGGTGGGCGGTAATGATCGAGGGTAATGGCAGGCGCTGGGTGCGCGAATATTTCTGGTTCGCCTTGGTGCTGATCGTCGTACTCATGGGTTCCGCGGCGCACGCAGCTGCCGTCACGCTGCTGAACGTCTCCTATGATCCGACGCGCGAGTTCTACGAGGATTACAACAGGGCGTTTGCCGCCTACTGGAAGAGCAAGACCGGCGATGCCGTGCGCGTCAACCAAAGTCATGGCGGATCGGGGAAGCAGGCACGCGCCGTGATCGACGGCCTCGAGGCCGATGTGGTGACGTTGGCATTGGCCTACGACATCGACGCACTGGCGATCCAGGGCGGTTTGATTCCGGCGAACTGGCAGTCGCGGCTGCCGGACAACAGCACGCCCTATACCTCCACGATCGTTTTCCTGGTGCGCAAAGGCAATCCGAAAAATATCCATGATTGGGGCGATTTGGCGCGGCCCGGCATCGCGGTCATTACTCCGAGCCCGAAGACCTCGGGCGGCGCGCGCTGGAACTACCTGGCGGCGTGGGCCTGGGCCCTGAAGCAGCCCGGCGGCAATGACGTCACCGCGGAGGCCTTCGTGAAAAAGCTCTACCACAACGTACCGGTTCTCGATTCAGGCGCACGCGGGGCGACTGTGACTTTCGTGGAACGCGGCATCGGTGACGTGTTGCTCGCGTGGGAAAACGAAGCGTACCTCGCCATCAAGGAGCTGGGGCCCGCCAAGTTCGACATCATCGCGCCTTCTCTCAGCATCGTTGCGGAACCGCCGGTCAGCGTGGTCGACCAGAACGTCGACCAACACGGTACTCGCAAGGTCGCCGAGGAATACGTGAAGTTTCTCTACTCCAGGCAGGGCCAGGAAATTGCGGCGAAGCACTTCTATCGCCCCCGCGACCCGGCCGTCGCGGCCCAATACGCGGCGCAATTCGCAAATATTCCGCAGTTGGTTACCATCGATGGCGTATTTGGCGGTTGGACCAGGGCTCAGGCCACCCATTTTGCGGACCATGGTACCTTCGACAGGATCTACGGTCAGTAATTGCGCATTGCCCTGAACAGCGCTTCAGAACAGTGTGCGGCGCCTGCGCCGGCACCGGCATTGGAGCCCGACCCTTTTCTCAGGACACCCATGGCATCGCGCATCGAGGCAGTCGAACTCCCCAGGTCCAAGCCGCGGCAGCAGCCGCGGCGGGTGCTACCCGGCTTCGGCCTGACCCTGGGCTATACCATGGTGTATCTGTCGCTGCTCGTGCTGATCCCGCTGTCGGCGGTGTTCATCCGCAGCTTCGGCCTCGGCTGGGGTCATTTTTGGGACGTCGTGACGGCTCCGCGCGTGGTCGCGTCCCTGCGCCTGAGTTTCGGCGCCTCGGTAATCGCCGCGCTGATCAACGCGCTCTTCGGTCTACTCGTCGCCTGGGTGCTGGTGCGTTATACGTTTCCGTTCAAGCAGCTCATCGATGCCATGGTGGACCTGCCGTTTGCGCTGCCCACGGCCGTGGCCGGCATTGCGTTGACCGCGCTGTACGCGCCCAACGGCTGGCTCGGGATTTGGCTCGGGTCGATCGGGATCAATGTGGCGTTCACGCCGTTGGGGATAGTGGTGGCGCTGACATTCATCGGCCTGCCGTTCGTGGTGCGTACGCTGCAGCCCGTGCTCGAGGATCTGGACCGGGAGGTGGAGCAGGCCGCAGCCACTCTCGGCGCGTCGGCAGCACAAGCCTTTGCGCGCGTCATCCTGCCGGCGCTGTGGCCGGCGCTACTCACCGGGTTCGCGCTCAGCTTTGCGCGCGCCATCGGCGAATATGGTTCGGTGATTTTCATCGCGGGCAATATGCCGATGAAATCCGAGATCGCGCCGTTGCTGATCGTCACCAAGCTGGAGCAATACGATTATGCCGGCGCCACGGCCATCGCCGTGGTGATGCTGGTCTTGTCCTTCGCGCTCATGCTCGGCATCAACGCGCTGCAACACTGGGCACTGTCGCGACATGGCGGCCGCTGAAGCGCGCATCGCAGGGCGCCACCCTGCGTCGATCCGAGTGCCATTGATTGCGGCGGCTCTGCTGTTCCTGGGACTGTTTCTGGTGCTGCCGCTGCTGGTCGTGTTCGTGCAAGCGCTGTCCAGGGGCGCCGGAGCCTATATTGCCGCAATCGCCGATCCGGTCGCGTGGGCGGCGATCAAGCTGACCCTGCTCGTTGCAGCCATCGCGGTTCCCTTCAACCTCGTGTTCGGCGTGGCCGCCGCATGGGCGATCGCCAAGTTCGAATTTCGCGGCAAGAGTACGCTGATCACGCTCATCGACCTGCCGTTCGCGGTATCGCCGGTCATTGCGGGTCTCATCTTCATTCTGCTGTTCGGTTCGCATGGCTGGTTCGGCGGATATCTGCGGGCGCACCACATCCGCGTGGTATTCGCGGTGCCGGGCATCGTGCTGGCCACCATTTTCGTCACCTTCCCGTTCATTGCCCGCGAACTCATTCCGGTGATGCAGGCGCAGGGCAAGGATGATGAGGAAACTGCGCTGTCGCTCGGCGCCACCGGTTGGCAGACCTTTTGGCGCGTCACGCTGCCCAACATCCGCTGGGGCCTCATGTACGGCGTCTTGCTCTGCAACGCGCGCGCCATGGGCGAGTTCGGCGCGGTATCGGTGGTTTCCGGGCACATCCGGGGCCTCACCAACACCATGCCCTTGCACGTCGAGATTCTGTACAACGAATACAACTACACGGCGGCATTTGCCGTGGCATCGCTGCTCGCCTTGCTGGCGCTGCTGACCTTGGCGGGCAAGAGCTTCGTGGAATGGCGGCAACCGGAGCTGCGGCATGCCGCGGCGCAAGCGCGCGATCGGACGCGCAGGGAGAACACGTGAGCATCGCTTTACGCGGCATAGCCAAGCAATTCGGTGAATTTGCCGCCGTCGAAAACATCGATCTGGACGTGCCGACGGGCGCGTTGATCGCGCTGCTCGGACCCTCAGGCTGCGGCAAGACCACGCTGCTGCGCATAATCGCCGGTCTCGAGACGCCGGACGAAGGACAGGTGTTGTTCGACGGCCGCGACGCGACCCAGTGGCCCATTCGCGATCGCAACGTCGGATTCGTATTCCAGCACTACGCCCTGTTCCGCCACATGTCAGTGTTTGAAAACGTCGCCTTCGGATTGAAGGTCAAGCCGCGCCGCGAACGGCCCTCCCCCGGAGAGATACGCAAAAAGGTGCAGTCGCTGCTGGAGCTGGTGCAGCTGGGCTGGGCGGGCGATCGATACCCGGCGCAGCTGTCGGGCGGCCAGCGCCAGCGCGTGGCGCTCGCCCGCGCTCTGGCGGTCGACCCCGATGTGCTGCTGCTGGACGAGCCCTTCGGGGCTCTCGACAGCCAGGTGCGCCATGAATTGCGCCGCTGGCTGCGGCGCCTGCATGACGAATTGCATTTCACCAGCATTTTCGTGACGCACGATCAGCAGGAGGCGATCGAGGTCGCCGATACCATCGTGGTGCTGAACCGCGGGCGAATCGAGCAATTCGGCGTTCCCAGCGAGGTTTACGATTTGCCGACCTCGGCATTCGTGCACCGCTTCCTCGGGCAGGTCAACGAACTGCCGGTGCAAGTGCGTGATGGCCGCGCCTATGTGGGGCCGATCGATATCGCGCCCGCCGCGGGCGCACCGGGCGCTGCCGGCAGCATTGCGCTGATTCGGCCCCATGAAATCGAAATCGGCCCCGAGGCGTCCGGCTGGCCTGCGGTCGTGATTGCCGTGCGCGTGATCGGACCCATCGTGCGCTTGGAGCTCGGCGCCGAAGGGCTGCCGGCGAATGAGCCGCTGGAAGCGGAAATCAGCCGCGAGCGCTACGAAAGTGAGCGTTTCACTGTCGGCCAGAAAGTGGGCTTACGCTTCAGGCGGTGGCAGGTGTATCCCGCCGGCGGTGCGGCAGCTTGAGCGGCAAGCCCGCATCGTTCGATGGTTGATACGCCCACGAGAAAGTCGACAGCATCCTGTGCGCGTCCTCGAGGTCGGCGTCGGGCAATTCGAAGCTGTTGAAGCCGCAGCGGGCCATGAAGAACAATTGATCGCGGCGCACGTAGCCCGTGGCGCGAAGCTCGCCGCCGAACTTCCACTGTTCGCGCAGCACACGCGCCTGGGTGTAGCCGCGTCCTTCGCTGGGGCTGGAGAAGTCCGCGCCGATCAGGGCCAGCCGTGCAATATCGGGCGCCAGTGCCTCCACCGGATCCGCCGCCAACAGCACGACTCCCAGGCGCCGATCCTGCGCGAGCCACTTGCCGCGCTCTTCTTGCCATTGCGCGAAGGTCAGGATCAGCGCCGCAGCCGCGTCGTCCCCGGCCTGTGCAAGGTACGACCAGTCGTCGACGACGATGCGGCCGTCACGCAGCAGCCGGCGTGGCATACACTCTCTCCTTGAAGGGTTTGACGCCGAGCCGGCGCACGACATCGAGGAAGCGTTCATCCGGCTGCCGTCGCTCCACATACACCTCGAGCAGACGGGCAATGGTCTCGGCAACATCGGTCTTGGCCACCGACGGGCCGATGACCTGCCCCAAGGATGCGTCCGCGCCCGCTGCACCGCCGATGGTGATCTGGTACCACTCTTCGCCGCTCTTATCCACGCCGAGAATGCCGATGTGACCCACATGGTGATGGCCGCAGGCGTTCATGCAGCCCGACATCTTGACTTCGAGCTCACCCAAATCGTAGAGGTAATCGTAGTCATCGAACCGTTCATTGATGAGCTTGGCCACATCGATCGAACCGGCGTTGGCGAGGCTGCAAAAATCCAGGCCCGGGCAGCAAATCATGTCGGTCAAGGTACCGATGTTCGGTGTGGCGAGCCCCGCCTTCTCGAGCGCCTGCCAGAGTTCGAAAGTCGCGTCCTGTTGCACGTCCGCGAACAATAGATTCTGCGTGTGCGTGACGCGCGCTTCCCCGAAGCTGTAGCGGTCGGCGAGATCGGCGAGCAGCTCCATCTGCGCATCCGTGACATCGCCCGGAGCGACATCCGGCTTTTTGAGCGATATGTACACGGCCCGGTAGCCGGGTACTTTGTGCGCCGTGGTGTTGTAGCGATACCAGGCGCGGAAAGCCGTGCTCTTGCCCGCGGCCGGCTCGGTGTCCGCCAGGCTGCGGTAGGCGGGCGGGTTGAAGAAGCTGCGCAGGCGTGCGATTTCGGCGTCATCGACGCAGAGATCCGACTCGCGCGTGATCAGCCACTCGGCTTCCACGCGCTTGCGGAACTCTTCGATTCCCAACGAGCGCACCAAAATCTTGATACGCGCCTTGTGGATGTTGTCGCGCCGGCCTTCCAAATTGTATACGCGTAAAATGGCTTCGAGATACGACAGCAGGTGCTCGCGCGGCAGGAACTCGCGCACCACCTGGCCGATGACGGGCGTACGTCCGAGGCCGCCTCCGGCGAGAATTTCAAAGCCCAAATCGCCGTCTGCGTTGCGCACGATATGCACGCCGACGTCATGGACCTGGGAGGCCGCCCGATCCTGCGCCGCTCCTGTGACCGCGATCTTGAACTTGCGCGGCAGGTAGGTGAACTCCGGGTGGAAGGTGGACCATTGACGGATGAGCTCGCACCACGGCCGTGGATCCTCGATCTCGTCGGGTGTTACGCCCGCCAAGTGGTCTGAGGTCGTGTTGCGGATGCAGTTGCCGCTGGTTTGGATCGCGTGCATCTCGACTTGGGCAAGTTCGGCCAGAATGTCCGGAACTTCCTCGAGCTTGGGCCAGTTGAACTGGATGTTTTGGCGCGTCGTGAAATGTCCGTAGCCGCGGTCGTAGCGGCGGGCAATGCTTCCGAGGGCACGCAATTGGGTCGATGACAGCAACCCATAAGGTATTGCCACGCGCAGCATCGGTGCATGGCGCTGGATGTACAGGCCGTTGCGCAGGCGCAGGTGGCGGAATTCGTCGTCGGTGAGCTCGCCGGCGAGGAAACGGCGCGTCTGGTCGCGGAATTGTGCGACGCGTTCGTTTACCAGCGTTTTGTCGACTACGTCATACCGATACATAGACCATCACGATACGTCCGAGACCCCCTGGGGCGCCAATTACCGGAAAGCATGAGCTTATCACTCTTGGTCCTAGGAGCCTGCCCGAGTAATGATCGCCGGCGCCCCAGGTTCCCAAAACCGTGATTTGCTCGGCAGAGGGAATGCACGGTTGCGTGCAGCATCTCTGCAGTCAATAAGGGGGTCCGCATTGGCAATTGATATCGCGGAAGTCATGGTCGCGCCGGACACTTATCAGGTCTCGCCCGAGCCGTTGCTCATGATCGCCGATTTGCACGGAGCCCTCGCGCTTTGCCTGCATGACGAAGGCCGCTGCGTCGGCGGCTTGCTGCATTTACGGTTCATGGGCGGAACCGGCCGCCCCAGCGATGTGACGGACAACACGTTGAGTTCGGTATTGGTCGTGCTCGATCGTTTCAAGCGTGCCGTGCTCGGCAACGCTGCCCGCGGCAGCGATATTCAGGCGCGTATCCTCGCGCATGCGCTGCCGCCCACGGATGAGGGCGAGCCCAGCGCTTCTCTGGTCGATTTGATCCAGGCTGATCTTGCAGACGGTAGGATCGACTGCAGCACTCAAACCATGCGCAGGACCGAAGCGCTGCGTGTGTGCTTCCAGCCGTTCGAAGGCCGCGCGTGGATTTGCGGGCCCAAGGATTTGCGGGCAGCCCCAGGGGCGCGCCGCTCCGTCGGTTGATTCCAAGCGCTATACCCGCTGCGGCGGCCTTCATTATAAGATTGCCGCATGCGGTTCGTCGTGATTGTGGCAGTGATGTGTCTTGCAGCGTGTGCGAGTGAAAGGCTCGCGCAGGCGCCGCCGGCCGGGGTGGATTTCAGCGGACGATGGAAGCTCAACGAAGCCGACAGCGATGATCCGCAGCGATTGATCAACGCTCAATTCAACGCTCCCGCCGCCGGCCAGAGCAGCGCTCCGGGCGGCCGGGGTGGCCGTCCAGGCGGCGGGCGGGGCGGGGGTCCCGGCGGCCCGAATTACGGTGGTCCGGGCGGCCCGGTGATGCCGCCGGTCAGTGTGCTCCGCGAGGGGCTGCGCTGGCCGGGCAAGCATCTCGACATCAAGCAGGTCGCCGGGGTCGTGGCCTTCACCTCGGACGGGAGTAACCGCATTTGTCAGCCCATGGACGGGGGAAAGTCTCACAGACATCAAGCTGACGCAGATCATGGTGATGGCACTTCGCCGGGGCGAGGCACGCGAGCCCAGGGACATGAGCCGCCCCCACACTGCGGTTGGGCGGACAAGACTCTCATCGTGCAGAGCGGCGATCCCGAGGATGAGCGTCCGCCGTTCGAAGAGCACTACAGCCTGTCGGAAGACGGCCAGCGCCTGGTGGAGATCGTGGAATTCAAGGGCGGGCGCTCGAACGGCTACACTCTGTCGCGTGTGTGGGATCGCGGAGTCCAATAAAAAAGCCGGGCAGTGCCCGGCTCTCAAGAGTCCCCATGCCTTTTGTGGCGCCGTTATCCTGCGCTCTGGCGATGATTGGTCTTTTTACTTCCCTAGAGTCCATTGCGTCCAAGCAACACTCTAGCCCTGGATTGGCTCCGAAGCTAGCCCTATTGAAAAGAAGTGTGAAAATTAATGTAGTACAAAAGCAACAAATGACCTTGGTCACGCGCAGGCCGCAGCGCGGGTCCAAAGGCGAATTCGCGTATCCTTACCGCAACATATACACGCACGTTGGAGTTCAAGAGCAGTGGTCAAGGCCTCGAAGTTATCCCCTCCGCCCGCAACCGTTCGCACTCGGCGGGCCTATTTCGATTGCAAATTCGGGCAATTACATGTGCGCACGGCGTTTCCGACCACCGGCGGCTTCGATGAGCAGGTGACATTGTTTTGTCTGCATCCCCTCGATGCCTCGAGCCGCACCTTCAGCCGCTTCGTGTCAGAACTCGCCGATGTGCGCTCGGTCTATGCGCCGGATCTGCCCGGCTACGGCGAATCGGACTCATCACCCACCCGCAGCAGTGCGGATGCCGCCATTGCGATTTCCGATCTGGCCAACGAGTTGAGGCTGCGCCAGATCGACGTGTTGGGGGTTCAATATGGCGCCGAAGTTGCCCTGGATCTCGCCGCAGCACGGCCGGAACTCGTGCGACGCCTGGTGTTGGCCGAAGTGCCGACCGCCGAACGCTTAGGCCTGGTCAAGCAGCAGCGTTTGCTGGTCGACACCGCCCGCTACGCGAACGATCCGTTTGCGGCGGCACCGCCGGCATTGACGCAGCAGATCGCGGCGTTCTTGCGCGGTTGACCCTCAGCATATCGACGTGAGACTCAATAAGTACATCAGCGAAACCGGCGTCTGCTCGCGCCGTGAGGCAGACAAGTGGATCGAAGAGGGCCGCGTCACCTGCAACGGCCAGGTTGCCGCATTGGGCACCCGCGTCATGGACGGCGATGAGGTATGCATCGACGGTGAACCGATCGGCGCCAAGAAAAAGCAGATCTACATTGCGCTCAACAAGCCGGTTGGAGTGACCTGCACGACCGAGGCCGACGTCGAGGGCAACATCATTGATCTCGTCGGCCACGCTGAACGCATCTTTCCGATAGGGCGCTTGGACAAGGACTCGGAGGGGCTGATCCTGCTGACGAACGACGGCGATATCGTCAACGAGATCCTCCGTTCCGAAAACAATCATGAAAAAGAGTACCTGGTGTGGGTGGATCGCCCCATCACCGATCTTTCACTGCAGATGATGGCGAGCGGCGTGAAAATCATGGGTAAGCTGACCAAGCCGTGCCGAGTCAGCCGCATCGACCGGGAATCGTTTCGTATGATTCTCACGCAAGGGCTGAATCGCCAGATCCGCCGTATGTGCTCCGCACTGGGATACAAGGCTCAGCGATTGCAGCGCGTGCGAATCATGAACGTTCACTTGGGTGCCTTGAGTCCGGGGCAGTGGCGCTATTTGACCGATTCCGAGCTTGCCGGCTTGCTGCCGCGTTGAAGACGCGCTCTGGAGCCACGACACAGGGGTTTTGACCGATTGGCGGGTGCTCTCGGAGCCGAGTACTAGTTGGACCTCAGCGTCGCCGCGGCCAGGCCTTCCGACCATAGTCGTCCGCTGGTGACGCGCCAGTCGGGATCTTCGGCTTTGGCGGCCAACCAGTGAAAGAAATCTTCGTGCTGATTGGTCCAATAAGCGTGGCTGTAGAGTACGCCGCCGGTGCTCGATTCGACGGTAAAGTGTCTGCGCAATCCGAAGCTCGCCCAAGCGCGCGTGCAACTGATCCGAGGCGAATTCTCCGACAGCGCGTATTGGTTGGGGCCGACTTGCAGGCACAGGCGTCCCGCCCGGCCGTACACACAGATATTCGGTTGCGAGGCGCGGATCAACGCAATGCCGTGCACCAGCGGCGGCGGAGTGTCGTAGGCGCTCCAAGTCCCACCGAGCGCATGCCATTGCAGCACCATGCTGTGGCGGCGGAAATCGAGCACCGAAATGGTGGTGGAATCAACCGAGCCCATTCCCGCAGCATGCCGCATTCACGGCCTGTTGAATATCTGGGTGGCCAAATTCTTAACGGCGCGCAGCGCCGCCGGGCGTGTCGGCGAATGCGCTTTGCACGACGCTCGCGGTCAGAAGCTGCGGCAGGACGAGCGGTTCGGCCGTACCGGGCTTGGAGTTGTACACCACGTAGAGCGGTACCCCGGCGCGCCCGAAGGACGCCAAGGCCTGGGTGATGGCCGGGTCTCGATTGGTCCAATCGCCCTTCATCAACGTGACCCCCTTGTCGCGGATGATCGCCTGAACCGCGGAGTCGGCAAAGGCATTGCGCTCATTGACCAGGCAGGTCAGACACCAACTGGCGGTGAAATTCACCAGCAGCGGCTTTCCGGCGGCATTGAGCTTGGCCAATTCCGCCGCGTCATAGGGCTGCCATTCACCGGCGAGGCGTGCCGCGCTGTCCGCGGACACTCCCGATGCAGCCGCGGCCACGTCGGCGAAGCGCACCGGCAGCACGAGGGCGAGCAGCACGGCCATGGTTGCGGTAACGAGCGCCGCCACGCGGCTCCGCGTGGAACCTGATTTCGACTTCTGGTACGCCCAAGCCGCCAGTGCGATGAGAATGGCGCCGGCCAGCGCGGCGCCGAGGCCGAAGGATGAGGTCTGCTGCGCAAGAACCCACAGTAACCACGCCGCCGATGCATAAATCGGGAACGCGAACACCTGTTTGAGAGTGTCCATCCACGCGCCGGGCTTCGGCAGAGCGCGGCGCATCCAGGGCGCAAAGGATATCAGCAGGTAGGGCAGCGCAAGCCCGAACCCCAACGCCGCAAAAATGCACAGCGCAAACACCGGCGGCTGCGTGAGCGCGGCGCCCACGGCGAAGGCCATGAACGGCGCAGTGCACGGCGTCGCCACCAGGGTGGTCAGCACGCCCGTGAAAAATGAGGCGCGATAGCCATCCCCCCGGGTCAGGCCGTCACCCACACCCGCAAGGCCGCCGCCGACCTCGAAGACGCCGGATAGGTTGAGTCCCACGGCCAGCAGTAGGTACACCAGCAGCGTGACGAACAGAGGGGATTGCAACTGGAAGCCCCAGCCGATTTCCTCCCCGCCCGCCCGCAGAGTCAGCAGCACGATCGCGAGACAGAGCATCGAGCTGATGACACCGGCAGCGAACATCAGCCCCTTGGCGCGTGCGGCGGCGGGGTGATTTTTCGCCTCTTCGACCAGTCCAATGGCCTTGATCGACAGCACGGGGAACACGCAGGGCATCAAGTTCAGGATCAAACCGCCCAGGATCGCGAACGCGAGAAGCACCGGCAGCGAGGCGGTGGTCCTTTCGGCTGTCGCGGTTGCCGGCGCGAACCGCGGGCTGCCCTTGGGCTGGCTGCCGACGATGCCCGACAGGGTCGCTGCGATCTCCATGGGCACGGTCACCGTGTCGTTGCCGGTCTGTTCGGTCGCCAGCAGCACGCCGCGGACGGTTCCCGCCCGAGGCGGCTGGTAGCCCACTTTCATGGCGAGTTCGACGGCATCCTGGCCGCGGGTCAGCGTCTGCGGCGCAGCGTACTCGATGCCGCCCTCGTCATAGGGAAAGAAGGCCAAGGACCTGATCTGCGACAGCGTGGATCCCCACTCTTTGCCGAGCGCGATCACCAGTTGCTCACCCTGGATACGCGCGGTCGTCGCCGCGAATTGCGCGCTTGGCAACTCGCTGCGCGCCGCCGTGAAAAGCGCCGCATCCGCGGGATCGACCGCGCCGGTACCGCTGCCCACGGGAAGCTTCAATTGCAGGTCGGCGTTCTCGGGAATGCACACGTCGGAACAGACCAGCCAGCCGGCTTTGGCCGACAGGACGATCGGACTGCCCGCCTTCAAGTCATTGGGTGCCGTGATGTTGACCAGATGCACCGCATGCTTGGCGTAGCCGTAATTCACCAGGGGCGCGATCTCGAAACGGTGCGGCGTGGTCCAGACGATGTCTCCGGCCGCGAACCCCGGCGGCAGCTGCCACGCGAGCGTGGTGGCCTGGCCGGAATCTCCGGGATTGCGCCAATAGGTATGCCAGCCATCGCGAATGTTGAATTCCAGGGCGACCCAGAACGACTGGCCCGGAGCGATGGAACTCACCTCGCTGACCAAATGCGCCTTCACATTGTCGGTGGCGACCAGATTCCCCGAGACGGGAAAGGCAGCCGGCGAGGCCAATAACGAGCCTAACAGGCAAAATTTCGCGATGCGCATAGCTCTCATATTACCCAATTGACCTGCTCAAAACGCCCAAGGCTCCGAAGGCTGTGGAGCATCTCACAGTATGAATCAACCATACCGCTCCGTGGATGCTTGAGCTAATGTAGATGTCTCTCAACGATATCGACCATGCAAGAAAACTACGTAGATCGCATCCTCAAAGCGAAGGTATACGACGTTGCCGTCGAGACGCCGCTGGACGCCGCACCGCGGTTGTCGCGCCGCCTGGACAATCGTATCTGGTTCAAACGAGAAGACCTCCAGCCGGTCTTTTCGTTCAAAATTCGCGGCGCATACAACAAGATTGCGCAATTGTCGCAGATCAGCGCTCAACGCGGCGTCATCTGCGCTTCGGCCGGCAACCATGCGCAAGGGGTCGCGTTGGGAGCGCGCACGCGGGGCATCCCGGCCGTCATCGTCATGCCGCTCACCACGCCGGACATCAAGGTGCAGGCGGTGGCCGACCTCGGTGGTGAAATCGTGCTGCACGGCGATGACTATGATCAAGCCTATGAGCACGCGATCGCACTGGGCCGGGAGCGGGGACTGGTGTTCGTGCACCCGTTCGATGACCCCGATGTGATCGCCGGGCAGGGCACGATCGCCATGGAGATCCTGCGCCAGCACCATGGCGACGGCATCGACGCGATTTTCGTTCCCGTCGGCGGGGGCGGACTGATCGCCGGAATCGCCGCCTATGTGAAGTCACTGTATCCGCGCATCAAGATCATCGGCGTGGAGCCGGAAGACGCGGCCGGAATGTACGAATCGCTGCGGGCCGGGAAGCGGGTAACCCTCGATCGCGTCGGCATGTTCGCCGACGGAGTCGCGGTACGGCGCGTGGGCGAGGAAAATTTCCGCCTCGCGCGCAAGTACGTGGATGAAATCATCTTGGTGACCACGGATCAGATCTGCGCCGCCATCCAGGATATTTTTCAAGATACACGCTCCATCGCGGAGGCAGCGGGTGCGCTCGCGGTTGCGGGGGTCAAGAAATACGTTGCCCGCGAAAACTGCAGCGCACGCACGCTCATCGCCATCAACGGCGGCGCCAACATGAACTTCGACCGCTTGCGGTACGTGGCCGAGCGCGCGGACTTGGGCGCCCAGCGCGAGGCGTTATTCGCCGTGGAGATCCCCGAGGCGCCGGGTTCTTTCCTGCGGTTCTGCGAACTGCTGGGCCGGCGCAGCGTCACGGAGTTCAACTACCGGTACGGCGATTTGCAGGCGGCGCAGATATTCGTGGGCGTTGCCCTCACTCAGGGCAAGGCCGAGCGAGACGGGCTGCTGCTCAGCATCGCGGACGCGGGCTTTGCCGCGCGCGACATGACCGACAATGAAATGGCCAAGCTGCACGTGCGCTATATGGTGGGTGGCCACGCGCGCGGCCTTACCGACGAGCGCCTGTATCGATTCGAGTTTCCGGAGCGGCCGGGGGCGCTGCTCAAATTTCTGCAGGCCATCGGCACCGGCTGGAACATCAGCTTATTTCACTATCGCAATCACGGGTCGGATTACGGGCGGGTTCTCGCCGGCATCCAAGTACCTGTCGAGACGCGTACCGACTTTCTATTGCATCTCAACGAACTGCACTACGCCTACACCGAAGAGACCGACAACCCGGCGTACAAGATTTTCCTCGGTGGCTGACCTGGCGGGCGGTGCAACGGCGTACCAGGCGCTGCGCCAGCCGCGGCATGAAACCTTGCGGGTACGCGGGCTCGACATGCATGTGACTCGCTGGGGGCCGGAGGCTGCGGCATCGGTGCCACCGATAGTTCTGCTGCACGGCTGGCTCGATTGCGGCGCAACGTTTCAGTTCATGGTGGACGCGATGCGGTCGGATTGGCCCTTGGTGGCGCTCGATTGGCGCGGCTTCGGACGCAGCGAGTGGCCGCAACAGGGTTACTGGTTTCCCGACTATCTTGGGGATCTCGATGCGTTGCTGGCCGAGCTGTCGCCCGCGGCGCCCGTGTATTTGGTGGGTCACAGCATGGGCGGGAACATCGCCTGCTCGTACGCGGGCGTGCGGCCGGAACGAGTCCGCGGCGTCGTCAACTTGGAGGGGTTCGGGCTTGCACGTACCTCTCCGGCGCAAGCGCCGGCGCGGATGCGCAAATGGCTGGATCAATTGAGGGCTGAACCCGCACGCAAGGACTACGCGTCGTTCGCAGAGCTGGCCGGCATCATCCGTTTCCGCTACCCGCGCTTCTCCGCGGCACAAGCTGCATTCGTGGCGGCGGCGTGGGGTAAACTCGATGGCGGCGGCCGGGTGCGGCTGGCGGGCGACCCGCGCCATCACTGGGTCAATCCGATACTGTACAAGCGCGAAGATACCGAGGCGTGCTGGCGCGAGCTGCGCGCGCCTCTGCTGATGTTGGTGGGCGAGGAATCGGATCACTTGGGGAAGCTGGGCGCCGACGGCACGACGGCGGCGTTTCGCTCGATATTTCCTCACATTGAAATTGCCCGAGTCGCGGGCGCGGGACACATGCTGCATATCGAAAGACCGGATTTGGTGGCGCCGTTGATCGAGTCTTTTCTGGACGCTCACTCGAGATGACGCGGCGTATCTACCCCACTCGTTTCGGACAAATGCACTTGCGCAACAACGATGGCAAGGGTGTCCCGCTGGTGCTCCTGCATATGTCGCCCCGCTCCGGCGCCATGTGGGAATTGCTGCAGGAACGATTGGTGCGGCCGACCTATGCGCCGGATCGATTGGGCTACGGCTTTTCCGATGCACCGCCCTGGGCCTTGTCGCTCGAGCAGTATGCACAGAGCACGGTGGATACGCTCAGGGCGGCGGGAATCGAGGGCGAAGTCGATCTGTTGGGCATGCACATGGGTTCCTTCGAGGCCATCGAGATCGCTCACCAAATGGGCTCCCAGGTCCGTGCAGTCATCGCCGTCGGAATGCCGCTATTCTCGGCAGAGGAGCAGCAGCGCCAGCTGGAAAAGTACAGCGAGCAACCGCTCCGTCCCGCGGCCGAGGGCGGGCATGTGCTGGGGGCCTGGCGCGGCGGCTTCGCCTTTCGCCAACCGCCGTACGACCTCGCCGATGTACATCGCCGCTTCGTGGAGCATGTGCTGGCGGCACATCCCGGCGCTGCGTTCCGTGCGGCGTGTACTTACGCCATCGAGAAAAAACTCAAGAGCCTGAAAGCTCCTTTGACGGTTTTTGCTCCGCACGATGACATCATCGAACAAACCTTGCGGGTAAAGCCGCTGCTCAAGTCCACCGCCAGTTTCGTCGATTTGCCGGAGCTGACCCTGGATCCTTTCCACGTTGCCCTCGACCGAATGGTCGCGCTCGTGAATCGTCACTTGCCGCCTTGAAGTCCCGCACGAAGTCACTCGATCGGCAGGCCCCCGCCCCGCAATATCTTACGATCCCCGCGGTGCCGGTTGACTCAGTGCCGCCGTCGATACTTGCTTAGTGGCGTCCGGGGTAGTTAGGCTTGAGGACGCGCGTCAATACCGACGGCGCCTACCTGCACGAGGAACTTGATGGATAGACCGCCACTACCGCCGTTTACGCTCGACACTGCGACGCAAAAGGTCCGCATGGCCGAAGACGCGTGGAACTCGCGCGACCCGGCCCGCGTGGCACTGGCGTATACCACGGATAGCCGCTGGCGCAATCGCGCGGAATTCTTGCAGGGCCGCGAAGCCATTCAGGCGTTTCTGACGCGTAAGTGGTCGCGCGAACTCGACTACCGCCTGATCAAGGAAATATGGGCGTTTCGCGAAAATCGAATAGCCGTGCGCTTTGCGTACGAGTGGCACGACGACGGCGACCACTGGTTTCGCAGCTATGGCAACGAAAACTGGGAATTCGACCAGCACGGTCTGATGAGATTGCGTATCGCCAGCATCAATGATTTGCCGATTGCGGAAACTGAGCGCAAATATCGCTGGCCGCTGGGGCGCCGTCCCGACGATCACCCGACGTTGAGCGAACTCGAGTTGTGAGCGGCGCCCGGAGGGGCGACCTTCGAGCAACCGCAGTAGGATGAGGCAAGTGGAACAACACGAGCATGCTGGACACGAGCACGAGCACGAGCACGAGCACGAGCACGGACATGAACATGCACACGGGCACGGGCACGGGCATGGGCATGGGCATGGGCATGGGCATGGGCATGGAATAGCGACCCAGGATATCAATACCCGCATGGCGGTCGCGGTGGCGCTGAATCTGATTTTCGTGGTCATCGAAGCTGGCTTTGGATTTCTGTCCAACTCGGTGGCATTGATAGCCGACGCGGGTCATAACTTGAGCGACGTGCTGGGATTGGTGTGCGCCTGGACTGCCATGTACTTGGGGCGCCGGCCCCCGGGCGCTCGGTTTACTTACGGATTGGGACGATCTTCCGTGCTGGCAGCACTGGCGAACGCGGTGCTGCTGCTGGTGGCGTGCGGTGCCATCGCCTGGGAGGCCGTGGGCCGTCTTGGGTCGCCTCCTGCGGTTGCCGGAGCGACCGTGATCGGTGTCGCGGCCAGCGGCATCGTGATCAACGGCTCGAGTGCCTGGCTGCTGCATGCCGGGAGTCACGGCGATCTGAACAGGCGCAGTGCCTTCATCCATATGCTGGGTGATGCCGCCGTATCCGTCGGCGTATTACTGTCGGGCACGCTGATCCTGTTCACCGGCTGGAGCCGAATAGACCCCATCGTCAGTCTGTTGATCGTCGCGGCGATTCTGGCGAGCACCTGGGGACTGTTGCGCGATTCGCTGCACTTGTCTCTGGACGGCGTGCCGGCGAGCGTCAACTCCTCGGCCGTGCTGTCCTATCTGGCCGATCAGCGAGGGGTGACCGACGTGCACGATCTGCACATCTGGGCGCTCAGTACCACCAGCGTCGCGTTGACGGCGCATCTGGTGGTGCCGGACCGCAGCGCGGACGACGCCTTGCTGGATTCCCTCACGCCCAATCTCAAGCGGCGCTTCCACATTCATCATGCCACTTTGCAAATCGAGCGCGACCGCTGCGAACACGGCTGCGAAACCGAAGTCTGATCGAGCGGCTCTGCGCGCTTGCCGATGTCATTCAAGAATTTCCACCACATCGGCATGGCGCGGACCCGGCTGAGCCGTTAAAGTCCACGCCAGGGAGAATGAAGCATGTCCAATGAAAGTGCGATTCGCCGCGAAGTCGGAGCCATCGCTTTGATGTTTACCGGTTTGGGCTCGATCATCGGATCGGGCTGGCTCTTCGGCGCCTGGCGCGCAGCCCAGCTCGCCGGGCCCGGAGCGATCTATTCCTGGCTCATCGGGGCGGTGATCATTCTGTTCGTTGCCTTCACCTATGCCGAACTCGGAGCCATGTTTCCGGAATCCGGCGGTGCGGTTCGCTACGGACACTATTCGCATGGTTCGCTGGTCGGGTTCGTCGCCGGTTGGGCCGCCTGGATCGCCATCGTCTCTGTGATTCCGGTGGAGGCCGAGGCGTCAGTGCAATACATGAGCTCCTGGCCTTGGGCTTGGGCGCAGCAGCTCTATGTGCACGCCGCCAACGGGCAGGGCGAGTTGACCACACCCGGTCTCTCGATCGCAGCCGTGCTGATCGTGGTGTATTTCTTGCTCAATTTCTGGAGCGTGAAGGTCTTTGCCGATACCAACAGCGCCATTACCTTCTTCAAGCTGATCGTACCGGCGGCCACTGCGGTGGCGCTCATGTGCACCGGTTTTCATTGGGAAAACTTCCACGTCGGCATTCACGGCGGGCAGCACGTCGGGAACATCGCCGCAATCCTTACCGCGGTCGCCACCAGTGGCATCGTCTTCAGTTTTAACGGCTTTCAGAATCCGGTAAATCTTGCCGGCGAGGCTCGTAATCCCGGGCGCAGCGTACCCTTCGCGATCTTCGGATCGATCGCGCTGAGCACCGTCGTCTACTTGCTGCTGCAGGTCGCCTTCCTCGGCGCGGTCGCACCCGACCATCTGCACGAGGGCTGGGCGGCGTTGGAATACAGCTCGCCGTTTGCGCAGCTGGCACTCGCGCTGAATCTCAACTGGCTCGCGCTGCTGCTGTACGCCGATGCCTTCGTCAGTCCGAGCGGAACCGGCACCACTTACACCGCGACCACTGCACGCCAGATCTACGCCATGGAACGCAGCAATACGGCCCCCGCAATCCTGGGCCGGGTGCATCCGCGCTTCGGGATTCCACGACCCGCCATGTGGTTCAACCTGGTGGTGTCCTTCATCTTTCTGTTCTTCTTCCGGGGATGGGGCAAGCTGGCGGCGGTGATCTCGGTTGCCACCATCATTACCTACCTCGTGGTACCGATCAGCGTCATGGTGCTGAGACGCACGGCCCCCAACCTGCACCGGCCGCTGCGCGTGCCGGGGTTGCCGGTGCTCGCGCCGATGGCTTTCGTGCTCGCCACCCTGATGCTCTTCTGGGCGCGCTGGCCGCATACCGGCGAGATCATGTTGCTGTTGATTCTGCCGATGCCCGTGTATCTCTACTACCAGAACAAATCCGGTTGGCGGGATTTCGCCCGGCAATTGCGCGGTTCTTGGTGGTTGACCACTTACCTGCTGGTGATCACGGGGTTGTCCTGGGCCGGCAGCAAGGAGTTCGAAGGGCATGACTACATCACCTACGGCTGGGATCAACTCTGCGTCGCTCTGGCCGCGCTGATTTTCTATTTCTGGGGGTTACGCAGCGGTTGGCGCACGCCGGCCGTCGAGGCGGCGGAATCAGGTGCGACGACGACACCTGAGACCCCGAGGTAGCCGGCGAATCGAGGTAGCCGGCAAATTCAAGCTGCGCGGCGGAACGTCAGATTCAGGCGCTGCGAGCCTAAGCAGGCGTGGTGACCCTCTTTGAGCGCAAGCACGCCGTGGTGATACAGGCGTGCAGGTCCGCCCCAGACGACGACGTCGCCGTGTTGCAGCGGCACTCGCCGCTGTTTGTCCTTCCGCGAATTGCCGCCGAATAGAAAAGTAGCAGGCAGACCGAGCGAGACCGACACGATGGGCGCGTTGAAATCGCGTTCGTCCTTGTCCTGATGCAGGGTGAGACGCGCGCCGGGTTCGTAGCGATTGAGCAGACAGGCGTCGGGCGTGAACCCCGGGAAGTCCGCTGCTTGTGCGGCCGTCCGGGCCAACTCGAGAAACACCGGCGGCATCGATGGCCAGGGCAGGCCGCAGAGCGGATCGCATGCGTCGTAGCGGTAACCGCGGCGATCGCTCACCCAACCTAAGCTGCCGCAATTGGTCATGGCGACCGACATGCGAAATCCCCCCGGAGTGACCAGGTGACGAAAGGGTGAGCTGGCTGCGATGGCTTCGATGGCCGCCGTCAACGCGGACGCATGGCCAAGAGCGAATCCGCGAAGCAGCCAAGCACCGGGTGCGAGCCGTTCATGCCCGGTGTCCGGCAGAGACACTTCGAATAGATCGCGTGAGTACATTTGCTCACTCCCGGGAATTTCTCATCATGTCATGACCGCTTCGCGGGCATCCAGCCGAGTACTAGCGAGACGACGGCCTTGGCTTGGCGCGGCGTGTGGGTTCGGCGGCATAGGGATCCTCCGGCCAGTAGTGCTTCGGGTACCGGCCTTTCAAATCTTTCTTCACCTCATGGTACCCACGATTCCAAAAACTCACGAGATCGCGGGTGATCTGCACCGGACGTCTGGCCGGCGACAGCAATTTCAGCAGCAACGGCAGCCGGCCGGCGGCGATGCTCGGGGTCTGGTTCAATCCGAACATCTCCTGCAGGCGTACCGACAACGTGGGAATCTCGCCATCCAGGTAATCGATCGGTATGGCTGAGCCGCTGGGCACGGTGAAGTGCGTCGGCGCCTCCCGTTCCAAGATCACACCTTGCGCGTAGGTCAAACGGGATCGCAGGGCATTTGCCAAATCCATCCGCGCAAAATGCTCGCGCCGCGTAAAGCCTTGGATCCAGGCCGGCACCCATTCCTCGAGGGTCGCGGCCAGCGCTTCATCGCTCAACTCCGGCCAAGGCTCCGGCGATGCAACGGCGAAGCGCCGCATCAACATGACCCGTGCCTGCCATTGCCGCAACTCCGGCGACCACGGCAACCCGGCTATCCCCAACTGCCGAAGGCCCACGAGCGCCGCGCTCTGCAATGCCTGAGGATCGGGATTGCGAATCTCGATCGAATCCAGGATCAGCGCGCCCAGGCGGCGTTCGCGCCGCGCCCGAATCGCCTGTTCGCGATCGTCCCAGAGTATTTCGGCGCGCTCGACGATTTGCGCCGCAAAATATTCCTCGAGGTGCGCGAGCCCCAGAGGCGCAGCGAGAAAAATCCGCGCTTCGCGTTCCGCGCCGTCCAGCTCCGCCGCCACGATGAACTCGGCCTTGGACAATGCTTGCGGCTCCCCGAAGTGCGCACCCCGGCCATTCGCCAGGAGATAACGTCCGCCGCCGCCGCGCCCTCGGGCAATGCGATCGGGATAGGCCCACGCCAATAGGATGCCGGTCCATTCGTGCGGATCCGCCGAGTCGGCGCTGCCGCGCGCAAAGTCGCGCTGCCAATGCCCGGAGCTGCGTGCCGCCTGGGACATGGCGCGGTTATCGACACTGATTCCCGGCGGTAGATCCCGCACGTCACCGCGCAGAACGGCGACGCGCAAGCGCAGATCCACATCGCGCGCGCCGGGGCCTCCGCGCAGGATATCGCGCTCGCTCAAGATGGCCGCGAGGTCGCACGCCAAGCGCGGTGCGCCGTGCTCGCGGGCCTTGACCAGCATGTGCGCGAGCCGCGGGTGCATGCCGAGCTTCGCCAGCATCCTGCCATGCGGCGTGACCCGCCCGGCGGAATCGATGGCTTCGAGTTGCCGCAGCAGGTCGCGCGCCTGAGCCAGCGGCGCGGCGGGCGGCGGATCGAGCCAGGATAGGCTCGCGGCGTCAACGGCCCCCCAGCAGCTGAGTTCCAGCGCCAATGGCGCGAGATCCGCATGCAGAATCTCCGGTGCCGTCTGCGGTGCAAGCGAGGCTTGCGTTCCTTCCGACCAGAGCCGGTAGCAGTGGCCGGCGCTCAAGCGTCCGGCACGCCCACGGCGCTGGTCGGCCGCGGCTTGCGACACCTTGGTGGTGATCAAGCGACTCATGCCGGTCGCCGGATCGAACTCTGCGTACCGACGCAATCCGGAATCGACAACCACGCGAATACCTTCGATGGTCAGGCTGGTTTCTGCAATGCTGGTGGCAAGCACGATCTTGCGTTGCCCCACGGGCGCGGGGGACAGGGCCGCATCCTGTGCCGCGCCTTCGAGCTCCCCGTACAAGGGGAACACATGCACATCGCGGTCCAGACCCCCCTCTTCGAGCGCGCGCTGCAGGCGGCGGATTTCCGCGGCACCGGGCAGGAAGCACAGGATATCGCCGCCGTGTTCGCGCAGCGCCGTGCGCACGACCTGCGCCATCTGTTGTTCGACGTAGACCTCCGGGCGGCGGGCCACATACTCGGTCCCGACGTCGAAGCTGCGGCCCCGTGCGGTAACGACCGGTGCGTCACCGAGCAGCTTGGCGATGGGCTGAAGATCAAGGGTCGCCGACATCACCACGAGGCGCAAATTCTCACGCAGGTTCTGCTGGCTTTCGATGCACAGTGCCAAGCCTAAGTCGGCATTCAGGCTGCGTTCGTGGAATTCATCGAAAATCACGCAACCGATGCCGTCCAAGGCCGAGTCATCCTGCAACATGCGCGTGAGAATGCCCTCCGTGACCACCTCGATTCGTGTTTCACGGCTGACTCGCGTTTCGAGCCGCGTGCGAAATCCCACGCTGCGGCCGACCGGCTCGCCCAGTAGATGCGCCATACGGCCGGCCACGGCGCGTGCCGCAATGCGCCGCGGTTCGAGCATCAGGATCTTTTGAGCCCGGAGCCAGGGACTGGTGAGCAAGGAGAGCGGCACGATGGTGCTCTTGCCCGCGCCCGGCGGAGCCTCCAACAGCACATTGCGCCGGCTGGCCAGGGCTTCCGCGAGCGCCGGCAGGGCCTCGTTGATGGGTAAATCGGGTAGCGGTAGCGATGACGGGGTCACGGGGCGCCTAAGATAACTCAAGGCCGGCCGCACGCGCGCGAGTCGCTTGGGTGCGCAGCATGACTTGGGTGCCCCGCGTGATAAGATGCGCGCCGTCGGGCCTGTAGCTCAGTTGGTTAGAGCAGGGGACTCATCAATAATGGTGCCTTCGCATCGCAAGGTGCGAAGTGGACGGGATGAATTCAGGGAAACCTTAACAGATTAGGCTGATGGCAACCCTGAGCCAAGCCGGCGGTACACCGCCGGAAGGTGCAGAGACTACCTGAGCGCTTCAGTTGCGCTTAATGACAGGCTAGAGCGTCCCGCACCCCTCAGGGGTGAAGAGATAGTCCACTCCCTCCGGAAACGGCGGGGCAGAAGTGAATCCCTTGGTCCTCGGTTCGAGTCCGAGCGGGCCCACTAATTCGCGATGTTCGGGGACGGTCGGTAACGATCGATGAGGAACGGCATTCGGGTCCAGACGCCGGAAAAACGGGTGTATCGGACTTGAATTAGTCCGAAATGACGTTCGCTAGCGATCGCCAATGATCGGCACTGATCGAGAAAAACCTGGGTAACTTCCTGGGTAACTCGCGATGCCTCGATTGAGTTACCCAGGAAAATTGGGTTTGGGCGTCGGGAAATTGGCGAAAAAGCTGACACTTGGTCACAGCGATTGCTCTTCTCGGACCTGAATTCGATTTCGCTTGTCATTTTGAACATTGCACAGCGGCGGAGCATCGTACTGCTAGCAAGCCCATTTCTGGCTCGGTAAACTGCAAGACGACGACACTCGAAACTAACCCCATTTTGGTGCGTCGACTCAGGGATGAACCCTCCATGAATCTCGAAGGGATTACATTAAGGATTCGAAATTTATTCTTGCCGCTTGTCGCGCTGTCGCTGGCATTCAACGCTTCTTATTCGTTTCTAAATTGGCTGCTGGTGGCAAAGAATGGGTGGATACCGCTTGACGAAGATGTAGCCGATATTTGGCTGCCTGGCGGGTTGGCATGGCTTCTTGTGATTTTCCTGATACAGCGGCGGTTGCGCATTCTCAACCTACGCGATAAACGCAAGAATCTTCCGATTCTGTATCACCTCACAGCTGTGGCGGTGGTAGCAGTGCCGGCGATCATCGCGCAAGGATATGTGAGGACCGCTACGGGTGAGGTCACTCACGTTGCGGATGCCGCTCTGATCTCCATCAATTCGCCCAGTAAATTTTACGTTGCGGACAACGTGTGCATGCATCTCAATAGACCAGTGAGCCACGCGTTTGTCACGAGAAGTGGAAAAGGCAATCAGACGCTGAACTTTGATGTATACGTTTTAGCGCCGATTTGCAGCGCAACCGGAACCACGGACCAGAAGCTCGTTTGGTTGGGTCTAAAGTTTCATCAAAGTATGAGCAATGCGACTTCCGACGCAGATAAGAACATCGCCTATGACGCGTTCGTCAGGAAGTCGCTCCAGTCATTCAATGCGGAAGATCCAAGGAATTATCAATTCCTGGAAACGCTTGGACACAATTCCGATCGGAAGCGGTTCGACAAAACTCTGCAAATGGAGGCATCTAATCTGCCGTCCCTCATCATTCTCATTCCGCATCGAGAACCATTTGAAAAACGTACTGGTGATCGACTAGCTTGGCTGGTAGGGTCAATTCTTTGTAGTCTCCTCCTGTGGTTGGTGCTGGTCTTCATCCGCCCAATCGAAAAGACGCAGGTTGAGCGTGCACACGAAATTCACAAGCACGGGACACTTCACCCGCATGGTTGGCTGAAGTCATTCACCTCATCCAAGGGTGATTACGGGCTCCCCGTTCTGCTTGTCATCAACATCGCTGTATTCCTTGCTATGGCATTGGCCGGTCTGGGCGTGATGTCATTTGATTCCGACGATCTTTTGGCGTGGGGGGCCAACTACCGACCTGCAATACACGGTATGGGAGTCTTCAGGCTGATCACCAGTCAGTTTGTGCACGGGGGCTTGATCCATCTCGTCAACAATCTCTATGGCCTGTTGTTTGCTGGTTTATTCCTCATGCCCGTCGTGACGAGGTGGCATTTGATTGTGTGTTATCTGTTGTGCGGGCTCGGGGGCAGCATTGCGAGCGTCTCGGTGCATCCGGCAACGATCAGTATTGGCGCGTCGGGGGCAATCTTTGGCTTGTTCGGCATATTGCTGACGCTACTGTTGCTGCGGGACGCGCGGCTTGAGCAAACCAGGAAGTACATTTTGCTAAATGCCGGGATTTTTGTTGTGTTCAATCTAGTGATCGGCGCGGCTTCGCCAGGAATAGATAACGCTGCGCATTTGGGGGGATTGCTTACGGGTGGATTGCTAGCAATGGGTCTTTTCCTTTTCCATCGCTTTCTCGAGCCACGTATCGCAAGTCGGTCCCTTTAAGAGTTTTGTGCGCTGCATTGTTTCTCGACCTCGTTATTTGAGCGTCGAGCAGTCTATGACGGCTTTTAACCCCTCAAACCGTGCAGCCATGCAAGGGCACGTAAATCTGTTCTACCCCTACAAATACGCAAATTGGATGAAATTGGATGGACAATTGGATATGCGAGTGGGATAGTGAATTGGATGGAATTGGAGGTATGAATGGATGGTACGCCCAATCTTGCCGGTCTAGTCATAACCTCTGACATTCTGAAATTTGTCAGTGGTATTGATGAATTCAAGGGTGCCTGGCGCGCGATAGGGCGTATTGCGCCGGAACGGCTTTCCGCCCTGCGACGCGTAGCGACGATCGAAAGCGCCGCGTCCTCTACCCGAATTGAGGGTGCGAAGCTCACCGACAGGGAAGTGGAGCTGCTCCTTTCCAATCTGGACATTAAGTCGTTCACTAGCCGCGACGAGCAAGAAGTTGCCGGCTACGCCGACGCCATGGAGATGGTCTTTACTTCCTGGGAAGCTATCGACCTGACAGAAAATCACGTCCGGCAACTGCACCGCGACCTTCTGAAATACTCCACCAAGGATGAGCGCTACAGAGGCGAATACAAAACCCTTTCCAATGATGTCGCCGCATTCGACGCCGACGGTAAAAACCTCGGCGTTGTGTTTGCGACCACCACGCCATTCAGCACTCCCGGCCAGATGGCAGCACTTATCGCTTGGACTGCCAAAGCGCTCAGCGACGAAGCCGTGCACCCGTTGATTGTCATCGCCGTCTTCATCGTGTCGTTTCTAGCGATCCATCCGTTCCAGGATGGCAATGGACGACTCTCGCGAGTTCTCACGACACTGCTGCTTTTGCGCGGTGGCTATGCATACGTGCCCTATAGCTCGCTAGAGAGCGTCGTCGAGCAATCCAAGGAGCGCTACTACATCGCACTTCGGCAAACCCAAGGCACACTCAGAACGGCTAACCCCGACTGGCAGCCCTGGCTGGTGTACTTCCTTGGAGTGCTAACCGAACAGAAATTGCGTCTCGAGAAAAAGATCGCACGCGAACGAATCTTGCTTGGCGATCTGCCAGAGCTATCGGTACAAATTCTTGAACTCTGCCGCGAACGCGGTCATGTCACGATCAGCGACATCGTCAAGGCAAGCGGCGCAAGCCGAAACACCATAAAAGATCACGTCACGGCGCTTGTAGACAAAGCTCATCTGGTGCGCCATGGTGCGGGACGTGGAACCTGGTACGCACTGTCCTGATCCTCTCTGCACTCCGTAGGCCCCTGTCTGTTGCCATGCGTTTCGAAGAAATTTCTAGATCGCAGGCCAAGTCCCGAGCCAAAGGAATTAAGACAAAAGCGAAGCGCCGACGTGTCTGGGTAACTTCCTGGGTAACTGGGAATATCGAATTGGGCGAAAGCCTATAAAAGCAGGTGTTTGTTGCTTTAATTCGATGGTGAGCGGGCCCACCAACCATTCATCCACGGGCGTCTGGGCCTGTCGGCCAGCGTCCGATGACGTAAAATAATAATCATATAAAACAATGCATTGAGTGCTATCCGCGTCCGTCGACGGCAACGCGTGTCCATTGACAGGACGGCATCGTTGGGGGGCAATGTTGGGGGCAACCGGTCAGGAAGACCGCTCGTATTTCGGAGTTGCCCCCATGTGGCTCACGACCGCGAAAATTCAGAATTCCCCGCCTCAGAAAAAAACCGTGCGCTTGTTCGACGGTCGCGGTTTGTATCTGGAGATCACGCCGACCGGGAATCGCTGGTGGCGTTTCAAGTATCGCTTCGCGGGCAAGGAGAGGCGGATTTCGCTCGGCGTGTACCCGGACGTCGGTTTGAAGAAGGCGCGTGACAGGCGCGACGAGATGCGCAAGCGGGTCGCAGATGGCATCGATCCTAGCGCCGCGCGCAAACAGGAAAAACTCATGGCGCTCGATGCCGCCGCGAATACCTTCGAGGCGATCGCGCGCGAGTGGTTCGAGAAACACTCGCCGAACTGGGAAGCGAGCTACTCGATGAAGCTGCTCGCACGCCTCGAAGCAAATATTTTTCCGTGGCTGGGGCACCGCCCGATCCGCGAGATCAAGGCGCCAGAGCTTTTATCCGTACTGCGCCAGGTCGAATCGCGCGGCGTCCTGGAGACCGCGCATCGGCTGATGAATTATTGCGGCAATATCTATCGTTACGCTGTCGCGACGGGGCGCGCCGAACGCGATATTTCGGCGGATCTGCGCGGCGCGTTGCTGCCCAGCACGCCGCGGCATCATGCATCTGTCACTGAGCCCCAGGGCGTGGCCGCCCTGCTACGCGCCATCGACGGGTATCGCGGCTCGAATGTGACCCGATATGCGCTGCAGCTCGCGCCACTGGTGTTTGTGCGGCCCGGCGAACTGCGCGAGGCCGAGTGGAGCGAGATCGATCTTGAGGCAGGCCAATGGCGCATCCCGGCGGAACGCATGAAGATGAAAGCCAAGCACATCGTGCCGCTTTCGATGCAGGCGGGGGCCATCCTGCGCGCGCTGCAGCCATTGACCGGCAACGGGCGCTACGTCTTTCCGGGCGCGCGCAGCCGCGAGCGGTGCATGAGCGAGAACACCGTCAACGGGGGCCTGCGCCGGCTCGGCTGGAGCGGCTCGGAGATGACCGGGCACGGGTTTCGCAGCATGGCGTCCACCCTACTCAACGAGCAGGGATGGAATCGGGATGCCATCGAGCGCCAACTCGCGCATTCGGAGCGAAACTCGATTCGCGCGGCCTACAATTATGCGGAGCATCTGCCGGAGCGCCGCACGATGATGCAGGCGTGGTCGGACCGTTTGGACACCTTGAAAAGGCGTCCCGATGCCGGCGGCGCGCGAGAGGCGGCATAGGTATGCCAGCTCAGCTAGCCGTAGCTTCTATCTTTCGCCGGCTGACTGAGCAGCTTGGGGGCGGCGCAGCACACTGACGGCCCGATTTTCCCGGCAAGGTGCGCGGCCCCTAAGCTTGGGCTCAACATAAGGCCGGTACGCGCATCGGTGGTGGTGGGCAGGTTGGGTCCGGACGGGTCGTTTGAATTTCCTTTCCGCGGGACGACTGGCAATCTTTGAACGCACCGACGTAACCCCCATTAGCCCCCGCGGTCGTGACGGCAAGAACCGCGCACGCGGGGAATGCGAACCAACGCGACCGCTGAAATGCGTTGAATCAAGCATCGATTAGTGTGTCAGATTGACGCCGGCTTTTAGTCTAGAACAAGGATCAGTCCAATGCCACGGATCAGCACAACAAAGAAGTCCAGCTTAAGAATATGCATGGCCCTGTTCCTGGTTGCGATGAGCCAGATGTGTTTGAGCGGCTCTGTATCGCAGTCTTCGACTCTCCCACCGGCGCCGACAGATGCGTCGACGCCGGATATCCATACCAATGGTGTGTTGGCAGAAGTTCAGGTGCTAAGCACCAAACAAATCATCGATAGTGATTCCTCACAGGTTACCGCTGCCGCGATTGCGACCCCCACGGATTTGCGCACGCGCCCACTCCTTGGCTTCTTGAGTTTTCAAGAATTAGTCGTCCAGATCCCACTGCAGCAGCCTCTCGTAGTCACGGCCGCTGTAAAACACGCCGATGATGGATACTACTTCCTTGGTATCCACGGAGAACGCGATGACGACCCGGCGGTGCGTAGTCTGCATCGGCGAGCGTGCGCTGCAGCTTGTCGATCGCCTCCTCGTCCGGCAGATCAAGGGCGATGCGAATATCAGCAGCGGTACTCATGATGCTTTCGCCTCCAGGTGTGCCGACCAGGGCTTGATCTTCGCGAGCTTTTTGGCAAGCGCTGCCCGTGCGAGGCGCGTGTCATAGTCGCCCTGCAGCCGCAGCCACCAGCCGTCGGTGAGTCCAAAGAAGCGGCACAGCCGCAGATCCGTATCCGCCGTGATGCCTCGCTTGCCCGCGATGATGTCGCCGATACGCTGCGCCGGCACATCGATCTCCTTGGCCAGCCGATAGTTGGTGACACCCATCGGCTTCAAAAACTCCTCGCGCAGCATCTCTCCGGGCGACGTCGGTGCAATTCGCTTGCCGCCGGTGACCGTTACGGAACGTAAATCCGTCTTCGCCAAATCCTCAATTCGAATGCTCATCGGTTGCCCTCCTCCTCACTCGTAGTGCTTCGAAATCTCTACATCCTCGGCGCCGTCTTTGCCGAATACGAAGCAGAGCCGCCACTGCTTGTTGATGCGGATGCTGTGCTGTCCCTGGCGATCTCCCGCGAGCGCCTCAAGCCGGTTGCTCGGCGAAACACGCAAATCCTCTAAGCTCATCGCCGCATCAAGCTGTTGCAGTTTCGCGAGCGCGCGTCTTCGAATGTCGGGCGGATGGGAACGAACCGGCAGTTCGGCAAACGCCGCGGCAGTCTCCTTATCATTGAACGATTTGATTGCCACATCCAATAATAACGAAGTACATTACTAATGACAAGCGTGATTATGGGACTATCCGCTGGCGATGCCGAATACGTCATGCGTATGCGTGCATCAGCGGACACCGAGTGGCCGAGCAAACTAAACCGAGGGTAATCAACAACGCGTCTATGACCGTGGGCATGATGGTTGCCGAACGTCGGCGAGCCGCGCCTGCAGGCGAATACGGGTACCAACGTACTCCGTCGTATCGCGAATCGATTCGACGGAAATCGTCGATGGCTCAAAGATCACGCCATCAGAGGGATCCTCAATCGCCGCGCATTGCGCCACGAATTGCACGAGGACCGCCCGATCGGCAATCCCGCGCCTCAGGAAATCGGTGTCCGTCGTGGGTCTTGCGCGAGGCACTCCCCATACCCGGAGCATCAATGCGCCTTTCAGCAGTACCGTATCGGCCTCGGGCGAACGCGCAAGTCGGGCCAAAAATCGCTCGATCACATACGCTTGCAGAATGTCATTTCAAATGCGCCAAAACGCGAGAGTGACATTTGCAATGCGCGATCTAGACCGGTTGAAGCGCATCCAGGCCGTGGTTGCTTGAATTCCTAATGTTGCGAGGGCGACAACGAATCCTCTTCTGCTTGGCGTATTTTCTCGATATCGCGCTGACCCTCGAGGAAAGCTGTCGCACCTCCATGCATTTCGTCGAGGTAGGCCAGATACTCTGCCCTTCTGACTCGTTCTTCGATGAGGAGGCCGAGATATTCGTTAAGTTGGACAGGTGTGGCCGCTGCAAAATCAAATGCACCCTCGGGATAACTCGTCTCAAATCTTTGCTCGAAGGCGACACGTTTCCGCGTCGCCTCCTGAGCAAGTTCTTTCAACGCCTCTGATTTCACGACGCCCACTTCGGCATCGCTGACGATATTGATTTCGTCTCCATTCAGCAGCTGGACGAGACCGCTCGCCTTGGCAGCGGAGAAGTTTCCGAGTCTGATGGTGTTTGTAGGAGGCATAGGCCGGTAGATCGGAGAGACGAGCTGCAGGTGATGCGACAGGGCCGCCTGCAACTGTTGGATGCGGGTGTTCAGATCTTTGATTCGTTGCCGGTTGACGAGTCTCAGCTCATCCACATCGTGAAGGTAAAGGCTGGCGTCAGCGAGGATGCCCTGTCGCACATCGTGGAGTTGATGCTGATGATGGAAGTATTCGACGGTTTGCTCGAGGCCTACGGCGATGAGGAGGCCGATGACGATGGTGGCAATGTGGATGAAGAAATCGCGCCAGGTGCTGGCGGCGTGGTGGGCGGGATGGACGTCGAGCATCGGAGCTTGCTCCTGCGGATTCTTCCGGCTCTCCGGAGGCTGGATTGGAATTGGCGGCTGCGAGTATAAATGATCGGCAAGCCCAAAGAGGCAGCATGACAACTCCGTCGCTGCTATACGTGGAACGCTCACGGTTGGCCTGCGTCTGGGACGTTCTACGCGTACCGCACTCGCGGCGCGCGTGAGGCGATGGCTATCCGCCGCCCGCCTTCAGCTGATCACGCAACATCGCGACCTCGGCGGCGATTGCGGTGTGCATGGCCGGATCCACGTCGGGCGCAAACAGCGGAGAGTGATTCGACGGCAGGTGCGTGCCGTCCGCCCTGGCGAGCTGGTATTTCTGCGGGTCCGCGCCGCCGAGCGAGAGGTAGAACCCCGGGATCCCCTGGCCGACGAATACCGAGAAATCCTCCGAGGCGGTGATAGGTCCCTGGGCAACGACATTGCCTTTATCAAGCGCGCTGTCCAGGACCGCATGCAGATGCTGCGTCAACGCCGGATCGTTGAACACCGCATCGGTCGTCTCGTAGCGATCGATGGTCGGTGTTTTCGGGGCGCCGGCGCTCCGCGCCTCGGCGTTCGTAATCCGCGTGATCGCCTCGAGCACCTGCTTGCGCACTTCCGGCTGGTACGTGCGCACGGTGAGTCCGAGCTCCGCGCGATCCGGAATGATGTTGTTCTTGGTGCCCGCGTTGATGTAGCCGACCGTCACGACGGCGAAGTCGCCCGGCATCACCTCGCGTGACGCGATCGTCTGCAGCGCCATAATGGTGCGCGCGGCGGTCACGATCGGATCCACCGTCAAATGGGGAGCGGAGCCGTGGCCGCCCTTCCCGTAAATCGTGATCCGCAACGAATCGGCATTGCTGTCGTAGATTCCCGAGGTCACACCGACCTTGCCGGCCGGAAGTTCGTTGCTTACATGCAGCGCGAGCGCCACGTCGGGACGGGGGAAGCGCGTGAAGAGGCCGTCGCGCACCATGCCGCTTGCGCCGCTGATGGTCTCTTCGGCCGGCTGGCCGATGAGTATCAACGTGCCGTGCCAGGATTCCCGGGTGCGCGCCATGATGCCGGCGGTCGCCACGAGCGCGCTGATGTGCAGATCGTGTCCGCACATGTGACCGACGGGCACGTCCCGTCCAGTGCTGTCCTTGGCGCGCACCTTGCTCGAGAACGCGAGTCCGGTCTGCTCTTCGACCGGCAGCGCATCAAGCTCGGTGCGCAGCATGACCGTCTTCCCAGGGCCATTTTTGAGGACCGCCACGACGCCCGTTCCACCGACGTGCTCCGTCACCGTATAGCCGGCGGCGCGCAGCGCCGCGGCCAGCTTTTCCGCCGTGCGCGTTTCATAACCGGACAGCTCCGGGTGCTCATGCAGATCCACATACAGTGCGTAGGCCTTGGGATACGCCGCATCGACTTCCGCCGTTGCCGCTGTTGCAGGCTGCGCGTGCGCCAAGCTCCACGAGACCAGAGCAAGCCCACCGATAGAAGTCGCGAGATTTTTTGCAGCAGACACAGGTGCTCCCGGATTTGTTTTGCCACTGCTCATGGTGGCGGCTGTGTAGCTTCAGCGAACTCCGGACAAAAGGCCAGACATCATGGCCCCCGCCGTTCTGGCGGGGGCGGTTAAATTCAAGATTCACGCTTCTTTTTGAAGGGTTGACTGCGCTTCTTCAGCTGCTCCATCAACCATCGACCTGCGGGGCCAGGCGGGGCCTCGTTTCTGTAGACGGCGCGCATTGGCATGATCGGTCTCAAATTGCTCGGCATTTGCACGCGGATCATGCGCAGCTTCCCTGCGGCTAAGTCCTCTTCGACCATGAAGTCGGGCATGTTGCCGAAGCCGAATCCGGCACGCAGGAAGGCATGTCGAGCACCCATATCGGCAAGCCGCCAAGCATTGGGTGAGAAGACCCCGTAGCTCTGACCCTTGGACAACGTCGAGCGATCGGTGAGGATCAATTGTACGTGGCGCTGGAGCTCGGTGACGGGCACCATCCCCTTGTACTTGGCCAGCGGATGAAATGGGGCGACGACGGTGAGCAGCGGCACATCGAGCAAGAACTCGCTGTGCATCGTGTCGGGAATATTGGGTAGCGAACCAATGATGCCGATCTGGCAACTGCCTTGAAGCACGGGCTCAATCACCGCTCCTAACGCTTCCACATGCAGTCTCAAGGGCGTGTGGGGAAATTTATCGCGAAAACCGCCGACCGCGCTGATCAACTCGGCCATGGGATACATCACGTCGATCGAGAGCGAAAGCTCGGGTTCTAATCCTTCCCGCAGCGTCTTGGCTCGTGCCTTGAGGCCATCCATCTCTGCGGCCACGGCGCGCGCATTCTCGAGGAGCGCACGCCCATCATCGGTCAGCTTGGGATAGCGTGCACTGCGATCGAACAGCGCGACACCTAACTGCCCTTCCAGGTTTGCCAAAGTCTGGCTAACCACCGACTGAGCACGTTTGAGCTTCCGGCCGGCTGCGGAAAAGCTGCCTTGCTCGACCGCGGCGATGAAGGTGCGCAGCTGATCCAAGGTAAATGCATCGAGCATGATGTATCTCAAAAAACGATGGATGATATCGAATTATATAGGCTTCAAAGATGACCTAGTGAGCCCTATCTTAACCCCCAGGAAGCAACTACCTACTGGAGAAAAACCATGTCGAACACTCAAAAACTCATTGCCGTCATCGGCGCAACCGGCCATCAGGGTGGCGCAGTCGTCCGGGCGCTGCAGGCCACTGGTGATTTCAAAGTGCGCGCTCTGACGCGCGATCCTGCCAAGCATGCAACCCTCGCCCAAGAGGTCGTGCTCGCGGACTTCAACCGCCCAGAGACCTTGAAGACGGCGTTTGCGGGTGCCTATGGCGCCTTCATCGTGACCAATGCCTGGGAAGCAGGCCCGACGGAATTTGATCAGGCACGCGCTGCCGTGAAAGCGGCGAGAGAGGCCGGCGTGCAGCATCTGATCTGGTCCACCCTCCCGAATGTCGAGGCGATCAGCCAGGGCAAGATCAGTGTTCCCCACTTCACCACCAAGGCGAAGGTCGAGCAGCTCGTGAAGGACGCGGGCTTTACCTATCACACCTTCGTGATCGCACCGTTCTACTATCAGAACCTCACGGGCACGATGGCGCCGAAGTCGCAGGACGGCAAGGCCGGTTGGGCACTGCCAATCGATCCTGAAAAGCGCGTCTTCCACATGGGGGATGTCAGCGAGATAGGCCGCATCGTCGCCGGTGCCTTCGCGCAGCCGCAGCGCGTCGGCTACGGTGAGCATCTGGCTTTGGTCGGTGACTTCTTGAGCTTCAACGAAATCGTGGCGACGCTCAATCGCCAGGGCAATAAGTTCTCGTTCACACAGGTCCCGGCGAAGGTCTTTTCCACGTGGTTCCCACACGCCGACGGCATCGCGGCCATGCTCCATTACTTCGAAACCCATACCTATCTTGGCACCGACTCGCGCGAAGCGATCGCGCTGGCCAACAAGGTCTCCGGCCAGCAACCGACGAAGTTTGCTGCGTGGGCGAAGACTCACTTCTCTACCCCAGCAGCTGCCTGACAGTCATCACACCACCAAAGAAGGAACTTGACCATGAATACACGTAATGCCATTGCACTTGTGCTCCTCAGCTCCACAACCCTGGCCACCGTGACCACGGCAGCCGGGACTGAGAAGTACGACGTCGACTCCGCACACTCCGGGGTCGTCTTTGGCTGGAACCATTTTGGTTTCTCCAACCCGAGCGCGCGCTTCGACAAGATCGAAGGCAGCCTCCTGCTCGACAAGTCGGACATCACCAAGTCCACGGTCTCGGTATCACTACCCTTGGCCGGAATCGACACCGGTGTCGCCAAGCTCGATGAGGAACTAAAAGGCCCGGAATTCTTTGATTCAGCAAAGTTTCCCGCGATCACCTTCAAGAGCACCAAGGTCGAAAAGTCGGGTGAGAGCGGCTTGCGGGTGACCGGTGATCTGACCGTGCATGGGGTAAAGAAGTCCGTAACCCTCGATGGCAAGGTCAACAAGATTGGGATCTTCGAGATCCCCGGCGTCATGAAGGCGCCGACCGCAGGGTTTGACGCGACCACCACCATCAAGCGCTCAGACTTCGGGGTAACCAAGTACTTGCCGCTGGTGAGTGATGAGATTCCGGTGCGCATCACGCTGGACGCCAAACAGCTGCCGACGAAGTAGTCACGGACTTGTCGTTGGCGAGTAGTAGAGGAGATTTCAATCATGAGCAGAGTGCAGAATCAGACGGTCGATACCTCTCCGGTGGGTTCGCGAGGCATCTTGCAGGCCATTGCACAATCCTCTCCCACGGGACGTCCCTTGAATGTGCACGCCCAGATGGCGAACGCTCCGGCGGTGCTGGCGGGGTATTCGTCACTGCGAGCGGTGACGGTTGAACACGGCACTCTCGGGCCGAAGGTGAGTTGGGCGCTCAATCTGGCCACTGCCGCCACGATCGGTAATGCCTATATGATTGGTATCGCCAGCCGATTTGCAGGCACGAGTGGTTGGGGCGAGGCTCAGATCGAAGCCTTGCGAAGCGGCGGCTCGACGGGCGATGCCGAGATTGATGCGCTAACGAGTGTCGTGCGAGAGGCCACAGCCCACGCGGGCAAGGTGGCCGACGGCACCTGGATGGCGGCGCAATCGGCAGGATGGAGTGATGCCGAGCTCGTGGAGGCCTTCGCCTATCTCGGACTCACGGTGTTCACGGGTTATTTTCTAAATTACGCACAGACGAGTCTGGAAGGCTAGGACTGGAGGAGATCTTTTGAGGTCCGTGCAGGGCCAATCTCTCACGGACCTAAAAGATCTCAAACTTAAGCGTTTCGATGGTGGGGCGGCTCATGGACTTTATTGCGAATGTGCATCGCTGAAATGCCTTCCAGAATTCACCGCACGATTGCATGTATTCGCAAAATATATTGCGGACGATGACGAACCGGACGGAATCGGTACCCATTGCAATTCAGCCATATGCTCTTTTTATTCGACTGTACGCCGAGTAGTTACCCAGGCTTGGAATTCCAGATCCTCGAAACGATAGGCTCCGTGATCCACGCGCGCTAGCAGTTGTTGCTTGGGACTCGTAAGCCGGCGTAGCGACGTTCGGGGAGCGCCGCCGGCTGGGTCGCCTCCAGGAGTCGCGCGCGGCGTACGACAAAGCCATCAAGCTGTCGGGCTACACTGCGAAGTCTGCCTACTTGATACGCCGCCGCAACGAGCTGCCGTGTTGACCTCTACGCCGCTCAGGAAGGGGGATTCCAAAAAATTATTATCAGAACATGTCGAATCAGCAGCGGTCCGTTCGTCGTAGGTCTATACGAGGCAAGGAGCGTGACCCATGCGGAAAATGAACTCTGGTGCAATCGCAATCAAGAGCTTAGCGCTGCTTGCTGTGCTCGCGACGGCGCTCCTGGCGATGGCACAGGGAGCTACGACAGCATATCCAAACATGGCCCCAATCGACCAATACCTCATGACGGATCAGGGAGCGGAAATAGCCATGGCGAGAAGTGCCGCACCGAAGTCCATTTCAGTCGACGCAGAGGTCCTGGTTCTTGGGCGTCATGGTTTCGAAACGGCGATCAAAGGCAAGAACGGTTTCGTGTGTGTCGTGGAACGTTCGTGGACTTCCGCACCCGATCCTGACTTTTGGAATCCGAAAGTGAGGACCCCAATCTGCTATAACGCGGCAGCCGCCCGTTCGTACCTGCTCCGTGCCACCAAGAGGACCGAGTTGATCCTGGCGGGACGGACGAAAGCGCAGACGGACGAGATCATCGTGGCCGCCATCGACAAAAAAGAACTGCCGTCGATGGAATCCGGAGCGATCAGCTACATGATGTCGAAGCAAGGATACGGCGGCAATAGTATCGAGCACTGGCCTCCTCACGTCATGTTTTACTATTCCCAGACTGTCCCCGCCACCTGGGGGGCTAATCTGCCGGGTTCTCCTATCTTTGCTTCTAACGACAACCGGGAACAGCTGACGGAGTTCGTGGTTGTGGTGCAACGATGGTCAGACGGAACGGCATATCGAGCAGGTTCCGTCGTCGGGCATCATCATTAGGGACCGATATGCACTTCACACACCGCTTTCTCGTCATCTACTCGGGCTTGCTGACGGTCGCGTTTGCTATTGGCGCGTACTTTGCTTTCGATCAGTACAGAAGGCCTGCGACATTCGATCGCATCCGTGTCCACCGGATCGACATCGTCGAACCCGACGGCACGCCGAGACTGATACTCTCGAATCGCGCGTCCTACCCAGGCTCCTTGTTTCACGGCGCCGAAACCCCGCGTCCTGACCGCCGAGACGCTGCCGGAATGCTGATGATGAACGATGAGGGCACCGAAGACGGCGCATTCATCTGGGGCGGGCTGAGCCGCGATGGCAGGCCGATGAACTTCAGCCATCTGAGTTTTGACCAGTATGAGCAGGATCAGACGCTGAGCCTCGATGCCTCGTCTGAGAACGGCGAACATTTCGCCGGCGTTCGACTGAACGACATGCCAGATATCCCCATCACCCCAGCGCTCATACAAGAGTACGAACGTCTGCGTGCGCTGCCTGAAGGCACTGCGAAAGAGCAAGCCATGACGGCATTTACACAAAAGTACCCGGGCGGTCACAGACGTGCGGCGCTCGAACGCAGTGGAGACGACTCCGTGGCGTTGACGCTCAGCGACGCCCAGGGCCGACCCAGGCTGCGGGCAAAGGTGAACAAAGACGGTACGCCCCTGATCGAGTTTCTCGACGAAACCGGTCACGTGACAAAGACAGTGACCTCAACATCTCAGCCCTGATTCGACCAGGATTCTAGATGATGGATGTCGAGCGGCTTTCGAATCCAAGCCGGTGAGAATCAGAAACCAAACTGGGGGGTCGGTAACGGCGACAGGCCACGCGGGACAGCGCGTGGACCTCATATCACGGCGTGGCGGCGATCTCGATGTCTTGGGGTTTGAGCTGCCTGGATTTACCCAGCACCCAGCCATAGAAGCACAAGTAGTAGCCGATCAGCACAAACAGCACTCCGACGGTCAGCGGATTGCCGACTACCGATAGCGCAGCGAGGGAGTCCGCAGAGTAAGTGCCGGCCACGTGCGCCAGAGGCGGTGTCTGGGCTGCTGAGTACTCTTGAACGGCACGAAATACCAGCCGTCCCAAAAACAGCATCGATACGGCAATGCCTGTATAGGTATGCGGTACATAGTGCAGCTGTTCGCGGTACATCAGGAAGCGCGCGCGCTTAGCGCCCCATAACCCCAGTCCAACACCTAAAACCGCACCCACGAGTTCGGCCGTCAGGATTTGCCCGGACCACAGAGCCATGGGCATCAGTGCGCAGCCGGCTACCGCCAGCAAGACCATACGCAAGGTCATTCGTCCGCGCCGCACGGGCTGACGTCCGAAGCTGCGCCGAAACCGCCGGTAGATGGCGAACATCACCAGGGCGGCGAACAGGAAGGGACCAATCTGCGAAAAAACTGTGTGCATTTCGTCGATACTACTACACGATGAGCAATGGAATCTTAAATGCAGGGGCGGCAGGCTATGCGTGGCTCGTCCATCGCCTGTTTCACTTGAATAAGCCGAGTATGGTGGTGGCAGGAAGGGAGACTCACTCGGGTCCTTTCGGGACGGCGGCTCAATCCCTTCTTTCGGTGAGGATTTCGATGTCGTCGAATCGCTTCCTGCCCCTGTGTCTGGCGTGAGGAAGCCTCCGTCGTGCGAGCAGTCAGCATTCCGCGTTACAACCGCGAAAATAGCGGCTACATTGAAAAGTATCAACGCATCCTCAGCCTGTTCGATTGAACCCGCATTGGCAGAAATGGCGGGATTGACTCGGCCCTTCGAGGGCGGGTCTCGGAATTCGTCAAAACGGCTTGCGGCGCCGTCGCGTAGACCGCGCGGCATAGTCTTTCGGAGTGAACGCACGGCGCAGGTCAAGCAGATGTGCGTCGATCCGATCGGAAAGACTGTCGATGTCAGCGCCCGTTACGTCGCAGGCATCAAAGTGATCCTTCCAGCCATCGACCACCGAGATAATCTGGACAATGGCGTCCGCGGCCGCTTCGTTTGAAAGGCCAAAGAGCGCGCACTGCGACATTGCGTTGGAGAGCGACGACTCACGGCCCTCCGCGCCAACTGCGAACTCTTGGCGTCCCTGGCCGGAGTTAGTTGGCAGCACATCATAGGCGGGTGTGAGATACAGTTTGCCCGCGCGCGTCGCGGGCAGGTAGACCAACGAATGGTTTTTTTCGTGATCGTCCGTGTTGTCGATGAGAATGTTGAAGACCATGCGCCGAAAGAGTTCCATCATCTGGGTGACATTGGCTTCCTCTGCGGTATCCCCGAATCGCCGTAGTGCTTGTGCGAGCGCCGGATAGCCCAGATCTGGGCTTGGCGTCACTGCAATAGAGCGTAGTACTGTGCCGGCCGAGAGACTGTGCAGCCGGCGGCTGCCCTCGCGATCAAAGCGGCGCACGATGATGGCGTTCTCGCCCAAAAGCGGCACGACTCGCGTTTCGGCCGCACGAATACCTGCCTCGAGAGCAAGAGTCATGGAAGCGTGTTCAACCAAGGGAGCATCGATCGGCTCGCCCGCAAAGAACTTGATGATCCACTCCTCGCCGTCGATGCGAATGAGTGCTTTAGGTTTCGCGCCGCCCAGGCTTCCGCCGGCATGCGCAATCGCGCGCTCCTGCGCAGTGAGCGCCTCTTTGTTGGCGATCTTTCGCACCACGTCACTCAAGGCCTGTGCCTCATCGAGGCGCGGCAAAGGGGTGGACTTCCGTGGCTGATAGGAATCGGGCGAGCTGGAAACACCCAACGCGCCGAAGCGATCATCGCCTGCGAAGTAGAGATATTCCATCAGCGACAGCCGCTCGGGGCGGTCAACGAACTGAATTACCCTCTCGCCCCAGCGATCCGGCCTTGCGTCATCCACCGCGCCCACGGCACGTGCCGGCTCACGGGGAGATATCTCGTTCGCGCTCAACGGCAGATCTTCGCTCAAGCGAAAGCCAGATTCGATCCAGCTTTCGGCATAGGTGAGCGACACACCGCGGGTGAGCTGCAGGTAGCGAAGCTCTCCCACCAAGCGAGGAGCGGCTGGTTCGCCGAGATAGAAGAGCCAGAGATTGTCGAAGCGAGACGGGCTATTTTTCATGAGTCACTCGTTGGCGCTGCTTGCGGGTTTCAGCCGCGATGCGGGCATCGCGGGCGCGTGTGCGCCCGAGTTCCATCGCCTCACGCACATCGAGCTCGATCGCACCGGTGTCGTGTTCGGGGGCCGCAAGATCACCAACGGTGAGATCCTTGCCGATCAGATAGAGTGCGGTCAGATAGATGCCGATGCTGACCGAGGGCTCGCCGGCCTCCATATTCATGAGCGTCGGCACGGTGACCCCCATACGCTTGGCCCAGGAGGCGAGCGACTCACGCCGGCGCAGGCGTGCCACGGCGAGATCGGCTCCGAGCTTTGCGAGCGCATCGAGACTAGCAGGGGGTAGGCGTTCGGCGGCAGGGGATCTACTCATATAGTATACTATATCATAGTAGCCAATTCTATGCTAGTATACTTTATTATTTAGCGAGTTATCGCGGGGCGCCAATGACGCACTGGCTGATCCGCACCTGCTCTACGGGTGTGGTCCGGACGGGTGGTTTGAAATTCCTATCCGCAAGGACTTCGGGTTCCTGCCGCCGCGACTTCCACCGGACATTCTTGCGGGCCGCATGCGTCCTCGTTGCAGAACCGGCAAATCGGAAATCTCTCCGCGGGGCTGAGGATGATTGCCTCGAGCATGCTTTCCAGGGCACCCGTGAGCACTCCGCGCTCTGCAGTTTAACGGGATCTGGACGACGTGATTTCGCCGTTGAGAACTCGTATGCATTGCAGGGAGATGCCCAGGTCCTGCTCGTATCGACGGATGAGGCGGGCTTCGATTTCAGTGACCAGGGACACTGCCGTGCCCTTCGCGCCGGCGCGCGCGGTGCGACCGACCCTATGCAGATAGGCCTTGCTCATCGTCGGTACGTCGAGATTGAAGACGTGGGTTACGCCGGGTAGGTTGAGTCCGCGGGCCGCTAGGTCGGATGCAATCATGATGCGGATGGCGCCGTTGCGAATGCCATCCATCGCCCGCTTCCGGTCCATCTTGGATAGCTCGGAATTCAAGTCCGCAACAGCTAGTTTGTGATGGGTCAACTTCGAGGCGACCTCCTCCGCAACATCGTTGCGATGCACGAACACGATCGAGCGCGGCACATCGAGCGCATGCAGCAGCTTGCGTAACACATCCGGCTTGTCCCGGTTTTCACAAATCAGATACAGATGTTCGATGTTCTCGTTGACCGTCGCCGCACTCGTGCGCAGCATCACGACATCCGGAGCCAGCGTTTCCAAGACCTGACGAGTCTGTTGCTCGATCGTCGCCGATGCGAAAATCAGCTGTCGAGCTGGCGCGGCCGCGCTGACGATTTTCTGAATCCAATTCAGACTTTCGTCGTTCAGCAGTCGGTCCGCCTCATCGATGACGACGGCGCGGATGTGCGCCGTTTTCAGCTTGCCGCGCTCGATTAGTTCCACGATGCGTCCGGGCGAGCCCACCACAACGTGCGGCTTGGCCTTGAGCTTGTCGATCTGTCGGTCGGTCGCCGTACCGCCGATGAGCAACACCGAGCGGATGGCGTACGCTGCGTTTAGCGCAAGTTCACAGGATTGACGATGAATCTGAATGGCCAATTCGTGGGTCGGCGCTACGATCACGACCTGGGTCGCAGCTTGCGCAGGATCAATGCGCGAAAAGAGGGGCAGCAGATAAGCCAGTGTTTTACCGGTACCCGTCTCCGCTCGCAAATACGCGTCCTTCCCGGCGGCGAGCGCCGGAATTGCGGCGATTTGAATGGGGCTGGGGTCGGATATCTGTTGCTTCGCGAGCGCAGCTATGAGTCCCGGTGGCACCGACAGATCGGTAAACTTCATGAAATCGAACTCGCTACGGTAGCCGGCAACACGTTCTTACTGCGCGGAATGGTTGCTGGACGGGCGGTAATTCTAACAGTTTTCGGGGTGGTAATGAGGCGACACCCACCTCGAGAGATCGTGTTCGGAGAAGTGGTGTACGAGCAGCAGGGCTGAATGACTGCTGCCGCCCGTGCTGGGCGACGCGCAGCTTCAGGCCTTGAGAATCCGATCAACTATGTAACAGCAAAGCCGCGCGGGCAACATAGCTGTTGTCGGCAGTACCCTGGCTGTGGTTGTGCCACACTGATATAGTCAAAACCGATGTCACTCCATTCAACGCATCCCGAATGAAACGCTGCATTGTCGGTATCTGTCGTCCTGGACACGAAAAAGCCAACCGTGGCGACAAGCACGCCCCTACGGTCTGGTTTCCATCGATGGCCACGATGGCTGCGGTGCTATCCGAAGACAACCGCGCACTGTTGCGCGTCATTCGGGATGCCAAGCCCAAGACGCTGACCGCGCTGGCCGCTTTGTCTGACCGACAAGTGCCGAACCTGTCGCGCACACTGCGAATGATGGCCGGCTACGGACTGGTTGAGCTGAAAAAGAGCGTTCGCGATGTGCAACCCACAGCGCTGGCAACCGAATTCCTCGTGATCTTGGATTGATCGTCCACGGAATGGTAACGACCTGACAAGACCACAGGAACATACGATTCATGTCCATTGCAAAACTGACTCTCACTCGACTTGAAAGCCTGCTGCTCACCGCTTGCGACGACCTGCGCGGTAATATGGACGCCAACGAGTACCAGGAATACATCTTTGGCATGCTGTTCCTCAAACGTGCCAGTGACCCGTTCGATCGGCGCCGGGAGGAGATCCGGCGACAAGGCAAGACCTACGGCCTGAGCGATGTAGATATATCCCTGAATCTGGAAGATCAGGACCAGTATTCTGGGAAGTATTTCTTCGGGCCGCCCCGCGTGCGTTGGAATGTCGACGTCCGGGAAGCCGCCCATGCCTGACAAGCTGCCCATCAACCTCAACGACCTGCTGCGCCAGCGCGAGCCCATTGAGGTACGAATCAGTCGCGATGAGCTGGCGGTGCTGAGTTTTCCGGGCCCGGATCGCTCCATCCGCCTGGCTGATTTTGAGGCAGGCCGTGCGGTGAGCCGACGCTATCGCAACCGGCGCATTGGCGAGTTTTTGAAGGAACTCGATCTGACGGAGGGCCGCTCCACCGGTATCCCCAAAATCCTAAAGGTGTTGGTCGCCAACGGCTCGCCTGCGCCGCTGTTTGAAACCGATGATGACCGCAGCGCCTATGTGATTCGGCTGCCGGTACACCCGCTGGCGCAAGTGCCTGCCGATCAGATTACCGACCAAGTCACCATGGACGTCACCATGGAAGTCACCGCCCTTCTCAGGGTGGTCAAGGGCGATATGCGCCGGCAAGAACTCCAGGCGGCAATGGGCTTGAAGAACGCCGATCACTTCAGAAAGGCCTATGTCCTTCCCGCCATCGCCGCCGGTTATGTGGAGATGACGTTGCCCAACCAGCCCAACAGCCGACCACAGCGCTATCGCCTCACCGCCAAAGGTCGGCAATGGCTGAAAGCCCGGGCTGGGGCAGCATCATGAGCGAATACGGGGCGAACTCGAACAGCCCTTCCTGGAGCAACTGGCCGTCAGCGCGAATTCGATGGCGAGCGGGTCCACCACTTTCCCGGATAGCCGGCTTCGCGTTCCCAATCTGCCGGCGCTGGATTCCCGGTTAGCCGTTGCTTGATTCCCAATTAGCCGTTAGGCGACACTTCTTGCTGCTGACGGTGCGGAATTCCCAGCGCTTAAAGCGCTCAGTGGAGCCGTCGCCCTCATTGATCGTGGTCAACTGCGAGAGCTCATCTCGACGAGTTTCGCAACGGTATTCAGGTTTCTCGAAGTGCCAAGTTTCGCCGCTGGAATCTGCAATTTTGACTTCCCCATACCCGTTGGGTAATAAACGTAAATTTCGCGCTGTCCCAAGCGCAATTCCTCTCCGTCTCGGCCGCGGACTTTGTCTAAGGCGTCGGAGGGTGGCTTCTCGTTCAGAAAGAATGTGTGGGTAAGTTTCGGTTGCTTGTCTGAAAACGGGTTTCTCTTGAAGATGGTCCGCATCTCGGACGCGGTTCGCACGAATACTCCGACCGCCTTGCCGGCGTATGCGAGTACTTTCTTCTCTAGCTGCACCTGCACTCTCGCAGCGGGCATGTCACAGTCAAAAACCACATTCCCACTGGCTATATAAGTCTCGATTCGACCGAAGCCCAGTTCTACGCACAGCGCCTTCAAGTCAGTCATCGGAAGCTTTCCGGTCCCGCCGACATTGACAGCCCGTAGCAGCGCTATGTACGTGGTCATGTCAGTCAGGAGGTAGCGCGACAGAGCGGACCTTCGCGACAGGCTGCACTGGATGCCCTACTACCACTGCTGCCGCTTGGGCAAATCATCGTCGATTGAGTAGTAGTCCGACTTGTCGGCGACGAAGATGTGCTGCTCCATCGCGAGGCTGGTCGGAGCATCGAGAGTTCCTGCCGTGATGCTGAGCGCGTCGCGGCCGGCCAGCTTCCAGAACAGATTGCCGCCGCATACGCAGCAGAACCCGCGCTCGGCGGTGTCCGATGATTGGTACCAGCGCAGTGACTCCGACTTCGTCAATTCGATATTTGCGGACGGCGCGCTGGTCATGGCTGCGTAGTGTCCGCTGGTTCGGCGGCACTGCGAGCAATGGCAGGCAACGACTCCGCGCAACGCGCCGCGAATCCGGTAGCGGACTCCGGCGCACAGGCATCCACCGGTATGCGTCGTCTCATTCTCTGTCACGTTGTCTCCTCCCAATATCCGGCTTCCAATATCTCGGCAGCGTGATGTTGAGCATGGGTAATCGGTCAAAATCCCTGGGTCGAGGCACTCGAAAGCGCTCCATCATCGGGCAATTACGGTTGCGCGTCTCGCCGTTTTCGGACCTGAATGTCAGGCCGGAGCGCGCGGATCGAGCGGAAGGGGTCAGATGCCGTGTTTCAGCAGCGGCGGCGACAGGCGAGCAATACCGTGTGGCGGGGATGTTGCGTGGCGGCGAAGATGAGCGTGCGGCCGGGTGACGACGGTTCGCAACAGGTCGCTGATGGCGCGGGGCGAAAATTCGCACCATTCGATACCGAAGCCGTGTTTGTACCTGCGCGCGACGTAGGCATCGACAACCGGAGATTCGTGCTTTGGCCATAGCGGCGAATCGATGGCGACCTGGATGCGGCAGAGCAGGCGCGCCTCGAAGTCGGCTTTGACCAACGCACCGCTGACGCTTAGGTCGGACAGCCGGCCGTCCCTTACCGAAAACCGATGGGCCATCACTCGGACCGGGAAATCAACCTGTACGCGCTTGCCCCACCGATGCTCCATCTACCAAGCATCTCATAGAGGCGGGTTCCGTCCTATCGGACAAACACAAAAAGGGATTGAGATTATTCTTACGCCAGTATTTTTGTATCGAGATGTTGACCGGTGGGGACATCCGCCGGGAAGGATAAGAAGCTGAAGACCACTGCTGCCTTGATGTGGCCTTCAGCTTCTTATCCTTCCCGGCGGGCGCCTCCCGCCAGTCGGTAGGTCAAAATCCCTGGATCGAGGTACTCGCGCCGACTCAGAATCGCCGTGACAAGTACATCAGGCCGGTATCGATCTTATAGAAGCTGTCTGGCCTCGCGCCCTGCGGGTCTGTTGCCAGCACGTGATCGCGCGCGACGTTTTGCGCATGGCGAAAGTCGATTCCCAGGTCCCATTTCGGCAGAATGTTGCGCCACAGCGCACCGGTCCCGAAATAGATCGAATAGGCGGGGGTCGGGAGATTGTAGCGAGCCACGCCCATGGATAGGCCGAGCGCGAAGCTGTCGGTAAAGCGATACCGATAATCGATGAAGCGCACGCCGAGCAGCGAGTGTCCGTCGACTTCATCCGCTTCGACGCGCACGCCCAAATCGTTGTTGGCGGATACCGCGCGCCGCACACCCAGCCCGATGTGGGGATCGAAACCCAGCTTGCTGGTGGTGATCGGCAATCCCTGTTCCAGATCCGTGCGTACTCTGTTGACGTTCACGCCGGCATCGACGAATCGCTCCGCTCGCGGCTCATCGGGTCCGCCACTGTAGGAATCTTCATCGAGCGAGTCGTCGTCCCGAGTGCGCTCATCGCCGCCGTAGCGCACGAACCCGGATAGCCGAGAGAAGGATTGTCCAAAGATGTCGCGTCCCGTCACCGCTTCGCCGCCGACAGTGATGCCGTTCCACGGGCGTGAATAGCGCACCGTCAGATCGTAGTAGTGATGGTAGGGGTAGGGGGTAAAGGTCGGGGAATATGCGCGCGAGTCGCCGCCGAAGTAGTTTTGATTGACGAGAGTGCGTACCCGCTCCTCCAAGTAGCCGCCGAACGGTGGCTCCCAGCCCACGCGCAGCATCTGGCTGCGTGCGCCGACGCCGTCGCCGAAGCGGCGCTGGTCGGCACCCCAGTTGCCCTCAACCAGGCCGTCGTTGGTCGTGCCCTCCAAAAAAATGTTGTGGACGTACCAGATGTTTTGCCACTCGGATACTTCGTAGGTCATGTCGAAGTGGTGCCAGATCCTCGGAAAATCGATACCGGCGGTGAGCGACGCATTGCCGAGCAAGTAACTGCCGCCGTCGGAGTTGTCTTCGCCGGCATACTGGGTGTACACGGCAATCGGTGTCTTGCCCGGAAAGATGAACCGGCTGACGTAGGATGCCTGCTGGTTGCCTTGAGTTTGCGACTGACCGCTGGGCACGAAAAAGTCCCTCGCGAGAAACCGGGCCGAATCCGGCAGTCCGCTGCCGCCGCCGTATTGCAGCAGCCGGTTGAAACCGAGGGACCAGCCGGGGAAGGGCTCTATCGACAATTGCGCGCCGAAGAGTCGCGGATTGCCGATGCTGCCGCGGCCGTTGTACAGGATGTTGTCACCCACCTGCTCAGGCTTGCCCGCTTGCGCCATGCGCGCCAAAAAGAACTCGTATTGAAAGCCGAGCCGGGTGAGGGGTTCGTAGTTCGACAGTGTCACGGAAGGTATGGTCGGCGCTTCCGTGCTCAACAGCATGCTGCTGTCGGTCGCGGGCGAAAGCCAATGATCGCGGTAACCGATATCGAGTTGCGCCCAGTTGAAACCCGCGCTGATTACCGATCCGGTGGGTACGCTGCGGCCTTTATATGAAATTCCGCCTCCGGCGATGAGCAGGTAGTCGCTCGGCTGCACGTATCCCTGCGCCGATAACTCGTAGTGGCTGTCTTCCGGCAGTCCGTGCTCATTCGGTATGACGACGTCCTTCGCGCCACGCGTGACCGCGCCGGTCGCGCTCGCGTGGGTGACCGCATAGTCACGCGAGTAGCGCTGCAGGTACCTCTGTACCTTCGTGCACAAAGGCTTGTCGACCTTGCACGCCTGGGGCAATGCGTCGCGCACCAGTTCCACGGCGAACGGCCGTTTGAGGATGGGTTCATCCGCAAGAATGAGCACGCGCTCGATTTGCCGCTCGATTTCCGGTTCGAGGTTGAGCGGCAAGTAGGCGCTCACCCCATTCGCCAGTGTGGTTTGCGTCAACGACGCCAGAGCGCAGGTGATCGCGACTGCCGGCCTCCATGCCTTGATCCAGGAATACACGATTCAATTGACTCCTTCGGCCGTTAAACTATCGTGGCAGTACACGATATGACGCGTGAGATGGTCAAGGCTTTTATCTTTCGGCTGGCAGCGCGGGGGCGGAACTACTAGGCTCGATGCCCGACAGATCCGCGCGCAAAGGGCAGAAATTGTACTTACCTGCGTATTTCGAGGAATCCCGCACCGACGTGCTGCACGGATTGATGCGTGCCCACCCGCTGGCGACGCTGGTGACCCTATCCGATTCGGGACTGCTCGCAAACCACGTGCCGGTCGAGACCGTGTCGGAACCGCTTCCCCATGGAATGCTGAGAGGCCACATAGCGCGTGCCAATCCCCTGTGGCGCGAGTATCGGGCAGGCGCCGAGGCGCTGGCGATTTTTCACGGACCGCAGGCATACATCTCGCCCTCTTTCTATCCATCCAAGCAGGAGACCGGCGAGGTGGTCCCGACGTGGAACTACGCGGTTGTGCACGCACGCGGCACCTTGCGATTCGTGCACGACGGCGCCTGGTTGCGGGCCCTGGTGTCGCGATTGACCGATGCCCACGAAGCTCCGCGGCAAATGCCTTGGAAGATCGATGACGCGCCGCCTCACTACATCGAGAAGATGCTGGGTCTGATCGTCGGATTTGAGTTCTCGATCGCCGGTTTGACGGGTAAATGGAAGCTCAGCCAGAATCATCCCGTCGCCAACCGGCAGGGTGTGCTGAAGGGTTTGCGCGAAGCCGCCGGCGCTGAGTCCCGGGGAGTGGCGGACATGCTCGCACATCTGGAACACGAACGACAGGAAGAACCGCACGATTGAGCCCCCACCAAGGACACCGCGGCCGATTGCATGAACATCATTCACACCGACCGTTTGGTGCTGCGTCGACTCCACTTGGCCCCGGGACTGACCATGTACAATGCGACGGCCTGAATCGTTTTGCGGAGTTGCCAATGCATCCCTTTCCTCATCGCTACGTCGTCAATGCGTCCGTGCGCCCCGCCGGAGACGTACCGTTGTCCACGGACGGCGTGAGAGTCATCGAGTCGGCGCCGCCCAAGGAGTTCGACGGTCCCGGCAACCAGTGGTCGCCCGAGGGGCTGTTGACCGCGGCCGTGGCGGACTGCTTCGTGCTGGGCTTTCGGGCGATTGCGGCGGCTTCGAAGTACACGTGGGTCAGCCTCGAGGCGCGCAGCGAGGGCACGCTCGACCGTGTCGACGGCAAGATGCGTTTCACGCGATTCGACACGCACGCCAAACTGCATGTGCCCGAGGGCGCGGACATCGAGCGCGCGAAGAAGCTGCTGGAAAAAGCCGAACTCACCTGCCTGGTTGCCAACTCACTGAGCAGCGAGCGCCATCTGACCGTCGAGGTTTTAGTTTAGGCACTACGCGCAGGATCTTCGGGGTCGATGCGACCCCGAACATTTAAGGGCGGCGGGGCCGCGGCGGCCCCGTTAGATCCGGCGCGAAGCGCCTGATCAATCGTCCATCAGGAAGCTGCGCAGCTGCTCGCTGCGGCTGGGATGCCGCAGCTTGCGCAGCGCCTTGGCTTCGATTTGCCGAATCCGCTCGCGGGTCACGTCGAACTGCTTGCCCACTTCCTCTAGGGTGTGGTCGGTGTTCATGTCGATGCCGAACCGCATGCGCAGCACTTTCGCCTCGCGCGGCGTGAGCTGTGCCAGCACCGAGTGCGTGGTTTCACGCAAGGACTCAGTGGTCGCCGAGTCGATGGGCGAAGATACCGAGGTATCCTCGATGAAGTCGCCCAAGTGCGAATCTTCATCGTCGCCGATGGGCGTCTCCATGGAGATCGGCTCTTTGGCGATCTTGAGGACCTTGCGCACCTTGTCTTCCGGCATTTCCATGCGCACCGCCAGTTCTTCCGGCGTGGGTTCGCGGCCCATTTCCTGGAGCATCTGCCGCGAGATGCGATTCAGCTTGTTGATCGTTTCGATCATGTGCACCGGAATACGGATGGTGCGCGCCTGGTCGGCGATGGAGCGGGTGATGGCCTGGCGAATCCACCAGGTCGCGTACGTCGAGAACTTGTAGCCGCGCCGATATTCGAACTTGTCGACGGCCTTCATCAAACCGATGTTGCCTTCCTGGATCAGATCCAGGAACTGCAGTCCGCGATTGGTGTATTTCTTGGCAATCGAAATCACCAGTCGCAGGTTGGCCTCGACCATCTCTTTCTTCGCGCGCCGCGCTTTGGCTTCGCCGATCGAGACTTCGCGGTTGATTTCCTTGATCTCGCTGATCAGCACGTGGAACAGGCCTTCCAGGTCCTTCAGCTTGTTCTGGCGGCGTTCCACCTCATCCTTGAATTTGGCGAGCGGCGCCGAATAGCGCTTCTTGGCCTTGATGTGCTTGTCGAGCCAGCGCGTGCTGGTCTCGTTCTTCGGAAAAGTGGAAATGAAATCCTTGCGCGGCATGCCGGCCTGCTTGATGCAAAGGAACATGATTTCCTTTTCGAGCAGGCGCACTTCGGTGACGTGCTGGCGCAGATTGTCGATCAATTGATCGAACATCTTCGGCGAGAGCTTCAATTCCATCAGTTCGCCGCAGAGCTTCTTGCGGATCTTCAAGGTCTTCGGATCTTTGGAGCCGAGCTTGTCGAGGGCATTCAAGAATTGATGGTGGACCTTGGCGATGGAGCTGAAGCGCTTCGCGGCTTCTTCAGGATCCGGACCGGTGTCGATGGCTTCTTCGTCTTCGTCGCCGTCGGCCTCGTCATCGTCGTTGGCGGCTTCTTCGCGTTCCAGCGCCATCATCTTCGGATTTTGCGGCTGCGCAATTTCATCCGGCGCGTTGGGGTCCACGAAGCCGACGATGACGTCGACCAGACGCATCTGGCCGGCCTTGACGGTTTCGTAGTGCCGCAACAGCAAATCGTAGGTGCCCGGGTAGCTGCCGAGCGCGATCTTGACCGCTTCCAAGCCCTCTTCGATGCGCTTCGCGATGCGAATCTCGCCTTCGCGCGTCAACAATTCCACGGTGCCCATTTCGCGCATGTACATGCGCACGGGATCGGTGGTGCGTCCGAATTCCGCGTCGAGATTGGCGAGCGCCGCGGTGGCTTCTTCCACCGCTTCTTCGTCGGGGGCCGCGGTGGCGTCGGTCAACAGCAAGGACTCGGCATCCGGCGCCTTTTCATACACCGGAATACCCATGTCGTTGATCATGTTGACGATGTCTTCGATCTGTTCGGGATCGACGATTTCGCTCGGTAGATGATCGTTGACTTCAGCGTAAGTGAGGTAGCCCTGCTCCTTGCCGCGCGCGATCAACAATTTCAGTTGCGACTGACGCTCGTCCGCGATTTGAGTCGCTGTGCCCGCTGGCGCTTTTTTGATCAAGGTGGACGCCTCGTTAAGAGATCTGGACATTTAAATGCAAGCCGACAAGTATACGATCCCGGCCATTCCGTAGCCACTAATGCCGGGGCTCGAAGGTGCGCTCAAGAGCGGCCCTTCGACTTGAGAAGTAGGCTTAATTCGGCCTTTTCGTCGTAATTCAAGCCCATTTCCTCTGCTTTTCGCAATAATTCGTCCATTCTACGGCCCGGACCATATTCCTCGAGCAGTTTTTGGACCGCCATTTGGAGCTCTTTCGCGGCAGCTTCGGGGGCGGCCACCAGGGGGTCGGCCATGGCAAGCTCCGCCAGGCGCCCGTACTCCGGAAGATCCCGCCAACGCTCGAGGAGCATTGCGGTGCTGGGGCTTGCGGCCGCCGCTGCTTGCGCCAGCAGTTCTTCGAGCACCGCAACACCGGGTCTGTCGACTCCCTTGAGCGCCTCGCGGCCTTTGACCGCCGCCGCGGCCGTGGGGTGGTGCAGCACCAGCGTGATGGCTTGCGTCAGCAAATTGCCGCGCCCGACGCTGATTCGACCGTGATGCCTGCGCGAGGGTTCCGGGCGGTCTCCAGGCAGGTGCGGCGGTTCCTGGCGGCCTTGAGACGTGCGCTGGGGGCCGTCCGCCAGGAACGACTTCTTGAGTGCCGCCGCGGGCATGCTGACGCGCGCTGCGAGGCGCTCGGCGAGCATTTCCCGATAAATGCCTTCGGGCATGCGCGCAAACAGGGGCGCCGCCAGGGCCTTGAGCTTTGCGCGGCCGTCGACGTGGTCGAGGTCCACGTCGACCATCAGATGTTGGATCAGATATTCAGACAGGGGTAGGGCGGTGTTCAACCGATTCTCGAAGGCGGCCGAGCCCTCTTCCGCGACCAGCGTGTCGGGGTCGTGGCCGTCCGGCAGAAACATGAATTTGAGCTCTCGCCCGTCGCGCGCCAACGGCAAGGAGTTCTCCAGCGCCCGCCAGGCGGCCTGTCGGCCGGCACGGTCGCCGTCGAAACAGAACACCACTTCGCTGGTCAGCCTGAAGATCTTGTTGAGATGCTCTTGAGTGGTTGCGGTGCCCAGGGTGGCCACGGCATAGGAAATGCCGGCCTGGTGCAGGCGCACCACGTCCATGTAGCCTTCGACGATCATCAAGCGCCTGAAATCTGTCCGCGCCTGCCGCGCTTCGTACAGTCCGTAGAGTTCACGCCCCTTGTGGAATAGCGGCGTTTCCGGGGAGTTGAGGTATTTGGGTTCCCCCTGATCGATGATTCTGCCGCCGAAGCCGATCACTCGTCCGCGCGAATCGCGGATCGGAAACATCAGCCGATCGCGGAAGCGATCATAAAAGCCGGCCGTGCGCTCTCCGCCGCGCGTGTCGCGCTCGATGATCATGCCGAGCTGGAGGATTTGGCGCCTCGAGTCTTCATCCGGCCCGAAGCGGTTGAGCAGGGCGTCCCAGGAGTTCGGCGCGTAGCCCAGGGCGAAACGCGCGCCGGTTTTCGCGTCGATTCCGCGGGTGCTCACGTAGCGTTGCGCGCGGGCATTGTCCGCCAAGTTCTGTTCGAAGAAGCGCGCGATGCGCGCCATGACATCGTGCAGGTCGGCGCCGTCGGGATCGCGCGGCCCCATCGCCTCGCGCGGGATCTCGAGTCCGGCGCGTTGCGCCAGGTCCGCGACCGCGTCGACGAATTCCATCTTCTCGTACTGCATGAGAAAGCCGATCGCGGTGCCGTGCGCACCGCAGCCGAAGCAGTGGTAGAACTGCTTGTCGGGGCTCACCCAGAAAGACGGTGATTTCTCGTTGTGAAACGGGCAGCAGGCCTTGAATTCGCGCCCGGACTTCTTGAGCGGCACCCGCGCGCCGATGATGTCGACGATGTCGGAACGGGCGACGACTTCGTCGATGAACGCCTGTGGAATGCGGCCGGCCATGGACGGCCTGCGATCAACCGCCGAGCTTGGCTTTGATTTTCGCCCCGACGGCGCCCATGTCGGCGCGGCCTTGCGCCTTGCCCTTGATGATGGCCATCACCTTGCCCATGTCCTTGACGCTCGCCGCGCCGGTGGCGCCGATGGCATCGCTGATCAGGGCGTCGAGCTCGGCATCGCTCAGCTGGGAGGGCAGGTAGCCCTGCAGGAGGGTGATTTCCGCGGCTTCTTTGTCGACCAAGTCCTGACGGTTGCCGGCTTGGAACTGGACCAGCGACTCTTTGCGCTGCTTGATCATTTTCTCTAGAACGCCGAGCACCTGGGTGTCGTCGAGAGTGATTCGCTCGTCGACCTCGCGTTGCTTGATGGCAGCCGTGATCATGCGGATGAGCGCCGAGCCGCTCCTTTTCGCCGGAGCGCATCGCCGCCTTCATGTCATCCGTAATTCGTTCTTTGAGAGACATCCTTACGCGAACAACCCCTAGTAGGAGGGTCGAGCCGGAGCCGCCGCCGGAGCGCTGGAGGGGGCACCGCCGGTGCCGCGCATATTCTCCCGCGACAGGCGCTTCAAATGCCGTTTCACCGCAGCGGCCTTCTTTCGCTTACGCTCTTGGGTCGGCTTCTCGTAGAATTCACGTCGCCGAAGCTCGGTGAGGACGCCCGCCTTTTCGCAGGCGCGCTTGAAGCGACGCAAGGCGGCGTCAAAGTACTCATTCTCGCGAACACGAACGCTGGGCATTCAAACCTCAAATGTATGGCGCAGCCGCCGGCATTCGGCGACAGGGGGGCGCATTCTAAAGTGCCCCCTCGCAAAAGGCAAAGGCTGCACGCGGGTTTTGGGGCTAGAGGAGCCGTCGAGATGCAATTCTGTGGGGGTTTATGCGTGTAATCGGGATTGAGAGTTCCTGCGATGAGACCGCCGCGGCGGTCTATGACTCCGAGTTGGGGTTGCTGTCTCACCGCCTGTACAGCCAGGTCACGATGCATCAAGCCTACGGTGGTGTCGTGCCGGAACTTGCTTCCCGGGACCATGTCCGCCGGCTTTTGCCCCTGGTGCGGGAGGCCCTCGCCGACGCCAAGTCCGATCGGGAGTCGATCGATGGTGTGGCTTACACGGCAGGACCCGGCCTGATCGGCGCCTTATTGGTCGGGGCGGGCTTTGCTGCCAGCCTGAGTCTGGCGTGGGGTAAGCCCGCCGTGGGCATACATCACTTGGAGGGACACCTCCTGGCGCCGCTGCTGGAGCCCAATCCGCCCGAATTTCCATTCCTGGCGCTGCTCGTGTCCGGAGGCCATACCCAGCTCGTGGACGTGGCGTCGTTGGGCGAGTACCGGATTTTGGGCGAGACCTTGGACGATGCCGCCGGCGAGGCCTTCGACAAGACCGCCAAGCTTCTGGGCCTGCCCTATCCGGGCGGTGCGGCATTGGCGAAGCTGGCCGAGTCCGGGCGCGCCGATCGTTTCACCTTCCCGCGGCCGATGCTCGACCGGCCCGGGCTCGATTTCAGTTTCAGTGGCTTGAAGACGGCCGCCCTAGTAGCCTTGCGGGGCCGCGTGTTGGACGACGCGATCCGAGCGGACGTTGCGCGCGGCTTCCAGGAAGCAGTGGTCGACACTCTGGCCGAGAAATGCCGCCGTGCGCTCGAGTTCACGGGCCACCGGCGTCTGGTCATTGCGGGCGGGGTCGGGGCGAATCGCCGGCTGCGGGAGCGGCTGGCAGGGGTGGCGCTGGCTGCCGGTGCGCAGTTGTATTTTCCGCGCCCCGATTTCTGCACGGACAACGGGGCAATGATCGCGCTGGCGGGATGTATGCGATTGGCGGCCGGCATGCACGACGGCCGCATCATCGATGCGCGGGCGAATTGGGAACTAGGGCGTAGTGGGGCGGCAGTCGCTGCAGCAACAGGGGTTGAGACACCTTGATGGACAAGATCTTCGTACACGCACTCAAGACCGAGGCAATCATCGGCATTTTCGATTGGGAGCGGCAGGTCAAGCAGACCGTCATCGTCGATATCGAAATCAGCGCCGATATCCGCAAGGCCGCTCTGTCCGATTCCATCGACGACACGCTCAACTACAAGAGGGTCGCGAAGCGCGTGCTGGCCTTTGTCGAAGGATCGCAGTTTCATTTGGTCGAAACTCTCGCCGAGCACATCGCCATGCTCCTTCTGGAAGAATTCGGCATCGCCTGGGTGCGCATATCGTTGAGCAAGCCGGGTGCCATTCGCAGCTCGCGCGACGTCGGGGTGCTGCTCGAGCGGGACCGCGGCGATCTTGAAACATGGCGGGCGCGCCCGGCGGCGGCGGCCGCATCCTAGGCGCTCCGATCGCCTTCGCCCGCATGCCGCAGCCTATTCTTCTCGATCGATCTCTTACCTGGCGGCAAGTGGCCGATGTGGCGGCCGGCGCGCCGCTCGCCCTGTCGGCCGCCGCCCAAGAGCGCATCCGCGCCGCGCGCACGCTGGTGGAATCCATCGTGCGCAAGGGTGTGCGCGCCTATGGCGTGAATACCGGTGTGGGCGCGCTGTGCGACGTGGTCGTGAACGAATCCGAGCAGGCGCGGCTGTCGCGAAATATCGTGATGAGCCATGCGGTGGGGGTGGGGGCTGCCCTGGACGCGCCGGCGGTGCGCGCCATCATCGCCGCCGCGATCAACAATTTTGCGCACGGCTTTTCGGGCCTTCGACTGGAGACGGTCGATGGGCTGCTCGCGCTGCTTGCTCATGACTGTGTGCCGGAGGTGCCGGCCGCGGGATCGGTGGGGTACCTCACGCATATGGCGCACATTGCGCTGGTGCTGATCGGAGAAGGGCATGCGCTGTCGGGCGCTCGGCGATTGCGCGGCGCCGCAGCACTGCAGTCGATGCAGCGGGTGCCCCTGGTGTTGGGAGCCAAGGAGGGTTTGAGCCTGGTCAATGGGACACCCTGCGCCACGGGATTGTCTGCGCTCGCTTTGGCGAGGACACGGCGTCTGCTCGATTGGGCGGATGTCGCGGCCGCGATGACATTCGAGAATCTCCGTGGTCAAGTCGCGGTATTCGATGCCGAGGCCTTGGGGCTGCGAGTGTCGCCGGGCGTGGCCCAAGTCGGTGAGCGATTGCGTAGGATCTTGGACGGAAGCGCCATCCTGCGGCATAGCGCCGGCCGGCGTACTCAGGATCCTTTGAGCCTCCGGGCGGTGCCGCAGGTGCACGGCGCCGTGCGCGATCTGTTCGCCCGCGTAGCCCAAGTCGTGGACGACGAACTCGAGTCGGTGACGGACAATCCCGTCGTCCTTGGCACGCCGGATGAGCCGCGCGCACTCTCCGGCGCGAACGCAGTGGGCGCCGCGCTCGGCCTCAATACAGACGCTCTCGGGATCGCGGTCGCTGAAATCGCGGCGATGTCGGAGCGGCGGATGGACCGGTTGGTCAATCCGCTGGTGAGCAATTTGCCGGCCTTTCTGGCCGTGGACGGGGGCGCGGGCTCGGGGTTCATGATTGCGCAATACACGGCCGCTTCCTTGGCCGCGGACAATCGCCGGCTGGCGGCGCCGGCGAGCTTGGACGGCGGAGTCACCTCGGGGCTGCAGGAGGACCATCTCTGCCATGCGACGCCGGCGGCCCTCAAACTGCTGAAGATCATCGACAACGCCGAGATCATCATTGCGATCGAATTGCTTGCGGCTGCGCAGGCGTACGAATTGCAGAGCGATTCTCTCTCCCGGGCGGCGCAAACCGATGCCGTCTTGCGCAAGATACGCGCTCTCATCCCCCCATTCAGAGACGATCGCCCTTTGAGCGCCGACATTCAACTCGCGCGCGAGTTGCTCGAGGCGCCGCCCTGAATGCCGTATCTAACGGGGCCGTGGCGGCCCCGCCTCGAGCTCGGGGTCGCTTCGACCCCGTTGAACGTTGCGCGAAGCGCATGAAAATCTGCGCGAAGCGCATTAAATGCTGCGGCCGCCGTCGACGGCGATGATTTGACCGGTGATATACGGCGCATCTCGCGCCAGAAACAGGGCGGTGCGCGCGATGTCCTGGGGGGTGCCGTGGCGACCGAGTGCGGTTTTGCCGATGATTTCGCGCTTCAGGGCCTCGTCCATGTCGCCCTCCGGCCAGAGCACGGGTCCCGGCGCGATGCCGTTGACGCGGACATCCGGTCCCAGTTCGCGCGCCAACGCCCGGGTCAACATGGCGAGCCCCGCTTTGGCCGTGCTGTATACCGGGTGGGCCTTGAGCGGGCGCAACGCGTGGATATCGATCATGTTGATGATGAGTCCGCGCTGCTTGGCCAGGCTGGGCGCGGCCGCCTGCGAGAGAAACAGGGGCGCCTTCAGGTTGCTGCCCATGAGGTCGTCCCATTGCGGAAGCGTGATTTGACCGACCGGCGTCGGGTAAAAACTCGACGCATTGTTGATTAGAATGTCCAGACGCCCAAATTCCAGCAGGGTGGCGGCCACCAGTTTTTCCGGGGCTTCCGCGGTCGACAGATGGGCCGCGTGGATCGCGGCGGAATGAGGGCGCATTTGATTGAACTGGTCCGCCAACGCGATTGCGGCGGCGGCAGAGGAACGATAATGAATGAGTATGTTCGCTCCGGCCGCATGCAGCGTGCGTGCGATCTCGGCGCCGACTCGGCGTGCGCCGCCGGTGATCAGCACGACCTGGTCCCGCAACGAAGCGGTCTCGATACTGGGTTTCATGCAGCGCAACGATACCGCAATGGCTCTGCAGCGTGAACCCGAGCTGAATGAGCTGCAGGCGCGGCATCTGGCGCGCGTGCAGCAGCATCTTGCGCAGCAGATCTCTGCGGAGGGGTGGCTCTGCTTCGAGCGATTCATGGATACGGCGCTGTACGCGCCCGGTCTCGGCTACTACAGCGCGGGCGCTCACAAGCTGGGCGTCGGCGGCGACTTCACCACCGCGCCCGAAATCTCGCCGTTGTTCGGTGCGTGCGTGGCGCGGCAGTGCGCCGAGATCCTGAGCGCTCTCGAGGCTGGATCCATCCTGGAAATCGGCGCCGGAAGCGGGCGCCTTGCGGCGGACATACTGTTGCGTCTCGAGACCCTGGGGCAGCTACCCGATCGCTATTGCATCCTCGACGTCAGTGCGGACTTGCGGGAACGTCAGCGCCGCCACTTCGCACAGATCCTGCCGCCGCGCTTGCAGGAACTAGTCCAGTGGCTCGATCAGCCTCCCGGCGAACCCTTCGACGGGCTCGTCCTCGCCAACGAGGTGCTGGACGCTCTGCCGGTCACGCGGTTTCGTTGGTACGGCGACCGGGTGGAGGAACTCGGCGTCGTCATCGACGACGGCCGCCTCGCGTGGGGCGCGCGGCCGGCAAGCAAGGAAGTGACTGAAGTTTGTCGGCGACTGGCGCAGGCCGGGGCAGCTTGGGACGATGGTTATGTATCGGAATATTGTCCGCGGCTCACCGCTTGGACGCACAGCGTCACCCACTCGCTGCGCAGAGGTGCGGTGCTCTGGTTCGATTATGGCCTGCCTCGATCGCAATATTATCTGCCCGAACGTCACGACGGCACCTTGCTGTGTCATTTCCGGCAGCGTGCGCACGCGAATCCCTTGCTGTATCCGGGCTTGCAGGACATCACGGCGTGGGTGGATTTCACGCTGCTCGCCGAAGCTTCCCGCTGCGCCGGTTTCGCGGTGTCGGGCTTCACCACACAGGGTTATTTCCTGGCGGGCTTGAAGATCGACCAGGAAATGCAACTCATGGCCGCCGATGACGCCAATCACTTTGCGCGTTTGGCCAATCAGGCGCGGCAGCTGATGTTGCCCGGCGAAATGGGCGAACGCTTCAAGGTCATGGCATGGCTGCGGGGCTTGGACCTGCCGCTGTCCGGCTTCGCGCTGCAAGACCTGCGCCACACGTTGTAGTTGTCTTGGTGGGCGAGCAATTCGGATCATCGCAAGGGCGGTGAGCTCCGGGGCAGGATCAGGGGCGTCGCGTCTGGATACGATGCCGTCGCAATATTGTAAGTCTCGACCATACTGCCGACTTAACATGCAGCGTGAGTGAGCCGCAGATTTAAGGTCGCGGCTCGCGAATCGGCCGATGGGGAGGCTCGATTCAGCGACGATGCGAGTGCCGGATAACGAAATACAGAGGGATGCACCGTGAATTCAAAATTATCCTATGCGATAGCCGCCATTCTCAGTGGTGTATCCGCCGGATTCGTCCATGCCGCGTCGGCATCCGACACTGAAGCCAGTTCCGACACCATTCAGGAGATCACCGTCACGGCGCAGCGCCGAACGGAGAATTCGCAGGATGTGCCGATCTCGATTCAGGCGATGACGGCGGAGACGCTGCAGCAGTTGAACGTGTCGACGCTCGATGACTACATCAAGTATTTGCCGAACGTGACCACGGCGAGCAACGGGCCGGGCCAGAACGAGGTTTTCATGCGCGGCCTCAGCGCCGGCTCCCAGCCCAGCCAGGGCAGCGGTTCGACGGGCTTGTGGCCGAACGTTGCAATCTACTTGGACAATCAATCGGGCCAGCTGCCGAATCGCAACCTCGACGTCTATGCCGCGGACCTGAATCGCATCGAGGTTCTGGAGGGACCGCAGGGCACGCTGTTCGGCGCCGGCGCCGAGGCCGGCGTGATCCGCTACATCACCAACGAACCGAAGCTCGACGTGACCGAGGGGAACGTCGAAGGCCGGCTACGGATTGACCGCTCACGGCGATCCGAATACCGACGTGACGGCGGTGTTGAACCTGCCGCTGATCGCCGACACCATGGCCGTGCGCGCGGTCATCTACAACGACGCGCGCGGCGGCTACATCGACAACGTGCCGGCGACCTTCACGCGCAAGAACACCGACATCGGCATCCACTATGCGAATTATCCGGCGGTCAACGGTCAATGCCCGGATGGGCAGCCGAACGGCGGCTTCTGCGTGCCGCCCGGCAGCCCGTCCATCAATAACAACAGCGTGGCTGCAAGAGCCATCAACCCCGTCACCTACCAGGGAATACGCGTAGAGGCTCTGTACAAGTTCAACGACGACTGGGACGTGCTGATCACCCAGTCGTACCAGGATTTGAATTCGCAGGGCGTGTTCTACCAGCAGCCCAACGCCTCGGATGGCGCGCCGCTGAAGCCGCTCGAAGTCACGCTGTTCAACAACGCCTCCGACAAGGACAAGTTCGAGAGCACCGCGTGGACGGTGAACGGCAAAGTTCGGCGATTTGAAGGCCGTCTATACCGGCGGCTACCTCGTGCGCAATGTCCAACAGGTCGGCGACTACACGAACTACGCGCGCGGCGTGTATGCCGATTACTATCAGTGCTACGGCCCGGGTACGGGTGGCGACCAAGGCCTCAAGTCGACTTGCTTCTCGCCGAGCGCCGTCTGGCACTCGGATCGAGCGCAACACGCACCAGCAACACGAATTCCGCCTGAGCACGCCGGACGAGTGGCGCGTGCGCGCGATCGCCGGCGCGTTCTGGGAGGACAACAAGCTATTCGATCAGACCGGCTGGAATTACAAGACCGTTCCTTCGTGTACGTCGAACGGAGCGGCCGGCACGCCGGGCAATTCCGGCTGCTTCACGAACGTAGGCACGGCGCCCGGGACGACCGTGGTGAATCCCGGGGTTCAGGGGGACAATACCTCCTTCTATCAGGACACCGTGCGCGAAACCAAGCAGACGGCGTTCTTCGCATCCGTCGACGTTCGACCTGATTCCGAAGGTGTTGACGCTCACCGCGGGCACACGCCATTTCCGCTTCGACAACTCCTCGGCCGGCAGCGTCACCGGCAGTTTCGGCTGCTTCGAGCAGGGCGCGCCGGCCACCGGATGCATAGCCCCGGCGTTCAACCTCAACGCACAGAATCTGCGCGACACCGAGACCGGCAACAAGAGCCGCGCGAACCTGAGCTGGCACATCGACACCGGATCTCATGGTGTACTACACGTTCTCGCAGGGCTTTCGGCCGGGCGGCTTCAACCAGAACGGCGGCACGAAGCATGCGTACGGTCCGGATGATGTGCAGCAGTACTTGATCCCGAGCTCGTACCAGTCCGACAAGTTGACGAACAATGAAATCGGCTGGAAGACTGAATTCTTCAATCATCGCCTGCAATGGAACGGAGCGGTGTACCGGGAGAACTGGGACAACGTTCAGATCTCATTCTTCGACCCCGGTTTGGTCGGCAACATTTTCTACGACACCAACGGCCAGAACTTCCTCATCAAAGGCGTCGAGACATCGCTGGTGGCCCGGGTCATCAGCGGGCTGACGTTGCAGGGTGCGGCATCGTGGAACAGCAGCAGGCAGACGAACTCGCCGGCGCTGATCGACAACAATCCCGCGAGCGGCAACTTCGGTAAGCCGATCACGCAGAACTGCGACGCCACGGGTGCCAATTGCGGGCCGATCACCAACCCGTTCGGTCCGGTCGGTGCCCCGAGCGCCGATGCGCCGCCGATTCAGTTCAGCCTGCGCGCCCGCTACGAGTGGACCTTCGCCGGATATACCCCGTTCGTGCAATTCGACGCCACCCACAGCGGTCATTCATTCACGCAGGCGGGCTCGAATCCCACGATCGCGGAAGCCGGCGCCGTCAGTACCGGCAGGCTGCGGTTCGAGAATCCCGCCTACACGACCTACGATGCATCATTCGGTGTCGCCAAAGATGCCTGGTACGTGAACGTGTATGGCGCGAACATCAGTAACTCGAACGTCAGTACCTTCATCAGCACCGATCAGTTCATCGTCGCGCAGACACCCATTCGGCCGCGCGTCCTCGGGGTGGCGGTAGGTTACAAGTTTTGAAGGCGTGAGTTCGCGGACGCTCAGGGCGTCGCGGGGGGGCGATCGGGGGCGCCTGACCGTTCCCGCAATTCGGCGATCGCCTGCGTGCGCCGCCGCCGCAGAAGTTCCGCGATCTTCGCGCCGTCACGGGACTCGATGTCTTCCCGCGAGGGCTTGATCGCCGCCGCCGCGGCGCGCGCCGCTTGCAGGTATTCGCGCTGCGGGTAGGGCGACATCTCAAGCCCGGTGCGGCCGCGCGAATCCGCTTCGCACGCGAGCAACGCCTGCGCAAAACGCTCCGGGCGGCGGAAGGCGTCGGCGCGCTCCATGAATTCCAGGATGGTCTTGGGCCTGAGCTCGAAGGCGCGATGCACGATGCCGTGGTAGCGCGCCACGATGATGCTGATGTCGCGATATTCGCCCGGCAGGCGCAGTCGATCCGCCAGCGCCCCAATGAGTGAAACGCTGCGTTCCTCGTGTCCGCGGTGACTCGGCCATTCCTCGCGCGGCGTCGTGCCCTTGCCGAGATCGTGCACCAGCGCGGCGAACCGAACGTGGGGTTCCGGGCTCAGCAACACGGCCTGGTCGAGCACCATCAAGGTGTGCAGGCCGGTGTCGATCTCCGGATGCCACTGTGCCGGCTGCGGCACGCCGAACAGCGCGTCGATTTCCGGGTATATCGGCCGCAGCGCGCCGCATGCGCGCAGCACTTGGAAGAATTCGCTGGCCCGGGGCTCGCGCAGGGCCTTCTCGGTCTCCTGCCATACCCGCTCGGGCACGAGCGCGTCGACCTCGCGCCGCTCGACCATGGCGCGCATCAGCTCCAGGGTTTCGGGGGCGACCGTAAATCCCAGCGGCGCAAAACGAGCGGCGAAGCGCGCCACGCGCAGCACGCGCACCGGATCTTCGACGAAGGCGGGGGATACATGCCGCAGCACGCGCGCGTCGAGATCGCGCCTGCCGCCGTAGGGATCGAGCAGCGTGCCGTCCGGCGCCTGCGCGATGGCATTGATGGTCAGGTCACGGCGCGCGAGATCCTCTTCGAGCGTGACCTCGGGTCCGAATTCGACCACGAATCCGCGATAGCCGGGCGCGACCTTGCGCTCGAGCCGCGCGAGCGCGTGCTCCTCGTGAGTGTCGGGGTGCAGAAACACCGGGAAATCGCGGCCGACTTCGCGATAGTGGAGACGCAGCAGTTCCTCGCGGGTGCCGCCGACCACGACCCAATCCCGTTCCTTGACTGCCACGCCGAGCAAGGCGTCCCGAACCGCACCGCCGACCAGATACACTTGCATGGGTGAATACTAGCAGCATAGCCGCCACGATCCGTGCGGCCTTGATCGTCGCGCTGATCGCGGCTTCGAGCGGCGGTTGCTATCTATTGCAAAGCGTCCAGGGCCAGCTGGCGCTGATGTCCAAGCGTGAACCCATCAGCCACGTCATCGGCCAGACATCGACGCCTCCCGCCTTGCGCACCCAGCTCGAGGCGGTGGCCGACATACGCGAATTCGCCAGCCGCGAGCTGGGGCTGCCGGATAACGGCAGCTACCGCAGTTACGCGGACGTCGGCCGCCGCTACGTGGTCTGGAATGTGGTCGCCGCGCCGGAATTCTCGGTCGACGCAAAAGAGTGGTGCTACCCCATCGTCGGCTGCGTTGCCTATCGCGGCTATTTCGCCGAAGCGAGGGCGCGCCGCTTTGCCGCTCGCTTGCGCCGGCAGGGTCTGGACGTCACGGTGGGCGGCGTTGCGGCCTATTCCACGCTGGGTCATTTCAATGATCCCGTGCTCAACACCATGATGGGCTGGAACGATGTCGAACTCGCCGCGATCATATTTCACGAACTCACGCACCAGCTCTTGTACGTGCCGAACGATTCATCATTCAATGAAGCGCTTGCGACGGCGGTAGAGGAAGAGGGTGTGCGGCGCTGGCTGCATGCGCGGGGCCGCGACGCGAATTTGGCGAGCCATCTGCTGCAGCAGGAGCACTACGCCAAGGTCGTCGACCTGTTGAGCGCGACTCGCGCCGAACTGCGCGCCGTCTATGCCTCGGGGCTGGCGCCGGAGCCGATGCGCGAGAAGAAGCGCGCCGCACTCACCGCCATGCGTTCTTCGTTCGCGCTGCTCAAGGCGGGTTGGGGAGGACACGCGCCGTTCGAATCCTGGTTCGACGGTGACCTCAACAATGCCCATCTGGCGTCGATCGCCACCTACTTCGCCTGCGTGCCGGGCTTCGAGCGGGAACTCGGGGCAGTGGACGGTAACCTCACTGCCTTTTACGCCCGAGTGCGCGAGCTCGCCAAACTCGATCAAGAGGCGCGCGATGCCATCGTCTGCGGCAAGCCTTGAGCGCGACGGATTTGCGCTGTACCTCGACAGGGATTTTGACCGACTGGCGGGAGGCACCGGTGGGTGTTGCAGCCGGTCAATATCACAGCGCCGAGCGGCTTCACCCGTGCAGAGTTTTCCTAGAGCCTGATGGCCTTGTTGCGACCGGCGCTCTCGCGGTTGCGGCTCAGGCGGGCATTGTCTTCGTGGGCGCCGAGGTACTGTCGGGCGGTCGCCACCATCGACTGGGGTTTGATGCCGAGCTTCGAGAAGCCGTCTTCGGCGCAGACACTGTCGATGGTCAATGAGCGGTAGTTGTCGCTGGAGAAGGGGCGGCCGGGCACGAAATCCATGGCGAGGGCTTGCATTCGCGCCGCGAAATCCGGCAAACCGAGGATCCATCGGCGCTGCCCGGTGATTTTGGCCACCAAGCCGACGATTTCGCGCAACGAGTAGATCTGCGGACCGCCGAGTTCATAGGTTTGACGGCTGGAGGCGCCGCCGTGCAGACAGCGAAGCACGGCCTCGATCACGTCATCGACCAACACCGGCTGGAAGCGCGTATTCGGCATGGCCAGAGGAAACACCCAGGGGATTGCCGCAAGCAGTCCCGCAAAGCGGTTCAGGAATGAATCGCCGGGGCCGAACATGACGGACGGCTGGAAGATGGTCCAATCCAACGGCGAGCTTGAATCGCGGATCAGCCGCTCCGCTTCGCCCTTGGAGCGCAGGTAATAGCTTGGCGCGTCGACGGCCGCCTTCAGGGCCGATACCTGAAGCAGCCGGGTGACACCGGCGGAGCGGGCCGCCAGCAGTACGCCCTGAGTGAGTTCAGTGTGTGCGCGCCTGAAGCCCAAGCCGCTGAATCCGCGCTCGTTGAGGATGCCGATGAGATTGATCACCACGTCCTTGCCGCGGAAGTGTTCGCTCAGCTGCGCTTGGTCGTATACATCGCAGTTTTCCAGCGTCAGGCCCGGCAGCACCAGCAGATGCTTGTGCAGCTCGCGGTCGCGCGACAGTACCGTGACGCGCATACCGTCCTTGATCAGGCGGGCGACCAATCGAGTGCCCAAAAACCCGGTGCCGCCGAGAACGGTTATCGATTGCGTGCGCATCGGATCAGCGAATCTGCAGCAGCTGGGCGGTGGTACCGCGCCGCACGTTGAGCACCAGGACGTTGGCGTTCTTCGCTGCTGCCTTGAACGCCTTGGTGTTCGCCACCGGCGTGCGGCCCACCCCGACGATCAAATCGTTGGGGCGCAGCCCGTTTTGGGCCGCCGGGCTGCCTTCCTGGACGACTTTCACCAGGACGCCGCCGCCGTCCGGTGCATCGGCAAGCTCCGCACCTTCCAGACCCTTGTGGATGTCCACGGCGTTGGCCGCCTCGATTTCGCTGCGTTCGGCGATCAGCGCAGTGACCTTGTGCGGCTTACCGTCGCGCAGCAGGCCGATCTCCACCTTGTCGCCGACGCGCAGCATGCCGATGGTGTTGCGCAGTTCGCCCGCGTCGCGCATGGAGACCCCGTTGATCGAGGTAATGATGTCGCCGGTCTTGACCCCCGCGCGGTCGGCCGCCGAACCCTGCGCCACCCCGGCAACGAGTGCGCCGCTCGATTCCGTGAGCCCGAATTCCTTGGCGATGTCCGGGGTCACGTTATAGATGTTGACGCCGAGCACGCCTCGCTTGACCTGGCCGTACTTGATCAACTGGTCCATGACGCCCTTGACCATATTCACCGGGATGGCGAAACCGATGCCGATATTGCCGCCGCTGCGCGACAGAATGGCGGAGTTGATGCCGACCAATTCGCCGCGCAAGTTCACCAGGGCGCCGCCGGAATTGCCGGGATTGATCGAGGCGTCGGTCTGGATGAAGTCTTCGTAGCCGTCCGGGTTGATGCCGCTGCGGCCGAGCGCGCTGACGATGCCGGCGGTGACGGTATGCTGCAGCCCGAAGGGGTTGCCGATGGCGACGACATAGTCGCCGACTTCGAGCCGGGTCGAGTCCCCCAGCGTCATGGCGATCAGATTCGGCTGCTTGGCCTGCAAGACGGCGATATCGGCACCTTCATCGGTGCCGATGACCTTGGCGGAGAAGCTCCGATTGTCGAGCAGGGTGATGGTGATCTCGCTGGCGTTCTCGACTACATGATGATTGGTGATGATGTAGCCGTTTTTGGCATCGACGATGACGCCTGAGCCCGCGCTTTGGAACTGGCGCTCGCGCGGCTTCGCATCGGGCGGTACCTCGAAGAAGCGGCGGAAGAACGGATCGTCGAGCAAGGGATTGCGCTGGCCGGGTTCTTCTTTGATCGTGCCGCGCGTGGCAATGTTCACCACGGCGGGCGAGATGCGTTTGACCATGGGAGCCAGCGAGGGCATCGGCGCGGCCTCTGCGACCGGCGGCGCCGGCACGGCGGCGTATCCTGGTTCCACAGTGAAAATCGCCGGTCCGGCGATGACAGCCGCGGCGAGCGTAGCCGCCGCAAGATTGAGACGCAGATTCATGCGTAGTCCTTCCGTTTGATTCGTGCTCGGCGGAAGCCCGGAGGCCGGACGGAAATGTCCGGCCTCCGGGCCGCCAATATCGTCCGCGATCTTACACGGAAGATTGTGCTCGGCGGGCGCTCTTAGGCCGCTTCCACCGTGATCCGGTGCGGCTGCACCTGCGCCAGCTTCGGAATTGCGACTTGCAGCACACCATTGACGAACTTCGCCTTGATGTTCTGCGCGTCGGCGGATTCCGGCAGGCTGAATCGACGCTGGAACTCGCCCGTGATGCGCTCGATGCGGCGATAGCCTGCATGCGATTCGCGGCGCGCGTCCTCGCGCTGTCCGCGAATGGTCAGCACGCCCTGATCGGCGGTGATTTCCACCGCTTTCGGGTCCACACCGGGCAAATCCACATGCAACTCGAACTGCTGCGGTTCCTCGTGAATATCCGCGGGCGGCAGCCAGGCGCCGGAATCCGCCGCGGTCGTCAGCGGTGCGCCGAACAAGCGATCGATATCTTTTTGGAGCCGGCTGACCAGTGCCCAAGGCTCATAACGTACGACAGTCATGTTTGAACTCCTGAATTGTGTGGCAGACCTTGGTATCAAGGTCAGTGATATTTCAAATCACGCGCGTGACTCCGAAATTGGGCCGCGGCTTCCGTTTTCAACTCGACTGGTGCATGGCGGCCGCCGGCAACGTGGGGGCGCGAGTTCAAAGTCAATGGGACATGGTGTGAATAACTTGTGCAAACACAAGATGTTGCGATTACAGCTTTTCCCCCTTGACCGAGCCGTTGGGAAGTGTAATCAGCTAATTTCTCTGGACGTATTTGTAATACATTGAAATATATATGGTTTTTATATCTAAATTTCCATGAAAAAAGTCTTGACGCTGGTTGCCATCGAGACTTAACCTTTCCTTCCGCACACAATATGTTGTGGTCGGGGGTTCGCGTTAGTCCCCATCGGCCTTAATTCAGTATCAAATCTCTTTGTTTCGGGACCGCCGCAACATTTCGTGTTCAGTCCGTGACTTGAGAATTATAAGGGAGTGGCTTAATACCCATGAATACCGTGGTCAAAATACAGCCCAAAGACGTCGGCGATATTTCTTTCCAGGAAGCGTCCTTTGACATCTGGGACAAGAAGTACCGTCTGACCGCTAAGGATGGTTCGCCCATCGACAACACGATGGACGACACCTATAAGCGCGTCGCGCGCGCGCTCGCCAATGTGGAGATCGAGGAGCGGCGCGAACAGTGGTACGAATCATTTCTGTGGGCGCTGCGCCATGGCGCGATTCCCGCCGGCCGAGTCACTTCGAATGCCGGCGCGCTCGAACACAAGCCCGCCACGTCCACCATCAACTGCACGGTATCCGGCACGATCCGCGATTCGATGGACGACATCTTGAACAAGGTGCATGAGGCGGGTCTCACGCTCAAGGCGGGATGCGGCATCGGCTATGAATTCTCGACCTTGAGGCCGCGCGGCGCCTATGTGTCGGGCGCCGGTGCGTACACCTCCGGTCCTTTGTCGTTCATGGATATCTACGACAAGATGTGCTTCACCGTGTCCTCGGCCGGCGGCCGCCGCGGCGCGCAGATGGGCACCTTCGATATCGGGCATCCGGATGTACTGGAGTTCATCCGCGCGAAGCGCGAGAACGGCCGTCTGCGGCAATTCAACTTGTCTCTGCTGGTCACCGATGAATTCATGAAGGCCGTGAAGAGCGACGGCGATTGGCAGTTGGCGTTCCCGTTGGGACGCCAGGAGTTCGAGGCCGAGCGGCCCGATCTCGAGGATGCCTCGAAGTTCGTGTGGCGGGAATGGCCGTACACCGAGGGGTATGTCGCGAACGACGAAGGCCTGGTTGTCTGCAAGATCTACAAGACCCTCCCGGCGCGGCGCGTGTGGGATGTGATCATGTCTTCCACATACGACTTTGCAGAGCCGGGGTTCATCCTCGTCGACAAAGTCAACGAGATGAACAACAACTGGTGGACCGAGAACATCCGCGCCACCAATCCTTGCGTGACCGCCGACACCCGTCTGGCGACACAATTCGGCATGGTGAGGATCGGCGATCTGTACGACGCTCGGGTCGACATTCAAGCGACCGTCGATGGCCGGGCCTTAGGCTGTGGCATGGGCGTTGCGGTGCGGCCCGCTGTTCCGGCTTTCATGACTTCATCGTCCGCGGACGTCTACCGCGTCGTGACGCAGGACGGCTATGAAATCAAGGCGACCGAATGGCATGACTTCTATACGTCTCGCGGCAAGATCAAGCTCAAGGATCTCAAGGCCGGGGATGAGTTGCTGATTCAGTCCGGAAAGGGGCAATTCGGCGGCTGCGGTAGCGCAGAACTAGGGCAGTTGTTGGGCTTGCTCACGGGTGATGGTCATTTCACGAATCGCGGTAAGGGCGAGGAGGCGGCGGTCGTCAATCTGTGGGGCGCCGATCGGGCCGTGACCGACGGCGTGGTCGCGTACGTCAACTCGTTGATTGCAGGATTTGCAGAGTGCCCGAGGAACTACCGGGTGGGTTCGGTTGCGATCCCTGAACGCAACTTGGTGATGATCCGTTCGGTGATTCTGGCACGGGTGCTGGCGCAGTACGGATTCACCGCCGAGACCAAGCTCAAGGTTCCGGAAATCGTCTGGCGCGGCAACGAGGACTGCGTCAAGGGCTATCTGCGCGGACTGTTCCAGACCGATGGAACCGTGCAGCGCAACGACAAGAACGCTCATTGCACAATCCGGCTTGCGTCGAGCAAACAGTCCTTGCTGAAAGACGTCCAGATGCTGCTGGCCAACTTCGGCATCTTTTGCCGAGTTCAGAAGTGCCGCGCTGCCGGCCAGCGGCTGATATCGGACGGCAAGGGCGGAAGGCGACTCTATGATTGTCAGGCAGATTACGAATTAATTATCGGCTCCGAGTCGCGCGACCGCTTCATGGAGCAAATCGGATTTCTGACGGACGAAAAAAATGACAAGTACCGCGAGTGGAAGCTCGAGAGGAAGAGCGCGCGCTGCGAGGAATTTGTCAGCCCGGTAACTGCCATCGATTATGTCGGGCGCGAGGCGGTATTCGACACGACACAACCCGATAAGAACAACTTGATCTTTAATGGAATTGTGACAGGCAACTGCGGCGAGCAGCCTCTTCCAGCCTATGGCTCGTGCCTTCTGGGCTCGGTCAACCTCACCAAGTTCGTCGTCGATCCGTTCAAGGACAACGCGCGTTTCGATTGGGAGACCTATCGCAAAGTCGTCAAAGTGTTCACGCGCATGCTCGACAACGTGGTCGAGATCAACGGCTTGCCGCTGGCGCAGCAACGCGACGAAATCCTCCGCAAGCGCCGGCACGGCATGGGTTTCCTGGGGCTGGGCTCCGCCATCACCATGCTGTGCATGAAGTACGGCTCGAAGAAGTCGGTGGCGTTTTCCCAAAACGTCTCCCGTGAAATGGCGCTGGCCGGATGGGAAGCGGCGCTCGATCTGGCGCGCGAGAAGGGCCCGGCGCCGATCATGAACGAAGAGTTCACGGTGACGCGCGCGATGCTGCGCAAGCGGCCCGAGATGGTCAAGGACGGCTGGCGTGTCGGGGCGCGTATTTCAGGCCGGGTGCTGCACGCACGCTACAGCCGGTACATGCAGCGTATCGCCGAGGCTTCGCCCGAATTGGTGGATGAGCTTGCCGAGGTCGGTGCGCGCTTCACGCATCACACCTCGATCGCGCCCACCGGCACGATCTCGCTGTCGCTGGCCAACAACGCATCGAACGGCATCGAACCCTCGTTCGCGCATCATTACTTTCGCAATGTGATCCGTGAAGGCAAGAAGTCCAAAGAGAAGATCGACGTGTTCTCGTTCGAGCTTTTGGCGTACCGCGAGCTGGTGAATCCCCGCGCCATGCCGGGTTCGCAGAATCCGGCTGAAAAGCTGCCCGACTACTTCGTCTCCGCGGACGACATCGGCCCCAAGGAACACGTCGATATTCAGGCGGCGGCGCAACTGTGGGTGGATTCCTCGATATCGAAGACGGCGAATGTCCCGACCGATTACAAGTACGAAGATTTCAAGGACATCTACATGTACGCCTTCGAGCAGGGCTTGAAAGGCTGCACGACGTTCCGCTTCAATCCGGAAGCATTCCAGGGCGTATTGGTCAAGGAGGATGACCTCAAGAACACGACCTACGTGTTCACGCTGGAGGATGGCACGGAGGTCGAGGCGCGGGGCGATCAGGAGGTTGAATACGACGGCGAAATGCACACGGCCGCCAACCTGTTCGATGCGCTGAAAGAAGGCTACTACGGGAAGTTCTGATCATGGCCCATATCAAAATCGACAAGAAGATCACCAAGTACCACGTGCAGAAGCCGGAATCGAAGGACGCGCCGGCGGCTGCGGCCAAGGAACCGCCGAAGGCGCAGGACAACGTGATCTGGATGCACGAGAAGCTGGAACGGCCCGAGGTGCTGATCGGCTCGACCTACAAGATCAAGACGCCGGTGTCCGATCACGCCATGTACGTCACCATCAACGACATCGTGCTCAACGAGGGCACGCCGCACGAGCAGCGCCGGCCGTTCGAGGTGTTCATCAACTCGAAGAATCTCGATCATTTCCAGTGGATCGTCGCGCTCACCCGGGTTATTTCGGCCGTGTTTCGCAAGGGCGGCGATACGACTTTTCTGGTCGACGAATTGAAGGCGGTATTCGATCCGAAGGGCGGCTATTGGCAACCCGGCGGAAAATTCATGCCCTCGACCATTGCTGAGCTGGGCTACGTCATCGAGCGACACCTGCAGTCGATCGGACTGCTCAAGAAGCCTGAACTCGATGTGCATCAGCGCAAGCTGGTGGAGGAAAAGCGCGCGGAGTTCGAGGCGCGGTCCAAACAAACCGACGCTTTCTCGAAGTCGCATTTTCCCGAAGGGGCGCAGCTGTGCGCGAAGTGCAGCACTGCCGCCGTGGTCATGATGGACGGCTGCGCCACGTGCTTGAATTGCGGGGACTCGAAGTGCGGGTAGATGCGCACATCGCGTTATCTGGGGGGGGGCAGCCCTGCTGCTTTCCATCGGTGATGTCGTTCTTGCCGAGCCGGCACCGCCGATAGCGGAGGATCAGAGGTTGCTGCCCTATGCCGAGCCGGGTCAGCTAGTCGATATCGGCGGCCGGCATATCAACCTGCGCTGCAGCGGCAGTGGCGCCCCAACGGTCATTTTGATGCCCGGCCTTTTGCGCTGGTCGTTCGTCTGGGACAAGACCCAGCCTGAGATTGCGAATCGGACGCGTGTCTGCGCCTTCGATCGAGCCAGCTATGGATTCAGCGACCCCGCGCCCAGGCCTGAAATCATGGCCGACGTCGTGAGCGACCCGCACGCAGCGCTCCAGGCGGCAGGTACCGGGGCCTTATGTGCGGTCATCTGGGCGACATATGTTAACTTAGATAAAACATCGATTTCGATGTATAAAAGAAGAATTCTTCATTAAAAAATCTAATTCGGTGTTTTATGCCGGACTACAATATTCAATAAAACACCCATATGGATATATTATAGACAAATTTATAAACAAAACACCGATGTCGGTGTATTATTGACGGTGCGTATTTCGAGGATGCCTGCAATGACAACCAGTTATACACCTGCCGAGCTTGCGAGCCGGTTAGGCACGAGCATTCGCAAACTCAGAATAGACCGGAATCTGAAACAAGATGAGCTCGCCGCTCGAGCGGGCATCAGCCTGCATGCCCTTCAGAATCTGGAGAGCGGAGCAGGTGCCACGGTGCGCACGCTGGTAACCGTGCTGCGAGCCTTGGGGCGCGAGGAGTGGCTCGAGAACTTGGCACCCTCTCCTACGATCAACCCGCTCACATTGCCCAGGGGTGCGTCCGAGCGGAAGCGTGCGCGCAAAGTGCGCCATGCCGAGTAAGCGCAAAACCGCCCGACGCGCGGTTTCGAAGCGTCCGCCCACTAAACCACATGGCGCTCCTCGCGTTACCCGCAGCAGGAGCAGCCCTGCTCCATTCACCCATGTCGATCGGGTGGAGGTATATCTTTGGGGGCAGATGGTCGGGGCAGTGGCCCTGGATCCAGGGTACGGCTTCTATGCTTTTCGCTTCACCCCGGAATTTCGTCGGCGTGGCATCGAATTGTCACCGCTCCACATGCCCATCGGCGAGGATCGGACCTTCATCTTTCCGGATCTGCCGGAAGTGACTTACAAGCGACTGCCAGCCCTTCTGAGTGACGCGCTGCCAGATGACTTCGGCAACGCGCTGATCAACAAATACATGGCCGATCGCGGCATATCCGCTGCCGCGGTCACTCCCCTGGACCGGTTGGCCTATATGAGTAACCGAGCCATGGGCGCACTGACATTTCACCCCGCCCGCGGCCCCGCGACCCGCACTCCCACCCCTATCCACTTAAGTCAGTTGGTGGATGCAGCCAGGCGTGCCGTGCGAGGGGATATCGCGGCCGAAGATGCTGCCAACGCGGCCCTGCGCAGCATCATCGAAGTGGGTACTTCCGCCGGCGGTGCTCGGGCGAAAGCGGTGATTGCCTGGAATCCGACAACTCAGGAGCTACGCACCGGGCAATTGGCGGCTCCCCGTGGCTTTGAACACTGGTTGTTGAAATTTGATGGCATGGGGGCGGACCAGGAGCTCGGCACCTCGACTCACTATGGGCGCATCGAGTACGCCTACTTTCTGATGGCGCGCGCCGCAGGGATCAATATTTCCGAAAGCCGGCTCCTGGAAGAGAATGGCCGTGCGCACTTCATGACGCGTCGTTTCGACAGAGATGACGGCGACATGCGGCATCACATGCAGACCTTATGCGCGATGGCCCATCTGGATTACAAACAGAAGGGAACCAACTCCTACGCGCAACTGTTTGGCACAATGCGTGAGTTACACCTGCCTTACAAGGACCAAGAAGAAGCGTTTCGCCGAATGGTCTTCAACGTGATGGGTCGCAACTGCGATGACCACACCAAAAATTTCTCCTTTCTCCTCCGGCGAGGAAGCGCTTGGGAACTAGCCCCTGCTTACGACGTGACTTTTGCCCACAACCCTGCGGGCGAGTGGACGAACCAACATCTGATGTCCGTCAACGGAAAGTTCAAAGACATCACGTATTGGGATCTCCTGGAAGTGGCCGACCGCTTCGCCATCGGCACCGCACCGCAGGTCATTGTCCAGGTGCGCTCGGCGATCAAGCGCTGGGCAGAATTTGCCGGGCACGCGGGTGTACCGGAAAAAGAGACCCGTGACAGGGAGGGGCAGCTGCTGTTGCTGCCCAAGAGATCCCGAAAGGCGCCTTGAACCCACGGTCGTGCGGTAATTCGCGGTCTTTCACGGCGAGTTCATAGTGAAAGTCGAACAATGAACGCAATGTCACGCCGTGACCGAGGCCGAGGCGCGCTCATGGCGGCGGCGGCAGTCGCGGTGGCCACTCGATAGTCTGCCGCCCAACACCGCCGCGGTGGTCATGATGGTGGGTTGCTATGCCTGCCTGCCATGGGCAATCCACTCTTCAGTCTTATTGATGGGCAGTCTGTAACGTGCGCAATTGTAAGGCTCGAGATTTGCGAGCTCGACACGTAAAAGTTCGATGAACGCAAGCCGATCAACATCCGGAATCGCCAGCCCTTCGACTGCTGCGGGAAGGGTAGATCCTGTCACAACGATCTGACGAATAGCATCACCCAGATACTCACGATACCTGGCGCGCAAAGGATCCGGCGCACCCATGGATTCGAGGATAGCCCGATATTTTGCAATCGAGCGCCGGTAGGTCCAATCGAACAAATCAGCTGCCAACGATACGTTTTGTTGTTCGTAGACGCCGAGCATCGCCATCGCGTAATCCGTAGGTTCGACGTTCAGAAAAGACAGAGGCGCACAGTTCGATAACAGGAGCGGAAGATTCGAGACCAGTCGACTGGTACGCTTATTTCCATCTTCAAACGGTTGTAAGTAGGCGATGTTCACCCACAGAAAGAACGCGCATTCAATGGGATTTCTAATTGCACGAGCTTTATCGACGATCGCACGGAGCATCTCGTCGAGCAGAGCGGGCACTTGTGAGGGAACATAAACTGTATCGGAATTGTTCACGATCGTGCTTCGAATCGAGCCAAGGGCGACGGGGTTTGCCAGCAATCCATTCATCAAAGTACTCTGCACGTTGCAAACCACCGGCATGGCAATGCCGTAGGTGGGCACGGCATCGACAATGAATTCGATGGCATCTTTATGGTTCAAGAGCATCGTGGCATCGGTGTCGTCGCCAGGCGAACGCCCTTTTAGAAAGAGCTCGCGCGTGTCGAGCAGGCTCTTGCTATTGCCTTCCAAGCGGGACGAATACCATGCTAGGTCGATAAGGAGCTGCTCGAGCACGCGACGCGCATAGGTTCCCGCGGGCTGCTGTCCCTGTAGTCTGCCTTGCTCGTGTAACGCAACGGCGAGGCTTGCTGGGAGGAGAGAGGATTCATTAGGGCGATACCCATCGACAAACTGCCGTTGATAGGACACTGGAGTTCGAAGTCCAAGGGGTGCGCGCAAGCTCGCCAGCAGGGTCCGGCCCGAGGCCCCCCAAGTAAGTCCCGTCGGCAGCATTTTGGCGTGCGCCACGGTTTCGTTTGCAATTGGGAATGCCGAGTCAGCAGTTGCCGCGATTTGGTAAGCAGTTGAGGGCCCTATCCCGTTACGAGTCAGTATCCCTTCCTGGGTCATTTTGAGCAGATGCCGATTGAGAGATGTCCGCGGTATATGAAGGCGCTCTGCCAGCTCCCGTGCACCGATGCTTGGCCTTCCTTGTGCCCGTTGGGCTGCTAGGTATTGGAGAATTGTTTCGTCAAGAAGCGGGGTGGTCATTTTCAGATGCCAGGGATGGGATGGGCGTGGTTATATATCCATTATCCTACCATTATCTAACCAAAATGGATGAATAATGGTTATATTATGGGTATATATCCATTTCTGGTTTGTAAATGGCCAGCGTGGATGCCTGAATCTAAGCAGCGGCTGCCCAACCGACGATCTGTTGCAAAGCAATAAAGTCCAATAGCAGTGAGGGCACCTCCTCAGGGGAGTAGCTGCCCACTGCGTCGCTTTGCAACTTTCTTTGCCCACCTGATGCAGGCCGGGGCGCACGAGCTTTGGACCCTTCTTGGGACTGGCCAGCTGCGTCGGCCTGACGCGCTGCTGGTGTTCGTAGGCGGTATCGGTCATTTCGTTCTCATCGTCGCGTGCCCGGCTGCATTTCGTCAGCTTCGCCCAGGCAAGAAGGAGTGGCGGCAGTTCCTCGTAGGTGTCCTGCTGGCTCGTTGTGCTTGTGGCTACCATGCGTCCGCGCTGACGCGTCATTAACTGTGCAACGCAGGCTCGCGCTGTCGAGCACGCGCAGGTGGCGTGCCGGATTCCGCGCCGGGTGAGAGTTGCCAGTCAAGGCCATTTGCGATTGAATGTGTCACACTTATTCGTGTCGCCGACAGAACAATATTCACAGCGTCTCAGCGAGCGGGAAGCGCAGCTCGCGCACTTCGACCGGCTTCACGCGGGCATCGGGAACATCCGGCTCGCCCTCGCCGCGATATTCTTGATCATGGTTTGGTTGTGTTTCGGGGCGGTCGGCGCCGCGCTGCCGTGGCTGTTGATTCCCGGTGCGGCATTCATCGCGGCGGTGCTGTACCACCATCGCGTGCTCGGATCGGGTTCGCGTGCGCGGCGGGCCGCGGCCTTCTATCGCGCCGGACTCGGGCGCATACGCGGCCAATGGAGCGGCAACGGTCCGACCGGCGAGCGTTTCGACGTTCATCACCATATCTACGGGTCGGATTTGGATTTATTCGGCGCCGATAGTCTGTTCGAACTGCTGTGCGCGGCTCGGACTCCTATGGGCGAAGATACTCTGGCGCGATGGCTGCTGGCGCCAGCCGGGATCGATGCGATTCGCGAGCGTCAGACGGGCATCGGCGATCTGCGTGACCGCATCGATCTGCGCGAGGATCTGGCGCTGCAGGGAGAATCTGCGAGGATCGAGTTGCGGGCCGACATGCTTTTGGCCTGGGCTCAGGCGCCGAACCGGCTCGACCGCGTGTGGATACGATGGACGGCGCCGTTGCTCGCCGTGCTCGCCATCGCGACTGCATTGGCATGGCCGGTCACGGGACTGGGATCTCCATTCTTTGCCGTACTTGCCGTGGAAGCCGCTCTGGGATACTTCCTGAGAGAACCCACCCGTGCGGCCATCGTGTCGGTCGAAAGCGCCTACGAGGATTTGAAGAGTCTGTCACAGCTGTTGAATCGGATCGAATCGGAGCGCTTCAATGCGCCACTGCTGCACGCCGTGCTGGCCAAGTTGTCGTCGCATAGACTCACTGCGTCGAGGACTTTTTCGAAGCTCGCCACCATAGTCAATTTCGTCGAGTCCCGCCGCAATCCGTTCCTGGCGCCATTCATGCTGCTGGTGATGTATCCCCTGCAGGCGGCACTCGCCGCCGAACGCTGGCGCAGCGCTCATGGCCATGTCATCCGTGAGTGGCTGGATGCCGTCGGCGAATTCGAGGCCCTGGTGTCGCTGGCTCAATACGCTTACGAACATCCGGGGAATCCGTTTCCCGAGTTCGTCGAGGGCCCGGCGAGCTTTCAGGCGGCGGATCTTGGCCATCCGCTGATCTGCGCCGCCGCTCGCGTTCGCAATGACGTTGATATTTCGGGCCGCACCCGCGTGCTGCTGGTGAGCGGCTCGAACATGTCGGGAAAGAGCACGCTGCTGCGCACCGTCGGAATCAACACGGTGCTGGCCATGGCCGGAGCACCGGTGTGCGCCAAACGCCTGCGGCTGACACCGCTGCAAGTCGGCGCCAGCATTCGCATCAATGATTCGCTGCACGAGGGCAGTTCACGCTTCTACGCCGAGATCACGCGGCTCAGGCAGCTGTTCCAACCGGTGGCCTTGCCGCTGCTGTTTCTGTTGGATGAGCTGCTGCAGGGGACTAATTCAGCGGATAGGCGGGTTGGTGCGGAAGGTATCATCCGCGCCTTGCTCGAGAGGGGCGCAATCGGTTTGATCAGCACGCACGATCTGGCGTTGACGGACGTTGCCGGACTCGATGACGGTGCTCCACGGAATGTGCATTTCCAGGATGAACTGGTGGACGGCAAGTTGCATTTCGATTTCAAGCTGCATGACGGAATCGTCACCAAGAGCAACGGCGTCGAGTTGATGCGGTCGATCGGACTGGATGTTTAACAAAAGCGGTACTTCGATATACAAATAACCCGGTCGTGTAGTATTTGCAAGAAGGGTTCAACAATGGCCTTTATGCTGCCTTCGTCACTGCGGGTAACGCGTGACATATTTGTCATGGGATTGTTGTGGATGGCGCTCGCTTGGCCATCGCAATTGCGCGCTGCAGCCGGCGACAATGTCCTTCAGGGTCTGAATTCCCTCACTGTCCCGGTGAGCGTCCTTCATACCCACATCGAGCGCGAAACGACCAAAGTGGCCAGGGTACTCTCTCCGGAAGGTCGCCGCGTCATGCGTCAATCGGTGAATCGGTTCTTGCGTTGGGCCGAAGGATATTGCCAGGGCAACGCCAGATGCCTGAGAAATCAATACTACAACTACCTCGCAGCCATCCCCAACTCGGTGTACTACGTGGGTCACTGGACGGTCTATAACACCGGTGTCTATGCCCTCGAGTGGGCGGATGAAGACTTGCAGGGCATCGAGCCTGATCGCGCTTTCACTTGGGATTTGCAAGTCATTTGGCCGCGCGTGGACGGCACGGAGAATCCAATTCAAGGCCATGTAGCGTTCGCCGACACAGCGTACGGTGCCTTGGCGGCTCGGGTGCACAAGCTCATGGCAAATTGGGTCGAGGGGGGCTGGGATCGCTTCCTCGATGTCCACCTCGAGGGAATCAACGATTGCTACGTGTCGGCGAGCGTCACGGGCTCGACCTACAGCGGCGGCGCACATCCGAATGAAGATTTTTCCACATTCAACTGGAACGTCAGGGCGAAGCGCGCACTACAAAACTCAGACCTGTTCCGCGCCGACACGGAGTGGAAATCGCAAATCTTTGTGCTCTACCGGCAGCGCCTTCAGGCGAGCGGAACCGATTTGTCCGAGTGGGCGCTTTCATCCGACGGGATGAATTCATTGTTCACGGACGGATTTGTGATCACGGACAACGGACTTCGATTTGTGGAGCATGAGGGCGCTACGCGCAACGAGAACGTCCCGGCAATCGATCTATCGTGGGACGAACTCGCACCATGGCTCATTCCCGGAGCGATTTGTTCGATGCCTCCAAGTGACCGGCTTCGCTGAGCGGTTACATCTAAACGTCGCTGGAACACCATAGAGAGCCGTGAATGGACGAGTTAGGACCACAGCCTCTTCGGTATACGGGACGGTCAGTCTGCTGATTGTGACCACGTGCGCATGGAGTTTACGGACCCGGGCAGCTATCCTTGGGCGCGAGTTAGCCATCGATCGGTGTCGCGGACGCCGTATATCACGGAGCATTCACATGAAAAGCCCGATAATTGCTGCTCTCTTGGCAACGGCTGTCACCCTGCCCGCATTTGCCGCCCTGAAGCAGGGTGATGCGGCTCCCGAATTCTCTGCTCAAGCATCGCTCGCCGGAAAGACCTTTGCCTTCTCGCTCGCGGATGCAAGGCGCCACGGGCCGGTTGTCGTGTATTTTTATCCTGCGGCTTTCACCGAGGGCTGTAATGTTCAGGCCCATGAGTTCGCTGTGAAGATGGAAAAGTTTCAGGCGGCGGGTGCGACAGTGATCGGTGTGTCGCTCGACAATATCAACCGTCTGAACGCGTTCTCCGCGGACCCTCTGTACTGCGCCGGCAAGGTGCCGGTTGCGTCCGACGCGGATGGCAAGATCGCGGAGTCCTATCACCTCAAGATTGATCCGGAGGAACATGGCTACAAGGACACGCGCGGCGTCGAAGTCAGCCACGGTTTCGCGGAACGCACGACCTTTGTCGTCTCGTCGGACGGCACCATTGCAGCTACGATCGGCGGCCTTGCGCCAGCGACAAATGTCGATCGCGCGCTCGTCGTGGTGCAGCGGCTCGCCGGACCACCGACGAAGAAGTAGCCATCATCTCGCCGTACCACTGGGAGCCGCGGCGGCGGACGCTATGGTTGCAATTGGGCTGCTGACAGTCATCGGTGCGCTCGTGCTTCTGGTCGCAGCGGCCGCCTCGGTGAGTGCCAAGGCATCCCGCTGGCTCAAGGTAATTCGGCGCATGTCATCACTCACTGGGCTGACTGGGCAGTAAATTGTGGAGTTTGAGCAGGGCGGCGCCGAGCACGTGGCGTACGGCGGCCAGAGGGGTTAAAGGACATTTCGGGCGCTCTGAGCGATTGGGGGAATGGCTCTTCGATCTGCGCGCCCAAGTACATGCGGACGTTCATGCCGGATACCCCTGCTTGTTACAAAAGGTCACGCAGTGCGTGACCTTTTGTCCACCCTGGGGAAATTCATTCTGATCTGTCCTGGGCATAGGTTGGACCGCCGACGGTGCTCATTTTAGGCTTTCAGCACACGCTGAAAATATCGCATTGACTGAAATACATGACAATTTTCATTATAAATGGTATTTTCAGCGTGTGCTGAAAGAATCCTCATTTGCGTTGTTGTCCGCCTTCGAATTCGAGCGGCTCGCCGAGGAGCGGCTTCGGGACGTACTGAAAGTTATCCCCTTTTTAGTGGTCCAGGACCCCGCACCAACTGTGGCTGCCACTCAAGTCCCGGACTTCACTGTAGAACTCACCTCGGCTGGCTCCAGTTGGACCTTGGTATGCGAAGTAAAGCGGCTCGGGCAGCCTCGGCAAGTGCGGGAGGCCGTGTACCAGCTGCGCCGTCATCTGACGTTCTTGCCTAATAAGCGAGCGTACGGCGTATTGATCGCATCCTACCTATCTGAAGAATCCATTTCCGTGCTTCGTGAAGAGTCGATGGGTTATTTGGACCTCGCCGGCAACTGCTTCCTGTCATTTGACTCCATATTTATCGAACGGCATGGTGCCCCCAATCCATCCGTGCGTAGACGTACGTTGCGTGAACTCTTCGCGCCGAAGGCATCGCGGGTCTTGAGGGTTCTTCTCCAGGATCTGAATAAACCCTGGCGAGTCGCAGACCTCGCTGAATCAGCCGGCGTGAGCTTGGGTCAGGCAAGCAATGTGCGCCGTGCTCTCCTCGATCGAGAATGGGCACGCGTTGATGCCTCAGGGGTGCGGCTGAAAAATCCGACGGCCGTCCTGGAAGCATGGGGACGCGAGTACAAAGCTCCTGTCCTTTGTGAGAATCATTACTACACGCTATTGCACGGCGCGCAGCTCGACACTGCGATACACAGCGCGTTCACCTCGCCCGGCATCGATCGGCATCTCCTGTTGGCCTCATTTTCCGCCGCGGGGTGGCTCGCACCTTTCGCACGCGTTTCCAGTCACTTTTTTTACGCCGATCCGCAGGGCGAGCAGATTCTAAAAGCCGCGCTGCAACTCCAATCCGTTCCCAATGGCGCCAACATTATTGTCAGCCGGCCCAAAGAGGACGCCGTATTCATGGATCGTCGGCAGCCTGCCGAAGGTATCTGGTCAACTGGGCCCGTACAAACCTATCTCGATCTGGCCATCGCAGGCGATCGGGGACGGGAGGCTGCTGGCCACCTTCGCCGCGCGACTCTGGACCCTATATGGCACGCCCCCCCATAAACGAGTCGAACAGCGCCGCCGACTACGATGATCGAGGCGTGCACGCCATGCACACTGTCCTCATTGAGCTCGGCCAAATTCTAGGCGCGTTTCGGGAAGCGGTCGTTGTGGTGGGCGGCGCCGTTCCGTACCTCATGTTACATGGCGCCAGTCCAGCCCACGTTGGGACACTCGACATTGATCTTGATCTTAATCCTGCCCGCCTTGCCGAAGGGCAGTACGCCGAACTTGTCGAGACTTTGGAACGTGCCGGCTACGAGCGGGACATTGATCCACTCAAGCCGTTTCAACTTCGCCGCATGGTGGACCCCCGGGATGGCGGCGCGCCCATTGCGGTACTGATCGACCTGCTGATGCCGCGCACCGCGAAGACACGACGAAATGAACCCGCTCTCGTGGCCGGTCTTCGCGTACAAGGCGCAAATGGTGGAGAGATACCGTTAAAGAGTCATGTGCGACTCGAGATTGAAGGCGTCATGCCGGACGGGCGACCCAATCGAGTCGAGTTACTCGTCGCCTCCATTCCCGCATTCCTCGTGATGAAGGGCTACGCATTGGACGGCCGTGACAAAGCGAAGGATGCGTACGATATCTACTTCTGCGTACGCAATTTCGCGGGTGGGCCGACAGAGTTGGCCAAGGCCAGCAGACCGTTATTGACGAGCCCCGTCGCTCGCGAAGGATTTCTGAAAATCGCCGCCAAGTTTCGTTCAGACGAGGACTACGGACCTCATACCGTCAGCCGATTCTTGGGCGAATCCGGCGGGTTTAATGGCATGACGGCAGCACAGATGCGCACCGACGCGTACCGCCAGGTTCGCGCATGGCTCGACGCCGTGGGTCTCACGTAAGGAATAGAGGATGCCGACATTCAAGACGCCCAACCATGCTCCCGGCGTTCACCGCATCGCCATCAACGGGCATTTTCTCGATGAGATTCGAACTCGGCTGCATGCCGCGGCGAGCGCCAAGTCGCTGACCTATGTGTCAGCGCCCGTTGAACGGCACCAGGCCATCGAGGACGAGGAGGGGATTACCTTAAAGATCCCCGCGCTGACGGTGCTACAACTGTATAACGACGGGGTATTGCCGGTCGGCCCTCGCAAGTCCGTGGAGCTCTCGATCGCCGGCCGCACGCTGGGCGCCTTTTATCTTCAGTGGCTGCGCGGCCTGCCGGGCGATGAGTTCGGTGGTCCGGTGCTGCTGCGATTCGAGCGCAAGCCCTCCAGAAAAGAACGGCCGTACGACGCGAACGCGTGGCTCACCCACCTCGTACCTCTCGAACTGCGACCGCAAGGGGAATGGGATCCGGCGGAGGAGTATTGGGGGGAGGCGGGCGAGCCGGTCGAGGTCTGGGCCAAGCCCATCATCAAGCGCGGCCCGAGGCCGATGTATGAGATGGAACAAATCCTGCCCGGCGCCGATCCGGAGGATTTCGACAGCGATCCGATCTTGGAGGCCAATGAGCTCAAAGATCGCGGCCAAATAGCTCGTGCCAAGAAACTACTCGAGAGGCTGCTGATCAAAGACCCCCGGTGTCTCGATGCGCACGCGCATCTCGGCAATATCGCCTTTGACAAGCACGTCCGCAGCGCTCTCGATCACTATCAGCGGGGCGTGCTGATTGGAGAGTTGTCGTTGGGCGAGAAATTCGATGGCGTACTGCCGTGGGGCATGATCGACAACCGACCGTTCCTGCGCTGCCTGAGTGGACTCGGCCTATGCTTGTGGCGACTCGAGCGCTACGAGGAAGCCGAAGCGTTGTTCGAGCGCCTTCTGTGGATGTGTCCGTCGGACAATCTCGGCATCCGGTTCTTGTTGCCGCAGGTACGGACGAGAAAGCCGTGGACCGCTGACGATCCCTAAGAATGTGCCCAATGAGCCCGCGTAGACCGTCGCATTCCATGGACCGCAATCGGTCGCGTGGCCGCGACACGACTCGAGGAGGCGCAGGAAAACTATGACACGCATCGATTGCTGGAACTCATCGATGCGCTCGATGTCCCGGGCGGGTCAGCGGCTGGTTCGGGGCAGACAATCGGTCTGCAGTCGGGCCAACTCCCGTCAGTGACAGTCCCCAAATGCCTGCCGTAAAGCTGCCATTCGCTGCCTGGGGTAAGCTAACGCTGATGGACACACGCAATCTTCGGCAGACGATCGAGCAAGAGATCGACTCCTATGTTTACCAACAGCATCCGACGGCTGTAGGAGCGGCAATGCCGCAAGAGTGGGTAACACAGCAACTTGCTGAGATGCGCGCAGCGCTCGTTGAGCCGGTCCTGCGTCTTGTCGAGATTCGGGACACGGCTGCGCAAATGCGAGGTGAAGCGGCTCCATTGGTGCGCGAGTGTTTTCTGGTCGCCGACGATGGGGAGGGTTATGAGCTTTACTTTGATGCAGAGTCGAATGACTTTGTTTTGGCATATTCAGGAAATCCACCCTCCACATTCAATGTGCGTGGTGACGCGGTTGGATGCTTCATGGCGCGCTAAATAATTGAATGAGCCATGACACCATTGCCGCAAAGCCGACACTGACCACTGACGGTTTTGGGTCGGGACGAGTCGGTTGACGGCGCTGTGTCCGCCACCGGCTCTAGCCGGCCAAAAAGCGATACTTCGATCTACAAATAACCTTGCCACAAGGGTAATTTGACGAGAGGCGGCATCAGTGATGTAGTCATGCGCACTGTGGCCGAATAAGATCTTGGGTGCCTAATATGATCGTCACCGGGCTTGTACTAGGGGCAGTCCTGCTGTCCATCCTCGGGATCATGGCTTCGTTTGTTGCACAACGGCGGGTGCGTCCACTCGACGAGAGTTCGATTGATACTGCCGCACAGCTAGACGCTGCGGTGGCGATCCAACGGTCAATACGAATCGCGGAATTGCAGCGGCGTGTAACTGGCAGAAACTATTGGTCATACGCTCTATTGGGATTGGCGTTTCTAATGCAGATAGCCGCGCTTGTGGTAGACCATCGCGCGCATCCGTCGATTGCCGTCATAAGTATAGTGCCGGCGTTCTTCATCGTATTGACGGCTGACGCGTCGCGACGTCAATACGCGCGACGTCAGCTTGACACGTATCTCCGAAATGAACCGTCGTCGCGGGTCACCCAATAACTATTGGAGCTGTGGTGATCCTCGTCGGTAGCGGGCTTTCCCACGCGTAACCATCGGCGAGCCGATGGCCTAAATGACGATCAACGCTTTGGCGAGGCCCTGCTGCGCGCACCAAAGCGCAACGGTTTTGGTGTGATGCGAATTGCCGCCTTGGATGTTCAAATCATTTGATTCGGCCAACGGGAGGCCTCAATTTACCTCTCATGACACCTACACATCCTGGCCTCGCGCGTGCCAACGTTTTCTGTGAACGGTTTGGCCTCCGTCTGCCCATCCTGCTCGCGCCAATGGCGGGCGCTTCCTCGCCGTCGCTTTCCATCGCTGTGGCCAACGCGGGTGGTCTCGGCGCCTGCGGCGCGCTCCTGATGCACCCTCAGACCATCCTGGAATGGGCGGCCGAAGTGCGCAGCGGCGGGTGCGGCGCGTTTCAGCTCAACTTATGGATACCCGATCCGCTCCCGAAGCGCGATCCGGCGCACGAGGAAGAGATACGCAGATTTCTGGCGCAATGGGGTCCCGAAGTCCCGCATGACGCCGGCAATGCCGTGCCGCCCGACTTTGGCGCCCAGTGCGAGGCGCTGCTGGAGGCTGGGTCGCCGGTCGTCTCCTCGGTCATGGGGCTTTTTCCGCCCGCCTTCGTCTCTCGTCTCAAGACCCGGAAGATAGCCTGGTTCGCCAACATCTCTACGGTCGCAGAGGCGCTGGCAGCCGAGGCCGCAGGCGCCGACGTCGTGGTGGCGCAGGGCATGGAAGCCGGCGGCCACCGCGCGAGTTTCGAGGCCGCGCATGCGGAGCGCGACATGATCGGACTCTTTGCTCTGCTGCCCGCCGTCGCCGACGCCGTACGCATACCGGTTGTCGCCACCGGCGGCATCGCCGACGGCCGGGGCGTCGCGGCCGCATTCCTGCTCGGAGCGAGCGCCGTTCAGATCGGGACGGGTTTCCTGCGCTGCCCTGAGGCAAAGACGCATGCAGCTTGGGCCGAGGCTCTCGCGGTGACGCGGCCCGAGGGCACGACCGTGAGCCGAGTGTTCAGTGGACGGGCCGGCCGAAGCATTGCGACCACCTACGTGCGTGCCGCCACCGCTCCGGGCGCTCCCGCTCCGGCGCCCTATCCGGTTCAGCGCGGATTGACCTCGGCCATGCGCGAAAGCGGCGGCAAAGCAGGCGACATCGATCGCATGCAGGCGTGGGCGGGACAATCCGCGGCCATGGCGCGGGCGGAACCGGCAGACCGGGTTGTGCGCCGGATTTGGCAGGATGCGAACGCGTTATTGTTGTGAGCCCGGTTCATCCGTGCCTCCAAGGCTTGTGCAATGGCGGTCCCGGTCGCGGGACCTGGTGTCACGGCGCTCGCAATTAGATGAGAGAGGGGGTTACGGTGGTATCCAGAAGTTGGATAACATGACGAATGTGTGTCATTGCTTTGCCGTTCAACCTGCCAGGAAATCCGTTGAATGAACGGCTTCGAACGAATTGATTTCGACAATTGCTAAGCCACAGTTCCTGCGCGTACTCAAGATAGCGCTGTTCGGGCTGCTGCTCGCGCCGCTCTACGACTTTGCGGTGGGCGCCGAGGCGCCCGAACCCTTCGCTCATCCTCCGCAGCTCGAGCAGGATGTGCGCTTTTGGATTCGCGTATACACGGAGGTCACCACCGATCAGGGCCTGGTGCACGATGATTGGAATCTCGGTCTGGTCTACGAGGTGCTGCGCTTCGATCCCGCGGCTTCGCCTGCGCAGCGGCAACGGCGCGTCGCGGAGGCGAAGGCGCGCTACGCGAGCTTGCTCAAGCGGTTTGCGGCGGGCTCGACCGACGATCTCACGCCGCATGAGCAGCGGATTCTGCACGCCTTCGGCAGCAAGGCGACACCCGGTGATTTTCGCGATGCCATCGAACGCATTCGCTTTCAATTGGGGCAAGCGGATCGATTTCGCGAAGGTTTGATCAGGGCCGCGGTGTGGGAAAAGCAGATTGCGCACACCTTGGCCCAACATGGCGTGCCAGGGGAGATCGCGGCGCTTCCGCACGTCGAGTCCTCATTCAATCTCGCGGCGTACTCGAAAGTCGGTGCGGCCGGCCTGTGGCAATTCATGCCGTCGACCGCCAAACGATTCATGCGCGTCGACGGTGTGGTTGATGAACGCCTGGATCCGTACAGCGCAACCGAAGCTGCCGCGAATTTGATGCTGTACAACTACCGGCTGCTCGGCACCTGGCCGCTGGCAGTCACTGCGTACAACCACGGCCCGGGCGGGTTGCGGCGAGCCCAGGAGGAATTGGGCACCAACGACATCGCCGTGATCGTCAAACGTTACCAGGGGGCCACTTTCGGCTTTGCATCGCGCAACTTTTACGTGGCGTTCTTGGCGGCACTCGAAGTGGATCGCAATGCCGAGAGGTATTTCGGATCGATCACGCGCCTACCCGACACCGACAGCACGCCGGTGGAATTGCCGGACTATGTCCCGGTGGACGCACTCGCCAAGGCATTCAAGGTCGACATGGGGGCGCTGCGCGTGCTGAATCCAGCCCTGCGCCCGCCGATCTGGAACGGCAGTCGATTCGTGCCGCGTGGCTATATGCTGCGGGTGCCGGGTACTCCGCCGCACACTGAAATCACCGCGGCATGGGAACGCCTGCCGGCGGCGCAGCGCTACCTGGCTCAACGCAACGACGGCAGCCATAAACTTCGGCGCGGCGAGAGCTTGGCCGGCATTGCGGCGGCCAGCGGGGTCCCACTGAGCCGATTGCTGGCGGCGAATGGCTGGAACGCCGCCCACGCCGTTACGCGCGGCGAGGCCGTGCGCATTCCGCTGCCGGCGTCGCGGGCGGAAGCCGCGGGCGCCACGCTGCCGGTCATCGCGGGCTTGCCGCCTGCACCTGTACCCGCCGCACCTGCATCTGCATCTCCATCGGCCTCTGCGCGGGCATCTGCGTCTGCGCCGCTGCCCGTGCTGCCGGCCCCCGTGGCAGAAGGGATGCCGCCGCCCGCGGCCGAAACGGTTGCGCCCGAGCCGGCCGAAAAGGTTGCGCGAGCACACAAGGAACCGGTTTCCCAGCGGGAAACCGACCGCAACGCGCTGCTGCCGGTTGCCGCGCCGACGGGGAACTCGGACACGACCGACTACAGCGTCGGCGCGGACAACACGGTGATCGTGCAGGCCGCGGAAACCTTGGGACACTACGCCGACTGGTCAGGCGTGAATTCGCAGGTGCTGCGGACCCTGAACAAGTTGCACAAGAATGCGCTGGTGACGCTTGGCCACAAGGTCAAGTTGGATTTCTCCCGAGTGAGCGCGGAGCAGTTCGCGGCCACGCGCCGCGCGTATCACCATCACCTGCAAGAAGAGTTCTTCGCCGGGCACCGCATCGCCGGCACCGAGACCTATGCGGTGAAGCACGGCGACTCACTGTGGGGGATCGCTCAACAACATTCGGACTTGCCCGTGTGGCTGGTCGCTCAATACAACCCGGACGTGGATTTGAACGACATGCGGCCCGGAACCGCGATCACCTTGCCGCGGGTGGTGCCGATCAATCGCCAGTAATGCCGCGGTCCTTCGCGTACTGGGTCAGAACGGCACGCGTATCCAATGTGGGGGTAAAGCTCATGGCGGAGCCGTCCACCGTACGAACATCGAGTTCGAGCTTGCCGCTGGCGGCCATGCGTCTGAGTGTTTGCGCCGTCAGGCCGAAGTACGCGGTTTGACCCCAGGAAGCGACGGGTTGGTATGGCTCGCGTCCGAGCTTCGGCGCATCGATGAGCGACAGCTCGAGCGGCTCACCATCGAGCATCAGGGTGACGGCGGCCGGGGCATGGATGTCGGCCGGCTGACGGTCATTTCCGGGGGCAATGTGTATCCACAAACCGTAGCTCAAGACGCCGCTGCGATTCCATTCGACCGGGCCCAAGTAGGCGAAGCTGGTGCGTCTGCGCAAGACGAGCATTACGTTTTGGGGGCCGGGAACCAGCTCAATCGGCTCCTTGAGGGCGCCGAAAGTCACCGCGCTGCGCTCGTCCAGCACTTCGACGGGCCTGGTGGATGATTGGCTTGCGCAGCCGGCCGCCAGCCCGACGAGCAAAATGAGCGGAATCAGTAGAACTCGCATAGGTCTGATTATACCGTGACGTGATCTGGAGCCGATTATGTCGTGCCCGCTACACGCTATAATTTTACCCATGAGCAATGGAATTGGCCGGTATACGGCGAAATATCTGTGGGCGGTGCTGGTTTCGGCGCTTTGTATGGCGATTCCGGTGCGCGGCGCCTCGGCCGAAGAAATGGCGGCCGCGACCCAGGTCGTCGTTCACAAGGCGGAGCACAAGCTGTACCTGTACAGCGGCACCCGGCTTCTGGGTGAGTACAAGGTCAAGCTGGGTCTGAGCCCGTCGGGACAGAAGGAGCGCGAGCACGATTTTCGGACTCCGGAGGGTCACTACTACCTCGCCCGGCGCAATGTCCGCAGCGATTACTTTCTCGCCATCCAGGTGTCCTACCCCAACAAGGAAGACGAGCTGCGTGCCCGCAAGAACCGCTGGGCGCCCGGAGGCTCGATCATGATCCATGGCTTCCCGAATACGCCCAAGCATCCGGCGACGTATTACGAGTCGAATGACTGGACGGATGGATGCATCGCCCTGTCCAATTCGGATATGGTCGAAGTGTGGATGCGCACCCAAGACAACATCCCCATCGATATCTACCCCTAGCAGGTGCCGCGTGGAAACCACGATTCTATCGTCTGATATGGTCGATGCGCGAGTTGCGCCCAAGGGGAGCCTCGAGCACCTGTCGCAGCAGGAAATCGCCAAACTGCTCGATTCGGGGCAAGGCGGCCTGTATCCCTTGTTCCGCAAGTGCGCTCTGGCCGTGCTCAACTCCGGCAGCAATATCGACGATGCACGGGTGATATTCGAGAAGTACCGGGACTTCGACCTGCGAATCGTGCGCCAGGCCTGGGGCATCAAGCTCGAAATCAAGAACGCGCCGGCCGCCGCCTTCGTCGACGGAGTGATGATCAGGGGATTGAAGGATCATCTGTTCGCGGTACTGCGCGACGTGGTGTTCATTTCGAATGAGATCATCGAAAGCGGCCGTTTCGACCTGACTTCTTCCTCCAGCATCACCAACGCCGTATTTCATATTTTGCGCAATGCACGCGTTTTGGAGCTGCAATTGCGGCCCAATCTGGTGGTGTGCTGGGGCGGCCATTCCATTCGGCGGATCGAATACGACTACACCAAGAAAGTCGGCTATGAATTGGGGCTGCGCAGCTTGGACGTATGCACGGGCTGCGGCCCGGGCGCCATGAAGGGCCCAATGAAAGGCGCGACCATCGGGCATTCCAAGCAGCGTATCGTCGACGGACGGTACTTGGGCGTCACCGAACCCGGCATCATCGCGGCTGAACCCCCCAATCCCATCGTCAGTCAGCTGGTGATCATGCCGGATATCGAAAAGCGCTTGGAAGCCTTCGTCCGCTTGGGCCATGGCATCGTCATTTTTCCGGGCGGCGCCGGGACGGCCGAAGAAATCCTGTATCTGCTGGGGATCCTGCTCGATCCGGCCAATCAGGATATGCCGTTTCCCGTGGTTTTCACGGGGCCGGCCGACAGCGCCGAGTATTTCGAACAGATCCATCACTTCATCGGATCGACTTTAGGGCCGGCTGCCCAATCCCGGTACCAAATGATCATCGACGATCCGGCGGGCGTCGCCCGCGCGATGGTGCAGGGTCTCGCCCAAGTCCGCGACTTCCGCCGCCAGGCCAGCGATTCGTACGGTTTCAACTGGCTGCTGAAAATACCGTTGGATTTCCAGCTGCCGTTCGAGGTCACGCATGCCTCGATGCGGGCATTGCGCCTGTCGCGCGATCAGCCGGTGCACGATCGCGCCGCGAATCTGCGACGCGCGTTTTCCGGCATCGTGGCGGGAAACATCAAGGAGTACGGCATCAGCGCGATCGAGCGTTACGGTCCGTTCGAACTCGCCGGTGAGCCGTCGATCATGGAGCCTCTGGATCGATTGCTGCGCTCATTCGTCGCGCAGGGCCGCATGAAATTCACGGGTACGGAATACCAACCCTGCTACCGACTCGTGGCATGAGCAATCCGCGGCGCATCCGCTACCGCTTCGATTTGCCCGACGGATCGCAAAAGTCTCTGGAGTTGAGCTTCGACGCCGAGGATTTTCGACTCTCCAGTGCGACGCCCGCCGCGCCACCGTTCTGGACGGCTTTGACCTTCAGTCAATGCGCCAATTGTCCGCTCAACGCCGCCGAACACCCGCATTGTCCGGCCGCTCTGCAAATGGCGGCGGCCGTCGATCTGCTCGAAGCGCTGGTGTCGTTCGATACCGTCGGCGTGACGGTCACACAGGCGGAGCGCACCGTATACGCCGAAACCACTGCACAGCTGGCGATGAGCTCCGTGCTGGGGTTGATCATGGCTACCTCGGGTTGTCCCTGGGCCGACCGCTTTCGCCCCATGGCGCGCTTCCATCTGCCGTTCGCGAGTGAAGCCGAAACGGTATACCGGAGCATCAGCATGTTTCTGCTGGCGCGCGAACTGGCGGACGCAAATCGCGCCGAAGGTTTTGCGGCACTCGAAAATCTCTGTGAGAATCTGCACATCGTGAACCGCGACATGTCGCGGCGTTTGGGCGCGGTTGCGCGCACCGATCCTGCGCAGAACGCGATTGCTCTGCTCGATGCCCATACGACGTTACTGCCCGCGGCGCTCGAGTCCAAGCTCGAGGAACTGAAGCCGCTTTTCGATGCCTGGCGGGGCGCGGAATTTCAGGCGATTTAACTTACCGTGACAGTCTCTGAGATGCGCATCGCAATGCGCGTCGCTCGACGGCGACAGTGCCGAGGTCCCTGTGACACAGTTCCTGCCCTAGAAGGTGCGCGACACTTACTGTCGTCACCATCGACAGAGGCACAAGCGATGAGCGAAGTTAAGAATCAAACTCGATACAGCGGAGTGGACCGACGGACTCCGCGCACGGACCCGGGCATACTCAAAGCCGGCGCCGTTGCTCCGCGCGATCTCTACAAGACCGGTGGACGCCACGGGGCGATCACCAACAACCTCTACAATTGGCACAGCTACAAGAACTGGGCGGAAAAGATCCGCGGTTCCTGGGACGAGAAGAAATAACCCGTCGGCCGCTCAGGCGGTCTCCCGCCAAGCGCCCTCCTTGGCCTTCAGCCAAGCCAGCATGGGCTGCCAATCCGCAAGATCCTGTTCCGCTGCGTGCTGCTTCATTTCGTGCAATCCCAGACCCTGTTCGGCGGCGCGAACATAGTTCTGCGAGTCGCGCAAAGTGGCAATGACAGGGATCCGCAGAGTCTCCAGAAATCGCATCAACGACTGATAGATCACCGTATTGCGCTTGACGCGATTGGCGACCACGCCGATGCGATTCTCGTCGCGCCGCACCTTTGCGATCAGCAGCAAGTCGGCGATGCATTTGGAACAGGCGTGAATGTCGATGTCCGAAGGCAGCACCGGCACGATGATGGCGTCGGCGCCCTTGATGATGTCCGGCAAGTCCTGCGCCGGAATGGCCGCCGGGGTATCGACGATGACGTGCGCCGCGTCCAATGGAATGCGCATTTGCCAGGCTCGAGTCATCCGTGAATTGCGATCGAAAGCCGCGACGCCGTGGATGAATGCCTGCTCGGGAAGGCGCTTCTTCAGCCAGCGGGTGCTCGAGCCCTGGGGGTCGTTATCCGACAACAGCGGACGATCACCCTGGCTCGCGAAGTAACTGGCGAGATTCGTGGCTATCGTCGTTTTACCCGAACCTCCCTTCGGATTCAGGACGAGAATGCGCTGCATGTGCCTCAAGCCTACGCAGCCCCACGCACCATGGCAAGGGTGTGATTCCACTCACGGCGGCGGCACGGGGTCTCGCTTAGACTCGGCGCATGGAATGGATGTTACAAGTGGTCGATGAAATAGATGATGCCATCAGTGCCGTGCGCCTGTGCTCCATGGGGTGGACCGCCGAAATCGGCCTAATGGCTGCAGGGATCGCCTTTTGGCACCGGCCGGTGGGCGAACGCCGGGACAGTCCAACGCCACTGTAAAATCCTTTAAGATGGGCGAATGGCATGCACTAGCCCCCTACTCAAGATCGGTGTCGTCGTCCTAGTCGGTTTGATTGCGGCCTGCGGCGGCAAGCCCGGCGCGGTCCCACCGAGCGGAGTGAGTTCGATGCAATCGCTCGAAATCAAGCCCGGCACGGGTGAGGCCATTACCGCCGGGAAAATTGCCGTCGTGCAATACACCGGGTGGCTCTACGAGTCCGCCGCGAAGGACAACAAAGGCAAACAGTTCGATAGCTCGCTCACCCAAGGCCAACCTTTTCGCTTTCCGCTGGGCGCGGGTCAGGTCATCAAGGGCTGGGATCAGGGCGTGCTCGGCATGAAAGTGGGCGAAAGCCGCCGGCTCATCATTCCCGCGGACCTTGCCTACGGCGACAGTGGCGCGGGAGGAGTGATTCCGCCCGGCGCGACTCTGGTGTTCGATATCGATCTCATCTCCATCGAATGAGCTCCGCGGAACGCCTGGTCATCCAAGGGCCGGCAGGGGCGCTGGAGGCGATCGTCGAGGATGCGGCGACAGCGGGCAGTAGCTACGCGATAGTTTGTCATCCGCATCCCTTGTTGGGCGGCACCATGGACAACAAGGTCGTGACCACGGTGGCGCGGGCGCTGCACGAAACCGGTATACCGACCGTGCGCTTCAATTTTCGCGGCGTGGGCGCGAGCGCCGGCACCTTCGATCAAGGCGTCGGGGAAACCGCCGACGCGGATGCCGTCGCCGCGTGGGGCGCCGAGCGCTGGCCCGATAGGACTTTGGTGATCGCGGGATTTTCGTTCGGCGCCTACGTGGCATTGCGCCTGGCACAACAGCGCGTGCCGCGGCACCTGATTACCGTCGCCCCTGCCATTCAGCGCTTCGACGCGTCGGGATTAGCCGTTCCGCGAGCCCCTTGGCTGGTCGTTCAGGGAGATGCGGATGATGTGGTCGATCCGGCGGCGGTCATCGACTGGGTGAATGGACTCGACCCAAAGCCGCGGCTGGTGGTGCTGCCCGGGGTGGGTCACTTCTTCCACGGCCGTTTGCGCGAATTGCAAGACGCCGTCGTAGATGCGATTCGGAGCGGCTAAGTTACCCCAGCCGCTCCGTAGCGCCAAATCAAATCAGTTCACGAATTCCTTGAGGTTCTTGAGTGCGGCAATGCGCACTTTCTTGCTCGCGGGCTTCGCTTTGAACATCATCTTTTCGCCGTTGAAAGGATTGACTCCCTCACGCGCCTTGGTGGCCGGCTTCTTCACGACTTTCATCTTCAACAGTCCAGGCAACGTAAACAAGCCGTGACCGCGCAGACTCTTCTTGATCGAGGCGGAAAGCGAGTCAAACACGGCTCCGACCTGCTTCTTAGAGAGCTCTGTTTCCTTTGAAATGCTAGCGAGAATTTCAGACTTGGTCGGTGCTGCATTCTTTTTCGCCATATTAAATCTCCTGCTGGGTTTTGCGTGCGCGGGCTTCAAATGCCCGCAAATTCAACTCGGCGCCGAAAATAACATAGAAAAAAGCCGATGTTTAGCGCATTTGAGAAAAAGATTTTTGCTCGAGGAGGCGCGAGGTGCTGGTTTTTCAGGCTTCCGCGCCGTCTTGCATCGTGCGCCGCCGCCTCGTTCACTGTGATATCAGTCATGTAGGAGGCGATGTTCAACGAAGCAGCACAAGCAAGGCGCCGATCACGATCGACACCCAGAGCACCGAGAAATCTATCTGCCCGATCGGCGGAATGATCCGGCGCACCGGTTTTAAGATCGGTTCGCAGAGTTGTGAGAGCAATCGGACGCCGGGGGCGTGGCCGCCCGGGGTCACGAAACTCGTCAGCCAGTACAAGAGAAGGGCGAACAGATAGATGCGCAGCCCCAGATCAGCCAGGTCGACGATCGTGATGTGCAGGAACTGCGCCACGTCGCCGACGCCTTCGCCGGCCAGCCCCAAGGCGGCTAAGGTGCGAATCGACGCGACGGCGATGACCGCGACCACCGTGGCGGTGTCGACTTTGCCGATGGGGGGTAAAACCTTACGCAGAGGCAATATCAGCCAATTGGTGACGCGTACGATGGCATCGGCCATCGGATCCCGAAAATCAGCTCGCGCCCATTGGAATAAGAGACGCAGCACGAAGGCCAGGTTGAGCAACCAGAGCAGTGTATCGACGATATATCTGATTGCTTCCATAGTGGTTAGTTCTTGGCTCTGTTAGGCGCTTCGCGCCACTACCCATGCGCTTCGCGCACTTTTAAACGGGGTCGAAGCGACTCCGTGTTCCCATGCGCTTCGCGCAACGTTCAACGGGGTCGAAGCGACCCCGACCGAAAAAATGTCAATTCCTAAGAATTGCCGAATTCGGCGGCGAGTTCGGCTGAGCGGCGGTCGGCTGCTGCCACCGCATGCGCGACGATAGCACGAAGGCCGGCGGCATCGAGGACCTCGAGCGCGGCGGCGGTCGTGCCTCCCTTCGAAGTGACCTGTTCACGCAGGGTGGCGAGCGACTCCCCTGACTGGCGCGCCATTTGCGCAGCTCCGAATGCCGTTTCCAGGGTCAATCGATGGGCTACGTCGTTCGGCAGCCCGCGCTCGTGAGCAGCGGCCTCGAGGGCCTCCATGAACAGGAAAAAATAGGCCGGGCCGCTGCCGGAAAGCGCGGTGACCGTATCCATCTGTGACTCGTGCTCCACCCAGACCGTGGCGCTCACTGCGGCCATGATCATCTCTGCCAACGCCCGGTTGGCGGCGCCGACGCTTGCCGGCGCGAACAAACCGGTCGCGCCGAAGCCATTGAGGGCGGGCCGATTTGGCATGGTGCGTATCACCGGGATCTTCGGTCCGAACCAGCGCGCGAGCGCCGCGTGGGGGATGCCCGCTGCGACGGAAATCACCATGGGGTGCTGCTCGGCCATGTGTGGCGCCAGGGCGAGGGCGACGGCGCGAATTTGCTGCGGCTTGACGGCGAGTATCACCGCTTCGGCGTCCTTGACCGCGCTCGCATTGTCGGCGGCGGTCCTGATCCCATAGTCCCGAATCAGCCGCTGCAGCTGCTCCTGGCTCGGGTCGGCCACGACCATGCGTTCGCTCGGCAGACCGCGCTTGGTCAAGCCCCCGATCAGCGCGGCGGCCATGTTGCCGCCGCCGATGAATGCCAGCCTACGTATGTTGTTCATATCCACCTCCCGTCATTCGCCACCCCCAAGTGCGCTACCCCTGGCATGTACATTGCCTGCTCATCGGTTCCCGAACAGCGCCGTGCCTATTCGAACCAGGGTCGCTCCTTCGGCGATGGCGGACTCGAAGTCCCCGCTCATCCCCATCGACAGTGTATCGAGCTCGTGGCCGCCCGCGTTCAGCTCTTCGAGCAGGCTGCGAAGACGCGCAAAGACCGCACGCTCCGCCGCGGCGTTCGGTTGCGGCGGCGGCACGCACATCAATCCGCGTAAGCGGATCCGGGGCAGCTGCGCGGTTGCGGCTGCGAGCGCTGCAAGCTCACCCGGCCCGATGCCCCCCTTATTCGGCTCCGGCACCAGTTCGACCTGAATGCAGAGGTTGAGCGGCGGCGCGTGAAAGGGCCGTTGCTCCGACAGACGCCGGGCGATGCTCAGACGATCGATGCTGTGCACCCAATCGAAGCGCTCGGCGATCGCACGGGTCTTATTGGACTGAACGGCGCCGATGAAGTGCCAACGCAGGGCGAGGCCGGCGAGCTGGTCCAGCTTCGGCAAAGCCTCTTGGAGATAGTTTTCACCGAAATCCGTGACGCCGGCCGTGGCGGCCAGCCGTATGGATTCGGCAGTCTGTGCCTTGGTGACGGCGACCAGGGTGACCGCGGCCGGGTCCCTCCCCGCGGCCACGGCCGCCTGGCGTATCCGAGACCGGACGTGGTTCACGGAAGGAGTCGAATTCTGCGGACCAATTAACATATTGGGTGTGGACACCCTCTTATATACTGACAATGGCTTAACAGCCGAATTAGGAGCCGTAAATGGCGGTTGATATCGCGCAGCTTCTCGCCTTTGCGGTGAAGAACAACGCGTCGGATTTGCATCTGTCGGCGGGTGTCCCGCCGATGATTCGCGTCGACGGCGACATGAAGCGTATCAATATGCCTGCGCTGGTGCACAAAGAAGTGCACAGCATGGTGTATGACATCATGAACGACAAGCAGCGCAAGGCGTTCGAGGAGTTCTTCGAAACGGACTTCTCGTTTGAAATTCCCAAGCTGGCGCGCTTCCGGGTCAACGCCTTCAACCAAAATCGCGGCGCCGGCGCCGTGTTTCGCAATATTCCGTCGACCATCCTGTCGCTCGACGAATTGAACGCACCCAAGACTTTCAAAGATCTATGCATGCTTCCCCGCGGTCTCGTGTTGGTCACCGGGCCGACCGGTTCCGGCAAGTCGACGACGCTGGCCGGCATGGTCAATCATTGTAATGACAACCGCCCCGACCACATAATCACGATCGAAGACCCCATAGAGTTCGTGCATGAAAGCAAGCGCTGCCTGGTCAACCAGCGTGAAGTGCATCGCGATACCCTGGGGTTCAGCGAGGCACTGCGCTCGGCGCTGCGCGAAGATCCCGATGTCGTCCTGGTCGGCGAGATGCGCGACCTCGAGACCATCCGCTTGGCGCTGACCGCAGCGGAAACCGGGCACCTGGTGTTCGGCACCTTGCATACCAGTTCGGCCGCGAAGACCATAGACCGTATCGTGGATGTGTTCCCGGCGGCGGAAAAGGACATGGTGCGCGCCATGATGTCCGAGAGTTTGCGGGCCGTGATTTCGCAAACTTTGATGAAGCGTGTCGGCGGCGGCCGTATTGCGGCGCACGAAATCATGATCGGCACTCCCGCTATCCGCAACTTGATCCGGGAAGGCAAGATTGCCCAGATGTATTCGGCGATCCAGACGGGCCAAGGCCAGGGCATGCAGACCCTCGATCAATGCCTGCAGGAATTGGTGCAAAAGGGCGTAGTCAGCCGGGAAGAGGCCAAGTACAAGGCGCAGAACAAGGACTCTATTTGATGCGCTTCGCGCACCCTTTAACGGGGTTCGCGCAGAAGCGCGAACCCCGACAATGGGGCGGCGCGCCGGGCGCGCCGTAAGATAAGGACAAGCAAACTATGGAACGCGATCAAGCAATTCGTCTGATGCAGGACCTGCTCAGACGCATGGTCGAAAAGAAGGGTTCTGATCTGTTCATCACCGCCGGCTTTCCGCCCGCGATCAAGGTGGACGGGGAGATCCGGCCTCAGTCCGATCGTTCACTGAGTCCCGAGCAGAGCGCCGGCCTGGTGCGCGCCATCATGAACGACCGGCAAACCAAGGAGTTCGACGCCACCAAGGAATGCAATTTCGCGATCGCGCCGCCCGGCATCGGCCGTTTCCGCGTCAGCGCGTTCGTGCAGCAAGGTTTTACCGGCGCGGTTTTGCGTACCATCAACGCCAAGATTCCGACCTTCGAGGAGCTCGAGCTGCCGGCGATATTGAAGGAGGTCGTCCTCTCCAAGCGCGGCTTCGTGATTCTGGTCGGCGGTACCGGGTCGGGCAAATCCACCTCGCTCGCGGCGATGGTCGGCTATCGCAACGAAAAGACCCGCGGCCACATCGTCACCATCGAAGATCCGGTGGAATACGTACACGCCCACAAGGGATGCGTGGTCACGCACCGCGAAGTGGGCGTCGATTGCGAGAGTTGGCATCTGGCCCTGAAGAACACGCTGCGCCAAGCGCCGGACGTGATTCTCATCGGCGAAATTCGCGACCGAGAGACCATGGAATACGGCATTCAATTCGCGGAGACCGGGCACTTGGTCTTGGCCACCCTGCACGCCAATAGCTCGAACCAGGCCATCGACCGGATCATCAATTTCTTTCCCGAAGAGCGGCGTGAGCAGTTGCTCATGGACCTGTCGCTCAACATACGCGCGCTCATCTCGCAGCGCCTGATACCGCGCGAAGCGGGGTCCGGCCGCATCGCCGCCATGGAAATCATGCTGGCCTCGCCGCTGATCTCGGATTTGATCTTCAAGGGCGAAGTCGCCAAGATCAAGGACGTGATGTCGCGCTCCAACCGTCTTGGGATGAAGACCTTCGACCAAGCGCTGTTCGAGCTGTACGAAGCGGGTTTGATTTCCTATGAGGATGCGCTGCGCAATGCGGATTCGAAGAACGAACTGCGCCTGCGCGTCAAGCTCGAGAGCAAGCGGGAAATGAAGAATCCGGAAGAGGGCGGCCAAGCGCTGCAGATCGTCGAGGAAGAAGAAGGCCAGGTGTTCTAGCCCATGTCCGCGGCTCCCGATGTTCCGGCGCAGGTGATGAACACCAAGCCGCTGTTCAAGCTGATGGTCGAGCGCAAGGCGTCTGACCTGTTTTTTACCTGCAATGCGCCGGTCAAGATCAAGATCGAGGGCAAGATATTTCCCGTCAACAAGCAGGTGTTGAGTCCCGAGACCGTGCGCCAGGCTGCTCTCGGCCTCATGACCCAGGATCAAATCGAGCATTTCAACGAGGAATTGGAGATCGATTTCGCGATTTCCGAATCCGGGCTCGGCCGCTTCCGGGTCAATGTCTTCTATCAGCGGGGCTATCCCGCGATGGTGCTGCGCTACATCACGGCGGAAATGCCCAGGCTCGAGGATCTCGGCATGCCCGAGGTCTTCAAAGAGCTGGTCATGCTCAAGCGCGGGATGATTCTCATGGTGGGCGCGGCGGGCGCCGGCAAATCGACGACTCTCGCCGCGATGATCAATTACCGCAACGAGACCTCGTCGGACCATATCCTGACCATCGAGGACCCGATCGAGTTCTTGCATACCAACAAGAAATCGATCGTGAACCAGCGTGAAGTGGGCCTCGACACCAAGTCCTTCGCCCGCGCCCTGCGCAGCGCCGTACGCTCGGCTCCCGACGTGATCCTGGTCGGCGAGATTCGCGACCGTGAAACCATGGAGGCGGCCCTCGCGCTCGCCGGCACCGGCCATCTGTGCATCGCGACCTTGCATGCCAACAATTGCGCCGAGACCCTGGATCGCATCATCAACATGTTTCCGCGCGACCAGCACAACCAGATTTTCCTGGATCTATCGCAATATCTGCGCGCGATCCTTTCGCAGCGTCTGGTTTCTGCGAAGACCGGCACGCGGGTGGCGGCGTCCGAAGTGATGGTGAACACTCCCTACATGTCGGAACTCATCAAGAAGGGCGACGTGATCGGCGTGAAAGAGGCGATCCGCACCGGTACGGAACGGGGCATGCTGAGTTTCGACAGCTCGCTCTACAATCTGGTGCGCGAGGGACGAATCGAGCTCGAGGAAGCACTGTCGAGCGCGGATTCGCGTACCAATCTCGAGGCCAAGATAAACTTCGGCTGAAGCAGGATCTCGCAACGCTCGAGGTTGTTCTCGAATTCGCGGCTGCAGGCATCCCAACCGGATTTCAAGGCATGCTCCCTGCAGGCCTTCGGGTCGATGCCGAGCGCGCGCTGCGCGGCGGCTGCGAGATCGAGATCCAGCGCTCCGGTAACCCCATCCTCGATCACGTCTATGGGTCCGGTCACCGGATACGCGGCCACCGGAACCCCGCAGGCCATGGCCTCCAGGTTGACCAGACCGAAGGTGTCGGTGCGGCTCGGAAATACCATGATGTCGGCCGCCGCCAGATGCTGCGCGAGATCCTCGCCGAAACGGTAGCCGATGAATGTGGCGTGAGGGTATTGCCTCTCGAGCCGCGCCCGCTCCGGGCCGTCGCCGATGATGAGCTTGCTGCCGGTCCAAGCCATCTTCAAGAAGGCGTCGATGTTCTTCTCCACCGCCACGCGGCCGACATAGGCGGCGATCGGGCGCGGCAAGGTGAGGAAGTCCTTCGGATGGGGTTTGAAGATCTCGGTATCGACACCGCGGCGCCACGTCGCCAGGTTCTCGAAGCCATGCGCTGCAAGGTCCCGGCGCACCGAGGCGGTGCTCACCATGCAGCGCGCGGCCGCGCCGTGGAACCAGCGCAGCGCCCGGTACGAAGCGCTCAGCGGGATCGGGAAGCGCGCCCGCAGATACTGCGGAAATTGGGTGTGATAGGACGTCGTGAAGCGCATGCCGCTGCGCAGGCAGAAACGCCTTGCGCTCAAGCCGAGCGGTCCTTCGGTTGCGATGTGCAGCGCCTGCGGTGAAAACGCAAGGATGCTGCGCTTTACCTTGTCATAGGGCAGCAGCGACAAGCGGATTTCCGGATACGTCGGGCAGGCGATACTGCGAAACTCGCGGGGAGTGACCATGCGGACTTCATGGCCGAAGCGACCCAGCCACGCCTCGGTCTGCGCCAGGGTTCTGACCACGCCGTTCGTCTGAGGAAACCACGCGTCGGTAACGATCATGATTCGCATGCCGCCTTACCATCGCACCGGACGATGACGATACGATGAAGGACAGCCATCAGTTTTCTTGCAATCGTGTGGCGTAGGTCGCCGTTGGAGCCCGCGCAAGGCTCTGTAATAGGCTTGTAACGAAAATCCTATATTTGCTTCATCGCCGACTTCGAAATATCAAGGAACCACTATGCAAAGCTTTTGGGCGGAACTGCAGACACAGCGATGGGATGATCATCGCTACTATCATCACAGCCGGATCAATCAGTCGCTGCATTTTTTGAGCGCGGTCAGTTTCATCATTGCCTACGTGACCATGTTCTTCGACCCGGTGAAATCCGCGCTGATCGGCTGGCTGGTATCCATGGTCAGCCGGCAATCCGGGCACTTTTTCTTCGAGCCCAAGGGTTACGACACGGTCAATCGGGCGACCCACGAGCACAAGGAGGAGATCAAGGTGGGGTACAACCTGCGCCGCAAGGTGATCCTGCACCTCGTGTGGGCGCTTGCGCCGGTGGTACTGTGGATGGAGCCGACTTTCTTCGGCCTGTTCAAACCCCATGCGAATGCCGGGGAATTCATGCGCCACCTGGGCGAAATTTGGCTTGTCGTCGGCGTCGGCGCGCTGCTGTTCCGCACGGTGCACCTGTTCTTCCTGAAGGACGTGCAAACCGGGCTGGTGTGGCTCACCAAGATCATCACCGACCCGTTCAACGACGCGAAAATCTACTGCAAGGCGCCCCTTTACTTGATGCGCGGCGAGCTGATCGATCCCATGGGCGAAGTCGAGGCCCATCGGGCCTGAATCATTTCCCTGAATATGCGCCGTCTGATGGATTTGTTGGTGAGCGTGGGTTCGGACCACCACCAACCGTCGCTCTGCATCTCCCGGGCCGCCGACAGGATTCTGTCGGCGACCTCGGCAAAGTCTGCCTCGGTGTAGTTCAGGCTGAAGATGAGGCGCCCGGTGCCCACCCAGCTCAAGGCAAGTCCGGCGGCGCGCAAATAGTATTGAAACATCCAGTTATAACGCGACGGCGCCGGGTAGTAGATCGTCCAAATCGAGGACAGATTGGCGACCCGTACCGGCAGCCGCTCCGCGGCCAGTCGTTCGTTGAGCGTCTGCGCACGCGCATTCCACCTGTCCTCGAGATCGCGGTAGAGATCGCGGACTGCCGCGGTCTCGAGCCGAGTCAGGAATTCATGCATCGCGCCCATGACATAGGGATGCGCATTGAACGTACCTCGCGCAAAGCAGATATCGGCGGGCCGATCTTCGCGAAAGCGGCGCATGAATTGCGCGCGGCCGCACAGCACCCCGACGGGAAGCCCGCCGGCCACCGTTTTGCCGTAGGTGACCATGTCGGCACGCACGTCGAAATACTCCTGGGCTCCGCCCGGTGCGAGCCGGAATCCGACGAAGACTTCGTCGAATATCAGCACGATGCCGCGCGCGCTGCACTCCTCGCGCAATTGCCGCAGCCAGGCCGAATAGGCGGCGCGGTCGAAGTGTGCCTGGCGTCCGCTGTCGACGAGCGTCGAGTCGCCGGGCGCGCCGACGTTCGGATGCAATGCCTGCAGCGGATTGACCAGCACGCAGGCGATGTCCCGGCGATTGCGCAGCACCCGCAAGCTGGCCTGGTCCATGTCCTTCAAGGTGTAGGTTTCGCGGGCGGCCAAAGGATTGCCGACGCCGGGCTGCACGTCGCCCCACCAACCGTGATAGGCGCCGCAAAAGCGCACGAGGTGAGTGCGTCCGGTGTGGTAGCGCGCGAGACGCACCGCCTGCATCACCGCTTCGGTGCCGGACATGTGGAAGGAAACCTCATCCAGGCCGGAAATCTGCAGCAGCCGCTGCACGTTGTAGGCGGTGACCGGATGGTATGCGCCCAGCACCGGTCCCAACTCGCGAACCCGTTCGGCGCCGCGCTCGATGCATTCCTTGTAGAAATCGTAGCCGAACACATTGACGCCGTAAGAGCCGGTCAAATCGTACAGCCGGTTGCCGTCGAGATCGGTGACCGTGACGCCGGAGGAGGACTCGAGGAAGCTGCCCGACTTGAAGTGCCGCCGTACGTAGCCGCTGAACTGGAAGGGCACGCGGTAGCGAGAAGTGAACTGCAGGTCGGACACCCCGTCGGCGATGTCCCCGGTGAGAGCGGCCGTCTTCTTGAAGCGTTCGGAAAACACCTGGCTGAGCCGCGTGAAGCCGGCGCGCCGCGCCGCGATGGTGTTCTCGGGCGCTCCGTCGCTGCCGAAGAAACGAGACTCGTCGTATTCGTAGAACGGCACCAGCGACGCAAAGCGGCGTGCCATGCGCGAATGTCCCGTCAGCGAGCGATGCTTGGCAAGCGACAGCTGCAACCGCGATTTGCAATTTGCGCAGCAGGATCGCCAGCGCAAATCCGCCCACTACGTACAAAATTATGGTTTTAATCGCGGCTTTCCTTCGATGAGTACCTCAGGCGGCGAACTCTATTGCAGGCGAATGACACTGAGATGACCGCAAAATCCCTGATCGCCCGCATCGTTCAGCAGGAGGACATCAACTTTCTGCTCACCAACCGCATTCCGCGCCGGCTTGTTGACCCAATTCATGGGGTGGCTGAGCCGGATCGAGCAGCCTTGGGTCTGCGCCAGCTGCATCGCCCTGTGGCGGCTGTTTTCCGATCTTGACCTCAGCGAAGCGAAAAAGACGCGCTTCAAGAGCGTGCACGATTGCTTTACCCGCGAGTTGAAGGAGGGGGCGCGGCCGATCGATCCCGACCCGGGGCCTTGGTGAGCCCGTGCGATGCGCTGGTCGGCGCCTGTGGGACGGTGACTCACGGGACGGTGCTGCAGGCCAAGGGATTCCCTTACCCGCTCATCGATCTCTTGGGCGACGCTGAGCTGGTGCGTTACTACCAGGGACGGTCAGTACGCGACGCTGCGGCTGACCTCGAGCATGTATCACCGTTTCCACGCTCCCGCCGATTGCCGCGTGGAACAGGTCAACTACATTTCCGGCGACACCTGGAACGTGAATCCCATTGCGCTGAAACGCGTCGAGAGATTGTTCTGCAAGAACGAACGGGCAGTCATTCGCTGCCGGCTACCGTCGGGCGCAATGATGACGCTCGTGCCCGTGGCGGCGATCTTGGTCGCCAGCATGCGCCTGAGATTTCTCGATGTGCTACTGCACCTGCGTTATCGTGGACCCAACGTCATCCCCTGCGACGTCGGGTTGCGCAGGGGAGAGGAAATGGGCTGGTTCGAGCACGGCTCTACCATCATCGTGTTCGCGCCAAGGGGCGCCTGCTTGAGCGAAGTGGTGCAGGAGGGCGGACGTATCAACATGGGGCGGCCTTTGATGCGGGTCGATCGAATCGACGTCGGTGGCGGCCTTTGCTAACCTGTGTGCATGTCGGATCCAGTGCGTTCAATTGAGGAAGCGGAGCAAGCGGGCTTCGACCTGAGCCTGATCAAGGAGAGTCTGAGCTACTCCTACGAACAGCGCGCAGTACATCACCAAGCAGCGCTCAATCTGGCGATCGAGATGGAAAAGGCCGGCCGACAGTTCCGTGATCGAGATCAATGGACTACTCCAGCGTCTCTGCGGCGCTGAAATCGACTTCGTCATCGTCGGCGGTTTCGCCGCGACGCTGCACGGCTCGTCGCTGGTCACACGCGATTTGGATGCGCTACTCAGGAATAGCGTGGGCCCTTCCGATATTTAGTAGCCGGCAGCTCGCCGGGAGAGTGTCTTGGGAGAATTGACGGGAAAAATTGCACTGGTGACCGGAGCGACGTCAGGGATTGGCTGCGCCATAGCCCGGGAGCTTGCGGCCTCGGGCGCGCAACTGATGCTGACGGGCCGCAATCGAGCAGCCGGCGTGGCACTCGCCAATGAGCTTGGCGCGCGCTTTCTGGCGGGCGACATCGCAGACCCGGCGTTTCCCGATCGACTGGTTGCGGAGACATTGGTGGCCTGCGGCGGCCTGGACATCCTCATCAACAATGCCGGCATCACGCATCGCGGCAGTGTTCTCGATACCAGCGACGAGGATTGGGCGCGCGTCATGGAGGTGAACGTGACGGCGCTCATGCGTTGTTCGCGCGCGACCCTGCGGCACATGGTGACCAAGGGCCACGGCAGCATTGTGAATATTGCGTCCGATTTTGCGGTGGTCGCGGGCAAGCGCGAAGCGGTCTACTGTGCCTCGAAGGGAGCGGTGCTGCAGCTCAGCAAGGCGATGGCCTTGGACCATGGGCACCAGGGCATCCGGGTCAATGCCGTGTGCCCCGGCGACGTCGAGACGCCGATGCTCATCGAGGGCATCCAATCCGGCGGCGAGGATGTTGCTGCGGGCCTGGCACGAAAGGGTGCGGCCTTTCCCCTGGGAAGGGTGGGTCGGCCGGCCGAGATCGCCAAGGTCGTTGCCTTCCTTGCATCCGACGCCGCGAGCTACGTTACCGGCGCCGCCTGGCTGGTCGACGGCGGCAACACGGCCGGCTGAGAGGGTGGCTGTCCCCTGGCTCCCTGGCCGTAGACCCGTTGTCGAGCGGCGTGGGGACTCGATGCGCGCGCAGCGCAATGCGCTTCGACCCCGTAGATCCGGGCGTAGCGCATCATAGAGGTCTGCGATGCCGGGTGAGCGTGGCAGCGATCGATGCCAGCACCGCCATGCGCACCGCGACCCCGTTGTTCACCTGTTCGCGAATGACCGATCGCGGGCCGTCCGCGACGTCCGAGGAGATTTCGACGCCGCGGTTCATCGGTCCGGGATGCATGACGAGCACGCTGGGCGCGGCCAATTTCAGGCGCTTGGCGTCCAAGCCGAAATCGCGGAAGTAGGCGGCATCATCGAGGGAGGCGGCTCTGCGCCATGCGTTCCTTTTGAATGCGCAGCATCATCACCACGTCGGCGCCTGCTATGCCGTCCTCGATGCGCGTGAAGCGCTGCGCGCCGCGAAATTCGCCTTCCTCCGGCAACGAGCGCTTCCGGCGCCACGAGCCGCAGATCCGTCGTCCCCAGCGTCGTCAACGCCTGGTGGGCGGACCTGGCGACGCGCGAGTGCTTGATGTCGCCGACGATGGCGACCTTGAGCCCGGCGAAGCGGCGCTTGTGGGTGCGAATGGTCAGGGCGTCGAGCAACCCTTGAGTGGGATGCGACAGGTGCGCCTCGCCGGCGCTGATCACCGAGACGTGCGGGGCGACGTGATCGATCAGGAATTCCGGCATGCCCGCTTCCGAATCGCGGATCACGAACACGTCGGTGTTCATGGCTTCGAGCGTATAGATCGTGTCCAACATGCTCTCGCCCTTGGCGCGCGAACTCGAGTGCAGATCCAGGTTGAGCACGTGCGCGCCCAAACGGCGGCTGGCGAGATCGAACGACGCGCGGGTGCGCGTGCTCGGTTCGAAGAACAGATTGGCGAGGGTGACGCCGGCGAGCTCACGGCCTTCATAGGCAGGCTGCCCCGGAAGGCGGCGGTAGCTTTCCGCGCGATCGAGGATCGCGGTCAGCGCGTCGCGGGTCAGACCATCGAGCGTGATGAGGTGGCGCAGGCCCCCGGCGCTGTCTTGTTGTGAACGCATTTGCGCCTCATGTTTTTTCGGTGAACCAACGTTCCAAGATGACGCAGGCCGCCGCCGCGTCGACATCGGATTTCGCGACGCGGCGCCGGCGCAGGCCGGACTCGCGCGCCGACTTGAGCCGTGCTTCGGCCTCCCTCGACGAATAGCGCTCGTCGACCGAGCACGACTGGCAGCCGGCAACGGCGCGCAAGCTCGGCGGCGAACTCGCGCGCGGCATGCGGTCATCGTGCTCTCGGAACCGTCGACATTATACGGCAGCCCGACCACGATCAGCGCCGGCTGCCAGTCGCGCAGCAGCGCATCGATCAACTCCCAGCGGGGTCCGCCCGGGCCGGCGGGTACGGCGGCGAGGGGAGCCGCGGTGCGGCTCACGGTGTCGCCGCAGGCGACGCCGATGCGCCGCCGTCCGAAATCGAACGCCAGGACGACCCGCGGCGCACCGCTTGCCGACCCGCTGGACGCGGCCGGCCCGGAAGCGGCCGGTTTGGGCTCGGCCGGCTCAGGCACTACCGGTCTCAAGCATTGCCGCTGATCGGGCTGATGCGCGACAGCTCCACCCCCAGGAGGCGCCCCGCGGCCTGCCAGCGGGATTCGAACGGCAGTTCGAAAATCAAGCCGGGATCCACCGGCGCACTCAGCCATGCGTTCGCGCGGATCTCGTCTTCCAGCTGTCCGCCGTCCCAGCCGGCATACCCCAAGGCGACGACGGCCTCTCGTGGGCCCTTGCCGCGGGCCATTGCGGCCAAAATGTCCCGCGACGTGGTGACGTGGATGGTATCGGACACCTTGAGCGTCGAGTCCCATTCGCCGCCGGCGCGGTGAACGACGAAACCGCGATCGGTCTGCATCGGGCCGCCGCGCAATACCTGGCGCTCGCGCAAGGGCCCGGTGGCGATTTCGATTTCCAGCTGCTCGAAAATTTCGCCCATGCGCATGGGCAACGGTTTGTTGACGATCAGTCCGAGCGCGCCACGCGAGCTGTGATCGCACACCAGTGCAACGGTTTGCGCGAAGTTCGGATCACCCATCGCCGGCATGGCGATCAGCAGCTGATTGGTCAGATAGCCCGATGCGCTAATTGTTCGGCTCCGAATAAAAGACACCGGTGCCCTGTGAGGCGCCGCCCAGGAACTGCCATTCGTAGGCGATGCGTATTTCGTCGTGTTTGGCGGACAGTTCGCCCGGAAACGGATCGAAAGGCGCCGCGAGCTTCAGGATTCTCATGGCAGCTTCATCGATTTCCGCGTGCCCGCTGCTGCGCCGAACGACGGTTTGCAGGAGCCTGCCGTCGGAACCGATGGTCACTTCGATCACCGGCGTGCCGGAGAGCTTTTGGCGCCGGGCGACGTCGGGGAAATTCATCGTGCCCACGCGCTCGATCTTGCGGCGCCAGCTGTCCAGGTAGACGGCTACGTCGGATTCGCGCGTATCCGCGGCGATCCACAGCTGCTGCCTCGTTTCGCCGCGCATGCGCAGCTCGACTCCATCGTTGTTGGGGGTCATCGCGAGGTCAGGCCGTTTCTCCAGCAACAGCGGCAGTTGGGATGGCACCGCGGCGGCGGTGGGCGATGCAAAATACAGAATCTTCTGCGCCGGCGTGTGCGTTGCGATGAGTTCCTCGTCCCCCGCCTCGGTACCCGCCTGAAGCGCGGCCAGCTCCATCGCCGCTCGGGATTCCTGGGCGCTCGACCGGCATCAGGGATGACTTCGGGATCAGGGTGCGCTCGCGCTTCAGGGTGTTGCCGGAGCCTTTCTGTGTGCGCTCGGACAGGTACTGCGCGTTCGGGTTCTTCGCCACGCTCGGCGCTTGATCGTTGACCAGGATCACCTCCAGAGCCGGCGCCTCGTCGCCGCCCGCCTTGCTGCCCGGTGAGCTGAACGTCACGCCCAGGATCACGATGCCATGGAACAGCGCCGCCAGAAAACACGTCGTCAGCATGCGGTCGTTCGCGGGCGGCAGCCCGGCCCGAAGCATTTCGCCGGCTTGATACGTATCGGATGTCACGCAGCGCCCAGAGTCCTGTGGATTGCATCCACCAGCACTCGCTCCAATGTCGACACCGTGCTTCTTGTTTAGTTCGCGGATGCCGGTCGGGCTGGTGACGTTGATCTCGGTGACGTAGTCGCCGATCACATCCAGCCCGACGAAGATCATGCCGGCCGCCTTGAGTTTGGGTCCGATCTGCGAGCACAGCCACCGGTCGCGCTCGTTGAGCGGACGGCTCTCGGCCCGGGCACCGGCCGCGAGATTGCCGCGGTTGTCGTCGGCGCGTGGGTATCCGCTGCAGGGCAAAGGGCACCGGCTCTCCGTCGACCAGAATGATCCGGCAATCGCCGGCGGTCACGATCTCCGGCAGGTAGCGCTGCACGATGGCGTAGCGGGTGCCGTAGTCGGTCAACGTCTCGAACACGACGTTGCGGTTCTTGTCGCCCTGTTCCAGAACGAATATGGATCGCCCTCCCATGCCGTACAGGGGCTTGCATACCGCTTTGCCGTGCTCGCGCAGGAATTCGCTCATGTCGTGCATGTCGCGGGTGATGAGGGTGGGCGCGCAGCACTCGGGAAACCAGGCCGTGTACACCTTCTCGTTCATGTCCCGCAGGCCCTGCGGCCGGTTGCAGACCAGCGCGCCCTGGCCTTGCGCACGATCCAGAATGTACGTGGTGTAGATGTACTCGGTGTCGAAGGGCGGATCCTTGCGCATCAGAATCACGTCGAATTCACCCAGTTTGGCGTCCTGCGTCTCGCCGCGCACAAACCACGTCTGGGGATCGTCGAACACCTGGAGCGGCGCCAGACGCCCCCAGGCGATGCCGTCGCGCAGCCAAAGGTCCTTCTGCTCCGCGTAGAAGAGTTGCCAGCCGCGCGCCTGCGCCGCCAGCAATATTGCCAGCGTGCTGTCCTTGGCGGGCTTGATCGCTTCAATGGGGTCCATGACCACGACGAGACGGACTCGGGAAGACATGCTCATTCCTTCTTGGAAGCCCCAAAAAATAGAAAACGAATTTCGCAGCGTCGCAGTCTAGCGCACGCGCACATTGCAGGTAGGCACTCCTCATCTTGAGAAAACTGTGAACCACGCCACCGTTGTTTGCCGCAGCTTACCGCGAAATGTCGACCCCGTACCGTGGCTTGCAAGGCCCGGATATGTTAAAAAGCCACAAGATTCCAGCACCTACGGACGCGTAGCCTTTGAGTCCCTCAAGGACAGATTCATGGAGAGCATGATCATCACGGCAAGCCGAAACTCACGGGACTGAAAGTCCTCGTGATCGACGACAGCAAGACCATCCGGCGGACCGCCGAAACTCTTCTGACCAAGGAGGGCTGCGAGGTGTTCACGGCCGTCGATGGCTTCGACGCTCTCTCCAAGATCGCCGACCATCAACCCGACATCGTGTTCGTGGACATCATGATGCCGCGCCTCGACGGCTACCAGACCTGTTCGCTGATCAAGCACAACAAGGTATTCAGGCAGATCCCGGTCATCATGCTGTCGAGCAAGGACGGGTTGTTCGATCGGGCCCGCGGCCGAATCGTGGGCTCGGAGCACTATTTGACGAAGCCGTTCACCAAAGACGAATTGCTGGGCGCGATCGAAGCTCACGTCGGCAAATGACGGAGAACGCAAGATGGCATTGATTCTCATCGTTGACGACTCCCCCACCGAGGTTTTCGTCATGCAGAAGGCTCTGGAGAAGCATGGCTTCAAGACCGCCGCGGCCGAAAACGGTGAAGAGGGCGTTCGCAAGGCGAAGGCCATGAAGCCTGACCTCATCTTCATGGATATCGTCATGCCGGGGCTGAACGGCTATCAAGCGACGCGGATGCTCGTCAATGACCCGGAAACGAGCTTGATTCCCATCATCATGGTGACCACCAAGGGCCAGGAGACGGATCGGGTATGGGGTTTACGCCAAGGCGCGGTGGACTATCTGGTCAAGCCCGTGTCGGCTCAGGCCCTGGTCGAGAAGGCGCAGGCCGCGCTGGCCGTATGACGAGCACGATGAGCGGGACCGATACCAGCTTGCGCAGCTTGCGCGACCGTCCGTTCGAACTGCTCAAAGAACTCGAAAAGCGCAGCCGGGCCACGTCGTCCGGACCGGTTGCCGAGAGCAGCGCGGGCCGTGAATGGGTCGGAGTCGCATTTCGCATGGGTGGCGAGACCTTTCTGGTCGCCCGGGAGGAGACTCGCGAGGTGCTGGGCTACCCCGCGTCGGTTACGCGCATTCCGGGTGCGAAGAGTTGGGTGAAGGGTCTGGCGAACGTTCGCGGGCAACTGCTGCCGATGCTGGATCTGCGGCAGTTTCTGGGCAGCGGAGCCACCGCCTCCGGCCGCAATACCCGGGTCGTGGTGGTCAACCACCGGGAGATTCCCGCGGGTCTCATGGTGGACGAAGTGTTGGGTTTTCGGCGGTTTGCAGAAGCCGAGTTCAACGCCGAGGCGCCGCCGACCGTGATTCGGTGCGACAGTTATCTTGCCGGTGCCTTTCGCCGCGGCGGAGAGGTCTGGCCGGTCTTGAGTTTGAAGAGTTTGGTCGAGAGTCAGAGTTTTTTGCAGGCCGCGAGCTGAAGGCCAAGTAAACCTAAATGACCACGCGAAACAAAACAGGTCTTGGTGTGAATCTCTTGCCCGTGCTGGCGGGGCTCATCGTGCTTTGCTTGGCAGGGGCAGCCGTACTGACGCTGCTCATGCACACGACCGCTCCCGTCGCGGCACCCGCCGAGCAGTTGTCGCTCGTGGTGCAGCGCATACCGTACGAGGCGCAAAACGCGCTGCGGGGCGAGTCGAGCGCTTTCGATGCGCTCGCCAAGAGCGTGGCCCGCCTGAAGGCGTTGCGCGGCGCCGTGCCGGACAAGGGCGCCGGCGCGGCGTGGAACAAGCTGTCCGAGGGCGTGAGCAGGGTCGGCGAAGCTCGGCCGGCCGTCGAGGCCATTCAGCTGTCCAATCAGGACGCCCGTGAACTCGCGCCCAAACTGCTCTCGGAGCTGGGTGATCTTGCCAGCGCGGTCGGCGTGCAGAAGCTCGAGGGAATGAGCCGATACCTGGAGCGCTTCGAGCTCATGGTTCAGCGCACCCAACAGGATTTGAACGGTCTCGCGTCGGGCGTCAGCGATGCCGCTCCGGCCGCCCAGCGCCTCGCCGACAGCCTCGAGTTCCTGAATCAGGTGATGCGCGGTCTATCCGGCGAGGAATCCGGTCTCGCCCTGCCGCGCGTCAGCGGCGCGGATGCCGAGCAGCGCCTGAAGACCGTGGTTGCCCGCAATCAGCAATACGGCAGCAGCGTGCGCAAGGCGATCGGCGCCGCCGAAGCGCTCTCCAAGGGACAGGCGGCGGCACGCGCCCTGCCCGCGGTGGCCAGCGGCCTGGTGGCCGAATTGGGCGATGCGCCCGCGGTTGCCGGCTCCGGAGCCGGTTACAAGACCTGGGTATTGTCGTTGTTGGGGCTTGCGGCCGCGCTGCTGGCGGCGCTCGCTTGGACCTATTTCAAATCGGTCAATGTCCGGCGCAGCAGCGAGCTTCGAGTGCGTGAGAACGAGCGCAATCAAGAAGCCATCATGCGCCTGCTCGATGAACTGTCCAACCTCGCGGACGGCGACCTGACGGTGCAGGCGACCGTGACCGAGGACATTACGGGGGCGATCGCCGACTCGATCAATTACGCCATCGAGGCGCTGCGCGAACTGGTCACGACGATCAACGACAGCGCCATTCAATTGGACGGGGCCGCCAAGCAAACGCAGGGCGCCGCGGCGCATATGGCAAAGGCGAGCAGCGCTCAGTCCCGGCAAATTTCCTCCGCCAGCGAATCCATGGCGGACATGGCCGCCTCGATCGAGGAGGTCTCGGGAAACTCGGAGCGCTGCTCGGATGTCGCCCGGCATTCGGTCGACATCGCCCACAAGGGCGGCGATGCCGTACGGCGGACCATCGACGGCATGAATGCGATTCGCGAGACCATCCAGGAGACCAGCAAGCGCATCAAGCGTCTGGGCGAGAGTTCCCAGGAAATCGGCAACATCGTCGAACTGATCAACGACATTGCCGAGCAGACCAATATTCTTGCGCTCAATGCTTCGATTCAGGCATCGATGGCGGGGGAGGCAGGGCGCGGTTTCGCGGTGGTGGCGGATGAGGTGCAACGACTGGCGGAGCGCGCCGCGAACGCCACCAAGCAAATCGAGGTGCTGGTGCGCACCATTCAGACCGATACCAATGAGGCGGTGGTCTCCATGGAGCGCAGCACCACCGATGTGGTGGGCGGTGCATTGCTGGCGGAGAACGCCGGTGCGGCGCTCGAAGAGATAGAGCAGGTATCCAATCAGATCGCGAGCTTGGTGCAGAACATCTCGGCCAGCGCGCGCCAGCAAGCCGCCGCGTCCGGGAACATTTCGAAGAACATGCAGGTGGTGCGCGAAATATCCACGCAGACGGCCGAGGGCTCGACGGCGACATCCACGTCGATTGCGAAACTGGCGGCCTTGTCGGCGCAACTGCGAAAATCCGTGGCGGGATTCCGTCTTCCCGACTACAGCGGCGGCACGACCACGGTCCGGACCGCGTCATCCTCATCCTCGCGTTTGCCCGCCTTGAACGATCCGGAGGGCACGGGCACGACGGGCAGTACCGGCACCACCGGCGCCATCGGCAGCACGGGCAGCAGCAAGAGCAGTACCGGCGATACCGGGAAAATGCGCAAGGCCAGTGGCTTCGGCGCCTGACGCCCGCGACGATTCCGGCATGACCGACATCAGTTCCCAAACTCTGCACATTGTCGCCAAAGAACTGGCGGCGACCCTGAACGATGCGCGCTCTTCACTCGAGGCCTACGCGGAACGCTCGGACCAGCGGGCATTGCTCGAGAAATGCGCGGACCTGCTGCATTCCGCCCACGGCGTACTGCGTTTGGTCGAGGTGTACGGTGCGGCGCTGCTCGCCGAGGAAATGGAGCACGTCACACGCTACTTGCTGAGTTCGGACAATGACCAGAAGCGTCAAGTCGACGGCCTGGATGCGTTGATGCGCGCAATGGTGCAATTGCCCACCTACCTCGAGAGGGTGATGTCGGGCGGCCGCGATCTGGCCTTGGTGCTGCTGCCTCTGCTCAATGATTTGCGGTCCGTGCGCGGCAGCCCCTTGTTGTCAGAGGGCACGCTGTTGCTGCTCAATCTGAAATCCGATCAGCCGGCACAGCCGCAGTCGCCGCGGCAGGGCGAGCAATCGATTTCGGTGGCGCAATGGGCGAGACGCCTGCGGCCGCGATTCCAGATCGGCCTGTTGGGATACATCCGGGGCGAACGCACCGTGCAGAATCTGGAGATTTTGGCGAAGGTGGCCGAAAAACTCGAACAGATCGCCACGACCCAGCCTGTATTTCAGCTGTGGTGGGTGGTCGGTGCCATCCTCGAGGCGGTGCGCGCCAACGGCCTGGAAGGCAGCGCGACGTTGAAGCGATTGCTGGGGCAAGCGGACCGGCAGATCAAGGCGCTTTACGAACTCGGTGAGGCCCGCTACTGCGAGGATCCGCCGGTCGATTTGCTGAACAATCTGCTGTACTACGTCGCTCGCGCATCCACTTCGGGCGGCCGCATCGCCGCGGTGCGGGCTTCGTTCAAGCTCTCGGAGCTGTTGCCGGTCGACGATTCGATCGAACACGAGCGGGAAAGCTTGTCGGCGCCCAGCGTGAAGTTGATGCGCACGGTCGCGGCCGCCATCAAGGAAGATCTATCCAAGGTCAAGGACGTTCTCGATATATTCGTGCGCCGCGGCGGCGGCCGCAGCGATGAACTGGCACCCCAGTTGGAACTCCTGAAGAAGATCAGCGACACCCTCGGGGTGCTGGGGCTTGGCGAGCTGCGGCAGCGCGTACAGGAAGAGATTTCCGAGCTGTCGCTGATCGTCGCCGACGGCAAGCCTCCGCCCGAGGAATCGCTGATCAGGGTGGCGGGCGTCTTGCTGTCGGTCGAAGACAGTCTCGACGATCAGCTGGTACGTCTCATCCTGCCCGCGGCCTCCGAGCGCTCTTCCACGGATCTGCCGCCTGAGCAGGATCTCGAATTCAGACTGGTCAGCGAGGCGGTGCTGCGCGAATGCATCGTCAACATGGCGCGCATCAAGGAGGCGGTGTCGATTGCCGTGCAGAAGCCCGGCGATTTCCCGGCGCAGGGACTCGACAATGTGCCACAGCTCCTGCGAGGCATCACCGCCGGCCTCTTGATGTTGGGCAAGGGCAGGGCGGCCGAGTTGATGGATGCGATCGGCGCGCAGGTGCGCAACCTGATAGAGCCGGGAGCGCCTTCGCCGGACGCCGTCCGGCTGGAGCGGGTGGCCGACGCCATCGTCAGCATCGAGTACTACATGGAAACGCTGCAGAGCGGCCGTAATGATCCCTGGTACATGCTGGACAACGCCGAGACGTGCATCAAAGCGCTCGCGGACGAAGCGCTGTCGCGCGTGCCGAATATTGGCATCTCGAGCAGCGACGCCGCCGCGACGGTCAAGCTCGATCATGCCGAGACGATCGCCCTGGAGCGCACCAAACGCGCCCACGCAGCAACCAATCCACTGATCGAGGTGCCTTCGCCCGAACCGGTTGACCCGCAATTCCTCGAGCTGTTCATCGAGGAAGCCAAGGAAGAGATTGCAGCGATTCAAGCCAGCTTCCCGCAGTGGGACCAAAATCCAATGGATGTGGAATCGTTGGCCGTGATTCGCCGCAGTTTTCATACATTGAAGGGTAGCGGCCGCATGGTCGACGCCCGGTCCATCGCGGAGTTCGGCTGGTCGATCGAGAATTTGCTGAATCGGATCATCGACAAGACGCTGTCACGCACGCCTGGGTTAATGGCGCTGTTGCGTAGCTCGGTCGCCGTCCTGCCGCAATTGGTGGAACAGTTGGAAACGGGACGGCAGCATCCGGTACCGATCGAGGCGCTGATGAGCCGCGCCTTCGCGTATGCCGATGGCCGCGAATCGGATCAAGGCACGGTCACCGTGACGGAAGATCACGGGTCGGTCTCCACGCCCGCGGCAGCGCCCCCGTCTCCGGCCGTGGCGCCTGTATCCGCGGTGCCCGCCGCCCCTGCGGAGCCCGTCGTCGCGGCAGCGGCCGCCGCCGCGCCGTCGGCCATGGATCCCGTGCTGCATGAGATTTACAGCAAGGAAACTTCGACCCATCTGACCGAGATTCGCGACTACTTGCGCAAGCGGAGCGGCCAGCCTGCACCGCACGATTTGCCGGAGGCGGTGTATCGCGCCATTCACACTCTGAGCGGCAGCTCCAAGATGGCGGAGGCGCGTCACGGCATCCGGATCACCGAACCGCTCAACCAGATCATGCGCAAGGTCTTCGACGCCGCCCGTGGTTTGTCCGATGCGGGGCTCGAGACTCTGGCGGACGCCGTCCGCGCGATCGACAACGTGATATCGCATATCGACGAATCGTCGGCATTTTTCTCCGAACTACCGTCGCTTCTGTCGCGGCTGCAGGATATGGAAGTGGAACTCGACGCTGCGATCGCCCGGGAGGCCATTGATGCCAGTGGGCCGGTCATGGATCCCACCCTCGCAACAACACCCGAGGAACCCGCCGCACCGCCGCCCGCGGAAGAGTTCGATCACGAGATCGCCAACATCTACAGTGAAGAGGCGACCGAATTGCTGGAGGCGGCGGAAAGCTCGCTCACCGCATGGAATCGCGACCGCAAGGATAAGGAACGAGTTGCGGAGCTGCAGCGTCAACTGCATACCCTGAAGGGTGGCGCCCGCATGGCGGGTATCGGCGCCATGGGCGACTTGAGCCATGAACTCGAAACCCTGGTGATCCAGATCGACGGCGGCTCGGTGACCGGCGACGATCATGCCCACGCGGTCATGCAGGCGAGCCTCGATGAACTCGCCAGCATGCGCGATTTGGTGAGCAACGGCACTCTGCCGCGGGGTGCGACGGCGCTGATTGCGCAAATCCGGGATTTGACGAGCGCAGTGCGGGCGCCCGCCGTTGTGGCGCCGCCCCTGTCGATTGCGACCCCGCCGGCTGCGCCGCCGACCGCGCCGTCGCTCGTTGCGCCGGCGATCGCTGCTGCGCCCCCGCTGCCCCCGGAACCGGCGGCCGTGGTGTCCGCTCCGGCCATGCTCGAAGCACTGCCCGCGGTGGCGGCGCTGCATGTCATCGGGCCGCGGGAGCCGGCCGCGATTGCCGTGAGCGAGGATTCAACTTCGAGCCTCGAACTGAGCAGCGCCCCGGTGCTGCCGGGACGCGAGGCCGCTCCGGCGGAGCGCGTGGAGATGGCGCGCGTCGATGCGGATCTGCTCGACACCATGCTCAACAATGCCGGCGAAGTGAGCATCTTCCGGGCTCGCCTCGACCAGCAAGTCAACTCGATCGACTTCAACCTGGCTGAGCTCGCGCGCACCGTAACGCGCCTCAAGGAGCAGTTGCGGGGTCTCGAGATGGAAACCGAAGCGCAGGTTCTCAATCGCCATCAGGACGTGGACTCGCGGCGCGACGACTTCGATCCTCTCGAGTTGGACCGATATTCCGCTCTGCAGCAGTACTCACGCGCGCTCGCCGAAACTTCGGGTGATGTGGCCAGCATTCAGGGATTGCTCGAGACCTTGACTCGCGAAGCGCAGAATCTTCTCACCCAGCAATCGCGTGTCATCACTGAGTTGCAGAACGGCCTGATGCGCACGCGCATGGTGCCCTTCCAACGCCATGTGCAGCGTCTGACGCGCCTGGTGCGTCAAGCGGCCAATGACACCGGCAAGCGCGCGGAACTGGTCGTTCAAGGCGCCGCCGCGGAACTCGATCGCCAGATGTTGGAGCGCATGGTTCCGCCGCTCGAGCACATGTTGCGCAATGCCGTGGTGCACGGCATCGAGACCCCGGAGCGCCGCAGCGCACTCGGCAAGCCCGATGTCGGCCGCATTTCGATCAGCCTGGAGCGCGACGGCGCGGAGGTGGTGATCGTGGTCGCCGATGATGGCGCCGGGATCAGCGTCAAGTTGATCCGCGAAAAGGCGGTCGCCCTCGGACTGGCCGACCGCCCACGCCAAACTCACCGACGAGGAAGCCGTCCAGCTCATTCTGGAGCCGGGATTCAGCACCGCCGGCCATGTGACGCAGGCGGCGGGGCGCGGAGTCGGCATGGACGTCGTGGCCACCGAAGTCAAGAAGCTCGGCGGCGGCCTGTTCATCGATACGACGGCCGGCAAGGGTTCGCGCTTTACGATTCGCCTGCCCTTTACCTTGGCGATCAGCCAGGCTCTGATCGTGCGCGTCGCCGAGGAGGTCTACGCGTTGCCTCTGGCGACGGTGGAAGGCGTGGTGCGTCTGCCGCGGAACATAGTCGCCAGGCATCTGGGCAAGGACGCGCCGCTGTTCGAATATGGCGGCCAGAAATATCGCTTCCAGCAATTGGGGTCGTTCGTGGGCTTGGGCGCGACGCGTCTACCCGAATCGGACGTATCGATATCAGTGGTGCTGATCCGCGCGGGCGAGCATTCGACTGCCTTGGTCACGGATGAATTGGTCGGCAGCCGGGAAATCGTCGTCAAATCGCTCGGGCCGCAGATTTCGGGCATTCGCGGAATCGCCGGCGCCACGATTCTGGGCGACGGCCGCATCGTGATCATTCTCGACATGGGCTCGCTGGTGCGCTCGGAATGGCGCGCTCGCCCGACTGAACGGTGGTTCTCGATCAGCGCGACCGGCGCACTTTCGCACTGGTGGTCGATGACTCCATTACGGTGCGCCGCGTGACGCAGCGCTTGCTCGAGCGCAACGGCATGCGGGTGTTGACCGCCAAGGACGGTGTGGACGCCGTGTCGCTGCTGCAGGAGAATCTGCCGGACATCATTTTGCTCGACATTGAAATGCCGCGAATGGACGGTTACGAAGTTGCCGCTCACGTGCGCAACGATCCGCGCCTCAAGGATATTCCGATCGTGATGATCACTTCGAGGGTCAGCGAAAAGCACCGGGCGCGCGCCATCGAGCTCGGCGTCGATGACTATCTCGGCAAGCCGTACCAAGAGAGCCAGCTGCTCGACGCTATCGAGCCGCTCGTCAACCGCCGCAGCGCCGTCGCGAGATAGATTCCATGTCCGATTTGCGCGATGAGCTGTATAGCTTGCTGGTGCCGCTGGTCGGGGAGCGGTTGATCGTGCCGCGTGCCTGCGTCGCCGAAGTGATCGGTTATCAGGCGCCGGCTGAAATGACCAATGCGCCGCCGTGGTACTGCCGGTCTCGTGAGCTGGAGCGGGCGCAGCGTGCCGGTGGTGTCATTCGAAGGCGCATTCGGCCAGACGTTGCCGACGGTCTCGAGCCGCACGCGGATCGTCATTTTCCATGCGTCCGCCGGTACCCTGCAATCCGGCTACTTCGGCATGCTGACCCAAGGATTTCCGCAGCTCGTGCGCGTGAACGCGGACGTGCTGCGGCCGGATCCTTCGCGCAGCTTCTCCGAGCGCTCACCCGTCCTCTGTCAGGTGCGCATGGTCAACGAGACGCCGCTGATCCCGGATTTGCAGCGGCTGGAACAAATGATCGCCGAAGAGACTTCGGTGATGCCTACCTGACGGTGGGGCGCCTTGCGGCGCCCCACCGTCATCGTTTCAATCAATCGTGGTCGGACGCGTCGAGAACGGGGGCAATCGTCCCGAACAGACCATGGGTCTCATCATCGGGGCCGGCCGCGAAATAGAGCGTGTCGGCTTGGGAATTGAGGCCGCCGCCCAGCGTCAAAGTCCACAACCGGTCTATCACCAGCGCCTTGCCGTTGGCGCCGTCCAGTTCATCGATGAAATGCCCATCCTCGTCGAATACATTGATCCTGCCGTTGCCGAAGTTGCCGACGAGGATGTCCCCGCTGAATCGGCCGAAGGCATATGACGCACGCGTGACGCCCCAGGGTGAATTGAGCGGTCCGCGGCTCGCCAATCGCCGCAGCAGATGGCCGTCGGTATCGAACACATCGACGAAGCCGTGACCCTGGCCTGCCACGTCATCGTGCTTCTGAGCGTTCTGCAGCGCATACGTGACGAAAAGATTGCCGCCGATGTTCGCTATTCCGAAGGGCGCATAGCCTGCCGGGATGCCCGGGTCCTTGAAATTGCCGGCGGTCGTTGCAGGCGTGAACAGTCCATTGGGTCCGGTGGGGCCGAATACGTCGATCGTGCCGGCGCGGAAGTTGGTGGCGAACAGGAACACTCCTTTGGAGTTCACACCCACCACCATCCCTTTGTAGACGGCGCCGTTGGCGGCGTTGGGGGATGCTGAGTTATCGACCGCAAGGACCGCGTTTTCCACCGGGTTCAGTCCCAAGGTCCACGCGGAGATCGTTCCGTCCTCGGTGGCGAAGATGAAGGTCGCCGGCAATTTGGTACCGGGAACGAGGAAGGCTGCGGAAGGATTCCAAACGATGGCGGTCGGTCCCGCCGGTGTGACCTTCGGCGGATTTTTGGGGTCGACCGGCTGACAGGCGCTGCTAGGAATGATGTTCCCGGGCAGCGGGATCGAGACTTGAAGGCCAATCTTCGTGCCGTCGCCTGCATAGAGCGTCGAGCAACCTGTGGCGTTGTCATTGACCCAGAAGGGGCTCGCTCCCGGAGTGAATGTGATACCCCAGGCATTCTGCAAGACGGGATCCAGCACCGCCGGGTGTCCGATATCGGAGACTAAGGGGGTGATGGCGTACGCGTTGCGGTGTTCTTTGGAATCTCCGTCGTCGGCCATCGCGACTGCGGCGCCAAGGGTCGAGGCCGCGATGATCGCACCTGCGGTTAGGTAACGAGAAATTGCGCTCATGTTGCTTATGCTCCTGATGATTCGATGATCGGTGCCGGAAGCAGTCATTCGACATCCCCCGCCGGCTCGTGCTCGATTGTGCGCATGCCGTTCGACAAGCGGCACTTCAGCCCAAGTTGGTTCCATCGATGCAACGATTTGTTGCGCTCGTCACGCCCACGGCGTGGTGCTCATTGACGATGTAAATTTTACAGCGCCGCCGTATAGCGAGTGCACGCTGCGCGCGAAGATACTGCGCGCGCAGGACGCGCGATGCGTCGTGCAATGCCTAATGCAATGCTGAAGGCGGCAACGGCGCGCGGTGCCTCGTGTTACTCCGCTGACATGTCCCCGAGCCGGGTTTGCAGCCAGACCAGTGCCGCGATCGCGGCGGTCTCGGTGCGCAGGATGCGCGGGCCCAAGCCCACTCTGGAAAATCCTGCCACCCGAAAAGCCTCGAGTTCATCGGATGCGAAGCCGCCTTCCGGACCGATTGCGATTTGCGCATCGGCCATCGCGATGTCGCCGGCCCCCGCCGGACCTCGCGCCGAGGTAGGTGCGTGCGGCGCCGATTCCGGCTCGAATACCAATCGAGGCCCGGCGCCGGGCTTCGATTCTCCGAGATAGTTGAGCAGCGGCTGCGCGGTCTCGATGACCGGCAAGCGGTTGCGCCCGCACTGCTCGCAGGCGCTCACCGCCACCGCGCGCCAATGAGCGGCCTTCGACTCCGCCTGGCTCTTGTCGAGCCGAACGACGCTGCGTTGGCTCAACACGGGCACGATCCGCGCGACGCCGAGTTCCGTCGCCTTCTGTACGATGAAATCCATGCGGTCGCCGCGCGGCACGCACTGCACCAGCGTAACCGCCAGTGGCGACTCTCTGTCCACCTGCCTGCCATCTCCGACGGAGGCCGACACGCGCGAACCGCGCACGGTCTGCACAGCTCCGTCGAATTCGCGCCCGTCGCCGTTGAACAGAATGAGCTCGTCGCCGGTGCGCGCCCGCAATACCCTCGCGAGGTGCGATGCCGTGTCCGGAGGCAGGTCGACCATGCTTCCCGACGTGAGCGCGGTCTCGACATATACGCGCGTCAATCGCACGTTGCGAGCTCTATTCCGTCTGCCGCGACTCGCACCATCAAATCCATTTCGGCCTCATCGACCACGTAGGGCGGCATGAAGTAGACCACATTGCCGATGGGGCGCAGCAGCACGCCTTGCTGCAGCGAGTGCCGGTAGATGCGCTGCCCTCGGCGCTCAGTCCATGGATAGGGTTCGCGGCTGCGCTTGTCCTTGACGAATTCGACCGCGACAATCATTCCACATTGCCGCACCTCGCTCACGTGCGGGTGATCCTCGAGTTCGCGTGCACGGCGGCCCAGATAGGCGGCCTTCGGTCGATTGCGCTCGATCGGGTGGTCGGTTGCAAATATGTCGAGCGTCGCCAGCGCGGCCGCACACGCGAGCGGATTGCCCGTATAACTGTGTGAGTGGAGGAAGGCCGTCAGCTTGGTGTACTCGTCGTAGAAAGCGGCGTAGACGTCTTCGGTGGTCAACACCGCAGAGAGCGGCAGGTAGCCGCCGGTGAGGCCCTTCGACAAACACAGGAAATCCGGCGAGATGGCTGCCTGCTCGCAGGCAAACATCGTTCCGGTTCGCCCGAAGCCGACGGCAATTTCATCGGCAATCAGATGTACGCCATACCGCGTGCAGGCGTCGCGCAACCGGGTCAGATACACCGGGTGATACATGCGCATGCCGCCCGCGCATTGCACCAGAGGTTCGACGATGACTGCGGCCAGCTCGTCGGCATGTGCGGCCAACAGGCGCTCCATGTGCGCGAACTGCCGCAGCGAGTAGTCTTCCCAGGATTCGCCGGAATCGCGGTGGTAGCAATCGGGCGACGGTGCAGAGAGGACGTCCATCAACAGCGGCCGGTACAGAGTCTTGTAGAGCTCGACATTGCCGACCGCCAAGGCGCCGAGCGTTTCGCCGTGATAGCTATTCTGCAGCGTCATGAACCGGGTCTTGCGTGCCGATCCGCGGTTGTGCCAATAGTGGAAGCTCATCTTGAGCGCCACCTCGACGGCGGCGGAGCCGTTGTCGGCCAGGAAGCAGCGAGTCAGGCCCGGCGGCGTCAGGGCGACCAGCCGCTCGGCGAGACGTACGGCCGGTTCGTGGGTGAAGCCGGCGAAGATGACATGTTCGAGCCGATCCAATTGTTCGGTGAGCGCCGCGTTGATGCGCGGGTTGGCATGGCCGAAGAGATTGACCCACCAGGAACTCACGGCATCGAGATAGCGCTTGCCTTCGAAATCCTCGAGCCACGCTCCTGAACCGCGCCGAATCGCGACCATCGGCAGGGATTCATGGTCCTTCATCTGCGTGCAGGGATGCCATACGACGCGCAGGTCGCGCGCGGCGAGCGAGGCGGAAGTCAGACTTTCGGGAATGTCGTTCATATGTGGAGAATTGTCGCATATGCTAACGTCCTCATCGGTAACCGAAGGACGTGGACTTGCAGGTCGATCTCGACAGCGGACTGATCCGCGGCGTCAAGCAGGTCGCTTCGCCGAACCGCGATCCCCGGCCCGCAGGGGTCGAGGCAGACCTGATCGTGGTACACGGCATCAGTCTGCCGCCCGGAGAATTCGGCGGTCCCTGGATCGACCGGTTGTTCACCAATTCCTTGCCGGCGCAAGTGCACCCTTATTTCGCGCAAGTGTGCTCGCAGCGCGTGTCCTCGCACGTGCTCGTGGCGCGCGACGGCGCAGTCACCCAGTACGTCGCCTTCGGGGATCGTGCCTGGCACGCGGGGAAGTCCCTTTACCAGGGCCGTGAAGCCTGCAACGATTTCTCGGTGGGTGTGGAACTCGAAGGGACCGATACGCTGCCGTACGAGTCCATGCAGTACGATGCCCTGGCGGAGGTCGTGGCCGCACTCTGCGCCGCCTATCCTCGATTGTCGCCGGATCGCCTGGTGGGGCACAGCGATATTGCCCCCGGCCGAAAAACCGACCCCGGACCGGCGTTCGATTGGCCGCGCGCCCGCCGCCTCATCGCCGCAGCGGTGTCCATGTACGGCAAACCCCTACAGCGGTAGACGGTCAAGACCCCAAGCTTGGGGCAGACGTGAATTCGGTCACGCTTTCCGCGGGCATATTTTCGGCCCAGATCCAGCAGAATTGCCTGACATAGCCGACACTTAACAGCGACCTGAAACTAAACCAGTGAGCAGGAGGGCTATTGATTCGTTGGTTTGCGGACCTTCCCATCGAGCGCAAGCTGCGTGTGGTCATCTTGGTGCCCGCCATCGCAGTGTTTGCCGTAGCGATGGTTGCGCACATTGCGATGAATCTGCTGCATTTGCGCGAGGATCTGCTGTGGAGTGCAGCACGCGTTGCGCGGATCACCGGCGCCAGCACGATCGATGCGCTGCGCCAAGGCGACGACAAGGCGGCGCTCAAGGCCATGAGCGGACTGCGCGATGAATGGTTGGTGAGCGACGCCGAAGTTATGGCGGCCAACGGTCAACTACTTGCCACGTACCGTCGCGGTGAAAACGTGGCGCGCTTGGACGCGGCGGCCGCGCGCAACGTCTTTGCAGCCTCTCATGCGGCTTCCGTCGATCCAGAACACCCGCAGCTGTCCCTGCAGGGAATGCGATTCCGCATCACCGCAGCCGTCGTTCGCGATCGTCAGGTACTGGGGACCATCCATATTCTCGTGCCGCCCGAGGTAATGTATCCGGATTGGCCCGGCTACCTTCTCATTACTCTGGCGGCGATCGCTGCTGCGGTGACCACGGCGTACTGGCTCGCGGCGCGTCTGCAACTGCAGATCTCGGGGCCAATCGTCAATCTGGCGCAAACGATGCAGCGGGTGTCCTCGGAGGAGGACTACAGTCTGCGCGTCGAGCGCAGCTCTCAAGATGAAGTCGGCTCGCTCATCGACGGCTTCAATCAGATGCTCGCTCAAATTCGGCATCGCGACTCGCGGCTGGAGAAATACCGTCAGTTCCTCGAACAGCAAGTCGAGGAGCGCACGACCAATTTGGGCAATGCCAACCTGGAGCTCAAACTTGCGATCGGCGAAGCGACCCGCGCCAAGGAAGCAGCGGAGCGGGCAAGCAGCGCGAAGAGCGAGTTTCTGGCGCGCGTGAGCCACGAAATCCGCACACCGATGAATGGCGTCATGGGCATGTCGGAACTTCTGCAGGCAACCGCGCTCTCGCCGCGCCAGCGGCATTTATCGGAAACCATCTCGCATTCTGCCGAAGCGCTGCTGCACATCGTCAACGACATATTGGACTTCTCGAAAGTCGAGGCGGGCAAACTCGAGCTGGAGCGGGTGGAATTCGGATTGCGCGAAGCCGTGGAGGACGCCGTCGAGATCTTCGCTGCGCGCGCCCACGCGAAGGGACTGGAACTGGTCTGCGACATCGCACTCGATCTGCCCGCGAGGTTTTGGGGAGACCCCATGCGCCTGAGGCAGGTCCTGATCAATTTTATCGGCAACGCCATCAAGTTCACGGATGTCGGCGAAGTCGTCGTGCGTGGGCGCGCCGTGGACACGGACGGCTTGCTGCGTTTCGAGGTGATCGATAGCGGAATCGGGATACCCGCGGAGGCGCAGGCCCGCATATTCGATGCCTTCAGCCAGGCCGATTCGTTTACCACGCGAAAATACGGCGGCACCGGACTCGGTCTCGCCATTTGCCGGCAATTGGCGGGCTTGATGGGCGGCGGGATCGGCGTCGACAGCGAAGTCGGCCGAGGATCGACATTTTGGTTCGAGGTCCGGCTGGAATCGGTCGCCGACGCGGCTTTGACCTCGGCCCCCCTGCCGCCGGCGAACCTTGCCGGCTTGCGCGCGTTGGTCGTCGACGACAACGCCAGCAGCCGCGAAATACTGCGGCAGCACTTGCGGTCGTGGGGAATCGACGTGGTGGCCGCGGAAACCAGCACCGCCGCGCTGGCGGCATTGAGCGCCGACGACGGGGGACGGTTCGATCTGGGCCTGGTGGATGATCAAATGCCCGGTATGAACGGAATTCAGCTGGCGAAGCTCATCCGTGAAGAGCCGCGCTGGTCGGCGCTGCGGCTCATTTTCCTCGGCACGCGCGATGAGCATGACGGCGGTTCCGAAAATTCCAGCTTGTTCGCCGCGGCGCTCACCAAGCCGCTGCGCCGATCGCAGATCCTCGCCTGTGTGACTCGCGTGATGGCGATGCAGCCGGGAGCCGCGACGGCGCCGCCGGCTGGTGCGGCGTTCCCCGTCCCGGCTCCGGCAGCCCGCTCGCTCGGACCCAAAATCCTCTTGGTAGAGGACAACGGGGTGAATCGCGAGGTGGCCGTGGGCATGCTCGAGAGCCTGGGTTGCGCAGCCGATGCGGCGGAAAACGGCTGGCTGGCTATCCGGGCGATGGATGCAGCGACCTACGATGCGGTGTTGATGGACTGCCAAATGCCGGTGATGGACGGGTTCACGGCCACCGGCGAAATCAGGCGGCGCGAACAGACTTCGGGCGCCGCCCGAGTGCCCATCATCGCCTTGACCGCGAATGCCATGGAAGGAGACCGCGAGCGATGTCTCGCCGCCGGAATGGATGACTTCCTGTGTAAACCCTTTACTCAGCAACAACTGGCGACGCTGCTGCGGCGCTGGCTGGCGCTGCGGGCACTGCCGGAGTCCGAGCGGCGCGATCTGTCACGGATACCGCTGATCGATCCCGGCACATTGCGCAACATCGCTGCCCTCGCGAAGCCGACCCTGCTCAACTCGATGATCGAATTGTACTTGCAGCATTCACCGGATTTGATCGCCGCGATCGAGACCGCGGCGGCGAACATGCAGGAGAACGCTGCTCGCGCAAGCCGTGCACACACTCATATCCAGCACGTCGAATTTGGGGGGTGCCCGCCTGAGCCGCGGTCGCCAAGGAATGCGAGGTCTTGGTGCGCGAGGGAGGATTGACGCAGGTAGGGCCGACCGTGTCGAGAATCCGCAGAGAGCATCAACAGTTTTGCGCCGCGCTGACGCGCGAGCAGTCATCCAACGCCGCATAGTGCCCGCACCGGGTTTTCATGCGCAGCTCAAAGGAAGAAATGAACACAACCGAAAATCACGGAGTACTGCCGGCAACGGTTTTGGTCGTGGACGACGATCCCGGCGCGAGGTTGCTGATAGGAACGGCATTGGAAATGGCGGGCTTTCGCGTCGTTTCGGCGGTCGACGGTGCGAGCGCGCTGGATCGATTCGGCGAGCATCCGGCGGATTGCGTGGTCCTTGACGTGGTCATGCCGGGGATGAGCGGCTTCGATGTGTGCAGAGAACTGCGCCGATTGCCGCAGTTGCCGTCACGTGCCGATATTGATGCAGACCAGTCTCGACGACATGGAGTCGGTCAACCGCGCATACGACGCGGGAGCCACGGATTTCACGTCCAAAGGCATCAATCCCATGTTGCTGGCGCAACGCGTCAAGTTTCTGGTGCGCTCCAAACAGACCCAGGACCAGTTGCGCGAGAGCGAGGCGCGCGTGCGCTATCTCGCCTACTACGATCCGCTCACCGCTCTGCCCAATCGGCAACGCCTGCTGCAGATATTGGAGCAGCAGGTTGCATGGGCCGAACCGCGGCAGCGGGGCCTGGCCGTCTTGATGCTCGACGTCGATAATTTCTCGCGCATCAACGACACGCAGGGACAGGCGGTGGGCGACGTGCTGTTGAAGGAAGTGGCTCATCGCCTGCAAAACTGCCTGCGCGACTCGCAGCGCACGCTGGATCAGGCCGACGACAGCCTCGAGACGAAGGATACCAATGACTGGGTGGCGCGTACCGGAGGAGACGAATTCGCGCTGGCACTGCCGGGAATCTCCACGGTCGATGCCGCGCAGGTGGTGGCGCAGCGCGTGCAGGTGGTATTGGCGCGGCCGTTCGTGTTCGCACAGCAGGAGATCCCGCTGTCGGCCACCATGGGCATCAGCTTATTCCCCGGGGATGCGTCGACCGCCGAGGCTCTGGTCAAGAACGCCGATGCGGCCATGCATCACGGCAAGAAATCGGGACAAGGGGGGCTCGAGTTCTTCAATAAATCGATCAGCACCCGAGCGGCCAGACACCTGTCCATGGAGGCCGATTTGCGCAAGGCGCTCGAGCGGGGTGAGTTCACCTTGAACTATCAGCCGCGCCTCGCGCTCAGGGACCTGCGCGTCGAGGCAGTCGAAGCCTTGCTGAGATGGAGACATCCGCAGCGAGGTTTCGTCGCTCCGGACGAGTTCATTCCGCTCGCCGAGCAGAACGGAATGATCGTCGACATCGGCGACTGGGTGCTGCGCGAAGCATGTGCGCAAGCGCGCCGTTGGCGCGATACCGGAGGGCCGGGCTGGCAGGTCGCCGTGAACGTATCGGGCATGCAATTTCGCGACGGTAGCCTGGTGTCGCGCGTCTCGCGGGCCATCGATGCCGCGGGAATCGAACCGCGCATGATTGAACTCGAGTTCACCGAAGGCGCTTTGATCGAATATTCGGCGGCGGTCAGCAAAGCGGTCAAGTCCCTCAAGGCATTGGGAGTGGCTACGGCGCTGGATGATTTCGGCACCGGCTACAGTTCGTTGTCGTACTTGCAGCACTTTCCGATCGACACGCTCAAAATCGATCGGGCATTCGTGCGCGACATTGCGTCGAAGGCCGGCGGCAACGCGCCGCTGGTCGACGCCATCATCGCGATGGCGAAGAGCTTGGGGCTCGCGACCGTGGCGGAGGGCGTTGAAACCGAAGCACAGTGGCAGTACCTCAAGACCCGAGATGCGAATCAGGTTCAGGGCTTCTTGTTCTGCCGTCCATTGCCCATCGGGGATTTGGAGCGCTGGCACGCCGATTGGCTGCACGCCCATCAGCCGGACGCCGCGAAGGCCGGTTAGAAGGTTCTCATTTCCTGATGCGCCGCCAGACCACTTCACTGCCGTGTTCGTGGCGCGCGAGCACGCGGGCCAGCACGAATAGAAGATCGGACAAGCGATTCAGGTATTTGAGGGTCTCGGGCGAGACTTGCTCGGCGCGCGCCAGAGACCAACAGCGGCGCTCCGCACGCCGGCATACGGCGCGGGCGACATGACAGGCCGCCGCCGCCGGGCCGCCGCCCGGCAGTATGAACTCCTTCAGCGGCGGCAAGTCCTCGTTGAATGCGTCCAGTTCCGTCTCGAGCCGTTCAACGTGGCTCGAGTCGATCATGCGATGCCCGGGAATGCATAGTTCGCCGCCCAGATCGAACAGGTCATGCTGGACCTCGGTAAGGCAGCGCGCGATCGGCTGCGGCAGCGCAGCCACGCTCAACACCACGCCGATCGCACTGTTGGCCTCATCAACGGTGCCGTAGGCCTCGACGCGCAGGTTTTCCTTGGGCACGCGTGATCCGTCCCCGAGGCCCGTGCTGCCGTCGTCGCCGGTGCGTGTATAAATCTTACTGAGCCGGTTGCCCATCGCTCGAAATCTCCGGCCTATGCCACGCGGTTACGCAACGCGGCGTGCGTGTGTGACTTCCCGGTGATCAACGGCTCGTAATTGTGCTTGTTCCAAAGAGACGACCGCGACGGTTTCACCGGTGAGAGTTGAGAACTCCACCTCGAACGCGCTTCCGTCTTGAAAGACATGGACGACCGTACCCACATCGCCCGCAGTAAGCCTTTCGGTCGGCAGGTCGGTTGTAAGAACTACGCGCTGATGTTCTCTGATTTGGCTCATAACCTATCCTCCAGGGGATAAGCGGTGACTAATCTCAGTCCGACACTGCTCGCCTCGAGAATCCACACGGTTCTTACGCGCGGTGAACGGTCGATTGGTGTGGCTAGCAGACCATCGACTACGTAGCGAGTCCCCTGCGACGACTCTACGCTAGCGGATACCGGGTTGGAAGTTCCTACCAAACGCAGTGCGTCCGCAGGCTGCTTCCATTGGTTCGGATGAAACCCGAAACCGACAAAGAACCGAGCTTTTGCCTGGCCATCCGGGTGGGTCATGGAAAGCAAATAGTCCACGATTTTGCTCTGATCGACAAACGCATATTCGGCTAGAGGCAGAATCATACCCCGGCATCATACCCGGAGAATAAGTCAAGCGAACCCGATATCTCGATTGCCGACGCGTCGCTTCCAGTATGCGATGAACGCCCCAGTGCTGACGCGTTAATGACGAGCGGCACAGACCGCTCACGAGAATGCTCGCATGACGACATGCCGCTTCCCGTGTGGGAAAATGGTTAAAATCCTTGCCGGAACCATGAATCCATCACCAGAACTGCAGGCGGCCCTAGACGCGGCGGCACAGGCCGCGGCCATTGCGCGCTCATTGTTCCAGCACAACATCGAAGTGCGCATCAAGGCCGATAAATCGCCGGTGACCGAGGCCGATGTGCGCTGTGAAATCGCGATTCGCGAGATTCTCGAGGCACGCTTTCCCTCCTATGGATTTTACGGGGAGGAAACCGGATCGCGGGACCCGAACGCCGAGAATCTCTGGCTGGTGGATCCCATCGACGGCACCAAGGCTTTCGTGCGCGAATATCCGATGTTTTCCACGCAAATCGCGCTGATGCGCCGGGGGGAAATCGTGCTGGGAGTGTCGAGCGCTCCTGTATATGGCGAACTCAGCTTTGCCGAGCGCGGCTGCGGGGCGTATCTGAACGGCAAGCCGATGGCGGTGAGCCAGGTCGCGACGATCGAGTCAGCCGCGCTGTCTGCCGGCAACATGAAGACCCTCGCCAGCGGCGCCCAATGGGCGCGGTATGGCGCGCTCGTGGCGCGGGTCAATCGAATTCGCGGCTACGGAGATTTTCTGCACTATCACTTGCTGGCGAGCGGCAAGATCGATGCCGTGATCGAAACCGACGTGAACATTCTGGATATAGCGGCGTGCGTGGCGATCGTCAACGAGGCGGGAGGGCGGTTCACGGATCTCGCGGGTGAGCCGATTACCCTGCAATCCACCTCGGTGCTGGCGACCAACGGGCCCATGCATGCTCCGGTATTGGCGGCTCTCGGCTAAAACAGGCTGCTACGACAACAAGCCCCTACGCCAACAGCCTCCTGCGTCAGCGAGCAAGCTGAGGCCAGCGAATCTCCACCGCAGTGGCGGGCCCAACGACCACTTCGTCCAGGCTCGCCGCCTGTTGCCACTTATCCGGCGCCAGCATGCGTCGCCCCGCCATCAATTCCGCCGTCGGCTGCGGGTATAGGGGCTTTTGAGTCGGATCGCCATAGCCATCGGGGAAGCGGGGCGCGTCGTCGACGAAGTTGTACTTGTCGGTGGCTCCCACCGTATGCAGCAATTCGTGGGCGATCACGACATTGTTCTCGCCGTTCATCGGGGGAGCCGCAAATCCATACACCACGCCGATGAGTCCCTTGGTGAGGCCCAAGGAATGCGGCACGGTCGGGGTCAGCGCCGGGTCGTGGTAGAGAACGAACATGCGAATGTCCTCGGGTTCATGTACATGTCCGCTGACGCGCCAGGCCCAGTACCTCAGCCGCAGGCTCCACAGCGCCGTGGCCAGCAGTCCCGCATCCGCCGCCCGCGATGGCGGGCGATCCCGCAGCTCCGTCCTGAGCCGAGTTCTGATGGGTTCGCTCGTGTCCAGATGATATCGCTCGGCCTCGCGCGTGAAGAATCGGTCGATGGGTTTGAAGCGCTCGGCATCGAGCGCCGCGAGATACGCTCGGGTCACGGGGCTGTCGTCCGCCGCGATGGGGTAGATCGCGACGTACAGCGGGGCATGCCAGCGCGTGCTGAGATAGCGGTCCTGGCAAGTCTTCACCGCGACCACCAGCAACACCAACAGCAGAATCCCGACGCGCAGCGTCTTGAATCCGCTGTGCTGCGGTACGGCAGCGCGAGGCGCCCCGCCAGGGGGCCGCACGCCGCCGCGCGAAGGCCCGGTGGTTCGGGGCGGCGCGCCGCCCGGTGATGGCGTCACTCGGCGGACTCGACGCTGAAATCCACGACTTCGCCCTCCGCAGCGCTGTAGGACACCAGCATGGGCTTGCAGCACACGGGGCAGTCTTCGATGTACGACTGTTCGGCTACCGATAAATCGAGGGTGAGGTCGATGCTTTCCCAGCAATGCGGACAGGTGGCTTGTTGGCCCTGAAGAAGGTTCATTGGCGCGTTCTCAATATATTGGCCATGCGGCGTCATAGTACCCAAGGGACGCCCGTTTCGGGCGCGCCGGCGCGTCAATTGAGCTTGGACGGGCGGGGGAGGCAGCGGGGCGTGCATTGCGCCCGGCCTTGCGTGCGCCGCCGCCGCCGGGCTCGCGACGCATTGTGCCGCCATTCCGTTACAAACACGCCCAGGCGGCTATACTTGGAGGCTGGCTTGCGGGGCGTCATTACGAGGAATCATGGAGCCGACCGATACTTCTAAACCTGATTATTTCCATCGAGTGGTCGATTGCCAGTGGGCCTGTCCGGCGCACACCGATGTTCCCGAATATATTCGCCTGATTGCCCAGGGCGAGTTCACCGACGCGTACATGGTGAATCGAGAGTCCAACGTATTTCCCGGCATTTTAGGCCGGGTCTGCGATCGGCCCTGCGAGCCCGCCTGCCGCCGCGGCCGAATCGAAGAGAAGCCGGTGGCCATTTGCCGGCTGAAGCGCGTCGCCTCCGACCATCGCGACGACATCACGGCGCGGCTGCCCAAAGCGCCGCGTGAGAAAAACGGCAAGCGCATTGCCTGTATAGGCGCGGGCCCCGCATCGCTCACGGTGGCGAACGATCTGTTGCCGCTGGGCTATGAAGTCACCATTTTCGAGCAGTACGCCGTACCCGGCGGCTTGATGCGCACCAATATCCCGGCATTCCGCCTCCCGGCCAATGTGCTGGACGAGGAGATCGGCTACATCGTGAACATGGGCGCGGACTTGCGCCTGAATGCCCCCGTCAAGAGCATGCGGCGACTGCTCGATGCGGAAGAATTCGATGCTGTCTTCGTCGGCTCGGGTGCGCCCAAGGGCAAGGAACTCGATTTGCCTGGCCGCCATGACACGGATCGCGTCCATATCGGGATCACCTGGCTCGAATCGGTTGCCTTCGGCCATGTCGACCGTGTGGGGGAGCGGGTGCTGATCATCGGGGTCGGCAATACGGCGATGGACTGCTGCCGCAGTTCCCTGCGCCTTGGCGCCAAAGACGTGAAAGTGATGGCGCGTAAGCCGCGCCAATTCTTCAAGGCCTCCGAGTGGGAACTGGAAGATGCTGAGCACGAAAATGTGGCGATCATCGTCAATCATGCACCGAAATCGTTCGTTACCGAAGGCGGCCGGCTGCTTGGCATGATGTTCGAGAAGCTGGAGTACGACATCGACGATGGCGACATCAAAGCGACGCGCAGCCTCGGCGACGTCTTTTTTCCCTGCGATGACGTCATTCTCGCGATCGGCCAGGAAAACGCCTTTCCCTGGATCGAGAAGGACATCGGTATCGAGCTCGACAAATGGAATGTGCCCAAGGTGGACAAGGTCACCTTTCAATCCACCCTACCGCAGGTGTTCTTCGGCGGTGATGCGGCATTCGGGCCGAAGAACATCATCTGGTCCGTCGAACATGGGCATCAGGCCGCGATATCGATTCACAAATTCTGCCACGACGAGGCCGTCGAGGAGCGCATGCCGCGCGGTGTGACCTTGTCCAGCCGCAAGATGGGCATGCACGAATGGGCGTACAAGAACGAGTACAACGGCGTGGAACGGCGTCTGGTGCCGCATGTGGGGCTCGTCGAGCGCTTCAAGAAGATCAACATCGAAGTGGAGCTCGGCTTTACGGCCGAAGAAGCGGCCCTCGAAGTTCAGCGCTGCTTGAATTGCGATATCCAGACGGTATTCGCGGCGAAGCTGTGCATCGAGTGCGATGCCTGCATCGATATTTGTCCGGTCGATTGCCTGACCATCACGCAGAACGGAACGGAGGCTGAGTTGCGCGCCCGCCTGACGGCGCCGGCGGCCAACCGTTCGCAGGCGCTGTATGTCTCAGCGCCGCTGCCGCAAACGGCGCGGGTCATGGTCAAGGACGAGGATGTGTGCGTGCATTGCGGTCTGTGCGCGGAACGCTGCCCGACGGCGGCGTGGGACATGCAAAAGTCGACGATTCGCATTCCGCATGCGATCGATGAGGAGGTCGCAGCATGCCCAGCGTGATGCTCAATGCCAATCGTGTGAACGATTTCGTGGTGAAGTTCGCCAATGTCAACGGCACCGGATCGGCCAGCGCCAATTCGCTGATCATGAAGGCGATTTTTCGCATGGGAGTGCCGGTAACGGGGAAGAACTACTTCCCGTCGAACATCCAAGGCCTGCCCACCTGGTACGAGATTCGTGTGACACGCGACGGCTACGCCGCCCGCGCCAGTCAGGTCGACATCATGGTGGCGATGAACGCGGAAACTTATTCGCGGGACGTTCGCGAGCTCAGCTCGGGCGGTTACCTGATTTACGACTCCACCTGGCCTCGCAGCTCGCTCCTGCAGCGCGGCGACATCACGGTGATCGAGGTGCCGCTCGCCAAACTCGTCAATGAGAATTTCGACGGCGTCCGCAACCGCATTCTGCTGAAGAACATCGCCTATGCCGGCGTGCTCGCCGCCTTGATCGACGTCGACCTCGAGGTCATCAGCGGTTTATTGAGCGAGAGCTACGGCAAAAAGCCCAAACTGCTCGATTCGAATACCAGGGCCCTGCGCCTGGGCTACGACTACGTCAAAGAGAAGCTCACCTCGCCGTTGCCGCTGCGCGTCGAACACATGGACAAGACGCGCGGCCACATCATGATCGACGGCAACACAGCCGCAGGTTTGGGCTGCGTGTACGCGGGTGCCACGGTCGGCGCCTGGTATCCCATCACCCCGTCGACTTCGCTGATGGATGCTTTCAAGGGATTTTGCGAACGCTACCGCGTCGATCCGCAGACCGGCGAGCGCAACTTTGCCATTCTGCAAGCCGAGGATGAGCTGGCGGCGGTCGGCATGGTGCTCGGCGCATCGTGGAACGGTGCGCGCGCCTTCACGCCCACCAGTGGACCGGGCATCTCGCTGATGAACGAATTCGTCGGTTTGGCGTACTACGCCGAAGTGCCCTGCGTCATCTTCGACGTGCAGCGCGTGGGACCGTCCACCGGCATGCCGACGCGCACTCAGCAGTCGGATCTCATGTTGTGTGCCTATGCTTCGCATGGCGATACGCGGCACGTGATGTTGTTCCCCGCGAATCCGGAGGAGTGCTTTTATTTGGCGGCGCAGGCCTTCGACATCGCTGAACGCCTGCAGACCCCGGTTTTCGTACTCTCCGACCTCGATATCGGCATGAACGACTGGATGTGCCCGGATCTGCAATGGGACGATGCCTACAGACCGGATCGAGGCAAGATCCTGTCGCCGGAAGAACTCGCCGGGCTGGAGAAATTCTATCGCTACGTGGATCGCGACGATGATGCGATCACCTACCGCACGTTGCCGGGAACCAACCCGAAGGGCGCCTACTTCACGCGCGGATCGGGTCACAATCAATATGGGGCCTATACCGAGGATTCGGCCGAATACCAGGTGGTACTCGATCGCCTGAAGCGGAAATTCGGGAACGCGCCGAAATACCTGCCCAAACCCGTGATGACGGGCACGGGCAACAACGACGTCGGGATAGTGAGCCTCGGCAGCTGCGACGGCGCCATTCGCGAGGCGCTCGATATTCTCGGGCGCCAGAACATCAACGTGGACTATCTGCGCGTCAAGGCGTTCCCCTTCAACAACGACGTCGAAGCCTTCTTGAAAGCGCATTCGACCATTTTCGTGATCGAGCAGAATCGCGACGCGCAGTTGAGGTCGCTCTTGACGCTCGAGACCGCGGTCGAGAAATCGAAGCTGCACTCCATCTTGAGCTACAGCGGGTTCCCGATGTCGGCCGAACCCATCGTCAATGGTATTCGAGCAAAGCTCGCCGAGGCGCCGCGGCTGACGGCGGTTCCACGGGTCTAAAGAGTCCAACATGTCATACATCAATAAGCCGAAAGTCGCTCATCCGTCGCTGCCGACCAACACGCTGGGAATGACCCGCCGCCAATACGAGGGCAGCATGTCCACCTTGTGCGCCGGGTGCGGCCATGATTCGGTGACGGCATCGATCATCGAAGCATGCTGGGGTCTTTCCATGCGCCCCGAACAGCTGGTGAAGCTGTCCGGCATCGGCTGTTCGTCGAAGACCACCGCGTATTTCGTGAGCGGATCGCACGGATTCAATTCGGTGCACGGGCGCATGCCCTCGATCGCGAGCGGGGCGAATGCCGCCAATCGGCAGCTCACCTACGTCGGTGTATCGGGCGACGGCGATTCGCTTTCCATCGGCATCGGTCAGCTGGTGCATGCGATCCGCCGTAACGTGAACATGCTGTATTTGATCGAGAACAACGGCGTCTACGGTTTGACCAAGGGACAATTTTCGGCCTCGGCCGATATCGGCACCAAGGCGAAGCGCGGCGACGTCAATTCATCGCCGCCCATCGACCCGGTATTGCTGGCGTTGACCCTGGGCGCGACCTTCGTGGCGCGCAGTTTCTCCGGCGACAAGGCGCAGCTCGTGCCGCTCATTCAGGCCGGGTTGCGCCACAACGGGTTCGCCTTGATCGACGTGCTCTCGCCCTGCGTGACCTTCAATGATCACGAGGGCTCGACCAAGAGCTATACCTTCACGCGCGAGCACTACCACCCGGCGGTCGAAACGGATTTCGTGCCGCGGGCGCAGGAGATCGCGGTGGACTACGCGGAGGGCGAATCGATTCCGGTGAGCCTGCACGACGGCAGCCGCGTGATTTTGCGCAAGCTCGATCCGACCTACGATCCCACGGATCGCACCGCCGCGTACAACTACATCGAGACCAAGCTCAAGCAAAACGAATACGTGACGGGACTCATCCACATCAATGAGACGGACTCGACCGAGTTCCACAATCTGAACCGCACCGCCCAAGTCCCGCTGAACAGCATCCCGTACGAGAAGCTTTCCCCCGGACGCGCCGCGCTCGACAAGCTCATGGCCCGGTACCGTTAGCGCCAAAGCTCTGGAATCATGAGCACTTGGAGCGCCATCACGGATCCCTTGCAGGGCAAAACCTCGCTGGGGAAGGTAATTTGGGGGTACGGGTTGCTGGGCTCGATTCTGTATGGCGCCATCGAGTTGTTTCTGAATCCCGCCAACGAGCCGGTCATGCGGGCCTACGTGATCGGCGGTCTCATCTTCAGCATTTACGTCACGGTCGCCACTTATCAGTGCGCCGTGCATTGCCGCTCTCCGTTGCTACGTCGAGTCGTGCGCGTATCGGCGGTGATTTCTCTGGTGCTATTGCCGGTGATTGCCTATCTCGATCTCACGGGAGCGCTGACGTTGGTGTCCTTGGGAGGGGAGCAGTTGCCTGAGTGACGGCATTCTCGCGGGCGCGCTCCGGTCTCTATGGGTATCCCGCTCAGCGCGTGGCGACCACTCCATCTTCACTTACGCTGCGTCGCCGAGCAAGCGGCGCTTGACATCCTCATGCGGGAACCGCGTCCCTCGTCCAGTTCCTTCAGCCCTTCCTCGATCTTCTGCTTGGCGTACAGATCGTACATCACGTCATTCCAGCTCGTCGACTCCGGCAATCCGTCGATCAGTTCGCGCGCCGCTTGTTTGACACTGTGCATGGGAAGTTACCTTTAGGTCCTTGCAAAGATTTTCGCGATTATATGCTGGGCACACCCATGAAGCCGATTGACCATAAATCGGCGTGACAGGCCGATGCTAGTAAAGATTCACTACGACTCGCTCGGCCGGCGCGCCTCTAAGGTCGTTAACGGAGTAACAACCGCGTATCTACTTGACGGTGACGAGGAGATTGCCGAGTACAGCGGCCCAACGCTGCTGCGCCGATACATTGTCGGCCCGGCCATCGATGATCGCATCGCACATGTCGAGGGCAGTCTAATCAGCGCACCGCCCAAGACCTACTACCACGTCAATCATCAGGGCAGCGTCATGGCGATGACGGACCTGACTGGCAACGTTTCACAGCGGCTCGCTTATGATGAATACGGCCAGCCATCATCCGGCACCAGCGGCATTGGGGAGCCGTTCCAATACACGGGGCGTCGGTTCGATTCAGAAACCGGGCTGTACTATTACCGAGCTCGCTACTATTCTCCCCAGCTCGGAAGGTTCTTGCAGACCGACCCGGTGGGGTACAGAGACGACGTTGATCTGTATACATATGTCGATAATGATTCGCTCGATAAGACCGATCCGAGTGGGCGCATCGCAGAGGTTCTGCCTGTAATTATTGTTGTCGCTGCGGGTCTTTCGAGCGGTTGCGCCAGCATCCCATCATGCACGCAATCAATTACCGACACCCTCAGCAACATAGGAAACTCTATTCAGTCATCTTTCGATCGGTTTAAGCATTTCGCCCTTGGGCCAGAAGACCCGAACAACCCGGCTAACTCTTCCCCGGATGAGAATAACGGGGCATCCTCTTCGGGAACGCCTGATCCTGACGATCCAGAGAAAACGGACTACGCCAAGAAGAGGCAAGCGGAGCGTAAAGTTTCTGATGAAAGAGTTAGCGAAGCGTTGCGCAAAGGGTCCCAGCGGCCTAGTACTACAGTGGCTGGCCGCACAACCTATGATTTATCGGCAAAGGATTCTGCAAGCGGAAGGGGTGTGAGAATAGTTGTTGAGGACTCAACAGGAAAAGTAATAAACATTATCGACAAGGGCTCAACGTTTGTGGCAAAGCCTTAACTCATGGAGACGAGTCGACTTTATGGATAAAATCCAGATTACCTGGTCCAAAATGGCTAAGCAGCATGCTGGGATTGAGTGGTTGAAAGTGGAAGCACGTATCGCAGCCGAGGCGGTGCAGCTTGCGGCAGAAGCGGACGAATATTTTTTACATGTTCTAGAGATCGCATCGAATCAAAGCGTGTTTATTTGTACAGGGACCCGCAATGCAGATGCGTGGCGAGTTGTCGTTCGTTTGGGCGCATATGTTGTAGATTTGCAAGGGAGGGACGGCGCCCAATTTAAGTCGGCCCAGCCATATGCGACCTCTGATAATCGTGATCCAGCGGAGCAACGCTAATTGTGAGAGCAAAGTCTTTATACCTATGCCGGCAATGATCCGCTCGATAAGACGGATCCGACTGGGCAGTGGGCGGGAATTGATGATGCCATCGCGATTGGTGCCGGAGCACTGGTGGGACTCGTCACGCAGGGCGTCGAGGACTTTACTTCTGGGCATCTCTCAAGCCCAAGTGAATACGCGGCTTCTGCTGCTGGCGGTGCGTTAGGTGGGGAAATAGCTCTCTATGCGGTACCAACGCTAGGTCCAGCAGGAGCAGTTGGCGCGGCTGCTGTAGGCTCGGCGGCGGCCGATGCGCTTAAATCGCTGGCTACAGGCAACAGCTTGGACTCTAAGGGAACTGCAATTAACGCGGGCATAGCCGCCGCAACCGCTGGCGTGCCCGGGTTAAAATCTGCGGCGGGCGCCCTGGCGAAACAGCTTGTCACGAAGGCGGAAAAGGGACTGATTAAATCCGCCACTAACGCGGCCGCCGCCAAGGCAATTGCAGGAAAAGCGGCTACCGATGCTGGCGGAGCGGGCGCGGGAGGAGTTGCCTCCGGCGTCAAAGACAAGGTCACCGAAGCTCCTGCCTCGGGAGCGTCGCCACCGGCCTTCTCCTGCGGAACTCAGGGTGCGATATCATGCGGCAAGTGATCGCACCAGATGTGAAGGGTCGGCATGTACTCAAGGCGGCGTGGCAGCCGCAAATTATTTTCTCTGTGATCCTTGGAGGCATTGGAGCTCTGCTGCTCATCAATGGTCTGCTAAGTCACCGGGCAGACTGGTTGCAGGGAGCGGCCATCTTCGGATTGCTCTGGGCTGCATTCATTGCATGGTTTCACGGCTTTGCACTTGAACTGACTGGAGAAGATCTGTGGTACAGCGTTCCGCTGTCTCGCAGGGTCCGCATGCCGCTTGCAAGTATTCAAGGCATCCACTACCGTCGAATTGTAGTCGGCCCGAAGTGGCGAAGTGCCGGGTTCCAGACAGTAGTAGTCGAGTTGGCCGGAAACCCGAAGTCGAAAGTGGTGGTGAATGCGCGCGTATTTCCTGAAGATGGATTGAAACAGTTATTCGACGCAATCGCCTCTCGCGGCGTACCCGTTAGCAGGTAACTCTATACATACGTCGGGAACGATCCGCTCGATAAGACGGATCCCAGCGGGAAGGCAGTGGGGATAGACGATGCCGTGGGTGCGGTTGTTGGTGGTTTTATCGGATTGTCTATCCAAGGCTACAAGGACATTTTTAGTCTGGCTGCATATTCCGGCTCTAATGCGAAGTGGCAGGTCATGCGCAGCAGGAGTTCCATTTCCCTGAAAAATCGGGGAAGACCGAAATCCTACTGCGCATAATCCGAACGCCCTCAGAGGGTCGCCAGAAATGCCAATACCTGATCCTGTGGCTTGTATCGCCAGCCTTTGGTACCGACCGGCTCAAGCTTGCCCAAGGCGCGCTGCTTGGTAGCCAGGTCCGCCTCGATATAAATGTGGGTGGTCTGGACGCTTTCATGACCAAGCCATAGGGCGATGACGCTGATATCAACTCCCGATTGGAGCAGGTGTGACCCAGTTGTATGCCTGATCGCGTGCGGATGAATCCGCTTAGCTTTGAGGCTTGGGCAATTCGCGCTGGCGGCAGCCTGCTTCAAAATGTAATCGACCCCATTGCGCGACAGACGCTGCCCGCGGGCGCTGGGAAATGCCAAAGGAGTGTCGGCGTTCGACTGTTCTCGAAACCACGCTTTGAGGGCCGTAGCCGTTCTTGGCCAGAGGGGAATATCCCGGTGTTTTCGCCCCTTTCCTATCAGGTGTACAACGGAACTCGCAGCGCCCAGTGCAATATGCTCGCGGTGCAGCGCGGTGATCTCCGAGACACGGGCGCCGGTGTTATAAAGCATCAGCAACATTGCAGCATCACGACGACCTCGCCAATGAGACTGGTCCGGTGCAGCCAGCAACGCGTCGATCTCTTCACGCGTGAAAGAGTGAACCAGCCGGCGGTCAGTTCGCTTCACGGGAATCGCGAGGATCCGAGTGGCCATTCCAACCAGTTCCGGGTGACCCAACGTGAGCCATCGAAAGAACGAGCGGATAGCGGCTAGGCGAATGTTACGGGACCGGATGGAATTATGCCGATCGTTCTCCAGACTATCGAGGAACGACAAGATTAGCGGAGCATCCCACGCGTCGATTTTTATTGCGGCAGGTTCGGTCTTCAGCTTCTTGTGTGCGTGTTGAAGGAGGAGGCGAAACGTATCTCGGTAGCTGGATATTGTTTGCGGGCTGACACGTTTATGCTGGAGCAGGTGCTCGACAAAGAATCCCTGCAATAGAGGCCCGATCAGCGTTGCTTTAGCACTCATGAGGGTGCTCCGGTGTTCGAAAATGACTGGAACGACTCTCCCGCAGCGCGGAGAAGTTCGGGCGTCGCGGTGAAATACCAGTAGCTTTGCTGAGGTTTTACGTGACCCATATACACCGACAGCTGCGGAGCATGATCGTGAATGCACACGCCCTGGCGGGACCATGACGTCAGTCGCTCGATGGCAAAATAGTGTCGCAGGCCGTGTAATGTTGGCGTGCGCCTGTCTGCCGACGGATACATCCCCAGCTGTCGTGTCGCACGCGTGAACCATTGAACTAAGCAGCCGTAATAGACATGGCCGCCGCGTTCGGGGACGAAGAATGCATCGGAACGCTTACCGTATCCCCGCCGCCGTCGAAGCTCGGCGTATTTTTTGAGCTGTGCCGCGGCTGTAGGATGTAATGGAACGACGCGCGACTTGCCGAATTTACTGTCCCTAATCTGCAGGAGCGGAGGCTCGGCATCGAGCTCGACGTCGGATAACTTGAGACGAATAGCCTCCCCGACACGGATCCCGGTGCTTGCCATTAATCCCAGAAGTGTCTGGTAGGTATGTGGGCGCAGTCCGCCTTTGGGTCCAAGGGCCAGAGCCGTCTTTAGCAGATCGGCAATTTGCTCGGCGGTGTAGAGGTAGGGGCGCCGTCCTTTGATGGCGGCGAGTAATCCGGCGGCGGGAATCTCAACGTCATCGCTGCTTGCTCTGACGTGGGAAAGAAAATCGCGGACTGCACTCAAGCGTCGAGAGGGTCCGGCAAGGCCGGTCGATCTGGCCTTTGGCGTTGTCGTTGCCCAGTCGATCGCCAGGCGAGATGTGATTACGCCATCGTACTTCATCTTCACGAGGTATCTCACAAAGCCCTGCAGAATCGTTTTCCGTCCTCGATCCTTGATACCCAAGGCGGATCTGACGGATAGATACTGGTCCAGCTGAATCCGTAACTCACGCGCTTTCATGGCGCTGCACCCGGCCATGGCATTGCAGCGCGCGAAAGGCCCGCTGTGTCGAGCTTGGCGTAAATCGCTGTGGTTGAAATCGCCGCATGACCAAGGACGTCGGCGATCTCCTTGAAGCTGGCTCCGCCCCTGATCATCCGCGTCGCCGCCGTATGTCGGAACAGGTGGGCTGCCGCTGGCGTGTTGTGAAGACCCGCGCGAGTCAAGGCGCGGCGGGTCAATCGACAGATCCCGGCTGACCCCAGAAACGGTACGAACGGTGGAATTACCCGAACGAATATGGTTCGGGAGCCACAAGACGGTCTACCATGCTCAAGGTAATCGACGATGGCAGTGCCGACGTCGTGGGCCAAGGGTAACCGACGCTCGTTGCGTGTTTTTTTGGACCGGACGTTGATTACCCCTTCCCGCCAATCGATGTCGTCGAGCGAAAGCTGTGCGACTTCGTGGGCGCGAAGACCGGTCCTTGCGAGCAGCAGCAGGATCGCGTAGTTACGCCGCCCTGTCGTAGTGCCATCTGCCGCGCCGGCAACCACACGATCCACGTCAGCCTGCGGAAGAAATCGCGGCAGTCCCACGTGGCGCCAGCGGGGCCTTTGGGGTATCGCTCCATAAAGAGCCTCTTGAGCAAGCCCTAAGAAGACGAGGTAACGAACGAATCCGCGCATCGCCACGCCGGGCACGCCCCGTCCGTTCCGCTTCAGTCTCGATGCTTCTTTCCCTATGAACACGGTCAAATCCGAGCCGCGTAGCGCCGGCCAGTCTGGGGCCTCCAGCCCACAAAATCCGGCCAAGAAACGCCGCACCCAGAAGCAGTAAGTCTTGCGGGTACCCGGGGCTACACCCTTCACCCGTAAAAGATAATCATCGAATTTATCGAGGAACTGCATCGCAGCGACGCCGAGCAGGGGTTGCTGCTTCGGCGTTGCCCTGGAAATCGCTGCCTTTGTCTTCGTCACGAGTCTCTCCTCCGACCGGGATGGTCGAAAGGAGAAACTACTTCAGATTATGCGAAGTAGATCCGGCACCGTAAATCGCATCCCCCTGAATACCCTTGTTATCCGAGCCTCGCGGAAAGCTTGCTGCGCATGACCGACAACTTCGCATTACGAACGTCATGCTCTGCAGAGCATGACGTTCGAAAGTGAACGCGGTTTCCAGCGCATCGTGAACGCTGATTCCAATTGAACGTGAACACGATTCCAGCCTCATCGTGAACGTTTTTGGCCATTCGCTGGAATGCTGATGACGATGCCGTGGCGGCATCGATGCGGGTGAAAACGGCGATGGGAATCACCTCCTGAGCTGACGCGAGGTCGGCTGACAGCGCGGTTCTCGGCATCATTCGGTCCCCCAATGGACTGAAGCCCAGTGATCAAGACCCGACGACGACGATGCCTGTGCTGCCGCAAGTTATTTGCCCGCGATCCGCGCCTGCGCCACCGGCAGAAATACTGTTCCGAACCGACGTGCCAGACGGCGAGCAAGCAATCGAGCCAGCGACGCTGGCTGCGCAAGGCCGGCAACCACGACTACTTCCGCGGCGAGCAGCACGTGGACCGCGTACAGGCGTGGCGCGTGAAGAACCCCGGATATTGGCGAAAACCGGCCTTAATCGGCGAACCGTTACAAGAGATGATAATGACGCAACCCGATGATCGGGTTGGGAAATCAGGCTCCTTAGCGTTACAAGAGACGAGACCGGGCCAAATCCCTGATCCGCGGGAGAAAAGCGGCTCGTTAGGGCGACCTGCGTTACAAGATTCGATGTAAGGGCGCGGGACGGAGGGGAAGAATCGCCGGCGATCACCACCCACGAAGGATGTGCCGCCGATGTCGAACCCGAGGATCTCCGTCAGTCAGTTGAAGCAGCTGATCCAGCTGCGCGCGAATCAGATGACGACGCGCGCGATCGCCCGCGCGCTGTCGCTGTCGCAGGGGGCGGTGTCGAAGTACGGTCGTGCGGTGCTTGCCTCCTGCCAGACCTGGGAGGCGGCGCTGGGGCTGGAGGAGACGGAGTTGGAGCGGCGGGTGTTTGCCGAGCGCCGGCTGCGCCCGGCGCCGAGCACCAGGGCACCGGACTGCGCGTGGATCCACACGGAAATGAAGCGTCACAAGCACGTGACGCTGCAGCTGTTGTGGGAGGAGTATCACGGGGTCCACGGCGCCGCGGCGCTGCGTTACAGCTCGTTTTGCGAGCGCTACCGGCTATGGGCGAAGCGACTGCAGCGCTCGATGCGCCAGCGGCACTTCGCGGGCGAGAAGCTCTTCGTCGATTACGCGGGACGGACGGTGCCGATCTACGGCGCCTCCTGCGAGGAGGCTTTCCGGGCGGCGCTCTTCGTCGGCGCCATGGGCGCGAGCGGCTATGCGTACGCGGAGGCGACGCGCACGGCGACGTTGCCGGACTGGCTCGGCAGCCACGTGCGGATGCTCGAGTTTTATGGTGCCAGTACGCACTAATCAAAAGCTTTTGATTAGCGCGGTAATCAGAAGATCCCAATAATGCGAAGCGGGCCCGTTTTAGAGGGGCAAGCGGCCTGTTTTGCACCCGTTGCTTCGCATTATTTGGTCCATGTGATCCTTGGCCTCCACCAAGGAGGTTCACATGTCCATATCTAAATTGTCAGCTGGCGATTGTCTGAGTCTGTTGGCCAGCCACCTTGCGACCGAGCGTTACTGCGGCAGTGTCACGAAGAACTATTTAGCCGCGGTGAAACGCTTTCTCCAATACGCCGAGGGAATAGGTCTGGGCATCGAGACTGTGCAGCGACCCGATGTCGAGCATTACTTAAGCACGCTACGGCTGTTCCGGAAACTGCGGTCACGCCCCCGCCGATCGCCACGATGGGTGCGTCGGCTCCATCGATCTGCACTCCACATGCTGCTTCGAGTGCTCGATGCGCACCGACCACCGCTCGTCTCGCATGGAACCGCGCGCGATCTCCTTCATGATCGGGTCGTCAAGGAATATGACGACTGGATGAGCAATCTGCGCGGGCTTTCCGTTATAACGCGAGAGGATCGCCGCTCGGAGGCGTTGCGGTTCCTCGAATGGCTGGAGAGACGCGATGCGGGCGTGTTAGCCGACCTCGCTGTGGCTGACATTGATGCATACGTCCAGTGGCGAAGTGTTGGCGTGCGCCGAGCAACACTGAAAAGCATTACCACCAAGTTGCGCAGCTTCCTGCGTCACTTGCACCTTGCTGGGAGAACGTCGCGGGATTTAGGCACGGCTGTTATCGGACCCACTTTGTACGCGCTCGAGGGCATACCGTCGGCTTTGCGAGCTGCCGATGTCGCGAAAGTGCTGCAAATGACGCGCCGAGATCAGACGCCCATCGGTCGCCGTGACTATGCAATATTGGCTCTGTTGTCAGTCTACGGCATGCGAGCCGGAGAGATCACGAACCTGCGACTTGGGGATATCGACTGGAAGAGAAGCCGCTTACACGTGCGGCACTCAAAAACCGGCGCAACTTCCGAACTGCCGCTACTTCGGGTGCCAGGCGATGCCATGCTTGATTATCTTCGCCACGGTCGCCCAGAAACCATCTTGCGGGAAGTGTTTCTTCGCAGTCGCGCACCGTACCGAGCGTTCCGATGCGGCTCGACCCTGTATACGCCGATACGCCGCCGACTCGCGGCGGCCGGCATCAACCCGCCAGGCAAGAAAGGTCCGCATGCATTTCGACACGCTCGAGCTGTGAGTCTGCTGAGATCGTCTGTCTCGCTCAAGGTGATCGGCGACCTGTTGGGACATCGGTCCGTGGACTCGACCGCAGCGTATCTGAAACTGGCCACCGAAGATCTTCGCAACGTTGCCTTAGAAATCCCCGCGGCGGTGCTGTCATGAGACCCTTACCTCTTGAAGATCAGGAAGATATCCGCCACTACCTAAAAACGCTGCGCCTGCGTCATACCAAGACTCCGATCATCTATGCCTGCATCCTGAGAGGCTTCCGGCGCTTTGTCATTGAGCACTCGCCTCGCGGGTCAGTATCCGTCGAGATCATGCGCGCCTGGCTCGAAGCGAGAATCCTAAGATGGCCTCTGCACATCGTCTTCCATCTCGCTCGCCTGATCGATCGCTTTATGGACTGGATGGTCGCTTGCGGTCGCGCGCCGAGTAATCCACTGCAGGAACTGAGATACCACTACGGGCAACGCACGACCACACCAATCGTGCGCGCGTTGCTCAGCGCGGACAGCGCGGTGGCCCTCGAACTGCTCCGGCCGTTGCAGGCGTTCGGGAGCGTTCTCGGCCCCAGGATGAAAGCTCACGTGGAGCTGATGCGCTCCCTGGGGCATCGCTATGACGTCTACGCTGGCTACCTGCGTCGCTTCGATCGCTTCCTGCAGGGCAGACCGGATCTCATCGGCAAACCGTTACCCACATTAATCGCGGCGTGGCGACAAGCAGGCCCCGGGCTGGAGCACGAACTGGAGGCTCAGCGATGCGGCCGTATCCTCTCGAAGGCCTGGCGCCGCACGGATCCGACGGTGGTACTGCCGCCGAGCGACGCGCACCTGGAGCGCCGGGTCCGTGCAGCACATCGCCGTCCCTACATTTATAGCGAGGAAGATATCCGGCGTCTTCTAGAAACCGCGCGCGCCTTCCCGTCCCCGCTGGCACCGCTTCGCCCGTTGAGCCTCTATACCATGCTGCTGCTTGCTTATTGCGCGGGGTTGCGGCTCGGCGAGATCGTCGGTCTGACAGTGGGCGACGTCCACGTCAATGAAGCGACGATCGAAATCCGCAATACGAAGTTCTTCAAGGCTCGCCGGTTGCCACTGGCCCCGAGCGTCATGGCAGCATTGCAGTTGTACCTCCTTGCACGCCAGAAGGCGGGTGCCCCAATCAAGCCATCGGCCGGCTTGTTCTGGCATCAGCAGACGGCCGGGAGATACTCCAGCGTCATGGCCGGCAAGTTGCTAGTCAGAGTGTTGCGCCGCGCAGGACTGAAGCCCGCACATGAGAAGGTCGGTCCTAGAGTCCACGATCTTCGCCACTCGATGGTCGTCCACCGAATGCTGCAATGGTACCGCAGCGACATAAACCCCCAATCGCACCTGCCGTACCTGGCCACTTATCTCGGGCATAAAGACATCAACTCGACGCTCATTTACCTAACGATCACGCAGGAACTGCTTCAACAGGCGAGCGAGCGCTTCCGGAAAGCCAGTGCCGAAGCGCTACGGGCGGCGGGTGGCCGGACATGAAAACCGCATCCTTCTCTACTCTGCTGCACGCGTTCTTCCACGAATGGTTGGTCCAACAGCGAAACGTATCCCATCATACAATCTTGTCCTACCGGGACACCTGGCAACTGTTCCTGCGCTTTGTGTCCCAACGACAGACTCGCCCCGTCGCGACGCTGTCGCTTCCGGAGCTGGGCGCAAGCGAAGTGGTCGCGTTCCTGAATCACATCGAATCCGAACGCCATGTCTCGATCGGCACTCGCAACTGCCGCCTCGCTGCTTTGCACAGCTTCTTTGCCTTCGTCGGGCAACGCGAACCGCTGGCAGTATCGCAGTGCTCGGAGATCTTACGAATCCCGATGAAGAGATCGATGCGGCCGGCAATGTGCTATCTCGATCCCGTTGAAATTACCGCCATCTTAAAACAGCCAGATCGTTCCACGCCCGAAGGTCAGCGGGATCACGCGCTGTTGGCGTTCTTGTACAACACCGGCGCCCGAATCCAAGAGGCCCTCAACGTGTGTCCGCAAGCGATACGCTACGAGTCACCAGCGCAAGTAAAGCTTTTTGGCAAGGGCCGCAAAGAACGGATCTCCCGCTATGGCCGGAGACGGTTAGCCTACTCAAAGCTCTTCGGAAACGACAACCCGGCCCCGATGATGCGGCGATCTTCATCAACTGCTACGGTCGGCCACTGGGAGCGGCCGGCGTTCGCTTTAAACTGGCTCAATATGTTCGGGCGGCAGCTCGGAACGTACCATCCCTCGCAAAAAAGCGTATCACGCCGCACATCTACCGACATACCGCGGGTGTTCAGCTTGTCGCGGCCGGCGTCGATATCACGGTCATCCGCAGCTGGCTCGGCCACGCGAGCTTGGATACGACGAACCATTATGCGCGCGCCAATCTCGAGACCAAGCGTAAGGCTCTTGAAGTCGTAGACTCCTCGACACGGCCAAATACACCGCCGCGCTGAAAGCGCAATCCGGAGCTCCTCGCGTGGCTCGACTCGTTGTGATCGACAGTCCCCGATAATGCGAAGCTGAGGCAGCCTGCGTGCTTGAAATATCCGGAGCCGGATAGCCTGCTTCGCATTATTGGGATCTTCTGATTACCCACGATCCTCGTTCCCGACAACCCCCGGGTTGGAGTGACGAAGGCGGATCGCTACGAGCCGGAGCTGCAGCGCTCGTACGAGGAGATGGCCGGACATTTTGGGATCGCAGTGATCCCCGCTCGGCCGTATCGACCAAAGGATAAGCCGAAGGCGGAGCTCACGGTATTACTGGTGTGCCGCTGGATACTCGCACGGCTGCGCCATCAACGCTTCTTCAGCCTGGACGAACTCAATGCCGCGATCCGCCCGCTGCTCGATCGACTGAACGATCGAGCCGTTCCAGAAGCTGCCCGGCTCGCGCCGCTCGATGTTCGAGTCGCTCGACCGCCCGGCGATGCGCGCACTGCCGGCGACCCGGTACGTGTATGCGGAGTGGAAGCGCGTGCGCGCCGCCTTCGACTATCACGTCGAGATCGACCGCCATTACTACAGCATCCCGCACGCACTCGTCGGACAGGAGCTGTGGGCGCGCTTCACCGCCACCACGGTCGAGGTGTTCCACCGCGGCGAGCGCATCGCCAGTCACGTGCGCTCCTATCAGCGCGGCGTGCACACGACGCTGCCCGAACACATGCCGAAATCCCATCGCGAGCATGCACAGTGGACGCCGACCCGGCTCATCCACTGGGGCGCATCGATCGGCACGAACACCGGCGCGGTGGTCGAGCATCTGCTGAAGAGCAAGGCCCATCCGGAGCAAGGGTACCGGGCCTGCTTGGGACTGCTCGCCCTGGCGCGCCAGTACGGCAATGGTCGGCTCGAGGCGGCGAGCGCCCTGGCCGTGAAGTTACAGAGCCCGAGCCGCAAGAGCGTGCAGTCGATCCTGAAAACCGGCCGCGACCAGCACCCGGCGGCGCCCACCGCGGAGCTTGAACTCGATCTACCCGCGCACCCGAATGTGCGCGGCCCGAAGTACTACCACTGATATCGATCCACACACACGGAGCCATCATGTTGACTGAAAATACCCTGGAAACACTGCGATCTTTGAAACTGCACGGTATGGTGCAAGCCCTTGAGCACCAGCGCGAGACGCCCGACACCCACGCGCTCGCCTTCGAGGAGCGCTTCGGTCTGCTGGTCGATCGGGAACGCTTATATCGGCAGAACGGCCGGTACCGGGGGCTGCTGCGCGAGGCCCGCCTCAAAGCCGCCCAGGCTTGCGTCGAGGACATCAGCTATAAGCCCGGACGCGGACTCGAGAAATCGCAGATCGCGGCCCTCGCCGACGGCGCGTGGATCCAGCGCGGCCAAAATCTACTCATCACGGGACCGACCGGGTCAGGGAAGACTTGGATCGCGTGTGCACTCGCGCATCAGGCATGCCGCCAAGGTCTGCAGGGCCGGTACTGGCGCGTCCCACGGCTGTTCGAGGAAATCCGCACCGCCCACGGCGACGGCAGCTACTTGAAACTCCTCAAGCGCCTCGCCAAATCTCCAGTTCTCATCTTGGACGACTGGGGTCTGATCGGACTGAGCACGCAAGATCGGGCGGACCTGCTCGAAATCCTCGACGATCGCCTGAACGTGCGCTCGACCGTGCTCTGCAGCCAGCTGCCCGTGGACAAATGGCACGCCTATCTCGGCGAGCCGACGCTTGCCGACGCGATACTCGATCGTTTGGTCCACCACAGTCACCGCATCGAGCTGAAGACCGGGGGAGACTCGTTGCGAAAGTCATTGGGGTTGCCAAATCCGCCGCGTCCGCCCGAGGCTCCGCCGGAAACGAAGCCGAGGAAATGACGGTCGGCATCGACGGCCGTGAATCCGAGCACGTCATCGCCGGAATCCGTCCGTTATCAGTCTCATCGTGAACACTTGACCCGACGTCGGCGGCCGAGGCCGCCGACACTCACACTGCGTTCACGATGCGCTGGAATCCGCGTTCACGATCACCGGAATATGCAGTCTGGCCACAGGAGGGGGCAATGATCCGCTCGATAAGACCAATTCGAACGGGAAATTTGAATGTACGGTGACGGCGATCAAGGGTGATCCTGGATTCGAGAGGCCCTATGCGGTTCCTCAATAGAAACCGACCAGCGCACCAACGAGGCGGTTCGGCGCCGCCAACCACGCACGGGACGGAAACGCCATAACCGCTCGGCACCGGCAAACTGCGCCGCCGCCGCAGCATTCCAATCGACTTCGGCCACGCCCTGAAGTTGCAGCAGGTCGCCGGCCTCGAAATCGATGAACAGCAGCGAGCAGCGCGGTTCAACGGTCAAATTGCCGAGCGTGTTGAAATAGCGGTTGCCGCGAAAGTCTGGAATCGTCAGTACGTCGCCGTCGACGCGCACGAAACCGGGCGGGCCGCCACGATGCGAAATGTCGGCGCCATGGGCAGCGCCGTCGCCGGGGCGGGAGCGGCTTGCGACGAAGAAGGTGTCGGCCCGTTCGATGGTGGTTCGTGCCGCTTCGTCGAGGTGAACGAACGATTCGACATTGCGCGATAGGGCTTCGGCCGAATTACCTTCAGGGAAAGCGACGATGCGCTGCTGAATATATTGCGGACAATTGCCGAAGCTCTGTTTGACGGCGACGCTGATGCCGCCCGTGTCGCGGCTGAGTATGCGGCCATTGGCCCGGTTGCGCCGTCGCGTGGAGAAATCGATCCCCAGCATACCGACGTCACGATCCGGCGAGAGCGCCTCCGCCGCCGGATCGCCGGCATCCGGCAGCGCCGCGATGTGGAGCGTCACCGGATCCGGAGCTTGCACGAAACCCGGCTGCCCTGTCAGCAGGGTGGCGAGCGGCCAACCGGCTGCGTCGATGGCGGCGACGAATAGATAGGGAAGCTGGGCGAAGAAGTGCCGGTGCTGCTCGGGCATGAATTCCCGGATGCCGTGGCCGCGGGGTCCACCGCCCGCCGCTGCCTGCGCGGCCAACTCATCGGGGTTGAATGGTGTGCCGCCCACGGGGGTTCATGCCGGCGGTATCGGCGACGACGGCATCGGTTTGAAATTCGGCAACGCTTCAATCCGACGCAGCCAGGCGAGCACCGAGGAGTATTCGCCGAGCGGGATGCCGCCTTCGGGCGCATGTGCGACATAGGAATAGCAAGCAACATCGGCGATGGTGGGGTGTTCCGCCGCCAGAAAGCGGCGAGTCTCGAGATGTGCGTTCATGAAGCGGAGCAGGACTGCGGCAATCTGCTGCGCACGCACGAGATCCGCCGGAAAGTTCCAGAGCATGATCATTCGCGCAATCGCCGGACCATACCTTAGTTCGCCGGCCGCGATCGACAGCCAGCGCTGTACCTGCGCGGCGGCGGCCGGCTCTTGCGGCAGCCACAGGCTCTGCGGCGCATAACGTTTGACCAGATAGACCAGGATGGCATTGCTGTCCGCGATCGTCAGGTTGCCATCCTGCAGCACCGGGATCTGGCGCAGCGGGTTCAGCTTGTGGAATTCCGGCGTGCCGTGCGCGGCGGATGGAACGTCTACGTATTGATAAGGAAGACCGAGCATTCGCAGCATCAGCTCGACCCGGTGGGCATGGCCCGACAATTCTGTGCCGTGAAGAATGATGGCGGGTGTGGACATGGGTTACTCCGTCTGGGCGTTGAATCGGACCTATCTCGTCATCGAACCTTAGTTTACTATTGCAATTATCGTGGTAAATACGCCTTCATAGAAAGTCAAAATTCCACAAATAGGAATAATGTATGGATCGGCTGGATGAACTGGCTATCTTCGTGGCCATCGTGGATGCCGGCAGCCTGGTCGGGGCGTCTCGTCGCCTCCGCCGCTCGCCGCCTGCGGTGACGCGCGCGCTCGGCGCGCTGGAAGAGCGCATGGGGTTGCGTCTGGTTGACCGGACCACACGGCGGCTGGCGCCGACCGAAGCCGGCAGCACGCTTGCCGAACGGGCACGCACCTTGCTCGGCGACTACGAGGAGGTGCTGGTCGGCGCTTCGCAGGCGACGGTCCGGGGTGTGCTGCGTATCACCGCACCGGTACAGTTCGGCCGGCGCCATGTGGCGCCTCTCGTATCGGCATTCCTCAATGACTACCCGGAAGTGCGGGTGGAATTGTCACTCAATGACCGCAATCTCGATCTCATCGAGGAGGGACTCGATCTGGCCGTGCGCATCGGGCCGCTCGCAGATTCAAGCTTGGTCGCGCGGCCGGTGGGCAGTGTGCGGCGGGTGGCGGTGGCAAGTCCCGGCTATGTCGCGCAGCGCGGCGTGCCCCTGACGCCAACGGATCTCGCGGCACACGATACGATTTTCGGCATGGCGCGCTCGCCCGCGCGGGAATGGCGCTTCGGCCCGCCGCGGCGTGGCTCGGTGGTTCGGCTTGCGCCACGCTTGCTCGTCGATGACGTGGATGCCCAGCTGCAGGCTGCACAGGCCGGCCGCGGCATAGCACGTGTTCTCTCCTATCAGGTGACGGATGAACTGGCGTCCGGTTCTCTGGTGCGAATACTGCAGGATTTCGAACCGGAACCCCTGCCGGTGCAGCTCGTCACCTCGAGCCGCGGTCATATGGCTCCGAAGGTTCGAGCCTTCCTGGATGCGGCCGCCAAAGCTTTCCGCGATACCGACGTCATCCGTTGACGCAGGGCGCTCAGGGCTGCAAGCGTGTGACCGACCAGGGAGTGTCTAAATCGGTCCCGCATCCCTCGGGCAGGGTCCGGGTCCAGCGTGCACGGTCGTGGATGCGAAACTCGCCTTCCACCCACAACTCCACCGCGTCCGCGTGCAGACGAAATCCGCCCCAATGAGGCGGCCGCGGCACATCCACGGCGACATCGTCGGGTTCGGCGCCGCCGGGACCTGCGTAGGGAATCCCGAACCGCCGTGCCATCGCAGCCACCGCAGCGGTGAGCGCTTCGCGCGAGCCGACCGGCCGGCTTTGTTCGCTGGCCCAGGCGCCGAGGCGGCTCTGCCAGGGCCTGGTGCGAAAGTAGGCATCGTTCTCCGCATCGGACAGCGGTTCGACCCGGCCTTCGGCGCGCACCTGGCGGTGGCGGTGATCCCAATGAAACACGACGGCCGCCCTGCGGTTGGTCTCGAGTTCCTGTCCCTTGCGCGACCGATAGTTGGTGTAGAAGAGGATGAAGCCCGGACGCGCATCGATCTCTTTGCAGAGCACGACTCGTGCCGATGGGGAGCCACGGCTGTCCACGGTCGCCAGGACCATGGAATTGGGGTTGGGCTGGGCGGCATCCGCCTGAGCCTGTGCCAGCCACTGCCCGGCGACAATGAGAGGGTTCGCCGGCAAGGGGTCAGGTAGGGTTTCCGTCCAAGGTGTCTTTATGTGGCTGCTCATATGACAATGGTAGCGGTGCCGTCGCGCTTGCGGTAGCCGTGGGCGGCCAGTAAAAGGGAACGGCAAAAAATAGGGGACTTTCTTCTAATGAATCTCGATGAATTGCGAACCGCACTGACTGATCTCGACGGCCAACTGGTGGAACTGGTCGCGCGCCGTCAGGCATTGAGCGAACAGGTGGCGATCGTCAAGCGCACCACCGGACGCGCGACCCGCGATTTCGGCCGCGAGCGCGAGGTGATTCTGCGGGGCCGCAATGCCGCTGCGCGACTGGGCGTATCGCCGGACCTGGTCGAATCATTGTTGCGGCAATTGATACAGTCATCGTTGGCGACCCAGGAACAGGCGCGCGTTGCCGCCCAGGCGCATGGCAGCGGCAAACGAGCGTTGGTGATCGGCGGTCACGGCAAGATGGGAGGTTGGTTCGCCGAGTTTCTTGCATCGCAGGGATTTCGCGTCGCCATCGCCGACCCCAGGGGCGCTCTTCCGGGATTCGACACGATCGCTGACTGGCAGAACGACCCTCTGGACTTCGACTTGATCGTGCTGGCCACACCCCTGAGCGCCACGACGCGTCTGCTCGAGATGTTGGCGCAACGGGCACCTCGCGGTCTGATCTTCGATCTTGGGTTCGCTCAAGACGCCGCTGCGCGCCGGTCTCGACGCGCTGGTCAAAGCCGGATGCCGCGTGACTTCGCTGCACCCCATGTTCGGACCGGACACGGAATTACTGTCGGGCCGGCATGTGATCTTCATCGATCTGGGGAATTCCGACGCGCTGCAGGAGGCACAGGAACTATTCGCTCCGACCATGGCGGAGCGCGTGGTCATGGGGCTGGATGAACACGATCGCTTGATCGCCTATGTGCTCGGCTTGTCGCATGCGCTCAATATCGCCTTCTTCACCGCGCTGGCCGACAGCGGCGAGGCGGCGCCCAGATTGGCGAGGCTGTCGAGCACTACTTTCGATGCGCAGTTGGAAGTGGCGAGCCGTGTCGCCGCCGAAAGTCCCGATCTGTATTTCGAAATACAGAACTTGAACGAGTATGGTGGCGAGTCGCTGCTTGCCTTGCAGCAAGCGGTCGCTCGCTTGGTCGCGACGGTGAAGACGGGTAATGCGGCGGAATTCAGCGCCATCATGAATCGAGGTCGAGCGTACTTGGATGTGCGGGCGGCCGCACGTGCGGGCTGATCGCGACCTCTAGGGAAATCGTCCATGGATGACCTGACTCAGGAGAACGAAGATCTCAAGAAGCGCCTCAAGGAATTGACGGCGGAGGCAGCCAACAACGAGACCATCCTGAAGCGAACGCAGGCGCGCGAGTTGACGCTCCTGCGGGCCGACAGCTTGGCTCAGCTGCTGCGCGCCATGGTCGACGGTTTGCGCGAATCCTATTCGCTCGATGCCGTCAGCGTCGTGCTGCTCGATCCGCAGCATGAGGTTCGGCATCTATTGATCGCCGGCGGCGATCGGCCCGAGGAATTCAAGCAGATATTCTTCGTCGATTCGTTGGTCGGCCTCGCGCCGCAATTGGCGGCGCTGCACAAGCCGTGGCTCGGTCCCTTCATGGGAGCCGATCATCATTTGTTGTTTCCAGACTCGTCGAATCTCAAGAGCGCCGCCTTGGTGCCGCTGCCCCGCAAGGACCGCGCAACCGGCGCTTTGTGCTTCGGCAGCCGCGATCCGACGCGCTTCACGCGTCATCACGGAACGGATTTTCTGGCGCACTTGGGCGCGGTGGCCGCCGTATGCATCGAGAATGCGGTCAATCGCGCGCGGCTACTGCGCGCGGGGATCACCGATTTCCTGACGGGTTGGCACAATCGCCGCTACTTGCAGCAACGGCTCAAGGAAGAGCTGGCGCGCGCGCAGCGGCGCGCCGGAACCATTGCTTGTTTGATGATCGACATCGACCGGTTCAAGAGCATCAACGACGGATACGGGCACCTCGCGGGGGACACTGCACTCAAAGAGATTGCACATCGAGTCGAATCACAAATTCGCAGCATGGACACCGCCGCGCGTTTTGGCGGTGACGAGTTGGCGATCATATTGCCGGAGGCAAACGCCGCCGACGCCATGAAGCTGGCCGAACGCATCCGCGAAGCCATCGCGGCAGTGCCATTTGTTCTCACCCCGCAGATCGAACGCAACGTGACCGTGTCGGTCGGTGTGGCGTCGATCTCGCCCGGACGCCATGAAACGGACTTGAAGGCGGTTGCCGACCGACTCCTGGCCGATGCCGATGCGGCGCTGTACCGCGCCAAGGCGCTGGGGCGAAATCGCGTCCAAGCCGGCCCGGGTTGAGCGCCCCTATCCTGCGGAAATCAAAAGGGTTTGTGCCATTCCTGGCGCTCTCGGGCAGACCGCGGGAATACGCAAAAAAAGATGAAGCTGGTTATATATACAGGTATACTACTGTACGACTGAATAGCCCTTGAGTGATGCGGTGCCTGAAGCGAGGTGACCATGGCTACGCAACGACGATCGACGCCCAGGGTTCGGCGGAACGCGCCCCAGGCAAAGACTGAATCCGTGGAGCACGTGTACGGTGTGCCCGTTCCCGAGGGCCTGCACGAAGCGATCGAGATTGAGCGCGGCAACCTATCCAAGGCCGAATCGGTGCTCGGGTGTCTGGCGATCTCGATGGAGTACGGCGCCCATTCCGTCAACGGACCGTACTACCCCGACGTTGCACAGCTGGCACGCGAGATGGTGAGACAGTCCATCAACGGCTTGGACTCGCTCGTACTCCAACAACGGCTGCTGCGGAACAAGATCAAAGAAAGCCTCGGTATGGCCTTTGCCGAGGGCGGCTATGCCGTCCTCGACTCCGTGTCCGCGAGCCGGGGTTGCCTTTCGATATAAGCGCCTAGCGCCCGTTCGGCATGAGCGAAGAGTTGCGGCTGAATCGCCCGGTAGCGTTCCGCCCGCTCGATCAACGTCGATCGACTGCGCCCAAAGAGCCGTGCCACGGCTGCCACCGATGCGCCGTTTCGCGTGGACAGCACGGCGGCGACGACCTTCGCCTTGCTCACCGCACGTCTGCGGGAGGCGGAGCGCATCTCTTCGTAAGAGATGTGGCTATATTCGGCGACGAATCGAGCAATCTGTTCGATGCTGGAGCGTTCTGGCGATTCCCCATCAATCGACGCGTTTTCAGTGTGTGCCTGGGCCGATGTTTGCCGCGACCGGCGCGCGGCTGCGCCGGTCAAGACTGCCGCTATTTCCGGGACCAGGGGCTGCGTTTTGCGGCGAAGGTACACTGATCTGCCTGCGCCGCCCGGACTCAATGCGGCCAACACGCGCTCGGTCGTAATCCACCTCAGTGATCTTGGAATGAGGTATGCCGAGTCCGCGGTCCAGCAGAGCTCTGCTCGTGCGCCGCCCGGCCCACCGGACTGCGGCGGGCGATGCAGCCAAACCACCAAATCATCCAAGAACAGGTCGGCATCGATGGGGATGGCAACGTAGTGGTTAAAGGTGCCGCCGGTCCACCCGCGCCGTCGACGAAGATGAATGGCATAGGCGCCGGAAATATGATGGGCCATTGCGCCTACCGGCGCATGCCCGACCTGCACGGCGAAGTGCATTTCACGGCCTTCGCATCGGCAACCGTGAATCGACCCCCCGCACCAAAAAAGCATGCGCTCAGCGATGGCGGACAGGGCTTCCCAATCCTCTTCGTCCTGCACGAGTGCTTGCGGCCGATGCCCGCGCAGGTTCAGGTGAATAATGTCCTGAGGTTTGCCACGCATGTCATCTGTGACGTGACAGGAAGAGTCCATATTGGTATGTCGGCTCAATCCACCGACGCACCATTGAAAAGCCCGCGCGGTCCAATATTGATCCGAGTTCATCCGGATCGAATTTCCACATCACTTCGGCATCGATCATCTCTGCCGCGCCAAAACTTACCGTGAAGCCCAGCGCAGCGAGAGTCACCGTCTGATTCACCAGGCTTTCGATCCGCACCTCGTTCCTCTTTCTGCGCGGATCATATTGCGATCGATATCGGAAATTATTGGCGTCGAAATTGCCTCCATACCGGTGGTTCAGGTGATTGAGCACGTTCAACGTCGAGCGGGGGCCATACCCCTTCGAATCGTTGTATGCGCTGTTGATGATGGCTGGATCCTTGTCCAAGTCCGCCCCGACGAGAAAATAATCTCCCGGTGCACCGTGATTGAATAGTTGCAACAGCAGGGCGTCGATTTCCTCCCGCTCCATGTTTCCAATGGAGCTGCCCAGAAACAAGAATAATTTCGATCCGGGGCAGGGCGCCAGCGCGCGCAGGCCTTCCTCATATGTGGCGCCAACACAGTGAACGTAAAGCAGCGGAAAAATAGCAGCCAGTAGATGGGCGGATTGCGAAAGGGTTTCCGTGTCGACGTCGATCGGAAAGTAGTCGCAGCGCACGCCACGCTGCGCGTATTGCGCCAATAAGCGGCGTGTTTTCTCCGCGGTTCCCGCGCCCAGTTCGATGATCGGCAGAAATCCGCAGAGTGCGATGATGTCTGCGGCGTAACAGTCGAGCAGCTGCGATTCAACGCGACGCAAGTAGTACTCCGGCGTCGCGCATTGCCTCTCGAACAGCTCCGTACCTGTCCTGTCGTACACATAGACCGGCGATATTCGCTTTGGCGATCTCGTGAGATTGAAAATCACATTTGGCGCGTCATGCGCCAATGGGTCTGCGGCAGACCTCACAAGATGCCGTACTCGGTCATCCGGCGCTGACCCTGACAATGGCGCTTCCATCGGCGTCCCTCGTTCCGACGATATGAATTCGCGCCCTAGCAAAAAATCAGGGCGTCCATCTGTTGAAACATTTGCCGATATAGACCGAGATATGCTCGCGCTCCCTCTCGTAGATGATCGCGCCCTCCCGGAAGCGCGGCTAGATAGCGTGCGACGCATGCCTTTGCGCTGTTGATATGATCCGGTTCGTGGACGTAATGCGCGCGCATGTATTCGAACGCCGGCGTTTCAGGCGAAAAGCGGTACTCGGGAAATTTTAGAAAGATATCGTGCCAGGGAACGAACTCTTCAACGCTCGTGGCCTCCGAGGCAATGTGCACGCCGAGGGAGAAGGCGACCGGTCTCTCCCGGTACCATGAAAATAGAGCGTCACCCAGTTCGATGGCCGCAGGGCATGCGTTCTGGCGCGCCTCGATTTCGTCCGTCGAGATTCCCAGGTGTTCCGCAAAACTTCGCCCCAATTGCACGTGCGTAACGGTCTCCCGCAAGCCATATTCATCGACTGCCGCGTCGAGCACGTAGGCTCCGATCTCATGACCCACCGTGGGCAGAAGAGGCAGCATTTGATCCGAAAGTCTCCCAGCAAGAATGGCAATTCCCCCAATGGTGTGCCGATTGAAGGTCGCCATACTGGCCAGGAACAGAAGAAGTTCGGAGCGTGTCAGTGATCGGGTTGAAAAGTGACGGTTGAAAGACCGCAATGCTGTGATCGCAGAATGAGATGAGCAGCTCGAGTAAATTGCATCGGCATCCTGAATTGCCTGCCGGTGCGGAGCGTCCTTCTCCATCGTAGCCTGTGCCGTGTCCATATGCGTTCCCCTTGTGCGTCCGTTGCAGCACTTCGTCCACCGTTCATGACCTCACTCTGCGTGGCGAGCGAAATGCGAACTCTGATGAGCTCATTGAAGAATGCCGAAACGCCTGCCTCGCATCAAGCGATCTTTTGTCGCATTCTGCGAAACTTATAGTCACGCAAGAAGGGTGGGCAGAGCCCGGGCGAGCAATTAGCTTCCGCCGCGGCGGCGAGCGTGAGAATTGCTATGAAGACGCTCGATACTCTGAACTAGCCAATTGCGGAAGGCAGCGACAACGAGTTGCCTCGGGCCGCTCTTGGGGGCAATGAAATAATATGCGTTTCGGGAATAGAGCGCCGAATCAAACGGCGCGATGAGACGCCCCTCAGATAAATGCAGTGCGGCCAGGAAATCGTCACCCATCGCGACACCTTGTCCGCGGACCGCCGCATCCATGCAATGAACCGTCTCGCTGAAAACGGCACTCGGTCCGACATTGACGTCCATCGTCAACGAACAATTCTGAAGATACTCCTGCCACTCGGCGAACGATCGATCATGCAGCAGTACGTGTTGCCTGAGGTCCTCAGGCGAACGCAACGGCAGCCTTTGCGCGAGTTTCGGCGCATACACCGGGAATAGACGAGATCTGAACAGGATTTCGCCGTTTTCAATGTCCGACCCTACCTCGGCATACTGGATGGCGCAATCAATCCGAGGATCGCGCAATGCGTGGATGTCCTTCTCAGCACGAATCTCCACGAGAGTGGTTGGCATGATTGCGTAGAAGTCGGCAAGTCTCGGTACCAGACACAGGCCGGCAAAGTCAGGATCTACGGAAATCACTAGCCGGTCCGGCGTCTGGCCGCCACTCAATTGCACAAAGGCCTGCTCTATATGCGTGAATCCCGTAGTAACTGCGCGCAGAAACGTCTCTCCATCCACAGTTAATACAATTTTCCGATGCCGGCGCTCGAATAGGCGGTGACCTATTTGCCGCTCCAATTTTTGAATGTGCCGACTCACCGCCGTGTGAGTCACATGCAATTCATCGGCGGCGCGTTTGATGCTTTGGTGCCGGGCCGCGGCCTCGAATGCTATCAACGTGCTCAAAGCGGGAAGTTGAAATCTTGGCATACACACCCCAATCCGTAGGGTCAACATGTGGGTTAAATAACCGAACAAGTAGCGTCGAATCCGACGCGTTTGCGCAAAATAACCGAACAACTACATCGCGGATCATGATTACGGTGGAGTCTCGCAATAAGTAGAGGCTCCCGCGATCAAGCGGATTCCGGTGAACGGGGCCAATCAGAGATTCGCCCATTCATCACGAAATGCTACAAATAGGCCGATTGGATCGCTATCGATACCCGCGCTGGTAGTGTACGGAACCAAGCATCCGAGTGCCTGACACTATATTGTTTGTCGAGCGCTCATGCCTTCCATGTTGACTTGACTGGCCATTCGCGCAAATTCTGACTTAGGACGGGTCGCAATTGGACGGACTCGACAGCTAAGGACTTGTCAGGTGATGGATTCGCGAGGCAGGTGAAATGCCGCGTCACGAGCGACTAGATTTCAAGGATGCAGTTCACTACGTACGTCTGCGTGGCGCAGACGGTTCGGAAATATTCTTCCAGGCCGACAGCCTTGGTCGTGCTCCTCGCCCATCTCGCCAGAATGTCCCTCATGTGCCGAAATTGGAATCTCTGCTCGTCGCTACCTGTGCCGAGTGCGATACCGCGTTGCTCGGGTATTGCTTGGAGCCAAACTCAGCCATTCTCGTTGTGCGGACCGCCGGCGCGCCGCTTCAAGTGTTCATGCAGCGGTTATGTGGCCAGTACTCTCGATACCTGCGCGCTGTCGGATTCGCAGGACAGCACGGTGTGTTTGGTGGGCGTTATCACTCGAAGATCGTTGCACCCGAGTATTTGCCGCATGCGGTGCGGCGCGCGCATTGCAGCCCGATAGCCAGCGGCCTTTGCAAGCAGCGGGTGGACTATCAGTTCAGTTCAGAGCGGGCATATATGGGCGAATCTTTTTCGATGCCGCTAACACTTGCCGATCTGCGGGTGGCGCTGGAGCTAAAGGGTCACTTTGGTCCACGGGGATACCGGGACTTCATGGATCAAAATGAGACCGCTTACGTGGCGAACCTCCTGTCACATGGTTCGCCCCTGGATACTCGCATTGTGGGTGATAGGGTGTTCGTCCAGAAAGCACGACACATGGCGGCGTATCCAGCCGCGCCGCCAACGCGGGAGCAGCTCATTGCGGGCGTCGCCCGCCTGCTGAACAAGGCGCCAGCGGAACTCTATTCAGCCACGGACGTTGGCGTGCTCGGGCGAGCACTAGTGGCGTCGTACGGTATCCGTTCCGGCGCGGCAACCCTGACCGAGATGGGTCGATGGTTTTCCCTCACGGGAGCGACATTGGGGCAGGCCTTACGGCATCATAGGGTTGCTTCGCCGGATCTATTCAGTGCGCATATTGAACTTCGGGCTTAGACGCGAGCCTCCGCAGAGGGCCGTCATCACGGTTCACCCTTCGAAGTGGCACCAGATCTAAATGTATTTGCCCAAATCCTCTTTAGGGATGGCACTTCGATGTAAACGTCCCCTTTACTTCTTGCTGTCGCTCGTATGGTCTCGTTGTGATTCATGTTGCGTAGAAGAAAATGTCAAGACATATCAGAAGTGGATGAAGGGAGTGCTCAAACCTCTGAAATTCCTGGTGCTTACATGCGGGCTTCAGTGAGCCACGAACCATTAGAGTTCCCTAACGGGTTCGCCCAGTGGCTTTGCTCAGAATCCATGATGACCCCACCGTCGGGCGTCTCGAGTCAATACGATTGACGTGGTCGAAAGCTCGGGTGCAAGTTGACTGCGCTGTCTCGGACAGTAAGTAGTATCTCAATCACGTGTATAGAAGGAGTCTTCCCATGATTGTCGAACTTGGAACAGTTACTGAAACGACTCAAGACGTTGCCCCGGGTATCGGTCTTGATCACCTGGGCTTCCGGGAATAGTCCTTGAAGTTTTAATCTTTGAGCGAGGCCGGTGTGCAGCCGTGGTTGCATACCGGCCTTTCGAAACTCTGCGTTGTGGATTTATCGGACGGTCGGTTTGAATCACTCGCAACCAGCAGGGACCGGGAAGTGACCTCGCGAACGACCTACTTCTTGAGTGTGCATTCGTATTGTTGCGAGCTCGACGATGGCGCGATCATCTTGGAGCTCACCACCGGGACCTACGTGGGCGTTCACGCGGAGAACTTGGCTGATCTGAGGGCGAGCGTTCAAAATTGGCCGACTCCGCGGCGGACTTATGGAGACACCACGCTACCAGCGTCTACGACATCCGACAAATTAATTGCCGACCTCCTTACTCGTGGAATTCTTACGACGTCGCCGACGGCCGAGCGACGGATGACTATGAAGAACGCCGAGAAAGCACTGACAATCGCCGGCCAAGAGGCCGAGCGGACAGGGGTGCCGATAAGGCACATTCCAGAATTCGCAACGGCGTTGTTGCAGGTGAGCACGCACCACAAGGACAAAAGGCTAGCGTCCCTCATAGACTGGCTGGACCGACAGCAGTCCATGATTCGTCGTCACAATGACTCTGGAACTTCCGGCAGCGCTATGAGACTACTGGCCTCATTTTTCCGTTTACGGATTTGGTTTTATACGGCAGACCGCCGCTGTCTGTTCGACTCGTTGGTCTTGGCCGTCTTTCTAACGAGGAGAATGATTCCATGTACGTTTGTGATCGGCGTGTCGACTAAGCCATTCCTCGCGCATTCTTGGGTCCAGATGGACGCAACTGTACTAAATGACACTGCCGAGAACGTCCAGATGTTTACACCTATTCTGGTCATCGGGGAAGCCGAGTAAGCCACAACATGTTCCGCTACCTAATCATTGTCGGAGACCCGCAAAGCGCTTCGGACACTAGTTCCATAGATGGAGTGCGTCGGCGCCTTCAAAAATCTCCAAGCGCCTGGCAATCCGTTGAGGATCACCCGGGATTTTATGCTGCGTACGTAGACAACAGGATTTACGCAAAGCCCGCGCTTCTGCTCCACAACCAACGTGGCGTAATTTTCGGCAAGGTCTATCCATCCCCCGAGGGCGCGGATGCAGGCCCGCCCAAGCCCATGCGATCTTTGTCGCAGGTAGACTCAGAGGATATCGTGCGGTCAAGGGGGAAGTCGTTGATTTCCAGATACTGGGGATACTATGTTGCGGCTATTCGTTGTCCTGAAATGCCGAGTGTGTTTGTGTTGCGCAGCCCGGTGAGTCCCCTTGCTTGCTTCCACATCCGGTTGGGTACGCTCAGTATATTTTTCTCGTATTTAGACGACTGCATGTCGTTGAAGCTGACGACGCTCTCGATCAATTGGGACAGCATAACAGCTCAAGTGGTTGGCGGAGATTATCTGACGCATGAAACGGCAATCAACGAAATAAACACTCTGGAATGTGGCGAAAGCGTTGAATGCACTCCCGCCAGCTGCATGAAGCACGTTTATTGGGATCCGCGCTGTTTCCTGAGGGATAGGCGCCTCAATAGCTTCCCGGAAGCTTCTCGCGCGATTCGCGAAACCGTCGACTACAGTGTGAACGCGCTGTCGTGCGAACACGAACATGTGCTCGTCAATCTGTCGGGCGGCTTGGACTCATCGATTGTTATGAGCGCGCTCGGGCGATGTCCGCATAAGCCTATGCTGACAGCCGTCAATTATCATTCAAGAGGATGCGGTGACGAGCGGCCCTACGCGAGATGCATGGCACGCAGCGTCGATTGTCGGCTGGTGGAGCGACCCAGAAATGATCGCTTGGATCTGCGGCGTTTTTTTGATTGCAACACTACCGTCCGGCCGGTATTGAATTTTTCTGCCCCCGACGTCGAAGCGCGGAACACGGCGCTTGCTCGTGAGTTGGGTGCCACCGCTATCTTTAACGGAGAACTGGGAGACAATGTCTTTGGGCGAACCCCGAGCCCCGGCATACTTCTCGAGTGTATCCGACGGAATGGGTTCGGGCGCCGTTTCCTCTCCGTCGCAATGGACTTCGCGATGATAACCAATCAATCAATTTGGCAAACGTTGGCGCTGACGTGCCGAGAGTACCAACGCTTAATTGACCATAGTGACTTCGGCGCTTTGCAAAAATTGCAAGGTAGATATGGTGTGGAAGGCGCGAGATCGTTGATGCTCGCGTCCGCGGACGCAGAACAGCACCACAAGAGTATGAGGGACCGGTTCCTGCATCCGTGGTTGAAGCGGGCGCGGGGATTGGCGCCGGACTCGCACAAGCTGCTGTTCGGTTTGGTTGTAGTTACTTCGCCTTCGTGCCACTCACCGTTTGCGGCACCGGACGACCCGCCGCAGATGTCTCCTCTCATAAGTCAACCAGTGGTAGAAACTGCGCTACAAATTCCAGGATACTTGCATTGCAGGTCGGCTCAAGATCGGGCCGTGGCCCGCGCTGCATTTGCGGATACGCTTCCGACAGAAATTCTCGACCGCGGGCTTGGGAAGGGAGGACCCGATCTGTGGGCGAAGGATGTGGTAGAGAATAATTCCCGTTTTCTCCAGGATTTTCTCCTCGACGGCATTCTCGTGAAACGAGGGTTGCTCGATAGGAAGAAGGTGGAGTCTGCGCTGTCGCCCCGGATCGTCAAGTCGACCGCAATGGTTGGCGATATTTTCGCAAAGCTCTATATCGAAGCATGGGTCCGAACTTCTCTGCAGTGGGAAACTCCGCGAACCTGAATTGATGGTCAAGGCTGCTTGCGCGGTTCGGCAGTCCATGGATTATTCGCGTATCGGATCAATACCATGTTGATCATTCTGATCAACGTGCGCTTTTTCCTCCGAGAGAGTTCTGAGCTGCCGCCAGCGCACGTATTGGTCGATCTTCGACGACGCATCGTTCTCCTTGCCAAGCAGCCAGAACTCGAACCAATCCAAATTGCGCTGCAGAGAGATGAAGCGGTGCTCGGGCCGTTCGGTCACGTGGCCGTCATTGGGGTAGATGAAAAAATCCACCGGAACGTGGAAATGCTGCATCGCCTCGTAATACTCCATGGCGCTGGCCGCCGACATGGCGTCGTATTCCATTAGCACCGGTGCGCGAATTCGACCTGCATTAGGTGTCATGGAATAGCCCAAGTAGTTTTTTAGTGTGTCCCCATAGGGTGGGCCACCCATGATGTGCTCTTGCAACTCTCGATACTGCTTCGACCCGCCCACCCAGTATGTGCCCGGTTCCGATAACGTACCCCCGTTGTGGATCTCGACGGCTTTAAAAAGATTCGTTTGTGTGATCGCCAATTGAACCCAGAATCCTGCCATGCTGTGTCCCATCATGCCGACGCGATTGGGATCTATGAGCCCTTCGGTGTCCAGTTGCTGGACAATGGTCCGGATGCTCGACAGCGGTCCATAGCCAATCGCCCGAGAGCCTCGCTCGAAGTCTGGGCCCTCCCATTCCTCGTACCTCGGGTAGTTGAACAGCAACACGGCAATTCCGTCGCGGGCGAATGCCTGGGCCGGGTAAGTGGTCAATACGGCATTTGCCTGCGAGACGAATTCGCCGCTGAATGCATATCCCATAACGACCAGTGGCACTCGCCTTTTCGGGTCTCGTCGAGTCGGCAAAATTAGATACCCGTTGGTCTTATCCCCATACTCGTTTCTCCACTCCAACTCTCGCACGGATCCAAGATCGACCGATGTCAGTTCGGGGTTCACGTTCGTGAGGCTCCGAACGCTGCCATCTGCAATCGACACCAGTGCTGGCCGCGGTGGGACGGTCGGGGCCTGCCAGACGCAGGCGATGGTCATTTGCAGAATCACATCGCAGTCATCCACCCTCCCTGTGGCTGGAGTCACCCTGAACGGCGTACCGCCGTTCTCGGAGAGCGAATAGAGTCCCGTCTGCCGGCGATCACTCCCAATGCCCTCCGAGACGAAAAATATACGATGCCTTTCCGCATCCCACGCGAGCCAAGGAGAATGACCCGGAAATATCTCACGACTCTGCTCTCTTCTAGAATGGTCGTAGACGTCCGAAATTGCCAATGTATAAGAGGGTGAGACACGGGCACGCGCCAAGTATGCAATTGCCCGCTCATCCGGTGACCACGCGACGCCTGCTGACGACACGGTTCCTCCTGCGACGCCTATCTGTGACACGGCTGATGTGGCGGTATCGACAACGTCAATTACATCGGAGCTCGCGCCATTATCCGCAGAATAAAAAAAAGCCAATTTTCGACCGCTCGGCGACCACAATAATGCTGTAAAACGAGTGGACCACGCGCTGGGAGTGGTCCAGATGACGTGTTCGCGTTTTTCGCGAACGTTGTAATACCACAATTGCTTTGATCTACGTGCGGAACCCCAGTCGCCAACCATCAAGTCCCATGCTTGCATGGTGATATCGTCGTAACGGAAGCCTTCCTTCTCGGCCGCAGCTGCGATGGAAGGATCGATCGGCGGTTCCGCGATAAAGGCGATCTGCTGGCTGTCCGGCGACCAGCGATAGTCCAGCACCCCCGACGCCGGCAGATAACGCGATTGAAAGGCCGTGTGAGCAGTGCTTCGATCACGATTGGGCGTATGGACGAAGACCATTCTTTTTCGATGCGTCATTAGATTGAGCTGCCACAGCTGTACAGAGCCGCTCCTGGACGACAGATAGGAGACGAACCGGCTGTCCGGTGACCACTGCAAGTTGGTGATGTAGGCGTCCTCGGTCAGCTTTTGCGCCGGACGGTCATCATTACTTCCGACCACATACAGAGCAGTGCGATAGCAGTTGCAGGGCCGAAACGCTTGCTTGACGAGAAAAGCTATGAGTTGCCCATCCGGAGATTGCCGAGGTTCATGCACCTCGCGAAGCGAAACCATGTCATCGAGTGTGATGCCACGCCGAAATCCGGTGTCGCTGGTCCGGGGAATATCGATCGACGGCGACTGGGAGCGCTGCGGCTCAATGCCCTGCGGTAGGCAGTTGCCGCTTCCTGCTCCGAGGACATTCATAGCGAGAAGAACCGGTATCCCGAGTCGCCGCGTTACCATGCTTTCGAGACCTGCAGCCGGATGAATCGACCCAAAGGACTCGTATTTGACGAATCATAGTTGAGGTTTGCCCCAACGACGGTGGGTGGAATCAGTACGCGAGGTGGATTTCTGTCGAATAGATTAATCGCGGATAAATTGAACGAAACGCCGCCCAGGAGGCCTGGCAAAATCGGGGCGTACCGCACCGAAGCATCGACCGTAGTCCAGGAGCCGACGCTCTGGGTCGGCGTCACTTGGGTGTTCGTTTCGGACGCGAGATAGTTCAAAGTACTTGTAAGTGCCCACGAGGCGTGCTTCCACGTCGTTCCTGTGCGCAGCCGAGTTCTTGCGGGATAAAATGAAAGACCGCTGAGGGTTTGTTCCGGCAATTGCGGCGTATTTTGCTGTGTCAAATCGAGGTAGGTGCCGTTGAAGAACAGCGACGTGCCATTCGAACTCGTACCGAACCTGTAGTTAACGCTGAGATCCGCTCCGCGAGCCGTTTGGCGCGCGACATTGATGAGTCGATCTTCCACGATTGCGCCAACTTTAGTGGGATTGAGAGGAGAATCGGTGTTGTTAAAGGTCTCGCTGGCGGGATACGCGTTGTAGACGGCCTGCGTGACGCTCGAAGATGGCGACTCAGTAACGAAGAATGCACTAAGCGGATCCGTCAATGCGGTAAACGGATTCTCGATCTGGGATATGCGATTCGTGTATTCGATATCGAACAAGGTGGCCGAGACCTGCGCATTCCCATCAGGAGGCGAAATGTCCACACCGAAGCTCCATGCGTCGGCGGTTTCCGGTTGCAATCCCGGATTGCCACCGGTGCGAATCAAAGCGGGTGAGCTTCCCGTTGAGGCAGCCGGATTCGCCAGATCTAGGATCACCAACTGCTGGACTGCGTTCGTGTCGTCCAAGTTGGGTGCTCTAAACGCTTTTCCCCACGTGGATCGCAGCTTGATCGAGCCGGTCGGCGCATATACAAGACCGATCTTAGGTACGGTCTTGCCGCCGAAGTCGGAATACCGTTCGTTGCGGCCGCTGACAACCAGGTCAAAATAGTTAAGCCCCGGGCGTTGTGAATGTGCAATGAGGGGAATCGAAAGTTCCCCGAAGACATACCGTATATTGCGATCGCCATCCGTCCTATCGGTAAATGGTCCACCAGTTGTACCGAAGAGGTCGGAAAAGGTTTCCTTCCGATACCCGGCCCCACCGGCAAGCCGGACTGTCCCACTGGGAAGCGTTGCGATGCTGCCGTTCGCATTGGCTTCCACGTTACGCAACGCCCCCAATAGTCGCTCGTCACCAGACGGGGTCAGCGAACCCACCGTTAAGTAACTGGAGTCGTTCTCAGTTGCATCCTCTGCGATATTTGCGAAGACAGTTGCCTTCCAATCACTAAAAAGGTTGAAGTTGAAGCCGGCGGCCACTGCGTATTTACGCAGGGTAGACGGCTGATCGAATGCCGCGATCAATCCAGTCTCGTTGACAAAGCTGTTGGCGTCTCGATCGATGAATAGTCCGTCGACGAACACAGAAGTGGTGGAGGCAATATCTTGCGTTGCTGATACCGTGACGGAATTACTGCGGATCTGCGGTAGAAGCGAATAAGGATCCGGTGCCAACGACGTGAATGCGCGGTCTCTGGCGAAAAGAACGTCTTGTTCCAGGTGTTCATAGGCAAGCATTGCATTGCCGCCGTTCCAGCTTGTTCCGAAAAGCTGGCTTGCCCGCCTCTCCGTGCCGCCGCCTTGAGTCGAAAGTCCATACGAAAGACTTGTCCTTGCGCCGTCATAGTCCCTTTTTAGAATGACATTAACGACGCCGGCGACAGCATCGGATCCGTAAATGGCCGATGCGCTGTCGGTGACCACTTCAATTCGTGCGATTGCATCGAGAGGTATCGAAGAAATATCTGCACCCCCGCCGGTAAGGCCGGAAGCCATTCGGTGACCATCAATAAGGGTGAGTGTCGAACCCGGGCCGAGCCCCCGCAAATTGGGAACCGAGGCACCCGTCGGATTGTCGCTGTAGCGTGTGTTTACCTGCGAATTGTATGTGGTCCCGGGATTGTAGCCGCCTCCAAAATTCTCCGGCAGGCTTAGCATCAGATCAGTCACCGATGTGTATCCAGATCTCTCGATTTCTTCCTGGCCGATCTCGATAACAGGTGATGCCGACGACACTCCGCGGATGTGTGTTCCGGTCACGACGATTTCTTCAAGATCTTTTTTGTCACGAGCTCTGGCGTCGCTCTCCGCCGAGCCCGTTACCGGAGGATCGGACGCCGGGCTCGTCGAAGCCAGTACTTCCGGCGTCGCATTGGCGAATCGAACGATATCCGCACCGTATGGGTAACGGTTGTTCGAAGTCGAGCTTGCGTCTTGCGATGTGGCGGCCGACTTCTCGAGTATTTGAATCGTGTCCTCATTTACGTTGACCGCGCGAAGTCTCGTGCCGGATAGCATGAGCGACAGCGCACGGTCGACTGTAAATTCGCCTTTGATTGCCGGCGCCTGCAGCCCGGCGACAATCGAAGGCTCGTAAGAAATATTGCAGTTCGCCTGCACTGCGAAATCGCGAAGTGCCCTGTCCAAGGGTTCGGCGGGAAGGTCGAAGCGCGATTTGATCTCCGCGTTCACCGTGGACGTGGATCGGACCGGTGAGATGGAATTAGTCGAGGCCGTCGATACGTCGACTAAAAGACTGGCTGCGAAAATCAAAAGCAAGATGATCCCTGCGCGTTTACACATTGTTGATTCCCCGGCAATTGTCTTGCCCGTGCGAGGTATGAGTATTCGAGTTTTTCGGAAGCTCTTTTTCGGCTCCCTGATACCTAAGACGTAATCGGGGTGTCCGGAGGGATCACTCGATCGAGAAAGTTTTATTTCGAGTCGGTGTGTTTGTCGGTGAGAACGATGGTGTGGCCGCGATTGACGATCCGCAGCTGATACGCATTGGCCATGGCTTGGGCAAAACTGGTGGGGTCGCCAATTTTGAAGACGCCGCCGACGCGCAGCTTCCCCACCGCGGGATCGTCTATTGCGATCTTGTTGGAGCCATAGCGGTTGAATTCCGCGGCAGCTTCGCTCAGCGAGGTGTCGTCGAATATCAACTGACCACGTCGCCACGCCGTGACCTTGTCGATGGAGGGGGAGTCTTTCAACTCGGTCGTGTCGCCGGCAATGCGGAGTCTCTCGCCGGGATTCAGCAACTTCACGCCGCTCACGGTGTCGCTGGGCAGGACGTTGGGCCATGAAAGAGGTTCGATTGCCACCCGACCTTCCACCAGGGTGACGGCAAACTCCGATCCGGAGGGTTCCTCGCGGCGCACCAGGAAAGAGGTTCCCACGGCGATAACTTTTCGATCGCCGATGACGACGATGAAGGGCCGCGACTGGTGCTTGGTTACATTGAACAGAGCTTCGCCGCTCGCCAGTGTCACCTTGCGTACGCGGTCATCGTATTGAACGATTACCCGGCTATTGGCGTTGAGGGAGACTTGGGTGCCGTCGCTCAGCTCAACGGTTTTCTGCTCCGCCGGCCCCGTGGCCAGCGCATCGTCGCGAACGACGTAGACTGTGGCGATCAGTGCCGCGCACAGAGTAGCCATTCCGGCAAGCGCCCGGCGGGACGGCCTCATGCGCGCTCGGTCCGTTGCCGGACGGGATTTGCTCGTGGGCAGATACGCAGGAAGGTTGCCGCTGCGTTGCCAAGCTTCCGTGGCAAGTGCGAACGCCGCGGCATGCCGCGGATCCTCCGCTATCCAGCGTTGTACCCTCGTATCGAGCGCCGCATCGCGGCCCGGGCCGTGCAATTCCGTGACCCACAAGGCGGCTTGCACGCGAATGTGCCGGGGGGCAATCTTATTCAGTCGCGCGATTCGGGATTTCATCTTCTTCCGTCTCGCCGTGCTCCATGATGGCCAATAGTGCGCGCGCGATGTGTCGCTTGATCGTGATATGGGAGATCCCCATGTGATCGGCGATTTCTGCGTAGCTATAGCCGGCGCGGTTGGCGAAATATATCTCGCGCGTGCGCAGACTGACGGCGTCCAGGACGGCCCTGATGTGGCTGAGGCGTTGCTGAGCTTGCAGACTGTCTTCGGGTGTGGTCTCCGGGTCGATCAGAGGACTCTGAGCATTGAGATCCTCGAGTGGCACCTGTCTGCGCAGATCCGGGCGATCGCGGCGATGTTGGTCGATGGAGAGGTTATGCACGGCGTGCCGCAGAAAGGCCTTCTCATTGGCGACCGGAGCGGCGCGACCGTAGACATGGAGCCTCAGCATGGCTTCTTGGATCAAATCCTCGGCGTCTTCCTGCGATCGACCCTTGCGCCGCAGAAATTTCAGCAGACCTTCAAAATGAGCGGGGCGCGATGCCATGGATCTATACCGCGCGTGGCAATGACGGTGGTCCGTCAGGGGCCGTAATCGCGCATCCGATGTCCCGTCCCTGTCGCCGCCTCGTGGCGGATCTCTTCTCGCTCGACGACGATCTCGCGAGGAGCGTTTACGCCGATTCGGACGCGGCCACCTCTGATATCCAAAACGGTTACGGTGACGCTATCTCCGATCACCAAAGTTTCGGTCAACCGGCGGGTCAAAATGAGCATGATCCATGCCTCCTGACGTCCTCTACGTCCCTATCGTCATAATCACCATTATAGTGTCTGGACACTATCGTGTTCAAGGATCGATTCTCGTGGCGTGCGTTTTAGACCCGTCCTCAAGAATCTTGGTGATGAGGTGAAGGCCCGCCGTGTCGAGCGGCGCCTCACCCAAGAGCAGCTCGCGGGTGCCGCCGAAGTCGACGTAAATACCGTTCGACGTCTCGAGCGGGCCGAGACCGAATGCCAAATACTCACGCTGATCGATGTCGCCAAGGGGTTGAGCATGCCGCTGGCGGAGCTGATCGCGGGAATGGAACGGCGGCAAGCCCTTGAATTGGCGGCAATTTCGACATTATAGTGTCTAGACAATATCCTGTTAGAAGATCGAACCTTGGGTGTGCGCTCAAGATCGATCCTGCGAAGCCTCGGTGAAGAAGTTCGGGAACGCCGTAAGCGGCGCAACCTGACTCAAGAGACGCTCGCGTTCGATGCGGGTGTTCATCCAAACGTAGTGGGGCGGCTCGAGCGCGGTATCTACAATCCCACGGTCATGATTCTGTATGCGATTGCAGTGAAGCTGAACACCTCCCTGCAGGACTTGTTCGCCGGGGCGGCCAAGCGGCAGTAGCTGTATCCCTTGGAGGACACCGCGCGAAGGGACACGGTGTGTGCCGGCGAGCGTGCGCACCGAGCGATCGAAATTCGATACTCGCGGCAGTAGCCGGAATTCGTCGGCCGCGCACCATGAGCACTCGCACGGCGACCACAAGCGGCCGGTGATATGGAACAATTGAACCAATGTCCATCCAACCAGCCATCGACTACATCGACAAGGACGGCTTTCGCGCCAACGTAGGCATCGTGCTGACGCGTGGTTCCGGTGAAGTGTTCTTGGGCGGCCGCGTCGGCGGCCGCGGTTGGCAATTTCCGCAAGGCGGCGTCAACCGCGGCGAGCGGGTCGAAGAGGCGCTGTTTCGGGAGCTCAAAGAGGAAATCGGCCTGGAGCGCGAGGACGTGGAGATGCTGGGCTCCACCCGCGGCTGGCTGCGGTATCGCTTGCCGCGGCAGTACGTACGGGATCGCTGCATCGGACAGAAGCAGCGCTGGTTTCTGTTGAAGCTCGTCGCCGACGAATCGCGGCTGAGATTCGATTCCACGGCCACGCCGGAATTCGACCGCTGGCGCTGGTCCGACTACTGGACGCCGGTGCGCGAAGTCGTCTATTTCAAGCGGCGCGTCTACGTACGGGCGCTGCACGATCTGGGGCAGTTGATATTCCCCAAGGGCCTGCCTCCCTACCCGGAATGGTGGCCCGAAATCGAAGCACCACCCCCGGACGCCAAAACCAAGCGACGGCGATAACCGGGCAGTAAATCCAGAACCCGAGTCTCGCCACCCCTCCCATGCTCGCGCAGCGAGCACCTAACGGACGGGGTCGCCTCGACCCCGTAGCAGTTGCGCGAAGCGCACGGGAAGTTGCGCGAAGCGCACGGGAAGTTGCGCGAAGCGCACGGGAAGTTGCGCGAAGCGCATGGGAAGTTGCGAAGAGCTTAACCAGGCTTGATTACCACCAGCAGCACGATGGCGATCAGCAGCAGCGAAGGAATCTCGTTGAAGCCTCGGTACCACTTCGCGCTGTGCGCGTTGCGATTCTCCGCAAAATCACGCATCAGCTTGTAGCAGAACCCGTGGTAGGCAACCAGCAGCAGCACGAGCAGCAGCTTGATCCGCAACCAGCCCATCGTGAGGTAAATGGGCGCCGCCGCCAGCATTGCCGCGCCCAAGCCCACGCTTGCGGCCGCACCCAGGGTCATGAGCACGAACAGCCGCCGCTCCATGACCTTGAAGCGCGCGATGCTGATCGTATCCTCGGCATCCGCGTGATAGACATAGAGTCTGGGCAGGTAGAACAGGCCGGCGAACCAGGTGACCACCGCGATGACATGAAATGCTTTGAGCCAGAGCATGGAGTGTTCCCTTCCGATTCGGCTGGGAATGATACCGTGGGCGGACTGTCGCCGTATGGCGCCACGCAGCGAAACACCGCTTCCAAAGGTATGTTTCAGACGGCGCGCCTTCGTGTAATGTCTGTTTCCCCTGCGAGGAACGGCGCGGAATCGAGGTATGGTGGATTCGTTCGGTAAATTGGTGGTCAGATCGCATGCGCCGAGGCGCCGAGCGCTGCTGATCGGGGCGGCCGTCTTGTCGGTCGCCGCGATACTGTACGCGGCGTTCGAGCTCGGTCGGTACGATGCCGGCTTTCGGGTGGTCGATTCAGTGCGCGGCGCATTGTCGGCGAGCGCGCGCATTCGCAATCTCGAAGCGGAAAATGCCCGGCAGCGCAGCCAGCTGGAGGCCGCCGAAGTGGCACGGCGCGTCGATCGCGAGGGCTATAAACAGGTGGAGCGCAGTCTCGGCGACATGCAGAGTCAAATCGCGCGCCTGAACCAGGACCTGTCGTTCTACCGAGGCCTGGTGCAACCGGATTCGCTCATTCACGTGAAGGTGCAGCAGATGCAGATCGTGCCGGAGGCTGCGCAGGGTCAATACCGCCTGAAGTTCGTGCTGATGCAGACCGGCAAGCCGGACAAGACGGTGGCGGGCAGCGCCACGATCACCATCGATGGGCTGCTGCGCGGCAAACCGTCTACTTTGAGCTTTGGGCAGGCGTCGCCCAACCGGCGCGTCAGCCTGGCATACTCGTTCCGCTACTTCCAGGATTACGACGAACCCGTACAACTGCCGCAGGGGTTCGAGCCGACACGTGTCGGGGTCGAGATGCACAGCGGCAGAGACAGAGACGCCAGCCACAGTTCTCGGCAGGCGTTCGTTTGGAAAGCGCAGGGGATGTCGGTGGAAACCGAGGCAAACGGCAATCCCGCGGCCAAGGGGGAGGTTGATGTTCAAACAGAGTAAGAACGCGAATATCGACACCTTGGTCGGTCCCAAGACCCGAATCGACGGCGATGTCGAGTTCAACGGCGGCCTACACCTCGACGGCTATATCAACGGCAACGTGAAGGGCGACGCGAACCCGGCTACTTTATTGTCCGTGAGCGAGTTCGGCTGCATCGAAGGCTCGGTCGTCGCGCCCAATGTCGTCTTGAACGGCATCGTCAAAGGCGACATCGATGCGAGCGAACGGGTCGAACTCGGCGCAAAGGCGCGCGTTCTGGGGAATGTGTACTACACCATCATTGAAACGGCGGTCGGCGCCCAAATCAATGGAAAACTGATCCACCGGGCGAATCCGGCCCCAGGGGCGGCTTCCGGGAACCCGGAGGAGTGAACCCGGTCCCAATAGAAGTCCGGAACTTTGATTGGCCGGCGACCTGCGGAGTACAATAGATCCATGAATGCGACATCAGAAGCAATGAATCAGGGCGATTTGGCCCCGCCCCCGCCCAATGTGCTGGTTTTCACCGACGCGGCGGCGGGCAAAGTCGGCGAACTGATCCGCGAGGAGGCCAACCCGAACCTCAAATTGCGGGTTTTCGTCTCCGGCGGCGGGTGTTCGGGCTTCCAGTACGGGTTCACCTTCGATGAGAAGATCGAGGACGGCGATTTCTGCATCGAAAACCACGGTGTGCAGCTCTTGGTCGACCCGATGAGTGCGCAATACCTCATGGGCGCCGAGATCGACTACAAAGAGGATTTGCAGGGCGCTCAGTTCGTCATTCGCAATCCAAACGCGAAAACAACCTGCGGTTGCGGGTCTTCATTCTCGGCCTAGGTCGACCGCCTAGATGAGCGGCGGTCGTGTCGTGCCCGACGTGCTCGCCGCCGTCGACTTGGGCTCCAACAGTTTTCACATGGTCGTGGCGCGTCATTCGCACGGCCAGCTGGTCATTCTGGACCGGCTCAGGGAAATGGTCCGTTTGGCCGCCGGGCTGGGCGATAGCGGACGGTTGGACGAGTCGGCGACGGAACGGGCGTTGCGCTGCCTCGAGCGCTTCGGCCAGCGATTGCGCGCGATGCATGCCGACAGCGTGCGGGTGGTGGGCACGAATGCTCTGCGGCGCGCCCGGCGCAAGCGCTGGTTCTTGGAGCGCGCGCGCGCCGCTCTCGGTCATCCCATCGAAATCATTTCCGGGCTGGAAGAAGCTCGGTTGATCTATTCCGGTGTGGTGCACACCAGTCCCATGAGTCCGGACAAGCGGCTGGTGATGGACATCGGCGGGGGATCGACCGAGGTGGTGATCGGCGAAGGCTTCAATCCCTTGCTGCTCGAGAGCCTGTCGGTGGGTTGCGTGGGGTTGAGCGCGATTTGCTTCGATGACGGCAAGATTTCTGAAAAGCGCTTCGAACGTGCGCGCACGGCGGTGAGGCTCGAGCTCGAGCCGGTGCAGGAGGCTTACCGCAAGCTGGGCTGGCTGCAGGCGTCCGGGAGTTCCGGGACGGTGCGCGTCATCGGCGACGTGTTGCGTACGCTGCATCCCGAATCGCCGCACATCACTCTGGACAATCTGCGCAGCCTGGCCGAGCGAGTGATCGCTTCGGGCCATGTGGATGAACTCGACCTCGAGGACGTGGATGCCGAGCGCGCGCCGGTGTTTCCCGCGGGGCTGGCGATTCTGCTGGAAATCGTCGAGAACTTCGGCATCGATCGTCTGCGTGTGGCCGAGGGCGCCATGCGCGAAGGACTTCTGTACGACCTGATGGGCCGCTTCACCGACGAAGACGCGCGCGTGCGCAGCGTGCGCGCGATGGAAAAGCGCTACCACGTCGATGGCCTGCAGGCGGACCGAGTCGAGGCGACGGCGGTGGCGTTGCTCGAGCAAGTCGAGTCCGAATGGGGTTTGGAGGATCCGCTGGCGGAGTCCGTGCTGCGTTGGGCGGCGCGATTGCACGAAACCGGCCTGGACATCGCGCACTCCAAGTATCAGCGGCACAGCGCATACTTGCTGCAGCACGCCGACATGCCGGGCTTTCCGCGCGAAGAGCAGTTGCTGCTGTCGGCCTTGGTCGGCGGGCATCGGCGGCAATTGTCGTTCGAATCCCTGGAGGATTTGCTGCCGCCGTGGGATCGGCTTGCGGAATTCTTGATGGTGCTGCTGAGGCTCGCGGTGCTGCTGCACCGGGGACGCAGTCCGCAGCCATTGCCGGAGGTGCTGCTGGGCGTCAAAGGCCGCACCGTGAACATGAAATTGCCGCAGGGCTGGATGAAGGATCATCCGCTCACGCTCGAGGATCTGGAGCAAGAGCGAGGGTACTTGAAGGACGCCGGCTTTCGCCTGAATATCGTCTGACCCGCTCGACGTGGTTCAGGTGTCGGTGAGCGGTATCCGTTCGTCGTACAGATGCAAGAGGCGGGCTTGAGCGCACAAATGATCGGCGTCCTCGGCGCGCGTGTAATGGCCGGCGGAATCCAACATCCACGCCTGGGTATCGTCCGCGAGATATAGCTTGAGATCGTCGGTAATCCGCGATTGCAGCTCGGGTGCCTCCACCGGGAACGCGACCTCGATGCGGCGGAACAGATTCCTGTCCATCCAATCGGCGCTGCCGCAATAGATCTCCCGCTCTCCGGCGTTCTCGAAGTAATAGACGCGGGAATGTTCCAGGAACCGCCCGATGATGGAGCGCACCGTGATGCGCTCGGAAACGCCCCGCACTCCGGGCCGCAAGCAACACAATCCGCGCACGATGAGGTCGATGTTCACGCCGGCGCGTGAAGCCCGGTACAGGGCTTGGATGATGGTCGGCTCGGTGAGTGCGTTGAGCTTGGCAATGATGCGGGCGGGCCTGCCCGCGCTCGCATGGGCGCCTTCCCGGTCGATCTTGGCGAGCAGCGCCTGATGCAGGCTGAAAGGGGCGTGCAGCAGCTTGCGCAGGCGGGGTACCCGCGTCAGTCCGGTGAGCTGCAGGAAAATCTCGTGGATATCCTCGCCGATCGACTCGTCGGCCGTCATCAGCCCGTAGTCGGTGTAAAGCCGCGCGGTCTTGGGATGATAGTTGCCGGTGCCCAAGTGGCAGTAGCGCCGCAGGCCCTTTTCCTCGCGCCGCACCACCATCACCAGCTTGGCGTGCGTTTTGAAGCCGAATACGCCGTACATGACGTGGGCGCCGGCTTCCTGCAGCTTGGTTGCGAGTTCGATGTTCGCTTCTTCGTCGAAGCGCGCTCGTAGTTCGATGATGACGGTGACGTCCTTGCCTGCCTGCGCAGCCTCGACCAGCGCGCCGACGATGGTGGAATCACTGCCGGCGCGATACAGGGTCTGTTTGATGGCCAGCACCTGCGGGTCGCTTGCCGCCTGTTTGATGAAATCCGCGACCGGGCCGAAGCCCTGGAAGGGGTGGTGCATGAGCACGTCGCCGGCGCGCAGCGTGGTGAACAAATCGTTGCCGCTACGCAGGCGCTCGGGAACGCTCGGCGCGAACGCCGCGTACTTGAGTTCCGTGCGGTCCACCAAGTCGTACACGGCCATCAGGCGATTCAGGTTCACCTGTCCCGGCACCTTGTAGAGATCGTCGCCGGTGAGTCCGAATTGGTCGAGCAGATAGGTGAGGATTTCGTCGGGGCAATCGTGCGCGGTTTCCAATCGAACCGCGTCGCCGAAACGGCGCGAGGCGAGTTCGCCTTCGACGGCGCGCAGCAGGTCGTCGACTTCTTCCTGCTCGACGAACAGGTCGCTGTTGCGGGTGACCCGGAATTGGTAGCAGCCGCACATGTTCATGCCGGCGAATAGCTTGGAGACGAAGGCCTCGACGATGGTGCCCAGGAACACGAAGTTGCGGCTGCCGAGCTCGTCCGGCAGCCTGATCAGGCGCGGCAGGGAACGCGGCGCCTGCACCACGGCGAGGCCGCTGTTGCGGCCGAATCCGTCCTCGCCTTCGACCACCACCGCAAAATTCAAACTTTTGTTGAGTATCTGCGGGAACGGCCGCGCGGGGTCGAGAGCCAGCGGGCTGAGCACGGGCTCCACCTCGCGGCTGAAATAGTCGCCGAGCCATGCGGCCTGCGCCTCGGTCCACATGTCGGGAGAGACGAATACCACACCTTGCTGGGCGAGTTCGGGCATGAGCACATCGTTCAGCAACTGATACTGCTCGTCGACCAGGCGCACCGCTCGAGCGCGAATCGCCTTCAGTTGTTCGGGAACGGACAGACCGTCCGGTCCTGCCTGCACCGCGCCGGCTTCCAACAGCTCCTTGAGACTGGCGACGCGGATCTCGAAGAATTCGTCGAGATTCGCGCAGGAGATGCACAGAAACCGTACCCGCTCCAGGAGCGGTATGTGGCGGTCCTTGGCCTGATCCAAGACGCGCTGGTTGAACTCCAGGAACGAGAGTTCGCGATTGATATAGAGCTGCGGCGATTGGAGATCAGTATCGTTCATAGCTTATTTGCAGCGCCTGACCTGTCTTGCCGTCAGTTGAACGAGATCGGTGATCGAGCGTCGCCCGCACTGAAACTCGAATCGGTGAGCACGGAGGACACACTGAACACAGCGCTTGCCGGGGATCCTGAGGCGGGCGGAGCGGGGGCGAGCGGACCGGAGGGAGGCGCGACAGCAACAGCCGAGACTGCGGCGGGTGCCGCGGCCGGGCGCGCCGCCTGCGGCAGCGACAGGTCATCGAGCAGCGATGCGGTCAGTTGGCGAAATCTCTGCAGCGTCTGCGCATGCAACGGCTCGGCACCCGGCAATTGCACGGTTTGCGGATTCTTGTGCACGCCGTTCACGAGATACTCGTAATGCAGGTGCGGGCCGGTGGCGAGTCCGGTCATGCCCACGTAGCCGATGACATCGCCCTGCTGCACGTGCGATGCCGACGCGAATGTGCTTGGCGAAGCGCGACATATGGCCGTACAGCGTCGACACGCTGTTGCTGTGGGCCAGCACCAGCGCATTGCCGTAGCCGCCTCGCTGGCCGGCAAAGCTGACTCGCCCATCGCCGGCCGCGTGCACGGGTGTGCCGGTCGGAGCCGCATAGTCGGTGCCCATGTGGCCGCGAATGCGGTTCAATATGGGATGCAGGCGATGCGGATTGAACACCGAGCTGACCCGGGTGAATTCGACCGGTGCCCGCAGAAAAGCCTTGCGCATCGGGCGGCCGTCCGGAGTGTAGTAGCCGATGCCGCCGGTGTCCGTCACGAAGCGCACCGCCCGATAATCTTGCCGCCGTTGATGAACTCGGCCGCCAGCACCTCGCCGTCGCGAAGATATTTCCCGTCCTGATAGATTTGCTCGTAGACGACGGTGAAGCGATCGCCCTCGCGGATGTCGAGCACGAAGTCGATATCCCACGCAAATACATTGGCGAGCTTCAGCGCCACGATGTCGGAGATATCGGCGGCTTCGGCCGCCTGGAACAGCGACGAATCAATGGTGGCGGTGGCGGTGCGGATCCGCGTCTCGCACCGGGTTGTCGATCATCTTCGCCGCAAAGCCGTCATCTTCACGCACCACTTCGAGGGTTTGGGTTTCGCTCACCTTGCGCGTCAGTTCCCTGATCTCTCCGTCGGCATGCGTGAGCTTGATGGCATCGCCCGGTTTGAGGAAATCCAGGCTCTGGCGAATACCCGGCAACTGACGAATCGCCGCGAGATCGGCCGTGTCGAGCGCCATGCGGCGAAAAATGGCGTCCAGGGTGTCGTTCCGGCCGACCATCACTTCGATGGTCGAGCCGACGCTGGCCTGCTGCGCAAGGGCGGGCGGGCCGCCGGCTTGGGCCCCGGGATTGCCGGGTGGCCGGGCCGGAATCGCTGCCACCGCCGGCGTCGTCGAGGCGGTGCCGCCAGCCGCATGTGCGGGTAGATCAGGGGCGCGGGCGCGAAGACTACTGAAGCGGGGGTATCGCGCGCGGCATGCCAAAGGATCAGCGCGGCACTCGCCGCGGCGGCGTAAGGCGCCACCCGAGTCATCAGCCCGTTGAATCGCCGGGATATTTTTGAGGTTCCGAAATTGTTGCGGTCGCACCAGTGACATCCTGAGCGAAACGGCAGGCTAGGCTAGCCGCGAGCCTGACCCGGTCAATCGAAAGCGTCAATCGGTACGACACGGCCCACGGCAGCAGTTGGCGATGTCCTCGGCCGGCAACGGACGGCTGAAGAGATAACCCTGCGCTTCGTCGCAGCCGAGTGCGTACAGCCGGGCGGCCTGCTCTTCGGTTTCGACTCCCTCGGCGACCACGTAGATGCGCAACGCCTTCGCGAGATTGATGATGGTCGAGACGATGGCCATGTGCTCGGCGCTGATGGTCATGCCGGCGACGAAGGCGCGGTCGATCTTGAGGGCGTCCAAGCGGCAAATGCGCGATCTGGCTCAGGCCCGAATAGCCGGTGCCGAAGTCGTCCATGAATATCTGCAGGCCCGCCTCGCGCAGACGCAGCAGCTTCTGCACATTGGCGCCGGTGTTCTGAGCGATCATGGTCTCGGTGATCTCCACGTCGATTCCGGTCGCATGGCTCAGGGACGGGTCCCAACGCTCCCAGCACCGTCGCGACGAAATTGGGATGCCGCAGCTGTACTTCCGAGACGTTGACGGCCACGCGCGGCACCTCGCAGGCCCCAGCGATCTCCAGCGTGCGGTGTCGGCGACCGCCTGCTCGAATACCCAGCGGCCGACCTCCACGATCAGCCCCGACTCCTCGAGCAGCGGCACGAATTCGAGCGGCGATACCAGGCCGAACTCGGGGTCGTTCCAGCGGATCAGCGCCTCCAGCCCGCGAATGCGGCGAGTCGCCAGATCGACCTTGGTTTGATAGTGCAGCACGAATTCCTTCTGGGCCACGGCCTTGCGCAGGCGGCTTTCCAGGCGCAGCCGCTGGGCGACGCGCGCGTTCATTTCCGGCGAGTAGAACAGATACGGATCGGCCGCGTCCTTGGCGCGCTTCAGCGCGGCCTCGGCGTTCACGAACAGGCTCTCCGCGGTGTCCGCGTCCGCCGGGTACACGGCAATGCCGACTTTCACCGAGGTGCGCAGTTCGATGTCATCGATGATGAGCGGCTCCGCGAACGAGTCGACGATCCATTCGTCGATCCAGCGCGCCATCGAGGTTCCCGCAAGATTGGGGACCACCACCGCGAAGCGATCGCCGCCGATGCGCGCCGGGGTCGCGGACTCGCTGATCGTGCGCTGCAGCCGGCCCGCGAGTTCCTTGAGGACCTGGTCGCCGGCGTAACGTCCCAAGGTGTCGTTGATCCGCTTGAAGCGCTGCACGTCGATGATCATGACCGCGAGCTGTCGACGCTTCGGCGCGCGCCGAATGCAGTGCCTGCGCCAGGCGATCGAAGAACAATTGGCGATTGGCCAGTCCGGTCAGCGTGTCGTAGTAGGACACGTAGGTGAGCTTCTCTTCCTTGCCGATGTAGTCGAGCGCGAACGAAATGTCGCCCGCCAGATCCTTCAGCAGCTTCAGTTCCTCGTAGTCGAAGAACCCGGTCTCCGCCGCATACAGCACCAGAACGCCCACCGCTTGATCCTCGACCATCAGCGGCATCGCCATCTGCGAGCGAAAGCCGCGCGCCAGCGCCTGCTGCTTGAGCAGGTGACTGCGAAGACGGCTTCGATGTCGTTCACGACCACCATTTTCTTCTGGCGCAGCGCCTCGCCCACGGGGCCCGGATCGTCCTCGCGGTTCGCCGAGCGTCAAGCCGATCTCCTGCAGATAGCCTTGCTCGAAGCCCTCCCAGACCAGGGGCGTCGCCTTCAGCGCGCCGGGCTCGACCAAGCCGATCCACGCCATCCTGAAACCGCCTTGTTGCACGGCGATGCGGCAGGACTCGCGCAGCAGCTCGCGCCGTTCGCGGACGCGCACGATGGTCGAGTTGATGCCGCTGAGCACCGCCTGAATGCGGCTCAGGCGGGCGATCCGCTCCTGCTGCAGGCGGTGGTGCGTGATGTCGCGCGCCACGCCGCGGTAAGCCGATGACATTGCCGGCGCGATCGAGCAGCGGCAGCGCGTTGCTGTCGAGCCAGCGAATGCCGCCGGCGGCGTGCTGCAGATGCAGCACCAGGTCGCGCCAGCCGCGCTTTTCCTCGATTCCGCGCCGCAGCAGGTCGGCCACGGTTTGCCGGATGCTCTGCGACACGATGTCGAGGCAGCTGCTTGCCGATCAGCTGATCCGGCGCATAGCCCGAGGATCGCCTCCACCGCCGGACTGCAGAAGGTATAGAGGCCGTCCGCGTCGATTTCCCAGATCCATTCCTGGGTGGCTTCGGCAATGGAGCGGAATCTCTCTTCGCTGGCGCGCAGCGCCCGCTCGGCGCTGACCCGGTCGGTGATGTCCTGGATCTGATAGATGAAATAGTGCGGCTCGCCCGATTGCAGCCAGACCAGGGAACCGCTCAGCTGGGTCCACACGACGCGGCCGTCCTTGCGGACGTAGCGCTTGTTGGTCTGATAGGTCTCGATCGATCTGTCGAGCATCTGGCGCACTTGGACGGCATCGGCGTCCCGGTCGTCGGGATAGGTGATCGACTGAACGTCCGTGGCGAGCAGTTCGCTCTCGCTGTAGCCGACGATGTCGCACAGCGCGGGATTGACGCCGAGCCAGCGGCCGTCCGGGGCGACCAGGGCCATGCCGATCGAGGAAAAATGCATGGCAAAACGGAAGCGCTCTTCGCTCTCTTCGAGTTCGCGCTGCGCCCAGCGCCTGGCGTCGCGGTCTTCGGCCTCGCGCAGCGCGCGCTCGATCGCCGGCACCAGCCGCGCGCGATTGTCCTTGAGCACGTAGTCGACGGCGCCCTGCTTCAGCGCCTGGATGGCGCGCTCTTCGCCGATCGTTCCGGAGACGAAGATGAAGGGTGTGTCGGGCCGTCGCGATCTGGCGATTTGCAGCGCCTCCGTGCCGTCGAAACCCGGCAGCGTGTAGTCGGACAGGATCAGATCGGGCGCGAAAGCGCGCGAGCGCCTCTTCGTATTCGGCGCGCGCTGTCCACGCGCCGGCTGACGATGGACAGGCCGCGCGTGCGCATTTCCCGCAGCAGCATTTCCGCGTCCTCGACGCGGTCCTCGACCAGCAGTACCTTGATTGGTCCGGCGCATGGTCATTGAGTTGGGAATGCGGTTCATGACCGCCCAGTAGAGCCCGGTCTGAGTGATGACGCTCGGTGAACGCCGAGAATTCGACCGGCTTGACCAGGTAGCTGTTGACCCCCAGCTGGTAGCTCTCCACGACGTCCTGTTCTTCGGCCGACGAGGTGAGCATGACCACCGGGATTATCTTGGTCCGTTCGTCGGCTTTCAGGCGCCGCAGGACGTCGATGCCGCCCAGCCGCGGCATCTTCAGATCGAGCAGAATGAGCCGCGGCTGGCCGCCGCCGCGCTGACTGAAGGCTCCGTCGCGAAACACGAATTCGAGCGCCTCGACTCCGTCGCGCAGCCGCATCACCTTGTTGACCAGGTTGCCCTTGCGCAGCGCCCGAATGATCAGTTCCGCGTCGGCGTCGCTGTCTTCGACCAGCAAGATCTCTACCGCTTCAAAATCATCCACTCGAGATCTCCTCTGGGCAGTGCGAACGAGAATACCGCGCCGTGGTCCACCTTGCCTTCGGCCCATACCCGTCCGCCGTGCCGGGTGACCACGCGATGCACGATGGCAAGTCCCACGCCGGTGCCGCTGAACTCGTCGGCGCGATGCAGGCGCTGGAATACGCCGAACAGCTTTTCCGCGTATTCCATGTTGAATCCGACGCCGTTGTCGCGCACGGAGTAATGGTTCTCGGCGCCGACGCGGCGGCCGCTGATGTGGATGACCGGTCGCGCCGTCTTGCTGCTGTACTTGACCGCGTTGGCGATGAGATTCGCCCACACCTGGCGCAACAGACCGCGGTCGCCGCGGGCCGGGGGCAGCGGTTCGACCTCGATCTGCGGTGCGGCGGGGGCCTCGGCCGCGCCGCGTTCGGCGAGCAATTCCGTATGCAGGACCTCCTCGACGACTTCGCGCACCAGCGAGTCGACGTTTACCTCGGCACGCGCCACCGGCTGGCGCCCCAAGCGGGAGAATGCCAGCAGATCGTCGATGAGCGCGCCCATCCGCCGGCTGTTCTGGCGGATCACGGAAAGATAGCGCAGCCCTTCGGCGTCGAGGCGCTCCGTGTAGTCCTCCTCCAACATCAGGGCGAAGCCGTCGATGGCGCGCAGCGGCGCCCGCAGATCGTGCGACACCGAGTAACTGAAGCTCTCCAGCTCCTTGTTGGTGGCTTCGAGCTGCGCGGCCTTGCTCTGAAGTTCTGCATTCAATTCGCGAATCGCCTGTTCCGCGAGCTTGCGCTCGGTGATGTCCTCCGAGATGCCCAGTAGAAATTCCGGCGTGCCGTGCTCGTTCAGAATCGGCATCTTCATGGTGTGCACGGTTCGGACCCCGAGCAGCCGCGAATAAATCGACTGCTCGGGAATGTCGACCAGCCGGCCGCCGGCGAGCACTTCGCGGTCCTTGGCCATGAGCGAATCGGCCTGCTCTTCGGGCAGGAAGTCACGGTCGGTTTTGCCGATCACATCTTCCCTGGAGAGGCCGAGCAGATTCAGGGTTGCACGGTTCTGCCGCACGTAGCGCAGGGTGCGCGCATCCTTGATGAATATCATGACGGGTAGATTTTCGATCAAGGAATCGAGAAAGCGATTCGCCGCCCGCAGATCGGTTTCCGCCCGCTTGACCTCGGTGATGTCGCGAGCGACCGCCAGCAAGCGTTCCGTGCCGCCGTCGCTGCTCTGTATGGGCATCACGATGACGTCCCACCATTTCGGCGTTCCGGCCGCCGTGGTGCTCTGTCCCTGAAAGCGCCCGGCGCTGCCGCCGAGCGCCGCGGCTACGGCGCGGCGCGCCGCCGCCTGATCCTCGCCGCTCCAGAACTCGAACCAGTCGGCGTTGGCGATCGACCGGAAATCCTCGATTTCCATCAATCGCAGGCCTTGCGGCGTCATCTGGCTCACGCGTGCGTCCGGAGTCAGGATGGCCAAACAGTCCGGCGAGCTGTCGACGATGCTGCGGTTGTATTGTTCGCTGCCGCGCAAAGCATGTTCGGCGTCGCGCCGCGCCAGCATTTCGCGATGCACGCCGCGGAACAGCACGATGAAGATCGCGGATGCGATGGCGAGAGTGGCCAGCAGCGAAATCAGCGTCGTGCGCCGGATACCGGCGGCTGCCGCGCGTCGCTCCGCCAGCAGCCGCATTTCAATGGTGTCCATGCGTTCGGTGGTGACGCGAACGTCTTCGGCGCCGCCGCGCAATCGGCGCAGGTCGAGCACCGCCCGTGCGGCCGGCAGACCATAGGTATGGTAGGCGGTCAAGCCGCTCGCCATGCGATCCAAACGGCTCTGCACGATGGATTGCAGCGCGGCCCAATCGTGTTGCTGCGTCACGTTGTCGCTGGTCAGCCGGCGCAGTTCGGTGAGATGGTCCTGCACCATCTTGACCAGAAGCAGGTATTCGTCCAATCGGGCTGGCTGCGCCGTCAGCAGATAGTCTCGCTGCGCGAGCTCTGCACGGGCCAGTGACCCCGACAAACCGGCAAGGGAGGCACGGACTTCCTGCGTGTGCGCGACCCATTCGACCGAGTCCGTGAGCTCGACGCTGGTCCGGTACGTGTAGGCGCCGCCGAACAGGATGAGCGATATCGCCAGCACGAAACCCGACAGGATCTTGAGCTCGACGTTCGGCAGAGCGGTGAGCCGAATATCGACGCCGTGCCGCGAACGGCCCGCCGACAGGAAAATGCCCGTACCCAGCAGTACCAGGCAAACTGCGGTGTTGATGGCCACCGGCGGCAGCCAGGCATCGGTGACCAGTTCTCCAGCGTTCCAGAGATACCCCACGATGGACACGGCGCCGATGAGGATGACGGCGCCGGCCGCCGACTTGACGGCGCCCAGCAAGGCTTGGCGGCGCATGGCGACGAGCGCCGAACCCATGACGATGAACGCTGCCGCGCTGAACGGCGACATCCGCCCGCGGAATACGTTGTAGGCGGTGCCCGTATCTTTGATCAGGAATTCATCTATGCCCAATTGCCAGCCGAACACGTACTCGGCGAGTGTCGCGAGTCCAATGGCGGCCGCGGCGAGGGCGAGTGCCAGGGCGGCGCGCTCGAGGCTCGCGGCGGCGCGATCCGCCAAAATCAACAGCGCCGCCCCGCACAGAAGGAGAGCGATGGTCGTATTGACCTTCATTTCGACGGCGCCGGGCAGCACGCGGGTCAGGGCGGGCGTATGGAAGACCCAGCCGGCCAGAGCCGCCCCGCCAATGATCATCGTCACCGCAGCTGCCGCTCGGACTGCCGTGGCACGATTGCCCGAGAATTGCCTTTTCTTTAGCACTGGTCATCCCTTTCCCAACGGGTGTCGACGTTCAGCACGCTAGCTGAAGAAGATGCCGCACCGCGATACCGTACACCAAACTACCTTCTAAATTATCGGACTACGCCACATCCTCAAAATGCCGCGTCGGCCACCCCCATGCCGGTCGAATGGCCCCCCCATGGGCCCTTCCTACGCCCGCTTGGGCGCGGTCATGACGCGCACTCGTTCCTGCAGGATACCCGGTCCGAAGTTGCGCATGCGCTCCAAAAATGTCTCCGTGACCTCGAACCCCTTTGGAACCAACAGGGCCCCGACGTTGGTACGCAGATCGTTCATGAACACCATGCCGGGGACGACGTCGCCGACCGCCAGTTCACTCTGCTCCTCGCCGCCGACTTGCGCGCCGACCAGCGATTCGAGCCGCTCGACCAGCTTGGCGTCGTGCCGCAGCGTCTGGGCGCGGATTGCCGCAACAGCCTCGTCGACCGGGCGACCCTGGGCAACGTGGGCATCATATTCGAGCACCAAACGAAGAATCCCCGCCCCCACCCTGATCAATCCCTCGGGCACGTCGTTTTTGACGCGTTGGCCGGCGTCCAAAATCTCCATGACCGGTCCGAGCCGGGGAATCCGGCCGAGCAGCTTTTGCACGACCTGCGGAGCGCCATCCGCCAAAACGCGTTCCTCCGCTGTCAGACGCTTACCGTAATATAACTTCTCCACCAATTCCGTCGGCAGTGAAATATAGCCGATCTGCGACAGCATGGCCGCCGCCTCGAGCTGCCAAAAGCCCTTGGTGCCCAAGGCGCACGCTAAATCTGCCGCCAGGCGCTTGACACGGGTGGCGCGGCCGAATGCCACGGGATTGGTGATGGCGAGTATGTCGATCAGCGCCCCGATGCAGCCGATCAAAGTCTCCTGCAGCAGGACCTTTTCGGCCACCAAGAGCTTGTGGTGAACGACGGCCGCCTCGATCGCCGAACGCAATTGATCCGGCGGGCAGGGCTTGGTCAAATAGCGAAAGATCTGCCCTTCATTGACTGCCGCGACGGCCACATCTCGACCCGCATCGCCGGTGAGAAGAATGCGGGTGGTTTCCGGGTGCAGGTGCTTCACGTGCTTGAGGAGCGTTGCGCCGTCCATGCCCGGCATGCGCATGTCCGTGACGATCACCGCGGGTGCGCCGTGATCCTTGAGGGCCTGCAGGGCGCTATGGGCGCCATTGGCCGTGAGCACGTGATAGTCGCGTCTCAAGTGCAGCGCCAGGCCGTCCACGACTCGAGGTTCGTCGTCCACGCACAGGATATGGGGTAAGTCTTCGCGGTTCATGTTTTCAGGCCATTGGGTTCGTATTTCACTTCGTGGGAGAGGTGCTCGCCTGCACGCGCCGTTGGGCTTCTTCCCAATCGAAAGGCGCCTTCAGGCCCGTAAGATAAGCCGCGTCGACGCCCGGGTTGGCACTGCCCGAGGCGATCGATGCGGGTGCGCCCGTCGATTCGAGCAGCGTTTGCGATACCGCGAGTGCCCCGACTAGGTCATAGCCGTGAGGAGTGATGCTGGCCGGCGCATGGTGCAAGGCGACCGCCTCGACGATCGAATAAGGCAATCCCCACAGGCCGAGCAGGTACGCGCCTATCTCCGCGTGCGTCGCTCCGGTCGTCAGCCGCTCGCACTCGACGAGAGGCAGGTGTCGATCGCGCGCGAGTTCCAGCGCCTCCTCGAGTTCGTCGGGACATTCCTGGACCAGGATCCAATAGCCGATATCGTGCAGCAGCCCGGCGAGCCATGCATCGTCCGGGGATGCCCGCCCGCCCGCCACGGCTTTGCACGCCGCCGCCGCGAGCTGAGCATGGTTCTGCAGCTGTTCCGGGTCCACATCCGGAAGATTCTCCGGACCCTGCCACTGCGAGAAGATCTCCGCGGACAAAACCAGATTGCGAATCGTCGCGAACCCCAGATACGTGACTGCGTCTTTGATGCGCACCATCGGCTTGCGTAAGCGAAAAAACGCCGAATTGGTGATTTGCAGCACCTTGCTCGCGATCGCGGCGTCGGCGTTGACGATGTCGCCGACCTCGCCGGCCGTCACGCTGGGCTGCGACAGCGCCGCCTGCAGCCGCCCGTAGGTCTTGGGCATCGCGGGCAGTTTGCCGATGCGGCCGACGACTTTGCGCAGCGGCTGCTGGCTCAGCAGGTCCTGGAGATTGAAGCAGCGCTCGATGATGTTTTCCAGCAGCCGCCCGTCGCAGGGCTTGGCGACATACTGATGTGCGAGCGACGTCAGTCTTACCGATTGAACCGGGTCGGAATAGCCCGAGACGATGATGCGTACCGTGGTCGGCCAGCGCTGCTTGACGAGGGTCAGCAACTGGCCGCCGTCCATTCCGGGCATGCGTACGTCGGAGACGATGAGATCGAAGTGCCGCTGTTCGAATGCGTCGATCGCCTCGGCGCCGCTCACCACGAATTTCATGTTCCAGTCGCGGCGATGCTTGTAGAGGCGAGCGCGCAGACTATCGAGCAGCTCCCGATCGTCGTCCACGAACAGGATGTCCTTCATGGGTTGCTCCGGGCGCGCCCCGCAATCGGCAGACGCAGCGTGAATTCCGTGCCTCTGCCCACGCTGCTGCTGACCTCAATGTGCCCGCCATGCTTGTCGACGACGATCGAATGAGTGGTCGCGAGACCCTGGCCGGTGCCGCGGCCCACCTCTTTGGTCGTGCGCCGTCATTGCAGGTGTCCTTGCCTCGTATCAATGCGTTTGCGATCGCCGTTCGTCCGGCCGTTCGTCCTTGCGCGTCCATGGCGCCGCTGACTCTGCGTATATCGTTCGCGCTCGCGAAACCTTGAGGCCGCCGCGGAATTCGCGCCGTCGGACTGCCGAAAGTGTGAAGCCGCTCCACTCGGCGGTCACCGCCGCAATATTGCGACCGTACTCACAAATCCTGATTCTTAAGGGGTTTTCCTGCTTGCGGACAAGCCGTGCGACGTGCACCCTGTAGGTGAAGGGACCTCGTGCCGCAATGGACGAGAGGAAAAATGCAGGACGGTTGACGGAAAGAGCCCGTGGCAACGATTATCACTTCTGTCCGGATCCTCAGAGCGGGAACTCAGATCCGGCTGCTCCGCGCCCGCGTGCGCGCGATGCGCGGCGCCGCGGCGGGGTTGCTGACGTTTGCCATTTGCTGCGCGCCGGCCGAGGCCGACACCGGTCCGACCCTCGGTGAGTTGAAGCAGTTGAACATCGAAGAGCTCATGAATATCCAGGTGACGTCGGTCGCGCGGCATCCGGAGAAACTGGCCGAGGCAGCCTCGGCCATCCAGGTCATCACCCAGGCGGATATCCGGCGTTCGGGCGCCACGAGCATTCCGGAGGCGCTGCGGCTGGCCGACAATCTGCAGGTCGCGCAGAAAAACTCTCACGATTGGGCCATCAGCGCACGGGGGTTCAATACTGATCTGGGCAACAAGCTGCTGGTCATGATCGACGGGCGGACGGTGTATACGCCGCTGTTTTCGGGGGTGTTCTGGGACGTGCAGGACTATCTGCTCGAAGACATCGACCGCATCGAAGTCATCAGCGGCCCGGGCGGGACGCTGTGGGGGGCGAATGCGGTCAATGGCGTGATCAACATCATCACCAAGAGCGCCGCCGATACCCAGGGACTTTACGCGGAGGGTGGCGGCGGCTCGCAGCCGCGGGACTTTACGGGCATGCGCTATGGCGCAGAGCTGGCTCCGGGCACTCAATTCCGCGTCTACGGGAAGTATTTCGATCGCCGCGACGAAGTCCTGCCCAATGGAAATTCCGCTTCCGATACCTGGCGGCAAGGCCGCGGAGGCTTTCGCGTCGACTCGGAGCGCTCCGCGCAGGACCGCTTCACCGTGCAGGGCGACTTCTATGACGGCCGCGAGGATATTCAGACCGGCGGTATCGCCGATACCAGCGGCGACAATATACTCGGCCGCTGGTCGCATCAGTTGTCGGAGCAGTCGGATTTCAGCCTGCAGTCTTACTTCGATGAAACGCATCTGTCGGATCCGATTGCGCCGCTGACGGTCGCCGGTCGGGAGTTCTCGCCCGCCGGGATACTGCACGACGACCTGACCACCTACGACGTGGATTTCCAGCATCGCTTCCGCCTCGGGTCCGCCAACCGCATCGTCTGGGGATTGGGGTTTCGCTACACCCGCGACGTCGTCGGCAACGCACCGGCATTGGCGTTCTTTCCCGCGGTCCTCGATCACGATTTGTACAGCGCATTCGTGCAAGACGAAATTCTGGTGCGCAAGGATCTGTCGTTCACCCTCGGCACCAAGCTGGAACATAATGACTACACCGGGTTCGAGGTCGAACCCGATGCGCGCCTGAGCTGGAACGTGAACCCGAGCGAGTCGCTATGGGCCGCAATTTCACGTGCCGTGCGTACACCCTCGCGCATCGATAGGGATCTGTCGGAAGGGGCGCCGCCGTATCTGGCCGTGCTGAAGGGCAGTCCGAACTTCACCTCGGAGAGCGTGATCGCGTACGAACTTGGCTATCGCGCGCAACTCAACTCGAAATTCACCGCATCGATTTCCAGTTTCTACAACGACTATAACGACGTGCGCAGCACGAGCTTCACGCCCAACACCCTGCTGCCGTTCTTCTTCGCCAATAATGTCGAGGGGCATACCTACGGGCTGGAGTTCAGCGGCAACTACCAGGTATCGGACAGCTGGTCGCTGCACGCCGGCTATACCCTGCTCGAGGAGCGGTTGCGCGTCAAACCCGGTCAGTTCGACTTGAACGATGCGCGCAACGAAGTGGCCGATCCGGAGCATCAGTTTTCACTGCGATCTTCCTTGAATCTCCCGCGGCGCGCGGAGTTCGATGCCGCGCTGCGCTGGGTCGACACGCTGCACGAAACGCCCGGAACGGTGCCCAGCTATTTCGAACTGGATGCACGTCTGGCCTGGCATGCGAGCGAACGGCTCGAGCTGTCGATTGCCGGCCAGAACCTGTTGCACGATCATCATCCCGAATTTGGTCCGCCTGATGCGACGCGGGTGGAGATAGAGCGCAGCATCTACGGAAAGTTTGCGTGGCGGTACTAGACAAATCCCTGCGGGCGTTGCTGTGCGCAACGCTCGGCCTGATGATGTTTTTCCGGAACGCCGCCGGCGCGGAGGCGCCGACCGAATACCAAGTCAAGGCGGTCTTCGTCTACAATTTTTCGCACTTCGTGGAATGGCCGCCGCAGGCCTTCAACGCGCCCAATGGACCGTTCGTCATCGGCGTCTTGGGCGGCGACGCGGTCGCAGCGCGTCTGGATGAAGCGGTGCGCGGCGAGCAGATCGACCAACATCCGCTGGTGGTGCACCGCTTCCGCAACATCGCTGAAGTCGGCGATTGTCAGATTCTGTATATCGAGCGTTCCGAAGGCGCGCAGCTGCAGCAGACGCTCGCCGCTTTGGGCCACCGCAGCACTCTCACGGTATCCGACGTGGACGGCTCCTCGGAGCGCGGAGTCATGATTCAGTTCGCGACGGAAAACAATCGGATTCGGCTGCGCATCAACGTCGAATCGGCGCGCGCCGCCGGATTGACGATCAGTTCGAAGCTGCTGCGGCCCGCCGAAATCGTCAGCACGCGCACCGGGAATTGAAGCATGGCTACTCCATCCACACCGATTCGCCGCACCTTGATGAGGATGATATTCCTCTCCACCGGCGCCGTGCTGGCGGTGACCACGACGGCATTTTGCGCCTACGAGTTCCTCACCTTCCGGCAATCCGCCGTCCAGCAGCTGCAGATATTGGGCGGAGCGATTGCCAGCAACAGCACGGCCGCCCTGGCGTTCGACAACCCGGAGGATGCCTCTGCAGTCCTCGCCGCCTTCAAGGCCGATCCGCACATCGTTGCGGCCGCGTTGTACGATGCCCAGGGCAAGCTGTTCGCGACATATCCTTTGGGGCGCCCCACGGCGGCCTTTCCCGCTCGGCCCGGCGCACCGGGCTATGCCTTCGGCCGCACCCGGCTGATCTGCTTGCAGCCGGTCGCCGAGGGCTCGAGGCGACTGGGCATGCTGTTCGTCGAATCGGATCTCGGCGCCATGTACGCCCGTGCCGGGCTGTACGCGCTGATCGTGCTCCTGGTGATCGGCATCTCCTTGCCGCTGGCGTATCTGATTTCGCGCCGGCTGCAGCACCGGCTGCTGCAGCCGATTCTGGCGCTCGTGGACACTACGCGGGCGGTATCGGAGCGCCACGACTACACCGTTCGCGCAGGCCGGACCGGTGCGTACGAATTCGACCTGTTCATCGACACCTTCAATCACATGCTCACGCGGATTCAGCAGTCCGAGGGCAAGCTGCAGGCACAACTCGGCCGCCTGAGCCTGCTGCAACACATTACGCGCGCGACGGGCGATCGCCAGGATTTGCCGAGCATCTTCCAAGTCGTGCTCAACAGCCTCGAGGAGAATATGCCGATCGATTTCGGCTGCGTTCTGCTGCACGACCCCGCCGCGCAATCGCTCAGCGTCGGCGCGATCGGCGCCGCCAGCAGAGTGTTTGCCGACAAGATCGGCTTGACCGAACGGATGGACGTGCCGCTCGACGCGAACGGACTGTCCCGCTGCGTGGCGGGTCAGCTGGTCTACGAACCCGATGTTCTGCAGGTGCCGTTTGCGTTTCCGCAGAAGCTCGCCGCCGCCGGACTGCGCTCGCTGGTGATCGCGCCGCTGATCGTGGAGAACCAGGTATCCGGGGTGCTGGTGTGCACGCGCCGCTCCGACCAGGCCTTCAGCAGCGGCGAGTGCGAGTTTCTGAAGCAGCTCAGCGAACACGTTGCCCTGGCAAGTCATCAGGCAAGGCTGTACGGCGCCTTGCAGCAGGCATACGACGATCTGCGGCTGAGCCAGCACACGGTAATGCAGCAGGAACGGCTGCGGGCACTGGGGCAGATGGCGAGCGGCATCGCCCACGACATCAATAATGCGATTTCGCCGGTTTCGCTGTATACCGAATCATTGCTCGAACGCGAACCGAATCTCAGCGAGCGCGCGCGCGGCTATCTGACCACCATTCAGCGCGCCATCGAAGATGTGGCGAGAACGGTGGCGCGCATGCGCGAGTTCTATCGGGAGCGCGAAGCGCAGCTCACGCTCGAGCGCGTCGACCTCAATCGCGCCGTTCGCCAGGTCGTGGAACTGACGAGGCCGCGCTGGAGCGATCTGCCGCAACAGCGGGGCGCGATGGTGGAGCTGCAAACGGAGCTGAGAGATGCCTTGCCGGACATCATGGGCGCGGAGCACGAGATTCGCGATGCGCTCACCAATCTGATTTTCAACGCGGTCGACGCGATGCCGGCCGGAGGCACTCTGACTGTGCGCACCCACATGCTCGCCGGCGGCGATGAGGGGGATCGGGTCCAGATCGAGGTGTGCGATACGGGTGTCGGCATGGATGAAGATACACGCCGTCGCTGCCTGGAGCCGTTTTTCACCACCAAGGGCGAGCGCGGCACCGGGCTCGGCCTGGCGATGGTGTACGGCATGATCCAGCGCCACAGCGCCGAACTCGAGATCGATAGCGCAGCCGGCAAGGGCACGACCATGCGCCTGATCTTCCCCGCCTATACTTCCTCCGCCGTGTCGACGACGCGGGTGATCAGGGTGCCGGCGCTCGGTCGGCGCCTGCGAATCCTGCTGGTCGACGATGATCCGATGCTCATCAAGTCGCTGCAGGATACGCTGCAGGAAGATGGGCATCAGATCACGGCAACTCACGGCGGCCAGGCAGGCATCGATGCCTTCGCCGCTGCGAAAAAACGCGGCGAGAGCCCCGATGTCGTCATCACGGACCTCGGCATGCCGTACGTGGATGGCCGCAAGGTCGCGGCCTCGATCAAGATGCTGTCGCCCGCCACGCCCGTCATTCTCCTCACGGGGTGGGGGCAGCGGCTCATGGCGGCGAACGATGTCCCGCCGCACGTCGACAAGCTGCTGAGCAAGCCGCCCCGGCTGGGCGAACTGCGGGCGGCACTGTCGGAGCTGGTCCCATGACGCGTGGCACGGCCCGGCTGCTCATCGTGGACGACGAGTCCGCGCAGATGCGTGCGCTGTGCGACACCTTGGGGTCGGAGGGATACGCCACCCACGGCTTCAGCTCGGCCAAGCTGGCGTTGGGGGCGCTGCGCCCCGGCGAATTCGACTTGCTGCTGACCGATTTGATGATGCCGGAAATGGACGGCATCACCTTGATCAATGCCGCAAGACAGGTCGATCCGGCGCTGTGCGCAATCGTGATGACCGGCCACGGCACCATCGATACCGCGGTGCAGGCGATGCAGGGCGGGGCGCTCGACTACATACTCAAGCCGTTCAGGCTGAATGTCATCCTGCCGGTCATCTCGCGGGCGTTGGATGTGCAGCGGTTGCGTCGTGAGAACGCGGAGCTGCAGGAACGCGAACGGCGGCGATCCGAGGAACTCGCCGCCGCGTATCAGGACCTCGAGTCGTTCTCCTATTCCATTTCGCATGATCTGCGTGCGCCGCTGCGGACCATCGACAGCTTCGCGCAGATTCTGGCGGACGATTTCGCGGAACCGCTCGGCGAGGAAGGACGGCGTGTCATCGGCATCATTCGCCGCGGCAGTCAGACGATGGACCAGTTGATCGTGGGCCTGTTGGAGTTTTCGCGCGCCGGAAGAGAGCGCCTGGATCTCCAGCCTATCGACATGACGGCGCTCGCGGGCGTCGCGGCCGCCGAAGTGATGGCGGCCTACACGGGCCCCGTGCCGCACGTTACTGTCGGCGATCTGCCGGCCGCCGCGGGCGATGCGACGGTCATCCGCCAGGTGTGGTGCAACCTCATCGGCAACGCGCTGAAGTACAGTGCGAAACGGCCGGAACCGCGGGTCGCGATCAGCGGCCGGATCGAAGGCCGCGAAGCGATCTACCAAGTGCAAGATAACGGGGCCGGCTTCGACATGCACTACGCGGATCGGCTGTTCGGTGTATTCCAGAGGCTGCACCGGGCGGAGGAGTTCTCTGGAACCGGCGTGGGGTTGGCGATCGTACATCGCATCGTCGTGCGCCACGGCGGCAGGATCTGGGCCGAGAGCGCACCGGATGCCGGCGCCCGCTTCCAATTCACATTACCGCTCGAGGCGGAAATTCCGACGCCATGAAAGCCAAATTGCAATTGGTGATGGTCGAGGACAGTGAAGCCGACGCAGAGCTCGTGGCGAGGAGGTTGATCAAGGCCGGCATGGACGTCGTCATTCACCGCGTCGAGACGGAACTCGATTTCGTGCAGGCGCTGCACAGGGTGGTGCCCGACATCATTCTCTCCGATTTCTCGCTGCCGCAGTTCGACGGATTGCGTGCCCTGGACGTTGCCGTCGTCCAGGCTCCCGAGACACCGTTCATATTCGTTTCCGGAACCATCGGCGAGGAGCGCGCCATCGACGCGCTGCGGCGCGGAGCCACGGACTATGTTCTGAAGACCAACTTGTCGAGGCTGCCCGCCGCGGTGGAGCGCGCGCTGCGTGACGTATCGTTGAAGGCCGCGAAGATAAAGTCCGAGCAGCAGCGGCGCGATCAAGAGATTCGACTGCAACGCCTCACCCGGACTTATCGGATGCTCAGCAGCACGAGTTCCGCGATTTTGCGGCTGCGCAATCGGATCGAGTTATTCGATGAGGTCTGCCGCATCGCCGCCGACCAGGGCGGCTATGATCGCGTAGTCATCAGTGTGATCGAGCCGGATGCAAAGACCTTGCGCCCGCGCGCCTGGGCGGGCATGGATTCCCCCACCCTGCGCGCCGCCGATTGCGTGGTGCTCGATTCCGCCGCGCCGCCGCTCGGCATGGTGGAGCGCGCGGTCCGCTCCGGATTGCCGTCCATCCACAATGACCTCGGCCGGGAGCCGCAGCCCGAGGCTCAACAGGAGGTTTTGACGGCGCACGGCTACCGGGCGGTGGCTGCGCTTCCACTGCTCATCGATGGCACGGCGATCGGCGCGATCTCGCTGTTCAGCAGCCAGCAAGAAGTATTCGATCCTGCTGAAGTGGGCGTGTTGCTGGAGTTGACCGCCAATCTGGCCTTCGCTCTGCAGTATCTCGAGAAGGACGAAGCCGTTCATTTTCTCTCCTACTTCGACAGCTTGACGGGACTCGCGAAGCGGCAGTTGTTCTGCCGGCGCCTGGCCCAGCTCATGAGTCTCGGGGCGGCTGACGGTGGAACTCTCACCGTGGTGGTGTTCGACGTGCAGAAGCTCGCGACCATCAACGATTCTGTGGGCCGCTATGTCGGCGACCGACTGCTCGAGAAGATAGCGGGCCGCTTGAAGCAGGCCTATGCGGATCCGGAATGCGCGGCATATTTCGGCGGCGGAACATTTGCCTTGGTGGTCACCAGCCGCGGCGGCGGCAATGCCCAAGATACGGGTCGGATTCTGCAGAACGCCGCGGCGCAGCTGTTCATCGAACCATTCGACATAGACGGCCAAGAATTGCGTCCGGCGATCCGCTCCGGAGTGGCGTTCTACCCGCAGGATGCGGATACGGCCGATGCGCTGGTGCAAAATGCGGAAGCGGCGCTGAAGGCCGCTCAGGAAGACAACGAGAAATACATGCTGTATGGGCTCGTTACCCGGCACCCGACGTCGCGCAGCCTGGCGCTCGAGGTCCGGCTCGGCGGCGCCTTGGACCGCGGCGAATTTCTGCTTCACTATCAACCGAAGATCAATATCGACAATGGCCGGATAGAAGGGCTCGAGGCGCTGCTGCGCTGGCAGGACACCGAGGACGGTCTGGTGGCGCCGTCCATTTTCGTTCCCCTGCTCGAGCGCTCAGGCGCCATCGTGGATGTCGGAGAATGGGTTCTGCTGCAAGCGGTCCGCGACATGCGCAGTTGGAGCGCGGCCGGTCTCGCCGCCGTCCGTGTGGCCGTGAATGTCTCGCCGCTGCAGTTGCGGCGGCGAGACTTCGTGCATCGGGTGCTGGCCAGCATCGATGCCGACGCCGCTGCAGCGTGCTCCGTGGATATCGAAATTACCGAAAGCATGTTGATGCAGGACTTGGAACTATCCATCCGCAAGCTCACGCAGCTCCGCGAGGCAGGGGTCGGGGTCGCGATCGATGATTTCGGAACCGGCTATTCCTCGCTGCGGCTGCTCGCGCGGCTGCCCGTGGACACGCTCAAGATCGACCGTTCGTTCATACAAGGCATTGCCGATACCCCCAATATCGTGACCCTGGTATCTACCATCGTTTCTCTGGCGCGGGCTTTCAATATGCACACCGTCGCGGAGGGGGTGGAGACTGCCGAGCAACTGCAGATTCTGCGCGGCATGAGGTGCGACCAGGCACAGGGCTATCTGTTCGGCCGTCCAGCGCCGGCAGCGGACGTGCCATCTGTGATCGCCCGCCTTTCCCGCGCGCCAAGCCGGCACTGAACCGGTCCGGGCCGCCGAAGGGGGTCGGATACCTCCCTGCGTGGCGCCGCGCCGCGCATTGAAGCTCCGGCCCTTCGGCACCTATTTTCCCTGCTCCAGCCGCAACGTCATTTACCGCAATAAATGATGCTGGTGCATCCACTCGTCCATCCACTTGCGTAGATCCGTATCCACGACCAGCGCCCAAAGCGCCAACACGGCGACGCAGAAGCCTACGACGATCGAGTTGGTGCGTGACGTCACGTGCGCCGCAAAGCCTAGTGCCCAAGGTGAAACCATCAACCAAAGTCCGAGCACGGCATTGGTTCCATCCTGCCAAGGACTCCATGTCTCGATGACAAAGCGGCTGCCCGCCGTCACCAGTATGATGGCCACCCCAGCCAGCCAGGCGCTCCATATCGCATTCGATTGAATGCCCGCGTGGATGCCCGCGAACTGCAACACCCGCGGCGACAACAACATCCACAAACCCAGCAAGGCAACAACCCAGTCGCGCATCCGTTTCATGTCCATACGACCTCCTTACCCCCGGCCCTCCTGGCTCTTACAGCCAGAGCGCAAAGCCCACGAGTCAAGATGAAGTGCGCATTCACCGGCCCTTGTCCCAAGGGGGTTGGACACTTTATGAGCACTAATGTTCCTAACCCGGCAGCCGTTCGCGACGCGCCGCAATAACGTCTGGAGTGCATCAGGACCCGCGGCTGCTGTTCAGGATGGCCGGGGCGCTCTGATCAACCGAGGTGCCGGCCGGGCGCGGCGACTATTAGGCAAGAGGGCACCACTGGACGAGTCCCAAGGGCCGGACTCACCGGCGTGCCGGCCGGGCGCCGATTGTTAGGCCGTCCGGATACCCGTAAATTAGCGGCCCCGTACATCGCGGGATCGACTAAACCGAAGGGGCCGCCTTGCCTGACAACTTGGAAGAACAACTCGTCGAACTCAAACGCGGCGCCGTCGACCTGATTCACGAGGCCGATCTGCGCAAGAAGATATTGCGCGGCAAGCCGTTGCGGGTGAAAGCCGGATTCGATCCGACGGCGCCGGATTTGCATTTGGGCCACACGGTGCTGATCAATAAACTGCGGCAATTTCAGCAGTTTGGCCACGATGTGATCTTTCTGATCGGCGATTTCACCGGGATGATCGGTGATCCGACCGGCAAGAATGCGACCAGGCCGCGCTTGGGTCCCGAAGAGATCGCGGCGAATGCCCTCACATACCAGGAACAGGTGTTCAAGATCTTGGATCGCGAGCGCACGCTGATCGAATTCAATTCCACCTGGTTCGGCGCCATGAATGCCGCCGGGCTCATTGAGCTTGCCGCCAAGCACACGGTGGCGCGCATGCTCGAGCGCGATGACTTCGAGAAGCGCTACAAGGGCGGACAGCCTATTTCCATCCATGAATTCTTGTACCCCTTGGTGCAGGGCTATGACTCTGTTGCACTGCGCGCCGACGTTGAGCTGGGCGGAACCGATCAGAAATTCAATTTGCTGGTGGGGCGCCAATTGCAGGAAACCTACGGCCAGGAGCCTCAAGTGGTGTTGACCACGCCGCTGCTGGAGGGGCTCGATGGGGTGCAGAAGATGTCGAAATCCCTTGGGAACTACGTCGCCATCCACGATGCGCCCGAGATCATGTTCGGCAAGCTCATGTCCATTTCCGATCCGCTCATGTGGCGCTATTTCGAGCTGCTCAGTTTCCGGCCGCTGGCCGAGATTGCGGCATTGCGCCAGGACGTTGCGCAGGGAAGAAATCCACGGGACGTGAAATTCGAATTGGCGAGGGAGATCGTTGCGCGTTTCCATTCGGCCGCAGCGGCGGAACACGCGCAGCTCGATTTCACGACCCGGGTTCAGGGTGGTGTGCCCGAAGACCTGGTTGAACAGCTCGTCGAAATAGATGCGCCGAGCGTCCGATTGACCGCAATTCTCAAGGATCTCGGCTTCGTCTCCAGCGGCTCCGAAGCGAGTCGCAAAATCGAGGAAGGAGCGGTGCGGGTCAATCGAGAAAAAGTTGTCAGCCCCCGGCACGAATTACTTGCGGAAAACACCTATTTCGTCTCAGTTGGCAAGCGATCGCACGCGAGAATCAAGCTTGCAAAGGCGGA
>CAVZZW010000002.1:555000-942444 GCA_963779985.1 uncultured Gammaproteobacteria bacterium
GTGGTAGCCTGCGATAAGCTTCGGGGAGCCGGCAAATATGCATCGATCCGAAGATTTCCGAATGGGGAAACCCACCTCTTAGGAGGTACCTTTGACTGAATACATAGGTCAAAGGAGCGAACCCGGTGAATTGAAACATCTCAGTAACCGGAGGAATAGAAATCAACCGAGATTCCGTCAGTAGTGGCGAGCGAAAGCGGAACAGCCCAGTACTCATAATTGCGTAAGTCTTAGTGGAACAGTCTGGAAAGTCTGGCCATAGCGGGTGATAGCCCCGTACACGAAAAGACGAGCGCATGGAGTACGAAGAGTAGGGCGGGACACGTGCAATCCTGCCTGAACATAGGGGGACCATCCTCTAAGGCTAAATACTCTCTGTCGACCGATAGTGAACTAGTACCGTGAGGGAAAGGCGAAAAGAACCCCGGAGAGGGGAGTGAAATAGAACCTGAAACCGTGTGCGTACAAGCAGTGGGAGCCTCCGCAAGGGGGTGACTGCGTACCTTTTGTATAATGGGTCAGCGAGTTACTTTTAGTGGCAAGGCTAACCGAATAGGGGAGCCGTAGGGAAACCGAGTCTTAATCGGGCGTTTCAGTCGCTAGGAGTAGACCCGAAGCCAGTCGATCTATCCATGTCCAGGGTGAAAGTAGGGTAACACCTACCGGAGGCCCGAACGAACCACTGTTGCAATAGTGCGTCGATGAGGTGTGGATAGGAGTGAAAGGCTAATCAAGGCTGGCGATAGCTGGTTCTCCCCGAAAGCTATTTAGGTAGTGCCTCGTGTCATTCACCCTGGGGGGTAGAGCACTGTTTAGACTAGGGGAACATCCCGTTCTACCAAATCTATGCAAACTCCGAATACCCAGGAGTGTTATCACGGGAGACACACGGCGGGTGCTAACGTCCGTCGTGAAGAGGGAAATAACCCAGACCATCAGCTAAGGTCCCAAAGTTTCGGCTAAGTGGTAAACGATGTGGGAAGGCTAAAACAGCTAGGAGGTTGGCTTAGAAGCAGCCATCCTTTAAAGAAAGCGTAATAGCTCACTAGTCTAGTCGGCCTGCGCGGAAGATTTAACGGGGCTTAAGCCGAGCACCGAAGCTATGGGTGTAATTATCTTCGGATAGTTACGCGGTAGGGGAGCGTTCTGTACGCCTGCGAAGGTGAACTGTGAGGTTTGCTGGAGGTATCAGAAGTGCGAATGCTGACATGAGTAACGTTAATGCGGGTGAAAAACCCGCACGCCGAAAACCCAAGGTTTCCTGAGCTATGTTAATCAGCTGAGGGTGAGTCGGATCCTAAGGCGAGACCGAAAGGTGTAGTCGATGGAAAGCAGGTTAATATTCCTGCACCGATTATTACTGCGATGGGGTGACGGAGAAGGCTAAGTGATCCGGGGTTGGTTCCCGGTTCAAGGTCGTAGGGAGAGTTTCCAGGTAAATCCGGAGACTCATCAATCCCGAGAACTGAGTACGAGGACTCTTCGGAGTTCGAAGTCGCTGATGCCACGCTTCCAGGAAAAGCCTCTAAGCTTCAGGTAATAGTCGTCCGTACCGCAAACCGACACTGGTGGGTGAGAGGAAAACTCTAAGGCGCTTGAGAGAACTCGGGTTAAGGAACTCTGCAATTTGACACCGTAACTTCGGGAGAAGGTGTGCCTTTGATGGTGAGGGGATTTACTCCCTGAGCTGTTAGAGGTCTCAGATAATCGGGGGCTGCGACTGTTTACCAAAAACACAGGACTCTGCGAACACGAAAGTGGAAGTATAGGGTCTGACGCCTGCCCGGTGCCGGAAGGTTAATTGATGGGGTCAGCCGCAAGGCGAAGCTCTTGATCGAAGCCCCGGTAAACGGCGGCCGTAACTATAACGGTCCTAAGGTAGCGAAATTCCTTGTCGGGTAAGTTCCGACCTGCACGAATGGCGTAACGCTGGCCCCACTGTCTCGACCCGAGACTCAGTGAACTTGAAATCGCTGTGAAGATGCGGCGTAGCTGCGGAAAGACGGAAAGACCCCGTGAACCTTTACTATAGCTTTACACTGAACTTTGAATTTGTTTGTGTAGGATAGCTGGGAGCCTACGAAGTGGGGACGCTAGTCTTCATGGAGGCAACCTTGAAATACCAGCCTGACAACTTCGCAGTTCTAACCTTGGCCCGTAATCCGGGTTGGGGACAGTGTATGGTGGGTAGTTTGACTGGGGCGGTCTCCTCCCAAAGAGTAACGGAGGAGTGCAAAGGTACCCTCAGCGCGGTCGGTCATCGCGCATAGAGTGCAATCGCATAAGGGTGCTTAACTGTGAGACGGACATGTCGAACAGGTACGAAAGTAGGTGATAGTGATCCGGTGGTTCTGTATGGAAGGGCCATCGCTCAACGGATAAAAGGTACTCCGGGGATAACAGGCTTATTCCTCCCAAGAGTCCACATCGACGGAGGAGTTTGGCACCTCGATGTCGGCTCATCACATCCTGGGGCTGTAGCAGGTCCCAAGGGTATGGCTGTTCGCCATTTAAAGTGGTACGCGAGCTGGGTTCAGAACGTCGTGAGACAGTTCGGTCCCTATCTTCCGTAGCCGTTGGAGATTTGAGGGTGAGTTGCTCCTAGTACGAGAGGACCGGAGTGAACGTATCTCTGGTGTTCCGGTTGTCACGCCAGTGGCACTGCCGGGTAGCTATATACGGACGGGATAACCGCTGAAAGCATCTAAGCGGGAAGCCCCCCCCAAGATTAGATCTCCCTAGACCTTTAAGGTCTCTAAAGGGCCGTCGAAGACTACGACGTTGATAGGCTGGGTGTGTACGCGCAGTAATGCGTTTAGCTAACCAGTACTAATTGCCCGTGAGGCTTGACCATATAACACCCAAGCGATTTGCCTAACGTCGAATCGTGTTTGGAGTGGATCGATTGACTTGAATGCGACTAACGTCGAAACAAATTGTACGAATTCGTGAAGGGGCTGAGCCATGACTCGGCCCCTTTGCAACCGGTTTGCCTGGCGGCCATAGCGAGTGGGAACCACCCGATCCCTTTTCGAACTCGGAAGTGAAAACGCTCTGCGCCGATGCTAGTGTCGACTTTGTCGATGTGAAAGTAGGTCACTGCCAGGCTCTTAATTTGAGGAAAATGAAACCCCCGTCGGCGAAAGCCGGCGGGGGTTTCTTCGTTGTCAACGCGAAACCGGCGTTATAGTCTCAGCCGTGCCCGCCGCCCAACCAGAAACTCAGCGCGAAATTCTCGATGTATTGATCGTCGGCGCAGGCCTGTCCGGCATCGGCGCCGCCCACCGCCTGCAGCAGCGCTGCCCCGGCAAGAACTATGGCATCGTCGAGGCGCGAGAGTCCATCGGCGGGACCTGGGACCTGTTCCGTTATCCCGGCATCCGTTCCGATTCGGACATGTATACCCTGGGTTACGATTTCAAACCCTGGACCGAGGCTAAGGCTATCGCCGACGGCCCGGCCATCCTGCGCTACATCCGCGAGACGGCCGACGAAGGCGATATTACCCGGCACATCCGCTTTGGCCACGCGGTGCAGAGCGCCGACTGGTCGAGCCGGGACGCGTACTGGACGGTGGTCGCCGAACGGGCGGGGAACTCGGAGCGGGTGGTGATTTACGCGCGCTTCGTCTTCATGTGCTGCGGTTACTACAGCGGCGCGCAGGGTCACCGGCCTGAATTTGCCGGTGAAGCTGATTTTCGCGGTACGGTGGTGCACCCTCAATTCTGGCCCGAAGATTTGGACTACGCTGCAAAACGCGTGGTCGTGATCGGCAGCGGCGCCACGGCGGTGACGCTCGTTCCCGAGCTCGCCAAAACCGCCGCGCATGTCACCATGCTGCAGCGCTCGCCTTCCTATGTGGTCTCGCGCCCGTCGGAAGACCGGTTGGCGCAGTGGCTCCGGCGTTACTTGCCCAGCCGTCTGGCCCACGGACTCGCGCGCTGGAAAAACGTCCTGCTGGGCATGTTCTTCTACCAGTTGGCGCGCCGCCGGCCCGAACAGGTGAAACGCCGCCTCATCGACCTGGTGCGCGCGCAGGTGGGCGCGGACTTCGATGTAGATACTCACTTCACTCCGCGCTACAACCCGTGGGATCAGCGCCTGTGCCTGGTGCCCGACGGAGATTTGTTCCGCCGAATTCGCGAGGGCTGCGCCTCGGTGGTGACGGACACCGTCGAGCGCTTTACGCCTCGAGGCGTAAAGCTCGTCTCCGGACGCGAGCTGCCGACCGACATCGTGGTAGTGGCTACCGGACTCAAGCTCAATGTGCTGGGCGACGTGGCCGTCAGCCTCGACCGGCGCCCCTGCGACCTGGGGCAGGCCATGGCCTACAAGGGGATGATGTTGAGCGACGTGCCTAATCTCGCGCTGACTTTCGGCTACACCAATGCCTCGTGGACCCTGAAGGCCGATCTCACCGCCGGTTATGTTTGCCGCTTGCTGCGCTACATGGATCGTCACGGCTATTCCATCGCCGTGCCGCGAAGCGACCCCGCCGTGCTGCCGAGGCCTTTTCTCACCTTTACCTCGGGTTATGTTCAGCGTGCACTGGCCATGCTGCCCAAGCAAGGCTCCCGGCGGCCTTGGCAGGTTTACCAAAATTACTTCCGGGACCTCTTCAACATTCGCTACGGCCGCATCGCCGACGGCGTCATGCAGTTCAGTGCAGGAGTGAAGCGATGAATCTGCGGGCGCGCGTCGCTGTGATCACCGGCGCGAGCAGCGGCATCGGCCGGGCTGTGGCGTTCTAAGTTCTCGCTCGGCGGCTACATCGCCTTGGTGTTCTTCGCCATGCTGTTGACCGCGTGAATCCGCTCCTGAGCGTGCTGCGACCACCAACGATCGATGCTGGCGGTGAGTCCCGCAACATCGAGACCAGCCGCCGCGAGACAGGTCTCGCGCGAACCGTGCTCGATGAAGCGGTCGGGTATGCCGATGTGGAGAAGCGGCAGCTGCACGCCCTGAGAAGCGAGCAACTCGCCCACGCCCGCGCCTGCGCCGCCGATGACGGCATTTTCCTCGATGGTGATGATGGCACAGTGACGAGCCGCGAGGCTCATCACCAGTTTCTCGTCGAGCGGCTTGACGAAGCGCATGTTGACCAGCGTCGCGTCCAGGCGTTCGGCGATCTTGCGCGCCGATTCGAGCAGCGTGCCGAACACGAGAATCGCCAATCCACAGCGGCCTTCGCGCCTTACATGTCCGCGCCCCACGGCAAGCGCGGTCATCTCCGTCGCTATCGCCGTGCCGGGTCCGGTGCCGCGCGGATAGCGTACGGCGGACGGTGAATTCAGCGTAGTCGCCGTGTACAGCATCTGGCGGCACTCGTTCTCATCCGCCGGCGCCATGATCACCATGTTGGGGATACAGCGCAAAAACGTCAGATCGTAGCTGCCCTGATGGGTCGCGCCGTCGCTGCCGACGAGTCCGGCTCTGTCGATGGCGAAGATCACCGGAAAATTCTGCAGAGCCACGTCGTGAATGAGCTGATCGTAGGCGCGCTGCAGGAAGGTCGAATAGATCGCGACCACGGGCTTCAATCCCTCGGCCGCAAGTCCTGCCGCGAAGGTGACGGCGTGTTGTTCGGCGATCGCGACGTCGTAGTAGCGTTCGGGGAAGCGCTTCGAGTATTCAACCAGGCCGGAGCCCTCGCGCATCGCCGGCGTGATGCCGACCACGGTTGGGTCGCGTTCCGCCATATCGCACAGCCACTTACCGAAGATTTGCGAGTAGGTCGGTCCCGTGCTCGCTTCCTTGAAGATCATGCCGCTCGCCGGATCGAACGGACCCGGTCCATGCCACTTGATGGGGTCCGCTTCGGCGGGCGCGTAGCCCTTGCCCTTGCGCGTTACCACGTGCAGGAACTGCGGACCGCGCAGCTTCTGCAGGTTGCGCAAGGTGCTGACCAGGGCTTTGACGTCATGGCCATCGATCGGGCCGATGTAGTTGAAGCCCATTTCCTCGAACAGCGTTCCGGGAAGGACCATGCCTTTCAGGTGTTCTTCCGAACGGCGCGCGAGTTCCCACACGGTGGGCATCTGGCGCAAGACCTTCTTACCGCTCTCGCGCAAATGCGAATACATGCGTCCCGACAAGGCGCGGGCCAGATAATTGGAGAGGGCACCGACGTTCTCGGAGATCGACATGTCGTTGTCGTTGAGGACGATCAAGAGGTCGGTCGGCAGTGAGCCGGCGTGGTTGAGCGCCTCGAAGGCCATGCCGGCCGTCAGGGCGCCGTCGCCGATGATCGCTACGGCGCGGCGATCCTCACCTCGCTGCGCTGCCGCAACGGCCATGCCCAGCGCCGCGCTGATGGAGGTGCTGGAGTGCCCGACGCCGAAAGTGTCGTATTCGCTCTCGGTGCGTGTCGGAAAAGGGGCGAGACCCTGATCCTGCTTGATGGTATGGAGCCGATCGCGCCGGCCCGTCAGCACTTTGTGCGGGTAGGCCTGATGGCCCACGTCCCAGACCAGCCGGTCATGGGGAGTGTTGAAGACATAATGCAGGGCGATCGTGAGCTCAACGGTGCCCAAACCCGCGGCAAAATGCCCTCCGCGGGTGCTGACACTGTGAATCAGGAACTGGCGCAGCTCCTGGGCCAGTTCGGCCAGCTTGGCCGTCGGCAAGCCTCTCAAATCCGCGGGTGTGGTTATGGAATCAAGCAGTGGATAATTATCGGAGGAAGCGCTCATCGGCGGCAGTTTATACTGCCGCGACGCTCTAGTGGCAACGACCGCAGCGGATGTTGCAAATTTGCACCATGCGTGTCCCACTGAGATGATGCTATTATTCAGGGTTTCCGAGATACGTCCGCATGGATTCCGTCAGTTCAGATGAAGTCTATCAAGACCATATTCTCCCGCATGTCTCGCGTACCTTCGCGCTGACGATACCGCAATTGCCGTTGGGCCTGCGCACCGCGGTGACCTGCGCCTATTTGCTGTGCCGCATTGCCGATACCATCGAGGACGAGCCGGCGCTGTCGCCGCCCGAAACGTTGGCCTTTTTGCAACGCTTCAGTGCGTTGGTGGCCGGCCGCGGCGACGCCAAACTCCTGGCCCGGGAAATCGAGCAGCGGCTGTCGGACCGGACTCTGGCGGCGGAGCGCGACCTGGTGGCCAACATGGAGCGCGTGCTGGGAAGTTTTGCGCGTCTCAATGGTGCGCAGCGTTCCGCGATCCAGCGCTGCGTCGAACTCATGTGCCAGGGCATGCCGCGTTTCCAGTTCAGCGCGAGCCTCAAGGGCCTCGCCCACTCGAGCGATCTCGATGACTATTGCTACTACGTTGCCGGCGTGGTCGGTGAGATGCTTACTGATCTATTTTGCGATTACTCGACGGATATCGCCCGCCACCGCCCCGCGCTCTACGGCATGGCCGCCTCTTTCGCGCAGGGGCTGCAGATGACGAACATACTCAAGGACGTGTGGGAGGACCGCAGCCGCGGCGCGTGCTGGTTGCCGCAGGATGTGTTCACCCGTCACGGAGTCGATCTCGCCGGCGTGTCGAGCGAACCCTTTGATCCGCGCTTCGGCGCCGGCTTTCGCGAGCTCATCGGCGTCGCGCATGCGCATCTGCGCAACGCGCTCGACTACACTTTATTGATCCCGGGCAGGGAGACCGGCATACGCCGCTTCTGCCTGTGGGCGATCGGTCTCGCGGTGCTCACGCTGCGCAAGATCGAGCACAATCCGCGCTTTACGGCCGGAGTTCAGGTGAAGGTGAAGCGCTCATCGGTCGCCATGACGCGCGCATTGACGAAGATCGCGGGACGCAGCGATTGGATGCTGCGCGCCCTGTTCGCACAGGCCGCACGCGGGCTGCCGCTCGCGCGCCTTTCTGACCTGCGCCGCCCGCAAGCGCCGCCGGTCAGTCCGCAGGAGGCAGCGGCCGCCGCGCCCGAGCATGCCCTGCGCCGCTCGTACGGGAATTCAGGGTCGTGAGCCGCATCGCACCGAAGCCGGGTTCCCACCCGGTACAGCCATCCGACGCGCGCGGCGACATCGTGTCGCACACGCTCAGGCGGGTCACGGATTCTCCCTTGGATCGCGCGGTCGCGGACGCCCGCGATGCGCTGGTGGCGCGTCAGGACGCGCAAGGATATTGGCTGTTCGAGCTCGAGGCCGACTGCACCATTCCGGCCGAGTACATCATGATGATGCACTTCCTGGACGAGATCGACTCCGCGCTCGAGGCGAAACTTTGCCGCTATCTGCGCGCGGCGCAGGCCGAGCACGGCGGCTGGCCGCTCTATCAGGGCGGCGACTTCAACATCAGCTGCTCGGTCAAGGCCTACTATGCGCTGAAGCTCGCCGGAGACAGCACAGACGCGCCGCACATGGTGCGTGCGCGCACGGCGATACTGCAGCGCGGCGGCGCCGCTGCGGTCAATGTGTTCACGCGAATCGCACTCGCCTTGTTCGGGCAGCTGCCGTGGCGCGGCGTGCCCTACATTCCAGTCGAAATCATGCTGCTGCCGCGATGGTTCCCGTTTCATCTCGACAAGGTGGCTTATTGGTCGCGCACCGTCATGGTGCCGCTGTTCATCTTGTGCACGCGCAAGCCCGTCGCCAAGAATCCGCGCAATGTCCACATCCGCGAGCTGTTCACGACTCCCCCTGAAAAGGAGCGAGATTATTTTCGGCGCAAAGGGGTGGTGGCCAAGATGTTCCTGGCGGCCGACCGGCTGGGGCGCATGATCGATCCCTTGATTCCCGCGCGCATGCGCGAGCATGCAACCCGGCTGGCGGAAAAGTGGATGCTGGAGCGGCTCAACGGTGAAGACGGCCTCGGCGCCATCTTTCCTGCCATGGTCAATGCCTTGGAGGCCATGGTGATCCTGGGTTATCCCGAAGACGATCCGCGGCGCGTCACCGCGAAGCGCGCGCTGCAAAAGCTCGCGGTCGTAGGTTCGTCGAGCGCGTACTGCCAGCCCTGCGTCTCGCCGATCTGGGACACCGCGCTCGCGGCTCTGGCGATGCAAGAGGCCGGCGATACCGCCTCGTCCGATGCGTCGATGCGGGCGCTCGACTGGCTGCAGACCCGGCAGCTTCTCGACGAACCCGGCGACTGGCAGGTGAACCGCCCGGGTTTGGCCGGCGGCGGTTGGGCGTTTCAGTTCGCCAATAGCTACTACCCGGATCTCGACGATACGGCCGTGGTCGTGTGGGCCATGCACCAGGCGCGAGATTCGGCCCGTTACACCGAGAGCGTGCGCCGCGCGCTGGATTGGTTGGTCGGAATGCAAAGCCGAAACGGCGGCTTTGCCGCCTTCGACGCCGACAACACCAGCTACTACCTCAACATGATTCCGTTTGCCGACCATGGCGCGCTCCTCGACCCCCCCACCAGCGATGTCACTGCGCGGGTGGTGACAGTGCTGGCGCGCATCGGCCGCCCGCAGGACAAGCAGGCGTTGGATCGTGCCATCGCCTACCTGCGCAATGAGCAGGAGCCCGACGGATCGTGGTTCGGCCGCTGGGGCACCAACTACATTTACGGCACCTGGTCGGTGCTGACGGCCCTCGCGCAAGCGCACGTCGGTATCGATGATCCTGCGGTGCGCCGCGCCTGCGCGTGGCTCAAGGGTGAGCAGAATGCGGACGGCGGCTGGGGCGAGAGCAATGACACCTATGCGCGAGCGCCCGGCGAGCCAGACGAATTCCCCAGCACCCCCTTCCAGACCGCCTGGGCGCTGTTGGGCTTGCTGGCGGCGGGCGAGGCCCAATCGGATAGCGTGCGCCGGGGCGCCGAGTTCCTGATGCGTACGCAGCAGGCGGACGGGCTGTGGAGCGACCCCAGTTTCACTGCGCCCGGCTTTCCGCGGGTGTTCTATTTGAAGTATCACGGCTACTGCGCGTACTTCCCGCTCTGGGCGCTGGCGGCCTATCGTACCCTGACGCGTCGCGGAATCGCTCATTGAGTGGGGTGGGCGTCGTCGCGGCGCTCGAGGCGGAAGCGCGCACCCTGGGACCGGCGGTGTGGCGGCGCGACGGTTTGGCATCTCTCGCTGATGGCTCGTTGCTGGCCGTCAGCGGCATGGGCGGCACCCTGGCCGCGATCGCCGCCGGCAATCTGGTCGGCGCCGGAGCGTCGGCCTTGATGAGTTTCGGGCTGGCCGGCGGACTCGATCCCACATTGAGCGCGGGCACGGTTGTCTTGCCCAGTGAGGTCATTTCGCGCGGCGGCGGGCGCTTCTTGACGTCGACGAGCTGGCGCGAGCAGCTCTGCGCTGCCATCGAGAAACAGCGTCCGGTGGCTGCCGGCCCCTTGCTCACCAGCTTGGCGGCGATCGGCGCGGTGGCGGACAAGGCCGCGGCTTTTCGCGAGACCGGCGCCATCGCTGTGGACATGGAAAGCCTGAGTGTGGCGGAGGTTGCCGCCGCTCACGGTCTGCCGTTCGTCGCCGTACGCGTGATCGTCGATACCGCCGTGGATGCGCTTCCGAGGGCGGTCGTGGCGGCAAGCCGTGGGGGTCAAGTAAGCATCCGGCGTCTCGTCGGCGGCCTCGCTGCGACTCCCATGGACCTCATCGCCTTGATCCGCCTCGGGCAACGATATCGGGCGGCCACTCGTTCGTTGGCGGCGGTTGCCGGCGCTCGCGCCGCATGAGGGCGCTGGTCACCGGCGCGACCGGTTTCGTCGGTGCCGCGGTTGCAAGGGCCTTGGGGCGTGCGGGCTGGGAGGTTCGAGTCCTGGTGCGATCCGGCTCCGACCGCAGCAACCTGCAGCCGCTTGCGCTAGAGGCGGTGGAGGGCGATCTCGCGGATTCGAACTCGCTCGAACGCGCGCTCGAGGGTTGCGCCGGGTTGTTCCATGTGGCGGCGGACTACCGGCTGGGTGCGCGCGATCCGACGCCGCTCTATCGCACCAATGTCGACGGAACCCGCAACATCTTGAATGCCGCCCGCAGGGCGGGAGTGCCGCGAGTCGTCTACACCAGCAGCGTCGCGACCATCGGCATTCCGTCGGATGGTTCGCCGGGAGAAGAGCGGACTCCGGTCGCCCTGAGCCGGATGATCGGTCACTACAAGCGCTCGAAGTACCTCGCGGAAGAAGTGGCGCGGGATGCGGCGCGCACGGGGATGTCGGTGGTCATCGTCAATCCATCGACGCCGGTCGGCCCGGGCGATGTCAAGCCCACGCCGACTGGGCAGCTGGTTCTGGACGCGGCGTGCGGCCGGATGCCCGCGTATGTGGATACGGGACTCAACATCGTTCACGTGGATGACGTCGCCGCCGGGCATCTGCTGGCGTTCGAGCGCGGTAGACCGGGCGAGCGTTATATCTTGGGCGGTGAGGATATGACCTTGCAGGCCATTCTCGCGGAGATCGCGCGGCTCGTCGGCCGCACGCCGCCGCGTATCCGTCTGCCGTACGCCGCGGTGTTGCCGATTGCCTACCTGGCAGAAGCGTTTGCCAGAGTCTCGGGCCGCAGCGGCCGAGTGACCCTCGAAGGTGTGCGCATGTCGCGCAAACGCATGTTCTTCTCGAGCGCCAAGGCGGTCAATGAGTTGGGCTACCGTTGGCGGCCGCCGGCCGAGGCTTTCGAGGATGCGGTGCGATGGTTTCGGGAGCGCGGCCTTCTAACCTGAGTGCGACGCGACGCCTGCCGGTGTCTCGATCAAATGCGCGCGGGCAGCACTCGCACAGATGTTTCGCAAGCGGCTATCATGCGGGCATGGACGAATTTCACGACGGCAGCGTCGCCACTGCAAGCGCCGCGGACAGGGATTCCCTGATTTTAGTGGACGAAACCGACCGTCGGGTCGGGCACTTGAGCAAGGTGTTGTGCCACGAGGGCCGCGGCATCCTGCACCGGGCATTTTCATTGCTGATATTTAATGAGCGCGGCGAACTGTTGCTCCAGCAGCGATCGTCATCCAAGCGGCTGTGGCCCTTGTATTGGTCGAACAGCTGCTGCAGCCATCCGCGCCGTGCCGAGACCATGGAGGCGGCGATCCATCGCCGCCTGTTCGAGGAGCTGGGCCTGCGCTGCCCGCTGCATTTCCTGTTCAAGTTCCAATACCAGGCGCAATTCGACGAGACGGGCGCCGAGAACGAACTCTGTTCGGTGTTCATCGGGCGCAGCACCGATACCGTCAAGGTCGATAGTGCGGAAATTCTCGCGTGGCGCTGGGTCAGCCCCGAGGCGCTGCAGCGGGAAATGGCCGCCGGCGCGGGGAACTTTACGCCCTGGTTCATGCTCGAATGGACCCGGGTTTGGCGTGATTACCGGGCCCAAGTACATGATTTGCACTCTGAATTGGGCTCCGGGGCCCGCTCGCGGTAAGATAGCGCATGGCCATTCCACTACTCCAGATGTACAAGGTTGCGCGATATATCGCCGGCCGCAAGCTGCGGGGCGACAAGCGCTACCCGCTCGTCCTCATGTTGGAACCTCTGTTCCAATGCAATCTCGCCTGCTCCGGCTGCGGGAAAATAGATTATCCGAAGGAGATTCTGCAAAAGAGAGTCAGCGTCGAGGACGCGATGCGCGCGGTCGACGAATGCGGCGCGCCGATCGTGTCCATTCCCGGCGGAGAACCGCTCATTCACAAGGAAATGCCGCAAATCGTCGCCGGCATCGTCGCGCGCAAGAAATTCGTCTATCTTTGCACCAACGCGATTCTGCTCTCCAAGCACATCGATGAGTATCAGCCTTCGCCCTACCTGACTTTCTCGATTCACCTGGACGGCAATCGGCACCGTCACGACGAGTCGGTATGCCAGGAGGGGGTTTTCGACAAGGCTGTGGCGGCGATCCAATTGGCCCGCGACAAGGGCTTTCGCGTCACCATCAATTGCACTTTGTTCAACGGTGAGGATCCGGCGGACGTGGCGGAGTTCTTCGACACGGCGACGGCGCTCGGCGTCGAAGGGATCACGGTGTCGCCGGGATATAGCTACCACCATGCCCCGAAACAGGACGTGTTCCTGGGACGCAATGCAAGCAAGCAGTTGTTCCGCGGAATCTTCAGCCGCAGCCGCCGTCCCTCCGGCGTCTCGTGGTCTTTCAATCATTCCGCGCTGTTCTTGGATTTTCTCGCCGGTAACCAGACCTATCAGTGCACGCCTTGGAGCAATCCCACCTACAACGTGTTCGGTTGGCAGCGGCCTTGCTACCTGCTCTCCGATGAGGGCTACGCGCCGACCTACCGGTCGTTGATCGAGGACACTGAGTGGGACAAGTACGGCGTCGGCAAGAATCCGCGCTGCGACAATTGCATGGCCCATTGCGGGTTCGAGGGCACGGCGGTCAACGATGCATTCAGCCATCCGCTCAAGGCCTTGAAGGTCTGGATGCGCGGGCCCCGTGTCACCGGTCCGATGGCGCCCGACTTACCCATCAAATACTCCCCCGCCGCGCGTGCCAAGACGGTCGCCGAGATCCCGCTCAGCGAGATCAAGCGCGTGAGCCGGGAGAGCGTATGAGGCCGGAGAATCGCGAGACCTTTGGCGCGTGAACGACGCAGCCGATCGCAGCATGCGGGCGCAGGATGAGTCCGCGGGTACCGATGTATTCGGTGTGCAACTCGAAACATGGCGCGTGCGCATGGAACATGCGCTGGAGGCGCGCCTTCCGCAACCCGACAAGGTGCCTGCGCGCTTGCACGAGGCCATGCGCTACAGCGTATTGGGCGGCGGCAAGCGCATACGGCCGGCATTGCTGTTTGCCACCGCGCGTGCCGTAGGCCTGTCGGAGGATGACGTCGAGGCCGCTGCCTGTGCCATCGAGCTGGTGCATGTGTACTCGCTGGTGCACGATGACTTGCCGGCGATGGATGACGACGATCTGCGTCGCGGCCGGCCGACCTGTCACAAGGCTTATGACGAAGCGACGGCGCTGCTGGTGGGTGACGCTCTGCAGCCGCTGGCGTTTCAACTGCTCGCCAGCGACCCGGCCCTCCCGGCCTCGCCGGCCATCCGTCTGCGCTTGATCGATATGCTGGCGCAGGCGATCGGGACTTTCGGCATGGCGGGCGGCCAAGCGATCGATTTGGCGGTTCAGGGCATGCAGCTCGATATCAGCCAGGTTGAGGACATGCATGCTCGCAAGACCGGGGCCGTGATCCACGCCAGCGTGTTGATGGCCGCCGAATGCGCTCCGCCCCTGGACCGCAATCTTTATGCTGCGCTCACGCGATTTGCTTCCGCCGTGGGCCTGGCCTTTCAGATTCAAGACGACCTGCTCGATGTGACCGGCGATGTGTCGACCTTGGGTAAGGCGACCGGAGCGGACAGCGAGCGGGCCAAGCCCACTCACCCGGCCGTGATCGGCATCGCGGCATCGCAGCAACGAGTACGGCTGTTGCACACTCAGGCGATCAACGCGCTGGAACCCTTCGGCGAGCGTGCGCAATCGCTGCGTTCACTCGCCAATTGGTTGCTGTCTCGACAGTACTGAAACCGCTCGATCCGTTCTGCGTCGCACAACACTACGCGCTTGGCAACGATACCGATTGCCATTGACTCCATTTACTATATAAGTGGACTGTCGCGGTTTGGTTTGATCAGTGGTGCCACCGCGTAAATTCTAGCGTCGCTGGGGGATGTCACCGGTGCACCGCAATGCGATCAGTCATTCAAGACTCATGCGCGAATCTACGGATCGGATCGAGCTTGCGTTGCGCAGTGACGATGATAAAGAGCATCTGGTTGCACATCGCTTGTCGGAAAATCCCCAGACTTGGCAGTTGTGGGAGAACGAACACTCGGGTCTCATGCGCCAGATCGCCGACTTCGGTGTTTTGCGAACTCAGGCGGCCGCACTCAGGCAGACCGCGCTACGGCTGATTCACGGCAAGGCTTTCTTCGAATATTTGCGGCGCAAGGAAGTGCGCGGCGCCGAGCGTGCGCGGATACTCAGTCATTTCTACCCGACACGCGGCTATCAGCACGCGATCATCGCGGAGCACGGCGCTTTTGTGCGCAAGACCTGCAGCTACTTGTGCGCGAGTCACGTCGGGACCGGCTTGGTTCACGATCCCGCTTTTCTCGATCCCATGCGGCACTACGAACATCTGTACGCGGAGTATCTCGATCTGTACTGCACGACGCTGTTCCCCGCGGACGGCGCGGAGTCGGCATGCGAACGTTCGCTGCTGCCCCTGCTCAAGCATCAGCTCAACGAGTGGCGCTGGATCATCCTCAATCCGCGGCAGAGCCTGCCGCGCGTCGACCGCGAACGCGATCTGCGCCGGTCGACCGGAGATACTCAGCGGCTCCCGCGTCTCAAGGGCCGGCCCAAGGGTGAGGGCCGGTTCAACGATGGCGGTTAGCGAATTCTCAGGTCAGCGCGGCCTTGCGTTCCTTCAACGATGGCGGCGTCCACAGATAGATCCACGTTTCCGTCAACGGCCTGCCATCGATGCGCAGATACAGGCGCATGTCGATGGGGTCGATGCTGTCCTCGGGCGGCTTGACGTCGAACAGCGCGCGGTACCCATGAAATTCCTCGACATAGTGCGCCGTGACGTGCTCGGTCTGACCGTGCGAGGTGCTGATCACCGCTTCGACGGGTGCATCCTTGGCCAGAGCGCCGAGTTCGCCGCCGGCGAAGTCAACGGCGAAATGCCAGGAATAGTATTGTCGTTTCTGGCCCACGGTGCCGCCGATGCCGGTGCGGGTCGCTATGGTTTGCGCGAGAGCCGACGCATACGGCATTTGCGTGCCCCAGTAGAGCCGGTAGCTGAACAAGAGTTCCTGCCCGGGCTTGGGTTTCTCCAGCGGATTCCAGAAGGCGACGATGTTGTCGAAGGTTTCATCCACGGTCGGTATTTCCACCAGCTGCACCGAACCCTTGCCCCAACCGGCATTGCCCCCGGGTTTGGGTTCGATCCACAAGCTCGGCCGGCGGTCGTAGTACACGCCGTCGTCTTGGTAGTGGTCGAAAACACGGTCCCGCTGCAGCAGGCCGAAGCCCCGCGGGTTCTCGTCCAAATAGGAGCTGAAGTGCAATTGCGCCGGATTCGTGAGGGGCCGCCAGATCCACTCGCCGGCACCGGTCCACATCGACAGGCCGTCGGAGTCGTGGATCTCCGGCCGCCAATCGTTCGCCGCGCGCCGATCGTTCTCGCCGTAGAAGAACATGCTCGTGAGCGGCGCCACGCCCAACCTCTCGATCGGCTTGCGCGGATATAGCGCACTGTCGATGTCCATGACCTGGGTGCCTCCGGGTGCGATCTGGAAGCGCAACGCCCCCGCGACGCTCGGCGAATCCATCAACGCGTACAAGGTCAGAGTGCCCGATTCCTTCGACGGCCGCTCGAACCAGAACGCGGTAAAGCGCGGAAACTCCTCCGGGCGCGGAAACGCCGTATCCACGGCCAGCGCGCGCGCGGATAATCCGTATTGCCGCGTATCGCCGCCCACCGCACGAAAATAGCTGGCGCCCAAGAACGCGGCCACATCGGCCTTCCAGTCCGTCACGAATTGCACGCGAAAGCCCGCGAAACCCACGTGGTCGCGCATCAATTTCGGATCGATGCCGGCCTTGTCGAACTCGAACATCGCCGGCGTGTAGACGATTTCGCGCGACTGGCCGTCGATGATCTCGTAGAGGCGCACCGGTTCCGTGAAGCTGCGGCCGACGTGGAAGAACTGCAGCCGAAACGCCAGGCCGGCGTTGCCCCAAAGGGCATGGTCCGTGCGAAACCGCAGGGACTGGTATTGATCGTAACTGAGCTTCGCCATCGCCGGCGGCAGCGCATCTTGCGAGGCCTGATAGGCATTGCCGGCGAGCTTGCGGGCCTGACCCTTGAGCCACGCATAATCGAAGGGCTGGCTTGGGGGCGCGCCGGCCGGTGCGGCAGAGGCGAATTGCGGACCGGCCCACTGGCCGGCCGCCAGCACCACGGCTGATTTCAATATTGCGCGTCGTCGAACCATCATCTTTAAGGTCCTTTAAATCAAGAACAAGGGGTGCTCGGCGTCCGGCAGAAGTGCGAGCTGATTGAGCAATCGCGCGTCGCCCGCGACCTCGACGCGTTCGATGGGCGTGAGCCACACGAGCGCCTCATCCAGCGACCGGGCGTCCTTCAGCTTCTGCTCCGCGGTGAAGGCGTAGGGATCGGGATGGCCGCGCGGATCGGGCGGCCTCGCCAGGTTGCCGTTGATGTGCGTCAGGCGCGACTCGCGATTGCGCGCCAAGTGGCGCAGCCCGTCCTCGGGCGGCGCTACGCTCGAGCGCACCAATTCCCGGCGGCGCGCAATCAGTGCCGGTGTCTCGGCTTCCTCCGGCGTGCGCAGCAGCGCGAACCGCGAGAGGATTCTGCCCAGGCTTTCGCTGCCGCTCGCACGCGACAGGGGCACGGACAGAAACAGGCCCAGCAGCGCGGGCGACAGCCAGGCGAGCAGCGGCGGTGAGAGGAACCACACGATCACGGCAGTCACGCAGCTCGAGAACATGTGTCGCTTGTGATAGTGCCAGGCATCGGACCAAGTGGTGCCGCCGCTGTCGCGGCGCTGCGGCTTCCAGCCGGAGTCGCGCCCCATGAACACTTCGAACACATGCCGGCATTGAATCAACATGAGCACCGGCGCGTACAAGGCCGACAGGATGACTTCCAACAGGAAACTCGCGGCGACGCCGATCACGCCGCCGCCGCCCCGGCGGATGCGGCTCGACAGCAACGCCCGAACCAGGCCCAGCATCTTGGGGATCAGCAGCACGACCATGCTGAACCAGAACAGGGCCATCATCAGTTCGACATCGAAACGCGGCCAGGTCGGAAACAGCTGGAAGTCGTGATTGAAATACTCGGGGCGGATCAGGTGCGACTGCACCGCGAGCGCGAATCCGATGCCGAGCATCACCAGCCACAGAGGCGAGGACAGGTAGCTCATGATGCCGACGCAGAGATGCATCCGGCTGATGAAGCAGAGGCCCGCGGAGCCGATGATTTTCATGTGCTGCAGGTTGCCCTGGGCCCAGCGCCGGTCGCGAATGGCGACGTCGATCAGCGACGGCGGAGATTCTTCCCAGGAGCCGCCGCAGTCCGTCGCCATGCGTACCTTCCAGCCGCCGCGGCGCATCAGAGCGGCCTCGACGAAATCATGCGACAGGATGAAGCCGCCGAAAGGCTTGCGGCCCGCGAGTTTGGGCAGGCCGCAGCTTTGCGCGAATGCGGCCATGCGAATGATGGCGTTGTGTCCCCAATAATTGCCGCTGTCGCCGGACCATGCGCTCAGACCCCGGGTGATGACCGGACCATAGACGCAGGCTGCGAACTGCTGCAGGCGGCCGAAAAAGGTGGTCGCGCCGATCAGTTGCGGAGCGGTCTGCAGTATCCCCAGGTCAGGATCGGTCTGCATGTCTCGTACCAGCCGCACCAGCGTCGGCGCATCGATCAGGCTGTCGGCGTCGAGCACGATCATGTGATCGTAGCGGCCGCCCCAGCGCGTCACGAAGTCCTCGAGATTGCCGGATTTGCGCGCGATGTTCTGCCAGCGCCGCCGATACCAGACCGGCATGATGGGCAGCAGCGAATTGCGCAACAGGTCGACGCTCAGGGTTTCGCGAATCCAGGCATCGGCGTTGGTCGAGTCCGACAGCATCACGATCTCGAAGCCGCGATGCGCGTCGATGAGCGCCAGAGCTTCCGCCATCGCCTGCAGCGCCGCCGTGGTGCGCAGCGGGATCCTCATTGTAGATGGGCATCACCAGCGCGGTGAGCGTGGGCCGCGCCTCCGAGCCGGGAATGGGGTCGCGCCGCTTCGAGGCGCCCGCCAGTACCGAGCCCGCCGCGAACGCGATCCAGCCGAGGGATACTGCAAAGAAGAAAATCATCAGGCCCTGCAGCAGGGTCATGCTCGCGAAGCGCACGACCTGCAGCATTTGATACACGCCGTAGGTGGTCACGCCGCCGGTGATGGCGACCAGGATGAAGCGCGCGTACAGGACTGCGGCGCCCGGGATATGCCGTGAGCGCCGCGGGGGCTTGTAGCGCAATTCCTGCGGCGGCATGTCCAAGGGATTCTCCGGCGGCATGCCGCCCGACCCTGCGCGCGTGTCGAGCACGGCGGCAGGGCCCGGCTCGGGGTTCGGTTTCAGCTGGAGGTCCATCGATACAGCCAGGTTTCAGTGACGGGGCGATCGCCGCGCATGATCCGCAGGCGCATTTCGATCAACTCGGCGTCGCGCGGATCGACCTCGAAGCTCGCGCGCAGGCCATGCAGTGCGCCGTTCGATATGAGCGTGGCGTTCGAGATTCTGCCGGCGGAGGCATTGAGGTCGAGGCGCAGGCCGTCGACCTTCTCGCCGGCGCCGACGAAATCCAGCAGAAAGACGCGCCGCTTGCCGTCGAGACTGGCGCCGGAACGGGTGGCGACGTTTTTCGCCAAGGACTTGGGCAACGGCGGGTTCCGCACTCCAGACGATACGGTAGGCGAAGTGCGCCGGATGGCCCGGCGTCAAGGATTGCGCGGGGCGCCAAAAGGCCACGATGTTGTCGTTGCTCTCGCGCCCCGAGGGAATTTCCACGAGCTCGACGGAGCCCGGGCCCCAGTCGCCCTGCGGTTCGATCCAGGCGCTGGGGCGGCGTTCATACTGCGCGTCGAAATCCTGAAAATCGCTTTGTTGCCTGGAGCGCTGCACCAGGCCGAAACCCTTCGGCTGCTGCGTGGTGAAGGTGGACACCTGGAGCTTGATCGGATTGGCGAGCGGCCGAAATATTTGTTCGCCGGATGCCGCTGCGATCTGCAGTCCGTCGGAGTCGTGCACTTCCGGCCGATAGTCATCGAGGCGTCCGCGGTTGGTCTCGTCGAACAGAAACATCGAGGTGAGCGGCGCAATGCCGGCGACGCGCATTTCCGTGCGCGGAAACAGCGTGAGGTCTACGTCGGTCAGCGTCTCGACGCCCGGCTGCACGGTGAAGCGGTATGCGCCCGTGGTCGATTCGCTTTCGAGCAAGGCGTAAATGACGAGCGCGCCCGCATGCGCACCCGGCCGCTCGATCCAAAAATGCGTGAACGCCGGGAATTCCTCGCCGGACGGCTCCGCCGTATTGATCGCGAGTCCCCGCGCCGACAGGCCGTACAGGAGGCTCTTGGCGACGGCGCGGAAGTAGCTCGCGCCCTGGAACACCAGAAATTCGTCCCACACCTTGTTGGAATTGATGCGGCTGCGTACCCGGAAACCGGACAGCGGCAGCGACACCTTGCCCAGCTGCGCCGGAAGCGTGGACTCCATTTCGAACATCGCCGGCGTCGCCACCACGTCCTGCGCCACGCCGTCTTCGACCGTGGAGACCGTGACCGAGGTTTGCATATTGTAGCCGGCCCGCAATAGCTCGAGCCGAAACGGCAGCTGCTCGGTGCGCCAAATGCCGGCGTCCGGGTTGAAGCGAATGCTGCGGTACTGTTCGGGGCTCAATTTGTCGAGCCCGGCGGGCAGGCGATTGTGCTGCGGCGCATAGGGGGTGGCGGCGCGGCGCTTGGCATCCGCCAGCAAGGTGTCGAAGCTGAACGGATACGTGACCGGCGGCTTGTCGGGAGCGGGCGCCGGGGCGGGGCGCGCGTCGGCGACCCCGAGCGCGAACGCGAGTACCAGCAATGAATTGGCAATTGAAACCGGCAATGCTCACCCCGTATTTGCCGGTAGGTCCGGCGCAGATTTGCCGGATTGGCCCCCCAATGAGTCCCCGCGGCCAAGCAGTGGATCCGGCCGGCTAACCTTGATGAAACTGGCGGGGTCTGTCAACGGCATTGCGCTCTGCGGCCGCCTGATATAGTTCGCTGCCATGCCGGCCCCCACTCATTCTGGCCAGGAACCGCAAAGCGCCCGCGCCGTGCTCATGGTGCGGCCGGCGAGCTTTGGCTTCAATCCGCAAACCGCCGCCAGCAATGCCTTTCAGCAACCCGCCGATTCGCCCGGCGGATCGGAAGCGCAGAGCCTCGTGCTCGCGGAGTTCGACGGGCTGGCGAAGGCGCTGCAGCGCGCCGGCGTGGAGGTGCTGATCGTTCCCGACACCGCGCTGCCGGCGAAGCCGGATGCCATTTTCCCCAACAACTGGGTGAGCTTTCATTTCGACGGCACCGTCGCGCTGTATCCCATGCTGGCGCCCAACCGGCGTGCGGAGCGGCGCGAGGACATTCTCGAGCAGGTGGTGCGCGACGGACGGTTCCGCGTATCGCGCACGGTCGATCTGACGCATCGCGAGGCGGAGGGAAAGTTTCTCGAGGGAACCGGTAGCCTGGTGCTGGATCGAGCGCACCGCGTTGCCTACGCGAGCCTTTCGCCGCGCACCGATCTGGACGTGCTCGGCGAATTCGCCCAGATCATGGACTACGATCTCGTGACCTTCGAGGCCCGGGACGCAGCGGGCCATCCCGTGTATCACACCAACGTGGTCATGGCGATCGGCACCCGCTTTGCGGTGGTATGCGGCGAGGCGATCGCCCAGCCGTCGCATCGCGGCGCCGTGTTCGACCAGCTGCGGGCGGCCGGTCACGACATCGTCGACATCACGCGGCGGCAGATGCAAGGGTTCGCCGGAAATCTGCTGGAGCTCGCGCCCGCAGGCGGGCCCGTCATCGCGCTGTCGACGACGGCGTGGCGCAGCTTGGGACCCGCGCAGCGCCGCATACTCGAATCCCACGCCGAAGTCGTCCCCGCGGCGATTCCGACGATCGAGCGCATCGGCGGCGGTGGCGTACGCTGCATGTTGGCGGAAATTCACCTCCCCAGACGCCTCTAGGATCTGGCCGTCCACTCGCGGCGCGATTTGCGCTTCGAGCGCCCGGCCGCGCCCGCTGATGTCATAATCCGCAAATGTTGGAACTCGGCGTCAAGATTCTCATTGCCTACTTGCTCGGCACGCTGCTGGGCAGCTTGATTTTAGGCCGCCTGCGCGGCGTCGACATTCGCAGCATGGGCAGCGGCAACGCGGGCGCCACCAACGCCCTGCGCACCCAGGGAAAGCTTTTTGGATTCCTGGTGCTCGCGATCGACGTCGCCAAAGGCGTATTCGCTGTGTGGTGGCTGCCGACGGCGATGTTGCCGGGTGTCGGTATCGATCCCGATCTGTCGCGGGAGTGGTTGACCGTCGCCTGCGCTTTTGCCGTGATCGTGGGCCACGTCTATCCGGTGTGGTTCGGCTTTCGCGGCGGCAAAGGGGCGGCGACCGTGATCGGGGTCGTTGCCGCGGTGGAGCTGCGGCTGCTCGTGCCCATGCTCGTGACCTGGTTCGTCGTGCTCGTGCTGTCCGGATATGTCAGTCTTGCCACGATGCTGTCCGGAGTGGCCCTCGTGGTCGCGGTTGGTATTTTCGAGCCGACCCATGTTCCGCTGTTGAGCTTTTGCGTGGCGGTGAGCATGTTTGTCGTCTACACCCATCGCAGCAACATCGCTCGCATACGCACGGGGCAGGAAAGCCGCGTCCGACGACTATGGCTGTTTCGATCGCGAGCCACCTAGATCACCCCTGCTGCTGGTGCTGCTGGCGGACGGCCAGCTGCGCTCCGGCGAATGGCTGGCTGGGGAACTCAACGTGAGCCGGGCAGCGGTGTGGAAGGGCGTGGAGCGATTGCGCGCCTTGGGTGTGGGTGTGCAGGCGCTGCCGCGGCGGGGTTACCGTTTATCGAACCCGGTGGAACTGCTCGATGCAGGTCGCATCGGCGCCGAACTCGGGCCCCGGCGCAGAGCTCAGCTGCGCACTCTCGAACTCAAGTTCGAGGTGGACTCGACCAATACCCGGCTTCTGGCCGCCGCGCCGCCGCCGCTTGGGCTGGCGGATGTCTGCTTGAGCGAGTTGCAGCACGCCGGCCGCGGGCGCCGTGGCCGGCGTTGGATCGCACCCTTCGGCGCCGGCGTTACGCTGTCCGTGGCCTGGACCTTCGGCGACGGAGCCAGTACGTTGGCGGCTTTGAGCTTGGCGGTCGGAGTCGCGGTATCGCGCGCACTGGTTCGCGCCGGCGCGCGCGGGGTGACGCTCAAGTGGCCGAACGATATCTGGCTGGGTGACTGCAAAATCGGCGGGGTGCTGATCGAGCTGCGCGCAGAGGCCAGCGGACCGGCGCATGTGGTGATCGGCGTGGGCGTCAACGTCGACCTGCCGGTGGCGGCGCGACGCGAGATCGAGGCGGACGGCGCACGCGTCGCGGCGGTCGCGGACGCTTGCGGCGCGACACCCTCGCGCAATTTGATCGCCGGAGCCATCTTGGACGAGCTTTTGAGTATGCTGGAGCAATTCGAACGAGAGGGTTTTGCCGCATTCCGCGACGCCTGGACGTCGCTCGACGCGTTGAGCGGCCGGCCGGCGCGGGTATTGCTGGGCGGTGCGGCGATTTCGGGCACTGCACGCGGCGTGGATCAGGAGGGCGCCTTGCTTCTCGACACAGGTGACCGGGTGCAACGATTCATGTCCGGCGAGGCCAGTTTGCGCGTGATTGAAGGTGATGCGTGACGCTGTTGAAGAGCATTGTCGTGTGTTTGGTGCTGGCCAACGTGGGCTACTTTCTGTGGGCACGCGGCATCGCCAAGACGCCGGAGGCGCCGGCGCCGGTCATGCCCGCATCGACATTGAAGCTGGCATCCGAGTCTCCGGAGATTCCGCGCGCACCGAGTCCGGATGTGGGCAGCGCCGCCGCGGGCAGCGCTGTGGCGGGCAGCATCGGCACCACCGCCGGCGGTAGTGGTGCGGATAGCACCCGTGCCGACGAGAGCGCAAAGCTGGGCTTGCTCACCAATGTGAAGCGCTGCATCAGCGTCGGACCGTTCCGCGACGTGTCGGAGGCTGCGCATGCCGCGACGACCCTGCGCGGTGGCGGCTACGATCCGCGGCAGCGCGTCGCCGACGGCGACGTTTGGGCGGGAGTGTGGGTGTATCTGCCGCTACCGGCCGCGCGGCCCGCGGGCGATCAAATTCTGGCTAAACTCAAGGCGGGCGGTATCGACGACGCCCTGGAAATGCCCGGCCCGAATGACGGCTCAGTGATCTCGCTGGGTCTCTACAGTGAGCCCAAGCGCGCGCAGGCTCGAGTTGTTCAGGCCCAGTCATTGGGTTTCAATCCTGCAATCGCCGACCGCAAGCGCACCGGCAACGTGTACTGGATCGACATCGATTTGAAACCGACCGACGGCCTATTGAATCCCGCGGATCTGCAGAGCGAAGGAGGGCGCATCGTGCGCCTCGAAGTGAAGGGCTGCCCGCCGGTTTCCGGTGCCGCGCCATGAAGGCCGGTGATGTGCTACTCAGGACCATCGGTGTCGTCGGCGCCGCGATCGGCTACGGATGCCTGCTCGCGTTCTTATACCTCCTCGGCCTGCAGTCCTACCATTGGTTCCAAGAGGGGGAGTGGACGCACATCGGCATGAACGACGGCCTGCGCATCGGGCTGGCCAAATGCTGCGTCAAGGACGGGGATGCGGGCCGCCTGACCGAATTCATGCACTGGCTGGTCGCGCCGGTGCACTGGCTCGGTATGCACAAGGTGTTCGAGGTTGTCCCCGCGTCGCTTGCACTTTTCGCAGTGAGCATCGCCGGAAATTGCCTGTTCAATTATTGCAGGGATCGCCTCGACAGGCGTTATTGACCGATGAAGAAGAAGACGAATACGGCGAAGGTGGATGACATGCGATGCTGATGCTGTTGCGACTGAAGACGCTGCTGAAGGGTCTGATTCTTCCGCCCGCCGGACCGGTATTGCTGGCCGTGCTCGGCATATTTCTGTTGAAGCGCCGCCCGCTGCTCGCGCGCGCCTGCCTGGTGCTCGGTCTCTGCTCCCTCTGGCTGCTGTCGACCCCTCTGGTTTCCGATGCTCTGTCGCGATTGGCCGAACACTACCCGCCGCTGGATGCTCGAAGCATTGCCGGCGCGCAGGCGATCGTGATCCTGGGTGGCGGCGGGCAGCGCGCCTTCGCGCCGGAATATGGCGGCCCGGCGGCCGAACCCCTATTGCTCGAGAGGCTGAGCTATGGTGCCTATATCGCGGGTAAGACGGGTCTGCCCATTCTGGTGACGGGCTACCATGTCGAGGCGGCCGCGATGCGCGCCACGCTGCTGCGCAATTTCGGCATCGACCCCCGCTGGGTCGACGATCGGGTCCTATGACACCTTCGAGAACGCGCGCAATTCCGTGCGCTTGCTCAAGGCCGACGGGGTAGAGCGCATCGTTCTCGTCACGCATGGCACCCACATGTGGCGCTCCGTGCATGAGTTCACCGCCGCGGGTGTCGAGGTGGTGCCGGCGCCCGCGGGAATGACCGCTTCGCGCGACGATGGATTCATGAGCTATGTACCGGCCCCCGACGCATTGCTGCGGGCACACGCCGCGATGTACGAGTTGCTGGGCGATCCCGTGCGGGCGTTTCTTGCCGCCTCGCATCTGCGCCGGCATTGAGGCCTCGACAGAGGGATTTTGACCGATTGGCGGGAGGTGCCCACCTAAAAGACGTGGTGTTCCTACCGATCAATATCACGGTGCCGAGATGCTAGTAGGATAGGCTTGGAAACGAGGCAGTTGTAAGCACATCGGGAGAGTTAGATGATGGTCAAGCCCTGGCTACTGGCTGTTACCGCGACCGGAGTGATTTTGGCGGGTCCGGCGTTTGGGCACGCAAAATTGCGAAGCACCATACCGGCGGCGGACGCGCAGCTGCGGGTCGCGCCGAAATCGTTGACGCTGACTTTCAATGAGAACGTCCGGCTCGCGGTCTTGACCTTGACCTCCGGCGGCAAGGACATCCCGCTGACCGTCGATCGAAACTCGCCGGCCGCGCCGCAGGTCACCGTCGCGCTACCGGTGCTGGGAACGGGAAACTACCAAGTGCGGTGGAGCGCTTTATCTCCTGACGATGGCCATGTGACCAAGGGAACATTCTCGTTCGCGATCGTGGGGGCGGCGGCTCCGGCGGCGACGCCGCGCTGAGTCATCGTGTCCCTCGGCGTTTGGGATGCCGCGCTGATCGCGGTCAAGGCGGTTGGCTACGCCGGTACGCTCGGCGCTGCCGGCGCCGTATTCTTCCTGCGCTACAGCGGTGCGCAGCTGACGAGTTCGAATCGCGTGACGATACGGCGGGTCATGCTCGGCCTGGCGGCGCTGTCGGTGCTCGCCGGTGCTGCGCAGATTGTCATCTCCGCCGGTTCGATGAGCGGCGAGCCGGCGGGAATGTTCGATCGATCGCTGGTGAGCATGGTCTGGCAGGCCGGCACCGGCCGCGCGTACACATTGCGAGCGATAGGTCTTCTGCTCATGGCACTCGGTGTCCCGGATCGGCCTTCACCACCGGCGTTGCTCGGCGCGGTAATCGCTGCGACCTCGTTCGCATGGATCGGGCATGCGCACTCGCTCGATCCGGATGTATTCGCGATGCTGCTGCTCAGTATTCATCTTTTGGGAGGCGCTTTTTGGCTGGGCGCTTTGGCGCCCTTGGGCATAGTCGCGCGCGATGGTGATCTGCCGCGTATTGCCGCTGCGGCCGCACGTTTTGGCGCCGCCGCGGTGTTCGTAGTGGCGGGCCTGATCGCCGCGGGCGTGACTCTGCTGTGGATGCTGCTCGGCAATTTCGCCGCGTTGTGGGACAGCACGTACGGCCGCTATGTGACGTTCAAACTCGCATTCGTTGCCGGCCTGTTGAGTCTGGCCGCATTCAATAAACTGCGCTTGACGCCGCGCTTGCTGGCCGGCGACACCCGAGCTCTGCCGAGCCTGCGTGCATCCATCCGGTTCGAACTGCTGCTGGGTCTCGTGATCTTGACGGTCACGGCGGCGTTGACCACGCTTGCCGGGCCGCCGGCTCTGGAATAAGCGACTACAATGACGATCCTTTCCGAGCGTCCCCAAGAGGTATCACATGCGAGCCATACAAATCATAGGCGCCATTTTGATTGCGGGAGGACTTTTCGTGCTCATCAAGGCGCCGTCCTATTCGAGCGATAAAAGCGTGTTCAAGATCGGGGACGTCGAGGCGAAAGTGGCGCAGGAACACGCGGTTCCGCCGTGGGTGGGCGCCGCCGCCCTTGCCGCCGGAGTGGTGCTGATCGTAGTGGGAGCCCGCAAGCCGTAGGGTTTCCGCCGCTTTGAAGTGCCGCGCATTATCCGGCGGGCGGCCGGGTGCTATGTAGTACGATTGATGGCTTCAGATCGCCTCGCTGGAGTTTCCTGCATTGCTCGACTCGATTCCCCGGCCCGACGCGCCGCAGACGCGCCGCATCCTGTTTGCGAGCCTCGTCGGCACCACCATCGAATTCTTCGACTTCTATATTTACGCCACGGCGGCGGTGCTGGTGTTTCCCCGGCTGTTCTTTCCCAAAGGCGATCCGGCCACGGCATTGCTGCAATCGTTTGCGACCTTCGCCCTGGCGTTCTTCGCGCGGCCCATCGGGTCGGCTCTGTTCGGACATTTTGGCGACCGCATCGGACGCAAGGCAACCCTGGTGACCGCTTTGCTGACCATGGGCATTTCGACCGTGTGCATCGGATTTCTGCCGACCTATGCGTCCATCGGCGTGCTTGCGGCGGGGCTGCTGGCGATTTGCAGATTTGGACAGGGTGTGGGTTTGGGAGGCGAATGGGGCGGCGCGGTGCTGCTGGCGACGGAAAACGCGCCGCCGGGGAAGCAGGCATGGTACGGAAGCTTTCCGCAACTCGGCGCGCCGCTCGGATTTCTGTGCTCCACCGGCGTGTTCCTGCTGATGAGCAACAATTTGACGGAAGTGCAGATGTTCGGCTGGGGTTGGCGCGTGCCGTTTCTGGCCAGTGCCGTGCTGGTGTTGGTAGGGCTGTATGTCCGGCTGCAGTTGGTCGAAACGCCCGCCTTCGAGCGCAGCGTGGCGCAGGGGGAGCGAGTGCGGGTGCCCTTCATGGTGGTATTTGCGAAATACCCCCGCGAACTCGTGTTGGGAACTCTGGGCGCGACCACCACGTTCGTGGTGTTCTATCTGATGACGGTGTTTGCCCTGGGTTGGGCCACCAGCTCGCTGGGATTCGGCCGGCAGCAATTCTTGATTCTGCAAATGGCCGGCGTGCTGTTCTTCGGAATGACGATACCTTTTTCCGCCATCATCGCCGATCGCATCGGCGAGCGCGCCATGATGATCATTGCAACGCTCTTGATCATCGCGTTCGGATTCGCTTTCCGGCCCTTGTTCTCCGGGCCCGATGTGATGAAGGTGTTCGCATTCCTGGCGCTCGGCTTCGGCCTGAGCGGTTTGACGTACGGCCCGTTGGGCAGTGCGCTCGCAAGTTTGTTTCCGACTGCGGTGCGCTACACGGGCACTTCGCTCGCCTTCAACCTGGCAGGCATTCTTGGCGCATCGCTTGCGCCTCCGATTGCCACCCTGCTCGCCACGCATTACGGGGTGGCGTATGTCGGGTATTACCTGTCGGCGGCGGGAGTCGTTACCATGATCGCCTTGCTGCTGATCAAGGCTGATCGGTAGCGGCGGCCCGCACCCTCGAAGGGGCGTACTTCAAATGCGCGCAGACCACCTGGGTATTTTCGTTCATCAATGTACCCGGCCTATTTGGGTTGCGCGACCAAGATGGCAAAGCTATTGGGGACGATGCCGGGACGCGGATGCGGCTGCTCCGGCGTCGCCGGCGGTGTCGCTCCTGGTTTCGCGGCGGCAAGGAAAATTCTATGGGTGGCGGGATCGAGTGCCATGGTGCGCGCGCTTACCTGGGTCGTCACCGTCGCCAACACCCGATATTCATCCGGCGACTCTTCATGAATCACCGTCAGCGTGCCGTCCCCGCCGTTCGAGCTGAATACCATACCCAGATCGGTGTCGAAGGCGGCGGCGTCCGACCCTTTGCCGATCACGACCCGGGCAACTTGCTTGCCCGATAGAGCATCCGTTACCGCCATCACCTGGTTCTCGCAGGCCGAGAACAATCGGTGATGAGCCGCATCGAGCGCGAGGCCCGTGGGATTCACACAGCCGGGTAGTGGCCAAGTCGCTTTGACGGCGAGTGTCTTCCCATCGACGGCGACGAGCTTGCCCGGGTCAGCCTCTATGTTGACATACACCATGCCCGTCGCATCAGCAGCCATGAATTCCGGCGGGCCCGGCAGCCCGACGGTAGCCACGATCTGCAGCGTCGATGCGTCGAGCACGGAGAGATTGGCCGACTCGCCGTTGGCGGTGATGATGTGATTTTGCCGCGGCTCGTAGAGAATGGCGTCGGGTTTCTTGCCGGAGACTGGGATTTCCTGAATTGCCCGCAGCGAGTCGAGTTCGAACACAGAGACCGTGTCGCTGTCGCCATTGCTGGTGAAGCCCCGTTTCAGTGCGGGCGCGAACGCGATGCCGTGAACTCCCGCCGTGTTGGGAATGGTCCCGCCAAGTTTGCCGCTGACCGTTTCAACGACGTCCACGCGATCGCCGCGGCTGATGAACAGGCGTGCACCGCTCGCTTCCAAAGCGAGGTAATCCCACCCGCCGGCTCCCCCCAATGGCCAACTGCGGGACACCGTGTACACCGGCGCCGGAAGCGGCGAGGTGTCGGCCGCCGCCGTTGCAGCGGCGGTAGCCTGCAACAGTACGTATACGAGAAACGGAAGGTTGCGCACCGCTGTAATTCCTTCGGTCCGACGGACGTTCAGTTTACGCGCATTGGCCATCATGCGTCAGCTATGGGTGCTGAAAGCCGCGGCCATCCGCGGGGCAGACGCTGCGACGTTTCCGCGGAAACGCGCTAGTACTTCGACCCAGGGATTTTTGACCTACTGGAGAAGGCACCCGGCGGATGTTCGAACCCATCAACATCACGGTGCCGAGGTTTAGGAGCGTGCCTGACCAATGATCGCCATGCTCGCTCATTTAGTAGTCCCGCACGATCCGAATGTCGTAAAATCGACCGAATAACCATCGAGGGCACACGATGTATCGTTTGACTGCGGCAATTCTCCTGAGTGTATTTTCGCTCACAGCGACGTCCCAACAGGCACCCGGCGCGGACCATTCCGACAAGCCGTGGATCAAACAGAGCGATGCCTACACGAACATGCTGCTCGACGTGGAGTTCCAGCACTCTCCCGAGGACGGCTCGCGGCAGGGTTTGACCAAGTTCGACAGCCGCATCTCGAATCCCTCGCTCATCGATCAACTCGCCCAGCGGCGGGAGCTCGAAGCGGTTCTTGCGAAGCTCAAGACCGCACAGACGTCCGATAAGAACGTCCAGGAGGATCTCGAAATCATCCGCAAGGCGTTCGATTTGCGGTTTCGCCAAGAGGACTTCGATCTGCAGCACGAAGTCCCCTTTCTCAATGCCAGTGAGACGATCTTTCAGGGTCTGCGCGGGCTTCTCGACGACCAAGTCGCCGCCGAGCGGCGGCCCTCCGCCATCGTCCGGCTGCGCAAATATGCGGGCACCGAAACCGGCTACAAGCCGTTTACCGAACTGCTGAAGCAGCGTGAGCTCGAGCAAATCGCCAAGCCCGGCGCGACATTCCCCTCGAAGGATGAGGTGGAGACGGAGTTGGGCCGAAATTCGAACTACGTCGACGGCATTGCCGCTCTGTTCAAGAAGTACAAGCTGAGCGGCTGGGACGATTCCTACGCGAAACTCAAGGTCGAATTGGCCGACTACGACGCTTGGGTGCGGGCGAACATTCTGCCCAAAGCGCGCACCGATTTCCGTCTGCCGCCGGAGAAGTACGCGCTGAATTTCGAAAGCTACGGGATCGACGTCGCTCCGGCGCAGATCGCCGCCATGGCGCACGCGGCATTCGCACAGTATCAGGCCGAGATGGCGCCGCTCGCCGCGCAGATCGCCAAGACGCATGGCTATCCGTCCAACGACTACCGCGCCGTCATTGCAGAATTGAAGCGCAAGCAGATCACCGGCGAGGCGATCCTGCCATTCTATGAAAGCCGGCTGCATGAGATCGAGAAGATCATCGTCGCGAAGAATCTGGTCACCCTTCCCAAGCGGCCGGCGATCATTCGTCTAGCCACGGCTGCCGAGACCTCGCAAGAGCCCGCGCCGCACATGACGCCGCCGCCGCTGCTGCACAACACCGGCCAGCGCGGCGAGTTCGTGCTGCCCTTGAACATCCCTTCCGCCACCGGGGGCGCAGAGGACAAATACGACGACTTCACTTTTGATGCCGTCGCGTGGACTCTGACCGCGCATGAGGCGCGGCCCGGCCACGAGCTGCAGTTCGATTCCATGGTCGAGCACGGCGTCAGCCTTGCGCGCGCGCTCTATGCCTTCAATTCCACCAACGCCGAAGGCTGGGGTCTCTACGCGGAGTACCTCATGCAGCCGTACGAACCTGCGGAGGGCCAGCTCCTGACCTTGCAGCTGCGGCTGCTGCGCGCGGCCCGCGCCTTCCTCGACCCCGAGCTTCAGAGCGGCAAGGTCACGCCGGCCCAGGCGTACGGCGTGCTCGAAAAAGATGTGATGCTGAGTCACGCCTTCGCCAAGGAGGAGGTGGAGCGGTTCACCTTTCGGGCACCGGGACAGGCCAACAGCTATTTCTACGGCTACACGCGGCTGCTCTCGTTGCGCAAGGAGACCGAGGCGGCGCTGGGTTCAAAATTCGACCAGAAGAAATTCCATGACTTCATCCTGGGTCAAGGACTGTTGCCGCCCGACTTGATGCGCAAGGCAGTGCTGCAGGATTTCGTGCGCTCTCAGTAGGGCTGACGCCGCGGCTGCGCCGCGATGACCGCCAATCCCTGCAGCACCAGATCCGGCACGATTTCGCCGTGCGAGCGCATCGTGCCCGTGATCATGCCGGCATCGCCGCCGGTGATGAATAATCTTGGCTTCGCGCCCGTGCTCTGTTCGATTACTTCCGCCGCTCGATCAGCCATGCCCGCCAAGGCAAACACGGCACCGCGCGACACGGCACCGAGGGTGTTGTTGGCCAGAACCCCGGCCAGCGATGGCGTGCTGTGCAGCGCCGCTTTGCCGATATCGCTGGTCTTGTTCATCAAGGCCTCGCGCATCATGTGGATGCCGGGCACGATCAGCCCGCCGAGATGCCGGCCGTTGGCGTCGACACTGTCGACTTTGACCGCTGTGCCGGCATCCACCACGCAGAGCGCCGAGCGCGCCGTGGTCCAGGCCCCGATCAAGGCCAGCCAACGATCGGCTCCCAGCAGTGACGGATCGAGGTAACCATTGGTGAGACCTTGAAATTCAGGGGCTGCGGTCACGAATTCGATGTCGACACCGAACACCTTCTTGGTGAGCCCGCTCAGCGTTTTCGCCATCACCGGCCCTGCGACGTTGGAAACCAGCACCCGGTTTGGGTGTTGTCCCGACTCGAACAGGGCGGTGGTCCAAATGCCGGGCTTCGCATCCCGATGAACGACAGCCTGCTGATCCGACAGTCCGGTGCTCGTGAGCCAAGCCCACTTCATGCGGGTATTTCCCACGTCGATGACCAAAATCATGCGGAATTCATTACCCTGTTCGTCGTCAAGCGCGCAAGGATAGCATGGGAATACTATCTCGAATCAGTGACTTAGCTTGGGCGAACGGTCTTGGAGCCGGTGCTCAACTCGGCCACGACGCCGAATACCGCCTGCGATACCCGCTCTTCCATTTCCCCCGCATTCTGCAAATGCACCGGATAGCGGACGTGTGCGTCGACCCCCGTAGCCGAGAAACTCAGCTGCACTCGTGGTTGCCCGTCACCGCCGGAGCTCGATGCCGTGGCTCTTTGGATTTCCTGGGTTTGCCGCATGATTTCCTCGCGGTCATCTTTCAGCACATTGCCCACCGCCGCCGCGAGTTTCTTCTTGGCCGCGGCATAGTCGATGCCGGCCGGGAGGCTCACGGTGATTTCGCGCCAGACGAAGTTGACGCCGTGGATCTGCTTGAACAGTCCGCTCGACACTTGAAAGACGATCGAGTTGGCAAAGGCGACGACTCGTCCCGTCGGTCCGAGCAATCCGTGGCCGCCGAGTTCCATGAGATGCATTCTGACCAATCCCAAATCGACGACTTCACCGGTGACGTCGCCGATCTGCACCCGGTCGCCGACGCGTATTCCGTATTTTCCGATCAAGAAGAAATATCCGACGATGGATACGAGAACGCTTTGCATGGCGACGGCGAGACCGGCGGTGATGAGGCCGGCGAAAGTCACCACCGAGCCCAATTCGCTGGCAAAAGCAAAGCCGACGATCAGGACCACCAGGCACCAGAGCGCGATCCGGCGCAGCAGCAGGAATTGGTAACGGCGTCGCGTGTCCTGTACGTAGCGCAACACCGCGCGTCGCCAAATTTCCGCGGCGGCGAACACGATCGCCAACAGCACCGCGAGCACGCCCAAACGCACGCCGAGCGTCTTGAGAGCGCCGTGATACTGGTTCTCGATGGTTTCGTGCCAGTTGGCGATGTTGCGGCGGTACTGGTTGAGCAGCACGCCGACTTTGCTCAACGGAATGAGCAGCGCCGAAGTCTGCTTGAACTGGTTCGACAGCGCATCGAGCTGGTCGCGTACGCTGTTGAGCGTTGCGCTGTCCGCCGTGTCCGCTTGCGCCGCCAACGCATCTCCGCGCGCCGACAATTGCTTCAATTGATCGATCAGCGGTGTGCGCAGCCGCTCGAATGTCGACTGCAGAGCCGCGGTGCGCTGATCGATGGCGTCGATGGTGGCGGCCTTTTCGGACAGCCGCACCACGTTGGCAGCCAAGTCCCAGATGCCGAAGCGAGCCGCGGCGATCCCGCTGGCGCCGGTCAGCGCCGGCGTAGGCACGGTGGAGACCGGCGCCGTGAAGCCGGTCGAAGCGGTGGTGGGCGCAGCAGCGTTGGGCGCAGCAGGAGTGGGCGCCGTGGGCGCTGCGGAACCCGCGGTCGCCGAAGAAGGGATGGTGACGGCCATTGCGTCGATCTGCGCCTTCAACGCACTCGGGCTGACTCCGTTGGTGTCGCTCTGGATGGTGAATGATGCCATCGTGGCGAGAAGGTTTTGTCTCGCGTTGATCAGATCGAGCTCCCCTTGCAGCTCGGAGATTTTGGCCTGCAACTCGACCCTCCGTTCCGGTCGCGCCGCTGCCAGCTGAGCTTGGTCGGATTCCAGTTCGGTCTGGGTGGCCGCGGCCTGCGCCGCGAATTTGCTCTGAAGCTGATTCAGCGCTTGCGACGAGGAGGAGGCGTCGCCGGCATCCTTGGGCGAGGGTTGCTTGGCGAGAATCTCGGCATCGGTCCGCGCTACTTCAAAGGCCAATTTGATGACTTGGTTCGCCGTCTGCCGGTTGTCGTAAAGGATCAGCAGGTCGCTCGGCTCCGTGGACACTTGCTGTTGAATGCCGAGCGTGCGGTACCAATCGATCGTCTGCTCCAACACCTGGATGACCTGCGGGCCGGTCATGGGGGCGACGGCGGCCGGCGCGGCCGCCGTCGCAACTGGCGCTGGTGCGGTTGGCGTCGGTGCGGACGCCTGGGATTTCCCCGGCGAGGCGGCGGGCTGCGCCGGTGCGGCGACCGCCGCCGTCAGGGCTAGGAGTAGCGCGGCGCCTGCCGATAGATGACGAGAGATCGCCTTGGACATGGATCGATCGTACCTCCTTGGAGAAACACGCTACCACAGGTTGTTTCGTTGCGGGCCGGCGGGCCGGTGCCGGCAGCTTAAAGTACCGGCGGCATAGACGTCGCGTGCGGCATAAAATGTCCGGTCACGGTAAACTGCGGCGCGATGAACCGCTCCCCATGTAAGTTTTTCAACCGGTGTGCTTTAGTATGTTTGAATTGAAGCAGGCGATTGCCGATGTGGCGGATTTCCCGCGGCCTGGCATTTTATTCCGCGATATTTCCCCGCTGTTGCGCGATCACTTCGACGCCACTATCGGGGCCTTGGATGCGCTGCTCACGGAGGCGGAGTGGAGCGAGATCGACGCCTTGGCGGGAATCGAGTCGCGAGGGTTCATCCTGGGCGCCGCCCTGGCGGTACGCCGCGGCAAGGGATTCGTGTTGGTCCGCAAGCAAGGCAAGCTGCCGCCGCCGGTGGTCGATGTGTCCTACGATCTCGAGTATGGGTCCGGGGTGCTGGAAATGCAGCGTGGCCAGGGCCGCTTGCTGCTGATCGACGATGTGCTTGCGACCGGCGGCACGATGACCGCGGCTGCCGATCTGTGTCAACGCGCGGGATACCAGCTCCGGGCGCTGGTGGCGCTGATCGATCTGAATCTCGTGGCGAACTATTCGTGGCAGACACTGCGCCTGCGCGCGGCCATCAACTATCAGCCGTGATCTTCAATGCTCGAGTTGCCGAAATGATCGAGCTGCCGACTGTACTGGTGGTCATTGCCTTGCGAACGGAGTCCGCAGGCGTCTTCGAAGCAGGCGGGCGTCCCGGTGCTGTATTGCGGCGTCGGCAAGGTCAATGCGGCGCATCGCGCTTTCGCGCGAACTGACGCGCTATGCGCTGCAGGGACGGGCAATGCCGCTGGTGCTGAATTTCGGTTCGGCGGGAAGTCGGCGCCACCCGGCTGGAACTCTGGTGGAATGCCACGAGTTCGTGCAGCGAGACATGGATGTCCGTGGTTTGGGATTTGCATTGGGCGTAACGCCGTATGACGAGGCGCCGGCGTGTCTGCGCTTCGAACCGGTGTTCAAGAATTTGCCGCCGGCCGTGTGCGGCAGCGGTGATTCGTTTGCGACCGCGGCCACAGAGATGGACTGCGCGGTCGTCGACATGGAGGCCTATGCTCTGGCAAAGGTCTGCTGGTCTGAAAGCGCGCAATTTGCCTGCGTCAAGTACGTGAGCGACGGGGCGGACCACTCGGCCGCGGATGATTGGCAGCGAAATCAGCACAAGGCGGCCGATGCATTCCTGCGTTTGTACCGCGAGGTCGTGCGCTAGTCGGATAGCGTCGGTTTCGCCTGCGATTGGCGCACGAGGAAATCATGGGCTGTTCCAGGCCCGCGCGGCTGGCTTGCCTGCTGACTACCAGCCGGCCGCTTGTCCGTCCTTGCGATGATCCGACGCGCCGCGGTAAATGCCATTGATGGGCTCGTCGGCGGAGGGCCCATCGCGCGGCACGCTTCGGGCCGAGGGGGGCGCAGGCGTGGCGGACGGTGTGAACGAAATGGCTTGGTAGCCGCCCATGTCTTCGCCGTTCGCGGACACCACCGTGTGTCCAAGGGCTTTCAATTTGGCGCCGAGCAAGTTGTAGAGATTCGACTCGAGTTGCAGGGTGTTCGTCGCTTGGGCGTGCGAGAAGCGCGCGGCATCGCCGGCGGCCTGCACGTTGGCGCCGAGATCGATCATGTTGATCAGCGCCTGGACGTGTCCCTGCGCCTGTTGGCTGCCGCCCATGAGACCGAAGGCGGTGAGCGGGCGCCCATCCTTCATCACGAATCCGGGCAGCAGCGTGTGAAACGGCCGTTTACCGGGAGCGACGATATTCGGGCTGCGCGGATCCAGCGAAAACAGCGCGCCGCGATTATTCAGCACGAAGCCGTAGCCGGGTACCGTAATCCCTGAGCCGAAGGTGTCGTAGATGCTGTAGATGAAGGACACCATATTGCCCCAGCGATCGGCCGTGACCAGGTAGACCGTGCCTCCGACCGGATCGCCTTTGGCCTCGGGTGTGCTCGCCTTGTGCAGGTCGATTCGCCGGCATTGCTCGGCGGCGTAGGACTTCGAGATGAGCTTCTCGACGGGGATCTGCGCAAATTTCGGGTCGGCGTTGTAGGCGTACAAATCGGCATAGGCAAGTTTCTTGGCCTCGATGAGCACGTGCCAGTAGAGCGCCGATGTGGGGCCGAGCGCCGCGAGGTTGACGCCCAATTTCGGCGCGCAGGCCTCGAGAATGTTCAGCATCTCCAATACCGCGAAGCCCTGGGTGTTGGGTGGAAACTCGAACACATCGTAGCCATGGTAGTTCGTGCTGATCGGCGTCACCCAATCCGCCCGGGTGTCGGCCAGATCCGCCGCCGTGAAAGTTCCGCCGAGCGCGCGCGATTTCGCGAGGATGGCCGACGCGATTTCGCCCTTGTAGAACGCGTCTCGGCCTTGCGCCTGCAGGACATGAAACGCATGTGCGAGATCCGGATTGCGGAACACGCTGTAGGTGGCCGGCGGCTTGCCGTCGACCAGGTAGGTCTTGATGGAATCGGCGTCCTTGCTCAGAACTTCGGCTCCGTAGATCCAATCGTTGTGGATCCGTTCGCTGACCGCGAAACCCTGCTCGGCAAGATCGGCCGCCGGCTGCAACAACTCCCTGAAAGTCAGTGTTCCGGCGCGCTTGAGTAGCACGTCCCAAGCATCCACGGCGCCCGGAGCGGTGGCAGAGTCGATGCCATGCTGCGGCATCTCCTTGGTGAAACCGCGCTCCGCGATGTGCTGCGGCGTCGCGCCGGGAGGCGCCCGGCCGCTGCCGTTCAAGGCTACCAGCCGATTCTCCTTCGCCAGCCACGCGATGACGAATACATCGCCGCCCATCCCCGCGCTGCCGGGTTCAACCACGTTCATCACGGCTGCGGTCGCGACGGCAGCATCGATGGCATTGCCGCCATTTTTCAATATCTGCAGTCCCGCCTGTGCCGCGAGCGGCTGGCTCGTCGCCACCATCCCATTTCGAGCCAAGACCTCCGAGCGGGACTGCGGCAGCCAGCCGCTCGCGCGGTCGCCGCGGACCGCGGTAAATTCAGCAGCGAATGCTTGAGGGTTCATCAGCAGACCTATGATTGACAGAGAGCAAAATGCCGCCAGCGGCGCACGTCGAAGGTACCAAGTCATGAACGGATCCCATTGATGCAGGTTACGGAAAACCGACGCGTCGCAACGTTGCTGCGCTCCCCATCGCGATCCGATGCGGCTATTCTACCTAAGTAAGGCGATTCGAGCGGCCGCCGTCACTTCAGGTCGCGGGGTGGTCGAGCCGCGCTTTCTGTGCGAGGTTGCCGCTGCGCCAGAGGTAGAGAGCGAACAACGGGCTGCCGCCGGTACGCATGGCGTGAGGCTCGTCGCCCGCGTGATGTATCGGCGTTCCCGGCGCTCGTTCCCGCCATACCGCATCGCCCTGTTGCCACGCTGCCGTGCCGCTGAGCGGCAAGTACATTTCCTCGGCTTCGTGACGGTGCCGGGGGTAGTGGGTGAACGGGCCCAGGATCAGAAAGCCGCAGGCGATCCGTTCGCTGGTCAAGGGTCCGGTCCCGCCAAAAATCTCGCTCCACCCATAGTTGTCGAGGAAAACGCGATCGATATCCTGCGCCGTGTATGTTTGGCGCCAGGCCAGCGACGGCGCGACGCGACACATCGCAGTCACCAAATCGGCGCCAAAAGGCGGCGCGCTGCCCGCTATTTCCGGGAGCCAGCGCAACACCGGCAATTGGCAGGCGGCAACAGCGCGTTGCTGAGAAGCCTGCGGCCAGTCCGCCAGAAAGGGAGCGAGCGCGGGCTCCTGCAAGGTCTCCAGCAGCCCTTTGATCCGCGCGGCGATGTTCACTGGCGTCGTCATGCTCTCCTCGGCCATCGGCGATCAATTATACTGGCGCGCCGGTATTCCACGCGTCGGAGAGTTCGTGCCGCCAAAGTTTTCGGTGACCGAAGGATCGATTCCGCGCGCCGGCGCCCTGCATTCGAATCGACCGCTGGCGGTGCGCTGCGGCGCCTTCGGCGACATGGTGCTGCTGACCGCGTTGATCCGCGTGCTGCACGCGCGGTTTCAGTCTCCCGTGGATATCGTGACTTCGGGTCCCTGGAGTGAGCCGTTGCTGCGCGGACAACCGGGAGTGGGCGAGGTATGGAGCGTACGCAGCCGCAAAACCCCGTACTGGCTGAGTGCGGACCAACGGCGCCTCGTGCATCGCTTGCGCGCCCGCGGCGCAGGTCCGACTTGGTTCTGCGACGCCGGCGATGCGGCGCGGCCCTTGCTGGCGCGCGCCGGAATTCCCGAGGAATTCATCGTCGACGTACGTAATCATCCGCTGTTGCCCGGCGAGCATGCGACCGAGCAATGGCGGCGGTTCGCGCAAATCATGCCGGCCGCGATCGCCGCGCCGGGATCAGCCGAGGCGCTCGTCGCCGAACCGGCCGACGCCGACTCGGTCGCCGCCGAATCGTGCCACACCGAACTCGCCGCGGTGGCGCCGGGGTGTCATCTCGATGTCAGCGATCAACAGCGCGCCGATCTCGATGTCTGGCTGCGCGCGCGCGGCCTCGCCTCGGCACCGTTGATCCTGGTTCAAGTCGGCAACAAACGCACCATGCGGCGCGGCCTGCGCCGCATGGCGGTCAATAACAAGTACTGGCCGAACGAGCGCTGGGCCGAAGTCTTGCGCCATGTACGCCTGCAAAATCCGGATCACGCGATCGTGTTGCTGGGCACGGGACCCGAATATGCGCTGAACCAGGAAGTCGCGGCATTGGCGAATATCGCGCGGCTGGACAACGCCGCCGATGACCTGCCCATTTCCCGGCTGGTCGCGCTGTTGGCGCGAGCCGCCGGCCTGATTACCGTCGATTCGGGGCCGGCGCATGCCGCGGCGGCGGTGGGTTGTCCGCTGGTGGTCTTGTTCGGCAAGGCGCTGCCGTCGCTGTACCGGCCGTGGGGCGCCTCGGGAGCGGACGTGAAAGTCCTGTGCGGCCAGGTAGCCGGAGAGCCCAACATGCTGGGGATCGAATCACGCAGCGTGATCGCGGCTTGGTCCGCGTTGAAATTGCGCGCCGCGGACGCTTGAGCGGTCTGCCCCGTTACTGCCCGGCTTGCGCGCGCAGCATGTCCTGAGTCACCAGCACCACGCCGCGTTTGGTGACGAAGAAGCGCTTCTGGTCGAGCGCGTGATCCTGCCCGATCTGCATGTCGTCGGGAATCACACAGTTCTCGTCGAGAATGCAGCGCGTGATCTTGCAGCGGCGGCCGATGGTCACGCCCGGCAACAGGACTGAGCGCTCGATGACGCTGCTGTCCTCGATGCGAACATCGTTCGACAGCAGCGATTCATTTACATGCGCGCCCGAGATGATGCAGCCGCCGGCGACCATGGAGTTGACCGCCATCCCGCGCCGGCCTTCTTCGTCCAGCACGAACTTGGCGGGGGGTTGCTGAGCCTGATAGGTCCAGATCGGCCATTGATGATCGTAGATATTGAGCTCCGGATTGAGCGCAACCAGTTCCATGTTCGCTTCGTACAACGCATCGACATTGCCCACGTCGCGCCAATAATTCTGCGCGCGGGTCTCGACGTCATGGAACGGGTAGGCAAATACGCGCAGGGACTTGATGGCCGGAGGGATGATGTTCCTCCCGAAATCGTGATTGCTGGATTCGTTGGCCGCGTCGTCCTTCAGCATCTTCTCCAGGCGGTCCATGCCGATCACATAGATGCCCATGGACGCTCGCGCCAGATTGTTCTGGCCGATGATGGGGTCCGGGTCACGCGGCTTCTCGGCGAACTTGGTGACGCGATTGGTGTCGTCGGTGGTCAGGATGCCGAATTCATTGGCGCGTTCCAACGGCACGTCGACGACGCCCACGGTGATGTCCGCCTCGCATTGCTCGTGGTAAGCGATCATCGGGCCGTAGTCCATCTTATATATATGATCGCCCGCCAAGATCAGTACGTGCGTCGGATTGTGCGACCGGATGAAATCCAGATTCTGATACACCGAGTCGGCGGTGCCGCGATACCAGTACGGGCCGATTTGCTGTTGAGCCGGAATCAACTCGACGAATTCGCCGAGTTCGCCGCGCAGATAGCTCCAGCCGCGTTGGATGTGCTGAATCAACGATTGCGCCTTGTACTGAGTCAACACCGCTATTTGCCGGATGCCGGAATTGACGCAATTCGACAGTACGAAGTCGATGATCCTGAACTTGCCGCCGAAGGGCGTGGCCGGCTTGCAGCGGTTCTGGGTGAGCGCTTTGAGCCGTTCACCGCGCCCGCCCGCCATGATCACCGCCAAGGTGCCGCTGGTCAAACGGCTGACGTAGCGTCCAGTGTTGTTACGAGCAGCGTGTCGCATACCTATCCTGGTTTCGTGAGTAGAATCCAATCACCCTCGAGCTCAATCCCAGCCTGCCATACTCCGCGAGCGCCTGCACCTTTTCTCGCGAAGGCATCGATGCCTTTGCTAGACTCACAATTATGTCGGCATTGAAGCTGTGTGTCTTGAGTTCGGAGATCTTGCCGTACGCAAAGACCGGCGGACTCGCGGACGTCGCCGGGGCTTTGGTGCAGAACCTCCGGTTGCTGGGTCACGAAGTACATGCGTTCATGCCGCTGTACTCCGCCGTGCGGGCGGCACACCCGGAGTTGCAGCCCGTCGCCGGCGTGCAGCACATCCCGATGACCATCGGCGACACGGAATACCGCTTCTCTCTGCAGACGGCGCAATTCCCCGCTACGGATATCCCGACCTATTTCGTCGATTGCCCCGCGTTGTACCACCGTCGCGATTTCTATACCTTCGATCCGGATGAACATCGGCGCTTTCTGTTGTTCACTCGCGCAACGCTCGAGAGCTGCCGGCTCCTGGGAATAGCGCCCGATATCTTCCATTGCAACGATTGGCATACGGCATTCCTGCCTCTGTACATGAAGACGCTGTATGCATCGGACCCGGTGCTTGGAGCCGCGCGCTCGGTGCTGACGATTCATAACATCGGCTACCAGGGCGTCATGCCGAGTGCGGCGGCCGCCGACTTGGGATTGGGCGCCTTCGATGCTCGCCTGGACAGCGGCGATCTGGCGCATGGTGTCATCAACCCGTTGAAAGTCGGCATAAAATTTGCCGATCTAGTGACCACCGTGAGTCCGACTTACGCGCGCGAAATCTGCGAGAGCCCGCTCGGCATGGGCATGGAGGCAACGCTGCGGGCGCGCCAGGATCGAGTGGTCGGGATATTGAACGGAGTCGACTATCGGGATTGGGATCCGCGCCACGATCCGCATCTGACGGCGCACTACGGACCACAGGACTTGCGCGGCAAGCGGACCAACAAGGAGCTGCTGATGGCCGCCGCTCACCTCAACATGGAAGCGTCGCGGCCGCTGGTCGGCATGGTGACCCGCCTGGCGGAGCAGAAAGGCATCGACCTGTTGTTCGACGCGTTGCCCGGCCTGTTGCAAGAGCGCGATTTTGGCTTGATGGTGTTGGGCAGCGGTGATCCGCGGTACGTGGAGTTCTTCGAGGGACTGGCGCGCCGCTTCCCGGGCCGCGTGGTATTTCGCTCCGGCTACGATGAATCGCTGGCGCATTTGATCGAGGCAGGCAGCGACTTATTCCTGATGCCGTCGCGCTATGAGCCTTGCGGATTGAATCAGATGTACAGTCTGCGCTACGGCACCATTCCGATCGTGCGTAAAACCGGCGGCCTGGCGGATTCCGTGCAGCATTTCGATCCCGACGCCGGCACCGGCACCGGATGTGTGTTCAACGATTACGATGCGCCGGCCGTGCGTTGGGCGGTCGGGACTGCGCTCGATTGGTACGGCGCGCCGAGGAGCTGGCAGCGTCTGATGCAAAATGCGATGGCGCAGGATTTTTCATGGACCCGCCAGATCGCCAAATACGACGCCCTATACCGTGAGCTGCTCGGCGAGCCGCGGCGCGAGTCTCCTTCGGGCTAGGGATTCGGTTCGAGCAGCGCGTAGCGGCGGCCGTTGGGCAGGGCATAGCTCTTCGCCATGCGGACCCCCGCTGCCTGCATCCACGGCAGCTCCGGCTCGTCGTCCGGTCGCCGCTCCGCCGCGGCGCGGCGCGGCGCAAACACATGACGCAATCGTTGCGCGGCCAGGCTCGCGCGTCCGGGCAGTTGCACGACGATGAAACTGTGGGGCGCGGCCTCGGTTCTCAAGCGATCAATGGCTGCCGCGTCGATCGGTCCGGGTATCAGGTCCACGGTGGTCCGGGCATACAGGTCGATCATGGCCCGAGTCGTCTCGTCCGGTGCAAACAGAATCAACCGTCTGTCCGCGGCGTCGCGCTGTATGGCGCGAGCGATCGACGCCAGGTCCTGCCAGGCATCGACCCGGGCGTACACCTGCGATGCCGGGCCCACGAGCAATGCGCAGTAGGCCAACAGCAGCGACCACTGTGCGCGCTGCACTCGATCGCGCGCCGCCGTCCACGCGTGCAGCGCGAGCGCGGCGGCGATGACCAAGCCGATCGCGGAAATCGCGATATATGCCGCGTGCGAATCCATCGCGCTCCAGGAGTCGCCGCCGACCAGGCCCACCGCCGCGGTCAGTATCAACACCCCGAGCAGCAGCAGGGCGGAGGTTGCGCGCAGGGCGCGTATATCCCAGCGATCCGGCTGCTCACGGATTTCTCGCGCCCACCAGGCGAGCAGCAATGCCACACCGGGCAGGGCCGGGGCGAAATAGATGTTGCGGGCGGTCGCCGCCACCGACAGGATGACCAGCGGCGGCAGCGAGGCGGCGAGTGCAAAGCGCACGGGCCGATAGTCATCCATGGAGCTCTTGCGCTGCCGCCATGCACGGCGCAACGCGGCGATGACCAACAGGGTCCACGGAGCGAGGTACATCGGCATCTCGATCAGATACTTGCCCGGGGAATTCTGATGGCCGGTCGTGTACTGCAATTCATTCGGCGCGTCGATGTGGGTGAACCGGCCGACCAAATTGTTCCAGAAAAACACTTTCAAATGAGCAAGGCCGTCCGGGCCCACATACACGAACCAGATCCAGGTGAAGATCATCGCGGCCTGCACGACCAATCCCAAGTACAGTTCCCAGCGGATGAGTTCGCGCCAGCGCCTCTCCCAGACGGCGAGGGTCGCTATGGCCAATGCCGGCACCATCCAAGCGACGGCGCTCTTGGAAAGAAATCCCAACCCGAGCGCGGCGTGCATCAATAAATAGCCGCGCAGGCGCTCCCCAGTTTGAGCCGCATAGAAGCCTAAGTACGCGCCCAAGAGCGCGACTGATACGGCGGCGAGCAGCGGCGCATCGGTCGCAAGCCAGATCGCAACCTGGTACGACAGCAGAAAGGTGCTCATGGCGGCCGCGGCCACCACCCCGGCGCTGCGGCCGGCGCTGCGATACCCCAGCAAACCGACGCTGAGCGCCGTGATCATGGCGTAGAGCAGGTTCGGAAGTCGCGCGGCCCAGGCATGGGCGCCGAAGAGCCGGATGGGGACGGCGGCGAGCCAGTAGGTCAGCGGCGGCTTCTCGCAGAAGGCCTCGCCCGCCAGCAGCGGGACCGCCTTTTCCGTCTGCCAGCTCATACGCCAAGAGATGTCCGCTTCGCGCGGTTCATCCGGGGTCCAATAGCCGCGCCCCAACATGCCGACGCACCAAATCAGCAGCAATGCCGCCGAGAGTAGCGCAAGGGGTGAGTGGAGCCGTTTCAACATGGCAGTATACTTGGCAACCGACAAAGGAGATCGCATGGCATTCGCTGACTATACTTCACGGGGCGCCGTCGCCGTGATCACCATGAAAAATCCCGCGGTCAATGCCCTGAGTGTGGGGCTGCGTACCGCCATCGCCGACGGTGTGGAACGCGCGACTACCGATGAGTCGATTCGGGCGGTGGTGATCGTCGGGTCCGGCACCGCGTTTTGCGGGGGCGCCGATGTCGCCGAGTTCGGTTTGCCCGCCATGTCCGCCAGTCCGTCCTTGGTGGATTTGTTCACGCTGATCGAGAGTTCTCCCAAACCGGTGGTTGCCGCGATCAACGGACTCGCGTTGGGCGGCGGGCTGGAACTCGCCATGTCGTGCCACTACCGAGTCGCCGCGGCGGCGGCAACGCTCGGATTGCCCGAGGTCAAGCTGGGCCTGCTGCCCGGTGCGGGGGGTACGCAACGGCTTCCCCGTCTGGTGGGTGTGGAGCGGGCGCTGAACATGATCGTGAGCGGGAATCCCGTCATTGCGCGCGACCTGGCGAATACTGAGTTGCTCGATTCGACCGCCGATGGCGACGTGCTGCCGGCAGCGGTTGCCTTTGCCGAGCGCATCATCGCCGAGAAATTGCCGCCGAAAAAGGCGCGCGATCTCAAGATCGATCTTCCAAATGCGGAGGCGTTTGTGGAATTCGCGCGCGGCGCCGTCGGTCCGCTCGCCAAGAACTACCCGGCCCCGCTCAAGTGCATCGAGGCGGTCGAGGCGGCGGTGCTGCGGCCCTTCGATGAGGGAATGAAAGTCGAAGGGACTCTGTTCATCGAATTGCTGAACACCCCGGAGTCCAAGGCACTGCGGCATGCTTTCTTCGCGATGCGCGCCGCCGCCAAGATTCCCGATGTGCCGAGCAGCACTCCCTTGCGGGCGATCAAGTCGGTGGCCGTGATCGGTGCCGGCACCATGGGGGGCGGCATCGCAATGAATTTTGCCAACGCCGGCATCCCGGTCACGGTGCTCGAGACCAGTCAGGCGGCGCTCGACAAGGGCTTGAATACGGTAAGAAAGAATTACGAGAACACGCTGAAGAAGGGCCGGCTGACCCAGGGCGAATTCGACAAGCGCATCAAGCAGATCACCGGCACGCTGACTTACGACGACCTCAAGAGTGCGGACCTGGTCATCGAGGCGGTGTTCGAAGACATGCAGGTCAAGCAACAGGTGTTCGAGAAGCTCGACCAGGTCGCGAAGCAGGGAGCGATCCTGGCATCGAACACCTCGACCTTGGATGTGAACAAGATCGCGGATTTCACGCGGCGCCCGCAAGATGTGATCGGCCTGCATTTCTTCAGTCCGGCGAACGTCAGCAAGCTACTCGAGATCGTGCGCGGCGCCAAGAGCGCCAAGGATGTGGTGGCCACCAGCATGGCCGTGTCCAAGCAGATCAAGAAAGTCGGCGTCATCTCCGGTGTGTGCGACGGATTCATCGGCAACCGGATGATGAACGCGTACTTCCGCCAGATGGAGTTGCTGCTGGATGTTGGGGCACTGCCGCAGCAAATCGACAAGGCGATGGAGAAATTCGGCTTTGCGATGGGACCGTTTCGCGTCAGCGATCTCGCGGGAAACGACATTCTCTGGTACATCCGCAAACGTCTGTACGTCGAGTATCCGGACCGTGTGTTTTCCAAGACTCCGGATCGAATCTGCGAATTGGGGCGCTTCGGCCAAAAGACCGGTGCCGGCTGGTACGACTACAAGCCCGGCGACCGCGCGCCGAATCCATCCGACCTCGTCAACAAGATCGTGCTCGAAGAGTCGGCCCGGTTGGGGTTTGCGCGGCGCAAGGTCAGCGACGAGGAAATCGTGCAGCGGGCGCTGTATTCCTTGATCAATGAAGGGGCGCGAATACTCGAGGAGGGCATCGCGCTGCGAGCCTCGGATATCGATGTCGTGTACCTGACGGGATACGGCTTTCCAGATTTTCGAGGAGGACCGCTGTTCTACGCCGATACCGTCGGCCTGCCCAATATCCTGCGCACGATGCGCGAATTTGCGAAGGGCTATCAGCCTGACGCCTGGGAACCGGCGCCTTTGCTCAGGCAACTGGCCGCTGAAGGCAAGTCCTTCGCCAGCTGGGGAAATCGGTCATGACCGGCGCCGTAGTCGTTGCTACCGTCTGCAACGGGCTTGCCAAATCGTGGCGCGGAGCGTTCAACATGGCGCATCGGTGACCTTTGCCGGCCACGTATTGCATGCACGCCATCAGCGAGCCTAAAACGCCAATAGGTCCCCGGTCCATGATCGATTTGACGAGTAATCGGACTGACGCGCAATCAGAGCTGTCACATCCCATTCTAGTTTCTTTGCGCGCGAAAGCGCTTCGGCCTGCGCTTTCACCGCACTCTTAAAATCCAATTTTGCAGCGGCCGCTGCGGCTTTATTTCCCACAGACTCGGATCGTCCTTGTACTCACGTTCAAGGCTTTCGCTGAGAGTAAGTGCGCGGGCGGGATTTCTAATCTCCGCCGAAGGATTGGCGGCTAGGATCGCTGCCAATCTCATTTTCGCCGCATCATTCCCTTGTTTCGCTGCGCGTTCCAGCCACACGAGCGCACCTTCCATGTTGGTTTGATCTGGCTTATCGCGCAGCTCAACCTGACCGTTAGATTCCTTCATTAGCCTCACGGTGCGCTGACGTTGCGCACCATGGTTGTTGTATATACAATAACCGCCATGCGAATCACCTTCGATCCAGCGAAGCGAGCCAAAGCCCTCGCTGATCGCGGGTTGGACTTCGTTGACGCCGCAAAGGTATTCGCTGGGGTGACTTTGGAGGTTGAGGATACTCGTAAGGACTATGGCGAAACTCGCATCATCTGTTTCGGGTACTTGGAGGGCAGGATGGTTGTTGTCGGCTATACGCCGCGTGGTGCCGGGCGCCACGTATTTAGCATGAGGAAAGCCAATGAACGCGAACAGAGCCGCCTCGCGCCGCTCCTTGAAGTCTGATCTGGCGCGAGTTGATGCTCACGCAATAAAGGCGCGGGAGTACGACGAGCTACCCGAATTGACGGAGCAAATGTTAAAGCGCGCCAAAATTAATAAGGGCGGCAGGCCGGTGTCTGCGAATCCGCGAAAATCGATCTCTTTGCGGTTGCCGGCTGATGTGATCGCGCGCTGGAAGGCCACGGGACCTGGTTGGCAGACGCGCATGGCAGAACGGCTGGCTAAGGTTCGCTAACGGAACCTAACAATCGGCTCGAGCGATCGCGGGCGTTGCGGCTTCGGTGAGCCAAGGAGGGAGTCGATGATCCGGATAAATCAGCTTCGTTGGTCGGCAGCGCAACCCCGCGTCGCTCAACCTCATCGTTAGGTCCTATCTCACTTCAGACCGATGCGTCGCGGAATGCTTTGAGCACCGCATTCATCCGTGTCTGCCATCGACTACCCTGCGCTCGGTACCAGGCCAAAACATCTGCATCCAACCGCAGCGCGATCTGCTCCTTTCGCTCACTGGGGTTCTTGGTTGGCCTTCCGCGCTTTGCGCGCAGTTCGGCGACGCCACGGTGCGCTATCCCTTCCTTCCAAAATGACAGCACCTCGTCGCGGTCATTCGGGTTGTACGGTAACTCAGATTTTCGGGTATTCCCGGAAGTACGCTTCTTGCTCATGTGGGTTTGCCTCTCTACACGAAATCAACCGGGGACCGGCCGCGCGATCCGTCCATACCAGCACAACGACCCGACCCTGTAACCAGACGATTTGGCACCAGGCACTTTGAACAGTATCCTGAAGCAGTCTGGACTGAAAAAATAGGGTCCCTTATATGCGCTACGCGATAGTCATTGAAAATGCAGGTGGCAATTATTCCGCGTATGTCCCCGATCTTCCGGGATGCATTGCTACGGGTGAGACGTTGGCCGAGGCGGAGCAGGCGATTCGCGAGGCTATCGAATTTCATTTAGATGGGTTGCGTGAAGACGGCGATCCTATTCCCCCTCCGTCCAGCCGCGTCGAATATGTCGAGGTCGCCGCCTAACAGTTCGAGCGATCTCGGGTCGCGTCTTCGTTGGGACAAGGAGTGTGGGGCGATGATTGAGATAAAGCATCTTCGTTTTCCGTCGGCGCATCCCCGCGTCGCTCAACCTCATCGTTATGCGTCAATCGAAAGGAAGGCATGAAAATGACACGCGTCCGAGTTGAGGGCTTTACGATCTCGCTTGACGGATACGGAGCTGGTCCGAATCAGGACATCAGGAATCCGCTCGGCGTGGGCGGCACAGATTTGCACCAGTGGTTAGTCCCGACGCGCACGTTCCAACGGACCCTATTTGGCGCCGACGGTGGCACAACGGGGATCGATGACGACTTCGCTGCGCGGGGCTTCCAGAATGTTGGCGCCTGGATTCTCGGAAGAAACATGTTCGGACCGATTCGCGGTTCCTGGCCCGACATGAACTGGAAAGGCTGGTGGGGGGACAACCCACCCTATCACGTTCCGACTTTCATCTTGACTCATCATGCGCGCCCGCCCATCCAGATGGAAGGCGGAACGACATTCTACTTCGTCACGGGCGGTATTCACGAGGCGCTTGACCGGGCGCGCGACGCAGCCAACGGAATGGATGTGCGCATTGGCGGCGGACCTAACACTGTCCGGCAATATCTTCGTATGGGCCTCATCGATGAGCTGCACGTCGCTATCTCGCCGGTCCTGCTGGGCGGGGGAGAGCGACTGTTCGAGGGGATTGACGTGCGCGCTCTGCGATACGAATGCGTTCAGTTCGTTGCGTCGGAGAAAGCCACCCATGTTGTACTCCGGCGCCAAGGGCACAGTGACGCCTAACAAACGGAGCGAGCGCGGGTCGCGTATTCGGTGAGCCAAGGAGGGAGTGGACAGTTGCTTGTTTAGCGAACACCACGCTTGTTTAGAGGGCGCCCGATCTGCGAAAACTGCCTGCGATACTCGAGCGGACTTACGCCCAGCTTCCTGCGGAAGTGATGCCGCAATGTCGTGGCTGTTCCAAGGCCCGCGCGCGCGGCGATTTGGTCGATGGAAAGCTCCGTGCCTTCCAGTAGTTCGCAGGCCCGCATTGCAATGGCGCGGCGCGTGGGGCAGCCAAGCTTGCGCGCCTTGGCTTCGCTGTAAAAATCATGGCCGGTGGTGTCACTGGTTGGATCGATGAGGGCTTCGAATTGGAGTCGGGAGTCGGCACCTGAGCGACTGCGCCGAATCCGGGCCGGTGGACTCCAAGCGAACAAGTGGTGCACAAAAGTATGCCATACGAGGTGCGCTACCGGACGACATCCAAGGTCTAGCAGCGCTATGCAGCGAGCACGCGATTTTCGAGCGTGCCGCCTACGACGCCGTCGACAAATCGGTACGGCTGGGGCAAGCACTATTTTCCGCGGTTCCGCGGCTTCACGCGTGGGTGGTTGTCATCGACGGCAACCTGGTCGGCTATGCCACGGCGGCCCCGGAATACTCCACCTGGAGTGCCGCGGAGTACTTCCACATGGACTGTCTATATGTGAAGGCAGAACACCGTGGCGCAGGAATCGGAGCGGCGCTCATGATGTCAGTGGTGCAACTGGCGAGGGAACGCGGCTATGCCGAAGTCCAGTGGCAAACACCGAGTTGGAATGCCGATGCGTGTCGTTTCTATCGACGTCAAGGTGGCGTAGCCCAGGAGAAATTGCGATTCGTGCTCAGAACGAGTGAATGTTAGCGCAGACTTTGGAGTCTCATCATCAGGAACCGCGAGCTACCACGCCGCGCGCACGGCGTATACCAAGCGGCAAGCGCGAATCACTATGAGCCAGTCTGCAACGGCGGCATCGAGCAGCACGGGTATGGGTCAAGTATAGATTGGCTGCCTGAACGCCGCCGAATGAGAGAACGGGTGCGGGCGCAGTGTGCCTTTAGGGTAACCTGCCACCGTGGACCCCGCTTTTACGGACGCGTACCATCGGGCCGGTACCAATTCTTCAATCTCGGATTCTCTGTACGAACCATGCCTCAATCCCTGCGCGCGATACTTGCCTGCATTTGTCTCTGTTTTGCCGGCCTTCGTACGGAAGCAAAAGACAATCCTGATTGGATAACTCCATTGCCCCCCTTCCAGATCGCCGACAATCTCTATTACGTGGGAAGTCGCGACCTCGCGGCCTACTTGATCACAACTCCCGCCGGGAACATCCTGATCAACGCAAACCTTGAGGTCTCGCCGCCCCAGATTCGTGCAAGCGTTGAAAAGCTGGGGTTCTCCTGGCGTGATACGAAGATCCTTCTCAACGGGCAGGCGCACTTCGATCACATGGCGGGTGCGGCAGAAGTCCTTCGGGAGACTCACGCCCGCAACATGGTCATGGACGGAGATGCCGAAGTTGTACGCAGCGGCGGACGCAAGGACTTCGCCTTTGGCACCGACGGGATGCTTACGTACCCTCCAGCCCGGGTTGACCGAGTTCTCCACGACGGCGACACCGTGACACTGGGTGGTGTCGTCCTCACGGCGCATCGCACGGGCGGCCATACTCGTGGCTGCACTACCTGGACATTCCGTACCCACATTTCCAGCGATCCCGCAGGCCGCTTCCGCGACGTCGTCATCGTCGGTGGCTTGTGGCCGCTTTCGCAGTATCGCTTCTTCGATACGCCGGACCAGCGGGCCTCATACCCCGGAATCAGAGGGGATTTCTACCAGACATTCGCAACGCTTCGGGCTCTCCCTTGCGATATATTCCTTGGGGCACATGGAAGCTACTTCGACCTGCTTCCCAAGCTGGAGCGGATGCCGACCGAGGGCGAAGCTGCCTTCATCGACCCCGATGGATACAAAGATACCGTCAACGAAGCAAAAGCTAATTTTGACAAGATTATTGCCGCCCGAGTAGGCGTACGCTGAGTCCCGCTTGGCGACGATTTCCAGGGAAGCTATGGATGATTAACAAAATTTGGAAGGCGACTAAGGCTACCTCTATGTCCATCGTTGGCTTACTCGCCTCTGGGACGGTAGGCGGGCACGACGCCCAGTCGTCGCTGGTCGCGCCTTATGGTTCGTGGTCCTCACCGCTCAGCGCCGAGGCGCTCAGTGCTGGTCGGGTCGGTTTCGACGACCTTCGAAGCGTCAACGGGAGGCTTTATTGGACTGAAACCGAGCCCGCCGCAGGCGGAATCGCGGGTCTCTTCAGCTTGGACCGGGACGCGGCAGCATCGGCGGTTACCCCTGCCGGTACCAACGTGCGTACACGCGTGCACGAATACGGAGGTGCACCCTACGTAGTGGTTGGCGATACGGTCTATTACAGCGAATTCACGGATCAGCGTCTGTATGCGCTGAAAGCCGGTGGCAGCGCCGTGCCATTGACTCCGCCCGGTTACCGTTACGCCGATTGCATGGCGCTGCCGGCGAGCGGAACGTCGGTCGGATCGCTGATATGCGTGCGACAGGATCACACTGATCCGGCGCAAGTCCGCAACGCGCTGGTACGTTTGCCTTTGCCGGGAGGTGGTGCTGGCGAAGTGCTCTATGCCGATAGCGATTTCGTCGCCTACCCGCGCCTCAGTCCAGACGGACAAAGGCTGGCGTTCATCTCCTGGAACCATCCGAACATGCCTTGGGACGCGACTGAATTGAAAGTCGCAAAGTTGGACGGGCAGGGAATGAGGGCGCCGGTCACGGTAGCCGGTGGTCCGGCGGAGTCGGTGCTCGAACCTCAATGGGACACTGACGGCACGCTGTATTTCATCTCTGACCGCAGCGGCTACTGGAACTTGTACGCCCACCGTTCGACAGGCGTGCAGGCGGTATGGCCCCGTGCCGCCGAGTTTGCGAATCCCTTATGGTCCCTGGGTCAGGCGAACTACGCGCTGCTCGGCGATGGTCAAGCGGTGCTGCGTTTCGGGGAGAAAGGCTTCGATCGACTGGCGGTGGTGGACCTCAGGTACGGTACCGCACGCATGCTCGACTTGCCGTATGTGGATTACGAGCACTTGACGCGGATTGATGCGGGGCACGTCGCGGTGGTCGCCAGTTCCGTCGACGCACCGCCGGCGATAGTGCGCATAGATGTCAAGAGCGGCAGCGTGACGACGCTGCATCGTGCCGGCCGCGCGCTGCTTGCGCCGTCGGCGGTGTCCATCGCAGTGCCGATTGATTTCCCGAGCGCACACGGACGCATGGCACACGCGTTTTACTATCCACCACGCAACCCCGCCTATCAAGCGCCGCCGGGTACCTTGCCACCATTGTTGACGCTCGTGCATGGCGGCCCGACCGGTCAGGCCTCCGCAGCCTATGCTTCGCGCATACAGTTTTGGACCAGCCGTGGCTTTGCCGTCGTGGATGTCAATTACGGCGGCAGTTCCGGTTACGGACGCGCCTATCGCCAGGAGTTGAATGGCAACTGGGGCGTCGTCGACGTCGAGGATGTGATCGCAGCCGCTCGATACCTCGGCGCCACCGGGCGTGCCGACCCCGCCCGCACCGTGATCAGCGGCGGCAGCGCCGGCGGCTATACGGTGCTGGCGGCGCTGAGTACGAGCGATGTGTTCCGTGCCGGCGCCGACTATTACGGCATATCTGACATGACCGCGATTGCGCGCGACACGCACAAGTTCGAGAGCCGCTACCTGGACTCGTTGATCGGGCCTTTGCCGCAGGCGCAATCTGTCTATGACAGTCGCTCGCCGCTCAATCACCTCGATGGCTTCAAGGTCCCGCTGATCGTTTTTCAGGGCGCAGACGATCCCGTCGTGCCTCCAAACCAATCGGCACGGATTGTCGAGGCACTACGCGCACGCGCCGTGCCGGTCGCGTACTTGCTTTACCCGGGGGAGAGCCATGGGTTTCGTAAATCCGAGAACGTCATTCGCTCGCTGCAATCCGAACTGTCGTTCTATGGTCAGATATTTGGGTTTACACCGGCCGATTCTCTGCCGCCGCTGACGATCGAACACTTGGCGCGACGGCCGGAGTCGATGCAGGCCGTCCACTGAGCAGAGCAATGTCGCGTGCGCACGCTACGCAGTAATTTCGATCCTGTTTCCGTCGGGGTCGAGCACAACGCTCTCGTAGTAACCGTCCCCCGTTCGGCGCGGCCCATCCTCGATCGGAAATCCGTCTTCCCGTAGTCGTTGCGTTAGGCCATCCACTATCTGCTCGGAGCCCACGGATATGGCGAGGTGTGTAAGCCCCATACGTTGGGCTCCGGGCGCGATGACGAGCGGAGAGAGCTTGCTCGTCGTCATCACCTCGATACGTGCTCCGTCTACAAAGCTCAGGAAGCAGGACCTAAAGCCCTTCACAGCATTGAAATAATCGGCGCCGGCGGTTGCGCCGAAATACGTAATATAGAACGCCTTGCAACGCTCTAAATCTTCCGTCCAAAGGGCGACGTGCTCAATGCGCATTCTCGCGAACCTCGACATGCCACGATTTGTCTATGTAGCACATAACGGCCGAGATTGGGTTGCCCAACCGAAAAGTTGCCGGCCGTGAAGTATCGGGGATTGGCTCTTGTCGGCCGGATTGAGACAGCCGGGTTGATAGAATCAAAGCCGGAGAGCGGCCGTCATTTCATATAGGCGAAATTTCGGTAGCGGCTAGGCTTTGCGGGCTGCTGTGAGCGCGGTCCGGGAAAATTCTGTAACAATTGATCAAATTCGAATCCGGCGGTTCATTATCCACACAAAGCCTCGAGGCAAACGAGTAAAGAACATGGCAAAGCTTGTATTCGGTTTGCAGCAGTCCTTGGACGGCTACGTCGACCACCTGGAAATGGGGCCACCTGGCCCCGCGCTCGCCCGTCACTTCGTAGAGCACGTGCGCGAACTGGCTGGCTGTGTGTATGGTCGGCGCACGTATGAGATCATGCGTTATTGGGACGAAGACCAGCCTGATTGGGACGCGGAGGATCTCGACTTCGCAGCGGCGTGGCGAAGCCTACCAAAGTGGGTCGTGTCGCGCTCGTTGAAGGCAGTCGGCCCCAACGCCACGCTGGTCCAGAATGATGTCGGGACCGTGCTGCGCGAGCTCAAGGCTCGGCTCGTCGGGGAGATTGACGTCGCCGGACCAGACTTGGCGGGAAGCCTGACCGACCTTGATCTTGTTGATGAGTATCGACTCTATTTCCGCCCCTGCGTGCTCGGTCACGGCACGCCATTCTTCGCCGGCCCCCGGCCGCCGCTGCGCCTCGTGGCCAGCGATCTCGTTGGCGAGGGCGTGATTAGATTGACTTACGTTCCCGCTTAATCGCGCGACTTACCCGACCGGCTTTGGGGTCTACAGGGGAATATGGAACTGACCGGCGATAAGCGGGCCACCTGCAGACATTTGCCCCCTCAAGCTCGCGGCAGAATAGCCGACGCTCGCGCGGTGTACAGGCGCGGCCGGACTGGGGCACAGCGTCAATAATTCAGCGTAGTACCAGCGATGCGCCACTCGATGGCAATCCACGCGGAAGTCAACATTTGCCGCCTACGGTAAACTGTTGGAGTTAGCTTACGAAGCGCAAAGTTGGAATCGCCTCAGTGCCTACGGTTTCAAGCCAAATCGCATTTTCACTCGTCGCTCTCGGAATGGTTCTCACGCCAGGTCCGAACATGATCTATCTCATTTCACGATCCATCCGTCAGGGTCGAACCGCTGGGCTCATCTCCTTGAGTGGTGTCGCGTTGGGATTTGTGGTCTATATGTTCTGCGCGGCGTTCGGAATCACGGCCTTGGTCATGACGGTGCCGTTGGCTTATGACGCCTTGCGAGTTGCTGGCGCGTTGTATTTGCTCTATCTCGCATGGCAGGCGGTCAAGCCGGGCGGACGGTCACCATTTCAAGTGCGCAATTTGCCGAACGATTCACCGCGTCGTCTGTTCTTGATGGGCCTCTTCACCAATTTACTGAATCCGAAAGCTGCCGTGCTGTACCTGTCACTGTTGCCGCAGTTTATCGAGCCCTCGCATGGCAGCGTGCTCAGCCAGTCGCTCGTGCTGTGCGCTACACAGATTGTCATCAGTGTCAGCGTCAACGGATCGATCGTCGTCATGGCGGGCGGGATTGCCAAGTTTCTGGCGACACGACCAACGTGGGCGATCGTCCAGCGGTGGCTGATGGGAACCGTCCTCGCGGGGCTCGCCGTGCGGATGGCGACCGAGGCGCGACGCTGAGCTTCCTACCTGGGCGCACCGTACCACTTTTGCGCCGGCAGTAAGCGACCGCTCAATCAAAAGGAGTACGACATGGAACCGTCAGTTCAGGTGGTGGGCTGGAAATACCGCTGGTAAGCAGTCGCTTGCGGCTCTCATCGCTTGGATTCGAGCAGCAGCTTGCCGCTCAAGTTCACGCCATCGAGCGCGCTGACTTCGAGTAGGGCGTCGAAGGGCGGGGCTGCGTCGGCCTGTTGACGCAGTTCCTGGAGCTTCTCGGGGCTGGTGAAGGCTTCCGCGGTCTGTCTCACACCTTCGTCGCGGGTGCCGGAAATCACGATGATGGTGTTGCCGCCGGGGCCGTGAAAGGACGAAAAGAATCCGTAGTCGCGGTAAGAGGATTCCTTGCCGGAGCTTTGCGGCACCCCTATGTTCTGACTCGCGGTCTGGCTGATGTAAAGATGCTTGGTTTTGGTGTCGAGCAGCTCGTCATAGGATTGGCCGATTGCAAATCGGGAGCCGGTGAATACTAGCTGCTGCATGATGCCGAGGCCGCTCAGATAGCCGATGTAAACGATGTTGGCGGATTTGAGCATGGCCGGGGTCACTGCCGACATCATGCTCAAGCTCACGCGCCGCTTGCCGGTGTCGAGCACGGGCATGACATCGCGCAGCGCAAACGCCACCGATGTCGGCAGGTAGCGCATCCCGACATCCATGTATCGGTCGGCGGCATCTGGATGCTGCTTGAGGTAGTTATCCAAATCGTCCTTGGAGTTGACGGAATATTCGCGGATTAGGCGCTTCACTTCCATGGAATCGTCGGTTTCGCCGATGAGGTAGTAGTCGCCGACCACCACCAAGAGGGGCCGGTCGTCATTGAGGATGGCCGACCAGATCGGATTGGCGCGCGCCAGGTCAAGGCTTGTCGGCGGTGTGCGCCATCGCAAGATGCCGAAGGCGAACAGCAACACCAGGATGGCCAGTGCGGCGCCGGCGCCCGCGACGCCGACGAGGGCGATCAGTCCGGGAAAAGGTTGGCGGGTTAAGCGATGCGCGGCCGGAGGCGCCGAGGCGGCCAGAGGCACGGGGGCGGCTTGAGGTGCTGAGGCGGTTGCAGGTACTGACGTGGCTGCAGGCACAGGGGCGCCTGCAGGCACAAATGAGTCTGGATGAGCGCCGGGAGATGCAGTGTTCGAGGGTGCGGCGGTGGCGGAATGGGGTACCCGTTGTGCCGCGCTTGCAGTGACGGGGGTCAGGCGATATTCACCCCGGGGGATACGCAGGGGGGTGATGCCTTCGCCTCGATGGGCCGCATAGAACTCTTCGAGGGTCCGACGAAGCTTGTGCATGTAGACCCGCACCACGGCGTCCTGCGATACGTCGAAATCCGGGCCCTTGCCGAAGACGTCGATCGCGATCGTGATTTCCTTGGGCGATTGCGCCGCCAGCGAGGAGGCCACGAGGTAGTCGAACAGCCGCCGCATCTTGGCTTCGCCCAGCACGCCGCTTGCCTGTATGCGCTTCGACTCCTCGCTGAGGGCGGCATGCGTGTCCACTAGAGCAGATCCGCGGGCAAGAGATGAAAGCAATTCATGGCGAGCGCAGTTTAACGTTAATTAACATCCATAAAAACAGTAAATTACGTGATATCGAGCGGCGCCCAGGTAGCCTTCGCCAGGTGCGCATCCCACTTCTTTTGGCCGCGTCGGCCTGCATCATCGCCGCGGTCCTGGTGCGCTTGTCCGCACTCGAGGGCCGGTTGCTGCGCGCGGATCCCAATGCCATCCCCGGCAATGCGGCTCTGATGGACTTCGCCAGGGGCCGCGGTGCGGCCCAATTCGAGGCACATTGCGCGGCTTGTCACGGTACCGAAGGACAGGGAGATTCGGGGCGCGGTGTTCCGAACCTGAGCGACGACGATTGGCTGTATGGGATGGGGTTGGTGAGCGATATCGAACAAGTCATCAAGTACGGCATTCGTTCCTACCATCCGAAGGCCTGGAACCTCGCCATCATGCCCGCCTATGCGACACCGGAGCCCAGTGCGCGGGACGGCAAGATCCAGCCGCTGTCGCCGGCGAACATTAGGGACCTGGTCGAGTTTCTGATCCGTGAGCAGGGGCAAAGTGCCGACAGGGAGGCAGCGCTGCGCGGGGCCGAGCTCTTCGCGGGCGCCGGCGGCTGCTATGACTGTCATGCGGCGGACGGGAAGGGCGACTCGGCCATCGGTGCGCCGAATTTGACGGATCGAATCACGCTCTACGGCGACGGCAGCCGCGAATCGCTGGCGAAATCCATCGCCTATGGCCGTCATGGCATGTGCCCCGCCTGGGTGGGACGCATCAGCCCGGCAGGAATCCGTGAGCTGGCGGTATTCGTGTACTCGCTGTCTCATTCGCCGCGTCATACCGGATCAGCCTTGTGAGCAGCCGGCGATCCTTCATGCTCATGGGTTGTGGCGCCTTGCTGGGATTGCTGATGGCCGGCTACTCGCTGTTCACCGCGCGTGGTACCTCGACCTTGATGGTGCCGCCCGAGGATGTGGCGTTGGTCAACCAACAGCCCATCTCGCGCAGCGACTATCTGCTGCAGCTGCAGACTCTGTACGGCGTGGATCTGCGGCACGCGACGGCCGCACAGCGCAAAAAAGTTCTGGACGACATGATTCGCGAAGAACTGTTCGTGCAGCGGGGCAAGGAGCTGGATGTCGCGTCCACGGACCCCGACGTGCGCGCTGCCATGGTCAACTCGGTCGAGCTGGAGATCGCCTCTGATGCCTTGACGGCGCAACCGAGCGAGACGCAGCTGCGTGCGTACTACGCGTCGCATCGGGCGCGTTATGCGAGCGAGGGCGTCATGACTTTGCGTGACTATGTATTTCCGCCGAATGAATCGAACGCGGCGGCGGCAGTGGCTGAGGCGTTGAAGTCCGCTCCTCCGACGCCGGCGCTACTGACGCGGTGGCATGCCGCGGACTCCGGGAAGGTTTCCGGCGAGGAGTTCTATTTCGCGGCCAGGATTCATCTGGGGGAGCCGCTGTTCGAGGCGGCTCGCAGCTTGCCCGACGGCGGGGTCTCGGCTCCTCTCGCCCTTCCGGACGCGATTCATCTCATCTACATGTTCAAGAACCAGAAACCGGTTCCTTTCGATTTTGGAGCTGCGCGCGATCAGGTCTTGACCGACTACCGCAACGACGCCATCGGTCACTTGCGCACCGGTGATGAGGCGTTTCTGCGCAAGCGCGCGAATGTCTTGATCGCAGACGACGTGCGCTAGTGCGGCGGTTGATGAAAATTACGTCGCGGCTGTCCGAGACGAAGCGGCAGATGTCCGAGACAACGCTAGAGCCGGCGAGCCGGCGGCGCGGGTCGATGCCACGACTGCTGCCCTGGGCTTTGGTTGCGGCCGTGTTCGGCGTGTCCGCCGCCGGTGCTCATACCCGGAGCCAATCTCATTCCGTATGGGAAATCAACGGCGCCGGCGTTGATCTGGTGATGACGATCCCGGTGGCGGAGGCTGATCGTCTGTCGAACGATCAGAGTGCGCCGTCCGACGATCGCGTGAAGGCTTATCTCACCGAGCGGGTTTACCCCTTGGCCGGTGGCAAGCGCTGCGAGGTGGTGCCGCCGGTTCAGACTCTGTCCGCGGCCGCGGGCTTTCGCAAATACGACTTCACGTTCGCGTGCGCCGCCGCGAAGGACCTGCAAATCCATTCTGGGGCTTTCTTCGATGTGGTGCCGAGCCACACCAATTTTGCGCAGGTGCAGAACGCGGTGACCGGTGAATTCACCGAACAATTGATCACCGTGGAACATCAGACGGTGGATGTGACGGGAGGCGAGGGCGGCCGGTTGAAGAGCGCGCGCTTCGTCGAGTTCATCCGGATGGGGATGATGCACATCTTCAGCGGCATCGATCACATGTCCTTTCTCTTGGGCCTGGTGCTGATTTCGCGGCGGCTGCGCGATCTCGTGTTCGTAGTTACCGGCTTTACTCTCGGTCACAGCCTGACGCTGGCGCTGGCGGTGACCGGGGTGCTGCGTCCGCACGCGGAGTATATCGATGCCCTGGTGGCGCTCACCATTGCGCTGATCGGTGCGGAGAACATCGTGGTGCAGACCAAAAGGCCCTTGCCGGTGGCGTTGGCCGTCGGCGGCACGCTGGCGGTCATGGCGTTGCTGCAGTGGCTGGGCTGCGGCGGGCTGCCGGGTCTCCTGTTGCTGGGCGCGGCTCTGTTCACCGCCAACTACCTGATGATTTCCGGCGGATTGCGCGACGCGGGGCGCTTGCGGATCTTGATCACCTTGGTGTTCGGCTTGATCCACGGCTTTGGGTTTGCCGCCGATCTGCTCGAGCTGCAGCTTCCCCCCGAGCGTCTGGCCGCGCTCTTGGTCGGCTTCAACGTGGGTGTGGAAATCGGTCAATTGATCCTGGTCGTGGGGGCGACACTGCTGGTCGGGATACTGGCGAAGTACAAATTCGCTCTTCCCAGAACGTTGGTCGTGGATGTGGCGTCATCTTGCTTGGTGGCCTTGGGAGTATTTTGGTTCGTGAGCCGGAGCTACGCGTGACCGCGCTCGCGCACCGCACATTGAAAGGACCATGGCACCGAGCGCGGTTGACCTGCGGCCACCACACACTCTGGGCGGAGTCGCTTTCTGCACCTGCACCTGCACCTGCACCGTCGGCGGCATCGCTGTGGGCGGAATCATTGTGGGCGGCGGCGCTGTGTGCGTTCGCATGGTGTGGCAGCGCGCGCGCCGAACCGGCTCCAGCCGCGGCTCCCGTGGAGACGTTGCAGGAAGTCTTGGTGACGGCGGAGCGGCTGAAGCTGATCGGCATCGCCAGTACGGCGAGCGAAGGGGTGGTGGTGGACTCTGAGTTGGCGCTCGCGCCCGCGTACCGGCCGGGGCAATTGTTGGAAACGGTACCGGGCCTCGATGTCACGTCGCACAGCGGAGAAGGTAAGGCCAATCAGTACTTGTTGCGGGGCTATAACTTGGATCACGGCACGGATCTTGCGATCTTTGTCGATGACATGCCCATCAACGAGCCGACCCATGCGCACGGTCAGGGCTACGCCGACGTGAACTTCATGATCCCGGAGTTGGCGACCAATATTCGTTATACCAAGGGTACCTATTACGCCAGCGAGGGCGACTTCGCATCGGTGGGTGCGGTGCATCTGAATTATCAGAATACGCTCGACGATCAGCTCGCGTTCACCGCGGGTACCTTGGGGTTTCAGCGGCTGTTCGGCGCGGCATCGCAGACGGTGGGCGAGGGCAGGCTACTCGGCGCCCTGGAACTGCAGCACTACGACGGTCCTTGGAACAATCCCGACGACCAGCGCAAGGTCAACGCGGTGCTGCGCTATAGCGGCGGCGATGATCACGACGGGTATTCCGTCACCGGAATGTTCTACCACGGGTTATGGAACAGCACCACCGACCAGCCGGTGCGCGCCATGGAGCAGGGATTGATCGGTCGCTTCGGATCGCTCGATCCTTCGGACGGCGGACAGGCGCAGCGCGCGAGCGTGTCGGCCCGGTTTTTCGCCGGGCTGGGCGGAGGGCAACTCACGGCCAATGCCTATGTGATCAATAATCAATTGACGCTTTGGAATGATTTCACTCACGTTCTGGTGGACCCGGTCAACGGTGACCAGGAGGCTCAGCATGAGAATCGCATCACGGCCGGCGGCGGCGCGAGTTTCACCCGCAGCGATGACATATCCGGTGTGCCCAACGAGTGGCTGGCGGGTGTGTCGACTCGCTTCGACTTCAACCAGGTCTCGCGGGTGCCGACGATTGATCGGATATCCTTGCCGGTCAGCGCCGACCCGCTCGATGTGTTTGAGAAGGACCGTGTGGCGTTGAGTGACGTCGCCGCCTTCGCGCAGGCGACGACTCGTTGGCAGTCCTGGCTGCGCACCGTGGTGGGCCTGCGCGAGGACAGAGTTCAGGGCAGCGACAGTGGCACCAATCCGGGCCGTGCCTATGCCTCGTTGCTGCAACCCAAGGCGAGCCTGATCGTGACGCCTGCGGTGACGACGGAGTTTTATTTGAGCGCCGGACGAGGTTTTCACAGCGACGATCTGCGCGGCGTCAATCAGGCGGCGAACACCGGAGCGGCGGGCGCGCCGCTCATCGCGCGCCAAGACGGACAGGAGATCGGCGTGCGTCAGCAATTAGGCCGTCAGCTTGCGGTCACGCTGGCGCTATTCAGTCTGGATGCTCAGTCGGAGACGACTTACGATCCGGATGTGGGGCAGGACACTGCGGGACCGGCCAGCCGGCGCCGCGGATTCGAACTCAATGTCACTTACCAGGCGGCCGCGTGGCTGGAGCTCTACGGCAGCTATTCGGCGGATCATGCGCGCTTCAAGACACCGTTCGACGATGGTACCGGACACGTCGGGGAATTCTTGCCGAACGCGCCGTTCGCCACCGGATCCTTCGCTGCCTATGTCAAGAATCTGGGAGCGTGGAGCGGAGGTTTGCAGTATCGCTATCTCGGCGCTTATCCTCTGTCTTCGGACGGCGCCGTGCGGGGATCGGGTTATGGCGAATGGAATGGCGATATTCACTACGCGTTCGAGCGCGGCTGGAGCCTGGCGCTCGGGGTCTACAACATCATGAATAAAAGGACCAACGCCGCGGAGTTCTGGTATGTCGATCGCCTGCCCGGCGAGCCGGCGGGCGTGGCGGACATTCACATTCATCCGTTGGAGCCGACTTCGTTGCGCCTGACTCTGTCAGAGTACTTTTGATGCGTTGAAGATCTTATCATCAAGAAAAGCTGACCCTGGACCTGCGGCCGACCGATGCATGGGCCGTATCGGCCAGGGCGAGCGACATGGGGAGTACAACATGGCTCGGATCCTGCTGGTCGAGGACGATCCTGCGCTGTCGCGGGGAATCATCGCGCTTCTCAAAGCTGCCGGCCACGCCGCAGATTGCGCCAAGGACGGCGAGACGGCCCTGTTTCTTGCAGACGCGGAACCCTGCAGTCTGCTCATACTGGATATCGGCCTGCCTGATATCTCGGGATTCGAGGTGCTCAAGAGGCTGCGCGCCCGGGGCTGCAAGATTCCCATACTGGTATTGACCGCCAGGGATCATGTGGCTGATCGGGTGAAGGGCCTGGACCTCGGGGCAGACGATTACCTATTGAAGCCATTCAACGCGAGCGAATTGGCCGCTCGCGTGCGGGCGCTCCTGCGCCGCGATCATGGCGATCCCTGTCCCGTTCTGGTCATCGGCAACCTCACGATCGACCGGACCCGCGCCACGGCCACGGTGTCCGGACGGCCCTTGCAGCTGCGGCGGCGGGAATGGGCGGTGCTCGATCGGCTGACAGCCAAGGCCGGCGAAGTCGTCTCCAAGGAGCGGCTCATCGCCGAGGTGTTCAGCTATGACGATGCAGTGGCGCCCAACGCCCTCGAAGTGCATATCGCTCGACTGCGCAGAAAGCTCGAGCCGGATGGACCGCCGATCAGGACGATGAGAGGGCTTGGATACATGCTCAAGGCTTCGTGATCCGGAAGACTGCCGAGTTCCCGCCCGAACTGCCAGGATGGGTCACTGCAGCTGTGGCTGCGCCGAGCGAGTGAGCGGACGCAATGTTCAAGTCGTCCATAACGAAATTCTTGGTCGCGTCATTGGGTATTCTGATGACCGGTTTATTCGTCGCAGCATTGATACTCGCCGTCCAGGCGTGGACCAATTACGCGCTCGCCGGCCGCATTGCCCGGCTGACCAGCACCGACCACACGCTGTTCAACGCCCTGGTTACCGTTCGCGCCCAAATTCCCAGGAACAGCACCGCGCTGATCGCGGAGGACGATCCGAGGCCGGTGATCGCCGCCACGCACCGGGAAGCGTCCGTGACGGTGAGCACTGCGCTCGACGCGCTGCGGGACACCGACATCGCCGACCGTGTCCAATTCGTCGCGGCCATTCAGACCGCCTGGCAGAGGGCGGAAGCGCTGCAATTCACCGTCGATGCGCAGGCTTCGCGCGAGCGCGCCGACCGGAATCTGCATGCCATTGATGCCTGGCGCGAGGCAATTCACGGAATGAACGATACGCTCAGCACCGCCTCGGCTGCAGTCGGGAATACCGTGAGGATGGGAGATCCCGTCATTGCCGAGATGGTGCAGATCCGCCGGACCGCCTGGACCATCCGCGATCGCTACGGCCTGCAGTGCTCGATGTTGCGCCCCAACGTGGACAGGAGCCTGCCCCTGGATGCCGCGCAACTCGATATTTGGCACGGGAATCGTGCCATCTACACCACCGCTTGGCACACCCTCGATGAGTTTCTGCTGCGGCCGGGTGTGTCGACTGCTTTGCGCGAACGCATCGACGTCGCGCGCACGAGCACCAATCAGGCGCAGACGCGGGTGGATGCAATCGTCGACCGCTTCGACAGTTCAGGCAAACCGGCCGTGGGCAGCGCCGAATGGACGGCCCTGTGCGATGGTCCGTTCGACTCCATACTCTCCATCGCCCAACAGGCTCAGGACGAAGCGAACAGCCATGCCGAAGCCATTCGCACCTCCTCATTCCGCATGTTGCTCGTCGCAGGCGTGGATCTGACTTCGGTAATCGCCTTCGGCGTATTTGCGGTCATCAACGTCCAACGCCGGCTCGCCCGTCCGATGAAAATCCTGATTGGAGCCATCGCACGCCTGAGCCGCCGCGAATTCGTCGAAGCGGTGCCTTCGACCGGTAGTCCGGACGAGCTCGGCAGCATGGCGCAGGCGCTCGAGACCTTGCGTACCAGCGCGCTCGAGGCCGAGCGCCTGCAGCTGGCCATGAGCCGATTCACGGCCGATGCCTCTCACCAGATGCGTACCCCGCTCACCATCCTGCGTACCCATATCTCGGTTCTCGGTGGACTTATTCCGACCAACAACGTCGCCTATTCCTCGCTCAAGGACATTCAGGAAGCGGCTGACCGGCTGCAGCGGCTGCTCATTCAACTGCTGAAACTGGCGCGGGCAGACGGCGGGCCATCCCCCGACAGGGAGTCGCGCACGATCGATCTGCGCGAAGTCGTTCAGCAGATCGCAGCGAAGCATGTGCCCCAGGCGCTGGAGGCCGGGATCGAACTGCATTTCGAGGCGCAACGACGGCCGTTCCCGACACAAGCCAATCCCATCACCATCAACGAGATTTTCGCCAATCTCATCGACAACGCGATCCGCTACAACGCAGCAGGCGGCAGTGTCGTCATCAGGCTCTTCGACGAGGACGGCAAGCATGTGGTCGATGTCGAAGATGACGGTCCCGGTGTCCCCGATGCCGAACGGGACAAAGTATTCACCCGATTTTACCGGCTGAATCGCGACCAGAGCCGAGTGGGTAGCGGGTTGGGGTTGGCCATCGTCCAATCTCTCGCCGCGACGCTGAATGCCGAGATAAGAATGAGCGCCGGAGCCGACGGCCGCGGTCTGCGTGTAAGCGTCGCCTTTGTTTGAAGCCGCCCATCCGGTATGTCGCGGGAATTTGCAAACATTTGCCTTGCTGACAGCTTCCTGAAAGCTGAGCGCGCCCATGATGCAAGGACCGATGCCGCTCCAGAGGACTGCTTGGAGCGTCAGACGGTGCAATAACTATTATGGGGAGCAACATGGAAAAACAACGCCACCTCGATGGGGGACCCCGGCAGATACGTTTGAGGTTTCGGGGCAATCCAACCCGCTTGATCGCGACGCTGCTGCTGAGCGGCGCAATTGCCGGACTGGCCGCTTCCGCGGCTCTCGCCGACAGCCCGACTCCCGCGGCCGATTCGCCGGAGAAGGCGGCCAATATTGATGCCATCGTGGTAACCGGCTCGCGTATTTCCCGCCGCGACTATCAATCCGACAGCCCCATCGTCACCATCGACCAATCGACGCTGGCGGCCGCGGGACAGCCAACGCTCGACCGCGCAATCGGCGAGCTGCCGCAGTTCTCCGCCGCCCAGGGTCTGAGCGAGGTGGGCGACGTGCAGGGTTCGACGGGCTTCGCGGGCGGGCAGGCCTACGGCGATCTGCGGGGCCTCGGCCCCAACCGGGCGCTGGTTCTGATGGACGGCCGGCGAATGACACCATCCAACCCGAACGGCTCGGTGGATCTGAATACGATTCCCATGTCGATGATCGAAAACGTCGAGGTGATCACGGGCGGTGCCTCGGCGACTTACGGCTCCGACGCGATCGCCGGTGTGTTGAACTTCAAGCTGAGGCAGCATTTCAGCGGCGCCGAGGTGAGCGTTCAGCATGGTGAGACCACCATGGGCGATGGCGCAACGGAATTTGCCAGTGCGCTGCTCGGCGGCAATTTCGCCGATGATCGCGGCAATATGGTGCTGGCGTTCGAGTACTCCGAGCGCGGCGTGGTTCACGGCGCCGACCGTCCGTTCTTCGCGAACATACGGCAACTCGCGCGGCCGCCGGAAGGCATCCTTCCGGGCGGAACGTTCGGTACCGCGCCGACCGATCGCGCGGTCAACAGTGTGCTCGCCGGCTACCCCAGCACGACGCCGATCGCGGGTTCCGGTGCCTACAACGGCTCGCTGGGAGTCAACACTGATGGCACCATCTTCACGGATCTGGCGGCGCCCAACTGTGTGCAGAACTACCGTGGCCTCGGCCAAAAAGGCGTCAATATCGGCGCGGGCTGCACTCAAGTGCAAGTCGCGCTGGGGCAGTTCTTCGCCCTGCAGGTGCCGCTCACCAAGTACAACGTGTTTGCCCGCAGCACCTACAAGACTCAATGACAGTGTGTCGGCCTACACGCAATTCAGCTTCATGGAATCGACGTCGCGGGACGAGACCGCGGGTGGTTCCACGGGTCCCGGCAAGGAACTCTTCGTGCCGCTCAACAACCCATTCGTCGTCAACAATCCCGGACTGCAGACCATTTTGGCCTCCCGCCCGACGGACCCCAACAATCCGGCGGCGCTGACGCAGCCGCTGGTGCTCACCAAGCTGTTGAGCGCAAGCGGCGACCGAATCCAGTCATACAAGTACGATGTGTATCAGGCCGTTGCGGGACTCAAGGGAGACATTCCCATACCCGGCACGGATCTGAGCTGGGACGTGTATGGCTCCTATGGCAGTACTTTGTTCAACAATCTGCAGCAAAACGATTCGAGCAAGGCGGCACTTACTGCCATCCTCAATGGCACCGCGAACTATCAGGGCTCCGCCGGCAACTGCGTGGGCTTCGCCTGGAACCCGCTGGGTTCGAACCCGCTGAGCCCGGGGTGCCGCGAATACGTGGTTCGCGAGAATTCCAATGTGAACACGATCACTCAGAAGAACGTCGAAGGCACGCTGCAAGGCAAGATCGTGCCGCTGCCCGCGGGCGACCTGCGCTTTGCAGTCGGCGCGGACTACCGCGGCAGCAGCTTCGACTATCACCCCGATGCCGGTCTCATCACCAATGACAGCTTCTCATACGATACGACCGTCGCAACCTCGGGCACCCAGAATGTGCGCGAAGTCTTCGCGGAACTGCTGGTGCCGGTGCTCAAGGGGCTGCCGTTCATCGAAGAACTGTCGCTCGATCTCGGCGCACGGCGCTCTGACTATGACGGATTCGGTGGCGTCAACACCTGGAAGGCCGACCTGAATTGGAAGCCGGTGTCGACGGTTTCGGTTCGCGGCGGCTACGCGCGGGCGATCCGCGCGCCCAGCCTGGGCGAACTGTTTGCGCCCACCGTCACGGGAAACCTGAATATCGGCTCGGGGCCGGCTGCCGGTGATCCGTGCGCGACGGGCAGTTCGTTCCGCACGGGTGGGAGTGCTGCTCAAGTGGCAGCGCTTTGCCAGGCGCAAGGCGTGCCGGCCGCTTTGTATCCGACCTATACGTACGGGGTCGACTCCGTGCACGGCACTTCCGGCGGCAATCCGAACCTCACGCCCGAAACCGCCGACACGTATTCCATCGGCACCGTGTGGAGCCCGCACTTCAGCAGCGACTTGCTGCACAAGTTCCAAGTATCCGTCGACTATTACCACATCGCGATCTCGAACGCGGTGGGCTCCCTGGCGTTGACCGACATTTTGCCGCGCTGCTTCAATTCCGACGGCATCAGCAATCCGAACTATTCGGCGGCCAATATTTATTGCCGGCAGATCGTGCGCGATCAGAACACGGGTAACATCGTGCTCGGCCATGAAGGACTGCTGAACCTGGCGAGCTACAAGACCGACGGCATCGATACGGAGATCGACTGGAGCTTCGGGCTCGGGGCGCTCGGGTTATCGGACAATGCGGGCACTTTCCGGATCAACTCGCTGATCAACTACACGCATACCTTCGATGTATCCGCTCTGCCCGGATCGCCGGTTCTCGACTACGCCGGAAGTATCGGCAACACTCAGGTGAGCCCCGAAATGGCTCACCCGCATTGGAAGGCGAACACGGCGTTCGGATACTCGATTGGTCCCGTGACCACAACGCTCCATTGGCGCTACATTGCCGCCATGAAGCATCAGGACGTCGTGGTCGATCCGGCCAGCACCACCCCGGGCGTGCCGACTTACAACTACTTCGATTTCGACGCGCACTTGGCCGTCATCGACCACTTGGAGCTGACGGCGGGGCTGACGAACATTGCCAACAAAGCTCCGCCGTTCGTGAGCGGCCAGCCGCTCACCACCGACTCGGCGACCTACGACATCATCGGCCGTACGTACTACGTTGGCTTGAAGGCGAAATTCTGACCCAGGGCCCCTCGCGTCGACCGGCGCGAGGGGGGCGCTCCCGCTTCCCAAGAAGATGCTGATACCCGAACCACGCATGGAGAAGATACGCACGGTTTTCCGCGTGGCGAGCGGAAACTTCCTGGAAATGTACGACTTCATGATCTTCGGCTATTTCAGCGCCGCGATCGGCCGTGCCTATTTTCCGGCCAGCAGCGAGTTTGCCTCGCTGATGTTCTCGATGACCACCTTTGCGGTCGGTTTCATGGTGCGTCCGTTGGGGGCGATTTTCCTCGGTGCCTACATCGATCACATCGGCCGGCGCAAGGGGCTGCTGTTGACGCTCGCGCTCATGTCGGTGGGCACGCTGACGATTGCCCTGGTCCCGGGTTACGAGACGATCGGGCTGTTCGCGCCCATCGTGGTGGTGCTGGGCCGGTTGTGCCAGGGCTTCTCGGCCGGAGTCGAATTGGGCGGCGTCTCGGTCTATCTTTCGGAGATAGCAACCCCGGGACATAAGGGCTTCTATGTATCCTGGCAGTCCGGCAGTCAGCAGGTTGCGGTGGTGTTTGCGGGCGTACTCGGCTACGCGCTGGCGAATCTGATGCGGCCCGACCAGCTGCAGGCCTGGGGCTGGCGTATCCCATTGATCGTCGGCTGCATGATCATTCCATTCATCTACATGATCCGCCGCACTCTTCAGGAAACCGAGGAGTTCGCCGCACGCAAACATCACCCGATCGCCCTCCGAAGTCTACGCCAGCATGTTGATCCATTGGCGGATCGTGGCCACCGGCGTCGCGTTGGTGCTGATGACCACCGTTTCGTTCTATACGATCACGGCGTACACCCCGACGTTCGGCAGGAACATACTCAATTTGTCGCAGAGCGACGCGCTTCTGGTCACGCTGTGCGTGGGCTTGTCGAATTTGATCTGGCTACCGCTCATGGGATCCCTTTCCGATCGCATCGGCCGGCGGCCGCTGCTACTGGGGTTTGCGGCGCTTGCAATACTCACCGCGTACCCGGCGATGGCATGGCTGGTCGCTCAGCCGAGCTTCGTCAAATTGCTGATCGTCGAACTTTGGCTATCCTTCATCTATGCCGGCTACAACGGTGCGATGGTCGTGCACCTGACGGAGATCGTGCCGGTCGCCGTGCGAACCGCGGGCTTCTCGCTGGCCTATAGTCTTGCGACCACGATCGGCGGCTCGACTCCCGCCATAGTGACCTATCTGATCCACGAGACCGGCAACCGGGCAATGCCGGGCGCATGGTTGTCGGTGGCGGCGGCCATTGCCTTTATCAGCGCCTGGCTCACCCGGCCACGCAACGCCGATGTCCAAAAAGAGACTCAACTCAATCCATCGGTGAGATCGAGTCCGAATTGATGTGCGATCATCTCCATGTGGCGGTGCTCCGAGAGGAGTCCTGGGCGCCCGTTTGCTAGTATTCGAGGCCCCAAACTGACTGAAGGCGAATTGAGAGATGGCGAATGAAGAGATGATGAGTCAATCAACGCGATCTCAAGCCCGTTCCAAGGCTGTCAGCTACGGATCCGGTGCGATCGCTTTTCATTGGGGCATGTTTCTGCTCGTGACCGTGGTCGGGATCCTGGGTTTGCTGCACGACTCGTGGCCGAAGAAAACACAAGCGTTCTGGATCAACATTCACGTGATGTTGGGTTTGCTGTTATGGGTGACGCTGATCGCCCGATTCTGGTGGCGCACCCGGCATGCGCCGCCCGCGCTGCCGGCGGAAGTCGGCAGCATGTCGCGCCGCGTGTCGGTGCCCGTGCACTGGGCACTCTATGCCTTGATGTTCGTCACGCCGATCATCGGTGTGGTGACCTTCATCTGGCACGGCCGAGTATTCGATTTCGGCTTGTTTCAAGTGGACTTCGGCGTCAAATCCAATCGGGCGATATTTCACCCTACTGAGGATATTCACGGGTACCTGGCGTATGCGCTGTTCGCTCTTGCCGGCCTGCATGCAGCCGCGGCGCTGTGGCATCGGTTTTTCCTGCGTGACGGCGTGCTGGCACGCATGTGGCCCATGAGGGGCGGGTAACGTGCTCGGCTGCGGGACCGCGTGACGATATCGCTGGAGAGTATCCCGAGCTTTACGCCGGCGGAAGCGCTTGTCGCTGCGGCACGGGAGTACGGCCTTCACGGTAAGGCTTCGCCCTTGCCGAGCGAGCGAGATCAGAATTTCCTCATCACCGATGCGGGCGGCGCCAAGTACGTCTTGAAAATCGCCAATGTAGGCGATGAGCCTGAGTTGCTGGATTTTCAGAATCAGGCCATGCGCCACGTGAAGCGCTCGCTCGCGGATTGCCGCGTGCAGCGGATCGTATGCTCGCTGCAGGGCCTGGATATCACGAATATTCATAACGTCAGGACGGGCACCGATCACTGTGTCCGCGTGCTGACCTGGATCGACGGGCAAGTGCTGGCGGCAGGCACTGCCCGCGGGTCGGTTCTGCTCGAATCGATCGGCGCCGGGATGGCCAGGATCGATGCCGCGCTGTGCAATTTTTCGCATCCCGCCATGCACCGTGCTCTGCAATGGGACCTGCGCCGGGCGGGGATGGCTCGGGAAAACGCCGGACTGCTGCCGCAGGATCGGCGGAGCCACGTCGAACGCCTATTTTTGCAATGGGAGCGGATCGACTGGACGTCTTTGAGGCACAGCGTGATTCACGGCGACGCGAACGACCACAACGTCCTGGTCAGCGATGGACGCATGGTGGGCCTGCTGGATTTCGGGGACATGGTCCATTCGGCTACGGTTTGCGATCTGGCCATCGCGCTTGCCTACACCATGCTGGGCGAGAGCGAACCGCTGGCGGTCGCCGCGCAAGTCATTCGCGCCTATCAGCGGTGTTATCCGCTGACTGAAGCGGAGCAACGCGCGCTGTTTCCATTGATACTGTCGCGCCTGTGCATGAGCGTGTGTTATTCGGCTCACAATCGGCTGCGCAATCCCGGCGACCCCTACCAGGTGGTGAGCGAGGCCGCGGCGTGGGATCTGTTGGACAAGCTCGAACGCTGGCCGCTGGAGGATGCGGTTGCTCTGATTCGCGCGGCCTGCGCGGCGCCCGATTCGGCATCGTCCGCGGACGCCGAGCTGTCGGCAGGTGCGATGCCGAACTGAATGCGCTGGACCAAACTGAATTCGCTGGCGCGATGCCGAACCGAATTCAGTAGTGAGGCGGCCGCTCTTGTTCCAGCGAGCGGGTGCCCTCGTCGGAATGAGCGCCGCTCAGGCGGTCTCTGAGGGCCTCGAGCTTCGCTTCCAGCGCCTGAATTTCCTTATGCAGTCCAAACACCACGTCGCTCAGTTCGGCGCTCGCACGTTCCAGAAAGGCGATTTTGGTTTGGATTTGTTCCAGGGTCTCGTTGTTCATCGGCGAAGTGTAGCCCTTACCGGCTGGCTGCGGACAAGACGTGAGCGTTATGTCAACGTTTCGCAGCTTCTCGTACCCTCGGGATCTCGACGAAGTCGAGTGCCTCGGCCATACTGGGATCAACTCCGCTACCGACATGGACGGTAAAGACGGAGGCGACATCAGGGATAAGGGAGTCACTCATGACGGCACTCAGCCGTACGTCAATACGGGGATTGGTCGCTGTTATCGCTCTGTGCAACCTCACGCCTCTGGTGCGAGCCGAGGACTGGCTGCCTGTCTCGCCGGATGAGCTCAATATGAGCAGTGAGCCGCGGGCTCCGGGAGCGCCGGCTATTTTGTTGTACCGGCAGGTCGATCGTGATGACAATGGACCCACCGAGACGAATTACGCGCGAATCAAGATCCTGACGGAAGAAGGGCGCAAGTTTGCCGACGTCCAGATTCCCTTCTACAAGGGGACTGAGTATGTTCGCGGCATTCAGGCGCGGACCATCCAACCGGATGGCAGCATCGTCGAGTTCAACGGCACCGTTTACGAGAAGCCCATCGTCCAGGCTAGGGCCGTCAAGTTGCTTGCCAAGACCTTCACCATGCCCAATGTTCAAGTCGGCAGCATCATCGAATATCGTTACAAGCACGGATTCCAGTCCGGCTATGTGTTCGATTCAAACTGGGTTCTGAGCCAGGACCTCTTCACGAGGTATGCGAAGTTCTCGCTCGATCCCTATCGTCAATTTGCACTGCGCTTTACCTGGCCGGCGGGATTGCCACCGGATACCGCACCGCCCAAGGAGCAGCGCGGCAAGATCCGTCTCGAAACCCACAACGTTCCAGCGTTCGTGACCGAAGAGTATATGCCGCCTGAGAACGAATTGAAGTATCGAGTTGATTTCATCTATATATCGGACCATTTTGCCGCGCCCGAGAAAGATCCCACGCTTTTCTGGAGAAATTACGGGAAACGGACTTATGGGGTGATCGACGATTTCGTGGACAAGCGGCGCGCCATGATGGAAGCGCTCCAACAAATCGTTGCGCCCGGCGACTCCGCAGAGGTGCAGCTGCACAAGATCTATGAACGCTGCCAACGGCTGCGCAATACATCCTACGAGCGGCGGAAAACGGCGCAGGAGGAGGAGCGGGAAGAGATAAAGAACGCCAAGAATGTCGAGGACGTCTGGAAGCGCGGATACGGAAACGGAATTCAAATCACCTGGTTATTCCTGGCTCTGGTACGCGCGGCAGGCATCCCGGCGGACCCGGTGATCGCCTCGACTCGCGACGTGCATTTCTTCAATGCCAACGTCATGAATCCCAACGACCTCAATTCCAATGTCGTGGTCGTGAGACTCGACGGGAAGGAGCTGTATTTGGATCCGGGAGCTGCGCTCGCGCCGTTCGGTATGTTGCCTTGGAGCGAAACCGCGGTCATGGGATTGCGGCTCTCCAAGGACGGCGGGAGCTGGATCAGTACGCCGAATTCTGACCCGAAGGACTCGCGTACCGAGCGCAAAGCGCATCTCAAGTTGACATCATCGGGGACTCTCGAGGGCAAGGTGATCGTTACCTATACCGGCCAAGAGGCCCTGTGGCGGAGACTCGAAGAGCACAACGACGATGACGCTGATCGAAAGCAGTTTCTCGAGGACCAGATCAAGGCCGACATTCCCAGCGGCGCAGACGTCGAACTCAGCAATAGGCCGGACTGGGATAACGCGTCGCAAGCTCTGGTCGCCGAATACGATTTGAAAATTCCGGGCTGGGCGGCCGGCGCCGGGCAACGGGCGCTGCTGCCCGTCGGATTATTCGGCGCTCGGGATAACCACGTGTTCCAACACACGGTGCGCATTCACCCCCTTTACTTCAGTTTTCCGCATCAGAGCGCCGACAATGTAAGCATCGAATTACCGGCGAACTGGCAGGTGAGCAGCGTACCGAAGCCGCGCAATGTCGATCGCGGGAGTCTCACCTACTCGGTCTCGACCGAAGGTGGCAATGGACTGCTGCAGCTGAGTCGTGAGCTCACGGTGAATGCGATGCTGGTTACCACCAAGCACTACGGAGCAGTGCAGGATTTCTTTCAGACGGTACGCACGGGCGATGAGGAACAGGTGATCTTGCTCGCTGCCAAGAACGCGACGGGACACTGAAGTGAACTCTCGTCATGTCTTCGCGCCGGCTTTCGTCCTGTGGATGGTCGCAGAACTGCTCGGCGCTCAACCAGCGGCAGCGGCCGACGCCCCGGCGTGGTTGCAGGCGCAACTCAATGGTGTTCTCCCACCGCATGATGAGAAGACGGACGCCGTCGTGCTCTATGCCGAAACGATCTTGACCGTTCAACCCAACGGCAAGGTCAACAGGCGGTATCGTGAGGTGGTCAAGGTTTTGCGGCCTGATGGTGAAGCGCGGGGCACGGTGCGCGCGTATTTCGACCCCCAGAGCCGTATCACCGATTTGCATGCCTGGTGCATTCCCGTCTCGGGCAAAGCTTACGAGGTCAAGGAGAAGGATGCCGTCGAATCGGCGATTATCGGCGTGGATGGGGGCGAATTGGTGAGTGACTTGCGCACGAAGACGCTGCGTATTCCGGCAGCCACTGCAGGAAGCGTCATCGGCTACGAAATAGAACAGGACCTTCGACCCTATGTCATGGTGGACGAATGGGGTTTCCAGGATACGGTTCCCGTACGCGAGGCGCATTACACTTTGCGGCTTCCCGGTGGCTGGAGCTATAAGGCGAACTGGCTCAATCATTCCGAAGAGCACCCGGCTGTGGCGTCGCCGGGTCAATGGCAATGGTCGATCAAGGATGTCGAAGCGATTCACGTCGAGCACGACATGCCGCCCTGGCGAGGAATCGCGGGCAGTATGGTCATCGCGCTGGTGCCTCCCAGCGGGCAGGACCCTGGCATTCAGAGTTGGCGTGAACTCGGAGCCTGGTATCTCGGCCTAACACGCGGCCGTCGCGATGCGTCCCCGGAGATCAAGCAAAAGGTAGCTGATTTGACCGCATCCGTTCCCACGATGTTGGGGAAAATGCAGGCATTGGCGAGCTTCGTGCAGAACAATATTCGCTACGTCGCCATCGAATTGGGAATCGGCGGACATCAACCGCATTCCTCCGCTGAGGTATTCAGTCATCGCTATGGCGACTGCAAGGATAAAGCCACGTTACTGAGTACGATGCTCAAGGAAATAGGCATCGATTCCTACTACGTGCTCATCAATACCCAACGCGGGTCGGTCACGGCGGCGACCCCGCCGAATCTGGCTTTTGACCACGCCATTCTTGCCATTGCCTTGCCCGCTGATCTCGAGCCCACCACGCTGCAGGCTCGTATCACGCATCCGAAGCTTGGGAACATTCTATTCTTTGATCCCACCAATGACCTTACCCCGATTGGCCGGTTGTCCGGCGCGCTCCAGGGAAATTTTGGAATGTTGGTGACGTCCGACGGGGGAGAATTGCTCGAGCTGCCGCGGCTGCCCGTCGATACCAACGGCATCGTGCGCACGGCGAAAATGACCTTGGATGACAAGGGCACGCTGCGCGGCGACGTTAAGGAAATTAGCTTAGGCGATAGAGCGGCGGCGCAGCGCTATGAATTGCGCGCTACGACACAGGACACGGACCGAATCAGGCCAGTGGAAGCCGTGGTGGGCGCTTCATTCTCGACATTTCAGATTCTCAAAGCCACGGTCGGCAACTTGCGAGTTGCTGACCGGCCTTTCGAGTGGAATTACACATTCGAAGCTGAGAATTTCGCTAAAACGGCAGGCGATCTCTTGTTGGTGCGACCGCGGGTCTTGGGCAGCAAATCCAGCGGCCTATTGGAAACAAAGGAACCGCGCCGATATCCCGTCGAATTCGCGGGTCCCGAACGTGATACGGATGTATTTGAAATAGCGCTGCCGCCGGGCTACGAGATGGAAGAGCTGCCGCCGCCGGTCAATGTCGACGATGGCTTCGCTTCCTACCACAGTAAGACTGAAATCGTGGGACGCGCGCTGCGCTACACGCGCACTTTCGAAATCAAGGAGCTCACCGTGCCGGTTAGCAAGGCGGAGCAATTGAGAGACTTCTATCGCATCATCGCCGGCGACGAGCGAAATTCGGCGGTCTTGAAGCGCGTGCCACAGTAGGGGCGGCGACGGCGCGCGTTCTTGCAGGCCCGCATCTGTCGGTTAGCTCCCGGTTTTTGGGCAGGTAAATTCGTCGTCGCGCTGCTTGGCCGCCTTCGGTTCTTCTTTTTTCCAGTCCGCGGGAATCTCGAAGCGGGCGGCGGGAATCGGATCTGCGGTGACGGTGACGGTTTCGGTGGTGAACGCCGCCAGCTGCACGAATTGTGCGTACGGGTCGGGGGTTGCGGGCGGTGGCACGCTCGCCGCCGCATCGGGCGGCGCGGCGACGGGCGGCGTGGCGGCGCTGGCGGCTGTGTCGGAATCGTCGGTCTTTTTCTTGTGGAATAGTCCGCCCACGAGATGGCCCACCGATGACCCGAGTGCCTTGCCTGCCTGCGCGACGTTGGCCATGGGATTGGCTGCGCCGCCGGGGGAGCCTTCGCCATTTGCGGAAGCGTTCGTCTTCATCTTGGCAGTCGCGCTGCATTGCGGTCCGCCCATCATGACTCGCAACGATGTCTTCAGCGGCTGGCCCTTGAGGTCGCTTGATTTGTCGGTCAGCTGCTTGATCTGGGACTGGTATGGAGCCAGGAATTTGGCGAACTCGCCGCGCAAGGCGCCTTGCTCGTCGATCAGGCCCAGCTTTTTGGCGTACGCTTGATCGAACGCGCGGCGGTCGCCGGTACCGGGCAGCTTGTCTTGCGTCAACCAGACATCGATGGCGACCACGGTGTCGCAGACATCGCCGGTATCTTTGCTGGTGCATGTCTCCGTCAGCGTGGCCGCCGTGCGCTGTGTGTCGTGACCGGCGATGGACATCCTATCGTCGGTCTTGTGAACGTCGATCTTCGGAGGTGACATTTCACATTTGGACTTGTCGATGGGTTGCTGTTTCTGCGACACGGGACACGAGCGCATCTTCTCGATCCTCGCCTGCATCCTGGCGCGCACTTCCGCCAGTTCTTCGGGCGTGGCGAAAACGTCCTCGCGGTATCTCTTCTTGTCCGGCTCCAAGTGCCAGGTCAGGCCGCGGTCGAGCCGCACGATCTCCCCGCCGTGAACGTTGCCGCAGACCAGCGACATCATGCCTTCGCAGTGCGAATCGGTGTCCTCGCGCTTCTTGTCGGCCGTGATGTTGGTCGTGGATGAGCCGTGCATTCGGATGACGGAGACCACATCCAGCGCGGTCTTTTGTTCGACGGTTACATCCGCTCGAACGGCCGCCGCTGCCAATGAGACGGCGGCCAGGAAGCAAGCAGTCTGCAGCAGCCTTACTGGGTGCTTTTTCATGTTGCCGCACTCCCGAATCTGACCCTGACAGATTAACCCTGGCGACGGCATATCGCGAGCGATTCCAGACATCGAGTGCGGTAGGGGCGGAGCAAGCGTGGCGCCGGAGACCACCCTCGAAAAAGACATCCGGGGCACTGAATTAGTTTGCATAAAGAGGGTCAGCTGTTCCAGGATCGATACGGGCCGCGGTGCTGGGCTCTAAAAGGACTACAGATGGTATGGAGCGACACCCCCTCGGTCCGTGAGCGTCGGATTCAAGTAGGCCTCGTGCAGGCAGCGCTCGCTGCGATGTTGTTGAGCGCGGTGTTCGCGCGGGGTGCGGAGTCCCCCGGGCAGGCGATTGCGCTGCCGCCGACGCCGGGTCCCGGCGCCGGACTTGCCGATTCGGCGGCATTGCGCGCCACGGTGTTCGGTACGCCTCCGCAGGACGCGGCACCGATGCCGAGCAGAGTGCCGCTGGCGCAAATCGATATCGCCCTGCCTTGGGCGCGCCCGGTACCCGACGTGTTCTGGTTCGACCGCAAGCTGCGCGTGTGGTTTTCCGCGCAAAACAAGCCCGCCCCTCTGGCCATCGTCATTTCGGGCACGGGCAGCGGCGGCAACACGGCCAAGCTTTCGATTCTGCGGGGCGCGCTCTACGGCGCCGGTTACCACGTACTGACGCTGCCGTCCCCGACGTTCCCGGATTTCATCGTATCGGCCTCGAGCACGGGGGTGGCCGGTGATCTGATGCAGGACGGCCGTGACCTGTACGCTGCCATGCAGCAGATCATCGCGCATCTCCCCCGGAAGGTTCGGATCACCGACATCGACGTGCTCGGCTACAGCCTGGGCGGCGCCAACGCGGCCATCGTGAAATCGATCGACGCGCAGGAACGCAAGCTTAAGATCCATCGCGCAGTGATGATCGATCCGCCGGTCAGCTTGTTCTCGTCGATCGGCCGGCTCGACAAGCTGTTCGCCAGCAGCATCGGTTCCGGCGACGATGCGATCGAAGGCCTCTATCGCCGGCTATACGCCCAGTTGGCGAATCTGTACCGGGCAGCGGATCGATTCGAGATCGACGAGGACTTCATCCTCGGTGCCGCCGCCTCGGTACTGAAGACGGATGCGGAATATTCGGCAGCCATTGCGTTGAGCTTTCGCATCGATCTGGTGAACGTGTTTTTCGCCGGCGACCTCTACGCCGGTACCGGCGTCGTCGTCGACCCGAAAAATCCGCCCAAAGTCGGCGATTCGCTCGAGGAAACGCAGCGCATACTGCGCAACAAACCCCTCTCGGAATATTTCACGAAGGTGTTCGCACCCTACTATCTGAAGCACCGTCCCAATTCGACCGCGGCATCGCTGATCGCCGGCAATCGTCTCGACATCATCGGCGACGTTTTGCGCGATGACACCGACTATTACGGGCAGACCAATAGCGACGAACTCATTTTGGACAAACAGGAGCTCGCGTGGCTGCGAGGCACTCTGCGTTCCAGAATTGCCGTGTACGACCATGGCGGCCACCTGGGTAATATCGGTGAGCGGCAACAAGTGTCGGATCTGCTCGATATGCTGGCCGGGCGCTGGCCGCGGGAGGCGCAATGAGATCCGCGGCCGCCGTGGGGTTGGTTGCCGTCGCTCTCGGTGGCTGCGCTTCGCAGAGTATCAGTATCCGCAGCCTGCCCCCGGAGGATCCGGCGGCTGAGAACGCGGCGGCGGTGGAAAGCGCAGCCGCATTCGCCGCCGCTGCGGCGACCTCGAATGCTTCGGCAGGCGAGAACAGCCGGGCGGCTCAGGACGCCGCGGAGGCGGTGCCTGCGGTGAGCCCGGCGGACGCGCCGTCGATGTATACCTATGACCCGTGGGAGCGGCTCAACCGCTTCACGTATCGATTCAACGCGCGATTCGACGAGGCAGTGTTCCTGCCGGTGTCGAATACCTACCGCCGCGTCCCCGCGCCGATTCGCAGCGGCGTACACAATTTCTTCGGCAATCTGTCCGAGGTCGACAGCATGGTCAACTACGCTCTGCAGTGGCGGCTCAGGTTGGGCGTGCGCAGTTTCGGCAGATTCGTGATCAACAGCACGATCGGCATCGGCGGCCTGCTCGACGTCGCGGCAAAGTTCAGACTTGCGGGGGCGCCGACCGGCCTCAGCACCACGCTCGCCAAGTGGGGCATGCACCCGGGGCCTTATCTGGTCATCCCGCTGCTCGGGCCGTCCACCTTGCGCGACGGTCTCGGCCTCCTCGGTGACTACGCCGTTTCGTATGAAGTGGACGTCGCCAAACTGTATCGCGGTAACGTGTCGTGGGGTCTCGGCTCCCTCAACGCGGTGGATCAGCGTTCGAACATCAACTTTCGCTATTATTCGACCGGCTCGCCGTTCGAGTATGAAAACGTCCGCTTCCTTTACGTGCGCAAGCGCTTGATCGAAGACGAAGGCCTGCGGGCCAAAGGTTCGAGAAAGGGCGCGAAATCGGCGACTCAACAGGAGAATGCGGTCGGCCAGCCGGCAGGACAGTGAGTGCGGTGAGTCGAATAATTTCACAGAAGGTCGGAGCGGAGCGTTAGAATCGAGGCTGGTCGGCTCCGTTGAGTGACAGTCTCGACGGCAGGAAAGGGATGGCCGCCCTCAATATGGAGGTGACGTTTGGAATATCGTCTGAAGGTTCTCATCGCCGGCGACTCGCCGGCTCATCGGAAGCCACTGCGCGCTGATCTCGAGGCCGAGGGGCTCGAGGTCGTCGAAGCGGCGAACGGCGTGGAGGCCGTCGCGGTGCTCGAGCGCGAACCGGTCGATGCGGTCATCACCGATGTCCTCATGCCATCCATGGACGGCTTCCGCCTTTGCGGCGAAATCCGCAGCAGTGAGCGGAATTACCGCAATCTGCCGGTCATTCTCTACACCGCGACCTACGATTCGGCATCCGACCGTGCGCTGGCGGAAATGGTGGGTGCGGATGGATACGTCATCAAGCCCGCGCCCGCGGCCGTGCTCATCGAGGCCGTGCGCAAGTCGTTGAGCAATCCGGGCGCACGATCTGGCCGCGAAGCCCGGCGGACCGACGAGGCATGCGTTCTCGAGCGCTACAACACCGCTCTGGTGCGCAGGCTCGAAGCGCGCAACGACGAGCTGCAAAAATCGTTGGCGAGCCTGCGGGCCGCACACGAGCACGTCATCGAGGTCAACGACCTGCTGCAGACGAGGGTTGCGCAGCGTTCCGCCGCGCAGGCTGCCGCCGACAAGGAGCTCGAGGCTTTCTCGTTTACCGTCTCTCACGATTTGCGCGCGCCGCTGCGCAGAATCAGCGGATTCACGCAATTGCTGCAAGAGACGGCATCCTCGATATTGAACGGCGAAAATCGGGCCTTCCTGCAGCACATCATCGACGGTACGGCGCAAATGGATCGAATGATCGGCGCGCTGCTGGACTTTTCGCGCACCACTCGGGCGGAGATGAGTCTCGGCGAAGTAGACCTCGAGGCACTGCTCGATGAAGCTCTCGTGCTGCTGCATTCCGAGTTGCAAGGCCGACAAGTCGAGTGGCAGCGCGGCGCTCTGCCGACAGTGCGCGGCGACAAGGCCCAGCTCCGGCAGGTAATCGTCAATCTGCTGTCGAATGCCATCAAGTACACGAGAACGCGCGAATCCGCGTCCATCGAAATAGGCACCCGCCAGCAGCGGGAACACGAGGTCGTCGTCTTCGTGCGCGACAACGGCGTGGGCTTCGACATGCGCTACGCCGAAAAACTGTTCGGTGTATTTCAGCGCATGCACCGCGTCGATGAGTTCGAAGGCCTCGGCGTAGGTCTCGCAACCGCGCAGCGCATCGTGACGCGCCACGGCGGCTCGATATGGGCGGAGGCGGAGGCGGGCCGCGGCGCGGCTTTTTTCTTCAGCCTGCCGCGAACATAGCCGGGTTCAAGCCACACCGCGCTCGCTCAGGAAGCGGTGCAGGATCGCTGCCGTATGACTCTTGTTCGGCTTGCGTACGATGGCCTCGGGCGCACCCTGGGCGACGATGCGGCCGCCGCCGTCGCCGCCTTCGGGACCCAGATCGATGATCCAATCCGCTTCGGCCATGATGTCGAGATTGTGTTCGATCACGACGACGGTGTTGCCGGTATCGACCAGACGATGCAGCACGCGCACGAGCTTTTCGACATCCGCCATGTGCAGGCCCACCGTCGGCTCATCGAGCACGTACAGAGTGTGTCGGCCCTCGCGGCGCGCCGTATCGATGCCAAGCTCATCGGTGCGCACCTTCGTGAGTTCGGTGACGAGCTTGATTCGCTGGCTTTCTCCGCCCGACAGCGTCGGGCTGGGTTGACCCAGACTGAGGTAGCCGAGGCCGACATCGGCGAGCAGGCTCACCGGATGGTGGACGCTGCGCTGGGCCGCGAAGAACTCGAGGGCATCGTCGACGCTCATGGCTAGCGTCTCGCCGATGCTCTTGCCCTTGAACAGAACGCCCAAAGTCTCCGGGTTGAAGCGTTTACCCCCGCAGACGTCGCACAGCACCTGGACGTCGGGCAAGAAGCTCATCTCGATGCGCTGCATTCCCTGGCCCTCGCAGGCCTCGCAGCGGCCGCCGGCCGTATTGAAGGAAAACCGGCTGGCGGTGAATCCGCGCATGCGCGCTTCGGTGGTGTCGGCATACAGGCGCCGGATGGAATCCCAGAATCCGATGTAGGTCGCGGGGCACGAGCGAGGCGTCTTGCCGATGGGTGTTTGATCGACCTCGAGTACGCGGCTGATGTTCTGCCACCCCGCGATCGAGTCGCATCCCTCGACGAGGATCTCGGCTTTGCCGGTCCGTTCGGAGCGCCGGGGCCTCGCCAGCAGGCGCTGCAAATTGTGTAGCAGCACGTCGCGCGCCAGCGAGGATTTGCCCGACCCCGAAACGCCGGTGATCACCGTCAATCGCCCCAGCGGAATCCGTGCGTCGACCTTGCGAAGATTGTGCAGCGTGGCGCCGCTGATATCGATCATTGGCGTGCCGCGATCGACGATGCGGCGGCGGGAGCGGGAATGCAGCAGCGGTGCCGCAAGACAGCGGCCGGTGGCGGACACGCTCGAGCGGGCGAGCTCTGCGGCGGTCCCTTGCGCCACCACACGGCCGCCGCGAGTGCCCGCGCCCGGACCCAAGTCGATCACGTGATCGGCGCGGCGAATGGTGTCCTCATCGTGTTCGACCACGACCAGTGTATTGCCCTTGGCGCGCAATCTGTCGAGAGTGCTCAACAGCGCGACGTTGTCGCGCGGGTGCAATCCGATGGTGGGTTCGTCCAGCACGTAGCACACGCCCTGCAGATTCGAGCCGAGCTGCGCCGCCAGACGAATGCGCTGAGCCTCGCCTCCGGAGAGGGTCGGGGCCGCGCGATTCAATTGCAAGTAGCCCAAACCGACATCGCATAGAAAAGTCGTCCGGGCCGCGAGCTCCGCCAGCAAGTCGCGCGCAATGTCGCGCTCGCGGCCGGCGAGTTTGAGCGCTTGCAGGGTCGAGGAGAAATCCCGTACCGGCAAATCGGTGAGCGCCGCGATCGACCGGCCGCGGAACAATACATGCAGCGCGACGGGATTGAGACGCTGTCCTGCACAGTCGGGACAGGTGACCGGTTGCGAGTCCGAAGGCAGCGCACCGGCCTCCCGCCACGTGGATTCCTCGCCGCTCTGCTCGGCATCGAATTGCTCCAATTGCAGTCCGGTACCGAAGCAGCTCTTGCACCAGCCATGCCTGGAGTTGAAGGAGAACAGCCGGGGATCGAGTTCGGGAAAGCCCGTGCCGCAATTCGGGCAGGCCCGCTTGGTGGAGAAGACGCTCGCCTCCGCACCGGCGCCGGCCGACACGTGCACGACGCCGCGTCCATGCTCCAATGCCGAATCTAGCGCCTCGCGCAGTTCGCGCTCACGCGCCGCGCTCACGCTCAAAGTCGCCACGGGCAGTTCGATACTGTGTTCTATGAAGCGATCGAGCCGCGGCCACTTTCCCGTCGGCAGCAAAGTGCCGTCGACCCGCAGATGAGAAAAGCCCTTGCCGCGCGCCCATTTCGCCAGTGCGGTGTACAGGCCCTTGCGTGCCACGATGAGCGGCGCCAGCAGGGTGATGCTCTTGCCGCGATACTCCTTGAGCAGGCGCGCGGCGATGGCGTCCGCGGATTGCGGTTCGATGCGCGCTTCGCAGACAGGGCAGTACTGCACCCCCAGCTTCACGTAGAGCAGCCGCAGGAAATGATAGATCTCGGTGAGAGTCGCGACCGTGCTCTTGTGTCCGCCGCGGCTGGTGCGCTGCTCGATGGCCACGGTGGGAGGAATGCCGAAGATGGCGTCCACGTCGGGCCGCGACGCCGGTTGCACGAACTGCCGCGCATAGGCATTCAAGGACTCGAGGTAGCGCCGCTGCCCTTCGGCAAACAGAATGTCGAAAGCCAAGGTGCTCTTGCCGCTGCCCGATACTCCGGTGATCACGGTGAATTGGTTGAGGCCCAGATTCACGTCGACATTCTTGAGATTGTGTTCGCGGGCGCCATGAATCTCGATTGAAGACGGCGGGGTCGAACCATGCGCCGGTCCCCTTGCATCGTGTACTGGCGCGCCGTAACCCTCGCCGCCCGCGTCCTGAACCGCCAACCCGGCGTCGCGAGCACCGGTGCCTTGCGGTGCGCCGAACGGCAACGGTTTCTCCGCGTCGACGAGGGCACGCCCGGTGTGGGAGGCGGCGACGCGCATGACCTCGGCCGGAGTCCCGACGCAAACGACGCTGCCGCCGGCCTCCCCGCCCTCGGGCCCCAGATCGATGATCCAGTCGGAGGCACGCACCACATCCAGATTGTGTTCGATCACCAGCAGCGAATGGCCGGCATCGATCAGGCGTCGGAAGGCGCGCAGTAGCTTTGCGACATCGTCGAAGTGCAGGCCGGTGGTCGGCTCGTCGAACAGGAACAGCGAGCCGCGGCGCGCTGACGAGTCATTCGCGGCGGGCGCGGAGCGCGCCGCGGCCGCCTTGCGCGATGCTCTGTTCGACGACTGCAGGCGCACCGCGTTTTCGGCGAGATGCCCGGCAAGCTTCAGACGCTGCGCCTCACCGCCCGACAGCGTGGGCACGGGCTGACCCAGCCGCAGGTAGTCCAGACCGACGTCGGCCAGCGGAGCGAGGCGCAGACACACTTCCGTGTCGGCGGCGAAGAAGGCCAGCGCCTCGGATACCGTGAGGTCGAGAACATCGGCAATGCTTTTCGGCGGCGCAGCGCCGCGGGACAAACGCACCTCGAGAACTTCTGCCCGGTAGCGCCTGCCATCGCAATCGGGACAGCGCAGGTACACGTCCGAGAGGAATTGCATCTCGACATGTTCGAAGCCGTTGCCGCCGCATGCCGGACAGCGGCCGTTCCCGGCGTTGAAGCTGAAGGTGCCGGCGGTGTACTTGCGAGCCAGCGCCTGCGGCAGCCGGGCGAACAAGTCGCGAATCGCGTCGAAGGCGCCGACATAGCTCGCGGGATTCGAGCGCGTCGTGCGCCCGATGCGGCTCTGGTCCACCATGACGACATCGGCGATCAGTTCCGCGCCTTCGAGCGCGCGATGCAGCCCGGGGCTTTCGGTGGGCTTGCCCTTGGCGCGCCGCAGTGCCGGAAACAGAATGTCGTGCACCAGGGTGGATTTGCCCGAGCCGCTGACGCCGGTGACGCACACCAAGCGCTCCAGCGGAATCTCGACGTCGATATTTTTGAGGTTGTGTTCGACGGCGCCTTGAAGGCGCAAAATGCCGCCCGCGCCCGCGCCCGCGCCCGCGCCCGCGCCCGCGCCGGCCGCGCCCGCACTTGCGCCAATGCCGCGTGCGTCTGCGCCACCGCGTGCGCGGGCCATGCTGTCCGCGCCCACGTCGGGGATCTGCACTCGCTTGCGGCGAAACAAGTAATCGGCGGTGAGGGATCCCTTGGCCTTGGCGAGTTCGGCGATGGGTCCGAAGAACACGATCTCTCCGCCGTGCTCGCCCGGACCGGGGCCGATGTCGAGCACGCGATCCGCTGCCTGCATCACCTTGGGATCGTGCTCGACCACGACCAGCGTGTTGCCGGCGTCGCGCAAGCGGTGCATGACGCCGACGATGCGGTCGACGTCGCGTGCATGCAGGCCGATCGACGGTTCGTCCAGCACGAATAGGGTGTTGACGAGCGAGGTGCCGAGCGCGGTGGTGAGATTGATCCGCTGCACTTCGCCGCCCGACAGGGTGCGCGACTGGCGGTCGAGGGTCAAATATCCCAAACCAACGTCCGTCAGATACTTCAAGCGCGCGCGGATTTCCCGCAGCAAGAGATCGGTGGCTTCATCGAGGGGTGCCGGCAATTCGAGTGTGCCGAAGAAGCGGCGGCAGTCGTCGATCGGCAATAACATCAGTTCGCGGATGTTGAGTCCGGGATTGCCGACTCGCCACAGCAGGGCATCGGGCTTGAGGCGCGCGCCATTGCATGCGCTGCACTCGGTGTAGGAACGGTAGCGAGAGAGCAGCACCCGGATGTGCATCTTGTAGGCTTTGGTCTCGAGCCAGGCAAAGAAGCGGCGCACTCCGTACCAGACATTCTTGGTCCATTCGCCCTCGCCCTCGATCACCCACGCGCGCTCGGCATCGGTCAAATCTCGCCAGGCTGTGTCCAGCGGAATAGCGCGCTTGCGGGCGAATTTGAGTAGATCCGCTTGGCATTCCTCATAGGATTCGGTTTGCCAGGGCTTGATGGCCCCCTGGCGAAGACTCAACGCGGTATTCGGAATGACCAAGCCATAGTCGACACCGATGCTGCGGCCGAAGCCGCGGCAGGTCTCGCAGGCGCCGATGGGCGAATTGAAACTGAAGGTGCTGGGGGCTGGGTCCTTGTAGCTGATGTCGCAGTCCGGGCAGTGCAGACCGGTGGAGAAACGCCAGGGTGCCGCGTAGGCAGCGGCGGCACTCGCGGTGCCGGCGTCCGCAGTGGCACCGGGGTCGGCGGCCGCGCCGCGGTGGGCGGTGCCCCCGAGGTGAGCGGCGGCGCTGTGGTGGGCGGTGGCACCGGAGTGGGCGGCGGCGCTGTGGTGGACGGACGCGCTGGGGTGAGCGGAGGCGCCAATATCGGCGCGGCGCGGGTACACGTCGAGACGGCCCTGACCGACCTTGAGCGCCGCTTCGATGGCATCGCCGGCCCGCGCCGGATCCACAGTTCCCCACCGGAAACGATCCTGAATCACCTGCAGGGTGTCGCCGCGCCTTTCATGGATGCGTGTGTAGCCCTGGCCGGCCAGCAGTCCCTTGATCTCGGCCTCGGTAAAATTCTTCGGGATGGCTACGGGGAAGGTCAGCAGCAGCGGCGGATCGCCGCTGTCGCGGGCGAGCGTGTCCAGCGACTCGCGAATGCTCGCGGTCGTGTCGCGCCGTACCGGCCGGCCGCAGCCTTGGCAGTACAGTACCGAAGCGCGTGCAAACAGCAGCTTCAAGTGATCGTTGAGCTCGGTCATGGTGCCGACCGTGGAGCGCGAGGTTCGTACCGGGTTGGTCTGGTCGATGGCGATCGCCGGTGGGATGCCCTCGATGCGGTCGACCTGCGGCTTGTCCATCCGATCCAAGAACTGCCGCGCATAGGGGGAGAAGGTCTCGACGTAGCGGCGCTGGCCCTCGGCGTAGAGCGTGTCGAACACCAGTGAGGATTTTCCGGAGCCGCTTACCCCGGTCACGACGATCAACTCGTTGAGGGGTAGATCGAGATCCAGGCTCTTGAGATTGTTCTGGCGGGCGCCACGGATGCGGATGGCATCCGAGCGGGGAGGATCGAAGGGCGGCATGCTGCCAAGTTTACAGGGAATCGGCCGCCCGGCCGCGCCAACGGAGCGGTCAGCGGCCGGCGAATTGTTCCATCATGAGCCCGGTGCCGCCGCGCGTGACATGCGCCACGATGGCGGTGCGGCGATGGATCTTGGTCACCAATCCTAAGTTGATGGCGAAGGCGAGTTGGACCTGTTGTCCCTTGCGCAAACCGAGATTTTCCGTTTCGACGAACACGCCGTTTGCGCTCAGGTTTTTAGCCTTGCAAATCCGGCTCTTTCGTCCCGACATCACCACGTACACGGTGGTGCGTGCGCGGTGACGGGTGTGCAAGCGACGCTCCATCCGTTCTTTCCCTTCGGTCATCATTGTTGATGAGCATTATGCACATCGCTGCGTCGTTAGCGAAGCGTTCAATAGCGCGGGCGTGGATATGTAAAGCCGCACATTGATATGTAAAATCAATGACCTATGGGATTCGACAGACCGGGAAAAAGCGACCGCAGTGCGGTCGGAAGCCTAAGCGAGGTCTTTGCGCCGAATGGCGAGTTGTTCGGGGGCTTCGATGCCCATTTTGACACGCCGGCCGGTTCCGCCCAGCAGGGTGATCTGGATCGGACCGTTCGCAAAAAGCTCAGCCATGGTCATGTTGGCGTCCGCCCCGTCGGCGGGTTGGATGACTATGGATTCGTCGGCACGGCGGCTGAGCACTAACATAGATCAAGCCCGCGCCAGCGCCCGCAGCGGTGTTGGCGAAGGTCTTTCCTCGAGGACCGTAGGTAATCGCGGGTCCGCCGCGCACGATGTCGATGAGCTGTCTTACTTGATGTTGCCGGACATGGATGATGTGGCCGTTGATTTCGTTTGCGGTGCGGCAGCTCGCCATCAGTTCCATCAGGGCGTGCCAGCGTTCGGCGACCGCCTGCCCGGGACCGGCGGGGGCGTCCCAGAGGCTGCGCCGTTCGGCTTCGAGTTTTTCGATGGTGCCAAAAATCTTGATCTTCTCGGCAGCCCTCTGTTCGATATCCTGGGGGGAGCCGCCGGTGAGGGCGGCGCGTTCCGCCGCCAATGTTGCCGCCAGGGAGTGCGCGACGTCGATTTCGCGCTCCAATACATCCTCGAGGCGGCTGGGGGCATCCGGCTGCATGGTTTACTTCAGCCCGCTCTCGAACTGCAATAGTTTGTTTGCGATCCGGCTGGGGTCGATTTGATAGGTGCCGGAACTGATGGCTTGCTTTACCGCCGCCACCTTCGATGCGTTGACCACCGGCGCTTTGGCGACGGCCTCTTCGATCTTCTGCAGGGAACGGGCGGAGTCGGTCAGGGTGACGGTATCGCCGGCCTGTGATGCGGCCACGTTCGTGGTCGACGCGTCGCCCTGGGATTTGGCGGTTACAACGCCGCCGCCGTTCGAGCCTTTGACGGGCGCGATCGGCTCAGCTGTTGAATATGCACTGATTTTGTCAGTCACCGGCATTTCTCCTAGGGCTCGCATCCGCCCATGTCAAGGTTATCGTCAGGAATTGGCTCAACTTTAGCGACCGCTCTGATCGATCGACTGTCCAGAATAGTTATCGACTGTGACGCAGTTCACTTAAGGGTTATTGAGAAATTATTTCCACCACCTGTTCGGAGCGGGCAATACCCTCGACGATTTTACCGGACGACACGTTCGCCACTCTAACTCGTTGATTGACCATGCCATCGCTCAGGGCCTTGCCGGCCATGCGCACGCTCATGCCACCCAAATCTGCCACCAAAGTCACCGATTGACCGCGCTGCACCGCCTTGGCGGCCACCAGCTGCTGATTGGTCAGGAAGGCGCCGCCGGAGATCGGCCGGCTGGCGGTTAGTCCCACTGCGATGCCGGGGTCGTCCAGAAAACCGGGCGGCAGATCCGAGACGTCGTGCTGCTCCACCCGAAGATCCGTCGCCTTGAGCACGCTGCCCGCCACGATGGCGTGCGCTGCGACCACGGCCGTCGAGGTGCCGATGATTCTGACCTGCACATAAAGATGCCAGGGCGTGGCGTTCTCGCAGAGCAACTCGATGGTAGCCCTGTCTGGCATGTGATGCGGGGAGGTGAGCGCTGCTTTCACGGGTTGGCGGCAGCGCGCGAGCTGCAGCCGCGGCTCGATCGGCCCGATCTCGAAGCGCTGTCGATCGGTGAGCGGGGGGAACTGCCGCACCGCCTCGGACTTCACCAGCGACTCGAGCGCCGGAATATCCTGCAGATCGGTAGTTCTCGCCGGAGTGGCCGTGGCCGCGGCGGCGGATACCGGCGCAGCTGCCGCGTGCAGTTGCGATGCCGCCGCGAGGCTCATGCCGGCCACCCAATACATGGCGCGGGTCAGGTGACGATATTTTGGCGCTGTTTTCATCATCAACGATAGCAAGCAAGCGGCGTGCCATCCCCGCGGGCAGGGATTTCGAGCATGGGCGGCAGCCGGTCGGCCACCCCTCCGGCCGCCGACGGCAATATCTTGCCGCATGGCCATGCTTGCGGCGGCCTCGCGGCAAGTTCCCGGCCGGCAATCGGTCTGGAGCGGGCCCCGAGCGGCCGATTACCTGTGCGGCAATGGCTTGGCACAGCTCTTGCTTAGATCTCCGTCAAGGAGATCACCGCATGTTTGAAAACGTCTTCGGCATACATGAACAAGCGCTGCTGCTTCACGGGCAGCGGATCGGCGTACTGGCCACGAATCTTGCCAACGCCGATACCCCGAACTACAAGGCGCGCGATATCGACTTCAGCGAAGTGCTGGCGCACACCGATGAGGGCGCGCTGCCGATGCGGGCGACTCGAGAGGGGCATATCACGATATCGCCGGACGAATTGCCGGCGGGCGACTTGAAGTACCGCAATCCCTACCAGGCTTCGCTCGACGGCAACACCGTGGAAATGCCGGTGGAACAGGCGGCCTTCTCGGAGAACAACGTCCGCTACCAGGCGAGCTTGACGTTCATCAATCAAACGATAGCGGCGGTGCAGTTCGCCATTGCCGGCCAGTAGCCACTCGAGGAGCGCCAATGTCTCTATTCAATGTATTCAACGTCGCTGGAAGCGCACTGAACGCCGAAACCATCCGGCTGAATACCACGGCCAGCAATCTCGCCAATGCGGAAAGCGTGAGCGGCGATCCGAGCCAGGTCTATCGGGCGCGGCATCCCGTATTCCAGTCGATGATGGATACGGCTTCCTTGGACGATGGCCAAGCTGCTTCGTCGGGGGTCCGCGTATTGGGCGTGGTGGAGAGCAAGGCGCCGCCGCTGATGCGCTATCAACCCGACAGTCCGATGGCCAACAAAGATGGCTATGTCTTCACGTCGAACGTCAATTCGATCGAAGAGATGACCAACATGATTTCGGCCAACCGCTCCTTCGCCACCAACATCGACGCCATCAACACCGCACGCGACCTGCTGCTCAAGACCATTTCGATGGGGCACTAGGGCTCTTTAGGACACGCATCATGATCATCAACGGAACACATGCCGCCACCAACCCCGTTACCGGCACCGGTACGGGAACGGGCACCGGATCGGCGACCGGTACGGGATCAACGACCGGCACGGGATCGAGTTCTACCCCCGGCTCGGGGTCAGTCACCAGCGCCACGACTTTGGGGGGAACCGATTTCCTCACGCTCATGCTGGCGCAGCTGAAAAACCAGGACCCGACCAGTCCGGTGGACAGCAACACCTTCCTCACGCAGCTGGCGCAGCTCAGCGAGGTGCAGGGCATCACGTCGCTGAACACATCGTTCAGCGCCCTGTCGAGTTCGCTCTCATCACTGCCGGCAGCGTCGTTGCTGGGACATCAGGTCCAGGTCAAAAGCTCGACGGCGGATCTCGCGGCGAACGGCACCGTGACAGGCGCCGTCAATGTGCCGCAAACCACCTCGTCGGTGGTGCTGAGCATTGCCGACAGCAGCGGCAACGTCGTGCGCACGATCGGGCTGGGCGCGCAGTCGGCGGGCCTGGCGAATTTCTCATGGGACGGCAAGGAAGCGGATGGGTCACAGGCCCCCGCGGGCACGTACACATTGAGCACGCAGTATGCGGGGCAGACCAAGACCAGCACGGTTGCCGGTACCTTGGTCAATGGCACCGTCGAGAGCGTCAGCATCGGCGCGGGGTCGGCTGGAATGACCTTGAACGTCGCCGGAGTAGGCAGCGTGCCGTTCAGCAACCTCCAGCAGGTCTCCAATTAATCAATTCAGGAGTATAGAAAATGTCAGCGTTCAGCATTGCGTTATCCGGACTCACGGCGGCCAGCACCAATCTGGATATCGTCTCCAACGACATCGCCAACGCAAATACGGTGGGCTTCAAAAGCTCCCGCGCCGAATTCGCCGACGTGTTCGCGTCCGGCGCGGTCAACCTCAATCAGTCTTCGGTCGGTGAAGGTGTGCGGGTGGCCACCACCGCGCAGCAATTCACTCAGGGCAATATCAGCACGACGTCGGCCAACCTGGATTTGGCCATCAGCGGCGACGGCTTTTTCACGCTGCAGGATGCGAACGGCACGGTGTTCTCGCGCAACGGCCAATTCTCCGTGGACAACCAAGGCAATGTCGTCAACGCCACGGGACAGGCGTTGCAGGTATATCCGCCAACGCCCACCGGAGGTTTCAATACCGGCGCGCTCAAGGATCTGAATCTGGAAACGGCGCAGAGCGCTCCCAATGCGACGACCGCGGGCACGGCGATCCTCAACCTTCCGGCAAATTTGCCGCCGCCGGCCGTGGCACCGTTCGATCCGACGAATCCGGCCACCTTCACCCAGTCGACGTCGACCACCGTGTTCGACTCACTCGGTGCCGCCTATCCCGCGACGTTCTTCTTCTCGCAGACCGCCACACCGAATCAGTGGTCGGTGAACTTGTCCGTCAATGGAACCCTGGTCGGCGCGCCGCAGACCTTGACATTCAACAACACGGGCGGCGTGATCAATCCGCCGAATGGCAAGCTGCCGTTCAACGGCTTTACGCCGACCGACGGAGCCGCGGTGTTGAACACGACCTTTGATTTCAGCAAGACCACGCAATTCGGCGGCACATTCGGCGTGACGTCCATCACCCAGAACGGCTTCGCCACCGGCCAGCTCAATACGGTGGCCATCGATGCCGGCGGCGTCGTGTCCGCGGTGTTCACCAACGGCCGCACCACTCAGCTGGGACAGTTGGCGCTGGCGAACTTTCCGAATCCCCAAGGCTTGAAGCAGCTGGGGAATACGAACTGGGCTCAGACCTTCAGCTCCGGCACGGTGGTTCAGGGCACGGCCGGGACCGCCGGATTCGGCAGCATTCAATCCGGCGCTCTGGAAAGCTCCAACGTCGATCTGACCACCGAGCTCGTGAACATGATCACGGCACAGCGCGCATTCCAAGCCAATGCGCAGGCCATCACCACGGCCAATCAGCTCTCGCAGACGGTCATCAACATCACCCACTAGCCGCACGCCTCGATAGGAAGCTGATATGGATAGAGGACTTTTTGTGGCGATGACCGGCGCGAAGCAAATCATGCAAGCGCAGGCCGTCAACAACCACAACATCGCGAACGCGAGCACGGTCGGCTTCCGCGCGGATTCCGTGTCGTTCGCCAGCGAGCCGATTTTCGGTCCCGGCTTTGCGACGCGCGTCAACGCGGTGGCCGGCGACGCAGGAACCGATTTTTCCAGCGGCGTCATGCAGAGCACGGGACGGAATCTCGATATTGCCGTCAACGGCAAGGGTTTCATCGCGGTTCGCGGCACCGACGGCACGGAAGCCTACACGCGCGCCGGGGATCTGCGGGTTTCGCCGACGGGGGAGGTGACGACCGCGAGCGGCCTGCCGGTGTTGAGCGATACCGGTCCCTTGGTGATACCACCCTCGACTCAGGTAACCATCGGCGGCGACGGCACGGTGTCGGTGGTGCCTCAAGGGTCGGCGCCGTTTGCGGTGACGCAAGTCGATCGCATCAAGCTGGTGAACCCCAAGGTCTCGGATCTGCAGAAGGGGGACGACGGTCTGCTGCGGCTCAAAGCGGGCGGCAAGGCGAAGACCGATGACACAGTCTCCGTCACGTCCGGCCTGTTGGAATCGAGCAATGTCAACTCGGCGCAGTCCCTGATCAGCCTGATCGAGCTGCAGCGCTTGTACGAATTACAGGTCAAAGCCATCAACTCGGCCGATCAGAACGAACAGAGCGCCGAGCGCCTGATGCAGGCCGCCGCCTAACTCTTTAAAGGAAATACCGATGAATCTTGCATTATGGGCAGCAAAGACCGGTCTCGACGCGCAGAACACGCGGCTGGCGGTCATCGCCAACAATCTGGCCAATACCAATACGACGGGCTACAAGGCGGGCCGCGCCGCGTTTCAAGATCTCCTCTACCAGAACATCCGGCAGGTCGGCGCGCAGAGCACGCAGAATACTCAGTACTCGACCGGCCTGACGCTCGGAACCGGCGTGCGCATCGTCGGTACGACGAAGGACTATACGCAGGGCAGCGTACTGCAGACCAACGGCAAGTTGGATATGTCCATCAACGGACGGGGGTTTTTGCAGATCACCCAGCCTGACGGAACCATCGCCTATACGCGAGACGGAGCTTTTTCCCTGGACAATCAAGGCAACGTCGTCACTGCGTCGGGATATCCGCTGTCACCGTCGATCAACATTCCGGCCGGCACGCAGTCGGTCACCATCGGCAACGACGGAGTCGTGACCGTCACTTCGGCCACCAATGTGAAGGGCACGCAGATCGGCCAGATTCAGCTGGCGGACTTCATCAACGAGGAAGGTCTGCAGCCCGTCGGCAACAACTTGCTGGTGGAATCGGCAGCCAGCGGAGCCCCACAGGTCGGTACTGCGGGCACCAACGGGCTCGGGACCCTGCAACAGGGCGCACTCGAGACGTCGAACGTGAATTCGGTGACTGAACTCGTGTCCATGATCGAGGCGCAACGCGCCTACGAAATGAATTCCAAGGCCATCACCACCGTCGATCAGATGCTGCAGTTCCTGACGACCAACCTGCAATGATGAGGCATCCGGGATCCATGACGCGAACGGCAGCACTGGGATTGACTCTCTGCGGCGGCTTGTCGGCGTGCGGCATGCTGCCGGCGATGCAGCACAAACCCGATCCCGTGGTCGCGCGCGTCCTGCCGCCGCCAACGCCGCGCACCGATGGCGCGATTTATCAGGCCGGCCAACAAATGGAATTATTCGCGGATCTCAAGGCGCGCCGCGTCGGCGACGTATTGACCATTCGCCTGACGGAATCGACCGCCGCCAGCAAGAGCGCGGTGACCAAGACCACGAAGACGACCGCGGTCACCAATACGGGGCCCACCGTTCTCGGCAGGACCATTACCACGGGCGGGGTGCCGATTTTCTCCACGACGCTGTCCGGAGCGGACAGCTTTGACGGCGAAGGCTCGAGCACCCAGGGAAATAGCTTGGCCGGCAGTTTGACGGTGACGGTGGTAGATGTGCAGTCCAACGGCAATCTGGTGGTGCAGGGCGACAAGACCCTGAAGCTCAATCAGGGCGATGAATTCGTGCACGTTTCAGGAGTGGTGCGCCGGGCCGACATCGCCACCGACAACACCGTCAGCTCCGAGAAGGTCGCGGATGCTCATATCAGCTATTCCGGCAAGGGCGTGATCGACGGCTCCAACCGCATGGGCTGGCTGGCACGCTTCTTCAACTCGGCGTTTGCGCCGTACTAGCCTCACGAATATGAAGTTCACGTGGAAACTCTGCTTGGCGCCGCTGCTGCTGCTGTTGGCGGGACCGCTGGCGGAGGCGGAGCGCATCAAGGATTTGGCGCACATACAGGGCGTGCGCACCAATCAACTGGTGGGTTACGGGCTGGTGGTCGGCCTCGACAGCACCGGCGATCAAACCAGCCAGGCGCCTTTCACCGTGCAGTCGCTGAACAATATGCTGGCGCAATTGGGCGTCACGGTTCCCGCGAACGTCACCCCACAGCTCAAGAACGTGGCGGCGGTCGCGGTGCATGCGGTCATGCCGGCATTCGTCAAGCCCGGGCAGACCATCGACATCACCGTGAACTCCATCGCGAACGCCAAGAGTCTGCGCGGCGGATCGCTGTTGGTCACGCCCCTGCACGGCCTCGACGGGCAGATTTATGCGATTGCACAGGGAAATCTCATCGTCAGCGGTTTCGGAGTCGAAGGGGCCGACGGATCGAAGCTCACGGTCAACGTGCCGAGCTCCGGACGCATCCCCAACGGTGCGACCATCGAGCGCGCCGTGCCTTCTCAGCTCTCGCAGGGTGACTTCGTCATTCTCAATCTGAATGATCCGGACTTCACGACCGCGACCCGGTTGGTGGCGAGCGTGAACAGGGGAATGGGCGACGACCTCGCCACCATCATGGACGGCGGCTCGGTGCGGGTGCGCGCGCCGCTGGATATCACCCAGCGGGTTGCTTTTCTGTCGATGGTCGAAAATTTGCAGGTGGAGCCGGGCAGCGCATCGGCGAGGGTCATCATCAATTCGCGCACCGGCACCGTCGTCATCAGCAGCAACGTCATCGTGACTCCGGCCGCCGTGTCGCACGGCTCGCTGTCGGTCACCATCAAAGAGGAGCAGGCGGTGAGCCAGCCGGCTCCGTTCGCCAAGGTGGGACAAACCGTGGTGACCAACAATACGACCATCAAAGTGGACGAGGGTTCGGGCCGCATGTTCCTGTTCAAGCCAGGCGTGGAACTGGAGCAAATCGTGCGCGCCGTCAACGATGTCGGCGCCGCCCCCGGCGATCTGGTCGCCATCCTCGAAGCGCTCAGGGAGGCCGGCGCCCTGCAGGCCGAGCTCATTGTCATATAAGCTCACGGTCCGAATAAACGAACACACCCTCCAATGAATACCACTCTGCCCACCCTTGCATTGCCCGCGTCGCCGGTAGATACGTCCGCGGCGACCACCTACACGGATCTCAACGGCTTGGCCGCCCTGAAGAAAGATCCCACGTCGCCGCAGGCGATCAGCGCGGTGGCCGAACAGGTAGAGGCCTTGTTCATGCAGATGATGCTGAAGAGCATGCGCGACGCCACGGCGAGCCTGGACTCTGAGAGCAATGAAATGGGCATGTATCAGGACATGTTCGACAAGCAGGTGGCGCTCACCCTCAGCCAGCACCAGGATCTTGGGATAGGCGCGATGCTGAAACGGCAGCTGACGGGCAAGACGGCGCCTGCCGCTCCCAAGTCAGCGTCAACCGGGGCCTCCGTCCCGGCACCCGCACCCGCGCCCGCGTTGGCGCAAACTCCGCAGGAATTCGTCCACCGGGTGATGCCCACTATCCGCCGCGCCGCTGCGACCCTCGGCGTCGATCCGCGGGGGATGCTGGCGCAGGCGGCGCTCGAGACGGGATGGGGGCAGCGCATGCCCCGCGCCGCGGACGGTTCCTCCAGTCTCAACATCTTCGGTATCAAGGCCGGTGAGGAATGGGCGGGCGCACGCGCGACCGCGGACACCGTCGAATTCAGCAACGGCGTGGCGACGCAGCGGCGCACCGCGTTTCGAGTCTATGGCTCGATCGAGGAGAGCGTCAGCGATTTTGCCCGCCTGCTGAAGAATTCCCCGCGGTACCGGGAGGCCATCGCGGCCGGCGGCGACGCCCAAGCTTATGTCCAACACATGGGCAAATCAGGTTATGCCACTGATCCTGAGTACGCGAACAAGCTGAATCAGATCCTGAATAGCAGCACTCTACAAGCGGCATTGGCCCCCCGCACCGCAGCATTATAGAAACGGCGCTGCCCGCCGATAGTGCGAGGAGGAGAAACATCGTGTCAGACCTGTTTGGAATTACTGTTTCGGCGCTGCAGGCGTTTCAGGCTGCTATCAACGTCACCAGCAATAACATTGCCAACGCGAGCACGCCGGGCTTCGACCGCGAGAGCATCGATCTCAATGAAGCGCGGCCGCAGTCGAACGGCAACGCAACCGTCGGCAGCGGAGTGGTGGTCGCCGGGATCAGCCGCGCGTTCAACGAGACGGCGGCCAACCAGCTCAATTCCTCGCAGAGCACCCTGGGGCAGCTCAACGCTCTGCAGACCTACACCACGCAGATCGACAATCTATTCGGCACCACCGTGGGCGGAGTGAGCACGGCGCTGCAGAGCTTCTACAGTGCCTTCTCGGATGTCGCCAACAATCCGACATCGACCGCGGCGCGGCAGGCGTTGATCGGGCAAGCCCAGGGGGTGGCCACCAGTTTCCAGAATACCAGCGGCCAACTGAACTCTCTGAACACGGACATCAATTCGCGCATCACCACCGATGTCGCGCAGATCAATTCCATCGCCACGTCCATCTCCACATTGAACACTCAAATCGTGGCGGGTACTGCGCAAAACGGCGGCCAGGCACCCAATGAGCTGCTCGACCAGCGCGACCAGCTGGTCTCGAGCCTGTCGCAGCTGGTCGGTGTCTCCACGACGACGGATACCAACGGCAGTCTGAATGTCTTCATCGGCAACGGGCAGGCCTTGGTGCTGCAGGGGCAGACCACGACGTTGACCACGGTGCCCAACCAGTTCAATGCCTCGCAACTGGAGATTTCGACCTCGGCGTTGAGGGGCAATGCGATCAGCGGCAGCATCACTGCCGGGGATCTGGGCGGGCTTCTCGCCGCGCGCACTCAAGTGATCAATCCGGCATTGAATCAATTGGGGCAGGTAGCCACCGCCCTCAGCCAAACCGTCAATTCGCAGCAGGCGCAGGGACTGGATCTGAACGGGCAATTCGGCGCGGCCATATTCTCCACGCCGGCCGCGCAGGCGATCGCTTCCTCGAAGAATACCGATGCCACCAGCGCCACCGTCAGCGTGTCCAACCTGGGTGCCCTGACTTCGAATGACTATGTACTGTCCTTCAATGCGGGGGCGTTCAAGCTGACGCGGACCAGCGACGGCAGCAGCGTGCCGCTGTCCGGCAGTGGCACGGCCGCGAATCCGCTTACCGCCGACGGATTGTCGATCGTGCTGTCGGGAGCTCCGGCGGCGGGCGATCAATTTCTGATCCAGCCCACCGCGGCGGCAGCTTCGTCGCTCACAGCGGTGTTGACCGATCCGTCCAAGATCGCGGCCGCAGGCGCCGTACAGACCGCCGCGTCCAACGGCAACACCGGCAATGCCACCATCAGCGGCGGAACGGTGCAAAACGCCGCCAACCCGAATTTGCTCAACCCGGTGACCATCCAGTTCACCAGCGCAAACACCTTTTCGATCAACGGCGGCCCGAACGTTGCCTACACCAGCGGCGGCAGCATCACCTTCAACGGCGTTCTGGTCGACATCAGCGGCACCCCGGCCACCGGTGATGTGTTCACGGTCAAGAGCAATGCGGGCGCCACGGGAGACAATCGCAACGCGCTGGCGAGCGCCAATCAGCAATCGGCCGGCGTCCTCGCCAACGGCACCACCAGCATCACCGGCGCCGTGAGCGCGCTGATCACCGGGCTCGGCAGCCAAGCGCAGCAGATCAAGACGTCGCAAGCCGCGCAAAGCGCCGTGAACAACCAGGCGCTCTCCAATGTGCAGTCGGTGACCGGGGTGAATCTCAACGAAGAAGCCGCCAGCCTGCTGCAATTCCAGCAGGCGTTTCAGGCGGCCGCACAGGCCCTGACCATCGGCAACAGCCTGTTCACCACCCTGATCGATTCGGTCAACGGCACGGCCAGCTAGGAAACGAACACATGCGCGTAACTCAAGGCCTCGAACAGTCGCAATTCCTGGCGGCGATCGGAACTCTGGAATCGAATCTTTCGCAAACGCAAAATCAGATTACCAGCAATCAGTCGTTCACCACCGCCTCCGAGAATCCCACGGCCGCGGGCGCGGTGAACAACTACAATCAGGCGTTGGCGCAGAGTCAGCAGTATGTGACCAACTCGAACAGCGCCCAGACGAATTTGAACACCGAGGATAGCGCGCTGTCGCAGGTGCAGAACCAGCTGCAGACCCTGCGCGACTTGGCGCTCCAAGCCAACAGCGGCACTTTGACGAACTCGGACCGCACCGCCATCGCGACGCAGGCGGCGCAGATTCAAAACAGCCTGCTGTCACTGGCCAATACCCAGAACGGCAACGGCGAATTCATCTTCAGCGGCTTCTCATCGCAAACGCAGCCGTTCAGCGCCGGTGCCACCGGTGCCACTTACAATGGCGATCAGGGCGACCGCCAGGTGCAAATTGCGGCCGGACAATTCGTGGCCGACGGTGACAACGGCAATGCGGTGTTCAATCAGATCAAGACCGGCAATGGCACATTCGCGGTCACGGCCGCCCCGGCCAATACCGGCGGCGGGATCATCGGTGCGACCACCGTGTCGGACCCGACCGCCTTCGTCGGCGGCCCGTTCACCATCAACTTTACGTCGCCCGGCAATTTCACGGTGACCAATGCCGCCAACGCGCAGGTGTCCGCCGGGACGTACACCGACGGTCAGACGATCGCGTTCAGCGGCGTGCAGGTCAGCTTGAGCGGAAAGCCCGCAGCCGGGGATTCTTTCTCAGTCGCGCCCAGCAGCAATCAAAGTCTGTTCACGACGGTACAGAATCTGGTCACGTCGCTTCAAGCCGGCGTCACCACGGCGGCGTCCGGGACCAGCCTCAACAACTCGATCGCCAATTCGATCAACAACATCGATCAGGCGCTCGCGCATGTCTCTAATGTGCGGGCGACCATCGGCGGCCGCCTCAATGCCGTCACCACGCAGCAATCCGTGGCGACCAGCCAGCAACTGCAGCTCAAGACGACCATCTCGTCGTTGCAGGGCTTGAATGTTGCGGCCGCGATCACGACGCTCGATCAGCAAAACACGACCTTGAGCGCCGCCCTGCAGGCGTTCTCCATCACCCAAGGCCTGTCGCTGTTCAAGTTTCTCTAGTACTCGACATAGGAATTTTGACCGACTGGCGGGAGGCTGCCGGTCAATATCACGGTGCCGAGACACTAGTGATGGTGGCCGCCGACGCCGTGTACGTGGCCATGCTCGAGTTCTTCGGCCGTCGCCTCACGCACGCTCACGACCTGCACGTCGAAATGCAGGGTCTTGTCGGCGAGCGGATGATTCCCGTCGAGCGTGACCATGTCGCCGACTACTGCCGTGACGGTGAATAAGCGCATGCCGCCTTCGGTGCGGCCCTGGAATTGCATGCCTTTCTTGATGGCACCCGCCCCCTGCAAGGAACGCTTGGGGACGCGCTGAATGAGGGCGGCATCGTGCGTGCCATAGCCTTCCGTGGGCGGCACGGAGACCGTCAGGGTGTGGCCGTCTTCTTTGCCCTCGAGGGCCTTCTCCAAGCCGGCCACCAGATTGCCGTGTCCTTGGATGTAGGCGAGGGGATCGCCGCCCGCCGAGCTGTCGATGACGGCGCCGTCGTCGTCCTTGAGCGTGTAATGAATGAGTACTACTCGGTCAGCGGCAATTTCCACGTTTGAATCTCCACCTTAGGTTGGGTACGCGCGAAAAACCGGCAAGCTTACACAACTTGGAGCCTGTCTGACTAATGATCGCCGTCGCGAGGGCGCCCCATGGCGAGCAGATTTTGGCGATCGTTTCGCGCGCATAGTGGGCACTATGTAAGCGAAAGGATCGCCAAAAGATGCCGCTGTGGGGCGTCCGCAGCAGGCGCATCATTGGTCAGACAGGCTCCTAGTGAACGAGCCGGGCCTCGAGATCATAGGCACCGGCCGCGGTGATGCGTACTTCGGCCAGTGAACCCACCGCCGAGCCCTTGGCGCCCTGAATTCTCACCGTGCCGTCGATTTCCGGGGCATCGCTCGCGGACCGTGCGACGGCGACGTCGCCTTCCATGCGGTCGATGAGCACCTGCATCTTGCGCCCGACCTTCTTCGCCAGGCGTGCGGCGCTGATGTCGGCCGCCAATTCCATGAACCGGGCGCGGCGTTCCGCGGCAAGTTCGGCCGGAACCGGAGTCTGACGCAGCGCGTTGGCCGCCGCGCCCTCCACCGGGGAATACTCGAAGCAGCCCACGCGGTCGAGCTGTGCCGCGCGCAGCCAGTCGAGCAATTCCTCGAAATCCTGCTCAGTTTCCCCCGGGAAGCCCACGATGAAGGTGCTGCGGATGGTCATGTCCGGAGCCACACGCCGCCAGGCGGCAATACGCTCCAACGTGTTGGTCGCGGCGGCCGGACGCTTCATCAATTTGAGGATGCGCGCACTCGCGTGCTGGAAGGGGATGTCCAGATAGGGCAGCACCCGTCCGTCCGCCATCAATTCGATGACCTTGTCGACATGGGGATAGGGATACACGTAGTGCAGGCGGATCCATACGCCGAGTTCGCCCAAGGCGGCGGCGAGATCATAAAAGCGAGCCCGGCGCGGGGCCCCGCGCCACTCTTGCGCCGCATACTTGAGGTCGACCCCGTAGGCGCTCGTATCCTGAGAAATGACCAGGATCTCCTTGACCCCAGCGCGCACCAGCTGCTCGGCTTCGCGCAGCACCTCGCCCACCGGCCGGCTGACGAGATCGCCGCGCATCGAGGGAATGATGCAGAAGCTGCAGCGGTGATTGCAGCCTTCGGATATTTTCAGGTAGGCGTAGTGGCGGGGCGTCAGTTTGACGCCCTGCGCGGGCACGAGATCGAGAAACGGCTCGTGCTTCGGCGGCAAGTGCTCGTGCACTGAGGCCACCACTTCTTCGTAGCGCTGCGGTCCGGTGATCTTGAGCACCTGCGGATGCCGGTCGAGAATCTTTTGCGGCTGGGCGCCCAGGCAGCCTGTCACGATCACCTTGCCATTCTCCGCCAGCGCCTCGCCGATGGCGTCCAGGGATTCGTCGACCGCGGAGTCGATGAAGCCGCAGGTGTTGACCACCACGAGGTCGGCCGCACCATAGTTGGCCGCGACTTCGTACCCTTCGGCGCGCAGTCGCGTGAGTATGCGCTCCGAGTCGACCAGTGCTTTGGGACAGCCCAAGCTGACAAACCCCACCTTCGGGGCTTTGCGAGTGACGATTTTCAAGATGAGTGAGACTTATGGCAGGTTGAGTCCTCATTATACTCCAAGAACGGCATTTCCTGCCGATAAGGGCTAGCCCAAGGCGCCCTCCCTCTGTGCGCCGCCGCATTTACTGTCAAATGCCAATCGCCGAATCTGCGACTTGGCGCAAAAAAACTGCTCAGGAAGTGGTGGCGGCGGCTCAAGAACGGCGCCGGACGACCGATACAGACTTTGAATGTGGTCACCGGTCCGCCCAGGTGGGTGAAGTGAACACAAGCAAGGCCTACGAGGGGCCGGTGGTCAAACTTTCAGGAGTTCATCAATGTCATTAGTACTCAATACCAATATCGCCTCGCTGAATGCGCAGAACAATCTGAGCAGCTCGCAGGCACAACTGTCGCAGTCCTTGCAGCGTCTATCTTCGGGCTTGCGCATCAACAGCGCCGCCGACGATGCCGCGGGCCTCGCGATCAGCCAGCAGTTCACCACGCAGATCAACGGCACCAATCAGGCCGTCAGCAACGCGAATGACGCCGTTTCCGAAACGCAGACGACCGCGGGCGCGTTGACCACGATCGTCAACAACCTGCAGAGCATTCGCACCCTGGCGGTCGAAGCGGCCAACGGCTCGAACAGCGCCTCGGATCGCACCGCTCTCAACAACCAGGTGCAGCAGCAGATCGCGGAAATCTCGCAGATCGCGCAGCAGACCACGTTCAACGGGTTGAACGTGCTCAACGGCAGCAGCGGCACCACGGTGTTCCAAGTCGGCGCCAACGTCGGCAACACGATTGCCGTCAGCCTGCAGCAGGGTGTGGCCGCCAACCAGATCGGACAGTTTTCCACGGCGACCGGCAGCGCGGTTACCAACGGCTCGTTGACGGGCACTTCCACCGTGTCGATCAGCGACGGCACCTCGACGGTGACCGTGGGCGCTACCGCCGATTTCGTCGGTTCGACGTCCTTCCAGGGTGCCAGTTCCGCGTTTGCCAAAGCGGGTGCCATCAACGGCGCGGGCTTGCAGGGGCTCACCGCGAGCGCATCGAACAGCCAGACCGACACCGCGGCGTTTTCGGGCATTTCCGGCGGCACGAATGGCACGGGTGCAGGTAACACCGGCGCTACCGCCAGCACATTCGACCTAACCATCAATGGCACGGCGATTTTCTCGGGCGCCGGCAATGTCGGCGTCGGTCAGACGTTGACGAGCGCGCAAGTCGTCGCACAGGTCAATCTGTTCGCAGGCACGACCGGGGTCACAGCCTCGGTCAACACCGACGCCACCAAGGGAACGGTGGGTGCCGTGGTCCTCAGCAATACGGACGGCAGTGACATTCAAGTCACGCAGCACGTCGTCCTCGGCACCGCCGGCGGTGGAACCGGCGCTGCCGCCGGTGGGGGTACCGGCTTGAGTGCCGCTTTGGCTGGTGCGACCGACAACGCCGCCAACACTCTGCAAGGCAAGGTCACTCTGACCGACTCCAAGCCCGTGACCTTTACGGACGTGGGTACTGCAGGCGGCACGGCGACGTTGGGCTTCACGGCCGGTCAGGCGACTTCGTTGGCCACGAGCTCGTCGGGTGCGACATCGACTCTCGCCAACCAGAACGTATTGACGGTGTCCGGTGCGAACAGCACGATTTCCTCCGTCGATGCCGCTCTGGCAACGGTCAGCGCTTTCCAAAGCCAGCTGGGCGCCATTCAGAACCGGTTCACGGCGGCGGTCAGCAATCTGACGTCGACGGCGCAGAACCTGACTCAGTCGCGCAGCACCATTCAGGACGCGAACTTCGCGTCGGAGACGGCGAACTTGACTCAGTCGCAGGTGTTGGAGCAGGCGGGCATCTCGGTGTTGGCGCAGGCCAACCAGCAGCCGCAGCTGATTCTCAAGCTGTTGGGATAACAACCGGCCATTGAGGCCAGTGCGGATAAGGCCACGGCTCGGACGACACCAGTCCGGGCCGTGGCCTTCGGATAGGACCACAAAATTTCAGGAGTTTTGCGCAATACGCGTCAAGTGAAATAGGTGTAAACATGGCGAGCGATGGACAGCCGGTAAAGATATCGGCGGTGAGCCTCGTGCACGGAAGTCAGGCGCCTACGACGGTTACGATTCAACAGAGCGGCAAGAGTTTGCCGCCCAGCGGCAACCCCGCGGCGACCCCGGCCGCCTCCAGGGCGGCGGAACCCGTCAGGGATCTGCAGACACAGGTTGCCCTTCTCAATAAATTTCTCAACGACTCGGGCAGGCCCGACCAATTCCGTGTGGATCCCACATCGGACAACAAGCTCATCCAAGAGATCAATCCCGCGACGGGCCAGGTCATCGGCGAGTTTTCTGCGGTTGAATTCGCCGAACTGGCGCGCAGCGTAGGAATCTCCGGGGTGCTGGTGGACAGCCACGCATGAGGGTTCCCGACCCGGACTGATCCCCAAAGGCGCAACTCGCGCTGGAGCCTAGAGCTGGACCTGGAGCTGGACCTAAAGGGTTGGTACGCCGCTTGCTTAAGTCTTACGGTGGTTTGCCGATAGATCGAGCAACGAAATGCGTGGACATACCAGCCTATGAGTTCAGTGATTCCCACCAACAGTGCAGCAGGCTCCGCCCCGAGCCCGAGCGCGCTTATTACCTCGACCGGAATCGGATCGGGGCTCCCCGTGGACGCGATCGTGTCGTCGCTCACCTCGGCTTTCGGCGCGGCTCAGACCAATCAGCTGACGGCGCAGCAGAATTCACTGGACGCGCAAGTTTCGGCCTATGGTACTTTCACCAGCGCACTCGACACACTCAAGGCCACGCTTCCGACCCTCGAGGTACCGAGCCAATTGGCCGGTTTTACCGCCGCCGTGGGCGACAAGACGATCGCTTCGGCAACCACGACCTCGGACGCGGTTGCGGGCCAGTACTCGCTGCAGGTCAATAATCTCGCGACGTCGGCGACGCTGACCGCGAAGCCCGTGGCCAGTGCCGCGACGCCGGTGGGCACGGGAACCCTGACCATTGCAGTGGGCAGCGCCTCCACGGCGGTCACCATCGATTCGACCAACAACACCTTGGCCGGCATTGCGACCGCGATAAATTCTGCGCCGAACAATCCGGGCGTGACGGCGAGCATCATTAATGCCGCCGACGGTGCCCGGCTGGTGCTCTCCGGAACCGCCACCGGCGCCGCCAACGCGATCACCGTCACCCAGTCGGGCGGCGACGGCGGTTTGTCGTCCTTGGTTTTCGACCCAAGCAACGGCGTCACCAATCTGGTGCAGACGCAGGCGGCGAAAGATGCGAGCTTTTCGATCAACGGCTTCGCTGCCACCAGCTCCAATAATCAGGTGACCAGCGCGCTCACGGGCGTGACCATCAACCTGTTGCAGGCATCGGCCGCCAATACGCCGACCACTCTGACCATCAAGCCCGACACGTCGGCGGCACAGGCGTCGATCGGCAATTTCGTCACGGCGCTGAACGGCGTGCTGAGCAGCATACAAACCCTTACGGGTTTCGATCCGTCGACCAAGACCGCGGGTCCGTTGAACGGCAACGCGACGCTCGAATCGTTCCAGAATCAATTGCAAAATGTCCTCAATCAAGTCACTTCCGGCGGTAAGTCTGGGGTGAAATCACTCGCCGATCTCGGCATCACATCCAATACCAGCGGCACCTTCGACACCAACAGCACGACGTTGGCCAATGCGCTGACCGGGAACTTGTCGTCGGTGGCGAGCTTATTGGGCGGTGCCAACGGTATCGCGACTCAGCTCGACAGTTTGATCAACGGCTACACGAAGGCCGGCGGATTGCTGGACACCATCAATCAAGGGCTGGAGTCCGGATTGAGCAATGTCTCCAAGGAACAGGCGGCGCTCAATGCCGAACTCGCGACCTATTCGGCGACGTTGACGGCGCAATTCAACGCGACGGATGCCGCGATCGCGCAGCTCAAGACGACTCAGACATTCCTCAACGCCGAATTCAACCCGAATCAAAGTTCCAGTTCCAGCAGTAGCGGCAGCTCGGGCAGCCTGAGCAGCGGCACGGTGAGCACCTAGAGCGTCCGCCCATGATGTACTCACAAAAGGGAGCGGCCCAATACCGCGCAGTGCGCAGCCACGGTCTCGTCGCCGACGCCAGTCCCGCGCGGCTGGTGCAAATCATGTTCGAGCAGATCCTCGCGGATCTCGCGACCGCCCAGGGCTGCATGGAACGCATCAAGAACAATGTCCCGGTCAGCGACGTGGTGATCAAGGGTAAATCCCTGGGCAAGGCGATTCGACTGATCAGTGAGCTCGACGCCACTCTCGATATGGAGCGCGGCGGGCAGATCGCGCAGAATTTGCGCAACTTGTACTTGTACATGTTGGACCGGCTGACGCAGGCCAATGTCACCAATGACGCGCGCATCGCCGCCGAAGTGGCTTCGCTGGTGCAAAGGATCAAGGCGGGCTGGGATCCCATCGTCGCAGGCGCCCGATGACCGGCACCGAATCGAATCCGGCGATCGGGCGCGCGCTCGCGGTATCGCATGAAGTACTGGCGGCGGCCGAGCAAGGCGACTTGCATGCCCTGGCGGTTCTCGACGCCGAGCGTCTGCGGCTGCTACAGTGCATGCGGCTCGAGCGCGACACCTTGAGCGCCGGCGATCGGCTGGCGCTGCGGGAGATTTCCGCGTTGAACGATCGGGCGATCGGCTTGATGGAGCATCACCGGCGAAGCAAGGCGCGGGAATTGGACGTGGCCGCGGTCGGACGCCGCGCGGTGGCTGCCTATTCCACGACCCGGCTACAACGCTAGCCGCGTTCATTTTCAAGGCGGGGAGCCATGCCTGAGTCATTCCTCGGCGATGGTCTGATATTCGAAGAGACGCTGCCCGTGGTGTGGACCGAAGGTCCGCTCCTGCAAGGAGCCGCGCTCGCGCGACTCAATGCCGACAACCACCAGTTGCTGGGCGCCGAAGCCTCGTTGGACGAGGTGCGGGTGCACGAGGCGCTCAAGGATGAATCCCCCGCCCTGATTCATGAGCTGCAGCGGCTGGAATACAAGGTGAATATTCTCCTGCGCCTTGCCGCGGAGCTTGCCCTGCGCAACAGCGGCTTGCCCCCGGCGCAACGCGTCCGCTTGAGCTCGCGCGCGTTGGAATGGTTCGGTGCAACGACGCCTGCTCTGGGCGGCACCGGACTATTGGCGATATACGTCAATTCCGCGCTGCCTCAGCCGGTGAAAATTCCCTCCTTGGTCGCCGGCGAGCGTATGCAAGACGGCGTACGCGTCGTGCAAATGCGTTTCAGCGGCTTGAGCGATGCCGTCGTGGAACAGCTCGATAAGCTGATTTTCCGGCATCACCGACGGCTCGTGGCCGGCGCCCGGCTGTCGGCGATTTGAGACGCACTGGGTCACTTTCGCTCAACTTTAAGGGTTTCCCCTATACGGTTTACGGGGATCCGCCGTGGCAATTCTTACAACCCGATAAGCTAGTATGTGTCCCGCCCGGACATTGATTGAGCTTTGTCAACGGGTTAGGCGCGAACGTTAAGACGGAACCCGAGATTTTGCGGACTCCGTCACACTTTATAAAAGGGAAGGAGCTCCGAACAGTGACCGATTCCAAAGTAATCGTCATCGAGCCCTCGGATGCGGAGGCACGCATCCTTCTGACGCTGTTGCGATTCCTGGATTTGGACCCCCTTCATGTCCGCGACTTGCATGAATTGCGCCGAGCCGCGCACGGCGAGTTGCAGGATTGCCTCGCCGTCATCGTGGGTCAGGACACGGTGGCAGCCGTCGGGCCGGAACTCGTGCTGCAGCTGCGCTCCATGCCCCAGCCCTTGCCGGTCATCTATTTGAGCAATGACGCACTGCCGAAAATCGCCGAGACCAGCGGCGATCTGGCCTGGTTCCATCTGGATCTTCCCGTCAAGCAACGCCGTTTGTCGGCTGTGTTGAATCAGGCGCAGAACGTGCGCTCGGGTCACCCCACGCAGCCGGGGGCGCATCGCTTTCGGCCCAGCGGCAACTCGCGCGCCATGCGCGATGTGCATCGGCTCATCGAGCAGGTGGCTCCGTTCGCGACCAACGTGCTGATCCTCGGCGAGTCGGGCACCGGCAAGGAAATGGTGGCGCGCCACATTCACGAGCTATCGGGCCGATCCGGGCATCCGTTCGTGCCGGTGAATTGCGGGGCGATACCCGCCGACCTGTTGGAAAGCGAATTGTTCGGCCACGAGAAGGGCGCCTTCACCGGTGCACTGACGACCCGGATGGGCCGCTTCGAATTCGCCGAAGGCGGCACGCTGTTCCTCGATGAGATCGGCGACATGTCGCTGCAAATGCAAGTCAAGCTGCTACGCGTCCTGCAAGAGCGGAGTTTCGAACGTGTCGGCAGCAATCGGACCATCCGCTGCAATGTGCGCATCATTGCGGCGACGCATCGCGACCTGGACGCCGCCATCGGCGCCGGGCGCTTCCGCGAGGATCTGTTCTATCGCCTGAATGTGTTTCCCATACAGATGCCGCCTCTGCGTGAGCGTCTCGAGGATCTGCCGGTGCTGATCGAGCATCTCGTTCAACGCCAGGGACAAATCGCCGGACGCCACATTCGCTTGGACAAGGAAGCGATGAACTGCCTGGCGCGCAATCCGTGGCCCGGCAATGTGCGGGAACTTGCGAATTTGTTGGAGAGGCTGGCCATCCTGTTTCCGGAGCAGACCATCACCGCCAGTGATTTACCCGAGCGCTATCGCAATACCGGAATCACGGGATGGCTCGTGAGCGGCATGCGGATCATGCCCCCCGCGACGGACACGGCAAAGCGCGAGGACGTACCGCCGGAGCTGCTCGAGGACTTGCTCGAAGCCGAGGACACGGCGATTTCGGCAGATGAGGTTCAGGCGGCGATGATCGCGGATGCGAACATGGCACAGTGCGCCGACCGTGCGCAGGCGGCAAGCCTCGAACTGCCGCGAGGCGGAATCGACTTGAAGGATCACCTGTCGGCGATCGAGATCGGACTCATCCGCAAAGCGCTCCAAGAAGCCGACGGCACCGTCGCCGAAGCGGCGCGGCTGCTGCGCATGCGGCGCACTACTCTCGTCGAGAAGCTGCGCAAATACCGTCTCGGCGCCTGACAAATTATTGACGCTGCTATTTTCCGCGCGCATGCCTTGCGCGTAACTGCTTGATGGGAAGAGTAAATACCGCAGAGGCACAGAAGTTGCTTTCCTCTTCGGCATGGCAGTCAGCAATCTCGAGTTGATCGAAAACCGGCGTTCCGAACTCAAGGCCGCGTTCGTCGCCTTCGGCTCGGTGTCGGAACAACTGTCCGGCGCCTTCGACTCTCTGCGTATCGAGGTCGCACAGCTGCGCGCCGAATTGAGCGAGGCGCATGCGGGTAAAGCGCATCTCGCCGCCCGTCTCTCGGCGTTGATCAAGGGTCTGCCCGGCGGCGTGCTGGTGCTCGACTCCGCCGGCGAGATCCAGGAATGCAACCCGGTAGCCCTCGAATTGTTGGGCGAGCCGCTGCTCGCGCAATCCTTTGCCGCGGTGCTGGAGCGCGCCGCTGTCCCCGGGTGCGGCGTGGGCGAGCACATCGAGCTGCGCAGCGCCCGATTCGTCAATATCTCGCGCCGCGCATTGCAGAGCGGCGGCGAAGTGGTGCTGCTGGCGGATGTGACCGAATCGCATCTGATGCAAGTCCTGCTGGCGCGCCAGCAGCGTCTGCTCACTTTGGGAGAACTGGCGGCGGGACTTGCGCACCAGATCCGCACGCCGCTCGCGGCCGCACTGCTGTACGCCTCGCAGATGACGCTGCCCGGCCGCACCCCCGACGCCATGGAGCGTTGCGCCGAGAAAACCGTCGGCAGCCTCAAGCAGCTCGACAAGCTGGTGAATGACATGCTGGCGTTCGCTCATGGCGGCGCGGCACGCGAAGCGGTGAGTGTGAGCGCATTGCTCGAGCAGGCAGCGCAGTGGCTGCGGCCCGCGCTGCGCCATGGAATTCGCCTGACCATCCGTACTCAGGCGCCGGATCTCATGGTGCGCGCCAACGCCCCGTCGCTGGTGTCCGCGGTTCTGAACTTGGCCACCAACGCATTGCAGGCCGCGCAGGGGGATCTCGACGTGGAGCTGCTCGCGCGCCGCGCCGGCGGCCGGGCGCAAATCGTGGTGAGCGACAACGGCCCGGGCGTGCCGGCGCACATTCGCGAGCGCATTTTCGAGCCGTTCTTCACCACCCGCGCGCGCGGCAACGGCATCGGACTCGCCATCGTGAAGTCCGTGGTCGAGGCGCATCAGGGCAGCGTTTCCTTGGCTGTTCCTAGCGGCGCCGCCTCGGGCGCCACTTTCGTGATCGATTTACCGGCAGAGGAAAGTACATGAGCATCAATGAATCGGTCCTGGTGGTCGAAGACGACGCCGCGTTGCGCGAGGCTTTGGTCGACACGCTGCGGGCCGCGGATCTGTCGGCGCTGTCGGCGCCGGATGCACCCGGTGCCTTGGAGCTGCTGCAGAGCGAAGACATCGCCTTGGTGATCTCGGATGTGCAGATGCCGGGGCCGAACGGCTATCAGCTGCTTTCGTCCATCAAACAATTGCGGCCGGATCTGCCGGTGGTGTTGATGACCGCCTATGGAACCGTCGCCCAGGCGGTAGCCGCGATGCGGGAGGGAGCGACGGACTATATCGTCAAGCCCTTCGACGCTCAGGCGTTGATCGACATGGCGCGGCGCACGCTGGCATTGCGAGTCGTGCCGAATGAACTGGTCGCCGTCGCTCCCGAATCCAAGCGCATCGTGTCGCTGGCGCGCAAGATCGCGGAGAACGATGCCACGGTGCTCATCACGGGTGAGAGCGGCACAGGCAAGGAAGTCTATGCGCGCTTCATCCGCGATCATTCGGCGCGGGCTTCCGCGCCGTACGTCGCGATCAATTGCGCGGCGATCCCGGAGAACATGCTCGAAGCCACCCTCTTCGGCTATGAAAAGGGCGCCTTCACGGGCGCGCTCGGCGCACATGCCGGCAAATTCGAGCAGGCGCAAGGCGGCACCTTGCTGCTGGACGAGATCTCCGAAATGGACTTGGGATTGCAGGCGAAAATTCTGCGCGTGTTGCAGGAGCGCGAGGTCGAGCGGCTGGGCAGCAACCGCACCATCAGTCTCGATGTGCGCTTGATCGCCACGTCGAACCGCGACTTGCCCGAGGAAGTGCGCGCCGCGCGCTTTCGCGCCGATTTGTTCTATCGGCTCAATGTCATGTCACTGCGGCTGCCGCCGCTGCGTGAGCGGCGCGGCGACATCCTGCCATTGGCGCGCCGCGCCATCCACGCCTGCGCCCGCAGCGGCCAGGCGGCCTTGAGTCTTTCCGCCGGCGCCGAACGCAAGCTGCTGCAGCATACTTGGCCGGGCAACGCGCGCGAGCTCACCAACATCGTGCAGCGGGCCGCATGGCTGGCCTCGGGCGGCATCATCCACGCGGCCGACTTGGATACGGGTGCCGCGGATTCCGCGGCGGAGCCGCAGTTCGCGGAGGATGTGCAGGCCGCCGCGCCCCCCGACCGGGCGCAGGAGACCGGTTTGGATCGCGATCTCAAGGAGCGCGAACGCGAGTTGATCCTCTCGACCCTGCGTGTGACCGGAGGCAGCCGCAAACTGACCGCCGAACGTCTGGGGATCAGCCCACGCACCCTGCGTCACAAGTTGCAGCAGCTCAAAGCCGCCGGCCACAGCGTGCCGCGCGTGCACGATCAACAATTCGCGTCGGTGTAGTCCATGAGCAGCATGCAAATTCAACAAGTGTTGGCGGAGATGCGCTCGCTGCAGGCGCGGGCCTCGGGCGTTGCCGAGCAGCCGGCCGCGGCCACCGCCGCGCAACCCGCGGATTTCGCCAGTCTGATGAAGAATTCAGTCGATCAGATTGCCGGCATGCAAAACAATGCGATCTCCATGGCGAATGCCTATGAAGCGGGGGATAAGAGCGTCGATCTGACCAAGGTGATGCTGGAATTGCAAAAGGCGGGGCTGGCTTTTCACGCCATGACCGAAGTGCGCAATAAACTCATCGACGCCTACACTCAAGTGATGAACATGTCGGTCTGATGGACCGCGAGGCTTAATTCATGGCTGACATCGTACCCACCCCCGCGCGCAATCTCGCCGACATTCCGGGCGTGAAGCAAGTCGGATTGCTCGCGGGCGTCGCCGCGGCGGTTGCCGCCGCCATCTGGCTGGTGCTGTGGTCCCAGGGGCAGAATTACACGGTGCTGTACGGCCAGCTGTCGGAACGCGAGAGCGGCCAGGTGATGGATGCGCTGACGGCGGCAGGAATCGAATTCAAGCTCAATCCGTCGGGCGCGGTGTCGGTGCCGGAGTCCAAGGTGCAGGAGGCGCGAATCCGCTTGGCAAGCCAGGGTTTGCCGCAAAGCGATTCGATGGGCATCGAGATGATCCAGAAGGAATCCCCGCTCGGCTCGAGCTCCATGATGGAGAGCGCGCGCTATCAGTCCGTGCTCGAGACGGAATTGGCGCGCACCATCATCAAGGTGCAGGGCGTACAGACCGCGCGCGTCCATTTGGCTCTACCCAAGCCCTCGGTATTTCTGCGCGATGCGCGCAAGGCCACGGCGTCCGTGCTGCTGCAGCTGTATCCCGGCAGGCGTCTCGAGCCGGGGCAGGTTGCGGCGATCGTGCATTTGGTGGCTTCGAGCGTGCCGGAACTGGCGGCGAGCGATGTGACGCTGGTGGATCAGGCCGGAACCTTGCTCAATTCGCCCGATGAAAATTCCGAGCAGGCCGCGAGCTCGCGCCATTTTGCGTACACGCGCACGCTGGAGGAGAGCTATCAGCGGCGCATCATCGAATTGCTCGAGCCCCTGGTCGGGCCCGGACGCGTACGCGCGACGGTCACGGCGGATATGGACTTCACCGTCACGGAGGAGACGCGCGAGAACTATGACCCGCAAAAGACCGCGGTGCGCAGTGAACAGACCAGCACCGAGCAGCGCCGGGGCGGCGACGGGGCGGAAGGCATTCCGGGGGCGCTCAGCAATCAACCGCCAGGCACCTCGGGTGCACCCGCGATTCCGGGCGTGGCCACGCCGGGAAATCCCGCGACTGCCCCGGGCGCCGCGCAGTCGACGGCGGCCGGCACCGGACCTAATTCGAGTGCGCAGCGCAGCACGCGCAATTTCGAAGTAGACCGCACGCTGTCCTATGTGAAGCAGCCCGTGGGGGTTTTGAAGCGCCTCAATGTCGGCGTGGTGCTCGACGATTGGCAGAAGGTGGACGCCGACGGCAAGGTCACCACGGCGGCCATGAGCGACACCGATATCAAGCGCTTCTCGCAGTTGGTACGCGAATCCATCGGCCTGAAGGAGGATCGCGGCGATCAGCTGAACGTGCTCAATCAAGCCTTCAAGAGCAGCGCGCCTCCGGGACCCGTCGACGGCCCGCCGCTGTGGGAGACGCCCTGGATCACTCAGCTCGCAAAGCAGATCGTGGGCGCGGCGCTGGTATTGGTGGTGGCGTTCCTGGTGCTGCGGCCGTTGATGAAATCGCTGACCAAATCGGCGCCGCGGCGCGCCGCCGGCGGCGAAGTCGGCGAACTGGCGGGCGATCGCGTGAGCCTTTCGGGGCAGGGCGGCCAGGCAATCAAACTCTCCCCCAGCTTCGAGCAGCAGATCGCGGCGGCGCGGACGCTGGTCGGACAGGATCCGAGACGTGCGGCACAAGTCGTGAAGGACTGGGTCTCCGCGGATGGCTAGCAAGAACGATGAACTCGCCGGCACGCAACGCGCCGCCATTCTGCTGATGAGCCTGGGTGAACAGGACGCCGCCAACCTGCTCAAGCAACTCGATGCGCGCGAAGTCCAGAAGTTGGGCATCGCGATGGCCGAGCTCAAGGAGGTGTCGCGCGAGCAGATGACTTCCGTACTCGACAAGTTCATCGGCGTGGCCGACGCCAAGTCGAATGTTGCCGGCGGCTCCCAGGATTTCGTGCGGCGTGTGTTGACCCAGGCGGTCGGCAAGCAGAAGACGGATATGCTGCTCGACCGCGTGTCGGCCGGTCAGTCCGGTCAGGGCATCGAGTCGCTGAAGTGGATGGAGTCGAAGGCCGTCGCACAGATCATCAGCGGCGAGCATCCGCAAATTGCCGCCATCGTGTTGTCGCACCTGGAGCCCGAGCAGTCCGCCACCATACTGCCGCTGTTGCCTGAGGACCTGCGCACCGAAGTCTTGATGCGCATCGCCACCTTGAACGAAGTGCCGCAGTCGGCGTTGACGGAGCTCGATCAATTGGTCGAAAAGCAGGCCAATGCCACTCCCTCCGCGCCGCTGCGCCGCATCGGCGGCGCACGCACGGTGGCCAACATCTTGAATGCCATGGAGCGCGACCGCAGCGGCGACGAGCTCGGCAGGATCGAGAAGGCCGATGGCGAGATGCACCAGCAAATCAAAGATCTGCTGTTTATCTTCGACAATCTGCTCGACGTCGACGATCGCGGAATTCAGGCGCTGCTGCGCGAAGTGGGTTCCGATACGCTGGCCGTGGCTTTGCGCGGCGCCGAGCCCGAGGTGCAGGAGAAGATCCTCAAGAACATGTCCAAGCGCGCGGCGGAAATCCTCAAGGACGACATGGAAGCGCGCGGTCCGGTGAAACTCACGGACGTCGAGGCGGCGCAGAAGGAAATCGTGGTCATTGCGCAGCGTCTGGCCGAGGAAGGCACCATCAATCTCAGCGGCAAAGGTGGCGGCGACTTTGTCTGACGCCGGTTCCAAGTCATCCGCCGGAGCCAAGCTTTGGCAGGCTCCCGACATGGGTCCCGTCGCTCGCAAAATGGCCACCGCGGGCGGGCTCGCCGACTTGCAAGCGGAGGCGCACAAGGAAGCCTTTGAGCAGGGGCTGGCCGAGGGTCGCGAGGCAGGCCGAGCCGAGGTTCGCGCCCAAGTCGAGCGTTTGGCGGGAATGTTCTACGACCTGGCCAAGCCCTTCGAGATATTGGATGCGGAAGTGGAGCGCGAGCTGCTGACGCTGGCCATGGCGCTGGCGCAGCAAATAGTGCGCCGCGAGCTCAAGAGCGATCCGACGCAGATCATCGGCATCATTCGAGAAGCCATCGCCGCGCTGCCGGTCGCCGCCCGCGAGGTGCGCGTGCATCTGCATCCGGAGGACGCCGCAGTGGTGCGCCAGCACCTGGCGCCCACCGAAAATGAGCGCGCCTGGGCCATCGTCGAGGATCCGGTGATGGCGCGAGGCGGGTGTCAAATCGCCACCGCCACGTCGCGCATCGATGCTCGATTGGAAACTCGCGTGGGTGCCATCTTGAGCGAACTGCTGGGCACCGAGCGCCATCACGACGGAGTGCGCGGGGGGGGCAATTCATGACGATCGCGGCGGCGGAGCGGCCGCGCCCCAAGCAATGGACCCTGGCGCTGACTCAAGCGCGCGAGCGCGTGGCCAATGCCGCTGAATTCGTCGTCGAAGGAACGTTGAGCCGCATGGTCGGCATGACCCTGGAGGCCGTGGGCTGCGAGGCCGCCGTGGGCGGCCGGTGCTTGGTGGACACCGCTCAAGGCAAGCAGATCGAAGCAGAAGTGGTCGGCTTCTCGGGCGATAAATTATTCCTGATGCCCACCGGCGACATCCGCGGCGTGATGCCGGGCGCCCGGGTCATTCCCACGCACAGCGTGTCGACCATGGCGGTGGGCGACGAATTGCTGGGGCGGGTGTTGGATGGAGCCGGACGGCCTCTCGACGGCTTCGGTGATCTGAAGTGCGCCGATCGAGTGTCGCTGACGGGCGAACCGTTGAACCCCCTGATGCGGCGGGCGATCCGCGATCCGCTCGATGTGGGTGTCCGATCGATCAACGCGCTGCTCGCCGTCGGCGGCGGCCAGCGCATCGGCCTGTTCGCCGGCTCCGGAGTGGGCAAGTCGGTACTGCTCGGCATGATGACGCGCTATACCAAGGCCGACGTCACCGTCGTCGGACTGATCGGCGAGCGCGGCCGCGAAGTGCAGGATTTCGTCAGCAACACCTTGGGGCCCGACGGAATGCGGCGCGCCGTGGTCGTCGCCACGCCGGCCGACAACCCGCCCCTCATGCGCCTGCACGGCGCATGGCTGGCCACTGCGATCGCCGAGTACTTTCGCGATCGAGGGCTGAAAGTGCTGCTGCTGCTCGATTCACTGACCCGCTTCGCCCAGGCGCAGCGTGAAATCGCACTCGCCATCGGCGAGCCGCCGGCGACCAAGGGCTATCCCCCGTCGGTATTCGCACGCCTGCCGCAGCTGGTGGAGCGCGCCGGCAACAGCGATCGCGGCGTCGGGTCGATCACCGCGTTCTACACGGTGCTGGCGGAGGGCGACGATCAGAACGATCCGATCGCCGATGCTGCCCGTGCCATATTGGACGGGCACATCGTGCTGTCGCGCCGGCTCGCGGAGAGCGGGCTGTATCCGGCCATCGACATAGAGGCCTCCATCAGCCGCGCAATGCATCAGATCGCGACGCGCGAACAGCTCGATCTCGCGAATCGTTTCAAGCAGGTGTACTCGACCTATCAACAGAACCGCGACCTCATCACGGTGGGCGCCTATCGGCGCGGCTCCGACCCGCGGGTGGATCTAGCAGTGGAGCAGTGGCCAAAAATGATCGAATTCTTGCGGCAGGATATGTACGAACCGGTGGGAATCGAGCGAAGCTATGCGGACCTGCGGCAGCTCGTGACGCAGTTTTCAGTGCAAGCCGCGCCCGCCGGCCGATAGCGGTTCGAGCCCATGATGAAATCCAAACGCTTCGAACCGATTCAAGAGATCGCCTCGACCTCGGCCAAGGATTTGAGCCGCGCCATGGCCGAAGCCGGACGCAAAGTGGCCGACATCGAGAGCCAGCTCGAAAGGCTGCAAGCCTACCGCGACGAGTACGTGCGCAATTCCACCCAAGTCGGCCGCGGCAATCGGATGCGGTCAAATTGCAGAACTACCGTTCGTTTCTGGAGCGTCTGGGCGAGGCCCTGCGCCAGCACTTGAAGTCGCTGGACAGTGCGCGGGTGGAGTACGAATGGCGACGCGCGGCGTGGAGCGAAAAGCGCATCGAAGCCGAATCGCTCGGCCGGGCGGTGGATCGGTTTCGCAATGAGGAGCGGCGTGTCGCAGAACAGCGCGAGCAGCGTGAAGGCGATGACGCCGCGATGCGCGTGTCGCTGGCGGCGCGGGTCGATCCGGGGAATCTCTGAGCCGGTCTTAGTCACCGGCGCTTGGTATCGGCACTATCTGGCGAGGCCGAGACATACCGTCAATGCGCGGTTCAATCGAACGACATCCTCGTCGTTCAGCTTGCCAAGTTTTTTGCCGACCCGCGCCTTTGGCACGGTAGTTATTTTATCTATCATCAACCGGGAAGCACTTTTCAGGCCATTACGATCGGTGGGTTCCACCAGCATTCGCAGCAAGGGAGCCTCGGTCGGATCGGTCGTAAACACGCAGAGCGTGATCGAACTGGTTGCTGCGAATCGGTCCTCTTGCACAATGACCGCCGGGCGCGGCTTACCTGCATACGGTGCGCCTCCAGACACAGTCCAAATCTCACCGCGTTTCACGCGTCGAGGCTCTCCGTGGCAGAGTCGATAAATCGCTGGTCAATTCGGGCCTGCTTACTTGATGCAACGGCGGTGGACTGCTTGCGCGCTGCAGTTACGAACGAGCGGGCACGAACATCAGGCACCCATATCTGTACGGGCCTCAATCCCTGCGCGCGGAGACGCTCGCGGTGCAGCCGAACTTTGTCGCGTGAAGTATTTAGCATTGTGCTCTCGTGATTGGTTACATGTAACCTACCAGATTACGGCGATCGCTGCAAGAATGCCATCAGGAGGCGCAGTTCGACGCCGCCGATTTGCCTGGGATCGCCCTCACGCGCTGATCAGCGCGCGCTGTCGTGACAGACGTCGCGCACACCCGGTGAAACTACGGGCGATGAATTCAATCGTTGCGTTTGGGAATCATGAGCTTCGCTGAACGATTCAGATTAGAATTGGCCCATGTCAATGCTGAACATCATCATCCTCGCGATCGTACAAGGCTTGGCGGAGCTGCTGCCGGTATCCAGTTCCGCCCATGTGGTCGTGGCCGAGAAACTACTGGGTCTCGATCCATCCTCGCCCCCCATGACATTGCTTCTCGTCATGCTCCACACCGGTACCATGTTTGCGGTGATCGTTTATTTTTGGCGGCAGTGGCGCATGGCTTATTTTCAGAGCGCTCTTGCTTTCAGGGCATTTGCCATGCGCGTGATCATCGCTACCGCTCTTACCGCAGTCATCGGCGAGGCCATCATCAAGCTCATCGAGAAGACCGTGCTGCGCGCGGTGCCGCACTCGGAAATCGAGGATTTGTTCAGCCATCTGGAATTCATTGCGCCGGCATTGGCTGTGGCCGGCTTGTTGATTCTCGGGGCGGGCATTCTGGAGAACCGCAAAGCCGGCCGAGAGTCATCTGAGGCGAATAACCTGACGCTCAAGCGGGCTAGCGTCATCGGTATGATTCAAGGACTCTGTCTGCCTTTTCGAGGGTTCTCGCGCTCAGGCGCGACGATATCCACCGGAATGTTGATGGGGCTGGCGAAGTCGCGTGCGGAGGCGTTCAGTTTCGCTTTGGCCGTGGTGATAACCCCACCTGTCGTCGCGCGTGAAGTCATTCGGCTGGTTCGGATGGAACATGCCGGTGGGAGCGGTGATCTGGCATCGTTCGCACTCCTCAGCTTGCTGGGCGCGTTCGTTGCGTTCATCGCGGGCCTGCTGGCCTTGAAATGGCTGAGCCGATGGCTCGAGAGCGGCCGCTGGTATCTGTTCGGCATCTATTGCTTGGTTGCCGCGGGCGGCGTGGCTGTCTTACACCACGCTGGGTACTAGGGACGCCATCGGCACCAGCGCCATCGGAGGCACCAGAGTGTCCGGCCGGCGCACATATTTGCTTTGCAAGGATCAAATATGGAAGCACCGAAGATCTGGGTCGACGCGGACGCCTGCCCGAATGTCATCAAAGAGATTCTGTTCCGGGCAGCCGAGCGCACCGGAGTTTGTGTGACGCTGGTTGCCAATCAACCGCTGCAGATTCCTCGCATCCCCAGCCTGCGCGCCGTTCAGGTATCTTCCGGCTTCGATGTGGCCGACGGGGAGATCGTCAAGCGCGTGGCAGCCGGAGATCTGGTCATCACCGCGGATATTCCTCTCGCGGCCGAGGTGATCGCCAAGGGCGGCGAAGCGCTCAATCCGCGCGGTGAGCGATATTCGCCGGATACCATTCGGGGAGTTCTCGCCATGCGCGATTTCATGGACACGATGCGTTCCAGCGGCAACGTCGGCGGCGGCCCGCCGCCGCTCACGCAGGCGAATCGCAATGCGTTCGCGGGCCACCTCGATACCTGGCTCGCGCGCCGGCCGAGCGTGTAATGGAGGGTGAAGTTCCCCAATCGGTCGTGGTTCCGTACACCGAGCTGGCGGCGGAGTTGCTGCATGCCGTGGTCGAGTCGTACGTGCTGCGTGAGGGGACGGACTATGGGGAAAAGGAGATTTCGCTGGAGGACAAGGTGTCGCAGGTCATCAGTCAGCTCAAACGCGGCGAAGCCCGGATCGTATTCGATCCCGAGTCCGAGAGCGTGAGCATCGTCAAGGCATAATCAGACCGATCAGGATCGACGACGATGCCGGTAAGTGATCTACCGTCGGCCTAGCGAGAACCTTGGGCACCGCAGTGCTCCAGGGCGTCCTTCAGCGCGATCCGCGCGATCGTTCCCGCATGATAGTCGGTCAGCCAGATTGCCCCATGTCCGATGCCCAGCGAATCTCCGCCCGGACCCGCCCACCGGCACCTGAGGGTGGTGGTGTTCGTGTCGACGGCTGACAGCGGCATCTTTGCCATGGTGGTCCACACCATGCCGGCGCCGAAACTGATGTCGCCGCCGTGGCCCGGAATGTCCAGTGCAATCGTCTTTGCGACCTCGGTTCGGGTGTCGACGCGAGTCAAGCTGCCGTCTCCTTGATTGAGGGTCCAGATCGCCCCGGCGGCCGCAGTGAGGAAGCGAGGGTTCGGACCCGTCTGCACGTCGGCGTGTACCGTGCCGGTGGCGGCGTCGACGCGGGTGAGCGCGGCGCCCTCAGCTCGGGTCACCCAGATCTGGCCGCCGCTGAAATGAGGATTGTAAGAACCGGCGGGCACTTTGACGGTCTGGCGGACGTTTCCGGTGCCAGGATCGATGCGGGCCAGAGTGCCCATCTTATCGACGATGAGCCAAACACTGCCCGCGCCGGTGGCGACGCCGCCCTCTGCAGCTCCGGGGCCGACCGGGAAGACTGCCGTCAAGCGATTGGCGGCGAGATCTACCTTGGCCAGCGACGGCATGGCAGTGCACATGGGCACCCATAGGCTGCCGAAACCCGTCGCGAGCCCGGCGCAGGGTTCGCCGGGGAGCACCACCGTCGCGACGAGCTTGTTGGTGTTCGGATCGATCCGATGCACGGCGTAGGGGCCGGTGCTGCCGACCCAAACCGCGTCGGCGGTGATGGCGACCCAGTCGGCTGTCTTGCCGAGATGGAGTGTCGCCACCGATGTGAGTTCGCTGATGGATCTGGGCGTCGGCAACGCCACGCCTGCCGCCGCTGTCGTGGCGAAACCTGATGGACAAAGCCACATCGCAAGCGTCGCGGCGATGGTGGCGACGTGCCGCGGGCGGCAAGGATTCACGGCGTTCAAATCTCTAAGTTATCGATCAGGCGGGTGCCGCCGAGCCTCGCGGCGGCCAGCGCGACCAAGGGCCCGCCCATCGACGGGTCGCGCAGATCGCTCTGCCGGCGTATCGCCACGTAATCCGGCTGCCAGCCTCTGGCGGTTAGGGATTCCTGCGCCTCGCGTTCCAGAGTCCGCCAGTCGCTGCGGCCGGATTTGACCGCGACGGCGAGCTTGCTCAATGACGCGTGCAGCTGCGCTGCCTCGGCGCGCTGCGAGTCATTCAAGTAGCCATTGCGGGACGACAACGCGAGCCCGCTCGAGTCACGGACGGTTTCCCCGGAGATTATCTCGATCGGCAGCGCCAGTTGCCGCACCATGCTGCGAATCACCAAGAGTTGCTGGTAGTCCTTCTTCCCGAACACGGCCACCGTGGGTTCCACCATGTTGAGGAGCTTGAGCACCACCGTACAGACGCCGGTGAAAAATCCGGGCCGAAATTGTCCTTCGAGGATGTCGGCAAGTTCGGGCGGCGGAAGCACCATGTAGCCCTGGGCGTCCGGGTACACTTCGGTGTCGACCGGTGCAAACACGAGGTCGCAGCCGCTGGCGGCGAGAAGCTCGCAATCGCGCTCCAACGTGCGCGGATACTTGGCGAAATCCTCGTGCGGTGCGAATTGCAGCCGGTTGACGAATATGCTGGCGACCACGAGATCGCCGCGCGCGCGCGCGATGCGTATCAGCGACAAGTGGCCTGCGTGCAGGTTGCCCAACGTCGGCACGAGCACCCGCCGGCGGCGGTCCTCCCCGAGGGCCGCGCGCAGTTCAGCAATCGTCCTGATTATTTGCACGCTCGATTCCAATCAAAACGCGTGCAGCGCATCGTCGGGGAAACGTCCGCCTTTCACGTCGGCTACGTACTGGCGCACGGCAAGCTCGATACTGGCGCTGCCGTCCAGAAAGTTGCGCACGAACCGCAGCGGCGTACCTCCGGTCAATCCCAGCATATCGTGCAGTACCAGCACTTGGCCGCTGCAGCCGGCGCCGGCGCCGATGCCGATCACTGGAATCGAGAGCGCTTTGGTCACTTCGCTGGCGACGGCGGCAGGCACCATTTCCAGCACCAGAAGCTCCGCCCCCGCCGCGGCTAGTTCCTCCGCATGGCGGCGTAAGACGCGGGCCGCCGCCTCATCGCGCCCCTGCACGCGATAGCCGCCGAGCGCATGCACCGATTGAGGCGTGAAGCCCAAGTGGGCGCACACCGGGACGCCCCGGTCCACGAGGAAGCGCACGATGGGGGCGGTCCAACCGCCGCCCTCGAGCTTTATCATCTGCGCGCCCCGCTGCATCAATAGGGCGGCGTGGCGCATCGCAACTTCGGCGGACTCCTGGTAGCTGCCAAAGGGCATGTCGGCGATGACCCAGGCAGTACGGTTGCCCCGGACTACGCACCCGGTGTGATAGACCATTTCCTCGATGGACACGGCAAGGGTGCTCGAGCGTCCCTGAAGCACCATGCCGAGCGAGTCGCCGACGAGGAGGGAATCGACGCCGGCATCATCCATGACGCGCGCAAATGAGGCGTCATAGCAGGTGAGCATGGCGATTTTTTCGCCGGCGGCGTGCATTTCGCGCAGCCGGCGCAGAGTGACGGGTTTTCTGTTGTCCATCCCCTATTGTGAGGCACCCCGGGCTAGCCGGCTAGATCAGTTGGCGGCGGTTGACTTCGGCCCGAGTTTTTGCGCTCGCTTCCCATCCAGCCAGACCCCATGCGAACCGGTCAAAATCTCTGTGTCGAGAACTGGCGGCTCGGATATTCTGAAGGCTCACATGACATTCAAAACGTGGCTGCTTTTTTTGGTGATGGAAACGGCACTGTCGCTGACGCCCGGCCCGGCGGTGTTCTATGTCGTGTCGCAAGGCGTGCGCGGCGCCGTGCGGCGCTCGCTCCCGGCGGCCGCCGGCATCATCAGTGCGAACGCCATTTACTTCACGCTCTCGGCGACCAGTCTCGGCGCCATCATCGCCGCCAGCGCGCGCTTCTTTGCGATTGCCAAATGGGTGGGGGCGGCGTACCTCATCTACCTCGGGGTCAAGGCGCTGCGCTCGGCCGGTTCGAGTCATGCGGTGGTGTTCGGGGAAAACCTGCCCGAGGAGCAGGGCGACCGCCGCCGTGTCTACCTGGGTGCGCTCACTTTGCAGCTTGCGAATCCCAAGGCGCTGTTGTTCTTTTTGGCGTTGCTGCCGCAGTTCATCGATCCCATCCAGCGGGTGGTGCCGCAGATGCTGATCTTGGCGGCGACGTCGATGCTGCCGGAATTTTTCATTCTATTGGGCTACGGTTGGCTCGCCCACCGCGCGCTGCATGCCACGGCGAAATTCGGGATGTCGAGCGGCATGAGCCGCTGGCTTGCTTGGATTGAGGGTGCGGGTTTGCTAGGGTGCGCGACTCTCGTATTGAAGTTCAATCGAGCCGCTTGAGCTCGGGCAAAACAAAAATAGCCGAATGGCTCATTAATTTAGGAGCGATGTTCATGGGTGCACGGAGAACTGCAATTCGGTTCGTTCGCAACTTGGTCGAAGGTTCCGGGTGTGCATTTTTGTTGGCCGTGGTGACGGCCGCGAGTTCGAGCGCTGCGACTGCGCCCGCGTCGACGCAACTGGTCCACCGATATCTGCAGACCGAGATATCGCCGGATGCCGCGCTGGTCGCTTCCGTGGAAGGCGACTCGCCGCCCAATGTGTTTTATCCGCCGGTGCGCGACCTCGTGATCCGGCGCGTACGGGACGGCGTCGCGGTTCGAATCACTCTGCCTTGCGGGCAAGTTCCGCAATGTTGGCCGGGCGCCCTTGCCTGGGTCCCGGACGGCAAGCATCTGAGTTTCGCTCTGCGTACTCCGGGAACTCATGCCCGCTCCGTCTACTCGGTCGCGGTCGACGGCAGCGGCTTGACCAAACTGCTCGACTTCAACGGCACCATCGATGATCTCAAGTACGGGCCGGACGGACGCCTGGCGATGTTGGCGACGGAAAATGCCAACAAGGAAGTCGGCGCGACCGAAGCGGGGGCGCCGATTTCCGGCGATTTGGACGAGGCGACTCCGGAACAGCGAATCGCCGTGTTGGATAAGGGTGCTTTGCGCTGGGCGTCTCCGCCCGATCTCTTCGTCTACGAATACGCTTGGCGCCCGGGCGCAAAGGGGTTCGTGGGCACGGCGGCACCCGGCAATGGTGACGATAACTGGTGGAGCGCCAAGTTGTACGCCTTCTCCGCGGATGGCGTGCCGCGGGTGCTGTACGGTCCCACGGATATTCGACAGCAAATCGCGGCACCCACGGTATCGCGCGACGGTGCGACTGTGGCTTTCATCGCAGGAATCATGAGCGACTTCGGCTCTACGGGCGGCGACGTGTACACGCTGCCCGTGGACGGCGGGGCGGTCACCAATATCACGCCCGAGATGCATGCATCGGCGACCGCGGTCTCCTGGGGCTGCGACGGGCGCCTGCGCGCACAACTGCTCGCCGGCGACAAAGTGCAACTCGTCGATCTCGGGACGGGAAGCCGGTCGGCCGCAGCGCGCGTTTTGTGGAGCGGCGCCGAATCCCTGGGCAACGACGGCGGGTACGCCTCGGTGGCATGCCCATCGGGGGTGATGGCCCTGGAGCGGCAAACGTTTACACAGGCGCCTGAAATCACGGTCGGCACTGTGGGCCACTGGAAGAACTTGACGGCGAACAATGCGGGATTGAGTACGCCGGCACGGGTGCAAAGTATCTGGTGGAAGAGCGACGGGTTCGATGTGCAGGGTTGGTTGCTGCTGCCCGAACAGTCCCATGGAAAGTTGCCCATGGTGACCGTGGTTCACGGTGGTCCGGCTGCGGCGGTGGTGCCTACCTTCATCGGTCCGGGGCTGACGAGAACACTGCTCGAGCGCGGCTATGCGGTGTTTCGCCCGAACCCTCGCGGCAGCTATGGTCAGGGCGAGCGCTTTACCCTGGCCAACGTCCGCGATTTCGGCCGCGGCGACTTGCGTGACATTCTGGCGGGCGTAGACGCCGCGGCGCAGGCCGCGCCCATCGATACGTCACGGCTGGGAATCACCGGCGGCAGTTACGGCGGCTTCATGACCATGTGGGCGGTGACGCAGACCGATCGGTTCAAGGCGGCCGTCGCGGCCGCCGGGATCAGCAACTGGCTGTCGTACTATGGAGAAAACGGCATCGATGCGTGGATGCTGCCGTACTTTGGTGCTCCGGTGTACCAAGACCCGGCCGTGTATGCGCAGTCATCGGCCATCAACTTCATCCGCAACGTCAAGACGCCCACGTTCGAGTACGTGGGAGAGCGCGACATCGAATGCCCGGCCCCGCAAACGCAGGAGTTTTGGCACGCGCTCAAAGCCTTGAGCGTTCCGACCTCCATCATGATCTATCCGGGAGAAGGCCACGCTCTGCGTGATCCGGCTCACAGCGCCGACGCCATGCAACGCACGCTGGATTGGTTCGACAAATACCTGAAGTGACGAAACGCCGGTTGGCACGTGGCTTGCTTTCTCTGAGGGTATGAATGCAACACCCCCGGTATCGCAGTTCGCTCTCCCGTCCGACCCGGCGCAGCAAGGCACCGTAGCATCGGTCAATTCAGACAAGTCCGGCGCCGCCAGCCAGGACTTTGCGTCGGCACTCAGCAGTGCAGGCGCCAAACCGACGCGCAAGGCGGCGGGGCCGGCGGCAGCCGATGCCGGCGCCGTCGGCGGCCAATTGCCGGTGCCCGGCAATCTCTCGCCGCTCCCGACATCGCTCGCGGCGTCGGGCGGTGCGGCGGCACCGACATCGGCATCGGCGTCAGCAGCGGGTGGCGCCATCGGCGCAACCGGCAGTATCGGAGGGGCCGGGGCTGCCGCAGCAGCTGGGACTGCCGCCGCAGGCGGGGCCGCCGGATCACCGGGCACCGTCGCGGGGTCCGCAACGCCCGGAACCGCGGCGCCGGGGAGTGCCGCAGCATCAGCCAACGGGACGCCGGCCACAGGGGTGCCGGTAACGGGTTCGTCCGCCGCCGCGATCTCAGGCGTGCAGGCCACGCTCATCGCCCAGAACTCGGGCAACGCGTCGCTCGGTTTGCCGGCCACCGCGCCCGGGACCCAAGGCGCAGCAGGCCAGGTGGGAGTCGCGCCTGCTTCCGCGTCGCCGGGCGTCGATTCCGGAGCGGCGACCGCACCTGGCGGCGGCGGTGCGGGCGGCACGAATACTGCGGCGGGAGCTGCGACGGGAGTCGCCGCGCCGGCGCTCGCCGGTGCAACTCAAGACTCTGCCGCGGCGCAGACGGCACGCGGTGCCGTGAGCTCGACACAGGCTGGCGCCGCAGCGGGCGTTGCGGCGGGCACGGCCAACAGGGCTCCGACGGCGGCGGTGCCCACCGCCGCGGCGACGACGGCAGCAATCAACGCGGCGACCTCGGCACCGAGCACCACCGACGGCAACAACCCCGCGCCGAATGCCGGCACGGGATCGAGCACCGATGCCGCTGCGCAGGCGGTCACTGCGGCCGCCGCTGCCGCGACCGGCGCCATCGTCCCAGGCGACGCCGATTTTGCCGGCGCCGCGGATTCGCCGTCAGCGCCGGCGGATGGACTGGCCGCACCGGCCGTCGGCACTCTGGCTCAGGTCGTTCGGGGTCCGGCCGGAGCGCCGGTCTCGCCGATCGCGGCCGCCGGCGGCCCTGCAGCCGCGGCGGCCAAAGCTGTAGCGAATGCTCCGGAGGTCACGGCGCTTGCCAATGCAAGCTCAACGGACAAACACACATCCGGCGGGAGCGGCGATTCGCTGTTGTCGGGGACGTCAGCCGACGGCGCAGCGGGCGCTGCGCAGTCGAGCGTCGGCACCACCGCAGCCGCCGATGTGACGCCGACGCCGACCCTGAAAGTCGGTGCAGGCGTGGACACGCCGGAATTCGGCCAGGGCCTCGCGGACCGCGTGACCTGGATGATCGACAACAATCTGAACGGCGCGAAATTGCAGGTGAATCCGGCGCAGCTCGGTCCCATCGAGCTGCGGATCGCGGTGCAGGGCAACCATGCTCAGGTGTGGATGACCAGTCATAGTGCCGTGACGCGCGATGCGTTGGAGGCAAGCTCGCCGAAGCTGCGCGAAATGCTGGGCGCTCACGGTTTTGGCCAGGTCAGTGTGGATATATCGCAGCGCTCCTATCAGGACCGCTCCCCGCAACCGCAGCCCTACGAATGGACGCCCTCCGCGAGCCGCGGTTCCGCCGCCGCCGCGCAATCAACCGCGGCTTCGCTGCCGCGCATCTCGAGCGGTGTCGTCGATGCCTATGCCTGAAGGCACATCATTACTCGGACAGGCTCCTAGATCATTCCGCCATTGATGGAAATGACTTGGCCGGTGATATACGCGGCCTCCTCGGAGGCCAGAAAGCCCACCAGGCTCGCCACTTCCTCCGCGCTGCCGGCGCGCTTCATCGGCACGAGCGCGGCGATGGCGGCGGCATCGAAGGCGGCTTCGCTCATGCGGGTCGATATGATGCCGGGAGCCACCGCGTTGACGGTGATGCCGCGGCTCGCCACCTCCAGGCTCAACGCCTTGGTGGCGGCATTGAGTGCACCCTTGGCCGCCGCATAGTTCACTTGGCCGCGATTGCCGGCGAGTGCCGCGACCGATGAGATGCTGATGATGCGGCCCCAGCGCGTGCGAATCATCGGCAGCATCAATGGCTGCGTCACGTTGTAGAAACCGTTGACGGACAGGTCGATGACGCGATGCCATTGCTCGGGGCTCATCCCCGGGAATACGCCATCGTCATGGATGCCGGCATTGTTCACCAGGATCTGCACCGGCCCATCCTCCAGCAATTTAGCCACCGCCGTGTGCGTCGCGGCCGCATCGGTCAAGTCGAACTGCACCGCGCCCGCCTGCCCGCCGGCCGCAACGATCTCGCCGGCCACTGCGTCGGCGGCCGCTGTGCCGCGATGCGCATGGACGTACACGAAGTGACCGGCGGCGCCCAGACGCCGGCAGATGGCCGCTCCGATGCCGCCGCTGCCGCCCGTCACCAGGGCCCGAGTCGCTGTCTCGTTCATTTCTTCAACCGTTCGTTGGCATCGAAGATCACCGTCGCGCGGCCGCTGAGAAGCGGCTGCGCTTCGGACCGTAACGCAAATTCGTACAAGGCGCTGCCGGAATCTCCGGCAACGAGCACGGCCTCGCAGACCAGATCGGCTTCCACGTCGTCGAGGTGTAGGACGTGCAGCCGAACATTGCGCAGAGCGGCGAGAAAGCCGACCTCGGACGGACCCTTGACGGTGGCCGAGGCACGCTCGCCCAAAGCCGCGTCAGCCGGAGCACCTGTTCCGAGTGCGCCGATCGCGAGGGCGCCGTTTGCCAGTGTGCCAATTGTGAGGGCGCCGTTTGCGAGTGCGCCGTGCACGGCCATGGCCTGCGCCGCGTATTCGATTCCGCAGGCTGCACCCAGGCGCCCCTGCGAACGCAGCGGATTGCCGGGCAGGCGGTGAGTTGCGCTGCGGCAGCGGATATGTTGCGCATCCCATTCCAATGACCTCATCGAGCAGACACATGTTGCCGCGATGGGGAATATTCCGCTCGATCCAGGTGCGGTCTAGGCGCATGGTTCGATTCGCACTTCCAGGCGCGCTACGTCCAGATACTCGAGGATCGCCGTTCCGCCCACGCGCGCGGCCAGCAGGCGCAGCAGCGGCAGTGAGCGTGCCGCCGGGAACGCAGCGCGCAACGCTTCCAAGTCAGGCTCGGCGAACCGATCGCACTCCACGCCGCTCTGCACGGCGTCCAGCTTCGCCAATGACGTGGCACGCCTCTCCGGAGTCAACACCATGGCGACGCCGAAGGCGTCGGGAATCGGCCGCTTGGCGTGCAGCGGCTGCGGATATTCGCTGTCATAGGCGACCAGCAGAACGGGCGTGTGGTCGACTGCGACCTGGGTCATTGCTTCCAGCAGACCGGCGCCGAAGCTCGCATCGAAGGCGCACAGCACATTCGATTGGGCCATCGCGCCCGTGCCGATGCTCCAATAACCCGCGGCCGCGTTGTGCACCGAGTTGGCAAAGCGGGTCGGCGAAATCTCGCGGCCTGCGAGCGACAGGGCTTGGCAGAGTTCGTGACAGTTATGCCCGTCTCCGCCGGACGAAGAGAATACGCTGGCGAGTTCGGCCGGATCTTCGCCGGCCTGCGACGTGGCTTCCAGAGCGACCGCCAATGCCAGCTTGACCACCCGGCCGATGCGCCGCCGCTCGGCGGCCGCCAAGATCGTCGGCATTGGCAGGACGGTGGCCGTGGGCCGATAGACCTGACGACTCGACAGCACAGCTGCCGCCTCGGGCCAATTGGCGAGGCCCGGCCCCAGCACTCCGAGGCCGCTGACAAAGACCGATAGGCTCATCCTGCTCGGCCCAAGATCAGGCTGCAGTTCGTGCCGCCGAATCCGAATGAATTGGACAGCACGCGCGCCACGGGGGCGCGGCGATTGTTCTTGAGATAGAGCGCCGTGAGAGTCGGATCCACATTGTGGGTGTGCACGCCGCCCGGCATCAACCCATGCTCGATGGCAAGGGCGCTGATGACTGCTTCGAGCGCACCGGCCGCGCCCAGGGTATGGCCGGTGGCGCCCTTGGTCGAGCTGCAGGGCGTGGTCGGGCCGAATACGCTGGTGACCGCGTGGCTTTCGGAGCGATCGTTGCTGGGGGTTCCGGTGCCGTGCAGATTGATGTAGTCGATGTCGCCGGGCTCGAGCGCAGCGGCCGCCAGCGCGGCTTGCATGGCGCGGCGTGCACCGAGCCCCTCCGGGTGCGGCGCCGACATGTGGTAGGCATCGCTCGATTCGCCGATGCCGAGCAGCAGCACCGAGTCGCCGTCCAGATCGTCCGGCGCTCGTTCCAGCAGCGCGAATGCCGCCGCCTCGCCGATCGAGATGCCATCGCGTGCCACGTCGAATGGACGGCACGGCGCCGGCGATGAGAGCTGCAGGGAGTGAAAACCATACAGCGTGGTCAGGCACAGCGAATCCACTCCGCCCACCAGAGCCGCATCGATGAGACCTGCCTCGATCATGCGCCGCGCCGAGCCGAATACCTTGGCGCTGGAAGCGCAGGCGCAGGAGACCGCGACGGCGGGTCCTTCCAAGCGGCATCGTCGACGCAGGTAATCGGCCACGGAGAACGAATTGTGAGTCGAACCGTATTCGAAGCTCGGCGGCAACGCGCCGCTCACAGGATCGCGTTCGCGATAGGCGAGCTCGGTCTGCAGAATGCCCGCGGTGCTGGTTCCCAGGAATACACCGACACGCCGCCGGCCCCAGCGCGCGGCTGCTTGCTGCACGGCTTCGAAGAAGCCGTCCTGCTGTAGGGCGAGCTCGGCCAGCCGGTTGTTTCGGCACTCGAACTTGTACAAATCAGCGGGCAGCCGAGTGTCGTCGACACCGGACACTTCGCCGATGTGAGTTTCGATGTCTACGGTCTCGAAGTCGCAGCTCTTGAGGCCGCTGCGTTGTGCCAGCAGACTCTGCAAGGTCGCTGCCGCACCTTTGCCGATGCAGCTGGTTGCCGTGAAGTTATCGAGGAGCAGCGGTCTCATCGGCATAGCTTACAACGCGGAGCGCAATGTGACCGGCAACGAGGGGTCTGCCGTGACGGGCAACGCGGAGCGTAACGTCACGGGCCGCAGCTGTTTCGCCGCCATGACGTCGAGCAGCCGCGGCAGGACCTCCAGGATCACGGGCTTGCCGCTGCGGCTGCGTGCCGCATTGCCATCGTGCAGCAACAGGATGTCGCCGTCTTGCAACGGATCCGCCAATCGCCGGTACACGGCATCCGCATTCGCATTGACGGTGTCGAAGCCGCGGCGTGTCCAACTCGCGAGGCGCAGCTGCAGGCGGCTCAATACGGGGTCGAGAAATGGATTGCGCAGGCCCGCGGGCGCGCGGAAGAAAAGCGGGCTCGAGCCGGTGGCGCGCAGAATGCTGTCTTGGGCGCGCGATATTTCCGCGCTCATGCCGCCCGGACCCAGCAGGGAGAAGTTGTGCCGATGCCGTTGGCTGTGATTCTCGATCGTGTGGCCGCGAGCCACGATTTCCCGCGCCAGTTCCGCATAACGTTCGACGCGGACACCCACGCAAAAAAAGGTCGCCTGCGCCCGGTGCCGGGCGAGCTGCGGCCAGAACTCGAGGAGTGACCTCGGGATCCGGGCCGTCGTCGATGGTGATGGCGACGCGCGCCGCGACGCCGTTCTGCGCCGGCAGGCGGATCCAATTCGGTCCGAGCAGCTGGCTGCGCGGCCAAAGCCCGGCGGCTGCCAAGCCCACATGATTCGCCACGAGCGCCCCCAGCGCCCAGGGCCATGCATGCGGACGCGCCAGCGCCGCTGCCGCCGCACCAAGATGCACGGCCGCAGATGCATACAGCAGCGGCGCAGGTGACCAGCGCGGCAATGCCCCCGTCTGGTCGGCTCCGTTCCGGGCATCCTGTTGGGGCGGGTCTTGCCGGTTCACGTGAAGCGTGAGTCCAAGAAATTCTCCCAAAGCCTGGACCATGTGGACCACTCGTGACCGCCGCCGATCACATCGACCGAGTCGGCCGGCAGTGCTGCCGCCAGCAGCTGATGCGCCTCCGCGAAGCGATCTGCCCGTCCGAACCCGAGATACAGCGGCGGTGAATCCGCACGGCGGCTCTTGATATGACGCCATATTCGGCGTTCTTCGTCGATTTGCGCAAGTTCGCCCGGATCCCATGCCGCAAGCCCCGGTGCAGCTGCGATTTCGGCGGTCAGAATCCGATTCCCGAGATAGGGGGCGAGCAGACACAGACCATCGAGTTCATCGGGATACGAAGCGGCATAGTTGAGTGCGAATAAACCGCCGAGGGAAATTCCACCCAACCAGATAGACACGCCGGCGGCCCGCGCCGGCAGCACCACCTCGGTTCGCAACCGTTGCAGCGCGCTGCGATCACCCACGTGGGCCAACTCCAGGTCGACGAAGGTCAGATCGACGGGCGCGCGCCGCGTGCGCACCGCCTGCGCAAAGCCGGCGGTCAAGAAATCCTGCGCGGCATGGTAGGCGCCGGGCAGCCACGCCATGCGGGTGGGGGCCACGGCTGTCGAAATGGCGGGCACGGAAATACTACGCATGCGAAGTGCCGGACTGCGCTGGACTTGGCTGTGCCGAGGCGGGTCGTGCCGCGTCGGACTGCGCCTGATTAGGCTGCGCACGGTTGGGTTGTGCTGAGGCGGGCTGTGCCGGATCAGGCTGCGCACGGTTGGGCTGTGCCGGGTCGGGCCGCGTCAGCACCGCGGCGAAGAGCAGCGCCAGAAATGCGCCCGGCGCCACCGTCGTCCCCAAGGCCACCAGCACCGGAACCTGCGAAAAGGAGAGAAGACCAAACCCGATCACGGTGCTGGCGTTGGCGATGACCAGAGATGCCAGGGTCAGCGATTCGCCGCCGGTCTCGTGCACGCTTGCCTGCCGGTCGAAGAACAGCGCGTAGTTCGAGCCGACGGCAACGATGAGCAGCATGCCGACCAAGTGCAGTATGGTGAGCTGCACCCCGCTCATTGAGAGGCCGGCGGCCACGATGAGCACGGCCAGAAGCAGCGGCGTCAATACGCGCGCGACGCGCAGCGGCGAGCGCAGCGCAATCAACAGCAGCACGATGATCGCCGCGACGCCCGCCAGCGACAAATGAATCGCTTCCGACAAATAGCCGGCATACAAGGCATCGGACTCCTGTTTGAGGTCGAGCACTCGAGCCTGTTCGAGCTGCGCACCCTGCAGCGCGGCGCTCACCCGCGCAGTGTCGATGGATGCTGCCGAGCTCGGCGCGTGCAGCGGCAGCAGCGCATCCCAGCGATTTCCTTGGTGCAGGATGAGCGCGTCGAAGCCGGCACGCAAAGAGGTCCCCTGCAGGTCTTGCAGCGTCACGGGGCTGCCCTGCGCGCTGCTTCGACATCGCGCAGGAAGGGCTGCAGACGGTCGCTGCTCAACCCCGAGCCGGCCGTGGCCGCCGGCAACTCGTCGCGCAATTGCTGCGCCGCCGGGCAAGCTGTCGCGGCGTGCCTGCTGAGCCGCCTCGCTCGGCAGGTAATTCGCCGGACTGTCGAAGCCGCCGATCACTTTGGCGTCCACCAAGGGCCCCAGCGCGCGCGCCGCACGTTCCGCGCCGCCGAGCACGGATTCGAGCGTCGGGCCGGAGACGATCACGAGGTCGCGTACGTCGGCGGCGCCCAAGTCGCTGCGCAACTTGGCGTCCGCGTTTTGATCCTCCGCGGAGACCGGGCTCAATGCCGCGAGTTCGCGATTCCACAGCGAATCTTGATGGCGGTGCAATACGATGAGCGCGAGCACTGCGAGTGCTGCGCCCAAGGCCGCGAGATGCAAGCCGCGCAGCTGCCGCGGCCGCTGCAGCAGCCGAGCGACGCGGGCGCCCAGGGGCGCGACATCGCGAATCACGAATCCGCTCGGCAGCAGCGCGGGCAGCACGTGGCGCGTCACCAATGCGGCCGCGACCAATCCACTGATGGAGTAGAGCCCGAGTTGTGCGAGGCCGGGAAAGCCGGAGGGCAGGAGCGAAGCGAAGCCGCACACCGAAGTCAGCATTCCTAAGCGGATGGTGGGCCACCACGCTCGTTGCCAGCCGAGGCCGGCGGACCCGTTCTGCCTCCGGCGGCGCGATTGCACGAAATAATAAATCGAATAGTCCACCGATTCGCCGATCAAAGTAATGCCGAAGCCCAGGGTGATGCCGTGGACGGCGCCGAAACCCAGTGCGACGGCGGCGATTCCGATCACCGCACCGCTCGCCACGGGCGTGAGCCCGAGGGCGAGCGCCGGCAATGACCGATACACCGCAAACAGCAGGGTCACGACCAGGATGCTGCTGGCGATCGACAGGCGCACGGCGGCGCGTTCGATCTTGGCGCGCGCACTGACGGCAAACACGCCGGGCCCGCTCAGTTGCACCTGCAAGGCTTTGGCGCCGCCCGCGGACGATTCGCGCACCGCTGCGGCAAATGCCGCGCGGATTGCCTCGATCGCACGCTGCTGCGCGTCGGTGTCGGATCCTCCTGCCGCGGTTTGCGCCACCAGCAGGGCGCGCCCGGCGTCGGGCGAAACCCAGACCCCGCCGCTCGTCGACGGCGAGGGAGTGCGCTCCAGTTGATCGATGACGTGCAGCATCTCGCCCGTGGGGTCGTTCGGCAGCAGCGACTTGAGCATGAGCCCCGCGGGCGATGCCAAATCCTCGATCGTGTCCTCGATGGCGGCGTGCAGTCCCGCCGCGGAGAAGCGCGCCGCCTGCACCTGGTCGCTCAACACGTAGCGATGCTGGAACAGGAACTCGCGATCACGCTCGGCGGTGACCGGTTCGCCGTTGTTGATGCTCGAGAATTGCGGGTCGCGGCGCAGGCGGCTCGCCGTCGCGGCGGACACTCGCGCCCGGGCACCGGCGTCGCCCCCTTCGATCGCGATCAGGATCAGGCGCGAGGCGGGCCCATCGCGCAGCTGGTCCACCAACAGTTGCTGCGTGGGGGTCGGCGCGGCGGGCAAGAACGCCGACAGGTCGGTGATGTAGCGGGCGCGCGCCACGATGACGGACGCGAGCGCGATGCCACAGAGCCAGAGCGCCAGTACCGCGAGGCGTTGCCGGCTCATGGCGCCGCGGGGGCGCGCAGGGTCATGAGTGAGCGGTCGCCATCGGCGTGGCGAATTTCAACTCTCTGCAATTGATCCCTCGACCCGTCGATCTGCACTCGCGCCACACTCTTGGCCGTCTGGCGATCCAGGGGAACGAGGATCAGATCCCAGCGCTCCAGGCTGCCGCTGAATTCCACGCGGAACAGCCGCTCGAGAGCGCTGCGGTCGCCCGCCAGGGTGGCGCGGATACTCTCGACGAACGGCAGAATTTGCGGGTATCGATGCAGATCCAGCACATGGCGGCGGCCGCCGCGCTCCGCGGTCAATACGCCGCCGTCGAGCAGCAGAGTCTCCGCGCGGGGCAGCAGCGTGCGCTTCTCCAGATGATCCGGCGCGTCGTAGCGCAATTCGCCGGAGGATTCGATCGGGTGATCGAGTATGGCCAGGAACTGCTGCTCGATGAATTCGACCCGTCCGTGGCGCCGCATCGCCAGCAGTCCCAGTACGGCGTCGAGATCGTTCATCGTCGCTTGCGGCGCGGAATTTGCCGCGGCGGCACGGGCGCCGAGTGCGGCGCAGGCGCAACCTGCGGCGCAGAGCCAGGCCGCCATGAGCAATCCAAGCGTGCGCCGCTTCATACCCTGGGCACTCCATCCTGCGTGCGCCAGAAGTCGTAGAAGTTGAACCAGTTGTAGGGGTCGCTGCGGCAGTACTGGTCGAGCACGGCGGCGTAGCGTTCGATTGCCGAGCGCACTGCGACTTTGCGGGCACGCGCGGGAGTCGAGGAGAAATCGGCGACCCGCTCGAAGATCACGTGGTAGTGGTTCTTGCCGCGGTACAGCCCGGCCATGAAGAACACCGGGCAGCGCAGGATGGCCGCCGCACGCATGGGGCCCGTGGGCAAGTAGGCACGCTCGCCCAACAAAGTCACCGCTTGCACCGGCTCATTACCCAGCGTGCGGTCGCCCAACACGCCGACGAACGCGCCGCGGTCGAGACGTTCGGCAATATGGAGCATGGCGTCGATACGGCCCAGAGAGACAATGTCGGACTTGAGCTGCGGATTGATGGCCGCGAGGGTTGCGTTGATCTTGCGCGCATTCTCCTCGTACATGGCCATGGCGACTTCGATGCCGCGCCGGTGCCGGCCGAGGCTGTGCAGCACCTCGAAGCTGCCCATGTGGGCACCCATGAGCAACGCGCCGCGGCCGCTGTCCAACTGCGCGAGCATCAGGGTCTCGCCCTCGAGCGTGATGTTGAATATCTCGAATTGCTCGTTGATCAGGTAGACGCGATCGTGAATGGTGGTGGCGAAGCTCAATATCTGCCGAAAGCGATCGCGCACGCCGGGCTGCCGGCCCAGTGCGAGGCGCAAGTAGCGCCGGGAATGGCGCCGCGCTGTCGGAGCGAACAGAAAAAAATACAGCACGATCCCGTACAGCGGAATGCGGCTCAAGGTTCTCCCCAAGCGCAGCGAAACGAAGGCCATGATGCGAAGCAGCGCGATGCTGCCTCGCTCGCGGTGCCTGATCCAGTCCGCCTTGGGCTGGTGGTCCGCGAGATTACCGGCTTTGAGGGTCATGCCGCGCCGCCCGCCTGCGCAGCGTCGCCCGTTTGCGCCGAGTTCGACAGGCTGCCCTTCGCCACCGTGCGGTCCGCGACGCGGACGGTGAAGCGAATCAGTCCGCCGTCGCTCGCGGTGACATGCTCCAAGCCGAGTGCATCACCCGGGCGCACGGCGTCGAGAAATTTGACGGACGCGATTTGCCACTGGGTGAGATCGATGCCGCGCTCGCGTTGGATGATTTGCAGTGCGGCATCGAGCAGCGCGGCGCCCGGCAAGACCGGAAACTTGGGAAAGTGGCCGTCGAACGATGGGTGATCCTTCGGGACCTCGATGGCGCTGTGCATGATCAAGGCGGTCGGTGCATTCACGGCAATTCGTTCGCCTGCAGGTGACGATCGGCGAGGTGCTGCAATTCCTGCTGCGGCAGCTTGCCGGTGGCATTGCGCGGCAAACGCTCGACGATGATCAGCGGCCGCGGCAGGAACACCGGATCGATCCGTTGGCGCAGCTGCTCGGTCAGTGCGGCGGCGCTCAGCGAGGGAGCGACGACGACCGCGCCCAAGCGCGCCACGCCGGTGGAGCCGGTGGCGCCGTCGCCCAGGAAGAACACTCCATCGGTAACACCGGGGATGGCGTTCAACTGTGCGTTCAAATAGCCGAATGAGCTGCGCTTTCCGGCGACGTTGACCAAATCCGCCCTGCGGCCGTGCAGCAGGAACTCGTCGTCGCCGGTGATTTCGATGACATCCTGCATGGCCGTCAATTGTTCGACGTGTCCTCCGTGCGCGAACACTTCGTCGTCCGCGATTTTCAGCCGTACGTCCGGCCACAGGCGCCAGGCGGCCGTTTCGGTAGTGCGGCGGATCGCGATCTGTCCGGTTTCCGTGGAGCCATAGATCTCGAGCAATGCCACGCGGAATTTCGCCTCGACTGCGCGCGCCAGATCCTGGTCCAAGGGAGCGGTTGCCGAAACGATGAGATCCATCGGCGGCAACTCGATCTGGGATGCGAGCAGGGTACGCAAGTGAACCGGGGTGGTCACCAACACCCGCGGCCGCGGCACCGCCGCCACGGCGGCCGCGATGTCCGCGGGGTAGAAGGGCCGCTCTGCGCAGAAGGCGTTGCCGCTCATCAGCGCCAGCAGTACCGTGGATTCGAAACCGTACATATGCTGCGCAGGCACGGTGCCGATCAGGACATGCGATCTGCCGTCCGACAAGCCCAAGCGAGGGGCGCCATCACGCACGCAGCGCGCGAGCCGTCCCCAGGTTTTCTTGTAGGGCAGCGGCGTGCCGGTCGATCCGGAGGTGAATACGATGGCCGCGAGCTGCGTCAGCGGAATCTGCGGCACGCTCCAAGCGGCTTCTGGGGCGGGCGCTTCCCCCGCACCGGGCAGTTCCTCGGAATAGTGAACTCTGGGCAGTGCGATTTCGCACTGCGGGTCGTCGGTCAAGCAGAATGCGTCCGGGGCGAAATTCGCCAGCTGCCCGATCACTTCGGGAGTGTGCGTCGACGGCAACAGGCTGACGCGCCCGGTGATCAGGCAAGCCGCGAGACCCACCGTGAAGCGGTATCGATCGGCGCACACGTTCAGCACGTGGTTGCCGGCGGGCAGGCTCTGTGCCAAGCATTGGGCATCCGACAAGAAGCGCCGCGCGGTGATGGGCACGCCGCCTCGGTATGCAATTACCGCCGTGGGTGCGCTGTGGGAGAGTAGCGCGATGGTATCCATCGGATGTCTAGGGTGAACTCGAGGGTGAACTCGCGAAATAGACCCGTACGGCGGCGAGTATGCCTTGGCGCGGCAGCTGCGGCAGCACCCGGTGCCTGACGGCGTACTCGGCCACGAACATGAGTCCGATCAGCGGCAGCACGCAGAAATTGGCGAACAGCGACCAGATCCGCAGTGGCGCGAAGGCGAACAAGGCCACGGTTGCGGCGCTGATCAACAAGAAGAACAGGGCCCAGGCCGCAGTGACGCGGCGCGTGTAGAGAAGTTCCTGCGGGGTGAGCGGCCCATGCACTTTATCCGCGAGCTGCGTGCACACCGCCACGCGACGCCCCAGCAGGGACACACCGAAACTGGCTGCCATGAGGCCGTAAAAGCCCGCCTCCTGCAGGAGATAAACGACTGAGAAGTTCTTCTCCAAGACCGGCCAGTAGTGACGCAGGAGCCCGGCCGCCGCTGCCGCTCCGAGTACGGCGAGTCCCAGATGGGTCCAGCGCCAGACCAGAAGCAGGCCGACGGTGAGCACGGGTCCGAGCGCGAGCCCCACCCCCAAATCGTGGGTTCTGGCGGCGGAATTGCTGTAGTGGGACAGTCCTGCGTAGACAATGACGAATACGACGATCGCGGCCAGCTGCAGTCTACGCCGCCAATACATTGTTACTTGGTCCTGTGTGCCGCAATGTACTCTGCTAGGTGCCTCAAGGAACGGAAGGTTTGCTGGTTTTCCGCGGCGTCGGCGCGCAATTGAATGCCGTAGTGCTTCGAGACGATCAGCGCCACTTCCAAGATATCGATGGAATCGAGCCCCAAACCCTCGCCATACAGGGGGGCATCCGGGTCGATGTCCTGCGGCAGGACCTCCAGGTTCAAGGCTTGCACGAACAGACCGGCAATTTCCCGTTGTAGACCGACATCGGTCAGGGGCGCCGGCTGTTGCATGAGCGACGCTTTGTCGGACATAGGCTAGGCTTTCAAATGAGCAGTAAAGTTGCCGGCATTATATAGGTGCCGGCCCGAGCGGCAACCCTACCGGCGTCGCACCAGCAACAACGGCAGGCGCAGCAGAAAGCCCCAAAATAGCCGAAAGTGCATCCAGGTCAGCAGGGCGTTGTCGCGCCCGTAGTTGAAGTGGGAGACGCCGCCCTCTTCGGGGCGAAAGTAGCGCACCGGGGCGGGCAGATTGATGGGCCGCACGCCCCGCCAGCACAGGCGCACCACCGCTTCCACGTCGAAATCGAAGCGCCGCATCCAGCGTTGCCGGCGCATGACGGCGACCAAAGCGTCGATGGGGTACACACGAAAGCCATACAGGGAGTCGTGTATGCCGGCCCACAATGTCTCGAGGTTGGCCCACCAATTCGAGATTTGGCGCCCTTTGACCCGTAACCTCGGGGCGCTGGCATCGAATACTGGGACCCCCAGCACCATGGCGTCGGGCCGGTCGATCGACGCGTGCATGAAGTCCCTGATCCGCTCGGCAGGGTGCTGACCGTCGGAATCCATGGTCAACACGTGGGTGAACCCGGAGGCTTGCGCCTCGAGCAATCCAAACAGCACCGCGGCACCTTTGCCGCGATTCTCGGGAAGGACGAATACGGTCAAGCCGGGTTCGACCGCGGCCATTGCCAATAAGCCTTGCGCGGTTTGATCGGTGCTGCCGTCCACCACCACCCAGACGGGAGTCCACTCGGCGAGTGCGTCACGCACGGTCGCAAACACCTTGGGTCCGGGGTTGTAACTGGGTATGAGCACCAAGTGCGAAGTGGACCGCTCGGGTGAGCGGGCCGCGTCAGGCGTACCGGAGGGATTGGCCAAACCTAACCCCCGGCCTGGCCGTGCTTCAGCCAGCGCGACTGCAACGCGCCCTCGAGCACTTGCCGGTAATACCGGTCGAGCTCGGCCGTGAAAGCGGGAACGTCCACGGGAGGATCGAAGCGCTTGCCGAGTCTCACCCGATAGGTGATGGGCAGCGTGGGACGCCGGAACAGCGGCCAACCCTTGCTCAAGTAGGGCGAGTCGGTTTCGATCACCAGCGTTTGCACCGGGACATTGGCGTGTTTCGCGATCAAACCCACGCTGCCGACCAACGCATTGATCGGTGCCCGGGTGGTGCGGGTGCCCTCGGGAAACAGCAAGAGGACACCGCCCTCGCGAAGATGAGACACCGACTCCTTGACCATGTGGCGTGACGAGTCGTTGCACACGTATCGAGCGAGCCGCGCACCGGATCCGAGAAACACATTTCTCATGAGTGCCGATTTCATGACGCACACGATGTTCGGATGGCGCGTCAGAATCAGCAGCGCATCGATGAGGCAGGGATGATTGGGCGCCAATATCAGCGGCGGTCCGCCTTTCAAGGAATCGATGTCGCGCAAATCCAAGCGGTAGGTGCCGGTGACGGACAACGACCAGGCGTAGAGGCGAAATCCCGACATGATGCCGCGCCGCCCGACCGCCGTGCCTATGCGCCGCGGCAGAAGAAAATAGAGCGGCAGCGCGAACACCGACCAGGTCAGGCAGATGAGCCCGAGCAGGGTCAGCGAACTATAGAGCGCGAAATACTCATAGATGATTTTGAGAGGACGCAGCATCTGCAAGCAGTCAATCGGGGACTTCGATCAGGGTAGGGCGGTCACGGGTTGGTTTGATGGGTCGACTCGGGCATAATTAAACCGCCTTTCGAGGTGCTTGGTGGGACAACCCGTGCGACCTTGGTTCAAGTTTATCGCGCCGACAAACACGGGTCCAACGGCTGTAAGATAGCAAGCCATGCACATCTTGATCGTTGAAGATGACGAAGTTGCGCGCGACTACCTGGCCAAGGCGCTGCGCGAGGTAGGCCATACGGTCGATGTCGCGGGCAACGGCCTCGAGGGGCTGCACCTGGCGTCTTCGATCGCCGTCGATCTGGCGATCGTCGATCGCATGCTGCCGAAGCTGGACGGACTCGCCTTGGTGCAGTCGCTGCGCGCCACCGGGCGCAAGATGCCGGTGCTCATATTGAGCGCGCTCGGCGACGTCGACGACCGCATCACCGGTCTGCGCGCGGGCGGCGACGATTACCTGACCAAGCCCTATCACATGTCGGAGTTGCTGGCGCGCATCGACGCGCTCGCGAGGCGCGGCGAGAACGGCAGCGCGGAAGCCAATACCAAGCTCAAACTGGCGGATCTGGAACTCGATCGCATGACCCGCCGGGTCATGCGCAACGGCAAGAAAATCGAGCTCACGGCCCGCGAATTCCAGCTGCTGGAGTTCATGATGCGCCACAGCGGACAGGTGGTGACGCGCACCATGCTGCTCGAAGGCGTCTGGGATTATCATTTCGATCCGCAGACCAATGTGATCGACGTGCACATCAGCCGCTTGCGGCAGGCGATCGACAAAGACTTCGACAAACCCCTGCTGCACACGGTACGCGGTGCGGGGTACAGCTTGCGCGAAGACGAATAGCGACCCGCCGTGGGACCCGATCAACGGTTTCTCCGCGTACTCGATACCTCGCCGTTCCGTATCGCCATCGTCTACTCGATCGTGTTCGCCTGCGGCGCGGCTGCGCTCCTGGGCGCGGTCGATTTCGCCGTGTCGCGCGTGGTCGACGGCAGCACCGACAATCTGATCGAGGCCGAAGTGCAGGGCTTGCGCGAGCAGATGCTGGTGCTGTCGCGCAGCGATTTCATCGAGCTGATCGAGCAGCGCTCGCAGGATCAGGACGTGCGCGGCGCGGTGTACTTGATGGTGGACCCGCAGTTGCGTCCGGTCGCGGGCAACGTGCCGGCTTGGCCGAAGCTCGATGCCGGCCAGGGCAAGTGGTTTCTGTTCAAGGTATCGGTGCCGTTCGGCGATGAAACCCGGGAGCACGAAATGCGTGCGCAGCGTTTCCCGCTGCCCGGCGGATATCGAATGCTGGTGGGACACGACGTGCAGGAGCGGCAGGACGTCAAGAGCCTCATGATGCGCGGTCTGATCGCCGCGGTGGTGATGACCCTGCTGCTCGGCTTGAGCGGCGGCTTTTGGATGGGCCGGCGCATCCTCGCGCAGGCGGGCGCGATTTCGGCGGTGGCGACCCAGATCATGCGCGGCGATCTGTCGCAGCGGCTGCCGGTCCGCGACGCAGACGACGAAATCAACACCCTGGCCCGCGAAATCAACACCATGCTCGACAAGATCGAGCAGCTCACGCTCGGCATGCGCACCGTGCTCGACAGCGCCGCGCACGATCTGCGCACGCCGCTCAATCGCCTGCAGGCCACCGCCGAGGGAGCGATGACCCAGCTGCGCCGTAGGCTCGGTCGAGCGCCGCGTGCTCGAGCGGGTCACCACCGAAGTCGATCACATGCGCAGCACCTTGGACGCGCTGCTGCGCATTGCACTCGCCGAAACCGGCACGGTGGCGCGGGAACCGGTCGACCTGTCGGAATTGGTCGCGAGCGTGGTCGAACTGTACGCGCCGGTCAGCGAGGAGCGCGGCATCGAATTGGAGAGTTCCGTCGCCGCCGGAGCGCGCAGGTTCTGGGCAGCCGGCAGCTGTTGGCGCAGGCACTGGCGAATCTGCTCGACAATGCCATCAAGTTCACGCCGGACGGCGGCCACATCCGGGTGCAGCTGCGCGGCTCGGCCAGCGAACCGGAAGTGATCGTCGAGGACGACGGGCCCGGCATACCCGGCGGACAAGCGCGAGATCGTGCTCGGGCCGCCGCGTGCGGCTGGACGAGGCGCGCAAATTTCCGGGTTCGGGGCTCGGGCTGTCGCTGGTGGCGGCGGTCACCAAATTGCACGGCGCGCGCCTGGTGTTGGATGATGCCGGCCCGGGTCTGCGGGTTTCGTTGAAGTTCTAAAGGAGCAGTGATGTCGCGATATGCCGTTGTGTTGGTGCAAGCGTCCTGGCGTTGATGGGCTGCGCAACCGTCCACGCGACGCCGCTGCAGTCAGGCGTCGATCTCGAGTACGTGGACCGCTCGGTTCGACCCCAGGATGATCTGTATCGGTATTTGAACGGCAAGTGGCTGGACAGCTTTCAGGTGCCGGCCGACAAGGGTAGCTACGGATCGTTCACCTCGGTCTATGACACGACCCAGGAACAGCTGCGCGCCATCGTCGATGGTCTCGTAAAGTCCCAGGCCAGTGCCAGTGCCAGTGCCGGCGACGCCGAGCCGCGGAAAATCACCGATTTGTACGCAAGCTTCATGGACGAAGGCCGGCTCGATGCGCTGGGACTGAAGCCGCTGCAGGCTGAATTTGCAGCCATCGATGCGCTCGCGGACCGCGGCGATATTGCGGCGCTCATTGCGCATCTGAATCGGATCGGCGCCGCAGCGCCCTTGGATTTCTACGTCAATCAGGACGCCAGGAATTCTCTGCAATACGCGGTGATCGTCCATCAAAGCGGATTGGGAATGCCGGATCGGGACTACTACCTCAAGGACGATGCCAAGCTCAAAGAGGCGCGCGCCAAATATCTGGCGCACACGGCGAAGATGCTGGGGATGGCGGGCGATGCAGCAGGCCGAGGCGCACGCCGCCGCCATCCTCGACCTCGAAACGGCGCTGGCGCAGGTGCAGTGGACGCGGGTCGAGAATCGCGATCCCGTCAAGACCTATAACAAGACCGCGATCGCCGATTTGCCGAAATTGATGCCGGGCTACGACTGGTCGCCGCTATGTGCACGGCATCGACATCGCGGGCAAGGTCGATTCCGTCATCATCAGCCAGCCGAGCTATTTCAGCGGCCTGGACAAGCTGATGACAACGACTCCGCTGCCTGTCTGGAAGGCTTACTTCAAATGGCATGTGCTGTCCGCCGCGGCACCCTATCTGTCGAAGCCCTTCGTCGACGAGAGCTTTGCTTTCACCGGCACCGTGCTCAGCGGTATTCCGGAAAACCGGGCGCGGTGGAAGCGCGGCATTGCGCTGCTCGACAGCGCCATGGGCGAGGCGCTCGGCAAGCTCTATGTGGAAAAATATTTCCCGCCGCAGAACAAGGCGCGCATGGAGACGCTGGTCCGAAACCTGCTGGATGCCTACCGCCGCGACATCGAGACGCTGGACTGGATGAGCCCCGACACCAAGAAGGGCGCCCAGGCAAAGCTCGCCAAGCTGGCTGACGAAGATCGGATACCCCAACACGTGGCGCGACTATGGCGCCTTGAAGATTTCACGCGACGATCTGTGGGGCAACGTGGTGCGCGCCAACGAGTTCGAGTACCGGCGCAACCTCGACAAGCTGGGCAAGCCGGTCGACCGCAATGAGTGGCACATGACGCCGCAGACCGTCAATGCCTACTACAACCCGCGGATGAACGAGATCGTGTTCCCGGCCGCGATCCTGCAGCCGCCGTTCTTCAACGTGCGGGCCGACGACGCGGTCAACTACGGCGGAATCGGCGCCGTCATCGGCCACGAGATCAGCCATGGCTTCGACGACAGCGGCAGCCAGTACGATGCCGACGGCAACTTGCACGACTGGTTCACGCAGGCAGGACCACGAGAAGTTCAAGGCCAAGACGCGCGCCTTGGTTGCGCAGTACGACGCCTATGAGCCGGTGCCCGGATTCCACGTCAACGGTGAATTGACGCTGGGCGAGAATATCGGCGATAACTCGGGGCTGGCGATCGCCTACAAAGCCTATCGCCTGTCATTGGCGGGCAAGCCGGCACCCATGCTCGACGGTCTGACCGGCGACGAGCGGATGTTTCTCGGCTGGGTGCAGGTGTGGCGCGGCAAGGTGCGCGAGGCAGAGGCGATTCAGCACATCAAGGCCGATCCGCATTCGCCGCCCGCGGTGCGCGGCTCCGCGCCCGTGGTCAATCAACAGGGCTTCTATGACGCGTTCGGCGTCAAGCAGGGCGACAAGATGTACTTGCCGCCGGCGCAGCGCGTGAATATTTGGTAGGACGGAAGCGTCAATAAATCGACGGGTCGCGGGCCGCCGGCTAGGGGCGGCCCCGCTCGCTGTTACGTAAGCGGCTGAATTCCTTGGGCTAAGCGCGCCAGGTATTTTCTGGCATAAAACTTGCTCGATTCCTCGTCGCGGCATGTGACCGCGCTAGGAATGACCCATGGCCGACGCAGCCGACGATGCTTCTCCCCCCGCACCGAAAAAATCGGGCGGTTTCGCGGGTACCCTCATCAACGGGGCCGGGGTTTTCATGCTCAGTCTCGTCGCCGTCGTGGTTGGCGGCTTCATCAATGCGAAGCTGCACCCGCTTCCCGACCTGCAATTGGACAAGGACGGCAAGATCAAGGCCATCGCTCCACCCATGATGGCCTCCGCTCACGGCGAGGAGGGCGGCGCGGGCAAGGCGGCGGTCTACTACGCCATCGATCCGCCCTTGGTGGTCAATTTCGAGGACGGTTCCGCGGTGCGCTTCCTGCAAATCACCATGGAAGTCATGGCCCACGATCCAAAGGCCATCGACAGCGTGCAAAAGAACGTCCCGTTGATACGCAACAATCTTCTGTTGCTCATGAGCAATCGCAACTACCAATCGCTGATGTCCCGCGAGGGCAAGGAAAAGCTCCGCGAGGAAGCGCTCGCCGAAATACGCGCGGTGCAGAAGAAAGAAAGCGGCATGGATGTGGATGACCTGCTGTTCACCAGTTTCGTGGTGCAGTAATGGCGGAGGCCAAAGCCCGCGCCGTCATCTCGGACGAAGAGGTCTCGGCGCTTCTCGAGACGAATGGCGCCGATGCGGTGCGGCCCTATGATTTTACGGCGCAGCGCATCAACCGCATGCAGCTGCCGCTGCTGGAAGTCGTCAGCAAGAGCTTTGCGGAGCGTGCCGGCGCGTCGCTGTCCACATTGTTGGGCCGCGATGCGACCATGCAGTTCACCTCGCTGGAGTCGGCGAAGAGCGCGGACCTGCAGGCCGCGCTGCCGGTCCCGGCCAGTCTCGCGGTGGTGCGCCTCAAACCGCTGCCCGGCTCCGCTTTCATCAGCGTCGAACCTGCGCTGCTGTTGACCTTGCTCGATGGCTTCTTCGGCGGATCGGGCCGAGCTGTCGCGGGACCGCAAGCCGCCGTCGCCCCGGCCGCGCAACGCTTTCTGGCACTGATGCTGCGCAGCTTCACCGCATGCCTGACGGCCGCATGGGCGCCGGTGACGCCCCTGGAGATGGAGCTGGTCAAGCAGGAAACCAACCCACGGCTGGTGCAGCTCGGCGCTCCGCTCGAATCCGTTCTGGTCGTCAAATTCACGGTGGAATTCGGCGCACGCAGCGGTCACATCGACTGGCTGCTGCCCGAAGCCTTGCTCGCGCCCGTGCGCGAGGCGCTCGCCGCGGACGGCGGTCAAACGACGCTGCTTAGCCAAGAAGCATGGGCGCCGACGCTCACCACGGCGCTGCAGGATGCCGAAGTCGACACGCATGCGATTCTGGCGCAGGCGCAAATCAGCTTGCGCGAACTGGTGCGGCTGTCGCCGGGCGACATCATCCCCATCGAACCGCCGCAGCAGGTCACCTTGTTCGCGGGCGATGTGCCGCTGTACCGCGGCCGTTTCGGCGTCTCGCAGGGACGCAATGCACTCAAAATTCTTCCAGGAGCATCCAAATGAGCACGCCCGATCCGAAGAACGCTGCGGTTTCGCGTGCGCAATTCGGCGACCTAGGTCCCACTGCCGCCGGCGCCGGCGGCCAGGAAATGAACCTGAATCTGATCCTCGATGTGGCGGTCACACTGGCGCTCGAGGTAGGGCGGGCGCGCATGCCGGTGCGCGAACTTCTGCAGCTGGCGCCCGGCGCCGTCGTCGAACTCGATCGCCTCGCCGGCGAGCCGCTCGACGTACTGGTGAACGGCGTGCGCATTGCGCGCGGCGAAGTAGTGGTGGTCAACGAGAAATTCGGCATCCGGCTGACCGATGTCGTCAGCGCAACCGAAAGGATGGAACACGTCCGATGACGGGGATGGCGCAACCCGCCTCGCCGCTGTCCGCGGGCAGCCTGGCGCAGCTGACCTTGAGCCTCATCGCCATCGTCGCACTGATCTTGGCCATCAGCTGGGCGTTGAGGCGGTTGCGGCTGGCGGGTCCCCGCGGCTCGGGACAGATCGCGGTCATCGATGAGCTCAGCATGGGCCCGAGAGAACGCATCGTGCTGATCCGCGTCGGCGAATCGCAGGTGCTGGTCGGCATCGGCGCCTCCGGATTCGTCCCGCTGACGCCGCTGGCCGCACCCATCGTGCTCAAGGGCGCAACCCGAGAACCGGCGTTCGCCGAGCGCTTGCGGGAGTTCATGAGGCGGCCCGGCAGCCCTGCATGAGGTGGGTATTGCATCATCGACGGCTGATCGCAGCGCTGATCCTGGCGCTGCTGCCGCTCGGGGCGGCGATGGCCCAGATCGCGCTGCCGGCCGTCGCCATCAAATCGGCTGCCGACGGCGCCCAGACCTATTCGCTGACGTTCCAGATACTGATCCTGATGACGGTGCTGACGCTGTTGCCGGCGGTTCTGCTGGCGATGACGGCGTTCACTCGCATCATCATCGTGTTGTCGATTCTGCGGCAGGCGCTCGGCATGGCCACGACGCCGTCGAACCAAATTCTGACGGGGCTGGCGCTGTTCATGACGTTCTTCGTGATGAGCTCGACCATCGAGCAATCCTATGGGAACGGCATCAAGCCGTATCTGGACGGTCAATTGGCCGGCGACGTGGCTCTGGACCGCACGGTACGTCCGCTCAAGAAATTCATGCTGGCGCAGACCCGGGAAAACGACCTGCAGCTGTTCTCCAAGCTGTCGGGCAAAGCGCAGTATGCGAGCGCGGATGACGTGCCGCTGGCCGTCTTGGCCCCGACCTTCATCACCAGCGAGCTGAAAACCGCGTTTCAGATCGGCTTCATGGTGTTCATTCCTTTTCTGGTCATCGACCTCGTCGTCGCCAGCGTGCTGATGTCGATGGGCATGGTGATGCTGTCTCCCGTTCTGGTGTCGCTGCCGTTCAAAATCATGCTGTTCGTGGTGGTGGACGGCTGGACGCTGCTGATGGGCACGCTCGCGGCGAGCTTTCATCAATGACTCCCGAGATCGTCATGGATTTGGCGCACCGCATGCTGCTGGTTACCACGCTGATTGCCGCGCCGCTGTTGCTGATCGCGCTGGTCGCGGGCCTGGTCATCGGCATGTTTCAGGCGGCGACCCAGATCAATGAATCCACCTTGAGCTTCATTCCGAAGCTGCTGCTTCTGGTGCTCGCCCTATTCGTGGCCGGCCCTTGGATCCTGCGCGTGCTCACCGACTTCACGCGTGATCTCTACACCAGCATTCCGACCGTGATCGGCTAGGGCACCGGTGCAACCCTTGACCGTCAATGCCGCCGATCTGTCCACGTGGGTGGGCCGGGTGTGGTGGCCGGCGCTGCGTGTCGGCGGCTTCGTTCTGTCGGCTCCGATCGCCAGCGAAGCCTCCATCCCGCGTCTGGTCAAAATCGTCATGTCGCTGTCGCTGGCCTACTTGATGGCCCCTCTGGCGCAAGTGCCGGCGGAGCTGTCGATCCTTTCCGGCGCAGGATTGTTCGCGGCCGTGCAGGAACTGCTGATCGGCATCGCCATCGGCATGGTGGTGCAGCTGACCTTCGAAGCGCTGACCTTCGCGGGGCAAACCATCTCGCTGACCATGGGCCTGAGTTTCGCCACCTTGGTCGATCCGCAGCGCGGCGCGAACACCACGGTGCTCGGCCAGATGTTCATGATATTCGGCATCCTCACTTACCTGGCGATCAACGGGCACCTGGTGCTGCTCGGCGCTCTGGCCGAAAGCTTTCACACTCTGCCGATCGGCGCCACCCACATCGACAAGAATTTTCTGCTGTCGGTGGTCCTGTGGGGGACGCGTGTGTTCGAGTCGGGACTGTTGATAGCACTGCCGGCGGTGATTGCCTTGCTGATCGTCAATCTGGCGCTCGGAGTGGTCACGCGGGCGGCCCCGCAGCTGAATCTGTACGGTGTCGGATTCGTCATCATTCTGCTCGCCGGCTACTTCGTGCTGCTCACCGGTCTGGATGGCGTCATGACCGGCATCTCGGGTCTCATCGACAGCGCACTGACCGCAGTTGCGGATCTGGTGCGGGCGCCCGGCGCGGGAGCGCACTGATGGCTGAAGCCGAGCAGGGCGGCGAACGTACCGAGGAGCCTTCGCAACGCCGCCTTCAGGAAGCGCGCGAGCGCGGTCAAGTTCCCCGCTCCCGCGAACTCGCCAACTTCGCCACGATGATCGGCGGCAGCGCAACCATGGTCGCGATCGGAGGCTCGCTGGCCGCCCGCCTGTCGCAGATGGTGCGCCACGGGCTCGTCATCGATCCGCAGAACCTGCGCGACACCGACACCATGCTGAGCTCGCTCGGCGAGGCCTGCATCAGCGCAATCACCGCTCTGTTGCCGGTATTCGGCGCCCTCATCGCCCTGGCGCTGCTCGCATCGCTGCTGTTGGGTGGCTGGAATTTCAGCCCACAGGCCTTGGCGCCGGACTTTTCCCGCTTGAGCCCACTCGCGGGTTTCAAGCGGCTGTTCGGCCTGCATGGCGTCTCGGAACTCGGCAAGGCATTGCTCAAATGCGCGGTGGTCGGCGGCGTTTGCGCGGCCATCGTCTCGTGGACATTCGGCGACGTCTTGGCCTTGGCCCGCATGGAGCCTCTCTCGGCCGTCAGCCGCGGCGCCTCGCTCGTGGGCTGGTCGTTCGTGTGGCTGTGCGCGTCGCTGGCGCTCGTGGCCATCGTCGATGTTCCGCTGCAGCTGTTTCAGTTCAAGCAGGCACTGCGCATGACGCGCCAGGAATTGCGCGACGAAGCCAAGGAGTCGGAAGGCCGCCCGGAGACGAAGCAGCGCATTCGCCAGCTGCAGCAATCGATGGCGCGCAGCCGCATGATGCACAAAGTGCCCACCGCCGACGTGGTGATCGTCAACCCCACGCACTTTGCGGTGGCCCTGAAGTACGATCCGCAGAACATGCGCGCGCCGCGGGTGCTGGCGAAGGGCGTTGATCACGTCGCGCACAATATTCGGCGCATCGCCGAGGAGCACCGCGTGCCGGTTTTCGAGTCGCCGAAACTGGCGCGAGCCTTGTACCGCTCGACCGATTTGAACAAGGAGATCCCCGCCGGACTGTATGTGGCGGTGGCTCAGGTTCTTTCCTATATCTTCAGGGTCCGCACGTTGAACCCGACCCTGGCCGCCAGGATGGCGCGCCCGAACCCGCAGGTTAGCGGCGAGTTCGACGACGCATGAACCTGCGCACCACGGCAGCGACGTTCGGCGAAATCGCCCGCAGCGGCTTGGGAGTGCCGCTGCTGGTGATGGTGGTTCTCGCCATGATGGTGCTGCCGCTGCCGGCATTCCTGTTGGATATTTTCTTCACGTTCAACATTTCCCTGTCGATCATGATCCTGCTGGCCGTCATCTATGTGCGCCGGGCGCTCGAGTTCGCCACTTTTCCGACGGTGCTGCTGGGCGCCACTTTGCTGCGCCTCGGCTTGAACGTCGCCTCGACCCGCATCGTGCTGATCAACGGCCATACCGGTGCGCATGCCGCGGGGCGCGTCATTTCCGCATTCGGCCAGTTCGTGGTCGGCGGCAATTACGCCGTGGGCATGGTGGTGTTCACGGTGCTGGTGATCATCAACTTCGTGGTGATCACCAAGGGTGCGGGTCGCATCTCCGAGGTGAGCGCGCGCTTCACCTTGGATGCCATGCCCGGCCGGCAGATAGCGATCGACGCCGACCTGAACGCCGGCATCATCACGCAGGCCGAGGCCATCGTGCGCCGGCAGGAAGTGCGCGAGGAAGCCGATTTCTACGGTGCGATGGATGGTGCGAGCAAGTTCGTACGCGGCGATGCCATCGCGGGCATCCTCGTCGTATTCATCAATCTATTCGGCGGCACCGTCATCGGCGCCGCCCAGCACGGCATGTCGCTGGCCGAGGCGGGCCGCACCTACGCGCTGCTCACGATCGGCGACGGACTGGTGGCGCAGATTCCGGCGTTGCTGCTGTCGGTGGCGGTCGCCATTCTGGTCACGCGCGTATCGCGGCCGCATGACATGAGTCAGCAGATCATGACTCAGGTCCTCGGGCAGCCCAAGGCATTGGGAGTCACCAGCGGCATACTCACCCTGCTCGGCATCATTCCCGGCATGCCGAATCTGGTGTTCCTGGGAATGGCCGCGGCCTGTGCGGTCGGCGCTTATCTCCTCAGCAAACGCAATGCGTTGGAAAAGGCGGTGGCGGCAGCGCCCCCCGTCGCTACAACGGTGCCCGCCGAACAGCGGGAGTTGTCTTGGGACGATGTAGAGACCGTCGATCTGATCGGTCTCGAGGTCGGATACCGCCTGATTCCGCTCGTGGATCGCGGTCAGGGCGGGGAATTGATGGGACGCATCAAGGGAGTACGCAAGAAGCTGTCCGAAGAACTCGGCTTCCTGGTGCAGGCCGTGCATATTCGCGACAACCTGGAACTCGGGCCCAACTCGTATCGAATCACCATTCTCGGCGCGCCGGTCGGCGAGTCAGAGGTATTTCCCGACCGCGAACTGGCCATCAATCCGGGGCAGGTGTCGGGATCCTTGGCGGGTTCGGCGACCAAGGATCCGGCCTTCGGCTTGGAGGCGGTCTGGATCGAGAAGTCGCGCCGCGAGCAAGCGCAATCGCAGGGCTATACCGTGGTGGACGCCAGCAGCGTCATCGCCACGCACTTGAGCCATTTGTTGCAGTCCCATTCGCACGAGCTGCTGGGCCACGAGGAAGTGCAGCAATTGCTCAGCCGTCTGGGCAAGAGCACGCCGAAATTGATCGAAGACCTGGTGCCGAAACTCCTGCCGATGAGCGTCGTCGTCAAAGTGCTGCAGTACTTGCTGCTGGAGCGCGTGCCGATCCGCAATCTGCGCACCATCTGCGAGACGCTCGCGGAGTTCGCGCCGAAAACCCAGGATCCCGCCGCGTTGGTTGCCGGCGTGCGCATCGCACTCGGCCGCAGCATCGTGCAGAACATCGGCGGGCTGCGGCAGGAGTTGCCGGTCATCACCCTGGATCCGGCGCTCGAGCAAGTGCTGCAGGATTCGATGGGCGCCGGCGGCGATGCCTCGCCGGGGTTCGAACCCGGTCTCGCCGACAGAGTTCAAACGGCGCTCGCCGACAGCTCGCGGCGCCAGGAAGCAGCGGGCGAACCCGCGGTCCTGCTGGTTGCGCCGAAAATCAGGCCGTGGATCGCAAAGTTGATGCGCCACGCGACCCCGTCGCTCGCGGTGCTGGCCTACAACGAGGTGCCGGAAAGTCGCCGCATCCGTGTGATTGCTGCGGTTGGACGTTGAATATGCTTGATTCGTGGAGGTTGACATGAAAATAAAACGCTATACGGCGGCGAGCATGCGTGCAGCCCTGGCTCAGGTGCGCGCGGAGCAAGGGCCGGATGCCGTCATTCTCTCTAGCCGCCGCGGCGACGATGGAATCGAGGTCATCGCCGCGGTCGATTATGACGAGGCGTTGTTCGCCGAGGCGAACCGGCAGCGCATCGCTGAACCCGCGATCACGCCGCAACCCGCAACACCGGTCATCATGCCTGCGGCGGAGGTTGCGCGAACACCGCCGGCTGCGCGCTCGGCAGCGGATGCCCCCGCGGGCAGTTTCGCGGGGGCCTCCGCGAAGGTGTCCGCGAAAACACCGGTGGCAATGCGTGCGGCTCCGCCACCGGGCGAACCCGTGCCGGCGCCTGCTTCCGCGATGCCTGCTCGCGCGACGGCCGCCGCCATCACGCCGAGGTTGCTCGCGGGCAGCCCCGGGCCGGCGACGGCCCGACCGGACGCGGGGCTCGGGGCCATGCAGCGCGAACTGCAGGACCTGCGCCAACTGCTCGAGACGGGACTCGCCGGCATGTCATGGAACGACAAGCGCTTGCGCGAGCCGTTGAAGGCGCGAGTCCTCGAAGAGCTTTCGGCGATCGATATCGCGCCCGACGTGGCCATGACGCTGGCGGCTCTTACGCCGCGGCGAACCACTCTGGAGAACCCGTCGCACATTCCGCTGGCGCTGCTCGTGAAGCACATGCCGGTGGTCGACGATCTGTCCGGCATGACCGGGGGCGTGATCGCGGTCGTCGGTCCGACGGGAGCCGGCAAGACCACGACCATCGCCAAGCTCGCGGCGCGCTGGTGCTTGCGGCACGGCAGCCAGGATTTGGCGCTGGTGAGCACCGACAGCTACCGGATCGGCGCCCGCGATCAGCTCATGACTTACGCGCGCATCCTCGGCGCGCCCATGCATGCCGCCAACAGCGGAGCGGATCTGGCGCGGATGCTGGAGCGCCTCAAATCGAAGAAGCTGATCCTGATCGACACGGCGGGCATGGGTCCGCGAGACGTACGGCTCACTGAACAACTCGCGGCGCTGCAGCTCGGCGCCGCTCGCGCACGGGTCTTGCTGGCGCTGCCCGCACAGGGCGAAGGCCACGCGCTCGAGGAGATCGTACAGGCCTTCGCACGGCTGACCCCGGCGGCTTGCATCCTGACCAAGGTGGATGAGGCGGCAAGTCTTGGCGCGGTGATTTCAACGACCTTGCGGCATCGATTGAAAATAGCCTATGTGTGCGACGGGCAGCGGGTACCGGAGGACCTGCATGCGGCGCACCAGCGGCGAGTATGGTTGGTGCGCACCGCACTGCAGTTGAAGCAACGCAGGCAGCCTGCACGCGACGAGGCCTTTTTGGCGCGCAATTTCGGCCGAGCACGTGCCCATGCGTGATCATCGACTACCGCCCGAACGAGCCGAAGCATTGGCCGATCTCAATTCCTCGCGGCCGGTCAAGGTAATCGCCGTCACCGGCGGCAAGGGAGGCGTGGGCAAGACGACGGTATCCGCCAACCTCGCCGTATCCATCGCCGCACAAGGCCGCGACGTCATGCTGGTCGATGCCGACTTGGGACTCGCCAACATCGACGTGATGCTGGGGCTTCATACCAGGTTCCATTTGGGACATGTCCTGCAGGGTGAGTGCTCGCTGGAGGATGCCATCGTCACCGGGCCGCACGGTCTGCAAATCGTACCGGCCGCCTCCGGCATGAAGCGCATGGCGAACCTGTCGGACGCGGAGCACGCCGGAATCATCCGTGCATTCAGCGACTTGTATCATCGGGTCGAGGTCCTGGTGGTGGACACCGCGGCCGGTCTGCACGATAGCGTCACGACCTTCACGCAGGCGGCGCATCACGTGGTCGTGGTGGTGTGCGACGAGCCTGCTTCCATCACCGACGCCTATGCGCTGATCAAGGTCATGAGCCGCGAGCATGGTGTGCAGCGCTTCCAGATCCTGGCAAATCAGACACGCCGCTCGGGCGAGGGGCCCGACCTGTTCCAGAAGATCCAGCGGGTTTGTGATCGATTTCTCAACGTGGCGCTGGAGTTTGCGGGTTCCGTACCGTTCGACGATTACCTGCGGCGTGCCGTGCAGAGGCAGACCGCCGTGGTCGATGCGTATCCTGCGTCTATTTCGTCCATTGCCCTCAAGAATCTGGCATTGAAGGCCGATAAGTGGTCTGTGCCCCAAGGGGCACGAGGTCACCTTGAGTTCTTTGTCGAACGCATGGTAGGGGCACGGATCGGCTCCTCGACGGTATTGCAATGAGAGCAAGTACACAGTATTCGAATACACAGAAACGCGGTTCGAAGCCGATGACGGGCGATCACGTTCCGGTCGATCAGGTGCCGCAGCAAGAATTGGTCCTGAGGCACGCCGATTTGGTCAAACGCATCGCCTATCACTTGGTCAGTCGAATGCCGCCGAACGTGGAAGTCGACGACCTGATTCAATCCGGCATGATCGGCTTGCTGGACGCGGCGAAGCATTATTCAGCCGCCAAAGGTGCCAACTTCGAGACCTACGCGGGCATTCGGATTCGCGGCGCCATGCTCGACGAAGTACGCAAATCCGATTGGACTCCCCGCTCCGTGCATCGAAACATGCGCGAGATGGCCGATGTGGTGCGCAAGATTGAAAATGCCAAGGGGCGGGACGCGACCGCCCCGGACATCGCCCAGGGCCTCGGCGTGTCCATCGATGAATATCACAAGTTGGTGCAGGACGCGGCCAGCTGCCGACTGTTCAGTTTCGATCAAATGGGCTCGAGCGAGGATGAATCGAGCCCGGCGGATCATGCGCGCGACGAGCGACCGGGTCCCTTCGATCACATGGAAGACGCCGGTTTCCGCGATGCGCTGAGTTCGGCGATCAGCGGGTTGCCCGAGCGGGAAAAGATGGTGCTCTCACTGTACTACGACGATGACATGAATTTGCGCGAGATCGGCGAAGTGCTCGAAGTATCAGAATCGCGTGTCTGCCAGATTCACGGTCAAGCGCTGGTGCGGCTGCGCGCACGCCTTACGGAGTGGCTGCAGCCGAATTGACCCATGGATATCCTGAGCATCATCGGCGTCGTCCTGGGTTTGATCGCCATCATCGGCGGAGCGATCTTGAAGGGCAGCAGCGCCGGCGCCCTGGTCGGCAGCGCGGCGTTCGTCATCGTGGTGCTGGGCACGTTCGCCGCGAGTTTGGTGCAGACGCCCTTGGCGACCTTCCTGCGTGCCTGGAAGATCGTCTCCTGGGTGTTCATGCCGCCCGCGAACAACCCCGCCGCAATGATCGAAAAAATAGTCGAGTGGAGCAATATCGCGCGCAAGCAGGGACTGTTGGGTTTGGAGTCCGCGGTCGAGACGGAGAAGGATGGGTTCATGAAAAAGGGCTTGCAGTCGTTGGTCGACGGCGGCGAGCCGGACGCCATCCGCTCCAGCATGGAAATCGAACTGGACGCCATGGAACATTTCGACACGCAAGCAGCCAAGGTATTCGAAGCCATGGGCGTGTATTCGCCCACCCTCGGCATCATCGGCGCGGTCATGGGCTTGATGGCGGTGATGCAGAATCTCAATGACCCGTCGAAGCTCGGTCACGGCATCGCCGCGGCCTTCATTGCAACCATCTACGGCATCTCGTTCGCCAATCTGTTGTTTTTGCCCATGGGCAACAAATTAAAGTCGGTGATCCACGACCAATCGCAGGTGCGCACCATGGTGATCGAAGGCATCATCGCCATCGCTCAGGGCGAGAACCCGCGCAACATCGAGTCCAAGTTGCAAGGGTACTTCCACCACTGATAGGACGACATGGCCCGCAAGAAGAAGCACGAAGAGCATGTGAACGCGGAAGCTTGGGCGATTCCCTACGGCGACCTCGTGACCCTGCTGTTCGCCTTGTTCACCGTGATGTATGCCATATCGTCGGTGAATGAAGGTAAATTTCGGGTTCTGTCCGATTCGATGATCGCAGCCTTTCACGGCGCGCCGAAGAGCCTGCGGCCGGTCAACATCGGCGAGAAGGAACCCGGCAAGGGCGGCGACAAACAGCTCACCGGCATCACGCCCACGGTGTTCATCAAGTTGAAGGACGAGCCCACGCCGGACGGCAACCTCGCGCCGCGCGATCCGACCAAGACCGAGGCCGCGAGATCCCCGGATTTGCCCGGCGCATTGATCCGCATGCAGCGCCAGGTGCAGGACGCCATGCAGTCGCTGATCGACGCCAAGCTGGTCACCGTCCGCCGCGAGAACATGTGGCTGGAAATCGAGATCAACACCGACATTCTATTTGCGAGCGGCGCCGGGGAATTCACGCCGACCGCCGAGCCCGTGCTCGACAAATTGGCGGAGGTGTTGAAGCCCTTTCCCAATCCGATCCGGGTCGAAGGACATACCGACGATCGGCCCATCCGCACGACCGCATTCCCCTCCAACTGGGAACTGTCGGCGGCGAGGGCCGCCAGTGTGGTACATCAATTCACGCGGCAGGGCATCGACCCGCTGCGGCTCGAAATCGTCGGCTTCGGGGAGTTCCACCCACGCCAGCCGAATGAAACGAGCGAAGGCCGCAACGCCAATCGGCGTGTCGTCGTCTTGGTGCTGGAGCAAGTGTCTCCCGGCGCGCCGGTGACCGCGCGGACTGCCGAGCAAACGCCGGCGATGGCCGCGCCCGGCGTCGAGTTGGCCGATTCGGGCAGTGCTGCCAATCGCCTGCTGTATCGAGTGCCGCCTGGGACTCTGGAGAAGACCGTATTGGTCAAAGACCAAGCAAATCGGCCACCGAACGAGCAACCCAAGAGCGAGGTGACGCAGTGAGCGAAGTCGACCGCTTGAGCAACTCGGGCCTGTATCCGGCACTTCCCATAGCGGATAAGCGGTCCTCCAAGGATGGCGGAGGCGCGCCGCCGCGCGGCGGCAAACGGCCGCCGGACGGGCCGGCCCCGCAAGCGGCAAAGGCTGCGGATGCCGCAAACCCACATCCTTCCAAGTCTTTCATCGACGAGTACGTATGATCATGAATATCAATTCCCTGCTCACCGTCGCGGGTGCTGCGTTCGGGGTCTTCGGGCTGGCGTCGGCACTGTTGGCGATTCGTGCGGTCAGCCGCTTGCGGATTCACTGTCTCGCCGTCGAATCGAGCCTCGCAGCAGTGCGGCGCGAGCTGGAATCGGTGGCCTCGATCAGCGTGAAGACGGGGCGGCGCCTCAAGCGCATCGAGCAGGAGTATTCGGGTGTTGCCGATCGGGTCGATCAGGTCGAACTTCGCGGGGCGGCCCCGTCCTTCGATCAGGCGATCGATTCCGCCCGACGCGGCGCAGATTCCGGCAATCTTACGCGGCAGTTTGGACTGAGCCGCGGCGAAGCGGATCTGGTGACGCGGCTGCATGGGCGCAAGAAGAGCGCCTGAATCGGTTGCATTCAAGGCGCGCACTGCCGATATCGCGGGACTGAGGGGCATCCGTTCCCGGGCAGACAGCTATGGATCGTTCGCGGCGCATCTGCCGTGAGTTTCCGCATAAGTTCATGGATTGTATGAGGATTTATCGCCGCCGAAGCGACGCCGCAAGGGTTCTTTTGGGCGTTTCCCGTCGTCCGCGGGGAGAGCCTGCGTCATTTGCCGACGACAATGGCAACTTCGCATTGACACCGGACGCCTTGCGCAGCAAAATACGCGGCTCATTTTGAGGAGGGGTACCCAAGCGGCCAACGGGGGCAGACTGTAAATCTGCTGGCTTATGCCTTCGTAGGTTCGAATCCTACCCCCTCCACCAGCTGGGAAGAGGGTTCGGTGCCATTGGCTTTGGCTTCTAGGAGTGCGGGTGTAGTTCAATGGTAGAACGTCAGCCTTCCAAGCTGATCACGTGGGTTCGATTCCCATCACCCGCTCCAAATGGATGCGGCCCACGTAGCTCAGTTGGTAGAGCACGTCCTTGGTAAGGACGAGGTCAGCGGTTCGATCCCGCTCGTGGGCTCCAGTTTTTCTTATTTAAGAGGTACTTGCCGTGTCGAAGGGGAAGTTTGAGCGAACGAAGCCGCACGTGAACGTGGGGACGATAGGCCATGTAGACCACGGCAAGACGACGTTGACGGCGGCGTTGACGAAGGTGATGGCGGAGAAATTTGGCGGGGAATTCAAGGCCTACGACCAGATTGACAAGGCGCCTGAAGAGCGTGCGCGCGGGATCACGATTGCAACCGCGCACGTGGAATACCAGAGCGAGGCGCGCCACTACGCGCACGTGGACTGTCCCGGGCATGCGGACTACGTGAAGAACATGATCACGGGAGCGGCGCAGATGGACGGGGCGATTTTGGTGGTATCGGCGGCCGATGGCCCGATGCCGCAGACGCGCGAGCACATTTTGCTGGCGCGCCAGGTGGGCGTGCCGTACATCGTGGTGTACTTGAACAAAGCGGACATGGTGGACGACGCGGAGCTGTTGGAGCTGGTGGAGCTCGAGGTGCGCGATTTGCTGACGCTGTACAAGTTCCCCGGGGACAAGACCCCGATCGTGACGGGATCGGCGCTGAAGGCGCTGGAGGGGGACGCGAGCGACATCGGGGTACCCTCGGTGATCAAGCTGGTCAAGTCGCTCGATGAGTACATACCGGTGCCGAAGAGGGCGGTGGAAGGGGCATTTTTGATGCCGGTAGAGGACGTGTTCTCGATCGCGGGCCGCGGCACGGTGGTGACGGGGCGCATCGAGCGCGGGATCGTGAAGGTGAACGACGAAGTGGAGATCGTGGGGATCCGCCCGACGACGAAGACCACGTGCACGGGCGTTGAGATGTTCCGCAAGCTGTTGGATGAGGGGCAGGCGGGAGACAACGTGGGGGTGCTGCTGCGCGGCACGAAGCGCGAGGAAGTGGAGCGCGGTCAGGTGTTGTGCAAGCCGGGGAGCATCACGCCGCACACGAAGTTTGAGGCGGAAGTGTACGTGCTGAGCAAGGAGGAGGGCGGTCGGCACACGCCGTTCTTCAAGGGGTATCGGCCGCAGTTTTATTTTCGTACCACGGACGTGACCGGGGCGGTGGAGCTGCCGGAGGGGACGGAGATGGTGATGCCCGGGGACAACATCAAGATTGTGGTGGAGCTGATAGCGCCGATCGCGATGGAGCAGGGGCTGAGGTTTGCGATCCGCGAGGGTGGCAAGACCGTGGGCGCCGGCGTCGTTGCTAAGGTGATTGCGTAAGGTTTACAGGGCAGTAGCTCAATTGGCAGAGCGGCGGTCTCCAAAACCGCAGGTTGGGGGTTCGATTCCCTCCTGCCCTGCCAGTCGATGCTAACGCCTGTAGGTAACAGCAAGTAAACATGGCAGAAGTCCAAACACCCGCGGGCGCCTCGGCAAGAGACACCGTGCTGATGACGCTATCGATCGTCGTGCTGCTCGCGGGCATTGTCGCGTTCTATTGGTTCGACGAGCAGGCGCTGCCCATTCGCATTGCGATGGTGATCGTCGGCCTTGCGGCGGCGGTCGGCCTCATGTGGCTGACCTGGTACGGCCGCGAGTTCTGGCAGTTCGTGCTTGCCGCGCGCATCGAGTTGCGCAAGGTGGTGTGGCCGGAGCGCGACGAGACCATCAAAACGACTTACGTCGTGTTCGGATTTGCTGTCGTGATGGGCCTGTTTTTTTGGCTGCTCGATATCGGTCTTACTTTTATGACTCGATTGCTCGGCGGTCAAACCGGCTGATGAATTCGGAGCTGTCTATGTCCTTGCGATGGTATGTGGTTCACGCGTATTCGAACTTCGAGCACAAAGTCTCCGAGTCGCTCAAAGAGCGGGTGAAGCGCGCCGGTTTGGAAGCCAAGTTCGGCGAAATTCTGGTGCCTACCGAAGAAGTGGTGGAGATGCGCGACGGTCAAAAGCGCAAGTCCGACCGCAAATTCTTCCCGGGCTACGTGCTCGTGCAGATGGAGATGGACGAGGACACCTGGCACTTGGTCAAAGAGGTGCCGAAGGTTCTGGGCTTCATCGGCGGCACCAGCGACAAGCCGGCAGCCATCACCGACAAGGAAGCGATGTCGATTCTGCGCCGCGTGGAAGAGGGCGTGGACAAGCCGAAGCCCAAGGTGCTGTTCGAGCCCGGCGAGGTGGTGCGGGTGACCGACGGACCGTTCAATGACTTCAACGGCGTGGTCGAGTCCGTGAATTACGAGAAGAACCGGCTGCAGGTGGCGGTGCAGATCCTGGGGCGTTCGACCCCCGTGGAATTGGATTTCTCGCAGGTCGAGAAGGGTTAAGTTTTGTCGGACGGGGCGCATCGCCCCGTTGAAAGGTTGGCGCGTAAGCGCCTAAATCAAGGGGAGCTTCTGACAGCAGAGGCGCTTGTACCCACAGGAGTAAGCGACCATGGCTAAGAAAGTTACAGGTTATATAAAGCTGCAGATACCTGCAGGCCAGGCGAACCCCAGTCCGCCGGTCGGTCCCGCGTTGGGCCAGCAGGGTGTGAACATCATGGAGTTCTGCAAGGCATTCAATGCGCAGACTCAGTCCTTGGAGAAGGGCTTGCCGACCCCGGTAGTGATCACGGTTTACAGCGACCGCAGCTTCACCTTCATCATGAAGACGCCGCCGGCGTCGGTGCTGATTGCCAAGGCTCTCGGTATCTCGAAGGGCAGCGCCACGCCGAACACCTCCAAGGTGGGCAAGGTATCGCGCAAGCAGCTCGAGGACATTGCCAAGGTGAAAATGCCTGATTTGACCGCCAGCGACCTGGATGCGGCCGTGCGCACCATCGCGGGCAGCGCGCGCAGCATGGGCGTTGACGTGGAGGGACTCTAAAATGGCGGCGACCGTGAAGCGAACCAAGGCTTGGAAAGAGAAGCTGCCTCCCGGCAAGTCGTATGCGATCGATGACGCGCTCAAGCTCGTCAAGGAATTTGCGACGGCGAAGTTCAACGAATCCGTGGATGTGTCGGTGAATTTGGGCGTCGACGCCACCAAATCCGACCAGCAGGTGCGCGGCTCCACGGTGATGCCGCACGGCACGGGCAAGACCGTCCGCGTGGCCGTCTTCACCCAGGGCAAGAACGCCGACGCCGCCAAGGCGGCCGGTGCCGATATCGTCGGTTTCGAGGACCTGGCCGAGAAGGTCAAGGCCGGCCAGATTGATTTCGACGTGGTCATCGCGAGTCCCGATGCCATGCGCATCGTCGGCCAGTTGGGCCAGATATTGGGTCCTCGCGGACTGATGCCGAACCCGAAAGTGGGCACGGTGACCCCGGACGTGGCGGGTGCCGTGAAGAATGCCAAATCCGGTCAGGTGCGTTATCGAACCGATAAGGCCGGCATCATCCATGCGCAAATCGGGCGCGCCAATTTCGAATCGTCCGCGCTCAAGGAAAACCTGCTGGCGCTGGTGGCCGATCTGCAGAAGATCAAGCCGGCAACGTCCAAGGGTATCTATTTGAAGAAGCTGACCGTGTCCTCAACCATGGGTCCGGGCGTCCCAGTCGACCAGGCCAGCCTAGGGTTGGGTTAATAACGTTAGCGGACGGGGTCGCATCGACCCCGTTGAAGGTTGCGCGTAAGCGCATGGGAACGGGGGTGCGTAAGGCCGCGAGGCTGAACGCAACCACCGTCGAAGACCGTAGGCGAGCCAGAGTTCCCTGTGGAACTCAATCGGCTCTTAAAGACCGCCTGCGCAGATGGTGGGACCCGAATCAGGAAATTTCCTGGTGAAGGTCGCACCACGGAGTACGAAGGCGTATTCCAAAGGGTGGGTGGAGCGGCGGCGTTCTACCTTAAGTGTGACACTTCTTTCCGGGGGACCTAAATGGCGCTCAAGTTAGAAGAAAAGAAAGTCGTGGTGGCAGAAGTCAACGCGGTCGCGGCGAAAGCCCTGTCCGTGGTGGGCGCAGAGAACCGTGGCTTGACCGTGACGCAAATGACCGACCTTCGCGCCAAGGCGCGCAAGGAAGGAGTCTATCTGCGGATCGTCAAGAATACGCTCGCGCGCAAGGCCGTTGCCGGCACTGCTTTCGAGTGCATTTCTCCGGCGCTGAAAGGACCTATCGTCCTGGCATTCTCCAACGATGATCCGGGCGCGGCCGCTCGAATCGTCAAGGCGTTTGCCAAGGACAACGACAAGTTGGTGACGACGCTCGTGTCTTTGGGCGGGCAACTGCTCAAGCCCGATTCGCTCGAGCGGGTGGCTTCATTGCCCACGCGCGCGCAAGCCGTGTCGCAACTGTTGGGTGTGCTCAAGGCGCCGATTTCGAAGTTCGTTGGTACGTTGGCTGCCCCCAACTCGAAGTTGGTACGGACGCTGGCTGCTGTTCTTGAGGCCAAGAAGAGCGGTGCGGCGCAGGCGGCGGCGAATTAATCCTGATTCGGGTCACTAAGACCCATTTAGATATTGGAGACGATAATGGCTGTTACTAAAGACGAAATCCTCGACGCGATTTCCAAGATGTCCGTCATGGAAGTGGTTGAACTGATTTCCGACATGGAGAAGAAGTTCAACGTCACGGCGGCTGCCCCTGTGGCGGCGGTCGCGGCTGCCGGCGGCGGCGCGGCTGCTCCGGCGGCGGAAGCGCAGACCGAGTTCACGGTGACGATGACCGAGTTCGGCGCCAACAAGGTGGGCGTCATCAAGGTCATCCGTGAGATCACGGGTTTGGGCTTGAAGGAAGCGAAGGACCTGGTCGAGGGTGCGCCTTCGACCGTCAAGGAAGGCATTCCGAAGGCGGATGCCGATGCGATCAAGAAGAAGCTCGAGGACGCTGGAGCCAAGGCTGCTATCAAGTAGTGATTATTGCCGATAAGCGTGGTCCGACGGCCGCCGCTGGTTCAGCGGCGGCCGTCGGCTGCGCTTTTCAGGCGCTTCGCGCCAGAAAAGTCAAAGTTATCGGGCGGGGTCGCTTCGACCCCGTAGATTCGGCGCGCAGCGCCTGAAGAGTTTTATTTCGGCGCGTAGCGCCTGTCGATACTGGAAAGGGTGATCTTCATATGGCCTATTCGTTCACCGAAAAGAAGCGCATTCGTAAGAACTTCGGCAAGCGTCCGAGCATCCTCGGCACGCCGTATCTGCTGGCGATCCAATTGGATTCGTACCGGCGGTTCCTGCAAGCGGATGTCGCGGAGTCCAAACGCGATGAGATCGGCTTGCACGCCGCTTTCGACAGCGTGTTCCCCATTTCCAGCTATTCCGGCAATGCGACGCTGGAGTACGTGAGCTATCGCCTCGGCGAGCCGGTGTTCGACGTCAAGGAATGCCAGTTGCGCGGGCTGACCTATGCGGCTCCGCTGCGCGTCAAAGTACGCCTGGTGGTGCTCGACAAGGAAGCCAGCGGCGCAAAGAAGCCCGTCAAAGACGTGCGCGAGCAGGAAGTCTATCTGGGCGAATTGCCGCTCATGACGGACAACGGCACGTTCATCATCAACGGCACCGAGCGCGTCATCGTGTCGCAGTTGCATCGCAGCCCGGGCGTGTTCTTCGATCACGACCGCGGCAAGACTCACTCATCGGGCAAGTTGCTGTTCTCCGCCCGCATCATTCCGTATCGCGGCTCGTGGTTGGATTTCGAGTTCGACCCGAAGGATTGCGTGTTCGCGCGTATCGACCGCCGCCGCAAGCTGCCTGTGACCATCATCCTGCGCGCTCTCGGCTACACCGAGGAGCAGGTGCTGGATATCTTCTTCGAGAAGAACGTATTCCACCTGTCGAAGAAGGAAATTGAATTCGAGGTCATCCCGCAGCGCTTGCGCGGCGAGACGGCCGCGTTCGAGATTCGCGTCGGCAAGAAGGTCATCGTCGAGGAAGGCCGGCGCATCACCGCGCGCCACGTTCGCGAGCTGGAAGAGGCTCAGGTCAAGCGTCTGCCCGTGCCCACGGAATACATGCAGGGCAAGGTTCTGGCGCATGACATCGTCAACACCGAGACCGGCGAGATTCTGGCCAAGGCCAATGAAATCCTCACCGTCGTGACCGTGGGCAAGCTGATCGAAAGCGGCATCACGGAAATCCGCACGCTGTACGTCAACGATCTGGACCGCGGTCCCTATATTTCAGACACCTTGCGCATCGATCCCACCAAGACGCGCCTCGAGGCGCTGGTCGAGATCTACCGCATGATGCGTCCCGGCGAACCGCCGACCAAGGATGCAGCCGAGAACCTGTTCCAGAACCTGTTCTTCAACGGCGAGCGCTACGATCTATCGCCGGTCGGCCGCATGAAGTTCAACCGCCGCGTGGGCCGCGAGGAAATCACGGGCTCGGGCGTCTTGAGCAAGGAAGACATCATCGAGGTCATGAAGACCTTGATCGACATCCGCAACGGCAACGGCCACGTGGACGACATCGACCACCTGGGCAATCGCCGCGTGCGCAGCGTCGGTGAAATGGCCGAGAACGCTTTCCGCATCGGCCTGGTGCGCGTCGAACGCGCCGTCAAGGAGCGGCTGACGATCGCCGAGAGCGAGCCGATCATGCCCCAGGAGATGATCAACGCGAAGCCGGTCGCGGCCGCGGTGAAGGAATTCTTCGGGTCCTCGCAGCTTTCGCAGTTCATGGATCAGAACAATCCGCTGTCGGAAGTCACGCACAAGCGCCGCGTCTCCGCATTGGGCCCAGGCGGCCTGACGCGCGAGCGAGCCGGCTTCGAAGTACGCGACGTGCATCCGACGCACTACGGCCGGGTGTGCCCGATCGAAACGCCGGAAGGTCCGAACATCGGTTTGATCAATTCGCTGGCCGTGTATGCGCGCACCAACGACTACGGATTCCTCGAGACTCCGTATCGGCGCGTCTCGAACGGCAAGGTCACCGACCAGATCGATTACCTGTCGGCCATCGAAGAAGGCCAGTACGTGATCGCCCAGGCGAATGCCACTCTCAACGAGAAGGGCGAGTTCACCGATGACCTCATTTCCTGCCGCACCCAGAACGAATTCACCTTGTCGGCTCCCGACAAGATCGATTTCATGGACGTATCGCCGAAACAGATCGTCTCGGTGGCGGCATCCCTGATCCCGTTCTTGGAGCACGACGACGCGAACCGCGCACTCATGGGATCGAACATGCAGCGGCAGGCGGTTCCGACCTTGCGTTCGGAAACACCGATGGTGGGCACGGGCATGGAGCGGGCGGTGGCCATCGACTCCGGCGTCACCGTGGTGGCGCGGCGCGGCGGCAGCGTCGATTCCGTCGATGCCTCGCGCATCGTGGTGCGGGTGAACGACGATGAAACGACGGCCGGAGAACCCGGTGTCGACATCTATTCGCTCACCAAGTACACGCGTTCCAACCAGAACACCTGCATCAATCAGCGTCCGCTGGTGAAGGCCGGAGATGCCATCAAGCGCGGCGACGTGCTGGCCGACGGTCCGTCGACGGATCTGGGCGAGCTCGCGCTCGGCCAGAACCTGCTGGTCGCCTTCATGCCGTGGAACGGCTACAACTTCGAAGACTCGATCCTGATCTCCGAGCGCGTGGTGGAGGAAGATCGCTTCACGACCATTCATATCGAAGAGCTGACTTGTGTCGCGCGCGACACCAAGCTGGGACCGGAGGAAATCACCGCCGATATTCCCAATGTGGGCGACTCGGCGCTGGCCAAGCTCGACGAAGCGGGCATCGCCTTCATCGGCGCCGAAGTGCGCGCGGGCGACATTCTGGTGGGCAAGGTCACGCCGAAGGGCGAGACCCAGCTGACGCCGGAAGAGAAGCTGCTGCGGGCGATCTTCGGCGAGAAGGCGTCCGACGTGAAGGACACCTCGCTGCGCGTGCCCCCGGGCATGGACGGCACGGTGATCGACGTACGCGTGTTCACCCGCGACGGAGTCGAGAAAGACTCGCGCGCATTGGCGATCGAGAAGTCGGAGCTCGAGCGGGTACGCAAGGACTTGGCGGATCAGCAACGCATTCTGGAAGACGACTTGTTCCAGCGCGTGCGCGGCATGATCGAAGGCAAGGCCGCGGAAGCGGGTCCCAAGAAGATCAAAGCCGGGACGCAAATCGATGATGCGTATCTCGCCGACCTGCCGCGTGAGCAGTGGTTCGAGATTCGGTTCAGGGACGAGGAGACGAATGCTCAGCTGGAGACCGTTTCCGAGCGCCTGAAGGGCCAACGCAAGTCCTTCGAGAAGCGTTTCGAGGAGAAGAAGGCCAAGATCACCGCCGGCGATGATCTGGCTCCGGGCGTGCTCAAGATGGTCAAGGTGTACCTGGCGGTCAAGCGCCGTGTACAGCCCGGCGACAAGATGGCGGGACGCCACGGCAACAAGGGCGTGATCTCGTCCATCGTGCCGGTGGAAGACATGCCGTACATGGCCGACGGTACGCCGGTCGACATCGTGTTGAACCCGCTGGGCGTGCCCTCGCGCATGAACATCGGGCAGATTCTGGAAACCCACTTGGGCTGGGCCGCCAAGGGCTTGGGCGCCAAGATCGGCAAGATGCTGGAAGCCCAGCATGCGGTCGTGGAATTGCGCAAGTTCCTGGGGCAGGTCTACAACGAGACCGGCGGCCAGAAGGAAGACATCAAGTCCATGAGCGACGCCGAGGTCATCGAGCTTGCCAGCAACCTGAAGAAGGGTGTGCCGATGGCGACCCCGGTGTTCGACGGCGCGAGCGAAGAGGAGATCAAGAATCTTCTGGCGCTCGCGGATCTGCCGACATCGGGCCAGACCACTCTGCACGACGGCCGCACGGGCGAGCAGTTCGAGCGGCCGGTGACCGTGGGCTACATGTACATGCTGAAGCTCAACCACTTGGTCGACGACAAGATGCACGCCCGTTCCACGGGACCGTACAGCTTGGTCACGCAGCAGCCGCTGGGCGGCAAGGCGCAGTTCGGCGGTCAGCGTTTCGGCGAAATGGAAGTGTGGGCGCTCGAGGCGTATGGCGCCGCGTACACCTTGCAGGAAATGCTCACCGTGAAGTCGGACGACGTCAACGGACGCACGCAGATGTACAAGGCGATTGTCGACGGCAACCACGAAATGAAAGCCGGCATGCCGGAATCGTTCAATGTCTTGGTGAAGGAGATCCGATCCTTGGCCATCAACATCGAACTAGAGAGCGAGGCCTAATCAATGAAAGACTTACTCAAGTTGTTCAAGCAGCAAGTGCCGGTCGAGAATTTCGATTCGATCAAGATCGGACTCGCTTCGCCGGACATGATCCGCTCCTGGTCGTACGGCGAAGTGAAGAAGCCGGAGACCATCAACTACCGCACGTTCAAGCCGGAACGTGATGGCCTGTTCTGCGCCAAGATCTTCGGGCCGGTGAAGGACTACGAGTGCCTGTGCGGCAAGTACAAGCGCCTGAAGCATCGCGGCGTGGTGTGCGAGAAGTGCGGCGTCGAAGTGACCCAGTCCAAGGTGCGCCGCGAGCGCATGGGCCACATCGAACTTGCGAGCCCCACCGCGCACATCTGGTTCCTGAAGTCGCTGCCGTCGCGCATCGGCCTGATGCTCGACATGACGCTGCGCGAAATCGAGCGCGTGCTGTACTTCGAAGCCTTCGTCGTGGTCGATCCGGGCATGACCTCGCTGCAGCGCGGCCAGCTGCTCACCGACGAAATGTACCTCGAGTCCATCGAAGAGCACGGCGATGAGTTCGATGCCCGCATGGGCGCCGAAGCGGTCCATGAGCTCTTGAAGTCGATGGATCTGCCTTCCGAGGTGGTGAAGGTCCGCGAGGACATGGCGAACACGAATTCCGAGACGAAGATCAAGCGGCTGTCGAAGCGCTTGAAGCTCATCGAGGCGTTCATGGAATCCGGCAACAAGCCGGAGTGGATGGTGCTCACCGTATTGCCGGTGCTGCCGCCCGATCTGCGGCCCTTGGTGCCGCTCGACGGCGGCCGTTTTGCAACCTCCGATCTGAACGACTTGTATCGCCGCGTCATCAATCGCAACAACCGTCTGCGCCGGCTCTTGGAGCTGAACGCGCCGGACATCATCGTGCGCAACGAGAAGCGCATGCTGCAGGAAGCGGTCGATGCACTGCTCGACAACGGCCGCCGCGGCCGTGCGATCACCGGCACCAACAAGCGCCCGCTGAAGTCCCTGGCCGACATGATCAAGGGCAAGCAGGGCCGCTTCCGCCAGAACCTGCTGGGCAAGCGCGTCGATTACTCGGGCCGCTCGGTCATCGTCGTCGGTCCGACCCTGCGCCTGCACCAGTGCGGATTGCCGAAGAAGATGGCACTGGAACTGTTCAAGCCCTTCATCTTCTCCAAGCTGCAGCTGCGCGGCGAGGCCTCGACCATCAAGGCGGCGAAGCGCCTGGTGGAGCGCGAGGGACCGGAGGTGTGGGACATCCTCGAGGAGGTCATCCGCGAACATCCGGTGCTGCTGAATCGCGCGCCGACCCTGCACCGTCTGGGCATTCAGGCGTTCGAGCCGGTATTGATCGAGGGCAAGGCGATCCAGCTGCATCCGCTGGTTTGCACGGCCTTCAATGCCGACTTCGACGGCGACCAGATGGCCGTTCACGTGCCCCTGTCCATCGAGGCACAGCTCGAAGCGCGCGCGCTGATGATGTCGTCGAACAACATTCTCTCGCCCGCCAACGGCGAGCCCATCATCGTGCCGTCGCAGGACGTGGTGCTCGGGCTCTACTACATGACCCGCGAGCGGGTGGGCGCCAAGGGTGAGGGCATGGCCTTCGGCGACGTCGCCGAAGTGCATCGTGCCTACGAGAGCCGCAATATCGATCTGCAGGCCAAGGTCAAGGTGCGTCTGGCCGAGTACATCCGCGATCCTTCGGGGAAGCTGGTGCAGAACATCCGGGTAGTCGCCACCACGGCGGGCCGGGCGTTGCTGTCCGAGATCCTGCCGCATGGTCTGTCGTTCGATGCCATCAACCAGGACATGACCAAGAAGATCATTTCCGCGACGATCAACATGTGCTATCGCACCGTGGGTCTCAAGGAAACGGTCGTGTTCGCCGACCAGTTGATGTACACGGGCTTCCAATTCGCGACCCGCGCAGGCGTGTCGATCGGCGTGGACGACATGGTCGTGCCGCAGCAGAAGACCAAGATTCTGGCGACCGCCGAAAAGGAAGTGAAGGAGATCCAGGAGCAGTACTCCTCGGGACTCGTCACCAACGGCGAGCGCTACAACAAGGTGGTCGACATCTGGTCGCGTACCAATGACCAAGTGGCCAAGGCCATGATGGAGAAGTTGGGCACCGACGAGGTCACCGACACCAAGGGCAACAAGGTCCGTCAGAAGTCGTTCAATTCCATCTTCATGATGGCCGACTCCGGGGCGCGCGGTTCGGCCGCGCAGATTCGTCAGCTCGCCGGCATGCGCGGCCTGATGGCGAAGCCGGACGGCTCCATCATCGAAACGCCGATCACGGCGAATTTCCGCGAAGGCTTGAACGTACTGCAGTACTTCATCTCGACTCACGGCGCGCGCAAGGGCTTGGCCGATACGGCGCTCAAGACGGCCAACTCCGGGTACCTCACCCGCCGTCTGGTCGACGTGGCGCAGGACCTGGTGGTCACCGAGATCGATTGCGGTACGGTGAACGGTCTGTCGATCACTCCGATCGTCGAAGGCGGCGACGTGGTCGAAGGTCTGGGCGAGCGTGTATTGGGCCGAGTGCTCTCCGAAGATGTGGTGGTGGCGGCCAGCGGCGAGGTGCTGGTCAAGACCGGCGTCCTGATCGACGAGAAGTTGGTCAAGCTGCTGGAGAAGATGGGCGTCGACCAGGTCATGGTGCGTTCGCCCATCACCTGCGAGACGCGCTACGGCGTCTGCGCCCAGTGCTATGGCCGAGACCTCGGCCGTGGACATCGCATCAATATCGGCGAAGCGGTGGGCGTCATCGCGGCGCAGTCGATCGGCGAGCCGGGCACTCAGCTCACCATGCGTACCTTCCACGTCGGCGGCGCGGCTTCGCGAGCGGCGGCGGCCAACGGGGTCGAAGTCAAGAGCAAGGGCACCATCCGGCTGCACAACATCAAGACCGTGCGCCACGAGAAGGGGCATCTGGTCGCGGTATCGCGTTCGGGCGAGCTGGGTGTGGTGGATGAGTTCGGCCGGGAGCGTGAGCGCTACAAGATTCCGTACGGTGCCACCATCACCGTGAACGATGCGGATGTGGTCGCGGCCGGGCAGTCGGTGGCGAACTGGGATCCGCATACCCACCCCGTGGTTACGGAAGTGGCGGGCATGATCAAGTTCTCCGACTTCGTCGACGGCATCACCGTCACGACGCAGGTGGACGATGTCACCGGCCTCACCAGCACCGTGGTGCTGGATCCGAAGCAGCGCGGTTCCGGGGGCAAGGACCTGCGCCCCGTGGTGCGGCTGACCAATGCCAAGGGCAAGGAAGTCACGTTCGCCAACACCGATATTCCGGCGGTCTATGCGTTGCCTGCGGGCGCCATCGTCAGCCTGGAAGACGGTTCCAAGGTGTCAGTGGGCGACGTCATCGCGCGCATCCCGCAAGAGTCGTCGAAGACCCGCGATATCACCGGCGGTCTGCCGCGAGTGGCCGACTTGTTCGAGGCACGCAAGCCGAAGGATTCCGCGATTCTGGCGGAAGTCAGCGGTACGGTGAGCTTCGGCAAGGAAACCAAGGGCAAGCGCCGCTTGATCATCACCAATGAAGGATCGGACAAGTACGAAGAGCTGATTCCGAAGTGGCGCCATCTCAACGTGTTCGAAGGCGAACAAGTGGAGAAGGGCGAAGTCATCGCCGACGGCGAACCCAACCCGCATGACATATTGCGGCTGCAGGGCGTCGAGGCGTTGGCGAACTACCTGGTCCGCGAAATTCAGGACGTGTACCGCCTGCAGGGCGTGAAGATCAACGACAAGCACATCGAAGTCATCGTGCGGCAGATGCTGCGTAAAATCGAGGTGTTGGACGCCGGTGATTCAGCGCTGCTGCGGGGCGAACAGATGGATCGCGGCCGGCTGCTCGATGTCATTGCGAAGCAGAAGGCCGAGGGTAAGCACCAGTCCACCTGGGAGCCCATGCTGTTGGGCATCACCAAGGCGTCGTTGGCGACCGAGTCGTTCATCTCGGCGGCTTCGTTCCAAGAGACCACCCGCGTGCTCACCGAAGCGGCGGTTCGGGGTCTCAAGGACGACCTGCGCGGCTTGAAGGAAAACGTCATCGTCGGCCGCCTGATTCCCGCGGGCACCGGCTTCGCGTACCATGCACGGCGCCGACGCGCGTTCGACGACACTCGCCGCCGCAGCTTCATGGATGTGAGCGGCGGAGTAGGCGAGTCGGATGATGCAGTACCGGCGGGGGACACGGAATCGGCCGAATAGAACGATAAGAAGAAGTATCTGAAAGATATGGCCCCGGATTCGAAAGAGTCCGGGGCCTTTTTTATGCGGAGATTTTGACCGATTGGCGGCAGGGCAGGGCACCCCCTGAAAGGTCCATCGGGCCACTACGAACGGTCAAAATCTCTGTGTCGGGATACTAGGTTGGCCGCGCTCGCCAATCGCCGCGCGAGTAGGCAATATGGTCGACTTTACCTTTCCATATTGATCTTAAGCCTATATCTCGCGGGAGCAATCAATGTTGAGGATATGCACGCTGGCGGCCTTCTGTTTCTTCAACCTGGCAGCGCATGCACAGACGACTGCCGTTGAACGGCTCAGTGTCGATGCCACGGATGCTCCTCGCAACATTCTGCATGCCACGCTGACGGTGCCGGTTTCTCCGGGCGCGTTGACCCTGGCTTACCCCAAGTGGATTCCGGGGAACCACCGGCCGACCGGGCCGATCCAGAACTTTACGGGACTACATTTCAAGGCCGCCGGCAAGGAGCTCCCGTGGCAGCGTGATCTCGAAGATATGTACGCCTTCCATCTGCAGGTTCCCGCCGGAGTCACCGAGCTCGAAGTTTCCTATGACACCATCACCTACAACGGAAAGAATTCATTGGCATCCAGCAAGGTGCTGGATCTTCTGTGGAACCAGGTTGTGCTCTATCCGAAAGGCGCGGCCACGGACGCGGTTCGAGTGACGGCGAGCCTGCAGCTGCCCGAAGGATGGAAGTTCGGCACGGCGCTCACTCCAACGCGGCAGGACCGCGGCTCGGTGGAATTCCAGACGGTATCGTTGACCACTCTGGTGGATTCTCCGCTGATCGCCGGTTCAATTTATCGGCAGGTGCAGATCACTCCCACAGGTGAGCCGCTCACCCATGTGGTGGATATGGTAGGGGAGAGCGAAGAGTCGATTCAGATCACGGACAAGGACATTGCGAGCCTCAAGCAGCTGGTGAGTGAGACCGGAAAGCTGTTTGGCGCGCGGCACTACGGCAAGTATCACTTCCTGTTGATTTTGGGCGACCAGACGGCGCATCACGGCCTGGAGCATCACGAGTCCAGCGACAATGGCGCGGACGAGGACATGTTCAGCAATCCGCACTCGCACGATTTGGAGGCGGACCTTCTGCCGCACGAATTCGTGCATTCCTGGAATGGCAAATACCGCAGGCCCGCCGGGCTCGTGACGCCGAACTACCAGGAGCCGATGCATGGCGAGCTGCTGTGGGTGTATGAAGGGCTGACGGACTATCTCGGCAACATTCTGGCGGCCCGTACCGGGCTGCGCTCGCCCGACCAATTCCATGAAAACCTGGCTTACACGGCGGCCATGCTGGATCACAGGGCAGGCCGTAGCTGGCGGCCGCTGCAGGATACGGCGGTGTCGGTGCAAAGCCTGTTTGCCGCTCCCCCGGAGTGGTCCAACTGGCGCCGCACGGCAGATTACTATCCCGAGGGTTACCTGATCTGGCTGGAAGTGGATGCTTTGATCCGGCAAAAAACCAACAACCGGAAATCATTGAACGACTTCTGCCGGGCCTTCCACGGCGGCGAGAGCGGACCGGCCAAAGTCGTACCCTATGACTTCGATGAAGTGGTGGCCACCTTGAACGGAGTGGTTCCCAATGACTGGGCCCATCTGCTGCGCGAGCGTCTCGATTCAAAATCGCCACATGCTCCCTTGGGCGGGATAACCAGCGGCGGATGGAAGCTGGTATATACCGAGCAGGTCAACACGACGATGGAAGCGCGCGAAAAGGTCAGTAAGGAAAAGGTTATTGATCTTAGCTTTTCGCTCGGCCTGATTGCGACCAAGGACGGTGAGGTGCGCGACGTGATTCCGGGCACACCTGCCTACGCTTCGGGCCTCGCTCCGGGTATGAAGATCATTGCGGTGAATGACCGTAAATGGTCCAAAGAGGTGGTCCACGCCGCCGTGCATGCCTCGTTGACGAAACAGCAGCCGATCGCGCTTCTGGCGGAAAATGGCGAGTACTACCGCACCTACTCGGTCAATTACCATGAGGGTGAGCGCTATCCCCATCTGGTCAGAGTGGAAGGACAGCCCAACCTTCTGGACGAGATCGTCAAACCGCTGGCGGCGGTGCGGTAGTCGGGGGTTGCGGAGCCAGGCCAGAACATCGGCGTCGATTCGCGCGGTGGAAGGAGTCTTGGTCATGTCCCGGTGAGTCGGCGTCGCTCAGTCGCGATCGGCCTCGGCGTAAGGGATTCGGGCGAATGCAATGCCCATCGTGCGTAGCCGTTCCTTGCCGCGGATAGTAAGGTCGGTGATCATGGCAAACTGTTGCCGGCTGTCGGCCACGTAGGCCTTGACCTTGTATTGCGTGCCCCAGGGCGTCTCCGCCGCAATGACTTTCACCGGTGTTGCAGGCTCTCGGTAAGTACTCGCTTCGCCGACCTCGGTCAGTGCCTGGTACACGGCGCTGCCGTCATGGTCGGCATCGAGGTAATAACTCGTCACACAGAGGAGGCTGTGCTTGCCACTGCTGGCATTGAATACACTGGATGACCAGATTTTGGCATGGGGAATGATTACCTCGGTGTCGTCGGCCGTAACGATGTGCACGGCTCGGGTGCCGATGGTTGTTACCTCTCCGTAAGTACCGTTGACCTCGATCCAGTCTCCCGGCTGGTAGGTATTCTCGACGACAGCAACGATTCCCGCGACCAAGCTGCTGGCATAGTCCTTGAAAGCGAAGGCGAGGGCCAGCCCCGCGGTCGCGATCAAGGCGATGACATCCTCAAAGGTAGGCTCGACCAGCAGTGGAATGATGACCGAGATCCCGCCGATCCAGATAATCAACCGGATCAGCGGAGCCATCCGCGAGATCCACAGACGTCGATGTAGGGGTGCGTGTTCCGCAGCCGCACGGATGATCCGGCGCACTGCGATAACGAGCAGGCGGCACAGCACTAGAACGGCTGCGACGAGAAGGACATGGTTCCAGGTCAGTTCCCGCAAGAAACCCAGATGCTGATCTGCTTCATGCACGGCATCACCCCGTCGAAACGACTAGCCTTGCGCTGATGACCTTACCATGGCGACCAGGACGGTACCGAAGATTATTCCAGATCCCCAAGGCGACAGCCCACATAGCGGGTGTCGGCGAATTCCGCAGTAGATGAGCCGCCCACCGGGTTGGGTTTTGCCCAACCCCGCGGAACTGCTAGCCTATGTGGACACCCACATTAGGAGAGATGTCATGACCGGCACGCAGAGCTCCTTCGTTTGGTATGAGTTGATGACCAGTGACGCCGCAGCGGCGAAGACGTTCTATTCGAAAGTGGTCGGGTGGAACACTGAGGATGTGTCCATGCCCGGCATGACCTACACGCTGCTGCGCACGAGCGGGACGCAGATCGGCGGATTGATGACGCTGCCCCAGGAGGCGCGCGACGCTGGAATGAAGCCCTGCTGGGTGGGCTATGTAGGAGTCGACGACGCGGATGGCGCGGCGGCCAAGGTGAAGCGGCTCGGCGGTCAAATCCTGAAGGCGCCGGAGGACATACCCAATGTCGGCCGTTTTGCGGTGGTGGCCGATCCTCAGGGTGCGGTCTTCAATCTATTCAAACCGTCGCAGGCCGGTGAGCGCGTCGTTTCCAGCGAACCCGGGCACGTTGGCTGGCATGAGCTGCACACGACCGACTGGCCGAAGGCGTTCGAGTTCTATACCGCAATGTTCGGTTGGCTCAAGGGAGACGGCATGGACATGGGGCCCATGGGCACGTATCAGTTGTTCACGATCGGCGGGGCTGCTGTCGGCGGCATGTTCAACAGCCCGGCGGCGAAGATGGCGCGATTCTGGCTGTATTACTTCAATGTCGGCGATATCGATGCCGCGGGCAAACGCGTCAGTGATGGCGGCGGCAAGATCACGCAGGATCCGCAGCAAGTGCCGGGCGGTGGCTGGATCATTCAGGCCTCCGATCCGCAAGGCGCGGCGTTTGCCCTGCATGGTCCGAGAAAGTAGCAACTTCATTTGGTCACCCCAAAGATTGGCCCCATGTTGGACCATGGGTCCTCTCGTGTAAGCCGCGGCGCATAGAGGCTCGATATCGAGCCATCAAGATATAGAGCCTCGCTGCAGCCGAGCGACTCGCGGAAGTACACCGCAAACTCATGGAAAGTCACCGGCGACTCGCTGATGACGAACACCGCGCTGGCAAGGGAGGGCGCGCAGACACCGTTCCTGATACGCCGTGACTGTGACTGCGGATTCATCACCGGCGATGACGTCAGTTCTCCCCGGTGGACCAGCATGGGTCCTGACTGCGTCGCCAGGAACGGCTTGGGCCTTGTTTGCCAATATTCGTCTGTCGTGAGCACCCGAGCTCCCTGGCCATCCAACATGAACACGCCGTTGGGTTGCTGCGAGAAATTGCCGGGACCCGTGTGGCGATTCAACGGCACCAGTTCGCGCTCATCTGCAACGAAGAGACCGACGGGCGACAGGTCCGGTTTGTACATCCCGCCATTCATTGCAAACTCGAGCGTCTTGCCGCGTTTGGCCAAGGCGTCGCGCAACGTGGAAAATCGGCCATAGGGTTGGCCGGCGTCATCGCGCCAGAAGAGCTGCAATTGCTCGTGGAGAAGATCTACTCGGCAGACTGTGACAGTCCCGGTGTTGAGAGCATCGCTTTTGCACTCGACCGCCTGTGCGCTGCCAGCGGCCAAAAGCAGTGTCGCCGCCAAGCTCCGGCCTCGATGCAAACGACGCGTCACTCCATCTCCGCCTTGGTCGACAGCAGTTTCGCCTCGAGAGACTCGATCCGCTCATCGATCGTCCGCACGGCTGCGATCCTTGAAGAGGCCCCGAAGGATTCGGGTAGTCGTTCTGAAGTTTACTCAATTATCCGGTGTTAAATGCAATGTCGCTTTCTCATCGTGCCGGCGCCACTCGGCGTGGTGTTCCACATCTCTCTCGGCTGCGGACATTTCCGCGGAAACGTCCGCCTTGCCGGCGTGTCGCGGCGGTTTGGCTGTCGCTATGTGCGGAGTTCGGCATGCTGAGCAAGATCATGGCGATTTTGTCGGCTTTGATGCTGATTCTATTGATGTTTTCCAGGGCGGTCCTCGATAGAATCCTGTGGTGCAAGATTCCAAGCTGACGATCATCCGCAGATCCTCCTTTAGACCGACGCCGTGGAAGAACGGCGGCGGGACTACGCACGAGGCAATACGCGTGCCTGAGAGCGGGGATGCGTTTCGCTGGCGGGTCAGTGTGGCGCACATCGATGCATCGGGGCCCTTCTCGGAATTCGCAGGCTACAACCGCAAAATGGTGTTGCTGCGGGGCGCGGGAATCGATTTGCGCTTCGCCGACGGAACACACGAGTCGTTGCGGCAGGCGGGTGATTTGGTGGAATTCGACGGCGCTGTCGCTGCTCATTGCGAATTGGTGAGCGGGCCCTGTGTGGACTTGAATCTCATGGTGTCCAAGGCCGACCGTGTTGCCGTCCGGGTGGAGCGCTTCGTCGAGTCGCTGGCGGTGAGCGCGCCGCGCGGCGAGACGACTTTGGTGTTCGCGATCGATCGCGGGTTCACGCTGGAAGTCATTGACGGGAATACCGAGAAAACCGAGACGCTCGAACCTTGGGACCTCGCGATACTCGAGCACTGCAATGGCCGGATCGGCAGTCTCGAGCCGGCTCATTCGTCCGCGTCTACCGCGGTGTTCCTGGCGACCCTAAAACTTGTGGGTGGAGAGTAGCAGGCTGGTTTCGGTGTTGGAGATTCCGTCGATCATGCGGATGCGGCTCAACACCTTGTCTACCGCCTCGAGACTGTCGGTGCGCAGTTCGGCGACGATGTCCCAGCGTCCGTTCGTGGTGTGCAGGGCACATACGGCCGGGTCGCCGCGCAGTGCCCGGAGCACTTCGTCCGTCCGGTTGCCTTCGACGGCGACGGTCATCAACGCGCGAATCCGCTGATCCTCATCTTGCGGCTTGAGCTTGACGGTGTAGCCCACGATGGTGCCGTCCTTTTCCATGCGCGCCAGCCGGTTCTGCACGGTGCCGCGCGCGACGCGCAGGGTCTTGGCCAAGGCGGCCACCGACAGGCGCGCATCATCACGCAGCAGCGACAGAAGTTGGCGATCGGTGGTGTCCATGGGGCGCTCCTCGCCGGAAATTTGCAATCGGCCAAAATGTACAAAACGTCAAAATGCCCTGACGATATTGCCAGAAACTCACGCTTTTTGATCGGTTTTCTGGCTTTTCTTTGGCTGGGTGATCTCGGAAACTAGTCCCTCGACATGGAGATTTCGAAATCTCGGTGCCGAGAAGCTAGCCATTGGCTGCAGAAATCAGTGGTCGACCGCACACGGCGGTCGGCTGTACCGGGTAATCGGCTGCATCGGGCGCCGTCAGCCCAATCTGAGGGGAATCATCATGGTGGACTACATCGGCACCACGCGCCTGCGGGAATTGGTGTCTCGGGTCGGACTTGCTCGTCTCATCGAAGAACTGTCGCGGGAGATCGAAGCCGACTACCGGCGCTGGGATGATTTCGACAAGTCGCCGCGGCATGCCATCCACTCGGCCGGCGGCGTCATCGAGCTCATGCCGACCAGCGATGGACGGCTGTATTCGTTCAAATACGTCAATGGTCATCCGAAGAACACGGCGAAGAAATTGCTGACGGTCACGGCGTTCGGCGTGCTCGCGGACGTGGCGACCGGCTACCCGCTGTTGTTGTCGGAAATGACTTTCGTCACCGCGCTGCGTACCGCGGCGATCTCGGCGCTCGCTGCCTGCCGCATGGCGCGTCCGGCGAGCCGTGTGATGGCGTTGATCGGGAACGGTGCGCAGAGCGAGTTCCAAGCCATCGCTTTCCACCGCATGATGGGAGTGCGCAATCTGCGGCTGTACGACACTGATCCGCAGGCGACATCGAAGCTGATGCGAAATCTGGCGTCGTTGCGGCTTGCAGACCTCGAAGTCACCCGCTGCGCCAGCACCGCCGAAGCCGTGCGCGGCGCCGATATCGTGACCACGGCGACCGCCGACAAGCGCAACGCAACCATTCTTACGCCGGAGATGATCGAGCCGGGAATGCATTTGAACGCAGTGGGCGGCGATTGCCCGGGCAAGACCGAATTGCACGCGGATATCGTGCGTGCGAAGGATGTGCGCATCGTCGTCGAGTACGAACCGCAGGCGCGAATCGAGGGGGAAATACAGCAGCTCGAGGTTCCAGGACCAAAGGTTTCAGGGCCAGAGGCTCCAGGACTAGAGGCTGCAGGGCAGGCTCCGGGACTAGAAGCTCCTGGGCTCGAGGCGACAGGAGAGGTTGGTGCCTCAAGACAGCGAATCACCGAGTTCGCAGACGTCGTGCGCGGCAGGCTGCCGGGCCGTGCGAACGACCGTGAAGTCACGCTGTTCGATTCCGTCGGATTCGCGCTCAATGACTTCTCCTCGCTGCGCTATTTGCGGCGTCTGAATGCGGAGCAGCCCGACGGCGGCGAACGCATCGATCTCGTTCCGGATCTGGATGATCCGAAGGATCTTTACATGGGGCTGGGCCCCGAGCGCGCGGCGGCGCGCCGCCGCAGGGTCGCATGATGGCTTCGGCAGTGTGCAAAGCAAGCCTCATCGGCGCGCCCACGGACGTCGGCGCCAGCGATCGCGGCGCGTCCATGGGTCCGGAAGCACTGCGCGTCGCCGGCATCCATGCGGCGCTGACCCAGCACGGCCTCGACGTGGTGGATTGCGGCAACGTCAGCGGGCCGCCGAATCCCGGCCTGATCAGGGTGAACGGCTATCGCAATCTTTCGCAGGTGACGGCGTGGAACCATGAGGTGCACGACGCGGTGTATCGGGAGCTCCGTGAACACAGGCTGCCGATTCTGCTCGGCGGCGACCATTCCTTGAGCATCGGCTCGATCTCCGCGGTCGCGCGCCATTGCCGCGACATGAATAGGCCGCTGCGCGTGTTGTGGCTGGATGCGCATACCGATTTCAATACCCGCGAGCTGTCGCCCAGCGGCAGCCTGCATGGCATGCCCGTGTCGTGTCTGTGCGGGTTCGGTCCTCGCGAGCTGCTGCAGATCGGCGGCGCGTCGCCGGCGATCAATCCGGGATGGGTGCGGCAGGTCGGCATTCGCAGCGTCGACTCCGGCGAGAGGGGCTTCGTGCACGAACAGAATCTCGACGTGTTCGACATGCGCTTCATCGACGAGATGGGAATGAGGAGAGTCATGGAACTCGCCTTGCAAGACATGGATGAGGAGACCCATCTGCACGTGAGTTTCGACGTGGACTTCCTGGATCCTGAAATCGCACCCGGGGTGGGCACCACGGTCGCCGGCGGGCTCTCCTACCGTGAAGCGCAGCTGTGCATGGAGATGATCGCCGACACGGGCCGTGTCGCCTCCCTGGACATCATGGAATTGAATCCCGCCTTGGACATGCGCAACAAAACGGCGCTGCTGGCCGTGGATCTGGTCGAATCGCTGTTCGGCAAGAGTACTTTGATGCGCAAGCCTCTGGCATTCCCGAGCGCTCTTATCGATACTTGACGGCAGGATATTCGACCGCAATTTCTGTGTAAGGATTAGCCATGGCTGCCAGTTTGATCGAGCCTTCGCCACTCAATTCTTTGGATTCGCTGCGCCGGGCGGTGAGAGAACACGGCGAGTGGCCCGAAGATCGGGCGGTTACCCGGTTGCTGCATGCGTTGGAGCTCACCGGCGGGGCGCGTCACCGCGCCGTGGCGACTGCGATGGCACTGGTCGAAGGCGCGCGCGCCCGGCGGGACGAGCGGCCGTTTCTCGACGCCTTCCTGCAGGAATTCGGACTGTCGAATCAGGAAGGCATTGCGCTCATGTGCATCGCCGAGGCGCTGCTGCGCATACCCGATGATGCCACCGCCGATCGTCTGATCGCCGAAAAGCTGGCGACCGGTGATTGGTCGTCCCACGCCGGCAAGTCGGAGTCGCTGTTCGTCAATGCATCGACCTGGGGACTCATGCTCACCGGCGGTATTCTCGAGCTGGATCCCGCGATCAAGACGGATACCACCGGGTGGATGAGGAAGTTCACGCGCAAAGCCGGCGAGCCCCTGGTGCGCCTGGCCGTGCGCCGCGCCATGCGCATCATCGGCGGTGAATTCGTGGTCGGACGGAGCATCGAAGAGGCGCTGGCGCGCAGCGCGCGCGAAGCGGATGTCGGGCTGTGTTCCTTCGACATGCTGGGCGAGGGCGCGCGAACACAGCACGATGCGGAGCGTTATCTCAGGTCGTATGAACATGCCATCGACGTCATCGGCGCTGCGGCGGGGGGGCGGCCCGCGGCAGAGACCTCGAGTATTTCCATCAAGCTGTCGGCGTTGGAGTCTCGCTACTCGTTGCTGCAGCATGAGCGGGTGATGCAGCGCTTGGTTCCGTTGGTGACGTCGCTGGCGCGGCGTGCGGCCGCCCTCGGGATTCAGCTCACCATCGACGCCGAGGAGGCGGACCGGCTGGATCTGTCGCTGGACGTGCTCGAAGCGCTGGCCAGGGATCCTGCCACGCGTCACTGGCCGGGATTGGGGCTCGCGGTGCAGGCCTACGGCAAACGCGCCTTGGAAGTAATCGACTGGGTGGCGGTGGCGGCACGAACCTACGGTAGACGCATGGCCGTGCGCCTGGTGAAGGGCGCGTACTGGGATTCGGAGATCAAGCGCGCGCAGGAACGGGGTCTCGACGGGTTTCCGGTGTACACCCGCAAAGTCACCACGGACGTGTCCTATTTGGCGTGCGTCGGCCGTTTGTTCAGTCATGTAGACGTGATCTATCCGCAGTTCGCGACGCACAACGCGCACAGCATCGCCTCGGTGCTGGAGCTGGCGCCGCCCGGCGTGGACTATGAGTTTCAGCGGCTGCACGGCATGGGCCGGCTCTTGTATGCGGAGGCGGCGCGCAAGATCGCGAAATTCCCTCGCGTCCGTGTGTACGCGCCGGTGGGTGAGCACAAGGACTTGCTCGCGTACCTGGTGCGGCGGCTGCTCGAGAATGGCGCCAATACGTCGTTCGTGAATCGCTTCATGGATGAGCAGGTCCCGGTCGCCGAGATCGTCCGCGATCCCATAGCGGAGATCGAGCGCTTGGAATCCTATGCTCACCCGCGGTTGCCCCTGCCGGCGGCGCTGTACGCCGATCGCCGCAATTCCCGCGGCGTGGACTTGGGTAGTCCGCCGGAAATCGACACGCTGCGCGAGGAGCTATCGACTCGCCGCGCGCTCAAGACCACCGCCGTGCCTACCGCCGGGCCCGTCATCAATGGGAACCTGCTGCCGGGAAGCACCCGCACGGTGACCAATCCGGCGGATCGGCGCGATGCCGTGGGCAGCACGCGCGATGCGACCGCCGCAGAAATCACCATGGCGTTCGATGCGAGCGCCGAGGCCCATGCCGCGTGGAATCTGCGCGGGGGCGACGCGCGCGCGGCCTGTCTCGAACGGGCGTCCGACCTGCTAGAAGCGAGCCGTGCGGATTTTCACGCGCTCCTGGTGCGTGAAGCGGGCAAGACCCTGTCGGATGCCATCGCGGAGGTGCGCGAGGCCGTGGATTTCTGCCGCTACTACGCGCTGCAGGCGCGCAAGCAATTTGCCAACCCCCGGCGATTGGACGGCCCCACCGGGGAGTCCAACGAATTGTCTCTGCACGGACGCGGCGTATTCGCCTGCATCAGTCCGTGGAATTTTCCGCTGGCCATTTTTGCCGGCCAGGTCACTGCTGCGTTGGCGGCCGGCAACACGGTGGTGGCAAAACCGGCGGAGCCGACGCCGCTCATTGCCGCGCGCTTCGTGAAATTGCTGCATGAGGCGGGCGTACCGCCGCAGGCCTTGCACCTCGTGCCCGCGCCGGGGCGCCTGTTCGGCGAGATCGCATTCGCTCATGCAGCGCTTTCGGGGGTGGCCATGACGGGCTCGACGGCGACCGCGCTCACCATCAATCGCAGCCTGGCGGCGCGCGGCGGCGCGATCGTGCCGTTGATCGCGGAGACCGGTGGATTGAATGCGATGATCGTGGATTCGACGGCTCTGCCCGAGCAGGTGGTCGATGACGTCGTGAGTTCTGCGTTCATGAGCGCGGGGCAACGCTGCTCGGCGCTGCGTCTGTTGTTCCTGCAGGCTGACATAGCCGATCAGGTATTGGAGATGATCGCGGGCGCGATGGATGAGCTGGTCATCGGCGATCCGGCCGATTTCAACACCGATGTGGGGCCGGTGATCACGGCGGCGGCGGCCGAGGGTCTCGCGCAGCATGCGGCGCGCATGCGCAAGGAGGCACGGCTCATCAAAGCCTGCAGCCTCGGTGAGGCGCATGCTCATGGCAGTTTCTTCGCGCCGCATCTGATCGAGCTTAAGAGCGCGGCGCAGCTCACGCACGAGGAATTCGGGCCCATACTGCATGTGGTGCGGTATCGATCGACGGAGATCGCCGGGGTTTTGCAGGCGATCCGTGCCAGCCAATTCGGATTGACGCTGGGTGTGCAGACGCGGCTGGAATCTTTCTGGCGCGAGGTGTTCGAGCAAACCGCGATCGGCAATACCTACGTCAATCGCAATATGATCGGCGCGGTGGTGGGTGTGCAGCCGTTCGGCGGCACCGGGCTGTCGGGAACGGGACCCAAGGCCGGCGGACCGCACTACCTCGCGCGCTTCGCGAACGAGCGGACACTGACCGTGAATACCACGGCCACAGGCGGCAACGCGGCACTCCTGAATCTAGGCAGCTGAGTCGGTCAAGGCGCGGCGCACCGGCCGCTATGACGTCACGGCCATGCCTTGCGGTGACCGGCGCCGCGGGCGTTGAGCGAGCGTCAAGTACGGCTTGGAGCTGCCGTTCCCGCGCACAGCTCGCCGATGAGTGCATCGATTTCCGCGCCCTCGAAGGGTTTGATGATGGCACGGACGTTGGGTCCCCACGTCTTCAGGCTCAAGTCCAGGATGTAGCCGGAGGCTATGATGATTGGTTCGTTCGGCTCGATGGTGAGTATTTTCCGCGCCAAATCCAAGCCCGACATTGCCGGCAAACTGATATCGGTAATGACGATATCGAACGAGTGTTCCAAGAATTCTTGAAGAGCCTCCTCCGCCGTGCCGAGCGCCACGATGTACCGTTGATCGTGGATCAGCAATTCGGTCGTGACTTCACGCACGATGGGATTGTCCTCGACATACAGGATGCGAAGCGGCGATGGCATGATTATCTGGACGCTCAGCGGATCTTCTGAATGATCCACAGGCCCGGTTTGCCCTTCTGATTGAGCCCCAGACTGACCAGCGCCGATTTATTCTCCCACAGCCGAGCGAGGGGTAGTCCTTCCCGGTGCACGCGCCGCGCAAATTCCTCCATGCGGCCGGGGATCCGCGTTCGCTGTCCCCCGGCACCCAGGGCCGGAAGCTGGAGTTGATCCTGCGTGCCCAGAGTTTGCCGATGTCCGGCCGATGGAAAGTTGGCGGAGATATTATCCGCAGCGACCACCGCGGTCACCGGACGCAGATCCAGCCGCGTAGGTACTTTTTGACTGAGCGGCGGAGAAGCCAGGGCTGCGTTCATCATGATGCAGAGCCCCGACAACGCGCCCAACCTCCACAATCCGAGTATTGCGGCGCCATCCCGCACCCGCATCCCATTTGCGATCTTGTCCATGTCGCCAGTGGATCACGCGATGCGGCAGCGCGCACCCGGCGCAAGGATCGATTGCGCGTAGGAAACGTCCGAGCCGGTATGGTCACTGTCTCAACGACACCGCAAGGCCAAGGCCGAGGCCGACCAACAGCGCGACGCCGAGGGCCTGCCCGGGATACTCGTGTGTGAGATCATCAGTATTATCAGTCGCTTGCACTGGCTCACGGTTGAACTTGGGCGCGCCGTCCACGAAGGCACGCTTGGCGGCGACCAATGCCGCATACACCTTGGCGCGAGTCCTGAGAATTTCCGGGTTCTCCACATCGGCCACGCGCTTGATCAAATCGTCCACCCCATCGAATAATTCTTCGAACTGCGTACCGACGGATTCTGTGGTCCGGCCGTTACCGTTGCCACCGATCGCTGTCGCGACGGATGCATTCATTGCGGCGCTCCTGAATTATACGTTAACCAGTGTTCAAGTCTTGGCGTTCATTCTTCTGGCACTGGGCGTTTCGAGGCAGTCGGTTGCTACCGTCTGACCACGTAGGATCTTTCTCACACCTCGCGGCCGGCCTGCTTCGCGAGATGCGCGCTCAAGCTGTCGCCAGCAATCGGCCCAGCGGTTCGGCCCATGCGTCGATGCGGCCGGCGACGAGCAGCTGAATCCTGTCGGTGGCGGAGCGAGCGATTCCTCGGATGCCGAGCCTTCCCAAGGCGGCTTCGTCGATTCCTTCGGGCCGAGCAGTGCGGATGAGCAGGCGCCCCGCGCATGCAGCGAACTCCACGATATTGTCACGGCCGCCGAGAGCGGCGATCAGCGCAGAAGCATCGGTTGCCGGCGGTGTTGCCGGTAATGTTGGTGTCGGCCCTGCTGTTGGTGTTGCCGATGATGTTGCCGTGCGCGGTGTCCATGACGTTGCGGATTGCGCGGGCAGCGCCGACCGCAGGGACGCGCGGATCTCGCCTGCCACTTGATCGGCGATGGGACCGAGGACCACCTGCAATCCCTGTGTCGAGGAGCGCAGAATCCCGCGCGCACCCAGGTGCTTGAGAGCGGTCTCGTCGATCGCCCGGTTGTCGACCAGTACCAACCGCAGCCGTGTGGTGCAGGCATCCACTTCGGTGAGGTTGCGGGCGCCGCCGAGGGCGGTGACGAAGGCCGGGGCGCGGGCGTCGGGGGTGGTGGGTGCGAGGGGCTGCGCCGCTGTGTCCTCGGGTTCGCGTCCCGGCGTGGCTAGATTGAAGCGCACGATGAGCAAACGAAATGCTCCGTAGTACAGGCCGAAATAGGCGGCGCCAATGGGCAACAGCAGAAGCGGCCGCTGGGCATGGCTGAAGTTCAGTACATAGTCGAACAGACCCGCCGAGAAACTGAATCCGAGCCGCACGCCGACGAGATTCATGACGACCATGGCGAGGCCGGTCGCAACGGCGTGCAGGGCGTAGAGCACAGGGGCGAGAAACATGAAGGTGAATTCGACCGGCTCGGTAACGCCGGTGAGGAACGAGGTCAAACCCAGCGATAGGAGCAGGCCGGCGACTCCGGCGCGCCGCTCCGGCAGAGCCGCGTGGTACATGGCGAGGCATGCGCCGGGTAACCCGAACATCATGACGGGAAAGAAGCCCGACATGAACGCGCCCGCGGTCGGGTCGCCGGCGAAGAACCGCTTCAAGTCGCCGGTCGCGCCGTGGTAATCGCCGACGATGAACCAAGCGAAGTTGTTGAGGATGTGGTGCAGCCCGGTCACGATCAGTATTCGGTTCAAGACCCCGTAGGCGAACAGGCCGAACGATCCGGCGCCGAGAATGGCGTGACTGGTGGCATCCATGCCGCGTTCCAGGAACGGCCACGCATAAGCTAAAACCGCGGCCAGCAGCAGTCCGGCCACGCCGCTGACGATGGGTACGAAGCGCCGGCCGCCGAAGAAACTGAGGTAGCTCGGCAGGGTGATGTTGCCGAGCCGGTTGTAGCCGACGCCGGCGATGATGCCTGATAGCAGGCCGACCGGGATGCTGAGTTTCGACAGAGTGCCCGGCGGTGCCGCCAGCAGAGTTTCGACGGCGCGAGTGGTCACCAGAAAGCCGACGAGAGCGGCGAGACCGGCTGCGCCATGGTTCTCGCGCGCGAGTCCGACGCCGACGCCGACCGCGAACAGCAGCCCGAGATTCGAGAAAATCGCGTCCCCCGCGGCCGCCATCGCCGGCCAACCGAAGAGGTCGGGCTGTCCGAGGCGCAGCAGCAGCCCGGCGATCGGCAGCACGGCGATCGGCAGCATCAACGCCCGGCCGAGTTGCTGCAGTCCTGTGAAGCGCAGTTTCATGACGTATCTCCCCAGGATCTCAGCGACCGTGCAACCGATGCGCGTACTTCGGCCGCAGTTGTGAGCTCGAGGCAGCGTAGCGCGAGTTCGCGGCAGTCGTCGATCCGCAACGCACGGATCTGGCGCTTGACGGCGGGCACTGCCGCGGGCACCACCGACAGCTCGCGCACGCCGAGACCCAGCAATAGGGGCACCGCGAATCGATCCGCGGCCACGCCGCCGCAGACGGCAACCGTCTTGCCGGCGGAGACGCCGGCCGTCGCGGCTGCCGCGACGAGCTTGAGCACCGCCGGATGCAAGGCGTCGGTGCGGGCCGCAAGCTGCGGGTGGCCGCGATCCATGGCGAGCGTGTACTGCGTCAGGTCGTTGCTGCCGATCGACAGAAAATCGACCTCGCGGACGAGGCCGGCGGCCATGAGCGCTGCCGCGGGAGTTTCGATCATCGCGCCCAGCTCGATGTGCTCATGAACGCCGATCTCGGCTTTGAGCTCGTCGATGACACTGCGAACCGCCAGAATTTCCGCCACGTCGGTGATCATCGGGACGAGCAGCCGCACGCTGCCGGGGGGTTGCACCCGCAACGCCGCGCGCAACTGGGTGCGCAAGAGATCGGGACGCGCGAGCGCGGTGCGCACGCCCCGCAACCCGAGCGCCGGATTCTCCTCCGCGGGCAGCGGCAGATAACGCAACGGCTTGTCGCCGCCCACGTCCATGAGCCGCAGAACCAGTGGTCGCGGTGCAAGTTCCGCGGCGATGCTCTGGTATGCGGCAAGTTGTTCGGATTCCACCGGCGCCGTATCCCGATCGATGAACAGGAATTCGGTGCGCAGCAGACCGCAGCCCTCGGCGCCGTTGGCGACGGCCGACACCGCATCCATCAGACTGCCCAGATTGGCGAATACTTCGACGCGCGTGCCGTCCAGCGCGCGGCACTCCGTCCGTGCCTCGGCTTGGACTGCGGCACGCTGCATGAGCCGGGATTCGACCGACGTGCGCGCTCGTTCGATGCCCATGGAGGTCGGCGCCGTCTGCAGCGTCCCGGAGTCGGCATCGACGATCAGTGTGGCGCCATCGGCGATATCCCGGAGTCCCGCGCCCAAGCCCACGAGCATGGGGATCTCCATGGCGGCCGCCAGAATCGCCACGTGCGAGGTGGGACCGCCGCCGCTCAAGCAAATGGCGGTCAGCCGTTGCCGGTCGAGCGCGGTCAATTCCGATGGCAACAAATCGTCGGCGATCAACACGGCCTGCTCGGGCAACGGGATATTCATCGGCCGCGCTTCGCCGGCGAGCGCCAGCAGCACATGCGATTCCACGTCGAGCAAGTCATCGACGCGTTCGCGGAGGCGCGAATCTTCCAGGGCTTCGAGATCGCCGATTGACCGGCGGATCGCGGAGCGCCAGGCGAAACCGGCGCTCTTGCCGGCTGCGATCAGTTCACCCGCTGCCGCGTTCACCTGCGGATCGTCGAGGAACTCGAGATGCGCCGCGAGGATTTCGCGGCGGGCGGCGCCGCCCGTTGCGGCCACGCGCTCGAGGCGCGCACGTACATGGATTCGCGCTTGCTCCAGTTCGGCGTTCTCGTGCGTCTGCCCCGCGCCGGCTTCGATGACTGCGATCTCGCGGCGCTCGATTCGGGTTGCGCGGCCGACAGCGATGCCGGCGGCTGCGATCACTCCATGGAGAACTCCGGCGGCGGAACATTGGACCGGCGCGATCGTCGCGGGGATGCTCGAGGAATTCGCAGCGCCGTGTCCGTGGGCGGATTCCATGCGTAGTGCTTCCTGGATGCCGGCCACGAGGCTGGCCACGCACTGTGCGGCATCCGGGCCGCTGGCTCGGATGGATAGTTCGTCGCCCTGCCGCACGCCGAGCGCCATGATGGCGATCACGCTGCGTGCGTTGGCGGTGCGGCCATGGGCGCCGAGCGAGGCTTGGGCGCCGAATGACTTGGCGCGCTGCGCGAGCAGCGCCGCCGGTCGAGCGTGCAGCCCTTGGCGCAGGCTCACGATGAGCGTTTGAGCGGCGGCCGCGTCGTGCGGGCGGCCGGTCACCTCGGCTGCGGGCGCGCTCACCGAGTCTTTGGCTGATGCGATACCCACGACTTCATACAGCAAGTCGCCGGCGGACACGGCCCCGGCCGTGCGCCGCCGCTGCAGGCAGAGTCCGTCCATCGGTGTCACGAGAATCGGCGTCATCAGGCTCTTGGCGCCACGCGCCACCACCTCGAGATCGAAGCGGATCAGTTCATCACCCGCTCGAACGATGGCGCCCGGCCCAACGCATGCTTCGAATCCGCGCCCCGCCAGCTGAACGGTGTCGATCCCGACGTGAACCAACACGTCGATGCCTTCGGCGGTGCGGATCGATACCGCATGGGCGCTTGCCGGCAGGGCGACGATCTCGCCGCCGCAGGGTGCGATGAGGATTCCACTGGTCGGGTCGATCGCAAGGCCGTCGCCGAGCATGCGGTCCGCGAAAACCGGGTCGGGTACCTCGTCCAGTACGCTGCACCAGCCGTCGAACGGCGCCAAGATCCGTAGGCTCGACATGTCGTCTTTACCTCCCAATCTCGATCCAGTCTATCGCCCAAAGCGGACCCTGCGGCGGACGCGCGAATCGCAGACACACATCATGCCGGCCCGGCAGAGGCGGCAGCCGCTGTGCAGGCAGGGTCGTGACGGCTCGAGTATGGACTGCCGGCGCAAGCGGCAGGAGACCGAGGGCGGGCGTGTCGCAGCCGTCGACATGCACCTCGAGTTCCCCCTCCGCGGTGCGCGCATCCCCGACACGAATTTTGGCCGCATCCGCGCCGACTTCGAAGTTGAATGGCAGCGGCGCGACGGCGGCAACGATGGTAGGACCGCCCGAAAGGTCGACACCGCGATCGATCCAGCAGGGATTCAGGATGTCGAGCGCCAGCGTGGTATGCGCACCGGCTGTGTCACTCTGGGGCTGTAACAGCAGTCCGATTGCGTTGCTGCATGGCTCGAGATCGTGACTGTCGCGGCGGACGGCAGCCTGCTCATCGAGGCGCCTGATCAATATGCGCGAAGCTTGTTCGGTGCCGACGAAGGCGGCGGCACGAAGCAGGGTGCCCGCCGGTAGCGTCAATGGCGCATCGTAGCGGGTCGATTGCGCCGAGGGCTCGCGGCCGTCGAGCGTATAGCGGATGTCGCCGAATGCCGTTGCGCCGCCGCGTGCCTGGTTCGACAGTGTCACGGAGTAGCCTTCGGCGCCGCGGGAAATCTGCGCAGCCGGTGCAAACACACTGTCGGCGTAATTCAAGCCGAAGGCTCGGTAGCGGGCGAACATGGGCACGAGCCGCTCGAGGAAATCAGGCCAGCCGCGGCGTTGCGGAGCCGACCAGCCGACCTCGGCCAGCGCCGCCGCGCGCGGCAGCGCCATCCATTGGAGGCGCTGCTCGGTTTGGATGTGTTCGGTCCACAGGTTCGCCTGAATGCCGAGCACGCGATGCTGCTGAGCGCGGTTGAGCGTCGCGTCGCGCGGCTCGAAGCGATATACGTCCTCGAGAGAGACGACATTCAACCGGCCCGTCGGCTCAGCGGCGAGCGTGCTTTGCCGGTTGTCGAAGTAAAGCGTCGGCAACGCCGCGAGGACGGTGTCGTTGCCGGCTACCGCCGCCGCATGCGCCCCGGAAACGCCATGCCAGGACATGACGATGGCATCCTTTTGAAGCCCGGGCTGCAGGATCTCATCCCAGCCGATGATCCGCCTGCCATGTGCGGCAACGTAGCGGCCCATCCTTTGCGTGAAATACGCCTGCAGAGCGTCCGAGCCATGAATCCCGAGCCGCCGCATGTGCGCCTGAACCGCGGGCGAGGCATTCCACTCATCCTTGACTGCCTCATCGCCGCCGATGTGAATGACTGGGCTGGGAAACAGTTCGATGACTTCGGCGAGCACATCCTCGAGAAAGTCGAAGGTATGAGGTTCCAGATTGAAGAGGCGGGTGTGCACGCCCCAGTTGGCGGACACCGATGGCGCGCCGTCGCCGGCTGCCCCGAGAGATGGGTAGGCGGCAATCGCCGCCGTCGCATGGCCGGGCATGTCGATTTCCGGGACGATTTGCACGTGGCGAGCAGCCGCGAAGCGCACGATATCGCGCACTTCGTCCTGGGTGTAAAAGCCGCCGTAGCGTGTGCCATCCGGGTCGACTCGCCAGGCTCCGACGGATGTCAGCCGCGGATACTTGCGGATCTGGAGTCGCCAACCCTGATCATCGGTCAAATGCCAGTGCAGCACGTTGAGCTTGTGCCATGCCATCCAGTCGATCATGGAGCGGATGAAGGCGGGCGACTGATAGTGGCGTGCGGAATCGAGCATCAGACCGCGCCAGACGTACTTCGGCGCATCGCGGATGGTCTGCGCGGGGATCTGACCGGTGTTCTCGCCGGATGGAAGCAGTTGCCAGAGAGTGACGGTGCCGTAGAACAGCCCTGCCGCGGAGCTTGCCGAAACGGTGATCCGCTGAGGTGTGACTTCGAGCCCATAGGCTTCGGGGCCGAAGCCGCTCTGGTGCCGGAACGCAATCGTGGTGCTCGCGGTACCGGTACTTGCAGTGCCGATGGTGATCGGCAAGGTCAGGCGGTTGGTACGAGTCCACAGCTCAACGAGATAGCGGGCGGCAGCGGCGGCATCGCGATCGCCTGACGGCACGCGCACGATAGTGGTAGGTCCAACATTGAAAGAGCCAGTGCCCAAGACGGTTTCAGCGGGAATTGGAATGACACCGCCCCGTGCTGCCAGCGGTAGCGCGAAGGCCAAAACGAGGGCGGCAATGCAAACCGCGGCCCTCGTTCGCAGCACTAAAACCGGGCCATACCGCACGTTCGACACCCTCTAGCCGGCGTCTTGCCGTAGCCCCGATTCATATAGGGATCCCTTGTTCTGTGCCAGTCGGCGGTGCCCGATGCTCACTTTGCTGCAAAAATGGACCCAAGGCGAGCGCCTTGGGTCCGGCGGGTCTTTCGCGGGCTTCAGAGCTTGAAGCGCACTCCGAAGTAGTACTGGCGGCCATTGGTGTAGAAAGCGCGGGGTTGGCTGGTATCGGCCGCGTAGTACTTGAGCGTCTCGTTGGCGAGGTTCAGAAGGTTGAGCGACAACGACAGGTTTTTGGTGAACGAGTAGTTGAGCGCTGCACCCAGGTTGCCGATATTGTCCTCATTTTCGAGCGAGCTGTGGTCGAGCCCGACGAGGTAGTGCGACCGGTAGGTATAGTCGAGGTGCGCACTGAAGCCATGAGCCTCGTAATAGGCCCCCACGTTATAGGTGATCGCCGATTGTCCGACCATCGGTGTGTCCAGGCCCGTGTGGCCATTGGCGTACGTGAAGTTTGCCTGCGCACCGAATCCCAGCCCGAGCGGTTGGGTCCAGGCGAGCTCCGCGCCTCTCACCTGTGCGGTGGTGTTGACCGGCAACGTGATGTTGTACAGCGCGAACGTGTTCTTCTGCTGATTGAAGAACGTCTGCTGCGAAGTGCCGAAATCCACGTAGGAGGACATTTCCATGTCGAACAGCGAAAATTGGAGCAGTGACTGCGGCGCGTAGTACCACTCGAGCGTGGTGTCGTAGTTGGTCGAGCGCACCGGTTTCAACTGCGGATTGCCGCCGCTGCCGGTGTTGTTCAGGTCCGTGAGACTGATTGCGGCACCCAGCGCGCTGTAGTCCGGCCGCGCCACCGTTTGCGCCGCGGACACATGCAGCACCAGATTGTGCGACAGATCGAACTTGAGATTGGCGCTCGGGAGAAAGTCCAAGTAGTCGTTCTTATAGACCGTCAGCGTATAGGGACCGAACAACGACGTGGTTACCGGATTCGCCCCACCTCCCACGTTGACGAAGTTGGTGTTGGCCGTGTGCGACACGCGCGCACCGAAATTGCCGCTCCAGCCATCACCCCCGACATTTGCCATCGCATAGAGGGCGGCATCGTTTTCCTTCACCTCGAACTGTCCCGGCCAGTAGAAGCGCGACGGGCCATGAGACAAATACAGGGCATCGAAGGCCTGGATCGCGGCATTGGAATTGATATAGATGTTGGTCGGGTAGCCGCTGCCGCCGAGTCCATTGGCATAGTTGTTCGGATAGGCGCCGCCGTTGTAGACAGGATTGGGCCCCGTCGGTCCGCAGTCAGGACAGCCGTTTTTCTCCGGGTACTCTTGGTTACGTTCATGTGCGGCGAAGCGCGCACCGAACTTGAAGGACTGGAACACACCCGAGTCGAGCTTCATCAGCCCATCGATCTGACCGTAGGTCTCCTCGTCGACCGAGTGGGTGATGCTGCCGAATGCATAGTCGGTGAAGAATTGCGCGGGCGAGCCTGTGTTGAGACCCGGATAGTTCACGGACACCGGATTGTTGACGCCGTTCAACTGGTAGCTGACGCCGTTGCCTCCTTGCGATTCGACATCGGTCTCTTGGGGCGTGTTGCCGACGCCGCGTGTGTAGCCTACTTGTGCGGTGAACGTCAACTTGTCCGTCGCCTCGAGCGCGGCGTCCAAGTCGATATAGTAGGTTCCTGAGCTCGAGGGGCGAACGATCTGATCGTAGGCCGCCGTATTGTAGGGAATCGTCCCGTTGGCGATCGGCGCGCCGGGGATGGTCGGCCAAGTGCCGGAAACGAGCGCCCCGTTCCTCACGGTCAAAGCAGTCGGCACGTAGCTTCCCGAATTCGCAGATCCTATGAAATTGCTGCCGAACATCAGGAAATTGTCGTTGACATTGTTCGCGAGGAGGTGCGAGTAGAAGCCGTTCAAATCGAGCGTCAGCGAGTCCGTCGGCTTCACCTCGAAGTCGATCAGACCGCCTGAGCGCTCACGTTTCTGGGTGAACAGCGCCTGCCCGACGAGAGTCGGATATTGCGCTCCCGCTGCGTTCGGCAGGGCCGGATTCGCGGCCTGCCAGGCTGCTGCGGTGGCGGCCGGTACGGCGCCGTATCCAAGGATTTCCTGCCCGTCGCGCCGCGAATCGCGCTCCTCGAAGAAGCCCATCACGAGCAGACCCATTTGACCGTTCTGCCAGTTGAACAGGGCGTTGACCTGCGGCTCGGTCTTCGAGGGCAGATCGGAGTAGACGCCGCCCGCCAAGCCCGAGGCGGTGAAGGTCTCCTTGAACTCGAGAGGCTTGGGAGTCTGCAGATCGATGGATCCGGCCACGCCTCCCTCGATGAGGTCGGCCGACTGGGTCTTGGTCACGACGGTCCGCGCCACGATTTCGGACGGGAGCAGATCGTAGCTCACGCTGCGACCTGCAGTTGCATATTGATCGTTGATGAACCAGTCACCCGTGGCTACCGAGTGCCCATTGATCGTGGTCTGCGTGAGGCTCGCGCTCGTGCCACGGATGCTTACGCGATTGTTCTCGTCGAAACCGCCCTCGCCGCTCGCGGCCGATTGCGTATTCACCCCCGGAACGCGCTGCAGGACGTCAGCGACGTTCTTGTCGGGCAGCTTGCCGATGTCCTCGGCAGTCACGACTTCTACAACGTTGGTTGAGGCGCGCTTCAGCGCGAGCGACTCTTTCAGGGAGTAACGGATGCCGGTAACGACGATTTCGTCGAGCGGGCTGGTATCGGCGGCTGGGGCCGCCAGGGTCAACGCAGGCGGCACGAGCATCGCGAGGCCTAGCGCCGACTTGACCGTCAATGCGATCCGATTCATATAGAGATCTCCTGTCCGATTCATACGATGCCCCCTGTCCTATCGCCAATTCGGTCTGAAATCGCTGCTGCCGGTGTGCGGCCCGTTGTCGCGTTCTTCGACTCATCCCGTCGAGGCGCCGGGCTTCCACACCAGTTAGAGCCCAATATAGTACCAATTATCGGAATACGCTAGTGCTGTGTAATAAATACACAATGTATTTATTTATTATCTTATTAATTAATGAGTTATGACATGAAAACGAAGATTGTGGTTCTGTTAGTGGTATTTATTTGGTATTGTTCGAATGAATGAAAACATACCAGAAGCGCCGTTCACCCCTATGACGTCACTCGCCAAAGCAGTGGGGCCGCTCGACGGCCGGGGCAATTTGCCGCTATATCAAGAGCTGCAGCGGGCGCTGCGCAAGGCCATCGACAGCCGAATTCTCGGCCCCGACGACGCGCTCCCCTCGGAGCGCGATCTCGCCGCGGATTTCGCGGTGTCCCGCATCACGGTGCGCAAGGCGCTCGACGGGCTGGTGGCCGACGGGCTGTTGGTGCGGCGGCAGGGTGCGGGTAATTTCGTTTCGGCGCGTGTCGACAAGAACTTCGCGATGTTGACGTCGTTCTCCGAAGACATGCGCGCGCGCGGACGCACGCCGCGCAGCGTATGGCTGAAACGCGCCGCAGGCACGGTAACGCCGGAAGAGGCGCTCGCCCTGCGTTTGAGCCCCGGCACGCCGGTGTTTCGCTTCAACCGAATTCGTTATGCCGACGATGCGCCGATGGCGCTGGAATACGCGACCATCGTGGCGACCGCGTTGCCCTCCGTGGAGGCGGTCGATGCCTCGCTGTATGAAGCGCTGGAGCGCGCCGGCCAGCGTCCGGTGCGTGCTCTGCAGCGCCTGCGTGCGGTGCTGTTGACCGGCGATCAGGCCGAACTGCTCAAGGCCAAACCCGGCGATGCCGGACTGCTGGTCGAGCGGCTGGGATCGCTGCCCGATGGGCGGGCGATCGAATTTTCACAATCGTTTTACCGCGGCGATACGTACGATTTCGTCGCCGAGTTGAGTGCGCCGACATGAATAGGGTGCGCGCAAATACGGCCGCGGGCACTGGCATGTTCCGGGAAGCGGCCAGCGCGTCGGATGCGGTGCGGGCGCAATTGCGCGACGCCGCTGCCATCGCAGAGATCGGTGCGGCGGTGCGCCGCCTCGCACCGCGCACGGTGATCACCTGCGCGCGCGGCAGCTCGGATCATGCCGCCACGTACGCCAAATACCTGATCGAGACTCGCGCGGGAGTTCTGACGGCTTCCGCGGCACCCTCGATCAGTTCCATTTACGGCGTCTCCCAGGATCTTCGCGGCTGCTTGTTCATCGCGCTCTCCCAGTCCGGGCGCAGTCCCGATCTGTTGGCCTCGGTCGCGGCGGCAAAAGCGGCGGGGGCCACGATTCTCGCTCTGTGCAATAGTCCCGACGCGCCGCTGATTGCCGCCGCGGACTTGGTGATCGAGCTGCGCGCAGGCGTCGAGACCAGCGTCGCCGCCACGAAGTCCTACCTGGCGACGCTGGTCGCACTGGTTCGACTGGTTGCTGCGTGGACGAAGGATGGGGCGCTCGCGGCGGCTGTCGATGCGTTGCCTGCACTGATGGATCAGAGCTGGGCGCTCGATTGGTCGGCGGCGCTGCCGCCCCTCGAAGCGGCGCGGAATCTCTATGTGGTGGGCCGCGGGCTCGGGCTCGGCGCCGCACAGGAAACCGCACTCAAGTGCAAGGAAACCTGTGGCCTGCATGCCGAAGCGTTCAGCAGCGCGGAATTGCGCCATGGTCCCTACACGCTGCTCGGCCCGGGATTTCCCGCGCTGCTGTTTGCACAGCGCGACGCCACACGAGCAGGGGTCGAGGTTATGGGCGCCGAACTTGCGCGCCGCGGAGTGACGGTGATGATCGCCGGCGCGCAGGCGGATGGCAGTACGGCCGCCGGCGCGCGCGATGCGGGCGCCATCATGCTCCCCGTACTGGACGTCGCCGCCGAAATCGCGCCGATATTGCTGGTGCAAAGCGCTTACCGGCTGATCGCTGAGCTCGCGATACGGCGTGGGTTCGATCCTGATCATCCGGCCCATTTGCTCAAAGTCACGGAGACGGTGTGATGCGTACCGCGCTCGTGAACGGCCGCCTGCTGACCGCTGACGGACTGGTGACGGATCAAACGCTGCTCCTGTCCGGAACGCGGATCGAAGCGCTGGCGCACCCTGCGGACTCGCGCTGCCGGGACGCCGTTACCGTGGATCTCGAGGGGCAGCTCTTGCTGCCGGGATTCATCGATGTACAAGTCAACGGCGGCGGCGGCGTGCTGTTCAACGATGACCCGAGCCCGGCGTCGATCTCGGCCATCGGAGCCGCGCACCGGCGCTTCGGCACTACGGGCTTCTTACCTACACTGATCAGCGATGATCTCGACACCATCGGGCGTGCGATAGATGCGGTGCAGTCTTCGCTCGACGCCGGCATGCCCGGCGTCCTTGGCATTCATATCGAGGGGCCGTTCCTCAACTGGGCGCGGCGCGGGGTGCATGACTCCAGACACCTGCGGCCGCTCGACGATAGCTTGGTGTCGCTGCTGAGCCGGCTCCGGGGGGGGCGAACGGTTGTGACTTTGGCGCCCGAGATGACCACGCCGGAAATCATTGCGAAGCTCGCCGCCGGTGGCATCTTGGTGTCCGCCGGGCACAGCGAAGCCAGTTTCGCCGCGACCACCGCGGCCATCGCGCAGGGGTTGCGCGGCTTCACGCACTTGTTCAACGCCATGGCACGTATCGAGCCGCGCGATCCCGGCATCGTCGGCGCGGCGCTCTACGATGAAAATACCTGGTGCGGAATCATCGTGGACGGGCATCATGTGGACCCCATCATGTTGAAGCTCGCGCTGCGCTGCAAACGCCACGATCGATTCATGTTGGTCACCGATGCGATGCCGGCGGTGGGATCGGCTGAACCCACGTTCGTCCTGCAGGGCCGCACCATTCGAGTGGTCGACGGCATCTGCCGCGACGAGAACGGAACCCTCGCGGGCACCGCGCTCGACATGGCCGCGGCGGTGCGCAACGCGATCTCGCTGCTGGGGCTCGAGGTCGCCGAGGCCGCGCGCATGGCCAGCGAATATCCCGCTGAATTCCTCGGCCTTGGCCATGAACTCGGCCGCATCGCACCGGGCTACCGGGCGAATCTGGTGCTGATGAACGAGGAACTCGAAGTGCAGAAGACTTGGATCGACGGCCTGCCGTCGGTCTGATGTCGCCGATACCCGGGAGCCCGTCTGACTAATGATGCGTCTGCTGTGCTCCTAGCAGTCCCGCAACGAGAGGGCCGTCAGATAAGTCGTACCGCGGTTTCGCGCCCGCGCATCAGACAATTCCTACAGCACTTCATGGTGTCGTCCGAGTGCCTCAAGCACCCCCGGCCGGGTTCTATTCGCGGCTCCCATAAATAGTCTGCTACTCCAGGGAGGTCGGACGATACGCGTCCCGAATTACACATCCATGACTGACATCGGATCCAAGGCACGAACGGGAATTGACGGACTCGATGATGTGCTTGCGGGTGGTTTGGCCCGCGGGCGCGTTTTCCTATTGGAAGGTGAGCCGGGGGCCGGCAAGACAACCGCTGGATTGCAGTTTCTGCTCGCGGGCGCGGCTGCGGAGGAGCGCTGCCTCTACATCACTCTCTCCGAGACCGACCGTGAACTGCGCGCGGGGGCGGCATCCCATGGTTGGACGCTGGGCTCTCTGATCAAGATTTGCGAGGTGATTCCGGCTGACAGTTTGATCGAGAATGGAAACCACCAGAGTTTGCTCTACCCGTCGGATTTGGAGTTGGGCGAGACCACCACGAAAATATTCGAGATAGTAGCGGGCGAAAAGCCCGACCGGCTGGTGCTGGACAGTCTGTCCGAGATCCGCCTGCTGGCGCAAAGTTCATTGCGCTACCGGCGCCAGGTGCTGACCATCAAGCACTATTTCGGGCGTCTTGGAACGACGGTTCTGTTGCTCGATGATCTGACCGGCGAAGCTTCGGACAAGACGGTTCACAGCCTTGCTCACGGCGTCATTCAGATGGAGGAGGTCGCGCCGTCTTATGGCGCCGAACGGCGGCGCTTACGCGTCGTCAAATACCGCGGCCAGAAATACCGGGGCGGCTACCACGATTTCACGATCTCCACCGGCGGCATCAAAGTATTTCCGCGATTGATCGCCGCCGAGCATCGAGCGCGCGTACCGCGCAATCGACCGTCGAGCGGCATCGATGGGTTCGATAGGTTGTTGGGCGGAGGCCTGGAATCCGGGTCCAGTACGTTGATCTTGGGACCGGCGGGTACCGGCAAATCGCTCATCGCCATTACCTTCGCGATGGCGGCGATCAACCGCGGCGAGAAGGCCGCCATTTTTGTTTTCGACGAGGAACTGGGGCTTCTGTTCGACCGTATGCGAGGACTGAATATCGATCTCGAGGGTCCGCGGGAGCGCGGCGACTTGCTGATCGAACAAATCGATGCAGCGGAACTCTCGCCCGGCGAATTTGCACACCGCGCCCGAATGCTGGTCGATAGACACGGCGTCAGGACCGTGCTGATCGACAGCCTCAACGGCTATCAAGCGGCGATGCCTGAAGAGAACTCCTTGATTCTTCATGTCCACGAACTGCTGCAATATTTGAATCGCCAGGGTGCCACTACTTTCGTGACGGTTGCGCAACATGGATTGGTCGGCGACATGCGCGCGCCCATCGATATCACCTACCTCGCGGATACGGTGGTGCTGCTACGTTATTTCGAGGCACGCGGGCAGGTGCGGCGCGCCATCTCGGTGATGAAGAAGCGCACCGGCAGCCACGAAAACACCATCCGCGAGTATAAGATCGGTAGTCGGGGTCTTGTGTTGGGCGAGCCGCTCGAAGAGTTCCAAGGAGTTCTACGCGGGGTGCCGAGCTACGCCGGCGGCGGCGCGAGCCTGCTATCGGCACAAGGCCCGTGAACTCCAACGGCGCCTTGTCCCTACGCGCGCTCGTTCTGGCGCCGAACGGACGGGATGCGCCGCTGGCCGTCATGCTGCTGCGCGAGGCGGGCTTTGCGGCGCACATTTGTGCGCATCTCGGGAGCCTGAATGACGAGCTTCACCAGGGCGCGGGGTTGGCGATCATCGCCGACGAGGCGCTGCAAAACGCGGACCTGCGGCCGCTGATTGCATTTCTCGAGGCACAGCCTCCCTGGTCGGACATCCCCATCATATTGCTGACGCATCGCGGCGGCGGCCCCGAGCGCAATCCCGCGGCCCTGCGGCTCGCCTCAGTTCTCGGCAACGTCAGCTTCCTGGAACGTCCGTTTCATCCCACCACATTGACCAGCATGGTGCGCGCCGCAGCGCGGGGACGGCGCCGCCAGTACGATGCCCGAGCTCGATTGGAGGAGATCAGCGAGCGCGAGCAGCAGCTGCACACGGCGCTCACGGCGGGGCGCCTCGGTTCTTGGAATCTCGATGTGAACTCCATGGTCTTTCACCTTTCGGAACCATCCAGAAGTCATTTTGGTTCGACTGCCGAGGCGGAGTTGTCGTACGACCGATTGATGAACTCAGTGCATCCCGCCGATCGGCCGCGCATGAATGCCGCCCTCGGCCTGACTTTGAACAGTGGCCGCGACTATGTGATGGAGTTTCGCAACGTTCGTCCGGGCGGCGCGCTGCACTGGGTCGACGTGCGCGCCCGCGCTCTCAAGGACGCCGCGGGGCGCGTCGTCAGTTTGGTGGGCGTGTCTTCGGATATCTCCGATCGCAAGCATTCGGAATTGGAGCGGGATCGGCTGCTGTCGGACTTGGCGTACGAACGCACGGCCCTGTCGAATCTGACGCGCACTCTCGAACAGCGCGTGGCTGAGCGGACGGGAGAGCTGATGGCCGAAGTGGCGGCCCGTGAAAAAGCGCAGGAACAGCTGTTGCAGGCGCAAAAGATGGAAAGCGTCGGTCAGTTGACCGGCGGCATTGCACACGATTTCAATAATTTGCTGATGGCCGTCATGGGAAATCTGGAAATACTGCGTAAGCGCTTGCCGAATGACCCGAACCTCCGCCGGCTCATCGACGGCGCTCAACAGGGCGCGCAACGCGGCGCCTCGCTCACTCAACGCATGCTGGCGTTTGCGCGCCAGCAGGACCTGCGAACGACATCGGCCGATCTTGAATCGCTGGTGCGCGGCATGCAGGACTTGTTGCGGCGCTCGCTGGGACCGAACAACGTACTGCGCCTGCATGTTGAACCGCATCTACCCCCTGCGGAAGTCGATGCCCACCAAGTCGAATTGGCTATTTTGAATCTCGCCATCAACGCACGCGATGCGATGCCGGATGGGGGAGTGATCGAAGTGCGAGTCGATCAGAAGCGGGTAGCGACCGACCTCGAACGCCTGCGGGCGGGCACCTATCTGCGCATCCAAATTTCCGATACCGGCATCGGCATGGATCAGGCCACGCTCGACAAGGCTATCGAGCCGTTCTTTTCGACCAAGCCGCTCGGCAAAGGGACGGGCCTGGGCTTGTCCATGACACATGGCTTGGCAGTGCAACTCGGGGGACTGCTGGAACTCGCCAGTGAAGTCGGGAAAGGCACGACCGCCACGCTGTGGCTGCCCCAGGCGGTCAAGCCGGCAAGCGCAGTCGAACCCGCCGCCGGTCCGCCTTCATTCTCGCGTGCGGCAACCATCTTGGTGGTCGATGATGATCCCCTGATCGCCATGAGCACCGTCGATATGCTCGAAGATCTCGGCCACACCGTGATCGGCGTCAATTCCGGTGCGCAAGCTCTAGAGATCATCAATGGCGGAAAGCGCCTGGATCTGCTGATGACGGATCAGGCGATGCCTGGTATGACGGGTATTCAACTCGCGGAAATCGTACGTCAAAAAAGACCGGACCTGCCCGTATTACTGGCAACCGGCTATGCCGACTTGCCGACCGGCAAGCTCGTCAACCTGCCCCGATTGTCGAAGCCTTACCAGCAGGCTCAGCTGCAGGCGCAAATCGAGAGGCTGTTGAGCCCCGCCTAACACCGCGGGACTCCACAGGCAGGCACTGCGGATCCGCTCATTTATCTATTCCTGCGCTGCGGTCCTATGATTCGACCGGATAAGGAGTGTGGTCACGCCGCGACCGTGCTGATGATGTCACGAATCGTAGGACACCCCCGACTCTGCAATGGGGCGGCGTACGACTGCCGCCGGCGCTCGCTGCTCTTAGCATTCCCGCCGACAGATTCTCAACCAAACCATTAGGAGCGAAGCAATGGACGTCAACTACGTTTCCCGAGATACCTACGGCATGTACAAGAACATTTCGCAAAAGGGTCCCGGCCCTGCATTGATGGGTGCCGATACGCTGCTAGGCAATGATGTTTATAACCTCAAGGATGAAAAGCTGGGGACCATCAAGGAGTTCATGATCGAGATGAACGCGGGACGCATCACTTATGCCGTTCTGTCGTACGGTGGCTTTCTCGGAGTGGGAGACCGGCTGTTTGCGGTGCCTTGGCAGGCGCTCAAACTGGATACGATAAATCACCGCTTTACCTTGAACGTCGACAAGGATCTCCTGAAGAACGCGCCGGGATTCGACAAGGACCATTGGCCTTCCATGGCCGATCGTGCTTGGGCGACGGATGTGTATAAGTTTTATGGAACGCCTTATCGCGAAGAACGGGCGGATTCCTACGACGAACGAGATCCGCGCATCCAATAGCGCAGCGCGGGCGATATCCGATAATAATTTGGCGCGCTGCGTGCAATCCATGCGTAGCGCGCCTGCACGGCGCCGACGACCGTGGCCTGCAATTTCTCGAAAACTCCTCTGCTGTCGATCATTTGGAGCAGCTGGCGGCGTCAGCCGCACCGGCAGCTCCGTCCCGCCCGCCGCTCGATACATTCTGCGATGTCCGGCATTTCCCACGCGGTGATGAGCGAAGCACCTATTTCGACGGGCTTCTGCGAGGCAGATAGTGCTTGCTGCAACCATGTATGGAGACGACTATGGGTCACTCTATTTCGCAGGCGCGTCGCGCCGGCGCTTTCAATGATCTGGTGGAGAGCATCGATGATCTGTTGAAGCGAATTTCCGACATCGACAGCCCGGACATCAAGAAAATCCGCGCCAAAACACAAATTGCCCTCTCTGCGGCAAAAAGTGCGTTACAAGATACGGCGCAATATGCGGGCCAGCAGGTCACGAACTCCTTGCGCCGGCCCGGCGACTACCTGCGCGATTCCCCGTGGCGAGCGCTCGGCATCGCAACGGTGGTCGGCGTCGGAGTGGGGGCCTATCTCACAAGACAGCGCGGCCATTGATAGCCGCAGCCTGCGTAGATACCCAACGCGCAGCACTCCGCGTGCCGTCCGGGCTCGGCAGGGTGGCGGTCACGCTCGAGGTGAATCGGGCGGTGCTCGAATTGCCCGCGCGGATGGCCCGATGGCGCTGGTGCGCGATGTTCTGATCGAACAGCTGGAGCACGCCGGCAGCGGATTGAAGCGGCAGGTGAAGTCGGATGATGCCGTCCATGACGTGCGCACGGAACTCAAGCGGGCCCGCGCCACGTTGCGCGTTCTGCGCGGGGCGCTCAGCAGCGATGCCTTTCATCGGGAAAATGCCATCATTCGGAACTCGGCTCGGCCGTTGACCGCATTGCGAGATGCCCAAGTGCTGACGCAAACGCTGGCGCGCCTGCGGCGGCCCGCTGATGCGGGAAGCACGAAGGAATTCGGCGAGCAACTGTCTCGGCGCCTGCAGGAGGCGCGGCTTTCCGGTCTGCGCGCGCTGAAACCGAAAAGCATGGCCGATGCGGCCGCCGACATACGCGCGCTCGAGTCTCGGATCCGCGGCCTACCGGCCACACGGATTGCCCACGGCAGTATCAGCGACGGCGTGGTGCGCGCTTACAGAATCGGCCGCAAGGCATGCGCGCGCGCGCAGCATGAGCCGACCGATGAACATCTGCATGAATGGCGCAAGCAGGTGGCATATCTTTTGAATCAGATTGTGGTGCTCAACCGGGCCGGTATGACGTGCCTGTCGAAACGGCGCAAACGCTGCCATAAGTTGGCAGACTGGCTGGGCGAAGATCACGACTTGGCCATTTTGCGACAGACGATGCTGGGATTTGCCCGAGCGAACGGCGCCAAATTCAAACCCGCTGCGGTCGAAGTGTGGTGCAAGCGTATCGACCGACGCAGGGCCGGATTGCAGCGTAAGAGCCATCGGATGGGCGGCCGGATATACGCGCCGAAGCCGCGGCGTTTCCGGAGAAAGATAAACAGGTCGGTGCCCGCGCTCTAGGTGCCGCCATGTCCGCCCACGGCGCCGTATACCTGCCCGATGGCAAAGCTGGTGGGGCATTCGAGTAGGAATGTACCTACGGGGGGCGGGGCGCCCGCTCCTCGGCTTGGCGACGTCAGCAAACACCTACCGGGCTTCGTGCCGCCAGCCGATGAATGAGCTTCGGCTGATCGGACTACTCTGTATGTGGTGATCGCCCGCAAGGGTGATTGTCACCATGTGTGATTGAACCACCGGAGGAGATCGTCTCATGTCGAACAGTAGTAGCGACGAGCAGACCAAGGGCCAACGCCAGCAGCAAGGAGGCCAGCAGCAGGGCGGCCAGCAACCAGGAGGGGACCGGTCTAAGTCAGGAAGCGGTCAACAAGGCGGTGAAGGACGCAGTGGCGGCCAGCAGGGCCAGCAAGGCGGGAACGAAAACAAACCCGGCCAACCCCGGCAAGGCGGTATGGATCGGGACCATGACGACAAGTCTCAACGACAGTCGCCGCAAAAGTGATTGGTGAAAGCTGAAAGCATTGGGGCTGGCATAGATTGCCAGCCCATTTTGTTCACTTTACTCGTGGCTGGGTGGGCTTCGAGATTTTGACGGAGGCGAGCGCGTCGAGCAGCGTGTGACTGGGATGTTTGGCGCAATCCGCCAGCAATGCGCTCTGAAAGGCATTCAACGTATCCGCATCGAAAATATGGCTGCCGGACGTTGCCACGGAAAAGCCGAACAGCCACATCATGATCGTCGTGGCGCTTTCCGGATCCGTGCGGGCGAGGTCAACGTGGCGCGACGCGAACGTCCCGCATTCAAGGGTGCTGAGATTCATCGGGTTCTTGGGTTCGGGTTTCACGACGGCGAGCGCATCGAGCAAGCTCTCGACGGGATTGCTCTTGCACTCATTGTCCAGCGCGAACCCGAAAGGCGCCAACGCCTCCGGATACATGACGTGCGCTCCGGACTTTGCGACGGAATAGCCGAATAACCACATCACCGTATTGAGCGAATCCGCGGTCGGATTCGAGGCGGCGGCGGGCAGTACTTCGTTCTCGTATTTCTGGCAACTCAGCGTGGCGAGATTCAACTCGGCAGCGCCGCTGAGGCAGGGGATGAGGCATAGCCCCAGGGCGATTGCGGCGAACAACTTCTTCATACGGATTCGCGGTGGATCATATCTCAGTCCCTCGACGGCAAAATCCGCTTCACCAGCGGCGAGAAGCGTCCCGATTTGACCCAATGCTGTGCCGCCTCGATATCCGGCGAAAAGTACCGATCGACTGCATAGAAAGGCACGTCGCCCCGGATGGCGGCGTGAACCTGCTCGAGGCTGGCCGAGGATTGGGCGGGCCGGTGGAAATCGATGCCCTGCGCCGCGGCCAGCAATTCTATGCCGATCACGGCCGCGGCGTTGTCGACCATCGATCTTAAGCGGCGCGCACCATGAGTCGCCATGCTGACATGGTCTTCTTGGTTGGCAGAGGTTGGAATCGAATCGACGCTGCAGGGTGCGGCGATAGCCTTGTTCTCCGACACCAGGGCGGCGGCGGTGACCTGTGCGATCATGAAGCCGGAATTCACTCCGCTGTTCTCGACCAGAAAGGCGGGTAGTCCACTCATCTTGGGATCGACCAATACAGCCACTCGCCGCTCCGACAGGCTGCCGATTTCCGCGAGCGCGAGCGCCAGTGTATCGGCCGCGAACGCCACGGGTTCGGCATGAAAATTTCCGCCGGACAGCACTTCGCCTGCTTCGACGAACAACAGCGGGTTGTCGGTAACGGCATTGGCTTCCAAGCCGAGAGTGACGCTGCAATTGCGGATCAGATCCAAGCAGGCGCCCATGACCTGCGGCTGACAGCGGAAGGAGTACGGGTCCTGCACGCGCGTGCAGTCGAGATGCGAGGCGCGGATGGCGCTGCCGGCGATCAAGTCGCGGTATTCGCGCGCCACGGCGATTTGTCCGGGCTGTCCGCGAACTTGGTGTATACGCTCGTCGAACGGTGAGTCGCTGCCCTTCAGGGCGTCGACCGACATGGCGCCGGCGACGACGGCGGCGGCAAACACGTCTTCGGCGCCGAACAGGCCGGCGAGCGCCAGCGCCGTCGAAACCTGGGTGCCGTTGATCAATGCCAGGCCTTCTTTGGCGCGCAGCTTGAGAGGGCGCAGGCCCGCCAGACGTAAGCCCTCGGCCGCGGGCAGCATCGTGCCGCGTACGCGCACCCGGCCGATGCCGAGCAGCACCGTGCTCAAGTGTGCCAAGGGCGCCAAATCTCCGGACGCCCCCACGGAGCCCTGCGCGGGAATCACGGGATAGACCTCGTGCTCCAGCAACGCAAGCAGCGCGTCGACTACCGCCATGGTGATGCCGGAATGCCCGCGCGCCAGCGCGTTGATCTTGAGCGCAAGGATCAGGCGCACGACGGCATCGGGAAGCGCATCGCCTACACCCGCCGCGTGCGAGAGCAAGAGATTGCTTTGCAGCAGTTCGAGCTGCTCCGCCGGTATGCGGGTCTGGGCCAACAGACCGAAGCCCGTGTTGATGCCGTATGCGGCGTCGCCGATCGCGATGATCTTGTCGACCAATGAGCTGGCGACGGCGATGCGTCCGCAATCGTGCGCCGACAGCCGCAGAGCCACCGGCTGCTCATAAATTCGCCGCAGTGCCGGAAGCGTCAGCTGGCCGGCGCGAATCTCCAGGATGTTCGCCATTATCGCTGCCCGATCATCGGCAGGTTCAAACCCTGCTCGCGGGCGCAGGCAATGGCGGTCTCATAGCCCGCGTCCGCGTGGCGCATGACTCCCGTGCCCGGATCGTTCCAGAGCACACGGCGCAGGCGCTTGGCCGCAGCCTCGCTGCCGTCGCAGACGATGACGACGCCGGCGTGCTGGGAGTAGCCCATGCCGACCCCGCCGCCGTGATGGATGGACACCCATGTGGCACCGCTCGCGGTGTTCAGTAGCGCGTTGAGCAGGGGCCAGTCGGAGACGGCGTCGGAGCCGTCCTTCATCGCTTCCGTCTCTCGATTGGGACTCGCCACGGAACCCGAGTCCAGGTGGTCGCGGCCGATCACGACGGGCGCGGAGACCTCGCCACTTTTGACCATTTCGTTGAAGGCCAATCCCAGCCGGTGGCGTTGCCCCAAACCCACCCAGCAAATGCGCGCCGGCAATCCTTGGAATTGAATGCGCGAGCGCGCCATATCGAGCCAGTGGTGCAGATGTGGATCGTCCGGAATGAGCTCTTTGACTTTGGCGTCGGTCTTGTAAATGTCTTCGGGATCTCCGGAGAGCGCGACCCAGCGGAAGGGTCCGACGCCGCGGCAGAACAACGGGCGGATATATTCCGGGACGAATCCCGGGACCTCGAAAGCCTGGGCGACGCCCGCGTCGAGCGCTACCTGCCTCAAGTTGTTGCCGTAATCGAATACCGGCAGCCCCATGCGCTTGAAGCGCAGCAGGTACTCGACATGCTTGGCCATCGAGCGGGTCGCGGCCGCCGCGGTGCCGGCAGGATCGGCGGCGCGGCGCTCGTCCCATTGCTCGACCGTCCATCCTTGCGGCAGGTAGCCGTTCACCGGGTCGTGGGCGGATGTTTGATCGGTCAGGGCGTCCGGGCGAATGCCGCGCTCCAGCAAGGTGTGCAGCACATCGATGATGTTGCCGAGGAGCGCGACCGAAATCGGCTTGGCATTTTTCTTGGCCGTGTCGAGCATGGCGAGCGCTTCGTCGAGCGAGTGTGCTTGTGCATCGACGTAGCCGGTGGCCAAGCGTTTGGCGATGCGGCTTTGGCGGCACTCGACGGCCAGCATGCCGAAGCCCGCCATGGTGGCCGCCAAGGGCTGCGCGCCGCCCATGCCGCCGAGGCCGGCCGTCAGTATCCACTTGCCCGCGACCTTGTCGTCGAAGTGCCGCCGGCCCATTTCGACGAAGGTTTCGTAGGTACCTTGGACGATGCCCTGGCTGCCGATATAGATCCAGGAACCCGCGGTCATCTGGCCGTACATGGCGAGACCTTTGCGGTCGAGTTCGTGGAAGTGTTCCCAGGTCGCCCAGTGCGGCACCAGGTTGGAATTGGCGATGAGCACGCGCGGCGCGTCCGCATGCGTCGGGAACACGCCCACGGGCTTGCCGGACTGCACCAGCAAAGTTTCCTCCTCGGTGAGGACCTTCAGCGTTTCGACGATGCGGTCGAAGCAATTCCAATCGCGCGCGGCGCGCCCGATGCCGCCGTACACCACGAGTTCCGCGGGGTTCTCGGCCACTTCGGGATCCAAGTTGTTCATCAACATGCGCAGCGGCGCTTCGGTCATCCAGGTACGCGCGCTCAGGGTATTGCCGCGCGCGGCGCGCAGAGTTCTCGGTTTCAATGGGGCCAGCATGGTGTGTCCTCAGGGGCGAAAGCGGCCCGATAGTTCATATCGGGATCCGGGGTAGTAGAGGCGGGCCACCGAGGCAATCTGCCCCAGAGTCCAGGTGCGCCGAATCATCAACAGACAGGGTTCGTCGCGCTTCATGGCCAAGTGCTTGCGCGTGCGTTCATCCGGCATCACGGCGCGCAGCAAGTGCTCCGCTTCCTGCAGCGGAGCCACTTTCACCAGGTAGTCGTACGGAGTGGTTCGATTGAAATCCACTTTCAGGTAGTCGGGCGCGAGCTTCGGCAGAACGTAGCGATCTTCGAGCTGAATGGGACGATCGTTCTCGAAATGCACGATGACGGAGCAATACAATTCACTGCGCGGCGCTATGCCGAAATCCTCGGCGAGATCCGCCGCGGCCCGAACTCGCTCCAGGGACACGATTTCGGCGCGGTGTACATGGCCGCGGCGGCGTATTTCCTCGGCGATGCTGCGAATTTCCAGGGGATGAGCGTGCGCGTGCCGATCGGCGACGAAACTGCCGACTCCGGCGACGCGCACGAGCACGCCTTCATCGCGCAATTCCCGCAACGCGCGGTTGGCGGTCATGCGCGACACGCCGAAGGACTTGACGATGTCGTTTTCGGACGGCACACGCGTCGAAGTGCCCCACTTGCCGGAACCGATGTTGTCGAGGATATGCCGCTTCACCTGTAAATACAGCGGTTGCAGCGACGCGGTTGCTCGGTTCATGGGCGTCAGGTTAAGCTGTATAGACAGGTACAGTCAACTGGTCCACGGCAAGCCTTTGCATCACGCGGGCGAAGCGCGGGCGCAATTCGTCTTCGGCCGCGTGGTGCCGGTCCTTGACCACCCAGCGCCCGGCAACCATGCAATCGCGGATGGCCGCGTCCCCGCCGGCAAACACCAGGTGATCCAGGGCAGCATCCGCCGATGCGCCGGCCATGGAAGGATGCCCGGCATCGAGCACCAGCCAGTCGGCGCGCCGGCCCACCTCGATCGCGCCGGCCGGTTGGCCGATGGCTTGGGAGCCGTGCAGTGCGGCATCGCGCCAGAGGCGTGTGCCGACATGCGGTTCGCCGACGGCGGTGAGCACCGCGCGACGCTTCTTGCGCAGCCGCTGCTGGTACTCGAGCCAGCGCAGTTCCTCGGCGGGGTTTACGGTGGACTGACTATCGGATCCCACGCAAAGACGTCCGCCCGCTTTGAGAAAGCGGGCAGGGTCGAAGAACCCGTCGCCGAGATTTGCCTCGGTGCTGATGGAGACGCAGATCGTCGCCGCCGCGGCGGCTATGCCCTCGAGTTCCGTGCGGCTGGCGTGAGTGGCATGTACCAAACACCAATGTTCGTTGAGCAGTCCCGTGTCGAGCAGCAACTCGATGGGGCGCCGCCCGGTTTCGCGCACACAGGCCTGAACTTCGCGCACTTGTTCCGCCACATGAATGTGCATCGGCAATTTTGCATCGAGCTTGCGCAGGCTCCGCGCCGCGGCCTCCAGATTCGCCAGTGGCACGGCGCGCAGGCTGTGAAACGCCGCGCCGGTGCGCCGGGTAGGCGAACCGCCGCGCCGGTCCGCACCGACGCGGTCCTCGATCGACCGCAGGAAGGCGTCCGTGTCCGAGGCGAATCGCGCCTGCTCGGCCTTCAGCGGCTTACCGCCGAAATCGCTGGTCTGATAGAGAGTCGGCAGGAACGTGAGGCCAATACCGGCGATCGCCGCCGCATTGCTGATCGCGTCCCACAGGGCGTTTGCACCTGCATAGGGGGCGCCACCTCTCTGGCGGTGTAGATAGTGAAATTCCGCCACCGACGTGTAGCCGCTCTTCTGCATCTCCACGAACAGCTGCGTCGCCAGGACTTGCAAATCGTCGGGTTCGATGCGATTCGCCAGTGCGTACATGGCGCGGCGCCAGGTCCAGAAGCTGTCGCGCGCCGACGATCGATATTCGGTGCCGCCCGCCATGCCGCGCTGGAACGCATGACTGTGCGCGTTCGGCATGCCGGGAATGACGATGCCGTCGATGCGTTCCGCGCCGGTCGGCGCCGCGCGCCCATCGGCCGGGTTCGCATCGATCTCGACGATGAACCCCTCATCGGAGACGCCTATGATGACGCCTGCAACGAGGCCCTGGGATAAGAGAGCCGATTGCGCGAGGTAGCGACGCATCTTGACTATACCTGTATAGGGAACCAATGCTGCCGTATCATACGTGCAACGGCCATCGGCAGGCGACCAGCAGTGCAAAAATCTTCCGGCAAAGAGTGGGATCAGGTCTGGATCGGCGCAAACATTGCCACGATGGCAGCGGGCGCTCTGCCCTACGGCAATATCGAGAATGCCGCGCTGGCGGTGAAGGGCGAGCGCATCGCGTGGATCGGCTCCGCCGCCGAAGCCAAGCTCAAGGCCGCTCAGCAGGATCTCGCGGTTCAGGACGCCCGAGGTCTGTGGATGACGCCGGGGCTGATCGATTGCCACACGCACCTGGTGTACGGCGGCAATCGGGTTGCGGAGTTCGAACAGCGGCTTTGCGGCGTCTCGTACGAGGAGATCGCGCGCGCAGGCGGCGGCATCCAATCGACCGTGCAGGCAACGCGGCAGGCGACTCACGAGCAGCTCTATGCGTCCGCCGCCTTGCGCGCCGAGCGGCTGATGTCGGAGGGAGTCACCACCATCGAAGTGAAGTCCGGCTACGGGCTCGAACTCGACGCCGAACGCCGCCTGCTCGAAGTGGCACGGGACCTGGAGACGCGGCTGCCCGTATCCATCAAGAAAACGTTTCTGGGCTTGCATGCGCTGCCGCGGGAATTTGCCGCCGACCGTCAGGACTTCGTGCACCAGGTGAGCGGACCCTGGTTGGAAACCCTTGCCGCAGCGGGCCTGGTGGATGCGGTCGACGCGTTTTGCGAGAACATCGCTTTTTCTCCGGCGGAAACCGAACGCCTGCTGCGCGCGGCGAAACAATTGGGCCTGCCCGCCCATGTGCACGCGGGTCAATTGAGCGACCTGGGCGCCGCGGAATTGGCCGCGAAATGGGGCGCCTTGTCCGCAGACCATCTGGAGTATCTGAGTGCGGCGGGCGCTCGGGCTCTCGCGGCCGCAGGCACGGTCGGGGTGCTCTTGCCCGCCGCGTATTTCACGCTGCGGCAGACCACGCCGCCGCCGGTCCCCGTGCTGCGGGACGCGGGTGTGGCTCTCGCGGTGGCGACCGACTGCAATCCCGGGAGTTCGCCCTGCACGTCGATTCTGCTCGCGCTCAACATGGCCTGCACGCTGTTTGGTTTGACGCCGGAGGAGGCATTGAGCGGCGTCACGCGGCAGGCTGCGCGGGCCCTGGGCGCGCTCGGTGACATCGGCACGCTGGAGGCGGGAAAACGCGCCGACATCGCGTTTTGGCGGATCGAGCGGCCGGCGGAACTGTGCTACGCCCTGGGCGCGAATCCGTGCGTCGGGGTGATGCATCGGGGAAAGCTGCGGCCGGGCAACGCGCAGCTGGGTTAGCCGCGCGCGGACTTCCCGTTCGTGCTGCGCCGCCGACTGTGCACCAGTACTCGGCCCAGCGTGCCAATCAGTCAAAATCCGTGCGCCGAGGTACTTGGAAGTTCCGAGTCCACTCAACTTTTGCCGTCCGCTGCCGACACGCTCGATTGGAGGTACGGCGTGAACACGGTCAATTTGACTCCGCAAGGGTTGGTCGCCAGCATCAAGGATCTGGTCACACTGCCCGAGGTCGCGCTGCGCATTGCGCGCATGGTCGACGATCCGTCGTCGTCGTCGACCGATATCGGCCGTGAGATCGGCCGTGATGCCGCGCTCACGGCGCGGCTGCTGCGCATCGCCAACAGTCCGGCTTTCGGTCATCACGGCAAGATCGCCACGATCAGCCGCGCGATCACGGTGCTCGGCGTACGCCAGGTGCGGGATCTCGCGGTCGGCCTCACGGCGGTCCGAACCTTCGATGGCATCGGCAACGAACTCGTCACGATGGCGTCGTTCTGGCGCCACAGCTTTCTGTGCGCGGTGGCGGCCGGCCAGATCGCCGCCCGCGGCGCTCGCGGCCGCGACGACAGTCCCTTTGTCGCCGGCCTGTTGCACGACATCGGACAGCTCGTGCTGTTCAGCCGCGCTCCGGTACTCGCGCAGGCAAGCGCTGTTGATGTCGGTGGATTCGGCCGACGATCGCGGATTGTTCCTGTGCGAGCGCGAAGTCATGGGATTCGATCACGCGGCCGTCGGGCTTGCGCTCGCGCAGCATTGGGGGATGCCACGTGTGCTGCGGGAGTGCATCGAATTTCACCATGAGCCCGAGCGCGCGCGCGAGCATCCGCGCGAAGTTGCGACGATTCACATCGCCAACAGCGCGGCGGTGCTGGCCGAGATCGGCAGTAGCGAGCCGGCCGATGCCCCGGTGATCTCCGAATACGCCCTGCGCGCCACCGGGATGGACGCGGCGAGCATGCAAGAAGTCGTCCTGCAGACGCGACAAGTGGCGGCGGATCTGCTGCCCCTCGTGCTTGCGGCGTAGGCCGCGACGGTCCCCGCCATGGCAGCGCGGAATGTGACTGGTGTCGCAGCCCCTGTTCTGCCCATGCGATCGGCCGCCGCAGTTCGTCAAGTTTCTTCGATGACTGACGATACTTGTGCGTTGAGCGTGCAGCTTGGCGACGGGCGTTGTCGGGGCGGAGACGGTATGAAATGAACAAAAAAATCCTTGCGGTCGACGATTCGGCATCGATGCGTCAAATGGTGCTATTCACTCTTCAAAGCGCGGGCTACGAAGTGGTGCAGGCTTGCGACGGCGTCGAGGCGCTCGAATTGGCGCGGCAATCCGTCGTCGATCTGGTCCTGACCGACGTACACATGCCGCGCATGGACGGCATCACGTTGATCCGCGAACTGCGGGGCCTGTTGAACTACAGGCTCGTGCCCATGCTGATCCTCACCACCGAGTCGAGCCAGGAGAAGAAAATGGACGGCAAACGCGCCGGCGCCACCGGCTGGATCGTCAAGCCGTTCAACCCGCCCCAGTTGCTCGCCACGGTAGCTCGCGTTTTGTGAGCCGTGCCACCCAACGAACACCGACAACCATGTGCCGAAGGAATCGAGCATGAGCATTGATTTGGAAATGGCTGAAATCGCCAAAGTATTCTTCCAGGAAAGCCGGGAGGGACTGGACGTCATGGAGTCGGGGCTGCTGAGTCTCGATGCCACGGCCGATAAAGAGAATATCAACACGATCTTCCGTGCCGCTCATTCCATCAAGGGTGGCTCGGCGACTTTCGGCTTCGCCGAGGTTGCCGGCTTCACGCACGGGGTCGAGACGCTGCTCGACGAAATGCGCAACGGCGTGCGGCCGGTCACGACCGAAGCCATCCAAACGCTGCTGCAGGCCTGCGATTGCCTGCGCGAAATGATTGCGGCGACGGAAGCCGAGCAGCCGCTCGATCAGGTGCGCATCGCCAGTCTCAACGGCGACATCAGCCACATCCTCGGACGCGCGGACGAAGCGCCCGCGGCGGCGTCGGCCGTAGTCGATGAGGCCGTGGAAGCCACCGCGGCGAACGAGCCGACCGGCTGGCGAGTCGTTTTCGAGCCCGTCGCCGAGTCTGCTGCGTCTGCACAACGAACCGACGCGGATGTTCGGGGAACTCCAGCGCTTGGGGACATTCGTCGCCCGCGCCGATTTTTCGCGCCTGCCGCCGCTCGATGCCCTCGATCCGGAATCTTGTTATCTGTCCTGGAGCCTCGACATTACCGGTCGAATCCCCCGTGCCAAACTCGACGAGGTGTTCGACTGGGTGGATTCCGGCTGCCGGCTCGAGTTCATGCCCACCGGGGAGTCCGTGCTCGGATCCGTTCCCGCAGTACAGGCAACCGCACAGCCGCAGACAACGAGCGTTGTACCTTCCGCCGAAACGAAGGTCGGATCGCCGCCCGCGGCGGAGCGCGCCGCGCCGGCCGCAGCGGCCGCGCAAAGGGCGTCCGGAGATTCGGGTTCCATCCGCGTCGCCACCGAAAAAGTCGACAACATCATCAACTTGGTCGGCGAACTGATCATCACCCAATCGATGCTGTCCGGCTTCGCCGACGGCATCGATCCGAAAGACCTGGACCGTTTGCGCCAGGGACTCTCGCAGCTGGCGCGCAATACGCGTGAGCTGCAGGAAAGCGTCATGCAGATTCGCATGCTGCCGATCAGCTTTGCGTTCAATCGCTTTCCGCGCATCGTGCACGATCTTTCGCGCAAGCTCGACAAGAAGGTCGAGCTCAAGCTCATCGGAGAGAACACCGAGCTCGACAAGACCGTGCTCGAGAAGATCAGCGATCCGCTCGTGCACCTGGTCCGCAACGCGCTCGACCACGGCCTCGAGACTCCGGAGCGGCGGCTCGCGGCCGGCAAGCCCGAGACCGGTACGCTCGAACTCGCGGCCTTCCATGAGGGCGGCAACATCATCATCGAAGTGCGCGACGACGGCGCCGGCCTCAACAAGGCCAAAATCCTGCAGAAGGCGCGCGAGCGCGCGCTGGTAGCGCCGGATCAGGAGCTGACCGACGAGCAGATCGACAACTTGATATTCATGCCCGGCTTTTCCACCGCGGAGCAGATCAGCGACGTGTCCGGCCGCGGCGTCGGCATGGACGTCGTGCGCCGCAATATCAACGACCTGGGCGGCCACGTGCAGATCTCTTCCAAGGAAGGCCTCGGCAGCACCATTCGCATCCGTCTGCCGCTCACGCTCGCCATCCTGGATGGACAGCTGGTGCGCGTCGGCAAGGAGGTCTACGTCATATCGCTGCTGGCCATCGTCGAGACCATCCAGGTCCCGCGGGAACGCATCAATACCCTGGTGGGACGCACCGAAGTATTTCGCCTGCGGGATGAGTATCTGCCCGTCGTCAAGCTCTGCGACCAGTTCGGCGTCGAGCCCGACAGCAGGAGTGCCGAGGATGGTCTGTTGGTGGTCGTCGAAGCGGACGGCAAACGCGCCGGCGTTCTCGTGGACGATCTTCTCGCGCAGCAACAGGTGGTCATCAAGAGCCTCGAATCCAATTTCAAGTCCGTGCCGGGAATCGCGGGCGCCACGATTTTGGGCGACGGCACGGTGGCGCTGATCATCGATGCCCCGGGTCTCATCCAGTCGGTCTCCAAGCAGGGTGTAGGTGCAGTCGCGGCACACGCCGCGTGAAGCAGCAAAAGTCACAGAGGAATTGAAATTATGAGCACGGCAAAGGCAACGGCGGGAGCGGGCAAGGCCGCAGGAGAAAGCAACGAGCAATACCTGACATTCTTGCTGGCCGGCGAGGAGTACGGCGTGGACATTCTGCGCGTGCAGGAGATCAAGGGCTGGGACAAAGTCACCCGCATACCGCACACGCCCGACTATGTCTTGGGTGTGATCAACCTGCGCGGTGCGGTGGTGCCGATTCTCGATTTGCGGCGCCGGTTCGGTCTCGAAACCATCGATTTCGGACCGACGACGGTGGTCATCGTCGTGCGCGTCGTGAGCGGGCGCGACGAGCGCACGGTCGGCGTGGTCGTCGATGCGGTCTCGGAGGTTTACAACGTGGACGCGGCCGACACCAAGCCGCCTCCGGACGTGTGCGGCAGCGTGGATACGGTCTTCGTCAAGGCGCTCGCGACGATCGAGGAGAAAATGCTCATCCTGCTCGACATCGATCGCCTGATCGGCAACAGCATCACCGGAGAACTCGTCGGAGGCGTGGCAGCGTGAACGACAAGAAGCGGCCGCGCGCGGCGAAGACGGTGCGGGTGAAACAGCCGACGCGCATAGAGCTCGAGGCCCGCGCGACGATCGCACGGGCAGCCGACTTGCATCGCACCTTGTCGGCGCGGGTCCTCGATGGCGAAGCCGTGGTCGTCGACGGTACCGCGGTCGAGGAAATCGATACCGCGATACTGCAGCTGCTCGCGAGCCTGTGGCGCACCTGCATGGAGCGGGGGATTTCCTGCACCTGGCATGGCGCGTCGGACGTGCTGCGTCAAACCGCCGGCCTGATCGGTGTTGCCGAGCTGCTGCAATTCCCCGCTGTGGACCCCGCGGGAGACGGTGGCCGTGTCGTCGTCTGAAATCGACACCGGCTGCATTGGCGCGGCCGATGCCGCGGGCAGGGCGCAGCCCGAAGCAGCCGGCCTCGCCGTGCAGCAATGCCGTGCCTGGGTGAATTGGGCGGCGGCCCAGATCGACGTCTGTCTGGCCAGTGACGACCTCGCGAGCAATCAGCTGCTGACCGCACTCGCCGAAGTAGTGGGCCCGGCGCACACGCGCTCGGGCCCGGCTCCGGCCTCGGCCGGCGGGACCGTCGATGAGAAGCTGGCGGCCGTCATCATTGCGGTTCAGGCTCATGACCGCGTCAGGCAGGGGCTCACTCACGTGGTCGATTCGCTGCGCGCGCTGCATACGCAGCTGGGAGATGCCGAGCGCGCGAATTCGGCGGAGTGCTGGCGAATGCTGGGCGAGACGCGAATGCGCGAGTTCAGCATGGCCCAAGAGCGCTCGCTCTTTGCGCGCATGGTTGAGCAGCGCGGCGACAGCAAGCGCGAGTCCCATATAGAAACGGAGGAGACCGTGGAGCTGTTCGCAGCCGGTCTGCAGGGCCAGTGAGTACGCGGCCGCTCGAAGTTGCGCACGAGCACGAGTTCGAACTCACCGACTCGGAGTTCAAGCGTCTGCGCGAGTTGGTGCACGCGCGCACCGGCATCGCGCTGTCGGACGCGAAGCGCGAACTCGTCTATGGGCGTCTCGCCCGGCGTCTGCGCAAACTCAAATTGACGTCGTTCGCGGAATATTGCCAGTTGGTCGAAAGTGGAGAATCCGAGGAACTGCAGGAGCTCACCAACGCGATCACGACCAACCTGACGTCGTTTTTCCGCGAGAACTATCATTTCGATCAGCTCGGCGCGGAGGCGCTGCCACAGATCGTCTCCAAGCGCTCGGCCACGCGCCGTATGCGGCTATGGTCGGCAGGCTGCTCGACCGGCGAGGAGCCGTATTCGCTGGCCGTCGTCTTGCGCGAGACGCTCGCGCGGCTGCCCAACTGGGACGTCAAGCTTCTCGCCACGGACATCGACTCGAAGGTGGTTGCAACCGCGGCGGAAGGTGTCTATGCGGCAGACCGCCTCAAGGGCGTCACCGCCGAGAGGGTCCGGAACTGGTTTCCGCAAGTGAGCGGGCGGCCGGGCTTCTGCGCCGCATCCGCCGAGCTCAAGGCGCTGATCACGTTCAAGCAGCTGAACCTGCTCGATCCCTGGCCGATGAAAGGCCCTTTCGACGTCATCTTCTGCCGCAACGTGGTGATCTATTTCGACAAGGCCACCCAGCGCGGTCTGTTCGACCGCATGGCGGATCTGCAGGAGCCGGGCGGTTGGCTGTTCATCGGCCACTCTGAGAATCTGCTCAGCGTGACGCGCCGCTACAAACTCGTGGGCCGAACCGTTTACCGGCGAGTGGAGTGACGGTGGCCGATGCGACTCAAAGAAACCCTGGCCCTCCGCCGCTACCGCCTGCGTTGCCGCACTTCGGGCACATCCGCCGTATCTGGGATGAGACTCTGGGCCTGCCGGTCGCCAAGCTGCTGCCGGGCGACTACTACGTCACGCGGCACAATGAGGCGATCTTCACGGTGCTCGGCTCCTGCGTGTCCGCCTGCGTGCGCGAACGCAAGTTGGGGATCGGCGGAATGAATCACTTCATGCTGCCGCTCGACCGATCGGGCGGAACGCGCGCCTGGGCGGAAAACCTCGCGAGTTCCGCGACTCGTTACGGCAATGTCGCCATGGAACGGCTGATCAACGACATTATGACGCTCGGCGGCCAGCGGGCGAATCTCGAGTTCAAGGTGATCGGCGGCGGCAAGGTGCTCGACATGGCGCTCGATGTGGGTGCACGCAATGCGCAGTTCGTGCGTGATTACCTGAAGACGGAGGGCTTTCTCATCACCGCCGAAGATCTCGGCGACAGTTTCGCGCGCAAGGTCTTCTACAATCCGCAGACCGGCAAGGTGCGCGTCAAGCGCCTCGCCTCGACGGTCAACCGCGCGGTGTTCGAACGCGAGCGCGAATTCGAGCCCACGGCCGCTCAGGCCGACTTCGGCTCAGTGGAGCTGTTCTAGGCCATGGACAAGAAAATCCGCGTCTTGGTGATCGACGACTCCGCGGTCATGCGCCAGCTGCTGACCGAAATTCTCTGTTCGGATCCGGGCATCGAGGTCGTGGGTACGGCGCCGGATCCCTATGTCGCGCGCGACAAGATCAAATTGCTCAACCCCGACGTGCTCACGCTCGACGTCGAAATGCCGCGCATGGACGGCCTGGCGTTCCTGCGCAACCTCATGCGGTTGCGCCCCATGCCGGTCGTCATGTGTTCGTCGCTCACGCAAAAGGGCGCACAGGTCGCGCTCGATGCGCTCAGTTTGGGCGCCGTCGATTTCGTCGCCAAGCCGGTGGTCGACGTGGCGCACGGCATCAGGGACTGCGCCCAGGAAATCGTTTCCAAGGTGAAGATGGCGGCACGCGCGCGAATCCGGCCGCTGGCGGATCCCCCCGCGTTGAGCGTCGTCGAACGACATGATGCCGGCGCAGTGCTGCCCAAGCGCGGCGCGCCGACACATTTCGCAACCACCGACCGGATCATCGCCATCGGGGCGTCGACCGGCGGCACGGAGGCCATCAAGGAAGTTCTCGCGCGCCTGCCGGCGGACACTCCGGGAGTCGTCATCGCCCAGCACATTCCGAAGGCCTTCAGCGGCTCGTTCGCGCTGCGACTCGATGCCTGCTCCGTTCTCAACGTGTGCGAAGCGCGCGACGGTCAACCCATTCTGGCCGGTCACGCATATCTCGCGCCGGGCGATCAGCACCTGCTGGTGGTGCGCGACGGTGCGCGCTATCGATGCCAGTTGAGCAGCGGAGATCTGGTCAATCGGCACCGTCCCTCGGTCGACGTCTTATTTCGCTCGGTGGCGCAGAGCGCCGGCCGCAATTCGATCGGCGTCATGCTCACCGGAATGGGACGCGACGGGGCCGAAGGCATGAAGGAAATGCGCGAGGCGGGCGCATCGACCATCGCCCAGGACGAAAATACCAGCGTCGTGTGGGGTATGCCGGGCGCCGCCTACCAAATCGGGGCAGTGCAGTCGCTGCATGCGTTGCCGCTGATTGCCGGACGTATCGTCGACCTCGCCGGCACCCGTCCGGAAGTGCTGCAGCACAAGAGCCTGTCGGGCTAACCCCGAATCGTGCTCGCCGACGTCAAGAACGCCCCGCCATGGCCGACTACTCACTCAGCCATCACTACCACCGCGCCACGCGGACCGTCGGAGTTCCATAGATGAAAATACTGATCGTTGATGATTCCACCGCCATGCGCATGATCGTCAAGAAGACGCTGCGGCTGGCCGGATTCGAAGGGCACGAAATCACCGAAGTCGACGACGGCGCCAAAGCCCTTGCCTCGATCAAGGCCTCGAAGCCGGATCTCGTGCTCTCGGATTGGAATATGCCGAATATGACGGGTCTGCAGCTCTTGGAAGCGCTTGCCGGCGAAGGGGTCAAGGTGACATTCGGGTTCGTCACCACCGAAACGACGCCGGACATGCGCGCCAAGGCACTGGGTGCGGGCGCGAAATTTCTCATCTCCAAGCCCTTCACGCCCGAATCGTTCAAAGAACATCTCAGCGCTCATATTCGCTGAGGCCTCGATAGAACACCAAGGAAAAAGCATCATGGCGACCGCCTATCCCCTGCCCGATGGCCCGAAGATAGCCGAGTTGTTGGGCCTGTTGTTCGACGGACTCGAGGTGAAGGCCGGAGGCACTTTCGATCAAACGCCCGCGGGCGGCGCGTGGTTCGGAGTGTTCGTCTCTGACACCGGAGCACCCGTGGCGCTGTGCGGTGCAGACGCGAATCTTGCCGCGACATTCGGCGCAGCGCTCTCCATGCTGCCGGTAGGCATGGCCAAGGATGCCGCCAAGACGCGCGAACTCACCGGCGTCATGATCGACAATATGCGCGAGATCATGAACATCTGTTCGCGCCTGGTGATGGATACGACGTCGCCGCACCTGAAGCTGGATCAGGTCTATCCGGGCAAATCGCTACCCGCGCCGGCGACCGCATTGCTGGGAGCGCCGAACGGCCGCAAAGAGTTCCAAGTTCAGCTGCCGAAATACGGCGGCGGCGTGCTCACATTCCTGTCGGTTTGATCGTGCCGGAACCGTGGTCACAAAGTGCGCGCTGGTCCACGCTTTCTCGATCCGGGCGTGCATCTGCGTCAAGATCACCGCGCAGGCGCCGATAGACGCCTTAGCAATTCACAACAATCACATACGACTCATCGTCGCCGGGAGAACACGCACATGCATGGAATTTTCAAGGGCATCTTGATGGCAGCCATTCTGACTGCGTTGCCGATCGCCGGCGCCGTCGCAGGCGCGCCGTCCAAGGATGAAGTCGTGACGGTGGTCAAGAAGGCGGTCGAGTTCTACAAGGCCAATGGCAAGGAAAAGGCACTCGCGGAATTCAACAAGAAGGACGGCATGTTCGCCAAAGGCGAGGACTACGTCGATGTGCACGACCTCAACGGAGTCTGTCTCGCGCATCCGGTCTCTCCCGCCAAGGTGGGACTCAATCGCCTGGATCAATCCGATTCGGCCGGCAAGTTCTACGTGAAGGAACTGGTGGACACCGCCAAGCAGAAGCAATCGGGTTGGATCGAATACGTGATGAAGAATCCCACCACCGGCAAGCTCGAGAACAAGACGGCCTACTGGGAAGCGCATGACGGCCTGATCTTCAAGGCCGGTACCTACACGGAGTAGATGCGGCAATCGTCCGCGTCAGATTTGCGGCATTGGCACAAGGAAATAGGCCGTTCACATGAAGATCATCGGTGACCTCTCATTGCGTTGGCAGATGCTGCTGGCGCCGCTGCTGCTGATCCTGGCCATTCTGGTCATCGAAGCGGTGAACTATCGCCAGCAGACCGGGGTGGATGTGGCCACGACGCGGCTGTTCAATGAGACGGTCGGCCGCTTGATGGCACTCGATGAGGCGGACGCCTTTGCATTGGATATCAACGGCCGGATGTTCCGCGCCATGACTCTGGTGCAGAACGGCGCGCCGCCGAAGATCGTACGTGCTCTGGTCGATTCTCTGCCGAGCGACCTGGAGAAGCTGGGCGGCGAATTGTCCTCGGTCGCGCAGCGCGCCGGCGAGAGCGGCCACGCAGCCGAAGCCGCGAAACTCACCGATCTGGCCGGCAAGTATCGCAAGTCCGGCAGCGAGTTCTCCAAAGTACTGTTCGTCGATCCCAGCGTCGCCGTCGACTATGCCACGTCGGCCGGCGTGTTCTTCCAGGATTTGCACGGCATCCTCAAGACCCTGTCGCAGTCCTATAGTGAAGCTTCGGCGACCGAATTTGCCGGAATGAAGGCCAGCGCGGCGGGCGCCATGCGTCTTTCCGGCATCGGCTGCCTGCTCGCCGTGGTCGGCGGTCTCACAGTGAGCCTGTGGCTCGCGCGCTCCCTGACCGCGCCGTTGGTCGAGCTGACGCGGGTCGTGGCCGCGCTCGCGCGCGCCGACTGGTCGGTCACCGTTCCCTACGGCTCGCGCGGCGATGAGGTCGGACGCATGGCCCGCGCGGTCAACGTGTTCCGCGACAACGGTGTCGAGAACGAACGGCTGAAGCGCATCGAGGAGGAAGGCCGGCAGCGGGCCGTGGTACAGCAGGCGGCAGAGCTCGAACGTGATCGGGCCGAGCAGGCACGCATGGCCAGCGAGGCCGAGCGGGCACACGCTGTGGCCGACATGACGGAACGATTCGATGCGACCGCGCACAAGGTGCTCGGCACCTTTGCGAGTTCGTTCGGCACTCTGCAGGAAACGGCTGCCACGATGGGTTCGGCCGCCGACGCGACGCGCACCCGCGCGGACGGGGTCTCGCAGTCGGCAGTGGAGGCTTCCAACAATGTGCAAACCATCGCCGCGTCCATCGAGGAGCTCGGCGAGTCGATCGCGGAGATCTCCGAGCAGGTGAGCGCTTCTTCGACCATGGCCGCAGCCGCCACCCGCGACGCCGACAAGCTCAACAACACATTGCAATCGGTGAACTCGGCTGCGAAAGAAATCGGCTCGGTGCTCGACTTCATCAAGTCCGTTGCCAGCCGCACCAGTTTGCTGGCGCTGAATGCCACCATCGAGGCGGCGCGCGCCGGGAATGCGGGGCGCGGCTTCGCGGTCGTCGCCAACGAGGTCAAGGCGCTGGCGACGCAGACCAAGCAGGCGACCGATGGTGTCACCTCCAAGGTCGAGCGCATCCAGACTCTGTCGGGCGACGCCGCGGGCGCCGTGAGCTCGATCGCCGAAACGATACATTCGCTGAGCACGAGTTCCGCATCGATTTCCAGCGCGGTCGCGAGTCAAAGCGCCGCGATGCGCGACATCAGCCAGTCAGTGCAGTCGGCGGCCGACTTCACGCGACGCGTGAGCGACCAGATCAAGGAAGTCCAGGGCACCGCCACCGAGACGGAACAGGCAGCCGAGGGCGTGCTGCATGCCTCCGCCGACCTGGCCAAGCAGACGGAACTTCTCGAGGCTGAAGTATCGGGCTTTCTGGATGCAGTGCATCCGAAGGCGGCGGTCAGGGCGACGGAGTTGATGATGATGAGCGAGCAACGCATGGCGGGTTGAACGCACGAACGACATGTAGATGACGGTAAAAACGACAGCAGCGCGCATCGCACTGGAGCGGGCGGCTGGTACAGCCTTGGACGATCGGACCTCTGGAGATAGATTGCTATGAATTATCGAAACACCGTCGGTGCACGCCTGATGCTCGCCTTTGCCGGCGTCATCATCATGTTCGGAGCCGCCGTGGCCTTGAGCATCGGTAGATTGGCCGCCTTCAATACCTCCGTGACAGAGATCACCGGTCCCGACCTGACCAAGGTCGAGCTGGCCGATGCGTGGATGGAGAATCTCTCGGAGTCCATGCGCCACACGCGCAACATGCTGATCATGGACGACAAGGCCCAGGTCCAGGGAGAGATCGGCAAGGTTCGCGCGTTGGCCGAGAAGCGAGAGAAGATTGCTGATGAGATGACGGCCAGCGTGCGCTCGGCGGAAGGTAAGCCCTTGCTGCAGGCGGCGCTCGAGGCCCGCGATACTCTAAAGCCGCTCGATGAGGATTATCTGCAGGAGATCCAAGCCGGAGACGTCAAGGCGGCGAAGGACACGCTGCTGCAGAGATCGCGCCCCGCGCAGCTGGCGCTGATCGCGTCCCTGCAGAAGTTGAGCGACCACCAGCAGGCGAAGATCCACGAAAAAGCGGAAGAACTTGCGGCTTCGTACCATAGCGCCCGAACGTCGCTGATCACGATTTCGCTAGCCGCGGTGGCGGTAGCCTGCCTGCTGGCGTGGCTGATGACACGCGTCATCAAGAAGCCGTTGAATCATGCGGTAGCCGTGCTCGGCGAGATCGAGAAGGGCAATTACTCGAATGCGGTCACGGTCAGTTCGAAAGACGAGATCGGCCAGACTCTGCTGGGCCTGGAGCGCATGCAGGTGGCCCTGCGGGAACGCACCGAAAAGGAGCATGCGGCGGCGATGGAGAATGCGCGGATTCGGACCGCGCTGGATCGGGTGTCGGTCGGTGCCATGCTCGGCGATACGGACGGAAAAATCATCTACATGAACGACGCACTGCGGGCCATGTTCCGCGCCCGTGTGGCCGACATGCGTAGGCAAGCGCCGTCCTTCGACGCGGAGCAGCTGGTAGGAAGCTCGTTCGATGTGTTTCATCAGATACCCATGTTCCAGCGCAATGCGCTGGCGGCGCTGACCAGCGCTCACACGGCGGACGTCAAGATGGGCGACGCAAGTCTGCGGATCATCGCCAATCCCGTGACCGACGGTGCCGGAAAGAGGGTCGGCACGGTGGTGCAATGGATGGACCGGACGCAGGAGGTGGCGACGGAAGAAGAAGTGCAGGCGATCGTGGCCAAAGCGATCGATGGCGATCTGACCGCCCGCATCCGCGAAGAGGGCAAGGAGGCATTCTTCCATACGCTCGCAAGCGGCGTGAACCGGCTGTTGATGAACATGGCCGACGTGGTGCGCAGCATGGCGCGGGCGGCGGCCGAGGTGCGCACGGGATCCGAGGAGATTTCGCGCGGCAACGCGGATCTCAGCCAGCGCACCGAGGAGCAGGCGTCGAGCCTCGAGGAGACAGCGTCTTCGATGGAGGAGATGACCTCCACGGTGAAGAACAATGCCGACAATGCCGCCCAGGCCAATCAGCTCGCCGCCGCGGCGCGCGAGCAGGCCGAACGGGGCGGCTCGGTGGTCGGCGCGGCGGTGACGCGCCATGGGCGAGATCAACGCCTCCTCGAAGCGGATCGCCGACATCATCAGCGTCATCGATGAGATCGCGTTCCAGACGAATCTGCTGGCGCTCAACGCGGCGGTGGAGGCGGCGCGCGCCGGCGAGCAGGGACGCGGCTTCGCGGTGGTTGCCTCGGAGGTGAGAAACCTCGCCTCGCGCAGCGCCGAGGCCGCCAAAGAGATCAAGACCTTGATCCAAGACTCGGTGGGCAAGGTGACCGAGGGCACCAAGCTCGTGGACGAATCCGGAAAGGCGCTCGCGGAGATCGTCGTGCGAGTGAAGAAGGTGACCGACGTGATGGCCGAGATTGCGAGCTCGAGCCGCGAACAAGCCTCGGGCATCGAGCAGGTGAACAAGGCGATTACGATGATGGACGATGTGACCCAGCAGAACGCCGCGCTGGTGGAAGAGGCGTCGGCGGCGGCACAGGCGCTCACCGAGCAGGCGTCGAGTCTGACGCAGCTCATATCACGCTATCGGGTGGGTGAAGGCAGTCCCGCCGAGACCCCGCGCGCCAGCGCGCAGCCGACGATTGCGGCTGTGGCTCCGGCCGTGGAGCGCCGCTCGCCGAACCGGCCCATGACCGGCAAACGCAGGCCGGTGGCGGTTCCCACGGCCGCCGCACCGGCCCGTGCCGCGGGTGCTGCGGCCGAAGAATGGAAGGACTTCTGAAACAACCGGCGGTGCGGGAATCATCCGATTCCCGCGCCGGGCTTGAAGGCGAATGCCACCACCACGGCGGCGATCAGCAGCGCAAACGAAACCGCGTAATTCCAAGCCATCCTCTCCTTCAGGAAGGTGATGGCGAAGACGATGAAGACCGCAACCGTAACCGCCTCTTGCACGATTTTCAGTTGAAAGCCGGTAAATGCACCGAAGCCCAGGCGATTGGCGGGCACCGCGAGGCAGTATTCCACCAGAGCGATCAGCCACGATACGAGGATCGCCTTCCAGAGGGGCCACGAGTGACCGTACTTGAGATGCCCATACCAGGCAAAGGTCATGAACACATTGGAACAGAGCAGTAGAATGATGGTCTTCATTGATTCTCTCATCGGGCCCGCGGCTTCGAGTCTCCGGCATAGGGGCACACAGGGCGGCCAATGCTACCGATGCGATCCCCGACAGGAAAAGAAACTGTTGCTGCATAGCAGCAATTACCTTGACACTCGCGCGGCCGGTTCCTACAATCGCCGGCCTTTGTCTCCGGGCACAAGTGCGGGGCATTAGCGCCCGTTAATTTTAAGTTTATGCATCAAGGCCGCTCTTCTTCTATGTGCGGCCCAAAAGGTATTTATGGCGACGACGACCCAATTAATTCGAACCGGCCGAAATGAGCCCGCCTGGAAATCCAAAGTTCCTGCGCTGGCAGCTTCGCCGCAGAAGCGCGGAGTGTGTACCCGGGTGTACACCACTACGCCGAAAAAGCCGAATTCGGCCTTGCGCAAGGTGTGCCGAGTACGCCTGACCAACGGTTACGAGGTCTCGAGCTACATCGGCGGCGAAGGCCACAATTTGCAGGAACACTCGGTGGTGTTGATCCGCGGCGGCCGCGTCAAGGATCTGCCGGGTGTCCGTTATCACACTGTCCGCGGTGCACTCGATTGCGCCGGCGTCAGCGATCGTCGGCAAGGCCGTTCCAAGTACGGCGCCAAACGTCCCAAAAAGTAAAGGTTTCCCATGTCCCGCAGAGCAGCAGCCCCCCATCGCACCATTCTTCCCGATCCCAAGTTCGGGAACGATATGTTGGCCAAATTCATCAACATGGTGATGGAGCGCGGCAAGAAGTCCGCCGCCGAGAAGATCGTCTATGGCGCCATCGACCGAATCGGCGACAAGAGCGGCCGCGCCGGAGGCGAGGCGATTGCTGTCTTGCAGCAGGCGTTGGACAACGTCAAGCCCGTGGTCGAGGTCAAGTCCCGGCGCGTCGGCGGCGCGACGTACCAAGTGCCCGTCGAGGTTCGCGCCAATCGCCGTCAAACGCTCGCGATGCGTTGGGTCATCGAGGCGGCCACGGCCCGCAGCGAGAAGTCCATGGCGCATCGCCTCGCCGCCGAATTGATGGAGGCCGCCGAAAACCGCGGCGCCGCCGTCCGCAAGCGCGAAGATACGCACCGCATGGCCGAGGCCAACAAGGCGTTCGCGCACTATCGCTGGTAGGCCCGCTGGCTGGTAATCCGGCCGCGAGCCCGCAGGTAAGAGTCTGACTAGGCGACCATCGGGTCGCCTAGTTTTTGGTTTTGATGCTCGCCCGGCGAGCAATTAACGGACGGGGTCGCCTCGACCCCGTTGAAGGTTGCGCGAAGCGCTAGAAATGGCAAGAACTACGCCCATCGAGCGATACCGAAATATCGGTATTTCCGCTCATATCGACGCGGGGAAGACCACCGCGACGGAGCGTATTCTGTTTTACACCGGCGTGTCGCACAAGATCGGCGAGGTCCATGACGGCGCCGCCGTGATGGACTACATGGAGCAAGAGCAGGAGCGCGGCATCACCATTACCGCCGCCGCGACGACTTGCTTCTGGAAGGGAATGGACAAGAGCTTCCCGGAACACCGCATCAACATCATCGATACCCCGGGACACGTCGATTTCACCATCGAAGTGGAGCGGAGCCTGCGCGTGCTGGATTCCGCGGTGGCTGTCTATTGCGCCGTGTCCGGCGTGCAGCCGCAATCGGAAACCGTATGGCGCCAGATGAACAAATACGGCGTGCCGCGCGTTGCCTTCGTCAACAAGATGGACCGTGCCGGCGCGAATTTCCTGCGTTGCGTGGAGCAGATCCAGACGCGTCTGCGGGGCAACCCCGTTCCGATTCAATTGCCCATCGGAGCCGAAGACGGTTTCGTCGGGGTGGTCGACCTCGTCAAGATGAAGTCGATCTGGTGGGATGACGACACTCAGGGCATGAAGTTCGAATATCGCGACATCCCGGCCGACATGCTCGAAGAGTGTGAGAAGTGGCGCGCCAAGATGGTCGAGGCCGCCGCCGAGGGCAGCGAGACCTTGCTCACCAAGTACCTGGAGACGGGCGAACTCGGTGACATCGAGATCAAGCAAGGCCTGCGCGCGCGCGCGCTCAAGAACGAAGTGTGCCTGGTGACTTGCGGTTCGGCCTTCAAGAACAAGGGTGTGCAGGCTGTGCTCGACGCCGTCGTCGAATACATGCCGTCCCCCATGGAAGTGCCGCCCGTCAAAGGCCAGAGCGAGCACGGCGAACCCATGACCCGCAAAGCGGACGACAACGAGCCGTTTGCGGCGCTGGCCTTCAAGATCCTGAACGACCCCTTCGTGGGCAACCTGACGTTCTTCCGCGTCTATTCGGGCACGTTGAATTCGGGTGATCAGGTGTTCGTGCCGAGCAAGAATCGCAACGAGCGCATCGGGCGCTTGCTGCAGATGCATGCGAGCGAGCGCTTCGAGATCAAGGAAGTTCACGCCGGCGATATCGCGGCTGCGGTGGGTTTGAAGGACGTCACCACGGGCGACACCCTGGCGGATCCCGGGAAAGTCATCATCCTGGAAAAGATGGAGTTCCCGGAACCTGTCATTTCGGTGGCGGTCGAGCCCAAGACCAAGGTCGATCAGGAAAAGATGGGTCTCGCTCTGCAGCGCCTGGCGAAGGAAGATCCTTCGTTTCGCGTGCACACGGATCAAGAGTCCGGTCAGACCATCATCTCGGGCATGGGCGAGCTACACCTCGAGATCATCGTCGACCGCATGAAGCGCGAATTCAAAGTGGAAGCCAACGTCGGCAAGCCGCAGGTGGCCTATCGCGAAACGATTCGCGGCACAGTGGAGTCCGAAGGCAAATTCGTGCGCCAGTCCGGCGGCCGGGGCCAATATGGCCATGTGTGGCTGAAAATCGAGCCGCTGCCGGTCGGCAAGGGCTACGAGTTCGTGAACGGCATCGTCGGCGGCGCAGTGCCGCGCGAGTTCATTCCGGCCGTGGACAAGGGCATTCAAGAAGCCGTGCAGACCGGAGTGATCGCGGGCTATCCCATCGTCGACGTGAAGGTCACGGTTTTCGACGGCTCGTACCACGACGTCGATTCCAACGAAATGGCTTTCAAGATCGCGGGCTCCATGGGCTTCAAGGAGGGCTTCCGCAAGGCCAAGCCGGTATTGCTCGAGCCGATCATGAAGGTCGAAGTGGTGACTCCGGAAGATTACTACGGCGACATCGTCGGCGACTTGAACCGCCGCCGGGGCCAGATCGTCGGGATGGAGGATTCTCCGTCCGGAAAGGTGGTGACCGCGGACGTGCCGCTGGCCGAAATGTTCCAGTACTCGACGGCGATGCGCTCGATGAGCCAGGGCCGGGCGAACTATACGATGGAATTTTCGAAGTACATGGAAGTGCCGACCAACGTCGCTGACGCCGTCATGAAGAAAGCTTCTTGAGATAACCCAACCGTTTTCACTTAATTTTGGAGAGGTATCGTGTCGAAGGGGAAGTTTGAGCGAACGAAGCCGCACGTGAACGTGGGGACGATAGGCCATGTAGACCACGGCAAGACGACGTTGACGGCGGCGTTGACGAAGGTGATGGCGGAGAAATTTGGCGGGGAATTCAAGGCCTACGACCAGATTGACAAGGCGCCTGAAGAGCGTGCGCGCGGGATCACGATTGCGACCGCGCACGTGGAATACCAGAGCGAGGCGCGCCACTACGCGCACGTGGACTGTCCCGGGCATGCGGACTACGTGAAGAACATGATCACGGGAGCGGCGCAGATGGACGGGGCGATTTTGGTGGTATCGGCGGCCGATGGCCCGATGCCGCAGACGCGCGAGCACATTTTGCTGGCGCGCCAGGTGGGCGTGCCGTACATCGTGGTGTACTTGAACAAAGCGGACATGGTGGATGACGCGGAGCTGTTGGAGCTGGTGGAGCTCGAGGTGCGCGATTTGCTGACGCTGTACAAGTTCCCCGGGGACAAGACCCCGATCGTGACGGGATCGGCGCTGAAGGCGCTGGAGGGGGACGCGAGCGACATCGGGGTACCCTCGGTGATCAAGCTGGTCAAGTCGCTCGATGAGTACATACCGGTGCCGAAGAGGGCGGTGGAAGGGGCATTTTTGATGCCGGTAGAGGACGTGTTCTCGATCGCGGGCCGCGGCACGGTGGTGACGGGGCGCATCGAGCGCGGGATCGTGAAGGTGAACGACGAAGTGGAGATCGTGGGGATCCGCCCGACGACGAAGACCACGTGCACGGGCGTTGAGATGTTCCGCAAGCTGTTGGATGAGGGGCAGGCGGGAGACAACGTGGGGGTGCTGCTGCGCGGCACGAAGCGCGAGGAAGTGGAGCGCGGTCAGGTGTTGTGCAAGCCGGGGAGCATCACGCCGCACACGAAGTTTGAGGCGGAAGTGTACGTGCTGAGCAAGGAGGAGGGCGGTCGGCACACGCCGTTCTTCAAGGGGTATCGGCCGCAGTTTTATTTTCGTACCACGGACGTGACCGGGGCGGTGGAGCTGCCGGAGGGGACGGAGATGGTGATGCCCGGGGACAACATCAAGATTGTGGTGGAGCTGATAGCGCCGATCGCGATGGAGCAGGGGCTGAGGTTTGCGATCCGCGAGGGTGGCAAGACCGTGGGCGCAGGGGTCGTGGCCAAGGTGATCGCGTGATCGCTGCGACCAAGACCGTGGGCGCGGGCGCCGGCGTCGTTGCCAAGGTGATCGCCTGAATTTATCTTTTTGCTCGCGCAGCGAGCCTAATAATCGGGGTCGCATCGACCCCGTTGGAAGTTAAGTAGTATGACTAATCAGAACATCAGGATCCGATTGAAGGCTTTCGATCATCGTTTGATCGACAAGTCGGCCCGCGAAATCGTCGATACCGCGAAGCGCACCGGCGCGACCGTCAAAGGTCCTGTGCCACTGCCCATCAAAATGGAGCGCTTTACCGTGTTGACGGCGCCGCACGGCGATAAGGATGCGCGCGATCAGTTCGAAATCCGCACGCACAAGCGGCTGATGGACATTTTGAACCCGACGGACAAGACCGTGGACGCGCTGATGAAGCTGGAACTGCCGGCCGGTGTGGACGTCCAAATCAAGCTGAATTGAGCTTTTCCTGAGGTTTTCTTGCTCGCGCAGCGAGCAACTTCATGGTCGGGGTCGCCCCGACCCCGTTGAAAGTTGCGCGAAGCGCATGAAAAAAGACGACGAAAGCTTGTGCCAGGGTCGGATTCGTATATAATCCGCCGTCCATTTTAGAGGTCGGAACGCGTGGGAGCCGACGCCAATTATCCAAGGGTAGTTGGGGTCCGAGTGCCTAAACCGCCGACTGATTGCAACGAATGCGGTGCAAAGCCCACCAGGGCGCCCGCAGTGAGGATAGACAATGTCCATTGGTCTGGTTGGCCGTAAGTGCGGCATGACCCGAGTATTCACCGACGCCGGTGTGACTGTCCCCGTGACGGTCGTCGAGGCGTTGCCGAACCGCATCTCGCAAGTCAAGAGTGACAAGGCCGACGGCTATCGTGCGGTGCAGGTCACCATTGGCAGCCGCCGGCCGTCGCGAGTGTCCAAGGCCTTGGCCGGTCATTTCGCCAAGGCGAATGTCGCCGCCGGTTATACCTCGCAAGAATTCCGTTTGAACAAGGACGAGGGCGACGCGCTTGCAACCGGCGCTGAGCTCAAAGTCGACATGTTCACCGTCGGTCAAGTCGTCGACGTCACCGGGACCACGGTGGGTAAAGGCTTCGCCGGCACCATGAAGCGCCATAATTTCGCCGGCGGCATGAAGACGCACGGCAACTCGGTGTCGCACCGCGCACCGGGTTCGATCGGGCAGCGCCAGACGCCGGGACGCGTGTTCAAGGGCAAGCGCATGTCGGGTCACATGGGCGTGCGCAACCGTACCATTGAGAATTTGCGCATCGTCGAAGTCGATGTTCCCCGCAACTTGTTGCTGATCAGCGGGGCGGTTCCCGGTTCCGAAGGCGGCCGTGTCATCGTGCGGCCCTCCACCAAGGCGGTGGGCCAGGCGCGCCGCAGGAAGCTGATGCCGAACAAGGCGCCTGCCGCTGCGAAGGGCGCCCCCGCTGCGAAGGGCGCAGCACCCAAGGCTGCCAAGAAGTAAACCCCCATGAAGCTCCAGCTAAAGAACGCATCTCCCGCCGGCGACATCCAATTATCGGATGTGGCTTTCGGCCGTGCCTACAACGAGGCGCTCATTCACCAGGTCGTCACCGCTTATCAGGCGGCGGGGCGGGCCGGCACCAAGGCGCAGAAGTCCCGCGCGGAAGTCCGCGGCGGCGGCAAGAAGCCCTGGAGCCAGAAGGGCACGGGCCAGGCGCGCGCCGGATCGATTCGCAGCCCCATATGGGTTGGCGGCGGCCGGGCATTTGCCGCGCGGCCTCGTGATTTCTCGCAAAAGGTCAATCGCAAGATGTATCGCGCGGCCATGCAGTCCATGGTGTCGCAGCTGGTGCGCGAAGACCGCCTGTTCGCCGTTGCTTCGATGGAGCTGCCGGCGCCGAAGACCAAGTTGCTGATCGGCAAATTGGCGGAGTTCGGCCTCACGCGCGCGCTCATCCTGGTCGAGGCGTACGAAGAGAAGCTGTTCCTGGCGGCCCGTAACGTGCCCTATGTGGACGTGATACCGGTTGCGTCGCTGGATCCCTTGAGCTTGATCAAGCACGACAAGGTGATCGCCACGGTCGGCGCCTTGAAGTTGCTCGAACAGCGTCTCGGAGGCGCGAATGAATAAAGAACGCTTGATGACCGTGCTGATTCAGCCGCACGTGTCGGAGAAGGCCGCCATGGTCGGCGAGAAGGCGAATCAGTACGTGTTTCGGGTGCGTGACGATGCGTCGAAGGGCGAGGTCAAGCAGGCCGTCGAATTGATGTTCGAGGTCAAGGTCGAGGGCGTTAATTTGCTCAACAAGCCGGGCAAGACCCGCCGCTTCAAGAACGTGGCCGGCAAGCGCAACGGCTTCAAGAAAGCATACGTACGTTTGGAAGCCGGGCAGTCGATCGACTTCACCGGCGGCGCTTCGAAGTAAGGACTATAGGCCATGGCACTCATTAAAATGAAGCCGACCTCTCCGGGTACGCGCTTCGTCGTCAAGATAGACCGTTCGCACCTGCACAAGGGCGGCCCGCTCGAGTCTTTGACCACGAAGAAGAATCGCACCGGAGCGCGCAACCACTCGGGTCGGCAGACCACGCGCCACATCGGCGGCGGACACAAGCAGCGCTATCGCCTGGTCGATTTCAAGCGCGACAAGGACGGCATTCCCGGCGTCGTGGAGCGCCTGGAATATGATCCGAACCGTACCTCGCATCTGGCGCTGGTTCTCTACAAGGACGGCGAGCGCCGATATATTCTGGCGCCGAAGGGCGTCAAGGCCGGCGACGAAATCCGTTCCGGCGCCGATGCGCCGATCAAGGCGGGCAATGCTCTGCCGCTGCGGCACATCCCCGTGGGCAGCACCGTGCACAACATCGAGCTCAAGGTCGGCAAGGGCGGCCAGTTGGCGCGCAGCGCCGGCGGCTCCGCGCAGTTCGCCGCCCGCGAAGGCGTGTATGCCAGCGTGCGCCTGAAGTCGGGCGAAATGCGCAAGATCCATGTCGATTGCCGCGCCACCATCGGTGAGGTGGGTAATGACGAGCACAACTTGCGCGTGTTCGGCAAGGCCGGTGCGGTACGCTGGCTCGGAGTGCGTCCCACGGTTCGCGGCGTCGTGATGAACCCCGTCGATCACCCGCACGGTGGCGGCGAGGGCAAGTCTGGGCAGGGTAACCCGCATCCTGTGAGCCCGTGGGGCCTGCAGACCAAGGGTAAGAAGACGCGCCGTAACAAGCGCACTGACGGCATGATCGTTCAGCGCCGCAAGAACAAACGACTGTAAGAGACTGGAGATATCACAGTGCCTCGTTCGCTCAAGAAAGGCCCGTTCGTTGATTTGCACCTGGCTAAGAAGGTGCAAACGGCCAGTCAAAAGAATGATCGCCGCCCGATCAAGACCTGGTCGCGGCGTTCCATGGTCATCCCCGACATGGTCGGTCTGACCATCGCCGTGCATAACGGCCGGTTGCACGTGCCGGTGCTGGTGTCCGAGAACATGGTCGGCCACAAGCTCGGCGAGTTCGCGCCCACGCGCACGTTCAAGGCGCATTCCGGCGACAAAAAAGTGTCGGCGGCGGAGTAGGGCATGCAGACTAAAGCGGTTTTACGGTACGCGCGCATTTCTCCACAGAAGTGCCGTTTGGTGGTGGACACGATTCGCGGTAAATCCGCGACACTCGCGGTCAACACGTTGAAGTTCATGCCGAAGAAGGGCGCCAAGATCGTCCTCAAGGTTTTGGATTCCGCGATTGCCAACGCCTACAACAATTTCAACGCCGATGTAGATGATCTGAAGGTGACGCGCATCGAGGTCGATCCGGCGCCGATGCTCAAGCGGTTTCACGCTCGCGCCAAGGGGCGCGGCGTGCGGATCGCCAAGCGCAACAGTCATATCCTGGTTCAAGTGTCCGACGGTAAGCGAGAGGCCTAATGGGTCAGAAAGTAAATCCGATTGGCATTCGTCTTGGCATCACGCGCGACTGGACGTCGAAGTGGTATGCCGGGTCCAAGACGTTCGCCTCGAACATCCACACCGATTTTCTGGTGCGGAGGTATCTGAACAAGAAGCTTGCCGATGCTTCGGTGAGCCGCATTCACATCGAGCGCGCGGCGCGCCGGGCCAACATCACCATCCATACGGCGCGTCCGGGAATCGTGATCGGCAAGAAGGGCGAGGACATCGAGAAGCTCCGCACCGCGGTGGCCAAGATCCTCGGCATGACGATGAACGACGTGCGGCTCAATATTGCGGAAATCCGCAAGCCCGAGCTCGACGCCAAGCTGGTCGCCGAAGGCATCTCGCAGCAGCTGGAGAAGCGGGTGATGTTCCGCCGCGCCATGAAGCGTGCGGTGACCAACACCATGCGTTCCGGTGCGTTGGGCATCAAGGTGCGCATCTCCGGACGCCTCAATGGCTCGGAAATCGCGCGTACGGAGACCAATCGCGAGGGGCGTGTGCCGCTGCACACGTTCCGTGCCGACATCGATTACGGGGTCGCCGAGGCGCAGACCACGTACGGCGTCATCGGCATCAAGGTTTGGATATTCAAGGGCGAAGTATTCGATCAGCCGGAAGTTGAGGCCACCGAGGCCGATACTGAAGCTGCCGTTGCTGCGGGCGCGAAGCCCGCCGAAGCTCCGGCGCCGGCTGCTGGTTGAACTAGGTAACGACACATGATGCAGCCGAAGCGGACCAAGTTCCGCAAACAGTTCAAGGGCAAGATTTCAGGCAGCGCGCAGCGCGGCAATTCCGTGGCGTTCGGCGAATTCGGCCTGAAGGCGACCGATCGTTGCCGCATGACGGCCCGCGAGATCGAGGCGGCGCGGCGCGCGATTTCGCGCCACGTCAAACGCGGCGGTCGGATCTGGATTCGGGTGTTCCCGGATGTGCCGATCACCCAGAAGCCGCTCGAAGTGCGCATGGGCTCGGGCAAGGGCAACGTCGAGTACTGGGTGGCAAAGGTGCTTCCCGGCAAGGTGTTGTTCGAGATCGAAGGCATGAGCGAGGAAATCGCGCGCGAGGCGTTCCGTTTGGCCTCCGCCAAGCTGTCCGTGTCGACGGCCTTCGTCAAACGCCAAGTTCGGACATGAGGGTGCGTACATGAAGGCCAAAGAATTGCGCAGCAAGCAACCCAAGGACCTCGGCGAGGAGCTTCTCAAGCTGCGTCGCGAGCAGTTCAATCTGCGCATGGCTCGCGCCACGGGCCAGGCTGCGAAGCCGGATCAATTTGCGAAGGTGCGTAAGAACATTGCGCGTGTGAAGACGGTGCTTGCCCAAGCCAGGGCGAGCGGAGGTAAGGCGTGATGTCGACCGAAGTACAAGCAACCGGGGCCGCGGCACCGGCGGGCGCGGCGCCCATTCCGGGGCAGCGGCTGCTCACGGGCAAGGTAGTCAGCAACAAGATGGACAAGACCATCGCGGTTTCCGTCGAGCGTCTGGTGAAGCATCCGACCTACGGCAAGTACATTCGCCGCACCACCAAGCTGCTCGCGCATGACGAGAGCAACGAGTGTAAGGAAGGCGATACGGTGTCGATAAAGCCGTGCCGGCCGATGTCGCGTCGTAAATCATGGGTGCTGGTCCGCGTCGTCGAACGCGCCCGCGCCGAATAAGGGGCCGACATGATCCAGCTTCGTACCATGTTGAATGTGGCCGATAACAGCGGCGCAAAACGGTTGATGTGCATCAAGGTGCTCGGCGGCTCGAAGCGCCGCTACGCCGCGGTGGGCGACGTCATCAAAGTCAGCGTGAAAGATGCGATTCCGCGCGGCAAGGTGAAGAAGGGCGAAGTGTACGACGCGGTCGTCGTACGCACCAAGAGCGGCGTGCGCCGTGCCGACGGATCACTGATCCGCTTCGACACCAATGCGGCGGTGCTCCTGACCAACAAACTGGAACCGATCGGCACGCGTATTTTCGGGCCGGTGACTCGCGAGCTGCGCAACGTGCAGTTCATGAAGATCATCTCGCTCGCACCCGAGGTGCTGTAATGAACAGAATTCGCAAGGGCGACACAGTCGTGCTGATTGCCGGCCGGGACAAGGGGCGCAAGGGCGCCGTCATCGAAGTGCTGGCGGACGATCGCGTGCGCGTCGAAGGGCTGAACATGGCCAAGAAGCACCAGCGGCCGAACCCGCAAGCCGGTGTTCAGGGCGGCATCATCGAGCGCGAGGCGCCGCTGCACGTGTCGAACGTATTGATCTTCAATCCGGCGACGCAGAAAGGCGATCGCGTCGGTTTCAAGGCGCTCGAGAATGGCCGCAAGGTGCGGATATTCAAGTCGAACAAAGAAATGGTCGACGCGAAGTAACGAGTTAAAACTATGGCAGCAAGATTAAAGCAGATATACCACGACAAGCTCGTGCCTGAACTCAAGGCGAAGCTTGGGCTCGAGAACACCATGCAGGTGCCGCGCATCCTCAAGATCACGGTCAATATGGGCGTGGGCGAGGCAGTGGCCGACAAGAAGGTCATGGACGCCGCGACCGCCGACATGACGAAGATCACGGGGCAGAAGCCTGCGGTGACCAAGGCGAAAAAGTCGGTGGCCACGTTCAAGGTGCGTGACGGCCAGGCGATCGGCTGCAAGGTGACCCTGCGCGGCGACCGCATGTACGAATTCCTGGATCGTTTGGTGAGTATCGCCATTCCCCGCATCAGGGATTTCCGCGGTATCAGCACGCGTTCCTTCGATGGCCGCGGCAACTACAGCCTGGGCGTCAAAGAGCAGATCATTTTCCCGGAAATTCAGTACGACCAGATCGATCAAATTCGTGGAATGGACATCACCATCTCCACGTCAGCCGCGGACGACAAGCATGGACGCGCGCTGCTAGAAGCTTTCAACTTTCCGTTCCGCAAGTAGGGTATAGCCCATGGCCAAGACGAACATGCTCATGCGCGAGAAGCGCCGCCTCAAAGTAGCGAAGAAGTACGCTACGCGACGGGCTGAGCTCAAAGAGCTGATCCGCGACCCGAAGACCGGGGCGGAAGAGCGCGTCGCCGCGCAAGCGGAGCTGCAGAAGCAGCCGCGCGATGCGGCCGCATCACGGCAGCGTAATCGCTGCTCGATCACCGGGCGTTCGCGCGGGGTGTACCGCAAGTTCGGGCTGGCGCGCACCAAGCTGCGCGAGGCCGCGAATCGCGGCGAGATTCCGGGCCTTTCGAAGGCGAGCTGGTGAGGCGCGCACAATGAGCATGACTGATCCGATTGCCGATCTTCTGACGCGTATTCGCAATGCGCAATCCGCGGGCAAGCCCACGGTGGGTGTGGGTGCTTCGAAGCTGAAGCTCGCCATCCTCAAGGTGCTGAAGGACGAGGGCTACATAAGCGCTTACGGCGTCGATGTCGCGGGCGCGAAGAGCACTTTGTCCATCGAGCTCAAGTATCACGACGGCCGTCCCGTCATCGACCGCATCGAGCGCATCAGCCGTCCGGGACTGCGCATCTATCGCGGCAAGGATGAGCTGCCGAAGGTGTTGGGTGGCCTCGGTGTGGCGGTCATTTCCACGCCCAAGGGCATCATGTCCGACGCTCAAGCGCGCGCGGCCGGCACCGGCGGCGAAGTGCTGTTCGTCGTTCAATAGCGCGTCTAGCAGATAGGGTTTCATTATGTCTCGAGTTGCAAAAAAGCCGGTAGATCTCCCGCAGGGCGTCAGTGCCACGATCGGCGCGGATGCCGTCACGGTGAAGGGCGCCAAGGGCACGCTGACCCTGTCGATCAAGAGCGGCATCAAGGTCGTGCAGCAGGACAAGCACCTGGAAGTGCAGGCCAGCACGAGCGCGGAAGGGTTGGACGCCATCGCCGGCGCCACGCGTGCGCACCTGGCCAACATGGTCACCGGCGTCACCAAGGGTTACGAGAAGAAGCTCGAGCTGGTCGGCGTCGGATATCGCGCGGCGGTTCAAGCGAAGAGCCTGACGCTGACGTTGGGCTACTCGCATTTGATCAACTTTGCGATTCCGGACGGCGTGACCATCGAAACGCCGACCCAAACCGAGATTATCGTCAAGGGCATCGATCGTCAGCGGGTTGGCCAGACCGCGGCGGATATCCGCAGCTTCAGGCCTCCCGAGCCCTACAAGGGCAAGGGCGTGAAGTACTCCGATGAAAAGATTTCGCTGAAAGAGGCGAAGAAGAAGTAAGCACATGAAATTGACCAAACAAGATACCCGTCTGCGCCGTGCGCGCCGGGGCCGCGTAAAGATCAAGGAACTCGCAGCGATGCGCCTCTCGGTGCACCGCACGCCCCAGCATATCTATGCGCAGATCTTCGCTCCCGAGGGCGATAAAGTTCTGGTTGCCGCGTCGACCTTGCAGAAGGACGTGCGCGGAGCGTTGAAAACCACCGGCAACATCGAGGCCGCCAAGGCTGTGGGCCGCGCCATCGCAGAGCGCGCCAAGGCCAAGGGGATTGCCAAGGTCGCCTTCGACCGTTCCGGTTTCATGTATCACGGGCGCGTCAAAGCGCTGGCAGAAGCCGCTCGGGAAGCGGGTCTCGAGTTCTAACTCAAGGGTCTAAAGACACTATGGCGAGAGTAGAAAAACCAATGTCCGGCGATGACCTGCTCGAAAAGCTGGTCGCCGTGAACCGTGTCGCCAAGGTGGTGAAGGGCGGCAAGCAATTCGGCTTTACCGCGCTCACCGTCGTGGGCGACGGCGCCGGCCGCGTGGGCTTCGGTTACGGCAAGGCACGCGAAGTGCCGGTCGCGATCTCGAAGGCCATGATGCAGGCCCGCAAGAGCCTGGTCACGGTTTCGTTGAAGAACGACACCCTGTTCTATGCTGTCAAAGGACGGCATGGAACCACGCGGGTGTATATGCAGCCGGCCGCCGACGGTACCGGCGTGATCGCCGGAGGCGGAATGCGCGCGGTGTTCGAGTGCGCCGGCGTGCGCAACGTGCTCGCCAAGAGCTATGGGTCGCGCAACCCCATCAATGTGGTGCGCGCCACCATGGATGCGCTGGCGAAGCTGCGCACACCCGATGACATCGCAGCCAAGCGCGGCAAGAGCGTCGCGGAACTCGTGGGCTAAGGTCATGACCAACAAGTCAGTCAAAGTCACCTTGATCAAGAGCATGTACGGCCAGATGGCCAGCATCCGCAACTCGGCGAAGGGCCTGGGGTTGCGCCGGATCGGCCACAGCGTCGTGGTCGCGGACACGCCGTCGAATCGCGGCATGATCAATGCGGCCAGCCACATGCTCAAGGTGGAATCTGCATTGGGGAAGAGTCAATGAGATTAAATACGATTAAGCCGGGCGCCGGCTCCAAGCGGACTCGTCTGCGGGTAGGCCGCGGTGCCTCCGCCGGTCAGGGCAAGACCTGCGGCCGGGGCGTCAAGGGACAGCGGGCGCGCAAAGGCGGCTATCACAAGGTCGGATTCGAAGGCGGTCAAATGCCCTTGCAGCGGCGCTTGCCCAAGATCGGCTTCCGCTCCGCCATGAAAGCATCACGCGCTGAACTGACGCTCACCGATTTGATGCGCGTTGCGGGCACCGACGTGACGCTGACCGGCCTGATCGAGGCGAACCTGGTTCAGGAAGGTACGAAGCTCGTGAAGATCATTTTGTCCGGCACGGTCACCAAAGCCTATACGGTGAAGGACAAGGCCATTACCGCGACCAAGGGCGCCAAGAGCGCGCTCGAGTCGGCCGGCGGTCGTTTCGAGGTTTAAGGGAAGCACGTGGCCACTACCAACCCGACTGCCGCCTTGGGAGACATGACCCGCTTTGCCGAGATGCGCAAGCGGCTGTGGTTCCTGCTGGGCGCACTGGTGGTGTATCGCATGGGCACCTTCATCCCGGTGCCCGGGATCGACGCTGCCAAATTTGCCGCGTTCTTTTCGACTCAGAACGGCACGCTGCTCGGCATGTTCAACATGTTTTCCGGCGGCGCCTTGCAGCGTTTCAGTATTTTCGCGTTGAATGTGATGCCCTACATCACGGCGTCCATCATCATTCAGATGGCGTCGATGGTCTATCCTCCCTGGGCTCAGATCCGCAAGGACGGCGAGTCCGGCCGGCGTAAGCTGATGCAGTACACCCGCTACGGCACGGTGGCGCTCGCCGCCTTCCAAGGCTTCGGAGCGGCCCTGGCGATTCAAAATTCCGGCGGCAATCTGGTGTCGAACCCGGGTCCGCAGTTCTTGTTCGTCGCCACGGTGTCGATCACGACCGGCACGCTGTTCGTGATGTGGCTGGGAGAGCAGATCACCGAGCGCGGCATCGGCAACGGCATCACCATGATCATCGTGGCCGGCATCATCGCGGGCTTGCCGCGGGCCATCGGCAATACTCTGGAAATGGTGCGCTCGGGCGAAATGAATCCGCTGATCGTGCTGTTGATCCTCGTCGTTGTGATCCTGGTCACTCTGTTCTGCGTATTCGTCGAGCGGGCACAGCGCAAAATTCAGGTCAATTATGCCAAGCGCCAGGTTGGGCGCCGTATGATGCAGGGACAGAGCACGCATTTGCCGTTCAAGCTCAACATGGCCGGTGTGATACCGCCGATCTTCGCCTCCAGCCTCTTGGTATTTCCGGCGACGATCGCGCAGTTCTTCGGCAACAGTCCGAATCCCAATTTCATCCAGAGGACTCTGCAGAAGATCGCGGTCGTTCTCGGTTTCGGCCAGCCGCTGCACGTTCTGCTGTTCGCGCTGCTGATCATCGGTTTTGCCTTCTTCTACGTGGCCTTGGTGTACGACGCGCGGGACACGGCGGAGAACCTGAAGAAGGCGGGCGCCTTCATTCCCGGGATCCGTCCGGGGCAGCAGACCGGCGACTACCTGGACAAGGTACTGACCCGGCTGACCCTGTGGGGCGGCATCTACATCATGGCGGTGTGCTTGCTGCCTGAAATCATTCGCATGGTGAATCCGAGCGTACCGTTCCAGTTCGGCGGCACCTCGTTGCTGATTATCGTCGTCGGTGTCATGGATTTCGTCGCGCAGACGCAGTCGCATTTGATGTCGCACCAATATGAGGGCCTGATGAAAAAGGCCAGCCTCCGGGGCATCGGGAGTAAGAAATGAAAGTTCGTCCTTCGGTCAAGAAGATCTGCAAGAACTGCAAAGTCGTGCGGCGCCGCGGCATCGTTTACATCATTTGCTCGTCGGACGCCCGGCATAAGCAGCGCCAGGGCTGATGCGTGCAGGTACGGGCATGACTCTTTTGCTCGCGCAGCGAGCGTTGTCCAGGCGCTTCGCGCCACCTTTCAACGGGTCGAGGCGACCCGTGCGATTGATTTCTAGGGTTTTTTCTAATATACTTCCGCGCCTTTTTTTGTTGGCGCGGGTGGAGAGCTAGATGGCGCGTATCGCCGGCATCAACATTCCGATGAACAAACATGTCGTCATCGGTTTAACCCATATTTTCGGCATTGGAAACACCCGTGCGGCGCGCATCTGCGATGCGGCGGGGGTGAAGTACAGCGTCAAAGTGAAGGATCTTACGGACGCCGAAGTCGCGTCGCTGCGATCCCAAGTGGCGAAATTCGCGGTCGAAGGCGATCTGCGGCGCGAAGTGTCCATGAACATCAAGCGTTTGATGGATTTGGGCTGCTATCGGGGCATCCGGCACCGCAAGGGCTTGCCGATGCGCGGTCAACGCACGCGCACCAATGCCCGAACCCGCAAGGGACCGCGCAAGCAGGCGGTGAAGATGAACGCACCGCCGGGCAAGGTGTAATTAAATCGGACGGGGTCGCTTCGACCCCGTTGAATTCGGCGCGTAGCGCTTAGACGAGTAATTTATATGGCAGATCAAAAGCAATCAGGTCAAGGCGCCGGCGGCGGCGCGCAAAGCGGCAAGCCGGCCCGAAAAAAGGTCCGGAAGAACGTGCTCGATGCAATTGCGCACGTGCATGCGTCCTTCAATAACACCATCATCACGATCACCGACCGGCAGGGCAATACGTTGTCCTGGGCGACCTCGGGCGGCTGCGGATTCCGCGGTTCGCGCAAGTCGACGCCGTTCGCTGCCCAGGTTGCAGCGGAGCGCGCGGGCACGGCGGCCCAGGAACATGGTGTGAAGAACGTCGAGGTGCGGGTGATGGGTCCCGGCCCGGGCCGAGAGTCCGCCGTCCGTGCCTTGAACGGCTGCGGGCTCAAGATCACCAACATTGAAGATGTGACTCCGATCCCCCATAACGGCTGCCGTCCGCCGAAGAAGCGCCGCGTCTAATGTCCGTCCAAACAGGTTTCAAGGGTTTGTAATGGCAAAATATACCGGTCCGAAGTGCAAGCTGTCTCGTCGCGAGGGAACCGATCTGTTCCTGAAGAGCGGTGCGAAGCCTCTCGAGTCGAAGTGCAAGCTCGAAGTGCCGCCGGGTGGCGTCAAGAGCGAGCGCAAGCAGCGCCTGTCGGAGTATGGTTTGCAGCTGCGTGAGAAGCAGAAGCTGCGCCGCATGTACGGTGTCCTCGAGCGCCAGTTCCGCAACTACTATCAAAAGGCCGCGGGCCGCCCCGGTGCGACCGGCGAGACTCTGCTGCAATTCCTGGAATGCCGGCTGGACAACGTGGTCTACCGGATGGGCTTCGCTGCCACTCGCGCCGAAGCGCGCCAACTGGTGAGCCACAAGGCCGTTTCCGTGAACGAGAAGTTGGTCAACATCGCCTCTTATCAGTGCAAGGCCGGCGATGTGGTCAGTCTGCGCGAGAAGGCGAAGAAGCAGACTCGCATCCAAGCGGCCCTCACGGTCGCTGCGCAAGTGGGCTTTCCGGACTGGGTGGAAGTGGACGACAAGAAGTTCTCGGGGATTCTGAAGTCCGTCCCCGATCGGCAGGAAATTCTGCCGGATATCAACGAGAGCTTGGTCGTCGAGTTGTATTCCAAGTAGGCATTGGCAAGTAGACATTGGCAAGTAACGCATCGCAGCCCGATGCTGCGTACTCCCCGGTTAGTTAACGTAGGTGATATCCATGCAGGGATCGATCAATGAATTCTTGAAGCCGCGGGTCGTCAAAGTACAGCCCGTGTCGCCGCGCCATGCGCGCATCGTGATCGAGCCGTTCGAACGGGGATTTGGTCACACCTTGGGCAATGCCCTGCGCCGGGTGTTGCTGTCCTCGCTGCCGGGGGCCGCCATCACCGAAATCGAAATCGAAGGCGTGCTGCACGAGTACACCGCCATCGAGGGCGTCCAAGAGGATGTGGTCGATATTCTGCTGAATCTCAAGGCGGTGGCGATTCGCATGCACACCCGCGACGTCGCCGAGGTGCGCCTGCACAAGAAGGGTCCCGGGCCCGTTACGGCAGGGGATATTGCCGGCGACCACGACATCGAGATTTTGAATCCGGATCTCGTGATCGCGAATTTGACCAAGGCCGGTGAATTGTCGATGTCGCTGAAGGTCGAGCGCGGACGTGGGTATCGTCCGGCGGCACAGCGCATGGCATTCGAGGAGCAAACGCGTGCCATCGGCCGTCTGCAGCTGGACGCCTCGTTCAGCCCGGTGCGCAAGGTCACCTACAACGTCGAAAGCGCGCGCGTCGAGCAGCGCACCGATCTGGACAAGCTGATTCTCGATATCGAGACCAACGGCACCATCGATCCGGAAGAGGCGATTCGCCGCGCCGGCGGAATCCTCAAGGATCAGCTGTCGGTATTCGTCGATTTGCAAGGCCAGGATGAGTCGACGACCAAGGCCACCGAAACGCAGTTCGATCCCATTCTGCTGCGCCCGGTCGATGAGCTGGAGCTCACGGTGCGAAGCGCAAACTGCCTGAAGGCCGAGAACATTCATTACATCGGCGACCTCGTGCAGCGTACTGAGGTCGAGTTGCTGCGTACCCCCAATCTCGGAAAGAAGTCACTGACCGAGATCAAGGAAGTGCTGGAGAGCCACGGTTTGACGCTCGGCATGCGCATCGACAATTGGCCGCCGCCGGGGTTGAAGCGCGACGACGAGCGCGACGGAATTTAAACGCGAGATTTTTGACAAGGGTTTTAGAACATGCGGCATAGAAACAGCGGGCGCCAGCTCTCGCGCAATTCCTCACATCGTCACGCGTTGCTTCGTAATATGGCGACGTCACTGCTGCGCCACGAGACCATTCGCACCACGGTGCCGAAGGCCAAGGAACTGCGCCGCGTGGTCGAGCCTCTGATCACCCTGGCCAAAATCGATTCCTTGGCCAAGCGGCGCGTGGCGTTTGCGCGTCTGCGCGATGTCAGCGTGGTGGAGAAGCTGTTCGCGGACCTGGGACCTAGGTTCAAGGCGCGAGCGGGCGGTTACACGCGAATCCTCAGAATGGAGCCGCGCCCCGGTGACTCGGCGGATATGGCCCTGATGCAGCTGGTCGACGCGGCAGCAGAACCTGCCGAGAAGGCCGAAGACACCAAGGCCGCCAAGGCACCGAAGAAGTCCAAAAAGGCCGCGCCTGAGGCAGAGGACGCGCCAGCAGCCGCACCTAAGCGCCGCAAGGCCAAGGCTGCCTAATACCTCGACCGCGTGAATTTTGGCCGGTTTGCACGGCCAGGGGGGAAGAGTGAAGCGTGAAGGCAACGAAGAAGCAGTTGCCTCGACGCTTCCTTTCCCCCCCTCGCTTCCTTTGCCCTCTGGCCCGTCACCTTAGACCAGTCGGCATTCCTGTGGGGGCGAGGACTTCCGAAGCGCCATCCTCGGTCGCGGGCGATGGCTATGACACTCGTGCGAACGCATCTCGAGTCATATTCTCAGGCTGCGCCGCGGTGGTTACGACATTGTCTTCGATCCGAACGCCGCCGAAGGGCTTGAGCTCATCGACCACTGTCCAGTCTATGTGGGCGCGCCGCGAATCGGCGTGCGCAGCCGCCAGCAGGGAATCGATCAGATAGATGCCCGGTTCCACCGTCACCACCACCCCCGGTTCGAGTATTCGGGTGAGACGCAGGTAAGGATGACCCTCGGGCCGGCGTCGTTCGTGTCCCTCGATGTCGGCCATGACGCCGCCGACATCGTGCACCTGCAGGCCGAGCAAATGGCCGATGCCGTGCGGAAAGAATGCGCTGGTAATGCCGAGCTCCAACGCATCTTGGCCCGGTAGTTTCGTCACTCCCATCCGCTGCAGGACGTCACCCATACTTCGGTGTGCCGAAAGGTGCACTTCCCGATAGTCGCGACCGGCAACGATTTCACCGCACAGTGCCTGCTGTGCGGCATCGAGGGCCTGTACGAGATCGGCGAAGCGTCCCGGAAAGGCTGCATGGGTGCGCGTGATGTCCGATGCATAGCCGCGGTATTGGGCGCCGGCGTCGATCAGGAAGGAGCGCAGGGCGGCGGGCGCCGCACGCTCCAGGTGCTGGTAGTGCAGCACCGCGGCGTTTTCGTTGTAAGCCACGATGTTGTTGTACGGCATCTCCTCTTCCCGTTGGGTGCAGGCTTCCAAATAGCGCATGTGCGCGTCGTATTCGGAGCCTCCGCGGCGAAATGCGGCCAGCGCCGCCCGGTGACCGCGAGCACCGAGTTCGTTCGCGCGGCGCATGCATTCGAGTTCGTATGCGGTTTTGACGGCGCGATCGTAGTGCAGGCGTGAGAGAAGATCCGGCGGGTTGACGCTTGCGGCATCGATGCCGGTCGCGAAGGCCTCGGGGCCGATATAGGCCGTGCGGCCAAGATGGGTCCAATGAGCGCTGGCCTTCGCCGGCTCATCCATGGCCATCAAGTCGACCTCGGCAGTCCACGGCGCGTCCGGCAGCGCGGCCGGTTTGTGCCAGTAATCGTGTGGCTGGTGGAACAGCACCTTGGGCCGCGCGCCCGGCGCAATCACCAGAACGCAGCGGGGATTGTCCACGATCGGCACCCAAGCCTTGAAATGCGGGTTGACCTTGAAAGGATAGTCCTGGTCGTCCAGGAACTTGGTCGGTGGAACACCCGCATGGATGACCAGCGCGTCGAAGCCGCTCGCGGCGAGCGAGTGCTCTGCGCGCCGCATGAGGGTCTGCAAATGCGGCTTGTATAGCTGATCGAGACTGGATTCGCTCACATGTCCTCCCATTTCCTGACCGGCGTAAAGTATGCGCCAGACGCCTCGCCGGCCAAAGGGTCTTTAACCCTACTCGCGATTCCAAAGCGTTAAAGGCGCTGCACGGCTCGCGAAAGAGATATGAAATTGGGGTGAAACACTCTAAAATCGCAGCGGAGATTTGGGTGAAGGCCCAATAACATGCTCGGCCTTAAAATTTTATTCTCAATAATTTCTGGGGTATCGATAGATGAAGACCAAACTTGCTTTAAGCGCTTTTGTCGCGGCATTCGTGCTGAGTGCCTGCGGCAGCAAGACCGAGGCTCCTGCCCCGGCTGCTGATACGACTCCTCCTCCGGCCGCCGCGCCGGCTGCGGACGCTGCCGCCTCTGCCGCCAGCGATGCCGCTGCCGCTGCGAACTCAGCCGCCGAAGCAGCCTCGAGCGCAGCATCCGCTGCGAAGCCGTAATTCGGCTCGATAGCTGATCCCACATGCCCGGGCGGGCGGCCATTAGGCACGTTCGTCCGGGCTGTGTCTTTTTCAAAGTCTGGGAAGCGGACTCGTGCTAGTCAGTATTCGCGACTGCCGACATTCGAACAAGGATCGCCAATGGATCCAGGATGTCTATGGCGAGTACATCGATGCCTTGGCTGATTTGAATACGGGCCTGTTTTCCGTCATCGGCGCCAACAATCCGCACGAAGACGAAATCTTCGCCCACTGGTTCTCCAGCGATCACTCCCACCCGCTGGTCATTCTCAAGGGGCCCGAGCCCGTAGGCTTTGCGCTGGTGACTCGCCCGCGCATTCCGGCCGCGGGCGAGCCGGCCGCGGACTACCGAATGTCCGAGTTCTTCGTGCGCAAGCAGCATCGCCGAGTCGGCATGGGCCGCGATGCGGCCACTCTGATTTTCGACCGATTCGCCGGTGACTGGGAAATCATCGAATATTTGCGCAATCCCGGTGCCGTGGCGTTTTGGCGGCGAGTGGTCGCCGACTACAGCGGCGGCAGCTATGCCGAGCGTGCGCGCCATGGGGAAGTGCAGCAGCGCTTCAAGAGCCGCCCGTCGGCGTTGCGTTGAGGTCATCGGCCTTGCGCTCGGGTTGAAAGGATGGCCACTCGCATTTGGTCAATGCTGTTGTTTTGCGCCGTGGCCGGCCATGCAGGCAACACCTGGTCCGAGGACCTCACCGCGGCGCGCGCCTGCCCGGGGATCGCCGACGCGGCCGACCGTCTAGCGTGTTACGACGCCGCGTTCGCAGCGGCTCAGGCACCCGTTGCCCCGCATGCGCCGGTAGCGGCTCCCGCTGCGTCCGACTCACCCGCGGCGCAATTCGGTTATGACGGCCAGCTGCCGCCTGAGCTGCAACGCAAGGCGAGAGCCAATCTGCCGAGAAAACTTCAATTCAAGGTGCAGAGCGTCGCCCCTGTGGGGCAGGGCCGGTATAGGCTTACCATGGACAATGGTCAAATTTGGGAGACCCGGCAGGCGGATTGGGCCCTGGAATTCAAATCCAGCGATACGGTCACCATTTCGCGGATGGTTTTTGACGCGTATCAAATATCGCTGGCCGGCCAGGGGCGCAGCGTCGGCGTCAAACGAATTCAATAGGACCGGGCCCTCAAGAATGGCGCTTACCGGTCGATTTCCTCGCCTGGGGCCGAATGATTCGGCGTGACCGCGGACGTGTTGAAGGTGAGCGCGAATTTGACAGATACCCAATTGGAGTCACAATCCACCATCGCATTCGATTTCGTCCGCAGCCTGGCGGCGGAGTTGTCGAGCGGCAACGTGGACCTGCCTTCCTTTCCTGAAATAGCGGTCCGGGTCAGGCGGGTCTTGTCCGACCCTAAATCATCGCTGGAGCAGGTGGTTCGGGTCGTGGGCTCAGAGCCCGCGCTCGCGGCACGCCTGCTGCGGATCTCGAATTCCGCCTCCCTCAATCGCAGCGGCCGCACGGTGACTGATCTGCGCACGGCGATCAATCGGATCGGCTACAACATGGTGCGCAGCGCCGCGATCTCCTTCTCGATGGCGCAGATTCGCAAGAGCAGCAAGCTGGCCGGCTTGGAGCATCACCTCACCGAGCTCTGGCAACGCAGTACGCTGGTGGCGGCCTTCGCCTATGTGCTCGCGCGGAACTGCACGAAGGTCAATCCCGACGAAGCCATGCTCACGGGCATGATGCACGGTATCGGCAAATTGTACGTGCTGACTCGGGTGGTCGATCATCCGCAATTGTTTGCCAGCAACACGATGTTGACTCAAATCATCGGCGAATGGCATACCTCCATCGGCAAGGCGATTTTGGAGAACTGGAACTTCTCCGAGTCGATGGCGCAGGCCGTCGGTGAGCAGGCGGACTACGACCGGGAGAAGGAGGAGGGTCCCGCCGATTTGACGGATGTCGATCATCGTCGCGATTCTCATGGCGTCGCAAATGGATGATATCCCCGGGCTGCAAATCGTGCTGAACGACTTGGGAGCCGCCAAACGCCTCGGTTTGGACGAGGCGCAAACCGTCGCCGTGATGCACGAATCCGCCGCCGAGGTTTCCGCGCTCAGCGACGCACTCGGGGATTGATGCCGCGCGAGGAAATCCTCAGCCGAGAAGCTCGGCGGCAATGGACATCGGCGACGTAGTTCACGTTGTGGGGCATGATGCCGGCGAGGTTCATCCGGCTGTCCGACAGCATGTAAATATGGTGCTTCTCGCGCAGCCGCTCCACTACTTGGGCCGAAACGCCCAGTAGGGAAAACATTCCACGCTGTGCGCGAATGAAATCGAACGTCCCGGTTCCGGTCGCCCGGCGCAGCTCCCGGGCGAGCAGCCCGCGCATATCGGCTATACGAGTTCGCATGGCGGCAAGTTCCGCGAGCCACTCCCCTTTGAGCGCCGGATTCGCAAAGATGTGCGCGGCTATCGCGGCGCCATGGTCGGGCGGCATCGAATAGATGCTGCGCGCGATTTGCAGTACGTGGCTCATCATCGCATCGGCGCGGCTCTGGTTATCGCCGATCACGATCAATGCGCCCGCGCGCTCGCGGTACAGGCCCAAATTCTTGGAAAATGAGACGGCAATCAGCGCTTCCGGAACCTGGCTCCGCGACCAGGCGCACGCCGGCGGCGTCCGCATCCAGATCGACGGCGAAGCCCTGATACGCGAGATCCAGAAACGGCACGAGGCGCCGACGCGTCAACAGTTGCGCCACTGCCTGCCACTGCTGCCGGATCGAGATCGGCACCGGTGGGGTTGTGGCAGCAGGCATGAAGCAACACCACGTCGCCTTCGGCTGCACGCTCGAGGTGCTCGAGCATCGCGTCGAAGCGCAGCCGGTGCGCGGCGGCATCGTAGTAGGGGTAGCGTTCGAGCCGCAGGCCCGAACTGCCCAACAAGGGAGTGTGATTGCCCCACGTCGGGTCGCTGACGTGAACCGTGACGGCGGGGGCCGCCGCGCGAATCAGTTCCGCACCCACCCGCAGGGCGCCGCATCCCCCCGGCGTCTGTGCGGTTCGCGCCCGCCGGTCGCGCCTGGCGGCATGCGGCGGATCCGAGAACCATCTCTTCCACGGCGCTGTTGAATTCCTCGCGGCCCGCGGCGGCCACGTAGGATTTGGTGGTTTGCGCGGCCAAGACCGCCTGCTCGGCCCGGCGCACGCAGTCGAGCACCGGTGTATTGCCGCTCAAGTCGCGGTACACGCCCACGCCGAGGTCGACTTTCGATGACGAAGAGTCGGCTCGGTATTTGGCCATCAGTCCGAGAATCGTATCGGGACTCAGCTGCTCGAGTGATTGAAACAAAGGTCAAATACCCCATTTTGCCGCGCCACATTATAGTCCATGCCGACATGACGGTGCGTTGCGAGTAGGCGGATGGGCAACGTCTCTAATAAAAGACAGTGGTCCATGACATTTCTTGAGGTTAGCGTGTACGCTTTAGTTACCATATCAATGGAGAGTCAGCTATGGCCCTTTGGAATGAAAAGCCCACGCCCGCCGCAGCGGGTTCCGTTGCCAGCCCATCGGCTCCGCCGCCGCCGGAGCGAAGTTTGCCGGAGCGCACCGTAAGCGACCCGGCACTGGCCGTTTCACCGCGCCGCCCGACCCCCAAGACTTCATCAGAGGGCGGCGAATCGGTCATTGCCGCGAATCTGACGATCGAAGGCAAGATCGAAGGCTCCGGAAACGTGCGCATGGCGGGCCGTTTCAAGGGCGACGTTCGCATCGACGGCAATTTCAGCATCGAAGCCAGGGGCCCATTTGACCGGCCAGGTCCTGGCCGGCATCGTCGTCGTCGGCGGCGAGCTTCAGGGCAACATCGAGTCGGCCAAACGAGTCGATGTGACAGGAAGGCGGCATCATCGTCGGCGACGTGAAGGCCGGGATCGATTACGGTCGCGGCCGGCTCGCGCATGCGCGGGCACGTCGAATTCGGTTGGGAAGACGAGAAGGTAAAGATCAAACCCGGTTTGGTGGGCGGCGGCAGCTAGCCGTGAGCGTCGCTCGGGCCGGCACCTTAGGCGCGACTCGGGTATGTCCGCACTGCAAGGCGGTCGTCCTGCAGAGCGCGAATATTTGTCCTGGGTGCCAGCACCATCTGCGATTCAACTCCGCGAATGCGAGAACCGCAGACGGAGTCGATAGTCGGCGATGCGCATCGAGGGATCGATTCGTCACACCGCTGCGCGATGAGAGCTGCGAGTACTGCGTGGTGATCTCGATCACCAACGAGCGCGGCGAGAAGATTGCGCGCCACGTGGTGGGTGTCGGTGCGCTGCAGCCCGGCGAGAAGCACAAGTACAGCTTCTCGGTCGACTCTGATGCCGGTACGCCCCTTCGCCGAGCGCAAGCGAAGCTGATCAGCGCGGGTAGCGCAGAGAGCGACCCTCGATGTCGATGAAGCGCAAGAACTCCGCGCGCGTGCTGGCGTCCGCGCGAAATGTGCCGAGCATCGTACTGGTGATCATCGAGACGCCGCGTTTGTGAACGCCGCGCGTGGTCATGCATTGATGTACTGCGTCGATCACGACTCCGACGCCGCGTGGCTTCGAGAACTTCGTCGATGCACGCGGCGATTTGCGAGGTGAGCTTTTCCTGTACCTGAAAGCGGCGCGCAAAGCCGTCGACGACTCGCGCGAGCTTGCTGATGCCGACGACGCGGTCGGTGGGCAGGTAACCGACGTGTGCGCTGCCGATGATGGGCGCCATGTGATGCTCGCAAAACGACTCGAAGCCGATATCCCGCAGCACCACCATTTCGTCGTAACCCTCGACTTCTTCGAAGGTGCGCCGCAAGTACGCCCCCGGGTCGATGGTGTATCCCGAGAACCAATCGCCGTAGGCGTCGACCACGCGCTTCGGGGTGTCGCGCAGGCCCTCGCGCGTCGGGTCGTCGCCGGCCCACCGCAGAAGGGTGCTGCACGGCCGCTTCCGCGGCAGCGCGGGTCACCGCGGGGTGCTTTTTCCTGGCCATGTAATATCTCCGGCGCCGGCGGCAACAATCGCGCAGAATAGCATCGTTAGGGATGTTTCGAATCGAGCAGATCTGGCATAAGCTGGTCGGAGCCATGACTATCCTGCAAATGGTTGATTCGCGCCAACGCGACCTCGGCGGCTTCGTCGTGCGCCGGGTGCTGCCTGCCGGGGGCCGGCAGATGGTGGGGCCGTTCATTTTTTTCGATCACATGGGCCCGACGCAATTCGCCCCGGGGTACGGGATCGATGTGCGGCCGCACCCGCATACCGCGCTCGCCACGGTGACCTATCTTTTCTCAGGCTCTCTGGAGCATCGCGACAGCCTCGGCACCGTGCAGGAGATCCGCCCCGGTGACGTGAACTGGATGTCGGCCGGACGCGGCATCGCGCATTCCGAGAGGACGCCGAAGGCGGTACGAGCCACGGGCGAGCACGTTCACGGCATTCAAAGCTGGGTGGCGCTGCCCGACGGCCACGAGGATGGAGAGCCGGCCTTCGTGCACTACGGCGCGGCAAGCCTGCCGACCCGTTCGGGGGACGGCGTCGATCTGACTCTCATTGCAGGGGAGGCCTTCGGGCTGCGCTCTCCCGTCGTCACACTGTGGCCGACCCTCTATGCCCACACCCAATTCGCGCAGGGCGCCGCGCTCGATCTGCCGGCCGACCAGGGCGAGCGTGCGGTGTACGTGGTGCAGGGCGAACTCGCCGTCGGGGAGGTCCGGTGACGGAGGGGCAACTCGCCGTGCTCGAACCGGGAACGGCAACGACCCTGCTTGCGCGTGAGGCCACTCGAGCGATGCTGCTCGGCGGCGAGCGTTTTCCCACGCCTCGGTTCATTTGGTGGAATTTCGTCGCTTCGTCGGAGGAGCGTATCGAGCGCGCCAAGGAGCGTTGGGAACGGCAGGAGTTCCCTGCCGTTCCCGGGGAAAGCGAATTCATCCCGTTGCCGCATTACTGATCAGTTGCCGCAATACTGATCAAAGGAGTCTTTCATGACTGACAAGACCGCAAGCATTCATTGGGAGGGCCGGGGCAAGCAGGGTACCGGTCAAATCAGCACTCAAACCGATGCCTTGAAATCGTATCCCTATGGTTTCGGCAGCCGCTTCGAGGACGACCGCCGGGGTACCAACCCCGAGGAATTGCTGGCCGCGGCCCATGCCGCCTGCTTCACCATGGCGTTCTCGTTCGCCTGCGATGCGGCGGGATTCGCAACAGCCGCCGTCGATACGCAGGCCGCCGTGCAATTGGTGAAGAAGGGCGCCGGGTTCCAGATCGACCGCATCGGCTTGCGGCTGGAGGCGACCGTGCCGGGCATCGATGAGGCGACATTCCAGAAACTGGCCGCCGGCGCGAAACAGGAATGTCCGCTGTCGAAGGCCTTGGCTGGCGTTCCGGAAATTACGCTCACGGCGGTGTTGCGCAAGTAAAGATCGTTGCGCCAGTAAGGACGCTGCCCCTCGGTCGCGGCGCCGTCGCGCTGAAACTGTTCGACGGCCGCGGCGTCAATCATGCGGCCAGCGCATCGACGATTTCTTCGAGCAGCGCGGATCCTCGATAGGCGAAGCCGGTGTAGATCTGTACCAGGTTCGCGCCCGCGTGCAGCATCGCCCGGGCGTGCTCGGCGGTGACGATACCGCCGACGCCGATGAGGGGGAAGTCGGCTCCCAATTCAGCACGCAACTGGGAAATCACCCGAATCGACAGGGGGTGCAGCGGCGCGCCGCTCAATCCCCCCGCTTGGGCGGCCGCCGGCGAAGCGAGCACCGCACTGCGATCGGTCGTGGTGTTGGTGGCGATAGCGCCATCGATGCCGAGCGAGCGTAGATGCCGCGCCAACGCGGAAATCTGTTCCGGATCAAGATCGGGAGCGACCTTGACCAGCAGCGGCACGCGTTTCCCGTAGCGGGCTTGCAGAACGTTGCGCTCTTCGAGCAGCGTGCCCAGGATTCGCTCCAGACCCTCGCGGTCCTGCAGCTCCCGCAGCCGGGCCGTGTTGGGCGAGGAGATGTTCACGGCGATGTAGTCCGCGAGCGCGTAGACCTTGCGCAGACAAATCAGATAGTCATCCTGGGCGTTCTCCATCGGCGTATCGAAGTTCTTGCCGATGCTGATGCCGCGAACCCCGCAATAACGGCTGCGGGAAACTTGCGCGACCAGGTGATCGACCCCCTTGTTGTTGAATCCCATCCGGTTGATGAGCGCCCCCGCCTCGGGGATTCTGAACATGCGGGGCTTGGGATTGCCCGGCTGCGGGCGCGGTGTCACGGTTCCCAGTTCGATGTGACTGAAGCCCATCGCACCCAGCGCATCCAAGCAGTCTCCGTTCTTGTCGAAACCCGCCGCCAAGCCCAGCGGGTGCGCGAAGGTCAGACCAAGGCAGTGCACTTCCAGTTTGGCCGGCAGATCGAGCGCCGGCCACAGAGGCCGCAACCAACGCAACCCGGCGAGCCCCAGGTCGTGGGCCAGTTCCGGATCCAAGCGCGTGAGAATGGGCAGCGAGGCCCGCGCAATGGCCGATGCGGCGTAACGGCCGGCCGAGGCGGCGCGAGCGCCGGCGGGTGGCGAGCGATGCCTCATCGCTGGCTTACGTGCAAAATGCCCGGCAATCCGGCAACGAAGCCGGCAAGCGCCCCGCCCAGCCGTTGGTGCTGATCGGCATCGAGATGAATTCCATCGACCGCGCTTGCCGGGGTGACACCGCCGGCATCGAAGAAATGGCAGCCGAGTTCGGACGTAATGTCGCGGTATGCCGCGGCCAGCCCCACAGCCTTGCCGGGAGCACCGGTGAATTTGGCGGCTATCGGCCCGCGCGGGGTCAGAAGGGGCGGCGGTGCGATTACCACAATGGGAGGTACCGGCATGCCGGGTTCAATGGGAGCCTGGCGAATGGCATTCACCAGGGTCGCGATGCCCTGCGCAGCGTGCCAGGCCGTGTGCGGATGCATGGATTGGAAGTCGTTGGTGCCGAGCATCAGCATGACCAACGCCAGGGGTGAATGGATTTCGATGCGTTGCGCAAGGCCCACGAGGCCGTTGCGTCCCGGTTTGAACGGGTCTTCCCAGACAGTCCGGCGTCCATTCAAACAGTCTTCGATGACCCGCACCGCATGACCCCGCGCGACGAGCGCTATTTCCATCACGCCGGGCCACCGCGCATCGAAGGGAAGGCGCTGGCGAGTGGCCGGAATGATTCCCCAGGAGAGTGAGTCGGAATAGACGAGTATTTGCTGCAAGCGGGTGCCTCTGTGGGGTTGGTGTTGCGCCGGCCAGGAGCTTTTAGCACAAATCCGTCTCGCGTGATCGTAGTCACGTTTTGCCAAACTACCGCGGATCTTCGTTCAAGCCGCGGATGCCCCGGCCGACTCCGTAGGAATGATCTGACACATTTGAGCGGGAGCAACATGATGGGGAGAGCAGTGCACAATCTGAAAATGTGGCTGGTCGTTGGCATGTCCGCGACCACATGGGCCGTCTGTGCAGCCGATGGGTTGGCGGAGCCTCCGACCATGAGTCCTGCGCTGCAAACGCTGCGTGAGAATTTCCAGCGGCCCACTGCAGTTCCCGAGCCCAAGACCAACCCGACTACCGCCGAGAAGGTCGCGCTCGGCAGGGATTTGTTCTTCGATCCCCGGCTGTCGGGTTCGGGCGCCATTTCATGTGCCACGTGCCACAACCCGGGATTGGGGTGGGGCGATGGCCTGGCCAAAGGGATCGGTCACATGGGTTCCCCATTGGCCCGACATACCCCGACGATCCTCGATGTGGCGTTCGGCGAGCCTTACTTCTGGGACGGACGCGCCGCAACGCTCGAGGATCAAGCCAAGGGCCCGCTCACGTCGACCAAAGAGATGAGCATGTCGGCGGAACGGGCGCTGCCGCTGCTGCGCTCGATACCCGGCTACATTGACGCGTTCGCGCGCGCTTACCCCGGACGAGAGATTTCCCTCGACACCATTGCCTCGGCCATCGCGAGCTTCGAGAGGACGGTGATTTCGAATGACGCGCCGTTCGACCGCTGGGTCAAAGGCGATGATCAAGCGATCTCCGCCGAGGCATTGCGCGGCCTCGTGTTGTTCAACGGCAAAGCCAATTGCGCGGCCTGTCATTCGACCTGGCGCATGAGTGACGACGGATTTCATGATATCGGACTGCATGACGCGGACCTCGGCCGTGCAGCGATCGCTCCCGGCATCGTGCAATTGGAGCGAGCCTTCAAAACACCCACTCTGCGCAACATCAATCAGCGCGCGCCCTATATGCACGACGGGTCGCTCGCCAGTCTGGCCGCCGTCATCGAGCACTACGACGGCGGTTTCGAGACGCGGCCGAGTCTCGACACGAATATCCGCCCGCTCCGACTGACCAAGCAGGAAAAAGCGGATCTGCTGGCGTTTCTCGATACGCTGACGAGCGCCGATGATCCGGTTGCACTCGCCGCGCTGCCTCGTTGAGCACGATCAAGCCAATCATTTCATGTCAAATCACCAGGGCTCATATGCATACTCTTCGCTCTCTCCTCGTCATTGCAGCTGCCTTGTTCGCGACCGTCGGAATGGCGGCAGACGCGGTGACAGTCACGCAAAAGGGTCTCACCTTCACGCCGAATGAACTGTCCATCGCGAAAGGACAAGCAGTCGAATTCGTCAATGACGACGCGACGGCGCACAACATCGTGATCAGCGGCGACGGCGTCACATTCAACGGCGGGCTGCAGCCGGCGGGAGGGAAAGTGAAATACACGTTCACCAAAGCGGGGACGTACACGGTGGGATGCGGAATCCATCCCAAGATGAAACTCGCGATTACCGTCAATTAGATGATCGACGTTGGTGAGTAACGTGTCGAACAGTGCCTCCAACGTAAGATATTCGCCCGTTCTGCAGACCATTCACTGGGCCGTCGCGCTGTTCGTCATTTGTCAGCTCGCGATCGCGCTGGTTCTGGGTCAGCTGCGCTCGTTGCAGTACGGTCAAAATGTGCTCGGTCTGCATCGGCAACTCGGATTCGCAATCCTGGTGCTCTGCATCGCTCGCGTGGTTCTGATCTCGCGCGCCAAAAGTCCGCCGCTGCATGCCGAACTCCCGGGCTGGCAGGTTTTAGCGGCCCGCCTGGTACACCTGTCGTTTTACGTTGCTCTGATCGTCCAACCGCTCATGGGCATGTGCATCGCCTGGGCGCGGGGCGATACCGTTACGGCCTTCGGCATCATCACGCTGCCGGCGCCGTGGGAAATTTCGGACGGTGCACGCGACCGCTTGATGACCGCCCACATGGTGATCGCAACCGTGCTGGTGGGTCTCGTGGTGATCCATATCGGAGCCGTCATCTTCAACGGTTGGAAGCGGCGGCTGTCGGTCATCGAGCGGATGCTGCCGTCCGGTCCGGCCGATACGCTGGTGAATCGTGTTCCGGTCGCTCTGCAGCTGCTCGCAGCCTTGGGGTTCGTGATCGTCATTGCGCTGGCGACGGGAATCAATGCCGTCGCAAAATACCGGGATTTCACAGAGATGACGAGCGCCTACCGGGATACCGACCAGGCGGCCGCCGATGAAATCCGCGGCGCGCAGGTGGCTTGGAAGGAAATCGTCGGCATCGGTGCGTCCGGAAATTCGAGCGTCGGCGGCGCTCGATTGCGCTCGATCGCAGATACGGCGCACACGCATCTGGGCAGTGCCGCGGAGCATGTCTCCGATCCGGCCGCGCGCACCGCGATCCTCGCGGTCGACGCCCTCATCCAAACGCGGCGCGCGGCCGACGGGTCATTTCCCGCCGCTGCAATCGCCGATATAGATTCTCGTGTTCAAGATTTGATCGACACCCAGGAGGCTGCCGCGCAGCAGATACAGGGGGACATCGCGGAGCGGGCTTCTCGGGGCCATGATCTCATCGTCATTACGGTGGCACCGATGGTGCTCTTGGGGCTGGTTCTGGCGCTGCTCCTCGCGCGCAGCATGATGAGTTCCTTCGGCCGGATGCGCGCACTGGTGCGCGGCATTCAAACGAACGAAGGCCCTCAGGCAATCCGCGTGCACGGTCGGGGCGAATTTGCCGAGCTGACGCGGGACATGGTCAACATGAGAACCGCGATCCAGGAGCGCAGCCAAGCCGAAGCCGACCAACGGCTCGCGCTCGAGGCCGATCGCGCGCGAGTCGCCGAGGAACAGCAGCGCAAGCAGCGCGAAATGGAACGACTGCAATCGAGCGAGCGTCAGGCGCTGCGCGAGCAAATGGCCGGGGAGTTCGAGTCTCAGGTCGCGGGTATCGTGGAATCGGTGGCGGCCACCGTCGAGACGCTGAAGTCCACCGCCGCCAATTTGGCGCGCAGTGCGGCAAGCACGACACAACGCAGTGCGGACGCGAGCATCGTTGCCAGGCAGACCGAGAATGCGGCATCACGCATCGCCGCTTCCAGCTCGCAATTGTCCGAAGCCGCGCGCTCGGTGCGGAAAAATGCCGAGCAATCGAAGGCCAAGGCGGTCTTCGGCGTGCAGGAGGCGACTGCGGCACGGGCTGAAATCGATCAGCTCGCCGCAGCGTCCGGCCAGATAACCAACATCACGGGAATCATCACCGGCATCACGCGCCAGACACACCTGCTGGCGATCAATGCGCGGATCGAAGCCGCGCGGGCCGGCGAAGCCGGGCGCGGTTTCTGCATCGTGGCGGATGAGGTCAAGGTTCTGGCTGCGCAGACCCGAGGTGCCGCCGACGGGATCGGCGGACATGTGCGGCAGGTGGGCACCACCGCCACCCGCTCGATCGAGATTCTGCAGAGCATGCGCACGATCATTGCGGATCTGGAGGCAAGCTCCTCGACGATCTTTGCGGCCTGCGACGATCAGTCCAAATCGACGGAGGACATTGCTTCCAAGGTGACGGAGATCAGTTCGTCGACCATCGCAGTCGCAGAAAATATCGTTCATGTCGAACAAACGGCGCGCGCCACCGAGGCGATGGCCGCAGATGTGGTCGAGACCGCCAACCGACTGCAGGGCCAGGCGGACTCATTGCAAGATCAGGTTGCGAACTTCGTTTTGCAACTACGGTCGGTGAGGACGCCGGGCAATCTTTCCGCGGCTGATGGTGAGGTGCTGCCGGTCGTGCCGGTGGTTCGTGCGCGTTCTGCCTAGCCCGGCCGATTGTAACTAGGCTCGCGAGCGCGCCCCCAGAGGCATGAATCGCGGCGCCGTCGGAAAGAGGCGCCACGGGGTGTTCATGCACCGGCTGTTCATGCGCGTTTACGCACTGCCGGCTGGTCCAGCTTGGATCGCAAATAATGCCCGGTGTAGGACGCCCCGTCCGCTGCGATTTGTTCCGGCGTCCCGGAGGCGATGATCCGGCCGCCGCCGTCGCCGCCTTCAGGTCCCATATCCACCAGCCAGTCCGCGGTCTTGATCACATCGAGATTGTGTTCGATCACGATGACTGTGTTGCCTTCGTCGCGCAGCCGCTGCAGCACGACGAGCAGCTGGGCGATGTCCGCGAAATGCAGGCCCGTGGTCGGCTCATCGAGAATGTACAGCGTGCGCCCGGTGGCCCGTTTCGACAGTTCCTTGGCCAGTTTGACGCGCTGTGCCTCGCCGCCCGACAGCGTGGTCGCGCTTTGCCCCAGGCGAACGTAGGACAATCCTACGTCCATCAGGGTCTGCAGCTTCGGCTGCACGGTGGGTACGGCGGAGAAGAACGGCAGTGCGTCCTCGACATCAAGGTCGAGAATTTCCTGTATGTTCTTGCCCTTGAAGCGGATTTCCAGGGTCTCGCGGTTGTAGCGCTTGCCCTTGCAGATATCGCAGGGCACGTAGACGTCGGCGAGAAAGTGCATTTCCACCTTGATCACGCCGTCGCCTTGACAGGCTTCGCAGCGTCCGCCTTTGACATTGAAGCTGAATCGTCCCGCCTCATAACCGCGCGCGCGTGACTCCGGCACGGCGGCGAAGATCTCCCGAATCGGCGCGAACAAGCCGGTGTAGGTGGCCGGGTTGGAGCGGGGCGTGCGGCCGATCGGGCTCTGATCGATCTCGATCACCCGGTCGATGTAGTCGAGGCCTTCGATGCGATCGAAGTGCGCGGTGCCGGCCGCGGCATGATTGAGTTGGGTGGCCACCGCGCGAAACAAAGTGTCGTTCACCAGGGTCGATTTTCCGGAACCCGAAACACCCGTGACGCAGGTCAGCAGTCCCAAAGGAAATTCCGCGGTGACCTTCTTCAAATTGTTGGCTGTGGCGCCGATTACCCGCAACATGCGCTTCGGGTCCGGCGCACGCCGCTTGGCGGGAACCTCGATGCGGCGCCGGCCGCTCAGGTACTGTCCGGTGATCGAATCGGGATGTGCGGCGACCTCGGCAGCGGTGCCCTGCGCCACGATGCTCCCCCCATGGACGCCTGCACCGGGGCCTAAGTCAACGACATGATCGGCTTGACGGATCGCGTCCTCATCGTGTTCGACCACGATGACCGTGTTCCCCAGGTCGCGCAGGTTGACCAGCGTATCGAGCAGGCGCTGATTGTCGCGTTGGTGCAGACCGATCGACGGTTCATCGAGAATGTACATGACGCCGACCAACCCTGAGCCGATCTGGCTGGCGAGGCGAATGCGCTGCGCCTCGCCGCCGGACAGAGTGTCGGCGCTGCGGTTCAAGGTGAGGTAGCCGAGACCGACATTGCCGAGAAACCCAAGGCGGTCGCCGATTTCCTTGACGATTTTGACGGCAATTTCGCCGCGCCAGCCCGGCAGCGTCAGTTTGCCGAAGAACTCCAGCGCGCGTTCCACCGACAGCGAAGATACTTCGGGAACGCTCTTGCCGCCGACGAAGACATTGCGCGCAGCCCGATTGAGGCGGGTTCCGCCGCACTCCGGGCAGGGGCGCGAAGAACGGTATTTGGCGAGCTCTTCGCGCACCGTTGCCGATTCCGTTTCCTTGTAGCGGCGTTCGAGGTTTCTGACGATGCCTTCGAAGGCGTGCTTGCGCTTGAGCGTGCCGCCCTTGCCGTCGAGGTACTTGAACTCGATCTCGATCTCGCCGCTGCCGAACAGCACCAGATCCTTGATCTTTTGCGCCAGGCTTTCGAAAGGCGCCTCGATGTCGAATTTGGCATGCCGCGCCAACGATTGAATCAGCTGGAAGTAGTAGGCGTTGCGCCGGTCCCAACCGCGCACCGCGCCGCCGGCCAGGGACAAATGCGGATTCGCGACGATCTTCTCCGGATCAAAGAAGTCCTGGGTGCCGATGCCGTCGCAGGCCGGACAGGCGCCGATCGGGCTGTTGAAGGAGAACAAGCGCGGTTCGAGTTCGCTCAGGGAATAGCTGCAGACGGGGCATGCGAATTTGTCGGAAAATACCAGCTCGGCGCGCTCTGGTTCCTCCATGTAGGCCACGCGCGCCACGCCCTGGCCCAGCCGCAAAGCGGTTTCGAAGGATTCGGCGAGGCGCTGGCTCAAATCCGGCCTCACTCTGAAGCGATCGACGATCGCTTCGACGGTGTGTTTGCGGCGCACGTCGAGTTTGGGCGCTTGATCGAGCTCCACGACTCGGCCGTCGATGCGTGCGCGCACGAAACCGCCCGCCTGCAGTTCTTCGATGAGTTCGGCATGCTCGCCTTTGCGCTCGGCGATGGCAGGCGCGAGCAGCATCAGGGCGGTCCCTTCCGGATGCTGAAGAACGGCGTCGACCATCTGACTCACGGTTTGGGCGGCGAGGTCGATGTGGTGGTCCGGGCAGCGCGGCGTGCCGGCACGGGCATACAGCAACCGAAGGTAGTCGTAGATTTCGGTGACCGTGCCCACCGTGGAGCGCGGATTGTGCGACGTCGATTTCTGCTCGATGGAGATCGCAGGCGACAGGCCCTCGATGGTGTCGATGTCCGGCTTCTCCATCATCGACAGGAATTGCCGGGCGTAGGTCGAGAGCGATTCGACGTAGCGCCGCTGACCCTCGGCATAAATGGTGTCGAAGGCGAGCGAAGACTTGCCGGAACCCGAAAGGCCGGTCAATACGATCAATCGATCGCGCGGCAGGTCGAGATCGATGTTCTTCAGGTTGTGGGTCCGGGCGCCCCGGATTCGGATATTTTGCATGTAACCGACTACTATACCCGTCGCGTCAAGTGCGGGTAGCACGCCTCCAACGGGGGGATTTGGCGGAGCGGTGGCGGCCGAATCGCTGCCTATCTCACTGGGCGCGGGGGTCAAGCCCCGTATTGGTGCAGCACATTGAGCGGGAAATTGAGATCAGCCCCCGGACTCGCGCAGCGCTCGCAGCACGTCATGACACGCACCCATCGTGTGATAGTCCACTTTGCCGGCGGGGCTCTTCTCGTCGCCGTACTTGCGGTTGTTGCGATCCAGGATGCGGTACCAGGCTCCGTAGCGATGGTCCACGAAGTGCTCCCAGGAATAGGTCCACAGACGCTGGTACCAGTCCCAGTAGGACGGTTCGCGGCAGCGCAAGGCCAGTCGAGCCGCGGCCGCGAGCGACTCCGCTTGCACCCAGAAATATTTGTCGCTGTCGCAAATGCTGCCATCCGGCGCCATTCCGTAGTAAATGCCGCCGCACTCGGCATCCCAGCAACCCAGCGCTCTGTCGAACAGATTGCGCGCGGTCGGCAGTAGCCAGGCATCGTGACGATGGCTCTCCAGAGTCAGGAGCAGCTTGGCCCATTCGGTCTGGTGTCCGGGTTGAAAGCCCCAGGGTCGGAACAGATGTCGAGGATTGTCGCGGTTGTAGAGCCAGTCGGGGTCCCAGTCCTTGTCGTAGTGCTCCCAGACCAGACCGCCGGCTTTGGCCGCCTGGCGGCGAGTTACGTTGTCGGCGAGTTGATAGGCACGCTCCAGATAGCGGCTTTCCTGAGTAGCCTCGAAGGCGGCCAACATGGCCTCGCACATGTGCATGTTGGCATTCTGGCCACGATACGGCGCAACGTTCCAGTCCGCATCCGCTTCGTCGCTGTAGAGACCTGCTGCCGGATCCCAAAATCGCTTTTCCAACAGGCCCCAGATCTCCTCGACCCAGGGCGCCGCTTCGCGGATGTCCAGCGCCAGCGCGTGAGAGTAGGCCAGCAGCACGAATGCCAGTCCATAGCAGTGGTTGGTTCGGTCTTCCGGTTGATGATTCTTCAGCGTCCAAGCGTAGCCGCCAGTCCTCGGGTCGCGGTGCGCCTCACGTAAGTATCGCAGGCCGTGGAGCATTTCCTGTTGGTATTCGGTCCCCCCGAAAGTACGCGCCGCCATGGCGTAGTTGACGACGAAACGGGTGCTGCTCACCAGATGACGGTGATCCCTGTCATAGATCGCCCCGTCGTCTTTGAAGTAATGGAAAAAGCCCCCGGTGGGGTCGATCGCCCGAGGGTGATAGAAGGCCATCGTGTGCGCGATATGCTCACGTAGAAAGCTGGGCGAACGAAAGTCCGGGAGTTCGGTCACAGCTGGCTCCGTAATAGCTCTTGCACTTCGCCGAGGTCCGGCATCGCTGCGAAGGCGCCGTGCCGAGTGACCGTCAAGGCACCACACGCGGCGGCAAACCACAGTATTCTGCGAAACTCAGGAGAGTCCGTGGACACGAGCGCTAAATCGCGTGCCCCGATTCCTGAGTGCACCAGAGAATATAACAGCCCGCCGACGAAAGCGTCCCCGGCTGCCGTGGTGTCTACCGGGGACACTCGGAAGGCCGGTATGCTCCCTCCCGTGCTCCGTGTGTAATAGCGAATCGGTGCGGCGCCGTCGGTTACCACGAGCAACTGGGCTTGCCCCTGCCATAGCCGGTGCAATACCGCTCGCTCGCCGCCGAGAGGCTCAGCGAGAAAATCGAGCTCCGCGGCGCTGAGTTTCACCAGATCGGCCGCGTGAAGCGCCCGCCAGACCAGGGGACGAGCATCCTTGCCGCGGGGCCAGAGGCTCGGCCGCAGATTGAGATCGAAGCTCACCAGGAGCCCGCCGGCACGGGCGCGTTGCATCCCGATCAGCGTAGTTTCGGCGATGGATTCCTCGGTCATGCTGTTGGAGCAAGCGTGGAATACCGAGGCGGTTTCGAAGCACGCTCGATCGAAGTGCTCTGGCCGGAATAGCAGGTCCGCGGCCGGTGGACGGTAAAAGCTGAAATGTCGTTCACCGTCCGCAGCCAAGGACACGAAGGCCAGCGCGGTGTTGGCATCCCCGGTGCGGCGCACGTAAGCGGTGTTCACGCCCGCTCGTTGCAGGCTGCGCAACAGGAAGTCCCCGAACATGTCGGCACCGAGCATCCCGACAAAAGCTGCCGAACCACCCAGGCGCGCCACTGCGACCGCGACGTTGGCGGGTGCGCCGCCAGCGTATTGTGTGAAGCGTGGTGCCTCCGTGGAGGGTTGACCAAGAAGGTCGATCAGAGCTTCACCGAAGCAGGCAATTTCCCCCATGCGCATCTCGCCTATTGACCACGGATTCGGGCAGTGGGCGATGGAGGACATGTGCTGCCGCGGATCTTGAGCGTTACGGACGCTACGACGCGCTGCCGGGACTGCTGCGGCGCTTCGAGCCTTCCGAGTAGGAGCTCGGCCGCGCGCCTGCCAAGTCCACGCGGGTCCACCGCGACGGTGGTCAGCGCCGGCGCAGCCACGGCTGCCTCGGCAATATCGTCAAAACCTGTAACGGCGAACTCCTTGCCTACTCGCACGTTCCGCGCCGCGAGTCCGTTCATGAGTCCAAGGGCCACTGCGTCGTTGTAGCAGACCGCCGCCGTGGGCGGCGGTACGTCCTTGGCGAACAGCAAGCCGGTGCAGCCGGCCGCATCCAGGCGGGTCGGCGCACACTCCACGAGCCAGCCGGAAGCGGGCTCGATGTGCGCTGCGCGCATTGCTTCGGTATAGCCAACCCGCCTTTGCCGGCAGGAACTGGAAGTACTGTGGCCACCCACGAATGCAATGCGTCTATGTCCCAGCTTCAACAGATGCTCCGTCGCCAGGCGCGCGCCCCGACGATTATTCAACACCAGAAAATCCCATTGCGTGCGGCTCAACTCCCGGTTGAACACCAGTACGTGGGCGTGTTCGCCGAGCAGGTCCTGCAACGCCCGCGGGTCGCTCAATTCGGCCGGCGACAGGATGAAGCCCGCGGGACGGTGCTCCATGAGCGAGGACAGCATTCGCTGCTGCCGATCCGGAGATTCGCCGCTATGGCCCAGCAGAGTGACGTAGCCACCTTGCGCCAGGGCCTCGTCCACTCCGGCCGCAAACTCGGCGAAGAAGGGGTTGGATATATCGTTGATGAGCAGCGCGACGGTGCTGGAGGTCTGGCGGCGAAGATTGGCTGCGCCGCGGTTATACACGTAGCCCTGACGTTTGAGCTCAGCGAGCACCCGCGCGCGGGTATTGGCATTGACCAGCGGGCTCTCGCGCAGAGCCAGGGAGACGGTTGCCTGAGACACGCTACAGGCATTCGCAATGTCAATCAGCCGTACGCGGCGCGGGGCCGGGCGACCAGCGCTCACTCCCGCGCCGCTCGGCCGGCGAGATCGACTCCATTACACCAGTTGCGGAATGACGGAAGCCGCCACATCGATGCTCCTACAGCCTTGCTTGGCTTTAAATCGATTTAAAATTAAAGTAGTCGTGCGCGTATGTCAAACGACAGCGGCTGTGGAAGTGGGCCAGATCTCCCGAGGAGTGATTCATGTTGCGCGATTTTCATCGCATCCTGAGTATCTTTTTCTTGTCGAGCATTGTTGTGTGCATCTCCTTTGCGGCTGTCGCAGGCGAGTCCGCCGGCGAACGGGCTTATCGCAACGTGGACCCTTTCATCGGCACGGGCGGGGAGGGGCACACGTTCCCCGGAGCCACCGTGCCTTTCGGAATGGTGCAGTTGAGCCCTGACACTCAGATCGTCGATTTCCACAAAAGTTTCGCTTGGGCGGCAGGCTATCGCTATGAAGATCCCACCATCCTGGGGTTCTCCCACACCCATTTCTCGGGCACCGGGCATTCGGACCTGGGTGATGTGCTGCTGATGCCCATTGCAGGGCCGGTGCGACTCGAGCCCGGTGATCCCGACAAGCCCGGCAGCGGTTACCGGTCGCGATTCAGCCACCGGAACGAAACCGCGGAGCCCGGATATTACGCCGTAACGCTGGATGATTACGGCGTCAGGGCGGAGCTCACCGCGACCCGGCGCGTCGGTTTGCATCGATACGGCTTTCCCCGAGGCAAGCCGGCCCATGTGCTGTTGGACTTGCGCAAGAGCATCTACGACTACGCCGGCAAGGTGCAGTGGTCGCGTATTCGAGTGCAGCCGGACGGCACTGTAACCGGCTTTCGCGAAACTCGCGGTTGGGCGCCCGGAAGGCAACTGTATTTTGCATTGCGTTTCTCACAACCGGCGAGCAGTTTTTCGCTCAACAACCGCGAGGAGTCGATTCCGTACAAGGGTACCGGTGTGGCACCAGGTCCTGCTCTGCCGAAGGAGCGCGGGAACATTGACGGGCGCGCCCTGGTCGCGGTGTTCGATTTTGACTCGCTCAAAGGACCCTTGTCGGTCAAGGTCGCCATCTCGGGCGTCAGTGAGACGAACGCTATTCAGAATCTCGATCGTGAGATGCCGGGTTGGGATTTCGAGGCGACACGTGCGGCCGCGCGCAGTGCCTGGATGCAGGCGCTCTCGGTGTTCGAGGTGGACGCGGCCACGGACATGCAGAAGAGCTTCTACACATCGCTCTATCACGCGCTGTTGGCGCCGTCCTTGTACATGGATGTGGACGGTCGCTATCGCGGGCCGGACAACTCCGTGCATCAGGCGACGGGCTTCGAGTTCTATTCGACGTTCTCTCTTTGGGATACCTACCGTGCCGAGCATCCATTGCTGACCCTCGTTCAACCGCCCGCGCACACCAACGACATCATCCGATCGTTGATTGCTTTCCAGCAGGAGAGCCCTTACGGCATGTTGCCTGTGTGGTCGTATGCTGGGCTGGAGACCTGGTGCATGATCGGCTATCACGCGGTGGCGGTGATAGCCGATGCCTATGTCAAAGGCATCCGTGGTTACTCGGCCGAGGAGGCATTGAAGAGCGTGCTGGCGACGGCGACCTACCGTCCTTACGGCGGGCTGGGCGAATACATGCAGCGCGGATTCGTTCCCATCGACAAGGTCAATGAGGCTGCCTCCAAGACCGTGGAATACGCCTTTGACGACTGGACCATCGCGCAAATGGCCCGCGCGATGGGACACAATGCGGAGGCGGCGCAATTCGACCAGCGGGCACAGAACTGGCGTAACGTCTTCGATCCCAAGACCGGCTTCGTTCGGGCGCGCCTGAGCGACGGCAGCTTTCATGAGCCGTTCGATCCTGCCACCGTTGGATATGGAACGGACTACACCGAGGGCAACGCCTGGCAGTATTCCTGGTACGAGCCGCAGGACATAGGGGGCCTGGTGCGCGTGTTGGGCGGCGATGCGGCGCTGGTGGCCAAACTCGACGCGGTGTTCGACAGCAAGGTGGATCCCAAGAAATTTGCGAACGTCGAGGACATAAGCGGCCTCATCGGCTACTACGCCCATGGCAATGAGCCCAGCCATCACATTGCCTATCTCTACGACTATGCCGGCCAGCCTTGGAAGACCCAGGCGCGTCTGCGGCAGATCATGAGCACTCAGTATGCACCCACGCCGACGGGGCTGGCGGGCAACGACGACTGCGGACAGATGTCCGCCTGGTTCATTTTCACCGCCCTGGGCTTCTACCCGGTCGCTCCGGCCAGCAACCAGTACGTCATCGGCAGGCCTTTCGTGCCGCACGCCACCCTGACTCTGCCGAACGGTAAGCGCTTTACCGTATCGGCCGATCATCTCGCGGACGCAAATCCTTACGTCGGTTCCGTTAGCCTGAATGGCAAACCGCTGGCGCGCAGCTATCTGACGCACCAGGAAATCATGGCCGGCGGCGAGTTGCACTTCAGCATGCAAGCGCAACCGAACCAGACCTGGGCCACCGGACCGACGCAGCGGCCGTACTCCATGACGGCGTACCGCTGAGGCCCCCCTGGGGGGGGGGTGAGCGGGTCCCCCCGGGGACCCGCTTGCAAATTTAAATCGATTTAGATAAATTCCAATTCACCAGTCTCAAATTTATTCGCGTTCGAACGAGTTTTTTTCATATTTCATTCAATCGATTTAAAAACGGTCTAATTTCAATCGATTTAGTCTCGGGCCAAAAAAAGGGGATGCAATGCGAATTCCAATACGGTTCAAGGGTCTGCTGACCATTCTGGTCTGTTCGAGTTTCGGTGGTATCGCGGCGGCGGCCGACCCGCAAACGGTGGCGAAGGCCGCTGCTGATTCGAGCACGCCGACGATCGAGGAGGTCGTCGTGACCGGTTCGTTGATTCGGCAGAAGTCGACGGACGCCGTTTCACCCAAGATCACAGTCACGTCCGCCGAAATCGAAGATCAGGGGTTCGCCAACGTTTACGACGCCTTGCGTAACCTGCCGATTGCGAACGGCTTCGTGGAGGACGCCCAGTCCACCGGGACTTTCACGCCGGGGGCCAACGCAATCAGTTTGTTCGGACTCGATCCGAGTTTCACGCTGACGCTGCTGAACGGCCGTCCGATCGCGAATTATCCGCTGCCGAACAATGGCGTGAGTGACCTGACCGACATCGCCAACCTGCCCGTCGGGCTGATCGACCATATCGACGTTTTGACCGGCGCCCAGTCCTCGATCTACGGCTCCTCCGCGATCGCGGGAGTGGTCAATGTCGTGCTGAAGGACAAGGTCGACGGCACCACGATCACGGTGCGCGACGGCGGCTATTCCGCAGGCGGCGGGCGTAACCAGCGCGTGCAGCTCTTCAGCGGCTACAACCGGGACAATTTCGAGGCCATTTACGGCCTCGAGTTCACCCACCAGCAGGAGCTCCTTGAGGACAGCGAGCCCGGACTGTCGCGCTTCTCGCATGGCAATCCTAATGCGCGTAACTTCTTTTACGAGGCCCTGGACCAGAATTTCAATCCGTTCCTGGTCGATCCGACCGCGGCCACGTGTGCCAAGCTGGGCAGCTTGGACGGCGGGACGTTGGCTTACTCGAGCCGTCCGGGATTCCCCGCGGGAGGGAACAAATACTGCGGCAGTCCCGCCGCCGGTTACAACAGCGTCATCAATCAGGACGACAAGCTCAATGGCCTGCTGACGCTCAAGTACCACATCACGGACAACATGACCGCTTATACGGAGCTGCTGTATGCCCGCAGCGCGCCGACCTACTCCGGGGGCTTGGTGGTGTGGAACACGGCGCGGGCACCCGGTACGTCCGGCGGCTTATTCTACGACCCGAAAACCCAGCAATTCGAGCTTTTGCAGCGTGATTTCACCCCGGAGGAGTTCGGGGGCTGGAACGGCGAAAACCAGCACGTTTACACACATGAGTACAACGGCTCGGCCGGCCTGAAAGGCAGCATCGGCAACTCTGGATACGACTACGATCTGTACTTCCACGAGTCGCAGGAAAATACGCACTACGTCTCGTCGAGCGGGAACTTCAAGAATGATCTGATCGAGAACTACTTTCTCGGGCCTCAGCAGGGTAGCGATCCTTTCGGCTTCGGTATTGCGGCTTACACGCCGAATCTAGCGAACTTCTATACGGCTCTGACACCCGCACAGCTGGCCAGTTTCGGGGGGACCCGGTCGGAATACTCGGTCGCCACGACGCATGACTTCACGCTGAATGTCAACAATCCGAAGTTGTTCTCCCTGCCGGCCGGCGATGTCGGCGGTGGCGCAGTGGCGCAATATGGCGGCGATACCCTGCATGAGGCGGCCGACCCGCAGGGCGTGGCGGGGGTGTTCGACGGACTTACTTCGCGTCCGAACTCCGCGGGCAGTCGCAGCTTCTACGCCGCGGGCGCCGAGTTCAAGGTGCCCCTGCTGAGCATGCTCACCGCGGATATCTCTGGCCGCTACGATCACTACAACATTCAGGCGGGCACGGGTTTTGGAGGTAATAGCTCGGACGGGAAATTTACCTACAAGGCGGGACTCGAGTTTCGTCCGATCAAGGACCTGCTGCTTCGCGCGGGCTATGCGACGGCTTTCCGTACGCCGGACTTGCATTACCTGTTCGAAGGGCCGACCACGAGTGCTCCCACCGTGACCGACTGGTTCCAGTGCCGCCAGGCGGGGTATACGACGGCGAATATCCAGAATTGTACGCTCGCCAATAATGTGAACCCGATCGGCGTCAGTTCGGGGAGCACCCAGCTGCAGAACATCACGGCCAGAACATTCAACTACGGTTTTGTCTGGTCGGCTTTCGAGAATCACCTGCGCTGGTCGGTCGACTACAACCAGATCACTATCTCGAACGAGGTCCAGATCAGCAACTTCGATACCGAGCTGCAGACAGAGGCCAATTGCCTGCTGGGCAAGGATGAGCACGGCAACCCGTTCGACATCAATTCCCGCTTCTGCCAGAACGCCCTCGCGCTAGTTGATCGTGTTCCCCCGAAGACCACGCTCGATCAGTTCAGCATCCAGAAGATCACTGCCGTTCCACAGAATGTCTCCTTCGAGCACCAGGCCGGTATCCAGAGCCAAGCCCGCTACCTCTGGGGAACGGACTCGTTCGGCAGCTTCCAGCTCAGCGCGGGCTACTTCCGTCAGCTGCAGCACACGTCCACGCAGTTTGCGGGCGACGCGCCCATCAATCTCTTGGCCAATGGCCAATTGTTTGAGATCCCGAACGTCACTACGGCCGACCTGGTCTGGAACATCGACCGGTTCAGCACGACACTGCACGCTACGCGCGACGGCGCGACGGCTGCCGCCGACGGCTCCAGGCGCAACGTGGCGCCGTGGACCGTGGTGAATGCCAGCGAAAAAATCCGGCTGGTACCCAATGTCTACCTGCAGCTGATCGTCAACAATATCGCCAACAAGCAGCCGCCGTCAGACCCCACCAACAGCGTCTATCCGTACTTTAATAATTTCCTGTACAACGGCGACGGGCGGGCATACTGGATAGAGGTGGAAGCCAAGCTCGGGGGCAAGAAGCAGTGATGCACGGGGCGCGACAGCCGGCGGTCAATGGAACGGCTGACTCATGTCGGCGGTTCTGGCGCGCGTTGCCGGCGGTCGTGCTCTCTGTAGGAATGGTCGGTGCCGCGGGCGCCGCTTTGCCGGAAACGTCCCCGGTGGTGACGGCCGCCAAAGCCGACAACGGCGCGAATTCCTCTCCTGTCAGCGACCGCGAGGCCCAAGAGCTGGCGGCCGAAGTGAAGCAGGAGTTGCTGCACGCCTGGAGCGGCTACGAACGCGATGCCTGGGGACATGATGAGCTACGCCCGCTGAGTCGCACGCCCCGCGACTGGTACGGCGAGTCGCTGATGATGACGCCCGTGGATGCTCTGGACACCCTGATCGTCATGGGGTTGAAAGAGCAGGCGGACAAGGCCCGGGCGCTCATCGATCAGGGGCTGTCCTTCGATAAGGACGTCTATGTCAAGAACTTCGAGATCACGATTCGTTTGCTCGGCGGGCTCCTGTCGTCCTACGAGTTGAGCGGCGACAAGCGCCTGCTGGAATTGGCGCAGAATCTGGGCGATCGCCTGTTGCCGGTTTTCGGTTCGCCCACGGGGCTGCCTTACGTGGAAGTCAATCTGCGTACCGGAAAAGTCCGTAACGCGTCGAGCAATCCGGCCGAGACCGGCAGCTTGCTGCTCGAATTCGGCAAGCTCAGCAAGCTCACCGGCAACCCGGTTTACTACGACAAGGCGAAGCGAGCGTTGGTGGGAACGTATCAGCGGCGCTCCGCCATCGGGCTGGTGGGGGAGGGCATCGATGTCGAAACCGGTCAATGGACCGAGCGCGAGTCGCATGTGGGCGCCGGCATAGACTCCTACTACGAATATCTCTGGAAGTGCTGGAAGCTCTTCGGCGACAAAGACTGTCTGGACATGTGGAACCACAGCATCGCCGCCGTGAATCAGTACCTGGCGGACGAAGCGAACGGCGAACTGTGGTACGGCCAAGCGGATATGGATACCGGTAAGCGCACCCATACCTACTACGGCGCGCTCGATGCGTTCTTCCCGGGCTTGCTGGCCTTCTCGGGAGATCTCGATCGCGCCCGACGGCTGCACGCCTCTTCTGTCCAAATGTGGAACCTGAACGGGATCGAGCCGGAGATACTCAATTATCGGACGAAGCAAGTCGAGTACGCCGGCTATCCTTTGCGCCCGGAGATCATTGAGTCCACGTACTACCTTTATCACCTCACCGGGGACCCTCGATACCGGATCATCGGGCGTCGCTTGTGGCGCGATTTCGTGAAGTACTGTCGCACCGAGAACGGTTACGCGGGCCTGAAGAGCGTCATCACCAAGGAGAAACGCGATGGCATGCAGAGCTTTCTGTTCGCGGAAACCTTCAAATATTTCTACCTGCTGTTCTCACCTCCCGGTGCGCTGGATTTCGATCACATGGTCTTCAACACCGAAGCGCATCCGCTGCGCCGGCTGAAGCAGCCCGGCCCCACAGCGATCGAACAGGCTGGAGCGGCGGCTCCGTTGGTAGTGCAAACGGCGGACCGGAAAGTCTCGATTTCGATCGACACTTCCGCCGCCCCGGAGCTGCAGGAATGGGCGCAGACGAAGCTGGCTGGGACCCTCGCTCTCTGGTATCCGCAAATTGCTGCCATGCTGCCGAGTGACTCATTTGCCGCTCCCACACAGGTGAACATCACTTTCAAGCCAGAGCCGGGAGTGGCGTGGACCAGTGGAACCGAGGTCACCGGCAATTCGACCTGGTTCAGATCGCAACTCGAAGGTGAAGCGGTCGGTGCGATGATCCATGAAATGGTGCACGTCGTTCAACAATACGGCGGTCGTGACCCGGAGCCTTTCCCAGGCTGGCTGACGGAAGGGATCGCCGACTATGTCCGATTTTTCAAGTTTGAACCGGACTACCATGGCGCCGATGACGTGTGGTTGAAGAAGCAGAATCCAGCGAAGATCCGCTTCGATGGTGCATATCGCCCGACCGCCAATTTTCTGGACTGGGCGACCAGAAAGTACGATCCGCAGCTCGTCGTGCAGCTGAACGTCCTCGCGCGACGGGGCACTTACAGCGAGGATTTCTGGAAGGAAAAGAGCGGTAAGACGTTGGTAGAACTGGGCCGTGAATGGAAGGAGGAGAAAGTAGGGCTGTCGCAGCCCTGAACTGCGCTGCCACAGCGGCATCGGTCCGGTCAGCCCGGTAGCATTCACATACATCTCCTGGGCATGTGCGGCGGCCGAATCGCTGCATATCTCAATGAGCGCGGGGCTCAAGCCCCGTATTGGGGCGGGCCCCGACGTGTACAATGCCAGGCATCAATTTGTTTCCGGGGGTATGACATGGCGCGCGGCGTAAACAAGGTCATTTTGGTCGGCAATCTAGGCGCGGACCCCGAAACCCGTTCCATGCCGAGTGGGATGACGGTCACCAACATCAGGATCGCTACCAGCGAGTCGTGGAAAGACAAGGCCTCGGGGGCGCAGCAGGAACGCACCGAATGGCACAGCATTGCCCTGTTCGGCCGTTTGGGTGAAATTGCCGCGGAATATCTGCGCAAGGGTTCCCAGGTGTTCGTCGAGGGTAAATTGCGCACCCGAAAATGGCAGGACAAGCAGGGAAATGATCGGTTCACCACCGAGATCATCGCCGACAACATGCAGATGCTGGGCGGCCGTACGGGCGGTTCGGGCGCAATGGGCGGGGGCGCGGAGCGCGGCGCCGGGGGCGGTGCGCCGCCTCGGGATGATTATGATCAGTCGCCGACGCCGGCGCCCGCGGGCGGCAAAGAGGATTTCGACGACGATATCCCGTTCTAGGGCGCGCCGGCTGTTATAACTGACAGCGTTATTCGATTAAGATTCGCACGGTAGGTCGCATTCAGGGAGTACCAGACATGCGGACACAGGCCTCGACGGCTTCCGGATCCGTGCCGGATGGTCAGGGCGTGAGAACAACTTTGGGGACCTGGGTAAAGGCCATCTGCCGCGCCCTGGAGGCCGCCGGATGCGATAGTGCGGCGTTGCTGGCCGAGGCTGGATTCAATCTCGGGTCTCTCGATGGTCCCAACGTACGCTGCCCGCTGACCCATACGGAGCGCCTATGGAGGATTGCCGTGGCGGCGACCGGCGACCCGGCGTTCGGGATCAAGGTTGCCAGCCACATCAAGCAGACGACTTTCCACGCGCTCAGCTACGGACTCTCTGCCAGTTCCACCCTCAAGGAAGCCTTCGAGCGCGCGCAGCGTTATTGCCATGTGGCGAGCGACGCCATCGAGTATGAATTCTCGCGCAGCGGTTCCGAATATCACTTCGTCATCGAACCGGCCGTCGGGGTTGCCGACGAATCGGTGGATGCCTTGGTCGCCGCCTACCTGCGGATGTGCCGCTCCCTGATAGGGCACGACTATTCGCCTCTGCGCATTGAATTTCGCCGCCTGCGCCCGGCCAGAATAGAGGTCTTCGAGAGTCTGCTGCGCGCTCCGCTGCTATTCGGCGCTCCGCGGACCCGATTGGTATTCGATTGCGATGCCATCGAGCGGCCGCTCGATGGCGGCAATCCGGAGTTGGCGCGGCACCATGACGCAATCGCGCTTCAATACCTGTCGCAGATCGAACGCGACAACATTCAGTGCCGAGTACGCGAGGTATTGACGCAGCGGCTGGCGCGCGGCGAGCCCTCTCAGGAGGATGTCGCCGAACTCCTCAACATGAGCGCCCGCACGCTGCAGCGAAAGCTGGGCGACTGCGGCATCACCTACCGGGAGATACTGGATGAAACCCGCCGAGTGCTGGCCTTGGCCTATCTCAGCGCGCCGCGTCACACGGTCAGCGAAGTGACTTACCTGCTGGGGTTCTCCGCCGGTAGTTCCTTTACGCGCGCATTTCGCCGTTGGACCGGCCGCTCGCCCTCCGATTGGCGCGCAGGCGCGGCGGCGAGTGCGGGTGAGCGGTCCTAGCTGGTTTCTCGGCAGAGGGATTTTGACCGATTGGCGGGTGCTGCAACCGGTCAATGCTACGCCGAAGTACTAAGGTATTAACCGGCGGTACCCAGGGATGTTTCCAGCTCGTTGGCGAGCGTGATGAGCCGGGGCCGCACCTGCTCCAATAGGAACTCTTTCGACACCATGTATGCCGGCGCGCCGCAATTGATCGCCATCGGCGGCAGGCCGCCGCCCGGTCTCACGGGCAATGCGATTGCGTTGACGTCTTTTTGCCAATCCCCAAAAGAACAGCACACGCCCAGTTCGCGGATGTCGCGCAACGCCTTGGTCACACCCCGCTGCAGCTCGGGCCAGCGATCGGCGTCGGCGAGCTCGCGCACCCGTTCCATGATGTCGTCGCGCTCGCGCGCCGACACCGCCGTCAGATAGGCGCGGCCCATGGCCGACGTGGCGATCTGAATCCGCGCGCCGCTGTCCAGGCTGAGTGTGACCGCCGCGGAACCGCGAACGGCATCGATGTAAATCATCGACAGCCGGTCGCGGCTGCCCAGGCTCACCATGCACTGGCCGAATTCAGCCAATTGCTGCATCAGGGGGTGCGCGAGCTTGCGGATGTCGAGCCTCGACAGCATGGCGCTGCCCAAGCTCAGCGTGGCGGTGCCGAGGCTGTACTTGGCGCTTTCCTCGACATAGATCAGGTATCCGAGCTCGGTGAGCGTATGCGTGAGCCGCGACACCGTGGATTTGGCCAGGCCGCAGCGCCTGCTGAGCTCTTGATTGCCGAGCATGCGGTCGCCGTGGCGGAAGCAGGCCAGTACCTCGAGTCCCCGCGCCAGGGCAGTCACGAAATGGCGGTCGGCTTTGGGTTTATTCATTGACAAGCTCCGGCATGCGGGCATAATTTTGCACTAATTCGGAATTAAATTCTGTAGTGCAGAACACGAGGGGTCCCACACTATGATTCCCGGCAGCGGCCATGCGCCTTGAATTTACCGGCGAAGAGCAGTCGTTCCGGGAAGAAGTGCGCAGCTTCCTGCGCGAACAGCTTTCCTCCGACATCAGCGGCAAGGTGCTGAACGGGTACGAGCTGGGCCGGGAAGACTACGTCGTGTGGCAGAGGCGTTTGCACGACCGCGGCTGGGGCGGCATGGGTTGGCCGGTGGAATTCGGCGGCACCGGCTGGAACTCGGTGCAGCAATACATTTTCGAGGAAGAGTCGGCGCTGGCGGGTGGTCCGCGCCTGATTCCGTTCGGCACCAAGATGGTTGCGCCAGTCATCATGGCCTTCGGCAGCGCCGCCCAGCAGCGGCGATTCCTGCCGAAGATCAGCTCCGGGGAAGAGTGGTGGTGTCAGGGATATTCCGAACCGGGCGCGGGCTCTGATTTGGCGTCCTTGAAGACGCGCGCCGTACGCGACGGGGAGCACTACATCGTCAACGGCCAGAAGACCTGGAATACGCTCGGCCAATATGCCGATTGGATCTTCTGTCTGGTGCGCACCGAGCCCTCGGCCAAGCAGCAATCCGGCATCACTTTTTTGTTGATCGATATGAAGAGCCCCGGAATCACCGTCCGGCCCATCATGCTGCTGGACGGTGGCCATGAGGTCAACGAGGTGTGGTTCGAGAACGTGCGCGTGCCGGTCGAGAACCGCATCGGTGAAGAGAACCGCGGTTGGACCTACGCCAAGTTTCTGCTCGGCCACGAGCGCACCAACATTGCCGGCATCGGCATCGCCAAGCGCGAACTCGCGCGCCTCAAGCGCATCGCGTCGCTCGAGCGCCGGCGCGGACGGCCGCTGCTCGAGGATGCCTTGTTCGCCGCGCAGATCGCGCAGGTGGAAGTCGACCTGTGGGCTTTGGAGATTACCAACCTGCGGGTGCTGTCCGCGGAGCGGCGCTCTGCCGCAGCGGCGGGACCCGAGGCGTCGATTCTCAAGATCAAGGGAACCGAGATTCACCAAAGCATTTCCGAACTCATGATGCGTGCCGTCGGGCCGTATGCACTGCCGTATCGCCGCGAAGCGATGGAAGCGGGCTGGCAGTTCGATGCCGCGCGCGACCCACCGGGACCGCGCTACGCATCGACTCTGGCCGCCGCGTATCTCAATCAGCGCAAGCTGTCGATATTCGGCGGCACGAATGAGATCCAGAAGAACATCATCTCCAAGATGATCGTCGGTCTCTAGGAGAAGCCTCTTGAACTTCGAATTCAGCGACGAACAGCGGCAGCTGCACGATGTCGTCGAACGCTACTTGAACGAGCAGTATACGTTTGAGCGCTATCAGTCGATCAAGCGCTCGGCGGCGGGCTGGGATCCGGCCGTCTGGCGCGGCCTCGCGGACCTGGGTGTGCTCGCCATCACCGTGCCCGCGGCGCAGGGTGGGCTCGGGTTCGGGCCGCTGGAAACGCTGGCCATGATGGGCGACTGCGGCCGCAACTTGCTGCTCGAGCCCGTGCTGAGCAGCGCCGTGATCGCGACGGCGGCATTGCGCGCATTCGCGGATGAGACGCCGGCCGGCGAACTGCTCGCAGGGATGGCCACCGGCGACAAGATTGCGGTGCTCGCGCATTTCGAGAGCGACGCGCGCTTCGAGAGCCAGTGGGTGACCACGCGAGCGCGGCGCAGCGGCGACGGCTATAAGCTCGACGGACACAAGGGCGTGGTGATGCATGCCGGCGTGGCCGACACGCTGCTCGTCTCCGCGCGAACCGCCGGCGAGCCGGGTGATGCCGCGGGTGTGTCCTTGTTTCTCGTACCGCGGGCGGCGCCGGGCGTGGTGCTGGATGCCTATCCCATCGTCGACGGTCAGCGGGCCGCGGATGTCTACTTGCAGGGGGTCGAATTGCCGGTGAGCAGCCGCTTGGGGCCGGAAGGTACGGCGCTGGCCGCTGTCGACGCCGCCCTCGACATCGGCCTTGCGGCGTTGTGCGCCGAGGCGGTGGGGGTGATGCAGGCGCTGATGGACGCCACGGTTGAATATGTGCGTGTACGTCAGCAATTCGGTCAGCCCATCGGCCGTTTCCAGGCTTTGCAGCATCGGATCGCCGACATGCTGATTCATCTCGAGCAGGCACGCTCGATGAGTTATCTCGCCGCAATGCGCTGTACGGCCGAGGATGTGCGCGAGCGCCGGCGGGCCTTGTCGGCGGCCAAGGCGGTGATCGGTCAGGCCGGCCGCTTCGTCGGACAGCAAGCGGTGCAGCTGCACGGCGGCATGGGCATGACCGACGAGCTGAAAGTCAGTCATTGGTTCAAGCGGCTCACCGCCGCTCAAGTGATGTTCGGCGACAGCGACACGCACTTGCAGCGTTACGCGGCGCTCAACGAAGCATGAGTCGGCGCGCCAAAGCGGTGGTGGCACGCGAATTGGGCCAGCCGGTCGCGGTCGAGCAGATCGACGTGGAGGATCCGCGTCACGGGGAGGTGACCATCCGGCTGGTAGCGTGCGGTGTTTGCCACAGCGATCTGTCGGCCACCAACGGGACGATTCCGTATCCCCTGCCTCTGGTGTTGGGGCATGAGGGAGCGGGCGTGGTCGTCGCAGTCGGCGATGGTGTCAGTCGCTATGCCGTCGGCGATCACGTGGTCAGCTCCTTCGTCAGCATGTGCGGGCGCTGCCACTATTGCCAGACGGGCCGTCCGCAACTGTGCGTTCAATCGCTCAAGTCCTTGTACACCTTGCCGGACGGCACGGTGCGCACGCGCGACTCCGGCGGCCGAGATCTCAACGTGTTCTGCGGCTGCGGCGTCATGGCCGAGTTCGCGACCGTCCACAGTGACAACGTGGTCAAGATCGACCAGCAAATGCCGCTGGATCGGGCGGCGCTGATCGGCTGCGGAGTGATGACGGGAGTGGGCGCAGCGATCAACACGGCGCGCGTCGAGGCGGGCTCGGTGGCGGTGGTATTCGGTTGCGGCGGTGTCGGACTCAACGCCATTCAGGGCTGCGCCATCGCCGGGGCCGGGATGATCGTCGCGGTCGATACCAGCGACCTGAAGCTTGATCTGGCGAAGACCTTCGGCGCCACCCATACGTTCAACGTCAGCGGTCAGGAGAACGTCGGCAAGGCGCTATACAAGTTGACCGGCGGCGGCGCGGACTACGCCTTCGATTGTGTGGGGTTGGGCAAGATCTCCGAGCAGGCATGGGGTGTGCTACGGCGCGGCGGAACGGCGGTGATCGTGGGTATCGCGAGCCCAAAGGATCAGATCACCCTGAACGCGCAGCAGGTTGCGCTCAGCGAGAAGACATTGACGGGCAGCTACTATGGATCGGCGCGGCCAAGCCAGGATTTTCCGCGCTTGATCGGCCTGTACCGCGGCGGGCGGCTCAAGCTCGACGAACTGATCACGCGCACTTACTCGATCGACGAGGCGCCGCAGGCTTTTGCCGATCTGACTCGAGGCCGCGAGGGCCGTGGAGTGATCATCTTCGAATCGGCGTGAAGGGGCGGCGGCCGCCGGCGGTCACGCGGCGCCGGTTTTGATGAATGGCAACACATGAATGCGCTTGCCGGTCGCGGCAAATACGGCGTTGGCGACGGCGGGGCCCAAGGGCGCCACGCCCGGCTCACCTACGCCGGTCGGCGGCTCCGTCGACGGCACGATGTGCACTTCGACCTTCGGCATCTCGTTCATGCGCAGCACCCGATAGCCGTTGAAATTGTCCTGCTCGATCCGGCCATCCTTGAGGGTGATCGCCCCGTATAGAATCGCTCCGAGACCGAAGCCGATGCCGCCTTCCATCTGCGCGGTAATGATGTCGGGATTGATCGGCGTGCCGCAATCGACCGCGCAGACCACCCGATCCACCATGATCTGGCCGTCCTTGCCGACGCTGACCTCGGCGACCTGAGCGACGAAGGTCTTGAATGCTTCGGCCACCGCGATGCCGCGGCCCTTGCCCGGCGGCAGGGGGGTGTTCCAACCCGCCTTTTCGGCGGCGAGTTCCAGCACCGCTTTCATGCGCGGCTGCTGCTCGAGCAGCTTGCGCCGGAATGCGAAGCTGTCTTGGCCCGCTGCATGCGCGACCTCGTCGATGAAGGCTTCGACGGCATAGGTCGTGTGCGAGCTGCCGACCACGCGCCACCACAGGACCGGCACCCCGGTCTTGGTCGTCGACAATTCGACTGCGACATTGGGAATGGCGTAGGCGATGGTCGAGGCGCCTTCGACCGACGTCGGATCGATGTCGTTCTTGATCATCGCGGCGAAAGGAGTGCCGGCCATGATCGACTGGCCGACGATGACGTGCCGCCAGCCGGTGAGCTGGCCCTCGGCATTCAGGCCCGCCTCGAGTTTGTGGAAGTACATCGGTCGATACAGACCGCCGTGCAGGTCGTCCTCGCGCGTCCACTGCAGCTTGATCGGGGTGCCGTCGGCGCCGAATGCCTTGGCGATGGACACCGCTTCGACGATGTAATCGGAGCCCGGGTTGGCGCGCCGGCCGAAGCTGCCGCCGGCATAGAGCGTGTGTATGCTCACTTGTTGCGGGTCCAAACCCGCGGTGTGCGCTGCGTTTGCCTGATCGATCGTCTGGAATTGGTCTCCCGCCCAAATCTCGCAGCTGTTGGCGCTGAGCTTGATGACGGCATCGAGCGGTTCCATCGGCGCATGTGCCAAGTACGGGAACTCGAAGCTGGCCGATACCTTGCGGGCCGCACTCTGGATGGCTTTCGAGGCATCGCCGTCCATGCGCGCGGGCAGCGCCGGCTGATCGGCAAGGCGCCGGTACTCTTCCATCAGGGCCGCGGAGCTGCGCTTCTCGGCCTTGGAGTCATCCCACTCGATCTTAAGGGCGTCGCGCCCTTGCTTGGCGGCCCAGAAACTTTTCGCCACTACGGCCACGCCGCGCGGCACCTGTAACACTTTGACGACACCGGGTACGGCGCTGGCCGCCGTGGCATCGACGGATTTGACGGTCGCGCCGAACAGAGGCGGGCGCTTCAGCAGCGCCACGAGCATTCCGGGCAGCACCACGTCGAGCGTGAACTGGGCGGTGCCGTCGGACTTCGCTGCCGCGTCGACGCGCGGCGCACGCCGGCCGATCAACTTGAAGTCCTTGGGATCCTTGAGCTTGACCGTGTCGGGCACGGGTAAGGCGGACGCAGCGGCCGCCAGTGCACCGAACGTCGCGTGACGCTTGCTCGCCGCATGGGAAACGATGCCATTCTCCACCGACAGGTCCGCCACGGGTGTCTTCCACTCCTTGGCCGCTGCGGTGAGCAGCATGGCGCGGGCTTTCCCGCCGGCCTCGCGAAGCTGGGTCCAGGAATTGGCCATGGCCGAACTGCCGCCGGTTCCCTGTATGGTGCCGAAGGCAAGATTGGCGTAGCGCTTCGCATCCGCGGGCGCGCTTTCGACGCGGACCTGTGCCCAGTCGGCATCGAGTTCCTCGGCAAGCACGGTGGCGATGCCGGTGTACGCTCCCTGACCCATTTCGACGTGCTTGGCGATCACGGTCACGCTGTTGTCGGCACCGATGCGCAGGAAGGCATTGGGAGCGAAGGCCGCGCCGGCCGACGGTGCGGCGGGAGCGGCGAACGTGCGGCGCGACAAGCCGGCCCATTCGAATCCGATGGTGAGCGCTACGGCGCCGACGGTGCCGGTGCTCTTGAGGAAATCGCGGCGTGTCGATACGGCGCGGGTGTCGGTGGTCATGGCTTATACCTTGATGGAGTCGGCAGCGGCGTGGATCGCGGCGCGAATGCGGGAGTAGGTGCCGCAGCGGCAGATATTGCCACTCATGGCGCCGTCGATGTCGGCATCGGTGGGCGCGGAATTCTTTTCCAGCAGCGCCGTCGCGGACATGATCTGGCCCGATTGGCAGTAGCCGCATTGGGGCACTTGCAGCTTGACCCACGCTGCTTGCACGGCTTTCGCGGGCGCGCTGGACAGGCCCTCGATCGTCGTGATCTTGCGGCCCGCGACCGTTGACAGCGGCGTGACGCAGGAGCGGATGGCTTTGCCGTCCAGATGGACCGTGCAGGCGCCGCAGAGCGCCATGCCGCAGCCAAATTTGGTTCCGGGCAGTCCGGCGACCTCGCGGATAGCCCACAGCAGGGGCATGTTGGGGTCGGCATCCAGCGTGGTGGTTTTGCCATTGAGATCGAACGATGTGGACATGGATGACTCCGACTTATCCGGATTGCCGGCGCTCGATTCTACAAGCGCGGGTCAATCGTCGGTGAGATTTTCGCCAGGAAACAGCGCGTCGCTGAAGCCGAACTGGGTCAGATCCCGAATGCGGCGCGGATACAGGATCCCATCGAGATGATCGACTTCGTGTTGCACGACTCGAGCGTGAAAGTCCTCGACCGTGCGATCCAGGGCAGAGCCTGCGGCATCGAAACCCGTGTAGCGCAGATGCCGATACCGCGGTACGAGCCCGCGCATGCCGGGGACCGACAGGCATCCTTCCCAGCCCTCGTCCTCTTCCCGGCCCACCGGGGTCAGGGTGGGGTTGATCAGCACCGTAAAGGGTACGGCGTCCTCTTCCGGGTAGCGGGGGTTGTGCTCGAAGCCGAAAATGACCACCCGCAGACCCACCCCGATTTGCGGTGCAGCGAGACCGGCCCCGTTGAGATGTCGCATCGTGTCCCGCATATCGGCAAGCAGGCCTTCGAGTTCGGGAGTGCCAAAGTTCTGCACCGGTTCGGCTACCGCCAGGAGGCGCGGATCGCCCATTTTGATAACTTCGCGTATTGCCATGGTTCCTAGTATCTTAGCGGCCTTTTCCACGTGAGCCTATGGCGAGGGCATGCCCGGTCGTTTATACATAAAAACCTTCGGTTGCCAGATGAATGAGTACGATTCCGGCAAGATGCGGGACGTGCTCGAGGCCGCCCAGGGCATGACGCTCACCGACGATCCGGCCGAGGCGGACGTGTTGCTGGTCAATACCTGCTCCGTCCGCGAAAAGGCCCAGGAGAAGGTGTTCTCCCTGCTGGGCGAATGGCGGCTGTTCAAGCAGCAGCGCCCCCATGTCATCATCGGCGTCGGCGGCTGCGTCGCGAGCCAGGAGGGTGAGGGCATCACGGCGCGGGCGCCGTTCGTGGATCTCGTCTTCGGCCCGCAAACCCTGCACCGCTTGCCGGCGATGCTGCGCGGGTTGCAGGAATCCGGCCGCCCGCAGATCGATGTCAGTTTCCCGGAAATCGAGAAATTCGACCGCTTGCCGCAGCCGCGCGCAGCGGGCGCAACCGCATTCGTCTCGATCATGGAAGGCTGCAGCAAGTACTGCAGCTTCTGCGTCGTACCCTATACGCGCGGCGAGGAGATCAGCCGCCCCTTCGAGCAGGTACTCGAGGAAGTGGAACGCCTGAGTCAGCAGGGCGTGCGCGAGATAACTCTGCTCGGCCAAAATGTGAATGCCTATGCCGGGCCGATGGCTGACGGCACGCTCGCCGATTTGGCGACGCTGATTCATTTCGTCGCCGCGGTCGAGGGTGTGGAGCGCATCCGCTTCACCACGTCGCACCCGCTCGATTTCAACGACAGCCTGATCGAGGCGTATGCCAACGTACCCAAGCTCAATAACTTTCTGCATCTACCGGTACAAAGCGGTTCGGACCGTATTCTGGCTGCAATGAAGCGTGGTCATACGGTGCTCGAGTACAAGCAGAAGCTGCGCAAGCTGCGGGCCGTGCGGCCCGATATCTGCATTTCCACCGATCTCATCATCGGATTTCCGGGCGAGACGGACGAGGACTTCATGGCAACCATGAATCTCGTCGCGGAAGCGGGTTTCGACCAGTCGTTCAGCTTCATCTATAGCCGCCGGCCCGGCACGCCGGCCGCGGCGCTGCCGGATGAGGCGCCGCATGAGGTCAAACAGCAGCGGCTCGAGCTCTTGCAGGCACGCTTGAACGGCCAGGCACGCGCCATTTCCGAACGCATGGTGGGCAGCCGGCAACGCGTGCTCATCGAGCGGCCCGCAAAGCGCAACCCCATGCAGCTCGCCGGCCGTACCGACAACAATCGCTGGGTCAATTTCGACGGCCCGGCGGACGATCCGATGGCTCTCATCAATCGCTTCGCGGATGTGGTCATCACCGAGGCCATGCCGAATTCCCTGCGCGGGCGGCTCATCGTCGACGGGGCGCCGTGAGTTCGAGTGCGATGACGCGCGACGTGCTGCTCGCTCCGGCGGACAACGTCCGGTTGGTGGAACTGTGCGGGCCTCTCGACGGGCATCTGCACCAGATCGAGGCCAGGCTCGGAGTCGAAGTCAGGCGGCGCGGCAATCGATTCCAGATCATCAGGCTTGCCGCGATGCGACCCGGCGTGCCGAAGCGGTGCTCCTCGATTTGTACGCACGAGCGCAGCGCGAGCCCGTGGATTCCGAACGCGTGCATATTGCGCTGCAAGAATTGGATATGGACAGCAACAATACCGACCTCAGTACTGATTCGGATGAGCTCAAGGTGCACACAGCGCGCGGCGCGGTGCGCGCCCGCGGCGCCAATCAAACCGAATACCTGAACAATATCCGGACGCACGACCTGACTTTCGGAATCGGCCCGGCGGGCACGGGCAAGACCTATCTTGCCGTGGCCTGTGCGGTCGAGGCACTGCAGTCGGAAAAGGTGCGGCGCATCGTGCTGGTGCGACCGGCGGTGGAAGCGGGCGAGCGCTTGGGCTTTCTGCCCGGCGATTTGACGCAAAAAGTCGATCCGTACCTGCGCCCCATGTATGACGCGCTGTACGAGATGCTGGGGTTCGAGCGCGTGGCCAAGCTGATCGAGCGCAACGTGATCGAAGTGGCGCCGCTGGCCTTCATGCGCGGCCGGTCGCTGAACGATTCGTTCGTGATTTTGGATGAGGCGCAGAACACGACCAACGAACAGATGAAAATGTTCCTGACTCGCATCGGCTTCGGCTCCAAGGCCGTCGTCACCGGCGACATCACGCAGGTCGATTTGCCGAATTCCAAGCAATCCGGTCTGCGCACGGTCATCGACATACTGCGCGGAGTGCGCGGTATCGCCTTCACCATGTTCAGCTCGCGGGACGTGGTACGCCATCCGCTGGTGCAGAGAATCGTTCAAGCCTACGAGGCGAGCACTCCCGACGACGGTGCTTGAGGTGGTGGCACGGCGGCTCGAACTCGATGTGAGCTACGCGGCGCGGCTGCCGTGGGTACCGAGCACACGGCAACTGGCCAAGTGGGCCGACGCGGCGCTGGCGCCCATGCGGCGCTCCGTGGTGCTTTCCGTGCGGATCGTGGGCAAGGCGCGCAGCCGCAGCCTGAATGCGCACTACCGGCACAAGGACAAGCCGACCAATGTGCTGTCGTTCAGCGGTGCCGGAAGCGCGCCCGACGGGCGACTGTACTTAGGCGAGCTCGTGATTTGCGCGCCCGTCGTGGCGCACGAGGCCCTGGCCCAGGGGAAAACTCTCAAGTCGCATTGGGCGCACATGACGGTGCATGGAGTGCTGCACCTGCACGGTTTCGACCACGAGCGCAGGGCCGAGGCCGCGAAAATGGCCGCGAGGGAGATTCAAATCCTTGATCGGCTTGGGTTTTCGGACCCGTATCGCTGATCGAGTATCCTTAAGGCCCCATGTCAGAACAACCTCACGGCGGCACCACAGGCCGCTGGTTAAAACGCATTACCCAGTCGATGTCGGGTGAGCCGCGCGATCTCGCCGAGCTCATCGAGGATCTGCGCGAGGCCAGCGAGCGCGGCCTGTTCGACGGCGACGCGCTGGTCATGCTCGAGGGGGTGCTGGCGGTGGCGGACATGCAGGTGCGCGACATCATGGTGCCGCGCTCGCAGATGGTGTTCGTCGAGCGCGACGAGTCGCCCGACAAGCTGGTCGAACTGGTGGTCGAATCCGGACATTCGCGCTTTCCCGTGATCGGCGAGGATCGCGATCAAATTCTCGGCATCCTGCTGGCGAAGGATTTGCTGCGCCTGCAGGCCGCGGGCGACGAGAGTTTCGAGATCCGCGAGTACATGCGTCCGGTGGTGTTCGTCCCCGAAAGCAAGCGGCTCAACGTGCTGCTCAAGGAATTTCGCCGCAGCCACAATCACATCGCCATGGTCGTCGATGAGTATGGCGGCGTGTGCGGACTGGTCACCATCGAGGATGTCATCGAACAAATCGTCGGCGAGATCGACGATGAGCACGACGTCGAGGACGATCAGGCGATTCGCAGAGGAGGGCGCGCGTGAATTCACGGTGCGCGCGCTCACGCCGATCGCCGACTTCAATCACTACTTCGGCACCGCGTTTTCCGACGAGGAATACGACACCATCGGCGGCCTGTTGATGCAGGAGTTCGGCCGGCTGCCGCGCCGCGGAGAGACCATTCAGGTCGGCGAGATGGAATTTCGCGTGCTGCGCGCCGATCGCCGCCGCATCGATCTTTTGCGTGTGATTCACGCCCACCGATATCGAGCCGCCCGCCGCCGACGAGTCGAATCCTTGAGCATCGGATGCGCGCGGCCTCCGCCGCGTTGCAGATGCAGGCCTGGTGGCGGCTGGCGGCTGCGTTCGCCGCCGGCGCATCGCTGAATCTCGCCTTTGCGCCGTTCGGCTGGTGGCCGATCGCCGTGCTGGCGCCGGCGGCGCTGTTTGCCCTGATTCGAGGCCTGCCGCCGCGCCGCGCCGGTTGGACCGGCGCCGCATTCGGCGCCGGACTGTTCGCATTCGGCACTTACTGGCTGTACACCTGCCTGCACGTGTTCGGTTTGGTGCCGATTTGGCTGACCGTGGTATTGCAGGCGGCGCTGATCGGATTGATGTCGCTGTATTCCGCGGCGCTGTGCTACCTGGCGAATCGCTTCTGGCTCAAGCCCGGCGCGACCCGCGCCTGGCTGGTGCTGCCGGTGCTCTGGGTGCTGCTCGAATGGCTGCGCGGATGGGCGTTGAGCGGATTTCCGTGGCTGTCGCTCGGCTATGCCATGATCGATTCGCCGCTCAAGGGCTGGGCGCCGCTGTTCGGAGTCTATGGCGTGACCTGGGCCGTCGGCCGCGATCGCGGTCGCGCTCAATGTGCTGCTGATGCCGCCGTCCCGGCTCGCGCGCCGGCTGGTCGCGCTCGCCGTCATCGTGATCCTATCGGCTGATTCCGGCGCTGCTCGGGCGGCTACGATTGGACGCGCGCCGCCGGCTCGCCCGTCTCGATTGCCGCCGTGCAAGGCGCCGTATCGCAGGACCAAAAGTGGCAGGCGAAGAATCTCGATGAGACCATGACGCGATATCTCAGGCTCACGGCCGAGGCCTGGGGCGCTCGCCTCATCGTCTGGCCGGAAGCCGCGCTGCCGGTGCTCGCCAATGACATACCAGACTATTTGCGGCGCCTGCAGGAGCTGGGCCGCGCGCACGACGCCGATTTTGCGATCGGGCTCGTGAACTATGAGCCTGCGACCAAGAAGTATTACAACGGGCTATTGGTGTTGAGCGAGTCGGGCGGCGGCTGGTATTACAAGCGGCACCTGGTGCCCTTCGGCGAATATTTCCCGGTGCCGGCGTTCGTGCGCTCCTGGTTGCGGCTGATGAGCCTGCCGTATGACGACATCTCGGCGGGGCGAGAGCATCAGCCCGCGTTGAGCGCCGCAGGCCAGAAACTCGGCCTCACGATCTGCTATGAGGATGCCTTCGGCAGCAGCCAGCTCGAGGTGTTGCGCGACGCGACTCTGTTGATCAACGTCACCAACAATGCCTGGTACGGCAATTCCACGGCGCCGCACCAGCATCTGCAGATTGCCCGCATGCGCGCGCTCGAGGCCGGCCGCTACTTGGTGCGCGCCGCGAACGACGGCATCACGGCCGCGATCGGACCGCACGGCGAGATCGTGGCGCGTCTGCCGCAGTTTCAAGAGGCGGTGCTGCGCGCCGACCTTCCGCCCATGACGGGTCTTACGCCCTATGCACGCCTCGGCAACTATCCGGTGGTCATCGGCGCCGGTCTGTTGCTGGCGCTGGCGGTCTGGCGGCGGCGGCAGGGCGATGCGGCACGATGAGGGTGCCTGCGCCGACGGTTCAGAGTGTCTTCGCGCTCAGGCCGCCGAAGCGCCTCTGCCGGCCGCTGTAATCTTCCAGCGCATACCGAAATCGCTGCTCGTCGAAGTCCGGCCACAGGCAATCGCTGAAGTGCAGTTCGGCAAACGCACATTCCCAGAGCAGGAAATCGCTGAGGCGCCGCTCGTTGCCGGTGCGAATCAGCAGATCGACCTCGCTCGCGGGATGGGCGCAGTGGTCGACTTCGTGCAGCAGGCGTTGAAAGTCCTGCGGCGTGAGATTCGTATCGCGGCCGGCGCGCCGCGCGGCCTGCACGATGCTGTGTTGCGACGAGTAGTCGACGGCAATGCGCAGCAGCATTCCGGTGCCCGCCGCGCTCGATCGTTCGCTTTGCTCGATGGATCGCAGCAGGTTCTCGCTCAGCCGGTCGCGCCGGCCGATCACGTTGATGCGGATCGATTGCTCCACGCAGCGGCGCGTCTCGGTGAACAGGTACTGGCCGAACAGACGCATCAGCGCCGCGATTTCCGCCGGCGGGCGCGCCCAATTGGCGGATGAAAAGGCGTACAGCGTGAGCATCTCGACGTCCGCGCGCGCCGCCGCTTCGACCGTGGCGCGCACCGCTTTCGCCCCCTCGATGTGGCCCGCGGTTCGCGGCAGCCCGCGCTGCGTGGCCCAGCGTCCGTTTCCGTCCATGATGATTGCGACGTGCATCGGCTCATGCGCGCCGCGTCGCCTTGATGACCGCCTCGATGTGCTCGAGATAGCGCAGCAAGGCCTTCTTGCCGACCTGCGTGATGCGGTACTCCGACTTCGGTCTGCGGGCCTCGAAGGACTTCGTGCACACGACGTAGCCGGCTTCTTCGAGCTTGCGCGCGTGGGCGCTCAGGTTGCCGTCGCTCACGTCGAACAGGGACTTGAGTTCGTTGAAGGTCAGCTGCTCGTTCATGGCCAGCGCGCTCATGATGCCGAGGCGCACCCGCTCGTAGATCAGGCGATCGAATCCGCGCATCGTCGTTGCCATGCGGCGCGCGAGGCACCGCCGCCGGTTTCGATGCGCCTTGCCCGTGGCCGGCGCAGCCGGCTCGCTGCGCTTGATGGCGCCGGACTTAGCCGCCATGAGTCGAGCGTCCGATCAGGATGCCGAAGACGATATGCAGGACGCCGAATCCCAAGCCCAGCATCACCGTGTGGGCCATGGCCGGGCAGCGCGAACGTCATCAATCCGAGAGCGACGAACAAGGCACCCATGAAGCAGATGAGCCGCGCGATCCCGGCGATGGTCACCGTGCTCGCCGAGAGCACCGCGCAGCCATAGAGCAGCAGCCACATGCCCGGAATGACGTTCGTCCATGCCGGCCGTTGCCAAGACCAGTGTCAGCACGGCGCCGGCGAGGAGCGCCGGACAAAGACAGAGCAGAAATTTTCTGACCGGTCCCAGATAGCGGGACTGGCCGCGGCGCGCAGTCTGACGCGCCACCAGTGCGCCGCCGAGCAGCGAGAGCGATCGGCTGCGGCGACCAGCCAGATCGCCAGCCAATGAGCCGCGCCAACGCGGCAGCGATACCACGACGGCGGCGAGCACGCCGATGATGCCCATGACGATGCCTGCCATGCCCGGTACATCCATGGAGCTCGACGATTCGATGGATGCACGGATGTAGGCGAGGGTGCCGAGCGCGCGGCTCTCAATGGCGGCGGGAGCTTCGGATTGGGCCGGAAATACGGCATTTGGCCTATGCATCGGATCAGCTTAAGTGACTGAACTGTGCTGCGTCAAGTACTCTAAGGGGCAGAGTAAGGTGACGTGGGCACAGTGAGACGTGGCGCACAGTGAGGCGGGGCTCAGAGGGCGGCAGCGAGGCGGGGCAGAGGGACGGGCGCGCAGCGAGACGGCGGTGCGGGGGATAGGGCGCAGCGCGACGACGCTATTCGAAGAGCGCCTTCTGGCGCGAGTCGCGCCCGAGTCCTCCGTACAGCTCGAAGCCTCTGTCGAGCCACGCGCGGAGTGGGTCGTCGTGCGCGAGCAGCGGCACTGTGCCGACGCCTGCGATCCACAGGAACCCGCCAAGCGCGATGTAGTCGGCATAATTCGGCGCGCTGCCGCCGAGATACGGGTAGTGCTTGAGATGCGAGCGCAATGGCGTCAGCGCGTCTCGTAGCGCGGGTAAGCGCGACTCGCGATCCGCCGTGAACTCTTCCAGCGTCCGTCCCTTGAGGCGCTGCTCGCGCGTGCGGCGAAAGTAAGCACGATCTTCGGGGCGAACGGCGTTGTGGATGTCCAGCACGTATATGCCGAACATCTTGCGCAGAATCTCTGCGGAAAACCATGCGTCGGTCAACCGCACCATGGCCTGCTCCGCGGGGGTTGCAAACAATGCCGGCTGGCTCGCAAATGCGTGATCCAAGTATTCGGCGATGTCCCAGCTCTCGGCCATCATGGTCTCGCCATGCTCGAGGACGGGAACCGTCTTGAATCGGCCGCCGAAGGCGGAGGGAATTTCCGTGAAGCCCAGCGGGACCGACTCGAAGGAGATGCCCTTATGGGCGAGCGCATAGCGGACGCGCCATACATAGGGACTGATGGAACATCCATTGTCGAGCACGAGTTCGTACAGGCGGGTCTGGTCTTGAGCGGACGTCAACGGCACTCCTCATCGTCTTGTCTCGGCCGGAGGAAAGAATAACGCAGCTCCATTCCTTAGTGTTACCTTTCAACGCTTTGGCTATGCCGCTCGGAAGGACGTTCATGCGACACGCTGCGTTGATCTCGATTTCGCTTGCCCTTGGGTCAGTCGCGGCGGCGCACACGCCGCCGCTCTTGCCGGAAGCCGACGTGTCGGCGCTCGCCGATGAGTTGAGCGGCGAGACCGCAAAAAGAAATCTCGAGGGTCTTGCACGGTTTCACCGGCAGCGCGGCTCACAGGGGTTTCATTCGGCCGCGGAATTGGTGGCGGAACGGGCGCGCGCATACGCCTTGAGCGACGTGCAGATCTTGCAGTTTCCCGCCGACGGAAAGATCAACTACGGAACACAGCGGGCGCGCCGGGCGTGGGACGCGACCGTGGGGGAACTCACGGAGATCAAGGACGGAAAGAATGCCAAGATCGCGAGCTACGCGGCCGAGCCCATCGTGCTGGCGGAGGACAGCGAATCGGCTGATGTGACGGCGGAACTGATCGATGTCGGCGACGGCACGCAGCAAGGCGATTACGCAGGCAAAGACGTCAAGGGCAAGATCGTTTTGGCGGCCGCGCAACCCGGCGCCGTACAGGACCTGGCGGTCGGAAAGTTCGGTGCCGCGGGCATCGTCAGCTACGCACAGAATCAGAAGACGGCGTGGTCGGGCGAGAACGACAATCTGATCCGGTGGGGGCACCTGGAGTCGTTTTCGCCGAACAAGACATTTGCCTTCATGGTTTCACTCAAGACCGCTCGTGCGATGCGCGAGCGGCTGCGGCTCAATGAAACGATTCGGCTGCATGCGGTGGTGGAGGCCGGTCAGCACCCCGGTTTCTACGAGGTGGTCACCGCCGTCATTCCGGGCGCGGATCCGCGGCTGAAGGATCAAGAGATCGCATTCTCCTGTCATTTGGATCATCAGCGCCCGGGAGCCAACGACAACGCCAGCGGATGCGTGACCATCCTCGAGGTGGCGCGCACACTGCGGAAATTGATAGGCGAGGGCAGGCTGGCGCCGCCCGCGCGCACCATCCGATTCATCTGGCCTCCCGAAGTCGAGGGCACGGTGACTCTGCTCAATGCCAGACCGGAGTTCGCGCGGCGGATCAAAGCCGTGGTGCACATGGACATGGTCGGCGGCGGCCCTGAAACCAAGGCGGTATTCCACGTGACGCGCGGCCCGATGAGCTTGCCGTCATTCGTGCATGACGTGGCCTGGGCGTTTGCCGATTGGGTGAACACGGAATCGTATGAATTCGCGGCGAGCGACGCCGCCGAATATCCGCTGATCGCACCTGAGGGCGGCAGGGAGCCGCTGCGCGCGATGTATTCGGCCTACACCATGGGCAGCGATCACGACGTCTATCAGGATTCCTCGTTTGGTATCCCGGCGATCTACCTGAATGACTGGCCGGATCGCTACATTCATACCAACTTGGACACGGCGGCCAATATCGATCCGACCAAGCTCAAACGCGCGGCCTTCATCGGGGCGGCAAGCGGCTACTTTCTCGCGAACTATTCAGCGCGCGACGCCGCGCCGGCGGGTCGCGCGGTCGCGGCCGGGAAGCTGCTCCGGACCGTGGCGTCGATGGAAAAGCGCGCGGATCCGGGGCCGGTGCAGGAATACGAGCGCGGCGTACAGAGCGCGCTGAATGCGTTCGGCTCCGAGGCGGGAAGCAAGGCACAGTCTGCGAGATCGCCAGCCAAGGGCGACGGCGCCATCATCTTTCGTCGCCTCAGCGAGCCTCGTGGGCCACTGGCGGTGTTCGGATACGATTATTTTGCCGATCACGCAAAGCTGTCGGGAGTAGCGACGCCGAAACTGTTGAGCTATGAGGGATCTTGGGGCGCCGGCGAAGAGTATGCCTACGAGGCGCTCAATTTCGCCGACGGCAAGCGCAGTGCGCAGCAGATCGCGGATGAGTTGTCGGCTGAATATGGCCCGGTGCCGCTGGACCTGGTGGTCGAATATCTGCAGGCGCTGAAGAAGATTGGAGTGGTGGAGTAGGAGGCCAGCCCTTGAGGGCTATCTACTTAGACTCGGCTTTCGTGCAACCAGACCATAGTGGTGTGGTGGTAGCAAAATCGGTGACTCCTGCGACACGAAGCCAACCTGCCGGGCCCAGGTGCTGCACTGCTCGGGACGCGGTCGGATGCCAAGATCGGGTCCACGAGGAGTGCCGGCATCATGGACCCAATGGATGATGCCGAGCATGCCGCCGGGCCGCAGGACACGAAACGCTTCGCGGAGCAGGCCGGCGGCATCTTCGGCGTGCAGGACGTTGAACAACATCGCGTAAGCAACCGAGTCTTCCTTCAAGCCGGTGCCTTCAGCCACGAAGTCGCGCTCGACGGCCGCCACATTCGAAAGGCCGAGGCTGCGTGCCTTGGCGGCGGTGGCCGCTATCATCTTCGGGTCGATATCGAACGCATGCACGGTGCCGTGCGTGAGCTGTGCGGCGGGTATGGAAAAGGTGCCATAACCACAGCCTAGGTCGGCGACGTCCTCGGTGGTGGACGAAAACCCCAGCCGACGCAGGACGAGGGAGGCATCAAAGAAGGTTTCCCACATCTGCTCGTCGGGCATGCCGCTATCGCGTATCTTCATTTTCGTCCCAGGCGAGAAGCGTAATAGGTTCGTTTGCGCGCTCGACTTGGTGGGAGATTGTTGCATAAGGCATGGGCAATTTGGCAGTTGTTGACCACTGCGGGGTCAGCGCAACGCCACACCTCAACCTCATCGTTAGATTACTTTTGAGAGGGCCTCAAGTCCTTGGCTTCGATTTCATAGGTGGCAAATTTTTGGCGCCACCATCTACATACATCAACATGTCCTCGTCGCTATGGCAGCACTGCTTGTTTTGGCGCCCAGAAACAGGGTTTTAGCTATTGCTTGCCTCGCCTACGGTCTGGTGTAAACGACTGGCGATCGGATCGCCAACTGCTCGATGAGCGCGCGATAGTCGTCCAGGCTGGGTGTTTTCAAGCCGGCCACCTTGCCGCGGTCGTCCCATTGCCGGACGCGCACGGCTTCCTTGTAGAAGGGCTCGGTCTCGAACCTTGCCATTTCATGCGCCGCCATGGGGCCGCCCTGCAGTTTCAGAGTGACGACTGAGGCGGGACTCAACTTGGCGAAGTACTCGGCATCGGTGGCCAAAAGATAGCGCTTGGCTGGAACGTGCAGCCGCACGGGCTCCGATACTTCGGGACCGAAGCGCTGTGCGAGCCAGATGCCACCGACCTCTTCGTGATGTGCGTCCGTGGTCCAGTCGGCGAGGTCGTTGGGGACGTCGTCGACGAGGTGTCCGATGTCGTGCAGGAGCGCGGCAACGATGAGCGCCGGCGGTGCGGAGGCGCCCTGAGCGAAGTAGGCGGCCTGCAATGCATGCTCGGTCATCGAGACGCTCTCGCCGAAATATGCGCTCGAGCCGCCTCGTCGGAAGATGCCGAGAATTTCTTCGATGATGTTCATGGGTGGGTTCGTGTAGGGAGCTCGCGTGAGTGGGTCTGCGTAAGGAACTCGCGCCGCAGCAGCGCGGCCTCGCTATGGACGCTGTCGCGCGTCAGGTAGCAGCCGCGCAAATGGCGCGGATGTCGCGCCGATGAAAATGCCATGCGGCCGTGCAAGACGCGTTGATTGTCGAATACCACGAGGTCTCCATCGCGCAGTCTGAATTGCAATTGAAAGCGCGGGTCGCGCAGCAGCGCGGCGAAGCGCCGATAGGCGGAATAGAACGGATCCGCATCGCGGGCCGCGAGCCGCAGCGGTGCAATCGAGCGGCTGTTGTAATGCACGGCGTTCACTTCGCCGGAGCAGGACAATTGAATCAACGGCCGCTCGGCGTAGAGCTCGGCATCTTTTGAGCGGTATAGAAACGGCACGGGCGTGCGGGTCAAGATCGCGAAGGCGTCCGGTGCAGCCGTGCGCAGGTGCTCCGCGATCGCGAAGCCGTCACCGAACAGGCTCTCGCCGCCGTCGGCAGATGACACCACTGCATGCAGTGCTTGAAATCCCGGCACCGGTTCGCGATAGGGATTGTCGGTGTGCAACCCCAACCCTAAGTCGGAATACGCCAGATTTTCCGGTTGCGGGACCGAGCGGACGTCGAAAACCCGTCCGTAGTTGGTTTCCGAGACGCGCCCCATCAGCGCCGCGGCCTCGAGGATGCCGTTTTCGTTGCACGGTACGCTGCCGAGGAATGCGATACCGTGTTGCAATAGCTGCGCCAGCCAGCGGGCGCGCAGCGATGGATTGCTTTGCGCCTCGGAAAATGTCGCCCACGCGAAGTCGCGCGCGGCATCGAGAGCTGCACCCTCGAGCCAGAGCAGGGGCGCGAACTCCGGCCGACCCTGGGAGCGGTTCGATGCGTGTGCAAGCAGCCATTCAAGTTCGAACGACGCGCTGCGCGGCTTGACCTCCCCGCTGCTCGGCTCGGCCTCCCATTCGACGCTCACCGCGCCGTTGCGGGCCGCCGCCGAGCGAATCCTGGGATGTTCGGGCAGATCCGCGATATCGATGAGCCGCTGCCCGCTATGGGAATCGCGGTCCTCGCAGAGATTGTCGCGCAGCCACACGCTCGCAAATTCGCTCGAGGTGCCATCGGTCCATTCGATGCTGAGTGTGTCGGGAACCGACCAAAGGCGCTTCACCGCGGCAGCGTCAGTCATGGGAGAAGTGCTCCGTCATGGGTGGCATGCTCTGTCACTGGAAGTGTGCTCCGATCATGGGAGGTGTGCTCCGCTTGCGGCGGCCTTTGCGCCAAAGTAGTAGAGACAGCCGGCGCCGATCGCCGCCAAGGCGCTGACTGCGGCGAGGGCCACGAAGACGCCCTGCCAGCCGAAGGCCACCGAAATTCGCGCAATGCTGTCGCCTGCGACCACCGCGCCCAGATATCCGACGCCGTCGATGATGCCCGATGAGACCGCGCCCGCTTGCTTGCCGCCGAAGTCGAGGGCGATCGCGCCGCCGAGGTACGAATAGGGGCCGAGCAGGCAGAAGGCGATCATGCCGATGGCGAGCAGCGGCATCAGTGACCCGGACGAGCTGGAGCGCATGCTCATCAAGACCAGCAGCGCCGCGGCGGTGGCGGCCAGACCGACGAACATGATCAGCGAGCGTCCATTCACGCCGAGACGGTCGCTGAGCCAGCCGGTCGCCAATACCGACACCGCGCCGACACCGGGAAAAACCGCACTCATGCGTGCCGCGTTGCTCATGCTGTAGCCCAGATAATCGCGCAGATAGACCGGGGTCCATAGATTGAAAGTCTCGCGAATTATCGTGCAGCCCAAGGATAAGAGGCAAACCAGCACAAATGCGCGGCTGCGCAGCAGAGGCAGCAGCAGCTGCCGCAGCGATGCCGGCCGCGACTCCGAGCCCGCAAACAGATTGAGCGGATTGGGCTTTGCCTCGACGAATCCCGCATCGACGCGCGACTCTCGTAGGAACCAGAAGTTGACGGCCAGGAAAATGCCGGCGACCGCCGCGGCAAAATAAAACAGGGTGCGCCATCCAAACCCATGCTCGATCAGCATTCCCATCCACTGCCGCGCCGCCGCGTCGCCGACCAGGTAGCTGATGCTCAACAGGCCGATGATCATCCCGTAGGATGAATAGTCGAACCATTTCGATGACACTTTGAGCAAACCCGCCCATGAGAGCGATTGGGTCAGGCGATTGCCGATCCATGCCATGCTGAACAGCGGAAGGCTCGATCCGGAGGCGAACATCAACGTGAATACGGTCGCGCCGGCCAAGCCGATGAGGAAACTGACCCGGCCACCCCAGAAGTCACCGAGTCCGCCTAGGAATAGTTTGCCGAGTGCATAGGCCAGAACGCCAAATGATGCGATCGCGCCCATCCGGATGATGGCGTCGCCATGACTGACGCCGTGCTGCCCGAGGGCCTCTACCAGCAGCGGCGTTGCCACCGACAGGTCGGCGCGGCAGAAGTAGAGTGAGCCATAACCGCCGAACAACAACAGCACCACGGCCGTCTGCCGCAGCCGCAGTGAGCGGCTCCGGGCGCCTGCCGCGGCTGGGTTCGGACTAACCGCAAGTTCGGGCGCAATTGCCATACAGCTTCCCAGGTGAAGAGAGAGGTGCGCGCGGCATCATCTCACTAGTCACTATGGAACAACCGGCTCCCGATTCGTAGCGTCGCGGATTACGCTTCGGATCGGGTCAACGAACCGCGGCGCAGAGCCGCATACGAAGGGGAGCCGGCGATGAAGAACGTACGATTTATTGGCTTGGATGTCCATGCGGAGACGATTGCAGTGGCAGTAGCGGAACCGGGCGGTGAAGTGCGAAGCCTCGGGACGATCCCGAACCGTCCGGAGCCGGTCGCGCGCCTGATCCGCAAGCTCGGCAAGCCCGAGCAGCTGCGGGTGTGCTACGAGGCGGGTCCGACGGGCTATGTGTTGTACTGGCAGCTGAGCGAGTTGGGCGTGAAGTGCGAGGTGATCGCGCCAACCTTGGTGCCGGTGAAGGTCGGGGACCGGGTCAAGACGGACCGGCGCGACGCGGAGAAGCTGGCGCGCTGCTACCGGGCGGGGGATTTGACTCCGGTGTGGGTGCCGGACGCGGCGCATGAGGCACTGCGGGACTTGGTGCGGGCTCGCCTCGCGGCGAAGCGCGATCAGCTGCGGGCTCGCAACCGGCTGGGCAAGTTCCTGCTGCGCCACGGTCGGCGGGCGCCGGAGGGCACCACGGCGTGGAGCACCAAGCATCTGGCCTGGATCAAGCGTCAAACCTTCGAGCAGGCCGCGCAGCAGGCGACGCTGGTGGATTATCTGCATGAGGTCGAGCACGAGGCCGCTCGCATCGTGCGTTTGGAGCGCTCGATCGATACGGCGATCGAGACGTTGCCCGAGAAACTGCACGCGGTGATCGACGCGCTGCAGAGCCTGCGCGGGATCGCCAAGATCAGCGCGGTGTCGATCATGGCCGAGGTTGGCGAGCTGTCGCGCTTTGAAAGCGCCCGGCAACTGATGGGCTACAGCGGGGCGGTCTCGCGCGAGCACTCGAGCGGCGAGCGGACCCGCCGCGGGTCGATCAGCAAAACCGGCAACGCGCATCTGCGCCGGATCGTCATCGAGGCGGCCTGGGCGTATCGGCACCGCCCGGGACTCGGCGCCGCGTTGATGGCGCGGCAGCGCGAGCAGAGCGAGGACATCAAGGCGATTGCTTGGAAAGCGCAGCATCGTCTGCATTCCCGGTATGCCAAGTTGCTGGCGAAAGGCAAACCCAAACAACAGGTCATCACCGCCGTGGGCCGGGAGCTCTTAGGCTTCATCTGGGCCATCGGCGTGGCGGCCGAGCGCACGCATGCCGATGCGCCCCGCCGCGCGCTCAAGCGAGCGGCTTGAGCTTAACGGCGAATATCCATGAACTACTCGGTACAGGCACCAAGGGTCAGCGGCTGGGATGGCACACGGCAAAGGAGAATCCTCGTGCGCTCCTATGCGACAGGCCTTCATGGCCGGACCCGCGAAGCTAGTCCGAGGCAGCTCCCGACGAATCACGACCATGTTGGCGGGCCTTACGCTCGATCCACGAATATCAGAGTGATCAACCGTCGACGATTGCTGCCCCGGCCGCTGTCCCCTGGTGCTTGGAGGAGCAAACAAGATGACTTCGATTGACGCATCAGGTATTGACAGGTTGTTCCATATCAGGAGCCTGTCCGAGTAATGTTGCATCTACTGCGGCCGCCCTCGTGACGATGATCATTACTCGGACAGGCTCCTAAAGCGGCACGCGGGCGATGGCATTGTTCGACCCCATCCGCAACTTGCCATGCCGTTTGGCACAAATCCTGCTTTGAAAGTACGGGGAGCAGCGGTAGGCGTTGCTCCAGGTATGGGATTCAAGCGCAATACGGACATTCGATGCGGTATTTGCACGACACGGGCGAGACCCAAAGCGGCGGAATCGCCGCCTGGGCGGCAATACACGGCCGCTCGTGCGGCGGCGTGCGGCAAAAAGTTGCCGCTCGGCTGCTCATCCATCGATTCATGTGCGCTCAACATCGCAACGATTGACTCAAGGAAACTCGTATGTCGTCCATCGCAAACATCACTTCCGCGTCATCGGCGCTGCCGCCGCTAAATGTCCATCCGCACGGGCACAAACGGGGCTCGCATGTGGAATCCGCCGGCGATTCCGGCAGCGACACTGCAGCGCAAATTCCGGTTGGGGCTGCGCAAAATCTATTCGGCAGCCTGCTGCAGTCGCTGGAACAGGTGATCGGAGTACAGCCGGCCGCGGCCACACCCGCCTCCGGGACCAGCACCCCCGGGACCAGCGCTTCCACGACCAGCACCACGGCCGGCGTCGGTACGGCTGCGAGCGCCGCCGCTGCGTCGAGGGCGAATACCGCTACGCTGCCCAGCCAGTCGGCGAACGCTCAGCTGCAAAATTATCTCAACAATGTGTCTCAGGCATTACAGGCCAACGGTTCGCAGACGCAGAGACTCGCGGGATCGAACGTCAGCGTCAACGCCTAGTATCTCGGCACGGAGATTTTGACCGATTGGCGCGGGGCAGCCTCCTGTAAACCGGTCAAAATCGCTGTGTCCGGGTGCTGGCGCTGTAGGCGACGGCCGCGGATCGCGTCGGCGCTCTCGATTGACGTTCGCGGGGCACCCGGCTAGGCTCCTGTGCGCCGGACAACCTCCCTGTGAACGCCATCAAACGACTGCCGACTTTGTTCATCCCGCATGGCGGTGGCCCGTGTTTTTTCATGGATCCGCCGGCGGCATATCCGCACATGTGGGACGGGTTGGCCGCATACCTCCGGGGCATCGACGCATCGCTCGGTGTCAGACCCAAAGCTGTGCTGGTGATTTCGGGACATTGGGAAAATCCGCTACCCACGCTCAACGTGGCGGCCCAGCCGGGGCTGCTGTTTGATTACTACGGGTTTCCCGAACACACCTACCGGTTGAAATACCCGGTGGCGGCCGCGCTCGAGCTCGCCCCGCGGGTGCGCGCGCTGCTCGGCGATGCCGGCTTTCAGGCGGACGTGGAATCCAAACGGGGTCTGGACCACGGTGTCTTCGTGCCCTTCATGCTCATTTATCCGAATGCGGATGTGCCGATCCTGCAGCTGTCGCTGCAGGCCAGCCTCGATCCCGTTCTGCATCTGGCCTTGGGCGCCGCCTTGGCGCCGTTGCGCGAGCAGGGCGTTCTGATCGTGGGCAGCGGCATGAGTTATCACAATTTGGCCGATATGTTTTCAGGCCGAGGCGCGGCGGCCGCCGCCGCCTTCGATGCTTGGCTGGGCGAAGCCGTGGAAGATCCCGCAACCCGCAATCAACTGCTCGCGAAGTGGCGGGCGGCACCCGGCGGCGCCGCCTCGCATCCGCGCGAAGAGCATCTGATCCCGCTGATGGTTGCCGCCGGAGCGGCCCAGGGCGACCGCGGCGTTCGTAGCTTCGGCGAGTCGATCGGCGGCAAACAGATCTCCGGCTTTCAGTTTGGTTGAGGATCATCCATGAATCGAATCGCTTTCCTTGCCCTGGGGCTGGTCATCTGTGCGCGCGTCCTGCCTGCCGAGGAAGTGAATCACGCGCCGGCGAGCGCGCCCGACGCACGAACCGTCGTCGTTCGCGCCGAGTGGCTCATCGACGGCACTGCCGCCAAGCCGCGGCACAACATGGAGGTCGTGGTTCGCGGCAACCGCATCGTCGACGTGCGCCCGGCGAACTCCCGGGCGTTGCCGGCCGCGGCGCAAGTGATCGATTTGGGCGCCGCGACGGTATTGCCGGGGCTGATCGACGCGCACACGCATATCTTTCTGCAAGGCGAGGATCCCTCCGCCGGCGGCTACGATGTGCAATTGCTGAAATTCCCGGCTTCCTACCGCGTCGTGCGCGCCGTGGCGTCGGCCCGTCGCGCCCTCGAGCAGGGATTCACCAGCATTCGCGACATGGAGACCGAGGGCGCGGGTTACGGCGATGTAGGTATCAAGCGGGCGATCAACGAGGGACTCACACCCGGTCCGCGCATGTGGATATCGACGCTGTCGATTTCATCGACCGGCGGCTATCCCCTCGAAGACTACGCGCCGGAGATCACCGTGCCCAAGGGATCGCAGCTGATCGACGGACCCATCGAAGCACGCAAGGCCGCGCGTGAGCAATTGGACAAGGGCGCGGATTGGATCAAGGTGTACATGACTCATCGCTCATGGCTGGACGCGCAAGGCAATCTGGTGTCGCAGCCCACGCTCACCGTCGAAGAACTGAAGGCGATCGTGGAGGAGACGCATGGCTGGGGGAGGAAGGTGGCCTGCCATGCCTATAACGGGCCGGGACTGCAGCGCGCACTCGACGGCGGCTGTGATTCGATCGAGCATGGGCTCGAGATAACGGACGCGCAGATTGCGCAAATGCTCAGGCAGGGCACCTGGTACGTGCCGACCCTGCAGGTGTACTACACCGATTGGGATCCCGCGGACACCGATTCGGGAAAACGCGATCGCAAGCGCGTGGCGCTGCATGGGGTGTCGTTCAGCAAGGCGTTGCACGCGGGAGTCAAGATCGCATTCGGCACGGACGTGGGCGGATTCAAGTGGTCCGAACCGATTGCGGAGGAATTTGCGCGCGAAGTCGAATTCGGCATGACGCCGATGCAGGCCATTCAATCCGCCACGTCGCGGGCGGCCGAGCTGCTCGGTAAGCGCGGCGAAATCGGCGTGGTGGCACCCGGAGCTTATGCGGACCTGATCGCGGTGGCGGGCGATCCGCTCGCGGATGTCAATGCTCTCAAGACCGTGCACTTCGTGATGAAGGACGGCGTGGTGTTCAAATCTGCGGATTGTGCAGTCCCGCGCGCGTGCCGAGGTACGTGATTTCCGGGGTCTGGGCACGCACCAGCAGCGCGAATTGTTTGGCCGCCAGGGGCTTGTTGAAATAGAAGCCCTGCAACTCGTCGCAGGCGTGGGCCCGCAGAAATTCCGCCTGCTCCTTGGTTTCGACGCCCTGCGCGACCACCGTCATGCTCAAGGATTTACCCATCCCAATGATGGCATCGGCGAGCCCCGCGTTCTCCGAGGGGCCGACCAAGTCGCCGATGTACGAGCGGTCGATTTTGACCGTGTCGAGCGGAAAGCGCTGCAGCGTGGCCAGCGAAGAATAGCCGGTGCCGAAGTCATCGATGGCAATGCGAACCCCCAGTGACTTGAGGCCCTTGAGGATGCGCAGCGTATTTTCCACGTCGTGGATGAGCAGACTTTCGGCGAGTTCGAGTTCGAGCAGCTGGGGCTTCATGCCGGTGGCCTCGAGGATCGATTCGAGGTCTTGCAGCAGGTATTCGTCCGTGAACTGACGGGCGGTCATGTTGACGGCGATGCTCAGGGGCGGGAGTCCTTCCTTCTGCCAGGCCGCGTTTTGCAGGCACGCGGTCTTCAGCACCCATCTGCCTATCGGCACGATCAGACCGGTCTCTTCGGCGACCGGGATGAATTGCATCGGGGTCACCGTGCCAAGATCGGGATGCTCCCAGCGCAACAGCGCCTCCACGCCAGTGATGCGGCCGCTGCGGATATCACGCTTCGCCTGATAGTTCAGGCGAAACTCGTCGCGCTCGAGAGCGTGCCGCAGGCTCGATTCCAAGGTGAGCCGCTCGAGAGAATTCGCGTTCAGCTTCTCGGAATAGAATTGAAAATTGTTCTTCCCTTCGGCCTTTGCCTGATACATCGCAATATCGGCATTCTTGGTCAATGTCTGCTCATCATCCCCGTCCTGCGGATAGACGCTGATACCGATGCTCGCCGTGACGCGAAATTCATGACCGATGAGGGTGAACGGCTTGCCGATGACGGTCAGTATCTTGAGGGCCACGACGGCCGCCCGGTTCCCGTCTTCCAGGTCCGGCAGCAGAACGACGAATTCGTCTCCTCCCAAGCGCGCCACGGTGTCGCTGTCGCGCACACATTCCTGCAGTCGAGTGGCAACTTCCTGAAGCAACTGGTCGCCCGCTTCATGTCCCAGCGTGTCGTTGATCTGTTTGAAGCGGTCGAGGTCGAGGAACGCGACGGCAAGCTGCCGGCCGTAGCGGCGCGCCTCGCTGATGCGCTGGGACAGCAGTTTGCCGAACATGCCTCGATTGGGCAGATTGGTGAGACCGTCATGGTAGGCCAGGTACTCGACCCGCCGCGCGTACTCCAGTTTGGATTCGCTTTCCCGCAAACGGCTCTGCGTGAGCTGCCAACTCATGCGGCCCAACAACACGGTCAGCAGAATGATTAGCACGCTGCCGGCAATCGTCCGCCCAATGTAGGCGGCCGAATCTTTGCGTACGGCGGCCAGTCGTTCATCGCGCGCGACCCCGACCACTATCGCCAACGGAAATCCGTAGATTTCACGCGCGCTGCTCCAACGCCAAACTCCGTCCCAGGTGCTGCGCGAAACCTGCGGTTCCGCTTCAGCCTCGTCGGGTTTGGGAAGCACGGAAAAATAATCGACCGCTTCGCCGGAGAACATCGACTCGCCGCTGCGCCTGACCCGGAAAATTCCGTCGTTTCCCAGGATGCCGAGCACGCCTTGTTCGCCCAATTTCGAGGCGTCGTAGCCGCTGACGAAGAACGCCGCATCCACCGCGACGATCACCACGCCGTCGAATTCGCCCTTGGGCGTATTCAATCGTCGGCTGAAGAACAGTCTTCCATCGCCCGTTGGGCCGCGCGGCAGCTGGCCCACGATGATGGAGCCGCCGTCGCGCTGCTGTAGAAAATAATCCTGGTCAGCGACGCTCACGGCTCCGAGCGGACCGGTGCTCTCCACGATGCCGCCCTCGCGATCGGCGATGCCGACGGAGAAGACCAGATCCGGCGGTAGTAAACCCTGGTACTTGAGTTCCGACAGCGTGCCGTGCATGCTGGGACGCTCGTGCCAAAATTTGACCAGGTTGAGCGTCTGATCGATTTCCCGCAGGACCCGCACCACCTGGGCCTCATAGGTTCCCAATAGTTCGTGGCTCGATGTCGCGGCGTCGTGCTCTGCCTCGCCGTGTCTGATCCTGATGATGCCGAGAGTCGTTCCCCACAACCCCGCCAAGAGGACCAAGGCAATGAGCGGGAACAGGATCTGCGGCTCCGCGATCCGGCTCACGCCGTGATGCAAGGTGTCTCTCAAGCGCTGTACGTTCACGGGTCGGACTTTATATCACTGGTGCGATTCGACCTATCGGGCAGTGTCAGTCGAGCGGCAACGCGACCTTGACGGTGGCGTCAACAGCTGACTTCTCAATATAACCCACCGCGTTCGGATTGGCGGCGACGGCTTTCTTGACGGCCGCCGAATCGGGCAGCTGCTTCGGCGGCAGACCCCTGCCAGTGAACAGGATCCGCGACCAGATCGCCTTCACCTGGGCAAGGTCGCGACCGGTGGCCTTCTTGTAGAACTCGACGTAGATCGATGAACCCACGATTTGATCGATCGGCGTCAGGACTCCGCTTCTGCCGAGATAAACGTCCGCAATTTCTTCCTTGCTGACCGGCTTTGCCGCAGGATTGACGATCACGACGATGTCTGCGGCGCGTACGGCCGCGGCGGCCAAGACAGCAAGTATCAAGGCGGCAAGCGCTGGCGTTCTCATGCGGGATTCGCGTACGGCAGGCATGATCTTAGAACACGAAATCCAATGCCAGACTGACGACATTGGGTCTATCACCCACTCTGAAGCCGGGCTGTCTGTTGGTGAACGAAGCGGGTGCGTCCAGCGTCCGGATGAGAATCTGTTGCCATTGCAGTTTCAAGTCGACGTTCTTCGCGAAGTCCCAGCGCACTCCGGCGGAGAACGTGCGCTCATCGCCCAGGTGGGACAAACCGGACTGCGGCCCCGCAGTCGGCGCATCTTCAATCGAATAGATAGCGTAGGGAGTGAAGTGGCCCAAGCGCACGCCGCTGCTGAGATACCAGGCGTAGAAGTCGCCAAAGAAATCATAGTGAGCGTAGTTGCTGTCGGCGGCTACGAACCACGTACCCGGATCGTAAGTGAATCCGGCACTGGCCAGCTTGTATCGGGCCGGTGGCCTCGAGGCATACGTGTACATCATGGTCTGGTAAGCCAGATGCACGCTGGTGTCGCCATACTGCACCGTGTCGCTCAGCACGAGCAGATCCTTGCCATGAAACACCGCTCCGGAAAAATCTTCCGACGTCCGCCCCCACTGTATCTGAAGGTCCTGAGTGACGGTCCCCGTCTTGACGCGGTAGAGCACATCGACGCCGTCGCTGTGGGTTGCGGAGTTCGAATAGCGGATTTCGTTGGGCAGCCGCACCCAGGGCAGGGCGTAACCCACATTTTCGCTATCGGAACGTTCGTAGGTCGGCAACAGCGTTCGGCCGGCCCGCACCGCCAAGTCCGAAGTGAACGAGTACTTGATATTGGCCCACTCGATGCCAGGTCTGAAATTGCCCTCCTCGTTGTCGCGTGAGAGGACCTGCAACACGCCGCTGAGTCCGTTGCCGTCGTTGACGTCGATTTGGCCGCCCAAATCACTGTCGGGAGTCGGGGTCAGGGTACGGGTGAATCCGGCGCCGCGCGGCTGAATGAACTGACCGGTGAAGTCAGCTTGTCTATAGTCGGAGTACACCGCGCCCAGTGTGCCGAATCCGCTGAGCGTCACATATTTGTCGATCGCGGGGTCCGCCCGGCCCGGCGTCGTACCGAGCACGATCATCCAGACAGCAGCCACCGAAACCCGTTTGATATCCATGTCAACCTCGCTTCGTGACCGCCGTTGCTCTGGCCGCGGCCGCCATGCGGCGCCCCGGCTCACGGTCTAGGCACCCCCGGAAGGCACATTACGGGTTTCCAGCAACGAGGAATCTCGGCTGAAGCACAGTTTGACAAAATACAATTTGAACAGAATCACGTCCCTGCAAGCCCCTCCGCCCCGGCGCTCTTCATCTTTGAATTCCCTCGGCTTTTAGTCCTGGCCGCGAAGCGCGGCTATGTTCTCCGCGGTGACCGCCGACGGCTGCGCCCCGAACCGGGCCGTGACGTAGTTGGCAAGGCTGGCGATCTCCGAGTCCGAATAGGCACTGCCAAAGGCCGGCATGGCGGTGCCGGCGTCGGAGGTATGCCGATGCGCGCCGGAGAGGATGATCTGTACCACATTGGTCGCGGTGGGATCGTTCACCGACCGCACTCCGGTGAGCGTCGCATAGGGAAGCACGGGGCTGACTCCGGTCCAATCATGGCAACCGGCGCACGCGCCGGCATACACGGCCTTGCCGAGCGGATCGACATTGGCGGCGACGCCTTCGGCGTATGACGAGGGTGCCGGGCTGGTTTTGGGCTCGGGCAGGTCGGCTGTCGCAATTCCCGATACCGAGCGTACATAGGCCGCGATGGCCGTGATGTCCCCCTGGGTCAGATAGCGAAGACTGTCGTCGACCGCCTCGCCCATGGGTCCCGTCGCCGTGCCCCGGCCGTCCGCATGGCCGAGGGCCAAATAATGCGCGAGATCAGCCTCACTCCACGCACCGATGCCGCTCTTGGAATCCGAGGTGATGTTGTACGCGCGCCAGCCGGCTTGCACCGCGCCTGAGAATTTTTGTCGCTGATTGAGCGCCTGCAATAGATTTCGCGGCGTGTGGCATTCGCCGCAGTGCCCCATGGCCTCCGCGAGGTAGGCGCCGCGATTCCACTGCGCATCGCGCTCGGGCCGGGGCTCGAAGCGCTTGTCCGGATTGAACAGCAGCGCCCACACACCCATGAGTGCGCGCTGATTGTAGGGGAAGCCGAGCGAGTTCTCCGGTGCCGGCGCATGCACGGGCTCGAGGCTGAAGAGGTAGGCCTTGATGGCGCCCGCATCGGCGTCGGTCATGTAGGTGTAGCTCGAGAAAGGCATCGCCGGGTAGAGTTTGGTATTGCCGCGGCCGATACCCTTGTGAATGGCGTCGAGGAAATTCGCGTCGCTGTAGTTGCCGATTCCCGTTTCCTGGTCGGGAGTAATATTGGTCGAGTACAGGGTTCCGAACGGCAGCACGAAGGCGCGTCCGCCCGCAAAGGGTATGCCGCCTTCGGCGGTATGGCAGGCCTCGCAATCCGCGGCGCGCGCGAGGTATTGACCTCGTTCGATGAGGCTCGCGTCCTTGAGCTCCGGTGGAACGCCCGTGGGGTCCGCGGCGTGATACTCCGTCAATGCCACATGAGGTCCACCCGCAAAATCCATGGGGTGCGGCGCCAGCACCACCATCCACAGGAACCCGATCAAGACCACGGCGGCGATCGCCGCAATTCCGATCAGGACGTAACGCCCGGCGCGGCCGGTATGGGAGTCGTTCATGATGGCTGCTTCCCGGAAAGAACATCTGGGTCTATGGGCAATCGACGGAGGCGGATACCGGTGGCGGCGAACAAGGCGTTGCCGAGGGCCGGGGGAGCGGCGGTCACGCCGGTCTCGCCGATGCCGCCCGGGGCTTCGCCGCTCTTGATCAAGTGCACCTCGATCTGCGGTGTTTCGTTGATGCGTAGCATCCGGTAGTCGTTGAAGTTGCTTTGCTGCACGCGTCCCCGGGCGACGGTGATTTTGCCGTACAGGGCGGCGGTCAGCCCGAATATCAGGCCTCCCTGCAATTGCGCCACCACGGTGTCGGGATTCACGACGATGCCGGTATCCACGGCACAAACCATTCGGTGCACCCGCACCTCGCCCCTGGTGTCGACCTCGGCTTCGGCGACGGTCGCAATGAAGCTGCCGAAGGAGACTTGCAGCGCGATGCCGCGGCCGGTGCGGGCCGGAAGAGGAGTTCCCCATCCGGCCTTGGCCGCCGCGAGTTCGAGCGCCGCCATTAGACGGGGCGATTGGCCGAGCAGATCGCGGCGAAATGCGACCGGATCCTTGTTGGATTTCTTCGCCAGTTCGTCCATGAAGCTCTCGATGGCGAACACATTGTTGTTGGGCCCCACGCCGCGCCAGAACCCCGTGGGCACCGCGGGCGGCTCATCACGCACGTATTCCACCCGTAGATTGGGGATGTCGTACGGGATGTCGGCGCCACTGTCGATGGCATCGATATCGATGCCCTTTTGAAAGGCGGGCGGCAGCCATCGTGCAATGACCGAGGAGCCCGTGATGCGGTGTTTCCACCCGACGATGCGTCCGTTCGAGACGGTCGCGGACAAGGTGTCGCGGTACACGGGCCGGTAGACGTCGTGCTGAATGTCCTCTTCACGCGTCCAGACCACTTTGACGGGTCCATCCACTTGCTTGGCGATTTGCACGGCCGTGTCGATCATGTCCACCTCGAGTCTGCGGCCGAAGCCGCCGCCGATCAGGTGGTTGTGCACGGTGACCTTGTCGAGCGGCAGTCCGGTGACCTTGGCCGCGACTGCCTGTGCCCTGGAGAGCACTTGACTGCCGACCCAGACCTCGCAACCGGCCGATGTGACGTGCACGGTGCAGTTCATCGGCTCCATGGTGGCGTGGGCGAGAAAGGGCAGTTCATACGCCGCTTCCAACAAGTCGCCTTGCGCCAAGCCCTTGGCCACGTCTCCGGTTGATTTGGCGACCGCGCCTTCCGTCTTGCTGGCGGCACGGAGCTGCTTCCAGACATCGTCGGAGGAAATGGCGGAATGAGGCCCCTCGTTCCAGGTGATGTCCAGAGCGCCGAGGCCCTGTTTCGCCGCCCACATATGATCGCCGACCACTGCGACCAAATCCTTGAGGATGATTACCTGACGAACGCCGGGAAGGCCTTTGGCTTTGGTGTCATCGACATGCCCCACGGTGCCGCCGAACACCGGGCAGGCGGCCACCGTCGCGAACTTCACGCCGGGGGGCATGGCATCGATCCCGTACACCACTTTCCCGTTGACCTTGTCCGGCGTGTCGAGCCGTTTGAAAGCGTTGCCGATCAATTTGAAGTCTTTGACGTCCTTGAGCGGCGGGTCTTTCGGCGGGGTCATGCCCTCGGCGCGATCGATCAGTGCCGCATAGCTGAGCCTGCGGCCGCTCGCCTCATGGATGGCCTCGCCGTTCTCGGTGCGAATACTGGAAGGCTCCACTTTCCACTGCTGGGCAGCGGATTGGACCAGAAGGGCGCGCGCGCCTGCCGCCGCCTTGCGCAGGGGCAGCCAAAACGCGCGCACCGAATTTGAATTGCCGGTGACTTGAAGTCCGAAGGTCGGATTGGCGTAGAGCTTGTCATTGGGCGGCGCGGCTTCGAGGGACACCTGATCGAAGGCCGCGTCGAGTTCTTCGGCCAAAATCATGGCGACAGAGGTGTAAATGCCCTGACCCATCTCGACCTGCGGCATGATGAGCGTGACCCTGCCGTGGGGGTCGATGCGAATGAATGCATTCGGCGCGAACACTGGTTTCCCTGGTTGCGCGCCATGGCCCCCCGATGGGGCGCCGTGGGTCCCGGACTGCGCGCCGTGGGCCAAGGGCAAGTGGAAGCCGACCACCAAGGTGCCGCCGACGGCCAGTCCAGCTCGAAGAAATCCGCGCCTGGTCAGCGCTGCGTCGGTCGTTGCGTTCGATTCGCGGATGGCCGAGTCGTCCATGGCTGAGTCCCGCAATGCGGAGTTAGGCTTGGGCAGCATGTTTGATCGCCGCGCGGATGCGCACATAAGTGCCGCACCGGCAAATATTTCCCGCCATGGCGGCATCGATGTCGGAATCCTCGGGATGCGGGGTCGAATTGAGCAGAGCCGTCGCCGACATGATCTGCCCCGATTGGCAGTAACCGCATTGGACCACCTCCAGGTCCAGCCAGGCCTTCTGCACCTTGGCTCCGGCCGCAGTGGCGCCGATGCCCTCGATGGTCGTGATTGCGCGATCTTCGATCGACCCTACGGCCAGCAGACAGGATCGCACCGGGACGCCGTCGAGATGCACGGTGCAGGCGCCGCACTGCGCTATCCCACAACCGAACTTGGTGCCGGTCAGCCCCAGGATATCGCGCAGCACCCACAGAAGCGGCATGTCGGGGGGCGCGTCGACATTCTTCGTTTCGCCGTTGATCCGCAGACTGACCATGAGATACCTCGCAAGAGAAGGCAATGGCTCGAGTGTCGGTCGCTACGACGAGACTATAGAACTACTGGACAAAACCTGCCAACGGTCCATGAATCCGCGTCGTTCGTGCCACTGTGGCACTCTTCGGGGATAGAATCCAGAGACTCATAAAACAGGTGGGGGAGGGGCCATGAGCAATGCAAATACTTATAAAGGCAGCTGCTTCTGCGGCGAGGTGCAATTCGAGGTTTCCGGTCAGCCGGTCGCGATGGGGTACTGTCACTGCGAGTCCTGCCGGCACTGGTCCGCGGGACCGGTCAATGCCTTCACCCTTTGGAAACCGGACGCACTGAAGGTAACGAGCGGCGCGGCGAGCATCGGTACTTACAACAAGACGCCCATCAGCTACCGCAAGTGGTGCAAGCAGTGCGGCGGCCATCTGTTCACGGAGCATCCGACCATGGGCTTGGTGGACATTTACGCTGCGATGATTCCGCGGTTGGCTTTCGACCCGGGCGTGCATGTGCACTATCAGGAGACGGTGCTGCACATCCCTGATGGCAAGCCGAAGATGAAGGATATGCCCAAGGAGATGGGGGGGTCGGGAGTCACGTTGCCGGACTAGCGTCTCTGCACAGAGATTTTGACCGATTCGTGTGGGGTCTGGAGGGATGGGAAGCGTCACGGCAACGAAGAACGAGCCCAGTTGCCGCGACGCTTCCCATCCCCCCAGATCCTTCACGCTGGGCCGCTCAACATCACGGTGCAAAGAAGAAGAAGAGTTCCGAGGGCCATCCTCGCGGGGGGTGGCCTCATTGCGTCCGTCGGCATCGGGATGTGAATTGGTTCGAGCGATCGCAAGGAGGGGTAAGGAGCCCCGGGGCAACTGCTTCTTCGTTGCCTCGGGGCTCCTTACCCCTTCGGGCGAGCGCCTCCCGCCAATCGGTAAAAATCTCTGTGTCGAGATACTGGCGGTAGTTGCGCCGAGAGGTGCCATTCTTAGTAGTAGGGCGCTTATACTGCGAATCTTTTGCGCCCCATAGATTGAGAGTGACCCGCCCCCGCAGCTTCCAGAAGGAAAATACTGTGCGATCTATTTCGTCGAAGAACATCTTGCTCTGCTTGCCGTTGTTGGCCGCTGTTTTCGCGCTGCAGGCGCCGCCGGCGCGGGCCGCGGATGCCGAACCCACCCAGCACGAATTCATCATTGAGAATTTCAAGACGGAGAGCGGCACGGTCCTTCCGCAGGCGCGCGTGGTCTACGGCACCTACGGGAAATTGAACGCGGCGGGCGACAATGCCGTGCTGCTGCCCTCGCACTACATGGCCAACATGCATGGCTATGGCTTTGTGATCGGGCCGGGCAAGGCGCTCGACCCGACGAAGCTGTTCCTGATCACGAGTGAGCTGTTCGGCAACGGGCGTTCATCCTCGCCCAGCAATACGCCGGAACCTCTCCATGGTCCGCGTTTTCCGATCACGACCATTCGGGACAACGTGGAAGCGGTGCACCGCCTGCTCACCGAACAGCTGCATGTGCGGCACCTGCGCGCGGTGATCGGCTTTTCCATGGGAGCGCAACAGGCGTTTCAGTGGGCGGTGAGTTACCCGGATTACATGGATCGCATCGTGGCGACTTCGGGCACGGCGAAAACCTATGGCCACGGGATCGTCCGGCTCGAAGGCCAGATTGCGGCGCTGACTGCGGATGCGGCCTTCAAGGGCGGTGACTACACTGATCAGCCCGAGAAGGGCATGCAGACCTTCGCCATAGTATGGACCGGCTGGCTGTTCTCGCAGGAGTGGTGGCGCCAGGAACTGTGGCGCTCCGAGGCCTCTCTCGGCAGCAACTTTGATCAGGTGGTCGAGCACTTCCGAACGAAATTCATACCCGGAGCCGATGCCAATAATCTGATCCTGCAGATGCGCACCTGGGAGAAGCACGACGTGGGGAACACGCCGCCATTTCATGGCGACGTGGAAGCTGCGCTGCGTTCCATCAAGGCAGAGGTGCTTTACATGCCTTCGGAAACCGATCTGTACTTTCCGGTGACCGACGCGCGCTACGAAGCGGCGTTCATTCCGCACTGTACCTTCCTCCCCATTCCATCCCTATGGGGACACCCGGCGGGCGCGGGAGCATCGCCCGCGGACGGCAAGTTCCTCAACGAACACATTGCCGGCTTCCTCGAAGGAAAAGCCGCCAAACACTAGCCTTTCCTTACATTGGCTGTTCCATCGTCAATAGATTCTGCTGGAGGTATCTGCATGTTTCGTCATGGATTCGTCAGCGCTGCACTGCGCGCAATCGCCGGCTTCGTTCTTTGCGCCTCCGCCTGGAGTGCCACACCGCTGCTGCTGCGCAATCCCGCGCTCAGCCAGGACAGGATCGCGTTCCTGTACGCCGACGACATCTGGACCGTTGCGCGCGAAGGCGGGGAAGCGCGGAGGCTGACCACGGTCGGCAGCGTGATGGCGGGGCCGTATTTTTCTCCCGATCACACGCAAATCGCCTACTCGACCAAAGCTCACGGACTGACCGACGTGTACGTCATCGGCGCGGAAGGCGGCGTACCCCGGCGTCTGACGTGGGAGCCTACCGGCAGCCTGGTCGCCGGCTGGACAGCGGATGGCAAGGAGGTGCTGTTCACCTCGCAGCATGCGAGCTACTCGGATTTCCCTCGGCTGTTTAGGATCCGCGCCGACGGCGTCGGGTCGCCGCAGCTGCTGCCTCTGCCGAGCGCCGCGTCGGGGAGCTTCTCGGATGACGGCAACACGCTGGCCTACGTGCCCTTTCAGCAATGGCAGACTGCATGGAAGCGGTATCGCGGCGGCCAGACCACGCCGATATGGCTGGTGAACATCAACACTCTCGACGTCGAGAAAATTCCCCGCGAGAACTCCAACGATTCGCATCCGGTCTGGAGCGGCAACACGGTGTACTTCCTTTCGGACCGCAACGGTCCGGTCTCGCTCTTCAGCTACGACACGGGCACCAAGCAGGTACAGCAGGTCATCGCGAATCAGGGCTTCGACCTCAAGACGGTGGGTGCGGGTCCGGGAGCGCTGGTCTACGAACAGTTCGGCTCGCTGCATCTCTATGATCTGGCGACGCATCAGGAACACGCCGTTGCCGTGACCATTCGTGGCGATTTGTCGAACCTGGTGCCGCATCTGGCCAAGATAGCGGCGAAGGAAGTGCAGAATGTCGCCATCTCGCCGACCGGCGCGCGCATCGTTGCCGAAGCGCACGGCGACATTTTCACGGTACCCGCCGAAAAAGGCGATACCCGCAACATGACACGGACGCCGGGCTCCGCCGAGCGCGACCCGGCGTGGTCGCCGGACGGAAAATCCATCGCTTATTTCAGCGACGCGTCGGGAGAGTATCAACTCTACGTGCGCGATCAGGACGGCTTGCAGCCGCCCAAGGTCATCGATCTCGGTCCCGATGCGTCATTCTTCTATACGCCGCATTGGTCGCCCGACTCCAAGCACATCGCCTTCAGGGACAAGCATCTGCGCATCTGGTACGTGGATGTGGCGGGCGGCAAGCCGACCAAGATCGACACCGGATTGAGGGGTAGCCTCGGCGCCGTGACTGAACTGTCCTGGTCGCCCGATTCGCAGTGGATCGCTTACAGCCGCGATCTCGAGAGCCAGATGCACGCGATTTTCGTTTATTCGCTGGCCACGCACGCCTCCAAGCAAATCACTGATGGCATGAGCAACGCGGCGCATCCGGTCTTCGACCCGAACGGCGACTACCTGTACTTCACTGCCTCGACGAACAGCGGCCCCTCGGATGCCGGGATCGATCTATCGTCGCTCGACCGGGCCACCGATAGCAGTGTCTATGTGGTCGTGCTGTCGCGCAACGGAGCCTCGCCGGTTCCGCCGGAAAGCGACGATGAGAACAAGAAGAAGGATGACGCCAAGAAAGACGACGGTAAGAAGGACGGCAAGAAGGATGAAAGCCAAGACGGCAAACAAGATGCGGACAAGGACGCGTCCTTGGCGAAAGACGACGCCAGTAAGGACAATGCGAAGAAAAAGGGCACCGACAAACCCAAGCCCACCGTGATCGATCTGCCCGGTATCGGCAACCGGATCCTCTCGCTGCCGATTCCCGCGCGCAACTACATCGATTTGTCCGTCGGCAAGACGGGCGTGCTGTTTCTCGCCGAGGGCTCGGCGGTGGGCCGCGCTTCGCAGGAAGGCGGTCCGCCGATTCGCGCGCTGTGGCGGTTCACGACAGAGAAGCGGCTCACCGAAGATATGCTGAGCGGATTGACCGACTACAGGGTGTCCTTCGACGGTGAGAAGCTGTTCTATTCACGCCAGCAGAGCTGGTTCATCGCTCCCGTTGCCGATCTCAAACCCGGCTCGCCGGACGCGGCTCCAGGCAAACCGGTGAACAACGGCGCCATGTCAGCCATGCTCGATCCCCGGGCCGAGTGGAAGCAGATGTACCGCGAGACCTGGCGTCTGCAGCGCGATTTTCTCTACGATCCTCACTTCCATGGACTCGATCTGGCGGCAATTCAGACCAAGTACCAACCATACCTCGAGGGCCTGGCCTCGCGCGCCGAGTTCACCTACCTGAGCGACGAGATGCTGGGCGAGATCCAGATCGGTCATATGTTCGTGAATGGACCGCGCGCATCGGAGGATGCGCCGAAACCCGGTCTGCTCGGCGCCGACTACAGCGTCGATCACGATCGCTATAAGTTTGCGAAGATCTATAACGGCCAGAACTGGACGCCGTCGCTGACCGCGCCGTTGACTCTGCCCGGCATCAACATCGTCGAGGGTGATTACTTGCTCGCCGTCAATGGCCGCGAACTTCACGCGACCGACAACCTCGATGCCTTCTTCGACGGCACCGCCGGCAAACAGACGGTGTTGCACATCGCCAAGAAAGCCGACGGCGGCGGCGGCCGCGATGTCACGGTAGTCCCGGTCGATTCCGAGCATGGCCTGCGCAATCTGGACTGGATCGACTCGAATCGCCGCAAGGTCGACGCGATGTCGGGGGGCAAGGTCGCCTACATTTACATGCCGAACACCGCCGGTGCCGGCTACACCAATTTCAACCGCTATTTCTATGCGCAGCTGGACAAGCAGGCGGTGGTGCTCGACGAGCGCTACAACGAGGGCGGCTTCATCGCCGACTACGTCGTCAATGTGCTGGGTCAGAAGCTGCTGAGCGGCGCGATCGAACGCGACGGCAAGCCCGTCCACGATCCGGAAGGTGCGATTTTCGGACCGAAGGCGATGATCATCGACCAGTCCGCCGGCTCCGGCGGCGACGCCATGCCGTGGTACTTCCGCAAGGCGAAGCTCGGAACACTGGTGGGCGTGCGCACCTGGGGCGGATTGGTCGGCATCGGCGGGTACCCGACGCTGATCGACGGCGGCAGCGTTACCGCGCCTCGCTACGCGATCTTCGGACTCAATGGCGAGTGGGAAGTGGAAGGACATGGCATTGCGCCCGATGTCGAAGTGCAGCAACTCCCGAAGGATGTGGCCGCCGGACACGATCCACAACTCGAACGCGCGGTCTCGATCGTTCTCGAGCAGCTGAAGGAACATCCGGTGGTCGAGCCGGCGGTGCCGAAGTATCCGAACTATCACGAGCATGATGGTCTCGGCGGTCATTGAGCGCTGCGAGAAAGCTCATGCGCACCGCTGACGAGTGAATGGATACGGCCGCGCCGGTAGGAGAACTCCTGCCGGCGCGGCCAGGCTCCTAGCTAGGTGCATCGTAACCGCCGTCAGCCGGCGGTTCGGTGGTGGTAGTGCCGAATTAATTGGACTGTCGGACGCTCGCCGTCGGGGACCGACAGGCGTCATGCACCATGTCGAGGTTCTTCGTTCCCTACGTCGTACGGTAAAGCATTTTGACGAAAATCGTGCCGTCCTTGAGCTGAGTCTGCTCGCGGATCATGATTTGGTCGCCTTTCGCGAACCAAAATCGCGTCGGTCCCCACTGCGGATCATGAGAATAGATTCCGTCAGTGTGGCTGGGGTGGCCTACCTGAATCAGTCCCGCTTCAAAGATCGCAGTAGCGGTGTGATCAGATCGATGGGCAGTGGGAACACGATCGTCGAGCTCTTTTCGCCGGAGATGTCGGCGAGCGTCTGCAGGTAGCGCAGCTGCAGCGATGCGGGTTCGCTCGATAGGATCCTGGCGGCTTCGGCCAGTGTTTGCGCGGCTTGCTTCTCGCCTTCCGCGTGAATCACCTTGGCGCGCCTGCCGCGCTCGGCTTCGGCCTGTCGGGCCATGGCGCGGATCATGGTTTCGTCCAGATCGATGTCCTTGATCTCGACGTTGGTGACTTTCATGCCCCAGGCCGCCGTGTTCGGCGTCGAGGATCTGCTGAATGGCGGCGTTGAGCTTGTCGCGCTGAGCCAGCATCTCGTCCATTTCGTGCTGGCCGGCCACCGAACGCAGCGTGGTCTGCGCGAGCTGGCTGGTCGCTTCCCAGGGGTTGGTGACCTGCAGAATGGCCTTCTCGGGATCGACGATGCGGAAATAGACCACGGCGCTGACTTTCACCGATACGTTGTCTCTGGAGATCACGTCCTGCTTCGGCACATTCAGCACGACGGTGCGCAGTTCCAGCTTCTTCATCTGCTGAATCACCGGCAGCACCAGCCGCACGCCGGGGCCTTTGACGCCGGTGAACCGGCCGAGCGTGAACATCACGCCGCGCTCGTATTCCTTGAGCACGCGGATCGAACTCACGACCAACAGCAGCAATGCGACCACGATGACGGGTAGCGACAGGCTCATCGGTGACTCCTTTTAATTTTGTTGCGGTTCCACCCAGAGCGTCAGCTCCACGACTTTGACTATACGCGCCTGTTGGCCGGCCCGCAGCGGCCCTGCGGAGCGGGCATTCCAGAGTTCTCCGCCATAGCGCACGACGCACCTGTCCTGGCAATCGCCGATTGCTTCGACGAGCGCGCCGATCATGGTCTCGACGCCGGTGCTGAGGGGCCGGCGCCGCGCACGGGTCGCGAGCCAGCCAATGGTGATGATGACGAGTCCGCCGGCAACCGCGATCCCGGAGATCACCGGCAATGCCACTCGCAGCCCGGAGGCGTGATTGTCGAATAGAATGATGGATCCGATGACGAATGCCGCCAGGCCGCCGACGCCCAGCGATCCGAACGCCGGCATGAAGAATTCCGTGACGATCAGGCCGATGCCGAGCGCCATGAGGGCGAGACCCGCATAGTTGACCGCCAGCAATTGCAGGCCATAGAGCCCCAGCAACAGCGACAGCGCGCCGACGACTCCGGGCAGCACCGCTCCGGGGTTGTAACCCTCGAGCAGCAGGCCGTAGATGCCGATCAACAGCAGCCCGTAGGCAATGGTGGGATGAGTCAATACCAGCAGCACGCGCGTGCGCCAGTCCGGGGCGATGCTGCGCACCGCGAGTGCCCGGGTGTCGAGCACCAACTCGTGATCCGCCGCTTTGACCTTGCGCCCGTGCAGCTGCTGCAATAGATCGGGCACATCTTTCGCGATGATGTCGATCACGTGCTGCTCGAGTGCGTCGTTCGCCGACAGACTCGCGGCGCCGCGCACGGCGGTTTCGGCCCAGTCGGCATTGCGGCCGCGCAATTGCGCCAGGGAGCGGATGTACGCGACGGCGTCATTGACGGCCTTGCGTTCGCTGGCCGTGCCGGTGGGAACCTCCGCGGGAGCTTTTTGTCCCTTGTCGTCTTGTTTCTTGTTGTCTTGTTTCTCGGCGGCGGCGGGATTGGCCGGCGGCATACCCTGCTCGCCGCCGATGGAAATCGGTGTGGCCGCACCCAGGTTGGTGGCGGGGGCCATCGCGGCGAGGTGGCTGGCATAGAGAATGTATGTTCCGGCACTGGCGGCGCGCGCGCCGCTCGGCGCGACATAGGTCACCACCGGCACCGGGGAGGCGAGTATCGCCTTGATGATGTCGCGCATGGAGGTGTCGAGACCGCCCGGCGTATCCATCTCGAGGATGACGACGGCGCTGTGCTGAGTGCCGGCGTCGGCCAGCGAGCGTTCGAAGTAGCGGCTCATTGCCGGCCCGATGGGACCCTGGAGTTCGACCAGGGTGGCGAATCGGGCGGCGGGTGCGACGGCCTCGCTGCTGCGGCTCGATGCCGGACTCACGAACAACAGGACGATGGTCAGCCACCGCGCGATGCGGGGCAAGTTGATTCGCCTGGTACGCACTTCGCTCACTGTCCGGCCCCTCCCACCCGCGGCGGCCCGTCACCTGAGCTTCCGATGGTAGCCTGAAGCGGGGGCCGCGTGTCGATTAGATCGCCATATAATTCAAGGCTTTCCGTTGACGGCGCGCCGGCCGGAACGCGTTCTCGCGGCGGCGCCCGCCAGAATCAGCGTTGCCGCAAGGCATAGGTAGGCGAAGAGATTGCCGACGGCCACATACACGGTGTGTCCGCCCGGCATCCAGGGCGCTGCGACCACGACGCCATCTTCGGCGTGCGGGTGGCGATAGGGATCGTCGGCGTAGGTCTTCTGCGCCAGGCGGCCGTTGGGATCGATGTATGCGGAAACGCCGGAATTGACGGCACGCACCATACTGACGCGGAGTTCGACGCTCGCAAACACCGCCAGGGCCAGGTGTTCCCAGGGTTCGGTATCCGCACCGAACCAGGAGTCGCTGGTCAGATTGACGAGAACGTTGGGATGCAGCTGGCCGACGCCGCGCAAGAATCCTTGCAGAATGTCCTCGTAGCAAATCACCGGACCGAGCGCCCAGCTTCGACCCCCGGGTCCCTGCAGAGTCAGCAGGCCCGGCCCCTTGCCCGCCGTGAATCGACCGATGCCCGCCGGCAAGTACTGGCGCAGCCAGGGGAAGGTCTCGACGCCGGGCATGTATTCGCCGAACGCCAGCAATTCCACCTTGTCGTAGCGGCCCGCCACCCGTCCGTCGGCGTCGAGCAGGATGGCCGAATTGAACGCGTCGTCGTGGGCCGCGTCGTACATTTCGGCGCCGATGACCATGGGTATATTCAAGCCGCGGCGAATCATTCCCAAGGACGCGGGCGCAAAGTCGGCGGCGAAATCCCGCGGCAGCGCCACGGGATAACTTCCCTCGCTCCATACCACGAGCTGTGCACCGGCGGCTTGCAGACGACGTGACTCCGTTTGCAAGGCGGTCAACTGGCGAATGGCCTCGTCGCGGGTCAAATCGCCATTTGCCGTGTAGGCAAAATTCGGCTGGACGAGTCCGATGTTCAGGCGCGGCGCCCGGGCCACGGTGTCGTCCACTTGGCGCATGCGCACTGCACCGAAGATGAGGGCCGCCGCCAGCAGCGCTGCCGCTGCCGCTGCCGGGCGGCGCGCGGCGCGGCCGTCGACCGCCAAATCATAGAGCGCGCCATTGACCATCATCAGCAGGGCGGTCACGCCGAGGGGTCCGGTGAGCTCGGCGATTTGGATGACCATAGGTTGCCAGGCCTGGGAGATCCACTGGCCGCAGGGAAACAATTGCGGTACCACGAGTTCGCAGCTGACCAGACCCAAGGGCGCGAGGAGGGTCATGGGCACGCGGCGGTGGCGGCGAATGCCGTAAACGATGGCGGTGAACAGCAGGAAGATGACGGCGCGCGACGCGCAGAACAGCAGGAATACCAGCACCGCGGCCCACCCAGGGAACTCCGCGAAGCGCTGCATCACGTCGATCAGCCAGTAAAAGCCGCCGGCTGTTTCGACGACTCCGGCCCAGGAGCCGAGGATGAGCGCCTGCTTGAACGTGGGCGCCCGATCCACGGCGAGCAGCATGGGGACCGCCGCGACCCAGGCGAGGGCGGACAGATCGAAGGGCGTCACCGCCAGGAACCAAAGACAGCCGCTGAGGGTGGCGAGGCCGAACGCGCCGTAGAAATTGAGCTTAAGCATCCTTAATCCGGGGTCAATTTGAGTTCACGGCCACAGGGCTGTCGGGTATTCTGAGGCCCAATCATGCAAGAAAGATACGAACCCGCCGCCGTCGAGGCGCAAGCACAACACTATTGGGACAAAGAGCGCTGCTTCGAGGCCAAGGAAGACAGCACCCGCGAGAAGTATTATTGCTTGTCCATGTTCCCCTATCCAAGCGGCCGCTTGCACATGGGACATGTGCGCAATTACACCATCGGCGACGTGCTGTCGCGATTCATGCGCATGAACGGCAGAAACGTGCTGCAGCCCATGGGCTGGGATGCCTTCGGTCTGCCCGCCGAGAATGCGGCCATGGCGAATCGCGTGCCGCCCGCGAAATGGACCTTCGACAATATCGCGCACATGAAGGCGCAGCTCAAATCCCTGGGGTTCGCCTTGGATTGGAGCCGGGAACTCACCACCTGCCGTCCCGAGTACTACCGTTGGAACCAGTGGTTGTTCCTGCGCATGCTGGAAATGGGCGTTGCCTACCAGAAGACCGGGGTGGTGAATTGGGATCCCGTCGACAAGACCGTGCTCGCCAACGAGCAGGTGATCGACGGCCGCGGCTGGCGCACCGGCGCGCTGGTCGAGAAGCGCGAAATTCCGATGTACTACCTCAAGATCACGGCCTATGCCGAGGATCTGCTCGACGCCTTGAAGGAGATGCCGGGATGGCCGGAGCGCGTGCGCGCCATGCAGGCCAATTGGATCGGCAAGAGCGTGGGCGTGCGCCTGGGGTTTCCGTACGACCTCGGGGGTTCGGGCATCGACGGCAAGGGCGTGCTGCACGCGTTCACCACGCGGGTCGGATACGCTCATGGGCGTGACTTTCTGCGCGGTGGCGGCGGAGCATCCGCTCGCGGCGCATGCGGCGCGCGGCAAGCCGAAACTCGCGGCGTTCATCGAGGAGTGCAAGCGCGGTCCGGCGATCGAATCGGAACTCGCGACGCAGGAGAAGAAGGGCATGCCGACCGGCTTGGCCGTGCGCCATCCCATCAGCGGCGAGGCCATACCGGTGTGGGTCGGCAACTACGTGCTCATGAGCTACGGCGACGGCGCGGTGATGGGCGTGCCCGCGCACGATGAGCGGGATTTCGAATTCGCGAAGAAATATCATTTGCCGATCAAGCCGGTCATCGACGTCGCGGGCCGCGAGTATTCCGAGAAATCGTGGGCGCCTTGGTATGCCGAGCACGGCCGCTGCATCAATTCCGGTGTGTACGACGGTTTGGAATTTCAAGCCGCCGTCGATGCCATCGCCGCGGACTTGAGCCGCCTGGGATTGGGTGAAAAGCAGACCACTTGGCGCCTGCGCGATTGGGGGATTTCGCGGCAGCGCTATTGGGGCTGTCCGATTCCGATGATTCATTGCGGCGCTTGCGGCACCGTGCCCGTGCCGGATGAGCAGCTGCCGGTGGTATTGCCGGTGGATCTCGTGCCCGACGGCAGCGGCAATCCGCTGCTCAAAGACGAGGCGTTTCTCGCGGTTCCCTGTCCGCGCTGCGGCGCCAAGGCGCGGCGCGAGACCGATACCATGGATACCTTCGTGGACTCCTCCTGGTATTTCCTGCGTTTCGCCTGCCCCGACAACGACAAGGCGATGCTGGATTCGCGGGTTCAGTATTGGGCGCCGGTGGATCAATACATCGGCGGCATCGAGCACGCGATCCTGCACCTGCTGTACTCGCGCTTCTGGACGCGCGTCATGCGGTGAGTTGGGCAGCGTCGCGTTCAAGGAGCCGTTCGCGAATCTGTTCACTCAGGGCATGGTGCTGAACGAGGTGTTTTTCCGCAAACCGGACGCGGGCCGGGTGGAGTACTTCAATCCGGCCGATGTCGAGGTGACGCTCGATCCGGCAACCCAGCGCCGCGCCGCGGTGCTGCGCTCGGACGGCCAAGCCGTCGAATCGGGCGGCGTCGTCACCATGTCGAAGTCGAAGAACAACGGCGTCGATCCGCAGGCGTTGGTGGACGAATTCGGCGCCGACACCGCGCGCCTGTTCACCATGTTCGCCGCGCCGCCCGAACAGACCCTGGAGTGGTCGGACGAGGGGGTGCAAGGCGCCTATCGCTTCATCAAGCGTCTGTGGAAGGCCGTGCATGATCACGTGTCGCAGGGCGCGCCCGCACCGCTCGACAAGGCTGCGTTGAACGACGCGCAGCGGGGTATGCGGCGTCAGGCGCATCAGACCTTGGCGAAGATCACCGACGATATCGGGCGCCGCCGGACCTTCAATACGGCGATTGCGGCGGCAATGGAACTGTTGAACGCACTGGCGAAGTTTCCGCAGAGCTCCTCCGCAGGATCGCAGCGTGATGCAGGAGGCCTTGGAGATCGCGGTGCTCGGGCTCTCGCCCATCATCCCGCATGTCACGCATGCGATGTGGGGCGCTCTGGGCCATCGCACGGCGCTGATCGACGAGCCGTGGATGCCCGTCGATGCCGCCGCGCTGCAAACGTCGTCGGTGACCATGGTGGTGCAGGTCAATGGCAAGCTGCGCGGCCACATCACGGTGGCCGTCGGCGCCGACGAGGGCACGGTGCGCGCAGCGGCGCTGGCCGACCCCCATGCGCAGAAGTTCATCGGTACCCCGCGGTGCGCAAAGTCATCGTCGTGCCGGGTAAGCTCGTCAACATCGTGGTGTAATCGCGCCATGGCCATGGTCGACAGCCGCCTTGGGAGGGATTCGCGCCGCGTGGAGGCGCGCGGTGCGGAGCTGCGCGGCGTGGAACTGCGCCGCGTGCCGCGCATGGCGCGCGCGCGCCGGCGGGCGCGCGCCGTCGCGGCGCTCGGTGCGGCGGTGCTGGCGTTGGCGGGGTGCGGTTTCCGACTTGCGGGCAGCGATCCTCTGCCGGCCGTTCTGGCGCGTCCCTATGTGTCTGCTCAAGGATCCTTACACGGATTTCTCGCGCGAGTTCGAGCATCAGCTCAAGAGCTCGGGAGCCACGCTGCAGGTTTTGCGCGCGAATGCGACCGCGACCATCGACGTGACCAAGGATCTGGTCGTGCAGCGGACTCTGTCGGTGTCGGCGCTCAATATTCCGACCGAGTACGAACTCACGTACACGGTCACTTTCTCGGTCGAGGGCGCCGACAAGGAACTGCTCGCGCCGCAGACCATCAGTCTGTCGAAGGACTATAGCTTCGAGGAGAATGTGCTGTTGGCGAAGGAGCACGAAGCCGATGTGTTGCGGCAGCAGATGGCGCGCGACTTGGTCTCCATCGCGATGCGCCGGCTCACGAGTTTGAAGTAAGGCAGCGGTGCGGTAGCGGCGTGTTGTTGGTCAACGCCATCGATCGGCTGAGTCTCGAACTGCTCTTGCATCGCTACGGGTTGGATTTGCACTTGGTGGCGCCTGACGAAATCATCCCGGGCTCCTATTGGGGCGAGCGCGAGGCGGGTCTGATCGGCGCAAGAATTTTCGCGCGGCTCGATACGCCGCTTGCACTCGGTGCTGCACGAAAGCGCGCACTTCATCTGCATGACTCCGGAGCGGCGCGCCGGATTGGATACGGATGCAGGCGGAGACGACGCGGAAGAGACCGCGGTGTGCTTTCTGCAGGTGGTTCTGGCGGAGTCGCTGCCGAATGTGAGCCGCGAGCGCATGTGCCGCGACATGGATGACTGGGGCTACAGCTTCAGGCTGGGTGGCACCACGGCATGGCTCGCCGCCGACGCTGAGGATGCGCGCGACTGGTTGATTCGCCACGGGGTTCTCGATTCGAAGGGGGACATCACCTATGCCTGTCGATGAGCCGGGAGGCCTGTCGCGCCGCGCGCTGCTGACCGGATTGACCGCCCTGCTGGCATCGGGCTGCGGACGGCTGGCGTTCATGGCCGCCAATGTGCCCGCTGCTTTCGGCGCCTATCAGCGTCACCCCAATATTTCCTACGGCACCGGGCCGCAGCATCGCCTCGATGTGTATGTACCGGATCAGGCGGCTGCGAAGCCGCGACCGCTGGTCGTCTTCTGGCACGGCGGGCGTTGGAGCTCCGGCGACAAGGCGGACTATCGATTCGTCGGCGCGGCACTGGCGGAGCTCGGGTTCGTGGCCGTGCTGCCGAATTACCGGCACTACCCGGACGTCAAGATGCCGGGTTTCATGGACGATGCCGCGTGCGCGGGCCGATGGGCGGCCGCGCATGCCGGCGAGTTCGGCGCAGATGCGGACCGCCTGTACTTCATGGGCCATTCGGCGGGCGCTCACATGGCCGCGCTGGTCACGCTCGACTCGCGGTATTTTGCCGCCGGCGGGGCAGCCCCCGCCGCCCGTCGCCGGCGTGATCGGCTTATCGGGGCCCTATGATTTCCTGCCGCTGCGCGAGCCGGATGTGCAGGACATGTTCGGTCCGCCGCAGAACTATCCGGACTCGCAGCCCATCAATTTCGTGCGGCCGGACGCGCCGCCCATGCTGCTGGTGCACGGCTTGAAGGATGAGACGGTGCGGCCGAAGAACTCGCGCAATCTGGCGGCCGCGCTGAGTGCGCGCGGCGTGCCCGTGGACACTCAAACTGTATCCAAATCTCGTGCACGCCGACACGGTGGCTGCATTGAGCCTGCCGGCGCGCGGGCGAGCGCCGATTCTCGCCGACATCGCGGCATTCGTCGGGCGGCCGCGGTCGTCATATGAAGGTCAAAGCTCTGTGCGTTGACGCGACAGTCGTTTGCCGCCACCGACGCCCCTGGTCGATAGGGCAATCTCTAAAGCGGTTTCCAGGCGGATTACGCGCGCCGTGAGATCTTCAATCTTTGCTTGTTGAGCGGCCATCGCAGCTGCTTGGCTGACCACTTTGTCATTCATTTTGATGACTGTTGAGAATGCGTCCCAAAGCTTATCCACCATGCTCATCTATTTGTTCCGGGCGAGGTGGGCGGCTTCCATATGTGCAATACGTCTGTTGGAGTCAGCGCAAGACTTGAGCGCCGCATCCAGCGCCGTGGTTGCCTCGTGCGTGGTCTGCTTTACCTGCGCAACCAGACGTAACAGTGCCTCGTCGTCAGCGCTTGGATTGTAACTTTCGGCAGCACGCCGAACAAATTCGTTTACCGTCAACTTAGAGGCTTTGGCCCTCCGTGCGAAGAGGGCTTTTTGCGCCGGTGTCACCAACAGGGGGATGCGTTCCGTTGCAGCCATAAAATCCTCCATATGAGCATGCCCATCACATGTGCATACTATGAAAATTGCTTGCAATAGGCAAGATCAACCCGATTGCAAAGACAATAATTGCAGCCTGAAATCGTCCTGGCGCCTCGTCAGTCACACCTCAGCGGGGTTCCTCATTCAGGCGGCGTTGGCGGCCGCCGGCGCCGCCAAGGCGTAGCAGCGGCCGAAGCGGTTCGCGAGGAATGCCGGCAGCTTGATGTCTTCCTGCCGAATGAGTCCGGACGTGCGGCAGCTTGCCCGCGCTCAACATGTCGAGCACGGCGCAAATGCCGCCCGCGGTGGTGATCTGAATGGCGCTGCGAACGCGGCCGCCCAACGGGCGCCGCATAGATCTTGTTGGCATAGGTCTCTTGCATCAGCTGACCACCGCGCAGGCCGCTCACGGTCACGAACACGATCACGACATCCTGCAGAGTGATCGGCACGGCATTCTCCAGAATGTCCTTCAGCAGTTCGCGGCGATCGCGCAGGCGCAGGTCGTTGAGCAGCGCCTTCATGATGGCCGCGTGGCCGGGATAACGGATGGTGCGGTAATTGAGATTGCGCACCTTGCCGGCGAGGGTTTCGCAAAGAGTGCCGAGGCCGCCCGAGGTGTTGAATGCCTCGTACAAAATGCCGTCGAGGGAGAATTCTTCCAGTTCCTCGAGCGGCTGTGTTTCGCGCAGCTTGGCCGTTGACGATGGCCTCGCAGGGTTCGCAGTACTCGTTGATGACGCCGTCCGTGCTCCAGGTCAGATTGTAGTTGAGCGCATTGGACGGGAACTTCGGCAGCGCGCCGACGCGCATGCGCACGTCGTGCAACTCGTCGAAGCGCGAGGCCAGGTCGCTCGCCACGATGGTGATGAAGCCCGGCGCCAATCCGCATTGCGGAATGAAGGCGGTGCGGGCGCCTTCGGCGAGCTGCTTCACCACGCGGGTGCTGGCGACGTCCTCGGTCAGATCCAGGTAGTGGGCGCCGGCCGCCTTGGCCGCCTCGGCGATGCGCCGGGTGGCGTGATAGGGCGCGGCGCTCAGCACGGCGAACTTGCCGGTCAGGATATTGCGCAAGGCTGTCGCCCTGCGTGATGTCGGCGGCGATCTTTGCGATGGGCGCGGCCGTTTCCAGGCGATCCAGCTGGTGCTGCGAGCGGTCGACGACCGTCACCGAATAGTCGCCGGACCCGCCCAGCAGCTCCGCGATCATGGAACCGATTTTTCCCGCGCCTACGATAACGATGTCTTTCATGTCGCCCGCTCCTGAGTTGATCGGCCATTTTCAGCCGCCAACCCTGCAAATGGTAGGGTCGTTTTAGACGTTTTTACGGTATATTTACGTCATTACGCAGGGAAAGGACGGCAAATTGCAATGGATGCCGATAGACGAAAAGCTGCTTCTGGCCTTGCGGGAAAACGGCCGTGCTTCCACCGCGCAATTGGCGCGGCTGGTGGGGCGTTCGCGCACCAGCGTGCAGAGCCGCATCGAGCGGCTGGAAAAGCAGGGCGTCATCGTGGGCTATGCGGCGCTGCTGGCACCGGAACACGGCTTGGGCGCCGTGCGTGCGCACGTCATGATCAAAGTGGGTCCGAAGGAAGCGCGCGCGGTCAGCGCGGCGCTGCGCGCCATCGCCCAGGTGCGCGTGCTGCATTCGGTGAGCGGCGATGTGGATCTGATCGCCGTCGCGGCCACGGCATCCGTCGCCGAGATGGATCAGGTCATCGATCGCATCGGCGCTCTGGACGGCGTCGAGCGGACCACATCGTCGATCATTTTGTCGACGAAGTTCGAGCGCTGAGGCTGCCCACCGCTCGCGGCCATGGCATCCACAGCGCGCTAAGGCTGCTCGCCGCTCGTGGCCATGGCATGCATGGTCTTCGACCGAGTCTCAAGGGTGCAGGGCCGCTTGCAGTTCCTTGGCGCGCAGCATGGCCAGCTCGAGCGTGTCGATCACATTGTCCGGTCCGACGTGAGCAATCACGCCGCTGCGCTCCAATTTGTAGCGCACATTGGACCGCACCTCAACCAGCAGCACGGTGGCGCCGTGCCGCTTGAAGTCGGTGATGATCTCCTCGAGCGCGAACAGGCCGGTGGCATCGACGAAGGGTACATTGCCCATGCGCAATACAAGCGTCGTCGCCGGCCGCTGTATGTGCGCCAGGGTGCGTTCGAGCTTTTCGGCGACGCCGAAGAAGACTGGACCGTCGATGCTGTAGACGACGACCCCGTTGATGGCTGGGGAGATGGGCACACCCGGCGCGGCGGAATTCGGCGGCACATCATGCTGTTGTTCGACGTTCACCGAATCCGCCATGCGCCGCATGAAGAACAGGGCCGCGAGGATCACTCCCACGTTGACGGCGACGACGAGATCGACGAAAACGGTCAAGAAGAATGTCAGCAGCAAGATGCCGACATCGACTTTCGGAGCGCCGCGCACCAGCCGCACGACGTGCGGCAATTCGCTCATGTTCCAGGCCACCACGAAGAGGATGGCCGACAGGCAGCACAGGGGTATCGCTGAGGCGAGCGGGGCGAGCAGCAGGATCACCAGGATCAGAAACACCGAATGCACCATGCCGGCGAGCGGGCTGGTGGCGCCGTTGCGTATATTGGTCGCCGTGCGCGCGATCGCGCCGGTGGCGGCGAACCCGCCGAACAGGGGTACCACGATGTTGGCGATACCCTGGCCGATGAGTTCCTGATTCGAATCGTGGCGAGTGCCGGCCATTCCGTCCGCCACGACCGCGGACAGCAGCGACTCGATCGCACCCAGCAACGCGATCGTGAACGCGGGACCCACCAACGACAGAACTCGCGCAAAATCCAGCGAGGGGATGGAAAATGCAGGCAGGGTGCGGGGAATGCCGCCGAAGGCGGAGCCAATCGTGGCGACGCCGGGGAGGTGAAACACCGCCTGAATCACGGTGACCACCACCAGGGCAACCAGCGGTGCCGGGATGCGTCTCAAGTAGCGCGCGCCGAAGGTCAGGATGGCGAGCGCGAGAAGCGCGAGGCCCGTGGTTGCCAAATTGATGGTGGGTAATGCCTCGATGAGCGACCAGAGCTTCTCGTGGAAGCGCAAGCCCGACGGTGCGGGGGTAAGGCCCAGGAAGTCCTTCCATTGGCCGACGAAGATGATGACGCCGATCCCGGCCGTGAAGCCGGCGATGACGGGATTGGGGATGTACTTGATCACGGCGCCGAGGCGAGCGAGACCGAACACCAACAGAATTACCCCGGCCATCAGCGTGGCGATTTGCAGGCCGGCGATTCCGTGCTGTGAGGTGATGATCGCGAGTACGGCGATGAATGCGCCGGTGGGACCGGAAATCTGTACGCGGGTACCGCCGAAGACGGAGGTCAGCAGAGCTGCGACAATCGCTGTGTAGAGTCCTTGTTCGGGGCGGGCACCGGACGCGATGGCGAATGCCATCGCCAGCGGCAGAGCGACGATGCCCACCACCACTCCGGCCAACACGTTGTTGCGGATGTGACCTCGAGACCACAATCCGGCGGCCCTGGCTTGAAGCAGCGCTATCATGATTGGCTTATACCGATTTGGATCGGTTTGATCCGTGCGGTAAGCAGCAATTACACCGTCTACCGGCCTCCTCCGGTCAGGCCGATCGAGTTCACGACCTTGGTCACGCCCTTGGCTTCCAGTGCAACCGATTGCGCCAACAGCCGCTGTGTATCGGTATCGACCAAACCATTCAGATAGACGACATGATCCAGTGTGCGCACAGCCAGTAGATTCGGAGGTTCCAGGACCGGATGCTGATCGAACAGGGCGCGCACTTGGGCGGTGATCTCAGCGTCGCCGGGGCAGCCGTTGAATCCGCATTTCTGGTACACGGCACATCCGGGAAGGGCGCCTATCAAAGCGAGCGTCAGGGCCATTGCGTAGGGTTGACTTGGCCTTCTCATTTGGTTTTCGTCCATGTTTGCTACTTCAGAAGTCGTGTGTGATTGGACGCTGCATAGCGGAATTTGTTCCGTCAAAAGTAGGACAGTTCCCTACATGGTCACGGGCGCCAGTTCCCTATCATTCGATCGAGTCGTGGCCGCATGATGGACGATGTCCACCAGCGAGCCTCGCATGGAGCGGCTCGCAAGGAGGGGAACGTGAAGAGTGCAAGTGCAATCAGTCTGCTCATTGCCGTTTGTCTTGCAGCCGGCTGCGTAAGCCGCGTGACTCATGAGGACAGTCCGGCGGCCGTCAACCGCGACGAAGGCCCGACTCTGTGCCGCGACGGTACGACGCCACCCTGCAATACTCGAGATTGAAAAGTCGGTGAGGTGCGGTCTGCCGGCAGGCCAGTGCTCTGGTGGCGATCGAAAGAGCGGGAATAAAAAACGGCGTGGGCCCTAGTAGGTGCCCACGCCGCCGGGACATCGCGCCAGCGGGGGAGTTGGCTGGCTTGCCGGCGCGAGATTCTCCTAAACCTTATCTGCCTCGGGCTCTCGTCTAGCCCCGAAGCTGGAATCTATGCTGCCAAAATTGACGCAATCGCGGGCGTATGCTTTATACCGGACAATGCAATTTTTCTCGCTTGACGTGATCTAGTGTATATGATCTAGAAATCCATGCTGCTCGGATGCCCTCTGGTGTGCCTCGACACAGAGATTTTGACCGATTGGCGGGTGTCTCCAGCCAAGCGGTCAAAATCCCTGGTCGCGGTACTAGGTGGCCGCTGATGGCGCCACGCGCGGCTGCCGCAGGCGATGCACCACGAGATAGGCTCCGACCGCCACCGCCAGAGTGATGCAGCTGAAGTAGAAATCCTTCTGCAGGTTCGGCGTGAACGCCATGGCAATCAATACCGCGCCCATGCCCGCGATCGCCGCGAAGCTGAGGTAGGGGAACAGCCACATGTTCACCGCCGGTTGCGGGAGACCTTCGCGCTCGCGGCGCCGGCGCAGCGTGATTTGTGCCACGCAGATGGTCATGTAGACGAACACGATGACGGCGCCTGAGGAGCTGACCAGGAAGTCGAACACTACTTGCGGCGCCTGAGTGGCGGCGATGATCCCGAGAAATCCCGCGGCGGCGCCGATCAACACCGAACCCACGGGCACCCGCCGGGCGTTCAATTTCACCAGCGACTGCGGTGCATCGCCGCGCTCCGCCAGGATGAACAGCACGCGCGAGCTCACATAGAACGCGGAATTCAAACAGGACAGCACCGCGGTGAGAATGATCACGCTCATGATCATTCCCGCCCAAGGCACGTGCATGGTGTTCAATGCCAGGGTGAAGGGCGATTCACCGGAGCGCACCGTATTCCACGGTGTCACCGAGACGATCAGGAAAAGCGAGATCACGTAGAAAGTCAGGATGCGCCAGATCACGGTGGTGCTCATTCTGGCGACGGCGCGGCCCGGTTGGGCCGACTCCGCCGCCGCGATGGTGGTGATTTCCGCGCCGGTCATGGCGAAGAACACGGTGGGGACGGCGGCCAGCACGGCGATCCAGCCGTGCGGCGTGAAGCCGCCATGGTCGACCAGATTGCCGAAGGTGGCGCCATGCGGCGCGGTCCAGCCGAAGGCATAGGAGGCCGCGATGGCGATGAACACCAGGATGGCGGCGACCTTGATGGAAGCAAACCAGAACTCGAATTCGGCATAGGAGCGCGCCGACATGAGATTGACGCAGGTCATCACGGACATGAGGCCGATGCCGATCTGCAGCGGCGAGAAAGGAATCCAGGACTGCAGGATCTTGGCGCCCGCGATGGCTTCCACCGGCACTACCAGCACCCAGAAGTACCAATAGAGCCAGCCGACGACGAATCCTGCCCCCTCTCCCAGGCCGGCGCGCGCGAACTCGGTGAACGAGCGTACATGGGGCAGGGCGGTGGTCATCTCTCCCAGCATCCGCATCACCAGGAGTATGAGCAATCCGGTGATCGCGTAGCTGATGAAGCTCGCCGGGCCGCCGGCGATGATGGAGGTGCTGCTGCTCACGAACAGACCGGCGCCGATGATTCCGCCGATCGAAATCATGGTCAGGTGGCGGCCTTTCAGCGAGCGGCTGAGTTCGTACTTGGGCTTGGACTGTTCGGTCAAGTTCGGTTGGGTCATCGGTCATCCCTTGGTAGATAGCGGCATACTAACCTGCTTCGACGTCGACTCGCGGATCGCCGAGTTTCGGCACCGTCGGGCCGCCCCACAGCTGCCGCTCGCGGATCCAGGGCAGGGGATGGGCGGGATGTGGGCTGTCGAATTCGCGGGCCAGCCGATGCGCATCCCACAGGGCCTGATTGAGCTGCGCGGGGGCCTTGCAGTCGCCCGTTCGAAAAATGTCCTGAATCTCGTTCGGCGCCCATTCGGCCTTGCGCGCCTGCAGTTCGCGCCAGAGGGCGTCATCCGAATGGCGCGAAGTGACCAGGATGACGGCATCGATATCCAAGTCGAATTCGCCGCCGTTGTCCTTGCGGGGTATCGCGCCGGTACCCGGCGCCGTGAGGTCGGGGCCGTACTTATAGAGGTAGCTCAAGCGCACCTTGCCGGGTTCGATTTTGTCGATCCAATGACTGGTGTAGACCCTGACGCCTTTTTCGAACAGCATGCGCTTGTTGTTGAAGGACTCCATGGTGAAGACGCCGTACTCTGCGACATCGGCGGCGTCGCATACATAGGTGACTTCCTTGCCTTGATTGGCCATGTGTTCCGCGAGAGTGATACCCATGAAGTGTCCGTCGCCGTCCAGAACCAATACGCGTTTTCCCGGCACGGTCTTGCCTGCGGTGACTTGGAAGGGCGTGAGCACATGCGGCAGGGAATGATCGGCACCGGGAATCGGTCCGGCATTGGCGCTGCGGCCCTCGCCGCTCCAGTGCGAGCCGGTGGCGATGACCACGCGGTCGGCGCCGTAGCGTAGCACCTCATCGGCGCTCATCCTGCCCACGCCGAGATGGACATCGACGGTCTTCTTCAGCTTCGCGAGTTGGATCTGCCGGTAGGTGATCACGCGGCCCCACTCGTTCAAGCGCGGCAAGGTCGCCACGGCCTTCCAATGGCCCCCCAGTTCGCGGTCTGCTTCCCGAAGGTGAACCACATAGCCGCGCTCGCCGAGAATGCGCGCGCACTCCATGCCTGCGGGTCCGCCGCCCACCACCAGCACGGAACAGGGCTTGGTGGTCTTGGTGAATTTCTCCGGATGCCAGCCGCGGCGATATTCCTCGCCGACGGTGACGTTTTGAGTGCACATGATCTGGCCGCCCTGCTGAAACTTGGAAACACAGATGTTGCAGCCGATGCACTCGCGGATGTCCTCGACGCGGCCTTCCGAAATCTTGGTCGGCAGGAAGGGGTCCGCAATCGAGGGACGGGCGGCGCCGATGATGTCCAGCACTCCGGCGCGCATCAAGCCGACCATGTCGTCGGGACTGGTGAGCCGGCCGTTGCCGACCACCGGTATGCCGGGTCCCAGAACGGACTTGCCTTGTTTGATGAAGGGAGTCATCCAGCCGGACTTGCGGAAGCGCGAGGCGCCGGCATCTTCGCCCCATTCTGCATAGTCGCCGATTTTCAATGCCACCGCGTCGACCACGCCTTCCCTGCGCAGCGACTCGAGCATGCGTATGCCGTCTTCGCGCGCTTCGACGCCTTCGGGCCCGTGCAGAGTGTCGATCTCGAATCGGGTCGTGATGCCGCAGCTCTGCCCAAGAGCGCGCTTCAGCGCGTGCAGCAACTCGATGAAGAATCGCGATCTGTTCTCGAAGCTGCCGCCGTATTTGTCCGTGCGCCGATTGAAGCGGGGCTCGAGAAACTGCATCGGCAGCGTGTCATCGCCGGCGGAGACTTCCAGGAGGTCGAATCCCGCCTGTTCGGCGCGCTTTGCGGCTTCGACGTACATGTTGATCACGGCTCGAATGTCCGCTTCGTCCATCTCGCAGCCGTAGACCGAACGCGTGGAGAATATCGGCGACAACCACTGGCTCGGGGCGCGGCCGAACTCGCGCGACTCGAGCGAGGGTGCGTTCCCGCCGCTGTACCACAGTTGCACGCCGGCCAGGCTGCCATGCCGGTGCGCGAGTTCGCACATATAACGGAGGTTCTGCACGTCTCCCTGATCCCAGAGGCGCGCGGAGGTGTAGGGATATTCGTCGGATTCGGGATGGATGGAACAGAATTCCGTGAACACCGCGCCCCAGCCGCCCTCGGCCTTCATGCCGCGAAAATGCGCTTGGGCGCCGGGTCTCTCGGCGCCGGGGCCGGCGCAGTGCGACGTTTGCCAAAAGCGGTTGCGCAGCGTCTTGGGGCCGATCCTGATCGGTTCGAACAACATGTCGTGGCTGGGATCTCGGGACATCTCTTTGACTCCTTGCGCGGCGCGCCGCACGCGCCTGGCTATAATGTCCCTGGGGCGCCGGCGCCGCAGGATGGAGAAGCTCTATGATCTTTGCGGGAAAAGTCGTCTTGGTCACAGGCTCGACCACCGGGATCGGCGAGGCCTGCGCGCATGTCTTCGCCGAGTCCGGGGCTGCGGTGATGGTGTCGGGCCGCCATGAGCAGCGCGGCCGGGCCGTGGCCGAGGACATCCGAGCGAGGGGTGGCCAGGCGCAATTCACCGCGGTGGATTTGCGCGCGGCGGGCGCCTGTGAACGCGTCGTCGGCGAGACCATCGAGCGTTTGGGAGGCCTGGACATTCTGGTCAACAACGCCGGTATTCTCTACACGGCCAATGCGCTCGACACCAGCGATGAGCAGTGGCTCGACACCATGGCGGTGAATGTCAATGCTCTGTTCTACCTGAGCCGCGCCGCGGTCAAACACATGAAGGCTGCGGGCAAGGGAGCGATCGTGAACATCGCTTCGGAGTGGGGCCTCAACGGTGAAGCCAACCATGTGGCCTACTGCGCCAGCAAGGGAGCGGTGATCCAGATCACCCGTTGCATGGCCTTGGATCATGCGCGCGACAACATCCGCGTCAATTCGGTGTGCCCCGGCGAGATTCACACCCGAATGGTGGATGACATTCTTGCCAAACGCGGCGGCGATGCGGTGCGCAATCTGCGGGACCTGGCGGCCGGAATTCCGATGCGGCGCCTGGCGCATCCTGCCGAGGTCGCGCGCTGCGTACATTTCCTGGCGTCCGATGCGGCGAGCTATGTGACCGGCGCCCATTTGAGCGTCGACGGCGGCAATGATGCCACCGCGGGACCCTATCCTTGAACAAGGCGAGCGCCGCACTCCGCAGGCGTTTTGCCCCAGCATGCTCAAGTCCGCATTCGGGCACCCGACGCGGCGCCCCCAAAACCGTACTCTAAACGCTGCTCATTCAACCGATGAGCGCCGCGGCGGTGCCGGATTTCGCCGGCCCGAGCTTGTGGGCATCGCCGGCCGGCGCAGTGCCGTGCTCATAGGGCTTGGCGACCAGCATGTAGAAGCCGCCGAGCACGAGCACGCCGGCGGTGGTCACCAGCATGGCGTAATTGCTGTACCAGGGATCGTTCGGGCTGCGCGGCCACATGATGTTGACGATGGCGCTGAGCCCGTAGGCCAAGGCGAGGCCGTTCACCAACGAGCCCCGGGTGCCGAGCGTGAACGGGCCCGCGGGCCGCCAGCCCTTGAAGCGCGCGATCAACGCGCCCAGTACGATCATCTGGAACGAGATGTAAATCCCGATGGCCGCGAAGCTGATGATCGTGGCGATGGCGTCCTGCAGCCAGAGCGCGGAGAGCGCGATCGCCGCCGGGATTGCGCCCATGACGATGAGAGCATTCGCCGGGACATGGCGCCCCGGGGACATCCGACTCAAGAATCCACTCCCCAGGATCATCTGATCCCGCGCGTAGGCGAAGATCAGCCTGCTGGCCGCGGCCTGTAAGCTCAAGAGACAGGAGATGAACGACACCAGCACGACCACGATGACGGCCCGAAAGCCGGTTTCGCCCATGGCCGCGCGCAGCAGCGTGACGATGGGATCCTTGTCGGCGCCCGACATTACCGCATTCATGTCGGGTATCGACAGGATGAATGCCAGGCAGACCCAAGTGGCGGCGGCGCCGCCGATGTAAATCGTCATGCGCATGGCTTTCGGGATCATGCGGCTCGCATCCGGCGTCTCCTCGGCGACATCGCCGCAGGCCTCGAAGCCGTAGTAGCAAAACATGGCGGCGAGCGAGGAGGCGAGGAATGCGGGCAAGTAGCTGCCGTTCGCGTGCACGATGGTCGTGTCAACCAGGGCCTTGAGCGGCTGATGGCGGTCAAACAGCAGCAGATAACCGCCGACGATGATGGCCCCCACCAGCTCGCAGATGAAGCCGAACATCGCCACCCGCGCGAGCAGCCGTGTGCCGCTCAAATTCAGCAGCGTGGTCATGACGATGAGCGAGAGCGCGATGAGGGTGGTGGCGAACGGAGTGCTGTCGACGCCGAACAATTGCGCGAGGAACGGCGCCACGCCGGTCGCAACCCCGGCCATGGTGCAGCACAGGGCCCAGGCATAAACCCATCCGGCCATCCACGCCCAGCGTTTCCCCACCAAGCGGCGTGCCCAGGGATACAGGCCACCCGAGATCGGAAACTGCGAGACGATTTCGCCGAACACCAGACTCACCATGAGCTGGCCCAGGCCCACTAAAATATAGGTCCACCACATGGGCGGGCCGCCGGCGACGAAGGAGGTCGCGAACAGCGTGTACACGCCGACCACCGGCGACAGATAAGTGAAACCCAGGGAGAAGTTTTCCCACTTGGACATGGTGCGGTCGAAATGCGACACATAGCCCAATGCTTTCAATTGTTCGGCGTCGTGATCCACGCCAACGGCAGATTTGTCTGTCACTTCAGCTCATCCTCCTGGTGTCCTCTGGTCGTCCGGGAATCGCGAACGATGCCGTGCTTGCACATCGGCACTTTCCCCATGGGACGTTTGGGTGCCCCGGTGTCTCGAAGGACCATATTACGGAAATCGGAGGGCCAGTGCCCCTCCCTCCCTCGTTCATGCGGCGTACGATCGCGCCATGCCCCGTGAGAAAACCCCTCGCGCTGTGATTGGCGCGAGGGGGGGGCATATCAGAACTTGTACTGGATATCGACACCGATGGTGCGCGGCTGATTGGTGGACACGCGTGTGATGGCGTAGGTCGACCAGGCAAAGTTGGTGTTGTTGATGCTCTGCTCCACGATCCGGTTGGTGAGGTTGGTGCCGAACAGGTAGGCGCCCCAGGGGCCGCTGGTCACACCGGCACGCGCATCCGCCAGCGTGTACGGCGACAGGACTTGCGGATAGAAGGACACATCCCTGACCGATCCCACCGTGGTGCCGGAGACGGTCAGCAGACCGGTCAGCTGGTCGGTGATCGGCAGCTGGTAATTCAGCGAGACGTTGCCCGTGTAGCGCGGCACGTTGAGCACGCGCGTTCCGGGCAATATGCCGTTGGCGAGAGCCGCGGTCGACGGCTGGTTGATCACGGCCGTGCTGTAGGTGCCGTTCACACTGAACGTGAGTCCGGAAGCGATCTCGGCCGCCACTTCGACCTCCGGGCCGTAGGAGATGGCATTGCCGGCATTGGTGTTGTACGGAAACACGCAGCTCAAGTTGAGCGTCTGCTGGATGTGGGCCCACTTGATGTAATAGAAGTCCGAATTGACGGTGATGCGCCGATCGGCGAACCGCGCCTTTTCGCCTACTTCCGCGCTGTACACGGCGTCGGGGGTGTAGATCGGCTGCGAGTTCACGCTGACCGGGCCGGCGCCGCAGTCGACGGCGGTCGGAGTGACGGCAAGCTGCTGCGCGGTCGGCAGCGGAATGGGCAGGTTGACGCCACCGGGCCGCGACCCCTTGGCGAGCGTGCCGTACAGAGTCAGGTCCTTGGTCGGCTCATAGGAGAGGTTTAGCTTCGGCAAGGTTGCATTGCCGTTCGCGCTCTGCGTGAGCAGGGTGGGGTCCTGGTTCGTGGACACCGTGCCGAAGCCGGCCTGATTGGCGTGATAGTTGATCTGGAAGTAGTAGAAGCGGATTCCAGCCGTTAGCTTGAGCGCATCCGTGAAGCTATAGGTCGTCTCGCCGAAGATGGCGGCCTGTTTCAGGATCTCATCGTTGTTGTCGTCGAAGACGACGCCGTTCGGATTGGCCGCCTGCGGGCTGGGGTACGGGGGTAGCGCCGCATTGGGATAACGAGCGGTGCTGTTGATCGGATTCACGCTGGAGGCGGGACAGGAGCCGGAGACGGGATTGGCCGGCGATGGCAAGCCGCAGCTCAGAGCGTTGGCGAACAGAGGGTTCTGGTTGGTCGTGATGTATCCAGAATTCAGCTTCGAGTAAAAGAGGCCGCTGACCCACTTCCATGGGCCCGCATCGTTCGATGTCAGGCGTAATTCCTCGGCGAATTGCGAGGTGGGATCGTTTTCCACATAGAGACCCGGGATGTAATTGGCGACGTAGGCGCCGTTCACCAAGTGGGTGAGATTGAACACATTTTGCAGAGCCTCGGTCGAATCCTCCGATTGCGTGACGAAGCGCGCCGTGTAGCTGGTGGCGGAGGTGAGCGTCGCGAAGCCCAGGTTGTAGTCGATTTTCAGGCTCGCCAGCTTGAAGGAGTCGTAGTATGGCTCCTGAATGTTGTAGGGCTGATAGATGGCCAGGGTGCCGGGCTGCTGCTGATAAGCGTTATAGCCGTCGGAGTCGATGCGCTGGTACATCAAAGTGCCGGTGATGGAGAGATCGTCGTTGGGCTTCACCAGCAGTGATGCGCGCGCCGCGCCGAATCGTTCTATGTTGGCGTCTTTGACGACTTGCTGCACGGGCGCGTTGGCCACATCGCCGCGAAAGCAGTAAAAGCCGCACAGGGCCGGCGCTCCGGGCGAGCCGGCCGCGACGGTCGGGGGCGGAAACGCATCGGGCCCGGTGACGATGCGGTCGATGAAGCCGCTGATGTACTTGTCAGTGAGCACGACGCGCAGCGCCGCCTTGTCGGCGAGCGGGAAGTTCAGCGCCAAGCTGCCGCCGCCGTTGGTGCCGCCTCCTCGGGCCGTCTGCGACACGGTCGCATCCGCCGCTCCCTCGAATACGCCGAGCTTGGGGGGATTGGTGACCAGCTTGATGGTGCCGCCCTCCGAGCCCGTCCCGTACAGCGTGCCCTGCGGGCCACGCAGCACTTCCGTATGGCTGAGATCGAACAGGTCGGCATCGATGACAGTGCGACCGTTGAGCGCAATCGTCGATGATGATATCGGCGTTTCGTCGATGTAGAAGCCAACGGTCGCGGCGGAACCGCCGCCGGCCGAGAGGCCGCGCGCCTCGTACTCGGTCTGTCCGGGGCCCGAGGTGCGCAGTGAAATGCCCGGCACTTTGCCGACGAGGTCCTCTACCGAGGTGACGTTCTCTTGCGCAAGATCGCCGGCGCTCAATGCCGTCAGGCTGATCGCGGTCGCCTGTACCGTGGACTCGCGCTTTTCGGCGGTGACCACGATCTCTTCCAGGTCGCTAGGGCCCTTGGGAGCGGCTGTCCCGCTGGAAGGGCCGGCTGCCGGGCCGGCTATGGCCGGCCCGCTCAAGGCAACGGCGCACAGAAGCATCGAGGCCAGGGATGCTCGGGATCCCGCTAGTACCACTGCTGCACACAACACTTGCCTCATGTAGGAATCTCCCTCAATCAGTTATGCCAAACGGCTGCTCGATGCCTGCCGGTACGATCCAATGTCGCCCGCCGGCATCCCTTTACGCTTATTGTTGCCAGTCCCCCAGCGATCGACAGACACCAATTCGTAACATAGGGTTTACTCACACGCAAGTTTATTGCACGACAGGTATAGGGGGGCTATGGTGCTGGTGCCCAAATGTTGTAATCGGAAAGGGGCGCGGATAGGGTCGGACGCATGCTCATGCCAGTTGCCGCGAGTGAATTGATACATGACTCGATGAGTGCGATTGACTGCGCAGCGGCGGGACCGTCTGTCATGCGCGCTCCGGAGCCGAGCTGAGCGTGCATTCCCCCTCGCGCCGCCTGGTGCTGACGGCGGTATTCTCCAGCAGCCTGGGGGTGGGCCTGATCTTCGGATTTCAGCCGCCGCTGATCGCGCTCGCGCTGAGCCGCCTGGGTCATTCGAGCTTTGCGGTCGGCGCCGTGACCGCCGCGAGCTTGATCGCAGTGATCCTGTGCGGACCTTTCTACCCTCGCGTGATCGCCCGCCTAGGTTTCAGGCGCTGCATCATCGGAGGGGTCATCTGCGCAGCCGCACTGTTGCTACTCATGCCGCTGGCCCCCGGTGTCCCGTTCTGGCTGACGCTGAGATTCATCGCCGGATGCGCGCTCGGGCTCACGTGGATTGCGAGCGAGATCTGGATGAACAGCGTGAGCGGCGCCGAATCCCGCGGCGCCGTCATGGGAATCTACGGTACGGTGTTTTCGATCGGCACCGTTGCCGGGCCCGTTCTGCTGGAGTTCACCGGGACTGAGGGGGCGAAGCCCTTCGTCATCGGCGCGGCCTCACTCATCCTGACTTTGCTGCCGCTCGCGCTGCTGCCCCGGGTCACGAGCGCGGCTCAGGAATTCACGCCGCTTTGCACACTGTCGGAAGCGCTGACTATGGCACCGGTGGTGATGCTGGCGGCTCTGGTCGCCGGTCTGGTCGAGTCCGCGGATCTTGCGCTGTTGCCGCTGTACGGACTGCACTCAGGGCTGGACGAGCGGGCAGCATTGCTGCTGGCCGCCGTATTCATCACCGGCAATGTAGTGTTGCAACTGCCGATCGGTCTGCTCGCCGATCGCTATGGACGCAGGACCTTGCTCGGAATCTGCGCCGCCGCGAGCTGCATCGGACCCTTGCTGCTGCAGTCGAGCTTTGGCACGCCGCTGCTGCTCTGGCCGCTGCTGTTCCTGTGGGGCGGTACCCTGTACGCGTTCTACAGCCAGGGAGTCGCGCTGCTCGGCGAGGAGTTCGCGCTGGAGCATCTGCCGAGCGCCAACACTCTGTTCGTCATGGTGTACTGCTGCGGCGGCGTGATCGGACCGAGCGCGGGCGGCATGGCCATGGATCTCTGGCCCAGCCGCGGGCTGCCGCTGCTGCTGAGCGGCGCGGCATCGCTCATGCTCGCGGGATTGGCGGTGGGTTCTGCCTTGGGCGGTCGCAGGCAAATCACCGGGTAGATCGTCGACGGTACGGTCAATCGAAACTCACAACTCTTGTCATCCCCTATTGACATCTTGAAATTGATCATCAAGGATCAGACGCGAAAAGAATAACAACGTAGACCGGAGGGAGCATGGCACGCACGCAGATCGTAAGCTTCTTGCAGGAACTCTATCGCGACTACGCCCAGGCAGAACGCACGGGCAAGAGCGTGCAACAGGTGAGGGAGGAGCGGTCTGCGGCCGCCATGACCCGTCGCGAGCTGATCAAGGTGGGAGGAGCCGCCGCCGTCGGGGTGGCGCTGGCGGGTCGGCCATTGCTGGCTTCTGCCGCAGCCACGCCGCGCATCGCCATCATCGGAGCCGGCGTCGCCGGGCTCAACGCGGCCTTGCAGCTGCAAGACGGCAACCCGCCCAAGGTTGGGGCCTTCGCCTCCACGATCTATGAAGCCGCTGATTTCGTGGGAGGGCGGATGCACTCTCGTCAGCAACCATGGCTCAACGGCCAGGTCAGCGAGCACTGCGGCGAGCTGATCGACAGCGATCACACGACCATCATGGGCCTGGCCACGCGCTTCGGTCTGCCGCTCACCGATCTCGTCGCCGCACAGCCCGCCGGAGCGCCGCTCAAAACTTATTTCCTGAATGGCAGCTACTACTCTCAAAATCAGGCGGTCATCGACTTTGGCCCGGTCTACACCGCGCTGCAAGCTGACCTCAAGGCCATTGGTGCGAGTAACCATGGGTCCGTCACCTTCGACAACTTCAACGCCGCTGCCTTGGCGCTCGACCAAATGAGCAACTTCGAGTGGATCGAGAGCCGGGTGCCGGGTGGGCACTCCTCGCCCATGGGCAACCTGATCGATCTGGGCTACCTCACCGAGTTCGGCCGCGATTCCACCGATCAAAGCTCGCTCAACATCGTCACCTTTCTCGGTTTCCAGCCCAAGCCCGTCACATTCGACATCTATGGCACTTCGGATGAGCGTTTCCACGTCACGGGAGGGAATCAGAAGATTCCCCTCGCCATGGCCAACCTGCTGACCACCAGGTCACCGCAGTGTACGATCAAGCTCAGCACCGCGCTCCAGGCGATCGCCAGGAACTCCGACGGCACCTACACCCTGACCTTCGCTCAAGGTGGCAGCACGTTCACCACCATCGCCGACCGCGTCATCATGACCGTTCCCTTCAGCGTGCTGCGCGGTCTCAACTTCGCCAACGCGGGCTTTAATTCGCAAAAGACCTTTGCCATAAACAACCTCGGCTATGGCACCAACACCAAGCTGCACCTGCAGTTCAACAGCCGGCTGTGGAATCAGCCGGGACCGTGGGGCGCGAACGGCAGCAGTGGGTACACGATTGCCGACACCGGCTATCAGCAGACCTGGGATGTCTCGCGAGGACAGGCGCTGCCCCAGGGCATCTTGGTCAACTACACCGGGGGCAGCGTGGGTACCTCCTTCACCAGCGACACCGCCGCCTCGCTGGCAGGCTACGCGAGCACCTTCCTGCGGCAGCTGGAGCCTGTCTTCCCCGGCATCACGGCTACTTACAACGGGATCGCCACGCTGGACACGCCCTGGCGCAACCCGAACCTCCTGGGCTCCTACGCCTGTTGGAGAGTGGGGCAGGTCACCAGCATCGCCGGTTCGGAGAAATTACGCTCGAACAATTGCCACTTCGCGGGAGAGCACTGCTCGCTCAATTTCCAGGGCTTCATGGAAGGCGCGGCCCAGGAAGGTATCCGGGCCGCCCAGGAGATTCAAAGCGACTTTGCGGCGGGCATTTTCCCTTAGCGTCTCGACCCGGAGATTTCCTTGGAGCGCCATTGAGTCATGAGGGGGCGCGGTCTACTGCCGCGCCTCCGCTCATGCTGGCCCTCAGTTGCCGCCCTTCACCTGCCGGTCGAAAAAATCTCCGATTGCCGTGAACACGTGCGCTTTCATCTGCGGGGTCGACAGTCCGTGTTTCGCGCCGGGATAGGTCATGAGCTCGAACTGCACCCCGCGATTCTGCAACTCGGACATGAGGCGCGTCGAATTGACGAACAGCACGTTATCGTCGGCCATGCCATGCGCCAGGAACAAAGGTGACTTCAATCCCTGCAGGGCGGAGAACACCGATGAGTCGGCATAGCCTTGGCCGTTGTTCTGGGGAGTTCCGAGGTAGCGTTCGGTGTAACAGGTATCGTAGAGCCGCCAGTCGGTGACCGGCGCGACGGCCGCACCCGCGGCGATGATATCCCCGCCCTTGGCGAGCATCATCAGCGTCATGTAGCCGCCATAGCTCCAGCCGAACACGCCGATCCGCTTGGCATCGATCCAAGGCTGCCCCTGCAGCCAGCGCACTCCCGCCAATTGATCGCGCACCTCGACCTCGCCAAGGCGCCCGAGGATGGGATCCGCGAAGGCGCGGCTGCGGCGCGCGGAACCACGATTGTCGAGCGTGAACACCACATAACCCTGCTGCGCCATGTACTCGTCGATCATGCTCGGCCAGGTGCGCCTCACGTTCTGCACGGTCGGGCCGCCGTAGACGTTCAAGAAAACGGGATAGCGTCGGGACGCATCGAAACCCGGAGGCTTCATCAGGGAGTACTGCAAATCTTGTCCGTCTTCGGCTTGGATATGGCCGTACTCAGGCACGACGTGCCGTTCGCGGTAGGGCCAGTAGCGGTGCGACGAATCCAGAGTATTGGCCTCTATCCAAGCCATGCGATGCCCATCGGGCGCATTGATGCTGACCTGCGGCGGAGTGCCGGGATCCGAAAAGGTGTCGACGTACAGCTCAACACGCCGTGAATCCCGGGCGAACTTCGCCGCATGCCAGCCGTCGCCGCGGCTGATGCGGCGCGGTTTGACGGCATCCTGCCCGTTCAGCCGGACAGCGTAGACCTGCTGGTCGATGAGCGCGTCTCTATTGGAGGAGAGGTACACGAGTCCCGCGGATTCATCCACTGCCAGCAATTCGTCGACGTTCCATGCACCCTGGGTCAACGGGTGGCGCGGATGGCCATCCAGATCGTAGAGATACAGGTGATTGGTGCCGGATCGCTCCGATGACCAGATGAACGAGCGTTGGTTTTTCAGAAAGCGCAGATCGTCCGAGAGATTGATCCAGGCCTTGGATGTCTCGGACACCAACGGGGTCTCATGCAGCGTACCGGCATCGACCAAGACGAGGTCCAGTCGCTTCTGATCACGCGTGAGACGTTGGAAGGCAAGCCGGCGGCCATCCGGTGTCCAGTCGGCGCGGGCGAGATAGATGTCCCGATCGGCACCCAGGTCGATCCAGCGGGTGTCGCCGCCGGAGGGCGTGACCAGGCCGAGTTTGACGGCGACGTTGGGATCTCCGGCGAAGGGGTAGCGCTGTTCGACCGTGTCGGTCCGGTCCGCATAGATCTCGGTGCGGCGTGCGATCGGCACCGCAGTTTCGTCGAAGCGCTTGTACGCGATCGCGGAATCGTCGGGGGCCCACCAGTAGCCGCTGGTTTGCAGCAGTTCCTCTTGAGCCACGAATTCCGCCTCGGCGTTATGAATGGCGCCGCCGCCGTCGGCCGTCAAACGGCGTTCGGTGCCGAGCCCGAGGTCGATCACCCACAGATCCTGGTCGCGCACGAAGGAAACGTAGTGGCCGCGCGGGGACACCTGCGGGTCGATGATGGGATGGGTCGCATGCGTGAGCCTGCGCAGCGCGGCCTTGGGCTGCGCGTCCAGATCATAGAGATACAGATCGCCGCCGAGCGTGAACAGCACGTGCCGGCCATCCGGCGCCCAATCGTAGTCGACTATCCCGTGATAGTCGGCGGTACGCTCCCGTTCGCGCCGCGCCCGCTCGGCATCCGACAGATTTTCCTGCGGCGCGAGCTGCATCGAGTCCACGCGCAACTCGAGCCGCCCGGTCTTGACGTCATAGGTCCACAGATCGAGCTGGTGCTGGTCCGTGGCGCGGCCGCGGAGCAGCCCCACGCGGCGTCCATCCGGGGAGACCTTGACGCCGCGTGGCGTCGGGCCGTCGAGCGCGGGATCGGCAAAAATGCGTTCGAGCGTGAGATTGTCCGCGATGGCGGGTATGGCGAACAGGATCAACAGCAGGCAGCAAATGCGACGCATCGGCAAGGACTCCATTCTCTGGTTATGAGCACGCCGCCCTCGCAGGGGCGAGTTCGGGTCGCGCGGATCGGGACGAGGAAGTATAGCTACAGCTTCACCATCACATGCCGGGGCACGGTGTAGTCCTCGAGCGCGTAGACCGACAGATCCTTGCCGTATCCCGAGCGCTTGAAGCCGCCGTGCGGCATTTCACTCACGATCATGAAATGCGTGTTGATCCAGGTGCAGCCATACTGCAGCCGGGACGCCACTTTCATGGCCTTGCCGACATCCTGCGTCCAGACCGACGAAGCGAGTCCATACTCCGAGTCATTCGCCCAGGCGACCGCATCATCGGCATCCGTGAAGCGGGTGACCGACACCACGGGTCCGAACACCTCGCGCTGCACGATCTCATCCGATTGCCGGGTGCCGGCCACCAGGGTTGGTTCGAAGAAGAAGCCGGCGCCCGCGCGCACCTTTCCGCCGGTGGTGATTTCCACGTGCCGGGTTGCCGCCGCGCGCTCGACGAAGCCCGCGACGCGGGTGCGTTGTTCGTCGGAGATCAGCGGGCCCATTTCCACTCCGGCCTCGGTCTGCGCGCCCACCTTGAGCGAACGCACCGCGGTGCTGAGATCCGCAACCAAGCGATCGTAAATCTTGGCGCCGGCATAGATGCGGCACGCCGCGGTGCAGTCCTGGCCGGCGTTGTAGAAGCCGAAGGTGCGTACTCCGGCGACGACCGCGTCGAGGTCCGCATCGTCGAACACGATGACCGGGGCCTTGCCGCCGAGTTCGAGATGAGTGCGCTTGAGATTGCCGGCCGCCAGGCTGAGGATCTTCTGTCCGGTCGACACATCGCCGGTGATGGACACCATGCGCACGCGCGGGTGCGACACCAAGGGTGCGCCGACGGTTTCGCCGCGGCCGCAGATGATGTTGACGACTCCCTTGGGAAAGATCTCGGCCAGCAGTAGGGCGAGCTTCAACGCCGTCAAGGGCGTCTGCTCGGACGGCTTCAAGATCACGGTATTGCCGGCAGCGAGTGCGGGCCCGAGCTTCCATGCAGCCATCATCAGCGGGTAATTCCAAGGCGCGATGGATGCGACCACTCCGACCGGATCGCGCCGAATCATGCTGGTGAAGCCCGGCAGGTATTCTCCGGCCAGGGCGCCGTGCTGGACGCGCGCCGCGCCGGCGAAGAAGCGAAACACATCGGCTATTGCCGGGATCTCATCGTTGAGCGCCGCGGCGAGCGGCTTGCCGGTGTTGTCGGACTCGAGCTTGGCGTAAGCGGCGCCGTCCGCTTCGATCCGGTCGGCGAGCCGCAGCAGCAGCGTGGCGCGATCCTTGGGAACGGTTTGCGCCCAAGCCGGGGCGGCAGCCTCGGCCGCCGCAACCGCTGCATTCACTTGTGCGCAAGCTGGCTTCCGGAACCTCGGCGATGCATTGCCCGGTCGCCGGATCCAATATGCGCTCCGCCGCGCCTTCACCGGCAACCAGCGCCCCGTTGATCAATAGTTTGGTTTGCATCAGCCCACCGCCGTACGCTTCTTCTTGTCTATATCGTCGAAGGGCAGAGTATGCGCCGTCGCGCCACCCTTGACGTTCTTGCCGCGAATCTCGAGCGGCGTGCCATGAACCGCGACCGGGACATCGAGGCGCGCGATGGCCATCGATTTGCCGGTCAGAGTCGACACCATCGCGCAGGTGACGACGCCCACCTTCTTGTCGCCGGAATATACCGGATCGCCCATGTCCGCGGGCACCTTGCCGTCCACCAGCAGACCGAAGATCTTGAAGCGCTCCTTCCCCTTCAGCCGGTAATGAGCGTCTGCGCCGTTGAAGTCGTTCTTCCCCGGACTGACGGTGAAGTCGAGGCCGAGTTCCCAGAGGCTGTCGCCTGGCGGATCCTGGTCGAAGGGATACATCTGGGACATGTCGTAGGGATAAAAGAGCAGTGAGCTTTCGACCCGCAGATAATCGAGGGTGGTGAAACAGGCGGGAATGATGCCGAGCGTCTTGCCCTCGCTCAGGATCGTGTCCCAGATGAGGCCGGCGTCTTCGCTCTTGCAAAAGATCTCGTAGCCGCGCTCGCCCGTGTAGCCGGTACGCGAAATCGTCACCGGACGGCCGAACAAGGTGGCCGGCATGTGATGGAAGTATTTCAGGTCGCGAATGCCGGGAACGTGTTTCGCGAGGAAATCGACCGCCACCGGGCCCTGCAGCGACAGATCGTGCAGATCATCGTCGACGATCATCGCGGCATTGCGGCCGACCACGTATTTCGCCAAGGTCTCATGACCCGCGCCGCTGCCGTGCACCACCATCCAGGAGTTCGGTCCCATGCGATACAAGATGCAGTCTTCGATGAAATGTCCCGCCTCGTTCAACATGCAGGCGTAGGCGGATTTTCCCGGATAGATCTTGGTGACGTCGCGGGTGGTCGCATAGTTGAGCACGGCGGAGGCGTGCGGCCCGACGAGATACAACTTCTTCAGGCCGGACACATCCATGAGGCCCGCCTTGGTGCGGATGGCCACGTGATCCTGGGCCACGTCCTTCGCATAGGTCCACGCCGTACCCATGCCGTTCCAGTCCTCGAGCTTCGATCCGAGTGCCCGATGCCGATCGGCCAAAACCGAGATGCGCCAGCTAAGTGCCATATTTGAGCCTCCTGTGTCGATGTGTCAGCGCCGTCGGCGCGCATTCATTCCGGTGCGGTGCCCGGGGTGGTGGGCGAGCCGTCATCGAAAGGTGCCAGCCATTCCACCGCCGCGTCCCGATAACGCGTCAAACCCTTGTAGTCGATCAACGCGGGATGCAAGGTCTTCAAGACCCGGTGCACACGGCGTGCCCATTTCGGCACCGTCGCCAATTCCCGCAAGCTGATCAGATAGCAGCGAATGCCGAACACGATGGCATTGCTGCGCGGCAGCCGCCACAGCCCCTGTAGCTCCACGCGCAAATGCACGAGATCGCCTGCGTTCTGCGCCGTCACCGTGGCACGATCCCTGCCCCATTGGGGATAGTTTTCGGGCGACGTATCCAGGCGGGGGTGAATGGTCATGGTCCAATTCAGCCGCCGCACGGGCTGGCCCAGCCGCAGATTGAGCAAGAATTTCAGTGCCCGATCGAACACGTGCAGCTCGTGCGCGAGCGGCACGGGTCCGTGCCATTCCTTGAACGTCATGCCTAGGTCGAAATCCATCGACCAGTCGGCCTGAGTGGTCACCATGCCGGCCTCGGCCCACAGATCCCCCTCGCGCTGATCCATGACCACGAAGTCGCCCTGCGCCTGGCGCGTAATGTAGTCGAGCGGCTCCCGCGGCAGGCTGGCGGCATCGCCGAACGTGAATCGTTGATCGATCTCGAGCGGCCGGTTGATCCAATGCCAAAGGTTGCCCTGCTTGGACAGCGAGAAGTGCGCGGGATAGTCCCGGGCGAGCGAATCCATGATCAGCTCCAGGCAATCCCATTGCGAACTCAGCATATGCGGCAGGGCCTGGTAGCGCAGCGGCTCCGCGGCGAGCACGATCGCCCGCTCGCGGCATTCGGCGACATAGTGCTCATCGACGTCGAAGGCGAACGCCGTCACCGCACCCACGGGCCCGGGCAGATGCGGCTCGATGTTCACCGAATACATGTAGCTGTCTTCGGGAAAGGGCAGCGGAAATCTGCGGATCGCGCGGGGAGAATTGCGATAGGTAAAATCGTCGCGGAACGTTTCGTGCAGATTGAATACGGCGTTCATGGTTACGCCCTTCGGGCGAACTGTTTACGGGGCCGATGCGACCCCGTCAGTGTGGTGACGCGAAGCGCGCCGTATGAGAGTTGCCCTTTGATATTCATCATGTGCTCCTAGAGGTCGAGGACCAGGCGCTTGCAGTGTGCGCGCGATACGCAGGGCATGATGCTGTTGCCCTTGGCCTTGTCCGCTTCAGAGAGGAAATGATCGTTGTGCACGAGCTCGCCGTCGAGATCGAGCACTCGTGTGTGGCAAAAGCCGCAGACGCCGCCGCGGCAGAGGTAGGGTACTTCTACGCCGGCCGCTTCGATGCTCTCGAGCAGGCTTTGATCGGGCGGGACGTGCACGCTTAAGTTCGAGCGCGCGAGGAATACCTCGAAGGCGTCGCCGACCGGCGGCGCGCTGAATTGCTCCCAGTGAATGTGGCTGTCCGGCCAGCCGCAGGATCGCGCGGTCGCGATGACATGATTGATCATGCCGGCGGGGCCGCAGACGTACACATGGGTGCCCAGGGGTTGAGTTGCGAGCAGGGTCTCGAAGGGGATCATCTGGCCTTCACTGTCGTAGTACATGTGAAGTCTGTCGCCTTCGCGCCCGCGCAGGCGCTCGAGGAACGCGGCGTGTTCGGCCGAGCGCACCGAGTAATGCAGCTCGTAGGGAACGCCGCCGCCGTGCAAGTCCTCGAGCTGCGCGAGAAAGGGCGTGATGCCGATGCCGCCGGCGATCAACACATGCTTGCGGGCGATCTTGTCGAGGCCGAAAAGATTCACCGGATGCGCGATTTCCAAGCGGCTGCCGACCTTGATCGCGTCGTGCATGAAGTGCGAGCCGCCGCGGCTCTCTTCCATCCGCCGCACGCCGATTTCATAAGTATCGAGTTGCCGGGGGGAACTGAGCAAGGAATAGGGATTGCGATGCACGCGTTCCTTGCCTTGCATCACCACGATGATGTGCGAGCCGCCGGAGAAGACCGGCAGGCTGCCGCCGGCCGCGGCTGCCAGCTTGAAATGTTTGATCAGCGGCGTCACCTGCTCGACGCCGATGACTTCGACGGCAATGGTCTGCGCGTCGTTCACAGGAATATCTCCTTGAGCGGCGGCAGTTCGCCCGGCGCTTCGGCGTCGACCATGACTCCCATGTACGCGGCCAGACGACGCGAATAGTGGTCGCGCACCAGCAGCCAGCGCGCGCATTCGATACATTGCACAATGTTGGTCCGTACCGTTTCGGTAGTCGCCCTGCAGTGAATGCAGTAGACGCGCCGCGCCGAGGTACCGCACTCCTCGGCGCGAATCTCATCCTTGTTGAGGTTGAACTCGAGCGCGATTTTCATGGCGAGGCCGATGAAGCTTTCGGGTCCCGCCACATAGAGGCGGGTGCCCATGAGAGATTTTCCGAGCGTGGATCTGAACTCCTCGAGCAGCGCGGTCGTGCTGGGGAATGCTTGCACTTCGCCGATCGCAGTGGCCCTGAACGTTTCAATGTCGGGTGCGGGGCTGCCGTGGCCGGCCGCCACCTGGGCGTCGCCGTCATCGGGCAGGTACAAGACCCGCGTGTTCTTCAAGCTATCGGCCGCGGCCGCTTGCATTTCGTCGATCACCCGCAGCAGAGGTGCGGCGCCCACACCCCTGCCGAGCATCAAATGGTAGCGCCCGCCGGCGTCCGCGCGCAGCGGTGCGTAGACGGGCTTGCTCTTGATGCCGGTGACCAGCATGGCTAGTACACCGCGAGCCGGTGTGTCACGGCAACCACGGCGACTCCCACTGCCAATACCACATAGGGCCAGATACCTGCCCGCTTGATGATGCGCTCGCCATCGACCGTTTCCAAGTCGTCCGCCATCTCGCGCGGAAAGGATCCCTTGTCCTGAATGTAGTGGCGGTAGACGAACACCGGCACGATGAGGGCTGCGAAAATCAGGCCGGTCTTCAGCGTTCCGGCGCCGTAAACGTCCGCTCCGAATCCCATGAAGGCGAGATTCACGAACGACAACACCGCGCCGGCGGCGAGAATCCAGGTGGGCGCACGCCAGGGTCTTTCCTGGCGCGGGCGATCCAGCCGGTGAATCCAGCCTGCGTTCAAATTCAAGAAATTGAAGATGAGATAGCCCACATTGGCGGCGCCGATGACGAACACCGAATCGGACAACAGCAGCAACACCAGGTTGAAGCCCAGATTGGTGAGCATGGCATTGGTCGGCGCGCCATGGGCGTTCACCTTGGCGAGGTATGTCGGCAACCACCCGTCGAGCGACGCCTGATAGAGCGTGCGCGAGGAGCCGGCCATGGACGTCATGAGCGAGAGCACCAGCGCGAGAATCAACATGACCACCACGATGACGCCGACGAACTCACCGGCGTGCACCATCTTTGCCATGACGGCCGCGACGCCCATGCCGCTGTAGATGTCCGGCGCCAGCATGCCGCCGTACTCCGCGGCGGTGGTCACATTGCCGGCGGCATCGACGACCGCCGGATGCACCAGCGTACCCAACCCGAGATAACCCTGGAAGGCGAACGGCACCAGGGTGTACACCACCACACACAGCAACCCGGAATAAAAAATCGCCTTGAAGGTGTCGGTCTTGGGGTTCTTGAATTCCCCGGTGTAGCACACCGCGGTCTCGAAGCCATAAGTGGACCAGGCCGCGAGGAACATGCCCGCCGCAAACACGGTGATTCCCGCCATATTCCACGTGCCGTCCGAGACCCGACCCAGGGCGTCATGCGCCAGCGGCGCGAGCGGAAAGAAATTGGCCTTGACGATGTCGCCCGTCAGTATGGGCACGATGCCGATCAGCAGCAGAGGAATCATCGCCGAGATCCCCAAGATCTTGGTGGTGTTCGCGGAGCGCAGGATGCCGCCGTCCTGGATGAACTTGACGGCCAGCAATATGACGGCGCCGAGCAGAAAGACGGCATTGATGCGCAGGCTGAGTCCGGTTTTCAGATATCCGAGATCGAGCAAGGTCAGCTGCCAGGTATTGATTGCCGCGTCCGGTGCAAACAAGCCGCTCAAGATATAACCGGCCGCAAGCGCCGAGCCGGTCGCCTGCACGGGCGACCAGGCAAACCAGTTGCACCAAACGGAGACGGGGGCGACGAGCTTGCCGTAGCGGACCCAGGCGATGGCGCCGTAGATCGAGGTGCCGCCGGCCTTGTTGGGGAACAGTCCCGCGATTTCGGCGTAGGTGAACGATTGAATGAAGCCCATGGCGATCGACGCCATCCAGATCACCCAGGACAGCTTGCCCACGGTCGCCGCCACGGCGCCGATGGAGAACAGCACCAAGGGCGGCACGCCGCTCGCCACCCAGAAAGCTCCGGTCCAATCGATGCCGCGCTCCAGACCCGAGCTCTTCGCGCCGGTATCGACGATCGCTACTTCAGCAGTCGAACTCATGGTTATCCCTCTTGAACATTCAAGGTCGGGGTCGCCTCGACGTTTTTCATGCGCTTCGCGCAGACATCAACGGGGTCGAAGCGACCCCGCCCGAAAGTATTTAAGAGCTTATATTCAAAATAAACGGCGTAGTTCATCGGCGATTTCAAAGATGTCTCCCACGATGCCATATTTAGCCACTCCGAAAATCGATGCCTCGGCGTCGCTGTTGACGGCGACGATGGTGCTGACGTGTTTCATGCCGGCGAGGTGTTGAATCGCTCCCGAAACACCCATGGCGATGTAGAGCTTGCAGGCGCTCGCGGTTTTGCCTGACTGACCCACCTGGCGGCTCTTCGGCAGCCATCCCGCATCCGCGATGGGCCGGGAACAGCCCAGGGTTGCGCCGATGGCATCGGCCAGCTCGCGAAATTGCGGCACCTTGGCCTCTTCACCGATGCCGCGGCCGATGGTGAGAATGAACTCGGCCGCCGTCATGTCGACATCATCGCCGGCGCTCAATTCGATGAACTCGCGGTTCACGGCTCGGCTCTTGGCCATGGGCGCGTCGAAAGCCGTGACGCGCGGGGCGGCGGTTTGTTCCGGGGGCTTGAACACGTTGCCGCGCATACTTAAGAGCACGGTACTGCGGCCGGGAAAGTCCACCTCGACATTGACCTTCTGGCCGTAGCCGCCGCGTGTCGCCACCAGCTCGCCGTCGACGCGCTCGACGTTGAACACATCCGTGGCAAAGCCGAGCCCGAGGCGCGCCGCGAGCGCCGCGGCATAGCCGAACGAATCGACGCTGTGAGCGACCAATACCACGTCCGGACTGCGTTCGGCGATCAGTGCGCCCACCGCAGATTCGAAGGTGTCCGGGTCGAACTCGGCGGCCGGCACTTGGATGGTCACGATCTCGTCGACGCCCTTGACGCTGAGCGCCTCGACCAGGCTTTCCGGGGCCTTTCCTAAGATGGCGACGGCGACTTCCTCTCCGGCGCGGCGCAAACCTTGGGCGGCGCTCACGAGTTCGAGCGATACGGGCCGCAGCTCCCCACGCCGCTGTTCGGCAATGACGAGGATGCCGCTCATGATGCGGTGCCCTTGAATTCGCGGATGATTTGCGCGAGCCGCGCCGCCTGCTGCGCCGCGTCTCCGGTGATGAGCTGCGCGCGGCCCTTATCCGGAACGTACATGCGGCGCACGCGCGACGCGGAGCCTGCTTCGCCCACATCGGCGGCGCCCAGCGCGATATCTGCCAGGGACAACACCTCGATCGGCTTGGCCGCGGCCTGCTTGATGCTGCGCAACGACGCGTAGCGTGGTGTGTTGATGCCGAGCTGGATGGTCAACACCGCGGGACATTGAATCTCGACCTCATGCAGCAGGCCGCCCTCCAACTCGCGGCGGAAAACCGCCGATTGGGCGCCCGGCGAGTAGCTGAGGCTGGTGACCACCGCCGCGTGCGGCCAGCCCAGAAACGCCGCGCTGGCGATGCCCGTCGATGCGAACGCTTGGTCGGAGGATTGCACCCCGGCAAACAGCAGGTGCGGCGCCTCGCGCTTGGCCACCGCCGCCAGCACTCGCGCGATGGCGATGGAATCGGAATTTTCCATGGCCGCATCCCAGACACGCAGCGCGCGGTCCGCACCCTTCGCCAGGCACTTGCGCAGGGACTCATCGGCGGTGTCGGGTCCGATGCAAACCGCCACCACTTCCACCGGTTCGGCGGCGGAGATCTCTTTGATCTTCACGGCCTCTTCCAGCGAGAAGTCATCCCATTCGTTCAAGTCACGGATGAGAAAATCCTCTTCGACATCGCGCCCGTCGCCGCGGATTTCGAAATCCTCATCGAGCGCCGCAACTTGTTTGACGGCCACCAGAATCTTCATGCCGGCACCTCCTCGGTGCGGCGCACGGGGATGGCTTCGCGAATGAGCTCGATGAGTTCCTTGACCACGAATTTGCCCTCGTTGCCGGTGGTTTTCAGTGCATCCTCGAACATGGTGAGATCCTTCGGGCAGCTGACCACGTAGACCTCGAGCCCGGGGATCGCCGCCGCTTCTTTCATGCGATTCTGTGCGGGCTTTTCCGAGCCCACGGGATCGGGAATCCAAATCCTGCCGCCGCCGGCGCCGCAGCAGAAAGAATTCGCCTTGCAGCGCCCCATCTCGACCAGTTCGCAGCCGAGCAGGGCCAAGAGCTCCCGCGGAGCATCGTAGCCCTTGTTGAACCGGCCCAAGTGACAGGGGTCGTGAAAGGTCACGCGGTATTTCAAGGGGTGGGTGACTTGCAGGCGCCCGTCGGCGAACAATTGCTTGACCAGCGTCGTGTAGTGCTGGATCTCGTACTTGCCGCCGAAGTCGGGGTATTCATTGCGGATGGTATTGAAGGAATGGGGGTCGGTCGTGACCACGGAGTTGAACGACGCGCTCGCGAGCGCACTGACGTTCGCCGCCGCGAGCACCTCGTAGAGCCCTTCCTCGCCGACCCGGCGTACGTCATTCCCCGCGTTCGACTCGCCGTCATAGAGAATGCCGAAATCAACGCCGGCCTCTTGCAGCAGCGAGGCGAAAACCTGCGAGACCTTCTGATTGCGCGGATCGAATGAGGCGTAGTCACCGACGAACCAGAGCACGTCGACCGGCTCCTTGCGCGCGTCTTTGACCGGGAAGGGCAGGGCCTTGCTCCAGGCGCCGCGCTTGCGCTTCGATTCGCCGAAGGAATTTCCGGTCTTGTGAATGGTCTGCAGCGTCTTGGTCAACAAGGGATCCATGGCGCCGTCTTCGACCAGCTTGCGGCGCATCTGCACGATGATGGGCACGTGCTCCACGGCGACCGGACAAATCTCGACGCAGGCCATGCAGGTGCGGCACGACCACAGCGTTTCCATGGCCACCTGTCCGGGTGCCTTGCCGTGCACGTCGAGTTCAGCGGCCGCGGGCACGCTGCCGGACTCGAGCGTCGCCTGCGCAAACTCGCGCAAGCTCAAGATCACATCGCGCGGCGACAGCGGTGCGCCGACGGCGCGGGCGGGACAGGCCTCGTGGCAGCGGCCGCACTTGGTGCAGGCATCGAGGTTCAGTAACTGCTTCCAATTGAAGTCGGTGATTGTCGCCGCGCCCGGCTGTTGCTGCGAGTCGGGAATCCGCGGCAGTCGTTGGGCGGCCAGCGGATCGCGGACCATGAGCGACGCAGCCGAGGTGAAAATATGCTTGACCTTGGAGTAGGGGATGAGCGCGATGAGGAACAGCGCAATCAAGTCCGTGAAACCACCACAAACCATGCCGCAGCAGTCCACCGCCGCGCTCTTCCAGCCCCAAGCTGCGCATGCCCTCCGCCACCAGCGCGCCCACGGGAGACCACCAACGCGTGTCCCAAACGTCCGCGCGGCCCTGCAGCCAAACGAGCCTCGCCGCCTCCAGCACGTAGCCCGTGCCGGCAATGATCAACAGCAGCCAGAGGAATGCCCAGTCTTCGCGGCGATATTGCGGTCGATCGAAATCCGGATCGCCCGGCACCCGGTCCGGCCGCGCGTAGTCGAGTTTCGGCAGCCGCATCCAGCCGCGCCGATACATCATGTAGAGGAGACCCGCGATCAGCGCGACGCCGGCCACATCCAGCACCAGCGAGAACACCAAGTAGAACTCACCGTGCCAGAAGCGGATTCCGAACAGCGGCTCGAGAATGTCGTATTCCAGGGTGATCGTCGCGGTGCCGGCGAACAACAGCATGAACCCGTAGAAGATCAGGCGATGTGCGCCGCCTGCTCCCCGGTCGCGACGGTCAATGGTGCGATGACTCAGCACCGAGGAGAGCATGGCGCCAAACCTCGCTCCAAGACCCCCCTCGAGCTTCAGCGCCGCGCCGCGGCGATACTTGCGGATCTGCACGTAGACGCCGTAGCAAAATACCGCGATCGCGGCGTAGCCCAGCAAGTAGAACAGCCGCACCTCGGCTGCGGAGAACGCCTCGAACAGGATCCGAGTGACGGCGTCGGTGCGGCTCACGGTCGGCTCCGTCTCGACTGAAGGCAGAGCCGTCTCGGTCGCGGCTACGTGGAATACTCACAGGCTCCTAGGTCTTGTATTCGAGCTCGAACTTTCCGCCGGGCATGTGCGCCGTGCCCCAGACGGCGACTTCGCGCTTGTACGGCAACGGCTGCTGGGCCTTGGCTTCCTCGATTTCGCGCGCCAGCCGCTGGCCGGTGAAGGTCGCGTCGGCGATGAGACGCGGCGCTTCGGCGTCGCCGATCAAGTACACGTCCTTGACGCCGTTCTTCTGCCACTCGCCCTGGCGAGCCTTGAGCTCGGTATACAGGCTGTTGTTCGAATGCCGGCCGGTGACCAGCACCAGCGAGTCGAATTCCACCCAGCGCTGGCTCTTGTTGACGTCGCGCGGCAGCTGACCGCGGCCGCGATAGGTGCGCTTGGAGCCGTCGCCGAAGATGTCGTACACCTCGAGACGTCCCTTCTCGATGCGCGAGCCGAAGGCGTTGTGCATTTCCTTGATGTGCAGCTCGTGCATGCGCCGCATCATGTTCGGATACTCGAGGGTGAAGTGCATGTAGTTGGCGAGGTGCACGCCCGTGACCATGGTGACCTCGTGCCCGGCCACCGCCAGCTTCTCCGCGAGGCTCGGCGCCATGAAGTAGGTGTCGGCATTCAGGATCACGACGCGCTTGCCGATGGCCTTCTTGCCCTCCAGCACCTGCTCCGGCGTGAGCTGGTCCGGCTGCGAGGCGTCCGCGCCCGGAATGGGGTCGTGGCTCAGGCAATTGGTGCCGTCGGTGTTCCATGATGAACCGGTGGCGATGACGATTTTCTCGGCGCCGTACGTGAGGGCCGCCTCGGCCGTCATCGGCTTCTGGCCGAGCGCCACTTGGGCTTGCTTGTTCTTCTTCACGAGCTTGTTGATCTGCAGCTCGCGATAGTCGCGGTGGTAGCCCCACTCGCCGAGTCCGGGCAGCGTGACCACCGGCATTCAAATGACCGCCGATCTTGGCGGCCGTGTCATAGAGATGCACGGTGTAGCCGCGTTCCATCAGCACCCGGGCGCACTCGGCGCCGGAAGGTCCGGCGCCGACCACCAAGATGGAGTCGTCGGAGCCGCGCTTCGGAAATTTCTCCGGATGCCAGCCGCGCCGATATTCCTCGCCCGCGGTGGCGTTCTGCGTGCAGATCATCGGCGGGCCGCCGATTTCCCAGCGCGAAATGCACACGTTGCAGCCGATGCAGACGCGGATGTCGTCGTAGCGGCCTTCCTCGATCTTCTTCGGCAGCCAGGGATCGGAGATGGACGGCCGTGCCGCGCCGATGATGTCGGCGATGCCCTTGGTCACGATCTCGGTCATCTTTTCCGGATCGGTGAAGCGGCCGACGCCGAGCACCGGCTTCTTGGCCACTTGCTTGACGAAGCGCGTCCAAGGCACCTGGTGGCCCTGCTGATAGAACCGGGAGGGGCCGGCGTCCTCGCCCCACTCGGCGATGTCGCCGACGTCCACGTCCCACAGATCGACCAGCGGGTCGGCGAGCCCGATGAATTTCATGCCGTCGTTCTCGACCTCGACGCCCGATTCGCCGTACAGGGTATCGACGGCGAAGCGGGTCGCGATCGCGCAGTCGTGGCCGACGGCGCGGCGCACCTTTTCCAGGGTTTCGAGCCAGAAGCGCGCGCGGTTTTCCAGCGAGCCGCCGTATTTGTCCTTGCGCTTGTTGTAGTAGGGCGAGAGAAACTGCAGCGGCAGGTAGGAGTGCGCGCCGTAGACGTAGACGATGTCGAAGCCGGCGTCGCGCGAGCGCAGCGCGGCGTCGACATAGTACTGCTGGACCATGGCGATGTCGTCCAAGTCCATTTCCTTGCAGTAGGTGAGCGTTTCGAATTCCGAGGCGTACTGACTCGGGCCGCGCGGCGTCGCGCGCGACTCCATGCACGGCGCATGCGATGCACCGTACCAAAGTTCGACTCCGGCAAGCGAGCCGAAGTGATGGATGTGATCGGTCATGGCGCGCAGATTGCGTACGTCGCCCGCGTCCCAGATGCGCGCCGACAGGCGGTGCGTGTCGTCCGATTCGGGGTGAATGGAACAATATTCGGTATTGATTCCCGCCCAGCCGCCCTCGGCCTTCAGCGATCGATGCGCCGCCTGGAAACCCGGCTTGTCGGAACCCGCGCCGATGCAATGCGGCACCTGGTAGAACCGGTTGCGCAGCGTCTTCGGGCCGATTTTGATCGGCTGGAACAGGATGTCGTGTTTCGGATCGCGCGCCATACTCTTGTCCTTTGGCTCTGTAGCGGTGTTTATTTGGGAAGGACTCGCCCCCCGAGGCGAGGAACTCGTATCATATTCTCGATCGAACGGCGCTGACCAGGCAGCCGCCGCGCCGCTCGGGAGTGCGCGGCGAGCGGCGATGGGAGTGCGCGAGCATCGGAAATAAATAGCATGTCAGTTACTGTAGTGCAAATTTATTGCGTGCAGTGTAAATTGACTCGCAAGCGCATGGAAGCCGCAGTGCTTGCGTGACCTTGGGATTTCAAAGAGGCCTCGCTTGGCGCGTTCACCCAAAAAACCGAGACCGGGCAACGGTAACGGCAGTCGCCTCGGGCAACGTCGGCCGGCAACTGGGCGCGGTCGCGCGGCGGGTGCGCGAGAGCCAGGATTTGACGCTGACGGATGTGGCAACCTCCGCCGGGATCAGCGCCGGGATGCTCAGCCGTCTGGAAACGGGCCATGTCACTCCCAGTCTGGAGACCCTGGTCGCGCTGGCGGGCGCGCTCGGCGTACGGCCGGCGCTGCTGCTGCAGCAGCTGGGCGGGGACGAGGAGGGCGCGCAACGGGTGCCCGCGGGGCAGGGGCTCGAGGTGGTTCGGCGCGGTACGCGCCGCGGCCATACCTACCATCTGTTGGCAGCGCAGCGCGGCCCGCGCAAATCATTCGAGCCCTTTCTGGTGACGCTGACCGACAAGAGCGAAGTGTTTCCGGGCTTTCAGCACCCCGGCACCGAATTCATCTACATCCTCGCCGGGTCGCTGACCTATCGGCACGGCAGCCACAGCTATCCGCTCGGCGGCGGGCGATTCGTTGAGTTTTCGCGGCGACGTGCCGCACGGCCCCGAGACCTTGGACAAGGTGCCGATCGGATGCTGTCCATCATCATCTACGATGAAGAGAATTGAGGCGTTGCACCTTTCGGGGCAGGGACACCACCGCCAGGCGCTCGACGATCTGATGAGCGGGGTCGGGGCTATGGCTCGGCGCTCATCGCCGCGAGCTTAGCCTCCAGGTCGGCGCCGAAGTAAGCCTGGGGGTTTGACGGCGTCCATGTGCTCCCTGCGTTCCCGCTCGGCAATGGCGGCCTTCGCCGTGTCGAAGGCCTCGCGCAGCGAGCGGGCGGCGGGCAGCGCGTCGCGGTAGAACGCCTCGCCGAAGTAGGTCAGATCACGATCGTTCGAACAGCCGAACGAGGTGCGATCGGCCGCCGACGCGGTGATGACGATGGTTTGCGGATCGCGCAAACTGATCGATGAAGCCGCCCGCGTAGCACGCGGAGATGATGATCACGCGCCACTTGATGCCCGATTCACGCAAGGCATCGGCGAGATCCTCGTCGGTCAGATCGTCGAGCGGCAGCTCCGAATTGGAGACGACGATGGCCGGATCCTCTGCACCGTGCGAGGAGATCGACAGGAACAGCACGTCCCGGTCGACGATTCATGCGCGCGCCGAGACCGCGCAGCGCGTACTTCAATCCGGATACGGTCGCGAGCGGGGCGCGCTCCAAGTCGCGCTCATCGTTGATCAGCGACAAGCTTCTGGCGTCCGATGCCATAGCGCTCTCCGAGCACCCTCGACGCCAAGCCGATTTCTTGCGCGAACACCTTCTCATCGCCGACACCGGCGAAGCCGAGAAAGAAGCCCTGCGGTGCCGGCGAGGTGCCGCGGGCGACCGCCGCCAGCGCCTCATCGATGCGGCTTGCCTGCCCGAACAAGATGGCTTCGCCATCCGCCGGCGCGTCGGCCGGTTCCGCAGCCTGCGTTTCGAGCGGCGTCCACACGTCGGGAATGACGTCCAGCGCATCGGTGAGCCAGATAAAGCCCGACGATGAACACGATGCCGGCGCAGGCGGCCGCGCGCTGCGTGTAGCCGGTCATGGCGCGCAATCCGCGCGCCAGGTACAGCAGCGTGTAGACGAGCCACGGCGATGGCCGCGACCAAGAACCACGCGGGATCGAGATAGGCGCGCGATCACGCTCGCGAACAGCAGCGGCACGGGCACGGCGCCCATCGCCAAGGCGAGCACGGGCCGCGAACGCCGGCGCCGGATGCGCCCGCCATCGCAGCACGGCGGCCAAGCCCAGGATCGCCAGCACATACCAGGCAAGCAGCGGAATTCCGCTCGGGAAGAATTGCGGGTCCGGCTGGGATTGCCATCGATCGATGGCCACCCAGCCGCAGAGCCAGGCCGCGCCCATGATCAGAATGGCGACGCAGCGGATTGCCGGAGGGCAGCGATCGCACCGGCCTCAACAGCCACAGGCGCGCCAAGGCGGTGAGCCATCCTTGCGGCGGATAGTCGGAGTTCGTTGCGGGTGTCAATCATGATGAGCGGCGATGATACCAGCAGCCTATTGGAGCGACCCTGTTGTGCGGTATGTTCACCGACGACCCGCGGCTTCTGCGCGGAGGTTGTAGGGTGAGTTCTGGAACGGCGGGGTTGTATGGCCTTGTACAAGTTGGGCGATGTTTCCCCGACGATAGCGCCGAGCGCGTATGTCGCTCCGAGCGCCTCGGTCATCGGCAACGCCGTGCTCGCGGACCACAGCAGCGTGTGGTTCGGCGCCACCCTGCGCGGCGACAACGAAGATCATCAGCATCGGCGCCGACAGCAATGTGCAGGACGGCGCGGTCTTGCACACGGATCCGGGGTTTCCGCTGATGGTGGGTGCCCATGTCTCCATCGGCCATCAGGCCATGCTGCATGGCTGCACGGTCGGCGAGGGCTCGCTGATCGGCATCCAGGCCGTGGTGTTGAACGCCGCCGTGATCGGCAAGGGATGCCTGGTCGGCGCCGGCGCCGTCATCACCGAGCGCAAGGTATTTGCCGACGGCACGCTCATCCTAGGGGCGCCCGCCAAGGTGGTGCGCGATCTCACGGCCGAGGAGCGCGAGAATCTTCTGAAGATCGCCGCGAACTACGCTGCGCGCGGCGCGTACTATCGAGGTCATTTGCAGCCGCTTTGATCGTTAAAAAAACACAAGGAGATTGCGCATGTCGAACGAGGGGGATCGGGATCTGAGCAGACGGCAATTCGTGCAGGGGACGGTGTCGGGCCTGGCCTTGGCGGCGGCTCCGGCAGCAGTGCTGGCCGCAACCCACGCAAAGGATGCGGACAAGGCCGCGGTACTGGCGCGGATCCCCACCATGCATGCGGAGAATCTGAAGCGGCTGCAAGACTGGATCGCGCTGCCGTCGATTGCGGCCGAGAACCGCAACTATCCGCAGGGGCCGGAGTACATGGCGAGGCTGGCGCAGGACGCGGGATTCACGGGCGTGAAACTCATACCGACTTCGGGCAAGCCCGGGGTATTCGGCAAGATCGATGCCGGCGCGCGCACCACCATGGCGATCTACTTCATGTACGACGTGAAGCAATTCGTGCCCGAGGAATGGAGTTCGCCGCCGCTCGAAGGGCGGCTGGTGCAGAAGCCGGGCCTCGGCACCGTGTGCATGGGCCGCGGCGCGGTGAATCAAAAGGGACCGGAGAACTCGTTCCTGAGCGCACTGATGGCGTTCAAGGCGGCTGGGAAAAAACTCCCGGTGAATCTGGTGCTGATATGCGAGGGCGAAGAAGAGGTCGCTTCGCCGCATTTTCACGAAGTGATCGCGAATCCCGAGGTGCAGGCTGAACTGAAGAAATGCGTCGGCGTGTTCATGCCCGAAGCGGGTCAGGACCGCGACGGCGGGGTACAGGTTTCGCTGGGCGCCAAAGGCGTGGTCGAGCTGGAGTTGATTTCGAGCGGGGAGAAATGGGGCCGCGGGCCCACGCACGACGTGCACTCGAGCCTCGAGGCGCAGGTGGATTCACCGTCGTGGCACCTGGTGCAGGCTCTGAACACTCTGATCGAAAAGGACGGCCACACACCGGCGGTGGAAGGGTTCTTCGACACGGCGAAGCCGTTGACCGCGTCGCAGGAACAAATGATCCGCGACCACGCGGCGAAGACCGCCGAAGCCACGGTGAAGCAGTCGCTGGGAGTGCAGCACTGGGTCCACGATAAGAATTGGCTGGACTCGTTGATGCTGCTCGAATCGCGCCCCACCATCAATATCGAAGGCCTGGTGGGCGGGTACACCGGACCGGGCGGCAAGACGGTGCTGCCGCACAAGGCCGTGGCCAAGATCGACATGCGATTGGTGCCGGACATGACGGCGGCCGACACCCTGGCTAAGCTCAAGGCGCACCTCGCGAAGCACGGGTTCGCCGATATCGAGGTCAACATGAGCGGCGGCTACGACCCGACGCAGACCGATCCCGGCAGCAAACTGATTCAGACGCAGCTCGCGACCTACCGCAGGCTCGGATTGGATCCGCAGTTGTGGCCGCGCTCGGCGGGATCATGGCCAGGCTACGTGTTTACCGATGCCCCCTTGAAATTACCGGCGGGACATTTCGGGTTGGGCCACGGCACGGGCGCGCACGCGCCGGATGAGTATTACCTGATCGAGTCCAGCAACCCGAAGATACAGGGGATGGATGGGGCGATCGCGTCGTTCGTTGAATATTTGTACGCGTTGGGGTAGCGGGCGCAGAGATTGGTGCGGATCGCATGGGTGGTGGGCGGCCTGTGCGATCCGCGTTGCGTTGTCGAAGAGCTTCTGGTTTTCATAGATTCTTTCCTTGGATCAATAGGACATCTATTTTAATAAATCGATTTGCGCGGATCGCTGCTCAGCCTCCACGGCCTCAAACGGGTCGTGAATGTCGCGAGCAACTCTGGCCTGTTCATAAAGTCCTTTTAGAAAGTCGCTGGCAACGTAGTATCGGCCGCGTTTTTCGCCTTTGGCCATCAAAAATCCTTCTGACACCAGGATTTTCAAATCGCGCTTTGCGATCTGGGCCGAAATTTCCGATTCACGCCGGTATACCGGATTACGGACACGCCTTCCCGTAGCGGCGTCCATTAATGCCCCAATTGTCCGATTGGGAATTCTGCGTGTCTTGGTCAGGAGTTCTAGATTTTCCCAGAGTGAGCCCACTTCGCTAATTCGTTTGATCAACGTTTGCGCCTGGAAATGATGAGCCGTTAAACAAAACTTGATCCATGGAAGGGCGTCATTTTCTGGATGCCAGGAACCTTTGCCAACTTCACTTAGCACCGCGTAATAGTCCTGTGATTTACGTCCAACATATTCCTCAATGCTGGAAAATCGGGGATCTAATATCCCCTCTCGTGCAAGTACGAAGGTTTGTAATGCGCGGGCCATGCGCCCGTTTCCATCCCGAAAGGGATGGATCATCGTCAAATTGAGATGAGCCATAGCGGCTCGAACCAAAACAGGAATATCGTTTTTCTGATTCAGAGTATCGACGAGTTCCCGCACAAGAGCAGGCGCCTGTTCTGCATCGGGTGCGTCATATACGGTGCGCCCCGTCGTCATGTTCGTGGCGTGAACCGGTCCAGGCCGATAACGTCCAGGATTTTTGGAAAGCTCGTGCTTCATCATCATGAAATGAAATCCCAGCAGAGTTCCTTCGTTATGTACAAACGATGGGTCCTTGGAAAGCTGGATGATGTAGGCCATCGCATCTCGATGGCCGGTTAGGGCTAACCAATTTTCGTCCTGTGGGTTGGACGGGATATCACCGTCGACTGCAGCTAGAGCATCATCAAGTGTGGCGTTTACGCCTTCCATGGTATTTGAGCCGTGAATGGCACGGGCATACGACATCCTGGCCAAAAAGCCATTCCAGCGATTCAAGTTATCGCTAATCGAAAATCTCAGCTTTGCCCTGCAATCTTCAATACTTTCAATAACTTGAAGATATTGAGGCGGCAAAGTTGGCGCCCGATAGAGCATGACCTTTATACCCAATAAAATGGTTATTGTGATCGATATTAACGGTCATAGTGACCGTTGTAAAGGATATTATGGTCAATTACGATTAATTCTTGCGTCGCAACAATTAACCAATTAGCGGGCGCGCACGCGCCGGATGAGCGACAAATCGGGTCGTTGCTGCTCGAACAGCGGATCTCGATAATTACAGTTATCACAAGTGAAACCATTTTGATTTTTAGCGAATTTCGGTGTATGTAGTGAAAATGACCCAGTGGCGCTCTGAATTCAAGCCAATGCCGATCGCGCCGCAACCGGTGCTCCACGGCCCGTTGGCGGCCTTGCTCGAATGGCAGGCGATGGCGCAGGGCGCTTACTCGGCCAATACGCTGCGCGCCCAGAAGGCGGATGGGGCGATCTTCCAGGCGTATTGCGAATCCGTGGGCGAGGCCTATCTGCCGGCGAATCCCCACACCGTTCGCGCATTTATCGCTGCCCAAGTGAAGGCCGGCAAGAAGCCCGCGACGATACAGCGCTATGTCGCGACGATCTCGCGCGTGCACACGGCCGCCCATCTACACAATCCCTGCTCGAGCGAAGCCGTGCGGTTGGGATTAAAGAAGATGGGACGAGAAACCTCCGCTCGCCAGGACCAGGCGCATCCCTTGAACTGGAAGGACATCAAGGAATTTATCGACAGCGCCGGCGATGGGCTTCGAGCCGATCGCGAGCGCGCCATGCTCTGTGTCGCCTACGAAACCCTCGCCCGGCGCGGCGAGCTCGTGGCGCTCGAGGTCCGGGACATTGATTTCCATCCGAACGGCACCGGCCAGGCGCTGATCCGGCGCGGCAAAACGGATGCGATAGGGCAGGGGAGAGTGGCCTATTTGTCGCGCACGACGGTGCGATGGCTCAAAGTATGGCTGGAGCATGCGGGAGTGGAGGAGGGGGCGGTATTTCGTCGATTGATCGGTCGCGCTCAAATTGGCGGGCCCTTAAATTCGGGTAGCGTCGCGCTGATCTTCAAACGGGTGGCGCAGTGGATTGGGATGCCGGCGCGATACGTCGCCAGCGTGAGTGGGCACTCGACCCGCGTCGGAGCGACTCAGGATCTGGCGGCCCTCGACATTGATCTTGCGGCAATCACCCAGGCCGGCGGGTGGAAATCGCCGCGCATGCCGTTGCAATATGCGGAGAAGATCAATGTGGGAAGATCAGGAATGGCGCGGGCGGCGGAGAAGACGGGGAGGGACTCGATTACTGAATGAGAGAGCAGGTTAAAATGATGGGCGCGCGATCGAACGATCGGCTGTTCATTCCGCCCAAGGAATACGACTTATGAGTCAAGCACCGAAAGACACCCGTTCCGCAGCCGAAAAAGCCCGCGATACCGCGGGCATCATCGGGAGCCTCAAGCACGAGGGCTATGTTCCGATCCGAGGAAGCTGAAGCCATGCATCAGCGCGCCGAGCGGGGCGAAATCACGAACGAAGAAGCCATCGCGATTTTTCGCGAACGCGCCCTTGAGCGAGAGCGAAAGGCGCTGGCGCGCAAGCGTCCGCAACCCGGCAGAGGCGTATGATTATTGGAGAGAGTCGAGTCTCCTGGGCCGCTGGGTGCCCGGCCTCGCAACTTAGGTCGCGTTGTTACCGACAATGGGAGGAATTGTGACTGAGCTTAAGACCCCATTAGATGAACGCGCTTTGGATCGACTGATGTTGGCTACCGACGCGGCCGTCGTCGCGTACCAGGAACAACGTCTAAAGCTGCAGGCCGCGCGAAAGGTACGCGACAATCGACAGCGAGCTGATTTGGCGCACACGCAAACCGGCGGGGACGACGAAATTGCCTAGGCAGGTTGCGACGCGCCGTAAAAAGCACTCAAAGGGTGTGGCCCACAAGTCGAAGAGCGCTCGAACGCGAACGTCTCTGATCGGCGTTACGATTTACCAGCCGGATGTCGAACCGAGCGCTGCGGGTCGAAGACTCCTGCAGGCGTTGGACAGCACTTATCCGCAGCAGAAACCTCATCGAGTTTAGGCAGATTTCTTCAAATCGATCCATCGGGCGCGCCAGCAATTGTTCGACGAGCCTACAGCAATGCAGCGTGCACTTGGGAGAGATGGTCGGGATGAATAATGGACACCGAATGGTTGAGGCGAAACTGATTGCACTCAACGACGAGCACCGGCCGTCCCCATTTCTTACGAAGCGCACTTAGATAACATACCAAGGAATACGCGCGTGGCAAATTTTTCGGTGGCAGCCAGGACACTGGTGCACTTGGGTGCAGAACTCATCACGTCAGATGAGGTGGCCCTCAACGAGCTCATTAAGAATGCGTTCGACGCGGACTCCAAACGCGTTCGCATCGACTTCCGGATTGGCATGGACCAAGGCGAGCTTGACCGCTTGCTCGGCACCGCGCGCGCCAACGAAGATACAGCTAATCTGACGCCCTTCGTCGAACTTGTGACGGAAAAGTTGGTCGCGGCAGGCAATGAGCTCGACGGTGATGCTAAGCGCGCCACCGGGCTCATAGATAACATCAAGGCGAGCAAATCGTGGTCCGAAATTGCCGCTGTGCTGGAGTCGGTGAATATCATTTCGGTTAGCGACCATGGGAGCGGCATGAACAGGGAGGCGCTGCAGTCCGTTTTCCTGCGGATTGGCACGTCCTCGCGCCTAAGCACGCAGACTAGTGAACAGTTGAAGCGCACCATTCTCGGCAACAAAGGCATCGGCCGCTTGGCGATGATGCGATTGGGTGATCGCGCGGCGGTCACGTCGTGGACGACGCCGCAACGCTGCCTACCGGATTGACTTCGATTGGCGTCAGTTCGACGATCCCGAAAAGGCGATAGACGATATTACCTTTGACTTAGAAAAGGACGCTCCAGCGCACGAAGGCGACTCTGGCACGGCAATCGAAGTCTCGGCGTTGCGGTCGCGGTGGACAAAAAAACGAGTCGAAGATCAGTTTGTCGGGACATTCTTGCGTCGCCTACAGAATCCATTCCAGGCAGCGCACAAGCAGGCGCTGTTCCCGATCGATGTGCACTACAACAGCAGTCCGCGGATCCCCATTGAGGGGATGAAGAAACTCCTGAGCGAGCACGCGCAAGCGGACTTGGATCTCGTCTTCGATGCCGATGACAAGAAGCCCGTCGACATAGTTGTGACGACGACAATTGTCGATCATCAACGCGGAATCGATCCCCAACTTGTGCGCCGGACCATGGAGGAGGTCGCGCATAAGGTAGAGGCCACTCCGGAAGAGCTGCGCTCGATCGGCCCATTTACAGCGCGCATCCGCTGGTTCAATCGCCAAACCATGCGCACGCAGCAGACGTTACAGGGTAACGTAAAGGCTGCTCGGTTAGAGCTCGACTTGTGGAGCGGTGGAGTCGCTATTTACCGCGATGGCTTTCGCATCGGCTTCTCGGGACAGGCAACGGGCGAGGACTGGCTGGCACTCGACAGCAGCGCGCTTAAGCGGGAAGGATTTACGGTCAACCGCATCCAGGTCGTTGGGGCGCTTGAGATCAGTCGCAAGAACAATCCACAATTAGTCGATCGTTCCAATCGCGAGGGCCTAATCGATTCGCGCCAATCCGATTTGGTTCGCCAGATCCTAATAAACTTCGCGATCGAGGAGTTGCGTCGACATATCCAGCATGAGGGGCAGGAGGAAAAACGCGTCGCGCTCGACCAGGCGGCGAAAACGGCGCCGGAGACGATTCGGGCCCGCATTAAGCACGCCGAGCAAGAGTTGTCCGAGATCAGGGCAAAAGTCCCTGCGGACACGAAGAAGACTGTGCAAAACATTTCCGAACATCTCCATTTCATTAAGGCAGAGACCAAGCGATTCGAGGAAGCGGTAAGGCAAGTTGGCGAGCGCCGCGAGGATATCCTCGAACTGGCAGGCGTCGGTACGGTTATGTCAGGAATTCTTCATGAGCTGACGCGCACGACGGGCCACACGCGCCAATTGCTTCAGAAGCTCGCCAAAGACGAATCACCGGGTACCAAGGAACTCCTGGTCAAGCTCGAGAACGAGATTAAGGCCATAAATACGAGGCTCCGCCAGCTCGATCCACTCACGCCGTCAGGGAGACACCGCAAGGAGGAGTTTGACTTAGCCGCCTTGCTGCAAACCATCCTGCGCGGCTACCAAGCTCGTTTCGAGCGCCACAATATCCAGGCTGTGTTGACGATGTCCGACGAGAACGACTTGAAGTCGTTTATGGTGACGATGGTTCGGGGGTTCGTCAGCCTAGCGGTCGAGAACTTAATTACCAATTCGGTGTACTGGCTGCAGCGCGGCCTGAAGGCAGGAGCGATCCGACGGGAGATCCACTTAGAGCTCGATCCAGAGTCGAAATCCCTTACCCTTTGGGACAACGGACCTGGCATCGCGTCGGCCGACAAGGAACGTGTGTTCACAGCCGGGTTCACACTGAGGCCGCGCGGGCAGGGTTTGGGACTTTTCATAGCCGCCGAGGTAGCGACGTATCACAAGGCGCAGTTGGTTCTCGACGGCGCCGATGACGATGGTCGCTACCGATCGTTCGTGCTGCAATTGCCGAGGGAATGAGCATGGACGTCGCTGCTAAGCTGTCAGAGGCGCAGGTGCTACGCGTCGCAATTGTGGATGACGACCTGTCAGATCAAATTAGCCTGGAAGATCTGGAAACCGCCGACTGGCAAGCCGCGGCCTTGTTGAACGACGAGGCGGACCCTGATCGCGAAGCGTACGTGGAACTGTTGGTCCGCGAAGGTCGGAATCCGTCGGTGCTGGATGACTTAGCCGAACCCCTCTCGGAGGAATCCATTCGAGCCGCTGCACCGGCGCGCCTCCGCGACGCGGCGGAGGCGGCCTGCGCGGCTCGCACGGGCCGCGCCGAACCAGTAAGACGTGTTATTGAGCTACTACAACAGCTCGGCATTGCGGCGACCGCGATCGACACATATCCGACGCCGCAGATTCCGAATAACCAGTTCTACGACCTGATCATTGTCGACTACTTTCTCGTCGACACGACGGCAGACGCGACGTTACCGTTCATCAATGAGGTCCTTCAAGTTCATGATGGGCAGGAGAGGCCCCTGCAGGTGATTTTGATGTCCTCGCACGATGAGCAACTTAAGGCCGACTTCAAGACAATCCGGCCGGCGCTTCAAGTTTCTAGCTCGCGTCTGCGTATCATGGAGAAGCCCAAGACGGACATGCATCTGATCTCATGGAAGGCAGCGCTCTATCAGCTGGCAAGCGATCGCTCTTCGGTCGGGGCATTGGAGCGTTTTATTCGCGACGCCGGGACGACCTTGGTACAAGCGGCCAAGGAAACGGCGACCAAGTTGTGGGAGCTGGACTTGCAGGCGATGGACCTGCTCCACGAAGTGACCTCGCAGGACCACGATGACTATGTCCGCTACGTCGAAGACGCGGTTAGCCGGCGGCTGTTGTCAGGTCTTGAGGAAGATGGAGGAATGCGGGCGTCACTACGGCACTTGGACGCAATGTTTACACCGCATCGTGGTACGAACCTGTTATCACCAACCGCTGAGATTGGTGATTCGCGCGCCGCGATTCACGACCTAATGCACAGCATGGAATGGCGTTCCGGCAAGCCGGGCTTGCCGGCGTTTCCGGCTGCAGCAGAAGAATTGGAACGCTCGCGATGGATACGCAAACATTTACGCCTCGGCATGGTTCTGCGCGACCCGCTGGCGAACGAATGGCTCAATATCACTCAGGCCTGCGATTTGGCTCAAGCGCATGACGATGACATCGGAGAATCAAGCGTTGTCTTCTTGGGCGGGCAGCACTCGCTGCCTGCCGAGAAGCCAGATGGTCAGTACTTTCACCCAATGAGCGCAATGATGGCGCAAGCAGAAAACCACGTTTTAACCTGGAATCTGCGCAATGTTCGTACCGAGTCGATTCAGTCGTTCAGTACGACCTTTGGGCGCGGATGGCAGGTTATTGGCGAACTGCGGCAGGATGTTGCGCAAAGCATCGCCACGACGTATGGCGCACGTGCCGCCCGGGTGGGTTTGCCGATTACACTAAGCGCATGGCGTTTATCGGGTTGTGCGATCCGCGTAGGCGCCATCCGGGATGTAGACGATTTGGCGCCGTTGACAGGTACGCCCTTGAGTGGATACGCAATTAAGCGGGCAACCGCGAGCAAGCATGAATTGCACTTGGACCGGCCGTCGCTCGATGGATTGCTGACTGCTCACGGCGCCGCGTTCGATGACTCGGCCTTGCAGTTGCTCACGGGCATGCAGCTGAAAAAGGGTAGCAATTCGCCGGTTGAAGCCCGGCCGGTAATCCTCTATTGCAAGACTCGCCCCGCCGATGTTGGGGCAGTTCGTGCAGAGTTGGGCAAGAACCAGTGGCTCGGTGGCGCGGTGAATGCTGATCTGATTCTTGTCGTGCTATGGTGCGCGCCCTAGCGATACCGCATCGGTGAGTTTCACCTGATTTTTGTTGGTATGACCGTCAAGGGTTTTCAACTCAGCTGTCGATTTTGCAAGTGCCTCTGCTGCATCGTTACATTCTTGCTTGGAAGTAAATCGACCTAGACTCAATCGAATCACTTGTCTCGCTTCGGGATGCGACAAGCCGATATTGGTGAGGACGTGTGACGGGTCATCCGATCCGGAGTGACACGCGGACCCTGTAGAGCAAGAGAGGCGTGGAACTAACGCCTGGACGAGGTTCCGCGCGTCCCTGACTGGCATTCTTAGGCTTAGGTTTCCCGGATGACGATGAGACCTAGGTCCCACCAATTGAGCCTCAGGGAGGAGACTACGAATTCGCTCTAAAAAGTAATCACGGTACGCTGCAACCCTTGATCTCTCGAGTTCACCGGAACCGTGAATAATTGAGCACGCGACTCCAAAGCCCACGCAAAGAGGCGTCGGAAGCGTTCCGGCGCGAAGCCCGTGTTCTTGGCCGCCTCCAAAGAGGATGGGCTGCAGATTTGCGCGTCGTCCGGGCGCGATATACAGGACGCCGATGCCCTTCGGCCCATACGCCTTGTGCGAAGAAAGACTCATATAATCAATGGAGTAATCAGACACGTTTATCTCACAGCTCGTAAGAGCTTGAGCCGCATCGACATGGAAAAAAGCACCGCACTCTTGTACCAACTGAGATATCTTTGGAATGTCTTGGATTATTCCGATTTCATTGTTGACGAAACCAACGCTAACTAGCAGAACTTGATCAGACAAGGCGGAAGCGAGCCATCCAAGATCAACTTGGCCATCGCGGTCGACAGGGATGTGTATGACTTCTAGCCCACTTGCAGAAGCCGCTTCAAGGACGGAAGAGTGCTCAATTTTGCTCACCAATATCTTGGTTCGTTTGCTGGTGTGAGCGCGCGCTGTTCCCAGAATGGCGAGGTTGTTTGCCTCCGATGCGCCGGAGGTAAAAATCACGTCATCTTCATCAGCCCCAATGCAGTTTGCAATCTCACCACGGGCAGACTCAATTGCGGCGGCCGCTGATTGGCCATGTAGGTGCTCGCCGGAATGTGGGTTACCAAATTCCGTCTCGTAGTACGGCAGCATCGCATCAAAGACCTTACGGTCTATGGGCGTGCTTGCCTGGTAATCAAAATAAAGCGGTTTGTCGTTCATTAAGGCAATTTCCCATTCCACAGTCCTCTTCCTGGAACTACCGTCCAGCCGAGGGTAATGATACCCTTTCGGCGGGGCGACTGGACGCCCCGTCCAGTCGGAGGTTGGAATGAGAGGAGAAATTTTCGAACAGGGCTTCGAACCGCAATTTTCAGGGCATGAGACGTTCCCGCTCCGCTACTCATGGCTGAAAAAGGCGTTTGATGCGGTCAGCGCCCGTGAAACTGATCGTGACAATCGAACAATCTTCTCAGGGGACGACGCGATCTCGAATTTCGGTGTCGGCAAGAACATGGTCACGTCCATGCGCTATTGGTCGGTCGCAGCCCGGGTTATCGAAGACACAAGTGACTCGAACAAAGGTCCGTATGGACTCACTTCGTTTGGCCGGTATCTTTTTGGCGAGGATGGGTTAGACCCGTACATCGAGAATCCGGCGACGCTTTGGTTGATTCATTGGCAGTTGGCCGCGAATCCCAAGCCGACCACCACGGTTCACTTTGTTTTCAATCACTTTCATACCGCCTCGTTTTATCGGCAGCAGCTAATTGATTCGATACAACGCTACTGCGATTCGATTAAGTACTCAACCAGAATCTCCTCACATACCCTCAAGCGAGACGTCGAGTGTTTTTTGCGCACTTACGCCACAAAAGCCGTAAGTGGCGAAGAAGACTCGCTCGATTCATTGCTTTCCGAGCTTGCACTCATTCGTGTGATCGGAAAACAGGATGGTTTCGCTCTCGATCGTGGACACAAGCCATCATTACCAGATGCCATCTTTCTGTATGGTCTTATATCGTTCGCGCTGAGCCGGCGCGGCAACCGTGTCTTCAGCTTAGAGAGCTTGCTGCATGAGCCCGGTTCGCCGGGGCGCATTTTTCTCCTTGATGAGGAGGCATTGCTCGAGAGACTAGGTGCAATCGAACATACAAGTGTCGAAAAAATCTCTTGGTCTGAGACGGCAGGACTGCGGCAGATTGTCTTTCACGATGATCCCGGTCAGTTTGACCTGATGAAAGTAGCCGCTACTGCATACAAGCGTCGTGGTCGATCTGTTACACAGCGTCTAGGTGGCCAGTGAAACTAGAAAAGCTAGTTCGAGTTGCACCGAGGTTTCAACGCTCCGTTCGGATCGATACAGACTACGGGAACCACACCGCGCTCGATGGATTTCGTTGTACGTGGTCCTTTGCAAGAGCCCTAAAGACATTGGCGGAGAACCTGAGTAAGAACTCACACGGTGCGTACACATGGACGGGGCCTTACGGAGGCGGTAAATCGGCGCTAGTGCTCGCTTTGTGCCACATGGTGGGACCGAAAGGGAAAATTAGGAAAGCCGCTGAAGAGGCGGTGGGCGCAAAGGTGGCAGCACAGTTGCAGGATGCCTTCAAACCGGGTCAGAAGGGGTGGCGGGTACTGCCGGTAGTCGGCTCGCGCGCGTCGGCACACGTTGTGGTTTGGGAAGCGCTGAAGTCGGCGCGCTTGATACATCCGAAGGATGACCGAAGAACGCCTACGGCGGATGAAGTCATTCAGTTGGTTTCCCGGGTTGCTCAGCGTGACTCGCATGCTGGGTTATTGATAGCAATTGATGAACTAGGTCGGGTATTGGAAAGCGTAGCTTCCACGAGTGGTGACCTGCATTTCTTGCAGGACCTGGCAGAGATGGCGTCACGAAGTGGAGGCCGATTGGTTGTCCTCGGAATTCTTCACCAGGCTTTCGAAGAATACTCTTCGAGGGTTGGCGCTAACGCACGCGAGGAATGGTCGAAGGTGCAAGGGCGCTTCCTCGATATTCCCATTCTTCCATCCACCGGCGAACAACTTGAACTGTTGGCAAGAGCCATTGAGGCGCCGCGTGCGCCGCCATCGCACCGCAATCTCGTGAGCGCAGTGACCGATGCACTCCTGAAGCACCGTCCCGATTTGCCTGCCGATACAGGACCTCATTTGGCACGATGTTGGCCTCTGCATCCGGTGACCGCGAGCCTACTCGGACCGATTTCGCGGCGCCGATTCGGACAAAACCAACGCAGTCTATTTGCGTTCTTAAACTCGCGTGAACCGAACGGCTTCCAGGAATTCATCCGAGACGCGTCTGACAACGTTGTCTATACCCCAGCTCAGCTGTTCGACTATCTTCAGATTAACTTTGAGCCGGCAATCTTGGCTTCACCAGACGGCCACCGTTGGTCGTTGGCGATTGATGCATTAGAGCGTGCTACTGCACGTGGCGCCGACGTAATGCACGAGTCTCTGCTCAAATCGATCGCGTTGCTGGATCTGTTCAGAGAACGTTCTGGCATGCTGGCTTCGACAGAGCTGATAAGAACACTCTATTCGGACAAATCAAAACGCGAAATTGATACTGCGCTTGACCACTTAAAGAGCTGGTCAGTAGTTGCATACCGCGAACATTTAGGCGCTTTTGCCATTTTTGCGGGAAGTGACTTTGACTTGCAGGCGGCCTTGGATACCGCCAAATCGGCTGTGACGGAGCTCGATCTAAGAGTATTGAGGCAGCTCGCGAATCTGCGCCCCATAGTCGCCAAGCGACACTATCACGAGACCGGTGCCTTCCGGTGGCTCGAAGTAGATGTTGCTCTTTCTGGCAATATTCGTAAGCGCGTAGGTGATTTCAAGTCTGCAGCTGCTATGGGACAAGTGTTGGTGCTGATTCCGGGTGCCGGTGACTCAGAATCTTCGCTAAAGAGCCTGGCTGAGGAAGTCACGAAAACTGCAGATCATCCGTCTGTAGTAGGAATATGCGACTCCGGGAATCGAATCAGCAGTCTCGCCTCTGAACTGACAGAGCTCGAGCATATTCGCTCGAGTAATCCGCAATTGCGTGATGATGCTGTAGCCAGAAGGGAAGTAGATGCCCGGAGCGCAACAATTACGCATCTTCTGGAAGTTGAAATTCGCGCCGCATTTTCGACGGCTCAATTTTACTATCGTGGCAGTCTCGCGCCGATCCGTGGAATTTCTGAAATGTCTCGTTTTGCATCGGTTATCGCGGATGAGGTATTCAGCCAAGGACCGCGCATCTTGAGTGAGCTCCTGAATCGCGGCTCGCCCTCTGCAAACGCTGTGGCGGCCAAAAAATCCCTGTTAAAGGCGATGATCACGAACGGAGACAAGCCGGCGTTGGGATTTGAAGGATTTCCGCCGGAGCGAGGACTTTACGATTGTGTCTTAGCTTCAACACATTTGCACGGCGACAGCGTAAAGGGTCTGAAGTTTGCTGATCCAGGAGATGACGACCCAGCGCGACTGATCCCTTTGTGGAAGGCAACCGACGAATTGTTATCTGCCGCGAAGAACGCGCCGGTATCGGCGTCCGTGATTTTCAGTTTATTCGCTTCGCCTCCTTTTGGCCTAAAAAAGGGGTTACGGGAAGTGCTCCTTGTGGCATACCTGCTCACACGAAAGGATAGATATACCATCTACGTCGATAACGTCATTGAGACGCCGATGACAGGCTTTTCCATTGATCGTCTCGCGATCAATCCGGAGAGTCTGACACTTCGCGCATTCGACCCCACTCCGAAGCAACAATTCTTAATTGAGGGGATGAGGGGATTGTTGAGCGAGTTGGCGGGCGAGAACCTGGCGGCCGTGAGTTTGACAACGCTAGCGCGTTCGATTGTGGCTATCATTCGAAACCAACCGGCGTGGGCCTTAAGAACGATGAGCCTGAGCAAGCAGGCTCAAGCGATTCGGTCCGTGCTACGAGCGGCGACCGATCCGCAGGGACTCGTATACGAGATGCTGCCGAGAGTCCTAGCCTCACTCCTTCCTGAGGCTTCCCGGGACGATGAGATTGCTCTGCTGCGAGAGACCCTAGCAGAAATTGCAACGGCATATGGGTTGATGTTGCAGACGTTGGACTCTCGTCTACGGGAAGAGCTCAATGTTGAAAATGAAGAGTCACTTCATGATCGAGCGTCTCGACTTCGAGGATTGACGGGAGAGTTACGCGTAGAGGCATTCGTCAGCCGAATGGAGTCTTACCGATTTTCTGATACGGAATCTATTGAAGGGGTTGCCAGCCTTGCTGCGAACAAGCCCTGTCAAGATTGGTCGGATAATGATTACGACGCGGCGCTCGTATCGATTGCGGAGTTGGCTCAGCGATTTAATCGCGCGGAGGGCTACGCGCGCGTGAAGAATCGCACCGGCGGCCGGCATGCTATATCCATAGTCGTCGGCTTTGAGCATGCGCCGAAGATAATGTCCAAGGAATTCGACATCTACGACAAAGACCGAAAGCAAGTGACTGAGATCGTCCGCCTAATGAGCAAGGTCGCGGGCGGCGCGAGAAGCGATATTGTGCTCGCGGCACTTGCCCAAATTGGGAGCCAACTCATAGAAAATGCCGAGTTTTCGGCAGACTCTGCTGCTTAGAAGGCACGGAAGCATATGGAAATAAACGCAGATCGGCATGTTGTTGGATTGTCAGGTGGTCGTGACAGCGCGGCGCTGGCAATCTTCATGAGGCAAACATATCCAGCGATTGACGTTGATTACTTTTTCACAGACACGGGCAAGGAACTTCCCGAAGTATATGAGTTCTTGGTTCGTCTCGAAGGATTTCTGGGAAAACCAATTCGCAGGCTCAACCCTCAGCGGGGCTTCGACTTTTGGCTGGCACAATACAAACATTTCTTACCGTCGGCCAAGACGAGGTGGTGTACTCGGCAACTTAAGATTGAACCATTCGAGGCTTGGTTGCGGCCGGACCTGGAAGCCGGCGTTAAGATTAACAGCTATGTCGCTATTCGAGCGGACGAGCCGAATCGAAGCGGTCATCTATCGACGCATCCGGGTCTTCAGACGCTATTTCCATTACGAGAACATGGCGTCGATCTTCAGGGCGTCAAGGAACTGCTGGAGGCTTCAGGCGTGGGGCTACCGGGTTACTATCGCTGGCGGTCAAGGAGCGGATGCACGTTCTGCTTCTTTCAGCAACGAATTGAGTGGGTACGCCTTCGCGAAGAGCATCCTGAGGCTTTTGAGGAAGCAAAGCGGTACGAGAAATTGGCAAGAGACCATTCGTCTCCCTTTACGTGGGTTCAGGGCGAGTCACTTGAAGATCTAGAACAACCTGAGCGGATCGAAGAGATCCGCAAAAGACATGCCCTCAGGATGGCCAGGATCAACTCGTCGCGACGCCTTGGGCCGCTTCAGGAAGCTATCAAGGAGAGTGAGCTGCTCGAGCTCTCGAGCGAGGGTGGTTGTCTGGCCTGCCACAAGTGACGTCGCACGCGATCTAAACGCACACCCTATAGAATGACTGACTTTGCCAAGGACGACGCTTGATGCTGCCGAATGCTTCTTGGATTAATTTCCTTAGAAAATACGGGCCGTCGGCGGCCAATGACAATATGTATGACGAGACAATTGAACAGTCTCGCAAACGTGCTGGCGTCGAACCGCTATTACTTCCGACACCGTACTTAAATGACGCTTTCGTCTGTCTGACTCAGGACAAGCCCATATCCGTCATCTTGAGCGGCACCGCGGGGGATGGAAAGACGTATTACTGCAGGCAGCTGTGGCAAATGCTGGGTGGCAAGGCGGAGGACTGGGCGGACGACTCGCAAGCCACTCAGGGAATGTACGTTGTCGCTCGCGATGGCCGGCAGATCCATATCATCAAGGATTTGACCGAGGTCGAAAAGGGAATCGCCAAGACCATTATTGCCAGAATGTCGAAGGACTTTGCAGATCCTTCAAGCAATCGACTCTATGTCGTAGCGGCAAACCACGGGCAACTTTACGAACAATGGTTGCCAATTCTCGCAACCTCGCCGGCGGCCGCGGCGGCGTGGAAGAGCATCGAAGATCAACTGGTCGATGGTGAGCCGCAGACTGATGTACCGGTCCGAGTCTTTGACCTAAGTAAAAGGCCGTCTGCAGATAGTATGAAGGCGGTACTGGACGCGGTCTTACTGCACCCACGTTGGAATCTTTGCGATGGCTGCGAACTTAACCAGCAATCTACACCATGTCCGATCATCGAGAATCGTCGTCGGCTCATAGGTGATCAGAACGGCGCGGTATTCAGCGGGCGACTCCAACAGCTCATGGAGCTTAGCACTCAGAACAACCAGCACATCCCCGTTCGTCAGCAACTCATGTTGGTAAGCAATATCTTGTTGGGGCACGCGGACGCGAAGGACAATCTCATGTCCTGCGCAGACGTGCATTCCTTCCAAACCAACGGGACAGTATGGAAGGCATCTCCGTATGGCAATGCTGTAGGAGGGAACTTATCTCCGAGGAAGCGCAGAAACCGTGAAATCTTCGAAAAGTTCGAGCGTCTTGGATTAGGCCACGAGACGAGCAACAGATTAGACCGACTGTTGACGCTTGGAGCCGACGACCCAGATCTGAGGCCAGACTATGACATTCTCGTTGCCAGTGATCCCGTCTACGGCAATACGGTGCCGTGGCAAGCGGCACAGCGAGCGTATCTAGAAAATGGAGACTACGATACTGGCGATGAGGCGCTCGCGTTTAAAACGCAGATTCGACTTCAGCGACAACGGCTTTTCTTTACATTGCCTGCGGAGAAATCAAAGCAATACGCCGCTTGGGATCTGACGGTGTATCAGAACGCGGAAATGTTTCTCAGCGTGTTGGATTCCCTGAGGGAGGGCAAGCCGGCACCTCCAGAGCTTGCAAGAACTCTGGTCCGCGGGCTCAACCGCATATTCACGGGCGAACTTCTCGAAATGCATGACTCTCTCGTGTTGGCGACAGCCGGCAGCTATTCGCAGTCTCGTACCAACCAGCTCTATGAGGCCGAGATCGCGGTTCGCCCGACAAGGGGGGAAGCGATAAGTGTCGTCCACCGGGATCCCCGAGGCGCCTCCTTGCGTGTGCAGCTAATGAGACCTAGTGACCTTGAACCAGTCGATCTCTTCCTCACGTGCCTGAGATTCGAGTTCTTGGTGAGAGTGTCCGAAGGCGCATTACCGAGCAGCTTCTCACTTGAGTGTTATGAGGACATTTTGGCCTATAAATCCCAAGTGCTCTCGGCCCTTCAACGTCGGCGCGAGATTGAAGGCGAGACTGTAGGGGATGGGCTTACGCTACGCTTTATTGAAGTCATGGAAGATGGACGAGTGCGTCCTCACGCCGTGGAGGTCCACCTCTAATGGCCACCGACTATGACAAGCCGGCGGAGATGCCCGACGGATTCGAGGGAGATTATTGGATTGATGAACAAATTTGGGGTCATCGCCTGTACGACGAGCAGACTCCGTGGCTGACCTTGCTGGAATTCCTCACAGTATTCCAGAGCGACCCATCGTTGATGACTCAGGACAACCTCAGATATCGCCCTCAGCGTCAGTTGCGACTGCGAAATGTAGTTTTCAACAATCCATTTTTTACAGAGCTCGTGCGCGATCCGCCATTAACCGACGCGGTAGCGTGGGATAGATGGCTTGAGCTCATGAAGGGAACAGTTACGCCGTCGAATCTCCCACCGTTGGGGGAACTGAAAGCCAAGATCCCTAGATTTGCGGATTTCGCTCGATTAGTGGGGTATTTACGTCGAACAGCCATCGAAGGCAATAGCAACAAGCGATGGAGTTCCAAATTTATCTTCCCCTTTGGACGACATTCACTCTACGAGGATCTTCGTGTGGCGGAGAACGGTGCGTCTAATGACCGCCGCTTCTTTGCTCGCAACGGGGAGCTCTTGTATCTCATGCTTGCTCGATCAGGGAAAGCCGATCAGGTCGCGAGCGAATTGCAGCGTCGTTTCTTCGAGCAACCGGATCCAACGGACGACATCGTCGGCATCTTGCAGGGAAGTGGGCTCCCGGCGGAAGACAAGTCCGCGGGCTATCTGCCCTATAAGCGATTACCCGAGTACGACACCCTCGCCGATGACTGGATTTTCCTCCTAGGACAGCGCCTTCCAAAGTTTGATGTGCTTCCCTACCTTGTCACGATGACGGGACTTCACCTATTGATTTACTTCTTGCGTCGCGCCAGCGCGACCTCCGGGCGCATGGATACCCCTGTCTTCGTTTGCGAAATTGTTGGTCCCCGCCGATCCGCTGTGCGGGACGTTGCCTTATCTTCATTTGAGAGCAACCAAGCGCTTCCTCGTGTGGCTGTCGACACCCTTGTAAAGTCAGTTGTAAAGGATCCACGCTGGTCCGAGGCGCTGAATGATCCAGAACCCATTAATGCGGCCGCGCAAGTGCTCGCGCGGCATTTTAATTGGCCGGATGACGATGAGTTGCAGGACATGAATTGCCGCTCGCCGGAGCATCTGCTTGAGGAATTGTTGTCCCGTGCTCTTGGGCGACACAAGCAGCACGTGGGCAAGATTCACGGAAGTTGGGCCCGCGCGATCGGTCTTTCTTCTCGACGGGGCAGCCAGCGGGTGCGATACGCGCCAACGGATACCCTGTTGAAAGCACTGGTATTTGCGAATGTCCAATCAAGGATGGAATTCAAGGACTTCTTGAAGCGACTTTACGAGCGATACGGCTTCGTCATCGGAGAGCAACATGCGGCGTCGTACATTACTGAGGACCAGGCGGACCTTGAAGACTTTGCGGAGAATGCGATGCGTTTGGAGGAGCGCTTGACCAGCCTTGGCTTAATGCATCGACTATCCGATGGGTGCGCCTACGTTGAACTGCCATTTCGGGGGCGCAGTCATCACCGTGAATAGTCTGGAGCTGATTGGCGCCGTCGGGGCGAGGATCCTCGCGGAGGAGCTCGATAAGTCGCTGAGCAATGCGCAAGCGGGGATCGCACGCTATCTATTGGATCGATTACAGAAAGACCAGACGATCGCGATCGTCCACGCGGTTATCAATGACAAAGAGCTGTCCTCGAAAGTGTTCGTCGCAATTCCGGCGAACGTGGCGGAGGGAACCGACCTTCCCGCACGGGTTGTTACTGGCGAACGCAACGCGACTTATTTTAGAAATCGTGAGCCGCCCAATGGGGAGCAGGCTCTGTTGGTAGTCAATATCGACGATATCCAAAATGTATCGCTCGGCGACATGACGCGCATCGGGTCAAAGATGCTCACCGATCGAATGGACCTGTGGGTGGACATCGCCGCCAAAGACTTGGTGTTGCCAGACACCAGCAAAGAGGTCTGGAAGGCGGCGTTAAAGGGACTCACTGATGCCCACGTCTTTACTGTTGGGCAACTGGCGAAGTACATCTCCGCAACGCGGGCGCGGATCGAGGAAGAAGGACAGCCTCTTCAATCGACGTTGGGGTATTGTCTGCCAATCCTACGTGTTCCGCGCGATTCCACGCTGGCTATCGCGGAACAGCAGCAGCGGCATCGATCTGCCTGGAAGAAGAAGTTTGAACAGATGGTGCACGAGCGTGCACCGTTGCTCAGAAAGCAGACCAAGTCCCGACAAATACTGGAACGAGAGGAACTGTCCCAACAATTTAGGAAAGTGAGGGATGAAATTGCTTCCGAGCACTGGGGCGTGATCGAAGCGTTTATCGATGCGCCGCAGACTTGGAATCCAGAGGCTCAGGCACTGGCGGAGCTCGAGTGGGAGACCGACAGGGTCGACGGACTCTTCACGGGGCTTAAGACCAAAAAGGTCTCTCTGGCGCGGGAGACACTCGATTTTTATATGGACAAGGATGATGGCCTTCTGGACAAGAAGGATAGGGATTATCTCGAACTGCTATTAGCGACGACAAAGAGGCAGCCCGGCGATGACGATCGCGAGTTCTACGAGAATCATCGAAGCCTCATCGCAGAGCGACCGGCGCTCAAGGCGAAATGGGATAGATTTGTATTCGGCGCGCCAATCGAATGTACTGACCTGTTGGTGGGGTTGCTTTCCGCGCTCCACCGTTTGAAGGCACAAGCGCCCAACTGGAGCGGAGATAAGCGGCTCGTTATCGAATGGAACGCGCGAGGCCGAACACAACATCTGGGTCTTAATGCAGACGTCGCCCGACTGTTCGACCTTAGGTACAAAGGCCTTGAGAATCTTTTCGGGCCACGCGTCGAGTGGAATCTTGATCCATTGTTCAAATATCAGGCATTTATCGACGCCGAAAAGGCCAGCTCGAGGAAATACCAGAGTAATCAGTCGACCGCGCGAGCGGCGCTGCGGATACGCTTCGACCTTCATCTCCAAATCGGTGAAGACTTTCATTCTGTACAGGTGGACTATTTAGGTAAGCCAGACGCCGTCAGCGCTAGTTTGCCCGACGATTTGAGTCGATTGGTCAAGAAGCCATTTGCGGACCTATCAGTCCAAAGAGTCAGAACGAGTAAAAAAGGACAGGCGCAACGCATCGCCTTAGGAGACTCTGGGTCGTTTGAGGCAGCCTATAACAGGGATGCGGGGTCGTTTGTCCCGGCACTACGCGACATATTGACGCTTGAAGTTAAATGGCGCGAGTCATTAGATCGGTGTCAGCAGCGTATGGACGAGGAAGAGTTCGTCGGAATTACTGAAGCGTGGGAGGCCTTTCAGTCGAAATATACTGCCGCGATTGCGGACTTCGAGTCGGCGGGGATTGCCTCGGACTCGTTGCTCGATCAAGCACGCGATTATGCAGTATTGCTTGAGCGTCTCGAAGCACGGGCGGGGGATGACATCATTCGTCGAGAGCTTCTTGATCCGCTGCTGCGGTTAGGGGTTATCCGCGTCGAGGATGATCCTGCTGCGGCGATAGTGGCGCCCTGGAATCCCATGCGAATGGTATCCATCGCGGTGAAGGCACGTTCCGTGGGCCGTTTGTTTCAGCACATGCTGGGCTCCGACGAAATCGAGGTGGGAGATGAGCGGCTCTTTTTCGAGGAGCTGTGCAAAGAAGCGCGACATCCCTATTACCCGGAGATCGCGGTGGGTTATAGCAAGGGAGATCCTACACTATTAGTCGTCAGCGAGACGCTAGACGATTACTCGCTAATGGAACAACCCGTCAATGCGGTAGGAGTCGCAAAAACCAGCGAAGACCCTCAAGAAGGCGCGCACCGAGTTCGCGAGATTGTCGCGCGGTATTTGGATCTACAGCCACACGAAAATGCCAGCCTGAGCGTGGCTCTCTTCGAATGTGATTCCGCGGGCTTGCCGCTCGCCGCGGTGGAGGCGTTAACGACTCTCCAGGAGTCGGAAATCCATTGCAATGTCACCTTGCGCCATCGGGATCGCCGATCATTGCAGAGGGTATATAACGATCTGCTAGAGCAGTCCGACGCAGACCCAGACGCACCCGTTGCCAGCGAGACCTCGCGTAATTTCATGGCCAAGCTCAGGGTCGGTATTCGAATCGATCCCCCAGGGCGGACTGCAGATGACTGCCGGCAAGTGGATATTGCTTATCTTCAAGACGTTGTGGCCCGACGGGCGCGAGTTCAGTGGCCGCAATTGCCGATCGTTCCTACGACGGCGTCGATTTTGACTCACGTACCCCCGCGGTGGGCATACAAAGCCCCTACCACGTCCGAATCGGCTGTCCGCTACCTCACGTGTCCTGAACAGCCGTTTGAGGGACTAGCTTATGTGGGGGCAGTCGCCGCGGTCGTTGAACGACAGGCGAGCGCGCGTGGACACCGACGTCTTCCGATGCGAACGATATCGTTGAATGATGGGTCCGTTCGGCAAGTGTTCGACGAGGCGCACGCTCTAGCGGAGTGGGTCGTCAACTATGACGATCTCCTCGATCCAGAGCAGCTTCGACACCAGAACGTTCGGGTAATTCGCTACCAAAAGGACCGTAGCAATGGACGAAACGTCGTAGTTTCGTCGACTTCCCGATCGCGGGTCTTAGAGGTGCTTCTCCGGCGCCGATTAGAAGAGTTGGGGCTCGGTTTGACACGCGAGAAGACAGACGAGTTAATCGCGAAGTTGATAAGTGCCGCGACCGACATTTCCGGCGAGATTGTGTTGCGAGCTTCCAAACGCGGCACGGCCGCTGGAGAGCTTATCGGAATTGTGCTGAGCGCTGCATTAGTGCGCGAGGAATTTGGCGCGGCGCCCGTCGCGTGCTTTTTCCTCGATGACTATGCCGCTTGGCTTGGACAAAGTGAGTCAGGTATAGCAGACCTATTGTTCATATCTTTCGATCCTACCGAACCCTCAAAGATCCGCGTTGTCGTCACGGAGGCCAAATATGTTGGCAGTGCTAGTGTTTCAGACTCGAGTAAGAAGTCACGAAGACAGGTCGAGGCAACGGTAGGAAGAATCAACGATGCGCTTTTTGAAAACCCAGGACGCCTGGACCGAGACCTTTGGCTCTCGCGCCTATCGGATTTGTTGCTTGATGCGGTAAAGTCCCCAAGGCACGCGAGGATTTTTGACGAGGTGCGGCGACTGATCAGGCAGGCGACCGTGCAAATCGATCTCAGGGGCTACTCTCACGTGTTCGCAACGGATGGTAACGCTGACGTTGCCTCCGACCAGGAGTCCCTTCCGGAGAAATGCGGGCCGCATTCGTTGCAAGAAGTATTTAACCTCAGCCGAACAAAAGACCTACTTCGAGGCCTAGTCGAGTCATCTAAGCTATCAACTGTTCGCACGGAACTCGGCGACGAGAAGCCTTGGATAGAGAGAACATGGAGGAGCCCTGCAGCCCGGCCGCGATGGATGGAGCCGAACGAGCCTGTCGGAGAGTCCGTTAAAGTCAAGCCAGTCGAGCCCATTGAACAAAAGCCCAAGAGCCGTGCAAAGGTCGCAGTCGTAGAGGCCGAGGCCGTGGCCGAGTCAGAGCCGATGCCATATTCCGAGACGGCAAAGGCGGGCGAGATTTCACAGTCGGGCCCCATCAAAACTGCCAAGGACGCTTCCGTAAGTTCGCTGATCGCCTCCAAGGCGGTAGGCGAAGTTTCAGACGCGACGGCTATCGCTTGGTTGGAGGCTGCGGCCAAATCATTGCAACGGGCCCTGGTAGGCTGGCAACTCCAAGCAAAAGTGCTTGGTACCCGGCTGACCCCGAATGCGGGACTAATTCGACTACTCGGAAGCGACCGACTCGAGGCAAAGGATATCGAGAACAATCGCCAGCGGTTGCTGACTACGCATTCCTTGAATGTTCTTTCGATTAGTCCCCGTCCTGGCGAGATCGTTGTTGCGGTTGAAAGGCCAAACCGGCGGATAGTCCCAATGTGGGATGTTTGGGGTCGAGTGCCCACACGCGAATCGGGCGTCGTGAATTTGAGCTTTATTATTGGCGTTCGCGAGTTGGACGGTGAGGTCCAATACTTGAATCTAGGACAGCCGTTCGGTGGGCAGCAGAGCCATGCGCCGCACACTCTGATCGCAGGCACCACGGGTAGTGGAAAATCCATTCTCATCCAAAACCTGTTGATTGACATCGCTTTGACAAACCCGCCTTCCCTGGCAAGGATCTACTGTATTGATCCAAAAATGGGCGTTGACTACGGATCGCTTGAGGGCCTCCCGCATTTGGTAGAGGGAATCATTGTTGAGCAAGATCGAGCGATCATTGTGCTTGACCAGCTTATTATTGAGATGGACGAACGGTATCGACGGTTTGCCAGTATGAAGGTCCCCAATCTTCATGCATTCAATGAGCGCGTAACTGCAAAGGAGCGGCTGCCGGCCATTTTTGTCGTTCATGATGAATTTGCTGAATGGATGTTAACCGATGAATATAAGGACTCTGTGTCATCGACGGTAAAGCGACTCGGCGTCAAAGCTCGAGCCGCCGGTATTCATCTGTTCTTTGCCGCACAGCGACCCGATAAGGATGTACTGCCGCCGCAATTGCGAGACAATCTCGGCAATCGGCTGATTCTACGAGTCGAGGGAGAGGGAACCTCGGAGATCGCATTGGGGCAAAAAGGTGCGGAACGATTACTAGGAAAGGGTCATTGTGCAGCGAGATTACAGAACGAGAGCGACCTCATTTATGTTCAAGTGCCGTGGCTTAGCGGCAGCGACGCGGAGGAGCTCGTTACGGCCATCAAAGCTAGCCATCGCTCCTAGGCAGTCTTAGCTTCCGGCATCGACATGCTTCGTATTGGCAAGCAAGTCGGCGGGTATCACTACATAAGTCGCGAGCAATATCCGTTGCTCGAGCCCGGCGCCAAGAGCTTAATCGATCGTGGCATTTCTCTTCTGACCTTGCTTGATAAGCCGGAGTTTAATGTATATCGAATAGATGAGGCCAAAGCCGAGGTTGCATTTCTATGGTACCCGGACCTCGGCCAAGTTCCATTTCCGACATTGGACACAAGCTTTCGAATTGGCAAAGCCGAGGAGATTGTTTCCAAGCGTTCTTATCGCTCGTCCCTTAACCCGCCCATTTTGCATCGGACGGAGCTACTGCTGGACCAACAGCACCCAGCCCGAGAGGCTTGCGTTGCACTAACCGAGTTGTGCGAGCAATTGGGCCTGTTCGACAATCCCACGAAGATCGGATTTCTCCAACAATGGCTCGACGCGATTCGGGCACGCGGATACAGGCTAGAAGGCTTCGAGCTGCTCCCCATCGGGAACATCGAGCACGACTCGGCCGTGCCGCACGAAGAGACACTATCCACTGCGATCGATCGATTTGCGACTGCGCTCTCCCGAACGACATTGTCGGCGCCTGTGCAAAGCCTACTCAGAGACGAGCTGCTCTCTGCCGAGACCACGTTTTTCGATTATGGGTGCGGACGCGGGGATGATGTGGCCGGATTAGTTGCGGCAGGAATTCCAGCTTCAGGCTGGGATCCCCATTTTCGCACGGACGTTGTTCCCGTCGCGAGCGACGTTGTGAATATTGGCTTCGTGATCAACGTTATTGAGAGCAAAGAGGAGCGAGACCTCGCGCTTGATCGGGCTTATGGTCTTGCAAAGCGCGTGTTGTGTGTTGCCGCCATGTTGGGCAACAACGAGCCTACCAAAGGACGAGCGTTTGGAGATGGGGTCGTTACCAGCCGACGTACGTTCCAAAAATACTTCTCACAGGCGGAGTTGCGGGCCTATGTTGAGGCGGTTCTCGGCCAGGAGGCCTACCCGGCCGGGCCGGGTGTCTTTTATGTTTTTCGTGACGGCGATTTAGAACAGCAATTTCTGTTACGGAGGTCCAGGGGAAGACGGCGCTTAGGAAGCGCTCTTCAACCCTATCTGGTCGTGGCGCGCGAGCGCCATCGCGTTGAACGGGAATCACGGCGAATCCGCCAAGCCCCGAGTCAACGCATTAGGCGAGCTGCCCCTGAGCAGGTGCTGTCGGAAGAGGCGAAACTTGCTCTGGACCATTTGTGGTACCGGCTACTTGAATTGGGCCGTATACCGGCCCTCGAGGAAATTCCCGATTTCACTGCGCTAAAATTGTCTTTCGGTTCGGTCAAGCGCGCGATCGAATATTGTCTAGAGGGTCACGATGCGGATGCCTGGAAGACTGCGGAAAAACGCCGCCGCGACGACATATTGGTCATGCTTGCGTTGCGATCATTCGATCGCCGGCGCAAATTCGTCAAATTAGAACCGCGTCTAGCTCGAGACCTTCGGTCGTTCTTCGGAAACTACGCGGCGGCCCAGTCCGAGGCCACTAAGCTTCTGTTCTCGATGCAGGATGTCAACCTCATCAGAGAGGCTTGCGAAGCCGCGGCCTTGGATGGTCTTGGTTGGCTGGTGCCGAATGAATCGTTGCAGCTTCATACGAACAGCATCGATAGGCTCGGCGCCGTTCTCCGGGTCTATATCGGGTGCGCCACAGTGATGGCCGGGGACATTTCCGAGTTCGACCTGGTGAAGGTACATATTGCCTCTGGCAAGGTCACCGTTCTCTCATACGACGACTTTGAGGGAAAGCCAGTGCCTATGCTGATGAAACGATTGAAGGTCCGACTCCGAGACCAAGAGATGGACGTATTTGAGTACGGAACTACGTTTCAACCGACAATGCTATTTCGAAAGTCGCGATACATAAACGAAGAATATCAATTCTATGCGGAGCAAGTAGCCTTCGACGACGCACTTGAAAGTGCTGCAATCTTTGATTTGGATGCACATGGACCAAATCGAAGCACCTTTGAAGGCATGCTTGAAAGTCGGCGCTACTGCATCGACGGATTCGAGCTCAGTCGCTCGAAGCAATGTCCGGAATTAGACGCCAAGTGCGGTTCGCATTATCGCTATCGAGACTTGATCGAGTGTGGATCGACATGGCAAGCGATTAAGCCTGACAACACACCGCAACAGCCTGAAACGTATAACGCTATTTGCGACCTGGCCGTGCGTATATTGGACCCAGTCATAGAGTATTTTGGCGCGATCGAATTGACGTACGGGTTTGCGGGGCGAGCACTAACTAGGAAAATCACGCGAGGAATCGCACCAGAGCTCGATCAGCACGCGTCTTGCGAGGTCAAGGCGGCGGGTGCACCAATTTGTGACCGCTTGGGAGCGGCAGTGGATTTTCTCGTCCGCGATGAGGACATGCGCGACGTGATGACGTGGATATCTGCTAACTGCCATTTCGACCGGATGTACTTCTACGGTGCTGACCGTCCGTTGCATGTCAGCATCGGACCGGAGAACTCCAGAGCAAAATACGAAATGGTGAAGACATCAGCGAACCATCAGGTCCCGCGCTTGATCAAAGAGGTTAGGTCAACCTCGCATTAGAAGCTTCTGGATATCGCTCAGTAGGGATAGCGCGTCTGCTGCGTTTAGAAGGCTTCCAAAGCACTGGGTCCCTGCGTGAGTTTTGGCATCGAGCGTCAGAGTTCGCCACCCAGCCGATCGTTTCGGTTCCCCGGACCTGAACGCAAATCGGTTGCCATGGGCGGAAGCATTTCGAACATGCCGGAAGAACTCAAACTCACGGGTTTCGAGGACTGCGCGATTGAGGCGCGCACTGTCAACGGCAACAGCGTGGGCTGAGATAATCAGCATTCCACACAATTCTTGAACTGCGCGATCCGCGGCCAAGTGCTGGGTGAGCTGCCGGATCTGCTCCAAATCGACAAGTAACTCCGGTTCGATCTTTCCGCGGTACCAGGCCGCGTTCATTGCGGAGAGACGTAGCGGATTATCCGGTTCGTACACGGGTCCAAGTCCTACGGTTGATAGAAGGAACGTGGCAACCTGCGTAATTCACGCCATGTCGGTCCACGGTTTCACAGCATGTCGGTCCAGCGTTTCGCGGCATGCCGGCCACCGATTTCACGCCATGCCGGTCCAGCATTTCACGGCATGTCGGTCCAGTTCATGAGGTAGGACGACCAACGGCTACCCTGGGTCCTTTTTGCATCAAGCGAAGGGGATTTAAGGGTGGCGCAAGCGAGGTTGTCCATGAGGAAGATACGAGAGGTACTTCGGCTTCGGGCTGAGGGTTTTAGCGAGCGAGAGATTGCGCGCAGCGTCGGCTGCGCCCGATCAAGTGTGCAGATTTGCCTGTGGCGAGCGGATCGGGCGGGCGTTGCCTGGCCTCTGTCGCCCGGCCAGGATGAGGCGGCGCTCGAGGCGCTGCTGTATCCGCGGCGCCCGCCGGGCGTCGCGGTGCAGCCGACGCCAGATTTTGAGTGGGTTGAGCGCGAGCTCAAGCGCAAGCACGTCACGCGCCGGCGGCTGTGGCGCGAGTACCTGGACCGCCACCCGGAGGGACTGAAGTACACAGCGTTTTGCGTGAAGTTCCAAGCGTGGCGGGCCACTCGCGCGGTGACCCTCGCGCTCGAACACACGCCCGGGGATCAGCTGTTCGTCGATTATGCCGGCGATGCGGTGCTCATCGTCGATCCGAAGACCGGGCTCGAGCATAAGGCGTGGCTGTTCGTCGCGGTGTGGCCCTACAGCGCGCGGCTGTATGTGGAAGCGACCCGCACCCAGACCTCGGCCGACTGGCTCTCGGCGCATGTACGGGCGCTGGAGGATTTTGGCTGCGCGCCTCGTGCACTGGTGCCCGACAACTGCTCCACCGCGGTGAAGAAGGCGCTGCGCTACGATCCGCAGTTCAACCGCAGTTACGCAGATTTTGCCGAGCATTACCGCCTCGCAGTACTTCCCGCGCGCGTGAGGAAGCCGCGCG